>CP027241.1:375000-3201383 GCA_002999035.1 Lachnospiraceae bacterium oral taxon 500
CGTATCATCAAAATGTTTATTGCTGATCCACAGAGAAAAGTCTTTTAATCTTGCCTTTTGCTCAATCTCCGTATTGACCGCACTAATCTGCTTCAGCTTCTGGTTGGCATGATAGTATAAATCAACCTCGGTTTTTTTACCCTGCTTATCGACAAAGAAATAATGCGGCACTACTTTAATCGAATCGGCTTCATAAAATAGATCGCTGTTGGTTGTCAGCATTAAGTCAACCGGCATCCCCAGGGCAATGCCGTCCTGCCGGTTTGCGAGCTTGCCGGCCTGCGGATAAACCGGCATTTCTAAGCTGGCATAGTTTCGTCCGTCGGCAATCTGCAAAATCCGGCTGTCCATTACCTTGCCAAAGACTGCCACTGTAAAGTCCTGAACCGCTTTTTCGTTTTTAATATCTTTATTGGCCAAATATTCAAAGGCTTGACTGGCTTCATCCCTTAAGTTGACCGGCAGGCTGCGGAAAGAAATATCGTGCTTCTCGCCTTCTTTGGCCCAAGCGGGGATAAAGTAGCTGGCCGTATCTTTTTCTGCTCCGGCCGGAAAATCATACCATTTGCCGGCCGGCCGATAAATACCGGTATAGTCCGTCCCCTCATAAACATCAAAGCTGAACCGCACCTGCCGTTTGGCAGTGTAAGCACTGTAATCACGGCTGCCATAGCCAGGAATGGCTAAATGCTCGCCGCTTAGCGGATAGGTAACGGCAAAGCTTTCCTCTTTCATGTATTGCTTTTGACCGTCTTTTGCTTTCGGATATTTTTCACCCGGTCCAAATGTCCGATCCGATAGGCTGGGATAGCAAACGACCGGCGTATGCGCCGTGACCGGGTTTCCGGTCAGGCTTTCTTCCTTAGTTGCCGAAAAGTCCCCGCCATAGGAGAAAGCCAGCCGGTAAACGGCTCTGCCGGTAGTCGGCGCATCCTTTTGATTGGGTGTCGCCGTCGGAATGACAATTCCGTCCTGATACAGAACATCGGCGCTAATCTTGGGTGAAGCCGGTATCGACTCACCGGCAGTAATGGTGTGGCCATTAATCGTTAGCGTGGCATTCGTTGTTTTACCATTTTGATAGCCACCGCTGGTCATACTAACAGTTACAGGACTGTAATTTTGAGGCATCAGGGTCAACTGACCGCCCGGCAAAACGGTGCTGTTAATCTCGGCTGAAGCAATTTCATAGACATAAGCCCAAGCAATATCCATATAAGGATATTCTTTTTTCTCTACGCCGACTAATTTCATTTTTCCGGTTTTCGGATCTGGCTCATACTTCTTTTCCCATTCAATATGCACTCGCTTTTCCGGCAAATACAAACCTTTATACTGATCGATAATAACATTGGCATACAGCTTTTCGGTAGCGGGGATTCCCTTTGCCACATCAAAGATTTCCTGCCCCGGCTTTTCCGAAGCCAGTCGCAATATCCCCCCCTGAAAATCGGCCGCCTGGGGAATCAGCGGCTGAACCAGTTCTTCGGCGGTAATTTCTATCGGTGTCTTCGACGTTCTCAGCCAATCCTTGGGCATACTGGCAGTGACTTCATAGATTTTGCCATCATCCCCTAAGTTACGGAAAGAAATCAAAGTCCGCCTCCCCTCGGCCATCGGATACACCAAAATCGCCGCTTTCAGCATCGCCTCTTCCATTTCCTTGGTAATATTTTCCCGGTCAAAACCTTTGCCGAACTCGGCTTCAAAGCTGTCTTTGATTAGGTTGATATAGTAGTAGTGCTGGCGTTTTCGCTCATCTTTGGTCAGCAGTTCTATTTTTTGCCATAAACTGGTTTTCTCATTCTGATTTTTTATCCAGTTAAATTGACTAAATGGCTTACCGTTATAAGCATCTGCCGGATAATCCGGGTTTTCTACCAAGTATCCTTCTGGGGTAGTGCCCAAATATTTCCACTGCCCATTTACCTTTTTATTATCGGTGATGGTCTTTTTAAAGCCTTCTGTTATGTCAAAACAAGAAAAACGTGGTTTTTGAACATTTTCTTTTGTTACCAATAGCCCATGCTTCGCCCATACTTCTTCACTAAAATTTTCTATTCCCCTCTTAGCATACTCTGCATTTTGCGCGGCAAAAATTGTTAATGTCTTTTCCATTTCCTCTTTGGAATAAACATTGTCTGCTTTTACCGGCAAAAGAAAGGCTGACAATACACTGACAGTCAATGCAAATGCAATTCCCATTTTTTGATATCTTTTCATATCCGCCTCCTATCGAATCTTAGGGAAATTATAATCATAAATTTCTTTATATAATTTTTGCCATTTGGCATCCATATAACAAATATTAAAAACAACATCATACGCATTACCATCAAAGTCTTCCGCATTGCTGTTTATTATGGTACGAATTTCCATAAAACGAATGAGATAGCGATTATTATCTAAAATAAAATCAACGTTGCGATAACCCAAATGCTCAATCGCATTGGTTTTTTTTCTTAAATATTGCATTACCTTTTCTGCTTCTGCTTTTGGCAGACGGCGCAGCAGCAATTTTTCAAAATCTTCCAACTGTCCCGGTGATTTCATCCCCTCGTCCGTGTATTTAATAATTCCCCTTATTTCATCAACACTAAGATTTGGCCAATCATTGTCCTCAATTACAATATTAACTCTTGGCGAATAGTGCAATCCCCCTTTAGTCATATTCCGGTCTTCCAGCACCCGGGTCAATTTAGGAATACTTTCATCCGCTGGATTCACCCACTTGCTGCCGCCGTAATAGTGAGCAGCCAGCTCTGTCTCCTGCTTTTGCTTCATCACTTCCGGCTGAAAAGCCGACCGGCGGCTGGGGGTAAGCAGACGCATAACGACAGTAGCGGCCTCCGCTCTGGTCAGGATTCCCTGCGGCTTAAAACTGGTGTCCTCATAGCCAGTCAAGAGGCCCAGAACATAGGCTTCCTTGACCGCTTTTTGATAGGCTTCTTTGCCGGCAGTTGTCTTTTGATAAGCCCCGACCAGAACAAAATCCAAGATTGCCGCCTCCGCCTGACTAATATCCAGCTTTGATAAGTCCTCGCGGCCGGCTAAAAAGCGCATCATTAACAGCGCCATTTCCTCACGGCTAATTTCCGCCCGAAAGTCAGCAAAATCGCCGTCCTGCAAAATCCCCATTTCTTTCGCCTTGTTTAAATAGTTAATCGCCCAGTATTCGGAATTATTTGCCGCTGTTTGGCCGCCCGTCCGCACCAGCATAGTAATAAACTGGTCAGCCGTCAGTTTGGTATCCGCCCGAAAGCTGCCGTCGGGATAGCCCTTGATGATTCCGTTGCTGTTAGCCGCTAAGGCGGTAACATCGGCGGCATACCATTCCTTGCCCTTGATATCGGTAAAGCTGACCGCTTTTACCGGCGCAGCGCTAAAGCTCCAAAAGCCGGCTAAAATACTGACGCTCAGCAGCAATGCCCAAAACGCCCGCCGGCTGCTTTTTTCTGATTTACTCAAAAACTTTCCTTTTTTTGCCATTTCGGTAATCCGGCGTTGAAAGGTAGTCGGCACTTTGTTTTGACTTCCGGCAAGACCTGTTCTTTTCATTTCTGTTTTTTGCGTCATTATGATTCCCTCCTAATATTAAATTGCGTGGTTTGTTCCGGATTAGCCCGATTGTTTCGGCTTGTTACTTACCGGCTGCTGCTTGCAGTCTGATTTTCCGGCTGTTACCGTTGATTATTACTGACTGCCTAGCATTTACTAATTCTATTTTAACATTTTTTTCTCAAAAAGTCGTCCACAATTTGTGGAATTAATAAAAATCGAAAAAGCCTCATAAATAATCCCTGTGTTTCTTGACATTTTTTCAATAAATTGATACACTGAAAAAAAGATGTAAGGGGACTTGAACCAATGAAAAGCAAGCAAAATATAAATTATCTTTCTCTTCTCTCAAACCTGCTCAGCTTGGCGCTTGGCATTGTTCTTTCCGTTGTTTTGCTTTTATCCGCCATCCGACATTATTCCTGTAATGAAACTTATCTGGAACAACAGTTTCAAAAAAATAATATCGCCGCCGCCACTGGTTTCAGCGAGCCGGCCCTAACTCAAATCATCCGGCAAATGACCGGATATTTGTCCGGCCGGGAAAGTTCGGTTCAGCTGACTTTGCCTGTCAGCGGAAAAGAAACGCCTGTTTTTAATAATCGGGAGCTGGCATATCTGCTTGACGTAAAAGTAATCTTCGTTTTACTTGATAAAATAAAGCAGTTTTGTTTACTGCTTCTGCTGACAGTCTTGATTCCATTTTCGCTTTATGTTTATTTTTCCTGCCGCAAGCGTCGGAATGCCAAAACGGTTTGGCTGCAGCGCCGGTACTGGATGAATATTTTCAAAATTCTGGCCTTCAATGCCGCATTTACTCTGATTTTGACCGGTGGACTGACGTTTATGATGCTGACAAACTTTGATAAGTATTTTACTTATTTTCACCGTTTTCTTTTTGATGTCGATTTATGGCTGTTAAACTCTTATGACCGCCTCAGCCAAATGCTGCCGAAAAAACTTTTTTATGATGTCATTTTGCAAATCATGGGGCATTACGCTGTTATTTCTTTAATTTTGGGCGCTGCCGGACTGATCTTTTTTGCCATCTTAAAAAAAGACGAAGCTGCCCTTTAAAGCTTTGTTTACCTGCGGGGAAAATTTTATAATGGCCGCACAGAAACGGGCAATGTTTCGAACATGGGAAAGCCCAATAAAATGATATAACTAAGGCTTTGACCGCAAATTGGGGTGTCTGCTGCCAAAGCCGTATCATCGTAAAATTAACTAAGGAGGGGGCCTTTTGCCCATATGTCATGAAAAACCGCGAAGAAATCCGTACCACTTTTTTGCTGCAGGAATTAAAGGAAAGCAAGAGTATTTATAGCTATCTGCAAAACAATTATGAAATTTTTTCCGAACAGATTTTTACTGAATATCTAAAACAGCTGATCGACCGAAACAACATTCCCAAAACCGAATTGGTTTTGCAGACCGGTTTATCCAAATCTTATGTTTACGCAATTTTAAGCGGCGAACGGCGGCCGCCTTCCCGCAATCGGGTAATTTTAATGGCACTGGCTGTTAAGGCAACCTTAGAAGAAACACAAAACTTACTGGTTTACAGTGAATATAACCCGCTTTCTCCCAAGGTTCAGCGCGACGCCGCCATCATTTTTGCCATTGAACAGCAGCTCAGTTCGTTTCAACTAACCGAGCTGCTGTTTGACTTAAACCTAGAGCCGCTGGAATAACGTCACATACAAGTTCGCTAATATGCAAAATTACCTTAATGGTTAGCTGTATTTGCCTATACTGAAAGCAAGCTTTCGTATAGGCAATATAAGCTAACCATCTTGATAATATGCTTTTGTTGCCTATATAAGAGCTTGCTCTTAATATAGGCAAACAGAGCAGATTATCTTGCTGTAATCCATTGAAAAAAAACTTGCTCTGAAAGGCAAACTGCAAAACAGCCTGCGCCGGCCATGCTTTAATATCCTCTGTCCTTTAAACCGGCTGCCAGGGATACATAAAACTCCCGGACATCAAAGCCCGGAATATTTTCCCGATTCAGATCAATCATATCACCATGCGAAATCCCGCGCCGGGACCCGGGCTCCAAAAGAGTAAACCGTTCTCCCCACGGCGCTGAGTCGATCGCTACCAGCCCGTCATTTTTACCGTCAAAATGCCTGACGACAGGATAACTGACATTCAACGGAAAACGCCCGCCGGTGGCCTTGCGGCAATAGGAGCCGACGCTTTCATAGAGTATGCCCGGCATATCCGGCGTGATTTTATTCCGCTCGGCACAGGCTGATGCCGTCAAATCACCGACTGCCGCCAAAAAATCCGGCGTTTGATCACCCAACTGCTTCAGCACCCGATTATAGGAGGCAGCCATCGCTTGTTTTAAGCCATTCGGACAGCGTCCGATCAGATATTCGGCGAAAATGCAGCCCCGATGCGGCGTATTAATAGTGGTCAAACTGGCGACATAGGGCGCTGCCCCAAAACGGCTGATTGCCGCCCGGCTGTCCAGCCCGCCTTTAGAATGAGCAATGATATTCACTTTGCCGCAGCCCGTTTCCTGAACGATCTGCCGGATTCGTTCCGCCAGTTCTGCGCCGCAGCAATCAACGGACGCGGCTGACTGCTGGTTGCCGTAATAAATAGTCGCGCCGTTTTTAATCAGCTCTCCCGGCACCCGCCCCCAATAATTCAAATATCGAAAATCTCTGAAAAAAACACCATGCACCAGCAGCAGCGGATATTTGGTCCGGCAAATCTCACTGGCCGCCCGCCGGCTGTTTCTTTCAGCCTTCTCGGCTTCAATCGCTATTTCCGCTTCGGCAATGCGAATCATTTTCAGCAGATAGTATAAATTAAAGCCCGGCACCCACGCCAACAGCAGCGCCAAAACCCGGTGCCTGATCCCCAGCTGAACGGACATCGTGTATAAACGCAGCATTCCGCTCCAAAAAACAACCGCTTCACACAGCAATGCCAAGAAGATACTTTGAGCAGCATAGGCCAAATACCAGATGCCCATTTCCGGCCCTGCTTCCTGATAAGCTCCAATCAAAAAAACAAGCTGCAGCGGCAGTGTTACGGCCGCACTGATTAAAAACAGGCGCAAAAGCTCACAGCCATTGGCTAGCACACGCAGCACTTTCGTCGGCTGGCTGTTCTTCTGCGGAACAATCAAAATAAAAAGCAACAACAAAAACAACAGCGCCGTCAGGATTCCCAGCCCGATCGCCGACACTCCGGCCGTCATCAACAGTGCCAGTAAAACAAATAAATTAGCCGCTCCGATAATAATGCCGCTGTAAATAAAGCGCCTGAATAATCGCATGATGTTTCTCCTCATATTTTGACATTCTCTCATTGCCAATTTGAAAATGCTCAAATGCAAACCATTTCGTCAAAAAAGTCGAAGTACTAACATAAGATACTACTAAATATTATATCATAAACTTAGCGTGAGCAATAGAAGATATGAAAAGATTTCTTTTTTGGACATACTAAAAGATGTGCCTGCTTTCCAATCAGAATAAATTAACCTTGCTATTATGCTTGAATAAATCTATGACTTTTCATAACTGGAAGCATGCACAATTGATTTGATTTCAATTTTATTTTTCGTGATACCCATGCCATTTTTTGCCCAGTTCATTAAGACGTAAAACCTCATTGGCAGGCAAATCAGCATTAATATCTGGAAACATTAATTTACGGATAAACTCCGTCTGCAAAAGATTTTCCAATGAACATATTTTAGCAAAAGCTGTCAATGGGTCTGCAGCATAAGCTACCACTCCATGATTTTGTAAAAAAACAGTATCATAATCCATTATATATTTAGAAATATCCCCCAAGATATCCCTTGTTCCCGGCATTCCATATCGACAGCATGGCACTCTGCCAAATTGAAGAATTCCTTCGGTCGCACATTTTGTTTCATATGCCTGCCCCGCTTGCGCCCAGGCCGTCGAAAAAGGCGCATGACAATGCACAACCGCATTTACATCCGAGCGCATTCTGTATATTTCTGTGTGTAAAATATATTCTGATGTCTTTGCCAAATCACCTTCCTCTTGATTCCCATCAATATCAATACAAATTATTTTTCCTTCCGTCAATGTCTCTTTGTCCTGTGTGGTAGGCGTCATATAAATCCGCTCCCCATTTCTATAGGAAATATTACCTTCAAACGTTCCGGCAAAACCTCGTCGCGCTAACCTGTGAGCAATTTCTACAACAGCCGCTTTACACTCATAATCAAACATATTTCCTCCAGCTATAGTTTATAGAATCTTCCGTTTAAATTACCCTCTAACAAATCCAAGAGAATACTGTACTCCCGCTCCGTTCGTATCGCTCGTTTGGGAATAACTACCGCATCCCGTGCATTTACTCCAACTAAAAAATAATCCTCTAATTCCTTTACTCTCGCAATATCTTCCCAACTATTATGACCACTTTCTTGGGTGGAACGATTTCTAAATGTAAAACCACTTTCATCCACGGAAATTTGTCTCTTAAAATTATTTTCTGTTTTATATTTTGTTTTATAGTTATATATGGCAATTTGCATTGATATCCATGCTGTCCCTACGATAACCGTCACCAATAAAAAGCATGTATACATTGTCGGGCTGACCTGAAATACTTTTGTTACTGTCAACAAAAGGCATACAGCACTAAATATCCATGTTATATAAATAGCATATCTTTTCCATTTTTGTATTCCAAATGTCATTGCCACTATTGTTGCCGCATAATCGCTCGGTTCAATTTTAAAATCAAATGTCACAGTTTTTTTAGCTGGCATGTCTCCCTCCTTATCCTATCCGGGGTAACAAGTTGCTTTTTCGGCAATTAAGCATAAATACAAACACTTTATCAGTACCTCAACTTTCCCATATTTGTTAGAACGATCTTTTTTAAACCAGTCGCGCACTCACGCAGAAGCGCAAAGCACTTCGCACAGGGAAAAATTGAGTTGCCAATTATCCTTATCTGTAATCTTTTAAAAAGGGGGAAAGGGCACGCCGGTCTGATGAATAGCGTGCCTTTCCCACTAAATCTACGCAGCAGCCGGTGTTTCTTCGCCATAATGCGCCTGTTTTTCAAGCACTTCGTGAATCTTATCCATATTTTTCTTAAGCACAATATATAGCACAGCATAAATCAGCACTTCAATTAGCACCCCAATCCAGCCGAATTGATATGCCAGTTGGAAGAGAAGATAAGCAATCGGTTGTCCAATAATAATCAACGACGTAACCATCATCTCTCCATTCACCTCACCACCTGCCGCAACCACAACCTGATGGAATGTCGGTCCGCATGCTGTACAGCAGTACAGGAAAATAACAGAAATAATCGTACCGCCAATTACCGATTTAAGAACATTACCATTTGCCATCGCTACCATCGGCTGAATACAGTAGGGCAGAGCGACTAAATCAACAACCGGCAATGTCTGGTTGCCCGGAAGCACAAAAGACAGGAACAAACACAGAGGCATACAAATCAAACCAGAAATCAAAGTGGCTGTTTCCCCATAGCCAGTCGCATCATTAACCGCCAAGTACCATTCTCCTTTGTATCCTTTCGTCCTCTTTTTAGATGCTTCCGTCATGGCTGAAAATGCACCAGAGAAAATAGAGGAAATACGCGGGAAAACAGACATAACTGCTGATGTCGCAATACCACAGGTAAAAATTTCACCCCAAGCTGCCAAATCACCTATCCGCGTGATATTTCCAATAAATCCAATAATAAGCCCCAGCAAGAGGCCTAAAGTCATTGGTTCACCGACAAATCCTAACTTTGCTTTAAGTGCGGCCGGATCCGCCTTCACCTTATAAAGGCCAATCTTATTCATAAGCCAGTTCAGTGGAATTGCAAAAACCGCTATTGTAGCCGTGTGCAATGACGCGATTGAACACCCCGGATACTTATAGTATGTCGACCAGCGCTTTGCTATCACTTCTGTAATAAGAAGCGTATAAAGCTGCTGAATAATCATAACTGCAACTGCAAATACCATATTGCCAGTCAGGACATAAATCATAGAACCCCAGCACATATAAGAATAGTTATTCCAAAGATCTCCCGCTTGGAAAATACTTGTAAAATGCGACAAGAATAAGACAATCTGAAGGAAAATAGCAATTGCAATAAAAATCATTCCGGCAGTTGACGAGTATGCAACTACAGAAGTATTAGGCCATCCCAAATCATAAACCGGAAGATTAACCCCGGTTGCCGTAATCATTCGGCTAATAACCGGAGTGATTACAGATGAATATGCATTAATGACCAGTGAAAAGCCTTCCAGACCAACACCGGCGGATAATGCAGATATAAATGCCTTCTTGCGCACAACGCCAAACGCACGATTAATAATATACATAATGACCGGAACAAATACTGCCGCCGGAAATGTGTCAAAAAACGCTTTTAATGCACTAAAAAAACCATCCATTTTTAATAACTCCTTTCCCTTTTCTCAGCCATTCAATTATTAACTTTCCCTTAGACAAAACGCCACAGAATTATAGACCCTGACTTTTAAGAACCTCCAACATCTGCTCTTTAAATTCATCCGATCCGCGTCCGGTAATTAAACCAATTGCCGGAATTGCCGGAACGCCGTTTGTTTCTTTTTCATCAATCGGCGAAGCATACGCAATAAAGTTATAATTTTTGCGCATTAAAAAGGTTGACATTTCACTCGGATTTGATTCCTCCGCACTAACATCATACCCCTCTTCTTCCAGCATTTCTTCAATCTGATGAGCAATCATTGAAGATGTAACGATTCCGGATCCACATACTGTTAAAACATTTACTTTTGCCATAATTTTGTTCTCCTTTCACTCTATTAAATTATCCTGAACAATTAATGTCCATTAACCAAGACCGTTCTCATTCACCATCCCCCTCAATTTTGAGGGCAGGCTCTAATATATCGTACACTTCATCTGCCGTTTTGGCATTTTTTACTCGAAACAGCAGATCATCACTTTGCACAATCTTAACAATATTCTGAAGAGTCTTTAATTGATTTTTAGGATCAATGATTGCCAACATAAACAGGAGTTGAGGGTATAATGTAATCTCAGGCGAACCCATCTGTTTAAATTCAACCGGATGCTCCAGAATGGCTATTCCCATTGCTTCTTCATTCACATACTCTGCATATGTATGAGGAATTGCAATATCAAACGCTGCTGCCGGCAACGCAGTTGGGTAGTCTTTTTCCCTGGCAACAATCGCATCTGGGTAGTTTGACTTGCCCACTCCCGCCTCTACAAAAACAGCTGCAAAGTTTCGTTCTACTTCTTCTGATGTACTTCCTTTCAGCCCAATCCTAATTAGATCCTTTCTTAAAAGCATAATTACTTACCTTCCTTCAAGTCTGTAATTAACTATTACCTAAACGGTTATCTGCAGCATTTACTCCATATAATCCCTAATTTCTATCTTTCTCCCTTTGTAATGCCATTAGCGACTGTCTAATCAATGCATTAAAATCATCTGCATTCCATGCTGCCCGTCCGACAAACAATCCGTCAATGGATGGCTGAACAATTAATGATTCACAATTTTGTTGATTAACACTGCCGCCATATAGCACCGGAATATCACGCCCTTTAGAGCCAAAAATTTCAATCAGGCACTCCTTTATAATTTTATGCATTTCTTCTACATAATCTGCTTTTGCTGGTTTTCCATTCACACCAATTGACCATACAGGCTCATACGCTATCCATATTTTATTTACAGATTCTGTGTTGACACCATAAAATCCGATTCGAAGTTGTTCCCTAAGTACCTCTTTGCTGATCATATAGTCTTTTTGTGTTTCCGTTTCACCGATGCAGAGCAATGTTATAAAGCCATTTTTCAGCGAAGAAAGAACTTTTTTATTCTCTTCATAATTCGTTTCATTAAAAATATGCCGTCTTTCCGAATGACCAATCATCACTAAATCAATACCTGTTTCTTTTAACATTAACGGCGAAATTTCACCGGTAAACTGTCCTTGATCTTCCCAACACATATTTTGCGCACCAAGCAGGATTTTTTGGTGATCAATTGACTTATTGGCCGATTCCAGCGCCGTGTATGAAGGTATAATAAAAAGTTGAACGTCATCGCGACTAAGGTCATAGGTATTCTGCTGTAGATCTTGCAAATAAGTAACTGTATCTGCTATGTTTTTATACATTTTTAAATTGCTGCCAAAATATACCTTTTTCATACTAATAGCAACTTCCTTTTAAGGCATCATATTTATGATATGCATCCACTTTAGGCTGACTGCTGCATCCTGGTACAAACTCATTCGTCAAAAAAGCCGTTATTATTTCTTCCCTATTTTTGCTGCCGGTTGTAAATGCTCCCATAGTTATAATATTCGCATCGTTTGATAATCTTGCCCGTTCAGCTGAATAAACATCTGCTGCCAATGCTGCATAAGCTCCCTTTACCTTATTGGCCGCAATTGACATCCCGATCCCTGTTCCGCAAAGCAAGATTCCTCGATCATATTCTTTTCTGGCGACTGCTTCCGCCAGTTCAATTGCAACATTTGCGTAAATCGGATCTTTGCTGCCAAAGTCCGTTACTTCACCATATCCTTTTTTTTGAATGAACTCAATAACAGCTTGCTTCTCCGCTTCTGCATTTGGGTCGCATCCGATTGCAATTTTCATATTTTCCCTCCCATTTTCATTAATCATTTAAGTAACCCCATCGCGCGATTGCGTTTTCGAGTTCAATATGTCCTTGTGCGGCATCCAAAAAGTTTTCTTCCCTGCATACAATATCGATGGCATCTCTCATTGCTCTTGCGCCAGCCGTCGGCCCCATAGAGTGCCCCTGAATAGAACCGCCTGCAGCCAAAACAATATCTTTTCCAGCTTCTTTAATATATTTTTCAACTATTCCCGGATGAACTCCGCCCCCAATGGACGGCATAACGGGTTTGATTCCTGTTAAAGGTAAGACCAGCTGCTGCAGTGTTTGCATATACTTCTGTTTCCGCAACGGATAGCCTCCATATGGTGTATTTAACATTACAATATCAGCCCCCGCCAAACGAGCCAACTTTCCCACAGCTAATGGAGTTGCCATGCCACTCATAATTCCTTCCGTATACATGCCTGCGCCAGCAGAATGTCCTAAAATCGGCAGTTTTGTATTTTCCGAAACATACTTCAAAACGCTGTACCCAAGCACCGCAAAATTAACCATTAACCCATCTGCACCGGCATCTTCAATTTTATGAATTCCATCTAACAGCTCGTCAACGCCTCTCGTTACATTTGCAAAATAATAAACTTTATTACCCGTTTCTTCATACACACGCTTAGCCGAATTTTTATATGCTTTTACTCTCGTTTCCGTAGGACTGTATTCTGGATTGCCAAAAAGCTCATCATCCTTAATTAAATCTACGCCACCCTTAGCGACATCATAAAAAATATCAGCGCCAATTTTGGGTGTCGTACCAGTACAAGGTTTAATCATATTTAAGAGCAGCGGCCGATCATAAATATCAAATTTTTCACGAATTCCACTAATCCCAAACTTAGGCCCATTGAATTTCTCGAGAAAATGCTTAGGAAATTCAATATCCATCAATTTCACCTGAGCTGATGTTGATGCGTCATTTCCCAGCAAAGATGTTATCATCAGTGGAAAATCATTTCCAAAGTTTGCTGCCGGATACGCAATCTGAATAATATAACTCAATTCCTCTTCCTCAAGCTGCGTTGACAATTCAACTGGAGGAACATCAAAAATATTTACAACTTTCCCCATGTATTTTTCACGGATTTCATTTGTAATTCCAGGAATCGGAACCCAAGTTCCAATCGTTTGACCAACAGCTAAGGATTCTGCCTTTTTAATAATATCTATTTTCTGAGACAGTCTGATAAAATAGGTAGCAATGACATATTCCTGTGTATGTATCGTTTCGGATAAAGAATATAATGCACTGTCCATTTCCATCCTCCTTATGTGTGCTAAACTTTCTAAATCTCAACAACCGAAATTAAATCTGTCAATTTACTAATGCAATAATCAAAATCATTTGTATTACCAAAACCATAAGAGGCAAAAGCAAATCTCACTCCCGCCGCCCGCGACGCATCACAATCCATTTGCGTGTCTCCGACATAAAGCGGATTATGCAAGGAGTGTTTTTTTTTCATCAGTTTAATATTTTCGGCTTTATTAAGATTGGTATCGCCATTACAGACATGATCCAAAACATACGCTGCCGTCCCACTGCTGTCAAGAAATGCATCGATATATCCAACTACCGAATTACTAATGACTATAATTGGAACTTTCTTTGACAAGGTTTCAAATGTTTCTTGTATCCCCGGATAAAAATACGGCACTGTTTCCCGAACAGACCAAACTTGAGCCAATGTAAGTTCTGGAATAACCTCATCTATTTTTGCCTGCGGCACGCTGTTGGGTACGGAATGCCGTATTACATAAGAAAGTTCGTTACCGAACAAAGGACTTAAGTTTTCAACTGTAAGCCGCACATCAATTCCATGCCGATTAATAATTTTTGTCCATGCATCCGCTAAAATCTGCCTCGTATCCCAAAGTGTTCCATCCAGGTCAAACATCACACTATCAATTTTATCCACTGTGTTTTATGCTCCCCTTTCCAAATTGCTTATAGCTTAAACCGATCATTTGTCCCGACAGACATAAGCCCCGTCTTCCCTCCGCTACATTCTGCGTTCATATTTTTTTATCATTTCCGCCATTTGCTCCGGCGTTTCACACAACTCCAATTCTTCTAAAAAAGGCTGTAACCGAAGCAGGTTTAGCAGTTCAAAAAACGGCTTTAAATGCTGCTTTTCGTCCACCGCCGAAAGCACCCCCACATAGCGAACCGGATCCAGCAGCCCCGCTCCAAATGCAACCGGCTCCTTCAGCTTGGTCAGGCTTAAGGCCACCTTTAAGCTACCCTCGTCAATACCGGCATGAGCCAACGCAAAGCCTTGAGCAATCACAATATAGGCTCCGTTTTCCTCCACATTTTTAATCATCGCCTGTACATATCTTTTTTCAATGCAGCCATTTTGCAAAAGCGGCTCGGCAGCTAATGAAATCGCTTCCTTCCAGTCTCCGGCCTCTGCTCCCGTTCTTAAAAAATCCAGTGTCAAAAAGTCAGTTAAGCTGCTGCCTCCTTCATTTTTTTGCTCTTTTTTCTGAAAATAGACTTTAACGTCCTTTTCCAGCTTTTCCAGTAAGCCGTCATATTGCGACACCAGCGGCCGGATTTGGGAAATCAGTTCCGCAGCTTTATCTTTTTCTGCTTCCCGCTTGGCCGGCAGCCGGTCAAGCCGCCGAATCAGTGCAATATGGTCCTCTTCCGTGAGCAGCGGCGAAACCTTAATATATTTTTCCGGCGAAAACGGCAAATCAACCGTGCTGATAACCAAATCCACTGTTGCCAGTTCCTTGGCCGCTAAGCTATGTGACGATTTAACCTCCGTTACCTGAAAAGCAAACCTTTCGGTCAGACGGGACTTGAGCAGTTGACTGGTGCCAATGCCGCTGTTACAAATCAACAATACCCGTAAATCGGAGTTCTGTGCCCTGAGCCGCCCAATGGCCGCGTACACATAGATAACAATAAAATCCAGTTCCGCTTCCGTAATTTTGCGCCGCGCCATGCGCTCAATCAAACCAATTGTTTTTTCCACCGCCCCCACAATTTCCGGATTTTGATTAATAATTGCCTTAACCTCCTGATATTCAGAAATAAAAGTAATTTTTTCCTCAAAAATCCGTTCCAAATGCCGGGATAAGCCAATAAATAAATCATAATCCCGATAGAGCTTAATATGCAGCTCACCGGACAGTTCCTCGATAAACTTGCGGGTGATAGTCTGAATCCGAACACTGTTTTGATTGCGCCGAGTATTTTTCTGAAGGTAGCGCAGATTCATAATCACACCGCACAGGAACTGAAACTCGGCCTCTGATTTGGAAAAATCAAAATATTGACAAATATACCGATATAAAACTTCCGGAAACACTTCCAGTTCCTTGGGTAACCGTTCTTTTGTGCCGCTTTCCATCTCCCGCAGATAATGATTTTTCCGCAATCTTTGCACCAAGAAATAAAGATATTTCATCAGGGCCCGATAAGAACCCTCTGTTAAAAAATTGCCGCTGACCTGTTCCGCTTCCGCTGTTAAGTTTTGCAGCATAATTTTTTCCGAATCCTTTAAAATTAGAATTTCAGCTTTTTGTCCATCTCGGGGCTGATGAAAAAACATTTCCAGCAAATACTTTTTCCCGGCGGCACAAGCCAAAAAATAGCGTCGAATCGCCAGTTCTGAACCACTCAATTTAACGCCATGACTGGAATACCCCTGCACTGTTAAATTTTCCCGGCCTAAAGCATCATTTAAATCTGTTAAATCCGTAATGACAGTAGTTCGGGAAACAGCGCAAAAATCAGCAATTACTGCCAGTGTTACATATTCCCCGGCAAACAGCAGCAGCAGCGCCTCAATAGTCAGCCGTTCCTCCTTAGATAAAATATATTCCTGAAAAGACAAACTTTCCAGTGCCGCCGGCAGCATTTGTCTTTCTCCAGTTAGTATCAAAGCTCCATCCTCTAACTGAATTTCCCCCAATTTCCTTGCTCTTAAAAATTCGGAAATAATGGCGACATCCTGATAAATCGTCTTGACTGATACCTTGAATTTGACGGACAGGTCTTTTAAAGAACTTTTCCCCAGGTCGTTTTCCATATAAGCGATGATGTCTAACGCTCTCTTGTTCATAGCCTTCTCCTTTTCTCATTATTTTCGCCGCTTATATTTTTTATTCTTAAATTTTCTCAATTAATATTAAAATACTTTTTTTATGTTTTTATCTTATCATTTTTACATAAATTTGAACAGTTAAAAAAGAGTCTTTTCAATTTACTTGGTTTGAACGGTATCTTTTTTCTTTATTTTTCTCGATATAGAAAAAACAAAAAAGAACCCTAACTCCGCCCATCGGCTGTTAAGGTTCTTTTTTATCCTATTTATTTTTCAGCGGCACTTCCGACCTATGCCCAAGGGTTACTGCTTTCCGGCTGACGAATTCCTCCCAGCAAAAACTGTTCCCACATATACCATTTTCCATCTTTCGCATTGCGCATCTTAACCTGCCGGGGCGAATCTGCTCCGCCGGAAAAAAGGTTCAGTTTAGCATAGCCCTCCCCCGTATAAGAGTACGGTTCTTCACTAACTACCACGGTATAGGGCTGAGCCGGTGTATAGTCATTGGCCGGAACTGCTCCCACAAAATAGGAGCGCGGCACATAATCCTTGTCCATAAACCGGTCAGCAATAAACTGTTTCTCCACGCCGTTTAAAGGTCTGGGGCCTCTTAAAAAATCCAACATCTCCAAAGATAATGCCTTGTTTTGCGGATAAACGCACAGCGCTAGCACTGTCAGAGCTGCGGTATCAAAGGGCGTTGCCATCTGCGCCTGCGGCAGCATTTTAAATTCTTCGATACTCTGCGGAATCCCGGGAAACACAATTCTTTCACTTCTAAGCATAGTCGTCACTCTCCTCTTCTTTGTCTGTTATTATTCTGTACCAATCCGGCCGGGAAAAGGGTTCAACACATGGAAAGCTTTTCGGTCTTTTCCTCTTTTCCCTCTTTTTTCCCTGTGACTGTACATTTTTATTATAAGGATTCCCTGACGAAATTGCAATAGGAAATATTTTTTTCGGTACATAAACCACGCCACAGCCCTTACCAATCCCGATACCCGCCTTTTCCTTTAAGTTCCTTATTCTGTCACATCTAAAAACAATCCCTCATTGTTATTTCCCTGCTTTTTCTGCCACGGAAGCTCATCGTCGGCGGCTTTAAAATTATACACCGGCTTCATGATATCAATAATATCAACCGAGTCGCCAATCACATCAATGATGTCATCAATTGATTTATACGCCATCGGCGCTTCGTCAATAGTCTGTTCATTGACGGATGTGCTGTATATACCTGCCATCGCCGCTTGATATGCTGCCAGATCAATCTTTTCTTTGGCTTTGCTTCTGGACATAATTCGGCCGGCACCATGCGGCGCGGAATAGTTCCACTCCGGATTGCCCTTGCCTACAGCGAGCACAGAACCGTCGCGCATATTAATCGGAATCAGCACCTTCTCCCCCTGATGGGCGGCAATTGCGCCTTTGCGCAAAATCATCTCCTTGGTATCAATGTAGTTATGAATCGTATGAAATGCTTCCATCGCCGTCATACCGGTTCTTTCCAGAATAATCTCCACCATTTTTTCTCTGTTTCTGCGGGCAAACCGCTGACAAATTTCCACATCATGCAAATAATCCTCAAGGAAAGAGCCATAAAGCCAGCACAACTCCTCCGGCACATCCGGCGTCTTGACTTTATATTCTTTTTCCAGCACTGTCAGTGTACTTTGAATTTCACTGCATCTGCCTTCCGCTTTATATGTGCTGATAATTTCCTCGAGTCTGCTCAAATAATCCTCTTTGCCGGCCTGTAAATCAATGGCCAGCTGCTGATAAAGTTCGGCAACCTGTTTTCCCAGATTTCGGCTGCCGGAGTGGATCACCAGATAAAATGCGCCATCCGAGGCCTGATCAATCTCAATAAAATGATTGCCCCCACCCAGAGTGCCGAGAGAACGCTCCAGTCTTTTGGCATCCCGCAGCTGGCGGTAACATATCAGGCCGGTCAGGTCAAAGTGCTCTATCCGCCCTTCCCAAGTATTCATGCCCGACGGAATAAAGTGCGCCGCCGCGTCAACTTTTTCAAAATCAATGGTTTTTGCCGTCAGCCTGACGGTATACATGCCGCAGCCGATATCAACTCCGACAATATTCGGGCAGACCTTTTCCTTGATGGTCATGGTCGTTCCCACCGTGCAGCCTTTGCCGGCATGAACATCGGGCATAATGCGAATCTGGCTGCCCTCGGTCAGCGCACAGTCGCACAGTTTTTTAATCTGCTCGACAGCACTGTCGTCAACCACCTTGGCGTAGCAGACGGCAGTATTTATTTTTCCCTGTATTTTAAACATAGTATCCCTCTCTTCCAAAAAACGGCGGACTCTTGTCCGGTCCGCCGCTTTATGCTATGCCGCTATTTTAGCATAGCGTTCGCTGCCCAGCACTTCCATCATAAAGTTGTACGGTGAAAGGACTCCGCCTGCCACCATTGAAAAAATGCGGGGCGTTACTCCTGACACCAGCGCCACTCCTTGCTCATTTTGCGTAACCGGCTGCTGCCGATTCCGGCTGGCCACATTCCAGAAAATGATCTGCGGGAGCTCGGAAAACTCTACTTCCTTTTCCGCCAGCGTAATATTTTTCATAAAGTTCTCTCCGTACCAATTGGCAGTAAGATAAGGCGCAACCAGTTCATAGGGCGCAACATGATCGGCATGCAAAGTTGCTGCTCCGGCGGCAACGGCATTGATAAAAGCGTTATAGCGCTCCTTGTCGTTACGGATAAAAGCTTTTCTGTATTTAAACAGAGCCTTTGACGGCTGCTTTTCATAGTCAAAGGAATAGTCCTTTTCCCGCAGGTTGTTTTCAATGATACGAACTTTTCGGCGCAGCGCTGTCAAAGCCTTCCTATAATCCGCTGCCGAAAGGCCAAGCGCCCTTGCCATTTTCTTGCCCCAAGTTTTGGTCCTTACGCAAGTCATCATAGCGTCCGTACTCGGCAACATACTCTATGTTTTTGCGAACGGATCCCGGCTCATTTGCCGCCAGCCAGTTAAAGATTACCCGAAATACCCGTCTTTCTCCCAATCCGCCTCTGATATCCCTGGCAAAAAAGAGCAGTTTCATGGCGATATCCGCATTTTCTGTATATGCGTGAACAAAACGGCTAATAATCTCCGTCTCTCCCTCCCGGCGAAGTGCGCCGATAGCGGCAAAAAGGTCAAGACACTCGGAGCCTGTCGAGGCAAAGGCGGCCGCTCCGTTTTCCGTTAAGGTCCTATTCGCTTCTTGTTTCATATATTCCAGCATGAAATTTCCTCCTTTTATTCATCCTTAGCGTAGCTTTTCCCGGTTTGATAAAATCATCCTTTTTTCTTAGCGGTTCGCAAAATATTTCATTCCTATTGGCGAAAAGATCGTGCTTTTTTGATTGACATTCCGCTTAAAAAGTTAAGTCATCCCGTTACAAGGCACCGTTTGCGGTGGACTTAAGCCCACAAAGGTGATTTTTCATCACCAGATAACCATTTATCCCGAATTGCTGTTGGTGCCTTTAGCTCGGACAAGGCACATTTCGTTTTCCGGACTTCGTCCGTTAGCGATGAGAGTTAGCAGTTCTCGGCCAATATAGGTTGCTGTTTGCGCCTTTCCAAGATGCTTTTTCATTCAAACCCGGGTCATGCCCGGTGCCCGCCTAAAGCGGGTCATCAGTTTTGCGGTAAATGAATTGCTGTATGCATTTTTTGTTTTGCTGACAATGCTATTTTATCAATTCAGCTGCCGCTTATCACGGAAAAAAAGTTGCGAACCCCTTATTTCTATATCAAACATCTTCGGTTTCGTGCTTGAAAAATTCATATATTTCCTGTATGATTTGAATTAGATATCCTAGGGATAGTATCTAATTGATGATCTCTCGGAAGCCTGAGTAATGATGCCAATGAAACTCTGGCGAGGAGGGTTATTTATGAAAAAGATTAGCTGTTTGTTTTTTGCTCTTGCAATTTTGTTATCTGATGTGATGTGTGCAGTTGTTGCTTTTAAATATGCTAAAATGCTTTGGGGTATTAAAAATGCAGGATATAGCGCACCTGCCGCTACTGCTCTTTTATGGGCAATTCCTTTTTTAATCGGTATAGTTGCATGTATTATTATTGCAGTAGTAGCAAGAAAAAAATAGTTATGAATAATGCTCGCAACTTTTTTGCTTGATTAGTCTTGCTTTGATTAGATCCACAAAATGGGCAGGCGCCGTCACCTTCACCATCGGGCCAAATGACAATATTCTGATGACCATTTCGGTTTCATCCTCCACATCATAGGTAACTCTTACCTTGTATCGACTGTCATTTAGCCTCTCCGCCTGCTTTTCAAAATGCGCAAAATGCAACAGCACTCGTTCCAAAGCATTTCGATCATCAACCAACTCCAGTTCTACCGTTCTGCTTTTGGGTCGCCGCTTCCAGGCCGAACTTTTGTCATAAGGTTTATCATACGGCTTGGCATTTACTATCCGCCCCAGGTTGATGATTCCGCCATATCTGCTCCCTGACCCGATTAACCGGAATTTATCATCCTTTTCCGAGTATTCTATATATTCCGGCATCAGCACCAACTGAATCAGCCTGCCCCTGTGATTTATCGTCTCAATCCGCAACGGAACCCGATTCCGCACCGCAGCAAGTACCAGCCGAAAGTTTCTGATATAGTCCGCATCGGTATACGGATCACCGTCCGAATACTGGTCAAAAATAAGAATATCCTCCTGCTGAAAAAGCGGCTCTACTTCCGGCCAAGGAATCTCTTCATCCGTAAACAGCTTGATGCGCGGATCAGCAAATATGGCTTTCAGCCAGCGTTTTTCCCGCTCTAAGCGTTTATGAATATGATCTTCCTGTGCGTCATATCTGACTGTAAACTCGACATGCTCCAGCCGGCTGCCCGCCGGACTTTGAGTGCTGACACCCCACATATAGGCAAGCATGCCGTCCAGTTTCCTGCGAAGCTGATCAAACCGAGCGCAAATATCACCCGGCTTAACCGCAGCAATGTTATCGATCCGAAAAGATGTAATCCGCTTAAAACGCGGCGTATATGCCATCAGATACTGTCTCCCGCTTTGAACACTAATCATAATACGAAGCGGTACAACATGATTTTCCGTAAGCCTGTCTTGATGGCGATTAATTATTTCCAGCGCAATCTGCCTTTTTTCGGACATGGTAGCAAATAACAAGCATACTATTTCGCTGTCCATTGCGCCGGTTATATAATGATGCTTAAAGGCAAAATGCTCGTCATGAGCGCCTTCTCTATCCAGCAGATACGAGCCGATCACGCCGCAGGGCGACACCTCCGAGAAAAAATCCAGAATATCCGGACGGCCGATATTTCCTGTTTCTGCCCGCCGGTAATACATGGTTTTCCCACGTTTTTCTGAAACGATGATACCTTCGGCTATGTACTCATTCAGCTTTCTATCCGGCGCCGCTCGTTATCGTAGGAACGAGCACTTTTGCGGGTATATTCGTCACGGCTTTTAAAGCCATAAACATAGAACTCCCGCATATAGTCGCGAATACGGTTGAAGTTCTTGATCAGCTCGCTGTACGGCATGCCGGTTGCCTCCCTCTCACCTAAAATAACGAATCAAGAATTGATTTTGGAATGCACATCATAACTGTCCGTTCCGGATCGACTACCTGACAAAATTTTAAGTCGCCGACGGCACTGAGCAGCATACCGGCATCATTAAAGGACAAGCCCAGCTTTTTCTGCACGATCTCATTCATGATCCTGACCGCATGAAATACAGCTTTTTCAATGTGCTCATGGGAATAAATAACACCGCAGATATCCTCATTTTCCAGCATTGGCGTTTCAATCGTGAGACCTTTGATGACAGACAGCCGCACTTTGACATCGGCTGCAATCTCAACTCCGCTGACCATCACTTCTCCGTCTCCCATGGCCGCATGCACATCGCCTAAAGAAAAAATCGCCCCATCATGAAATACAGGGAAATAAAGGGTTGCACCTGCCGCAATTCGTTTATTATCCATATTTCCGCCATGATTACCGGGGGTACCGCAATTTACCGCTCCCTTTTCGGGAGCTACCCCTATCACCCCGATCATCGGATTGATAGCAAACACAATTCGGTCATTAAAATGAACCTTTCCGTTTTCCACTTTTAGACGCTTGACCGACTCCTCTGTAATCAGTGAGCCCAGCACACCATTATCCGGCAGGGCACACATGACTCCCTGCTTTCCAAGTGCAATTTCCAGAATTTCAACCTTGAGTACATCACCGGCTACTGCATTTTTGACATAGACCGGGCCGGTCGCCGGATTGATGCAATCCCAGTTCAAATTGCCAATGGTCGAGCCGGCTTCATCCAGCTGGTTGTCAAAGCAATCATGGGTCCGAAAAATCAGAGTTTCTCCATCCTCAACCTGTGCCACACATTCATTGGTGCCATCAAAGGCAAATATCATTTTGTTTTCGATTATTTTCATCGCCGGTTTCCTTTCTGCCAACCTGTCTTTTAATTGCCGACAAATTCCGCCACCACCTGATTAAATTTATCCGGTTCTTCCCAAAACAGCATATGTCCGGATTCCTCAAAGAAAACCGTTTTGGCACCCTTAATATTTTCACCGACCCAGGCACTGCCCTGCCAATCAAAGACCTTGCTTTGTCTGGCTACGCAAACCAAAGCCGGAACATCAATCCGTTTGACAAAATCCCGCCAGTCTAAATTGGTATGGTCTCTCATAATCTCAATTGCCACTGTGGCCGGACAATTTAAAATTTCAGTTGATAAAAATTGCAGCTCATCCTCTGTCGGCTGACGGTGCATACATCCATAGACCGTACCAACCGCACAATCTTTATGGGCATATTTTAAGTCGGCGCATAAGCGAATAAACATTTCCACATCATAACAGCCATTTTGCCCCCAAGCCCAATCCGGGCCGGTATATTGAAGCGGTGCCTGATCAACACAAATCAGCTTCCGGATTCGGTCTTTGCCAAATAATTCCAAGTAACTCCATAACACGGCGCTGCCCATGGACCACCCCAGCGCCGTAACATCTTCCAGTTCCAAATGATCCAGTAAGTTTTTCACATCCATTGCATAGCGGGCAATCCGATGTCCATGATCAACCTTTTCCGATTGACCATGCCCTCTGAAATCCATTAAAATTACTTTGCAGGTCCGAGACAGCGCTTCCGCATTTTTATCAAAAAATCTGGTTGAACATGTCCAGCCCGGCAGCAGCAATAGTGCCTTTCCCTCCCCTTTTACCTGATAATAAATTTGGACACCATCATTTGTTTGCAAAACAGCCATTTGGAATCTCCTTTCTGGATTCAATTTATTTTACTTTTCCTTTTGAATTGCCTCCCACACATTTAGATATGGCGCTTTTTTATCATTCGGAATATTACCCAGCCGCCAGATGGAAATATTTCTTACCCCAAACATCTTGGCCAATTGGATCTTCGCCACTATACTTCTGGAATCCTCATACCATAAGATGTTTTCTGTCCCGTCTTCCGTCAAATAAGCCGCTCTCGGACTGCTGTACTGCTCCTGAAAAGTAATCTCTGCGTTTGGCTTGGTCAGTGCTGCCGTAATTTTATCATAGGTCGGCTGAAAAGCACTTTGATTGATGACTTTTCCATTTTTTCTCTGCCACTGCACAGAGGCAAAGGACACTTGCAGCATAACTTTATTGATATCTTCCACTCCGGTATTCTTATCCGTTATAAAGCGCAGGGCATTATAGATCTTATCCAGTGGTGCTAACGGAGTTAAAGTATATCCCTGCTCGGCTTCGGACGGTGTCAATGTCTTGGCATAATAATCATGCGCCATTAATATCACTCGATCGGCAATCTGTCCGATTTTGCGAAAATCATAGCCGTCAAAATAGGCAATGCCTTCTTTTCTTTGCGGATGAACCGCGACCAGCAAACGTTTCCCGTTTAACGCAACTTTTAAATTATTTAAAAAGCTCACAAATTGCGCCTTCTTTGCCTCGCCTTTCATTTCCTCAAAATCAATGGTCACTCCATCCAAGTTCAATTTAGCCGCTGAAATCTCCTCCACAATCTGCTTGATCAGCTTGGCCTGTTCAGACGGCTTCTCCAAAAAGACAGTTAAATTGCCGGCCTCGCCAATTTTGCTGGTATCACTGGCATAAACCATCAAATGCATTTTTACATTTTGGGCTCTGGCTTCGGCTAACACTTGTTCATAGCCGACCGGGATTGCAAAATCATTATCCTTTTCTCTTGAAGTATTAAGGTAATATCCTTTTTGGGCGCTATGCCCCAACCGGCTCCAGCCAAAACTGACGGAATCCAGTCCATTTATAAATTGTCTTTGTCCAAATGAGCGAATGGCATAAAAACCATGCAAATCGCTGATACCGGCATCCAGTTTTCTGGCCATCCGAATCATCATGGCGGCCGCTTCTTCCTTTGTCGCCGTCGCCGTCGGCGCAAAAGTCCGGGGTCCGGTTCCGTTAATAATTCCCAAGTCTTTGGCTACATTAATATAACCTTTAAAGCGTTCTACATCAGAAAAGCTGGGTTCTAAATCCAGTTTGGAAGCAATCTGTCCATAACCCAAAGCCCGTACAATCATAATTGTCATTTCCTGACGGGTAATGGCATAGTCACCGCCAAATGAGCGCTTGGAAACACCCGGATTTTTATCAAACTCCGAGCCGACAGCCATCAATAAACCTTTTGAAACCGCCGTTTCCAGCGGCGCATAATACCAGGCCCCGGTATCAGTGGCATCAGCAAATGTGGGATTGGGCTGCTTCACCAAATCCCATTTCATGAGCCGCACCAAGAAAGTTACGAATTCATAGCGGCTGATTGACTTACCCATCCCAAATTGATTATTGCCGATTCCATCCGTAATACCCCGGTTTCTAAGTTCCTGCACATATTCCGCTGCCCAGTGCTCTGCCGGCACATCTGAAAATGCCTTTGGCTCCGCCGCTGATATAAGATTAAATGATAATAAATTAGAAATTATGCTCAGGGCAGCCAACCAGGCCCCTGTTTTTGTCTTTTTCCTATTTTGTCCTTTTATAGCCAAGTTATCAATCACCGTCTGTTTTCCTTTCTTATGTATTGCCCAATCCTGCTCAATATGCTAATTAATTTGATTATGATCCCTCTCGGATATTGCTTATTTTAATTGTACCATTTTTTAGTTTGATACGCAATGAAAAATGGCCCTGCTGTCACAAACGCAGCAGAGCCATTTTAGTTACTCCTCTTTTATTTCGTTTTTTCACTTTCCGTTTTTTCGCTTTCCATTTTCTCCGGTTGGGGTTGATTCACGCCCATATTCGGTGCCGCATAATTCATCGGATATACCGGCGGATGAGCGTTCATTCTTTCTAAGCGTTTTTTAGCCGCCCGTTTGCTAATCCTCTTAATTAACCAGATTACTATAATAATTATAAGCGCCATAATTAAAAGTGCAAACCAGGAGCGAACCAAAAATATCACCAAACCCTGGAAAAAGTCAACCATGCCGTCAATAGAGTCCCGAAAGGCCGTTTTCACGTCACCTAAGAAGTTATCTTCTTCAATTACTTTTGTTTCTCTGACCTCTCGCAAGTTGATTGACAGAAAATCATATTGAACATCATATTCCAGGTTTTGCAGAGCCGCCTGGCTATATTCCCGGTTGGAAATAATTTCCGCCAGTTCGGTTTCAATGTGAATCAAGGCTTCAATGTCTTCCGTTTTTTTGGACAACTCAATCAAGCGGTCTTCCTTGGCTTTTAAAAGCTCAATATCACGCTTGGTATCACGAATTCGTTTGGTCACGTTTTCCGTGCTCATTTGTTCGTCCACAACCAGTCCAACTTCTGATTTAATGGTATTTACCGCAGTGGCACTGGAGCCTTTGGGAATTCGCAGCATATAGAACACCGACCGATTCCGGTTCCGGTCATAGGTTGTGCCATAACTTGCTTCTACGCTCTCTATATAGCCCTTTAATTCACTGGCCAGCGCTTCAATTTTCTTGACCGATTCATCAAATTCCTTTGTTTCAACACTTAAACGTGTCCGGACAATAAATTGTTCCTTAGTGGGCAACTCAAACTTTCCGCTTGAAAAATCCGCATCCGGTGCAATCTCTTCCTTCGACATTTCCGGCGGCATTGGCGCTTCCATAGCGTTTCCCACCATTTGTTTTGAGTAGTTGTAGTCATAAGAACTCTTGCTGGAACCGCCGCAGCCGGTGGTAATCAGCATCAACCCCATACATAAAACCCATGTCATAAAATAATACCATTTCCGTTTCATGTTACACCCTCCTTTTTTCTTGTACGCTATTTTTTTTACTTTTAAAATAAATACTGCCCGTGTATCCTATAGCGTTACCCTCGATCAAAAAAGTTTCATGAAAAATCCTCACTTTTAAAAGACCATTCCATTAATTAAAACCCGTTCTCAAGATATTTTTCGATAAAATATTTTTGAAAATTTATTCTTTTCTATACTCAACTTTCCCCTGTTCGAAGTCCTTCGCACTTCTGCCCGGGCGGGCGGTCTGCCTGATCGAAAGCTTCGCTTCCTGCCCGGGCGGGCGGTCTGCCTAAAAAAGACTGTTCCAGTTTTGCAGAATATGGGGAAGTTGGGCTTCTATATTTATATTATTTTTATATTTCGATTGTATCATTATTTTTCATAAAAAACAACCCGAATACGCTTCGGGAAGAATTAATTTTCATTTTTTTATATTTCTCTATGGCTTGCCATCACTGCTCCCAAATTAGCGCCAAAAAGCGCCATTTTAATTATCTTGTCTTTCAATTTAGAATAATTTTTATTTACTCCTAATCTATCTACATAAATTTATCTTCCTAATAAGCCAACAATCAGAGCCTGCATCGCCGCTGCAAACGGTATAATCAAAAATGGAGTTACTACAAAATGTTCCATGATTGCCAAATGCTTCATCCAGTTGCCGAACTCATAATCAGGGTGTCCTTCTGTCCCGGGAATGACGATTTTATCTTTATATTTCCCTTGGAATAGCAGGCAGTCCAACAAAAAGAAATCTCCTAAGTTTAATATGCTCCACTGAATATATCCCATCCAAAAAAGATTCCAAAAGCCCGAGATGTCTGTATGTAAAAGACTCACTACGGAATACACGAAACAAATTCCACAAATGATAATGGTTAGAATGGTATTTATATTTTTCTCTTTTTTTGTCATCTGTTCAGGTGCAGCCTTCTGAATTGCCTTTGGATAAGAATCAAAAAAGTATCTTGGATCAATAAGCACCAAAGCAGCCACTGCGCCGTTAAAAATAGCAGCTATTGCAATTCCATCCATAATTGCTCGCATTACATCCATAAAACACTCTCCTTTAATTATTTCTCCTCTTTTGGAGGCTCCGGTAATTTTTTCGATGATATCCTAAGACAGAAATTATTGATATTGTATCACTTCACGTCTTAATTTTCAAGAAATTATCGCAAGTTTTAAGATGTTATCCGATTCCTTCTTTCGTTTAAGTAACCTGCGCTTATACTTCCTTTAATGATTTCTTCAATGAAAAGCTACTTTGAAACGCTCAATGATGTCCCTTTCTTCAGTGCTTAATTTTGATATAGCATTTCTGACTGCGAAAGTCTCATCTGTGTTTCGACAATCTTTTCGACATCAACGATTGTTTCTACAAAATGTCCATCATAATCCAAAGAGGAAAAAACAGCAAATCTTTTTCAAGATTTACTGCTTAAACGGCCCGATGTCCATCATGGAGTCCCGCTCCGTTTTCATGTCATCGTTTTTTTCCTTCCAATATTCGTCCTCCTTTTTCTGCTCCTCCGGGGTAAGCGGAGCGTCTTCTCCTCCCTCCGGGATTTTGGGTGCCTCGCCGGGAGCAAGCTCCGGGGCTTCTCCTACTTTAGTAGGGGTAAGATTCCAGATGGTATAGAGGTACTTCCCCTTGCTTTCGGCTTGCACCGGCACGGTACACGTAGGTTTTATACGTTCAAATCTCTAATTCTTTTTTACTGCGATATGAATGACCCCGTCCAACTCCGTTTTCAGCGTTTCCACGAAAGACTCTACCGCTTTCAAATCCAGGATTTGTCCCTCATACATGGTTTGTCCGCAGAGCATAGTAAAGTACGTCTTGCCATGGTCATTTCGGGTGATGCAAAAATCCTTGACCTCCGAATAGGGCAGTGAGAATGCATCATTCTCCCCGGTAAACTCCAGCGCGGCGCTACCGGTGTTAAGCTCATAGCGACTTGTAGAAAAATCTTCCCGTTTAATGAGAATCTGCATATTTGCCGCCTCCTTTGCGTTCGTATATTTATATATTATCTGAAACTGCGGCTAATACAATAGGTTATGTCAAAATGGTCATGCCAAATTTACGGCATAGTTTGTGCCATTCTCATTGTAACAGGTTCTATTATATGTTATAATGTTGCCAAACAGAAAGGGGGAATGAGGTCGTATGTTTGCGGAAAGATTTGATACTTTGATGAATATCGCAGAAGTGTCCAACAGTCTTCTTGGGCGAAACATCAATATAAACTCTTCTCACATAGGGCGACTGCGCTCGGGTGCGAGACCTCTGCCAAAAAAGCATGAGTATCTTACTCCCATGTGTTTATATTTAGCCAGGCATATCAAAAAAGATTATCAGATGAATGCATTGCAAAAGCTGACGGGGATCGGAACGGTTGCTTTAAGCGCACCTGATGCTATGGCGTTATATCTGGAACAATGGCTTTTGGAAAAAGAGAGTGATGCCTCAGAGGCAACCGGAAGGCTGATCTCCGGTTTTTCCCGTCTTGCGGCGCAGCCGGTCACTCTTCCTGAAAAAAAGGATATGAATGATATTTCGCAAAAGTATGCATCCTATCTTTACGGAAATGCCGGAAAAAGAAGAGCCGTAGAACAGTTTTTCCTGATGATCCTCAAAGAGGAAAAACCGCAGACACTTCTGCTTTTTTCCGATGAAAATATGGCCTGGCTTTATGAAGATGCCGCTTTTGTATTGCGCTGGACAGAACTTTTTACACAGGTGCTTCTAAGAGGAAACCGGGTGCGGATCATCCATACCGTATCCCGGAACATGAATGAAATGCTGGAAGCCGTCACGAAGTGGATTCCCATTTATATGACAGGAATGGTCGAGCCTTACTGCTATCCCAGACTGCGGGACGGCTTATTTCAGCGGACTCTTTTTATCGCACCGAATACAGCCGCTGTCATTTCCTCTTCCGTACAGCAGGAGACGGACGGAATGCTCAACCTCTTTCTCACCGATCGGGCGGCAGTGGATGCACTGGCAACAGAATATGAACGTTATTTTGCATTTTGCCGCCCCGTCATGCGGATTTTTACCGAGCAGAATCCAGATGTTTTTCAAAGCACGGCAGAAAGCCTTACTATGGCAGAGGGAAATGCTTTCCTGTGCTGCACAGTGCCTCCTCTTTTTGCTATGCCGGAAAAACTCGTCCGGAAACTGTCAGAACAAGCCGGAGACGATACCCTAATTCTGCAATGGAAGCACCGTCTTTCCCTATTCCGGAAAAGTATAAAACAGCAAAGTCTCACCGTGGTACTGCCTGATCCGAAATCCACCATTCGCACGCCGGTTGAACTTCGATTGCCTATGAGCGAATTGTTCTCCGACCGTGTTTTTCCTTACGAAAAGGAACAGTATCTCATGCATATAGAGCACCTGAAATATCTGGAACGCCGCTACGAGAACCTAAAGGTACATATTGTCAGTGCATTTCCAGACAATACGCTGCTCTATGCGAAAGAAGATATGGGCGTAATCATGGAAAAAACAGACACACCTAAGAAAGCATTCGTGATAAATGAACGAAACATGATCAATGCTTTTTACGATTACATAGAAAAGCACATACTGGCCTAACGATTCGTTAGAAAGGACGCTCTGCAACCAAGTTGACATTGATGTTGATCATTTTCTGCTTCATATTTTTAAATTCTCCTTTCCGGTTTTTGAATTTTTGACAACAAAAAAGGAAGTATCGGCTATTTGCTTTTACTTCCTTTTAGTGATTTTATTGGATGAATTTGATTTATTCCCAAAACTTATCTTCCTCATCTTGTTTTTCTGCGAAAGTCCAAACTTCTTGTATCTTGCCGTTCTCTATTCTAAATAGATCAATCCCCGGATCATTTAGTTTTTCTTCTCCTCTTTCTGCTAAAGAAACAACACTGGCAGCCACAAAACAGTCATTGCTTGCGGCCCAATTTGTCATAACTTTAAATGTTCCGTTGCTTCTCTTTGCAAATTCACTCAAACGCTCTCCTAATGCCTGTTTCCCAACTACCACACCGGAAAGTGGACTCTCTCCTCCCATATGCCATACAATATTATCCGACATCGTTTCAAAAACCGCTCCAAAATCTCCTTTCAATAATGCTTTCGTGTAAGCATGAAACACTTTCATAACTTCATTTTTCATAGCTGATCTCCTTTCATTTTTTGAGAAATGATTTTCTCTTGCTATCATTATACTTTTTTAGTCTTGATTTTAGAAGTACGAACATTTATAATACATAGTATCTAATACGGTACTATAATTATCTAAGGAGGTCACAATGTCAACTGTTTATGATAGATGTCCCTATGTTACTACTCAAAAAGTTTTACAAGGAAAATGGGCAATTGTAGTTTTATATCATCTAAGCACAGGTACGAAAAGATTTAGTGAACTTGAAAGGTTAATTCCTGATGTTACTCGAACTGTATTAACAAGACAGCTTCGTCAATTGGAACAAGACAAACTAATCGTTAGAAAAGTTTTTCCGGAAATACCTCCCCATGTTGAATATTCTTTGAGTACATTAGGCACTAAGTTCCAAAGAGTATTAAATGAAATAGAGGTCTTTGGTTTGGATTATATTGCTGAACTTAACAAGTCTAAAAATATAAAGAGACATTAGACATAACCTGTCTTATCCGCTTAAATCTGAGGCGCGCTGAAAATCTCCGTATAAACCAGTTTGCCATTTTCTCTGGCTGATTTCATCAGCGATATTTTTTCTACCTTCATTTTTGCATCAGGAAGCTCCAATTTCGGAACATCTCCTTCTACCTTTCTGGCTAATGTAATGTGTGCTTTAAAAGGTTTCCTGTCATAATCAATTTTCGCCTTATCCAGTTCAATTTTTATGCTTTTTGAAAGTTCGCTTAACGCCTGATTTTTCTTGATTACCACCCAAATCATGTCCCGAAAGTTTTGAACCTCGGAAACGCTCAGCACAAATGGCTGAAAATTCACTCTTTTAAGAGCCGATTTTATTTGATCAACTTGCTGCGTTTCACCGATAAAACAAAGCGTTAAATGCAAATTTTCATCTAAGGTAAAATTCCCTTCGACTCCTCTTTGCCTTAATTGATGCTTTAGGTCAATAAAATGATTTTTAAAGTCCGGCGAAAATGTTATTGCAATAAATAGTCTCATAATACCTCCATTGAATATAAAGCAAGATTTTCACATCGTCTGATCCCCGTGCAAAAAAGCACCCGCTTCAGCAAACCGCCAAAGCAAGTGCTTCTTTCATCGGTTATATAATTTTTATAGATTCGCCAAAGCACAAAGCATCCTCTGATCTTTGTGCTTTGGTCTCTGCTGTTTTTAATCCAAGAACCGATTAGTACAGCTTTGCCCCTGCCGGAATATGCGGATCCACCATCAACAGATGAAGCTTTTCCTCGCCTTCTTCTTCGTGGACGGCGCTGATCAACATACCGCAGGATTCGATTCCCATCATTGGCCGCGGCGGCAGATTGGTGATGGCAATACAAGTCTTTCCCAGCAGTTCTTCCGGCTCATAAAAGTTATGAATACCGCTTAAAATCGTTCTGTTTACACCTGTTCCATCATCTAAGGTAAACTTTAAGAGCTTCTTGGACTTGGGCACCGCCTCACATCCCAGAACCTTTACCGCTCTAAAGTCGCTCTTGCTGAAAGTTTCAAAATCAACACAGTCTTCAAACAAAGGTTCGATTTTTACCTTGGAAAAATCAATTTTTTCCTCGCCAGCCGGTACAACCGAATCTGCTTCAAAAACCTTCCCCGTCTCTCTCTTTTCGCTCTTATTGCCGTCGATATTTTTCATCGTCGGGAACAGCAACACGTCCCGAATCGACTGAGCATTGGTCAGCAGCATAATCATCCGATCCATGCCGATACCCAAACCGCCCGTCGGTGGCATTCCGTATTCCAGCGCCGTGATAAAGTCATCGTCAATCCGGTTGGCTTCTTCATCACCGGCTGCCCGCAGACTTTCCTGATACATAAAGCGTTCCTTTTGGTCAATCGGATCGTTTAACTCGGAAAAAGCATTGGCATGCTCTCTGGTTAAAATAAAGAGTTCAAACCGCTCCGTATAGCCCGGTGCATCAACCTTTTTCTTAGCCAGCGGCGAAATCTCAACCGGATGATCCATAATAAAAGTCGGTTGCACCAAATGTTTCTCGGCATATTCTTCAAAGAAAAGATTTAAAATCTCACCCTTTTTGAAATGCGGCTGAAATTCAATATGCTTTTCCTTGGCCAGCGCCCGCGCCTCTTCATCACTTCCGATTTCATCAAAATCAATTCCGGCATACTGCTTAACCGCGTCTTTCATGCTCAGACGAGCAAAGGGCTTCCCTAAGTCAATCTCCACATCGCCGTAAGTAATCACCGTCGTGCCCAGCACACGTCTGGCCGTCTCTCGGAACAGTTCCTCCGTCAAATCCATCATCCCCTGATAATCGGTATATGCCTGATATAATTCCAGCAAAGTAAACTCCGGATTATGCCGAGTAGAAATACCCTCGTTTCGGAAAACCCGGCCGATTTCATACACCCGGTCAAAACCGCCGACAATCAGGCGCTTGAGCGGCAGCTCTAAGGATATCCGCAAGTGCAGCTGCATATCGAGCGCATTATGATAGGTATTGAAAGGCTTGGCCGCCGCGCCGGAAGGAATCGTCATCAAAATCGGTGTTTCCACCTCTAAAAAGTTCTTTTCTTCTAAAATATTGCGCACCGTCCGAATAATTTCCGAGCGCTTTCTAAACGTATCTTTTACCTCCGGATTAACAATCAAATCCAAGTACCTCTGGCGGTAACGAATATCCGTATCCTTTAAGCCGTGAAACTTTTCCGGCAAAATCTGCAAACTCTTGGACAACAGCGTCAGCTTTTCCACCCGCACCGAAATCTCACCCTTATGCGTCCGGAAAACACAACCGGTTATGCCGATGATATCGCCCAAATCCAACTCTTTAAAGCTCTGATAAACTTCCTCGCCGACAATATCTTTTTTGATATATAGCTGAATCCGGCCGTCCTTATCCTGCAAATCACAGAACGAAGCCTTACCCATTGTCCGCTTGGTCATCATCCGGCCGGCTAAGGTTACTTCCTTTTCCTCAAAGCTCTCAAAATTATCCTGAATTTCTTTGCTGTAATTGGTAACGGTAAACCGGGTAAGCACAAACGGATCTTGTCCGCTCTCCTGCAATGCCTTTAATTTATTGCGGCGAATCTGAAACAATTCCCCCAATTCTTCTGCGCTGACCGGCTCTCTGTTTTCCATATTATTATTTTCCATGTTTTACTCCTTTTTATTCAGTATTTCCGCTTGCCGCGTATTGCTATCAGTATACCAAATCCAACCACATTTTTCAAATGATTTTTGCAAACAGTTCAGGCAAGCAGGTATGTGTACCAAAGATGCTGGCGGAGAGTTTACTCTCCAAAAGCATCTCATGCTTAAATTCCTATTTGCGTGAGCAAATACACGGATAATTCGCTTACAGCGAATTATCCGTGCTGCTTGTCTGAACTGTTGAAATTTGAAAGTTTGCCCGCAAAACTCACAACCGATTTCCATACTTTTGACATTTATGTCATTAACTACGAAAAATCTTGTGCGCATAGCAAAAGGGCTGTTGCAAAATAGAGATTGCACAAAATGTGGCGGCATTTCAGCAGAATGCCATCATATAACCTGTGTAAAACTCTTAAAATGCAACAGCCCCTTAATAAGTCAACTTTCCCATGTTCGTTCAAACAATTTTTACAAACATAAGCGAACAGCACTTCCATCAAGGCAGGACACCCACCAGCCCAAAAGACTGCATCTTTCGGCGCAGACACGAACGGAATGTGATTTGTTTACTGATGAATCTTTAAAACCCTGACCTTGACTGTTCCGTTCGGGGTGCTGAATTCAACGATCTCATTTTCCCTTGCACCGATTAACGCCTTGCCCATCGGCGATTCATTGGATATCTTATTGGCCAGCGGGTCGGCTTCGGTCGAACCGACAATGGTAAAGTCAATTTCCTCGTCAAACTCCATATCGTAAACTAAAACTTTAACGCCAACGCTGACTACACTGAGATCAACCTCATCTTCATCGATCACTTCGGCATTTTTGAGTATTTTCTCAATCTGGACAATCCGTGCTTCAATCTCACCTTGCTCATCTTTCGCTGCATCGTATTCGGCATTTTCCGACAAATCACCCTGCTCTCTGGCTTCCTTAATCTTAGCCGCAATCTCCTTGCGCTTAACCAGCTTCAGGTTTTGCAATTCTTCTTCCAACGCTTTCAATCCGCTATACGTCAGTATCTTTTTCTCTAAAGTCCTCAAATGCGTACTCCTTCTACTTTTCCTCAACCATCAAAATCGAAAAGAGCCTGCCAAACAAGCTCTTGTCCTCTCTGTTACGTATTTTGGTATTATAGCCCATTGCCTGCCGCTTGTCAAGCGATTTTATTCCATTTGCGCAAAGGCGGCTATTAAAATTAAAGCCTCTCTATTTTCTATTTTTTATAGAGAGGCTTCATAAACTCATTCAAACTCTACTCTTTCTCCAAAAACCGTTAAAAACTTTTCTGTTAAAGCTTTGCTGTCCGCTTCAATATTTGGAATCTCCGGAAACAATAGTGCCATATCTTCCGCTTCTAAATGAACCCGCTCTTGATATTGATTTAGTTGCCACCAGCCATCCAATTTTTGCCACATATAAGCACGATACAAAGTACAGCCACAAACCGCAAGCTCTTCGCCGCTGACCGTCAGCTTGTCAAACCGGAACGGCGTTTTCACAAAAACATAGGCTAAATTATCCTCCTCATAAACCTTAGAAAAACGCTTGTCCGCCGGCTGCACATTCCCTAAATTCTTCTTCTGATTTTCCAAAAAAGAATGGTATAATTTTTGTCCCTCATCTGCATTGGCTTCCAGTATCTGACTTAATGAAGTCCTCTGTTCTTCTGCTTCCCGGCCTGCAATCGAAAAGATTTGACTGCTGTCCAATTCCAAACAAGCCTTTTCCAAAAACTTTTGCTTGCTGCCCTCGGCAAATGAAATCTGAATGAAATCTTGTTCTGCTATGGAATCTCCTTTTGACGCTATTTCAATCATCTTTTCCAAGTGCTTCGTCTGTTCTAAAACCGTCGGCCTTTTCTCCTGACAGGCCGCAACCGATAGTGCCGCTAAAATCAAGACAAGTACCGAAAAATATTTAATAATACTATTTCTTATTAAATTCCTCAGCATATTCTTTTCCTCCCTAGTAAAGCAGCTCTGCTATATTGAAATATTTTCGTTTTTTATTTTAGGCAAAAATTCGCTTCCATTTCCGCAAACGTCGCTGTCAAATACTCCCTGACCGCCTGCGGGTCTTTCATCTCCATCAGTTCCCGCCGCAGCGCCGCTATATCTGTTTCCTTCTTGCTTCCTTTTTCCGGCTCATCTATGATATACCCTTTTAAACTGTTTGAACTTTTCACTTATCATTTTTTCAAACATCCTATAGGAACGATATATATTCCATCCTCTCTCCTATATGCAAAATCTCCTATTCCAACTACAATCATCATAAATGATGGCAACGGCATCTTGGTAGTATCAATTTTATCTGCAAGTCTCTTGAGATTAACAGCCCCCTCTTCCATTAATTTCTGTCCGCCGAGCTTTATCTCAGCTAATCCATACTTTCCATTTCTCAGATGAATTACCGTATCACACTCCAGTCCCGACTTATCTCTATAATGTAGTACTTCACCACCCAAATATTCGGCATAAACTCGTAAATCTCTGACACACATCGCCTCAAATAAAAGTCCCATCGTGTTCAAATCATTTAATAAATCTTTCGGTCCTACACCCAGTGCTGCTGCGATAGACGGGTCTACATAATATCTGGTATCGGTTGTTCTGATTGCTGTCTTAGAGCGCAAATTGGGATTCCAAGCAGGCATATCTTCTATTACAAATATTTTTTTCAGTGCATTTATATATGAGGCAATGGTATCTTCATTCAATTTATCAGTATCATTTGCCTGAATGTCATCCCTCAAAACGGTACTCGCAACTTGTGCTCCTTGGTTACGGGCAAAAGATTTCATCAACCTTTTTACACGCTCAGGATTTTTATTGACTCCATCTGCCCTGTTTACATCAGATTTAACAACTGCATCATAATAATCCATTGCCTGCGAAAGTGCCGCTTTTTCACTCATTTCCATCGCACCCGGCCAGCCGCCTCTACATATTGCAAATGCCAGCTTTTCAAGATCTAAACCATTAATCCCGATTATTTGTTGGGGAGTAAGAAATAATTCTTCTAAACTCACTTCACCTGATGACTCTTCTGATTCATACAATGACATAGGACGCATAGTGAGCCAAGTAAACCGTCCCGTTCCCGAATGAGTTATTTCCTTTGAATCAACCGGAACTGCCGACCCGGTCAAAATAAACTGCCCTTCCTCTCCTCTTGTATCTACTTCATATCTGGCCGCATCCCACAGTTTAGGTGCAATTTGCCATTCATCAATAAGTCTGGGCGTTTTTCCCTGCAATAAACGTTCTGGCGCAATTTCTGACATCTGAATATTAACATCTCGTTTAGAAGGCTCGTCCATACGCAGCACACTGCCTGCAACCTGCATTGCTGTAGTTGTTTTGCCACACCATTTAGGACCTTCAATGATTACTGCGCCTTTTGCTTCCAGCTTATCCTTTAGTATTTCATCTGCGATACGCGGTTTATATTCTTTCATATTCTCACCTCTTATGCTGAATTATAGCACTTTTTCGGCGTTTTGGCAACTTTTTTTCGGCGTTTTGGCAACTTTTTTTTCGGCGTTTTGGCAACTTTTTTTTCGGCGTTTTGGCATTTAAAGAAATTGATACCCTCACAGCCACTTAGAATGGAAGAAAATATAAGGTACCAAATAGAATTGAAAAAGCCCCTTTTTTTCGGGGCTTATCATTCAATTATTTGGAAACATAATCCTTTATACTTGTCAAGCGATAAAAAGCGATTTTTTTATTCCATTTCCGCAAACGCCGCTGTTAAATACTCCCTGACCGCCTGCGGGTCTTTCATCTCCATCAGTTCCCGCCGCAGCGCCGCTGCACCGGCCAGTCCCTTTGTATACCACAGTAAATGCTTCTTCATTTCCTGCATAGCGGCAAACTCGCCTTTCTGGTCAAGTGCCAGCTGTAAATGCTCAAAAATCATGGCCTTCCTCTCCGCCAAAGTCGGCGCCCGGTACGGCTTTCCGGCCAGTGCGCTTTTAATTTCGGCAAAAATCCAAGGATTCCCCTCCGCGCCGCGAGCGACCATCAGTCCGTCGCAGCCGGTCTGCTCCAGCATTTGCACGGCCGCCTGACCGGAAAAAATATCGCCGTTGCCGATCACCGGAATCTTAACCGCCGCCTTGACCTGCCGAATAATATCCCAATCCGCCTGACCGCTGTAATACTGCCGGGCTGTCCGGCCATGCACCGCAATCGCTACCGCTCCGGCAGCTTCCGCGATTTTGGCAATCTCTACCGCGTTGATATGGTCATTATCAAAACCCTTGCGAATCTTAACCGTCACCGGCTTTTTCAGGCGTTTCGCCATCGCCGCCACGATGGCGCCGACCCGCTCCGGCTGACGCATCAAAGCGCTGCCCTCACCGTTATTGACGATTTTGGGAACCGGACAGCCCATGTTGACATCAAAGAACGCAATGTGGGGATTGTCAATCTTTTCCGCCATTTCCGCCAATAGCTCCGGCTCGGAACCAAAAAGCTGAACCGCCGCCAGTTCCTCCCGCTCATCAATCGTCAGCAAGTCTTTTGTTTTTTGATTATCAAACGACAGCGCCTTGGCGCTGACCATCTCCGTATAAGCCAGTTCACACCCCCGCTGCCGGCATAACAGGCGAAACGCCAAATCCGTCGTTCCGGCCATCGGCGCCATAAATAGGCCATACTGAAAGTTTAAATTTCCTATCTTCATCCTCGTCTGCTGTCCCGATTCATTTTATTTTTTTCGTAGATATAGCACAGCCCTTTAAAAGTCAGTTCCGGGTCATAAACTTCAATTTTATCCGTTTCTCCGACAATAATCCGCCCTAAGCCGCCGGTAGCAACTACTTTTAAATTGGTCAGGCCGCTTTCCGCCCGCACCTTATCAATAATATATTCCACTTGTCCAATATAGCCGTAAACAAGACCTGCCTGCATGCTGGTAATGGTATTTTTAGCCAAAATGCTTTTCGGCTTTTCAATTTGAATTTCCGGGAGCTTGGCCGCCTGTTTCCACAGCGCATCGGCACTGATCCGGATGCCCGGCGAAGTGATACCGGCTTCAAACACGCCCTTTTCCGAAATAAGATCATAGGTCGTCGCCGTACCGAAGTCAATCACCAGCACCGGCCCGCCGTATTCATTATAGGCCGCCACGGCATCCACAATCCGGTCAGCTCCGATTTCCCTGGGATTATCCGTATGAATCGAAATTCCGGTCTTTAAGCCCGGCTCGACAATCATCGGATTGACGCCGAAATATTTATAAATTGCATTAATCAGCGAATACATCAAGTTCGGCACAACCGACGAAATAATGACGTCGTCAATTTGTTCTTTCGATACATCTCTCTCCTTTAATAAATTGACCAGAATGACGCCATATTCATCACTGGTACGTTCCGTCTTGGTGCGCAGCCGAAAACTGCCCTTGTTTTCTTTGTCCTCATAAACCGCTACCGTAATATTGGTATTGCCTACGTCAATCACCAAAAGCATCTTTGATTCCTCCTGTTGTCATAAACTCAAAAACTCTTTTCCGCTTGCGAAAAATGCTGCTTCTGCATCAAAAATCTTTTTTCTCCTGTTGCAAACCCTTTTTTGCCTGCTGATACTTTTTCAGCCCTGCCGCTTGGGGAAGCGGACGGCTTGCTTTGGCTTCCTTTTTAACCGAACCGAGCATAACCTCGGCGTAATTTTTCTTTTCCGCCTGCCGAATCTCACTTTCGACCGCCATAATCTGTTCAATCAACTCCTGCATCCGGACAATGCTTTCCCGATACTGACCGGGATTTTCCTGCAAAAACGGCAGCAGCTCCACCGACAGCGTACTAAAACCTTGATCCAGCTTCTTTATCTCCTCAATCCATTCCTGCTTCTGCGCCAAAATCGTCTCCGTTGTCAGCCCCGCTTTATCCGCACCGGGCGCCTGACAAAGAGTATATGCCTTGATCTGCTCCAGCCTTGCCAATTTTTTTCTCAAAGTAAAGAGTAACAGATTTAATTTGGTTAAGATATTTTTCATCTTCTTACCCCCGCCGCTGCCTCAGTGCACAGAAAATGCTCAAAGTAAATAACCCGCTTTGCTTAACGGCAAGGCGGGTCTGCTGGTGTATCCAAATCCTTATTTCCTAGATAGTGCCATTGCTTCTTTCCAGGTATCCCGGAATTCACGGATAAAGATCAGAGCCGTTTCTACCTTCTCGGCACTTTTTTCAATATTGGCTTCTACCAAAGTAAAGGATATGAACTCATACATCCGATCCATCTGCTCGGCAATCGGAAAATCAAAGTTCAGCGTTCCTCTTAATTCATCAATAATATCCTGCACCCGAACGATCAGCCGATGCGCTTCTCCGATGTCCTTGGCATTTATAGCAGTAATTGCCTGATTGCCAAACTTAATCGCGCCCTCGTAAAGCATCAATGTCAATTCTGCCGGACTGGCCGTCATAATTGAATTATTTTTTATTTTATTGTACGGGTTGTTTTGCATGTCTTCCTCCTAATTCACAGCTCTTACTCCACAAATCATATATCGGTTTGTTTCTTAAAAACTTTACCCTGAATTTGCTCAACCGTTCCGGCAAGCAGATAGTCTGACTTGAAAACTTGCCGAAACACTCCTTTTTTGAAAACATTTTAAAACAAAACCTACACCGTTCGCACTCTATCCCAGCCGTCCCCGGCTTTCTTCGGCCTGCCGGAACATGGCCTCATAACCGGCCCGCTTTTCCTGTTCTTCCTTAACCACTGCCGCCGGTGCTTTCGCCATAAAACCGGGATTCGCCAACTTTTTATCAATTCTCTCCATTTCCTCATTCAGCCTTTTGATTTCCTTGTCCAAACGCTGCTTTTCCTGCTCCAAATCAACCAGTTCGGCAAACGGCATATAAAGCGCCGCATTCGGAATTGCGACCGACAGCCAGTCCTCGCCCAAACCACTGCCGTCCTCGGCAATCACTACTTCCGATGCCATCGCCAGCGCACCGAAAAAGACCCTATTACGGGCAAAAATCTCCCGGATTTCCGCCTGATCGCTGACTACCACTACCTTTACCTTTTTCTTGGGGCTGACTTTCATCTCGTTCCGCAGGGTGCGGATGCTGCCGACTGCCTGCTTAATCAGGCTGATTTCATTTTCCTCCTGCTTAAAATCCCATTCGGCACGAAAGACCGGCCAAGCCGAAACCATGATCGACTCTTCTTCATCCTGCAAATAGCTGAAAATTTCCTCGGTGATAAACGGCATAAACGGATGCAACAGCTTCATCGCCTGAATCAGCACGCTCTTTAACGTCCGCAGCGCCGCCGCCTGATCAACCGCGTCCGCGCTGTTCAGCCTTGGCTTAACCATTTCAATATACCAGTCGCAGAACTCCTCCCACAAAAAGTCATTCAGCTTGCTCAGCGCAATGCCCATTTCATATTTATCTAAGTTTTCCGTTACTTCCTTGGTCAAAGTATTGACCCGGCTTAAAATCCATTTATCTGCCGGTGCCAATGTAAAGTCCGCCGTTAATTCTTCCTCCGGCAGATTCATTAAGATAAAACGCGAAGCATTCCAAATCTTGTTGGCAAAATTGCGGGACGCTTCAATTCTTTCCTTGTAATAGCGCATGTCATTGCCCGGCGCGTTACCGGTCAGCAGCGTGATCCGCAGCGCATCCGCCCCGTATTTTTCAATTTCTTCCAGCGGGTCAATGCCGTTGCCCAGCGATTTACTCATTTTCCGGCCCTGATCGTCACGCACCAAACCGTGAATTAAAACAGTGTGAAACGGCAGGCGGCCGGTAAACTCCAGCGCCGAAAAGACCATCCGCACCACCCAGAAAAAGATGATATCATAGCCGGTCACCAACACATCGGTCGGGAAGAAATAATCAAAATCCTCGGTTTTCTCCGGCCAGCCCAAGGTTTCAAACGGCCACAGCGCCGAGCTGAACCAGGTATCCAGCGAGTCCTCGTCCTGATGCAAGTGCACGGAGCCGCATTTTTCACACTTTTCCACCGGCTCGGCACTGACGGTCTTATGCCCGCAGTCCTGGCAGTAATACACCGGAATTCGATGCCCCCACCACAGCTGCCGGGAAATCGCCCAATCCCGAATGTTTTCCAGCCAGTTCAAATATGTCTTGCCATAGCGCTCGGGTACAAACTTCAGCTCACCGCTCTTTAGCGCGGCAATCGCCGGCTCGGCTAATTCCTTCATCCGTAAAAACCATTGTTCTTTCAGGAGCGGCTCAATCACTGTGCCGCAGCGCTCATGTACACCGACATTATGGCGATGTGGTTTGACGCCCAGCAAATAACCGCCGGCTTTTAAATCCTCAACAATCGCTTCTCTGGCGGCATAGCGCTCCAACCCTTGATATTTGCCGCCATTTTCATTGATCCGGCCATCGTCGGTCATAATATTAATCTGCTCCAGATTATGACGCAGTCCGACCTCATAGTCATTCGGGTCATGCGCCGGCGTCATTTTAACCGCACCGGTGCCAAACTCTTTATCAACATACTCATCGGCAATCACGGCAATTTCCCGGCCGACCAGCGGCAAAATAACTTTTTGGCCAATCAAACTTTGGTAGCGCTCGTCATCGGGATGAACCGCCACCGCCGTGTCGCCCAGCATCGTTTCCGGCCGGGTCGTGGCAATCTCAATATAGCCGCTGCCGTCAGCGAACGGATATTTGATATGCCAGAAAAATCCGTCTTTTTCCTCATGGTCAACTTCCGCGTCGGAAATCGTGGTTTTGCAGTGCGGACACCAGTTGATCAGCTTGTAACCCTGATAAATATAGCCCTTATTGTAATAATGAACAAAAGCCTCGTTGACCGCCGCCGTACAGCCCTCGTCCAGCGTAAAGCGCTCCCGATCCCAGTCACAGGAGGAGCCCAATTTTTTAAGCTGCTGCACAATCCGGCCGCCGTACTCCTCTTTCCATTCCCAGGCCCGCCGCATAAACTCTTCTCTGCCCAACTCCTGCTTGCTCAGCCCTTCCTTGGCCAGTTTTTCCACAATCTTAACTTCCGTGGCAATGGCGGCGTGATCCGTTCCCGGCTGCCACAGGGTTTCATAGCCCTGCATCCGCTTAAAGCGGATTAAAATATCCTGCATTGTATTATCAAAGGCATGTCCCATATGAAGCTGCCCGGTTACGTTCGGCGGCGGAATCACAATCGTAAACGGCTCCTTGCTGCGATTTACCTGAGCCTTAAAATAGCCGTTCTTCTCCCATTTTTGATACAGCCGGTCCTCCATCTCCGAAGGGTTATAATTTTTTGCCAATTCCTTTGCCATAATGCCTCCATTTGTTCTTTTTTCTTTTCTTAAAAGGGATAAATCAAGCCGCTTTTCCCTACTCATTGTTTCCTTGCCTGCCGCCAGTCAGCGGCTTTTGAATTTACTGCTCTTTATTATGGATGTAAGTGTCAAAAGATGATAAATCCTTTTGACACTTGTATCATTATATAGTATTCCCTTTTATTTGGCAAGTATTCGCTTTTATTTCCAAAAATAAAACCACTCTCCTTTTAGAAAGAGTGGTTTTGGCTTCCTAATTTGCCCAAAGCAGAACTTTTGGTCGGGGTGAGCCGCCCGGGCAGAAATGCGCAGCCTTTCGACCGGGCAAGATTGCCCGCCCTTTGAGCGAAGCAGACCCTAAAAACTATGCCGATTGCCGCCCATACAGAAAATGCACAGCGCTTCAATTAAGAGAAAATCAAATTATTTTTCCTTAAAAAACCGATTGCTGTCAAAGTCGGCTATGTTGATTTTTTGATATCCGCCAAACTGCGAATCGGCTACTTGCTCATACACCGGCTTGCCAACTAAAAATTCATAAATTTCATTTACTTTTTCAATCGGATCAATATCGGCAAATTTGTCCGGGTAAATCATTTTTCCGACAAAATAGGAATTCCCCATCGCCGTATCAATATTGATATCGCACCAGACAAAGGCTAACTGCGTATAAACCTTGTCGTTTTTAAAGGCGCTTAAAAGCTGATAATAGGCCTTATTCTTGTTATAGTCTTCCTGAATCAAGTGAATGCTGGCCAAGTCAATAAAAATATACTCTGGATTCCATTCAATAATCTTTTCTTTATCCACTTCCACCAATCCGTCCTTGCCAATCCCGTTGACTACGTTGACGGCATTTACGGCGTCAAACAGCGGATAGTTTTCTCTGGTGCCTTCAATGCCATGTGGGCCGTTCCATGCCAAGCCGGCCGCATACACGGTTTTTCTTTCACTTTCCGGAATATCCTTGGTCCGTTCGTTCAAATCCTTTTTTAAGGCTTCCATATAGTCTATTACTTCTTTGGCTCTTTCTTCTTTGCCCATGATCTTACCGATCAACTCCAGCGACTGATAGAGCTTAGGATCAAAGATAACGCCCGTCCCATAATCCAAGGCCACTACCGGACAGCCGGTCTGGCGCTGAATCTGGTCATAAGCCGCAACTTCGTACTGGTCGCAGAAAATAACATCCGGCTTGGCCAGCAAAACCGCTTCCCAATCCTCTATAAAATAGCCGCCGCCAAAGCTTTTCATTTCTAAAATTTCCGGATTGGCCAGCGCATACGGACGATTGGTCAAATTCTTGGCATCACGTGCCGATACGCCGACCAAATCATTTAAACCATTGATATAAGTATATAATCTCTGCGTGGTCGGACTGTCCGTCAGCGCTTTCCGATTGTCTTTTTTCGGCAGTCTGACCTCACGTCCGGCCATATCAATAATAACCATCTCTTCATCCGCCTGCAGCTGACTTTCGTCCTTTTTCTCATCCACCTTGGCCTGATTTTCGTCCTTTTTTTCATCGGCTTTTTCCTTTGCCGCTTCTTTCTCCTGCGTTTGGCTTTTGTTTTCCGCAACCGGTGCGTTTTCCTTTTTTGCTGCCGGATTACAGCCCGCTAAGCCAATCAGTAATCCCCATACCAGTGTCAAAATCAATATTTTTTTCATCTTCATTTTTTCCTTCCTGTCTATCAGTTATTTTTTTCTTTGCCTGGCTGCCGCCGGTTTTCCCCCCGAAAAATCTCTATCCGTCAATCAATAAATCACCTCACTCCTGCCGATAATCTTTCAGCAAAATATAAAGAAATACCGGTGCTCCTAAAAATGATGTTATCACTCCTATCGGCAGCACAACCGGCGAAAACAAAGCCCGTGCCGCTGTGTCGGAAACAAGCAGAACCAGCGCTCCCATCAGCGCCGCCGCCGGAATCAGAAATCTATGATCATTGCCGATTAACCTTCGGGTTATCTGCGGAGCAATCAAGCCAACAAAGCCAATAATCCCCAAAAAGGACACCGCTGTCGACACCAAGAGCGATGAAAAAAACATACCGCCCATTCGTATTTTCTGCGTATCAACCCCCAAACTGGCGGCATTGTCGTCGCCGCTGATCATGGCGTTATAGTCCCAACTTCTGAGTAAAAAATAAAAAAAGGCAACCAAAAACAAAGCACCCAATAAAGTCAATTCCGGCCAAGAAGCCCGGCCTAAGTTGCCAAATGTCCAAAACACCGCCGCCGCAACATGATGAGAATCCGCAAAATATTGCAGAAAAGCCGTTGCCGCACTGAACAAGGCGCTGACAGCTACCCCGGCTAAAATAATCACATTCGGATCAAACGCGCGAATCTTGGATAAAGCCATCACAAAGAACAACGCCGCCGCCGAAGCAATAAACGCAGACAGGGCGACCACATACGGCGAAGCAATAAAGACCGCGTCCGCCTGCGCACTTTGCATACTGCCGCTGCCCAAAACAATAATTGCAAAATTGGCACCAAAAGCCGAAGCACTGGTAATCCCCAGCGTTGAGGGCGAGGCCAGCGGGTTTCTCAGATTATTCTGCATAATGCAGCCGGCCGTTCCCAGTGCCGCTCCCGCAAAAACTGCCGCCGTAATCCTCGGCAGCCGAATATTCCAGACAACAACTTGCAGCGTTTCCGAACCTTTTCCCTGAAGCGTTTGCAGCATTGCCGCCAAATCCATTTCCGCAATACCGGAACGCAGCGAAATATAGGCCGCTGCCATAACCCCCATCAGCATAGCCAATAGCAGCAGCCATTTTTGCCGCTGATAGGACTTGTACTGCATTGTAATATTTTTACCTTCTGTTGTCATTCTCCTCATCCTTCCCCGTGCTCCGTCTCTTCTTCCCCCATCTGCCGTGCCGGGATCACAAACATACTTCCGTCTAACTGATATACCTTTACTTCTACGGAGTATACCTCGCTTAGCGCCTCTGCCGTTAAGATATCCTTTTTCCCATACTGATAAATTTTCTGGTCTTTCAGCAAGATAAAATCCGTTGCATAACGCAGCGACAGATTGATGTCATGAATGGAAACAATCGTCATAATATTCTTTTCCCGACAATATTTTTTAACAATGCTCATCACATCCAATTGATTTTTTAAATCCAGGGCCGAAGTCGGTTCGTCTAAAAGCAGTACCTCCGGCTGCTGGGCCAACGCTCTGGCCAACCGTATTTTCTGAGATTCGCCGCCGCTCAATTCGTCCATATACTTCATCGAAAACTTTCCCAAATCCAGATATTCCATAATTTCTTTGACAATCCGGTGATCTTCTGCCGACGGAAAATATTTAATATATGGTTTTCTGCCGATTAAAATCGCATCATATGCTCTCATCCGCGATGATTTCTCATTTTGCGCAACATACGACATCTTGCGGGCCAGCTGGTTTCGCTTCATATCTTTGATGTTTTTGCCGCTCAGCAAAACACAGCCCTTATGCGGTGCCAGAATTCTGACAATATTTTTTAACAAAGTTGATTTGCCGGAACCGTTGACCCCGAGCAAAGCCACAAAACTGCCTTTGGTTAATGAAAAAGAAATATCTTTCAAAACTTCTTTTTCATAGTTAAAGCATAGATTTTTTACTTGAACATCCATATCCTGCCTCAAAAAAAAGACCATAAAGCAGGCCTTTTCTAAAGCCTACCTTATGATCTTCTGATCCTGTGTTGTGTTATTTGAACTTTATCCGGCTGGCCCGTTTACGCTTTTCCGTCAGTAAACAGCATAAACGCGATGCCGCTTTTTGTGAAAAATTGAAACTTTTAACCGTCAGCAATTCATTTGCTGCATTTCCAATAGCATATCATATAATCAAAAAAATGACAAGAACTTAAAAATTAAAAGCCGAAAAAAATACCCCTACAAATGCTTACTCCAAATTTTTTTTTAGCCCAAGCCACAATCATTGTTTCCGATTGGGCTGCACTCCCTCCATGCACCGCTAACCCCGGGCCCATCACTGCATCCGGACAATATTGTATCAACGCCTGCACGGAAGATGCCTGACCGCTGACATAATTTTGACCTTTGTGGGAATAATAAATAATCAAATTTTTTGCCATTTTTTCTCCTCTGTAATACTCCTAACTTTTCCATTAAGGCCGCTTGCTCTTTGGCAATGGATTTTTTAAAATTCCCCAGCGTTCCCCGTCACGAACTGCCGCATATCCCTCGGAAAACCGGGTCAGTTCCGAAAACTGTCCAAACGGAACGATTTCTTTGCCGGTCTTATCAATATAAGCCATCTCCTCATCTTTTATGACCACCGCCAGACCATTATGAAACGAATTGTACTCCAAAAGCCCTATGTTTGTCATTTCCGAGACATAGGTTTCATACTGCATCGGAATTACTTCCTCGCCCCGGCGATTAATATATCCCCACCTGCAGCGATCCCTGTTTGCCCCATCCTGCCAAAACACAGCCACCGCCGCCAGCCCTTCGGAAAATGGAAGCGCCTCTGAATACTGGCGGAGAGGAATTGCCAGTTTGCCTTTTTTATCCATAAAACCAATGGTTTCGTCACACACGATCATTGCTAAGCCTTCGGAAAACGGCATAAATAACACGATTTCATTCTCGTCTTGCAACTCATCCTGAAAAGTGCAGGGCAGCACTACCCTACCCGTCCGGTCAATATAACTCCTATTTCCTTGCTGGTCTGCTACTGCTGCTAAGCCTTCCGTAAAAGGCCGACCGGCAAAATAATCATTATCCAGTACCGTTTTCCCCTGTTTATCAATATAAATCACTTTTTGATCGTCGGTCATCACCGGCGCTAAGCCACCAGAAAAGTTTCCGGCCCATAAGTATTGCTCCTGATTGATCCGCTGCCCGGTCGAATCAATGTAAAAATAGCCTTGACTCCAGGTTCCCACTGTCGCTATGCCTTCATAAAAGGAGATATCATCCAGATACTCGGAAGCATCAATATAGTCATATTGCAGCGGAATTACTTCTTCCCCCTGCTGATTAATGTATCCGCATTTTCCGTTCTGTCCTACTCCGGCCAGACCCTCTTTAAAATCCCAGACATGGCTATACTTACAGGCAATGACCTCCCGTCCGTCCGTGGTAATAAAACCCCATTTTCCGGTTTGATTTTGCACCGCCGCCATTCCCTCGGAAAAATAGCGAACAGTTTCATATTCCTGCTTCAACCATTTAATGGCCAGTTCGTTCTGCTGTTCGTCCTCCGGCTCTTCTTCCGTTTCTTCCTCAGGCTCTTCCTCCGACTCTTGATCTCCTATGCGCTCAAGTTCCTCTGTTCCTGGCACTTCCAGACCCGGCATATTCTCAAATTGTCCCGCCGTTGCCGCCGCTCTTATTCCCAATACCAACAGTATCAAATACAACAAACCCGTCCTCATTTTCGACCCCTCCTCATCAAAGTATTGCTTTTTACTCTACTTTCCCCCCTGATCGAAGTGCTGCGCACTTCTGCCCGGGCGGACAGTCTGCCTATCTGTCGAACATGGGAAAGTTGAGTTTTAGGTATCTATCTTTATTTCGTCAGCCTTCCTTGGCAAAAGGCTTGCCCTTTCTATCAGCCAAAAGGCTAAATACTCTGTCGAACACGAAAAAATTGACTTACTTCGTTGATTACACTTACCCTCCGAAAGCAAAGTTCCCAAGGAAAACGTTAAAATTTCAGTGCATCGTCTGCCGCCTGAATCAGTGCCTCGGCAATTTTCGGCTCACCGGCGGAATGACCCGACGCCTCAATAATCCGCAGCTCTGACCGGGGCAAACTCCGGTGCAGCTCATACGCTCCACTTAACCGGCAGTCCATATCATAACGGCCATGTACGATGATCGTCGGAATATGGGCAATCTTATTCGCATTGGCCAAAATATAATTATCCTCCGGCAAGAACAAATGATTAATAAAATAATGGCATTCCAGCCGCGCCAACGATACCGCCAGTTCCGGCGCCGAAAACTCTGCCGCTACCGCCGGATCCGGCAGCAAAGTAATCAGACTGCCTTCCCAGCTACTCCAAGCCTTCGCCGCCTGTTCCCGAATCTGCCGGTCAGGCGAAGTCAAAAGCCGGTAATAACCATTTATCACATTTAACTCCGCCCGGTCTTTTTCCGGAAGCGGCACCAAATAATCTTCGTATTCCTGCGGAAAAAAAGCATCCACACCCTGACGGAACGACCAGTCAACATCCGCCTGTCGGCCTAAGAAAATTCCGCGTAAAATCAGACCCGTTACCCTTTCCGGGTACTCAATGGCATAAAACAGCGCCAATGTCGAGCCCCAGCTGCCGCCAAACACATGCCATTTTTCCACGCCGACATGCCGCCGCAGCTTTTCGATATCCGCCGCCAGCTCCTGCGTGGTGTTTTCTTCTAACTCCGCATAAGGAAGCGACTTGCCACAGCCGCGCTGATCAAATAAAATGATATGATAGCGCTCCGGATCAAAATATTGGCGATGATATGGCTTAATTGCCCCACCCGGCCCGCCGTGCAGAAAAACCACCGGCTGTCCCTTAGGATTCCCCACCTGCTCGTAATAAATCTGATGCCTTTCCGAAACCGGTAAATAACCGCTGGCAAACGGCTCAATTGCCGGGTAATACTCTTTTTTTACTTGAAAATATTCCTGAATCGTCATAATCCTCCGCCCTCCGCTGAAAACAATCCGTCAGCGCTTTGCTGCTTCATCTTGCTAAATCTGCCGGTAAGCGCTGTTGTTCAAGTGTCTGCCGGCATTTTCCCTGATCCGCCGTTTTGTGGTCAGCCGCACTCGCACTTAACACTCTAAACTGCCGTCTAAGGTTTTTAGGCTTAAACTCCGCCTTTTAGTTAAATCCGGCTATTTATCATTCTTCCGCCAGTTTTTCTCTGACCATATTAATCAGATTGGTCAGCGCCTTATTTAAATTGCTTGCCTCCGCTACCGCCAGCTGAATGTTGCACTTTTGCATGGGCACCAAAACTTTCAGCGCCTCACTCTTACTGACTGCTGCCGCCATCTCCGGCGTATATTCGCCCAGCATGGAAAACGGCACTACAATCCCCATTGCCCCCAAAATAATATCGGCTCTTTCCGCGTTATAGGCAATCGCCCCGGCTCCGGTTGCCCCTTCATCGGCTCCCGCCTTCAGCATGGCGTTGGTGGCTATCACATTGGTGCCGCAGGCAATCACCGCCAGCTCGGGAAACTCCGCTTTCAGTCTCTCGACAATGGCTTTGCCTACGCCGCCGCCCTGTCCGTCCACTACCAATGCCTTCATTTTTTTTCCGTTCATGTTCTTTTCCTCTCTGCCTTATCTTTTTAATATTCTCTAACAAATCCCTTTCAGCGCAATCTTTTCCGCTTCCGATTTCTGCCCGGGCAGAAAGGAAAGCCTTGCGATTGGGAAAAGCCGATTTACTTTCTAACCAAAAACTTCGACAAACCATCCTCCGCCGGCGGGCAGATCTCGCCCTGAATCAGTGGCCGAAGATAGGATAAAAACTCTTCCCTAACATCTGTTCCCTCGGCGGTCAGCCACTGACGCGGCACCATTTTCTCCTGATTGCAAATCCGGTCAACCGCTGCCAGTTCGCAGCGCAGCCGGTACTCTGCCCCTGTCTCCCGCTGAAAAGTAACCATTTGTCCGGTTTGACCGCTGACTGCCTGAGCAACCGCAAACTCCCCAGCCAAAGCGGCTTCTTCTACATCCGCGCGGGACAGGCTTTGGCTGGCTGAACGCTGTGCCAGTCCTAAGTCAAAGCTCCTGACCTTAACCCCGATCTCATCCCGGACAACCGACTCCAAATAGGCCGCCGCTCCCGACAATAACTTATGACCAAAGTTGTCTTCCGCCATAGCGGCTGCATTTTCTGCCACAAAATGTCCTGCCTGGTCTTTCAACCCCTCCGATACACAAATCACCACGCTGTTGCGCCGGCTCAGTTCCGTTCTAACCGCTTCCACAAAAGCCGTCCGGTCAAAGGGAACCTCCGGCAGATAAAGCAGCGCCGGATTATCGTCCGGATAGCGCCTGGCCAGTGCCGCCGCACCGGTTAACCAGCCGGCATGCCGCCCCATAATCTCCATAATCGTCACGGATTTTAAATCATACGCATCGGTATCGGCTACTACGCCGCGCACCGATGCCGCCACATATTTAGCCGCCGAGCCAAAGCCGGGCGTATGGTCGGTCAAAACCAAATCATTATCCACTGTTTTCGGAATCCCCAGAAAAACAATGTCACTGCCGCGCCGCGCCGCTTCTTTCGCCAGCTTATCCACCGTATCCATGGAGTCATTGCCGCCGATATACAGGAAATAACCAATGTTCTCCTGCTCCAGCCGCTCAAAAATTTGCCGGTAAACCGGTGCATCCGTCTCGGCCGGCAGCTTAAACCGGCAGGAGCCCAAATATGCCCCCGGCGTTGTCCGCAGGAGCGTCAATTCTTCCGCCGAAAAATCAGTTAACTCGGTTTGGCGGCCGGCCAAAAAGCCCTCAATTCCGTAAATCATACCATAAATCTTACCAATGCTTTTATTTTTCTGCGCCGCTGCAATTACCCCGGCCAGCGAAGCGTTAATTACTGCCGTCGGCCCGCCGGACTGCCCTACTGCTAAGTTTTTCATTTTGCTTTTCTCCTTATTCTGCTGATTTTTCCTTGCTTCTTCTTTCTTAGGTGTGAGCAGCTCATCCTACATTGTATTGCATCAACGGACATCATCAAAATTGGAATAATTTATTTTCATCAATATCAATTTCATACCGCTCATCAATCAACACATAATTCACCTTGTATTTTCTGGCATATTCCAGCATCTTTACATTCTCCGCTAACACGCTTTCCAAAGTACACCACTTATCATCGATACGATTTTCAATAACATTTGCATATCGCTTTATGTCAGAAAAGTGATTCCTTATATATTCCTCACTCATGACCAGACAATAATATTGTATCTTCTCAAGATACTCTTGTTCAAAGCTATTTGACCATGAAAAAGGAATATAACAGCCCTCAACAATAAGATTTTGCTTATTCTCTATAGCGGTTTTAATTATCCCGCAAACAACGGGCCATAAATATTCCGTGAGTTTCCCGTCATCACTCATTGGCGTAAGGTCTGTATAACCGCTGCGAATTAACCCCATTTTTAAGTGGTCGATTGACAAATACGGATATTTATATTTTTCAAGAAGCCTTTGTGCCAACAAGGTTTTCCCTGTATGCGAAGCACCGGTAATCAATACAATCATAATTCTCTTTTCCCAGCCCTCAATTTGTCATTTTCTATTTGCCGTCTGCTCTTGCACTTAAAACACGGCTTAAACCGCTCTCTTTATTGTAACGTAATCTATAAAAATACGCAAGAAAAAGCTCAAAAATTTCAAAAAAGCAGCTGCTCTAAGTTGCCATCCGGATTTTAAAATATCATTTCAATCCTTTCTGAAGCAAAGGCCTTAAGCGCAGCTACTTTTTACATTCATTCTATTTTATTCAGGCAGAACCTGCCTTTTTATACTTTTTTATTTATTTTCTCTTTTTCAAGGCATAGCCGCCGCTAACAATCATTGCACCCACCAACCATACCAAGCCTGCCGGAACTCCACTGGTTTTCGGTAATTGCGCATTTCCCATAGGAATGCCGTTATCGTCCAAACTTTCATCCGGCTGTGGTTCCGGTTTCGATTCCGATTCCGGTTTCGATTCCGGCTCCGGTTTCGATTCCGACTCCGGCTTCGGTTCCGGTTTCGGTTCTTCCACCTTGGTATTAGTCACTGTACAAATCCATTTTTGTCCCCTATTAGCAGGCCAATCTGCATCCACTAATTTAAATTCGCCAACCTCACTGGTATAACCGGGGACCTGAGTGATCTCCCTGATTTCATATTTGACGGAATAACCGGGACGGAAAGCATCCCCGGGAACGGTATAGAGATCTGCCCAACCATCCGCTTTGGTAAGACGGAATATATGTCCATACTGCTCTTCCACTTTGGGGACATTATCCCTCATAGATGTAACGGTAGCAATCATCTGCACCAAGATCTCGTCTACCCCCTCAGGTTCGCCGCCGACCCATTTTTTGATGATTTCCACTTCATCGCCTTGCGGTTTCGGTTTCTCCTCCTCTTCTTCCTCTTCACGCGGAACATAGGGAGTTAACGGAACATATTTAGAATTAGTCACGGTAAAGACCCATATTGCGCTTCCATTGGCCTGCGGATCCATCTGGCGCTCTATTCTGGTGGTATAACCACTCACTTGCGTTGTTTCTGTGGCGATATATTCGACTTTTTTATTATGATATTCTGTTACAGCATTAAGTTGAGAGGCTTCCCACGAATTTGCCTCATTAAGTATAAACGAATATTTAAAGTTCTCTAATTCAGCCGGACTTAAATTTTCTCCCTCGATGGTGCCTTGTACTACCACTGTAACTTCGGCTGCTCCCGGTTGCTGCGGATCCTCCCAGATTTTCTTAACTCTTATCTCATCATCTCCCATGAAAGCCTCAGCCGTTGAAATAAATCCCAACTGCAATAAGCACAGCGCAAATGCAAAACCGATTACTTTCATCCAACAGATTTGCCAATTTTTTTTCATTTCTTTCATGCGCTCTTCCTTTCCCTTTCAAATTAAAAAATTATCTCTAAAATTACCGTCCTTACCTTCACAGTCCCTTGTCCAAACGGAGCAGACCCTTTTTGCCTTAAATGGGTTTTATACCTGTGCAGAAACGCGCGTTTCGACAGGACAAAAAGCTTCTTGTCGGGCAGTCTTATAGGATGGATTCCGAACCGGTTAGTCAGTAATTCTTACTGCTTTTTTATTTTACTATTTTTATCAGTATTTTTCAAGCTTTTCTTCAAATTTTCTTGTTTTTTTATTTTTTCGCCAAAAATTATGCTTTCTTTTTGGTGGCAACCGTAAAATAATAAAATATCCCCAAAACCACCCATAAAACCGTGATAATAATCGACGGCAACTGCAAACAACTGGGTGAGCCCGGCCACACCAAAAGGCCAACAAACAGAATACTGGAAAGCAGACCCAAAGAGCTCATTATCCGGTATTTCCCGGCCGAATAGCGAATACTGATAAAACAAATATAGCCGTACACAATTGCCGCCATCAGCGAACACATATCGACCACATAAATAATAATCTCCCGCCCCAAAAAAGGTGCCAAAATACTTAACGCCGATACAAATAAAATCGAATTGCGGTAAACGCCGACCTGATTTTTTTCCTGATATTTGGCCGGAATCATCCGGTAAGCAGCCATTGCCCCCAGCAGCTTACTGGAACTAATCATAAAACCGTTAATCCCGCCAAAGACAGCACCAAACAGCGCCATGGTCAAGAGAATGAATCCGCCTGTGCCCATATATTGCAGCACCGCTGCCCCGACCGCCCAGTTTTGCGCTGCCGCCTCCTCCGCAGAAAAAGCCAACCCGGCCACCCAGTTTAGCGCATTATATAAAAAAGCGCCGATAAAAACCGTAACAATACTGATGCGAATTGTTTTCTCACCCGGAAAGCCCAAATCCGTCGTTACCTGCGGCACCACATCAAAGCCGACAAATAAAAACGGCGTAATTGCTACCACTCCGCTGATTTGACGAAAATCAAAGCGATATCCGACAAAATAATTTTGATAAAAAACTGACAAGTCAACGTGAAACAGCATATAGAGCAACACAAATAAAATATTAAAAAACAGCAGCCCGCTCAGCACCTGCTGCACCTTGGCACTGACTGATACTCCCCGAATATTGATATATGCAAAAATCACTACCACCAGCGCCGCTATGCCGATTTCAGATAAATAAACAGGATAGCCGGCCACCTCATACAAATAGCCAAAGCGGAGACCACCCGGAATAATTTCTTTTAAAATCAGGGCCGCCGCCGTCGCATTCAGCGGCACCAGGCTTAAATAGCAAAGTACCAGCGCCCAGCCAACCACAAAGCCATGTCCCTGTCCCAAGTTGCGAAGGGTATAGCTGAATTCGCCGCCATCCTCATGATTATTCTGCATCAGCGTCCGATAGCCGATTACCACAAACGAAACCAAAACGCCGCCCAGCAAAAAGCCAAGCATGGTATTGACTACACCGCTTTGCGGCAAAAACTTACTGCCCGGCAGGGTAAACGAGCCCCAGCCGATAATCGCGCCCAGTACCAGCGCCATAATATCAATCCGACTTAATTTCTGGTCTTTCTTCATATGCTTTGCATCACTCCTTTGAATTCTCTGCACATCCGTTTACGGTAAGATAAGCCAAGACCGCTCCCTTCGAGCCGCCTTGGCTTATTCCGTTCTTATTTCCGCTTCTTGTATATTATTTTAGACATTACGTTTCGGTACGATATTCAGCTTTCCTTCCGATAATTTCAAAAAGACAATCGCACCCAGAGTCATGAATACCAGGAAACCCCAGCCATGCAGCGAAAATGCGGTAATCGCCGAATAAAGCGCACCCACATTACAGCCTCTGGCAAACCGGGCGCCGATACCCATCAGTAATCCGCCCAGCGCATACCAGGCTGCGTCCTTGGCTTTGAAATCCCGGTCAATGGTAAACCGTCCGGCTAACAGGAAAGAAATGGACGCACCCAAGATAATACCGATATTGCGGATTGTTCCGTTATGAGCCAGCAAATTAGCCGCTTCCTTAATTTCCTTATCAAATCCGCCAATAGCAGCAAAATCAACGCCAAACCGGCTAAACAGTGCGACACCCCAAGTCGTAAAGGCAGAAGTTACGCCCCAAGTCTTTCCGGTAGATACCAAAACAAAAATAAACATCAGCGCCAGCAAGATTCCGCCCGTCATAAACGACCAACGTTTAATGAAAAAGCGATGATAGGTCGCATAGCTGAAGAACGGAGCATTGTCATAATCCAGCTCTTTTTCAATATCTTCATAACCCGGTTTAATATAAGTTCCGGCCTGCTTTCTTTTGTAGCTGTATCCTTTAACAATATAAAACAGCACCAAGAACAGCAGCGCCGTCAGCGCAACTGAGCCGACATAGCCGAAGCTGTTCGGAAAATACATGCTGACATTGACAATCTTATTTTCTGATTTTCCATAAACAACCCGCATCCAGTGGCCAATCGGCGAACCGATAATATAAAAGACCAGGGCAATCAAAGACCGCACTGCGCCTTCGCCCAAATCCGTCAATGTACCGGAAGCACAGCCGCCGGCAATAATCATGCCGCCGCCAAATAAAAATCCGCCAATCATTACACCCAAATCCAGCGGCCGCACCGACTGCGAACCCGGTATCACCTTATCGCCTTCTTTGGCTAAGCTGGCCAGGACTGCACCGCCGTCGGCTGCATGCCAGTGAATGGCTGCCACCACCACCGCTGTAATGGTAAACATAAAGAACAAGGCTTCATTCAGTGCCGTATCGCCTGTCATATACGGTCTTTTTACACCGCCCGCAAAACCGAAGCGGGAACGGGTTAAAATGTATCCAATGAACAAGCCGCTGATTAAAAAGCCAACGGATTTTGCCGGCAGATTAAAGCTCCACAGGATCATTAATACAATTAATCCCAGCCCAATTGCCATTTGTGTTTTTAAGGTTTGACTCATAATATCCTCCTAAACTCCATTTCTTTTCAAAAGGTTGGGGTCAAAAAGTTTTTGACCCCTTACTATTGATTGCTTTGCGCTCGCACTCTGCCAGACTGTCAGAGCAGATATTAAAAAGTGTTATTTATTTAAAGTTATATCCGGTTACAATCGGCTCTCTGCCGGTGGTGACATCATTAAAGAATTCATAATAGCTCAGCGCTAAGAACGAACCCTGAATATTAACCACATTATGATAGCCAAAGCCCTTTAAGGCCTGAATGACATAATAGCTGTTCCACGAAGTCCGGCAGTGAACATAAACTGTCCGATCCTTGGGAATCTCATGATAACGCTCTCTGATTTCCTCAATCGGGATATTGACGGCACCCTTAACATGCGACTTTTCAAAAGCGCCCTTGCCCCGGATATCCAAAATATATTCGCCTTTTTCGACCAGTTCTCTGACCTTGGTCACCGGCACCTGATCATATACACCGTTTAAGTAGTTTAAGCCGGCCAGCGCCGCAAAATTGACCGCGTCCTTCGCCGTACCGAATGCCGGTGCATAGCACAGTTCCAGTTCTTTCAAGTCCTCTAAATCGCCATGCATGGTAATCATCGTGGCAATGACATTGACCCGTCTGACCACATCACCCTTGCCGATCGACTGTGCACCCAAAATCTTACCACTCGGATACTCATAAATCAGCTTAAAGTGGATCGGATTGGCATTCGGCATCAAGCCAACCTTGTCATTGGGCATCACCAATGCTACCCGGTAATCAATGCCGTGCTTTTGGCATTCCTTTTCATTTAAGCCCGTGTTGGCTGCGTTCAGGCCAAACACCCGGATACAGGAAGAGCCAATCACGCCCTTGTTTTGGAAAGGCTTGCCAAACAAGCTGTCAGCAGCATTCCGAGCCTGCCTTTGCGCGGGGCCAGCCAGCGGCAGCCGAGTCTTTTGCTTGGTAATGGAGTTAAAGGTTTCAATCGCATCTCCCACCGCATAAACATCTTTTAAATTGGTCTGGAAATTATGATCTACCACAATACCGCCGGTTTCGCCGATCTTCACGCCTGATTCTCTGGCAAAGGCTACATCCGGCGTAACGCCGATAGCCATGATGACAACCTGCGCTTTTACCCGCCTGCCGCTCTTTAAAACAACCTCTTCCGGCGTAATCTCGGTCACCGAATCGGATAAAATCAATTCTACCTGATTGTCATACAGTTCCTTATGCAGCATCTGTACCATATCATAGTCAAACGGCGCCATAATTTGGTTCGCCGCTTCCACCAAAGTTACATTCTTGCCGGAATGCTTCAAACATTCGGCTGCTTCCACGCCGATAAAGCCGCCGCCAACCACGCAGATATCCTTTACTTCATTGGCTTCTAAGAAAGCATCCAAGTCGCGGATATCCTGCACATTCTTAATGACAAAAACATTCTTGGCATCAATGTTCTTAATTGATGCCGGCCGAATAGCTTCCGCACCGGGAGAAAGGATCAAATAGTCATAGGAGTCCTCAAACTCTTCGCCGGTTTTTACATTCCTGACCACTACTTTATGCTCATCCGCCAAAATCTTAACTACTTCATGATTGACCTTGGCGTCTAAATTGAAGGTCTTTTTAAAGGCCACCGGATCATACAGCACCAAGTCATCGCTGTGCTTGACTTCGCCGCTTAAATGGTTGGGCAGACAGCAGTTGGAAAACGATACATCCGGCCCCTTATCATAAATTTGAATATCGGCATTTTCATCGATCCGACGAATTCTGGCCGCTGCCGATGCTCCGCCCGCTACTCCGCCTACTACTACATATCTTTTGCTCATTTTTTCCTCCATTCTGGAATAAGATTGATTACTGTTCCCTCACCTTATATGTATATATTATACCATCCCTTTGTTAAAATTACAACTATCAGTCCTATTTTTTGAGCAATTCCCATAAATCTCAGTGTATTTTTTATCTAATTTGCCTATGCGTTTGATAGAATTCAATATGGAAAACTTCTAAATTTCGGATTATCCCGGTATTTTTTCGTTTTTTTCAGAAAAATTTATTTTTGTTTTACATTTTTTTAACGCAAATCTGTGTACCGCCGTCCCAGATAATCGAATATATTTTTTCCCCTTTAACTTTAATCCGCCAAACATCCTGCCCGTCTTTTCCTGCTTCTACTTCCACCGATACCGGCAGGAGTTCCGCCGTTTTCGGCTTAGCCTGAAATTTTTCCAGCTGCTTCTCATCTCATAAAATCCGTTCCCGACAAAATCACTTCCTGAATAAATACGCAAATCCCAATCTGTATTGCAAAACAAAAAATAAACATTCCATTAATTATACTATATTATTTTTTAAAAATAAGCTATGCGCAAAATCTTATAAAGATAGACAAATTATTGAAAAATGGGAATTAAAACAGAAATGCAAAAAAAAGACCTCAATCTCTCGGTTGACTCACCCGAAAACTTGGTCTATAATACCCTATGGAAAAATATTAAAAACAAAATAATCCATTGGGAGGAAATCATGGAAAAACAGATGTTTAAAACTGGAAAAGCCCTAACAATTCTCAGGGTCAGCTTTCTTGTGCTGATTATGGCGGCAGCAGGCGGCTTCAGCCTGTGGCTGATCAAACTGGCCATTAGCGGAGAAAATATTATCTCCGCCGATAGCTTCGGCGATTATGTTTATATCGATGCCAAATACGCCAGCCAGCCCTTCGGTGAAGACGATGAAGGCAATCAATATTTATTTTTAAGTACTGCCGAAAAAGATAGCGATATTCTTCATGATTATATGTTCCGTATCTCCAAAGAAGGCTTTGAGAAATCCGGTTTAAAAGACTTAATCGATGCCACCTATTCCGAAGGCAAGACCGTACCGCCGGTTCACCTCAACGGCTATCTTCAGGTCCCGTCCGATGATTTTATAGCGCTGGCCGGTGAATATTACAGCGCCTATGTCGGCGATGATGCAATCACCGATCCTTTTCAGTATCTGGGCAACGCCTACCTGGAGTATTCCACCGGCGAAAAGTTCTGGCAGCATTTGGATATCAAAAGCTGGCTGCTGCTGGCCGGTTTTTTGGCTTTTTTTGGAGCCGGGCTGTTTGAAGCAATCCGCATCCTTAAGCGTCAAGTCAAAAAAGACCGCAAAATCGCAATGTGCCGTCAGTTGTACGCCAATGACCCGGAATACGCCCGGGGCCTGGAAGAAATCAATTTGCCGGAAACCCTGTTTGTTAAGCAGTGCAAATGTTATATTACCCCCAATTACGTCGTCAGCTATCAGGAAGGGCTGGAAGTTTTTCGAATTGACCAGATTCAGGAACTGTACGGCTATGACCAAAGTTCCAGCAATCTGTCTATGGGACTTTTATTCGGCTTTTTTGCCAGCCATCAGACCTATCATTATCTGGTGGCAATTACCTCAGATAATGAAGCCCACATGTTTGCCTCTTTGATGAATGCCGGCAAGATTCATAATCAAATCGTTTCCCGCCTGCTGCCGCGAAATATGAATATGCTCTTAGGCCGCAACAGCATCCCCGGTTATACACTGGAACGGGAACTGGAAGCCCTGAACATGGTGCGTGTTCCCGGCTTTTACGGCAGTTCCGATGTCTGGAAAGGACGGGTAGGAGAAAGTTTTCTGTTGTAAAAATTATTCTTAATCCCATAATTAACTATCCAAAAATGCCAAGGCAATTTTTTTCCCTGCCTTGGCATTTTTTAATTACTTCCGCTCAAATAACTCCATAAACTCCTCAACCGACAGTTTTTTCAAAGCCTTGCCGTCGCCGTCAATAAACTGCTCGGCCAAGCTCCATTTTTTATTTTGCAGTTCAAAGATTCGCTCCTCAATCGAATCCGCCACAATCATCGAATAAACGCTGACCGACTGGCGCTGGCCAATCCGGTAGGCCCGGTCGGTCGCCTGATTCATCGCTGCCTTATTCCACCACGGGTCAAAATGAATCACCGCCTGCGCTTCGGTCAGATTTAAGCCCGTGCCGCCTGCTTTCAGCGAGATTAAAAACACACCGAAGCGGCCGGCCTGAAAGTCCTGCACCGCCTGATGCCGCTCTTCTTTGGGCGTTGACCCCCATAAAATCCGATAAGACAAATGCAGCCGATCCAGTTCCGCTGCCAAAAGCTCCAAAACCTTGGTAAAGGATGAAAAAATCAAAATCTGCTGGTTTTGACTCATCAGTTCCAGTACCAGCCGAATGCAGGCCTTGACCTTGCTGCCGGTCTGCAAAACCCCCGCTTCTGCCAAACTGCGGTCGCAGCACATCAGGCGCAGCCGGGTGAGCAGCGCCAACACCTCGACTCCAATCTCGCCGCCGTTTTCGCCCAGCATACTCCGAATCGTCCGCGACACCGAAGCCTCCAGCGCAGCGTAAACCCGCCGCTCTTCGGCCGATAGCTCCACGGTAAAGACCTTTTCCACCTTTTCCGGCAAATCCGTCAGCACATCCTTTTTCAGCCGCCGCAAAATAAAGGGCGAAGTCAAAGCCTTTAGCCGCGCAGCCGCCTCACTTTGCTCTCCCCGAACAATCGGCAGTTCCAATTTTTTGCGGAAACGGGCATAGGAATAAAGATAGCCCGGCATCAAAAAGTCAAAGACCGACCACAGCTCCGCTAGATTATTTTCAATCGGCGTACCGGATAGAGCCAGCCGGTGCTCGCTGGTCAGGAGTTTAGCCGCCTTGGCCGACTTGGTCTGCATATTCTTAATCCGCTGCGACTCATCCAAAATCACATAATAAAAGCTCATCACCCGCAGCTCCGGCAAATCTCGGAGCAAATAGTCATAGCCCGTCACCAAAAGCTGATATTCCCCGGCCGCCTGCCACAGGCGCTCGCGTTCCTCTTTCGTGCCCAGCACACAGGCCACCTTCATTTCCGGAAAAAAGCGAGCCGCTTCATCGCGCCAGTTATAGATCAAAGAAGCCGGACAAATCACCAGCGACGGCTTATCCTGCTGCTCGGCTAAAATCGTCAAAGTCTGTAAGGTCTTGCCCAGTCCCATATCATCCGCTAAAATGCCGTTTAAGTTCAGACTTTCCAGCAGCTTTAAAAACCGGACGCCCTCAACTTGATACGGCTTTAACAATTTTTGGGCCGCTGCCGGCAAAACAAAATCCGTCATCCGGTGAGCCTCAAACCTTTGACGAATAGCCTGCACATCCTCGTCAAAATGAACCGGCAGCTTTTCCGCCGCCAGCGAAAACAACTGCTGCATTGGCAGCTCAACCTCGCCCCCAGCCAGCTCCTCCGGCAAAATATTTTGATTTTCGGCAAAATCCGACAACTCCTGCCAGGACGGCAAATCCAGCTTAATAGTCTCCCCGCTTTTCAGCTTATGATATTCCCTTTTGCGGCGAAAGCTTCTCAGGATGGCGGCAATTTCCTTGGCATCCATATCGTTAAACTCAATATCCAGCTTTAAAACGCTTCCCTTCTGCCGGACATGCAGCGCCGGTGCAGCCCGGCATACTTTGTGATAGGCTTTCAGCTCCTCAGATACCCATACTTCGCCGTAATTCTCCAGTTCCCTGGTCAGTTCATTCAGCCACTGCTGGTCAACCCCGGAAAAATGATACGCACCGTTTTTCAGAAAGCAGCCGCTCAGCTCCAGTGCCTCTGTCAGCTGCCCCGCCAATTCGGAATGATGGTCGCCCTCAATTTCAATCCGGATACTGTCCTTGTCCAAATCCAGCTTAAAGGCCAAGGGTTCCGTTTCCGCTTCCTGCTCGCCGTTTGCTCTGTCCACCAAGGCCTGAACAGCCGGCCGGGACGCTTCATCAAAAATAATATGCGGATGCGCGCCGGTAATCAAATACAGCACCTCTTCCAGTGCCCGCATATCCGGAAAAACAATGCGCTCCCAAACCTGTCCGGTAATCCGGTAAGCGTACCGCTCCGCTAAAAACATCGGCTTTGTCAGCCCGCTGTCATCCAGCTGATAAAAACCATAGTCCAGCGGCAGAATCCGCAGTTCCGGATTCTGCTCGCTTTCGGTCAGCGTCGCATCATACAGCAAGCCGGGATTTTCACTAAAAAAATCAAATAATTCATCCAATGGTGCTTCGGCCAAGGGCAAAAAACCGAAAGAATACTCCGACAAATACCGGCAATGCCTTAAAATGCTAATCAAGCGCCAAGCCTCTTCGGTAAAAGCACTGCGTTTATGCGCAAAAGCTAATTTTTGCCCATAGCGATAAAACTCATCTTCCTCCACCCGATTTAAAAACTGAGACAAGTTCTTTATTTTATAGGCAAAATCGGTTCCTATCTTAAAGTACAGTGCCGGCTGCGAGACAGCGGCTTCATTGCTTTCATAGAATAAATAGGCCTGTAGTTCCACGCCGCTTTCCTCCGGCGGTTCGATCTGAAACAGCGGCGGTCGGTGGGACGACTCCACCAGATTTTCACAGTAAAAGGCCGTTTGATTGGCATAGTACTGATATCTTTGCCGGGTCAGGCGAACTTCTTTTTCGGCAGCCGTTTCCGCTGACGGCACCGGCAAAAGATGGCAATCCGGCAGGGGAAAGTCGCTTTTGAGCACAGGAATGTTTTTTAACAGCATATTTTTGCCATTCACCGCCGCAATCACAGCATTTAAATGCGGACAAAACTTTTGGGCAGCAAACATTTGCTCCTCATTGCAGGTGCATGAAAAATTATTGATACTAAGATCATTGTTCAGTAAAATTTCCTGAGATTCCTCCATATATCCCCATTCATTTCGAATCCGGTACATACCGTTCGGCAACTGCCTGACTTCAAAGTGCTGGGCATAGGTAAAATATTGATTTCGCTGATAGGCGGCTTTGGTGGTGAACCGCAAAATTTCCTTTTCCGGAACTTTAAGAATCGGCAGAACCACCGCCTCCGGCTTCTCTTTCCCCGGTTCCAGCGCATACAGCACTGCCGCCATATGCTTGCAGTACATGCCGGACTGAGCGTAAGGGCAGGAACAATCGGCCTGCCCCAGCCCATCTTGATCGAGGCGGACACTGACCCGGTAAGTGCTGCCGCTACCGTCAACGTAAGCGGAATATGTCTTTCCTTTTCTGGACAGACCAATCACCCGGCCTTCTTTAAAATAGCGCTCACCCCGCTTTAAAATATGCGGTAAAAATAAATCATTCCAATTCATGCCGCTCTCCTTGTCGTACTGCTTTTTTCAAAAGTTATTTCTAATTTCAGCTTTTCCATGTTCGCCGGAACTGCCTTTCCCCTGACACGAAAACTCTGCCCTTTTCACCTGACAAATTACTTCGGGGAAGCCGGTAAACATTTCCTGCCTTTGCAGCAAAAAATGAAAACTTTGGCCGGAACCGAGCAGGTGCGTTTGCATACCGATGCCCCGGAGAAACCCGTAAACAAGCAAGTAATTTCACCACAAAAGATCGGTTATTCTCCGGCGGCAAACGCCCGGCTTGGATGGCAGGTAAAATAGAGGATTTGATAATCACTGCTGATTTCCCGCAAAAATTGCAGCCCTTTTTCGATGCTGTCCTGATCCCAGTTGGCAAAAGGGTCATCCAGCAGAATAAATGGTTTCTCCTGCCGGTACATCACCTTGACCAGCGCCAGCCGCATACAAAAGCCAATCAAGTCCTGCCGGCCAGCACTGAAAAAGCCCGGCTCTCGCTGCAAACCCGCTTCCCGCACCGTCAAATGCAAATCGGCATCCAAAAAATATTCCTCCGCCGTCTGTCCGGTCAGCGTTTGATAATACTCCTGAAAGGCCGCCAGCAACGGGGCTCTGTATTTTTGAGTAAATAAACTCCGCGCCTGCTCCAAAAACTGCTTGGTTTTTTGCAGCGTATCATATTTTTTTTGACCGGCCTCATAATCGGCCTGCACCGCTAAGAGCTTACTTTCGGCCGATAATACCTCTTCTCTTTGTACCTGAAGCGCCAGCAGCTGCCGGTCTGCCTCTGCTAAAGCCGCGTCAATGGCCTCTGCTTCCGCGGCGCAGCGACGAATCTTTTCTTCCAAACTCAAAATTTGTTCCTCCGGTGCTGTATCCGCAACCGAGGCAGCGCCCTCTATTTCCGGCACCGGCGCTTCAACCGCCAAGTCATTGCCGGTTTCTGTGCTGCCATCGCTCTGCTCGCTGCGATGCGCGGCCGCCTGCCCGCTTTTTTGCTGCAGGCGCTCATATTCTTCGCATTCAGCCAGCAGCTGACGCAAGGCTTTTTCTCCGCCTTCACCGGTTGTCAAGTTTATGTTATAAGCCGCCAAAAGCTCGGCCCGCCGCTCCAACTTTTTTGACAGCTCAGCCCGAGCCGGCGAAGCCTCCGCCGCTTGCCGTTTGGTGGATAGCACATCGTATTCCCGGCGATACTGCGCCCACTCATATAAAAGCGCCGGCATTTTCTCCGCCTGATAGGGCATCCCATATTCGGCGAAAAAGTCGGCCGCTGCTTTTTCAGCACCGGCTATTTCCCTTTGGTCGTTTTCCGTCTGCTGTTTGGTTTGAAAGTACTCCTGTTCTTTGTCTTTCAGCCGGCAGCGGCTTCTTTTATACCAGCCAAAACACATGGCCGCCGCGGCAATGACCGCGAAAACAGCCGCCGCCAAAGGCTGCCAAAAAGCCACACCAATCATCGCCAAAAAAACTGCGCCCGCCAAAAACAGGCAGGCATCCGCTATTCTCCTTTGCCGCCGGAGCCCTTCTATTTGCTGCCCTAATTCTTCTGCTTTTAACCGGTTCGTCAACTGTTTTTGTTCTTTTGCCGCTTTTTGCTGCCAGCCCTCTATTTGCTGCTCAAGTTCCGGCTCGGTTGGCCAGCCTCTGGTAAAAATCTTTTCATATTTCAAAAGACGAGCCTGCTCGGCTTCGGTCATTTGCCGCAGCGCGAGCTCGCTTTGCAGCAAGGCAATTTCTCTTTCCGCAGCCAGCGCCCGCTCAATCTCGGCCCGCTCCGGCCGGCCGTCGGCAAACCGTAGCCGCAGTCTGGCTAAGTGCGCCGCTTCTTCCTCGGTCAGCTCATACGCCGTTTGTCTGGCCCTTCTTGCTGCCGCCTTGATCAACTGTTTTTCCTTTTCCGCCCGGTCAGCTTCCATTTCCTGCCGCAGCTGCACCCGGCGTTTTTTTTGTTCTGCCTGCGTCTGCAAAAGCGCCGTTTCCCGGCGTTCAAGTGCTGCTCCGCTCTTTATTTCTTCGGCCAATGCCGTCATTTGATTTTTCAGTGCCGGCAAAAGCGCCGCCGGGCTGCGGCCGTTTAATTCCGCCAGCTTTTTGGTCAGCTTTTCAATGGCGCTGTCATAACCGCCGAGATCAGCGGTATCTTCCGATATCCTGCCAATCTTGGCCTGAATCAGCGGCGTCGTTTCCATACTTTTGGCATCATTTTGCGCAATAAAAAGGGTGCGGGCAAAGGACCGGGCGTCAATTTGAAACAGTTCCTCGCCAATCCTGTCCGTAAAGTCCCGACTGATTTGATTACTTGCCAAATCCCGCAGTTCAAATACATCTTTGCCTTGATTGATGCCAAAGCTGCGGCTAATCCGATAACTTTTTCCCCGCGCCTGAAAACTCAGCTCCCCGCCATAGCCGCCGCCCTGCCAAGGCGCATAGCGTTTGCGCTCATTCGACAGCTCATCCTGCCGCCGCTCGCCGGCAAAGCCGTAAAACATCACCCGGATAAAAGCCGCCAAAGTGCTTTTTCCCCAACCATTGGCCGCGCAATATTGCCCGCTTTCGGTAAAGGAAAAACTCTGGCGGCTAAATTTCCCAAAGCCCTCTATATAACAGTCCAGCAGTTTCATTCCATCACCTCGCCGTTTAATGCGCTCAGGCCAAATTGAATTATCTCGGCTTTTTCTGCTTCGTCAAGATTCTCCTGCCGCTGCAAAAGCCGGACAAATTCGCCTTTTAGGGTCGGCTCCGTTTCATAGCACCGGTAATCAACCTGCCAGCCGGCCTGATCATAAATCTTAAAAAAATAAAACCTGTCCCGAAACTGCTGGGTCAGCATTTCCACGTCCTTTTCTGCTCCAATCTCCTGCCGGCCGGTTAAAATCAGCTTCATCATATCGCCGGGAGCAAAGGCCTGCGCCTGCAAAAGCCCCTCAATCCTGCCGGCAATCTCGCCGCTGCTGCGGCAGGCGCTGATATCAACAAAGATCTCATGAAAACGGCGTGCCGCCGCCGGCACAAAAGTATGCCGGTACTGCCTCGTCTGCCCGTCAATTTCCAGGAGCACAAAACCATGTTCGCCGCACTCGTCAAAGCCTCTGGCTTCCAAACAGCCGCTGTAACAATAACTGGCCCGGGCATCCAGTTTTTCCATTTGATACGAATGAATATGCCCCAGTGCCAAATAATCAATGCCCTTATTTTGCAGGCCTTTTAAATGGATGCTTTCCGCTTGTCCGCCGCTGCCGATCTGGCCGTGCAGAACCACGATATTAAAACACCGGCTGTCCAAAGTTAAATCCTCATACCGCCGGTGCAGATTTTGTTCGGTTAATTCCAGCCCGCTAATCACAATATTGCCTGCGCCGCCGGTATCAGCCGTATAATATGTCCATTCCTGACCGAATAATTTCAGGTTCGGCGGAATGTCCGTCAATTCATTTAAGAAAGAGGAGGCGTCATGATTGCCCCGCAAATAATAAAAATCTATATACGGATAGGCGGTAATACCCTCATAAACCGTGTTCTTAGCCAGTGCCGAAATCCGGTCGCCGTCAAACAAATCACCGGCAATAATCACCGCCGCCACTTCATTTTGGGCGGCAAACTCGAGCATCCGGCGAAAGGTATGGAGCAGTTCGCGCCGCCGCTGCCCGGCTTTCTCCGGCGGCAAATGCGCCGTCATTTTTGAATCCAAATGCACATCGGCGCAGTGAATTATCTTCATATCGCCCTCCTAAGTCAAGTCCCATTCCTCTTGCCCTAAGTATGTCTGCTTTTCAAAGTACAGGCAGACAACCCACGGCATTTTCGGCAAAATCCGCTGAAAATCAGCATAGCCAAACTCCGGCTGATAATAGCACAGAATCGTACTCAGCGCCGTTCCATGCGTGCCGATGGCAATGTTCTTCCCTTCATACAGGGTCAACGCTTCTCCCACCGCTCTGATATTGCGCTCCTGGACCTGGCGTAGGCTCTCTCCGCCGGGCAGCTTATAATCAAAATCCTGCCATTGTCGGGCCGAAAAAGCCTCAAAATCTTCAATCCATTCATTTTCGATTTTTCTTTCCCGCCAGTCTTCACACAGCTGAAACGTCAAGCTGTTTTCCTCGGCAAAAGGCCGCAGCGTATCCATGCTCCGCCGGTAAGGGCTGGACAGCAGGACGGAAATATTTTTATCCCGCAAAAACCGAGTAACCAGCTCCCGGTCTTTTAAGCCTTGCTCGCTTAACGGGCGGCTGCGTTCATCATGATTGGTATAATCAGACTGAGCATGCCGGACAAAATAAAGTTTCGTCATATTGACACCTCCGGTTCATTTAAGAGTTCCCGCAGCCGCTTTAATTCTGCTGCGGATTTAGTCCGAAGCGTTCCCACTGGTCGCCCGGCGCTTCGCATGCGGTTAAATGCTCTATCAACTGCTGCTCCAGTTCTTGCCGCACGCTCTCATCTTCTATCTCCGCCTGTTGCTTCGGATCAGCTACTAGGTCAAACAGCCGGTCGCGCTGCAGGCACTCCGGCAACCCCACCTTGGCCGGCAGCTTCATCAGCTGGATTCCGTCCGTGAAAGCAAACTCGCCGGTAATTTGAATATTGCTCAATTCCTCTTTTTTAAAACGCCAATTCATATGATTGGGGATTAAAGTATAGTTAAATAAGGGCTGATTTTCCGAATGAACCGGCGCCTTCATATAAACATAACGGCCGTCGGTAATATTCAGCATACCACCGAACACACCAAACACCGCCGAAGTTCTATTCGCCTCACCGGTTTCGACCATTTGGCTTAAATCCTCTCCAACCGCGTATTTGGGCGGCCGGATGCCAAAATAACCAGCCAAAGTAACCGGAATATCAATCGTTTGCGCCAAAGCGCTGCAGCGTTCGCCCTGTTTACCGTTTCTGGGATCATACATAAAAAACGGTAAATGCGACAGTTCCTCGTACAGCGGCATAATATTTTTGCCGATATAGCCATGCTCGCCCAGCAAAAAGCCATGGTCGGTATTGACAATCAGCATCGTATCCCGCCACAAATCATACTGATCCATCGTATCCAAGAGTTTGCCCAAATAAGCATCGCACATACTGAGCAAAGCCGCATATTCATAGCGGATATGCCGGATCTTTTCCTTGTCCTCAATCCAGCCGTAATCCGGCCAGTCAAAATGCTTGCCCGTATATTCATGCGGGTACAGCTGCTGAAAAGCGGGCTGCGCAAAAAACGGCTCATGCGGATCAAAGCACTCGATCTGCAAAAACCAGTTATCCTGGTCATGTGAGCGATGAATAAAATCAAGACCTCTTTCCATGGTCAAATACTGCGGCATTTTTTCTTCCTTGTCTAAGTAGCCGCGGTTGACCCAATCCTGCCGCCAGCGGGGATTGCCGGTCCTTTTCGAGTCATTGGCCGGAATAGCCGGAGCAGCTACCTGTCCAATCCACGGGTCGCCCTGCTGCCCCCTGATCATTTCAAAGCTGCTGTATCTTTGCAGATAAGAATTGCCGCCATCTTCCCAATAATGAAAATGATCGGTCACAATATGGCTGTATATCCCGTTTTGTGTCATTTCCTCAAACAAAGAAAAATCTTGGGGCTGCAAACAGCTCCAATCCGAATGCAAAAAATGCGGCCGCCCGGTATGGAGTTCACGCCGCGCCGGCATACAGGGGAGGCTTCCCGCATAAAAAGTGTCAAAAGTTACTGTCTTTTGTGCCAGCCGCTCAAAATTGGGCAGTTTTGTCCAGTCGCAGCCGTAATTCGGCAGATAGTGACGGTTTAATGAGTCAAACATCAGCATAATTGCTTTCATTTTTTTCTTTTCCTTTTTTATCAGTAAATCAATTACTCAACTTCCCATCTTCCATAAAGTTTTTAGCAGAATGCCCGCCCGGGCAAAAGTGCGCAGCACTCCAATCAGGGGCAGGTCGCCCACAAATGGCTTTCCTAAACTGTAACTTTTATTTTAAGGACTTTTACCGGCTTTGTCAATTAAGATTTTCATTCAGCGAGCTGTTAAGATTTTAAAAATGCAGCCGATATTTAAGATGCAGAGCAATATGTTTGATTTCGCTTTATTATCTTTTTACTTGATTCCTAACTCAAATATATTTCTTTTGTGTTCTGTTCGGCGCGGTGTTTCGCTCCGAGTCAACCTGTTTGTTTAAGAAAGGAATCATGTCATGCGTCAAACCTTTGATCCCCCTGATTCATACACCGAAAAAGTGCCTCCCTTTTCTTCTTTCACTTTTTTGTCGATGCGGGAATCCGATCAGGACATTCCTGTTTCCGAAAAGAAAAAGTTTACTTTTCTGATTTTTGATTTTGAATTTTGCCTGCCGTTCGACATTTCTTTTTCTGCCTCCATGCTGGCTAATATTCCCGTTTCGGTTAATTCCATTGATTATATTCCTTTTCATTTTACCTGCAACAAAGCGCCCGACGGAGTCCGCTCCTATCAAAGAAAGTTTTTCGGCGCATTATGGTACAAGGTACCCCGCAGCTGGGAAGATATTCATGTGGCCGTTCCGCTGGCACAGGCATGATAACTTAAAAAAATAAAAAAGCCTATATGAACGCTGATGCGGAGAGAACTGTAACCAAATCCGTAAGGATTTTCTCGCACTCACGCCAAATCTATGTTATAATGCTGCGCAATAAAAGCGTGAGTGCAGGATGTGAGCCAAAAATACAGGCACGCTTGCGGGCATAAGCATTTTTGGCGAACAGCCTATATGAGTGCTGATGCGGAGAGAAAATCCGCAGGATTTTCTCGCACTCACGCTTGATTTATGATATAATAAATCCAATCAGCAACTAAATAAATGTACCGGAAGGAGGACTTTCTATGTATCAGGCAAATGAAAAGCGTTATGAACAAATGCCTTATCATCGCTGCGGCAACAGCGGCTTAAAGCTGTCGGCACTGGCGCTCGGCCTATGGCAGAACTTCGGCCATGAAAGCAATATTGCTCAAATGGAGCAAATCTGCCGGACTGCTTTTGACCACGGCATCACTTATTTTGATTTAGCCAATAATTACGGTTATCCCTATAACGGCACGGCCGAGCTGAACTTCGGCACCATTTTGAAAAAAGGCCTGGGACAGTACCGGAACGAGCTTTGTATTGCTACCAAAGCCGGATATGATATGTGGCCCGGCCCTTACGGTACCAAAAACGGCTGCCGCAAATATCTGATTACTTCTTTAGAGGACAGCTTAAAACGAATGGACCTTGACTATGTTGATATCTTCTATCATCATGTTTACGATCCGGAAACGCCGCTGGAAGAAACCGCGCTGGCACTGGATCAGGTCGTCCGTCAGGGCAAAGCCCTTTATGTTGGAATTTCCAATTACAATCAGGAGCAAACCAAAAAAATCTCCAAGATTTTCAAAGAACTGAAAACACCATTTATTCTTAATCAGCCTTCTTACTCCATCTTAAACCGTTGGATTGAGGACGATGGTTTGAAAAACTTTGCCGCGCAAAACGGTATCGGTTTGGCCGTTTATTCGCCGCTGTCACAGGGGCTTCTGACCAGCCGCTACTTAGACGGTGTACCGGAGGATTCGCGCTACCACAAAGCCAACACCGGGCTTAAACAAAAACTGACCCAAGAAATGAAAGTGCGCTTGATCGAGCTGAACTTCTTAGCCCAAAAGCGGGGACAAACTCTGTCGCAGATGGCAATTGCTTGGCTGTTGCAGGATAAGGCCATTACTTCCGTCATTATCGGTGCCAGCCGGCCAGAGCAGGTGGAGGAAAATGTAAAAGCCTTAGAAAACTTACAGTTCAGCGCTCAGGAATTAAAAGAAATCTATATTTTGGCTACCCAGAAGATTTAACATATTTGAGCAACCAAAGCGATAACAATTCATTTTACTTTCCCTGCCGTCTTTTATAGGCTGCCGCCGGACAAAAGGCAAAGCCCTTGGCAGAGAAAGCCATAATAAAGAAAAAGCTGCTGACAGTGATGGCATCGTCACTGCCGGCAGCTCTGTTTTTTATTTGGGATGCAAGACAAGTATTTGCCACTTTTTCTTTGCCTGTTTCCCCTCAATCTATTCTAATTCTATTCACTCAACTTTCCCCTGATCGAAATGCTGCGCACTTCTGCCCGGGTGGATGGCCTCTCTAAAAAAGACTGTTTTATCAAATATGGGAAAATCGAGTTATTCAAACTCCATTTTGTTGATGGCCATTTTCATCATCCTGTCGCCTATTCGCGCCAGAAAACGATGAGAGCAGCGAATATTAGGGCTTTTCATGTCATAATATCCTAACATATAGCCTTTTGAAGTCACTTTTATTTTTTCTGACCAGCTTAGTTCTCTTATCGGATTGTTGACATAAAAGAATCCCTCGACATCACGAATCCCCATATTCTTCAGCGCTTTTGACATCATCAGCTTCAAACCGAGCTTACCTACACTATCAAACACCAAGCAGCCGCCTTTATATCTTTGGGCAAGCTCTAATACCAATGCCTTTACTTCCGCCATCTTAAAATAATGAAATACTCCCGCCGCAAAGAAAATGGCACCCTCCGTGCTATCAATCTGATCCATCCACGAATAATCTTTCAAGTCGCAGGCAATACTCTTTTCTCTCTCCTGGTCAGCAATCAGCGCTTTACGAACTGCTATCACATCGGGAAAATCCACATTTACGATATGGCAAAGCCCATTATCGCAAGCCTTTCCCGTTTCATCTAAACCGCAGCCAAGATTTACAATCGTTGCTTTTGGATGCTTTTTCAGATACTCTTTAATCTCCCAGATAATATCCAGCTGCCTCATTGCCGCTTCAAGCGAACCGAATTCATACAAGAATGAATGATTCTTTTTTTCTAATTCTGTAAAATCATAATCTAATCTGGCACATAATTTTTCGGCAAAACTATCGGTATAGAGTTCAGGAAACTTTTCAGAACACATTTTTCTTCCATATAGCGGAACCATCAGCGTTTCTTGAACCGTATTTTTTTCTATCCTAACTTTTTCCATCGTCATCGCACCCCCTATATTTTCCGCAATTTTCCTATCCTTCCCGCCCGCCGCCGAAAGTCATAGCCTTTCCGACAGCAGTTTTTTACATTCCTGTACTGCAAACCATGTTCCGTGCGTTTCCTTTCCACTGGCGCACCAATCTTAAGTTTTATTTCCCGGCCAGCAGCCACTTCCACATCGGAACAACGTGAATCGGGATTCCATTCTGCTCCATCTCTGCTTCCTCACTATTGGTAAGCAGCAGGCATTCAGCGTCTGGAATAAAATTCTATAGTTTATCACTGTCTGTTTGCCGATCGATAACCCTGCACTTTTATATATCATTTTCGTCTTTTAGACAAGACATTTATTGATTTTTTTGTCTTATACTCAAGACAAAATTAATATTTTTTTGTTCTATAGGCAAGACAGCCTTATTTTTTTTCTCTATTTGTTTGCTTTACTATTCTAAACCAAGGCTCATAATTCGTCAACTTTAACGAATTATGAGCCCCTTGCCTGAATGGAAATCTTTTCTCTTTAGCGCTTTCCGATTCGGTCTTTTACTTTTTTTCACTTACATACCGCTGAATAGCATCGCACACATACTGCGCCGTTCCTGCGCCAAATTGATCTATGTTTTTCTTAAACTCTGGATCTTGGGCGTAACCATAACCAATGCTGGAAAATACTTTATTAGAACAGTCAAAACAATATTTGCACAGATGTTCCTGTAAGTTCTTGGCTAATTCTACATTTTCTTTGGCCACAGCTTTTAATCCGTTGCCCATATTTTCCGAAAAAGCAAAGAAAATTTGATTAAACCCATCTGTAATTTCCTGCTCTTTTCCTTTTTGCCTTTCCAGCGCTTTCTCCACAACTTCCTTGCCGTACTTATCCATTGCGGCTTGCTTATATCTCTGATTGTCCTGATAGGTAAAGCCGTTAAACTTTTCTTTGGTCGACATAGTAGTTCTCCTTTCCTCCGACTCAATTGTTTTTTCTAAAGTGGCTATCAGGATTAGAAGTCTTTGCTTTTCCGTTTGCATTAAGGTCAGCTGCTTTCTTAAATGAGGCAGCAGCTCATCATCCCCTGTTTTCAGCAATTCTTTTATCCGCTTCAAAGAAAACCCCAAATATTTATAGAATAATATCGTCTGCAAAATTGACATATCCTCTTCTGAATAATATCTGTATCCATTTTTCTGTTTGCGGGGGGATAATAATCCAATCTCATCATAATGATGTAAAGTGCGCACCGATACACCACTGATTTCACTGACCTTTTTAATCAAATACATCGAATCACCTCCTGACAATTTTAGTATAAACTATTCCGTTATGTTATAGTCAAGCCCTTTTAGGGAATTTTTTTTGAAAAAATTTCAAAATTTCCCCTACAAAAAGCCGGCAGGAACACCCCACCGGCTAAAAACTTATTTTTTATCAACGATCCGACCTAAGCAAAAATCATTTCTTGCACCGCCAAAGCGTCAATCCTCAAAAACCGCGCACTAATCCGGGATATACGGAACCGTGCTTTTGCCTTTAAAACTGGCTGTACTTAAACACAATCGTTGCCAGCGGCGAAACCTTCAGGCCAATCGAGTACTCCTTGCCGTCATACGGAATCATTTCGCTGTGAATCGGCTTTTCATTGCAGATACCGCTGCCGCCGTATTTGACATCATCGCTGTTTAAAATTTCGGTGTATACGCCTTCATACGGCACACCGATCCGGTGCAAAGTCTTAGGCACCGGCGTAAAATTACTAACCACCACGATACAGTCATTCGGATTATCGGCCTTGCGGACAAAGGAAACGATGCTTTCTTCCGAGTCCTGACAATTAATCCATTCAAAGCCCAGATAATTATAATCCATTTGCCACAGCGCCGGTTCTTTCCGGTACAATACGTTCAAATCCCGAACATACTCCTTCAACTGCCGGTGCTTATCGTATTCCAGCAGATTCCAATCCAAACTCTTATTCTCGCTCCATTCATCAAACTGTCCAAACTCACCGCCCATAAACAGCAGCTTTTTGCCGGGATGACCGTACATAAAGCCGTAAGCACAGCGGAGATTGGCAAACTTTTGCCAGTAATCGCCCGGCATTTTACCAATCATGGAACCCTTGCCATGCACTACCTCATCATGGCTCAGCACCAAAATAAAGTTTTCCGTATAAGCATAAATCATGCTGAAAGTCAAATCGTGATGATGGTATTTGCGATGAATCGGCTCTTTTTCAATATAGCGCAGGAAATCATTCATCCAGCCCATATTCCATTTAAAGCCGAAGCCCAAACCGCCCATATCCGTCGGCCGGGACACACCGTGCCAGGAGGTTGATTCCTCGGCGATCATCATAACCTGCGGGTTCCTTTGATAAATAATTGAGTTTAAATGCTTAAAAAACTCGATTGCATCCAGATTTTCCTTGCCGCCGTGCGGATTGGGAATCCACTCGCCGCTTTCCTTGCCGTAATCCAAATACAGCATCGAAGCGACCGCGTCGACCCGCAGGCCGTCAACATGATATTTCTCGACCCAGTACAGGGCATTGGCAATCAGGAAGTTTTTCACCTCATTGCGGCCATAGTTATATATCAAAGTGCCCCAGTGCGGATGCTCGCCCTGCCGGCGGTCGGCATGCTCATACAGCGCCGTTCCGTCAAAGCGGATCAAGCCATGCGCGTCTTTCGGGAAATGCGCCGGCACCCAGTCCAAAATGACGCCAATCCCATGCTGGTGCAGATAATCGACAAAATACATGAAATCCTCCGGCGTGCCAAACCGCGACGTCGGCGCGTAATAGCCCGTCACCTGATAGCCCCAGGAAGCGTCCAGCGGATGCTCGGTGATCGGCATCAACTCGACATGCGTATAATTCATGTCCTTGACATATTCGGTTAATTCCTCGGCGATCTGCCGGTAATTTAAAAAGCCGTTTTCGCCACTTCGCCGCCATGAGCCCAAATGCAGCTCATAAATCGCCAGCGGCGCATTTAAGGCATCTTTCTTTTCCTTGGCCTTGCGCCATTCCTCGTCCTGCCACTGATAGCGATTGATATCAAAGGTGATGGACGCTGTTTCCGGCCGTTTTTCGGCATAAACGCCATAGGGGTCATATTTTTCAAAAACATAGCCCTCGTGCGTCCGAATTTCATACTTATAATGCTCATTTTCTCCCAAACGCGGAATAAAGAGCTCAAAAATACCACACTCGGGGAGCCGCCGCATCGGGAAAATCCGGCCGTCCCAGCCGCAGAAATTGCCGACTACCGACACCCGAACGGCATTGGGCGCCCAAACGGCGAACAGTACGCCCTTCACCCCGTTTACTTCCATAATATGCGCGCCCAGCTTTTCATAAATCTGATAATGATTGCCCTGCGCAAACAGATATTTATCCAAATCACTAATCACCGGCGCAAAGCTGTACGGGTCTTCTCTGACCCAGGCATTATCCTGATAATCGGTATAATGCAGTTCATAATCGATTTTCTCCGACAACTCGACAGTAAAAAAGCCGTTCTCTCTTACTTTTTCCAGTGGAAACGTCTGTCCGGTCTTTTTGTCCACTGCCGAAATTGTTTTGGCAAAAGGCTGATAGGCGTTAATATAATATTTTCCCTCCCACGGATGAATACCTAAAATATGATGAGGATCGGCATGTCTGGCTCCAGTCAGCTCATTCATTTCTTCAATATTAATATACTCTTTCATAAATACATCCTCCCTAATTCCTTTCACAGCCATATAGAAACCATAGCCTTTGCCTGAATGCAGAGCAAACCAAACCCGCCATTCGGCCACCGGAAAATCCCGCATACCGTTTTCCTTTGAAACCCGAATATCCGAATGCGGAAAGCATTTTTCTCAAAACCCCAAAACAGTTTTGACGAACCGGTCTGTTTTAACAAAAATATCATTAAAATATGGCTTTTTCTCTGCAATACTTACAAGAATCATTATAACATAAATTTTTTATTTTTACTACTGTCTCTGAAAAATATTTAAACTGCGAAAGGCACATCATGCTGCACTTATGCAGACAAGCTGCTCATTCCCCGTTATCCGGCTGTTTAAATGATTTTATGCAGCAATGCTTCCTGTAAGGTCTGGGAAAAATTAATTCCCTGCTTCTCAGCCCGTTCATTCAGCCACTGGGGCAGGGTAAGTGTTTTTTTCACAGAGCGGTCTTTTTTCTTCGGGTTTACATTGGCACTTACCAGCGTAACAAAAGAATTATCATTCTCCTTTCCTCTGATGATTTTAATCCATTCCTGTCAATTATTTTTCGTGCTAAAACAGGATTCATTTCCTTGTTATGTATGGCAATCGTTTCTCTTTTTCCGTCTTTATAAAAATGATGATGACCACCCTTTATTCTTCTTAATTCCCAGCCATTTTTCAGGAATAAATCTAACAGTTCTTATCTTTCATATCCCATCCTTTTTATTTCATTCTAATATGTGCACACGTATCGGTCAAGCGTTTCTTTGCTTCATTTTAGGTAAATGGTAAGTAATTCAAATGAGCCTATCTTTTGAAAGAAAGCAAAAAGAGCCTGCAATTTCTGCAAACTCTTTTATACTGATAAAAACTAAGCATGACAATATATCAAATGTAAGCGTCGTTCTCACCGCATTACCGCTTCTTAAAATTCCAAGTTCCCTTTCACATCCTTCAGCAATTCAACATAGGCTTCGCGGCCGCCCTCGCCAAACTCAATTTCTGTAAAATCTTCTTTTTTCAAATCTTTAACCGCATATTTTCCCTGATAACAGCCGGTAATCGAAAATGCGCTTTCATAAATGCCCTCACCATTTTCTTTTAGGAATAAATAATATTTTTCCCCCACTGTCATCGGCCGATAACCCTCGGTTGTAATATAATATTCCTGTCCCTGCTTATTTTTTGTTAAAAAATAATCTTCCCACACATAAATTTTATCACCTACTGCCACTTCCTTTTCATTTTTCAGAATTTTCATTACCTTAACCATTGTTTTGGTCACGCCATAACTGGTAGTCCCATCTGACACGGCAACCGGCGTATCTTCTTTTTCATCTAAAACCAAAACCTCAGCCAATACCTGCGTTTCTCTCAATAAATCTTGATAACTGCCCGCCAAAATTTTCAGTTCCGCCTGCCCCTCAGCAAACCAGCGGGTATTCTCTTGCTTTGACCCCGCTGACTGACAGGCCGTCAGAACAACAACCGCAACCCCTAAAGCAAATAAATTTTTCTTTTTCATATCTGCTCCTCACTTCCTAATCAGCAATTCTTGTTTTCAATTTTATTTTATTACTGTTTTTATAAATAATCTATTCGCAATATAACTATATATTCTTCTATTTTTTTTTATTTTCTTATTTTTAAATAAAAGTGTTATTATTTCGTTTCATAATCGAAAATAAATATTTTTTTATTTTTGGCTATTTTTCTAAACAAAATAAAGCAAACATAATCTAAAAATATATGAATTGTTTTAATAAAAATGATTCTCTTTCAATAAATATTGGCTGTCTACTCTATTTTAAATTTAACACCCCGGCGTTAAACAAACAAAAATACTAATTTATTGACTCTATTATCCTTATCCAATTTTTTCGCCATCACAAAAAAGCTTACCAGTTTTAATCCCGATAAGCTTTTTTCGTAGCGATGAGAGGACTTGAACCTCCGACACTGCGGGTATGAACCGCATGCTCTAGCCAGCTGAGCTACATCGCCGTATTAAATTGATTCCGGTTCAGACAAACCGATATTTAAGCTTGATTCCAAACCTTTTTTCTAAAAAATACCCGCGCCGCAAGACAACGAATATTTTGAATGGGCGCTACAGGGCTCGAACCTGTGACCCCCTGCTTGTAAGGCAGGTGCTCTCCCAGCTGAGCTAAGCGCCCATACGACCCAAAGGGGACTCGAACCCCTGACCTCCGCCGTGACAGGGCGGCGTTCTAACCGACTGAACCATTGGGCCAAAAAGTCACTAACAGGGGTAGTAGGACTCGAACCCACGACATCCGGTTTTGGAGACCGACGTTCTACCAACTGAACTATACCCCTAAAACGTTCAATGTGTTTAAAACGATAATACCGGATTGCTCCTGCAATCCTGACAAAATCACTCGTAATTCGCTCGTTTTTACCAAAACGACTTCTTACTCATGCTTTTATCTCTTGACACTTGTTATTATCAAATAAGAAAAACTGATGCTCAGACTTCAAATGTCAGGCGCTTTGCATTCATATACAATCTTGATTCCCAGGAAAGTCCGCTCGGACTTTCTTAGTTCAAGGCCTCGACCGATTAGTACTCCTCAGCTGAGTGCATTACTGCACTTACACCCAGAGCCTATCAACCTGGTCGTCTTCCAGGGGTCTTACTTCTTTCGAATGGGATATCTTATCTTGAGGGGGGCTTCACGCTTAGATGCCTTCAGCGTTTATCCCTTCCCAACTTGGCTACTCTGCTATGCTCTTGGTAAAACAACAGATTCACCAGAGGTCAGTCCATCCCGGTCCTCTCGTACTAAGGACAGCTCCTCTCAAATATCCTGCGCCCACGACGGATAGGGACCGAACTGTCTCACGACGTTCTGAACCCAGCTCGCGTACCGCTTTAATGGGCGAACAGCCCAACCCTTGGGACCGAATTCAGCCCCAGGATGCGATGAGCCGACATCGAGGTGCCAAACCACTCCGTCGATGTGAACTCTTGGGAGTGATTAGCCTGTTATCCCCAGGGTAGCTTTTATCCGTTGAGCGATGGCAATCCCACTTTCTTACCACCGGATCACTAAGTCCTACTTTCGTACCTGCTCCACTTGTTGGTGTCACAGTCAAGCCATCTTCTGCCTTTACACTCTGCGAATGATTCCTAACCATTCTGAGATGACCTTTGAGCGCCTCCGATACCCTTTCGGAGGCGACCGCCCCAGTCAAACTCCCCACCTGACACTGTCCCTGTACCGGTTTACGGCACGAGGTTAGAAACCTAATACTACAAGGGAGGTATCCCAACAGCGACTCCACCAACCCTGACGGGCTAGTTTCTCAGTCTCCCTCCTATCCTGTACATGCAGTATCAAGTCCCAATATCAAGCTAGAGTAAAGCTCCATGGGGTCTTTCCGTCCTGTCGCGGGTAACTGGCATCTTTACCAGTACTTCAACTTCACCGGGCGCGTTGTTGAGACAGTGCCCAAATCGTTACGCCTTTCGTGCGGGTCGGAACTTACCCGACAAGGAATTTCGCTACCTTAGGACCGTTATAGTTACGGCCGCCGTTTACTGGGGCTTAAGTTCCTAGCTTCGACTCGCGTCTAACCATTCCCCTTAACCTTCCAGCACCGGGCAGGCGTCAGCCCCTATACTTCACCTTTCGGTTTCGCAGAGACCTGTGTTTTTGCTAAACAGTCGCTTGGGCCTTTTTTCTGTGGCCGGTTTCTCTCCGGCACCCCTTTTCCCGAAGTTACGGGGTCATTTTGCCGAGTTCCTTAACAACGCTTCTCCCGTCGGCCTTAGGATTCTCTCCTCATCCACCTGTGTCGGTTTGCGGTACGGGCTTGTAACAATCTATAGTGGCTTTTCTTGGCAGTTTAGATTCAGAAGCTTCGCTACTTCCCTTCGCTCCTTATCACGCTTCAGCTTTCTCGCGGTATCTCCCCCGCTCCGCCTTTGCGCTTATACCGGTCTTTCCTTTCCCGGCTCTTCTTATCTTCCTGCGTCCCCACAGTTCTGTTCCTACAAGGTACTGGAATTATCACCAGTTCTCCATCGACTACGGCTTTCGCCCTCGCCTTAGGCCCCGACTTACCCAGAGCAGATCAGCTTTACTCTGGAAACCTTGGATATTCGGCCTGAAAGATTCTCACTTCCATCTCGCTACTCATTCCGGCATTCTCTCTTGTGCATCCTCCACGGTGCCTTCCGATCCCGCTTCTTCATCTGCACAATGCTCCTCTACCGATGTATTTCTACATCCCACAGCTTCGGTGTCATGTTTTAGCCCCGGACATTTTCGGCGCAAAATCTCTCGACTAGTGAGCTATTACGCACTCTTTGAATGTATGGCTGCTTCTAAGCCAACATCCTAGTTGTCTTTGAAATCTCACATCCTTTTCCACTTAACATGTACTTTGGGACCTTAGCTGGTGGTCTGGGCTCTTTCCCTTTCGACAATCGAACTTATCTCCGACTGTCTGACTCCTGTACATCCTTCCTATGGCATTCGTAGTTTGATATCTTTTGGTAAGCGGTGAGGCCCCCTCCAGAAGTCAGTGCTCTACCTCCATGGAAGTAATACAAGGCTAGCCCTAAAGCTATTTCGAGGAGAACCAGCTATCTCCGGGTTCGATTGAAATTTCTCCGCTATCCACAAGTCATCCCCGCCTTTTTCAACAGACGTGGGTCCGGTCCTCCATTCCCTGTTACGGAAACTTCAACCTGCTCATGGATAGGTCACCCGGTTTCGGGTCTACTGCATCAGACTCTTTCGCCCTATTAAGACTTGGTTTCCCTTCGGCTCCGTGCCTTTCGCACTTAACCTCGCCTGATACACGTAACTCGCCGGACCGTTCTACAAAAAGTACGACGTCGCTCGCGCTTCGTCTGCTTGTAAACATAGGGTTTCAGGTTCTTTTTCACTCCCCTCCCGGGGTTCTTTTCACCTTTCCTTCACAGTACTGCTTCTCTATCGGTCACTAGGTAGTATTTAGGCTTACGGGGTGGTCCCCGCTCGTTCACGCAAGGTTTCTCGTGTCTTACGCTACTCTGGATCCTGCCGGCTATCTTTCGCTTTCCCCTACAAGACTTTCACTTTCTTTGGTAGGCTTTCCCAAAACCTTTCGGGTAGCTATCTTTCGCTTCCTGCAGTCCGAACCCCATCAGGCTTTCGCCCCATGGTTTGGCCTCTTTCCCTTTCGCTCGCCACTACTCAGGAAATCGATGTTTCTTTCTCTTCCTCCGGGTACTTAGATGTTTCAGTTCCCCGGGTTCCCTTACTGACGCTATTTGATTTACGTCAGCATGACATGTCTTCCACATGCCGGGTTTCCCCATTCGGTAATCCGTGGATCTCGGGATATTTGCTCCTCCCCACAGCTTTTCGCAGCTTATCACGACCTTCTTCGGCTCCTAGTGCCAAGGCATTCCCCCTATGCTCTTACTTCCTTGAACTTTGTCCTTTCGTTTCACTGATTAAGTAAAACGTTGTAGCTTGACTTTCCTGAGAATCAACATTGTATATGTTGTTCTTTCAAGTTTAATTTAGTAAAATTTGAAGTTGCTTTTCTTTATTGCCTTCCAAAATCCAGCTGCTATCGCAGCTGCCACGCTTCGTGTTCATTGATTTTGTCAGTATTGCATCGGTAAATGCAAATGTCTGCTTCGCAGTCGCTTTCATTTCCCTTGCATGCAATAAATTAAAGTTTTTTACCCTGACATTTTCTTAGATTGGAAACTTCAAAGTTCTTCTTCTCCGTTTCCAGGATAACAAAAACATTTTCATGTTTTTCTCTCTTGTCTAATCATCAGTTTATTTTTCTTATTTAATTGTTAAGTTTACAGATTTCTCTGTCCGCGCGTTCACGCTTAAAACTTCCAACTTCAAGAAGAAACCAAGCAACACCCTCGATAATTGCTTCGGTCTTTGCGACTATTTTGGTTCCCCAAGGCCATCGCTTCGCCTATTCTTTCAGGTTCATGAGTACCCTCACTCCCCCTACTCTTCCTTAGAAAGGAGGTGATCCAGCCGCACCTTCCGATACGGCTACCTTGTTACGACTTCACCCCAGTCATCGGTCTTGCCTTAGACAGCTTCCTCCTTGCGGTTGGACCACTGCTTTTGGGCACTCCCAACTCCCATGGTGTGACGGGCGGTGTGTACAAGGCCCGGGAACGTATTCACCGCAGCATGCTGATCTGCGATTACTAGCGATTCCAACTTCATGTAGTCGAGTTGCAGACTACAATCCGAACTGGGACGGACTTTCTCGGATTCGCTCCAGGTCTCCCCTTCGCTTCCCTTTGTATCCGCCATTGTAGCACGTGTGTAGCCCAGATCATAAGGGGCATGATGATTTGACGTCATCCCCGCCTTCCTCCGTGTTCTCCACGGCAGTCTGTTCAGAGTGCCCGGCCTAACCCGCTGGCTACTAAACATAAGGGTTGCGCTCGTTACAGGACTTAACCTAACATCTCACGACACGAGCTGACGACAACCATGCACCACCTGTCATTCCTGTCCCGAAGGACATATCCATTTTATAGAATACTTCAGGAAGATGTCAAGATCTGGTAAGGTTCTTCGCGTTGCTTCGAATTAAACCACATGCTCCACCGCTTGTGCGGGCCCCCGTCAATTCCTTTGAGTTTCAGCCTTGCGGCCGTACTCCCCAGGTGGAGTGCTTATTGCGTTAACTTCGGCACCGACCCTCTATAGGCCAGCACCTAGCACTCATCGTTTACAGCGTGGACTACCAGGGTATCTAATCCTGTTTGCTCCCCACGCTTTCGTGCCTCAGCGTCAGTTTCAGTCCAGAAAGCCGCCTTCGCCACCGGTGTTCCTCCTAATATCTACGCATTTCACCGCTACACTAGGAATTCCGCTTTCCTCTCCTGTACTCTAGTAACATAGTTTCCAATGCACCCCTGGAGTTGAGCCCCAGTCTTTCACATCAGACTTACCTTACCGCCTACGCACCCTTTACACCCAGTCATTCCGGATAACGCTTGCCCCCTATGTATTACCGCGGCTGCTGGCACATAGTTAGCCGGGGCTTCTTAGTCAGGTACCGTCATTTTCTTCCCTGCTGATAGAAGTTTACAATCCGAAAACCTTCTTCCTTCACGCGGCATTGCTGCATCAGAGTTCCCTCCATTGTGCAATATCCCCCACTGCTGCCTCCCGTAGGAGTTTGGGCCGTGTCTCAGTCCCAATGTGGCCGATCACCCTCTCAGGTCGGCTACTGATCGTCGCCTTGGTGAGCCTTTACCTCACCAACTAGCTAATCAGACGCGGGCCCGTCTTACACCACCGGAGTTTTTCACACCGTACCATGCGGTACTGTGCGCTTATGCGGTATTAGCACAAATTTCTCTGTGTTATCCCCCTGTGTAAGGTTGGTTGCCCACGCGTTACTCACCCGTTCGCTACTTTCTGTTCCTTCCCTTGTCCGAAGACTTGTTCCAGAACTTCTCGTTCAACTTGCATGTGTTAGGCATGCCGCCAGCGTTCATCCTGAGCCAGGATCAAACTCTTAAAAATAATTTTCTCCTTCGCTCTTATCTGCCTGCTTCTTTATTAAAAAGCTGCTGGCTTGACTGTTACTCATCGCCTCGCTTGCGCTCGGCGTTTGAATTAACTTGGTATTACTTGGTTTTTCTTCTTTTGAAATTGTTAAGTTTTAGGCTTTTCAAAAGCCCTGCGGCGTTTGCCGCTTCATTGCTTCCTTGCGGAGCAACGAAAGTTATTATAGCAAAGATATCATGGTCTGTCAACACCTTTTTCAAAGTTTTTTCAAAAAGTTGTAATCAGTTCTCATAATTCATTGAAACCCTAATGAATCAAGGGTATGGCCGATAAGTAAATAGATATTTATACTTCTTTTGCCGCTAAAGTCTCCCTTTTCTGCCATGTTTTGAAGGCTGAACCAGTGTATTGTTACTTCTTTCTGCTTGCCGGATATTGCAAAATCCGCTCCAATTCCCAATTACTTGTTTTGTCACTGATGGAAAAGCGTTTTAATTTGCGCAGGCTTTCAGGCGAGCCTTTTTTAATGATATTCATACCCCGCTCTACGATTAAGGTTACTTTGATGCCATCTTCCGTCAACAGCCGCTCCGTCAAATCATCATGCTGTCCCAGCGGATAGGAATAAGCCAGCCATTCCTCGCCGAAGTCTTCCGTAATCTGCTTTCTCGACTGCTGGGTATCTTGATGAAAATGCTGAATATATTCGGTTTCCGTGTCGAAGTCTTTCATTACGGCAGATGTTCTGATTTTCTGATTGTTCAGATATTCTTCATATGCCGCAACCTGGTGCATATCCATACTATGACTTTGAATTGAAATCAGTCCGGAAGCAATCATTTCCTTTGCCTGCTCCAAAGTAATATAGGGCGGCACTATCGCACCGGTATTCTTATAACTCTTTGCCCCCAGCGCATGCCCAATCATAAATATGGTCGCCTTGAGGTCATATTCTTTCAGCACTTCATAAGCAATGGTGTAATTGCTTTCATAGCCGTCGTCTATTGTAATCAGGACCGGTTTTTCCGGCAGAGCCGCTCCCTTTTCTACAAAATCCACCAATTCCCGAAAGGAAATGGTATGATAGCCATTGTCCTTCAAACATTTCATTTGCCTTTTAAAGTTCTCTCTCCCGACTACCAACGGGCTGTCATTTTTCTTCTCTTCCGAAAAGTGATGGTAAATTAAAACCGGCAATTTAATTTCATCCGCTTCCAGTTTTGTATCCGGAATGAGATAAGATAAAATAATTCTATAATGATATCTTCCAAAAATGAGTGCTCCCACCGCTAAAATAAAGGCAAGAGCAATCATAACATATTTCTTTTTCATACTTTCTTCCTTATTAAATACACTCCTGATAAAAAAACTCCATGCTTAAATACCATCTTGCAATTCCTTTCATTTCCGCATCGCCGGCATGACATGGCCGGCCGCCGCTTTCTGAAGATCGGGAAAGTCTGCTCGATCCTTTGGAGATTCTTCTCATCAATCAAACCGCTTTTAAAACATATCCTTCCTATATAAATACCACGCCACCGCGCCGGTCACGCCGACAGTAACCGCCCCGACTATCCAAAAACCGACAGCATTTTCCTGAAACGGCACCGGCACATTCATCCCCCACAGCCCCGACATAATCGTCGGCACCGAAAAAACAATGGTAATCGCCGCCAGCCATTTCATGACGATATTTAAGTTATTGGAAATAACCGAAGAAAAGGCGCCAATCGTTCCCTCTAAAATATTGTTGTAGAGATTGGCCATTTCCATCGCCTGCCGGTTTTCAATAATTACGTCCTCCAGCAGTTCTTCATCCTCAGGATAGGTTTTCAGCGGCTTTTGCCGGAGCAGCTTTTCCAGCACCAACTCATTGCTTTTTAAAGAAGTGGAAAAATACACTAGCGATTTGCTGATACCCAGCAGTTGAACCAGCTCGCTGTTGCGATAGCTCCGGTGCAGCTCTTTCTCGACCTGCGTAGTAATCCGGTCAATCTGGCGGAGATAGCGCAAATACAGAGCCGATGTCCGATAAAGGATTTGATACAAAAAACGGGTTCTTTTATTGGTAGTAAAATCCTTAATCCGCCCGGAAATAAAATCCTGCACGATTAGATTTTCCCGCAGGCAAACCGTGACAATATGATCCGGGCTGATAATAATACCCATCGGCAGCGTTGAGTGGGTGCCCCGGTATTTTTCATTCCGGTCAAAGTTTTCATAGGGAATATCAATCACCAAAAGTGCCGTCCCGTTCTCCGCATCCAGCCGCACACTTTCTTCCTCATCCAGCGCCGCCCGCAGATAGTCATCGGGAATCATCAGCTTTTCTTCCAGTTCCGCAATTTCCTCCCGTGTCGGGGCAACAACATTGACCCAAACATTTTTTTCCAAAGTATTTAATTGTTTTAAGCTGCGGCTGGCGCCCTCGCCATGAGTTCGATAGACCTGATACATGTTTACGCTCCTTTTTCCTTATTCCTTGCGCCGATAGGTAATCCATTCATAGGCATAGCCGTTTTCTTCCTGCCGCGGGCTGCGGTAGGTTTCCTGCCAGTGGGCATCCTGCTCCATATTTTCAATATGCCGGTCGGCACCAAATCGATGATAAATTTTCGTCAAATAACCGACTTGGCAATACTCCATAAACAGCCGGTAAATCTCGGCGCCGCCGGAGACAAAAACCTGTTCCTCCGGGATTTGCCGCTCCTTTAGCCAGGTCAGCACTTCCCCAGCCGAATGAAGCACGACTGCATTTTCACAAGTATACTCCGGCGAGCGGCTAAGTATCAGCGTTGTCCGCCCCGGCAAAGGCTTTTTCCCTGGCAGGCTTTCCAGCGTCTTGCGCCCCATAATGACCACATTGCCCAGTGTCTTTTCTTTAAAAAATTGTAAATCCTTCGGCAGTCTGGCCAGTAAATCACCGTTTTTAGCGATACCGTAATCCAAATCAGCTGCTACGATAAAGTTCATTGCTCCCTCCGTGACCGTCGGCGTTTGGTTATTAACTCAATATATCTTGTCTATGTCTCCTGTAATCCCGTACTGGTTTTTAAAGTCTTCCAAGTCCTCCCGGCCACGGATCAGCCGCACATCTTCAAAACTGCCGGTATGAATATTTTGAAATCCTGCTACCTGCTCACCCGTACAGATACTGCATTTAATCACCGGCTTCTGATTGGCCTGATCATAAGACTTTTTCTCCTGCTTTTTTCCGAACAGTCCCATTGTTTCCTCCCTGCCTGTCATCCCGGCCGGTGCTTCTGGTCAAACTTTCATTCCCGTATATTACCGAAACGGCTTCTCCCGGCTTACTGCCGCTATACCGCCACCGGAATTCCTTTAATTTGCTCGTTTTTCTGATAATTTTCCAGTTCAAAATCCTCGACCCGAAAATCATAAAAGTTTTTAACCGCCGGGTTCATCTTAAAGACCGGCGCCGGAAAACTCGGTCGCAGTAACATTTCCTCAACCAGCGGAATATGCCGGTCATAAATATGGGCATCGGCGATAACATGAACCAGCTCGCCCGCTTCCAAATCCGACACCTGCGCCAGCATATGCAAAAGAACCGCATACTGCACCACATTCCAGTTATTGGCAACTAAGACGTCATTGGAACGCTGGTTTAAAATCGCATTCAGCTTGCGGCCGGTCACATTAAAGGTCATACCGTAGGCGCAAGGGTACAGATTCATTTCCGCCAAATCCTGATGAACATACAGATTGGTCATAATCCTCCGGGAATAGGGATTGTTTTTTAAGTCAAACAGCACCCGGTCAACCTGATCAAACATACCTTCCCTGTAACGATGCTTTATTCCCAGCTGATAACCATAAGCCTTGCCGATGCTGCCGCTTTCATCCGCCCAACTGTCCCAAATCCGACTGTTTAAGTCATGAATATTATTTGATTTTTTCTGCCAAATCCACAAAATCTCATCAATTGCACTTTTAAAGGCGGTCGGCCGCAAAGTCAAAATCGGAAACTCCTCCGCTAAATCATAGCGGTTGACCACAGCAAAACACTTGACGGTATGTGCCGGCGTACCGTCCGCCCAATGCGGCCGGACTTTTTCGCCTTCCGAAGAATAGCCGTGATCTATAATATCCCGGCACATTTGTTTAAAAATCCGATCCGCTTTGCTCATACTTTTCCTCCTTTAAGCCCAGTTTGCGAATATAGGCTTCTTCCAAATACGCTTCCAAATAAGTTCCGTTTTCGGTGTATTCCTCTTTGACCACCTGCCCGTAACGCCGGATAAAGTCAACCTTTTGTCCGTCCGCATACGGGATGGTCGTGCGGATATAAGGCTTCAGGCGCCGGATCATTTCCTCGATTTCAGCCAGCAGTTCCTCCAGTCCGTCGCCGGTCCGGACAGATACCGAAGCTGTCATTTCCGCCCTCTCGTCCCTAAGTACAATCTCCTCCGGCCAAATGTCTTTTTTATTAAAAACAGTAATCACCGGAATCTGATCGGCTCCGATTTGCGCCAGCGTTTCATACACTACCTGCCGGTGCTTTTCCTCAAAGGGATTGGCCCCGTCAACCACATGCAGAATCAGGTCGGCCACCGCCGCTTCTTCCAAAGTGGAACGAAACGCTTCCACCAAATGATGCGGCAGTTTGCGAATAAATCCAACCGTATCGGTCAACATCACCGTTTGCTTGCTGCTTAAGGCCAGCGCCCGGGTAGTGGTGTCTAAGGTCGCAAATAATTTATCCTCCGCCAGCACGTCCGCCTCCGTCAGTTTGTTTAAGAGCGAGGATTTGCCGGCATTGGTATAACCGACAATCGCAATCAAAGGATACCCCTGCTTGCGGCGTACCTCGCGGTTCATCTCCCGCTGGGCTTCCAGCTCTTTTAATTCTTTGCGCAAAATCCCCAGCCGCAGGCGGATGTGCCGCCGGTCGGTTTCCAGCTTCTTCTCGCCGGCCCCGCGTGTGCCGATGCCGCCGCCCTGCCGGGAAAGTGCATGACCTTCACCAATCAGCCGGGTCAGGCTGTCCGCTAGCTGCGCCGCTTCCACCTGTAAAATTCCCTCTCTGGTCGCTGCCCGCTGGGCAAAAATATCCAAAATCAACAGCGCCCGGTCCAGCACCTTAACGCCCAGCGCCTCCTCCAGATTGCGAATTTGACTGGGCGCCAGTTCATCATCAGCAATCACCGCCTGCGCGCCGACTGCCTCAACCAGCGCCTTTAATTCTTCCACCTTGCCTTTGCCCAGATAAGTCCTCTTATTAACCGCCTCCAGCGGCTGAATCATTTGACCAACCACCTCGCCGCCGGCCGTCTGCGTCAGTTCCGCCAGTTCAATCAGCGAATCCTCGGCCTTTTTGACTTCTCCCTTTTCCGTTACGGCAAACAATACCACTTTTTCCGGCTTTTGCCACTGTTTTTGTTCTTGCATTCGATATCTGCTCCTATCCCTTGCTTTTTTTCATCGTATCCATTAAAATAATAATAAACTTTCCCATGTTCCGCAAAAAATATTTCCCATTCGCATAACCGCTCATAACCCGTAAATCTGCCGAAGTGGTAACCACTTTTAAGGAAGCCCATTTGGACAAAACACTGCTCTCATTGATTATAAGGAGAATTTATGAATAAAAAGCAAATTTTATATTTCATTCTCACCGTCATTTTTATTTTACTGAACGTTTCCGTTCTGTTTTTGGCAGTCAGCGGCGCACCGCCGCTTTTCACCATTTTAACACTGGCCCTTAGCTTTGTCCTGGGCGTGTTTCTTTATTTTATCCTGCGCTTTCACAAAAAAGAAGTCGAGCGGCGCAGGCTGCTGGAAGAAATGTCCGAAAAGGACGAAACCGGCAAATAAGTTCCCGTTCCGGCAATATTCACAATCCGCCCGGACACGAAATCAGTCCGCACCGCCATCAGGCCTCAGTTCTGCTGTTCCTCTTTTTTTAAATATTCCAGCCATTCGCTGATTTTTCTTTCGTAGCCCTGCTGCGTCGGCTGATAATACCGGCGGCCGGCCAGCTCATCCGGCAAATACTGCTGCCGGACATAGTGATGCGGATAGTCATGCGCATAAAGGTAGCCGCTATGCCCCAAATCCTTAGCACCGGCGTAATGCGCATCCTTCAAATAAATGGGAATTGACGATATCGTTACATTTTTCACATCCTGTAAAGCCTGATCCACCGCCAAATAAGCGGCGTTGCTTTTGGGTGCGGCCGCCACATAGCAAACGGCTTGGCTCAAAATGATCCTTGCTTCCGGCATACCGACAAACTCGACCGCCCGAGCGGCAGCCACTGCCACCTCCAGCGCTCTGGGGTCGGCATTGCCCACATCCTCGGCCGCACAGATAATCACCCGCCGGACAATAAACTTCGGATCTTCTCCGGCATAGAGCATTCTGGCCAAATAATAAACCGCCGCGTCGGCATCTGAACCGCGCATCGACTTAATAAAGGCCGAAATAATATCATAATGCTCGTCGCCGTCCTTGTCATAGCGAATTGCCCGTCTTTGAATGCATTCCTCGGCCACCGCCAAATCAATTATAATCCGACCGTGGTCATCGGCCGCCGTCGTCATTGCTCCCAGTTCCAGTGCATTTAAAGCCGTTCGGGCATCGCCGTCCGCCATTTCCGCCAAAAACCTGGCCGCTTCGTCCGTCAGCATCACCTTCTGCTCCGCCAGCCTTGCATCCTCTGACACCGCCCGGCACAGGAGTTTTTCAATATCCGGTGCTTTCAGCTTTTCCAGCAAAAAAATCTGCGACCGGGAAACCAATGCTTTATTCACTTCAAAATAAGGGTTTTCCGTAGTCGCACCAATTAAAATAACCGTTCCGTCCTCAACATAGGGTAAAAGCGCATCCTGCTGCGCTTTGTTAAAGCGATGAATTTCATCAATAAACAAAATCGTTCGCCGACCGGAAAAGGACAGCTCATGCTTGGCCTGATCAACGACTTCCATAATATCCTTTTTCCCGGCAACCGTCGCATTCATCTGCAAAAAACCGGAACGAGTCGTCCCGGCAATTACCATGGCAAGAGTTGTCTTGCCTGTTCCCGGCGGCCCGTAAAAAATAATCGAGCGGATCCGGTCGGCTTTAATCGCCCTGTAAAGCAGCTTATCCTTAGCCAAAATATGCTCCTGCCCGACCACATCCTCAAGAGTTTTCGGCCGCATCCGGACAGCCAAGGGCGCTTCTTTTTCCAGGGCTGCCGCTTTCATATAATCGAATAAGTCCATATTGCTTCCTTTCCCGGTCAACTGCTTTCTTGCTTTTGCTGCCTTACTTCTCTCCGCTTGTTATTCTCAATCTCCCCGCGTCGCGCCGAAACCAAAGCTTTCCATCTTTGCCATGCAAAAGTTCTATCTTTTCGCTTGGTTTTCTGCGGATACATCAAATGACTGCCCGCCAAAAGTTTATTTTATCACAATCTCTTCCGGCTGCTTGCCTTGCTGCAAGGCCAAAAACTCCTCATAACAAAGCCCGGTCTGATACAGATATGTTGCCAGCGGCACGCCCAAATAGCGGATATGCCACGGCTCATAACTATAGCCGGTAATATTGTCCTTACCCTCGGGGTAACGAATGACAAAACCGTAGAGATGCGAGTTTTCCGCCAGCCATTTGCCCTCTTTGGTCTGTCCGTATTTCTCCACCAAATCAAAGCCGACGCTGGCCGAACTGACGTCCATGCACAATCCGGTGTGATGCTCGCTGTGTCCGGGCTTGGAGCTGTAACGATTGGCCAGTTCCAGTCCCTGCCGCTCGACATTGCTCTTATATAAGATTTTCTGATAAGCAATCGTCCGGTAGCCGGAAACGGTTTGAATATCCAGACCCTCGTTTTTAGCGGCCGCAATCAATTCGTCAATCGCATCCGCCGCCACTTTCCGGAGCTTTCTGCGGGTTTGGTTGCCGGCATGCTTAGACTGCGGGTCAATCAGCTCAATCGGTTCAAAATCTTCCGGGAAATAATTTGCTTTATTGGCCAGCACAAACAAGCTGTTCACGTCTTCAATCTGCTTGGGCTCATTGACATCAAAATGAAATGCCGAAAAGTCAACCTCTTTCAAGGCTTCTTCCAATTCCTCCGGCCAAGCCGCTTTGGTATATTCCAGCATTTCCTTGGACTGGCGGCTGAGTGCTGCCGGCGGCTCGTTCTGTCCTTCTTTCGGTGCAGGTTCCGGTTGTTCTTCTTTTCCCTGCCCATTTGGCTGCCCGTTTTTTTCCGATCCCGCTTCGGTATTCGGGTTCGGCTCGGTCACTTGCTTTTCCTCCGGCTGATTGCTTTCCGCCGTTACATTGCTTTCCGCTTTTTTCTCGGAATCCCCCAGCTGGCAGGCTGTCAGCAAAAGACAAGCTGCCAAGGCCAAAATATATGTTTTTCTTCCTGCTTTTTTCATTTGATCCCTCTTTTCCGGTATTAATTTTTCCGCTTTGTTGCAATCTGCAGTGCTCAAAGATGATACGCCGTTTGCAAGCTGCTCGGGTTTTCATGTGTTTGGCACTTGTATTATTCTCAACTTCCCCCTTCCCCCTGATCGAAAGCTTTGCTTTCTGCCCGGGCGGGCATTCTGCCTAAAAAAGACTGTTTTAGTTTTGCAGAACACAGGAAAGTCGAGTATTATTATAATGTTTTTGGAGGAGAAAGTCAACGCAACAGTTGATATAGCTACTCGTAATTCGTCGAAATGTCAACAACTGTCCAAATAAAATTGCAAACAAATTTGTTGACAATGTATTTAAATTTGTTTATAATCTTGTTGGAAAGGAGTTGATATTATGGCACAGACCAGCATAAATATCCGCATGGATGAGGAACTAAAGAAGCAGTTTGACGCATTTTGTACCGAAATCGGAATGAACATGACCACTGCATTTTGTATATTTGCAAAAAAAGCAGTAAGGGAAAGAAGAATACCGTTTGAAATCTCTGCCGACCCTTTTTATTCCGAAACAAATATGGCAAGATTAAAAGAGTCTATCAGACAAGTTGAAGCCGGTGAAAAATCTTTAACCGAACATGAATTGATTGATGTATAAGGAGCATAATATGTATAAACAACGAATGAATCATGTATTAACCAAAATGCAGGAGCAAGGGCTGACTCAGCTGTTAATCAGCGAACCGTCCTCGGTCTTTTATTTAACCGGTGTTCGGATTGAACCGGGCGAACGCTTTATGGGGCTTTTGCTGCGCAGTGAAAAAGCGCCTGTCTTTTTTATCCACCGCCTGTTTCCAGTTACGCCGCAGGGGATTGCTGTTGTCGGCTTTGCCGATGCCGATGATTACTTATCCTTAGTTGCTGCGGAAACCGACCGGCAAAAGCCGCTGGGAATTGATAAGCATTTGTTTGCCGGATTTTTAATCGGTCTGATGGAACGAAAAGCCGCTTCCGCTTATGTCAACGGCTCGCCCTGCGTTGACCTGGTTCGGGCGGTAAAAACAGCCGATGAACTGCAAAAGCTGCGGATCGCCTCGGAGCTGAACGATAAAACCATCGAAATCGCCAAAAACTCGCTGCGCATCGGCATGACCGAAAAGGAATTGGAGCAGATTATCCTGCAAACCTACAAGGACTTAGGTGCGGACGACATCAGTTTTCCGCCGATTGTGGCTTTCCATGAAAATGCCGCCGACCCGCACCACGAAAACAGTAATCGCCGCCTGAAAGCCGGCGATATGGTGCTGCTGGATATCGGCTGCAAAAAAGATGAATACTGTTCGGATATGACCCGAACTTTCTTTACCCAAGAACCAACCGCTGACGAAAGGCGGGTCTATGAACTGGTGCGGCAGGCTAACGCCGCGGCTGAAAATTATATCCGGCCGGGTATGCGGCTGTGCGATATTGACGAAGCAGCGCGCTCGGTTATCCGCGCCGGCGGACATGACCGGGAGTTTACTCACCGGCTCGGCCATTTTATCGGCATGGATACGCATGAATACGGTGATGTTTCCGCCGCTTATGATTGGCCGGTTCAGCCCGGCATGGTCTTTTCGATCGAGCCCGGTATTTACCTAGCCGGTCAATTCGGTGTGCGGATTGAAGATTTGATTATTGTAACCGAAACCGGCTGCGAAGTCATCAACCATGTACCCAAAGAAATTACGGTAGTCAGCTTAAATTAAATTATAAAAACGCGACCTCCTATCATTTTGCCCGCCGATTGAGTATTGGTAACAGGCCGCCTTTGGAAGTGAAACTGCCGCCAGATGAAGCCAAGCGAAAAGTCGCCGCCGGCATCAAAGTCTTTTTCTCTTTGATGCCGGCGGCGCTGTTTTTTTCTCCGGCGGGAATCGGCTTGCAGACAAACAGCTTTGAGCCGCTTGAAGTTCAATCGAACTAAATCCCTTTTCCTACCGCACCGCCTTACCGTCCGGTATACTCGGCGTCACAATAAGCGCAGCGATAAACTTTTTTCTCCCGATCGGCCAGCCAAAAGGTCTGGACAATCTCCTGCTCAACCGAAGTAATGCAGCGCGGGTTTTTACAGGAAATCACATTTTTCAGCTGCGCCGGCAAGGACAAATGCACCTTGCTCTCAAGCTGCCCGTTTTTAATCCGGTTAACAGTAATATTGCTGTCGATATAACCGAGGATATCAAAATCCAAGGGAATATCCTCATCAATCTTAATAATATCCTTCTTTCCGTATTTGGTGCTGCTGACATGCTGAATGACCGCCACTGTGCAGGTCAGCTTATCCAGTCCCAAGAGTTTATAAATCCGCATACTTAATCCCGCTTTGATATGATCGAGCACAATCCCGTTATTTACGCCATCTACGTTCATCATTTCCTCCTAATCTTTTGTTTTTCTATTTACTCAACTTTCCCATATTCGTCAAAACAGTCTTTTTTAGGTAGACCGCCCACCCGGGCAGACAGTCTGCCCCAGTCAAAAGCTTCGCTTTTTACCCGGGCGGTCTGCTCCCCTACTCTTTTGGTTTTGGCAAATTGCTTATTCTGCTTTTATCCCCAAAAGCAGCAATATCAGTGCCATTCGGATGTGTTTGCCACATAATGCCTGGAAGAAATAGCAGGCCCGTTCATCGTCGTCCACTTCTACCGAAATCTCATTAACCCTTGGCAGCGGGTGCATAATCGTCAAATCCTGTTTAGCCGTTTCCAGCTTGGCTAAGTCTAAAATATAGCTGTCTTTTAACCGGATGTAGTCCGCTTCATTGAAAAATCTTTCCCGCTGTACCCTTGTCATATACAGCACATCTAGCTGCGGCATGGCCTCCTCTAATTTTTCCACTTCCTGCCATGAAACGCCGGCTTTATTCATGGCGTCCTTGATATAATCCGGCACCTGCAGCTCGACCGGCGAAATCAGCACAAAACGAATATTCTCATAGCGGAGCATGGCCTCAATCAGCGAATGAACTGTCCGGCCAAACTTAAGGTCACCGCAGACACCGATTGTCATATCGCTTAATCTTCCCTTTTTCCGCTTAATTGTCAAAAGATCAGTCAGGGTTTGAGTCGGGTGAAAATGCCCGCCGTCGCCGGCATTGATAATCGGCACCGTTGTCCTTTGCGCCCCCACAATCGGCGCGCCTTCTTTGGGATGGCGCATGGCAATGATATCGGCGTAACAGCCCACGGTTCGAATCGTATCACTGACACTCTCGCCCTTGGCCGCCGAGCTCGAATTGGCAGAAGAAAAGCCAATCACATTACCGCCAAGCTCAAGCATTGCTGCTTCAAAGCTGAGGCGAGTTCTGGTACTGGCTTCGAAAAAAAGAGTCGCTAATTTTTTGTGTGCACATAAATTTTGATATTTTTGGGGATTTTGGACGATGTCATCAGCGGTGACAATAAGATCATCGATTTCTTGCGTTGACAGGTCGGTGATATTGATGAGGTTCCTGACTTTTTCCATTCTTTTTCTCCTCTTAGTCGGTTATCTTACCGTAAATTTATCTTTTTAAGCCTTGATGGCCCTAGGTCGATAGCTGCGAAAGCGCATAAGAAGGAAACGCTGCCGCACCGGCCATGTGCCGGGCTTCAAAAGTCAAATGAAGTGACTGGCAAAAAATTGAGATAATACCTAAAGGCATTATCTCAATTATAAGGATATCTTTTTAATTGTCAATAAAAATTTTTTCAAATTTTTACTTACAGCTTAAACTCGCTGCTAATCCGCTCTAAATCTTCACCCAACTCCAACAAGGCTTCGCTTTCGGTTGCAATCATCAGGAAGGTATCGTTTTGTTCCTGCATGGACGCCGAAATTTCTTGGGTACTGGCCGCATTTTCTTCGGTCAGCGCAGCAATATTACTCATCGAGCTGGACACCTTTTCTCTGGCCTCATTGATCCTTTCGTTGGCAGTAAAGATTTTTTCAATCGTATTCCTTAAATGCTCCAGCGCGTCAGAAATTCCTTCAAACTTCTCCGACATGCCGGCAACATTGACCGATTGTTCTTCCACCACCCGGTTTGACTCAATAATCTGGGAAACCGCATACTGAGTTCTCTCGGCCAGCGTCACCACTGACTTACGAATCTGCTCGGTCGATAAATTAGAGCTTTCCGCCAATTTTCGAATTTCCTCAGCTACCACCGCGAAACCGCGACCGCTTTCGCCGGCCCGGGCAGCCTCAATGGCTGCATTTAAAGCCAGCAAATTAATCTGATCGGAAATCGACTTAATCGTATCACCCGCCAAATTGATTTCATCAACACTCTGCTCCGTATTTTTAATGGCTTCCTGAATTTTCGCCGAAATTTCAGTATTTTGTTTGGTTGAATCAATCAGCGACTGAAGCTGGCTCTTACCCTCGACCTGTAAGAGATCGACCCGGTCAGAGGCACCAATCATTTCTTTCATCTGCACGGTATTGTTTTCCATTTGCTCGCCCATATGGCTAAGCTCAGCTACACCGTCCTGAACGTCGCTGGCCTGAGCAGTTGCACCCTGCGCAATTTCATCCACCGTCCGGGTAATATCCGTTGCCATTGCACTGGCGGAATTGCAGCTCTGGCTGAAGTCCTTGGACGAAGATGTCAGCTTATCAATCGAGGAATGAATCTGCTGCACCAAGCCGGTAATATTCTGACGGAGCGACTGAATCGCCCGATAAATATCACCAAACTCATTTTGCCGGTTCGAATAATCATGCGGCAGTTCTTTGCCGATTTCCAGCCGAGCCAACTGCTCAATATTTGCTCTGGCATCATTCAGCGCTTTTATCAGCGGCCGGGTCAAAACGAAATGCAGCAGAATGCTCAACAGTACGATAACAACTAAAGCAAACAAAGCCATAAGCAAGGCCAAATCAGTTTGCGGCTTCATAATTTCAGAACTATTGACTGAAATCAGCACTGTCCAGTCTTTAACTTTCATATTGTAAAAACCGGCCAGCTTATTATTACCTAAAAAAGAGTATTCTCCGGCCCCTGTTGTTTGGGTTAGGATTTTTGTTGTATAAAAATCCGCCAATTTCTGATAGCTGGAGTCTTGCGCCGCTTTTTCCAGAATATTCAACTTTTCTTCCACTAATTTCGCATTGGTGTGCCCGATGACTTGACCGCTCTTATCATAAATGGAAGCAATTCCGCTCTCGCCCCAGGAAAACTCCGCACAGATATTGCTGATAAAATCAGCGCTTTTTACTGCCCCAAAGATGCCGACCATTTTATCATTTTGATAAATCGGAGTAGATATAACAATAATGTTTCTCCCGGTCATCTTATCAACCAAAATATCCGACATAAAAGTTTTACCGGTCATGCTTTCTTTAAAATACTCCCTGTCCGAAGCGTCAAAATCTTCCTGACCCTTGGTAAATTTTTTGCCCTCACCTTTAAGCGTTGAGATAAAAAACTCAACATAGCCTAAACGACTGGCCTGTTTTTGCATATACTCCGATTTCTCCGTAAAAGAATAGTTTGATTGCGTCAGAATCGGGTTAGCCGCCAATGTCTCCACAATTTTTCCTTCGGCTGTCAGTTTATCATCAACTGCCCGGGCAACTTCCTTCGTTAGACTTAAAACTTCATCTTCAACCATTTTTTTCAAGATTCGGGACCCAAAAATACTACTTAATGCCACCAGCAAGCCGCAAGCGATCACAATCCCTGCAACCATTCCAAACGCTACCCGTATGCCTATTGATTTGTTTTTCATTTTTTCCCTTTCCGATGACTCCTGTCATTCTTATTTGGTTGAACCGGTTTCTTCTTTGTTTATAAAAAGCTACCTTACCGCCGGTAAAATGAACAGAAAAAGGCATTCCCCATCTTTGGTGAGAATGCCTTAGCCTTTGCTGTCTTATACGAACTTGGAATAATACTCGACGATCAGGTGATCGGCAATCTCAATCGGAATCTCTTCTCTTTCCGGATTGCGAATCAGCGTCGTTGCATAATTTTCCTCATCCTTAGATAAGTACGGATACGATCCAGCCGTGCCTAAGAAATTATCCTTAAACAACTGGATGCTTTGCGACTTTTCCGTTAAAGCAATGACATCACCCGGCAGTACCGCATAAGACGGAATATTAATTCTCTTGCCATTAACCAGAATATGGCCATGTCCGACCATTTGTCTGGCCTGACGAATACTGGTTGCATAACCGCTCCGATATACTAAGTTATCGAGGCGTGTTTCCAGCATCCGAACCAGTGCCGTACCGGTGATTTGTTCATCCTTCATCGCTCTTAAAAAGTAACGATAGAACTGTTTTTCCATAACTTCGTAATAACCGCGAAGTCTTTGCTTTTCCAATAATTGAATCCCGTATTCGGAGAGCTTCTTGCGATCTCTCGCCTGACCGGCTTTTTCTGCACGCTTCATCGCTTTCGGATGACCACATACATTTAAGTTCAGTCTACGACATTTCTTAAATCTTGGTTCTCTCATTCTTGCCATCTTTATTTTCTCCTCACATAAATTGCGTAACAGTCCAGGTAAGCGGATATTTATAATTGATATACTTTTGGAGAGTTCGCTCTTCAGATGTATATCAATTATAAATATCCATTTACTTAACGCCCACACTCATAATTCGTTGGTATTTCAACGAATTATGAGTGACTTACCTGAACTGGAACTAAATTGTAGCCATTTCGGCGTATCTATCGAAACAAAAGACAGTGCCGAAACGCTCCTTCTGTGCCGCGATAATTTATGCCTAATAGTCCTTAGCAGGCTGATTATTTCAAAGTTACCTTCGCGCCGACTGCTTCCAGCTTCGTCTTGATCTCTTCCGCTTCTTCCTTGGTAGCGCCTTCCTTAACCATCTTCGGAGCACCGTCAACTAATTCTTTTGCTTCCTTAAGGCCCAAACCGGTGATACCGCGAACTTCTTTGATAACCTTAATCTTTTCTGCGCCGGCATCGGTCAATTCAACGTCAAACTCGGTCTTTTCTTCAGCGGCCGGAGCAGCTGCGCCAGCACCGGCTGCTACTACAACACCAGCTGCTGCCGATACGCCGAACTCTTTCTCGGCTGCTTCTACCAATTCATTCAATTCCAATACAGACAATTCCTTTACTGCCTCTAAAATCTCTGCTACTGTTAATTTAGCCATTCTTATTTCCTCCGATTAAACTTTTACTTTCTGATTTCTTTGGTTTCTTTGTTTTTGTTCTTATTCCGCTTCTGCCGGTGCTGCCACAGCTAATTCGCCGGCCGTAGCCACTCCCTGCTCCGCTGCCTTGTCGGCAACTGCTTTGACCACCCGGGCAAAGCTTGCCATCGGTGACTGGAAGCTACCCAAGAGTTTGGACAGTAATTCGTTCTTGCCCGGAATCGATGCAATCTTAGTAATTCCGGCTGCATCATAATAGGTTCCGTCGACAACGCCCGCTTTAAATTCGAGTTTCGGCATGGTCTTGGTTGCTTCTTTCAGAATACGCGCTCCCGCGGTTGCATCCTCATAGCTGATAGCAACAGCGCTCGGACCTTCCAAATGAGAGTCCAGTTGAGCGAAATCGGTTCCTTCAAAGGCAAAACGCATCATTGTATTTTTAAATACCCGGTACGTTACATTTGCTTCTCTCAGGTTTTTCCGAAGCTGCGTATCCTGTGCAACGGTCAAGCCGCGATAATCAACCAGAACGACCGAAGACGCACCCTGCAGATGCTCTTTAATGCCATTGATCACTGCTTGCTTTTGTTCTACTTTTGGCACAGTACTACCTCCTTATAATAAAAAACTCTTTGCCAAAAACAAAGAGATTACACGTCTTAACAAGAGAGAGCTTACTCTCCCGCCTTTCTATGTAGCCTCGGCAGGTTGATTTACGTTGTGCTCACGCACCTGCTGTCTTTGGTCAATTTTTTCACGGCTATTATCATAACAAAGGATTGATGGTTTGTCAAGGGGAGAATAAAAATTTGTAGAAATTGTTTGGCGCGGGTTATTTTACCCCTCCAGCAAAAACTCCATAATATTCTGCTGGCGGATGCCGCTTCGATTGACGCGCAGGAGCGTATCAGCCGAGAGCACCAGCTTTTCATAATTATCCGCAATCGCCTCCAGCGGCGCAAACTCCCGATCGATATTCTCCGGCGTCAGGATATAGCAAACCTGAATATAAAGGCGTTCGTCCGACCGGTCAGCTACAAAGTCCACTTCCGCCGCATCCTGTTTTCCGATTTTGACCGAAAAGCCCCGGCGCAGAAGCTCCATAAAGACGATATTTTCCAGCACACCCGCTATATCATTATCCCGATAGCCCATGACGGCATGGCGCAGCCCAATGTCAGCCAGATAATATTTTTCCTGCGTTTCTAATATCCGCTTGCCCTTAATGTCAAAGCGTGCTGCCTTATGGATCAAAAAGGCACTTTCCAAAGCCTTCAAATAATTATAAACCGTTTCCGTACTGAGCTTTCGCCCCTGGCTTTTCAAAAAATCAGAAATTGTCTTGGCCGAAAAAGTATTGCCGATATTGTCCATCAGATAAAATACAATTCTTTCCAGCAGCTCCGTATCCCTGATTTTATGGCGAGCAACCACATCTTTAAGCAGCACCGAATTGTAAATATCGTTGAGATACTGCATAATCCGGCTTTCTTCCCATTTAATCTGATGAATCCCGGGCAGCCCGCCAAAGTGCACGAAATGAGAAAATTGCTCCTGCCGTGTCAGTTTGGCCTCGACCTCGTTCCCAGCGGCAAAATCCAAATATTCTTTAAAGTCCAGCGGATAGACTCGAATTTCCACATAACGCCCCGCCAGCAAAGTAGCCAGCTCCCCGGAAAGCAACCGGGCATTGGAACCAGTCACATAAATATCACAGTCAAAATCAACCCGCAAGGAGTTCACTACCCGTTCCCAGCCATCTACTTCCTGTATTTCATCGAGCAAAATATAAAGCCGGCCTTGGGCCTGCTCCGCTCTATCCGCAATTTCCGCATACAGTGCCTGATAGTTTCTCAGCGCTTCATAGCGCAAAGATTCAAAGTTGATAAAAATTATGTTTTGGTCATTTACGCTGCGTGCCAAAAGTTCCTGCCGTGTCAGTTCCAACAGACTGCTCTTGCCGCTGCGCCGCATACCCGTAATAATTTTGACCACCGGTTTATCCATAAAATCTCGAACCGGCTGCATATATCGTTCCCGTACAATCATAAGCATTTCCTCCCTTTGTTTTAAAAAATTTGCTATGTCAATATTCCGGTCTTTTCCGACTTGCTTCCTTCTCCCTGTTCTTGAACGTTTTTATCTCCTGATTTTCCAAAGCTTCGCTTACAGACCCATTCCGCCTTATAGAAAACACGCCATATTCACACTTTTTCTCAGTAATAGTATAACACAAAAATAAAAAAACAACAAATAGTTTCTCTTATAAAAGAAACTATTTGTTGTTTAGGGTTTTGTTTCCTGTATAAAAGAAACTATTTTGATGCCATCGCTTTTATTCTTCTATAAAAGAAACTTTTTTATTTACGGCTTTCTTTTCTGCTGAAAACTTTAACGGTGCAAATATCGATTCCGATATCCACACCGTTATCCGCTAAAATAAGCTAATTTGGTTGGTTTCCGACAAGCCTTCCAGTATGCCGTTGACTCTTAGGATTTCCACCAGCGTCTTGGACAGCTTCGTCCGACTGATTAAATCCTCAATCGACAAAAACGGCGCGTCCTTGCGGGCTTCAACAATTGACAGCGCCGCTTTTTCGCCCATGCCGTTAATGCTGCAAAAGCTGGGCATTATCTTGCCGTCAATAATCTTAAACCGAGTTGCCTCCGCCTGATACAGGTCAATCCGGTGAAAACCGAAGCCGCGGGCGTACATCTCGCGAACAGTCTGCATTTCCTTTTCCATGTCCTGCTCTTTTTTGGTCAGCTTATCCGCCCGGTTTTTCAAATCCTGCGCCGCTTCCTCCAGCACCTCCCGCCCCTTGCCCATGACCACATAATCAAAAGTACTGGCTCTGACGCTGAAATACGCCGCATAATACTCCAAGGGATAATAAACCTTAAAATACGCAATCCGAAAGGCCATCATCACATAGGCCGCCGCATGCGCCTTAGGGAACATATACTTAATCCGGCGGCAGGACTCAATGTACCATTCCGGCACGTCCGAAGCTGTCATCGCTGTAACCCATTCGTCCTTTAAACCCTTGCCCTTACGGACAGATTCCATGATAGTAAAGGCCAGCCCCTTTTCCATGCCTTTGTTGATCAAATACGACATGATACCGTCGCGGGTGGAAATGACGGTAGTAATTGTCGCTAAACCATTGCGAATCATTTCCTGACCGTTATTAATCCAAACATCGGTGCCATGCGACAAGCCGGAAATACGAATTAAATCGGAAAAAGCCTTTGGCTTCGTGTCTTTCAACATTTGGATAACAAAGTCCGTACCGAACTCGGGAATTCCGAGCGAGCCCATTTCCACGCCGCCGATATCGGCCGGCTGAATCCCGAGCGCTTCGGTTGACTGAAACAGCGACATTACTTTCGGGTCATCGAGCGGAATTTTCTGGGCATTGACTCCGGTCAAATCCTCCAGGAAACGAATCATGGTCGGGTCATCATGCCCTAAAATATCAAGTTTGAGCAAATTGTGGTCAATACTGTGATAATCAAAGTGAGTGGTGATGATATTGCTCTCCCGGTCATTGGCCGGCCGCTGAATCGGTGTAAACTTATAAATTTCCTGATCTCTGGGTACGACCACAATGCCGCCGGGGTGCTGACCTGTCGTCCGGCGCACGCCGACGCAGCCCTGCACATAGCGATTGATATCGCCCTCGGACATCGCAATTTGTCTTTCCTCAAAATAATTTTTCACAAAGCCGTAAGCCGTCTTGTCGGCCAGCGTACCGATCGTTCCCGCCCGGAAAACATGACCCTTGCCGAAGATTTCCTCGGTGTATTCATGCGCCCGGCTTTGATATTCGCCCGAAAAGTTCAGGTCGATATCCGGCTCTTTATCACCGTAAAACCCAAGGAAAGTTTCAAACGGAATATCATGCCCGTCTTTACTCAGCGGTGCACCACACTTAGGGCAGCTTCTGTCCGGCAAGTCGGCACCCGACATTTCCGGGTCATCTTTTAACTCCGGCGGCGCAAAATCAGAATATTGACAATTCGGGCAAACATAGTGAGCCGACAGCGGATTAACCTCGGTAATCCCGGACATGGTGGCCACAAAGGACGAACCGACCGAGCCCCGTGAGCCGACCAAATAGCCGTCCTCATTGGACTTTTTAACTAACTTTTGGGCAATCATATACATAACGGCAAAACCATTGCTGATAATGGAATGGAGCTCTCTTTCCAGCCGCTCGGACACAATCTCCGGCAGAGGATCGCCGTAAATCTGATGTGCCCGGCCATAGCACAGGCTTTTCAATTCCTCATCGGAATTGGGAATCTCCGGCGGATATTTATCCCGCTCCACCGGCTCAATCTCATCCAGCGAATCAACAATCTCGCGCGGTGCGGTAATTACCATTTCTCTGGCTTCGGCCTGTCCGAAATAGGCAAAGTCACGAAGCATTTCACCGGTCGTCCGAAAATAGCAATAATCCGGCACATCGGCGTTGCGCACCGTTTTTTTGCCGACCAGCAAAATCCGGCGCAAAATCTCGTCCTCCGGATTTAAAATCTTGACATTGGCGCTGGCAATTACTTTCTTGCCAAGGCTTTTCACAAAGCGGTACAGCTCTACCTGCAAAGCGCCCAGTGCCTGATCTTCGGCAATCATATCCGTCCCGACATAGGTTCTGGCTACCGGAATCGGATAGAGTTCAAAATAATCATAAAACTCCGCCGTCCGGTCGATTAATTCCTGACAGCGCCCCTCGATAAAGGCCTGATAAAAATCATTATCGCCCCCGGTCGCGCCGTATAAAAGTCCCTCCCGCATCCGGTGCAGATACGACTTTTTCAGCCGAGGCACGCCGGCAAAGGTATTGATATGCGACTCCGACACCATTTTATAAAGGTTTAGGAGGCCGGCTCTGGTTTTGGTTAAAATCATAATCTGGGTCGGTCTTTGCTTTTCCCAGTTGATTGGATTTTGCTGCGCCCAAGTTAATACATCGTTCAAATCATGAACGCCGATTTCTTCCAGGCGCTGAAACATCTTCAGCAGCACGCCAGCCGTTGCTTCCGCATCATAAACCGCCCGGTGGTGCTGACTGAGCGATACTTCCAATTCCTTACTTAAATAATCCAGTCCATACCGCTTAAACTCAGGAAATAAGTGGCGCGCCAGCTCTAAAGTATCCATATAGGTAAAATCAACCGGCAAATCCAGTTTCTGGCACTCTTTTTTTATAAAGCTGATATCAAAATCCGAGTTATGCGCCACCAGCACCGCTCCAGCAGAAAAGTCCATAAAGCGCGGCAACACCTCCTCAATTCGCGGTGCGTCCCGAACAATATCATCGGTGATATGGGTCAGCTCCTGAATCCTTCGGGGAATCGGCCGGCCGGGATTGATAAACTCACTGAAGCGCTCAATAATCTTACCGTCTTTGATTTTAACCGCACCGATTTCGGTCAGGCTGTCACAGCTGGTAATCAAACCCGTGGTTTCAATATCAAAGACCACATAGGTATCGCGCAGGCTTTGTCCCCGCCCGAACCAGAGCACCGGCCGCTCATCGTCCACCATAAAGGCGGTCATGCCATAAATCAATTTTAAGCTGCCGGCAAAGGCCTTACCAGCGGAAAAAGCATCGGGAAAAGCCTGAACCACGGCAGTATCGGTAATTGCCAGCGCCGGATGTCCCCATTTGGCGGCCTGCTTAACCGCCGTCTTGACCGGAATAATGCCATCCATATCACTCATTTGCGTATGGCAGTGCAGTTCAATCCGTTTTTCTTCAGCTTCGTCCACCCGCTCCTGCTTAATGCTGCCGCTCAGCGGCTGAATGGTTTGAATCATAAATGCCGGCTGCATATCAAAGCTGTCAAAGCTGTATTTGCCGCTGACTCTGAGGGCTTTGGCTTCTTTCAATCCCTTAACCAACTCCTCGGTCGTTTCTTTATCATCCGCAAAGAGCTTGCCGCTGACGGTTTTTTGATAATCGGTCAGGAACATCTTAACCATTCGCTTGCCGGAGCGGAGCTCGCGCACATCAATCTCGCCGACGATTTCGACATCAATATTATAAAATGATCGGCTTTCCTCCAAATCCGCCACCGGCGTAATCTCGCCTTTAATTTCCTTCTTGCCGTAAAGAATGCCTTCCGGTTTTTCCATCACTTTTTTCACCGGCGCAGCCATCTCCTGACCGACCGGAACCGTTGCCAGCATCCGGCTCTCCATATCGCGGTTTTGAATAAACTCCTGCAGGATTTGATTTTTTTCATCCTTTTTATAAAAGGAAATCACCACTTCTCTTTGCAGTTTCTCGGCAAACAGGCGCTCAATTTTTTTTCCCGGTTCCAAGGGCATAATATATTCATACCCGACCGCCGGTACTTGATACTGGATTTGGTCCCCGCTGATTTTGGCCTGCGACAAACGCAGCGTATTGGCCAAAAACGGGTCGCCTTTTTCCAGATAATAAAATAAGCTGTCCGCCCACTGCGGATAAATCCGGCTCAAATCCCCGTCCAGCCGGTATGTTTCCCACAGCCGAACCGAATAGCCCAAGTGCGCGGTCAGGCTTTTCGCCAGCTGCTCAATGTATGAGGGGCGAATCACCCGGCTTAACTCCAAATAAATATCCAGTCTCAATTTCTGCCGGTCAAAAACAATGCGAGAAACCTCTGCTTCCGCAAAAATCTCTCGCAAATCAGCCGGAAAAGTAAATTGCACAAATGTTTCCGTCAATTTCTTAGTCATACCGACTCCCTTTCTCTCTTATTTTCCACTCAGGTATCATCATACCGATCGTCTGTTTCTCCTGCTGTTTCGCACTCCGCCGGCTATTTGCTTTCTGCCGGAGCAGGCATTTGCCTAAACCCGGAAGCTCTGCCCGCCGGAGCAACCTACTCGCCCGCCAAGCAAAACGCCTTATGCCGGAGTATGTGTCAATAACATAACTTTCCCCTAATCGAAGTGCTACCTGCTTTCTTCCCGGGCGGGCAGTCTGCATCGAATCCTCTTTCCGCGATTTGCCTATCATTCCCGCCCATCGCCGAAAGGCGCAGCCTTTCTGGAAGCAACGAGCCCTGGTCGAAACGCTATGCGTTTCTGCCCGGGTGGGCGACCTACCTGATCGAAAGCTTCGCTTTCTGCCCGGGCGGACAGTCTGCCTAAAAAGACTGTTCTAGTTTTGCAGAACATGGGAAAGTTAAGTCAATAACTTAACAATATCGGAATAAAAGATGACCGCCATCAAGAGCATCAACAAAACAAAGCCAGCCATATGAATATAGCCCTCTTTTTTCTGATCAATCGGCTTGCCGCGAAGTCCCTCCAAGAACAGAAAGACCAGCCGGCCGCCGTCCAGCGCCGGAATCGGCAAAAGGTTCATCACACCAAGGTTGGCGCTGAGCAGAACCACCTGGCTGCTGAAAATAGCAATATACTGGCGAATTGCCATACCGCCGTCATAGCTCTTACTCAAAGAATTAACAATTCCGACCGGCCCGGACAGCATATTTAAGGATACCTTACCGGTAATTAGAGCAAACAAGCTGAAAGCCGTAATTTTAATCATACTCAGCAGCTTAATCAAAGCATAATAAAACACTTCCAAAAAATTAGGCTGGATATAAGCATAGCCGATGCCAATCATATAAACCGTCTGTCCGCCCCGGTCAACCGGCTTGGGCGTAAGGGTAAACCTCAGCTTCTCCGCCCCCCGCAAAACATCGACCTCAACCGGCTGGCCGCCCTCGACGACAAGATAGGTCGAAGCTTCCATCGGATCTAAAATCCGATGGCCGTTAATCGCCAGCAACTTATCGCCAACCTGAATTCCCGCCTGATAAGCCGGATACTCCGGATCAACCTTGCTGATTTCGGTGGTCGTCACCGCCCCGGCGGCGAGCAGTAAAATCACGGCAAAAATAAAGGCCAAAATAAAATTAAAGACCGGACCGGCTAAAACCGCCAAAATCCTGGCTTTTAGCGGCCGATTATTAAACGCTCTGGGGTCGCTTGCAATAGTAGCCGCTGCTGTTCCGCTTAATCCGCTGCCAGCCGAATCCTCACCCAGCATAGCACAAAAGCCACCAATCGGCAGCAGCCGGATACTATACAGCGTATCACCCTTTTTTTTGCCCCACAATTTCGGCCCCATGCCGATGGCAAACTCCTCCACGCCGATTCCGCCCCGGCGAGCCAAGAGAAAATGCCCCCATTCATGAAAAAATACAATAAAACTAAATACCAAAAAGGCAATCACAATGCCCACTGCCTGATTCATAAAATTCCTTCTTTCTCTTTACAAAATTTCTTTTTAAAAACTTAACTTTCTGCGCTAAGTAATTTTCCGCAAGCCATTTTCTTCGCATATCGCGCAGCAAGCCGAAAATATCACCAATCAAATCTTACCGCACCGAAGATAATACTGTGCTTATGCCCGCAGCCCTGTTTTACCAAGACTTTCACCGGCAGGCCATTTAATTCCAACGGTGCAAAAGCAGCATAAAATAATAGACAAAGGGCGCGACAAACAAAATGCTGTCGAGCCGATCGAGTATCCCGCCATGCCCCGGAATCAGCCGGCCAAAGTCCTTGATGCCCGTTTCCCGCTTAATCGCCGAGCCAACCAAATCGCCGATTTGAGAAAAAACCGAACCCAGCACGCCCAACAGCGCCAGGCTGGCATAGGCCGCAAGTGGCAGAGTAAAATAACCGCGCCATTCCAAAAAAAGACCATAGGAAAGGCAAATCAGCGTACTGCCTAAAATACCGCCCAGTGCTCCCTCTATTGTTTTTTTCGGACTTAAAATCGGTGCCAGTTTATGCCGTCCCAGCGTCACCCCGGTAAAGTAAGCAAAGGTGTCGCTGCCAAAGGCAATTAAAATAACCAGCCAAACCACAACCTTACCATGCACCAGACTTTGACGCATCAGCAAGACATGGGTCAGCATATAGGGAATATACAAAAAACCGACAATATTAATAAACACCTGCCGCAGCTGTAACTTCGGATACAACAGGACATACGCCGCCAGTTCCGTCATCAGCATAAAGCCGAAAACCGTCTGCGCCATCCCAATCTTATTAATATAGAACAAAAAAATATAAACTGCCGCCGCCAGCATGGTCATGCTCAGCAGCAGCTTTTTATCCTCATAGCCAAAGGCCCGATTAAACTCAAAAATACCGACCATCACCGCTGCGCCCAGCAATAAAAATAAAGAAAGCCCCCCGAAATAAATCGCCGCCACCACCAGCGGCAGCGCTACCACAGACGACAGCACTCTCTGTTTCATTTTATTCTCCTCCGAACCGGCGGTTTCTGGTCTGATAATAACCAATTGCCTGATCCAGCTCTGTTTCTCCGAAGTCCGGCCAAAAAACATCGGTCACATAAATTTCACTATAAGCGGCCTGCCACAGTAAATAATTACTGAGCCGGCTTTCCCCGCCCGTCCGGATCAGCAATTCCGGATCCGGAATCCCGGCCGTGTCTAAATAACCGGCAAAGGCTTCTTCTGTCAGATTTTCCGCTGTCCCGCCGGCCTGCCAGAACTTCTCCGCGGCCCGGATGATCTCATCCCGGCCGCCGTAGTTTAAAGCAATCTGCAAATTCAAACCGGTAAAACCGGCCGTCGCCTGTTCCAATTCCTCAATTTGTGCCTGAATATCCTCGGCCAAACCTTTTTTATTGCCGATTACCCTGACCCGCATATTGTTTTGAGTCGCATCGCGAATGCTGGTCTTTAAAAACTTCCGGGCCAAGTCCATGATATACTCCACTTCCTTGGCCGAGCGCTTCCAGTTTTCGGTGGAAAAAGCATAAACCGTCAGATAGCGAATTCCCTTGTCCCACACCAGCCGGCTGACTTTTTCCAAGGTTTCCGCTCCCTTTTGATGACCAAGTGTCTGCGGCATGAGCCTTTTCCTTGCCCAGCGCCGGTTTCCGTCCATAATAATTGCAATATGCTGCAGGTCTTCCATTTTTATACCCTTCATTGACTGAATCATTTTATTCTTATTGACTGCGCTTAAACTGTCATGATCTCCTTGGTTTTTTCTTCCACCGCTTTGTCAATCTCTTTCACAAACTTATCCGTCAACTCCTGAATCTCGGTTTCCAAATCTTTCAGGTCATCCTCAGTCAAAAGCTTGTCCTGTTCCTGCTTTTTAAAATCCTGCACCGCATCACGGCGGATATTGCGAACGGCGACCTTCGCCTCCTCGCCTAAATGCTTCACCTTTTTGGTCAGTTCCTTTCTCTTTTCTTCGGTCAGTTCCGGAAATACCAAGCGAATAACTTTGCCGTCGCTGGAGGGCGTAATGCCGATATCTGACATATTGAGCGCCTTTTCAATCGCTTTGATGACGCTGGCATCCCACGGCTGGATTTGAATCATTCTTGCCTCCGGCACGGTAATATTGCCGACCTGCTGGAGCGGAGTTGCCTGTCCGTAATAATCAACCGTAATCTTATCCAAAATATGCGGATTGGCTCTCCCGGCCCGAACCGCATTAAATTCATCTTTTAAAACACTCACTGTCTTGGTCATCTTTTCCTGATAAACTTTTACTGAACTATCCATTTTTCTCCTCCGTTATTATTATCTTGTCGTTGGCTCTGTTTCCTTTAAAGGATTCGGCTTCTGACTGCCAGTCAAACCCGCAGCCGAAAATTATTGTCTGCCGCCGTTTTTCATCATTTGGATTTTGCCTGCCGCTCATAATTGGCTGCTTCGGCTCAATCACAAGCTCGCTACTCAGCCGCAATAAAAGTTCCGTCTCCGCTGCCACTGACCGCCTTTAAAATCGCGTTCTCCCCGCCGAAGAAAAAGACCGACATCGGCATTTTATTTTCCAGACAAAGCTGCGCCGCTGTGATATCCATTACTTTTAAGCCTTTTTTTACTACCTCCGAAACCGTCAGCCGGTCATAGCGAACCGCATCCGGGTACTGATTGGGGTCTTTGTCATACACACCGTCAATATTTTTAGCCAGTAAAATCATATCCGCATTCATTTGAATTGCCCGCAGAGCCGCTGCCGTATCGGTCGAAAAATAGGAATGACCGGTGCCGCCGGCAAAGAAAATGATTTTTCCTTTATTTAAATAATCCAGCATCGCATCCTTCGAGTAAACTTCCGTAAACGTGCCGACCGGAAATGGCGTCATGACTACGCTCTCTAAGCCTGCCATCTGAAATACCGCCGCTGCGTACAGGCAATTCATCACCGTTGCCATCATCCCGATCGCATCCGCCTTGCACCGATCCATGTTTTCACTGCTGCGTCCCCGCCAAAAATTGCCGCCGCCAATGACAATCCCTATCTGCAGGCCCTCATCGGCCGCCTTTTTGACCTGCTCAGCCACCTTTAAAGCCGCCGCCTCGTCAAACTTACCGGTATTTCCGCCGGACAGGGTTTCGCCGCTCAGCTTGAGCAGCACTCTTTTATATTTTGACATAAGCCCTCCTTATGATGTTATCAAGGTCCCGTTATTTTGCATTTCAGCGAATTACAAATAATCCGCCGGAATCGTAACACTTTCTCCCTTATGATACCAGATTCCAACCGATTTATCAACTTAAAGAATTCTTATATATTTTTCCTTCCGCAAATTTTATATAAAAATTTTGATATAATCACTCAACTTTCCCATAGTCTTTTTTGGCTCTATCCCGCTCAGAGAGCGGGTGCATGGACTCCACTTTCGGCAATTTGCTCCGCAATTTGCCTATCGTTCCCGCCATGCAACGAGCCTAAAAGAGACTGTTCTGACGAACATGGGAAAGTTGAGTAATCATTAAACTTGCATAAAAAGATTGCTTTTTCTTCCCATCCTGGTATACTATAGACTCAGCTTTCTTCGACTGAGGAAGGTTAAAGTTTCCATGTTTTCCTGTGAAAAATCATAGGCTGACACGAATAAATCACCCCTATCGCAGACCGTGCCTTTTCATGAAAAATATGCTCTGTCTGTGGAAAGAAAGGAATCATCATGAAAAAAAATATTTTACTGCTGATGGCCGTGTTGCTGTTCAGCGCCTGCCAGTCCGCTCAGGATAGTAACTCCGGCAACAATTCCGCGGCAAATGAGTCCGCCCCGGCAAGCAGCGATCAGACTGCCAAAACCGCCGAATACCATAAAATTTCGGCTGAGGAAGCCAAAAAAATGATGGATGAACAGGATGTCGTAATCGTCGATGTCCGCACTGCGGCGGAATACGCTGAAGGCCATATTGCTGATGCCGTTTTAGTTCCGAATGAAACTATCGGCGACGAAGCACCGGCCGAACTGCCGAATAAAGATGCCGTTTTGCTGATTTACTGCCGCAGCGGCAACAGAAGCAGAACCGCCGCTAATAAGCTGCTCAAGCTGGGCTATCAAAACATTTATGATTTTGGCGGTATTAACACCTGGCCTTATGAAATTGTTAAATAACAGACGATTCATTTTTCCATTTTCCGCTAAAAGTAAACTTTCAGCCGGCAGTTAATGGAAAAATCAAACATTCTTTCCGGCGTAAGATTGATTTACGCCGGATTTTTTATCCCGATTTTCCAGCCGGAAAGGCCCTTTAGCCGCACCTGTTTCCAAACTTTTCCTCCCAATCACGCGCGATCCGGCACCGTCTGGTCAATCGTTATCCGGCGATAGTCCTCGCCCTGGGCGTAGTCCTTTTCTATCCTGATCCATACCGTCTGCGCCGGCAGCAATTCGGGAAAACGATCCGCCCATTCAATCAGGGTTACGCCCTGGCCATAAACATATTCCTCAAAACCAATTGCCTCCAGCTCCTCCGGTTCTTCCAGCCGGTAGACATCAAAATGAAAAAACGGCAGCCGCCCCTGATGATATTCATTGACCAGCGTAAAGGTCGGCGACGACACCGGCTCCTCAATCCCCAAGCCTTCGGCAAAACCCTGGCTGAAAACCGTTTTGCCCACACCCAAATCTCCGGCCAAGGCAAATACCGCCCCTTTAGGGGCGCTTTCCGCCAGCCTGCGGCCTAAATCCCGCGTTTCTTTACTTGTTTTTGTTTCGATTATTTGCATTTTTCTTTTTCGGCTCGCTTTTCTTTTTAATATCGACCGGACGACCGGCTTCTTTGCTGCTTTCCGGCGGCAGGGTCTTGGCTTTCTCACTTGCTTCGGCCGCTGCACTGTCCTCTTCCTGATTTGTGCTTTGACCGGTTCGAATCAATATTTCTTTTATTTCCGGCAGTTCCCGGCCGGTCACCGGTTTCTCCGCTTCCTGTTTTGTCTGCTTTTGCGCTTCGGCTTTCTCCGTCTTTTTATCTTTTTGATCTTGTTGAACTTGCTGGGCTTTTTTGTCTTTTGGTTCCGGCTTAATCTTTTGCCGGTCGCCGCCGGTTTCCTCCGGTCGGCGCGTTCCCATCTCTACCTGTTTTTCTTTTAATAATTGCTCCAGATCAGCCGCATCTTCTTCTGCGATACAGCGTTTCGGCAAAATAAAGGCTTGCTTGCTGTTAACATACAGCAAATAGGATTTGCCGTTTAAATCCATCGCTTCCAGCTGATGCCAAAACAACTTGGCTTCGCCGGTATATTGCTTGATTTGCAGCATTTCCGAATCAATGGTAAAAATAATTTTATTCTTAAACACCGAGTTGGAAATCATCTGCCGCTTGGCATTGGTGTACAGCGACAGCGGTGATATCACCAAATAAATAAGCGCCACCAGCAAAAAAATGATTGCCGTAAAAGCATCTTTCCATACGGCTGCCACTACCGGCGCGCCAATCAGCGCGGCCACTCCCAGCCCCCAGGTCAGCTTGCCCTGCCAGGTCGAAAAGCTGTGACGCAGCAAAAAAAAGAAAATATCTTCGACCGTCAGTTTTACTTCTATTTTCCATTCCTGATTCATTTTTCTAATCGCCTTTCTGCCAAAAGGCAACAACCCTGTTGCTGCCTTTCGTGCTTTTTCTCAATCCCTGCCTGCCCGTGGCCGCCGAAAACCGTACTTGCACGGGCAGCCGCTTTTCAGCCGCAACCAGCGCAGGATTGATAAACTCTTTAGTTAATCAGCATACTCAGCCCGATGCGTTTGGTTTTCGGATCAGCCGACAAAACCTTAACTTCAACCACATCGCCGACCGCTACTACCTCCAAAGGATGTTTTATAAACTTCTTTGACATCTGCGAAATATGCACCAAACCGTCCTGATGGACACCGATATCGACAAAGGCTCCAAAATCAATGACATTGCGCACCGTTCCCTTTAAGACCATGCCCTCCTGCAAGTCTGAAATTTCCAGTACATCCTGCCTTAAAACCGGTGCCGGCATATCTTCACGCGGGTCGCGCCCCGGCTTTTCCAGTTCCTTGCAAATATCCTCCAGCGTCATCTCACCCACGCCCAATTCGCCGGCCAAGGCCTTCATATCCTTAATCTTTTTCCGTTTTTCCCGAAAGGCCTGAAATTCCTGACGGATATCGCCAATTTGCAAATGTTCAAGCAAACGGCGGGCCGCCTGATAACTTTCCGGGTGAACACCGGTATTATCCAGCGCTTCCGTGCCGTCCGGCACCCGTAAAAAACCGGCCGCCTGTTCAAAGCTTTTATTCCCCAGACCACTGACTTTTAAGAGTTCTTTCCGATTTTGATATTTACCGTTTTCTTCGCGGTAAGCCACAATATTTTTGGCCACCTTGCCGGAAATCCCGGCAATATAGGAAAGAAGCGGAGCAGAGGCGGTATTGACATTCACTCCCACCCGGTTGACAGTATCTTCCACCACACCAAACAAGGCTTCACCCAAGGTTTTTTGATTCATATCATGTTGATATTGACCGACGCCAATTGCTTTCGGCTCAATCTTCACCAGCTCCGCCAGCGGGTCTTGCAGTCTCCGGCCAATTGATACCGCACTGCGCAGCGCCACATCGTATTCGGGAAATTCTTCACTCCCTAACTTCGAAGCGGAATACACCGAAGCACCGGCCTCATTAACAATCACATACTGTAATTTTTGCGGCATTTCGCCAATCAACTCCACCACGAAGCTTTCCGTTTCCCGGGAAGCCGTGCCGTTGCCGATGGCAATTAAATCGGCACCATGCTTTTCAATCAGCTTTTTCAGCACGGCCTTAGCTTCTTTGACTTTGGACTGCGGCGGTGTCGGATAAATGACGGCCGTATCAAGAACCTTGCCAAACTCATCAATCACCGCTGTTTTGACACCGGTACGAAAGGCCGGGTCAAGCGCTACAACGGCATGTCCGGCAATCGGCGCCTGCATCAGAAGCTGCTGCAAGTTCTTTGCAAAAACTTTAATTGCCCCTTCTTCGGCTTTCTCGGTAAAACTCGTCCGAATTTCCCGCTCAATCGAGGGGAAGAGCAGCCGTTTATAACTGTCCTCAATTGCCGCCTGCAGCTCGGCTGCACAACTCGGTTCCTCAGTTTTAATCCACAGCTTGGCCAAATATTTAATCATCTGCTCATGCTCGCCGTCAATTTTAACACTTAATATTTTTTCCTTTTCCCCTCGGTTAATGGCTAAAATCCGGTGTCCGGCCACTCCTGATAAATACTCGCTGTAATCGGCATAATTTTGATATACGCCCGCATCCTCGACTTTGGCTTTCGATACCACCTTGCCGAAGCGGCTGAAATACCCGCGAATATATTTGCGGGCAGCCGAATCTTCCGAAACCATTTCAGCAATGATATCTCTGGCGCCCTGTAATGCTTCCGCCGCCGTTTCTACTCCCGCCTCGGCATTGATATAGGCCTCGGCCAATACTTCGGCTCTGCCGGTGCCTGCCATAATTGCCTGTGCCAGCGGCTCCAAACCTTTTTCTCTGGCAATAGTCGCCTTGGTTCGGCGTTTTTGTTTATAAGGCAAATAAAGGTCTTCCACTTCAACCAAGGTTTCCGCTTTTAAAATCTCCGCTTTTAATTCCTCGGTCAGCTTCCCCTGCTCCTCAATCAAGCCCAGCACCTGCTCTTTTCTTTCTTCCAAACCCTGCAAATAGGTCAGCCGCTGATGCAAATCCCGCAGCACGTCATCCGACAAGGCTCCTGTCAGCTCTTTCCGATAGCGGGCAATAAACGGAATCGTATTGCCTTCTTCGATTAATTTCAAGGTGTTCTCCACCTGCCAGGCCTTTAATTGAAATTCGGCAACTAATTTTTCCTGGATATTCATATCTTCCTCTTTCTTCCTTTATTTTCGGCGACATTCCGCCGTTTCTGATATTTTCCGGCTCTGATATTTCCCATTTCTAATATTTTCTCGTTCTGATATTTTCCGGCTCTGATATCTTCCGGCTCTGATATTTTCCTGTTTATTATATCTTTGCGCCACTTATTTCGTCAAGGATTATTTTGCCAACAGTTCAGGCAAATGGATAGTTATATATGATACTGCCGGGGAAAGCTTGCTTTCACAAGCAGTAGCATATATAACTATCCATTTGCGGAACGCATTCACCCAGAATTCGCGCCAGCGAATTCTGGGTGGCTTGCCTGAACTGTTAAATTTAGAGCAAACTGATATTTATACCCGATATGCCGGGGCGCTTGCTCACCAAAGGCATATCAAGTGTAACTATCCATTTGCGGAACATGCTGATAATTTCCTTACGGCGAATTATCGGTGGCTTGCCTGAACGAAAATTTATTTCGCTGAATTGCAAATGGCTTGCCTGAACTTTGTAAAATTTAGTCCTTTTAATTTTCCATATTTGTATTTTGACATAAAATTATCTCTTCTCATTTCCCTTTTCCAAAATGTTTTTTAGAAAATATTGTTTTTCCTGCGAAGTATAGTATAATAGGAAAAAAGAAGTTAGCTCAATGGACAAGACAAAGCAAGAAAATACATTCAATCTTTACAATCAAAGTGAGGTGCTTATCATGAGCAGACAACAACTGCATACCTTGATTGATACTATTGACGAAAAAGACATTGATTTACTGCAGGCATTACTTTTAAAATTTATTCCTTCCGATATTCCACTTCCCGACGAAATCGAAGCAATCAAACAAGGGGAAACAGACTTTAAAAATAAGGATATCTATACTCACGATGAAGTATGGGGCTAAAAAGCGCATACACAAGGGCTGCTGCAAAATACAGATGTTTCACAAGATATTGCGATAAATCGCAAAGATTTTTCCTAAATCTTGCGCAGCAATCTTAAAATGCAACAGCCCTCTTTTCTTAGCACTTCAAAGGGAGTTTCCCATTATCGAAAAGCGCCGGGACTGCGATGATACCTCTCCCTTTTACAATTTTCTTTTACAGTTCCTTTGGCAGCCTCTTTTACAGCTTCTCATACAGGTGATACAACATTTCCGCCGCCTGCCTGCGGGTGATGGCCTGCCCGCCGTCATACAGACCATTTGCCGTCTTGAGCATTTTGCCACATCTAAAAACGTACTGTTGGCACTGCCGTCATACGTATACGACATCCTGACCAAAATCGTTAAAATCTCGCTTCTTTGAATGGGAGCATCCGGGCTGAACTGACCGGACACATTGCCCTGCAAAATTTCCTAACTCAACTTCCCCTGATCGAAGTGCTGCGCACTTCTGCCCGCGTGGGCGACCTACCTAAAAAAGACTGTTCTGACAAACATAGGAAAGTTGAGTAATGATATTTTAATACTGCTTGAAAAGCTATATAGTGTACAACTTATTTCCGCTTCTATACAAGCGGAAATGTGGGAAAGACTAAAATCCACTTCTACCCTTTCCGTGTGGAAATTACTTTTACACTTTACCCCCCTAATCTTTTTCCGGAAAATTGGAAGTTAAGACTTTTAAAGTTTATATAAATATGGTATATTAAGTACTGGGAATTGGCCCTTTATGGGCAGAAAGCAATTCCAAACCCACACCCGGAACTTGCGCCCCTTGCTTTTTTCTGTGCGGCCAGGGAAAACAGGTTCAAATCCCGCATTATCGAAAGGAGATTGCCATGTTAGAACCGCTTTTTGTCGATGTTTATGATAAATTCAAGCTCAATTTTTATAAAAATATCTTTAAGGGTTTTGACCGGCAAAAGAATCCTCTGACCATCACCGAATCCTTTTGTTTGGAAGTGATTTATTCTTTAAAAACTCCCACTATTTCTGAGCTCTCCCGGTATCTTGGCATTTCCCAGCCCAATACCACCTATAAGGTCAATGAGCTGATTCAAAAGGGTTATATTGAAAAGAAAAAAGATCCCCTTGATAAGCGGCGGGTTTTGCTTTATCCGACCGAAAAGTTCACTAAGTATTATTCCCTCAAAAATCAATATGTCAGCACCGTCTGCGATCGGATGCGGGCTACTTTTTCGGCTAAGGATTTGCAAAAGCTGGAATCCATGCTGGCGACTATATCCAATGAATTGATGCCGGAAGTCAGCATCAAAAAAGAGGTTGAATGATAATCCTATATTGTAATTCTGAAAAACTTGTGAAAGAGCATTAAAGAGTTGACAAATGTTCTTTCAAGATATATGCTATATATAGCATAGAGGAGGGTGAATTGTTCAGTGTAAATTTTTACCGTGAAGAAGACGGCAGTAAACCAGTTGGAGAGTTTATCCGAAGTCTGGATGTAAAAATGAAGGCAAAAGTAGTATCTGATCTGCATCGATTAGAAATGCTGGGAAATGAAGCGAGAGCTCCATTGAGCAAGTACCTTGGTGAAGATATTTTTGAACTTCGCACTATTCTGGGAACTAATATAGTCCGGATTTTATACTTCTTTGATGAAGATGAAATCATTATTGCAACAAATGGATTTGTCAAAAAACAACAGAAAACTCCACAGAGCGAGATACTGCTTGCCAAACAGAGAAGAACGATTTACCTGAAAAGAAAGGAGTGTGAGCGATGAGTGATTTACAAGAACTGACGAATGAACTCATGCAGGATACTGCGTTCAAAAAAGAATATGAAGCACTTCAGCCGGAGCGGGACATTACCATGTCTATTATTCGTGCAAGGAAAGCAGCAGGCCTGACACAGGCCGAGTTGTCTCAAAAGACGGGGATAAGCCAAGCAGATATCAGCCGATTGGAAAATGGATCAAGAAATCCAAGTCTTGCATTGTTGAATCGTATTGCAGAAGCAATGAACTCAACGCTAAAAATCGAATTTGTTCCCAATAAGCATTTAGCAAAATAAGATGTTAAGTTAGAATACAATATTTTATTTTCGAAAAAATCAGAAAGGAAATGAAACAATTATGGACAAAACAAAAGAAACGAAACCGGAAGTTTTTTGGGATTTAACCCCGCTTTATACTTCGTTTGCCGACCCGAAGCTGGAAGCCGACAAAAAAACCTTAGTCGAGTTCTGCGATCACCTTTTGGCGCAGGCTTCCGCTCTGGCTGCGGCCGATTCGCCGGTCGATGCCTGCAACCGGTATTTAACCACCTATAATCAAGCCCTGCTGCTGTTGGATAAACTCTATAATTACGGTAGTTTGACCTATGCGGTCAATACCGCTGACAGTGCGGCTTTAAATCTGGTAGAAGTGCTGGAGGGCTATTTCCCCAAACTGTCATTAGCCGAAGCGCATTTTAAAATGTGGCTGAAAGAGCTCCCTGACTTTAATGCTTTGCTGACAGCTAAAGAACTTCAGGCTTTTCACTTTTATCTGAACTCCGCCCGGCAAAGCGCCGCTCATACGCTCAGCACCGCCGAGGAGGAACTCTTTGCCCTGCTGCAAAACACCGGCGGAAATGCTTGGAGTAAGCTGCAGGATCAAACCGTTGCCAGCTTAACCGGCCATTTTCGCGGGGAAGACTTGGTTTTATCGGCTCTCCGGGCAAAAGCTTATGATCAGGATCCGGCTGTTCGGCGCGAGGCCTATGAGGCGGAACTGGCCTGCTATCCAAAAATGGATACCGTTTCGGCGGCCTGTCTGAACGCAATTAAGGGCGAAGCCATTACCGCCGCCGCCAAGCGCGGTTATGATTCGGTGCTGGATATGACCCTGCAAAAATCGCATATGGATAAAGAAACCCTGCAAGCCATGCTGACCGCCATGGAAGAAAGCCTGCCGGCTTTCCGCAAATATTTCCGCAAAAAAGCCGAACTGCTCGGCCATAAAAACGGGCTGCCTTTTTATGATTTGTTTGCTCCGGTCGGTGAAGTGTCGATGGAATACAGCTACGAGCAGGCCAAGCAATATGTGATTGACAATTTCAGTCAATTTTCACCGGAACTGGGCGAGTTCGCCGCTCATGCTTTCGCTCATGACTGGATTGACGTTTACCCGCGCAAAGGCAAGGTTTCCGGTGCTTTTTGCAGTGAAATCAAGTCATTGGAAGAAAGCCGGATTATGACCAATTTTGACGGCAGTTTAAGTGATGTTTACACCTTGGCTCATGAGCTGGGACATGGTTTTCACAATTACTGCATGAAGGGTGTGGCACCGGTTAATTCCGATTCGCCGATGCAGTTGGCGGAAACGGCTTCCATTTTCTGCGAAACCATTGTCGCCAATGCCAGTTTAAAGGAAGCTTCCCCGCAGGAAAAGGTTGTGATTTTGGAAAATGACATCATGTCTACCGCCCAGGTGATTGTTGATATTTTAAGCCGCTATTATTTTGAAAGCGAATTGATTGAAAAGCGGCAAAACGGTTCACTGTCGGTTGACGAACTGAAAGCTGCCATGATTCGTGCCCAAAAAAGAACCTATGGCGACGGTTTGGATGAAAATTACCTGCATCCCTATATGTGGATGTGTAAGCCGCATTATTATTCGTCTAATCTTAATTTTTACAACTTCCCCTATGCCTTCGGCGAGCTGTTCGCCAAAGGTCTGTATGCCTTATACGCCAAAGAAGGGGCTGGCTTTGTGCCGAAATACAAAGAACTGCTGCGCTCAACCGGCAGCCGCAGTACGCATGATGTGTTGGCGATTGTCGGCATGGACTCGCACAGCCCCGAATTTTTCCGCGGTTCTCTGGCACTGACGATTGCTAAAATCGAGGAATGGCTGAAGCTGGTTTAAAACTCGCAAAAAGCCTGCGGCTTTTCGCTCTTCTTGTCCGCAAAAAGCCTGCGGCTTTTCGCTCTAAAGTAACGTTTTATAATATGAAACCCGCATTGGTTTGCGCGAGGCTGACCAATGCGGGTTTTTGTATTTTGCGATAAAAACATCAAGTTTCTTTATCGATTTTCTTTATTGAATTAATTTATCAGATTTCTTGATTGGTTTTCGACTAAACCTGAGCTTGGGCAGCTTGTTTAGCTTGATTTACCCGCTGTTGATACTCCAGCACCGCATTCGGCCCGCTGTGTCTGCCAACCGGATGCTGACGGTACTTGTCCGAATAATCGGCTTTCAGCTGAAAGAAAGGATCGCCGCTAACCACGCAGTATGACTGTAAATCCTGCCGGTAATGATCCAGCAGTAAGCGATATTCCGGCAGAGCGGCCAGATTTTTCTGCTCCAGCCGGTCAGTGGACATATCATAAAGTTCCTCCTCCAGACCGTTTTTATCCTGATAAGCCAGATATTTATAGCTTTCGGTCAGGTACATTCTGGCCGGCACAAAATAGCCCTCAAACTCATCATGCCATTGACTGACAACATAACTTTCCGTTGGATAGTCCGGCCAGCTGCCTTCTGCTCCTTCCGGTTTCCGGTCGCATCCAACGGCTGGCTGCCCCTGCTTTTCCGGTGATTGCCCGTTATCAAACTCTGCCGCTTTTCGATCCGTCTGCCCTGACTTCAACTCTGCCAGCAGCGTCGGCCAATGCGATACTCCGGCGGCGCTTGCCGGTATCGGCAAACCGGCATAATCAGCCAAAGTCGGCAAAAGATCTATCAGCGAAAACAAGCAGTCATAGCGCTGCGGCTGCCGCCCCGGCACTTGCAGAACGAACGGTACCCTGACCGTTTCCTCATAAAAGGTGCCGGACTTGGTTACAATCTGATGTGCAGCCATGCCTTCGCCGTGATCGGCCATGAAAACAATCAGAGTATCCTCGGCTTTACCTGACTGTTTCAGCGCCGACAATACCCCGCCGATCTGGCGGTCAACCTTCTGCAAATAATAATAGTAGGCATGCAGATAATGCTGAAAATCCTGCTCTGACCAATCCGCTGTTTGGCTCTGCCGCCGGTGCCCGCAGCAAAGATATTGCAAGAAAGAAGCACGGGAATGGGTATCACTGTCACGGAAATTGTCCGGAAGCGGCGGCAGCTCCTCCGGCGGCACATGATTTGCCCCGCTCTCCGCGTGGGCGCCAATATAGGCACAAATATTGTGGGGATTTTGCAAGTCAACCGCCATAAGGAGAGGCTTATCTATATTTGGCGCAGTCTGCTGCAAATAACGAACGGCTTTTTCGGTGGTATCAATATCAAAATAAGTTTCATAGTCATAAGGCAGCGCCGGATTTTCCGGCTCTGTTTTTTTCTGCTCGTTTACCACCTTGGTAAAGCCCCGCAGTGCCCCATAATCATGCTCTTTGCCAAAATGAATACACTCGTAGCCGCCCTTTTGAAAGACTTCTCCCAAAGTTGTAATACTATCTGGAAAATCTGCCTGCTTTTGCTTGGGCAGATTACTGATCACGCCGTTTTGATGCGGATAACTGCTGCTCCAAAAGGAGGCTCTGGCCGGTTGGCACAGCGGGCAGGGCGTATACGCCCGTTCAAATACAATGCCGCGGTCTGCCAACGCATCGATTGCCCGTGTTTCCGAATCAGTATTGCCATAGGCTTTTAAGGCCTTGGCGCTTAATTGATCACAAATCAAAATTAAAATATTTTTCATGTCTGCTCCTTTAAAAACTTCTCTTTTCTTTTTCAGTATGCCCTTTGTATTCCCTTTTCGATTGTCAGAACATTTTCTGTTGCTGGCAAGGGTTAAGAAATGAAGAATAAAAAAGTTTCGCAAAAAGTTATGAAAAATGCAACCCCGTTTTTAATAGGATTGCATTTTTCATTTTTCTTATCGCTTTTTGAATATCCCTGAAACGGACAGGCCATCCACTATCTCTTCAAGAAAGTTTCATAAGCGGCCTGGTTGATTTCGGTTGCCCGCTCAATCTTACGATTTTTCAGTTCTTTGACAAACTCATCGTAGGTAGCTTCCACGTCCTTGGTACCCAAAATCCATTCCTGCAGCATCTGATTGACATACGGTTTCACATTGGACATAATGTTCTGGTACTCGGTTTCATCTTCCGGTGTATATTTTAAGTTCAATGCTCCGTCAAAATACGGCGGCAACTTTTCCGGGAACCATTCCGGATGCGATTCATAATACGCTGCTGCTTCCTTAGCGGCCGGTTGAGCAAAGGCGGCCTCATATGCCGGATTTTGCACCATACCGATCCGGTATTGAATGCCCTGCGAGCGCAGATAGTTCAGCGGCGTAAAGTCCGGATTTTCCATAACCAGCGGCGTAAATGCCTTGGTACCGTCTGCTTCTTTGGTGTAGGTGACACCCTCGATACCGAAGTTCATCATATCCGAACCCTTTTCGGTAAAGAAGAAGTTAAAGAACTTAATCAAAGTCACCGGATCCTGGCACTGGGCAGAAATTCCCCAGCCGGCTACCGGATAACGGGTTGTTCTTTCAATGATCTGACCGTTTTGATTTTTCATCGGAGCGATTGCTACGTTGTTAAAGCCCGGTACACTGTCTGCCAGCTTAACATTGTAGTCGCCGGTGCTCGGCCAGTCATGCGTAAAACCAGCCTGATTGGCTGCATACAAAGTATCTCGGCTCTTTGCACCGCGGGTGAAGATTTCCGGATCAATCAAGCCTTCCTTGTACCATTTAGCCAAGGTCTTAACACCCAATACAAAATTATCTTTCATCAGCGGTTCATATACTATTTTGCCGTCATGCGGATAAAATTCCGTACTGGTATCAAACATGTACAAATACTCATCCTGCATCTTGGGAGCTGCCCGGTCAAACAGCGGAATTTCGTCCTTCTCGCCATTGCCGTTCGGGTCATTGTTGCGGAACGCAGTCAATACTTCATATAATTCATCAATCGTGGTCGGCGCCTGCAAGTTCAGCTTATCCAACCAGTCCTGACGAATCCACCAGAACTCAGCTGATTTTAAAGTCAAATTCTTGGGAATGAAATAAATATTTCCATCTAAAGAAGTAGCAAAGGAACGGAACTTCGCATCATTGTCCAAAACCTTCTGTAAATCCGGTGCATGTTCCTTAATCAAATCGTTCAGCGGAATCAAACCACCGTCACGACCCAATTTTTCCAAATCGGCCGGGTTCTTGTAACCGATAATATCGGCTAACTTACCGCTGGCCAGCATCATGCTGAAAGCCTCTTCTTCATTAGCGTTGGACTGAGAAATTACGCCTTCCAGGCTGACATTGGTTTCTTTGGCAATTTCTTTCCAAATCATCCAGTCAGAGTTAAACGGCATATTGTTAAAGTTTAAGAAAATAGAGAAAGTTTTCGGGGTATCAGAAACCAGGCTGCTGGCTGCTTCTTCCTGCTTGCTGTCTTCTTTTCCGCTTTCCGTTTTCGCATCCTCTTTTGCATCCGTTTTGTTTTCAGCAGTCGTTTCCTGCTTTTTGTCATCGGTCTTGGGTGCTTCTGTCTTGCCGCAGCCGGCAAACAGAGAAACTACCAACACCAGCGCCAACATTAGGCTCAGTTTTTTCTTCATCATCTGTCTCCTTCTTTTTGTTACAGCTTAGGCAAACGCCAGATTAGGCGCGGCTTGCTTAAGCTATAAACCATTTTGATAAATTATTATGTTTCTAAGTAAGACCGGATCTTACCCCTATAATAGAAAATTCTCCAAACTCGGCAGTGGCTGCCCTTCTCTTGCATTTCAAGCGCAGCCGGCCTTTAGGAACATCTCTATTTTTCACGGCAAAACCGTTCTCTTTATATCAAATGAATCCTCATTTTGATATCTGTTTTTAGCATACGGTCACGCCAGAATCAGCCCTTAACCGCACCGATGGTCGCGCCGCTCTTAAAATATTTCTGCACGAACGGATAGACAATCAACATCGGAATAATAGAAATTACAATTGTCGCATAAATCACCGTGGTCGGCGAAGATAGGGATGCCGCCGTTAAAATGGCCGAATCCGTTTCATTCGATACCTTATCGACAATCATTTTCTTCAAAAATACCTGCAGCGGTACTTTGGTATCGCTGGTCAGCAGGCTCATTGCCCAGAAATAACCGTTCCAGCGGGTAACCGCATAAAACATGCCCACAGTCGCCAGCGCCGGCTTAGACAGCGGCAAATAGATTCGCCAAAAAATACTTAAGTTTCTGGCACCGTCAATAATGGCCGCTTCTTCAATCGACTCCGGAAGCTGTTCAAAAAAGCTTTTTAAAATGATTAAATTATAAGTGTTAATGGCAAAGCCGAATAAAATTGCCGCTCTGGTATCAATCAGATTGAAATCGACAAAATTGACATAGGTCGGAATGATACCGGCGTTAAACCACAGGGTAAAGACTGTCAGCAGTGTGAAGAACTTTTTAAAAATCAGCTGCTTCTTTGACAAAGCGTAAGCCATGGTCGCCGTAAAGAACATATTGACCAGTACCCCGGCCGCCGTATAAAAAATAGTATTGGCATATGCCGTCCAAATTCCCGGTTTTTTTGCTGCCGCCACATAACTGGCAATGGTCGGCGATTTCAGCCAAAACATCACCTCGCCGCCGTCAACATAAAGCGGCCGGCTGAGGGAAGCAATCACAACATAGTAAATCGGATAAAGCGATAAAATCGTAATGATAATACCGACTGCAACCATTACCATGTTAAATATTTTTTCATTCCTTGTCATAAAGGCAGTTTCGGATATTCTTTTTTTCTCGTCCATAATCCCTCCTACCAGATTGAAGTCTGTGATACTTTTTTGCTGAGTTTATTGGCAATCACTACCAAAACAAGGGCAACTATCGCTTCAAATAAGCCGGCCGCCGTCGCCAGCCCGTAATTGCGGTTGCTCAGACCCGTCCGGTAAACATAGGTCGCAATAACATCGGCGGTAGAGAATGTTGACGGCAGGTAAAGCAAAATGATCGCCTCAAATCCAACCTTAACCATTTTACCGATATTTAAGACCAGCATAACCAAAACAATCGGACTAATCCCCGGCAGAGTGACATTCCAAATCTGCTGGAGCTTAGTTGCGCCGTCTACCTTGGCAGCTTCATACAGTGCCGGGTCAATCCCCATAATTGCGGCAATATAAACAATCGAGCTAAAGCCCGCTGTCTGCCACAAAGTCATCAGCGTATAAATCGGCCGAAAATACTCGGGCTTCGTCATAAAATAAGTTGCCTCGCCGCCTAATTTTTTAATGAAGAAATTAATAATACCGGTACTCGGCGACAGGAAATTGATAACCATACCGCAAACGACCACTACCGAAATAAAATACGGCAGAAAAGTCGCCGTCTGGGTCAGGCGGCTGACCCATTTGTTTTTCATTTCCGTGATGGCAATTGCCAGCAAAATCGGCAGCGGAAAAACAATCACTAACTGCCACAGGGCAATCATCAGTGTATTGACCACGGTTCGCGAAAAATCCGGACCGCTCAAAAATTGAACAAAGTTAGCCAGGCCGACAAAACGACTGCCGCCTATGCCCCGAAAAATATTATACTCATAAAACGCAATCCGTAGCCCCGCCATCGGCCGATAAGCAAACAATAGGTACCAAAGCAAACCTGGCAACAGCAAAATCAGGAGATCGCCATCTCTTTTAAACTGCTTCCACAGAGAAAGCTCTCTTTTCCTGATTTTTTTTACTTTTTGATTTTTCTGCTTTTCCATGTACTCCTCTTACTCCGTTTCTTCGGTGGTTTTGTGTTTCCGTTGATTTTATACTATCATAAGTTTTGCCAAAAAGATATCGCCATTTTTCCAACGATTGTCATTTTTCCATAAACAAAATCGGAAGTCGCCCATTTTCAAGGGAAAAAGTCACAGTCAAGGCAATAGCATAATCCTACTCCCTCTCCGCAAATGCCTTCGGGGTCAAACCGACATGCTTGGAAAACACCCGAATAAAAGTATTGGCACTGTTAAAGCCAACTCGCTCGGCCACCTCACTGATTTTGGCATCCGGCTGTGCCCGCAGGATTTCCTTGGCTCTTTCAATCCGGAAATTATTCAGGTAAGTTTTGAAGTTTTCCCCAACCGACTGCTTAAACAGCATGGAGCAATATTTTTCCGAAGCGTTGATCTTTTCTGCCAAATCCACCAGCATAATATCTTCATGATAATGCTCCTCAATATAGGTTAAAAGTGTCTTGGCCAAATCGTCGTCCTCCTGCTTTTCCTTGGAGGCGACAAAGTTTAAAATATCACTGATATCCTGGCGGATTCTGGCAAAAATCTCCGGATTCTGCCATTCCTCGTCCAATTCGTGCAAATCGTACTTCAGCGGAATCTCCATATAAAACTCGCGCAAAATCCGGTGCAGCGTGCCGGTCAGCATCAGAACAAAACGACGCTGAGTCTGGGGAGCGGAAGCCATAATTTTTTCGTTCTGGCTGATAATCCGGTCAAACAGTTTCAAACTTTCCGGATTGCCTCTCAGTACCGCCTGAATCAGACTGTTTTCCGCCGCCAAAGGATACGAGTAATTCTCATCCGCCTTCAGCGGAATCAGGTCGGCGCTTAAAAATCTCTGCTGCCGGTACAAATATTTATATTGCAGCAGTAAAGAGCATTGCAAATATAAGGTTTTAATACTCTCCATGCCAAAACCCGGGTCGCTCAGGGCAATCTGCACCTCAGCGTCAGCCGGACTGTCCTCTAATTTTTCACTGATAAAGCGTCTGGCCGCCTCCAGTGATTCCGCTTCTAAAATCAAAGTGCAGGAGATATCCTCGGTATTGATATACCGAACTCCGGCGCTGCTTTCTAATTTTTCCTGTAAATACTGTTTAAATAAATAGCATTTTTCTTCACTTGCCAGATTATGCAGACTAAAAACCGCCACCACATAGAGCTGCCCCTCTTTTCGGTCAGCTTCCGGCGGCAGGATGCCAAACAGCAAATCCCGGTTTTGTTTGTAATGTAACAGTCTTTCCTTTTCCGACAGCGTTTCCCTCAAATCCTTTGATAACTGGTGCGCCTGCGCCGCCCCCTGCTTTAAAAGCTTAATCTCGTCGTGCTCATTATCCGCCGGAACAATACTTTTCGTTTCCGTCACCAGCTCCTTAATCGGCCGGTACAGGCTTCGGGTAATCAATGAACTGACCGCCGCAATCAGCGCCGCCAGCGCCAAAAAAGGCAGTAAAAAATAAAAGAAGAAGAACGCCATATCCGGTTTTTTCTTCTCATAGGAGGCTGTCAGAATCCAGTCCAGTCCATCCAGCCAGCGGGCAAACACAACTTCTTTCCGCGATTCGATTAACTCCCGGCCATCACTTACTATCGCCTGCATTTGTTCATAGCTGATATTTTTTCGACCGGCAAAAATCGTCTGATGATCCGCTAAGTTCCACGATACCGCCGGAGCAAAATCAATCAGTTCGGCCAGCGGAACCTGCAAAAAGATGAGGTACGGCCGATCCTGCAGCCGGTCATATTTCATATAATGCAGCACTCTCTCCCGCTCAAAAGAAAAGCTGGCACCGTTTCCTCGTGCCGTCAGTTTCTCCGACTGCTCCGCCAGTGCTCCGGCATCGCCGAAAAACTCCTCCGCAAAGCTCTCCTTACCGGTCGTGCCATAAGGAGTAATCACCGATGCGCTTTTTTCCGGAATGGTAATCGACAGCACGAACGCTGCGTTTAAATAGCGGGAAGATACCCTCGTCAGTCGGTCTTTGAGCCGGGAACTATACAAATAGTACTCGCCGCGGGTGGACGCGCTCAAAAAGCTTTGCAGTTCCTGACTTTTTTCAATTGTGTGCAAAGCCTCGGCAATGATCTCGCTCTTGAGCGAGGCATTGCCGAGCGTTTTTTCAACCGATTCGTCCATCGCCGTCCGGTAATCGCGGGCATTCATCTGAAATACCAGCCCGAAAATGACCGGTACCAAAATGGATGTCAGAATCAGGGAAAGCATCAAATTCATAATGTACATTTTCTTTTGATATTTCCCATAGCGTTGAAAAATGACTTTGCTTTTCATTTTACCAATATAACTCCCAATCTTTGCTGCATCTTACCAATGCTTCCAAGTAAAAATAATCTCCCCAGGTGTTGCATTCGTCGACATTGCGGTTGACGCCGGCGTTAAACGGGCTTTTTCTGACATATACGCCATGCAGCAGGAGGCCGTTGGATTCCGCCGGGCTCTTAACAGCATAATTCTCAATCAGCGATCTTAAAATCCGCATCGCAATATTGGTATAGTATTCTGCCTTATCCGCCGGTAAATATTTGGCCATTTCCAGCATACCGCAAACTGCAATCGCCGCTGCCGAACTGTCCCGCGGCTCATCGGAACCGTCGGTAAACTCAAAGTCCCAATACGGCACCAGATCTTTCGGCAAATGCTCAATAAAGAAATCCGTCATCTTATAAAAAGTATCCAGGTATTCCGGACGTTTCACATAGCGGTAACTGAGCGCCGTACCGTAAATCCCCCAAGCCTGTCCCCGCGACCAGGCCGAGGTATTGCTGTAACCCTGATGCGTTACACCGTACATCGGCTCGCCGGTTTCTTTATTGAAATAATAAGTATGATGAGTGGAGTTGTCTTCCCGCAATACTACTTTTAAAGCGGTATGGATATGCTTGGTCGCAATCTCTTCATATTTCTTATCACCGGTCACCTCGCTCGCCCAGTACAGCAGCGGCAAGTTCAGCAGACAGTCAATGATCAGCCGATAATTATCATCCGCTCCCATTTGTCCCCAAGCCTGAATAAAATCACCCTTGGGCTGATAGCGGGAAATCAAATTGTCCGCTGCTAACACAGCCGCCTGCTTGCCTTCTTCGCTGCCGGTCAGCTTATAAGCCGCAACGCAGGAAAGGCTGTATAAAAAGCCCATATCATGATGATCCACATCAATCCGCTCCTTGATTCGATTTAAAAAGCTGTGAACATGCTTTTGGCCAATCTCCTTAAACCGTTCATCGCCGGTCATTTCATAGGCCAGCCACAACTGTCCCGTCCAAAAGCCGGAGGTCCAGGTCGTGTTATCCGATGGTGCATAAAAATTATCAGTCGTTCCATCCACCTTAAAATTGTCCGTAAACTTATCCAAATCGGCGCGAATCACGGTTACTGCGGTATCCACCGCCTGTTTGATTTCTTCTTTGTTTGCTGCTTGATAGTCCATGTAGTTCATGCTTCTTTCCCTTTCTTATATAGGTTGAAAATCTTAAAAAATTGACTGCATTAAAAACGGATCCTGAATTAGCTGCAAATGCTCTTCCAGAACCGGATCCCATTTCCGGCAAAACTCATCGTGCGGTGACAACACGACCGGTGAAAGCTGATAGGGGTCTTTTGTCAGGTCGTAATAATAGCGCTTCTGCTTTTTCCCCGGCTCGATACCGTTGTCAATCACATAGGTAAAATCTTTCCCCCTAAGCCCCCGCCAGCCGAAGGCTTTGTTATTTAGGCCCAGCTGCCGGTAAGGTGCAATCAGCTCCGGCATTCCCGGAATCATAGATAAAAATACGGCTTCCGTTTCCGTCTGTCTCCGGTAGGCCTGATTCGTCAAATCCTGCGCCGCTCCGGCCGGGTCAATCAGCGGGAGAAAGCTTTTGCCCTGCACCGTATCCGGAATCGGCAGCCCCGCCAGATCCAATAAAGTCGGCATATGATCCATGCTGGCAAAAAGCGTATCCGTCCGTCCCGGCGCAATCCCCTTGCCCCTGACCATGAAGGGAATCCGAATCGACTCCTCGTACCAGATATTTTTGCCCATCAAACCCTGCGAACCCATCATATCGCCGTGGTCAGCACTTAAAATAACAATCGTGTCCTCCTTTAATCCGGCTGCTTCCAAATAATCCAACAACCGGCCGAAGTTCTCATCCAGCCCCCGAATGGCTGCGTAGTATTCCCGGTATTTTTTCAAATATGCCGGATCCTCTCGCCACTCGGCCGGGACATTCGGTGAAAAATCGGCGGCTTCCGGCTGAGCTGCCAAATATTTGTCCGGCACCTGCTCATACGGCGGATGCGGCGGATTCCACGAGATAACCATGCAAAACGGCTTCGTCTGATCGCGGTTCTGCAAAAAGCCAAGTGCTCGATTCGTTTCCACCTCCACCGACCAGCTGCCCGGATAAATCGGCTGCTGTGAAGACTGCCAATAGTGCGGGTTTAAATGCTCGTCCATTGCTCCATAGGAAAACCAGTAGTCAAAACCATGCCGCCGTTCCCCATCCGGAGTATACGCATCCCATTCCTTGGCGGTCGAGGCCGGCTCCTTAAAAAAGTTCTTTTCACTGGCATCCAAATGCCACTTGCCGATATAGGCCGTTTGATAGCCATGCTCTTTAAATACCTCACCAAAGGTTACTTCCTGCGGTTTCAGGCAAACCACTTCATCTAAGCCAATCTTACAGTTTGTCCACATACCGCAGGCATAGGGATATTTCCCGGTTAACAGCGCCGCCCGGTGCGGCGAACACAAAGGGTAACTGCTGATCGCCTGATCAAAGACCAAGCTTTCGGCCGCAAACTCATCCATCCGCGGTGTCTGCACCGGCTCGCCCTCAAATCCCAGCGCCGTTTTTCGCCATTGATCGGCAAAGACATATAAAATATTTTTCATCATAACCTCATTTCTATCTTTTGATTGTGTACCAACAGTTTAGGTAAGCAGATACTTATGCCTAACGCCCACACTCGTAATTCGTTGAAATATGAGCGAATTACGACCAGCTTACCTGAACTGAACCATTGCAACATACGAAAAAATCCTGCTTCTCTCTTTGCGCAGCCTCTTTATTTCCCCGGCTATAACACTTGCACACACAGCCATAACAACAACAAATGCGCCGGATAAAAAGCATAAAAAAAGTATTTCAGGGCCGGGCCTTTTTTCCCGTTAAACAGCAGCAAGGCCGGAAAGCTTAATGCCGCAAGACATTCAATGTATTGCCCCCAGAAAAACCGACCGGAAAGAAACGTATACATCATGCCATAACCTATCAGCAGCAAAACAGCCATAGCATACTTTCGTACTGGCTGATTTCGGTAATAATAAAAACTCATCACCCAAATCACGCCCCAGGCGCCGTAATCCGTCTGTAAATAAGAAGCCGCACAGGCAAACAGCAGCGTAAGTCCCCAGAAAACAAACAAATTCTGCCGCTCCGCCGGAAGCTTCCTGTAAAAGTAAAGCACCGCCAGCGCCAGGCTGAATGTCCACATCACATTTTGATGCGCCAAGTGCACTGTTTCGCCCCAAAACGCCAAATCAAACGGCAGTTCCGATATCACGGCAAAAAGCAGCATCCGGCCCAGATATTTCTCCAAACTCTTTGTCCGGGTCATTCCTTCCACTAAAAGAAAAGCAAAGATCGGAAAAGCAATCCGGCCAATCATCCGCAAAATTATATACTGCGGGAAAAAAATCGCTCCGATATGATCAATTGCCATTGTTATAATCGCAATCATTTTCAGCCAAAATGTTGACATTGGCCGCTCCTTTCTGCTGCCGCCTTAGCGGCAATATACTGCCATCGATAGTTCTGCCCGAATGCCTTTTCGGCCTGACTTGCCTGCATCCGTCAAACTCCGGGATGCTCGCCGCCCTCAGCCGCACCGGACGGAATCAAACACTGCTCCTTGGAAAAGCACATGGCAAACTCACTACCACTGCCCTTTTTCGAGCGCGCTCTGATTTGGCCGCCCTGGCCCGTGACCAGCGCCTTGGCAATCGCCAGTCCCAGTCCATGTCCGCCCGTTTCTCTGGCTCTGGACTCATCCAGGCGATAAAAGCGCTCAAACAAACGCGGCAGTTCTCCGGGCTCAACTCCAATTCCCTGGTCGCGCACCCCGGCGTAAACAAAGCGGTCATCGGCATAGCAAAAAGCCGTAATCTGTTTGCCCGAATCCGTGTATTTAATGGCATTATCCATAAAAATCCGCAGTACCTGCTTGACTTTGACCATATCCAAATTACACCACAACTCCGAAGCAGCCTCGGCCTGAATGATCTGCTTTTTCGCATCGACCAGCTTCGCCTGCTCGGCTATCTGCCGGGTCAGCGCCGACAAATCAAAAATCTCATATTCAAACGACAGCGTTTGATTGTCCGACCGAGCTAAGGTCAGCAAGTTTTCAACCAATCCCTGCATATTCTGCGCCTCGTCCAAAATAGCGTCCAGTGCCTCATGCAAAATTTTTTCATCCGTCTTGCCCCAACGGCTGACCATCTTGCCGTAGCCGCCGATAATGGCAATCGGCGTCCGCAACTCATGCGATACATCCGATACGAATTGCTTCTGCCGAATATAGTCCTGACTCAGCCGGTCAAGCATATCGTTGATGGTAACTGCCAAATCCCGCAGTTCATACTTGGTCACCGAAACATCCAGCCGCTCCTCCATATTTTTACCGGAAATCTGACCCGCTGTCCGGGTCATTTTATCAATCGGGCTTAATACCGCTTTCACCCGGCCGCCGCCAATCACGCTCAAAAAGAAAAAGCTGATACTGCCGGCCAAAGCCATCAAAATCACTAAAATCGCCGTATGCCGGGAATGTCTGCTGAAGCTGTGGAGTTGATAAATCACATAATCGTTCTTACCGACGCCATCCGAATACAAATTAAAATAATAGGGCTTTTTCACAATATAATTATATTTCAGCAGATAATACAGCCGCCGGTACAGAGAAGTCGGGACCGAACCCGCCACGAAATGCTCTGTTCGGATTTGCTCCTGTGACTGACTGCCGATAATATCAATCGCCAGTTCAATCGCGCTGCCTTCGCTTAAACTATCCAGTCTTTTTTTCAGCGCCTGCTGATTATAGGTGCCCCGGTCATAAGCAAGCAAAGCCTTGTTTACATTGACATTGATCTCTACTCCCAGATTATCGACGCTGTAATAGGTAAACAGGAGCGATACCACCACAATCGACAGCAGCGTCAGTACCACATATAAGGTTAAAAAGTCAAAGGTAATTTTGCGCCGGATTGAAAAATGAATCCCCCAAAAGGCCGAGCGAAAAAAATCGGCAATCCCTCCGAAAAAACGCCCGATCAATCGGACGCTCTCCCTGCCTGTTCTTCTAATCATAAATAATATATCCCACTCCCCGAACCGTTCTGATCATCTCAATCCCATACTTCTGATCAATCTTGGAGCGCAAATAACGGACATAAACATCTATCACATTAGTATCGCCGTAATAGTCATAGCCCCAGACCCGCTCCAGTATCTTTTCCCGCTCAAGGGCAATGTTCTTGTTGGAAATCAGATATTTGAGCAGTTCATACTCTTTCTTGGTCAGGGCAACCATTTCTTCCTTATATTTGACCTGACGCTTCATATCGTCCAGCACCAGGTCACCGTAATGGTAAATACTGCCGTTTTCCTTAATGTCATCTGATTTTTCCCGTTTCAGGGCAACCCGAATTCTGGCCAAAAGCTCCTCAATGGCAAAAGGCTTGGTCATATAATCGTTCGCTCCCATATCCAGCCCCATAACCTTATCCGACACGTCATCTTTGGCCGTCAACATAATGATGGCAATATTGCGGTCTGTTTGCCGGATCCGGCGGCACACCTCAATTCCGCTCATCACCGGCAGCATCAGATCCAAAATAATCAAATCGACCGCTTCCGACAGCGCCCGCGTCAGCCCCGTTCGGCCATCCGCCGCCGTAATCACCTCATAACCCTCATACGTCAACTCCAGCTCTAAAAAACGGGAAATCTTGGCCTCATCTTCAATAATCAATATCTTGCTCAATTGCTTCACTCCTAAATCATTTTTACTTCACTGCCCGCATTTTTCGGGCATTGTTTTCTTTCGCTTAGACCAATCCTCTGTCCGGCAGCAATCAGCCGAACATCTATCGCCGATTTTTTTATTTAATCACAATCTCCGAATATTCCTGCCAGCCCTGCTCCGCCGCAGTTCCCGATGTTTCCTCCGCCGGCTGTGCATTTATCTCTGCCTTAGCCGGTGCGGAAAATCCGGTTTCCGCCGGAAAAACACTCCGGCCGGCCGGGGGCACAGCCTCTGCCGCCTTTTTCCGCTCCGCCTCCAGATAACGGCTGACCGGCATTGTCATTTTATCCGCTTCCGGTCTGGTTAAGCTCATTTCCGAACCGGACAGCATCACCAAACCAACCATAATCAACAAAAGCAGCAAAAACGTAATTCCAGTCATGCTGACTGTCAATATCAAGAAAAAGAAAATATAAAAAGGAATATTGATAAACATTCGATCCGCCCGGCAAATTACAATCCGGTACTGCCAAAAAGCCGTGATTCTGTCTTTCAGCACCCGGCCAAACTTATAACACCAGGAATTCTTCCGTTTGTAAACCAAATAAATCGCCCGGTCAAGGTCGCCTCCGGCTTTTTTCAGATAATACTGAGCCTCTTCAAAAGAAAGCTCCTCCCGTTCCTGCAAATCTCTAATCAATTCATCCATGCCTTAAACTTCCTTATCTCATCCCGGAACTGATCCGGCTCTTTTAAAAAACGAGCGCTGTTTTACTCCGGCTTTGCTATCCCCGCTGAAACTGTGTTCAGGTGTATCGCCCGCTGCCGGCGCTAAAAACTTCTGGTGCCGCCGCTGCTTCGGCTGGTGCTGCCGCTGGCGTGACTGCTGCCGCCGCCCGAACCGCTGGAACGCTCAATTTTCCGGCTGGTAACATGTTTATGCGAAAAAGTATCCGCTCTCTGCTGAAGCCTAAAACTGCCGCCGACCTCAAACTCCGACGATCTCGGTTTGCCGTTTTGATTATGCCCGGCCCGGATCCCCAGCGTGATCAGAGCCGCACCGATTAAGGCTACTGCCAGCGCCTTAAAGGAAAACAGCATACTTATAACTTTTTCTAAAAAAGTCTGATTGTACCGCTGGTACAAGCGGTAGGATTCGCGTACAAAAACATCGACCGCACCGGCATAATCCTCATCTCTAAGTTTTTCCCCGACTTTTTCCGATACCCTGTCAATATTGGCATCACTGTCAAACACCGGATACATCGCATCGCCAAAGGCTCTGAGCGAAATCTTGCGGTTGGCCATATCAACCAGCATCACTGCGCCAAGCCGGCCATCCCCCAGGCCATAGTTATTTTCATCATAAAAGTTTTCAATATACCTAGTATAAACCGACTCTTCCGGCTCGGAAAAGGGTTCTGAAAAAATAATCAAATAATCAATCTGCTTTTCTGCACTGAACTCCGCTAACTTGGCATTGACTTCAGCTGCTTCTTCATCCGAAAAAACACCGTAATCATCAATTAAGTTCGGTCTTTCCGCTGCCACCGGCCGCCATACTAAAAACAGAAACGCAAAAAAGAACAACAATCCCAACTTTCTTTTATTTATCTTGGCCATACTCCCTTCCTCCCAAAAATTCTATCTTTTTTTGTCATCAAAGACTAAAAGCTTCTGGTGCCGCCGCTGCTGCTGCCGCCGCTGCTGCCGCCTGAACTGTCGGAACTCTCAATCTTCCGACTGGTAACGGTATTATGCGTAAAAGCATCCTGTTTCGTATAAAGATTAAAACTGCCCCTAACCTCAAACTCCGATGATTTCGGTTTGCCGTTTTGATTGTGATCGCCCCAAACTATCAGCATAACCAATCCCCCGCCAATTAACGCCGCCGCCAGACCCCTAAGGGAAAACATCATGTCAAACACGCTTTCCATAAAAGTCCGGTTATAGCGCCGGTATAGGCGATAAGATTCGCTCATAAAAACATCAACCGCACCGGCATAATTCTCATCCCGAAGTTCTTCCCCGACTTTTTCGGCTACAGTATCAATATTGGCATCACTGGCAAACACCGGGTACATCGCACTTCCAAGACCCCTGACCGAAATCTTGCGGTTCGCCATATCGACCAGCATCACCGCGCCAATCCGATCCTTCCCCCAGCCATAGCCATTTTTATAATAAAAGTTTTCGATATAATCGGTATAAACTGACTCTTTCGGATTAGAAAAAGGTTCCGAAAAAATAATCAAATAATCAATCTGCTTTTCTGCGCTGAACTCCGCCAGCTTGGCACTGACTTCGACCGCTTCTTCATCCGAAAAAACACCATAATCATCAATTAAGTTGGGTTTTTCCGCCGTTATCGGCTGCCCCGCCGACAACAGGAAAATGAAAAAAAGCAGCCCGAGCAAGCGCAATTTATATATTTTTTTCATGCTCTTCCCTCTGAGAAATACTATCCTTCCCGCCGACAGTTTGGACGTGAAGTTGAATTTCCTAATATTTACGCCGTCAGACTAAAGTTCGTCTCTACCAACCCAAGATGCCGCCGCCGATGAATCCCGCCAGCAACCAGACTATCATAAATGCCGTGCCGAATACCGCTGCCAGCTTGGCCTTACTGACCGGCACCTCGCCGTATATCTTGCCGGTCTGGCCATTAACCACATACTGCATGGCTTTCCCCTGATAAATATTTGTCAGCAAATAAACCGGAAACAGGGTATAATCTGCACTTATATTTTGAAAATCAATTTGCTCCGCCTGCGAGTTATAGCTGGAATAGCTGATCGTTCCGCGCACCTTGCTTCTGGCGTAGTCACGCATCCGGCCTTTGGCTCGCTCCTGCAATTCCTCTTTGCCCTGATCAAAACGTTCGGCAAAAAAGCCGGTCATATAATCCATCGAAAAATCAGTCATTTCTTCAAACCGGAACGGTTCAATCGCATTCATGGCCGTATCGTCCATCTTGGTGGAAGCGTCAACCGGTACATTCTTATAAGAAATCGTTCCATCCCGAACTACATTGTAATAAGATGTTTCCGTGTACTCCATATTACCGCTCTGCCATGTTCTGGTAGTTGTACCGACGCCCGCCATATAAACCCGGACATTATCCGAGCCATACAGCCAAAACGGCGCGTATACACCCCGGATTTTTTCAATCTCCTCATCCTGCTTAAATGCTCCGGGCGCCAGAAAATGGCTTTTAATCCATTTGGCGTAAAGTGCTTTCGCCTGCTTTTGGTCAAATTTAAACGGTATGACATAACGCGGCGAAAACTCGCCCTGCATTCTGGCTCTGATAATCGTCGGCGACTTACAGTACAAACAGAAAGTGGCAATCGTGCCGGCATCGCCGACAATTTCGGCGCCGCAGTTCTTGCAGTGATACGAATCCAGTTCCACCGTTGGGGCGTTCTGGGGAACCGGCCGACCGGCCGCCGCTGCCCGCTGCTGTTCTCTGGCTTCTCTTTGAGCAAAAAACTGATCCAACTGCTGCTTGGTAAAAATGCTCTGGCAATAATCACATTTCCAGTTCTGTATCACCGGATCAAAGCGCAGCCCGGCTCCGCAAGATAAACATTTATAATCCCTGACGTTTTCCATGCTTTCCATCTCTCCCTTTTTCCTGTTTTTCTTTTGTCGTTTTTAATTCAGCTCTCCTCCCTCCGGCGTAACTTCCGGTCTCATCACGAGAGGCTTTTACAGTTTCCCGGTATCGGCGAGCCAATCCTGTATTTTTAACTCTATCCTGTTCTAAGAGCAGAGCAAACTTTTTCGTCTGCTCTGCTCCTATTCTCTCCTTAACTTTACTTAATTGTTTTTCTCTATTGCTGTTCCGGCTGTTGCGGATAACCTGCGCCTTGCTGCGGATAGCCTTGCTGCCCGTTCTGCTGTGGGTAACCCTGACCACCCTGCGGGTAGCCTTGTTGGCCCTGCTGCGGGTAACCTTGTTGACCGTTCTGCTGCGGATAACCCTGCGGCTGACCTTGCTGCGGATAGCCCTGTTGACCGTTCTGCTGCGGGTAACCTTGCGGCTGACCTTGCTGCGGATAGCCTTGTTGACCGTTCTGCTGCGGATAGCCCTGCTGCGGATACCCTTGCGGCTGACCACCCTGCGGGTAACCTTGCTGCGGATAGCCCTGTTGCGGATAGCCTCCTTGCGGCGGGTAATAACCACCCTGCGGCGGATAGCCTCCTTGCGGCGGATAATAACCACCCTGCGGCGGATAGCCTCCTTGTGGCGGGTAATAACCACCCTGCGGCGGATAACCACCTTGTTGCGGATTCATCACCTGACCCATGCCCGCGCCCATACCGGTTGCATTCATGCCCATACCGATTCCGGCAAAGCCCATCATCGCTCCGCCCTCATTGCTGCCGGCCGCTTCAATTCCGGCTGCTACGCCGCGCGTCATCCGGGCAGCCCGGCGGTTCGGATCCATCAGGATCGAATCGGCATTCATGCTCTCAAGTACTTCATTGGTCTTATCATCCAGACCGATGGAAGCAATACCGACCGAAGCAATGTAGAACCCACGCTTAGCCTGCCATTCATCATCGAGGACATCCGCCATTTCGTTGCCGATCCGGCTGGTGCTGATCTGAATCTCAACAACGCTCATGCCTTCTTTAGCCAGAGAAGCCAAAGCAGTTTGCAGCGCCATCAAATATTCATTGGTATACTGTTCGGCCATATCCTCGGTCGTCAGCGTTTCCTTACCGGTCTTGCTGCATACTTCCCGATAAAACAGCATCGGGTCGCTGACCTTAATCGAATAGGTACCAAAAGATGTTACCTTAGCCGTCAAAAGTGTTCCGTTTAAAGTCGCCCGGTCGGCAAACAAAATCGGCTGCTTGGTGCCAAAGCGAAAATCCGGAATCTCCTGTTGGTTGATGTAAACAACTGTTTGCTTCAGCGGTGTAGTTCCGCCAAACTTAAAACGCTCCCAGGAATCGAGCAGCGTATTTTTCAGTCCGCCCGGTCTTTGAATCGCGTTCCGGTTAGTATTGTTGTACCCCGGAATCACGGTCTCCTGCGCCGAACGGAAGAAAATCGACGGCGCTCTGGAATTATCCACCTGATAGTAACCTGCCTCATCAGTCGCCGACACGATTTTACCGCCGTCAACCAGAAGCATATATGTGTTTTCAGGCACATGAATTATCGAACCATTGGTAATAACATCTGCCGTTCCTTTTGTGTTCACGCTCCGTCTGTCGTTTGCTCTGAGTCTGACACCATAAGTTGCAATCACCTGATTGTTCATTTCCGCCGGTTCAATGGTCTCCGCCCACTGATCCGCCAGCGATCCGCCGATTGCTCCGCCCGCAGCGCCTACTACGCCGCCTACAAGTTGAATCAAGCCCATACTCTTACCTCCATCATTGGTCAACCATATCTGTATAATGTTTGAGTATTTAACTCATTCCGTTTCCCCCTCCGCCTACGCGCGACGAATACAGAAAAGTTATATCTCGGAAGTCATAAAACTCCTCAGTTAATTATAGCACAGATTTTATACAAGTGCCAGAAAAAAATAGGGTAAATTCATTACTAAAGTGAAAAAGTAATTTAAAAATACAAAAAATCTAAACCTTCTTATTTTAATCGAAAAATTAGTTCGACTGGCTCATGATCCGAATAAAGAAAACCGGTTGTAAGCACCGTCAGTTTTTCGACTTCAATATTATCCGACACGATAAAGCCGTCCACCATAAAAGTTTGTGATACCCCCGGCGTATAGGCGATATCGGCATTTCGGGCGCTGTCAACCAGTTCCGCCTGCTCTTTGGGGCTAAGCGCATCAACTGCCAGCTGAAAGTTTTGGGGCAAAAGTTCGCGCGGAAAAGGCTGTGTCCACGAAAAGTCCGCTCCCTTTGGCTCCGGTTTTAACTCATGATTAAAGTCACCTGCCACAATCACATAATTGCCCTGCGCATATTCCGCCTCTAAATCTTGTGTCAAAACTTCCATCTGGCGGGTTCGGATGGCTTCATCAGCGCCATAAGCCGATAGATGTGCATTGATAAACACCAAATATTTGCCGTTGGCCGTTTTCATCCGAGCCACCGTATAAGCTCTGTCCAAATCCAAAAACTTAGAAAAGGAATCCGCAATCGGCAGACTCCGGCGCACGGCTTTCTCCACCGGCACCCGCGAATAGCTGGCAATCCCACTCTTATTTTTGCCATGCGGCTGATGAAACGGATAAATCAAAAACACCGAATCATAGGTCAAACCGAAAATATGAGAAAAGTTCGGCAGCGTTTCCGATAACAATTGATACTGGTTGACATGATAACTTCTGGTACCGTCAATATCCACTTCCTGAAAAGCAACCAAATCCGGCTGCCGGCCGGCAATCAAGGCAGCCGCTCCCGCAACCGTTTTTTTCACACTTTCCTTACTTTCAGCCCACGAGGATGTACCTCCGTCCATAAAGAAGCTAAAATCCGGGGTATATGCTCCAAAACCAATATTGTAGGTAATCGCCTTATAGGAAACACCAGTTTCATAAGGTGCTGCCGCCTCCGGTGCGGCTGTCGCTTTTAGTTCCAGATAATCCGGCAGCCGGGCGTAAGACAAAATGGCATAGCCCGCATATCCCCCAGCCAGTAACAAAATAATTCCAATGAAAAGCGCCAGCTTTTTTAAAATTTTTTTCATATCTTGCCTTTCCGTCAGCAAAAGATTCCTCTCCGGCAAATGGACAAATACAGCCCACCTGTCTGCACCGGATTCGCACCGCGGCGGAGTATCGGCTCTACGTTTCTCAAATTTAGCCCGGCGCATATATAATTACTCAAAGAAATATCTAACGCCCATACTCGCAATTCCGCTTTCGGCAAATTACGAGCGGGCCATCTGAATTGTAACCTAATTGGCAGGAGTTTGTCAAATTTCAAAGATGAAGTTCCTTGACATCGTTTTATCTTTTGCGTATAATTTTATATAAGCTAGTTAAACCGTCTGTTTACAGAGAAATTTGCTCTGTCGCCAAGGAGATTGTTGTGCCAAACATTTCTTTGCCGGCAAAACTTCAAGGAAAATCGACCTTAAGGAGTTTTTATGATCCAAATTGATTTTTACAGTCAGGATATGATCAGTCTGCTGACGCCGATTTATTCCCTGCGGCCGAAGACGGTTTATTTGTTAATGGATCCGACCGAAGCATCCGCTCCCGGCATCGCATCAATCAGAGAAACCATCCTGTCCTGGGGTTTTGTCCGCCGGCTGTATTTTCAACCGGTTAATCGGCATGATATTCATGCTATTCTCCATTGCCTGCAAGAAATCATCACCGCCAATTCCGGTCAAATTTATCTTGACCTGACCGGCGGCGGGGAGCTGTTTGCGGCTGCCGGCTATCATGTTTGTCAAGAGACTGCCGTTACACCGGTTTATATGGATTTGGACAGAGAAATCATTTATCAGATCGACAGCGGTGCCGTCGTTGCCAAAGTCCGCCATATCGGTGCGGGCGATTTTATCTCGGCTATCGGTGCCAAACGCCTGGAAGATTCACACTTTCTGCCGGCCAAAGCGGATTATCCTTCTATTTTGGCCATGGCAGAAGCTATCTTTACTCATTTGCCGGAGTGGCACGCCCTGCACACTTACATTTCCGACCGGCTCAAGTTCACCAAGGGCAAGCACAGCGATGCCGCGCCGGAACAGGAAAAGCGAATCAGCATCGCCATTCCGCCTTATATCCGACATCACGGCATTTCCTATCCAACCGGCTTCTTAGTCCGCCGTTTTGTCCGGCACGGCTTTTTAACGGTCAAAGAAAATCGCCGCTATCGCTTTGCCTCCGCCGAAGCCATGCAGTACCTCCGCACTTTCGGCATTTGGCTGGAACTTTATGTTTATATCAAAGCTCAGGCCTTTTTTGACGAAGCCGCTCTGGGTGTCGTGATTGACTGGGAAAAGGGCGATGATCTCGACACAAAAGACAATGAAATTGATGTCTTAGTCATGTATCATTCCACACCGGTTTTTATTTCCTGTAAGATGCGGGAAATAAAAGCCGGCGATATTTATGAGGTCGGCTATCTGGCTGCCCGCTTAGGCGGCAGTCAGGCCAAAAGCATCATTGCCACTACCGCCCCCGTCCGGGAGGAAAGCGCTAATCCAACCGGTATTTTCAAACGTCTGGAAAAAATGAAAATCGGCTTGATTGAAACCGGCGATTTTACCCGGCTGCCAGTCAAAGAAGTGTTTGCCCGCGCTCTAAAAATGACTGACTCAACTTTCCCATAGTCTTTTTTGGCTCTGTCCCGCTCAGAGAGCGGGTGCCCTGTCGAAACGCTTCGCGTTTCTGTGCGGGTGCACAACCTACATGGACCCACTCTCGCGATTTGCTTTGCAAATCGCATTCCGTTCCTGCCCATGCAACGAGCCTAAAAAAGACTGTTCTGTCGAACATGGGAAAGTTGAGTGACTAATTAAAAGGCGGCTGTCAACACCCGGCTGACATTCCGCCTTTACCTTTCTTTCTAATCCGCCGTTTCTACATCAACCCGCCGTGCAACCAAGCTTCGCCTTTAAAACGCATACCGACGGTCGGCAGTCCGACCAAATCTTCCCGGCCGATATAAATATTGACATGAATCCCCATGGCTTCTACATCAAGGCAATAAAAAGATTTATTGGTCAGAACATTGGTTAAAATTTTCACTTCTTTAATTTCGCCCAAAATAGAATACAAATCTTCCGTCTCACTTAAGGGATAAAAATATTCCCTCAAAACGGTCAGCATCTCTTCTTTTTGAATTCTTTCATATAAATAACGCGTCAGTTCTCTGGCATTCGTGGACAGTTCATCCGCCGCCGACTCATCCCCATTTCGGGCCCGCTCCAAGAGACCGGCATTGCCGACCGCCTCCTTCAGTGCTTTCTCCCGCCGATCCTGCTGATCCGCCACCGGAAAAATCACCATACCCTCAATCGAAAAGCCCGCCACCGACACACCGGTATAGTCCTCTTTATCCTCGTCATGCAAAGCATACCAATCGCTTAAGTTCTGTAAGTAAAAGGAAAAAAGAGTCCCGCTGTGCTGCTCTTCACACAAAGCACTGCCGGTTTCGCCTTCTTCATCAAGCATTTCGATCTCATAGCCCTCAACCATCGCGCCGCCCTGCGCATAGGGGCTCATTGAAAAAATATTCAGCCAGTTATCCTTATCCTTTTCTCCGCGGATCACCAGCCCGAAGCCTTCGCCGAATTCCTTGTAATATTCTACCTTTTTAAAATCATCTTCGTCCTCAAACTCATGATACTGCGTCGGCGCTTTAATGATATCGCGCGCTATTTTTTTGATATCCAAGTTTTCTTCGCCGAAGCCAATCGCTTTTAAATATCGAAACACCTGATTCACCCCTCTTTCCTCCTGTTGGGTTGATTGCAGCTTTCCACCAATCTTTTCCATCCGCCGCCAAACGCTGACGGAATTTCACTGTAAATGAAGCCTATCATATCATTGTTTTTGTTTTTTGTCAAATACCGCCATAATCTCGGCATAATTTTCAAACGGACGAATCCGGCCGCTCGTATCATCTTGATAATACCTGCGTAAGGCTGCTTTGGCAAAAACCACATCCGCTTCCTCAGCCGCTGAAACATCCGGCAGCGAATCACCGGCAAAATAAATCCTGTCGTATTCTGACCGCAGCCAGCGAATTACTTTCCCCTTATCAATACCGTACTGCTCGGAAAAAAACGGCGAGGCCTTGTCATGCTGCAAACGGATATAACCGTCCGCCAGCACACCTTGATTGGAAATAATCCGCTGCGGCGGCAAACCGCGCAGTGCAATCGCATCCTTAATATAAAGCTCGGTACCGGCGCTCAAAATCAAATGGTCAATCCCCTTTTCCGCCAGTAGCTTTAAAAATTCCGGAAAATTCTCATCCCAGCGAATCGCCGCCACCAGTTCCCGATATTCATCCACCGTAATCCGGTGCATCGCAAAGACATCATTTAAAAACTGATAACTGGGGTTATTCATCTGCCGGTAATCCGATAAATACCGCCGACCTTCCTCCCCTAAAAAGCGATCTATAAACAGCAAAAAGAAGTCCCTTTGCGTGATGGTTGCGTCAAAATCCGATACAAAAATTGTTTTGCCCATGATAAGTCCTTTCTATTATAGATACATTATACCACAGGTTGAGCGTGAGTGCGAGAAAATCCTGACGGATTTTCTCTCCGCATCATCGCTCATATAGTCTGGAGTCAAAAATGCTTTCGCACGCCAGCGCACTTCCCATTTTTGACTCCAGACTGCACTCACGCTTTTAGTGCGCAACATTATACCACAGGTTGAGCGTGAGTGCGAGAAAATCCTGTGATCTTTCAATCCTTAAAATTCCGTTAAAAATATATCATATTTTCGGTTTCGACTGAAAAAATATTTATTTTTTAACAATTATTTTTGTTGAAATTTTACATGCATCATTTTATGATAAAAGCACAGGATAAAAAAATATCCAAACCTACGGAATGTCATAATTTTAACTTGACTTGTATACAGTATACATGATATACTTTTCCTAACAAAAGGCGATAGCCTTTAACTCTTGCCATAGCAAAAGACACTCCGCGCAATTTGCGCTTGTCACATTCAGATGTGACAAAGCCTTTTGAAACAAGAGTTTACCAGTAAACAAGGGCTTCTTTTTCAGGCAGAAATCGAAACCATAGGAACAAGTCCCATCGAGGAACAGGAGGAAAATTATGAGTAATCAAAACGCATGGCGCGGCTTTCAAGGCGGAGCCTGGAAGAAAAATATTGATGTTCGCGACTTTATTGTTCACAATTACACACTTTACACCGGTGACGATGCTTTCTTAGCCGGACCGACCGATGCCACCAAAAAGCTGTGGGCCGAAATTATGGAATTAACCAAAAAGGAAAAAGAAGCCGGCGGCACCTTGGATATGGATACCTCAGTTGTTTCTTCCATCGTTTCGCACGGCCCGGGTTATCTGGATAAGGACTTGGAAAAGATTGTCGGCTTCCAGACCGATAAGCCTTTCAAACGGTCACTGCAGCCTTACGGCGGTATCCGCATGGCCGAAAATGCCTGCGAAGCCTATGGCTACAAGGTTGACGACGAAGTAGTCAAAATCTTCACCGATTACCGCAAGACCCATAATCAGGGCGTATTTGACGCTTATACCCCGGAAATGAGAATGGCTCGTAAGACCGGTATTATCACCGGACTTCCCGATGCTTACGGCCGCGGCCGGATTATCGGCGATTACCGCCGGGTGGCCTTATACGGTATCGACCGGTTGGTAGCCGATAAGAAAGCACAGTTTGCCAGCACTGAAGGCACAATGGAGCCGGAACGGATCCAGTTAAGAGAAGAAATCTCCGAACAGATTCGGGCTTTGGGCGAATTGAAGACCTTGGGTGAGATTTACGGCTTTGATATTTCCCAGCCGGCAAGCACCGCCCAGGAAGCAATTCAATGGCTGTATCTTGGCTATCTGGCTGCTGTTAAAGAACAAAACGGCGCTGCCATGAGCTTGGGCCGGACCTCTACTTTCCTTGATATTTATATTCAAAGAGATTTGGAAGAAGGCACATTGACCGAAGAGCAGGCGCAGGAATTGATTGACCACTTCATTATGAAGCTGCGTTTAATCAAGTTTGCCCGGACTCCGGAATACAACGAACTGTTCTCCGGCGACCCGACTTGGGTAACCGAATCCATTGCCGGTATCGGCTTAGACGGCCGGCCGATGGTCACGAAGAACTCCTTCCGTTACCTGCACACCCTGGTTAATTTAGGACCTGCACCGGAACCGAATATGACCGTCCTGTGGTCAACCAAGCTCCCGGAAAACTTCAAGCGTTTCTGCGCGAAGATGTCGATTGAAACTTCTTCCCTGCAATATGAAAATGACGACTTGATGCGGCCGGTTCACGGTGATGACTACGCCATTGCCTGCTGCGTATCCTCGATGCGCTTGGGTAAGGAAATGCAGTTCTTCGGTGCCAGAGCTAATCTGGCAAAATGTCTGCTGTATGCCATCAACGGCGGTGTCGATGAAAAAACCAAGACACAGGTTGGTCCGAAATATCGGCCGGTTGAAGGCGATGTCCTTAACTTTGACGATGTCATGGCTAAGTACGATGATATGATGGAATGGCTGGCAGAACTTTATGTCAATACCTTAAACATCATTCACTACATGCATGATAAATATTGCTACGAAAGAATCCAAATGGCGCTGCATGACCGCGATGTCAAACGTTACTTTGCAACCGGTATTGCCGGACTCTCCGTTGTAGCCGATTCTTTAAGCGCTATCAAATATGCAACGGTTAAGCCGATTCGCGATGAGAACGGCGTAGTGGTAGACTTTGAGACCACCGGCGATTTCCCGAAATACGGCAACAATGATGACCGGGTTGATGAATTGGCTGTTAATTTGGTTCATACCTTTATGGAAAAGATCCGGAAACATTACACCTACCGCCACGGCGTACCGACCATGTCAATCCTGACGATCACCTCCAATGTGGTCTATGGTAAAAAGACCGGAAATACACCGGACGGACGGCGTTTGGGCGAGCCTTTGGCTCCGGGTGCCAACCCGATGCACCGCCGCGATACGCACGGCGCTTTGGCTTCGCTGGCCTCGGTTGCTAAGCTGCCGTTTAACGATTCGCAGGATGGCATCAGCAATACTTTCTCCATCATTCCCAACGCTTTAGGTAAAGGCGAGCGGGTCTTTATGGGCGAGCTGGACTTTGATAAATTGCTGGAAGAAGCAGGAGAATAATTATGGCAGATACTAATAAAGTCGATGATTTAGTGGCCTTGCTGGATCAGTTTATGACCGGCGGCGGCGGCCATCTGAATGTCCGGACGGAAAGCGGCGCTTCCGCCGATGACACTCCGGCAGTCAGTACCAGTCGGAGCAACGACTGTCAGCCCAATATGGCCTGCAGCGTTCCGACTCTGCACCAGGGCATTGACGATGAGGATGAGCCGACCATCTGACAGTAGGGCAAATGCCAAAATAGAACAATAACTCAACTTTCTCATGTTCGTCAGAACCGTCTTTTTTAGGTAGGTCGCCCACCCGGGCAGAAAGCGGAGCTTTCGACCAGGGTAGGTCGCCCACCCGGGCAGAAGTGCGAAGCACTTCGAGCAGGGGAAAGTTGAGTCAATGATCCACACTCAGCCTGTCAAGCCAAAACAGGCTGAATAAATAAAGATACTCTCACTGACCAATATAAATAAGGAGATTTTATTATGAACGAACAAAAGAATCAACAAATAGATAACTTAGTTTCCATGCTGGACGGCTATGCCGAAAAGGGCGGCCATCACTTAAATGTCAATGTTTTCAGCAAAGAAACCCTGCTGGACGCACAGGCACATCCGGAATTATATCCGCAGCTGACCGTTCGTGTTTCCGGCTATGCCGTAAACTTTGTTAAGTTGACCAAAGAACAGCAAGATGACGTTATTTCCCGGACTTTCCACGACGGAATGTAAGACAGCAAGCTAAAAATTAGCACAAATATTGTTTCAAGGGGTATGCCCCTACCGAGAAAATACCCCGACTGGGGTATTTTTCTATTCCCTTTTTATTCATGGCCTATCTTCCGGCAAAAAGAAAAAGCTAAAATACAAGGGATTTACTTTGAGAGAGAGGAAATTAAAATGAAAGGCTATGTTCATTCTATCGAAACTTTCGGTACCGTTGACGGCCCCGGGATTCGCTATGTCGTTTTTATGCAGGGTTGTCCGATGCGCTGTTTATATTGTCATAATCCCGATACCTGGGCCCTTAAAACCGGACCGGAAAAGACGGTGACAGAAATCCTGACCGATTACGAAGCCTACCGTCCTTTTCTCAAAAATGGCGGTCTGACCGTTACCGGCGGGGAACCTTTAATGCAGCTTCCATTTATCACTGATCTTTTTCAGCGGGCCAAGCAGCGGAATATTCATACCTGTCTGGATACTTCGGGTATCACCTTCCGGCGTACTCCCGACTATCTGCCGAAGATTGACGCATTGCTGGCCAATGTCGATCTGGTTTTGCTGGACATCAAGCATATCGATCCGGACCGCCATAAAGTTCTGACCTCGATGCCGAATGAGCCGATTCTGGATTTTGCCCGTTATTTAAAGGAAAAGAAAATTCCCGTCTGGATTCGGCATGTCGTCATTCCGATGGTAACCGACAAGCCGGAGTATCTGGAACGGCTCGGCTATTTTCTGGGTGAACTGGACAATATCAAGGCACTGGACGTCCTGCCCTATCATACTATGGGAAAAGATAAATACCGGCAGCTGAATATGATGTATCCTTTAGACGGTGTTCCGCCTATGTCAACCAAAGGTGCGGTCGAGGCCAAACAAATCATTTTAAACGGTATTAAAAAACGGCTGCTTGAGCGCAAGCACGAACATGAGCTGGCGTAAAATCATGCAGCAAAGCAAAACAGAATGAATATTTATACATTTTGATGATAATGAGAATATTTTTCAATCTCACTCTAGGATTGCCTTTCTTGATTTTTTTCAAGAAAAAGTCTTGCATTTTTTATGGAAATATTGTATAATAAGCCCAGAAGTAAATATTCCGGCACTGGTTATGCTGAATATTTGCTTGATTCTATCAAGGTTACGCTTTTGAAGTTGTTCTTTCGGGGTTTGACGGAGCCGCCCTATAAAAGGAGAAATCAGAAGCAAATAAGGTTGTAAAAGGTGATAATAAGGATTTAAGGAGGTTTCATCATGGCATATGTAATTTCAAATGAATGTATTGCGTGTGGAGCTTGCGAGCCGGAGTGCCCGGCTGAAGCAATTTCGGCCGGAGATATCTATTCCATTGATGCGGACAAATGCATCGATTGCGGCGCTTGCGCAGAAGTTTGCCCGGTAGGTGCACCGGCACCGAAAGCGTAATCTTCGGTTCAAAATCAAGAATGAAAAATCAAACAAAAAGCAGATGTTAAATAGCATCTGCTTTTTGTTTTGATAAACAGTTCCACACCGCAAAGAGCTTATTTATGAAATATATTAAAAAGACTGTGAAAAAACGGAATCCCGTTTTTTCACAGTCCCTGCTTTTATTTTAGGCGTTTATTATTTAATTCTGAGGCTTCTGCTCACCCCATGCGTTTGCAGTCGGATAACCGCCGTCCGGATTCTGCGGATTGGGATTTTGTCCCGGATAGCCGCTAAATCCTTGATTCGGCTGATTATAGGCCGGATAGCCCTGACCGTAGCCCGGCTGCTGATAGCCTTGATAGCCTTGACCATATCCCTGATTATTATTGGAATAAGGCTGACCATAACCCGGCATCGGCTGCGCCTGACCAAAATCCTGCCCATAAGGTGCGGCCGAAGTCTGCGGATACGGCTGATTTTGAAGCGGAGTATCTGTCGGTGCCGCATTCCATCCTCCCGAGGCATTGCCGGAATAACCCGTATTATCCGGCCACGCCGGTGTCTGGCTATAACCCATATAGCCGCCGGTACTGGCAGCGGTTTCGTGGCTTTCGGCTTGAGCCGCTGTATTTTCGCTTACCGGCTGCTCAATATTCTTTTCAGCTATTCCGGCTGCTTCAGCCTCATTTCCGTCCATTTTTTCCGTACTGGTATCTAAGCTATCTACCTGCACCGGCCTTTCAACACCATCCGAAATACCGGTATTATCCATCGGAGCCGGTGCTCCGCCAAAGCCTACACCGTTATCCATCGGAGCCGGTGCTCCGCCAAAGCCTGCTCCGTTATCCATCGGAGCCGGTGCTCCGCCAAAGCCTGCGCCGTTATCCATCGGAGCCGGTGCTCCGCCAAAGCCTGCTCCATTATCCATCGGAGCCGGTGCTCCGCCAAAGCCTGCTCCATTATCCATCGGAGCTGGTGCTCCGCCAAAGCCTGCTCCATTATTCATTGAAGCCGGCGCTCCGATATAACCGGTATTGCCGGCCGGCGCCGAATAGTTGTTATTAGCCGGACCTGCCGGATAACCGCCGGGCTGCATCCCCGGATAACCGGCCGGACGCGGACCAGTCGGCTGAGCCGGTGCTTTCTTTTTCCGGCCAGCTACAAGCGCAATCACAATCAACAGTACCAAAAGAATAACTACTCCGGCGACAACGATAATCAGCATATTATTGCCCGTTGACTTCACCGGCTTTTTACCATCTTTTTGATCATTTTTTTCGTCTTTGGCCGACGTGTCCTTTTTATCCGGCTTGTTCTCCGAACTGCCCTCGTTTTTCATTACCGGAACTACTTTCGTTTTCAACTGGCTGAGAAATTCCTCGGCCGTAGCATCCGCCGAATTGGCTAAAAAGAAATCCATAATCTCCGGCTTCATTTTATCAAAAACCGCTGCTGCCACTTCCTTTTGTCCGAAATACATCAAATCCAGCTCTTCCGTCTCGGACTGGTACAGGAAGACAACCATGTTATCCGCCAACCCTGCCTTTTTCATCAGGTCTTTATACCATTTCAAATATGCCTTACCGTCGGCATAAGCTGATACATCGTTTTTCGAGATAAGAACTGGCGTCAGACCCGCTTTCTCCAGTTCTTGTATCTGCTTTGGCAGCTTATCACTGATAAAAGCATAGGTTGTGTCCAAAATATTTGGCTCGGTCGTTTCCCTTTGCCGTAAATAGGTCAAAAGTTCCAGCATCCCGGCCTGATAATCAAAGATTGCGTCGGCCTCATATCCGTCCCGCTCTAACTCCTTTTCCAAGGCCTTCTGCACCGGCTCAATCACCTTGGCGTTCTTTTTCCAAAAACTCTCGGTACTGCCCGCGGCATACCAGACCACCTTCTGGGTCCGGACATCAAACAAAGTCAGCATTCCATCTTCGACATCATGATATTCGAACTCATTTTGCGCCATTTCTTTCAAATCGGCTTCTTTTAAATCAGCTTCTCCATCCGGCAGGATAATAGTCTGATACAACTTTTCCGAGAATTGATCCATGTAATGGAAACTTAGGGCTTCTAAATGACCCGCTTGTTCGTCTTTTAAGATCTCCCACCTATCATTGATAAACATCGGCTGTTCTGTTCGATCTATAGCCCCTTCCGCCAGCGGAATGTCCGCCTCCGGATCAATAAAGCGCTCAATTCGGTAAACCGCTGCCAAAACATCATGTTCTAGGCTTAAAATCCCCAGCAGTTCATTTGCCAGATTGTCCATATCAGCCTGCGGATAATCCTTATAGGCTTCTCCGTAAAAATTAACCGCCAACTGGTCCAGGCTCGGGCTGTACAGGACAAAAGTACCCGACTGCTCTTCGCCGATGCCGTATCCCTGCGATAAAAAATAATCATCGGCATACTGATTAAACTCAGCAGCATTCAAACTATCATTCAGCAAGATAAGAATATCCTGGTTGGCATATTCCCGCCAGGCAACGATCTCCTTGCTCGCCTCTCCGACATCTACTATCGAGTCATCGGTTAATTCATTGATAACCGGATAATAATAAATCCTGACCAAATTGATAAACCGGTCGATCAACAGTTCCATGGATGGATTTTCCCGATAATACCCTTCCAAAACCTTAACTATATGAGCTGTTTGATAGCTGGTATAATTATACATCTCGCGACCGGTCGGAACCACCGCCGTCGTTACCACACCGCCGGAAGACCTGTTGACAAACAAAAATACAGACCCGCTTTCTTCCTCATTAATTGCTCCGTATCCGTTTTTCGCAGTTAAATCGGCAGCCATCTGCTCCAACTGTTCCGGCGCAAAAAGTGTTTCCCCAGTTAAAAATACCGTGACAATTTCTGTTTCTTCCTGCATATCGGTCAGCACTGCATCTATCGCCTGATATTCCTCATCCGTCAAAACATTGGCCGGATCAATAATAAACTTGCTGTCCCTCGCCGCCAGCACCGGTATTTTCACCAGCGAAAGCAGCAGGGCAAAAGCCAGCACCAGCCCGATACTGCCTTTAAAACTTCTTTGCTTTACTTTTAACATATTCCTCTCCTCCTTTACGTTTCACCCTTGTCCTTTGATCGACTGCCATGCGGCTGCCGTTCGTGTTTTTTCACCTGTTAATAAAAACTTTTAACAAAATTTAACGCAAACTTATTATATCATTTTTAATTTTTTTTTCAAGCAAAAACTGTAAAATAGCCGGCTCAAGCTGTAAATTTTGTTGCCGTTCAGGCAGTGAATTTCTCCACAAAAAAATCCCCTAAAGGGGATTTTTTTGAATCGTTCTTTACTTCTCTTTTGTGAGCACACCGCCGTCCATTCGGTAGAGGTGGTCGGCATAGCCGGCGGCCTCGGTTTCATGCGTCACCAGCAGCACCGCCGCCCCTTGGTCAGCCGCCTCCCGCAAAAGTCCGAGAACAATATGCGTATTTTCATCATCCAAATCACCGGTCGGTTCATCCGCCAACAGAACTGCCGGTCTGCAAATCAAAGCCCGGGCAATCGCCAGCCGGCGCATTTCGCCTCCTGACAGCTCATCGGGATAAACGCCTTGCAGATGGGCAATGCCGAGGCGCTCCGTCAGGGCAGCCGCCTCGCCGGTCTTATCCTCGTCCGCATACATGCGGCTGGGCAGCAAAATATTTTCTAGCACCGTCAAGCTCTGCAAACCCGTCTGTCCCTGCGGAATCAAACCAATCTTCTGATTGCGGAAAACCGAGCGTTTGGCATCGTCCAAGGAATAGATATCAGTCTCATCATAATGCACCTGTCCGCCGGTCGGCTGCAAAATGCCGGCCAGCATATTGAGCAAAGTGCTTTTACCGCTGCCGGAACGCCCGATAATCACCGCCAGTTCTCCGCTTGCCAGGGAGAAATCCGTTTCGGCAACCGCATAAAATACATTGCTGCCTTTTGACCGCCGAAAATATTGGCGGCTAATCTTGTCTGCTTTTACTTTCATGCTTTCCTCCCTTATCAAACACTATCCCTAAGTACCACACCCGGTTCCTGACGCAGTATTTTTCCGGCGGAAAAAAGCGCCGCCAGCCAACCGGCCAGTATCGAAAAGACAATCGCCGCCAACAGCAGCGGCAAAATCTTGCCTATTCCGGGCAAAAGATAAGGCAAACCAAGCCGGCTCCGAATTAAGCCGCTGAACGGAAATACCACTAAAGCCGCCAGTGCCGTACCGGCCACTGCACCGCTCAGGCCAATCATCACCGATTCCAGTGTCAGGAGCCAAAACAGAAAACGCTGCGAAGCGCCGATTACCCGCAGCACGGCAAACTCCTTGGTGCGCTCATTGGCAATCATGGCAAAGACAACGATTAAGACCACCATCGCCAACAGCCAAATCATGGCGACTAAGCCCCCTATCATCTGTGACACATTGGCCAGCCCGCCGGCAATACCGGAAATCATACTTTTGGCCGGCGTTGCCTTAATCCGGCGAACATGCAGATTGATGTCATTGGTGACATCCTCGATATTGTAACCGTCCTTGACCTTAATCATCAGCGAAGAAATCACCTGATCGGCTTTGATATTCTTAAAGTTTTGAAAGCCGAGCGCCTGTGCATTTGCCATCATCATGCGAATGGTATTTTGATTGGTATAAACCGCACTGTCAAGCCCGGTGCCGGTTTCTTCCAGCTGCGCAATGACCCGGCATTCGGTATTATAAAACTTCAACTTATAGTTCGTCGGTACGGCAATCCGGCCGCCGACAATCACATCGCCGTCACCGATACTGCCGGCATAGTTTTCCCGAATCCAAGGCTGAATCGAAAAATCGGTTTCCGGCTCAAAACCGATCAACTGCACCGGCACCGAACAGCAGCCGGCACTGGCCGAAGCCAGAAAGAACTGGGGTGACACCTGATCCACGCCCTCAATCGCCCGAACCTTATCAATATAAGACCGGTCCATGTAAAAATAACCCGGAATCCCCTGCAGCAGAATCGACTCCAATGACGCCTTGGTTCTGGCTTCATACGGCACGACCACAATATCGGCTCCCAGCCGCGACTGATAACTTTTCAGGCCACTTTGCAGGCTCATCACAATCACTCCCCCGCCAAATACCGAAAACGCCAAAAAGGCGGTCAGCAAAATCAATGCCGCCGTCCGAATCGGTTTCCGTTTTAGGTTTTTTCGGGCTATCTCCCGCTCCAGTTTCATCACTCACCTCGTTTGTATTGCACAAAAATATCCGCCGCATAGACTGCTGCCAGCACGATCACCGATACCGCCACCCCGGGTGCCATCACCGTATGGCAGCGCATACTCGGCATCATGCAAAGCGGATGGAGCTTACCCGGAAGTAAATAGGCCAATACCGCCACCGGAAGCGAGGCCATCGCCAGCCCCAGTTTCGTCTTAGCACTTGGCATCAGCAAATGCAGCACCGCCAGCAAAACCAGCACCGCTGCAATTCCCGTCACCGCCGTCCCGGCATGATGACATATCATCCAGCTGCCGTCCTCCTTCGGCCCGCAGGGCGTAAACACAAAAAGGCTGCCCAGCAGAAAGCAGACGCCGGCCAGCAACATAATAATATCCATTATTCCGATTTTTAATTTTTTCATTTTATTTTCCTTTCCAAGTAATATACTCTGTCATCCGTTTCCGCCTTGGAACGGCTAAAAATCGCTTTCCTGACAAAGCCGGTTCCAGACATCAACTATTCCGTAACAACTGCGTCCTTGTAACCATAGGCTTGCTACCTGAAATACTTTTTCCAGACGGCCGCATTGGAGCGAAGCAATAGCCGCTCCACCGCAATTCCGGCCGGACAAATCGTATGACAGGCCAGTGACTTGCCGCAGCCCTGATAAAAGTGTCTTTCGTATCCGGCCGCCGCTTTTTTGTACTGCTCTCCGCCGGTCTCCTCCAAAACCCGGGCAAAAGGCACCGCCGCTGCCATACCGGTAAACGTACCGCCATCGTAATTGGGGCATACTTCCAAGCAGCACCCGCATTGCAGACAGCGGGCGGCTTCATACAAGTCCTCGGACCGGCTTCCTTCTCCCCGGGCTTCGGTCTCCAGCCATGTCCGCAGCCGTTTCAGGTTTTCCTGCATAATGCTGCGGTCAACCACCAAATCCGCAATCAGCGGAAACTTTTTCAGCGGCTCCAGCCGCAGCCCTTTGCCGGCATCCGCCAGCCTGACCGCGCAGGCCAGCGCTGGCCGGCCGTTAATCACCATGGCGCAGGCGCCGCATTTTTTTTGCAGACAATTACACTCCCAGCGAATCGGCTCGACCGGATGCCCTTCGGCATCGATGAGCTGCGGCTGTTCATTCAGCCTGGTTAAAGCCGCCGCTACGGTTTCGGCCGGATTTTCCGTTTCGTACCAAAAAGACTGCCAAAAAGCCGGTGATCCTGCCTCAAGGCAACGCAGTATCTCAATTTTAATGTTCAAGCCTGCTCCCTCCTTTTGCCGGAACCGGTTTTTTCGCTAACCGCCGTATGCGCCGCAACCTTACAGAATATTGAAAAGGAAAGTCTGATGTTTAATTGCCCTTGACGTTTTTCAATTCCGTTTCTACAATCTCCCGCCAGTCCTTTAAGCTGCGGGCACCGGCATAGGTTTTACCGACAATATTGCCATTCTTATCCACGAAAAAGGTTTCCGGAAAAGCCATGATATTTTTGATTCGGCCGTTAAGACCGCTTTTATCCGGCATCAGGAACGGATAGGAAGCGCCGGTTTTTTCCATAATCGTCTTGGCCAAATCAATGGCTTCCTGATTTTCGCCGTTATCGTCTACCGTATCGGTCACAATACCGACAACATTGACGCCTTTTTCCTTCATTTCCTGATGCAGCTTTTCTAAATCCGGAATTTCCTCCACACAGGCCGTACACCATGTTGCAAACACATTGACCATGGTCAGTTCATACTTAGCCAAATCTTTCTCACTGAATTCCTTACCATCTACCGTTTTGGTGGCAAACGGCGCAATCGAGTCCGTCTGACCGGCTGCAATCTCATCCTTTTCTAAAAAAGAATACGTTCCCGCCGGCAGTTCCAGCCTTTCTCCCAACACCGTTTTAATCTGCTTGACTTCATCCGTCAGTTCCTGCCCGGCCGCCGGTTCGGTACTAAGGTAATAAAAATACTTGCCGTCACTGGTTTGGCCAATCTTTTCATGCTGGCTGCATCTGGTCAGTTCCGACAGCTTCTCCTCGGCTATATCCGCCGGATACATCCCCAGCGCGCCAATCCGGGATAAGCTTTTTTCCCATTCGACATAATCATTGCCTACTTTTTTCAGCTTGGCATTTTTTTGCTCCTCTGTCAGCGTGCTCCAGTTTAAAAGGGCATATTTCAATACGCCGTCTTTGGCCTGAAAATCCTCGCTCAGCATCGCTACCTGATAATCATTCATTTTTTGACGCAGCGTCTCAGGCAAAGTCACTTCCATTCCCAAATAAGAAAACTGATAGTTTTCCTTGGCCTTCATCACAACATCCTTGGCATCAAAAGTGCCTTCCAGCATCTTCGGATCGATCGTATTGGGATCCATTTTACCGGCGTCCGGCGCTTTTTGGTCGGATGCCATGCCGGTATCCGGTTTATTTTCAGCCTTTCCCGTCTCCGGCTTTGCGCCGCATGCGCCCAGTCCGATGCACAAAGCCAGTGCTACTCCCGCCGTTATTACTTTCCATACTTTCTTTTTCATCATTTTCTCCTATCTTTTGTTCATTTTCACTGCTCTCAGCCAAGCCGCCGCTTTTTTAAGCTACTCGCAAGCCGGCCTGATCACTGTCAATAAGTGAACTCCTCAGCCTTCCGCCCTTTTTGCGAGCCGCAGCGGCTCCGGCAAATGGAAAGCCAAGGTTTCCATCAAACAGGAAGATTATACTATGCAGCTTGTAAAGTTCTTGTTAAGATAGGAAAAAATTAGATAGAAAAATTTAGATACGGAAAATTTATTTACTCCTGCACCGGCGGAATATCTTGCCAGCCAATCGCTATCTCCGGCGACCGATAACGAGCCACAGTCATCCGCTGATAAGCCTCATCCCGGGCCGGATAATCCTCACGCCAGTGCGCTCCCCGGCTTTCCCGGCGCTCAAGCGCCGAGGCCAGCATGGCCTGTCCCAGCCGAATCCGGTCTGCTTCCGCCGCCGATAAGCCCTCTTCCGCCAGCCAGACCTCCGTCTGCCGAAGCGCTTCCAAAAGTCCGGCCTCGGTTCGAATCATGCCCAGTCCCGCGCTCAGCAGTTCGCCCAGCCGCCGGGCTGCTGCCGGTGAAACGCCAGCCGCCGCCATTTCTGCCGCGGTCATCTGCCTTGGCGGTGAAAAATCCGGCTCCGGCCAAGCGCCGTCCAAATTGCCAGTTATTCCGGGCAAATCAGCCAGCGCGCCGGCTGCCGCCTGCCGGCCGCCGTAAATCGCAGCCAGCAGTGAATTTCCTCCCAAGCGGTTAGCACCATGATACTGACAGGCACATTCCCCGGCGGCATAAAGTCCGGCCGTATCAGTGCGATGGCTTTTATCGACCCAAATACCGCCCATAAAAAAATGAATCCCCGGGCTGACCGCAATCGGCCAAGCCGCCGGGTCAAAAAATAAATATTCCTGAATCTGACTGCGCAAATCCGGCAGCTTAGACCGCCACACTTCCGGATTGAGAGCCGTTAGATCCAAATAAACCGGCCCCTCGCAGTCCTTCCGGGCGCAGACCTTAACCATTTCCCGGGAAATCACATCCCGCGCCGCCAAGTTCCCCAGCTCCGGATAAAGCTCCTCCATAAAGTGCCATGGCTGACCGCCGCGACGGATAAATAAACGCCCGCCCTCGCCCCGGGCTGCTTCACTGATTAACAGCCGCTTGCCGGCAATCGCCGCCGTCGTCGGGTGATACTGAATCATTTCCAAATTACTGAAAGTAACGCCCCGGACAAACAGCCGGGCTGCCAAATTACCGGTATTATACACCGTCCCAGTTGTCTGCCCCGGGAAAAAACCGTTTAAGCCGCCGACTGCCAAAATAACCGGCCCCGGACAAAGCCAAACCTGATTGCTATAAAGATCGCGCAGCTTTACGCCAAGACAGCGCCGCGACTCTTTTTCCTCCTGAAAAGCCAAATCCAGTGCTTCATGGTGGGAATAGCGATGAATCCGGCCGGCCGCTTCCCATTTCCGGGCCTCGTCAACCAGCGCTGACATCAGCATCTTACCGGTACTGCTCCTTGCATAAGCCGTCCGCTTTTTTTTCTGGCCGCCGAAATTGCGGAGCAGCACTCGGCCATCCTCTTTTTGCAGTGGTGCGCCTAACTTTAAAAGCCAGTTCACAATCTCCGGCGCGCCCGCCGTCATGGCACGAACCGCATTCGGGTCAGCCAGGTCGCCGCCGCCGCGCATCGTATCCTGAAAATGCTCATCCGCCGTATCGCCCTCGCCCATCGTATCCAAAGCGGCATTGATACCGCCCTCGGCCAGTACCGACTGCGCCCGCTCGGACGGCTGCCGGGAAATCAAATTGCAGACGGCACCGCGCTCCGCCAGCCAAATGGCTGCCGACAGCCCTGCCAACCCCGCTCCGACAATATTGATCTGTTTCATCGTCCACCTCTAAATAGCTGCGCTCAGGCAGCATCCATCATTCGACTTTACCCCTGACCGCTGTCCTCAGCTAAAATACATTCCAGCGCAGATAATACACCACAAAGGCAGCCGCCATAAACAGCAGCAAAACCGACAAAATAACCAGCATATCAATCAGCCAGCTGCGCAGGCCTTTGACGCCGAAAGCAATCAGCAAGGGTTTCACATTAGTGATGATATGAACTCCGACCGCTGCCAGCAAAAAAAGCTGAACCGTCAGCCGCCCCGCCGTAAACCAATGCAGCCGGTATGCTCCGTCCCTGGTATAGCTAAATGCCGTCAAATGGCAAAACAGCAAGAGCATGACAGCCAAACCGCTGATTCTTCTTGCCCAAAAAAGCTTGTTTTCCCGCCAATAGAAAACGCCGGTTTGCCTTTGGACTTTCAGCGTTTCCAAGGTTAATTTCAGTCCAATCAAAGTATGCACCGTAATCAGACCCACTGCCGCCCAGGATAATCCTTTCAGCGCCGTATTACCCACGCCCAGCATTTGCAGGCTGCCAAAAACGGCATGCAGCAAAAACAAAATAAAAATCAGTAATGTTAAAACCGCATTCCATTTTCTCATCGGGGCTCCCCCTTCACCGAAAAAAATAAAATATCCGGCTGCTCAGACAGGGTTGACACTTGATAATGGTCAGCCATTTCTTTAGACATCACAATGGCATCAAATAATCCGACCTCGGCTTTGGAAATCAGGAGCAGGCCGTTTTCAGGCTTCAGCTGCATCTGGTTTTCAGGCAAACGCAGCTGATAGCGGCGCGCTAACTGCATGGCCGCAGCATCGGCCGCCGCCACCCGGCAATCGACATCACTCATGATCACCCCGGCATCGCCGTCGCTGAAAAAAAGCTGCCATTGCGAAATGGTATCCATATGTTTTTGGCGATTGAGCAAAACCACAAACTCACCTGACGGCTGCTCCGGCAGCGGCAGAGAAGCACTGGCCACAGCATCGACCTTTTCTTCCGCCTGAAACAATGCCGGAATATCAACATACATCGCCGCCGGCAGCCCCAGGATCAGAAAGAGTGCCGTTATTATGACTGCGATATGCCTGACTGCTTTCATCTGCTCTCCTCCTTGAATGAAATCGGTTTCTCGTCATTCTCTCTGTGATTCTTTCCTGCCTACATTCGTAATTCACTTAACTTTTCCCTGATCGAAGTGCTGCGCACTTCTGCCCGGGCGGGCGGTCTGCCATAGTCTTTTTTGGCTCTGTCCCGCTCGAAGATCGGGTGCCCTGATCGAAAGCTCCGCTTTCTGTCCGGGCGGGCAGTCTGCGTGGATTTACTCTTTGGCCTGGTTTAAAGCATCCTCAACCGCTTCTTGAAACTCATTATAGGAAATCGTCGCTCCGGATATGGCGTCGACCTTCGATAAATCGCCGGTTTCCGCATACCCGGCGGCATATTTGGCGCAAGCCAGCACCGCCTTTTGCGCCTTATTGTAAAAGTCGGCATTGGCGATCTCGCCGTTTTTCTTGCCGTAGTCCTCGTCTTTAAGCGTTCCGTCGGTTTGATAGGTCAAATACTGACAGTCCGTGACCTGATTATCCTTAATCGTGACAGTGGCAACACCGTAGCCGTCGCCATTGCCGTCCTCGTCACCCTCATAGACCTGACTTTTGCCTTCATAGGTTCCGTCCTTATACTTGGCAGCCGAACCGCCGCAGGCAGTTAAACCCGCTGCCAAAACCGCCGCACAAAACAGCGCTGTATATTTCTTTTTGCTCATTTTTCTTCCTTTCTAAATATTAACTCCATTTCCCCATATTCGTCAAAACTGCTTTTTAGGCAGACGTTCATCCCAAAACCAAGAACATTCGTTCAGGCAGATTGCCCACCCGGCAGAAGTGCGAAGCACTTCGATTAGGGTAGATTGCCCGCCGGACAGAAGTGTGAAGTGCTTCAATCAAGGGAAACTCCCGGGCAGAACAGGATAAGCTGCCGATTCGTGCAGAAAGCTCTTTCCTGTCCGTAAAAAGACTCTTTATTTAACAAAAAACTTAATATTTGCCAAAGTTCTCATTTTGGACATCGCTCTTAATCTTGCCGTAATCCAGCGTAATTGTCCGCTGGGCCGATTCGGCCACTTCCAAATCATGCGTAACCACAATCAGCGTCGAACCCTGACTATGCAGCTGGCGAAAAATATCAAGGACAATATTTTCATTGGCTTCATCCAAATTACCGGTCGGCTCATCCGCTAAAATCAGCTCCGCGTGATTAATCAGCGCCCGGGCAATGCAGACCCGCTGCTGTTCGCCGCCAGATAACTGACTGGGCAGATGCTTGGCCCGGTCGGCCAGCCCGACCCGTTCCAGCGCTTCCAGCGCTTCCTTTTCATCCGGCAGGGAATGATAATACTGGGCAACCATCACATTTTCCACCGCCGTCAAATAATTAATTAAATGAAACTGCTGGAAAATCAAACCAATCTTATCGCGCCGAATCGCGGTCAGTCCCTTGGCACTTTCCTTTGAAATATCAATCCCGTCAATAAAGACCTCGCCCAGCGAAGGCTTATCCATACAGCCGATAATATTCATCAGCGTGCTTTTGCCCGAACCCGACGGCCCCATAATCGCCGTCCATTCACCTTTATTGACCGTCAGGCTGACATCGTCCAATGCTTTCAGACTGCCGTAAATCTTTGAAATATTTTTAAGCTGCAATAAACTCATAATCAAATCTCCTTTTATCGCCAATCCAGCCCTTTCTCTCCGGCAATCAGCCCGATTAGCAGATGCCCGATACAGCCGTCAAACCGGCTGATAAAATGTTTTTACTCACCCTTTAAGACCAGCGCCGGGTCAACATCAATTGCATTTCTAACCGGCAGCAGACAGGCCAGTCCCGTAATTACGACCGATACCGCCATCGTCACCGGCAGCAGCAGCGGCTGAAAGGTAATGGAACTGCTAAACACATTCATACTGACAAATTGGGCAAAGCCAAACCCGAAAAACGAACCCAGCAGGCCGCCGATTCCGCCGAGCAAGAGGCCTTCGCCCATAAAACCCCAGATAATATCGCTGTCAGCCGCGCCAAGCGCTTTGCGCAGACCGATTTCCTTGCGCCGCTCGGTCACTACCGCCGTCATGGTGGTCGCCACGCAAATCATCGTCAGCGCCAGCACCACCACCGTCACGATAAAGACCAGCGCCTGTAACTTGGTCAGAACAGCACTCTCGGATTGAGTAACCCGCTTGACCAGCTGCGGCGTAATGGCACTGACTTCGGCAGCAATTTTTTCTTTATAGCTTTCTAATTTATCGCGCGTGGCAGAAATGCTCAATTCCGCAATATCCAGCCGCTCCCCGCCGCCGGTAATTGCCTTTAAATCCGCCATCGCCATATAAATATATTCTTCCTCCGAGCCGCCGGTTTCCAAAATACCGGCAACGGTCAGCCTGACCTCCGAACCGGGAGCTGCTTTTTTTTCTTTTTTATCCTCATTGGCAAAGGCCGCTACTTCAAAGGAATCACCGATTTTCAGCCCCAGCAGATTTGCCGCTTCCTTGCCGGCCAGCACCTCAGCCGGCTTTTCCGGCCAGGCCCCTTCCACATGCCAATAGGGACTGGTAATCCGAGCCCCCGCTAAATCGGTGCCGGCAGCCACTACCGGCTGTTCATGAATCTTTAACGTTTCATAGCGGTAGGGCGTTACCCCCAAAAGTTCTTTGCCCTCAATATAGGAAATGCCCTTTTCCACTGCCGCCATGCTAAATTCGTCCGTATTTTCCGCCGCCATAAAAATCATATTAGCACCGTAGTTTCTGAATTGCGCCCCCATCTGTCGCGGCACATCATAATAAATCGTCACCAGCCCCGACAAAATCGTGGCCCCCACGGCAATCGCCAGCAGCGCTACCAGCATCCGTGACCGCCGCCTGACCAGCGAAGCGGTAATCATCTTTAAAAACATCTTTTGTTTGGTCATGTTATGCTCCCTCTAAGCCCATACCAGCTCTATCTTTCCACTTCGGCGCTTCCTTATCGGCCATGCAAAACCTCCGCCGGCCGAAGCCGGAGCAGCATTCGAATCGCCGGAATACTGCCGGCTAAAATAACGGTCAGCACCAAAACACCAATCAGCGGAATGACAAATAATTTCATTTCAATCGGCGACCCGAAAACGGTCTGACCAATGATTTGAGCAAAGCCGAAACCGATCAAATAGCCGACCGCCGCCCCGATCACACCGGTGACTGCAATCTCCGTCAAAAAGAGCGCCGAAATTGCGCCGTCCTTGGCTCCGATCGCCTTTAACAGACCAATCTCGCTGCTTCGTTCCATCACACTGGCCGTTACCAGGTTGGTAATGCCCAGCGCCGAACCGGCTAAACTAAGAATCGTAATCAGCACCATCAAAAGTTGAATCTTTTCCAAAATCGCTCCTTCCGAATCGGCTACCTGCCGCACCGGTGAAGCAACAGAATCAGTGATCACATCCTGAATCTGATAACAAATCGAACTGACATAAGCCGTACAGTACCACAGCTCATACTGCTTAATCGTCAGGGAACTCGGATCTTTGGCCGCCTTGACCGCCAACTCGTTATCCGGCGTTGTCAGCGCACTGACCTCAATACTGGTCAAATAGCCTTTTTTGTCGGCCAAGGTCTGAACCATGGCCATCGGTGCAAAAATCTGCTCCTCGGCACTGTCGCCGGAGTTAAAAATGCCCCGCACCGTCACTTCTTCCTGACCAAAGGGCGTTGACAGGCGAATGATATCGCCGCTGTGAATATTTTCCCGCTTGGCCAAAGTTTCTCCCACCATAACTGCTTTTTCGGTCTGAGCAGCGCTTTGCTCATCCAGCCACTCGCCCTCGCGCAAGTCCCACCAGGTTCTGAGATTGCGCAAACCGGTATTTAGCGTTTCACCGGTCGGTAGTTCCAAATGATGATTAAACCAAGTGCCGACTATCGTGGCTTGCTCCCCGCTCTCCAAGGTGACAGCCGTATCTAAAAACGGCGTAAAATCAACGATATTAAAGGCCCAGAAAATGGTTTTAATATTTCCCAGCTCCGATTCCAAGAGATACGCTCCCTTCGCCGAACCGCCTTCAATTTCATACAAATTGCTGACTACCGAAGCCGACTTGGGCACGACCATGATATTGGCGCCATAGGTTTTCAGCTCCTGATTCACTTTGTCGCCGACATCCATCATTACATTGAGCATGGCTGTTGCCAGAGATGCCCCCAAAGCAATGGTCATGGCAATCATCAGCATTTTTTTCCACTGGCGCCCGAATGCGCCCTTTATCATTCTGAAAAACATTCTATGTCCTCATTTCTTAAAGGTCTTTTCATGCTTAATCAAGGTTTCAATCGGCACGATAATATAGCCGTCGGAAATACTGTAGTCAATCACAATCGGATTGCAGCCGCCTTTAAAACCGATGGTATTGATGTTCATAACCACATCACACAAATTACAGACGACTTGGCCATTGCGTTCATAATAGCCGGTTTCGCCGCAAATATCACAAGCGTCCAGCCCAATGCCGTAAGCGGATGAGTTCGGCTTTTTAATTACAATAAAACGAATCGCCACCCCGTTTTCCGTCGTATAGGCAAAGCGGTGGAGCCTCCCGTCCTCCACCTGAGTCAAAGAAATATACATATTATTATCCCGCTGTTCACATTCCTCAATCGGGGAAAGCGCCACTACCTTATTATCCCACATCCGGAAAAAAGTCAGCGTCAGAATCACCAGCGCAAAGCAAAGCGTCAGCGTAGTGGACCAGCGCCGGATATTCAGCCATTTGGCTCGAATTTTGCGATGCTCGGCCGGATTGGTATAAGGCTCCTGCACGCTGAAGCTCCGCAGCCATAAAAGCAGCGGTACCACAAAAGCAACGGCCATCACCGCATAAAGGAACCAATCACTTAAATTGGCCGTATATCTGGCCAGCAGAAAAAACACCCGCCCCTTAATCAGCCTTTTCGCATGCAGCACCTGCACCGCTTTGCCGATCTGCTGAAAACCGTTGATAAACAAGGCTATATTTAAGAGCCTAGCCATCAGCCGAAACTCCAGCCGCTTGACCGTATGCCCGGCCGCCAGTGCCGCGATGAGCGACAGCACCAGTCCTAAAAAATAGCCAATCAGCCGGTAAAAAAAGGCGGTGGACAAAACAGATTCACCGTTCAGATTAAAATTAAAGGGATATGCCAAAACCTCCGGCAACGCGTAAAAGACCAGGCAAAAAGTCCAGACCGAAGCCAGCACCGGCGTCAGCCATTCACCCGCTATCCCCATTTTTTGCCGTATTTTTCGGCTGCCGAAAATATAATAAAGCAGCAACGCAACCGTAGAAACAGCAAATATACGGACATTCCACATACCGGCTCCGCCGGTGTTATCAATCACTTTTGTTGTATTTTTTAATATTGCCCGGATAATCGCTGCGAGGAGCCCTGCTCCGGCTCCGAGCGTGACAATACGCCGCCCCTTTTGCTTAAACTCGGCAAAAATATAGGCATAAAGCAGCCCCAGCAAAATCGCCGGCAGAGCGGTATTTTCTGTAACTAAGATTAAATATTTCAGCATATTGCCAACTCCCGTCTTCTGATTACAGCCCCTATTCGTCATCCGTTTTCAACAAATGGCTTGTCTGAACTGCAACATTTTTTATTAACTCAACTTTCCCCATCCCTTCAAAGCCGGCTTTTCCGGCAATGCAAACCCGAAAAGTACCGGTTCCTCTCAGGGAAAACGAAATATCCATATTCCGTACAGATATATATGACGCCTGTAATACTCAGAATCAAAAACCGCTGTCAGAGCCGTTTTCTTTCTTCCGGGCATTACACACAGCATATCATGTTTTTTAACACGACAAGCCAATGCCGCCAAACGGCACTGGCTTATCTTCTTATCGGCCGGCTTGCAGCCGACCTCCTCAACCAATTAACCTTTGCCCGCGATAGGACGATCTCGCCAAGCTCCGGTTTTTACCACTCTTGCGGAGTATATTCCCAGCCCTCATGCGTAATTTGCAGATTGCCGTCTTTGAAATAGTCGTCAAACGAACCTCCCGGGCCGGTTTCGGCATCGGTGTGCAGCAAATATCCGTTTTCTTCCGGATTGTGGAAAGTAAAGGTGACAGCATAGGTATCTGCCTTATCCAGCTTAATGTTAGCACCGTAGTGCGGGCCATCGGAAGCACTCATAACCATGAAAGTACCTTCGGCAGCAACATCACCCTTGCCGTTATCGCCGACAACCTTGTAATCAACGGTCAGATACGGCACCCAATCGCCCAAGCCGTAGCCCAGCTTATTTTCGAGCGCTTTGATATCACATTCCAAATGAATGTTAAAGCCTTCGATATTTTCGTTACCGTTAGACATCGGCACCGGTTGGAAATAAACAGCCGATACGCTCATAAAACCAACTTCTTCGTCTTCAAAAATCGGATATTCGGTAAATCCGGCTTCATTACCGGTAGCAGCCTGATCGGTTTCTACCTTGGCAGTATTTTCCTTGGTATCTTCTTTTGTCTGCTCGGTTTGTTGCCCTTTTTCCGGTTCCTTCGGCTGTTCCGTAGTCTTACCGCAGCCGGCCAGCGCCAGAACCATTGCCAGCGCTAAAAGCATTGCACCATATTTTTTCATTTTAAGTATCTCCTTCCAGAAAAACATATTTACCGGTTATTTCCTTTTCGCCAAATAATCGATAAAAGTAACTAAAGTTATCTCTTGCCCAGTCTGAATGAATCGTCCCATCATCCTCCCCTTTTGGCATTTATCATTACCCCGCGCCGGCCGAAACAGGCGCCGGAATAACTTCATCATTATTCTTTACTCAACTTTGGCAGAAGCCGCGGCACTGCCCGCCTTCGCTTCCAACTCCAGCCGCATTTTCTTATTTTTGCGAACCTGCAGGCCAAAGGTAACCACCGTAATCACCAACAGAATAAACTGCGGAATCAAAGTTTCATACAGCGGATAAATCCCTAAGATATCCAGCACTTCGGTAACCGTAAACCAATTTTGATAAGCCGCTTCAATCACGCCGCCCTCAATAAACTCTTTGATGCCGGCACCCAAAAAGCAAATCGCCATCACCGCCATCAAAATACTGGTTGCCAGGAAAAAGGGCTTGAGCGGCAGACGAATACTGAGAAAGCGAATCAGCAAAAAGACCACCACCAAAATCGCGCAGCCCGAAAGAAAACCAAGCCACACCATATTAGCATTGCTTTCCTGCATCAGCGGCTGATAAAACAAAATAACTTCCGCTCCTTCACGAAAAACTGCTAACCATGCCGTAAAACCAAGAGCAATCGCACTTCCCCGCTCCAGTGAACCGGCTACCTTGCTTTCAATATACTGCGACCACAGCGCCGATTCGGATTTTGACACCATCCAGTTGCTGACATAAAACAAAACCGCCACCGCCAAGAGCGCCGCCGCTCCTTCAATAATCTCCTGTGACATGGCGTTTTCCGGATTGATCTTTTTCAGATAATCAATAAAATAAGCCATAATAAAACTGCACACCACCGCAAAAGCCGCTCCGAAGTAAACCGGAGCAACACCGCGCTTGTTGCCGGATTTAATCAAATAAGCAATAATCGCTCCGACAATCAGAATAGCCTCTAAACCTTCCCGCAAAATAATCGCCAAACTCCCGATAAAAGCCGCTACCGCTCCGCCGGCCGGATTTTTCGGCGTTTGACTTTGATTTTCAGAAGACGGCGCTTCTGTATTTTCCGCATTTTCGGCTGCCTTTTGATCGCCCGGCCGGCCGTCCGGCTGCAAAACATCGGCGTCTTCATGCAGCATATCGCTTAACTTTTGACCTTCCGCTTTAACCGCTTCCAGACTGGCGCCGTCTTTTTTAACCGCCTTGCGGAAAGCCACAAACTGCAGTTCAACCGCACTGACCCGGCTGCCGGAAATATAAGTCATAACATTACGCTCAAAGCCGGTCGTTTCATAATAGCCCCAGTAGGTTGCTTTTGCATATTCATAGGCCTCTTTTTGATTGCCCGCTTCGTATAATTCCTCTACCCGGCCGATCAAAACATCAATCGCATCGGCGACTTCATGCCAGTTGCGGGCTTCCAGGCCATTGGCGGTCGAATACTCTTCCCAGGTTTTGTAATATTTTGCTTCTTCGGCCAACACCGCCCCCGGCAGCATGAACAAAAGACTTAGCACTAATACCGCACTAAACAAATTCCGTAATCTTTGTAGCTTCTGCTTTTTCTTCATCTTGCTCCCTCTTAATGACATCTCTGCTCCGCTGCCGGAGCATAGTCCTGTTCTGCAATTTTATATTGCCCGGCAAACTCGTCCGCTGCAAATGCTTCATTTAATATATGATCCGAAAAACCGGCCGCCCCCTTTAAAAAATAGGAATAATGTTCCTGCTGTGCATCCCAGGTTGCGTCCAAATGATAATACTTGCCGTCTAATTCCACGATATTCCAGGCATGCAGTTGTTCCGCATTTTTACCGGTCACCGAGCCGGTTACAATCCTGACGTTAATTCCCGCCTGCCGCAGCAGTCGGTACAGGGCAACGCAGTAGCCCTGGCAGGTCGCATTTTCCTGCACCAGCGCCGCATAAGCGGTGGAACGCATGAAATAATAGGGGTTCTTGCGATGCACCCGGTCATATTTGACATGCCGGCAAACATAATCATAAGCGGCTTTGACCTTGTCATAATCCGGCATCTCCCCATCCCGGGCCATCTCTGCCCAAATCTCCGCCAGCTTCCCAGCCACTTCCTCTTCCTGAAATAAATACAAATAATATTTCGGAATAATCTCAACTGTGTAAAAATACCCGCCGTCAGAAGCGCGCCGGCTGCATTTCTGCTCATAGCCGCCATACTGATAGCGAATATAATCGCCCTCATCCGGCCGCTCGGTTTCTTGCAGCGCCGCTTCCACCCAAGCATCAACCATAGCCGTCATCTCTGCCAAAACATCCCGTTCCTGCTCAAAAGAAATCACAATTCGCTGGGAATGCAGCCGCAATGCCCGGCGAATTTCAGTGATGACCTCGCTTTCATTGGCAATCACCACCGGTGGTCCTTCTCCGCCCGAACCTTTACTTTTCCCCGGCAACGCCAATGCTGCACTTAAAATCAGAAAAGCCGCAATCCCGCCGACTATCAAAAGCCTTTTCTGCCCTATCACCCTGCGCACCTTTCTTTCCGCCACTGCTGCCCGTGTCCGCTATGTTTTAGTTAGCCGGGACTAACCCTGCCCGCAAAAAAGAATGCTGAAACACATATCGTTCTCTGTTTGAAAATTTCAGCATCGCCCCGTCTTTTTCCTTCGCTGCTGTTTTTTTAATATCGCTAATGATAATCATTCTTATCAAAGCTTATTGAAAACATAAATATTATGCCATAGGAAAATCGGCTTGTCAATATATAAATTTTGTTTTTCCATACCGAAAACAGCATTCTCGGCGGTTTTCCAAGTATTTTTCCAAATTCTCGAAGCTGTTTTGATAAAAATTGAATCAACTTTTCATAAAGTCTAAAAAATATCCAACGTTATTAAATTTACTTACCGGACGCTTGTTTTTTGTTTTCGCTCAATTTTTCATAAAGCCCCAAAATATCCCAACGTTATTAAATTTACTTGCCGGATGCTTGTTTTTTGTTTTCGCTTTTGTTATACTAAACTTAGCTTCCCTCATTAAATGGAAGCAGACACTATAGATAACAAATTTTTAAGGAGGAGAGAGAATGATGAAAAAAAAGTTTTATTTGCCCCTGCTTTGCCTGCTGCTGATATTGGCGGCCGCGCTGCCGGCTGAGGCGGCAGTAAATGCAGTACCTTCGAGCGTTAAGGTAAAGGTTGACCAAAAAAAGGTCGCCGTCCGCGCCTATAATATTGACGGTGCCAATTATTTTAAGCTGCGGGATGTAGCTATGGCCTTAAAAAACAGTACCAAGTCATTTAATGTCAGCTGGAACAACACCACCAAAAGTATCGCCCTAACCAAAGGCCAAAAATACCGGCCGGTCGGCGGCGAGTTGTCTCCGGATTTGCCGGCCATTACTTCCATCGCCCCCAGCGAAGCCGGTTTAATCTTGGATGAAGTCCCGGTCGAGCTAACCGCCTATACAATTAACGGCAATAATTATTTTAAGCTCCGCGACCTGTGCGCCTTACTGGAAATCGGTGTCACTTATTCCGCCGAGGAAAACCAAATTCAGCTGCGGACCGATATGGACTACATCCGTTCGGCTTTCCTGGAGTTAGCCGATAAAGACCCTAATGAATACCAATTCGTCCAAGTCCATAATTCCAAATATTTGTACAGCGTTGAGCTGCCCGCTATTTTGGCCGGTCTGCCTTTAAATCACGCCGGTGACGGCCTGACCGTGTATGATGACAGCGATAAAGACCACACTTCTTACAGCAACTTAAGTGTTTTTGCCGGCTATAATGTGCTTGACCAAACATTGGAGGAAGCGGCGCAAGGACTGCTCAGCTACATTCCGAATATCGATAAGGAGCTGCTTTCCATAACTCCGATTTCGGTCAAAGGTGCGCAAGCCGCTTACAAATTGAACTATGTCGGTGAATATTATATTCAAGCCGTCATCGCCAAAAAAAATGATGCCTTTTACTATCTCACTTATCATTGCGGCAACTTTAATCTGATTGACAGCCGCTTTTTGCCGGTATTATCTGATTTGTACTCCCGTATGGAAGAAAGCTTGACTATCTATTAACTTCTAAACTTTCCCATGTTCGGCAGAACAGTCTTTTTTAGGCTCGTTGCATGGGCAGGAACGGAATGCGATTTGCAAAGCAAATCGCGAGAGTGAGTCCATGCACCCGCTCTCTGAGCGGGACAGAGCCAAAAAAGACTATGGGAAAGTTGAGTTAACTTTTTAACCCTATCATCACTTTTTTAGGAGGTATGCCATGAAGTTTTTCTTAGACACCGCTAATGTTGAGGATATCCGGAAAGCCGCCGCTATGGGCGTGATTTGCGGCGTAACCACCAATCCCTCACTGATTGCCCGTGAGGGTCGCGACTTTAAAGAAGTTTTACAGGAAATCAGCAGTATTGTCGACGGCCCAATCAGCGGCGAGGTTAAAGCTACGACCACTGAGGCCGAAGCAATGATTGAAGAAGCCAGAGAAATCGCCCAGCTTCACCCCAATATGGTGGTTAAAATTCCCATGACCGTCGAAGGCTTAAAAGCGGTTAAGGTACTGGCCAAAGAAAAGATTAAAACCAATGTTACCTTGATTTTCAGTGCCAATCAGGCCTTGCTGGCGGCCCGGGCCGGTGCCAATTATGTTTCGCCTTTCTTAGGGCGCCTGGATGATATTTCCACCGACGGCGTCGAACTCGTCAGAACGATTGCCGAGATTTTTGCAATTTATGATCTGCCGACCGAAATCATCGCCGCCAGTGTCCGTCACCCAATGCATGTCACCCAGTGCGCTTTGGCCGGCGCGGATATCGCGACCGTTCCCTATGCGGTGATTGAAGCCATGACCAAGCATCCCTTAACCGATGCCGGGATTGAAAAGTTTAAGCAGGATTACTTAAAGGTCTTTGGAAAATAGGATTTGACACTTGATTTTTTTGTAAATCATTGTTAAAATAGGGAATGTTGAATTTAAAATGCTTGAAAAAAGCTATCTGTTGTTTCTGATTGCTGCCGCAAAATATAATTATTGATTCGGCAGCCGGCAAATGCCGCAAAACACCGGTACTCCGGCACATAACCGGTCAGCACCCGTAAATTTTGTAAAACAAATAACAGCAGCTTGGCTTGGGTTTTAGGAGGGTATTTATGCCGCAGTGGTTACTAATTTTACTGATCGTGCTTGCCGTGACAGCCGTTGTTTTGTTTGTGCTGTATTATTTCGGCAACAAAATGCAAAAAAAGGCAAACGACAGTCAGGAGATGATTGAGCAAAGCAAAGTCGTAACGTCCGCGCTGATCATCGATAAAAAGAAGCTGAAAGCTCAGGATTCTTCTTTACCGCAGATGGTGCAGGAACAAATTCCGTTTTATCTGCGTTGGCGCAAGCTCCCGATGGTCAAGGCCAAAATCGGACCCAAAATCGCAACGCTGTTATGTGATGAAAGCGTCTATCAGCAATTACCAATCAAAAAAATGGTGAAAATTGAGTTAGCCGGTCTTTATATTGTCAGCATCAAAAGCGGCAAGTTAGAGACTCCGGCAAAACCGGGCTGGCGCCAGCGTTTGGCGCTGTGGGTCAAAAATGCCCAAGCCAAAACAAACGCGCAAAGCAGCGCTAAAAAATAACTCAGCTTTTCCTGCAAACAGGCAGCTTGCAATGTGGCGAAGCATTTCGCAACAAGTTCAGGAAATGTTTCTCGTTCCCGCAATGCCGCCCGACCCGCCTAAAAAATTACGGCTCTGACCAGCATGGAAAAGTTGAATGCAACAATAGCAAAATCTTTTAGTAAAGAGCGGCTGCACAGGGCGATTTCCGGCAGTCGCTTTCTTTATTAACCATAGCGGCACTATCCGCAAGGAGGAAATGATGTCTAATTTTCATGGCAGTGATGTTGAAAAAATTGCTGGTCTCTATCAGGTTCAGCCTCAGGATTTAATTAACTTCGGCGTAAATGCCAACCCTTTGGGTCTGCCCGCTAAAGCAAAGCAGGCCTTAGCCGAACAAATCGAGCTTTTCAGCCGCTATCCCGACCCGGAGTATGCTCAGCTGAAAAATGCACTCAGCCGCTATTTGGCGGTGGATTTTGCCCGTATCCTGCCAGCCAGCGGCACCAGCGAACTGATTCATCAGGTGATTCGGCATTTCGCGCCGAAAAAGGCGCTGCTCTATACCCCGACTTATTCCGAGTATGCCAGTGACGTCCGCAGGCAGGGCGGTCAGGTACTGGAGCTGCCGCTGGTCAAGGACAACCATTTTCAATTTCCGGCGGCTGAATTCCATCGTTTGCTGGAGTCGGCCGATTTTGTCCTGCTGTGTAATCCCAATAACCCAACCGCCACGCTTTTAAGCGCTGAGGAACTGGCACCGCTGATTGGACGGGCGCAGGAAAAGCAAATTCCTTTTATTATTGATGAAACTTATATCGAATTCACCGAGCAGCCGCAAAAATACAGCGCTATCTCCCTGATTCGCCAATTTTCCAATTTAATTATCCTGCGTGGATTTTCCAAGTTTTTTGCCGCACCGGGACTGCGCTTAGGCTATGCCGTATTCGGCAACCCCGACTGGCTGCAAAGCCTGCAAAGCGGCTATCCCTGGGGGGTTCACGCGCTGGCTGCCTATGCCGGCGAAGTTTTTCTGGAAGATCAGGATTATATTCAGACCAGCCATCGCTTTGTCCAGGCGGAAAAAAAGCGGATTTCGACTTTTTTGGAAGCCCTGCCGAATTTAACAGTTTACCCGGCAACGGCTAATTTTTTCCTGCTCGAACTCCAACGCCAAAACGCAACCGATCTCTTTCTCTATCTGCTGCACCGCGGGCTTTTAATCCGCAATTTCCATGATGAAATCGGCCCCGGCTTTTTCCGCTTCTGTATCTTAGATCAGGCCAGCAATACCCGCCTGCTGGAGGCAATCGCCGATTTCGTAAAGGGAGCGGAGAGTTAATTACATTTTGAGGTAAAATTTTATGGAATTTCGATTAGCAGTACCCGAGGATTTACCTAACATAAAAGAAGTATACCAAGCTATCGTAAAAAGAATGATTGAAAACAAAATCAAAATTTGGGACGATGTTTATCCTTGTGATTTTTTTGAAGAAGATATAAATAAAAATCGCTTATATATTTTACTGGACAAAGAGATTATTGCCGCTGCATTTGTTTTGACTAACGAACATAGCGGATATAAAAATGTAGAATGGCAAGATAATACGGCAACCGCTGTTTATTTAGATCGCTTGGGTGTTAATGTTTTGTATGGCCGAAAAGGAATTGCCAGTATGATGATCGCGAAAGCAATCGAAGTCGGCAGGAAATCAGGCGCCCAATATTTAAGACTATTTGTTATTGATGAAAATAAACCGGCCATTAATTTATACGAGAAAAATAAATTGATAAAAGCTAAAGGAATATATACCGAAATTATTGATGATGAGCTCAGTTTTAATGAATATGGTTACGAAATAAGGTTAAACTAATTCATGATGTTTTAAAAAAAAGGAGAAAATACGACATGATACGAAATATGCAATTAAGTGATGCGGCTTGCCTGCAAAGAATTTGCGGGCAGGCATTGGGCTATAACGCCGATATCGCATTAGTAGAACATCAAATCCGGAAATTATCAAATGACCCGCACCATATTATGGCTGTTTATGAAGAGGAAGGCACTCAAAATGCAATCGGTTTTGTCCATGCCGAGTTATATGAGAGCATTTACAGCGACACCGGTTTAAATATTCTGGCACTGGCAGTTGACCCGGCGTTTCAAGGCAAAGGAATCGGCCAAAAACTGATGGCTTTCATAGAAGCATACGCCGCCCAAAATCACCTCGCCTTTATTCGCTTAAATTCAGGAGCACATCGAACAGACGCTCATAAGTTTTATGAAAAAATCGGATATGTTTGCGACAAAACACAAAAACGGTTTATTAAATCGTTTCGCTAAATTGTCAGACAGGCAAATATTTAGCTTAAACATACGCCACTCTTTGGGGTGAAACTCCGCGGAGCAGCGCCTGTAAGATTCGGTTTTTGGAATAATCAAACTCCCGAAAACGCTTTAGCGCCGCCTTTTCCTCGGCATAAACTTTCCAGTAGCCGGTCAGCAGACAGTCTTTCCGGCAATCGGCAAAGGCCTTAACATCATGCAGCGGATAATCCAAAAAGACCCCGATTTCATGCGGGCAGCCCGTCTGATAACGCGCTGCCAGAGCAGTCAGTTTCTCGTTTAAGCTCATTTCCGGAGCATAACCGAAATGCGCCAAGAATTGCTTTGTTTCCGGCTTCAGCAAGCAGTCTGCCAGCAGGTCTGGCTGATAAAATAAAACACCGACGCTCTCTGGCCGTTCATACAAACAAAAAGAACGCAAAGGAAAATACTGTTCGCAGCGCTCCCGGTTTCCCAGCCAAACCTGTTTCAGCGGCCGGCTGCCGTTTTTAAAAATAATGAGCGACGCTGCTTTTTGGCGCATAATCGTGGGCGCGGCATGAAAAGCAATGGTATAACATAAATACTCCATATCCGAATACTGCTTTAAGATTTCTTGAGCCGGTATTCCTACTTTTGCTCTCATTTTGCCGTTCCTCTCTCGCGCCTATTTTTTCCTGCGTTCTGTCTTTGTTCTTATTATACTCTATCTCAATCTTCCGCCCGCAGCTTATGGGTTTCGCCTGCAGATTTTATCTGCCCCAAAGCGCGGACGGAAAACCAAGTATCCCTTTTACGCCTCTGCCATCACTGCTACCGCGGCAAAGGCTTTTTACAATTTTAGAGTTTCGATAGCTCTTACAATGCCTTGCCTAATTCCTTACAGGCTGCCAGAGCATCGTCATCCGGTTCCAAATTGGCAATCAGGCCTTCCTTCACTACGTCTGCGCCGTAGCCCTTCATTCTCTCCTGCCAATCTCTCATCCATTGCCCATCGCCCCAATCGTAAGAACCAAACAGTACGACTTTCTTGCCTTTTACAGCGTCTGCAATCGACTCAACAAAGGGCTCCATTTCATCTTCTTCCAAGATTTCATCGCCCATTGCCGGACAGCCCAAAGCAACTGCTTCTGCTGCTTCTACGTCTGCCGCCGAGGCATCGCCTACTGCCAAAAGTTTCGCTTCCTTGCCGTTAGCCTTGATGCCCTCGGCTACTGCCTTAGCCATTGCTTCCGTATTGCCGGTTCCGCTCCAATAAATAACAGGTATTGCCATAATATTCTGCTCCTTTCAAGCCTTTCTGATAAAAAATTTCAATGTCCCGGCATTTTCCTTTTCCTGCCGCTGCGCTTTTCAGCACATAGACTGAAAGCCCAAAGCTGCCGCCCTTCCTGCCGACGCTCAAGCCCAAAGTCATTTCGACAAAGCAAGAAAAGTTCAATTACCGGTTCAAGTATTAAGTTTATAGAATTTGAGAATGATTGTCAATATCAAAATTGCCCATAAATCTCTTTGCTTTTTTGTATAAAAATGAACTAATTTTTACTTGACATAGAATTCTTTCTCCGGCAAACAAATATTTATGTTTACTCTGCCGAAAATCTTGCCTGCAAAAGCACCCTTTTCTCCCCATATTTTAATCTTTCCAATGAAAAAGCTGTCAAAAACTGGTTTTGTTTTTAACAGCTTTTCTGTTTTCTGTTTTTTAAATCAATAACTCAATTTTCCCATGTTCGACAGAACAGTCCTTTTTAGGCAGACTGCCCGCCCGGCGAGTAAGCGCGGTCTGTTGATGAACATACATGCGAATTCTCTTTATTCTCTTTATTCTCTTTAAAAAGAAAATTAATTTAAGAGGATTAAGAAGATCCAAGACTTTCCCCACTGCGGGCATAGTACCTCGTTTTCCATTCCGTTGGCATTCCGGCAACAGCCGCGGGAATTTTAAACATCAAAACCCTTCGCGGCTTTCCTTCATACACAGGATTCAGCTCTATTACATCAAGAAATGTCATTCCATCTGTAGTTTCCCTGCCAATCTCATATTTAAATTTTTCAATCAATACAGAAGCACCTTGCTTAAATGATGTACCGACGGGATATTTTTGCTTCTGTTCGCTGACACCAAGAATGAACCAGCCGTACTGCTGATTCTTTAAATTCGCCTCATTGCTTATGGCAGAGAAATATTGTCCAATCTTGTCTTCGGAATACTGCCCCTTTGCCTCCTTGAACTCGACGATTTCATATTCCCAGCGTTCCATAAGGCTAATCAGCAGCTCATAGTACTCCGCATCCGGAGATGTTTTATCATATATAAGCTCCGTCATCTTGCCCCTCCATATTTCTAATTTATTTGCTTGCCCTGTCTGGTTTGATACCGTTTCCACAAAGCGCCGACCGCTTCCAGCACCAGCACATACAGACCGGTCATGCCGATGGCAAAAAGGATTTCAAAGAAAATACGCAAAAAGGATAAGTACAGCGGCGTTCGAATATGAGAAAAGGTATTTAAGATATTCGCCTGTCCCATCGCCGCCATAATCGCCAAAATCGGATACAGCCACCGGTACCTTTTCTGATAAGCAAAATAACCCAGCAGCAGCACACCCGGATAGCCCAGCAAAAAGGCTTTGTTTCGCGGCCGGGCCGGCAGGACTTCTTCCAGAATATTGCGGATAAACAGCTCCATATTGGCCGGCTGCACTCCGGTTTCATGCCCGCTCCGGATAATCAGCAGCGCCACCGCTGCTAACAGCATCATCCCGATCAGCGCATGCCAAAACTTAATGTTCATGTTGAGGAAATACTGCGCCCGCTCCTTGGCAGTCAGTTCGGCTTTGCCCAAAATATCATTGCCGAAATAACGCAGCGCCACTAAAATCACGAGCACCAAAGGCAAAAGCTGCGATATCTTGACACCGGTAAAAACCTTTAACTCCAATAAATATTCACTTTCCGCATAAAAAGCCGTTTCACACAGTGCGCCCGATAGAGATATCAAAACCGCTCCCGCCAGCAGCCATAGGCTCCGGCCAAAGGCGCCGAGTTTTGTCACGGCTGCACCGGCGTCAAAGACCCGCTTACTCTCCGCCAAAACAAACTGAACCGCCAACACTGCAAATAAAATGGTAGCCGCCAGTCCAAACAAAATGTTAAATAAGCTCAGCCGGATTTGCAGCAAATAAACCGCCGCCGTCGGCAGTGCCGCCAAAGCAAACAGACCGTATAAAATTACCGGTTTGACCGCCAGCATATTCTCAATTAGCAGCAAAAAACAGGCGATGACTGCCAGCGCCGCCAGCATTTGATAGGCCGGACGCGGCCGCAGCCGCGGCATCAGCTCCAGCTTTTCACCATCAGCCGCCGAAAGCCGCCGAATATGATGCGGCGCCGCCAAAAGCCGCCTTTCCAAATCCGCAAACCGAGACTTATACACCGCATAGTCACTGACCAGATTATTTTGCGGATCGATAAATGGCTTAAAGAAAATGACCCGAATATTGCGTTCGGTAATTGCCCGGTAAAAGGTATTGACAATCTCCTGTCCCTGATGATGAAGAGGCATACTATAATCATAGCGTCTTTGAATATAATTCCAAGTAGAAAAAACCCGCACCGCCTGATAATCAAGCCCTCGCACCAGCGCTTCCAAGCCAACCTGCTCCAAATGTTCGCGCTGCACACTGGCTTCAATCATGGCGACAGCAATTTCATTTTCCCGCAGTGCATTCATCATATACTCCGGATCCGTATCCATCCCTAAAATCGTATCCCCGAAAAAAATGGCATAGCTTTGTCCGGAATACTGCTTCACAGCCGCAATAAAGCGGTCAATCGAGCGCTTCGCATTCTGCACCCCGGCTGAATAGGCCGGCCGGAACCGAACCGCCAGTCCCGCCGCCTGCACCGCTTCAATCTCAGCCGGAATATAACCTAAACCGACCAACTGTAACTTCGACATTTGGCCAACCTTATCGGTTCCGATTTTTTTCTCTAAAAAGTCCCGTACCACTTCATATTTAAAAGCAAAATCCGAAGCAATCCCGGTCAGCACCAGTGTCGTATCGCTCCGCCTGATCAGACTCCGGCCGTCAGCCAGCACTTCTTTCAGACCTTTTTCCACAAAATCAATGCCTTCTTTGGTTGCTTCAACGATCACATCATAGCCTTCAAACGATGTCCGGACTTTAAAATCATTATTCCATTTCAAAGTATCCAAACTGCTTTCGGTAATCGTCACCGAATCCAGCCCGACTTCCTTCCAATCAGCCAGCGACTGTTCCAGCGTTTTTCCTTCGGTGGCGGCAATTTTTTTAATTTCTTCCAGATCCATTGTCACTTCGTAATTTTTATATTGATTTTCCGTCCGCGCCCGGCCAAACGCCAAAAAGCCCGCTGCCAAAACTCCAATCACCAAAATTGCCGCTATTATCTTATTTGCTTTCATCCTATTCCTCACATTTCTTTGTTGTTTCCACTTCCATTGCCGAGCTGCTTCCCGGCCTCTCCGCTGGTCAGAGCAGCTGCCGCTTCTCCGCCATATCGCCGCGGGTCAGTACTTATATCCCTCTTTATCCTCTTTATCCTCTTTATCCTCTTTATCCGCTTTTTCGCTTTAGTTTGCCGCTTATCGTCCAAACCGCAATCGTTCCAGAGGACGCTTATGCCTTGTGGCTTCTTCTTTCCTTAAGAAAACGTCTGACTTCCTCCAGTCCTTTCACTTTCAGCAGGAAAATGCCAAGTCCGTAAACCATGACTCCCAATCCGGCTACAATCCCTAAATAAATAATCTGCATCAGCCGGCCGCCGGATAAAAACGCCAAAAACGGCTTGACAACATAAATCACCGCCGCCATCACCGCCGCCGCTGCCAGCATTTTACCGGCATCGATAAAAAATGTCCGGTCAAAAATCTGCCGCTCTTTTTTCAGCAGCGGCAGCAGCAAAGCCACACCATAAATCGTCGAGGACAGGGACGAAGCCATCGCCAGCCCACCGATTTCCATGACCGGAGCCAGCAGCATACATAACAAAATATTAGAAGCAATGGCAATGATCGCCCCAATCATCGGTATCCTGCCACTGCGCTCGGCAAAATAAACCCGCGCCAGCACCGTTTGCAAGGCATAGCCAATCATGCCCAGCGCAAAGTAAAATAAGGCTTTTGACGTAATCGCAATCGAAAACTGCTCAAACCGGTTGCCGGCATAAATCAGGCGAATCACCTCGGCGCTTACACTCATCAGCCCGGCCATCATCGGAATCACAAACAGCAAAATAATGCCCAGTGTCTGCCCGGTCAATCGCGCCGCCTCCTGCTTTTTCCCCTGGTTGACCAAATCGGACATCCGCGGAAAAATCACATTCATGACCGACAACACAAATACACTGATAATCATGGTATATAAGTCATTGGCGAAATTGATGGCGCTGACCGCCGCCCCATCCTGATAAATACCGGAGGCAAAGCGGATATTGACCGCAATATTAAAGGGCTGCACCCAAGTGCTGACCATAACCGGCAAAAGCAGGATGCCGACCTGCTTTAATTCGCTGCTGTGCCAGTGAAAGTTTAAATGAAAGCGGTAACCGGCCCTGCGCAGCGCCGGAACCTGAATCGCCGCCTGCATTACCCAGCCGATCAGGAAAACCACTGCCAAACCGTGAATTTGCCAGCGAACATTCGGCCCGAAAAAATAGCCGATGATAACCGCATTAAACACCACGCTGGTCAGCGCCGGAACCAAAAAGCTCTCCAGCGACTGCAAAATCCCGATAAAGGAAAAGGCAATGCCGGTAAAAAACATGGTCGGAAACAGGATTTTCAAAAGTTCCGAGGTCAGTTTTAAAGCATCGGCATCAAAGCCGGCAGCCGAAACAGCCGCCACCGCATCGGAAAAAAGCATGCCCAGCACCGACAGCACTGCCATCAGCAGCCCGACCAGCGTAATAAAGCTGTCCGAAAAGGCAAACGCCTTCTTTTTTCCGCCCTCCTGCATACATTTGCTGAACACCGGAATAAAGCTCATGGTAATGGCCGACACAAAAATAGCGTCAAAAAAAACGCGCGGTAACTGACTGGCCACCGAAAAAGCGCTCGCCTCCATACCGGTGCCGTAGGCCTGCCCCAGCAGACTCCCCCGCAGCAAAGCCATAAACTTGCCGGCTAAGGTTATTATCATTACATAACTAATTGTTTTGACCGTGTTTCTTTTCTTTTCCATTGCTCTTTCCGTTCTGCTGTTTTTTACAATTTTTACTCATTTCCCCTATCGAAGTACTCCGCGTTTCAGCAACAAGTGCAAGAGGCCGAAACATTTCCGCAAGACTGCGTACTCCGCCCTAAGCGCCCGTCTTCCTGCCCAAGCGGCAATCCGTCTTGATTTTTCGGACTTTATCCTGCGCAAAAATGGATGCCTTTTGGAAGTACTCCGCTTTCGACCGGCACATTACCATCTGCCTAATGTTTCCCTCCGTCGTGATTTTTCACCTTCTCCTGAAAATCGCGGCCGCGTTCCTCAAAATTGCGGTAAAAGGTGTAGCTGGCCGCCGCCGGAGAAAGGGCGCATGCCCGGCCCGCTTCTGTTACCGCAAAGGCCAGCTCAACCGCTTCAGCCATATCCGCCGCCCGGTATTTGTCCCGGTGACAAAGCCCGGCCAATAACTTATGCCCGGTCGCCGGCAGGCAGATCAGTTTTAAATCCTGATGCCGATTCAGTTCCCGCACAAAATCATCATAGCCAATCCCGCGGTCATAACCGCCCAAAATCAAGGTTTGCAGCCTTGGAATACTGCCAATTGCCGCCAGTGCGGCCGCCGGAATCGTGGAAATGGAATCATCATAAAAATCAATTCCGGCAAAGCGGCCCACATATTCCAGCCGATGTTCCAAACCGGCAAAATCGCCAATTACCCGAAACAGCAAATCCAGCCTTAGCTGCGTCAGCCCGAAGAACTCTTCGGCCACCGCCAGCGTAACCAGCGCATTGATTAAGTTATGCCGGCCTAACAGCCGGCGGGAAAAGTCCGCGCTGCCCAAAACTGTTTCCGAACCGACACCAGCCACCGGCCACCGGCCAGCCGCATTTATTGAGCCGCTTGTCTGTTCCGTTTCCCGGCCGCACCCGCCACCGGCTCCGGCTTTTTCCAGCGTCGGTGCCTCGTTATCCATCTGTTCCGGCACTGACCGCAATACAATTTGATTCCCTTTCAGAAAAACTCCGCTGTCGTTTAAGCTGTTATTTTCCCAGCAGCCAAAGGTCTGATGGCGGCAGCTTTTCCATAAACCGGCATAGCTTTTCAGCTTATTATTGTCACAGCCGTACAAAAACAGGCTATCCGGGCCGCTGTAACGGCCGATATTCAATTTAGCCTGAATATATTCCTCATAATCCGTATAATTATCCAAATGCTCCTCAAATAAATTGAGCACCACTCCGACCCGCAGAGGATAACGCAAAAACTGGGTCTGATGCGAGGACATTTCATAGACATACAGCCGCTCCGGCTCATCCTCCAGCAGCAGCTCCAAGGCCGGCTTACCGATATTGCCGACCAGCAGCGCATCCTGCCCAAGCGCCTTCAGCCCGGCATAAACCAAAGAAGAAGTGGTGCTTTTGCCCTTGGTACCGGTAATGCCGATTACCCGGCTGCCGACCTGCGCGGCAAACTCATTGGTCTGCGACGTGATTTTTTCGGCCGGTACGCCTTGCAGCTGGTAACCGGGCAGACCCGGTGTTTTAAAAATCATATCATAATTTGCCAAATCCTGCAAATACTGCGTACCTGTTAAGAAACTAACATTTGTATCAAAACCAGCTTTTTCTTCCTGCCAAAAAACCGAATCCTGCGGGTCAATCACCGCTTCATCCATCAGCCAAAAATGCTGCTCCGGCAGCAAGCGCCGCAGAAAATGATAACTGGTCTTGCCCTCCCGGCCAAAACCCAAAATCAATATTTTTTTGTTTTCATAGCGCTGCCTTAAGTTCTGACGCAAACGCTCCTGATGATTTGACATTTTTTCTCCTTTTGTTAACTTACTTACTCAACTTTCCATATTCCGTAAAACTAAAATGTCTTTTTAGGCAGACTCCCCGCCCGGGCAGAAAGCGAAGCTTTCGATCAGGGGGTAGGTCGCCCACCCGGGCAGACCGCTCGCCTGAACAGAAATGCACAGCATTTCGCTTAGTGGCTCATTGCTTCCAGAAAGGCTGCGCCTTTCGGCGATGGGCGGGAACGATAAACAAATTGTGATGCCGTCGGCCGGAAAAGTCAGGCAAATTGCGATGCCGTTGGCCGAAAGTGAAGTTCATGCAGCCGCTCTACCCGCCCGCGAAACTGTTCCGGCAGGCAGTCGCCAGCTTCATAGTTTTCATCCGGTTTTGCCGGCGGCAAATCGGCTTTTAAAAACAACTCAACCAGCGCCGGCGTATCTGCTCCGCCAATGGAATAACCATAGCGGGATGCTGCCTTTGCCAGTGCATAGCGCACCTCCCAAATCGTACCGACACATTCAAAGGGCTTGGTCTCCGCCAGCCCCAAAAGTTCGCGCAGCACCGGCCAAAGTTCCTCATCCGCCAGCAAGTCCCGGCCGAAGATTTGCTTTAGCTTTTCCCGCTCCAAATAGGGGCTTAAAATAATATACACAAATAAGCACTTCGGGCAATGGCCGCACCAGACATTGGTTTTCTTGCCCCGATTGCAGCTCCGGAACACCGAATGATAGGCCGGGTATCCGGCAAAGGCCTGACCGATTTCAATTTCATATAAGGGACGCAGCAGGCTGAAATACTTAATTCCCGGCATAATCCCCTTAAAATAAGCCGTAAAATCCCGTTCAAACTCAACTGTTTTGGAATACTGATGATTAAACATTGTCCCCGGCACCGACGGCTCATTGGCTGATTTTTCATTCGATAACGCAATATAGCGCTTATGCGTTAAGGCCGCTCCCAAAGCGGCAATAAAAGCCAAAATAGCCGAAAAAGGCACATGCCCGTTTAAGTAGCCCTCACTATTTAAACGTAAAAGCTGCGGATCCAGCCGCCGCTCCGCCTGTAAATAACGGTCATAACCGGCAATGGCAATACAGTCATACGCTGCCTGCGGAGCGCTCATGACAAAAGGCAGATTATCCGCCGCCTCCGGCCGGAGAAGCTCTAAGCTGACCACCGAGTCCTTACCGCCGCCGACCGGAATCAATGTGCCGCATAAGTCCTGGCCGCTGACCGGCGGCAAAGGCTGGCTGCCGCTACTGACAATTTCCAGCCAGTTTTCCGGTGTTACTGCCGGCGTTAGCCGGTGAATACCATTGATATAAATAAACTCGCCTAATCCGTTATAATACAGCTTTTGCCAAAAAGCTGCCGCTTCCGGCCGCAGCCGGCCGCAGGCAATCCGCAGCCGCGGCGGACACGCCAGCTTCCAATAATTAATTGTTTCTGCCAGCCCGATTTGAAAAATCAGATTTTCCAGCTCCTTTAGCCGTTCTGCCGCCAGCGGCAGTGGCACAGCCTTTCCCCCTTCCATCAGCTGATAACGAATCGAATGGACAAAGGCTATGCTGCCCCCGTCCGCCGCTGTCAGCCGATAATGAAAGGAAAGCTCCAGCCCTTCCGGCTGAAGCCGACTGGTATAACTTTCATAACAAAGCTCGGTATATTTCCGGCGTAAAACAGTAAACTCCATTGGTTTCCTTTCTGAATATCTCACATAGGTGACACTTCCGGCAAGTCATTTCCAAGCCGCTTCCGGCGCATTCACCGGCATGCGTTAAGCACACCAGTATTTCGCCCTGCCAAACTATAACTCACATCCTCAACTTTCCTATGTTCTGCAAAACTATAACAGTCTTTTTTAGGTCGGTCACCCACCCGGGTAGAAAGCGGAGCATTCGACCAGGTAGGTCGCCCACCCGGGCAGAAACGCAAAGCGTTTCGACCAGGGGCAGACCGCCCAGGTATCAGAGAAAAGTTGAGTTACATATTTTTCAAGTCACACAGCAGCCAGTTGTCTTTAAAGGTGACAATCATCGTCCCGCAGTATTGACAAATACCGGCTGACTGCACCAGATGCGGCGCACCGCAGTTGGGGCAATTAACACTTTCCTTTTTTTCCTGCTTTTCCCTTTCCTTGGAAAACTCCAAATGATACACCTGCTTACGACTGTCAGTCATATTGCCGGACAGGAGCGTACCGTTCATATTGGTCTTGTAGCGGCAGATACTGGCTCTGACCTCAACCGTCAAATGCCCTTTCTTTTGCTGCCGGGCCTGCAAAATCTTCGCCCCCAAATACTCATGAATCTTATACACATCCCGGACATTATTCTTTTTATTGGTTTGAATCACCGCGTTATGCCGCTGAAACAGCAAATCCGTCTCAAACGACTTCAGCAGCCGGTTATCATTTTCACTCATCGCCTGGCAATACTTGCGGAAAGCGTCCTCCACCCGGCGCAGAAAATCATCCCAGTCAAAGTCCTGATCCAGTTTTTTGACTTCTTCTTTGATATCGTACTCCTTAAAGTCCATACCGCCGTCCTCGGCCATCTCCTGCCGCAGCGCCTTGCTCGCCATCCGCATCAGAAAGCCGAAAGCGCTGTTTCGGATTCGCCGACGGATATAGGATCCCCCGATCCAAATGGCCAAAATAACTATGATTGCCGTTAAAAGCTCCGGCGCTATATATACTCCAAAAATTTCCATCTTTTCTCTCCCGCTGCTGTCTGCTATCTTCCTGTTCGCGGCGCTTTGACCTGCGGGCTAAGGCTGGTCTTTGCCCCTCTCCTCATCGCCGCTTCCTGCTGCCTGGTTTTCCGCTGTTTCTCCGCCGGCTTCCGTTAGCGACCCGCCGTTAATTTTTATCAACCTCACGCCGCCATTTCCGGCCGCTGATTTTCCAAAGTAGATTAGCCGCTTTCACCGGCTTTCAGTCTCCGCGCCCAAATCATGCTCCCGCAAATACTCCTCAACCATCGCCCGCTCCGCCGCGGTCAGTTCCGCTCTGGCAAGTAAGTCGGGACGCTTGCGGGCCGTCCGCAAAATGGCACTTTGCCTTTGAAATTCCTTGATTTTGGCGTGATGCCCCGACAGCAAAACCTCCGGTACCTTGCGCCCCTCAAAATCAGCCGGCCGGGTATACTGCGGATATTCCAGCAAGCTTTTTTCAAAGCTTTCCTCGCCGGCCGATTCCTGATTGGACAGCACACCCTCCACATAGCGGCTGACCGCATCAATCACCACCATCACCGCCAATTCTCCGCCGGTCAGGACATAATCGCCAATTGACAATTCCTCCGTTACCCATTCTTCCAGCACTCTTTCGTCGACACCTTCATAATGTCCGCACAAAAAAACCAGTTCTTCCTCGGCCGCCAATTCCTTCACGATTTCCTGATTTAAGGTCCGGCCCTGCGGCGACATATAAATCAGCCTTTTTAAGTCGACACCCTTGCTTTGCAAATCCCGGCAGGCCCGGAAAATCGGCGGCGCCTGCATCAGCATTCCGGCTCCGCCGCCAAAGGGGTAATCATCCACCTGATGATACTTATTGTCAGCGTAATCTCGGATATTGACGGTATTGAGCGTAATCAGCCCCTTATCCATCGCCCGCTTTAAAATGCTGTCGGACAGCCCTTTTTCAATTTGCTCAGGAAATAAAGTCAGCACATGAAACTTCATCGCATGCCCTCCAGTAAATGGACTTTAACCACCTTTCGGTCGGTATCAACCTCCAGCACGCAGTCGGGAATGACCGGAATCAAAATCTCGCTGCCGTCCTCGGCGGTGACTTCATAAACGTCATTGGCACCGGTTTCAATCACTTCGGTCAACTTCCCTAAATATTCGCCTTCATCGGTAAAAACCGCCGCACCGATAATTTCAAAAATATAATATTCATCTTCCGCCAACTCTAAGGCCTGGCTGCGGGGAATCTGCAAAAATGCGCCGCGAAAGGCCTGAGCCGCATTGATATCGCCGATTTCTTTAAACTCCATTAAAAAGCCCTCTTTAAAGGACTGAACTGTTTTCACCGTCAGCACCTTTTGCCCGCCGCCGGCCAGTTCCGCCATAACCTGCGTCAAATCATAAAACCGGTCGCTGTCCTCCGTCATCGGCAAAACCTTAACCGCACCTTTTAAGCCATGTGTCGTTGTAATCTTGCCGATTACCACGGTATCGTTACTGAGCCGCATATTGTTATCCTCTTTCTGCGTCAATACCAAGGAGCAGCGCCGCCTTTGCTCAAGCCGTTGGGATGTCCTTCACAACTTTTATTTGACGCCATCTACCTACTTCTTATCAAGCATTAATTGTACTACATTTTTAGCGTTTTGGCAAATATAAGTCAGGGTAAATCAGAAAAAATCGGCTGCCAAAAACTGTGCTTCCGTTCGCCAAAATCACAATCGGCAGAAACTCGGATTGACAAAAGGTTACAGATATAGTATCGTAAAAATGTAATGACATCGGACAAGAAATAATGACCCGCATAGTAAGGTTATGGAGGTATTCTATGAAATTAGCCAATCTGGTCGGAGAACGCTTTAAGGAACGGCCATCAGACTGTGTGATTGACAGCCATACTTATGCAATTAAAGGCGGATATATAAAATATGTTGCCACCGGTATATACTCGCTGTACCCGCCAATGAGAAGAATTACGGCCAAAATCGAAAATATCATCCGACAGGAGATGGATCATCTTGGCTGCCAGGAAGTTCTGTTTCCGGTAGTGCTGCCCGCGGGATTGTGGGAAGAATCAGGCCGTGCCAGCAGTGTCGGAGAGGAACTGCTTCGCTTTAAGGATCGGAATAACACGTCATTGGTACTGGGAATGACACATGAAGAGGCAGCCGTCCAGTTAGTTCGCGAATATGGACAGTCCTATGCAAAATACCCATTCGCGATATATCAAATTCAAACGAAGTTCCGGGATGAAGCCAGACCGCGCGCCGGTCTAATCCGCGTTCGCGAGTTTACAATGAAAGACGCTTATTCCTTTCATACTTCAACGGAAGATTTGGAGCAATATTATCATCAAATGGCCAAAGCCTATGAACGTATTTTTGCCAAAGTCGGGATTCCGGAGGTTATTTCTGTCAGATCGGATTCCGGTATGATTGGCGGCAGTGTGTCGCATGAGTACATGCTTTTAACCGAGGCTGGGGAAGATTCCATTGTGCTGTGTGAGGATTGCGGTTATCGGGCTAATATTGAGGCGGCGGCTGTCACTGTCGATAACAGCGCCTGCACCGCGGCAACAAATCTGACCAAGGTTCATACGCCAAATTGCAAGACAATTGAAGAGGTTTGTACCTTCTTAAATTGTAAAGTAGAAGAGTCTTGCAAAGCCGTGATCTATCAAAAAAATATATCCGATGACTATGTTATTGTTTTTTTACGCGGCGATTATGAAGTTAACGAAACAAAATTAACCAATTTATTGGGTGAAAAACTTCATCCGGCAGTCATTACAGAAGATTGCGGCTTAATTGCCGGTTTTTGCGGGCCATACGAACAAACCGGCAAGTGGCAGATGATATATGATAAATCATTAGACGGAATTGAAGCCCTCTGTGCGGGCGCTAATCAAATTGACTATCATTATATCGGCCTTAATCTTAAACGCGATATCGGCGATGTCGAATATGCGGATGTTTCCAAAATAAAGAACGGCGGAATTTGTCCCCGCTGCGGCCGGCAGAAAATCCAAATACGCCGGGGCATTGAGGTTGGAAATATTTTTCAATTAGGCACTAAATACACCCAATCTATGGGGATGACCTATACCGATGAAACCGGAGCAACGCAGGTACCGGTCATGGGATGCTACGGAACCGGTATCGGCCGGTTAGCAGCTTCCGTCTGCGAAGCTAAGCATGATGATTATGGTCCGATTTGGCCGATTTCAATTGCTCCCTGGCAAGTACATATCTGTTGTATGCGGGCAGATAAGGCTGAATGTCTCGAAATTTCGGAACATATCTATAAGCAGCTGCAGGCAGCCGGGATCGAAGTTCTTTTTGATGACAGGAAAGTCAGTGCCGGCGCAATGTTGGCTGATGCGGATTTATTAGGCGTGCCGATTCGGATCATTGTCGGCCCCAAAAACGCGGTTCAGCGGGAAGCCGAAATCGTTTCCCGTGACAAGCGGTTTGCAGTCAAAGTCAGCGTTGATAACATCTTGGCGGAAACTCAAAAATTGATCCACACCCTTTGGGATGAGATTAACCGCCACGTGCTTTGAGCAGCATGAAAACGGAAAGCCAATCAAGGCGCGCCACAAATGGAGCCGATCACAATAGCTCAACTAGTACTGGGCTGCATAGGGCGCGATAAGGAGTAAAAAATGACGGACAGCACAAAAACCTATATCCAAACCGTAACCATCCCGGACATCCCATGGCACCGGCTGACGACAACTTACGGCCGAGCCACGGATTTTCCCAAATACCTAAAGACTTTGGGGCAAATGGAGAATAGGGAGGCAATTCAAGCGGCGGGCGAGGAAATTGCCCTAAACATCGAACACCAGTCAACTTTGTGTCATGCCACGCCGTTTGCTCTGATTTTTCTGGGCCGGACGTTTGCCCAGGCGATAGAGCAAAAAGAGCAAAGCGAAACGGCGCGTTATCTGGCCGAGGAGCTACTGGAGCTGTTTATGGAGATCGCCGAAGCACTTCTGATGGCGGAGGAATTGACGCACGCTGAGCCGCTGCCTAATTTTGCCGATCTGCTGAAGGAAGAATATCTATGGTCAGAAGAATATGATGAAGAGGCCGATGAACTGCGGTACGAAGAAGAGGACGTTTTTCCGGCTGACCTTTTTTACAGCTTTTATTATTATTCTCGTCAGGTGCTTCTGCTCTGCCGGCCATGGCTGCGCCAGCTCGGCAGCGAGGCGGTACAGGCTCTGGCGGAAAAGCTGAAGGATTGATCTGGCGGAGATGGGCGAATACCGTTGAGCTATCCGCAAATTTAAAAAGCGCCGGAAATCAAACCTCCGGCACTTTTCATTTTTATTAACCATATCCATGGCTTTGGGGGCCTTATCCTCCTCAAAAAGCAGAGTATCAGCTTCCCCTTCACAACTATTTAGCTTACATTCCCATTTGCTTGGCAACTTCATCGGCAAAGTTTTCCTGCTTCTTCTCCAGGCCTTCGCCGGTTTCAAAGCGGACAAAACTCTTAACCTTAATCGGCGAGCCCAGTTCCTTGGACATTTTCTCCAAATAAGCAGCTACCGTCAAATCGCCGTCCTTAACGAACGCCTGATCCATCAAGCAGATTTCACGGAGTTCCTTTGCCAAGCGGCCTTTGACCATTTGCTCAAGGATGTTTTCCGGCTTGCCCGGGTTTTCATTACGCGCCTGATTCTTTAGGACTTCCATTTCGTTATTGATATATTCCTGATCAACTTCTTCGCGGGAAACATAACGCGGGCTTAAAGCTGCTACCTGCATCGCCACGTCCTTTAAGACGGTAATGACTTTGCCGTTAGCGCCGTCGGCTTCGGCATTAACCAATACGCCAATCTTGCCGTTCATATGGTCGTAGGCAGCAATCGCCCCGGCCGATGGAACTCTCTCAAAACGGCGGATTTTCAGGTTTTCCCCAATCGTCGCAATCTTGGAAGCCAGTACCTGCTCAACCGTCCGGCTGTTGTCTTTCAGCCACGGCTCCGCTAATAAGCTCTCTACATCTTGGGCGGAAGACGCTAAAATCTGATCAGCCACTTCCTCAACAAAGCCTCTGAATTCGGCATTCTTTGCCACAAAGTCAGTTTCCGAGTTGACTTCCACGGCAACTGCCGTTTTCCAGTCTGCCGCAAGTTTTACGAAAACAATGCCTTCTGCCGCAATCCGGCCGGCTTTTTTAGCCGCTTTGGCCATACCGTTTTCTCTTAAATAATCAACTGCTTTATCCATATCGCCGTCGGTTTCGGTTAAAGCCTTTTTGCAATCCATCATACCGGCGCCGGTCATTTCTCTGAGCTCTTTTACCATTTGCGCTGTTACAGCCATTTTCTTCCTCCTTCTTGCTTATTCTTATTCGTCAATCTTTTCCTGTTCTTCTGCTACCGGAGAATAATCAGCGGTATCGGTCAGCTGGACGCCCTGTTTTGCTTCTAAAACGGCATCTGCTACCATTCCGGCTAATAACTTAACCGCCCGAATCGCATCGTCGTTACCCGGGATAACATAATCCACTTCCTCCGGATCGCAGTTGGTATCAACTACGGCCACAATCGGAATCCCCAACAAATGCGCTTCCCGCACGGCAATTTCTTCATTTTTCGGGTCAATCACAAACATAACGGCCGGCAGGTTTTCCATTTCCTTAATTCCGCCGAGATTCATTTCCAATTTTTCCATTTCTGCCCGCAGTCCCATGACTTCCTTCTTCGGCAGCAACTGGAATGTGCCGTTTGCTTCCATTTCTTCCAATTCGTACAAACGTTTGATTCTTTCTTTGATCGTCTTGTGGTTGGTCAGCATGCCGCCCAGCCAGCGATTGCTGACGTAGTACATGCCGCAGCGCTCGGCTTCTGTTTTGATTGCTTCCTGTGCCTGCTTCTTGGTGCCGACAAAAAGCACATCACCGCCTCTGGCCACAATGTCTTTGACCACATCATACGCCTTGTCGATTAAAACCGAGGTCTTTTGCAGGTCAATAATATAAATCCCGTTTCTTTCGGTGTAGATGTATTCCTTCATCTTAGGATTCCATCTGCGGGTTTGGTGTCCGAAATGAACACCGGCTTCTAACAGTTGTTTCATTGAAATTACACTCATGTTTTTTCCTCCGTTTGGTTTTTTAATACATTCTTCCATATTCTTCCACTCTCCGCGCGACCTGACGGCACCGGCGCGAAAATCCGAATATGTGCTTTGTCCAACCGCCATTTTAACACAGGGGGAAAACTTTTTCAAGTAAATTTTTTGAATTTACGCTTAACAGTCATTTTTTGAATTTATGCTCGCCGGAATCTGAAAAGTGCATGATGTCAAACAGGATTGAAAAAGCCCCTTTTTCGGGGCTTATAACTCAATTCTTTGGCGACATGATCATTTATACTTACCGGTGATTTTTTGGGATTTATTCTTCATTCCCTGCCGGTTGAGCATTTACTGGCAGTTGAGCATCCGCTGCCGGCTCCTCTAAGGCATTTCCGCCGGTGCTGCGGACTAATTGATACACCAAATAAAGGGTCGGCACTATCATAACCAGCGCCACTTTTTCCCAGATTCCGACCATATATTGATACGGGGAAGCGGAAATCCAATCTCTGACCGCCGCTATGCTGTTGATGGTGATATGCATAATAATCGGCCACCATAAGTTTCTGGTTTTCAGATAAATAACTCCGGCAATTAAGCCCATGATAAAGGTATAAACGCTTTGAACAAAAGACATATGTGCAATCCCGAACAGGAATGCGGATACAAACAATGCCATCCGGCCGGAGCCGATTTTTTCCAGTGTCCGGAAGATAAGTCCCCGAAAAATCAGTTCCTCCAAGATAGGGGCAAGGATTCCGCCTGCCAATATTGCAAAAAACATCATTTCCGCCGTATAGCTCATGCCGGAAGAAGCTTCCAGCCCTTTCAGGCTTCGGCCTATAAAATCTATCTTCACCAATACATTCCGCACAAAAGCGACCCATAAAAACGACATTCCGCCAAAGCCGATTCCGGCTGCCAGACTCAATGCCGTTCCTTTGTTAGCACTCCAATTTACTGCCGGCTGCGGATGAACCTTGTTTAATTTCCGATATAAAATATACGCCGGAATAATCATCAAAATCGATTTAACGGTATCAAACCGGTTGATATCTTCCGTTTCGACAAACCAACTCAGCCACGGGGCATGTGTCGCATCAAACGCTTTTATCATCGCCATCAGCAGCAGGTTGGTAAATACCAAAACACTGACTGTATACACCAAAACCAAAAAAATATTTAACGCCAATTCTCTTTTTTTCATTTTCATCTCTTTCCTTTGTGCTTTAATTAAACTGCCGCGCAGAAAAATCACATTTTTTATCTGCGCTGTATGAATGTATCATAGCACTTCATGGATAAAGATATTGTTAAGAGTACCGGCAAATTGTATTTTTTATTCCTCTTTCTTCCGGCCGAAAAGCCCCGGCAGCGACAGCTTAATTCCGTCGTTTTTTTCCAGCAAGCTGTCACCGACTTCTTTACCGACCACCTCCGCCGCTTCTTTCCAAAAAAGATTGATTACCCGGCGAAACTCTCTTTTCTGCCCATCGCTCAGATCCGTCATCACCTTTAAAAACTCGGCTGCGTCCTTCCACTTCATATTGACTAAGTCTGTCACGGTTTCAATCTTAGCCGCCGCCAAGACATCAAACAGTGTATCCACAAATCGCTTGCGTTCGCTTTCGTCCGTTTTTTCCAGCCACTGCTTAACCGTCAGTTCAACCATATCGCTCCCCGCATCCAGCTCTTTGGCATATTCAAAGGAATTTCCCTTAACCTGCCAGGTAAAAGCATCATGCTGCCACAGTCCGATCGCATCCGCTTTCACCACCCGATATTCTTCCGAATGTTCCATCAGCCGGCCAATGACCGAGGATTCCGGCAGATAGGTCCGCACCTTTTTCATGGTTTGACTGTATTTGGGGTGCTTGGTAATTGCCTCCCGAAAACCGGGCCCGTCATAATTATCGACCGACAATATCTTATCGGCAATTTCTCCGCCGATATGCATGGCGGCGTAAACCGCTAAGTTCCCGCCCTTGGAATGGCCCCCCAGCCGCAGTTTAAAGTTTGTCCACTCAAAAATCCGTTCCAGATAATTGACAGCTTCCAGCTGCGCCGGCACCTGATCCATATAGGACATATTTAAGTTTTCCCGCCAGCCGACCATGGTCGCGTCCGTTCCCCGGTAAATCACATAAATACTGCCATCCGGAATCCAAGTCGTCATCGCCGCAAACTGTTCCTGCTTCTCTTCATCAATCCGGTTGATGTAATTAGCAAAAATCAGCCCGGAAAAACGGCGGCTTTCCTTCAGCAGGCCAAACAGCCGGGCCGGATTGCGGACAATGCCTATCTTTTCCGCCGTCTCTTTCGGCGGATATTTGAGCCAATATTTTTCTATCAGTTTAGCCATAGAGACCGAACTTTTTTCATTCCAGGCCGGAACCACTCCGCCCAAATCCAAATACCCCAACTGCGTCAGAATCAGGCCGTCAACTTCGTTAAACGAATCCTGCTCAAAGCTGAGGTCGCCCCGCCATTTAATATAATCTTCAATATTTGCCATAATGCTGCTCCTAATGTATGCATCCTGACTTTACCGCCTGTTTCGGCTTTGCTCCTGACGTCTATCTGCGCCGCTTTTTCGGTAAAGTCGCCAAATCAAACGAAACGGCGAGAGCTGCCAAATCCCCCGCCGTCGCACACACGTTTCTGTCAAAACACTCTTGTCTGTTTTCTTGTTTTTATTTAGTGACAACCGTCCAGTTGCCGTTTTCATCACATTCCGCCAAAACTTCATTGATGATATCCTCGCCGATGGTAAAGAAGCGGCGAATATTTTCCAGCGTCTGCTCGGCGATATTGGTCAGCGCTTCCCTGGTAAAGAAAGCCTGATGCGAGGTAACCAGCACATTGTTTAAAGACAACAGCCGGGCCAGCACATCATCGGTAATAATCGAATCCGAACAATCCTCAAAGAAATACTCACTTTCTTCTTCATACACATCCAGCCCCGCCGCGATCACCTTTCGAGTTTTCAGTGCCTCCACCAAATCCTCTGAATTAATAAGACCGCCGCGCGAAGTATTGATAATCATCACGCCGTCCTTCATCTTGGCAATGCTCTCCTTATTTATCATATGATAGCTTTCATCCGTCAAGGGGCAATGCAGGGAAATAATATCCGACTTGCAGAACAACTGGTCTAAATCAGTATATTCCACATTCAGCTTCGGGTTCGGGTACTTATCATATGCCAGCACCTTCATACCGAAACCCTTGACAATATCAATAAAGGCCTGTCCGATCCGGCCGGTACCGATAATGCCGGCAGTCTTGCCCCGCAGGTCAAAGCCCATCAGACCGTTGATGCTGAAGTTGTTTTCTCTCGTCCGGTTGTACGCCCGATGCGTTTGCCGGTTCAGGGTCAAAATCATGGCCATGGCGTGTTCGGCAATGGCATAAGGACTGTACGCCGGCACCCTGACAATATGAATCTTGCCGCTGGCCGTCCGGAAATCAACATTATTATAGCCGGCCGCTCTCATGGCAATCAGAGTAATGCCGTTGGCGACCAGCGCTTCAATCGTTTTGGTTCCCAAATCATCGTTGACAAAGGCACAAACCACGTCAAAGCCCTTGGCCAGAGGCGCGGTTTCTTCATTTAACTTATACTCAAAAAACTTAATCTTATAATTGTATTTTTCATTCAGCTCCGTAAAAAAGCGGACATCATAGGGCTTGGCATCAAACAGCGCAATCTTTAAATGCTCATTGGTCGTTTCCAATAACTCTCTTTTCTTTTCCATTTATTTTCCTTCCTATTACAATACTGTTTATAATACTGTTGCTGTTTCCGGTCTCCTGTTTTGCCCAACCTGATTCCTTACCGTTTTTGCTTTTCCGGCTTTTCGTTGCCTGCCGTGCACCCAAATAAACATCACTTTCCGCCTGCCCGCTGCTCAGCTAATTTACCTGGCCGCGCTCATCTGCCAGCAGATTGCCGCTGTCAGCCGCCGCCGTTGCCAGCTGGTCGCAGCGCTCGTTCTGCGGGTGCCCGTTATGCCCCCGCACCCATCTGTACTCAACTTTGTGCTCCTGCATCAGTTGGAGCAGCCGCTTCCATAAATCCTGATTTTTGACTTCTTCGTTTTTGCCCCTAATCCAGTTGTTTTTTTGCCAGGCCGCCACCCAGCCCTGGCCAAAAGCGTCAACAATATACTTGGAATCGGAAAAAACGGTCACCTCGCAGCCGGTTTTTAGCTCCTCCAAGCCTTTAATCACCGCCAAAAGCTCCATCCGGTTATTGGTCGTCTGCCGGTAACCAGCCGACAGTTCCCGCCGGTGGAGCTGGCCGCCGGCATCGACATATTCTAAAATACTGCCGTAGCCGCCGTTGCCGGGATTGCCCCGACAGGCTCCGTCGGTATATAATGTTATTTTTTTCATCCTTCGTCCTTTTCCGTCATTTCAATCCGGTTGCGAATCCGCTCCATCCGCTCGTCCAGTGCCGTAATGATATCGGCACATTCCCGCAGTTCCTCGGAAATCTCATCGGCATTCGGTAAATCTTTTTTGTAATGCAGTTTATGATCCAGGCTTGCCCAAAAGTCCATAGCAATCGTCCGAAACTGCACTTCTACCTTGATATTTTTCTTACCGGTGGATAAAAAAATCGGAATCTCCATGATCAGATGCAGGCTCCGATAGCCGTTCGGCTTGGGATGAACGATGTAGTCCTTTTTCATCAACAGCCGAACGTCGTCCTGCTGGATCAAAAGATTGGCCAGACTATAAATGTCGTCAATAAAAGAACAGATAATTCGGATTCCCGCCACGTCAAATAAGTTTTCCTCAATGCTTTCCAGCGTTGTCGGAAAGCCCTTGCGCCGCAGTTTTTCCATAATACTGAGCGGCTGCTTGACCCGGGTTTTAATCGACTCAAATGGATTTCGATTGTGCTGAATCGAAAATTCCTCATTTAATATCTTCAGCTTTGTTTCCATTTCCAGTAATGCCGATTCGTATTGAAGCATTAAGTTCATAAACGGCCCCGCCTGCTCCCATAAAACCTGCGGATCCTGTAAATTAGCGACATCGGCTAAACTAAATTTCTCCATTTTCTCTTTCCTCTCCGGCATGGTCTTTCTTCTTATTTAAGAGTAATGAAATCTGACCGCAACCGACCATAGGCATAAAAATGATTTGCCCAATACGGATCGGACAGCGGAGTAATCTGCACCTGATTGCCGGCAGCATGAATGATTTGACCGTTTCCGATATAAATAGCAGAATGGGTGACCGTTGCTCTGGTTGAATAAGTACGGGTAAAAAAGACCAGATCCCCGACCTTTAAATCTGCCGCCGCAACCGGCTCACACAACGCAAACAGCGACTGTGAAGAACCTCTGGTATAAGAAGCCGTCCCCGAAGTGGTCAGCACCCAATGGACAAAACCGGAACAGTCAAAAGCATTCGGCCCGGCCGCTCCGCCGACATACGGCATTCCCAAACGGGACTTAGCCAGTTCCAGCAAGGAAGTCTGGTGACTCGTCCAATCCTGCTGCTGCGCCTGCTCCGCCAAATATTTTAAAAACTCCTCGACAAACTTGGCTTCTGACACCATCCGTTCCGGCAGCTTAATCTTCTGCAATATTCTGTCATTTTTTTGATAAATAAACAGCGAAGAAGTTTCCGGCAGCCATTGATAGGGAATATCCAACGCTGTCAGCACCTCGGCAATCGGAACAGCAACGCCGCTGCCCGGGACAACATCCGGCGAGATATCGGCCGCCGTTTCGCCCTTATAGTAAATCTTATTTTCCGGCAGAGAAATACGCAGCGTATTGCCTCGCCACATCAAAATCGCCGAAAAATCCTGTAAGTTCCAGGTAATCGGCAAACCACATGCTTCTTCCATCAGTGACAACGGCACATAGGTTCGGCCGTCACGAATGTACGGCCCCCAAGCTGCTGTTCTCACTTCTCCGTCCGCCAGATATTCCGTTTCATCAACCGCCAGATAAAGGCTGTTAATGGGGCTGTCTACTGCCAATTCTTTTCTGATTTCCGCATTCCGGGAAAGATGTTCTTTGGTCATCGCCTGCACCGGAGATGCACTGCCCAAGGCCAGCACCGCCGCCGCTATCATCAAATATTTTTTCAAAACTGCCTCCGCTCTCTCTTCATCCAAATTATTATCGCGATCCGATTAGAGCACAATTCAGTGAAATTGCACTGTTTTTTAACCATATCCTTATTTATTATATCAAAAAAGCCGGATAAATCAAGTTAAAGTTTTTTTGGTTTTTTTTAAAGTATTTTATACTCCTTCTTTTAATTGGCTCTTTCTTTCCACTCCAGGAATTCCTCAAAGCTTCCGGTATAATCAATACATCTGCTTTCTCCCGGCATCGGCAGCTCAATGATACGATTGGCAATGGTATCGATCAATTGATGATCATGAGTGCATAGCAGGACATTCCCCTTAAACGCCTCCAAGCCGTCGGTCAGCGCGGCAATGCTTTCCAAATCAAGATGATTGGTCGGCTGATCCAGAAGTACCACATTGGCACTGCTCATCATCATTCGGCTGAACATACAGCGTACTTTTTCACCTCCCGAAAGAACTTTTACCGGCTTAAAGACTTCATCGCCCGAGAAAATCATCCTGCCCAAAAAGCCACGCAAATAGGTTTCCGTCGGCTCCGGCGCATATTGGCGAATCCATTCCAAGATATTGAAGTCACAGTTTTCAAAATATTCGGTATTATCTTTGGGAAAATAGCTCTGGCTGGTGGAAACACCCCATTTAAAGCTTCCTTCATCCGCCTCAAGCTCACCTGCCAAGATTTGCATCAGTACAGTTTGCCCAAGCTCATTATCTCCGACAAAGGCAATCTTATCTCCCTTTGCCATGGTGAAGCTGACATTATCCAAAACCTTTACTCCGTGGACGGTCTTACTGATACTATCCACAGTCAAAATATCTTTTCCTGCTTCTCTTTCCGGCGTAAACTGAATAAATGGATATCTGCGGCTGGATGCCGGCATATCTTCTACCTGAATCGAGTCCAAAATCTTTTTTCTGCTGGTTGCTTGTTTGGACTTGGAACGATTGGCAGAAAAGCGCTGAATAAAGGCTTGCAGCTCTTTAATCACTTCTTCTCTCTTTTTCGCCTGATTGCGCAGCAGTTGCTGCATCAATCGGGAAGATTCATACCAAAAATCGTAGTTACCGGCATACATCTTGACTTGACCGTAATCAATATCGACAATATGGGTACAAACCGCATTTAAAAAGTGGCGATCATGGCTGACTACAATTACCGTACCGGCATAGTCCATCAGAAAGTTTTCCAGCCAAGCAATGCTGTTTAAGTCCAGTCCATTGGTCGGCTCGTCGAGTAAAATAACACTGGGATTACCAAAAAGCGCCTTTGCCAAAAGAACTTTTACTTTTTGTTTTCCGGTCAACTCGGACATATAGCTATGGTAGTCCACATCGGTCAATCCCAATCCCCGAAGCAATGCCGCCGCTTCATCTTCCGCTTCCCAGCCGCCCATTTCCGAAAACTTTTCTTCCAGTTCCGCCACTTTTTCTCCATCTTCCGTAGAAAAATCTTCTTTGCTGTAAAGCCTTTCTTTTTCTTTTATGATTTCGTACATTTGCGGATTGCCCATTAAGACGGTTTCCATAATCGGCTTGTCATCATATTTGAAATGATCCTGCTCCAATACGCTCAAACGGCAGCCTTGCTTTAAAGAAACTGTACCGGTGGTTGGCTCCATTGCGCCATACAATACTTTCAACAGCGTCGATTTTCCTGACCCGTTGGCTCCGATAATTCCATAGCAATTGCCCTCTGTAAACTTTAAATCAACCTCTTTATAAAGTGTTGTTCCGGCAAACTGCAAACTCACATCTGTAACTTGTAACATTCTTTTCCTCCTAATTGTGTCCTAAACGGCATTCCATTCTTTTCTCCTTCAGTGAAAGGAAAGCCTGCATGTGATTATATCAGAGCTTGAATTTTTGTCAATAAAAGAATCGTCCAAAGACTGTGGTATCAGCAAAAAAGAGCTGCTAAAAACAGCAGCTCTGGCACTCCCAAAATATGACAGGCTTATCTTTAAATGCCCCTAAACACACTTTATAAATTAAATTCAACAATTTCACCTAACTTCGGATTATATCCGGTCACTGCCTGAATCATCATGCTATGACCGACCACAATGACCTTATCATATTGGCTGTATTTTTCCAGGACTTTACACACCCGCTCTGCCATTAACTGTCGGCTTTCCCAGTTCCTGTCCTGACCGGGCGGATAATCACCATTTAAACTAAAATATTCGGCACAGGCCAACTCCGCTCTGCTGTCTTCTTCATACATGTAATTCTTATTGGCCAGCCATTCATGCAAATCGGTTTCTACTTCCAATTTCACATTTAATTTTCTGGATAAAATCGCCGCTGATTGCAAAGCTCTGGTATATGGTGAACTAATAATCAAATCGGCATCCTGCAGGCGTTCATCCTTGGCGGTTTGTTTTATTTGCTTTTTCCCTTTCTCAGCCAAAGAGGCTAAATTAACCCCATAACCCTGATATATTTTTTGATTATGTTCCGAATAATCAGTTTTACCATGACGCACAAAATAAAACACAACTCCTCCTTATATCAACCGCAATCTCAGGTGTATAAAACCCCATTGAAATCCAGCATTTTTACTCATAGACGACTCTACCACATATGATTGCCGTAAATAATATCATAACTCTGCGTAGCGTGGTTAAAACTCCCAACTTTGGTGCCATCCTGATTGATAAAAAACAAATATGAAATATGGTCATCATCCCCAACTTTAACCCCAATAGAATATGCTTTGTCATGAATTTCCTCAAAGAACACCATATCCCCTGCCAGAAAAGTCAGCTTTTCCTTGTCAAAATCCAGAAATTCCAGCTTTTTGACAATATCTTCCGTTTCCTGGGCAGCATTTTTGGCGGTTATTTTTTTCTTGGGATAATTCGACGCCGGATTTTGATAAATCAACTTTCCTGTCTCCACATCATAAATACTTTGGGTCGCTTTCTCAATATCAAAACAGCCTAAATATTCTTGAGTTTGTTCATGGAAAAGCATAATTCTGGCACAGCCTTCCGGTTCTTCGCCTTCCGAATAAGGCGGATTATCAAAATCCCAGTTTTCCAAATCATATTTCCAGGTATAATCCCATTTGGATTCAATATAGCCCGCTTCTGCCAGCCCGCTTAATAAAAATTCAAGATTGGTATATCCATCATAGGCATCCGGCACATACCAAATCACCTGATCATTCGGTATACGATAAATGCCATTGGGGCCGGCCGTAAAAAATACCATGCCTGTTTTTAAATTAATATAAAAACAGGCCACGGATGCCCATTCCTTATTGTCAATAAATGTCTGCTGCGCTTCTGCATCTGGAAACAGCAAATATGTCATATACGGTCCCGGATAACGCTCCCGCACTATATTTACGCCATGATCAAATCCCATGTCATGCATAGCTTTGCGATACAAATCATCATCCGTAACCAAAAACAAATACTGATCCGGAAATTCTCCAACCGGTGCGCTTATATCCAATTCCAATCCTTTTCTCTTTAACAGCATATCATATTTCCAGTATTCTTCCAGTATAATCTCTCGGCACTCCTTATCCGTTAACAATACATTTTTCTCTTTTGGCAATGGCTTTTGATCGATGTTATCTTCCTGTTTCTGGGTTTTATTTTTATTGTTCCAGACTTTGACTTTTGAGGAATCTTGTTTTTTGTCTTTTTTCGAAGTTTTTTCCGATTCTTTTTCGGTATCGGCTTTCTCTACCTTATCTTCTTCCTTGTTTTCCTTGTCTTTTGACTCTGTCTCAGCTTCCGCCTTTTTATCCCCGAAAAAATTAAGGTTCAAACCGGAGCACGCTGATAAACTAATGGTCAAAAAAAACAGCACGAACAAAACTCTCCCTTTCCCTCCCACTCTACTTTGATTGTTTTTTTTCATAATTCTCCCTCCCTTAAAAAGTTCATAGTCACCCCTATTGTTTTAACAAACTAATCCCTGATTAAATTACTCCTTCGGATATATCACATTAACTTCTTTTTCTTGCAAAAAGGTCATCCATTCTTCACTTGGTTTTTTTTCTGTAACCAAATAATCAATATGAGAAAAATCATCAATATGAATTAAGGATATTTTATTAAATTTAGTACTGTCAACCAACAAATACACCGTTTCCGAATTTTCCATGACTTTTCTTCTTAGTTGTGCAATTGATACATTGGAATCGGTAATCCCTTTTTCGATAGAAACGGAACTGCATGAAATAAATGCTTTATTAAAATGATATTTATCTAGTGTTTCAAGGCAAATGTTATCATTGGTGCATTTATTTTTATTATCAATCAGCCCCCCCAGCAATACGGTACTGACATTACTATACGTTAAAAACTTATATGCTACCATAATCGCATTTGTTACTACAGTCATTGAAATATCTTTTATAACATCAATCATAGTGAATACGGTGGAAGAATTATCTAAAAAAATGGAGTCTTTCTCTTCAAACACATCCTTAATCAACTTTGCCATATCTTCTTTTTCGCGCAATGTCAGTTTTTGTCTAACCGAAAAATCAACATTAATTGTTGGTAACGCCTTTTCATTAAGTTTGGCCCCGCTATAAAACATAGTAATTATTCCGGCTTTCTCCAATTCCTTAAAGTCACGCCTAACGGTTTGCTCAGAAACGTCAAGCTCTTCCGCCATTTTTTTTATAGTCAAAGTTTTATTTTGGAGAAATTTGTTGTAAATCTCACTTTTTCTATCAATTGATAACATCTTTTTCTCCCTTATCTTCGCTCTGCTTATTTTATTTATAAATGCAATCAAGAAAACCAAAGCGAAATGCTCTGATTTTCTTGTGCATGAAAGAGATTTTTATTTTTCCAATAATTCTTTTATGTACTTTTCTATTTTACCACTTTTTGCGTTATTATAAAACAATTTTTTAAATTCTTTATAATTAATCAAACCATACAATCTTTCTTGATCCAGCCGCCGAATCACTTCTTCAATCGGATACTGAGCCGGTCTTTTCGTCCACTCCATCATTTTAATTCTACTTTTTCTTTCTGCCTCAGCATATTCATCTGGATAGCCTTTACCAAACGGCTGCTCAAACAGCGCTCTAAATACATACCGTAAATTGACCTCTGCCCCCCAACCATAATACTGCGCAAATGGGATAGAGATGGCATTTCCGGCATTCACCTGACTAAACAAATATGCATCAAGCGGAGTATTGACATATCCACAAACCAAATTAGAAAAAGCATTGCATGAAATCATTGCGCCTTGCCCTGTACCGCAACCGGTTACTATAAAATCCGCCGCCTGACTTTCCATCAAGATAGAGGCAATGACTCCAATCTGAGTAAAATTAATTTCATGTTCATCCTTTTCCGAAAACATGCCATAATTATCAACCTCATGTCCTCTTGGTTCCGCTTCTGATGCCAAAATCTCATAAATCAAACTATTTTTCCCAGCCTGCGAATCTTCATTAATCAGAGCAACTCTCATGGTATTCCTCCTTTAGAAAATTCCAACTGCTGCACCCAAAATACCGAATAATATGATGAAAGCCAGTATATAGACTACTTTCACATCTTTCTTTAACATCCGATAAATTAAAGCAGTAAGGCACAGCGGCAATAAGTTGGGAACAATGCCATTTAACGTCTCTTGAAAGCTCATCTGATCATATGCCACTTTTATTGGCACAGATACATTGGTAGCAACCATTGCTCCTATTACCATCAATCCCAAAATTCCTGCTCCCTTAAAGATTTTATCCATAATACCGGATTCTTCCACCTTTGATAAAAATCCGGTACCCAACCGATAACCTTCAAACATCAGAAAATAACGCGATAAGAAATTAGGGATATTAAACAGCAGTAAATACAAAAACGGTCCAAATATATATCCTTTTAATGCCAGCGAACATCCAAGACCGGCGGCAATTACCCGTATTGTTCCAAAAAACAAGGAATCTCCAATTGCTGATAACGGCCCCATAAGTCCTACCTTCACTGCATTAATCGAATCTGTATCAAAGTTTTCATCATTGGCATTTTGCTCTTCCATAGCAGAAGTAATGCCAAATAATACCGTACAAATGAAAGGTGTAATGTTATTAAATTCCAGATGCCTTTGTAAGGCTTTTTTCATTTTTTCCTTATCATCTCCATATAGTTTACGGAGTACCGGCATCAAAGAAAAAGCCCAGCCAAGATTTAATTGTCTTTCATAGTTAAACGAAGAATTATATGCAATCGAACGATAAAATACAGATTTTAATTCCTTGTTTGTTAATTTTTTATCTCTTACGGCAACAGCGCTATTTGTATTAGAATTCATTATCATCTGCACCTCCTACATATTTCATCTTATCTTTTCCGTCTTTGATTATAACCAAAATCGCTATACAAATGGCAATGCAAGCAATTCCCAACACCGGAATATTAAGATATCCGGCAATTAAAAAACCTATGAAAAAATAGGGTGCCAATTCTTTACTGATAATCATCTTTATTAACATTGCAAAACCTAATGCCGGCAGCATGCCTGACGCTGCTGATAATCCAGCCATAATAAACCGAGGAACCTTATCCAGAATCGCCTGAACGACCGGACCGCCAACATAAAAACAAATTCCAACTACAATCGCCATCGGTACACAGTACGCAAGTGTTGACCAAACATGCATTGCTGCTACTTTTTTATCGTCTCCTTTTAAGGCATATGCATCAGCCCGATGCACAAAATACCCGCGAACAAAGGTATAAATTAATTGTTTGATTAACAGTGCAAATGTTGCAATTGGAAGCGATAACGCAACTGCGCCCTCAATTCCGGCTCCTGTGGTAATCGCAAAGGCCGTGCCCAAAATGCCTCCGGTATAAATATCCGGCGGAAAAGCACCACCTATTGTTAATGTTCCCATATAAACCAATTCCAGACTTGCTCCAATCAGCAATCCTTGCTTTACATCTCCAAGCGCCCATCCTACCAGCAAACCGGTAAAAATAGGACGGTCATACTGTGAATATCCCAACGCGTCACCCATATAAGCAAAAAATGCTATTAACGCTATCATTACCGCTGCTCCTACCATGTTACTATCTCCTTTCCAATTACATTATGCAATTTCACAATAAAAAAGTCATAAATAGTCTCCTATGGTTCAAAGTATTAATGAAGTTTTTTAATCGGATCATTCGGCACCATTCTTAACTCAATGGTTTTTCCTGCTTCTTCCAATTCTGTCAACATTTCTTCCTCTTGATTTGTTAAATTAATATTATGGTTTGATGGATGTGGATGTGTCTTCTCTGTTGCCTTAAGACCTCCAATGTTAATATACTTAATCCTATCTACCGCTTTGGCCAAACGATACGCATCCTCTACACCTTCAACAATAATAAATAAATTATATTTGTCAGCTTTCCCTGAGTTCAGCTGCTCAATTGATTCGTCAATTCCTTTAACAATTAATTTACATGTTGATGGCTTAGCCAACCGCAAAGTCGTCTTTCTTAATTCGTCATGAACACAAGCATCGTTTGCAATTAAAATACAATTTGCATCCAAGTATCCTGACCATGAAAATGCGACCTGACCGTGTAACAACCTGTGATCAATTCTCAATAGCTTAATCATTCGCACCTCCTTAATGTCCTCTGTTATTTTATGCTTTTTCCTGCTCCTTTATCGCCTCCTCCACTGTTTCCAGAATGTCATGAACGGTCAGTTTAAATTTTGCTTTTAAATAATCTTTGCTACCTACCTCATTAAATTGATCTCTAACCCCAATTCGTCGCAAAATCCCTTTTGTGCTGCTTTCTGCCATCCGCACACCGACTATTTCCCCTATTCCTCCGTAAATACTGTGATTTTCAATTGTTATAATTATCTTATGCTCATGGATGATACGGTCAATCAATTCTTCATCTAATGGTTTAATAAAAAACAAATCAACCACTGTACAGGAAAGCCCTTTTTCACTCAGTATGTTCGCACATTCCAAAGCATCATAAACTGCTGCTCCAATTGCAATAAAAGCTATTTCCCTTCCTTCTCTTACAACTTGACCCTTGCCATAACAAAATTCAGAACCCTCCCGATAAATAGAAGGAACAATTTTTCTGGTACAACGATTATAAATTCTGCCGCCATGTTCCGCATACCACTCTAATACCCAAGCAAAACTAATTGCATCTGCTGGCGCAACCACACAAATATTGGGAATAGCTCTAACTGCAGCAATATCTTCAAAGGTAGCATGGGTTGGCCCGTTATGTAATGACCAGTATCCCGGATCAGAAGCATATATATGAATATCCTGATTGGCAAAAGCAACTGACATATATATTTGATCTAAAACTCTTCTTGATACAAACGGCGAGAAAGAATGAACAAAGGGCCTCAGCCCGACCCTGGACATGGCCGCAGCTGCCGAAATCATATTCGCTTCGCAAACCCCGAAATTAACGGTATGCTCAGGATATTTTTCAAACAAATAACCGGCTCCGGAAGAAGAGGCCAAGTCTGCATCACAAACCATGAGCGGCATTCCCTTTTCAATTAGTTTTTCCAGTGTTTTTCCATATTCTTTTCTAACTTCTCTCTTTTGATGTTCCGGATCAATCATCCAACTCATGTTTGAAACACCTCTCTTTTGCTCTCAATATAGTTTTTCAAAACATTAATTTCATTTTCATTAAATTTAACATGATGTGGATTTTCTGCACTGGAAAACTCATCAATTCCATATCCTTTAATCGTATCTAAAATAATTACATTTGCCTTTGATTGCTTCTTACAAGTCTCAATCGCTTTTTCAATTTCCGCTACATCATGCCCATTTATCTTTAGTGCATTAAAATTCATTGCCGTTAATAACTTTTCATAATCAATTTTACAACTGATTTTTTCGGTCAAACCATCTACCTGCTTTTTATTCCAATCAATAAATAAAATTAAATTGCTTAATTTTTTCCCAGAAATAAATTGTAATGCTTCAAAGACCTCGCCTTCATTGCATTCTCCATCACCAACAATACAATACACCCAGCCTTTCTTATTTTGCACTTTTAAACCGTAAGCAATTCCTGCTGCTTGTGAAATCCCTTGCCCTAATGAACCGGTTGTAACCTGTACCCCTTTTGTTTTATTACGGTCCGGGTGTGATGGCAGGCTTGTTCCATTTTCATTTAAAGTAAAAATTACTTCTTTCGGTATTTTTCCTTTTAAATATAAAGCAGCGTAATATGCCGGTCCAGCATGTCCTTTGGATAAAACAAACCAATCATTTGAATCCTCTTGCATATACTTTTCAAAGATAACTGCCACTGTTTCCGTAATTGAAAAAGCTCCGCCAATGTGCCCATCACCACATTCAATAAACATTTTTGAAGTAATATATCTAATTTGCTCTGCAAATTTTTCAATTGATTTGTTTCCCATAATTCTTCCCACCTTTATCAAATTGGCTTTCCTTTAATACAAGTTCATTTTACCGATACAGCCGAAAAGTTCCATTTTATGTGCAATCACTTTTTGGGCATCCATTATTGCCTCATCATATACATTTGGTGTCCAGAAAGCATTTGTTCTGATTAATTTCTGTTTTGCCCCCTCAAAAAATGCTTTGCGGTAATCACTTGCAATATTTACCTTACAAATTCCATGTTGACATGCTTCTACTATTTCTTCATCTTTGTTTGACGAACCGCCATGTAAAACTAATGGAGTTTTTATCATCTCCTTAATTTCTTTCAAAATATCAATTCGAAGTTTTGGAACAAATCCAGGCGGATATATCCCATGTGCTGTTCCAATCGCCACCGCTAAAGCATCTACCTTGGTTTTCTCAATAAAATCTACCGTCTGTTCCGGCACTGTGTATATAATGTCAGATGCCCCTCCTTCAACACTGGATTCTAACGAACCAATGGTACCGATTTCCGCTTCTACTGAAACACCTACACAATGCGCTATTTCACAAACCTTTTGAGTAATCCTAATGTTTTCTTCATACTCTAACTCTGAACCATCAATCATAATCGATGTAAAGCCGCAGCGTATTGCTTTTACACAATCTGACATTGTTTTCCCATGATCCAAATGCAATGTGCAAGGCACTTTTGACTTTTCCATTTCCGCAATCATATAACGAAAAAAAGATTCTCCTACATATTCAAACTCCGGCGGCGCCAGCTGAATAATGACCGGCGCTTCCTCTTTTTCGGCACAACGCAATACCGTTTCAAATAAAAGACTGTCACAAATATTAAATGCTCCTACAGCAAATTTTTTGCTCTGGGCAGTTTCTAATAATTGTTTCATACTGATCAGCACTTTCTTTCACCTCCAAACATCATTAAATGTTACACAATATTCCTTCTTATTACATGATATAACTTTTTCTAATAAAAGTCAATGCTGTTAATTAATTTTCTTTCTTTTTATAATTTTACAATTATTTTCCGCTTTTTAGTCTAGATATTTGCCAGAACTTCGATATCTAAGCCATCAACCTAATAAAAATGCGACAAACCTTGCCAACTCTGCAAAGGACATCTCGATACAACGTTCTTATTCGCACAAAAAGTGGCGGATGCCTTTCTATATAAGGCTTGCCGCCACTTTATCTCTATCGAAGTGTAAAATATGAAATTATATCAAAAAAGCCGGATCAATCAAGTTAAAGTTTTTCTTTCCCCACGACAAACGCATGAATGCGTTTCCCAGGCTGCCGGATCGCCCTATATCTCTGACTTGGGAAAAACATGTCCGCCGTTTGAATCTCTCTAACTTCAATCCTCGCCGCTCAGCAAAAAGTCGGCTAAGTGTACGATTTTTACGCCATTGATATTGCCCGCCGCCATTTCATCGAGTGTGACCACATATTTGGGATAGTGGTCTTTGACAGCCAGCAGGTTGGCGATTTCCCGGTCGGACTCCTCCGGCAGCTGGCGGCAGACCTGAACATAAATCCGGTCACCGCGCCGAACCGCCACAAAATCAATTTCTTTCGTGTCATTCTTCCCGATATAAACCTCATAGCCCCGGCGCCGCAGTTCAAAGTAAACGATATTTTCCAGCATCGCCGCTATTGATTTGGGGTTAAAACCCATAATGCAGTATTTCAGCGAAGAATCTGCCAAGTAAAATTTTTCCTGCGTTTTAAGCACCAATTTACCCTGCAAATCATAGCGCTGACAGCGATAGATAACAAACGCCTTTTCCAGCCAGTTCAAATAATTGTACACCGCCTCCACCGACAGCGACCGCCCTTCGCTTTTTAAAAACTTAACAATGGCGTTGGCAGAAAAGGTTTTTCCCACATTTTCCATAATATATTTTACGACTCGCGTGAACAAATCAAAATTCGTAATATTATGCCGTTTCGTAATATCGCCGGTAATCACCGAGTGATAAATTCCCTCGACGATTTGATAAGCGGAACGTTCGTCAAAGCTGCCCAGCGCTACAATTGGGAACCCGCCCAAGCGCAGATACTCGTTTAGCAGCTCCTTAACCGACCGGGTATCGGATTTTTTAAACTCCAAATACTCGGCAAAAGACAGGGTATAAACCGGAATCGAAACATACCGTCCGGTTAAATAAGTGGAAATCTCACTCGACATCAGTTTGGAATTGGAGCCGGTTACGTAAATATCGGTATCGGCGTTTTCCAGCAAGCTATTGACCGCTTTTTCCCAGCCCTCTATTTCCTGCACCTCATCCAGCAAAAGATAATATCGCCTACCGCTGGTCATCTGCGCTTTAATTCCATGATACATTTCCTTATCCGTCATCCCGCTGTCAAAATCCTCCGAAGTATAACGCATACTAATAATCTGCTCCGCCGGAACACCGCTCATTTGCAAATCGTCCCGCAGCATTTCCAAAAGTGTAGATTTGCCGCAGCGCCGGATTCCGGCCAGTATTTTAACCAGCGGCATATCGCGGTAAACTTGCAGTGCCTTGATATATTGCGGTCTTAAAATCATGGTGTTTCCCTCCTGTTAAGTAAAGTATACCCAAAAACTTCCGATAAATCAATAGTTTTTACTGAAATTCCGTAAAAACTTTTCTTTTTTCCTAAGTTTTTTTCCATATCTAGAGAAATAATAAGCGGAGTAGATTTTAAAAATCCCCCCGCCTTTTTTTCAGACCTATTCTTCCCGTTTAAACCGCCATTTTCGTTCTTGATCCCTCTGACTGGCATAACTGATGCCAATCCGCCGGTGGCGGCTGATCTTGACCTTGGTGCCGTCCTCCTCCAGCCACAACTCGCCGGTGGAAGAAAGGAACTGACCGTTTTGCGCTTTGCCGATTTGCATAGCTTTGGTCAGTTTACCCGGCCCGTCATAGCCTTCCACACCCCGAATCAAAACCGCTTCGGGAAAACCGTCCGGCCCGGTCACCACATTTAATAAATAATGAATCCCATAGCATAAATAAACATACGCCACACCGCCGGTCTGATACATAACTTCAGTTCGGGTCGTCCGGCCCTTGTGGGCATGACAGGCGGTGTCCTTTTCCCCGTAGTAACATTCCGTTTCAGTAATGCGGCAGCGCAAGACCTCGCCGCTCGCCAGCCGCCGGCACAAAAGCTTGCCAACCAGCCTCGGCGCCAATTCCTTGGCCGAAGCCTGAAAAAACTCAAGCGGCAACTCCCGCGGCGGGTAAGTTTTCGCTTTTTCCCGGCGCAAGCTTTGAAAAAAGCACTTTAGCCGCGCCGTACATTCCTCCGCTAAAACGCCGCTCACCACTGCCACCCGGTGATTAAAGCCCGCTACATTCATTAAATCAACAATCGTTCCGGCACTGCCGGCCTTAAAATTAGCCGTACCGTAAACCAAGCGCCCCAATCTGGCCTGCACAATCGCACCGGCGCACATCGGGCAAGGCTCTAACGTCACATACAACACAGCCTCCTCCAGCCGCCAGTCCTGCAAAAAATCAGCCGCTTCGGCCATTGCCAATAACTCGGCATGAGCCAGCACCGAATGATCCGTCGCCCGCCGATTATAGCCCCGGCCAATTACCTGCCCCCGCCAGACAATCACGCAGCCAACCGGTGTTTCGCCCAGTGCCTCCGCTTTTTCCGCCTCAGCCAAAGCTAGCCGCATATACTCCTTATCATGCGGCTCTGCCGAAGCTCCCGGCCGACCATTGCCTGCCGGACTAAAATCTTTTTTTAGCCCTGCCGCCGGCTTTCCGGCCGGCAAAGGCTGTTTTATTTTCTTTTCCACACCTAACCCCAGTTTCCGGTTTTACAGCAAAGTCAAAAGCCGAAGCAAAAGCTTGGTTGAATTAACCGCTGCCTGCCGGGTAAATTCATTAAAGTCCATACCGGCCGTATTATCAGCCCGATCGGTAATGGAACGCACCGCCACAAACGGAATCCGGTTCAGATAACAGACCTGTGCAATCGCCGCACCGCCCTCAATCTCGGCACAGTCACCGGCATAAAACTGATATAATTCCTCCCGCTCCTCGACTTTGGAAATAAACTGATCACCTCCCAAAATCCGGCCGGTTACTACTCTTGTCTTAGCATCCAAAACATCGCTGGCTTTTTCCATCAAATGAATCAAATGCGTATCCGCCTTAAAAACCGAAGTGTCCATCTGCGGGATCTCACCTTTACTGTAACCAAAGGCAACAGCATTGACATCATGCTGGATAAACTCCCGGGAAATAACAACATCGCAAATATCCAATTCCGGTGAAATCGCACCGGCTACACCTAAGCTAATGAGGGCATCAATTCTAAAAATATCAATCATAACCTGAGCACAAACGGCGGCGTTGACCTTACCGAGCCCGGATTTGGCTAAGACAATCTCTCGGCCGGCGAGGCTTCCTCTGATATATTCGGTATGAGCAATACTACGGACATTTGTAACCGTCATTTGGTCTCTCAGCTTCATTACTTCTTCTTCCATTGCGCCGATAATTCCGACAAGCTTCATAGCACCCTCCTTTTAAACTTTTCTGCATTCCCCTGCTTTTGAAGCAAGCTTCTATTACATCATAGCGTATCTTTTGATAAAATACAAGCAAAATTTATTTTTCCTTGGCTCTTTGTGTTCTGCTGCCCTTCGGCATTCTGCCGGCTTAAGCCGTGACCTCGTTTGGCCGGTTAAAAACTTTTTTCGGTCACAAATTTGCTTTAGCCCAAATATGCCTGCCGCACCCGGTCGTCATGCAGCAGCTCCTGGCCGGAACCGGTCATAACAATGCTGCCGGTTTCCAGCACATAGGCTCGGTCGGCAATCGACAGCGCTTTATTGGCATTTTGCTCGACTAGCAAAACCGTCATGCCCTGCTGATTGATATCCTTTATAATATGAAAGATTTCATTGACTAAAATCGGCGCCAGCCCCATCGACGGCTCATCCATCAGTAAAAGTCTGGGCCGGCTCATCAAAGCCCGGGCAATCGCCAGCATCTGCTGTTCACCGCCGCTCATCGTTCCGGCCGGCTGTTTACTTCTTTCTTTTAACCGGGGAAAGCGCAAATACATTTTTTCAATATCTTCAGCAATTTCCTTTTTATCCCGGCGCAGATAAGCGCCCATCATCAGATTCTCCAGCACGCTCATCCGCCCGAAAATCCGGCGTCCTTCCGGCACCTGGACCAGTCCCATGCCCACAATTTTTTCCGCCGGCACAGCCGTAATCTCCGTATCCTGCAGCCAAATCTTACCGCCGGAAGCTTTGAGCAAGCCGGATAAAGTATGCATAATCGTTGTCTTACCGGCTCCGTTGGCGCCAATCAGGGAAACCACTTCCCCTTCCCCCACTTCAAAACTGACATTTTTTAAAGCATGGATTGCGCCGTAAAATACATTGATTCCTTCCACTCTCAGCATTTTCCGCCTCCTAACTGCCCAAATACGCCTTAATTACCTGTTTATTGACCTTAATCTCTTCCGGCGTTCCCTTGGCAATGATCTGACCATAATCAATGACAATCAGCCGTTCACAAATCCCCATGACCAGATTCATATCATGTTCGATTAAAAGAATCGTCAAATGAAAGTTCTCCCGTACCAGACGAATCGTTTCCATCAGTTCCTTGGTTTCCTGCGGATTCATGCCGGCCGCCGGTTCATCCAGCAAAAGCAGCTTTGGCCCGGTTGCCAAAGCCCGGCAAATTTCCAGCTTGCGCTGTTTGCCGTAAGGCAAGTTTTTAGCCAGTTTATCCGCATCCTCTTCCATATGAAACAGCGCCAAAAGTTTAATCGCCTCTTCTTCAATTTGCTTTTCCTGCCGCCAATACACCGGCAGCCGCAGCACCGCCGCTAAAGCTGAATAATTCAGCTTTTTCTGAAAAGCAATCTTGATATTGTCAATCACGCTCAGATTTTTAAACAAGCGAATATTTTGAAAGGTTCTGGCCATACCCAGGGCTACAATATCGGCCGGTTTTTTATTATTTGTTTTTTGACCGTTAAAATAAATCTCACCCTCGGTCGGCTGGTAAACTCCGGTCAACAAATTAAAAATCGTAGTTTTACCGGCTCCGTTCGGCCCAATCAAACCGACCAGTTCGTTTTCCTGCAAAGAAATATCAAAATGACCCACCGCCTGCAGGCCGCCGAAAGCAATTCCCACGTCCCTCGTTGTCAGTAATTCCATTTCGCCCTCCTATTTCTTTCCGGTCAGCTTGTTTTTCAGCCAGCCCAGCGTGCCGGTCAGGGAAAACTCCCGACTGCCCAAAAGCCCGCTCGGCTTAAAAATCATCACCAAAATCAAAAGCACTGCGTAAATTACCAGCCGCAGCTCATCAACCTGATATAAAAACTCATTGACCAGCGCCAAAAACAGGCCCGCTAAAATCGTTCCGGTAAAGCTGCCCATGCCGCCCAAAACCACGATAATAAAAAACTCAACCGACAACATGAACTTAAACTTATTCGGATCCAGTGCCCGCTGGAAAAAAGCCAGTGCCCCGCCGGCCACCCCGGCTAAAAATGCCGATACGGCAAAGCCGTAAACCTTATAATAAATGGTCGGTACGCCCACCGATTCGGCGGCAATTTCATCTTCTTTAATCGATAGCAGCGCCCGGCCATGGCGTGAACGCACAAATAAAAACAAAAAGGTCATAACCAATATCAAAATCACCAGTAAAATCGGCAAATTAATCAGTTTCGGAATCTTTTTTAAGCCCGCCGCTCCGCCGGTAAAAGGCAGATTATACAGGGCAATTCGAATAATTTCACCAAAGCCGAGGGTTACAATTCCCAAATAATCACCGCGCAGACGCAGTGCCGGGATACCGATCAAGATCCCGAAAATGCCCGCCACCAGGGCACCGCACAAAATCCCGACAACTAATTTCAGCCCGCCCGGCAGACCGGTATGCAGACCAATCAAAGCGGCGGTATAGGCACCGATGGCCATAAATCCGGCATGCCCCAAAGCCAGCTGCCCCATGTAGCCGGCCGCCAGATTAAGCGAAGAAGCAGCCATAATATTGATTCCGGCCACAATCAGAATTCCCTGATAATAGCTGTTTAAGAGCCCCGCCTGCCAGCAGAGCAAAACCGCCCCAAAAAGAAGCAGAACGGCAATAAAATTAATAATATAATTTTTTCGGAACTTTTTTATTTCCATTTTGCTCCCCTTTCTATACTTTTTCCTTGACATTCTTGCCTAAAATACCGGCCGGTTTAAAAATCAGCACCAAAATCAAAATTCCAAATACAAAAGCATCCGCCCAGGTGGTTGAAATATAGCCCCTGGTAATCGTTTCCACGCCGCCGATGACAAAACCGCCCAGCATCGCTCCCGGAATACTGCCGATCCCGCCTAAGACTGCGGCCACGAAAGCTTTTAATCCCGGCATCATACCCATATAGGGCTGAACCTCGTAATAATTCATACTGTATAAAATACCACCGACCGCCCCTAAGGCCGAACCGATTGCAAAGGTAACCGCAATCGTCCGGTCAACATTGATGCCCATCAGCTGCGAAGCTTTTGTATCCTCCGATACCGATCGCATGGCTTTGCCGGTTTTGGTATAATGAACAATCAGCCGAAGCAGCAGCATAAAGGCCACCGCCACTCCAATCGTAATGAAGGTCATGTAGGAAATCCGCACTCCGCCCAGGCGAACCGCATTTTCCGCTTTAATAATCTCCGGCATCCGCTTGGAGTCAGCTCCGAACAAATAACGAAAACCGTTTTCCAGGAGCATGCTGACACCCAGCGCCGTAATCAGCGCCGAAATCCGGGGAGCGCTGCGCAATGGCTTGTAAGCAATCCTGTCAATCAGCATACCTAACAGCGCGCAGACAATCACCGCTCCCAGGAGCGCCACACCAAAGGGCAGACGGTAGGCTGTCAGGCCAAAAAAAGTAAAATAAGCGCCCACCATCAAAATATCCCCATGCGCAAAATTAATCAGCTGCACGATGCCGTACACCATCGTATAGCCCAAGGCAATCAAGGCATAAATACTGCCCACATGAAGACTGTTTATAATTTGCTGGAACAATTCCGCCATGATATCCTCCTTGTTTTGTTGCAAAAAGGCCGCCGCATGGAAGGTTTTTCACACAATCATCCTCTTGTGCCAAACTTTAATGCCGCGGCCTGTCGTTAGACCTGATGTAATCCTTACTTTCCTTTGACTTTTGCTTCTACGACTGCTTTCCCGTCCACTACTTTGATTACGGTAACATCCTTGTTTTTGGGATTCCCGTTTTCATCGAACTTGAGAACACCGGTAATACCTTCAAACTCCATCTCATTTAAAGCCTTGACAATGGCTGCCGCATCTGTCGAGCCGGCTTTTTTAACCGCTTCGACAATGACCTGACCGGCATCATAACCCAGAGCAGCAAACGAACTCGGTTCCGCACTATACTTTTCCCGATATGCGTTTACAAACTCAACTGCCGCTTCACTGGTATCAGCCGTTGAGAAGTGAGTCAGATAATAGCAGCCTTCCGCTTCCTTAGCGTAATTAGCCAAAACGCCATCCCAGCCGTCGCCGCCTAAGAATGCAGCCTCGACTCCGGCCGTTTTTAACTGACCGACCAGAATGCCGACCTTATTATAATAATCCGGCACAAATACCAGCTCCGGCTGTCCGGCCTTAATCTTAGCCGCCAGCGCGCTGAAATCCTTATCGTCTTCATTATAACCTTCATTGCTGACAATCGTCAGACCAGCCGCTTCTACTACTTTTTTAAACTCTTCCGCCAATCCAACCGAGTAATCGCTGCCGACATTATAAACAATCGCTACTTTCTTAACGCCCAAATTTTCAACCGCAAACTGTCCGGCCAGCATGCCCTGATAGGGGTCAATATAGCAGGCCCGGAAAACATTGGGATAATCCGGCGTAATATCTAAATGCGTACCGGTCGGAGTAATCATCGGGATGTTTTCTTCCTGCGCTACCGGTGCCACTGCCAGCGAGGTAGAGGAAATAACCGGACCTACCAGCGCGGCAATCTTATCATTGCTGACCAGCTTATTAAAAAGGTTAACTGCTTTGGTTTGGTCAGCCTCCGTATCGTAAATCACGGGCTGGATAGTCTGACCGTCCAGATACTTTTTGCCATTTAAGATTTCAAAGGCCAACTTGGTTCCGTTGCTGGAAGCTATACCGTACTCAGCAATCGGTCCGCTCAGCGGCGCTAACATTCCGATTTTGACTTCTGCTCCGTCTTGACCGGCCGTGGTCTCTGTTTTGGTTTCGGTTTGAGTTTCCGTTTTCGTTTCTGTTTTAGTCTCCGTAGTCGAATTACCGCAGGCGGTAACTGCCAGGGCCAAGCCCAGCAATAATGCTAACATTTTTTTCATAAAAATTTTCCCCTTTCTTGCTTTTGCAACTCGTTTTCATTTTCTTGCACTTTTACAATTTCTTTCCCCTATAATTGTTGATTTTTATGTCATTTGTAAATGTAAATGCAATTATACATCATTCATCTTGCAAAATCAAGTAATTTTTGCAATTAGTTCAGGCAAGCGGATAATTATATATGATACTGCTCGGGAAAGCTTGCTTTCACAGGCAGTGTCATATGTAATTATCCATTTGCGGAACGCAAACACCCAGAATTCGCGCCAGCGAATTCTGGGTGCCTTGGCCTGAACGTATTTTGTCTATAGCGGATAGTTATGCCTGATACTACTCGGGAAAGCTTCCATTTGCGGAACGCAAACATGAGCAATTCGACGAAAGTCATTTCGGCGAATTGCGAATGGCTTGCCTGAACACACTTTGTCTATAGCGGATAGTTATGCCTGATACTGCTCGGGAAAGCTTGCTTTCACAGGCAGTGTCATATGTAATTATCCATTTGCGGAACGCATTTTATCTATCACCGCCACTCCGCCGTCATCCCGTCGGCATAAACTTCCCCTAATTTGACGCTAATTTCAACCGGCTCTTTGTCAGCCGCCGGCAGATAGGCCTTGATATACTCTCTGGTATGGCCGACCGTATAATTCCGGCCGTCCAGCTGTACCTCCTCCTCCGGCAAAATCTCCGCCATCCGGCCGATAAAGCCCTGCAAGTAAGCCCGCTTGGAAGCCTCCCCCAAGGCAATCATCTGACTGCTTCTTATGTTTTTCACTTCCTCTGCCACCTGATTCGGCATATTCGCTGCCTTGGTGCCTGCCCGCTTAGAATATTTAAAAACATGCAAATCGGCAAAGCCAATCTCTCTGACAAACTCCAGTCCTTTCTTAAATTCAGCCTCACTTTCCCCCGGAAAACCGACAATAATATCAGTTGTAATCGCCGGGGCTTCGTAAATCTGACGGAGCAGCCGGACACCGGCCGCAAAGTCCGCCGTGCGATAGCGCCGGTTCATTCCGGCCAAAACCGCGTCCGAGCCGCTTTGCAGCGACAGATGAAAATGCGGGCAAAGATGCTTTAGCTTCGCAATGCGGTCGGCAAATTCCGGTGTGATCAGCCGCGGCTCTAAAGAGCCTAAGCGAATCCGGCGGACGCCCTCAATCCGATCAATTTCTTCCAGTAAATCAATCAGACCGATTTCCTCGGAAAAATCCAGACCGTAAGAGGTCAAATGAATCCCGGTAATGACAAACTCCTGATAGCCCGCCTCCGCCAGTCCCTTGATTTCCTCTAAAATCCTACCCGGCCGCCGGCTCCTGACCCGCCCTCTGGCAAAGGGAATAATGCAATAGGTACAAAATTGATTGCAGCCGTCCTGCACCTTAATCGTCGCCCGCGCCCGCTCATGCCGGCCGGCGATCCGCAGGTCTTCATATTCCGGCTTATGATAACCCTCCTCCACCGCATCCACAATTTCCCGGCCGCGGTAAAAGTCGCCGAGCAGCGTTAAAATCTCCTTTTTGCGATGGTTGCCGATTAAAATATCAATCCCCAAACTTTCCTTTAACGTCTGATGTTCTCGCTGCACATAGCAGCCAACGGCAATCACCACGCAGTCGGGGTTTTTCTTTTTGCCTCTGGCCAACATCTGCCGCGATTTTTTAGCGGCGATATTGGTTACCGTACAGGTGTTGACAATATAAACATCCGCCGTTTCCAGCGCCGTACTTTCCCGATAACCGTCCGCTAAAAAAATCTCCCGAATGGCTTCGCTTTCGTATTGATTGACCTTGCAGCCCAGCGTCAGGATATGAAAGCTCTTTTGTCGGCCGGATGCTCCGGTCTTTAACGACCCGGCCGTGAGCTTTGGCTGCGCGGTTGCATTTTTTTCTATTATATGATCTGTCATAGTTCCTCCAATTTCTATTTTTAACTCAACTTCTCCTTAATCAAAGCGTTGCGCACTTCTGCCCGGGTGGCGACCTACCCTGCTCGAAAGTTTCGCTTTCTGCCCCGGCGAGCAATCTGCCTGAATCCGCTCTCGCAATTTGCTTTGTAAATCACATTCCGTTCCGCCGTCTCCGAAAGACGCAGTCTTTCCGGCAGCAACGAGCTCCAACAAACCCCTGATCAAAGTATTACGCACTTCTGCCCGGCAGGTGGTCTGCCCTGGTCGAAACACTCCGCGTTTCTGCCCGGGTGGGCGACCTACCTAAAAAAGAAGTTTCTGGCTTTGCAGAACATGGGAAAGTTGAGTTTTTAACTCAACTATGATTATAATCACTTTAACTTTATTCAGCAAGTATTACTTTTCACCAGCAGACCAAATGCTCCGCATTTGCCGCACTTCGTGCTCCCTGTCTGCCGGTGAAGCGCCGCAAAATGAATATGCCCGCTTCGCGGTCGCATTCATTTATGCTTGCGCGCTTCAACTTTTGACTTATCGGCTGTTTTTCACCAGCAGACCAAATGCTCCGCATTTGCCGCACTTCGTGCTCCCTGTCTGCCGGTGAAGCGCCGCAAAATGAATATGCCCGCTTCGCGGTCGCATTCATTTATGCTTGCGCGCTTCAATTTGTAATCCTTTTTTAACTTGACTATCCGCCGGTCTGTGATATAGTAAAAAATAGAGCGGTTATGCCGCAGGCAGTTTTTTCGATGAGTCATTAAACAAAAAGGAGGAAAACAATGAATACGGTTTCTGTATCACTGAACTCCATTGATAAGGTAAAATCTTTTGTAAACGTTGTCGGCAAGTACGACGCAGACTTTGACTTAGTTTCCGGCCGGTACGTTATCGATGCCAAGTCGATCATGGGCATCTTCAGTTTGGATCTATCCAAGCCGATTACTTTAAAGATACATGATGCGAATGAAATTGAGCAAATTTTAGAAGATTTAAAACCTTTTTTAGTGGAAGCATAAATAAAAAGGGGCTGTTGCATTTTAAGATTTTTACACAAGATTCAGAAAAAATCTTTGCGTTTTATCGCAATATCTTGTGTAAAAGCTGTATTTTGCAGCAGCCCCTTCTTATTTCCAGTTCAGACAAGCAGCCGATCCGACTTTTTATCTGCTCCATAGTTTTTCACGAAAGCGAGGTTTTTATGAGTAAATATTTGATACTGATTTCCATTGACGCCTTAAACGCCAAGGATCATGCCATTTTTAAACATTTGCCGGTTTTTCAGGATTTCATTGAAAACGGCGCCTATTTTCCCAAGGTCGCGCCCATTTATCCCAGCCTGACCTATCCCTGCCATACCAGCATTATTACCGGCACTCCGCCCAAGGTTCACGGCATTTTCAACAACGAAATCCCCGAACCGGAAAAATCACCGAAGCATGACTGGTTCTGGTATGAAAAAGACATTCAGGCACCGACCCTGTTTGACGCGGCTTATTCGGCCGGACTGACCTCGGCGGCGGTGCTTTACCCGGTCATGGCCGGCAGCAAGAGCATTACCTATAATTTCCCGGAAATATTTTCCCATACCGGCGAAAGCCAGCTTTCCCTCTTTTGGAAAACCGGCACCCGCTCGCTCCTGTTTGACGCTCTGCGTCATGCCCCTAAAACCAAAGGGATTCAGCAGCCATATTTGGATAACTTTTCCTCTGCTTTATTTAAAGATATTTTGCGCAAGAAAAAGCCCCGGCTGGCAGCGCTTCATTTGACGGAGTTAGACGATGCCCGGCATCACCACGGCACATTTTCAGCGCCGGCCAAAACGGCACTGCTCTCCGCTGCTAAAAGGGTGGAAGAAATTATTTGGCTGACCAAGCAAATGGGAATTTATGAGGAAACCACCTTTGCCGTTTTCGGCGACCATGGTTTTCAGGACTACCAGACCGCTATTTCTTTCAACCGTTTGTTAAAAGATTTGGGCTTCCTGCAAACCGACGAACAGGGCCGGGTTACCACTTGGAAAGCCTACGGCGCCAACGCCGACGGCTCTTTGCATCGTATTTGCATGACCCGCAGGACGTAAAGCTGCAAAGCCAAATTGAAATTTTGCTGGACGCTTTGCTGCGGCTCCCGGAAAAGCCGTTTAAAGCCTGCTACACCAGAGCCGAAGCCAATCTTCGTTTTCAGCTAAGCGGCCCGTTCTCCTATGTCATAGAGGCAAGCGATGGTTACGCCTTTGTCCAGGATATTTTAGAAAACTATTTAACGCCGACCAGCCAAATCCCCGGCTCTTATGTGGCAACCCACGGTTTCCTGCCCAGCCAGCCGAACCTGAAGACAACTCTGCTGCTGAAAGGCCCGGAGATTCGGCATCATCTGCATTTGGGCGAAATCAGCCTATTAGATGAAGCGCCAACCTTTGCCAAAATCTTGGGGTTGCCGTGGCAGACCGGTCAGCCCTTAGATGTTTTCAGGTAAGTGCCGGTGCACTCATAAAAAACCGCCAAGTATCGACAGTTAATATTCACTGCCGATACTTGGCGGTTCTTTTATGACAATTACGGGGGAGCCTATATACTCTTAAAATTCAATGTCAATTCTTGAAATTCATCTATTTTAAGAATATAATAATAAAATAGGATATTTTGAAATGTCATTTTACTATAATACGCTGAAAAATCTGTGTTTTTCTCCTTTTACTCTAAATTCAATTTATTCTTACACAGATAATTGACCAACAGCCACTCAAGTACCAGCAGCGCCGTTGTCATCAGCAGCGTCAGCCCCATCATCCCATTGATTGTACCCGGCAAAAACTTATCATTCAGGCTTTCCAAATAACCGCTCATAAATAAGCCGGCCATCAATACCGTACTCACCAATTGCTTCACCGTATAAATGCCGATATAGGAAATGATGGAAAAAACAACCTTATTGCGGTTAGCTAACTGTCCAAAGCTCATCGCCAGATAAAAATCCACAATCTGTATAATCATGCCAACCATCATGGTCAGACCAATCAGCACCAACGTAATCAGAGAATAGCCGGACTGCCAATAATAACGAATCCCTTCAATTACTATCTCAGTAAACTGACTGATGTTTAAAAAGCTAAGCCCGACTGCAATTGTTACTGCCAGCGGCACTAACATAATCACAAAGCCGACTAAGAGCTTGGAAAAAATGATCTGCCAGATTTTCACCGGTAAAGTAAAGGTCAGATAGCCCTCGCCGGTAAACATATTTTGATAAAAGCGGAGGATCACCACTACAAAGGTAACTAAATGCATGGCAATTAAACTGAAAATAAGTACCGGTACCGCCATACCGGCCGCTATCTCCAGCAGCATAATGTCACTGTCCCGAAGCTCAACCAAAAATCTTTGCGACACAATCATCAGCAGCAGCCCCGTCCAAATCAACAGCAGGTAGCGACCCAAATATTTAAATTCGTGCTTGATTAATTTTAGTACCATCTCATTACCTCCCGGAACATCTCATCAACCGATTTCTGTTCCCTTTCCCTAATATTTTCAACCGAGTCATACAGGAAAATACTGCCGTTTTTGATCATCACCACATCATCCAGCACATTTTCGACGTCATAAATCAAGTGCGTGGAAATAATCACCAGCGCATCTCGGTTATACTGTGAAATAATCGTTTGCAGGATATAATCCCTTGCCACCGGATCAACCCCGCCAATCGGCTCGTCCAAGCAATAGACCTCGGCTTCCCGGCTCATCACCAGTGCCAGCTGCACCTTTTCCTGCGTTCCTTTCGACAGAGTTTTCAATTTTTTCTGAACCGGAATATTTAAGTCTTTCAGCAAATGATTTACTTTTTCCACATTAAAATCAGTATAAAAATCCGCAAACAAATCCACCAGCTGCTCAACCGTCATTTGTGAGTTCAGGTACGATTTATCCGGTAAATAAGAAATCCTGCCCTTTGACTTCGGTCCGGGCTTTTCCCCGTCCAGCAGAATCTGGCCTGTACTTGGCTGAATCAGTCCGTTCAGCAGCTTGATCAAAGTCGTCTTGCCGGAACCATTCGGCCCCAGCAGCCCGACGATTCGCCCTTGCCCCAAAGTCAGGTTTACATTTTGCAGTGCCGGGAAAGAACCATACTTTTTTCCCAGCTGAATCATCTCTATTTTCATTTATTCCTCCTTGTATCGGAATCTGCGCCCGCTTTTATCCGCCGCGGCCATGCTTGGCGGTGCTTTCCAAAAATACCTCGCGCTCTTGCCGCTTTGCTGCTTAAGCCTTTTTTTCCTGTTCTGTCAATTCTTTTAAAAGCTCCATAATTTCTTCTTCCCCAAGTCCCAACGACTTCATATCCGCCAGAAAGCTTTCTCCCAACTGCCGGGCCAGCTGCCGGCCTTTGGCTTTGATCCGCTCTCTGTCCTGCGTCACGTAACGGCCGACCGTTCGATCCGCGAAGAGCATACCCTCCTGCTCCAACTGGGAAAATGCCTTTTGCATCGTATTCGGATTGACTCTGGCGGTCTCCGCCAGCTCCCTGACCGTCGGCATCTTCTCGCCCGGCTGATATTTGCCGGCAATAATCTCACGGGTAATTCGCTCTACCAGCTGAATATAAATCGGCCGGCTAGAATCCATCTGCCACACTGTATGTCCTCCTTCCACTGGATTAGATTTGTTGTCTTACTGTATTGTTATATTAATACAATAGTTGAAAAATGTCAAGCGAAATTTTAAAAAAACTTAAAACCCGGCTGCCGGTTTCATCCGACAGTCGGGTTTTTCGCTCTTTACTTATCTTGCCGGCAGACGGATGCCTACCGACTCAAAAATATCTCATGCTTTGCCGCCTGAGTTTATTTATTTTCCTCAACGATCTTTTGACCGCGGCTCATCATTTCGCTGATTGCTTTGTCAATATCATTTTCGCCCAGCAGGTATTTTTCCGTTTCCTCTGTCAAGAGCTTAGTCAGCTGAACCTGATATTTGGGAATGGTGACAAATAAGTTATCTTCCCAAGCCGGGTTATTTAACACATTTTTCAGGGCTTCCATATCGCAGTACTTCGGATCATCGACCATCTTTTCAACATATTCCATCCGGTCCTCGCCCTTAACCGCCGAAATGCTCACACCGCGGATTTTCATGCCTTCCGTGGTATAGAAGCGCAGAAAATCATAGGCTTCCTGCGGATGTTTAGAGTTCTTTGATACCGAATAAAAATGAGCTTCCACCAAAGTCCGTCCTGCTTTTCCATCCTTAAATACGGGCAGCGGCGCAAAAGTCGTCTGAAAATCATGCGGATATTTGCCCTGATCATCCAGTTCATTGATCATCCAGCTGCCGATCGGCAGCATTGCAATCTCACCATTAAAGAACTTCGACCGGTAATTCATATTCATGGCCTTGGCCTCAGCAAAAGGCGCCGAGCATTTATCCACGTTTTCCAGCTGATTTCTGAACTCAAGCCAGGCTTTCAGATTGGGATCGTCATAGTTTAAGCTGCCATCGGCTTTGAGCAGCGCATTATCCATCTTGGCAGAGACAACACCTAAATAGTTAAAGGTATCCCATAAATGGAAATATCCGCCATATCTCTTTTCTGCGCCCTCACCCTTGGTCAGTTTAAGCGCATACTCCTCATAATCCTGCCAGGTCCAGTCCAGGCTCGGAATCGGCAAACCGGCTTCTTCCAAATAACTCTTATTGAGCAGCACAAACCAAGCCTTCCAATCGGCCGGCATGCAATATACTTTACCGTCAACTACCGGCAGACAGGAATATGTCTCCTTGGGGTCAACCCCCTCAGCCTTAAAATAATCATCCAAGGCCAAATATGCGCCGGACGACGCTCTTTGCGTATGCTCCGGTACGGCCGCCGTTGCCACAATATCCATTTCCTCGCCGCCCATCAGCATCAGGTCAACCTTTTTGGTATACTCACTGGCGTTTTGATCGCCGTAATAATCAAAGACAACCTTAATATTCGGATGTAGCTTATTATATTCTTCTGCCGCTTTTTTATCCTCTTCCTGATGATTGGTCTGCCAGCCGACAAACCGGAGCGTTACCTCTTCGCCTGAGCTGGTCGCGGGGGTTTCTGTCTTGTTGGCCTCGGTCTTATTTTCCTCCGTCTTTCCTTCCGGCTGAGGTGTTTTCTGCTCGGTCTTGCCCGACTCACCGCAGGCCGCCAGCGAAACGATCAGCATCATCGCTAAAATAAAACTTACAATTTTTTTCATAATTTTCCTCCCTATTTTATTGTGATTTCCCGGCATCCGTCCTCTGTCAGGGCAGCGCCGGCAAAAAGTTACCTTAATCAAAAACTTCTTATTCCGCTATCCCTTAACCGCACCGCTGGCAATACCATCAATCACAAAGCGCTGCCCGAACAAAAAGGCAATGACCAGCGGAATAATGGAAGACACGGCCGCCGCCATAATCAGCGAATAATAATTACCCGCTTCCGAGGCAAACTGCTTCATCCCCAGCTGAATCGTATACAGCTTTCTGGAGCTTAAAAACACGAGCGGTGCCTGATAATCGTTCCAGGTCCAAACAAACTTTAGTATCCCCAGCGTTGCCAGCGCCGGTTTGGTCAGCGGGAAAATGATCTGCAAAAACACCCGGAAATGACTGGCTCCGTCAATTTTAGCCGACTCGGACAAGGATTCCGGAATGCCCAGCATACTCTGCCGCAGCAAAAATACTCCGTAAACACTGAACATATAAAGCAAAATCAAACCCAAATGCGTATTATACAGCCCGATTTGCTTGGCAATCAAAAACTGGGACACAATCGTTACCTGCGGCGGAATCATCATCGTCGCCAGGTAAAGAACAAAGACTTGGTCCCGACCTTTCCAATGCACCTTGGAAAAGCCGTAAGCGCCCAGGGATGATACAAACATCTGTAAAGCAGTCGCTGCCACAGTCAGCCAAATCGAGTTCCAATAATACAGTCCGAAATTATATTGCTTCCCCCATACCGCCTTATAATTTTCAATCCCGTTAAACCGGGGCGGAATCCATTGAATCGGAAAGTTAAAGACATCCGCCTCCATTTTGAACGAAGCGGAAATCATCCAAATCAGCGGCAGCAGCATGCTAAATCCAATCAGCCAAAAAATAACGGTCAGAATAATCTTGCCCACACCTAATTTTTTGTTCATGCTTTCACCTGCCCATCAAAACTCTTTTGCAGCCGGAATTGAATCAATGTCACCGCAAAAATCAGGACAAACAGCGCCCAGGCCAATGCATTGGCATAGCCCATATCATATTCTTCAAAGGCCTTACGATAGACATAATATGCCATCACCGAACTGGAACTGCCCGGCCCGCCCTGAGTCAGCACACTGATATGATCAAAAACTTTAAACGAACCGATAATCCCCATCGTCACCAAAAAGAAGGTTGTCGGCCGAATCAAAGGCACCGTCACCGAAAAAAACTGACGCACCGGTCCGGCGCCGTCAATGGCTGCCGCTTCGTACAGTTCTTTGGAAATGCCCTTTAGCCCCGCTAAAAATACAACCGCATAATAACCCACGTTTTGCCAGATATAAATAATCATCACCGATGGCAGGGACCACTTTAAATCAGCCAGCCACTTGGGGGGATTTTGCATCCCGATCGAATGCAAAAACGAATTGATCGGCCCAAAACTGGGATGAAACAGCACCTGCCAAACCGCGCAAACCGCAACTACGCTGGCAATATAGGGAATAAAAAACATTACCCGAACCGGGGCTTTGCCCAAAATATAACGGTTTAAAATTTCGGCAGTAACCAGTCCAAGCACCGTCAAAGCCGGTACTGTAATCAAAGTAAACATGATATTATTTCGGTAAGACTCCAAAAACCAAACGTCAGTAAATAATTTAGCATAATTAGCCAAACCATGAAAGCGAATGGCCGAAAGCCCCTGCAAAAAATCCCATTTGCAAAAGCTCAAAATGACCGAGATAATAACCGGAATCAAAATAAACACCAAAAAACCCAGCAGTCCCGGCAAAATAAACAGTATTCCCGTCCAGAACTCTCTTCGCTCTCTTTTATTGCGCACTGTATGATTTCCCATGACACCTTCTCCTTTGTTTAAGCCTGCGCCGCCAAGCGCTTAAAACTTCCGCCGGCGCAGCTTTTCCTCATCCACCCTAATAATTCAGCAAGTCTCCGCACAACACATCAATATTGCTGACGCCGGTAAACGGACTCCGGCCGGTCAGCTTTTCGGTCAGCACCTCCAAAGTGACCTGACGGCTGTCATAAGTATTGATATAGGTCTGTGCCTGCGGAATATCTGCCAGGTGATACGGACATTGAATGGAAACCACCACCGTCGGCAGTTCATGCACATAAAACGGAACATCCGGCGTTCCCTTGCTCAGCGGCCAGACCGTTCGCTGCACCGTTGACGGATTCACATTGACCAGATTGATGACCAAATCATAATTTTCAGTGATTTTACTGATCGGGGCCTTCTGCGCATAAATCGAACCAATATTTTTAATAAACTCCTCTTTCGGCAGTTTCATCAGCTTTTGCATCGGCGATTCATAAATCGTAACCGTAAAGCCCTGTGCTTCCAAACTCTCTTTCATCCACTGCATCGGCTGGCCGCCGCCGCCCAGAAGCTCACCGAAGCCGCCCTCGACTCCTTTGACTTCAACCAGCAGGATTCTGGGATATCTCTCCGGTGTCAGCGGCAGTACGCCTTTTTCTTCCCGAACCAGCGTAATTGCCTTATCGGCCACTTCCCTGAAAAGCTTTTGATTCTCGGGCAAACCGATCTTCGCCAGCGCTTCCGCTTTCGGCGGCAGGATTTCGCTCTTAGCCTTGCGATGCAGTCCCAGATGTGCTTTCAAACCCAAAATCCGATAAAGTGCCTCTTCCAGCCGCTCTTCGGTAATGATCCCATTCCGATAGCCCTGCATCATATACTCAAAATCCTCGTCCGGATCGTTAAAAAACAAGAATAAGTCGCAGCCGGCAGCAATGGCAGTCGGCAGAACTTCCGACCGCTTCATGGCCGAAGTCATACCGACCATATGGCTGGCATCGGTCACAATCAGCCCGTTAAAACCAAGCTGGCCGCGCAGCAAATCCGTCAGCAGCTCTTTGGACAAAGTGGCCGGCAACGTATTTTTGTCTTTTAGTTCCGGGTTAAAATGACGGCTGTAAGCTGGCAGATGAATGTGCCCGGCCATGATCGACGGCAGATCCGCCTCGATCAAACCCCGGTATACTTTGCCGTAAGTTTGATCCCACTCCTGACAAGACAAGCTGTTAATGCTGAACGACAGATGCTGATCCCGCTCGTCCACCCCATCGCCTGGGAAATGCTTGGCGGCCGGAGCAATGCCGCTCTCCCGTATCCCCTTCATATAAGCCAGTGCCATTTCCAGCACTTTATCCGGATCATTGGCAAAGGAGCGGCTGGAAATAATGGGATTGCGCCAATTATACATAATATCAACAATCGGCGCAAAACTCCAGTTGCAGCCGACCGCTGCCGCTTCCACACCGGCCACCCGCCCCATTTCATAGGCATAGTGAGCATCATCGGTCGCGCCGATCTTAACCTCCACCCCGACCTCAGTACCGTCCTTGCAGGCACCGTTGCCGCCGGCTTCGGTATTGGCTGCAATCAGCAGCGGAATTTTGGAGTTTTCCTGTAAAATCCGGTTCTGCTCATATACTTCCTCGGCCAAACCCGGATTGTATCGAACAGCGCCGATATGATAGGTTTGCACCATATGCTTTAAATAGGCTTCTTCCCGGGAAGAACCCATATTGACAAAAAGCTGTCCGATCTTTTCTTCCAGAGTCATCGACGCGATCGTCTCCCTGACCCATCTAATATCTTCTTCCTTTAAATAATATGGCCTTGCTGTTAAATCTACCATCTTTTTACCCTTATCCTTCCGTGAATTGTTTGCCTTTCACCTAAGCTCAAAGGGCGAAAAGGCTGTTCTGTCGAACATGGGGAAGTTGAAACCATTACCTGACTAAAATATCATATTTCCTAAAAATTTACCAGTGATTTTTTAATTTATTTTATCAAAATCTTGAACACTTATTATTTTTGTTTGATATTCCTAATTTTATTAATTGTTTTTTGTTTATCTTGCTTAAAACTTGTTCTTTCCCCTTCGTTAATTTTGAAAAATTCTTGAATCTTTCGCCCTCTTCGTTTATACTGATAAAGAAAGCCGGCTGTCGGCAGCCGGCCAATCCATCATCCGCTTAAAGGAGGTAGCATATGTCAGTTGTATATACCACAGATAAAGAATATCATATTGGGCTAAAAGCCGGCGATGTCGGCGAATATGTTATCCTGCCCGGCGACCCGGGACGGGTGCAGAAAATTGCCGAACATTTGGATAACGCCGTTTTTGTCGGCCAAAACCGCGAATACACTACCTATACCGGCACTTTAAACGGCGTTAAGGTCAGCGTAATGTCGACCGGCATGGGCGGCCCCTCAACTGCCATCGGCATAGAAGAGCTGATTCATATCGGCACCAAAACTCTGATTCGGGTCGGTACCTCCGGCGGAATGCAGCCGGAAGTGGAAGCCGGCCATGTGGTCGTTGCCAGCGGTGCCGTTCGTATGGACGGAACGGCCGGGGAATACGCTCCGGTCGAGTTTCCGGCCGTCCCCGATTTTACAGTCGCCAGCGCATTGGCCGAAGCCTGCCGCAATTTAAAGCTGCCGCATCATGTCGGGGTCGTTCAATGCAAAGATTCTTTTTACGGCCAGCACGAGCCGGAAAATATGCCGACCAGCTATATGCTTTTAAATAAGTGGGAAGCCTGGAAGCGCTGCGGCGTTTTAACCTCGGAAATGGAATCAGCCACTTTGTTTGTGGTCAGTGCAATCCGCCGGGTGCGGGCCGGCTCCATTCTGCTGGTTGTCGCCAATCAGACCCGCCGGGAAATGGGACTGCCCGACCGGCAGGTGCATGATACCGAAGCCGCTATCAAAGCAGCCGTCGAGGCCGTTCGTCTGCTGATTGCTAAAGATCAGGCAGCACAATAAACAACAAAAAAGCCGGGAAACCGGCTTTTAATATTGTCTTTCCATATTCATAAATCTTGTGTACTCACCCAGCCACAAAAGCTTGGCGCTGCCGGTCGGACCGTTTCTCTGCTTGGCGATAATGACCTCGGCCTGCCCCTTATTTTCCGGCGTCGCATTATAATACTCTTCCCGAAACAGAAACATCACCACATCCGCATCCTGCTCAATCGCTCCCGACTCCCGCAGGTCACTCAGCATCGGCCGGTGATCGGCCCGGCTTTCCACCGCCCGGCTCAACTGCGACAATGCAATCACCGGCGCCTGCATCTCCCGGGCAATCGCCTTTAAGGAACGGGAAATTTCGGAAATTTCCTGCTGCCGGGACTCCGACCGCGCACTGCCGGTCATCAACTGCAAATAATCAATGATAATTAAGTCAAGACCATGCGTCAATTTCAGCTTCCGGCACTTGGCTCTAAGGTCGGCCACCGAAATACCGGGGGTATCATCAATAAATATCCTGGCTTCCCCCAGAACACTGGCCCCGTTTAACAGCCTTTCAAAATCCGTATTCTCCAAATTGCCGTTGCGGATTTTCTGTGCGTCAATCATGGCTTCGGCGCTGATCATTCGGCTGGTCAACTGCTCCTTGCTCATTTCTAGGCTGAAAAAAGCCACTGATTTTTTTTCTTTGACCGCCGCATACTGGGTAATATTTAACACAAACGACGACTTGCCCATAGAGGGTCTGGCCGCCACCAAAATCAAATCCGAGGGCTGAAACCCGGCCGTCATATGATCCAAATCAATAAAACCGCTGGGGAGCCCGGTCACCGCACCATGCTGGCCATAGGCTCTGGCAATGCTGTCCAGTGCCGGACTGATCAGACTTTTAATCAGCACCAAATCGGATGTCCGCCGGTTTTGGATAATGTTAAAAATCCTCTCCTCTGCCTTATTTAAGATCTCCTCTAATTTCTCCTTACCCTCAAAACTGTCGGCGGCAATGTCATTGGCCGAGCGGATTAAGCGGCGTAAAACCGATTTTTCCTGTACAATCCGGGCATATTCTTTGACATGGGCAGAAGTCGGCACATTTAAAGAAATATTGGTCAAATACTCAATCCCGCCGACTTCCTCCAATTTCCCCATTTTGTTCAGCTGATCCTGCACCGTAATCAGGTCAATCGACCGGTTCTCCCGAAAAAGAGTATAAATCGCCGCAAAAGCGGTACGCTGCTCCGGCGTATAAAAATCATCCTCGCTGACATATTCGGTCGCCGTATAAACAGCCTCCCGGCTCATCAGCATCGAACCGATCACCGTCTGCTCCGCCTCCAGACTGTAAGGGGGAATTCGCTTGATTTCATCTGCCATGGCTTCCTCCTTACGCTTTCTATTCCGCCTCCACCTTGACCGTCAGCTCGCCGACTACTTCGGCATGCAGTTTAATCTCAACCGTATGCACACCCAGCGTCTTAATCGGTTCCTTGAGCACAATCTTTTTCCGGTCCAGATTCAGCTTCAGCTGCTCCTCAATCGCCTGTCCGATATCCTTAGCCGCCACCGACCCAAAGGTGCGGCCGCCCTCGCCGCTCTTAATCTTTAAGACAACCTGTTTGCCCTTTAAACTGGCCTGCAATTCCTTAGCGGCAGCCAGCTCGGTTTCTTTTTTATGAATAGCCGCCTGTTTGGCCTGTTTAGCCTCATTGATTGCGCCGCTGGTGGCAGCGACTGCTAATTTTTTCTTAAACAAAAAGTTAGCGGCATAGCCATCGCTGACCTCAACCATTTCTCCCTTTTTGCCTACTTTTTTAACATCATCGAGCAGAACTACTTTCATCGTTGTTTTCTCCTTCTTGTAAATATTCATCAATTTTTTCTTTAATCAGGGCAATTGCCGCTTCCATAGTCATGCCCGTCAGCTGCGCTCCCGCCATGTTTAAGTGTCCGCCGCCGCCCAGTTTTTCGGCGATCAGCTGCACATTAACCGTGTCAAACGAGCGGGCGCTGACATAAATCGTCTCTTCCACCTGGGTCAGCACAAAGGAAGCCCGAATCGTTGCTACATTTAAGAGCTCATCGGCTGCCTGTGCCGCTACCAGAACCGGATTGGGCGTATTGCTCGGACAAGTCGAAATCGCCATACCATCCCGGTAAATGACCACCTCGTTAATCGCAGCCGCTCTGGCCTTGTAGCTTTCCAAATCATTGCGGAAAAGTTCCCGCACTCTGGTGATATCGGCTCCGTTTCGCTTCAAAAAGGCTGCCGCTTCAAAAGTCTTAACCCCGGCCTTAACCGTAAAGTTTTTGGTATCAACCGTAATTCCGGCCAGCATCGCATCGGCTTCAACCGCGTTCAGCCGCGGTTTATCGGAAATATAACGCAAAATCTCCGCTACCATTTCACAGGCCGAAGAAGCAAACGGCTCAACATAACGCAAAACCGGATTTTCCACCTGCTCGACACTGGTACGGTGATGGTCAAAAACCACCACCCGGGAAGCCATCGTCAAAATCTCCGGGTACTCGGTATAGGATGGCCGATTGACGTCCACCACCACCACCACCGTATTTTCCCGAATCAGCGACTTGGCTTCGCTGTTATTGACCAGCACATATTCCCGGTAAATCTCGCTTTCCAGCAGCCGGTCATATAGCCCTTTAATGGAAGTCGATACATTATTAACAATAATATGGGCTTCCTTCTTCATTTCCCGGGCGCAGACATAAACACCGACTGCCGCTCCCAGCGAATCCATATCCGGATTGTGATGCCCCATAATCACGATATTATCCGCTTCCATAAACAGCTCTTTCAAGGCGTAAGCCTTCATCCGCGCCTTGACCCGGGAAGTATTTTCCACGCCCTTCGTCTTGCCGCCGTAAAAAAGCGTCTTATCGCCCTCTTTAATTACCGCCTGATCACCGCCCCGGCCGAGCGCCAGTTCCATTCCCGCCTTGGCGTATTCCATGCTGGCGGCAAAGCTGCCGGGATGAATCCCCAGAGCAATACTGATCGTCACCGGCAATTCATTGCCCAAATGCAGTTCTCTGATTTCATCCAGTATCGAAAACTTCTTTTCCTGCAAAAGCTCAACCTGTTCCCGGCGCAAAATCAGAAAATATTTATCCTTTTCGTATCGCTTTAAAACTCCTTTAAACTCATTGGCAAAGCGCTGCAAATTAGTATCAACCAGCGCCATCAGCGGCGACTGCTTGACTTCCTCGGTACTTTGCATCACTTCCTCATAGTTATCAATAAAAATGCTGCCGAGCACACATTCCTGCGCCTGTGCCTGCTCTCTCAGCGCCGACATCTCAGTAATATCATAAAGATACAAGGCATAATAAAAGTTTTGCTCCGAGCCTTCCAGCAAACTGTTGCCGCTCGTCAGCAGCAGGCGCTGCAATACTGCTTCGTAAGTATTCTCCTTAAACCGAACTTTCCGTTTAACAGTCACATGGTCAACCGGCAAATCGCCGACATGCAAATCCGTCAAATATTTGAGAACATTTTTGCCTTTCAGATTTTGATCCGGAATCAATTCGCCAAACTTTTCATCATACCACTCAATCACCCCATCCGCATCCAGTACGGCATGAGGGATGTCAAAATAATACAAATGCTCCTTTTGCAGTTCCGATGCGCTTAAAGAAAGGCGCAGGATTTCCTGCTGCAATGTTTTTTTGGCTTTTAAAATCGCATAGGTAAAAACCGCTCCGTGAACCAGACTCAGCACCAAAAAGGCCAAGCCGATCTCTTTATTGAGCAGATATGTAATCCACGTAAATACCAACAGCAAAAACTGACTGGCCCATGGCCAGAGCAAATATTTCTTCAGTCTTGCCGACAAGCGAATATCCTGACTTCTCATTTTAAGCTCCTTGCTCTTATGTAACTTAACTTTCCTGTCGAAAAGCAAACGCCTACCTATGCCACTATAACATAGACAGGCGTTTTTTATCTCTCATATGCACCCGGCTGCCGGCTACCCGCTAAGGTCCCTCGGCAGAGCCTGCTTTACAAATATTTGGTTGGATTCACTCTGGTACCGTTGATGTAAATCTCAAAGTGGCAATGATTGCCGGTACTGTTACCGGTCGAACCAACCTCGCCGATTTTTTCACCCTGTGCCACCTTCTGGCCAACCGTACAGGAAACCTTACTCATATGCCCGTATAAGGTCTGTGTGCCGTTACTGTGCTGAATCTTAACCATATAGCCATATCCGCCGCTGTTCCAGCCGGCCTGAATAACGGTTCCGCCGTCCGAAGCCATGATTTCCGTGCCGCGCGGCGCCGCTAGGTCAATTCCACCGTGGAAAGAACCCCAGCGATAACCGTAACCGGACGAGAAAATAAACCGTTTCAACGGATAAATAAACTTACCGGTTGTCGCCTTCGGCGGCAGCGGCATAGTGCCGACCAGCCGAATCTTCGGCTGCATTTCGGTCAAAACTTCCGTCTCCAGTACCTGCGAAGCAATCTGCTGGCCGTTTACTTTGGTAATAAGTGCCTTAACATTTTGCAGGCCGTCCTGACCTTCTTCCTTGATCTTAGACGAACCGACATACATGCTCGGATCCTTTTCTTCCACCACCGTCTTTAAAATCGGCTCATTATAAGTCGTTTCATATTTAGCAATGACCTTGAGCAGCGGCTCCGGTGCCGTAATCACAATCTCATCGCCGACATGAATCACCGCCTCACCGTTTTGCAGCTGAGGGTTGAGCTGATAGAGCTTACTCAGCCCCATGTCATGTTTGTCAGCAATCACACTGGGTGAATCACCCTTTTCCACATAATATACTTTTTGCTCAATCCGGTTTTGAGTGACCAGATTGGTTGCCGTCTCCACATCAACGATTTTATTGGGAGCCACATAGCTTTCGGCAATCAGCACGTCTTTGGGCAAGCTGACTTCCAGCAGTTTTTCGTTATTCGCCGGAGCCCCCTGAGCAAGCTGCGCTTCGCTTAAGTCAATGGCATCGCCCGCTTTCTGCGGCTTTTCAGCTGCAGCCGGCTGTCCCGACAACTTATTCTTAATTGCCGTTACGATACCGTTTAAGGTTTCCACCGGCCGACGCTTCGCATCCGCTGCCGTCGGATCACCGGAAGTCACTAAACTTCTTTCTTTTTCCTCCGGATCAAAAACCAGCAGCTTGGGCGTAGTCACCAAACTGTTATGCTGATCGGCAGTCAAATCAACATCAACCACCATATCGGTGTCCAAAAACTTTTCCTGCGCCCGGCGCAGCACCTCTTTGGCCGACTCTTCATCTGCCAGCGCCACGGTAAAGGCATTGCCGATTTTAACCACATAAGCCTTCTGCTTTTCGCCCTCAATCATAGAAGCAAACGCAATTTCCAGTTTGGCTATCAGTTCATAATTATCCCCTGAAATTTCCGCATTCTTTACTTCCGTTAAGGTAATCTTCGTATCCAGCTCCGGATCATAGCCCAATTTCTTTTTTAAAGCCAAATACGCCTTTTCCGCCAATTCCTCGGCGATTTCTTCGCTTTCAACAATTCCTGCTTCTCTTCCGTTAAATTCTACTTTGTAGGCTTTTTCCACCTGTTTGACAACTGCATGGTTCCCTGCGGTTATTTGTGAATTGTGAGCCGGGGATTCCGGCGAGAACCTGGTTATCGTTGTAATGGCAACCACTGCCGCTACCGCCGCACAGACCTCTCTTTTGTGTTTCCACCAAAAAGGCTCTCGGTATTTCGGTACTCCGTACATACAGACCTCCTTTGATCCGTCCATAAAACCGTTTTATGGATCTGCTGCCGTCATGCCCTATTGCTTTCAAATAATTGTATTCTTAACCCTCTCTTTTTCTCTGAATACGGCATGACATTGAGGTATCCGGTCAACTGACCGGCTTAATTTTTCCTGACAAAACTTTCCTTATCCGATGCCGGATCTGACAAAATCCAACCCGCTCAGCCCTGCCTGCCGAAACATATCCGCAGAGGAAAACTGCTTTTATCGGCGGCTGCCGGCGCAGAAAAAATTAAGTAATCAATTTGTAACACATCGATATTATGATATCATATGTTGGCCCAAATGTAAAGTTTATCTTTTATTTTCGTAAATGAAAGCCGTTTTTCGTCATTTTGCATAAAATTATTCAAGCCGGGCTTCTACCCCCGCCAAAGCCTTTAAATTCAAAAACTTTGCGATTACTAAATATTCAGTCTCCGCAAAGTTTTTTTCTTTTCTTTATTTTTCTTAATATTAACTTTACAAAAATTTGTTTCTTTTTAAAAACATAAGTTTGTTCGCACGGTTCAGCGATGATGCCGCATCCGATAATCCAGTCCGACCACACCCAGAATAACCGCAATCAGCACCGCCACAGTAATTCCGATACCGCCGTAAGCCCCGAAAATTAATTTACTTAAATTAAATTCCCCCTTGGCTTTCCCGCTGATTTCACCTTTTTCGCCTGATGGTTCTTTCTCCGGCTGCGCCGGTGCGCCCTGAGCAATTTTCTCATCACTGATTTCAACATCGCCCTGCGGCGTAACCCACACCAGAATCGTATTATCACCCGCTTCTACCGTAAACTCAGCCAATTCTGCCTCTTCCGGCAAAGCATAATTTTCTGATACAACCCGATAAACATAAGCCCCCTGCTCCAAGCTTAAACGAATATGCCCGACGCCGCCCTTTTCCGATTCGCTGACAAAGCTGCCGATCTTTTCGCCGCTGCTGCCGTCGGCGTTTTGCCGGTAAAGCTCCAATTCCACTCCCGACACCGTTGCTTCTTCAACCGTTTCGCCCACAATCAGCAGCACATTTTCCTTTTCGGCCTGAGTCGCCGAAATCAGAGGTGAGCTTATGAACAGCAAAGCCATTATCATCGCCAACACCATATGAGCTTTTTTTATAAAACACTTCTTTTTCATAAGCTGTCCTTTCTTTAGTATATAGGTCTTTTTTCTTATTTCATAGTTCTTTGGTTTTTATCATTCTTCATAATAGCATAGATTCTTCACAAAAGCAATAGTTTTTTCATTTTTATATTAAAAAAAGGAAGCCTTTGCCGCTCCCTTTTTTATGCTTCATTATTGTACTAAAAGACCTTTTTCAATTTCCGTTGCCGGCAAGTCTTTGACCACATTAATGCCGTTAAACTCCAGAACTTCTTTTACTTTTAATTCATAAGTCCTATTTGGGTTGTAATTTTGAGCATTCAGCACGATTCGGCGTCCGTCAATGTAGCGGACTCCCAAAATATACAGCTCCTGTTTGGTTTCCTTGTCATAGATCCGGTAATTATCAACATCCAGATTCGGCACGGCTTTGGCCACCGGTTCATTAAAGTAAATCTGAACGGCATTATCGCCGATATAAATCACCTTTTCAAACCGCACCTTCTCTTCTTCCATATCCGTTACTTCAAAGGCGATCTTAGCGGCATCCTTGCGCCACTCACCATTAGCGCCCTTAATATCCGTCTTGGCGTAGAGATAATAAGTGGCTGAATTGTTTTCCTTCAGCGGCTCAGCCAAATACATCAGCATCCGGGCATTCTCATAATCATGATAAATCGCAGCCGGAACAATCATTTTACCGCTCAGCTCCCGGCGGAGATAATAATTTTTCGGCTCCGCCGCCGTCCGCTGATCCATGGCCGTATCAAAATTGAACTGAATCGTATAGGGATCAATCTGTCTGGCCTCACTTAAATCATAGCTGCTGGTTCCGGTTACGCCCGCCGTAAAGCGATAGTCCTTTTCAATAATGGACTCCGTCCGGCCCTCGGTATAGAGTTGATTGATTTTCAGGTTATAAGTTTTATTCTCAATGAGAGTCCGTGATGTTTTCAGCAAAATACTTTGTTCACTGCTCTCGCTCCCCGCCAGAACAGTGGCTTTATCAATCGCAATCGGCGAAGCATTGTTGTCTGTCAGATAATAGGAAAAGACCTGCTCTGCGGTAGCGGCGCTGACCGGCTTATTGGTTGTCAGGCGAATAGTATTTTTGTCCAGCAGCTCAATCGCAGTAATGTCAAACTTGGCTTCCTCCGTTTGTTTGCCTAAAAACAACAGCATATCTTCCTTGCCCGAATTAATTCTGACACCTAACTTAGACTGGGCGCTGCCCGATACAATTAATGCATAGGCTGCGTTTTCCACGAAGCTGTAATTTTGCATCTGAATCCGTACCTTGGTTTCTCCGGAAAGATTCACTTTTAAAGCCGCGCTGTCGGCCACAACATCTTTGTCCCGCTTAATCTGATAAAAACTTTGGTTGGTCATAATGTCGCCGATCGGATGTGTAAACTCCACCTCAATCGTCCGCCGATCCAACACATCAATCCGGCTGATGCGGAAAAGGTCAGTTTCAATCCCCTGCCGGCGCAGTGAAACAAATTCCTTTTTATATTCCTGAAAATAAGTATTATCCCGGTCAATCACATCTTTAATCAAAATCTGATACTTAACATTCTCGGCCGGCTGATCGGTATCGACCACAAACGAATTTAACAAATCCGTCGCCCGGATGGACTTAACCTTTAAATTGCGGCCGCCTTCCTCGACCAGAATCATATTTTCGGCGGAAAAGACCTTAGGCGGATTGCTGAAACGGACGCTGTACCGGCCGGGGGACATTTCCTTGACTTCTTCCACCCGGTTAGTTCCCGTCCGGCGCAGCAGACCGACTTCTGCCAGCGTCGCTTCGGTGACACCCTCGTTTTTCAGCAAATTATAAAACATTTCTTTTTCGGTCTGCACATTTTTCATACCCAAAACCCTATCAAGGAGCTTAATCACATCGCCTCGGGTAAAGGGATTGGCAGCCGCCAGACTAACCTCGCCGGCCGTTACGATTTTTAAATCCTCGGCTTTCTTTAAGGTGTTCTGCCAGGTAAAATCCTTATCATACTGATAGCCCAGCGCGACCAGCAGCAATTTGGCAAAAGCCTGCATCTCTAACTTAGCCTTCGGCCGGAAAGTACGATCGGCATAGCCGTTGATAATTCCCTTTTGAATGCAGTAGCCGATGTATGGCGCCGCCCAATCGGTTTTGGAATTGATATCGGTAAACGTACTGATCGGATAACTGGCAGAATTGGTCATCACTTCTTTCTCTGCCCCCAACAGCCGGACGATAAAAGTCGCCGCCTCCTGCCGGGTCAAAGTGCCGGTTAAATTGTAGGATTTGCCGTCGCCCTTTAAAATACCTAATTTATTCAGCCTTGACGCTTTTTCCTCCAAGGTGCTCTCCGCTGCCTGTACCGAAATACCGGTCAGCAGAATCATAATTCCCAGTAACAGCGCTAATATTCTTTTCATGCTTGCCTCCACTTTCTTGGTCTATCGGGTTCCCCCGCCTCCAGTTTTTTCCTTATTATACATGATTTTGAAATGTTTTAACAGAGTTTCTTCTATTTTTAAGCAACTTTTAATCTCACTTTTTCCTTTTTTTGAAAATAAGTGTTGACATTTACTAGCTTCTTTAGTATAATCATTTTTGCGTTTGAAAATCATTGCGCACACAAGCTTTTGCTCCCGAGGTGTGGCTCAGCTTGGCTAGAGTACCTGATTTGGGATCAGGGGGTCGCAGGTTCAAATCCTGTCACCTCGATACGTGCGTGTGTAGTTCAGTGGTAGAACACTAGCCTTCCAAGCTAGATATGTGGGTTCGATTCCCATCACACGCTTTGTCCGGTTTTAAGCGGCGGCTTTCAGTCGGATTTGTGCCTGTAGCTCAGTAGGATAGAGCAGTGGCCTTCTAAGCCACGTGTCGGGGGTTCGAATCCCTTCAGGCACGTTGCTCTGTACCTTTGTCAGGGCAGAATTATGCGGTGGGTGTAGCTCAGTTGGTTAGAGCGCTAGGTTGTGGCCCTAGAGGCCGTGGGTTCGAGTCCCATCTCTCACCCTACTCTTCGGAGTAACAATTTTATATGGGTTATTAGCTCAGACGGTAGAGCACTTGACTTTTAATCAAGGTGTCCCGGGTTCGAGTCCCGGATAGCTCATTTGGCGGATGTGGCGGAATTGGTAGACGCATCAGACTTAGGATCTGACGCCTCACGGCGTGGGGGTTCGAGTCCCTTCATCCGCAGGAAGCATAAAAACAAGACCTGTTAGGGTCTTTTTTTATGCTTTATTGCGTGAGGAAGGGGCTCGAACTGAGGCGTAAAGAAGCCGCCAGCGGCGGGTTCGAGCCGAGCGGCCTGATAGCCCGCTCTTTCTCCTGCCCTCTCTATTCCTTGCTCTCTCTTTTCCCTGACCACCCTATTCCTTCCCGGCGGGCGGTGGGAGTCCCTTCATCCGCAGGAAGCATAAAAACAAGACCCGAGAGGGTCTTTTTTTATGCTTTATTGCGTGAGGAAGGGGCTCGAACTGAGGCGTAAAGAACCCGCCAGCGGCGGATTCGAGCCGAGCGGCCTGATAGCCCTCTCTTTCTCCTGCCCTCTCTATTCCTCACTCTCTCTTTTCCCTGACCACCCTATTCCTTCCCGGCGGGCGGCGGGAGTCCCTTCATCCGCAGGAAGCATAAAAACAAGACCCGTTAGGGTCTTTTTTTATGCTTTATTGCGTGAGGAAGGGGCTCGAACTGAGGCGTAAAGAAGCCGCCAGCGGCGGGTTCTTTCTTATACTTTATACCCCAATTTCTCCATTAATTCGCTCGGTGACGTTTTCAGTATTTGCTCCTCCGGTATACGCTCCGAGTACCTCCCGCTTTCCAGAATATCTTTGAGCAGGAAATTATCCAAAATCATATCCTGCCGAATCAAATCCCAGTTCGCTTTCTTCTTGAAAAATACTTTAAAAATCAGGAAGTTCATAATCGGCCCGATCACCGGTGTCTGCACGCCAAATGCTTCCGTATGGGAAAAGCTGCAGCCGCCGTCTGTCCGTTTTCCCTCAAAGGTTATAACGGCCGTTTTATTATCATTCTCGAACACAAATCGAAAATACCGATCATCTCGTTTGCTTTCTTTAATGCGCCCGGTTACATCATAATCAAGCCCCATAACCACCTCATGAAATCGGACTTTATCTCCTGTCTTAATGCCGCCGTCTAATAAATTGCAATGCAGATGCAGCGGACTCCATTTCACAAACTCTTCTTCAAAATTATCCGCCCAGCGACAAAGTTTTTCAAAAGGGGCAGCAATGCTGATTTGTTCATTAAGTACAACCATATTCATCCTCCTTGCTAAGTTAAACTTCTGTTGCAGCAAAAGCATCCGGCATCTGATGCCGCGATTTTCGCTCCTGTTCTTTTTCGTCCCCTGAACCGGCCTTTCCAAATAAGACGCCATTTTGATTGCCGTATTCTTCTGTCCTATTATAAAATTAGCCGGCAATACATTTTTTCATGTTTTTAGTATAACATGTTCGGCAGCATAAGAACAAGTATCTATTATACTTGTCGCATTTTGAACAGATACCGCCGCCTTTGCCTTGTTTAAAAATCCTTGAGCCGATTGCCGCCAAAAACACGCGCTGACGAATATTTGGGCAAGGAAAAATCCGCAGGATTTTCTCGCACTCACGCTCAAGTTATGATATAATGAATTAAAACCCGCACACTCGCAAAAACAGGAGGAGACTATGAGTTATCAAACACTGTATACCGAATGGCTGAATAACGACTACTTTGACGAAGCAACCCGGCAGGAATTGCTGGCCATCAAAGGGAACGAGCCGGAAATAGAAGACCGTTTTTACACTGATTTGGAGTTTGGCACCGGGGGGCTGCGCGGTATTTTAGGCGCCGGCACCAACCGGATGAATATTTACACCGTCCGCAAAGCAACGCAGGGACTGGCGAATTACATCTTAAAAACCGCCGGCGAAGCCGGTAAAAAGAAAGGCGTTGCCATTGCTCATGATTCCCGCCGGATGAGTCCGGAGTTTTGCCGGGAAGCGGCGCTGGTTTTAAATGCCAACGGCATCGCGTCCTATATCTTTAACGGTGTCCGCACTACGCCGGAGCTGTCCTTCGCCGTCCGCAACCAGGGCTGCGCCGCCGGTATCGTCATTACTGCCTCGCACAATCCTTCCAATTATAATGGCTACAAAGTATACGGCGAGGACGGTGCTCAGGTGACTTATCCCCGCGATAAGGAAATCATTGATGAAGTCAATAAAATTACCGATTTTTCTATGATTAAGTATCAGCCGGCCCCCGGCGAACTGTATCATGTTTTTGGCGAGCAGGAAGATACCGATTACATTAATGCCATTAAAACACAAACGCTTGATCCGGCCGTGATTGCGGCTGAAAAAGACAAGCTGGTCATCGTTTACACCCCGCTGCACGGCACCGGCGGCCGGCCGGTACTGCGGGTTTTAAAAGAACTCGGCTACCAAAAGGTTTATCCTGTTGCCGAACAAATTGAGCCCAACGGCGAGTTTCCGACTATTTCCTATCCCAATCCGGAAGAAGAAAAAGCCTTTGAATATGCGAAACGGCTGGGACAGGAAAAAAATGCCGATTTACTGCTGGCGACCGACCCCGATTCCGACCGGTTGGGCATTATGGCAAAAACAGAGGATGGCAGCTATTTCCGCTTTACCGGCAATATGATTGCCCCGCTGCTTTTCGACTATATTTTAACCAAAAAGAAAGAACAAGGAACTTTACCGGCAAGCGGCGCTTTGATTTACAGCTTTGTTTCCACCAAAATCGCTAAAAAAATGGCCGAGCGCGAGCATTTAAAGGTCTTTGAAGTGCTGACCGGTTTTAAATACATCGGCGAGAAAATCAAAGAGTTTGAACAGGATCACAGCTATGAATACCTGTTTGGCTTTGAAGAAAGCTACGGCTATCTAATCGGCACCCATGCCCGCGACAAGGACGCCGTTGTTTCGGCGATGCTGGTCTGCGAAATGGCTGCCTATTACAAAACGAAAGGTCTAAACTTAAAACAAGCCTTAGAAGCGCTTTACAGCCGCTATGGCTATTACCGGGAAGCAACGCTGCCGCTTAGTTTTCCGGGCGCCGAAGGCCGCAATAAGATGGCGGAACTGCTGGCTCGTTTCCGTCAAAACCCGCCGCAGGAAATTGACGGTCGCAAGGTACTGGAAATCCGCGATTATGAAAGCGGCCAGATTACCGACTGTCAAACCGGTCAAACCCGACCGACCGGCTTAGTTAAATCCGATGTTTTATACTATGTTTTAAGCGGCGATGCCTGGGTCTGCGTCCGTCCCTCCGGTACGGAACCGAAAATGAAACTTTATTACGGCGTTCAGGCTACGAGCTGGGATGCGGCCGAAGCCGCCGGTCAAAAGCTGGAGGCTGCTTTAATGCAAATGGTAAAATAAACGGCACTTTTCCCGCAGAATTGCCTGCCGGCGCGGAAAATGCAATTTTTTCTGCACCGGCAGCCGCAGGACAAACTTTTTATGCTGCAAATATCGAATAAGCAAGCACGCAAGAAAGCAGGTACACTATGATTTTTAAACTTTATCCGGCTCATAAGGATTATTTATGGGGCGGTACCCGCTTAAATGAGGAATTTTTCAAAAACCGAACCGGCATTGTGGCTGAAACCTGGGAACTGTCGGTTCATCCGGACGGCCCGTCCGTTATCACCGATTCCGGCACTGCCTATGACGGCAAAACGCTGACCGAATACTTAGCCGCCGAACCGCAGGCACTGGGCCAGCCGGGCGAACTGCCGATGTTAATTAAGTTTATTGATGCGGCCCAAGATTTGTCCATTCAGGTTCACCCCGACAACGATTACGCGCTGGCGCATGAAGGCCAATTCGGCAAAACCGAATGTTGGTATGTACTGGACGCAGCCCCCGGTGCTTTTCTCTATTACGGAGTAAATCGTCCGCTCAGCCGGGAGGAATTTCGCCGGGTAATAGCGGAAAACACTTTATTGGATGTGCTGCGCCGCGTACCGGTCAAAAAAGGGGATTTTTTCTTTATTCCGGCCGGTACCATTCACGCTATCGGTGCGGGTATTTTAATTGCCGAGATTCAGCAAAATTCGAATGTTACTTATCGGGTCTATGATTTTAACCGCAAGGATGCAAGCGGTAAACTGCGGGAGCTTCATATCGAACCGGCGATTGCCGTATCCGATTTAACCCCGGCGCAGGAGCATTTTGACTTTGGCGGTCATCTTTGTCAATGCCCTTATTTTACGGTTGACAAGATTATTGTTCGCAGTGCCCTCCACTATGACCCGCAAAGCTATCAAGGCCGGGCCAGTTTTCATTCCCTGCTGATTTTAGACGGTGTCGGAACTTTAACCGATGGCCAAAGTACGCATCCCCTGCGCAAGGGCGACAGCTTCTTTGTCAGCGCCGATCACTCCGCTTACACCGTAGACGGCGACTTGACCATGCTGCTGACCACTTTAGGAAAATAAAACCGCGATTTTATTGCAATAAAAAGGAGTTGTTGCATTTTCAGATTTTTACACAAGATTCAGGAAAAATCTTTGCGATCCATCGCCATCTCTTGTGTAGAATCTGTATTTTGCAACAGCCCCTTTTCTTTTTATCCCTTATTCATATCTCTGAAAATACCCCAAATGCTCGGCAACATAACGAAGGCACTCCTGCATCAAAGCTTCGTCCCTGATCTCCTCACCGGCCGGTGTCCGCAGGCTGCAGCTATATTCCGCCAGACTGACTCTGGCGTCCTTTTGCACGGCCTCTTTAGTCTCAAAGAAAAATACCATATCTTCATTGCGTAAAGCAATTTTATAAGTATCGCCCGGATAAATGGACTCGCTGACCGTAAACTTTCTTTTTTCGTTGCCGCCGAAAAAGACCGGCAGAACCGACCGGCGACCGGTCAAATCAACCGAAAAGCCCGCTAATTTTCCTAAAATCGGCAAGTAATCCACGCTGGAAATATATTCCGGGCAAACCCCCGGCTGTATGTCCGCTCCCTTAATCAGCAGCGGCACTTTGGTCCGCTCATCCGCTAAAAAGAAACCGCCGTTCGGAACCAAATACCCCTGCCCGTGATCGGAAAACAAGGTAACTAAAATATCCTCCGGCGCAAAGGTTTCGTTTAAATAATCAAACAAAAAGCCCAAATAGCGGTCAACATAGCGCATTTGCTCCTGATACCGTCGTTTTTTATTGCCATTAAACTGCTGCTTAACCGAAGTGCTGCCGGTTGCCCGTTCGTCCTGAAGCTCGGACAGTGTCAGGCGTGCCTGCACATCAAACGGCAGCTTATAATTATCAGTAATATCGTGGAGCTCCCCGATATTGATATAAACATACTGATTGCTTTCTTTCAGCCCATCCATATGATTAATTGCCTCGGAAATGACCTGCTTAATATCCATTACTTCCCCGTACACGCCAGAAAGTACCCGGTCAAAGCCGCGAACATAGCCATAGTCAGGATTCGTCCGCCAGTCGCCGTCAATCTTGGCCGTTGTATATCCGGCCCGTTTTAAGCACTCGCCCAGCACCTCTACATTCTCCGGCAAACGATAATCCACTTCAGGATAAAACATCTTATGATCAACGGTGTATTGACCGGAAAAATATCCTGCCATGCTGGGATACGTCCATTCACTCGTGGAATAAAAATTAGTGCAGCGGATTCCGGCGGCAAAATAGCGGTAAGTTTTCGGCATCGACTCGGCAAAACCATTTTCCTCCAAAAAGGTCTGTGACAATCCATCCACAAAAATTGTTAAAATCAGCTTTTTACGCCCCGGCTTTGCCGTCAGCGGCATAGGCTGACCAACCACAATCTGCATTCCCTCCTCGCCACTGATTTCAAGATCTCGGTCGGCCGGATAACAATGAAAAACATTACAAGCCTGATACATTTGAAATCGTTCCTGTTCGCATTTTATTTCAAAGTTCCCCGTTCGCCGAACCAAAACCGGTACGAGAGACTGCTCCCCGATTTCTACCTTGACCGAATTCCCCTGTGTCAGCACCTTTCTGAGTTCAGCCTGATCATACGGAATATTCCTCTCTGCCGAAAGAATGCCCAAACGATTATAACCGGCAATATAATATTCCGAATTGGTCTTCAATCGTACGCCTACCGTCTTTTCTTCCGCGTACGACCATGGATTGATTAACCGCTGTCCAAACAAATCATCCATTCCCTGCTGCAATTTTCTCATTTTCAGACGAAGTTCTTCAATTTCTTTATCCGTCGCCTGCTGTGCCTGCAACTCCATTTTCAACTTTATCCGTTTTAATTCCGAACTGTCTAACTGATCGGTTTCTATCAAACACAGTCGGGCAAAATATTCATAAGCCTGATAAAAATCGCCGACAATTTCATAGAGCACGCCTAAATTATATAAAAAATCCAGCATATAGGGATTCTTTTTCAGCCCCTCGTGCAGCAGCCCAATCCCCCGCTCGATTTCACCAATCAGCATATAATAAGTGGCTTTCATTGATACAACATCTAAATCAAAGGGCTTTACCCGTTCATAAGCCTCAATCTCCGGCAAAAGCCCCTCGACTACGCCCTGACTTAAGCTTTCCTGAATTTCCTGCTTGTTCATTTTTTATCCTCTTTTCCGGTGAAAAATCCCATTTCAGCCAATTTTTTAATATAAATCTGCGAATACCCATAGACCTTAGCTGCATAGTCCTCATGAAAAACATAGCCCTGGCCCTCTTTATATTTCGCCCATAAACTCCAGTAAAGCCCGCAGACTGCCGCGTAACCGTACAGTTTTATTTCCTCCCTGATCAATAATTTCCTGCCCAAATACAACTCTGCCAGTTTTTTCAAATCTGCCGCATCATAGCCCGGCGAAATAATAAAGACCGCCAAATCCATCATCGGATCGGACATAGCCGCATACTCCCAGTCAATCAACCGGATTTCACCGTCTTTTAAAACCAACACATTTTGCTCGACAAAGTCAATATGACAAAGCACCGGGCAAAAATCTACCGTTTCCAAGTATTCGGCAATCCGAACAACTGAATCCCTAACCGCTTCATAATCCGGCCAAAAAGAAACCTGCGCCACCCGGCACCGTTTTTCATAAGCTAAAATCTCTGCTTTCGGATAAAAAATCCGTTCAATCCGTATTCCGCTATTATGCACCTCTTTTAACCTTTGCAGCGCCTTTTTGACTTCCGCTGCCCATTCCCACTGCAAAATCTTGGAATTCTCTTCATAAACCGTGATCTTAATCCCGCTTTCCGGGTCAAAGTACACGACCCGATCGGTGATATTCTTATCTTTTAGAGCTTCATACACCAAATATTCATTTTTTCGGCTGATAAACGCACTGCTGCCGACTCCCGGCAGTCGCAAAACATAGCGAACTCCCTTAACCCGAAACAGGAAAGAAGAATTGGTCATTCCCAGCTTTTGCTCCCGGATATCGGTAATCTCGCTTTCTCTGATCTGAAAAACTTCTGCAATTCGCTCTAAAACAGGATTCCCGGAATGCTCTCGATAGCGTGGGTCAAAGGCTCGCAAATCTTCCAAACTTTCCAGTTCCAAGACCGCCTGCTCCCTTTCCTCATGGATATAAAACTCCAATTCCCGGGTATGACGAAGCAATACTTCTTCCCACAGCCAGCTATGGCTGCTCGGGTTTTCATATTCCCGTTCCAGTATCCGGCAAAAATCAGGAACTACTTCCCGGCTGAAAAAGACCGCACCATACATATAGGGCTGTCCACCCGCCGCCTGCTTTTGCACCTCTACGATCCGTCCGCTTTCATCCGTCCGCAGCCCCCATTCGGCTTTGGCAGTTTGGCTGCGCACCGCGCAGTACCAGCTCTTATCGGTTTCCTGCCCTTTAAAAATATTTTCCGGATAATAATTATCCGCCGAGAGAAGGTAAGTATCGCCCAAATACTGTCTGACCAAATACAAACTGGCAATATTATTTTGACTTTCATAATTCGGATTGTAAATACAGGTCACAATTCCGGTGTATTTTTCCTGTAAAAAATCAAACTGCTCCGCCAGATACCCCGTTACAATCAGGATTTTTTTAATTCCCACTGCCAAAAGCTGCCTGATTTGGCGCTCGACCATAGTTTCGCCCCGCACTTCAATCAGCCCCTTGGGTTTTTCATAGGTCAGAGGAATCATCCGGCTGCCCATTCCGGCCGCTAAAATGATGGCATTTTCCACTGTTCGCATTTTTATTCCCTTTTCCTGTGCCAATCATCTCAACTTTCCCCTAATCGAAGTGCTGTGCACTTCTGCCCGGGCGGGCGATCTGCCTAAAAAAGTCTGTTCTAATTTTGCGGAACATGGGAAAGTTGAGTTATCATTTTTATAAAAAAGGCTTGAACATCAGTCAATCCCCATTATAGTACCGACATAGCAAGCCTTTTTATTAAGCCTATTCTTTTTTTCTCAATTATTCGCGCTGCCCGGGCGGGCGACCTGCCTAAAAAGACCGTTCCGGTTTTGCAGAACAGGGGACAGTTGAACTAATAACCGGCCTTCTTTAAAATCACCGCACTGAACGGTTTTAAGCGCAGCTTAATCCGGCCGTTTTCCACCGGATACATCTCCTTGGCCGTATTATGGCTGTCAGCCGTACTCTCAAAAATCCGCTGGCAGGAATCGTCATCGGAAATCCCGATCTCCCAGACCGGAATCGAAATCTGGCGGCAATCGGCATTGTTATTAAACGCTACCACAATCTTATCCCGCTCGTCAAACCGGCCGTAGGTCAAAACATTATATTCGCCGCCCAGCATCTTCAGCGAGCCGCTGCGCAGCGTCGGAATCGACTTGCGCAAAGCAATCAGCTGTTTATGTACATTGAGCAGCTCTTTATTCTCATTCCCCCAGGGATAGGTTCGGCGGTTGTCCGGATCCGTCCAGCCGCAGACGCCGGCCTCATCTCCATAATAAATGGTCGGTGCGCCCAGCCAGGTCATTTGCAAAACGACCGCTTCTTTCATAATGCCGTAATTAAGCCCCTCACCGGCCGCCTCCGCTCCGGCCGAAGCCGTCCGGCCAACCCGATGGTTGGTTCGGGTTAAAAAGCGGGAATGATCATGATTGGACAGCTCATTCATCGCCACCTGCAAAGCCGAAATACTGAACTTCGCCATATTATAAGTCATTGTATCGCAAAAAGACTGATAATTTCCAAACAAATCCCCTCGGTGCTCATCCGAGTGTTTTTCCATACCGGTAAAAAACCACGAAACCGGCTCCATAAAAGCATCATAATTCATGACCGAATCCCATTGGTCGCCGTTTTTCAGCCAATCCGACGGATCACCGTAATGTTCCGCCAAAATCAGAGCTTCCGGATTCGCCTCTTTGACCGCACTGCGGAAATCCCGCCAAAACTGATGATTGAACTCCTTGCTGTATCCCAGATCAGCCGCTACATCCAGTCGCCAGCCGTCGGTTTTATACGGCGCGCCGACCCATTTTTGTGCTACCTTCATAATCTTACGGTACAGTCCCGGTGAACCCTCATAATTTAGCTTCGGCAGAGTATCGTAGCCCCACCAGCCGTCATAATTGCTGTTGTTCGGCCAGCTGTCCGTCTCATGAAAGTGAAAATAACTATGATAGGGGCTGGTAGCCGAAGTATACGCCCCGGCCGGATACTGACCGCTGCCGCCGTAAAAGCCTTCCCGGTCAAGCCATTTATTAAACGAACCGCAGTGATTGAACACTCCGTCTAAGATAACCCGCATCCCGCGGCGGTGAATCTCCTCGACCAGCTCGGCAAAGAAAGCATTGCTGGCCTCAATATTGGCCGGACTAGTCGTGCGCCGCTGATAAAGACTGGCATATTCGTTGCCCTCCTCACCGGTCAGCGTAGCGCCGCCGTCTTCAACAATTACGCCGAAATGCGGATCTATTGCCTCATAGTCCTGTGTATCGTATTTATGATTGGACGGCGAAGTAAAAACCGGATTCAGGTAAATGACCTCCACTCCGATTTCCTGTAAATAGTCGAGCTTATCCCGTACCCCCTGTAAATCGCCGCCGTAAAACTCGCGAATTCCGTCAGCGGCCGGGAGTTTGTTCCAATCCTTGACCCGCTCAGCCAGCTCACCGATATAGCGATATTCTCCGTCAGCCACATCATTGGCCGGATTGCCGTTATAAAAGCGGTCAACAAAAATCTGGTACATAATTGCTCCCTTGGCCCAATCAGGCGTAGCCAGACCCGGCACCAGCTTAAAATCAAAATAATGATCTGCTTCTCTGGTCGCACCTTTTTTATTATAAAACACCCGGTAGCGACCGGAGCTCAATTCAAAGTAGTACTGGAGCGGCTTAGTCACACCTTCCAGCATAATTTCATAATAATCAAACAGCGCATCGGAACTTACCCGCTTCAGCGGCAGCCTTTTATCTTCATAGCGGAGATAAACTTTTTCCACATTATTTTTTTTCGTTCTCAGCCGCAGCTTAACCGGCTCACCGGGCTTTGGATCCTGCGGAATCCGGTAATTTTGCGTTTCATCACAAAAAATCCCATTTTCCTCCAGAACCGGGTGACGGGTGCTGATATAAGCCAAAAACTTTTCAATTCCGAACATTCTTCTAATGTCCATAAAATCCTCCTTACAGAATTTCTCTCTTTAAGCCTCACCACTCTTTGCCGAAAATGACTGTCTGCGCCGGTTCTTTGCAGCAGATGCCAACGCCAGCCTGCGTGCAGCTATTCGGACGGCCTTTCACCCACAGGCGCCCTAAATGCCATATTCAGGCCGAAGGGCAGACAAAAACAGACTGCCAGAGCAGTCCTCTATTTGATTATATTACAATACCAACTCATAAAAATCAAGCGCAAAATAAATTTTTTACAGTTCAGGCAAACGGATAGTTATGATTGATATGCCGAGGGAGCTTGCTCACTCAAGGCATATCAAGCGTAACTATCCATTTGCTTAACGCATACATGAGCAATTTGACGAAAGCCATTTCGGCAAATTGCGAATGTCTTGCCTGAACTGTTAAAAATGCAAAGGCAAGCAGGTGTTTATACTTGATATGCCGAGGGAGCTAATATCTCTTATTTTCATTTTTTAAAGAGGCAAAAAGAAACACACCCTAATCGTTCGAAAAAAACGAAAGGCAAACATTAAGAACTCATTCCGCAGAAGAGGTTTACCAAAAAGTTTGTCAAAATAAAAAATCGGGTCGAAGATTGAAGCATAATATAATGCCCCCTTACCTGTCAAACCCGATTCCAATAAGCTCCGAAGCAGTCACTCAAGACAAATGCTGCAAGTTTTCAGCAAAGTGCAGAAATACAGAGTGTATTATTATTTAAGCAAGCTAAGAACTTTCTCTCTCAAGAAATCCACAACGTTAACTGCGCCTGAAGTAGAAAAACACTCTGCATTTCCCAACCTCATAATTTTAGTACTCCACTTTCCACATATAGCGTCTGGTTGTATAATCAATTCCCGTTGCTTTCGACAGCGCTTTTGTATATATATTATTTAAAAGCGGCGAAAATAATAAATGATTAAAATATTCAGAAACGGAATCTTTTAGATTATCCAGTCCCAGTTCTTTTGCATCCATAATATAAACCTTATTACCAGCATATTTATCTAAAAATCGAATCACTCTCTCATCTGCTTTTCTCGTCCTTCCATTTGCCACCAAAAGAAAAAATGCTTGATTCTTATCTGTGATCTCAAATGGTCCATGAAAAAAATCACAACTGTTAAACGTCGGCGATTCAATTTGAAGCATTTCCAATAAATTACAAGTAGAAAAAATATGTCCAGAACCGTACGCCGGCCCACTTGCCAGAACCGCAATCGACTTTTCATCTTTCATCTGTTCCGCCCATTTTTCAGCTAATGGCCTACAATACTCTCGAGCTCTTATATATGCTGGCTGAATTTTAGTAAATGCATCCATCGCATCTAAATAATTAGGGTATCCTTCAATCATGTCCACGATAGCCATCGCAATGCGCAGAGCGTTTCCCGCGTTTGTTCTACTCTGATCCTTATCATCTTCCCAGATACTTCCATATTGCAAATTATAGTCACATATCTTTGTTAGCTCCGACGCCTCAACATATTGGCTTATCGTAACGGCACCAAGACGCTTTGCCACTTTTGCTGCCTCAATGGTTTCTTGAGTCCCCCGCATTGATGTAACAACTACAATTGAATTTTTTCCGACTCTCTTTGGCGGTGCATATACAAACTCACTGCTGGTAATCATTTGTGACTGAACAAGCGTAGACTCTCTATCCATAAAATACTGCGCTGCATAGTGTCCGTCATGGGAGCCTCCCGCCGCCACCCATATTACGCTTTTAAGCCCACCGTTTGACTCCATATCTTTAATAATATTCTCAATATGTTCTCTGATTTCCACTTTTTACACTCTCCTTTGCAAATTTCAGTATTATTTTTTATTTAGAAAAACATTATTGATACCTTCAGTATATCTCAACCCTTCACCCCGCCAGCCGTCAGCCCTCTGATAAACTGCTTTTGTAAAAGCAGAAAAGTAATAATCAACGGAACTGATGCAATCACCATTCCTGCCAGAAGTATATTCCAATTTGTTGTTGTTGTACCCTGAAGATTCACAAGCCCCACCGGAATTGTTTTCTTTGCTGTCGATTCCAACAACACATTGGCAAACATCAAATCATTCCATACCGCACGAAAACTGACGATTGCACAAGATGCGATAATCGGTTTGCTCAAAGGTATAATAATACCCCAAAATATCTGTCGAGTTTTTGCACCATCTATGTATGCCGATTCATCTAAACTGATACTAATTCCTTTATAGAATGTCATCAACAGAAAAGTTGCAAACGGAATACGAAATGCCCCTGTAATAATGATCATTCCAATGTATGAATCATAAAGTTGAAGTACTTTTGCCATCTTAAATAACGAAATAACTGCCGACTGTGGCGCAAGCATTAGTCCACCCAAAATAACAACAACCCACAATTTCTTCGTCCAAAATTTGATTCTCGAAATAGGATACGCAGCTAAACAGGCGAATAGCGTTGAAAATATAGTAGACCCTATTGTGATAATGACACTATTTTTCAAATACACCCCAATTCCCGCATTCCAAGCATCCATATAGTTATGAAACTGCCATACTTTAGGGAGTTTCCATGGCTCAAGAAATAATTCTCGATTCGTTTTTAATCCGGTCAATACCATCCAGATTAGCGGAAGAATAATCATAAGTGCAAACAGGATTAAAAGTATGACAGTCCCTACCCGTGCAATTTTCTTTCTCATACTCTCCCCTCCTATCTTTCTGACAAATCATATCCTCTCATCTGTATTAAACCTAATGTGAATGTAATCAGAAAAACAAAAAATGCAATCGCCGATGCGTAACCCATTCGATCATTTTTGAATCCAACCTGATATAAATAAGTGGCAAGCGTCTGCGTCGCCCGTCCCGGACCACCACTAGTCATAACGTAGACTTCATCATAAACCCTGACCGCTCCTGTAATAATAATAATCATATTAATCATGATTGTGTCTTTCATCAACGGAACCGTAATACGAAAAAATTTCTGAACCATATTTGCTCCGTCAATTTCTGCCGCTTCATAGACATCTTCTGAAATACTCTGCATTGTCACAATAAATAAGACCACTGTATAGCCAATATATTGCCATTGGGAAGCTGCGGCAATGCCATATATCGCACTTCTGGCGTTACCTAAAATATCAACGCCGGATGTGTCAATTCCTATCAATTCAAGCAGTGGATTCAGTAATCCGATTGACGGATTATATAACATCTTAAACATTAACCCCGTTACCGTAATCATCAAAAGTGAAGGGATAAAATATATCGTTCGAAAAAGGGACTGCCATTTTCTCAAAAACCGGCTTTCCAAAACTGCCGCGATTATTAGCGAAACCCCAATTTGACAAGCCACCGACATAACGGCAAAAACTATGTTATTTTTAAGCGCAATACGGATTGTATCGTCCTCAAATAACTGCTTATAATATTTAAACCCCACAAACTCCGTTTCCGTCCCCATAGCTCCCCATTTATATAAGCTGTTCACAAAGTTTAACACAATGGGCAGATAAAGAAACACAAGAATCACTGCTATGGCCGGCGCAAGATATATAAACGCAGTTTTTCTACTATTTTTTCTTCCCATGCTTTACTCCTTTTGAAAAAAGTGCAACTTTGAATCTGTTATTTCTGTTCCGCTTTCACTTGAGCCGCTGCCTTTTGAACATCTTTCATTACATCCTTTGCCGATTTTCCGTCAAGCCCTTCTTGCAGGCTGATCATATATTGATCCGCAATTGATGCTTCAACAGCACAATCAAGCCAGTCTGCAACATTGGTATAATTTTCTGCCTCTTTATACGCCTCAACAAGAGCAAGTGTTGCATTCTCTGAATTAATCCCACCAAGCAGCGCATTAGGAAGCCCTGACTCTTTTGTCTGCCTATCTGCCATCTCTTTACTCGTCATAAACTTCAGAAACTTAACAGCTATTTCCGGGTACTTACAAGAACTTGACACCAACCACGCTTCTCCTCCTCCGCCAACAGTCCCCTCATCACCAGCCGCACCTTCCATAATCGGAATCTTAAAAAAGCCCCAATTTTCTGCACCCATAATGTTATCATATTGGGTGAAATCTTGTGTTGCTTCAAGAATGATTGCAGCTTTTCCAATACCAAATTCTTCACGCACTTGATAGTAGTCTTTAGAATTTACATTATTTCCAAAATATCCCTTGCTATTTAAGTCAAGAAATGTCTGCACTGCTTTGATATAAGATTCGTCAGCAAATTCACCAGTCATAGGATTATAATCTTTCTCTAAGGTAGCAGCCGGAATCATTTTGGCATTCAGCATACCTATCCACCACGATGCATACCAAGGAGCAGAGTTTCCAAACGCAATCGGAGTCACACCGGTTTCCTTTAACCGTTCACATACGGTAAGAAATTGATCCCAAGTATCTGGAATTTCAAGTTGTTTTTCTTCAAACACTTTTTTATTGTACAACATATACATAATGCCGCTTCTATACGGAATTGCGTAGGTCTTCCCGTCAATTGTTGAATTATTGAGAAATGCAGGCATAAAGCTGTCCTTCCATGTCTTATCTTCTTCAAGATATGGTGTCAGGTCAAGTGCCTTACCCCCACGCGCAAATCGCTTTACCCGCTCACCGGTCCAAGACATATAAATATCAGGCATGTCCCCACCAGAAGCAATAACTGCCAATTTATCTTTGATTGCCTCATCTGAAACATTTTCCATTTTAATCTCAATATTCTGATTCTCTTTTTCAAACTCGGCCACTGCATCTTTAAAAAATTGTGCATATGGCTCTTCCGGATACTTATTAAGAAAAGTCAATGTAATCTTTTCTTCTGAAAGCCGCTCATTTTCTCTTCCGGAATCATTTTTGGGGGTAGTTGTACAACACGCTAATGCCAATATACTCATGACCGCTGCAAGTATCAGTATCAAATTTTTTTTCATAATCCTTCCCCTTTCAGTAAACTAATTTAAACATTAAAATATTCCGACAATTCCTGTGAGTTGATGTTATAGCTCACCCCTAGTGACCCATCTATAACTACCACTTTTGCCGCATACTCTGCCGCACACTGCAGTGATGCCTTTATCTTATTCTCAGCAGGACCCAGCTCGTCAGCTGCCGCCGATAAATAATTCATTAAGAACGCACTAATAAATGAATCTCCGGCTCCCATCGTATCAATCGCTTTCACTCTACAAATTTCCTGGCTGTAAAACTGTTGACCATCATAAGCTATCGTTGGTTTTTCGCCACGAGTTCCAACGGCAAGAGAGCACCCCAAGCCGACAACTTCTTTTAATATATTTTTTGTTTCTGCTTCGCTCAAATGGCTACTGGATAGAAAGCTAATTTCCACATAAGGGGAAATTTCCAGAATATCTTTGTCGGAAAAGTTATCATAAAAATCATAACAAATCTTAATTCCTTGTTCTGCCAACATTTTTACCTTTTCATTAGAAACCCTTGCCCCCCGACTAATGCATGCAATATCATAAGTTTTAATATAGGCAACTTCCTCCATGGTAAATTGGATAGGAAAACGATCCGTAACCCCATTAAAATTTACTTCCCCAAAAACCCTATCACCGTTTACCAATTCTACTTTCGAATAACCGCTTGACCCAATTTCATGATGCGAATGCTTTGTATCAACTCCGGCTTGTTGTAAGGTATTTTCTAAAATCGCACCGGCCTTATCATTTGCAAAAACTCCCATAAACGCCGTTTCTGCTCCTTGCTTTTTCGCATGATACGCAATATTGAACTCGTTACCGCCCGGATACATCCGGTTTTGATGACAATAGATATCCATTGTTGCAATTCCTATTCCAATAATTTTTGGTTGCCTCATTGCTCTTAAACCTTTCTATCATCTCGGATTAACACGTCTTATTACAAGAATACATAACACCTTCATTTTTGTCAATACTTTTATCAAAAAAATTATTTTTTATATATTCCTTCTAAATATTTGCTACTTTTTTGTACAAAAAAGAGATTTTTCTCAAAATCTCTTTCAAAAAAGTCATATTATCTTGTATTTTCTAAACATACCATTTAAAAAAACGGTCATTATCTCCCCTTACAATATCTTTAACAGTATGTATCGGGTCTCCATTTAAATCAAACACACACATCTCTGATTCAATCACCGGTGTTCCCAATGATAAATCTAAATATCTCGCAATTTCTTCCGTGGCATAGCTAATCTTTACACTCCGACGGCCTTTATTAGAAGGAATCATGTGATATTTCATCATAAGAATCTCATATAAAGATTGAGTTAAGTCCTCTGCTTCTAATTTATTTAAACTTGCCATAAAATGATTTTCTTCAACACTTATTGGAATCCCGTTAACACACCGTATTCGCTTGACCACCATAATCTGATCATCATCCCGAAGTCTAAAAAACTCTTTGTCAAGTTTACTTTTTACCCTTTTTAAGCCCGTCTCCAGAACAATTGTCTTCAGTTCTACGTTCTGTATCTTGGCATCCTCAGTAAAGCTCGTTACGCCAATCGGCAAGCGCAACATATCTGAATGCGCCACAAAACTTCCTTTTCCATGAACTTTAAAAATATAGCCTTCACTTTCCAGTTCCGCCAAAGCATTACGCACTGTAACACGGCTCATTTCGTAGTCTTTCTGCATCTGAGTTTCTGATGGAATTTTCTCTCCAGGTTCCAGTACGCCGGTTCGAATATCTTTTTTTATCTGGTTTTTTAATTGCAAATAAAGAGGCATTGCATTCGTCTTCACTATAGTTCCCATCCTATATCCTCCGTTCTCGTATTATACTTGTATCATCTGAAACTATAATATAACATCACACAGATAATTGCAACCCAAGAGCTTCAATTTCTTTCTTTAATAGCATCTCCTGTAATCAGGAGCAGTTCGCAACTTCTAATTTCAGGAACTTATTAAAAAGAGAAAAATGGTAAAACTCAGAAAAATGATAAGGCAAATTCTCAAAGTAAGTTCTATGGAACTGGAAATCGGAACAAAAATAGAAATACTTTTGGCGGCATGATAAAAATGCTGTTTGTTTCAATGCTTGGTAGAGAAGAATCGATCCTTTTCATAAAAAGAGTCTTTATTTAAAACGATCCCCTCTCTGGAATCAGAAAAAGCGATAACATTGATGAACAAATCTAACCTTATAGAGTCTTTTTTTAATAACAGGCTCTCTAACTGTTATAAATAGGGAGGCTTGCTTACTTTGAAAATTAAGCGCGATTAAAATCTTTCAAAATCCAGAAAATAAAAAGATAGAGTCACTTTAATACCCTATCTTCTCAAAAAGCATGACAACATCACTTATCACAACACACAAATCTCTGCTTTTGGCTCTTCGGTCTATCCGGTATGGTCAACTGTACCAGCCCTTTTTCAATCAATGGATTGATATACGCCTGCATGGCGTATGCCGTCGTACCTATGCCCAGATATTCGGTAATCTCCTGCCGGCTGCGGGGCGTTTTCAAAAATAGGAGCAGTTCCGCTTCCTTATCTGTCATCTTCTCCGGCTGGGCTTTAACGGTATCATTGTACAATGTTACCGTAAACGTTCCCCGCTCATCTGTAAAAACCGGTTCTCTCAGACCGAATTCTTTCATCTCACGGCGAATCGTCGGAATCCCGGAATATCGGTTTTCCGTCAAATGCATAACTTCCAAGGCCGTTACCAGCACCGGATTTCTGGTATCCGGCTGCATTTTCCCTAATTGATCGGTTCTCAGCCGGCCATAAATGCCGCCGGGATTGCGAATTTCCATCCGATCCGGATACATCAAAATCTGTATCGGCATTCCTTCCGCATGAATACTGTAATCCCTGTGGACTAAGCTATTCAGTACCGCTTCCCGAACTGCCGTAATCGGATAGTCGGTCTGATCCTCTCTTTTACCCGTTTGCGGATTGATAATTGTCTTTTGCCGCATATTTTTACGGACAAAGGCAATAGCTTGCTCCAGCATTTCCGGGATATTTCCCTCTATTCTTTGATTATCAATAAAGCGTTCCCCAGACGCACCCAACTCGCCGATCTCTTCCCCCGGCAAATGCACGGCGGTAATACATAGTTGAGGAAAATAGCCTTGTGGATAGAGGCAAAACAGCAAGACAGAACTCAATGTTACCGCACCGTCTCTGGTAATACTCATCAACTCCTCAATCGTTTCATCCGGCAATAAGCTTAAATTAGGCTTTTTCGCTTTTAAACGGCTGATATAATCAGCCAGCAACACTTTGTCCAATACAGCTAACGATGCTCTCGGCACCGGCCGGATATCATCCTGATATTTTTTACGGAATGCTTCATAACTGTATACTTCATATTCCGTCATCGGTTCATCGCTGTCGCCCACCCGAACATAAGAGCCTTTGAGCCGGCCGCGTCCCTGATAGTAGCATGGCCTTTCCGCCAAGTCTAATCCCGGAATCTCAGCAGATACAAAAAACTTTCCCTCTTTTTCTGCCATCGTCAGCAGCGGCCGAACCACCGGCTCCATTTGAAGGCATTGTTCATTGATCTTTTTTTGAATATCCTGTGGGTCATATACGCCACATTCTTTGAAATCATTCTCCTCATCCACTCCAAAAACAAGAACTCCACCATCGTCCTGATTGGAAAAAGCAGACAGCGTATCATACAGTTTTTTGGGACATCCCGATTCCGCCGCCTTAACCTCCAGCGTCTGTGCTTCACATTTTTTTGTCTGGATATCTTTTAGCTTTTCCAGCAATTCCTCGCTTGTCATTTTAGTTATTCCTCCTGCTATTTCATATTCTATCCATTTCTCCTCCAATTGTCAATAAAAATTTTAGTTTTTAACTCTTTATTTTAGTTTTTAAGTTTTATATTTTAGTTATTTTGTCCTTAATTTTTGTTTTTTATCAAAATTTGAGTTTTTATTTTAGTTTTTTGTTTTAAAATTTTAGTTTCTTGTTGCAAAATTTTAGTTTTTGAGTTCCGGTTTTCATTTCCAAACCAAAAAGCTATTCTTTCGCTTGCTTCAGTTCCTTCCATACGCCGCCTGCCAGAAACAGACCGGCAAAAGTGAGAAGCGCCCCCAACGCCAGGGAAATAATCGGCATAATATCATCAATCAGGAGCATCTCACCGCTTTTGATTTTGGGCATCTTATATTTCCCGTTTCTTGACCGATATACCTCAATCTCCTTTGTATCCCCCGCCTCCGTGCGGGTTTCATATTCCGCTTTTCCCTTGTATTCCTGTGTGCCCGCAGAATAAGTAAGTTCTGCCTCCCAGTACATTTCAGGTCTGCCGTAATTGTTTTTTCTTTCCTTAACCTCAACATAGGTTACCTTAGCCGGAACGGTAATGATCTCTTCCGTATCCCGATAATCGTGGTATTCCAAAAGATTGCCAATTAGCCCAACCAAACCCAGCGCCAAAAAAACAAGTCCTACTCCCGCAACACTCAGATCTCCCCAAAACTGATTTTTCAGTCTCCCCTTCCGCCGTTCACGCCGTTCTGCTTTTTTACTCATGCTTAACGTCCTTTCTACAACTAACAATATGTACTTAACTAAGCTTTCTGCCCGGCAGGCATCCATTCCTAATCGAAATACTGTGCATTTCTGCCCGAACGGTCAGTCTGCTTTTGAAAAATGCTCCAACAATGAAAAAATTGAGCTATTAATACTTATATTGTAACACATTTCAGCGACATATCAAGCGTAACTATCCATTTGCGGAACATGCTGATAATTCACTAAAAGCGAATTATCAGGGGCTTGCCTGAACTGTAAGAAATTTAACGCGCGCGGGCATTTATCCTTGATATGCCGGGAGAGCTTGCCGGAACCCTAACTTTTTTTGCTTTGTTGGCAAAACAACAGACGCGTCGGAAACAAGAGCCTATAATGAAAGCAGAAAATAACAAGGAGGACACAAAAATGAGTAAAACTATTGATTTTAGCCGCTCAGTTTACGAGTTGGTAACAGAATACCCGGAGCTAGTGGATATCATGGCCGAATTGGGCTTTACAGAAATTAAAAAGCCCGCTATGCTTCATTCGGTTGGTAAGCTGATGACTATTCCCAAGGGAGCTAAGATAAAAAATATTCCGATGGAAAAAGTGTTGATGGCTTTGATACAGCACGGCTTCACCCTATCGGGAGAAATGCCGGCAACAGCAATGGACGAAGTGCCGGAAACAGTGGCTGCCGTTGCAGCGGAGGAGGCTCCCGTCTCCCGCACCGAGCAGCTTAAAGCATATCTGCGCCGGCTGGGCGCAGGCGAATCCTTGGAAAGCGTCCGGGCGGACTTCGTAGAAAATTTCCAGGATGTAGAAGCATCCGAAATCATGCAGGCCGAGCAGGAACTGATGCGCGAGGGCACGCCTTTGGCGGAGGTGCAAAAACTGTGTGACATCCACTCCGCTCTGTTCCACGGTGCTACACGCGAGGAAAAAATTGCCAATGCCGAAAAAGAGGTGATGGCCTCTGTCCGGCGAGCCAAGGAACTGGCTGCGCAAAAGGACTACGGCAATAAAAACGAACGGGCGGCAGTACTTGCAGCCATCCCCGGTCATCCCCTGCATACTCTGACCCGGGAAAACGCAGTTTTGTCCGGCTGGTTGACGGAAGCAAAGGCGAAACTGGATGCTCACGAAGAGCTGGGCGAGCTTTTCGCCCGCATCCGGGAGCTTTCTGTCCACTACGCCAAAAAGGGCGACCTGCTGTACCCACTGCTGAAAGTAAAGTATGAAATCTCCGGTCCTTCCAATGTCATGTGGACCGTCGACGACGAAATCCGGGATGAACTGGCTGAACTCAGTAAACTTGATGCCCACACCCCGGCATGGGAGGAGCGGCTGCGGGCCGTCCTTCAGCGGGCAGAGGAAATGATTTATAAGGAAAATAACATCCTCTTTCCCATCTGTTCCGTAAATTTCTCAGAGACAGAATGGCATGGCATTTATCGGGATTCCCTGGACTATGCTGACTGCCTGGGCGTGAAAGCCGAAGTCTGGCCGGAAGCAGCGACGCCGGCGGCAGCCGCTCCCGCATCCGAAGGTGAAATCGTGATGCCCGGCGGACATATGACATTGGAGCAGCTCACCGCTCTGCTAAACACCATTCCCTTGGAAATCTCCTTTGTCGATGCCGATAACTATAACCGTTTCTTCAATGAGGGCCCCAAGGTCTTTAAGCGCCCCGGCATGGCGATTGACCGGGATGTTTTCTCCTGCCACCCGCCGAAGATTGAGCCCATGGTACGCTCGATTATTGATGATTTTCGCAACGACCGGCGGGACAGTGTTCCTGTCTGGATGCAAAAAAATGGACGCATCTTCCTCGTCACTTATATGGCGGTTCGGGATAAAACCCGAAAATATCTGGGAACGGTAGAAATTGTACAGGATATGGAGTTTGCCAAAGAACATTTTGCACATTAAAAATAAGCCGGACGGCTCTTCCCTGAGCGCCGGCCTTTTTGCTCCGTATTTATAGCTTTAGAAGTTTCTGCCTCCATCCAAGCAGCAGCCAGAAAAACGTCAAAAAGCTGCAAACCTTTGTCTACAAAGGCTTACAGCTTTTTTGCCGTTCCCGAGGTGATTTGAACACCCGACCTACCGCTTAGGAGTATGGCTTACCACCTCGTGCGGTTGCCGACTACATGACTTCCTATTCAAGAAAACCCTTGATTTTATGGGCTTTTTCGGGCGTTGTATCTGATATGCCAAAATGTTTCATGCAACGTTTTTCGCCTAATTATAAAGTGTCCAATTAGCAAATTCTTAGCAAGAATGTGGTGTTCAATCTAAATCAGATATGGAACCGGGAACGCCTAACTATTGATATTTTATTCCGTAGGAGGCCTTATGTCAAATTGTGAAAACAGAACTTACACCGTCGAGGATATTGCCAAAATGCTGAATATCGGCAGGACAGCAGCTTACAACCTCACGAAAGAGGGGCATTTCAAAATTGTCCGCATAGGAAATACCATCAGGGTTTCCAAAAAGTCCTTTGATGAATGGTTAGATAACTTGGATACTTAACAGAATATCATTCCCCCAACGCCATAGGTAATCAAAACCCTATGGCGTTTTTCCGTAAACCCGATAACAATACTTTTTCACTTTTATAAAATCTGCGAATTCAGTTGCCATACCAAGATTCTGCATGGTATAATAAACTATTAAATAGCTTAACGGAAAGGAGGAGATTAACATTACTATTGTAGATTTGTTTTGTGGCTGCGGTGGAATGTCATTAGGGTTTCAAGAAGCTGGTTTTAATATTTTAGCTGGTTTTGAACATTGGAGTACCGCTATTTCTTGTTATAAAAAGAATTTTTCACATCCAGTTGAAGATGTTGATCTTTCCAATGTAGACCTTTCCGTAAAAACCATAAAAAAATATAACCCTGATATTATAATAGGAGGACCTCCTTGTCAAGATTTCTCTGGTGCTGGAAATAGGATTGAGGGTGATCGCGCAAACTTAACTGTTGCATACGCAAAGATTATCCAAAAAATTTCTCCACAATATTTTGTAATGGAAAATGTCGAGCGTGCATCCAGCAGTGAAGCATATAAAAAGGCTCGTAAAATTTTCAAAGAAGCTGGATATGGCTTGACGGAAAAAGTTCTCGACGCAAGTTTCTGTGGTGTCCCGCAAAAGAGAAAACGCTTTTTTTGCATTGGATATAAAAATGGGCAAGATAGTTTTTTAGACGGATTGCTTTCTACCAATCAATCCGTATTTCCTTTAACGGTACGAGAATACTTTCAACAAGAAAATTATACTTTATCAACAGAGTATTACTACTGTCATCCTCGCTCATATAAACGACGCGGCATTTTTTCTGTTTATGAACCATCTCCTACCATAAGAGGTGTTAATCGTCCCAAGCCCGGAAATTATAAGAAACATACCGGAGATTTGGTCGAACCTGATGGAGTACGTAATTTAACCGCATTGGAACGCTCTCTTATACAAACCTTTCCTCAAAATTTTATTTGGGATGACTCATCTGCTTCAACCGAGCAAATGATTGGAAACGCAGTACCAGTTAAGTTAGCTAATTATGTAGCAACTTGTTTAATGCGTTTTATTAAAGGAGACACTGACTTACATAATCTGCGTTTTATAGACTGGCTTAAAAATGAAAAAAACCTTTCTTCAGAAGTTGCTGGAGATACATTATCAAGAATAGGGCGTGCAAAAAGAATCTTGGATTTTGGTTCAGAAAACTGTGAAAGCTACTTAAAATGTTTACGTAAAGAACCGCATTTTGAAAATATTGTTCCATCAGTACAAGCGCAAATTCGACGGGCAATAAGACTTTATTTTGAATATATTTCTGAGTACAAGGAGGTATAACTGTGAGTGAAGCTAAATTTCAAATGTCTATAAATTTACAGGTACTAAATCATTTGGGGTTGAACCTCTATAGCAATACTTCCGCAGTATTATCAGAAGTAGTTGCAAATGCATGGGATGCAGACGCTACCGATGTGAAAATCCAAATTGACAGAGATACTATTTCTATTACAGATAATGGTATTGGTATGAATTTATTGGATATAAACAATAAATATTTAACTGTTGGGTATCAAAAACGTAGTGAGAGTGGCGAGTCACCTATATTCCATAGACCTGTGATGGGAAGAAAAGGCATAGGGAAACTATCTCTGTTTTCTATTGCCAATATTGTTGAGGTTTATTCTAAAAAGGGCGGAGAAGTTAACGGATTTAGAATCGATACAAATTCTTTAAGGGAAACTATTAAAACCAATGGTACCTACTATCCCGTAGAATTGCCTACTGATGACATATCATTCGCGGATAACGGTACAAAAATTATTTTAAGTGATCTCAAGAAAAAAAGAACGGCTGCTTTATCAACTCATTTACGACAACGTTTAGCTCGTAGATTTGCTATTATTGGTGCAAAAAATAATTTTAATGTATCAATAAATGATGAAGATATTGTTGTGTCTGATCGTAATTATCTTTCTAAGGCACAATGTGTATGGATGTTTCTTCCAGAAAAAGATTCAGATGAATTTAAGAAAGATTTAAAATCACAAACAAGACCAGAAAAAATCAAATTGATAAAAAAATTACCCTCTGAAATCACAATTGGAGAAGTTCCTTACCGTATTACCGGATGGATTGCTACTTGTTCGGAACCAAAAGAATTGAACGATGATGAAAATCTCAACCGCATAGTAATTATGGTTCGAGGGAAAATGGCAAAAGAAGATATTTTTTCTGAAATCGGAACAACTGCACTCTATTCAAAATATGTTTACGGTGAATTATCGGCAGATTTTCTGGATTTAGATGATGAGGCTGATATAACTACAAGTAGCCGACAAGATTTTTTTGAAGATGATGAGCGTTATGTGGCTTTAAAGGAATTCATTAAAAAAGCACTTTCTTCTGTCCGAAATGATTGGGAAGAAACCAGAAGCACCAGCGGCGTTGACGAGGCATGTAAATATGTAGTTGTTAGCGACTGGTACAACGAACTAAAAGGTGATGATAAAAAATCTGCTAAAAAACTATTTGGGAAAATCAATCAATTAACTGTTGAAAAAGAGGAGAAAAAAGAGCTCTTTAAACATGGAGTTCTAGCTTTTGAGTCTTTTAAACTAAAAAATGAATTGAGTCAACTAGAGAAAATTTCAGCAGAAAACATTGCTGAATTTTTACAAGTTGCTGGACGCCTTGATGATATAGAAGCAACCATGTATTATCAAATAGTACAAGAAAGGCTTGCTGTTATCAAGAAAATGCAAAATGTTGTATCCGATGGCAGTCTTGAAAAAGTTATACAAGACCATTTGAGCAAAAATTTGTGGTTGCTTGATCCTTCATGGGATAGAGGAACTGAAGCTCCAATTGTAGAACAAGCATTCAAAACTCAATTTGAAACTATAGACGCGGGTCTCACCCAAGAAGAATTAGATGCTCGCCTTGATATTCGATATAAAAAAGCATCTAATAAACATTTAATAATTGAGTTGAAAAAAGGCGACCGAACTGTAAAATCACAAGAAATAACAGCCCAGGTATATAAGTATTTCTCTGCCACAAAAAAAGTAATGGCTACCTTAAACCAACCAGAACCATTTGAAATCATTGTACTGTTAGGCAATCACTTAGATGGAAAAAACTATGATGAAGAAGTATATCAAGCAACCAAAGACGCATTAAAAGCCTATCATTGTAGAATTATGTACTACGATGAACTTTTAAGAAATGCTCAAAACTTATATAGTGATTTTCTTGAACAGAATAAGAACCTTTCAACTTTGAGTGATATTATTAATGAATTAGAAATTGGCTAATAGACACTACTCTGTGGAACAATCCACACCTTTTCTCCTTGGAAAAATTCTCCGTCTATACGCTGTATAATAACACAATTAGGAAAAAATTTTGACCGTTCAACAATCACATATTTTGCTTGAGTATCCAATTTGGGCGGACATTCGCCTAAAATTGAGTAGCCATATGTGCACTTGATTTTATATTGTTTCACAAACAACCCTCCAATAATCTTAATTAGAAATTATATTTTGCGCAACTTATATTCTTTATATATGCCATAGGTTAACCACCTATGGCATTTTTTAGTATGACGGGCATGCCGTCAATCTGTGGTGCAAGTCCACAAGGGGCATAGTTGCCGACGAACCCCATAGCGACTCCCAAGGTTTACATCGTGAGATGTAGGCGAGAAGAAGGGATAGCGAAATCGTAGCCTGACGAACAGAAACCTGATATTAAGGCGTTTACGGCGGATGAGCTGGCGAAAAGCAGCAAAGTCCAAAAGGCAACCGTAACCCGTAGGCGTAAATCAGGCAGGTAGACGAGGAAAGACCGGCAGGCTTATCCCGTGAGGTCTCACAGACGACGAAACTCGCCGTAGTAACAACGAACTGTGAGAAGTCAGCAGAAGCCGTAGTAGATATGATTCTGAAATGGATGATACCGAAGGGCTGAACCCCCGACCTCTCACACCACCGTGCGCACCGTTCGGTACACGGCGGTTCTTTAGTTTTCACCTACTTGCAGATAATAGCCGACTAAGGACATATATCCGAGGTTGGCTATTTCTTTATTGGTTAGTGCCGTATTCAGCATCAGCGCAGACCGCCATATTCCTTTGCGACTGTTCGCTATCTCCAATACAGCCCATTCGGGTATGTTCAGGCTCCTCAACTTCTTTATTCTCGTTCGTACTTTCTTCCATTGTTTCCAATAGATTGCCCGAATACGATGCCTCATCCATTCATCTGTTTCCCGCAACAGTCGTTTCATATCTGCCAGCTTGAAATAATTCACCCAGCCTCTTATATACTGTTGTAGTTTCAAAATGCGGCTTTCATTACTCCATCCGTTGTTCCTATCCGTTAACTCCCGTAGTTTCTTTTTCCTCTTTTTCACCGATTTTGGATGTACTCGGAATCGAAATCCTTTACGGTTGTAAAACGTATATCCCAGATACTTTACCTTGCTGATGTGAGCCACACAAGTTTTCTCCCTGTTTACTTTAAGGAACAGTTTATCCTCAATATATGGTAGGATATTTCGGAGCGTACGTTCGGCACTTTTCCTGCTCTTACAGAAGATCATACAATCATCCGCATATCGCACGAATCGGTGCCCTCTCGTCTCCAACTCCTTGTCCAACTCGTTCAGCATTATGTTAGAAAGCAGCGGACTTACCGGTCCACTTTGCGGAACGCCGACTTCTGTCCTTTCAAATAGACCGTTTGCCACTACTCCGGCATTCATGTATTTATGAATGAGTGAGATCATTCTTCCATCTTTGACGGTTCTTGATAAGACCTCGATCAGTTTACTCTGACATACTGTATCAAAGAACTTCTCCAAATCCATATCCACTACATAGACATAGCCGTCGTCGGCATTCTTTTGGCATTCTTTTGGCATTGTTTCAGTGCGTCATGCGCCCCTTTGTTCGGGCGAAAGCCGAAACTGTTTTTAGAAAACTGTCTTTCAAACATCGGGGATAATACCTGTGCGATTGGCTGCTGATACACTCTGTCAACCACTGTAGGTATTCCCAACTTCCTAAACGTTCCCTTCTCCTCTTTGGGTATTTCTACCCGTCTGACCGGATTCGGTTTGTATTTTCCGTCTCGTATCCGTTGGTTAAGCTCCTTGCCGTGTTTTCGCAAGTACGATAGAAGTTCATCCACGTCCATTCCGTCCACACCGCCCGAACCTTTCTTCGATTTTACTTGCTTGTATGCCCGATTAAGATTATCCCTCTGTAAAATCTTTTCCAACAGTCCGGTCATCTGCCAGTCTGTGATGATGTCGGTGTTTTCAGCAATCCTTGAACAAGCGGACGCCTCTGCATGCTCTCTCTGTTCCGCAGATATGACCTTCCTTATGAAGTTGTCTGTCCTTACATTTGTCCTTGGTTACTTTCATTTCCTAACATCTCCTAAAGTTCAGCCCTTTCCGAGACGCTTGCAATCCTCTCGGTACTATGGCTTCTGCTGACTTCTCGCCATTCGTTGTTACTACGGCTTCATACTCTGTTTTCACCGCTGACGAGACCTCCCCGGGTACCACGCGTTTCTTTCCCTCTATCTATCTGCCACATTTACTATGTACGGTTCCGTACAGTTATTGGGCTTCGATGTGTTTTGCCATCTTACCCCCATACATAGCCTGATGTGGTTTCTGTTCGTCAGACCGGAGGTTTGCCTTCCGCTTCCTTCAGATTCCACCTCGCGATGGACACCCTTGCTGTTTGGCTATATCCTTCCCACTGCCGGGCGGATTCGGGACTTTCACCCGTTAGAAACGTGCGCCGCCGGGCGCACAAATAAGCCGGACGGCTCTTCCCTGAGCGCCGGCCTTTTTGCTCCGTATTTATAGCTTTAGAAGTTTCTGCCTCCATCCAGGCAGCAGCCAGAAAAACGTCAAAAAGCTGCAAACCTTTGTCTACAAAGGCTTACAGCTTTTTTGCCGTTCCCGAGGTGATTTGAACACCCGACCTACCGCTTAGGAGAGGCACTCCTAAAGGTCAATCAGCTACCTTCTAAGTTTAAATAATCCCCGTATTTACTGGGTTTTCACGGCATCAGGATGTTATCCTGTACCTCAGTATTTCTGCTGATTTTAAGGTGTTTTATGCACTTGAATTTGCAGGTGATTAGCAAAAAAGCAGGAGTTTGGAAAATACTAAATAGTAAAAACAAGCCGCTGCTGTGTGGATGCGTCCTTTCTGGTGTTAGGACGGCTCTCCTGATCTGCTCTGTAACTTCTCAAGAACAGTATGTAAATAATAGACTGAAAGAAAGAGGACAACCCATGTTGGATTGTCCTCTTGTGTTTCTTTTGGTGCAGATGCTTGCTCTATGATCTATTACTTCAATCTGCACACACTTTTCTTTTATGACTCATTATATCTTTTCTTTGCAACGCTTCCTGTATAACGGTATAAGGCACATCGAATACATAGCGTGAAAAATCTTCTAACTGTTTTTTAGGATAGGCAGACAGACAAAGGCGTTTCATCTCAAACCAGACGGCCCGCTTATGATAGGTCAGGTCGGATATATCCTGACATCCCATTTTGACCTGCATATCCGAAAAAATATCTTTCAATCAATCACTCCAATCTTAATACGATATAGCAGAAGGAGCCATTGCTCCATAGATGACTACGCATCCATTTGCAACGGCTCCTCAGTGTCATATGGTTTTCGCCAGTGATTTCAAAAGGGCTGCCATTTCTGGATTGGCAAGAAGTTTCTGAAGCAGCTCCTGTTCAGTCTGTGTTTCTTTAGGTTCGGTTGTTTCCTCCGGTTCTTCAACTGCTGGGGTTGATTTGCTCTGGTAGAACTGCTCCTCAAATCGTTGCGCATTTAAACGTCTGTCCTCGTCTATGATATGAGAATACACATCGGCTACCATCTTGACCTGTGCGTGGCCGGAATCCCCCTGTACGGATTTCATATCACCACCGTTGAGTTTCAGCTTATAAGTGATACTTGAATGTCTGAAACTGTGAAATACGACAGGCGGCAAGTCGTGATCTTTGATCAGCTTTCCTAAAGCTCGATTGATAACCTGTCCTTCAATCGGTCTGCCGCAGGAAGAAGCGAATACGAGATTAAAGTCCAAGTATTCGTCTCCAAACAGTGCCTTGTAGTTTTCAATTTCCTCGCGTCGATCAACAAGCATTTCCGCAACTGTTTTCGGAAGAAATATCTTTCGGATACTGGTTTTTGTTTTCGGCTCTTTCAGCACCAGCGCTGTGTGTGTACTTGCCAGCGCAGGCGGGAATTTAAAGACAACTCCTTTTTCACCCAACTGTTCCAACGCATTGCGATTAACACGCTGAAGCTCTTTGTTGACAAAGATGTAGGCACATCCATTTTTTATGCTGTCCTCTGAAATGTCGACACAGTCCCAGGTCAGTCCGAGAAGCTCACCCATTCGCAATGAGCAGGAAAAAGCAAGATTCAGTGCCAATGCCAGATTGTCATTGTCACAAACTTCCAATGCTTTGAACAGTGTTTCTGCTGTCCAGATTGCACGCTCTTTATGTTCTTCTTTTGGAAGGGTAGCATTAAGAACAGGATTCCTTGACATCAGTTCCCATTTTACTGCCTGATTAAAGGCATTGCGGAGCAACTTATGAATCTCTCTGACCGTATGAGCCGTGAGATATTCATTGTTCGGCCTGCGGTTATTTACCACCTTTGCCTTGACCGATAATAAGCTCTGATAGAATTTGTCCATCGTTCTCGGTGTCAGATCTTCCAGTTTAATATCTCCAATCAGCGGAGTAATATAATTGAAGATCAGGCTTCGCCTTGCTTCATAGGTCGATAATGCCCAGGTATTCACACCATAAATAGACATGTATTCTTCCAGAAGATCACTGACCGTCTTAGCGGAAGGGGCAATAAAAGTACCTGTCTCCTGTTCAAATTCAACCTGCACTTTGCGCTTTTTGGCTTCGGCATTAGTAGCAAATGTTTCCCACTTTTGCCTCTTTACGCCGTTTTCATCCGTATAGCTGTAAACCACAGAATAGCGGTTTTTTCTCTTAACAATAGATGCCATGTAAAACACCTCCTTATTCTCTTGTTTCGAGCCATGCATCAAAACTGCTTTTTACGATTCTGATGCCACGATTCAATCGAACACTCTGAAACACATTCTGATTTATCAGCTTATATGCAGTGGGGCGGCTTATTCCAAGAATCTGCCGAATTTCTGCAACAGTATAGCTTTTCTTATTCGGAGCAGTTTTTGAAACTCCATTTAATTCAGCGATGCGATCTTCAAACATGCTGCCACCTCCTCATTTTTGATAACTTTCTTATAGTGAGATTGCGAATTGTACCAATCTTCAAAGCTATCTATGTAAATACGGGTATACATGCCAACCTTTACCGTTTTGAAGGGTTTCTTCTTCATCAAGTCATATAGGGTTCCTTCAGCAATCCCAAGTAAGCGGGCAGTTTCCTGAATTGACATTGTGATGGATTTCCAATTCTTTCCCGGTGCTTCACCAATTATTTTCTTATAATGAAGCTGGTTAGCGTACCAGTTTTCAAAGCTCTCGATCATCACACGCATCTTACCGCCTATGATGACCGTATCAAAATAGTTCTTTTTCACGAGCCAGTATGATTCCGTCTTGCCAAGCCCAAGAAGCCGACGCATTTCTCGCACGGACATGCTTTTCTTTTTCATTGTGTTTTCCTCCGATTCATTTTTTTCGGCTCGTCAGCCGTTAGGGTATGCTATATAGCCAAGCATCTCTGCTTGGCTATATAGTAGGGAAAACCGAAGAAAAAGTGAAATGTGCAAATTCGATAGTTCAAGGGATTTTTCACACTTGACAAGTATCCATCTGTTTATCAAGCCACTCGTCAAAGCTCTTTTTTGAAATACGGATATTGCCGCCGATACGGACACTGTGGAATACGCCGGATTTCACAAGATTATAGGCAGAATTCCTGCCGATGCCTAAAATGTCCTGGATCTCATCTACTGTATAAATTCTTTTCTCATATGGAATACTCGGCATAGCTTCTGTATCCTTATTTAATGCTGCAATTCTATCCTCAAACATGAGAAATCCTCCTTTCTGCTTTCAGCTCTTTTTCTGCGCCCATGCTGATGAATAGGGGTAAAACAATCTTTTCCATAGATTGTTTATCAAGCTGTGTTACCTTCTCTTTGAGACGGCTTTTGTCAATCGTGCGCACCTGTTCAAAGAGAATAATTGAATTTTCGGGAAGCCCGTCAACATCTTCCAAATAGTAATGTGTCGGCAGCTTCGTTTTCTTTCGTACTCGGCTCGTAATGGCAGCAACAATGACCGTAGGGCTGAACCTGTTTCCTGTATCATTGGAAAGAATGAGGACAGGTCTTGTGCCGCCCTGTTCAGAGCCGATATGCGGATCAAGTTTTGCGTAGTAAATATCTCCACGCCTGACAGTTCTTTTCATTTGAATGCCCTCCAATCTATATTTGACATACGGTTTCTGTCTATGTAATAAGCCAGGCAAAAGGCTTTTCGAGGTCGGGAGCATATAAAACAAAGCTCTGTTCTCAGTAATAACCTTGTGTCTGGCTTTATGGTCATGGCATTTCTATTTGTCCTCGACACCCCGAAATGCAAATGCGCAAAAGCGCAGGGAAGTCGCCAAACGGTCAGCAGCGAACTGACTCCACGGGAGTTTCACCCCAACTGACGGTCTGCCAGAGCCGCCCTCATTGCCTGCGGCGGATTGGATACCGCTCGGACTGTGACTGGACGGGAGTACCATTATGCTCTTTGTGGGTTATGGCGAAACCGGGGGCTACCCGATATTTGGAGTCAGTATAGGCTCGCTCACCACCTTTCATCGCTATTTGCTTGTCGGCAGGTCTTGGCGTACTGCTCCGCACGCTTATGCTCATCACAATCACAAAGAGGAAGTATTTGGCGAATGACTATTTGGTTGTCAAGGAACAATCCTGTTTTCGCCACACAATCGGGTAGGAGGTAGATAATTATTTTATCTACCGACCTCCCACACCACCGTGCGTACCGTTCGGTACACGGCGGTTCTTTAGTTTTCACATATTTTCATATAGTACTCTGTGAATGTCGGATAGCCGAGTTCACGGAGTTTCCGTCTGAAAATCTGTGATGGTGTCGCTTCTTTCAGTAATCCTCTGATGATCGGACACTTCTGCATACTCTTTCTGTTCCGCAGATACCATTTGCAGATAGTCCTCTATATGAAGTTGTCTGTCCTTAACTCCATCATTGGTTACATTCACTTACTAACACCTCCTAAAGTTCAGTCCTTCCCATTCTGTTTGCAACCATAATGGTACTATGACTTTTGCTGACTTCTTGCCATTCGTTGTTACTATGGCTTCTTACTCTGTTTCCACCACTGACAAGACCTCCCTCGGTACCACACGTTTCTTTCTCTCCACCTATCTGCCACATTTACCATAGCTAATTCCGAGTAGTTATTGGACTTCAGTTTGTCATGCAACCTTATCCTTAGCCATAGCCTGATGTGATTTCTATTCGTCAGACCGGAGATTTGCCATCCGACTTCCTTCAGACTCCACCTCACGATGGACACCCTTGTCTTCGGCTATATCCTTCCCACTACTAGGGCGGATTAGGGACTTTCACCTTTTAGAAACGTGCGCCGCAAGGCACACAAGGAAAACAGGGTGGAGGATTTCGTCCTCTCACCCTGTCGCCAATGGGAAACTATCAATTTCCCCTCATATTAAAATATTTTTTTATTTTTTCTTTCAGCCTGTCCATGCGTCTGTAAACCGCCTTTTCGGTAATCTTCAGATACCTGGCAATTTCATGAGTGCTATACCCCTGGATCTTCATCAGAACGATCTGCAGGGTAAGCCTGTCCACTGTGATCAGTACATGATACAATTCCTGATTTTCAATATGATCCAAAAAATCCTGTACTGTTTTCGGTTCTGCCTGATCTGTGGATGCTGCAACAGTATCAAGGTATGTACCTGTTTCCTGCACACGTTCATAATATCGTCTGTCTGAATTAAATGCCTGACGGTCATAAAGACGGATTGCTTCAATTATATCTTCAGAAACACCGCTGTCTCTTAAAATCTTTTCCTCTTTCTCTTTCCAGAGCTTCCATTTGCGCTCTGCTTTTCCATGGTTATATGCCATTTTCCTTACCTCCAATCTGATTTGTTTGAACATTCAGATTGGAAAGGGTGGAGAACGGCAGCCAATACCGGAAGAAGGCTTGTCCTTTTTCCCGACAAATATCGACAAACAAAAAACCGCAAAGGCTGTTAAACCTTTGCGGCAGTGAGAAAAATAAGAACTACGTTGTAGATATAAAACTTCTACATTAGGGGCGTGAGAGTGCCACCAACAGCAGAAGATTTTTTTGACAGGCTATCCTCATTCCTGTATGAAATTATGTAGGTAGTTGCTGCTGTGGATAAGCAGCGGGGCGGCTGAAGCAGACCAGCACATAAAAAATCCCTCCAAACCCAAAACGGGTTCAGAGGGAAGATGTGTAATAAGGCATGATGAAGCCGCCCACCGAAACACCGTTTTTTTATTCGGTGGGCTTATCCTTTATCTCTTTTGACCGGGCAGAAATCTCGCTTTCCTGATTTCTAAAGGCGGCCTTTTTCAACCGTTCAAAGCTTTCATTACTGATTACATGTTCTATACGGCAGGCATCGACCTCTGCAGTTTCTGGATCAACACCTGCTGCGATAAGCTGTTCTGTAAAGAAGCAATGACGTTCATAAATCTTTTCGGCAACCTCGCGGCCCACATCGGTCAAATGGAGAAGGTGATCTTCATCCATTGTGATAAAGCCGCCGTCTTTCAGGGTGTTGACCGCCACACAAACACTCGGTTTTGACACTCCCATGTGCCGGGCAACATCCACGGAGCGCACCATGCCGAGTTTCTTTTGGAGAACAAGGATGGCTTCCAGATAGTCCTCCCCTGACGGAGTTATTGCTGACTTCATAAACTCTTTTTGCTCTTGTTCCTGCCTTTTTTGTATTTCCGTAATCGCTTCACGGACAATTAAAGAGAAAATCTTGGTGTGCCCCCTTTCTTTGAACTCGATTTCCTACATTTCTTGAATTACGGAGAAGAAATCCCGCAAGCGTTGTCGGTTATCAGCAGACCATCCGCCGCTCCATTTAATCCTCCCCATCTCCATGAAAATAAAGAAATTGCAGCACTCGGCAATCAGTTCTGGATCATGTGTGATGATGAACAGCGTCTTACCCATCGCAGAAAGTTGGCGGATATTTTCCGCCACTTCAATCATGTGGTGATAGTCAAGTCCACTTGTCGGTTCATCAAATACTAATATTTTCTTTCTCGACGACAATGCGCTTGCCACAGCAACACGCTGTTTTTGGCCGCCGGAGAGAGAAAGCGGATGCAACTCCTTTAGGGGAAGTAAATCCATACTTTTTAAGATGTTTTCAGCTTCTGGTCGATTTTTTTCCTCACTTCCCGGCATACCAATCAAGACTTCTTCTTCCACACTCTCTGTAAAAAGCTGGTGGTTCACATCCTGCATGACAAGGTAACTGTTTTTCAATCTCTTTTTGCGGTTTAATACTTCACCTTCTATACTAATCTCACCGGTAGCTTTCCTCTCCAATCCGCAAAGGCACCGGGCAAAAGTTGTTTTCCCGGTACCATTGTTACCGATAATGCCGACAACAGCCCCCGCAGGAATAGATAAAGACGGTATATCCAAATCCAGTACGCCATTATAGGAAAAATGAAAGTTTTTCATTTCCAATATGCCGTTTCCATGACACATGGGTGGCACTCTCTCGAATGTTACTGGCACAATGGAACGAAGTCCTCTCTGCTTAATTACCTCTACCGGAAGGTTCCAAAACTGCTTTGCGGGAACATCCTCCACAATTTGCCCATCCTCCATATAGATCACCCTATCAGCAACCGCTTTCAGATAATTCAAGCGATGTTCCGCAATGATTACAGTTTTTCCATTGTTCTTCCACACAGCGATAATATCCGCAAGTATCTGTATAGAACGGCAGTCCAGATTTGAGGCAGGCTCGTCTAAGACCATCACATCGGGGTCGGGCATTGTAACAGAAGCACAGGCGATTTTTTGCTTTTCACCGCCGGAGAGGTGAAACAAATTCCGTTCCAGCAAATTATCAAGGTCAAAATCATGAGATATTTGTTCCAAACGCTTTTTAATATCGGGAACAGGCCAGCCCATATTCTCGCAGCCAAATACGGTCTCACTGGTAGAATCCACATTAAAAAACTGAGAGCGCGGATTTTGAAATACCGATCCTACCAGCTTTGCCGTTTCGCAAACAGGCTGTTTGGAAACCTTTTTTCCTGCGACAAGCACTTCTCCTTCTAAAGTCCCGTCATAGTAATAGGGAATCAGGCCATTGATTAACCGTGTGATCGTTGTTTTTCCGCAACCAGATTTTCCGCACAAAAGGACTACCTGACCTTTGGGAACATGAAAACTAATCTGCCGCAGGCTGTTTTTCTGTGCGCTGTCTTTATAGCCAAACGATACATTCTGAAATTTAATCATAGCAGACCTCCCTAACAGATAAGATAGACAAGAAATACGCCTGTCATTAAAAGTAGTAAGCATATATCACATGCCTTGAATCCAATTGTACAGTAATTGCTTCGCTCATTCTGACGGCCAAGACCTCTCGTAACAGCAGCGGCAGACAATTCATCACCGATTTTTACCAAAGAAACGATCAATGGCACAAGGCGATATTCTGCCATCGCAATAGGGCCTTTTCGAATTCCAATTCCCCGAAGCCGCATAGCGTCTTGAATGGAAGCATATTCATCTCCTACGGTTGGGAAAAAGCGAAACATGACGGAGACGGGAATGATCAATTTCTGACTGATGTGCATTCGTTTCATAGCCGCAATAAATTCGCTTACCCGTGTTGTTCTGAGCATATAATACGCAAACATAAATCCGGGGACAATTCGGGTAATCATGTGACTGAAAAATCGAATCAGGAACCCGCCGAGGCTCATGCCGGATATATACTGTAAGAAAAATTCCGCATTCCACGAAACCACATATAACACAAGGTAAATAACCGCTGTTTTCGTCATTCTTGCGTTCAGTAGAAACAAGAACGCAAGAATGGCCAGAAATGGTTTTAAGTAGACGGAAACACCTTCCGTCAGCGATGTCAACATGACAATATTGAAAATCAGCAGAGCATAGAGCTTTGTCCTTGGGTCGAAGGAAACAACGGATAGTTGACTGTATTTTCCCACTTTGTTTGCCATCATATGATCCCCGCACGCTTGAAATGCTTTTTTAAGATAGCGCGGCCAATATACGCGCCTACGATTGCGCCCACAATCACACACACAATGTCAACGGGAATCATATAGCTTTTCACTACGGCAGACACGGCCTCCACATAGGCGTCCCCCTGACTGGCGCGGTAGCTTTCCAGATAAGCATCTTTATAAAGGAACATGATAACCTGGGAACCAATGACCCACTCGCTGAACACGCAATAAGCAATCAGCATATGTTTCCAGCTTTTGTATTGCCCGACTCTCAGGATAAAATCAGCGGCAAGCCCGCAGATCAGGCTCGTGCCAATGGCGTAAGGCCCATATCCCATCACGAAAGTCGCAATTCCCATAAGCAGACAAAGAATCGTGACCATTCCGAATTTATCTGTCTTAGTAAAAAACAGGATGCAGGGGATTCCTCCGAGGACGGCAAGCACCACCGAATAAAATACCGTCATGACCGGTATAAATCCAGTAATCCCGGCAATAAAAAATGCGATGAAATAAAGTACTGCAAAAATACCGATATTGACAAGATCCTTAACTCCAATTCGTTTCTTTTCCATTTTCGTTGTCCTTTCTATTGTTAATTATATTTTCCATCCGATTGCCTGTTTGCGTCGGCCAATGAAATCGGAATAGATTCCGCCTTGTTCCATGAGCTGCTCGTGCGTACCCTGCTGGACAATCTTTCCTTTATTCAGTACAACGATCTGATCCGCGTTCCGAACCGTTTTCAGTCGATGGGCAATCATAATGACCGTTTTATCTTTGGTAAGAGCTTCAATCGCCGCCTGCAAACGGTCTTCGTTTTCCGGGTCAACGTTCGCCGTTGCCTCATCAAAGATAACAATGGGGGCGTCCTTTAACATGGCTCTGGCAATGGAAATCCTTTGCTTTTCACCGCCGGAAAGGGAAGCGCCGCCTTCGCCGATTACGGTGTTATAACCATCCGGCAGAGTTGAAATGAAATCATCACAGCAAGCCTTCTTTGCGGCTTCAATAACCTCCTCATGGGTGGCTTCCGGTTTTCCAAACTTAATATTATTCTCAATCGTATCATCAAAGAGATAGACATTCTGGAATACCATACTGATGTTTCTCAGCAGACTGTCAAAGGTATATTCCTTCACATCCTGTCCGCCGATGGAGATGCCGCCGCTGTTTACATCCCAAAAGCGGGCAATCAGATTGCAAAGGGTCGTCTTGCCGGAACCGGAAGGCCCGACAATCGCAGTCAAACTCTTATCCGGGATTGTCAGAGAAACCGATTTTAGAACAGGCCGTTTCTCATAAGAGAATGTTACGTCATGAAACTGAATGTTGTGGGAATCCGGTGTAATGGTACGTCCTTTTTCATCCATAACCGGAACATCATCAATCTCGTTTGCCCGGTTGATGGAATTTTCTGTAATACGCAGATTTGCCATGCTGCTGCCTGCGATTTTAAGTTGTTCATATACCATAAAGGACGCAACCATCATCATCAAACAGTATACCAGCGACATACTGCCATCCAGATAAAAGCAGACCGAAGCAAATATGACCAGCACGCTGAACAGATACAGAATTACCTGTTGGATTGCTACATATGGATTCATCGCTTTTTCCAGTACCATGTTTTTACGGAAGCTTTCATCAATGGCATTGTCAACCTTTTTCCCTTTGTTAAAATCAAGGTTGAAGGCTTTTACAACGCTCATTCCCTGAATCGTCTCCAGAACCGTTTCCACAAGCATGGCCTGTGCTGCCTGTCTCTTCGGCACGTCTGATCTGGATTTCTTCTCCATGAGAGAGACCACGACAAGGAACAGGATAATCCCCACAAACACGATCATACCGATACGCCAGTCAAAAATGAGAATCGCAAGGCAGAAAACAAACGAGGTCAGAAAACCACCAAGAGAAGTAACCAAAACAACAGGTGCGGCACTTTCTACATCACTCAAAATCGTGGTGGCGATTGCCGTGATATTGCCCAAACTGTTTTGGTTGAAATAGCCCATAGGAACCACTTTCAATTTATCACCAATCTGCACACGTTTATCAGCAACCATAAAATATCCGGCGTGGGTACGCTGAAGCTGCGATATGTACTGTGTCACGATTCTACCGGCAATGCTTAATACCATAATCCCAAATGCAGCCAACGAAGCAGAGTTATCTGTATTTCCTGTTACCAGTGCATCCAGAATCATGAAAAGTGCGCCAAGTTGAGCCGCATAAAAAACTGCATTGATAAATCCCCAAATAATCGAATTGCGGATATTCTTTTGTTCAGAACCAGCAAAGCTCCAAATCTTCTTAAATACGCCAATCATTCTTAATCACCGTCCTTTGCTCCAATATGCGCGTTCCACATCTCCTGATACAAAGGAGACCTGTGCAGCAATTCATCATGCGTTCCTATATCTTCAATTCTGCCCTCTTTTACAACAACAATCTGATCGGAATCGGTAATGGTGGAGAGCCGGTGTGCGATTACGATCAAGGTTTTTCCAGAAACCAGCTTTCCAATGGCCGTCTGTAAAACAGCCTCATTTTCCGGGTCAAGATATGCGGTGGCCTCATCTAAAATTACGATAGGAGCATTTTTCAGCATAGCGCGGGCAATGGCAATTCGCTGGCGTTCACCGCCAGATAAATGACCACCGGCGCTGCCGACACGAGTGTCATATCCCTGTTCCAGTTCCCGAATAAATTCATCGCAGCCCGCATCTCTTGCGGCCTGTTCTACTTCGGCATCCGTAGCGCCTTTCCGTCCCATGCGTATATTTTCCCGCACCGTATCATCAAACAGATAATTGTCCTGTGATACATAGGCAATATGATCTGCAAGCTGGTTCTGCGGTATTTTTTTCAGGTCGCAGCCGCCAAGCGTGATCTCGCCTCCGCCCACATCCCAAAATCCTGCAATCAGCTTTGCAATGGTGCTTTTTCCGCTACCAGACGGTCCAACCAATGCGGTCACAGTTCCGGGTCTGATTTTCAGCGTAATTCCATGCAAAATCTCTTTCTTATCCGCATGATAGGAAAATGTCACCTGATTCATTTCAATGGTCAAATCCTTCAACTCGACTTCTTCCATCGGGCGAACCAGTTCTTCCTTATCCAAAATTCCGCAGACCTCGCCGACTACCGTTCCCATTGCGGCGATACTGTCCATATAATTGCTGGCGGCGAGGATAGGGCCGATGATTCCTAAAGAAATAATAATAACTGTAATAAAATCCGTCATAGCAAGACTGCCACCCGCATAAAATAGGAACCCAATGGGCAGTACGGTTAAAAGTGTTGCAGGACAAATGGCAGTATAAGCAGACATGGGCCACTGGCAGCTTTTCATCCAGTTATAGAAATAAGACGCATCATAATTTACTGCATCTGTATATTTTTGATATGATTTTGCGCTTTGACTGAATGCTTTTATCACCTCAATACCGTTTACATACTCTACAACGGCATTATTCATCTGCTGGCTTGCTTGAACGGAACCCTCATACTTTGCCGGATAGGTGCGAAACATAATCATTACAAAACACATTCCCAGGGGTAGAGTAATCAGAATAACTAAAGCCATCCGCCAGTCCAAAACAAAAACATAAATCAGCAGGATAACGGGAATCAACATATTCGCCGATATTTCCGGTATCATATGAGCCAATGTTGTTTCCAATCCCTCGACACGGTCAACAATGGTATCCTTCAGCCGCCCGGAAGGGGTGTCTAAAATCACACCCATAGGTAGGCGGGAGAGTTTTGAAAGCAGTTTTTTGCGAATTTCTTTCAAAACCTCAAAGGTGGCGGTATGCGATACGGATGTTGACCAAATGGAAAACAGCACTTTCAGCAAATATCCAGCTGCCGCCATCAGGCAGTATGCGGCAAAGAATGAAATCTCTTTTGTGCCGCCGATCAGTGCGATCAGCATTCTTGCAACAGCAAAATAAGGAATAATTCCAGCCGCAACACCCAAGATTGCCAGAACGATTGATAGTGCATATTTTTTCTTTTGTTTCCCCGCCAATCCCATTAACCGGGATAACGGATTTTCTAATTTCCTTTTGTCCATAATAAACCTCCTTGTTCTCACCATGGTTAGATTTAGCTAACCATTTTGCAAAAAAGAAAAGCCGATAATTTGAGGAATTACGTTCCATCAAATTATCGGCTCGGCGTCGCTGCGTCTGGCTCGGATGATAATTGAATGACCATATTTTTAATATCTACAATGCTTTCCCGGTTGCACTTCCGGCAATATAACGGCCATCGGTGCGCCTCGGTATCCGGGTGGATTTTTGTACGAGTCTTTGCTCCGCAAGCAGGGCAATAAACCCATCCATCGGTGTCTACCCAAGTTTCAGTGTCAGTCAAGAAACACTCCCCCTTTCTCCATTCACTTGCTCTGCTTCATCACCCTCAAAAATCGTTTTCCAACCAGTGTTGTAAAATTTTCTTAACTTGCCGATATGCTCAGATGCCCGTTCCTGCGGCATGTTATGGATCACGATTTCAAATAAACCTGAGTAAAAGGCGTATGATAAGATGTGTGCTAATTCTGGTGTTAATCTTCCAGAAGAAAAAGCATCGTTATTCGTTTGCTCAATAAATTTCGTGGTACAATCTGTATCAATTTCAACAAGTCTGTGTAAAAATTCCTGATAGACTTTCGTTTCCCCACTCATCAAAAGGATTTTGAATATATCAAAATTTTCATAGATATACCCGAAAAACTTTTGAAATCCTTCGTCTGCATACGACCTTTCATTCGCTTTCTGCACTTCGCCCGGCAGAGCTTTGAAGCCTTCCAAAGCATTTTTTAAATAATTGCAAAGACCATCTGCCACAGGTTCTACTAAAGCACGATACAGGCTTTCTTTGTCGGGGTAACGGATGTAGATGACACCTTTGGTATATCCGGCCTTTTCCGCAATGATGCGCAGAGAAGTATTTTCATAACCGTTGGCTAAAAATTCTTCTTTTGCACACTCCAACAGTTTCTCTGTTACACCTTCTATGCGCTTTGCCATTACATCACCTCCACAAGTTAATTCTACTGGTATCAATTCCACCGGTATCAATATACCATGAAGTACTTTCGCTGTCAATAGGGCAGTTCAAATTGTTATTACAATACCTAACAAAAAACAATATGGCAGATTAAAAAACTCTGTAGGTGCTTTCCGTGTGTTCACCAGCTCACTCAGCCCAACCGGTTTGCTGCCCATAACTAAGGGCACCATCTAACACTTGGTTCACTATACAACAATCAAGCATAAACTTTCTGTTTTACAAACAACTTATTTAAAGATATTGTAAATTAAGCATCAAACTTCTATTAGGTGGCTAAAATCAAAAGGCGAAAAAGCACGAGAGATTTTGTTTGGAAGTGGAATCCCTTTATTTTATGAAAAAGAGCATCGAGAATCTGAAATTTTATCTCTATATATAAGATATAAAATCTCTTATTACCAGAAATTTCACATCGTTTCATAAGAACTCTGACCTCTGTACAATAGAAACGTAACATTATATTGCTACAAGGTGGTGAGCTTATGGACGAAAGAAACAACGATTTTGACTTTGATTTTATGCCCATTGGACAGGCGATCAAAAAAGCCCGTGAAGCCAGAGGAATGACCAGGGAGCAGCTTGCCGGGATTATTGGCTATGCTCCACGACACATTCAGTCCATTGAGAACGAGGGACAACATCCCAGTATTGAGCTGTTTATTCAGCTGATTACCATGTTCGATGTGTCTGTTGATGAATACATATTTCCTGAAAAAGAAGTTAAGAAAAGTTCCGCCCGCAGACGCCTAGACGCACAACTCGACAAACTCAATGATAGAGAACTGTCCGTCATAGAAGCAACTGTGAACGGGTTATGTATGGCAAAAGAGCCAGAGGAATAAAATCCTCTGGTTTTCTTTTGCTGATTTTTAATAGGCTGGAACACCGTATCCATAGATAAAGCTGCTTCCAACGGTATATTGTCTTTGTTTTACCACATCGCCGGAATTTCCTTCTACGGTGTAGACAACTCCGTTTTCGCATTTCTCTACAATACCTACATGGTCGGTTGAACCATCGCCTTCCCAATCGAAGAAAATAATATCTCCCGCAGTAGGCTCATAATTTCTGTCCTGCCATTGGTTCCGTTCTTTAAACCAGTTTGCGCCGCTGACACATCCTGCAAATTTCGGGATAAATCCACCTTCGATATAGCCGCATTGTTCTGCACACCATGAAACAAAGCAGGCGCACCATTCTTCCCGACTGCTGAAACCATACCATGACCAGTAGGGCTGTCCGCCCTCATTGCCAAGCTGCGTCAGGGCAACTTCCACGATTACCTGATTACCACCGCCGGTAAATGCCCGTCCAAATGGATAATAGCGCAGCACATGAGAAACATATTGGGTATCCCCATAGCTGGCCCATCCCAATCGCTCTGCCTGTATGGTAGAAAACTCTACCGCATTGGCATAAGTGTAGCCGCCGTAATTGGTCTGCGCCCATGAAATATAGCCATTTCCAAAGTTATATCCCTGCAGGGCGAGTTTAATCCGATCCATGTCCACGGGGTTTTCTACTTCTGCGGCATTCAGACAGGCCGCTAAATTCTGGATACCAACATTGATGGAATATTCCGGGTCTGTAATGCCATTCGGTGTATTTGGGTACTGTGTATTATACCCACATTCCGACGCCTGCATGGGGTCGTTTCCCTGTCCCCCAGACTCCTGCATCATGACAGCCTTGATAAGTTCCACATATTCAGGAATCCCATGCTGCCTTGCATATTCCTGGATCAGCGGATCGTAGGCTTCTACTTCTGCACTGACAGGGGTATAGGAATTACTTTCACTGCCGCCGCCAAACAGAGAGATTGCGCACCCAAGCAATACCACGATCAAAATGATCACTATTGCAATCCAGCCGCCTGCAACAATCGCTGCTATCAATGCTTTTGTTCCTGCAATGATTGCTTTGACAGCCGCTATGGTAGCTTTCACGGTTGTTTTAGCCGCCGCTGCAGATGCCTTTGCGGAGACTCTTGCCGCCTGCGCTGCTTTCTGTGCAGTTTTGGCAGAAGCCTTTGCCGCTGCCTGCGCGGTTTTGGTAGCCTGCTGTGTGGTCTTTATGGCCGCTTTAGAAGTCACCTGTGCTGTTTTTACGCTTCTTTCGGTTATTTTTACAGAGCCTTTTGCCGCTGTCTTAACGGTTTTTCCTGCGCTTCTGGCAGACTGCTTAATTGTTCTTTTGGTATCTGTTGATGTTTTTATGGTCTGGACAGAAGTATCCGAAACAGGAGAACGGCCTGCAGTTCCACAATGGATCTGCAAGCCGTTCTGTCCAGACACATTCCTTGCTGACCTCTGCTCAGCAGCTTTGGCAGCCCGCTTCTGCTTAAAATCAGCCATTTTGTCCTTTGCCTTAACGACAGTTTCTTTGGTAGTCTTAACGCCTTTTTGCCCTTGCTTATTGAACTGGTGGATACCCTCATCTTTTACCCGGTCAGAAGCATGGGCGATTTTATCCGCAGCATATTCCGTAGCAGAGCCTTCATTGGCGTAATATCCTTCTTCCGCTTTCTCCTTTGTCTTTGCATAGGCAGCTTTCATACGCTCTGAAGCAACGGCGGCTTTATCTATGGTCTTAATCGTGCCTTTGACTGCATCCCTGGTTTTAATATCTGCCATAGAAGCCCTCCTTTCTTAGAAGCTGTACTTTCCTCATGCAGCCTTTTTTGCTACCACAACAAGCCTTCCATTTGTGGCCGAATACTCACAGGTAGAAAGGGTAATCAGCCTGTCACCATAGTCTGCGGTAACACCCGTATCATACAGGGCAAGCTCTTTACACGTTTCGATATAGGCATCAAATTCTTCCTCATTCTCCGCATTCACAAAATCATAATAGCGGTAGCCGCTGGAGCTGTAAGCAACCGTCTTAAATACAGCAACGATCTCATACGCTGCCTGCTCTGTCAGAGTGTCAAACTGAATGGTTTTGTGTTCCTCATAAAAGCTCTTGGATTTATAATCCTCCAAAGCTCCAAACATGCGGTTGCCGCTGATGTGATGCCCGTAAATGATGAGATTGTCACTGGTAAGCAGATCACAGTTTTCCTGAATATACGGAGTACCTAAATCACTGTACTGCTTCTCAAAGTTGTGTTTGAGATAATAATTCGGTTCATCCTTTGTCTGCATAACAGGGTAGTTAATGGATGTGCCGGAAATGGAAATCCAGCCCACCATATCTTCATTTTGCAAATACAGCTCCTTGTATTTGGACAGGACATCTTGGCCTTCGCTAACGGGAACATCAGCAGGAACCGGTTCCTCATCGGGAGCCTGTGCCACCACTTCTGCAATCTCGTCAAATACTTCCGTCTGTTCGTCCAGCTGTTCATAGTGATCATAGATGTGGTAAATCGGGTAGGAGGTAGATAATTATTTTATCTACCGACCTCCCACACCACCGTGCGTACCGTTCGGTACACGGCGGTTCTTTAGTTTTCACATATTTTCATATAGTACTCTGTGAATGTCGGATAGCCGAGTTCACGGAGTTTCCGTCTGAAAATCTGTGATGGTGTCGCTTCTTTCAGTAATCCTCTGATGATCGGACACTTCTGCATACTCTTTCTGTTCCGCAGATACCATTTGCAGATAGTCCTCTATATGAAGTTGTCTGTCCTTAACTCCATCATTGGTTACATTCACTTACTAACACCTCCTAAAGTTCAGTCCTTCCCATTCTGTTTGCAACCATAATGGTACTATGACTTTTGCTGACTTCTTGCCATTCGTTGTTACTATGGCTTCTTACTCTGTTTCCACCACTGACAAGACCTCCCTCGGTACCACACGTTTCTTTCTCTCCACCTATCTGCCACATTTACCATAGCTAATTCCGAGTAGTTATTGGACTTCAGTTTGTCATGCAACCTTATCCTTAGCCATAGCCTGATGTGATTTCTATTCGTCAGACCGGAGATTTGCCATCCGACTTCCTTCAGACTCCACCTCACGATGGACACCCTTGTCTTCGGCTATATCCTTCCCACTACTAGGGCGGATTAGGGACTTTCACCTTTTAGAAACGTGCGCCGCAAGGCACACAAGAAAACGCCGAAAACCTTGAAAAATCAACGTTTTCGGCGGAGTTTTTGGCGTCGCTAAGAGGATTTGAACCTCCGACCTACCGCTTAGGAGGCGGTCGCTCTATCCAGCTGAGCTATAGCGACATTTAGAAAATCTATATTTAATTTTACTTGTTACCGTTTTCCTTTTCCTCCGGGGTGTATGTTTCAACACTTTCTTAGGAGGCGGTCGCTCTATCCAGCTGAGCTACGAGAACATTTATGAACGCGAGGTGACGCGGCGAAACTTCAAACTATTTCGGCTGCTGCGGCAAACTTCCTCTATATAAGTCTGACGAGGACATATCCGAACTTGGGATACCGGTATGCCGCGGCTCACCAGAAAAAGGAACATTCCGCTCTGAAACCGCGCCCTCAAACGTCTATTATCGTAGCATAGGAAAAGACAAAAGTCAATATTTTTTATTCCTTTGGCAAATACTCCGCAAAGCCTGACGAATACATAATTTCGCCATTACTTAACACCCACATCGCCTCTACCCCGGCAAGGCTCTCAATAAAACGGCGGCTTTCCTCCGGCGGCATGTTAAAAGCGGCGGTGGAGTAAGCGTCCGCCTTGCCGGAATCGGCGCATAAAATTGACACCGACTGAAAATAATCGGCCGGCAGCAGCGTATCCTCGTCAATAATATGATGATAGCGCTTGCCCTGCACCTCATAAAAACGCTGATAATTACCGCTGGTAACCAGACTTTCGGTTTTCAGCCAAACTTCCTCTATATATGAGTCCGGTGAGGAGGTATCCGGGTTTTGGATACCAATATGCCACGGCTCACCATTCGGTTTGGCACCGACCGCCCGGACATTGCCGCCGACATTTAACAAAAAAGCCGTCATTCCGGCTGCTCTCATCTCCTTCGCCACCCGCTCGACGGCATAGCCCTTGGCCAAAGCGCCGACATCTATGCTCATCTCCGGATCGCGCAGAAAAACAGTTCCCGCCTCTTCATCCAAAATCAAATCATCAATATTGGTATGTGCTGCTGCCGCCCGAAGCTTTGCCATATCCGGGAGCTTTGCCTGCTCCGGGTTTTCCATGCCCGCCTGTCGGAACTCATGCCAAATCCGCAGCACACTGCCAAAAGCAATATTGACCGCGCCGCCGCTCTGCTCATACATTTCCTTGCCAAACTTCAACAGGTCAAAAATAGCCGGTTCCACCAGCAAAGGCTCTTGACCGGCCGCTTGATTGACTGTCCATAATGTATCAATATAGGCGGATTCCTGATAGATATCATAAATTTTGGCGTAATATTCCAATCTGGCTCGAATATAGGCCAAATTTTCCCGGAACTCCTGCTCACTGGCCGCATAGCCGCTGATTTGGGTAACGGTATCAAATAAATCAAAAAACTGTTCCTGATATTTTTGGGGTTCTGGTTTTGCCGGCTGTGCGCAAGCCGTCAGCAGCCACAGCCCGGCCAGCAAAACCAGAGCCGCCCTCCCCGGCCGGAAGCAGCAGCCGGTTTTTTCCCTTATCCTCATCCTAATTTTTCGCTCCATTCCGTTTCCTTAAAGCCCACCAAAACCCAATCTCCGCCAATCAGGAGCGGCCGTTTGACCAACATGCCGTCACTGGCCAAAAGCTTTAACTGCTCATCCTCGCTCATTTGCGGGAGTCTGTCTTTTAAGTTCATTTCCTTATATAAAAGCCCGCTGGTGTTAAAAAAACGTTTCACCGGCAGGCCGCTGACCGCCAGCCAGTCCTTTAATTCCTCATAACCGGGATTTTCCGTTTTAATTGCTCTTTCCTGATAACTGATGTTCTTTTCGTCCAGCCACTTCTTAGCCTTTTGGCATGTAGTACACTTACTATAACAAATAAACTGCATTTTATTTTCCTTTCTTATTAAATACTCAACTTTCCCATAGTCTTTTTTGGCTCTATCCCGCTCAGAGAGTGAGTCCATGCATCGAGCCTAAAAAGGACCGTTCTGTCGGACATGGGAAAGTTAAGTTAAATATTCGGATTAATCCAGCCGCCGGCAATGGCGTAAGCCACCAGCCCCGCCCGGCCGCTCTTACCGGTCTTGCGCAGCAGGCTCTCGACATGGCGCTTTACCGTACTTTCGGTCACATACAGACTGTCGGCAATCTCCTTGTTGGAATGGTCCTGACAAATCAGGCGCAGGACCTCAATTTCCCTTTCCGTCAGCGGCGTTTGCCCCTCTTCAACCGGAATTTGATTGTTTTCCTCAGGAAACACCATCCGTCCCTCGTAAACAACTTCCTGCAAAATCTGAACAAACCTTTCCTCGGGATAGCTTTTCAGCAAAAAAGCGTCAACCCCGATCTCCCTGGCTCTGGGAATATAGGAAATCTCATCAAAGCCGGTCATCAGCAAAATCTTAATCTGCGGAAACTTTTCTTTAATCCGCTTGGCCATTTCCAGCCCATTGGTTGCTTTTTCCTTGGTTTGAATATCCAAAAAAATCGCATCCGGCTTTTTCCGTTCGCACCAAAGATCGGCAATCTCCGCCTGAATCAGACTGCCAACAATTTCATACCTATCCGCATCACCGAAGCAATTTTCCAAAAAACGCAGCGTTACCGCCTGATCATCGACAAACAATAACTTAATCACGAAAGTTCTCCTTCCTGCAGCAGTCTTTTTGATATCCGATTTCTTCTATCATTTTTTTATTTGGAGTTTGTCTTTTCCCTTAATTTTCTATTTGTTTTTTATTTATAGACTTTGGCTTATACTCTTATCTCTGCCGCTTCTTCCTCTGCTTGCGCCAATTCTACCGACAATTTAAACCGCGGCTCGGTTTGAATCACTAACTTTCCGGCCGACTCCTCCACCCGCCGCTGAATAGAACGCAAGCCACCACCCCAGCGGATTTCTCCGGTCGTCGGCCGACCGTCGTTTTCAATGGTCAGCCGTATTTTATCCGTTTGCTCAATTTGGATATAAATATTTTCCGCACCGCCGTGACGGACGGCATTGGTCACCGCCTCCCGAATAATCTCCACGACTTTTTGCGCCAGAACCGGATCCTCCGGGAGCTGACCCTGCGTATGAAAACGAATCCCCAAGGGCAAAAAAGCATTGATAATATCCCGATAGCCCTGAAGCGGTTCTTCTTCCTCCGGAAAGTTTAAATCTGTTAAAAGATTGTCAATTTGCGCCTGTAAAAGCGTATAATCAACACTTTTCTTATTGCTCAACTCTCTCTGCAAAATGGAAATCCTCTGCCCCAGCACATCATGGACATGATTCCACATCCGGCTCAGGGCCTCCTGCTGACGAAGTTCTTCCAAGTTAGCCAGCGCCGCCTGCAATCGGCTTTTTTGCGCTTCCAGCTGTGCCTGATAAGCCTTTAGCTGCCGGGTGATACTCTCCTGTTCGGTTACATCGGTAGCAATAATCTGATAAGTTTCCTGACCGCGCAGCCAAAAGCTTTTGCGAACAAACTGCCACACCTCCCGCCGGGGAGTTTCCACTAAATATTGCTCAGCGCCTTCCTCCGCCGAGGGGCGGTACCAATCTTTAGTCAAACCCGGCAGCCGCTCCCAAAACTTCTCGGCATTGCGTGAGTTTCCGCCGGTCAAATCCCTCATCAGTGCCAGCATTTGCCGGTTGATCAAGCGGATATTGCCGTTTTTTTCGGCGAACAAAATCCCGCTGTGCTGCGCGTCCAGCGCTTCCTTAACCGAGTATTCGGTAATTTCCGTCTCCTGCCTTTGCCGTTCGGCATAGTAACTGATGCCTGCCCGCAGAATCAGAAGTGCCAGCGAAAGCACAAAATAAAAACCATAAAACCTGCCGATTACCCGCTCACTGGCCGGCATATTCAGCAGCACCAAACCGATCCCGGCCGGCACCATCAAGCGCCGGGTTTTGACATATACAAAAATCCCCCAAATCGAAATCACAAATGCCAGCAAGGAAAACCAATGTTCATATTCCCACAAAACCAGCATCGAAGCCGACAGCTCGGCGTTAACATGCCGGAGCAGCACCGACACCGCCGCCAGATAAAGCAAAATCAAAAACTCAAAGCTCTTACGCAGCCTTCGGAAAACAATACTGGATGCATAAAACGCCTGCATCAGCACTGCCATCAACGATAAAAACAGAAAAAACAGCAAAATATTCTGGTCAAAATACCGGTACAGGCCAATCATAACATTCCCTCCCGAACCCGCAGCAAAACAGAAAAGGCATCTCCCAGTTCTTTATAGTTGACATCCGGCACCATATTTAATTTGGTCTGTAAGCTTTGCCGCTGACTGCTGTTATCACTTTCAATCAAAAAATACAAAAACAATTCGTCTTTCTCCTGAAACAGCCGAATCGTCATCGTAGTGATGTCTTCTGTTAAAGCCCATTCATAAAACAAATGACAAAGTTCATAAACTTGCGCCGCTGCCGGAAAAGGAATCCCTGCTTCCAATCCGCAAAAAAACTGATATCCGGAAAAAGTTCCCAAATTGATTTCATCAATCAGCCGGCTGAGATCGGCCGGCGGGCAAAGCCCCTGTTGTTTGGATTTAATCAGCAGCTCGCATCGCCTTTTGCAGTAAATCGCCAGTCTTTGCAGCTGAATCAGTCCCTTCTCCCCGAGCGGAGGACAGGCCTTCATCTCCTGCAGCAAAACTGTCATTTTATTTATCTTATCCTCAACCAGCCGGTTGACTTCCTCGGTCAGTTCATTTTGCTCGCGCACAAAAATCAAGCGGCTTTCGACCTGCTCTTTTTTGGATAAAATCAGATTTTCTTCTTCCAGTTCCCTGGTTACCCGTTCCAGGTTTTGCTTTAAGGAACTTAATTCCCGAATATTTTCCCTGGTTACAATCCGTCCTCCCCGAATGGCCGTTGACCAAAGCAAACTGTCAGCAGCCGCTACAAAAGCCGGCTCCTGACTTTCCGACCAGTCCCTTTCCGGCGGAAAAACCGGCGGTTCCTCCGATGTTTCCGCTCCGGCCGACCGGAATTGAAGCTGCCCGGCGCGGTCAAGTATCCGCATATCCAAAAGACTGTGCTCAAACAATTCATGATAGCCGCGGTTGGAAGGAATTAAACCGCTTTTTAAAAGAGCCGTCCAAAACAACAAAATAATACTGCCCATCCCCAAAGCCAGCGAAATTTCGCGGAAAAAAGGTATCTTTAAATTATAGCAGGCACTGTAAGCTACGCCCAAAATCAGAACCAAAACCGGCAGCACCGCCATCTTCCGGTTAGGCGCATCCCAGCTTTTCCGGGCCAGATACAGCCACATTCCGGCTTGCGTCAAAAGAACCCACAGCGCCGCCGAATAATATCCCCAGTTATGCTTATAGCGTTTATACCATAGACTGCGATCCGAACTCAAAAACCGGAAAAACTGCTGATGCAGGTCATTGGTTAAAACCAGCAGCAAAAGCAGGCCGGAAACAGCGCAAATCGCCAGCAGTCGAAGCGGAAACACAGTTTTGTCATACTGATCCAAATTAAGCGCAATAAATATTCCCGCCGGCGGCAATGCTAAAATAAACAAGTAGTAGGAATACCACAGCGCCCGGATATAATCGGCGCCGCCATAAAAAGAATACTTAAAAATCCCGACACTGATCCAGCCGATAACCAACAGTCCGTTCAGCACTAAGCCCCGGCGTACGCCCATATGAATAACTGTCCGGTTGACCCGATTAATCCAAAAAATCGTTAAAATAATTATCACCGCTGCCGCTGTCTGATGCTCCCAGCCGGTAATCGGTGCATACCGGTGATTTTTCCTGACCCCGCGCTCCAACGGAACATTGATTTCACCAAAGTCATAAAACTCCTCCAGGCGAGATGCAGCAAACAAAGCCGCAACGTTTTCCGTCTGAAAGTTTTTCTCCGGCGACAAATAATTCAAATCCTTATAAATCTGACGGATGGCGGCTACTTCTCCAGCCTCCAGCGGGTGACGCGAAAAAAGTCCCACCTGAAAAACCAGTGTCCCTTCCTCCGGGAAAACAGGTTTCATCTCCCTGCGCTGCAAAGTATACAGATAATTAGAATAAAGCGTAATCTGAACCGGGGCAATGATATTATCCCAAAACAGCCGGTCCGACTCGTATATCCCGCTTAAATACGACTGCGCCGCCAAACGGTCAAAACTGCCGGTCAAACCATAAGCAATCGCCCGCCAAATATACGCCTGTTCCGGGCTGCGCTCCGGCAGACTGACCGCGGTTCGGCCCACCGCCACATCCCGCCAGCTCCTGACCGGCTCAGCCAACTGTCCCTGGTTCGTAACCAGTATCACCGCATCGTTATAAAGCGGATAAAAATAAAATTCAGCACCTGCTCTGATCAGCGGTAAGGCCTGAACATCGTACGCCAGCACAATTTCGCCGCCCTCCAAAAAATGAGACAAATGCCTTTCCGGGCGGCGCCGGATTTTATATCCGGGAAAAGCCTTTTTGGCCGCCACCAGAACCGGACTGGGAGTTTCTTCAAAAAACAAAATCTCCGGCTGCCCGGGCAACAAGCCGGCATCGAGGCCCATTTCCCGGCCGCCGGTCAAAGCCCAAAGAACCAACATCAGTAATCCGGCTGCCACTGCTCCGATTTTAATCAATTTTTCTTTTCTCATTTACCTTCCCCTGTTTTTCCTGCCGCCGCAACATACGTTTTAAAGTCGTTTCGGAACATCTTTATTTTACACAATTTTATAGAAAATGTAAAACAGATTTTCAAAAACCAAACCAAAAAATCAAAAACTAATGTAAAAAATTCATTTTCCATTAAATTTTCCCATGAAAACTGCCGATAAGCTTTTTGTGAAGTATAACATCATCCCTCCCGATATGCCGCTTTTGTTTTTTCTTACCTTGTGGGTGTGGACAGTTTATTTTATGTGAAGTATCTGTTTTAACCGATTTAACTTAGGAGGTATCATGAAACCACGGCGTTTTTTAGTTTTTGTTCTCATTTTCAGTTTGTTTTTGGCGGCCTGCTCGCCCGCGCAAAAGGATCACGCAATCCAAAGCGTTAAAGTCCTTGAACCGATTCAGCTGACCCTATGGCATTATTATGTCGGCCAAAATCAGCAAACACTGGAAGATGCGATCGTTGAATTTAATCAGACTCTCGGGACGGAAGAAAATATTATTATCGAAAGTGTTTCTCACGGAAGTGTCGCCGAATTGGAAGCTTCTTTGTCCAATTCGGCCAAAGGTGTCATCAATTCCGCCCCCATGCCGGATATTTTTTCCTGTTATCCGGATAAAGCGCTTGAAATTGATGCGCTGGGAATGATTGCCGACCTAAACCCATATTTTACAGATGAAGAAAAAGCCGGCTATGTGTCCAGCTTTTTGGCTGACGGTTATTTTGATAACCGTCTTTTAATCCTGCCGATTGCCAAAAGCACGGAACTCCTTTATATCAATGCTACCGCCTGGAATGAATTTGCAGACGCAACCGGTCTTTCCCATACGGCTCTGGAAACATGGGAAAGCATTTGGACCACTGCCCAAAAATATTATGACTGGACGGATCGGCAAACGCCGGATACTCCCAATGACGGACGGATCATGTTGGGAATGGATTCCGTTCAAAATTATATTCTAGCTGGCTGCAAGCAGTCAGGCGTTGATATGGTTGATGCCGAGACCAAAAACATTATTTTAAATCTGCCGGTGCTGCGTAAGCTGTTCGACCTTTATATCAGCGCCACAGCGATGCATTATTTCGGCGGCAGCGGAAAGTTTCGCTCGGATAATATCAAATCCGGCGAACTAATTTCCTATATCGGCTCTACCTCCAGCGCCTCTTATTTCCCGACTTGGATTCAAAAGGATACTACTCGTCAGAACATTCAGTTTTTGGCTTTGCCCTACCCGCTTTGGCAGGGAGGCGAACCGACCGTGATGCAGCAGGGAGCCGGTATGTGTATTACCAAATCAACCGCGGAAAAAGAACGGGCCGCCGCTCTGTTTCTCAAATGGTTTACCGGGAAAGAACAAAATATGGCTTTTGCCATGAACAGCGGCTATCTGCCGGTAAAGGCAGACATCTACCGGGGTGAGGATTTTAAAGATGCCCTGCAAAAGCTGGATCAAGGCAATGAGAGTCAAAAAAATGTAGCCATGGTTTATGATATTGCTTTTCAGCAAGTCTCCGGTTACACTGCTTATGCTGTCAGGCCGTTTAAAAACAGCTATATGCTGCGGCCGCTTTTACTTTCCACCCTGACAAGTGCAGCAGAATCCGCCCAACAAGCGGCTGATACCTTAAAGAAACAGAAAATGTCCTCGGCGCAAATCCTATCCTCTTTAAATCTTGAGCAGCGTTTTGCCGATTGGATAGAGTCTCTGGAAAAGGCTTTACAAAATGAAGGAATTTCTTATCAGAAAATTTAATTCTTCTATCATGCCTGTTCCATTGTTACTGCACGACCACCTCGACGGAATGTCCTTGCGGAACAATTCCGTCAAACACAAAAAACACAGAAAACATGGAACAGTTAAAATATTTAGAAAGGATCCCATATGAAACGCTCCATATCACTTCGGACGCAAATTATTTTATTGATGACTTTTCTGGTAATCTTGCAGAATATTTCTTTAGTAATGTCTTTATCATTTTCTAATGCTTTTTTTCTGCTGGATTCGGAATCCTTTCGTCTGTTTAATAATACCACTACGGCCCGCAAACAAGCACTGAATAATGAGCTGGGGCAGGTCGTCCGCTTAGTGGCCGATGATACCCGCCTGTTTACTCAGGTACTGCAAAAAGTTTCTGCCAACACTAATAAGAACCGTCTGTCCGAACTGGATGTTTATAACAAAATTGCCACAACCGGTGCGGAATATTTAATCCACCTGCTGCAAAGCAGTAATATCAACGGTGCTTTCTTTATGCTGGCCTCCGATGACAAACAGCCGATGCCTTCGGTTTACATTCGCAGCGCTGCGCCCAAGGATTCTTATGCTTTGCCGGAAAACTTTCTGCTTGAACTTGGCCCCGTTTCTGTTTCTCAAAAGTATTTGATTCCGACCAGCTCGCATCATAGCCTGTCCGCGCCTTTTGACTTTAACAGCTCCGACTCTGAAAAATGGGATTTTTATTATCAGCCCACCAAAGCCGCTCTTGACTTTCCCAAAGCGGAAATTGAGCGCTATGGCTATTGGACTACCCCATCGAGCCTACTGTCTCATTTGCCGACCAGCGTGTTTTATACTCTGCCGCTGCTGAACTCAAGCGGTTATCCGATTGGTGTGATCGGTATTGAAATCACCCAAAATTATTTTTCCCAGCACTACTTGCCATTGATTGATCTGCCCTATCAGGACAGTTTTTATGCAATCACTCCGATGAATGACCAGATTTTGACTTTGGACTGGTTTATTTCCAGCAGTCCACTGGCACAAATAGCTTTAAAAAAGCAAAAAAATCTGCATTTAACTTCCGCCAAGATTTCCGACAATATTTATGTCTCTTATTTGGATGAAATCGGCAATGTCTACTGCTTTGTCCAGCCGCTGACGCTGTACAGCCAAAACTCACCCTTTATCCAAGACAGCTGGAACCTGGTCAGTTTTGTACCAAAGGACACTCTGCACGGCACCTCCTCTCAGGTGCGCCGAACAGTGCTTATCAGTATTGGTTTAACTACTCTGGCGGCTTTTATTGTCATCTTTTTTATGGCTCGTTTTTCCACTCGCAAAATCTTCGGAATGTCCAAATATTTAACTGAACTGGATCCCTATCAGGCCATTCAGCTCAAGCGAACCGGCATGCGCGAGTTTGATGAGTTAGCCGAGGCGGTAGAAAAACTGAATCAAAGCGTCATTCACGCTTCGGAAACCACTTCCCGGATCTTAAAGCTGTCGCTCCTGCCGATCGGCGGCTTTGAGCTGACAGTCGAATCAGATCAGGTGCTGATCACCGACTATATTTATTCTCTGCTTCAATTAAACCCGGAGACAAAGCTTTCGATTGAGGAATGGAAAAAGCATTATGCTTTGCTGACAGCTTCGCCGGCACCGGACTATGACAATATTTATCATTTTTCCGTCCGCAATAAATCAGACGGAATTTGGCTGCGGATTTTAGAAAGTAAAACCCCGACCGGCAGTGTCGGCGTCATTTTGGATGTCACCAGAGATATTGAAGAACACCGCCGACTGGTTCATGAACTGGACTTTGATGCCATGACGCATCTTTATAACCGGCAGGCCTTCAAACGGGAAGCCATCGCCAAAATCCTGTATGAACCGAATAAAATCGGCGCCATGATTTTTTGTGATTTGGATAATCTGAAATATATCAATGATAATTTCGGTCATGAAATCGGTGACCGCCTGATTCTGAGAGCCAGTGAAATGTTCCATGAGTTCGGCACCTACGGCGGCATTGTCTCCCGGATTTCCGGCGATGAGTTTGCCATTTATCTGCACGGCTTTTCTTCCAAATCGGAAATCAGAAAACTGATTAACCGGCAGTTTAAGCGGAACGAACGTTACGAACTGCGAACACCGGACGGCTCCTCCCACCGCATTCGTTTTTCCTCGGGTATCGCCTGGTACCCGGAAGATTCCGACGATGTCGGCGACTTGCTCAAACTGGCCGATTTTGCCATGTATGAAGCCAAGCATAAGGAAAAAGGTGTTTTATATGAGTTTAATAAAAAATCCTATGAAAGTAAGTCCTATTTGCTGGAAAATCGAGAAGCTATTCACCGCTTGATTGATGAACGGCTGATTCATTTTAATTTTCAGCCGATCGTTGATTTGCGCACCGGCTCCATTTACGCCTATGAAGCATTAATGCGCTCTTCCAGCGATGCTTTTAAAAATCCGCTGGAGATTCTGTCGGTCGCTGCTGCACAGTCTCAGCTGGCGCAATTGGAACGGCTGGTCTATTCAGTTGTTTTGGAAACCCTTGACCGGCATGCTGATGAATTAAATGGCCTGCATATTTTTATTAACAGTATTCCCAGCCATCTAATTAGCCCAGAAGAAATCATGACGCTGGAAGAAACCTATGGTTATCTTTTCCCGCAGTTAGTGATTGAGGTAACGGAACGGGAATCTGGCAGTTTAGAGGAGCAGCTAAGCGACAAGTTTTCTTTCCTGCGCGATTACGGCATGAAGCTGGCACTGGATGATTTTGGCAGCGGTTATTCCAACGAATCCCGAATTTTGACAATCCGGCCCAATATTGTTAAAATCGACATGATGCTGATTCAGGGTATCCATGAGGATCCCGACAAGCAGCAGCTGATCGCTAATTTAGTTTCTTTCTGTCATGCCCGAAACATCTTATTAATCGCTGAGGGCGTGGAGGAGGAAGATGACCTGGCTAAGCTGATAGAGTTAAATGTTGATCTGGTACAGGGCTTTTATGTGGCAAAACCCACCCCCGGCTTTGACCCGATTCCTACCGCCATCCGCGATCAGATCCAAGAGCTGCATGCCCGGTATCATTCGGGGAATAACGCTTAAAACCTCAGCCAAAGCTGTCCTCTAAAAGGGAAGCAATAGGGAACAAAAACCGCCGGCTCAGCCGGCGGTTTGCTCTGCCCCTGTAAGGGGCTGTTACTGGCTGCGCTTGTAAGCGCACCGAAGGTCTGCCTCTCGCATACTGCTTCAGCTACCGCTAAAGCAGTTTACTTCTTGCTTCCTTTTTCCGGCTCACCCGTGAACGCGTCTATATACTCTTTTAAACTGATTTGATCTTTTAACTTATCTTCCAGTAACTGATTCCTTATGTATTCCTGTATTTTCTTCGCATTTTTTCCTACCGTATCTACATAATATCCTCGACACCAAAAATTTCGATTCCCATACTTGTACTTTAAATTCGCTATATGATATTTGCATTCCCAAAGCTCTCGAACTAGTTTCTGTGAGAGTTATAATATCTCTTAGTTTTATATCATTCTAAATTAACAAAGCTCTCAAACTAAGACACACGCATGCGACCGATCTTGTGGTTTGACATCATTCTAAATTAACAAAGCTCTCAAACTTATCCGTCATATATGCGCCATGCTTGCGAGTTTTACATCATTCTAAATTAACAAAGCTCTCAAACTATACCATCAATCTCGCTATCTTGGATGATGTTTTACATCATTCTAAATTAACAAAGCTCTCAAACCACTTTATGGACGATATCAAAGTGCGAAAAGTTTTACATCATTCTAAATTAACAAAGCCTCAAACCTAAAATTAACATTGAGGTTATCACCGAGCATTACATTTTGCGAAATGTTGTTAATTCAAAGATGCATCAATTACACATAAGTCCTTATCTATTATAACACACTTTTCCTGTTTTAGGGTATAATTTTTTTGACCTTCCAGATTAATCAGGTGTATTTTTTCATAAAAACAAAATTCATATAATTGTCCTACCTGTTTTTCTGTAAGAAATTGTTTTAAATTCAGTATCCACACCAACTTTATGGCACATATAGAACTTATTGCACGTAAATAATTTCACCTACAATGAAATCCATCTTATTATATTGTTTTTCCGTAACTCTTAATACCTGCACCAGTCCTTCAGGCGGTTTATTTTTCTTTATATTATCAACCACTATGTCAGCAACAGAACTATTTTGTGCCAGTTTGCAATACACTGATTCCTGAACCATCATAAAGCCTGATTTAATTAAAAACTTACGGAATGTACGATACTCTCTGCGATTTGACTCTGTTAGTACAGGCAAATCAAAAAATACTATTACTCTCATAAACCTATAACTCATACCTGTAAAATTTTATCTCCGAAACATCCTCACTATTAATTGCGTCAAACACACTTTTACAATAAATCTTTATTGCATTGTTGACGAATTCTGTTCTCCCGTTAATTTTCACCTCATTTTGAAGAATGGTCAACAGCTCCATCTTCTCGTCATGTTCAAATTTAACCGGTTGCATCTGTTTTACCTTAAGGTCTACAATCGGTCTAAACGGTTCCATCAAATCTGATGCCAGATTAAATTGATTAAACATATTATCATGAAAGAGACCAAGCTGTGTAAGGTATCCATTTGCTGTGATACAGCGGTTAAATGCTGATAATAACAGAGAGTAGCCATAATTAAGTGCCGCATTCATACTGTTTTCTTCCGTTCTGGTAAAATCCAGTCCAAACAACGCATTAAAATACACCTTTGCGGCATGCCCCTCCCTGTTTGAGGCATCTGCAAACTGAAGCTCGTTAATATAGCCGTACAACATATCCGCTTCTTCAAGGCTCCAAAATTCCAGATGTTCTGCCTGTTTGCGAATTTTTTCTGTAACTATCTCAGTCCACACAGCTTTTTTTACCTCCTCTTTCCATGTAATCTGTGTGCGTATCTTTGTGCTGGTATCATGTGAGCCATAATAGCCAACCAATTCTGAAGACGGATTTCTCTTTTCATCACAAAAAATCACCTTTATTTTCTTTTTTGAGAGTTCATTTAAAAGGGCAGCAGTCAGAGAAACAGCGGTTGATTCAACAATTAATATTTCCATTTCACTCAGATGGATTTTCATGGTATCCATACGGCGAACCACCATATATCCCATTTGATAATCCAGTTTTGCATTACTCGATATCACAACTGTTCTCCAGCTCATACCTCTCTCCTATCTGTCCGTTTTTTCAGTGAAAATCCATTCTTTCTTTTCATACAGTCCAGTAACGGATTGACTGATGACTGCCGGCTTGTCTGCTGCTTTTAAGTGCTTACTGATTGATATTATCCCTGATCTATCAGACTCTCCGATTAATTTCAGATTTGTCTCTGTAGTTCCAATCCTCGTTAAGTGTAATATCCGTAATAATGCCTCACATTGCTGTTCCGGATCAAGCACAACAAACTTCTCTTTTCCATCTAATAATTTCTGCCCAAATGCATTCGGACGCTTTGCATAGACAGCATGAGCATGCTTATCTGCCAGTATATCATACAGCCTGCAGTTTTGTTCAGCACTTATCTCTTCCTCCAGTATATGCCACGTGACCGCCTTCTCAACCTTCTTAATGTATGTTGTCCAATTTTCAGGCAGGTAAAGGCTCATAGCATTTCTTAAAATCAACCTATCTCCTGTTTTTCCCGACAAATGGAACTGATATCCGTTAATTTCAAGAAGTGACTGAATCTTTAATTTCCTACGTAAGATATTCACTTCACCATACCCCAGTACCTCTTCGCAGTATCTCTCCAGACCATTTGCCTCTCTTTCCACCTTTTCCTTGCAATATAAAGGCAGTCCTTCAATTGTGACATTCTCTTTTTTACCCTCTTTATGATGTACAATAAAGTAGTAAGCTATGGTCGCTGATGTAAAGCCACCATACTTTGTTACATCCTTCATCCTTGTATCAGATGTTTTTAATGGAAGATAGTTTTCAGGTTTTGCTTTCTTTGCAGAATACAGTGTTGCATTGGCTATACCTCCATGCTGTTCAAAGTTCATTCTTGTCAAAAGTGGAGTATTTTTCTGCATCATTTTTCTAACATTTACAATGGTTCCCTTCTCATCTTTCCTCTTTGCAATCCAAGCTGTCTCACAACCACGAATAACATCCCATTCAAACATCTTAGCCAGATTGTAACGATTCTTCTCCTTATCCTTCTCATAGTCCTTGCGGATAAAATTCCATGGATTTTTCGTAAATTTAGTATGATATACATTTCCAACCACAATGTTCAGGTAAGCATCCTGTGCATGATGAAAATCATTTACAAGGCGGCTTTTCAAAAATCCGTTGTCCCGTCTGAAATCTGATACATTTGATGCTTTTGCATATACAATATCAGTGCCTGTAAATAACTGTTCCAAGAGGGTTGCAACCCCCTTTGTTCCCTGTCCGGTTTCTACCAGCTGCCTTGCAATAAAATCTCCCAACTGTTTTTCCGTAAAAGGAGTATTTGATATAAGTCTTGTATATTTCTCATCTGTAATTAACTTTTGTTTATGGAGAGCGTTCCATAATTCCTGAACTTTAGGATTTGCCTTTATCTGTTTAGGTATAGGATATAGGTCTTTTTTAATATGCTGATTAGCCTGTCTGTTAACCAATACGAGATTGTTCATAATACTGTCATCTTTAACATAGTGTCTTGGATAAATATGGTCTATATCATATAAATTATCATCATACAGCCTGCCCAAATCTATCTCTTCACCTGTATACATGTCTCGTCCCATCTGCATATAATACAGAAACAGCTTTTTACTTCTTAATTTACCGCTTTCATTCGCTTCTGAAAGTTCCTGCTTCCAATTATGATTTTCTGTATTCTTTATATTCTTATAAAGCTCTAAGAGCTGACTTCCCCTTGAAGCTTTTCTTCCCTTATCACCCTTTTCTTCCTCTGTTCTGGTCATTTCAACAAAAATTCTTTTAGGTGCATATCCCATTACCTGCTCAATTTCACGTATAAGCAACAACGTCTGCCAAATCATACGTTTTACCGGTACTGAAAAATAGCTGTCCTGCAAATCTTCATAAGTAAAATCGCTTAATGACTTCATAGCAACTGTACTCTGTTTTGCCAGTTCTTCTTTGAAGGTAAAATCATCACTGTTAATCAGCTCCATAAAGTTAAGGCTATACTCCCACATTGCCCGCCCCAATGACATAATCTCACCGGTAGACTTGTCACATCCGCTAAGTGTAAGAAGTGCTTTGGAGAATCTTCCCCAATCCTTAAATTTGTAGCCAAGAATTCTTTTTAACTGATTTTCATCTAATATACCCTGTTCCACATACTTTGTAAGCCGCTGTTTTAACATCTTTTTGGAATCACCAAAAACAGTACCCCAATAAATTATATCTTCTGCAGTAGCAAGGATAGCGTCTTCTTTTAGGCGTTCACCAAAAATTGCATACATTTTTCCATAAGAGGATAAAGAGTTATTAATAGTCTTATCTATTCCTGTCACCTGCTCTTCAGAGCTGATTAAGCTTTGTGCCACCAGATAAGAACAAAGCTGTTTCTTAGTTAAACGCTTTCCCTTCATAAAACAGTCTTTATAGATTTGCTGTTTTAGCTTTGTATCCAATCGTTCACCATCAATACAAAGGTTGTTGATTTCATTTAGTACACAATATCTCTCGTAAGCAAGAGACGCTTTTGGCATGACCTTTTCACCCTGAATATATGTACAGGTTCTGATAAGGTTACCGATAAAGGCTTCTGAGGTTGCACTCATATCCACTTTATCGTTGATATTCCAAGGCAGAACTGCCCCCTCTTCTTTCCTCACAATCCAACCGGTTTTACTATTTCCCCCAAGCGGTCCCACATAATATGGAATCTGAAATGTAAAAAGCTGTATTATCCTTTCTGAAACTGTCAACCCACTCTCATCCTTGTCTTTTAAGAATGGCAGATAATTTTCGGCATTTTTTAATATTCTTTCCATTTCTTTTTTATGTACCTGATTTGGGATGACACCATTGGCACCGGTCAACTGTTTAGGAAGAAACTGTTCTTTTTCAATCTTTTCCATAACATACTGAATATCTTCATCATCTGTAATATCTTTAAATGCCTTTTTTATTGTCGAATATATATCATCCGCTTTTCTTCCCTTCATATTTCGTCTGTATTTATTACTTTCTGCAATTGCATCTGTTGAATTAAGGGAATTAACGTATGCCGAATAAGTTCCGTCTACATTTGAACGAAACATCATATCATATTCTTCCTTAGTCTTGTATTTACGAAACAACATTTTTAAAAGCTTTAAATCTTTGCAATGCTTTTCATATAATTCCACTCTGGCACAGGAGAGATAGTCATATCCCTTGAGAGTTCCTGCTAAAACAGCATAGTCATAGATACTTTTAAGTTGTTCAATGACTGCATACTCTTCCTCAGTTAATTGTTCCATTAACTCCGCTATCTTATCTGAATAAGAAAAATCATGAAAACACAGAGGCACTTTCTCTTCCGTCTTTTCGTCAAAAATAAGCTTAGCATTTATACTCAATCCACATAAACACTTTAACAACTCATTTACGCTTTTATCTTTTTTAACTACACCAAATAACTCCTGCAGCTCTTCATGTTTTTTCTTTCTTCCGGTATCAGAATTGCTGATAATGTCTATTACCTGTTGAACAGACTTATGCTCTATTATCATCTCATAATCATTTTCAAACTTGTCCAAAACCTCCTGATATACGGCATCTACCTGCTCAGTGTTTAACGCATCTCCTTCTGCATTTAATAGGAAATGACCTCTGTGCTTAAACATATTGGCAAGTGCCAGGTAAACTAAGCGAACATCGAATTTTGCCCCTGTATTTTCCAGATCAAGCAACGCCTTTCTAAGATGAAAGATTGTCGGATATTCAGTATAATAATCAGTATCCTTATAATTTTCATCATCAAAGATTCCATTTTTTGAGTTTAATTTTTTATCTTTGTCCTCAAGGAAATATTTACTGTTTTCCATACGGATAAAGAAATTTGGATCAATTTTATTTATTGCATCACCGAAATAGCTTTTTAGCAAACCAAGTCTAACAACCTGACGCTGTCGTCGTCTTCTGTTAACTCTATATTTCCACCTCTCAGCTGCTGACTCTGCCGTTTCAAATTCACGAATGCCCCACATATCTTTTCCTTTTTTTCTCAACAACTCATACTTGGTATTTGTTACTGCCCAGCCTACAGAGCCGGTTCCCATATCCAGTCCTAAAAAGTACTCTTGTTTTTCCATGCTTTATCTCCTTTTATTTAAAATCTTGTATTGACTTTTCCCACAAATATGTTATTCTGTAATTGAATTAACAAAGCGAGTGCAAATAAGGATTTATCCGATATCGCCTCAGGGTCCGCATTGTGCGGTTAAAAGATCTATTTAATAGGTCTTTTTTTATTTATTTTCAAAATAACTCAATACGATTAAGTAAAAAACTACTATTTTTTTCTTTAAAAAAGCAGTAATGATTTTGCAGTCATTACCGCTTAAACCAAACGTTCTATTTAGTTTCCTACTATTCTTTTCTCGTCCACTCCTCCAGCGCCTTCAATAAAATCCGGTCACTATCGATCTTTGCTGCTTCATTAGCTTCATATTCGCCACCTACAGACATATTGGACAGCACCGGTGGACCAAAGAAAATATGTCCGGCTTTTTCATAAGTGACCAGCTTTTTCTCTGCAGGGTATCTTTTAATAATATCCTCTGCCATATCAGCCGATGGCCACATCTTATCTTCCTTACCGGCAAAAATCAAGAGGTTTGCTTTTGCCTTGCTTACATCAATCAATGCAGCTTCTTTGTTTTCAGCATTTTCCGTCACCGAGCGATAAATCGGCTCATATTCTATAGGTGCATTAAAGAACATCCGCATCATGAACTTACCATAAGTCGAGCCTGATGCTGCCGTAAACGGCAGATAAGCCAGTTCCTTTCCCTGAAAGCTCCAGGATGAGTTGCTGCTTGAATAATCGAATGAAAGTCCCTGAAAGACATAGGTAGACGGCGCATATAAAACAACGTTATCTACCAGATCGGGATATTTTCCTGCCAAAAGAAGGCACATCTCTGCCCCTTTAGAGCCTCCCAATATAGTCAGTGGTTTAGCTGCCACTGCATTTTTTTCAATCTCAGCATAAGCTTCCGTGAAAAAATCCAGTGGTACTTTAACCAGTTCTTTTTGCTGATTGTCACGGCCGAAAAAGTAGAGGGAATAAACCTCATAGCCCTCCTTAGCCAGATTTACCGCCATGTTTATATTGCTGCTACCCTCGCTGCCGCCAAAGGTAATTACAGTTCCCTGATGAGTAATCTTCTCCGGGCGCAAATGATATCCGTTTAAGTAATTGCCCTTTACCACACTAATATTTATCCCGGGCAGGTTTGATTTTTCCGGCTCTTCCTGATTGATTTCACGATAGATGGAATTAGCCTCCAATGTACTTTCCCTGATTTTCTCTTTACCCTTGGTAATTTGACCATTAATAAACCTCACTACAATCAGCAGAATAATTAGCACTGCTATTGTGATAAAAATGCCTTTGAGTACTTTCCACAATTTCTTCATTTTAGTCTTCTCCCATCCTCGGCTTGCACTAAATATTCTGCTACATATTGTTATTAAAACATAATATTCCGACAGCTTCAGTACGCTGTTTTTCTGTCTACATATTTACCAAAAACAATGTAAATACTAATTAATATAATACAACGTTTCGCTTTTTGTGTCAACAAAAGCACTTTGCTTCTTATTTGCCTTTAATAAGTGTAAAATTCAACTTTTTTGATATATATTGCTTAAAATTACATTTTCTTATCTACAGTCCTTGAACCATGTTTTGATTGTTTATGTATTTAAAACTCCCGTATTAAGAAATTTCTGTATAATATGTATTACCCTCAATTGTATGTTGATTCCGCTTAGCGCACTTAAGGCTCCGATAGTGAATGATATTTTCGGTATGGGGAGTGAGCTTTTAAGCTTTGCAGGGATTTTTGCTTCTATTGGCGGCATTATGGGAGCAGTTCTTTTACCTTATATCGCTAAAATATTATCTCCGCTTAGAATTACAATTCTGGGAACATTTCTGTTAATTATCGGAATGACTTGCATACCTGTGGGAAGGCTTGTTAAAGGCAATGCAATTCTGTATACAGTGAACGGAAAAGAAGAAGATGCCAAAAAGTCGGTAGCCTTACACGAAAAGCCTTAACCCTTCTTTCTCAAAATGATGATTCGGATTTAAATGAGTTTAATATAAGGATGAATATAGCAAAACTAAAAATCGTCATTGATCCTGATGGTGCACTTGCAGAGTTTAATAAGATTAATTACCTCGGAATTGCTGGTACAGATATAGCACGCCTGTTGCACAAAAAAGGAGAAACTGATGAAGCTTTAGAGCGGTATACAAACGCTTTATTCTATAATCTCATGAGGGACTTGGATTTATCGCTGAATATTTCTTTAGCAATTGCATCTCGTGGGACTAAAAAAGACTTCAGAGAAGCCTGTGACTTAATAGATCGGAGTATTGCTTATTCAGATTCCGCCAGTTTGGAAAAAAACTGTTACACTTCAAAGCTTAAAGTTATCCTTCTTATAACAAAAGTATTGGCTCTATCTTGCCTAACTGAGTATGAAAGTATGAAAAGTACAATTGACGAGGCATATGCTTTGGCTAAAAAATATGATGACAACCCTAATAATTCTTTTCGCAACTTCATAAAATTTTGGCATGCAAAAGAAAATTTTAAGCCACTTGCAAGTGATGATCTGGGACAGAGTGCTGTCCGCAGCATAGATAATTTTTTTGCAACCAAACCGTATACTGTACAAAAGGAATTAGAGGAAAATGTCTTTGAAGCCAAAAAATATTGGGAAAGTATTAGAAAGCTATTATAGTTTGTGTCAAGTACTCGTTGGCAAATTCTTTTACCTGTAAATTTGCAACATCCTGTTGTAAATTTAAACTATTCATCATAACTGTATCAAAACACCTTCCCTTGGTGGACATCTTAAAGGACGTCAGAATGCCATTTTAAGTGCCACCTGAGTGCCAAATTATAAATATAAGTTTTTGCATGAGCAAAAAACGGAACCACCGCCAAGCGCATGGTTCCGTTTTTAATTTTATTTCTCTTACGCTAAGTCAATCCAGACTTGCCGATTGTCCGCGAAATTAATCCTGATGCCGCTTCCCTCATCCGTGATAACCGGACGCTGCTGCCGTTTCTCGGCCGCCTGTCCGGAGCGATCGGCAAAGACCATGTCCACCAGCCGGTGCTCACCCGCCGGTAATTCATAACTCACCGTCGGAATAACCGTCAGCGGATAAAATAAATTAGTATTAGGAAAAGCATCAATCACCCGGCTATTGCCGCCGCTCAGGCTGACAATTCCGCTGATTCCGCCGGGCACACTGACAAAGACCCCGCCATTTTCTTCCTGCCGGCAAAGCAGCGAATATTTCTCTCCGGCTGCGTCCTCATTTTCAATAGCATACCCGCCGTCAGCCACTTTGACCGGATACGCAGTCTTGAGTCGGTGAATCCGAACATGCCAACTGCCGCCCGGCACTAACCAGGTTATTACCGTAACTCCCGGCAAAATCTCATACTCCGAGCGAATCCATTCCTCTGTCAGACTGAATTGTTTTCGGCCCGCATACACCCGGTAAAACTCTTCCTCTGCCCGAGAAACTGCCAGTACCGAATCAAAGGCCCCCATCGCCAAATTGTTGCCCCGGGAAACACTGAAACCAAACTGGTTGGAATACACAAACTTTTCATATTTTTCCACGCAGGCACCATGATTCATAGCGCAGTGCTGATCAACCGTAAATGCCTGCACATGGTGATTTTCATCATGCGTAATCAACATTCGGGCATGACTTAATTTTTTCTGCGGCTGATAGGAAAACTCCTCCGCCGGTGCCGCCCAAAACGGATGCTCCGCCGGCAGTGCCAGCATAATAAAGGACTTCAGCGCCCAATACGGCGAGCCGCCGCCGTTATAATTTTCACTCATAAACAGATTCGGATAATGATAGCCAACACTAAGGACTCCGGCATTATCAAAAATCGGACGCTTCAGCCAGCTTTCCAAGTTCCGCAGCACCAGGTTTTTCAGGACGCCATAACCTGCCCCCTCACCGCCGGCAAAGGCCAGCGCTCCAAAAAAGGAATTGTGCGCGAATCGATAAGTCAGGCTCCGGCCAAAGGGCAGCTCGGCTCCGTCATTGGCAAACCAGTAGATAAAGTCCTGACAAAATTGATTCCCCTTCTCCAGCGTTGTCTGATAAAACTCCGGCTCACTGTCTTGCAAAAGTTTCGCCCGAATCAGACTATAAAAATGAATGGCAAACGCCACATAATAATCAATTTGACCGTCATTGCCGTCATAATACCAGCCATCGCCGGTATAACAGCTCCGGATCAGCGCCAAATCATCCTCAACGCAAGCCTCTGACCACTCAAGACCCAGCAGCCGAAACGTCGTATTGACCAAAATCCGGAAATACCGCCAGTTATTGCCGTGAACCTTTTTAAAATTAATTTGATTCAGCCATTCATATAAGTTTTTCTGTGCCTGCGGCGAAAAATCACGATACAGTTTTTGCGGTGACAAGCTGATGGCCACTGCCAAGGCTGCCATTTCGACCATGCGCTGATCAAAATCATGAATATCGCCCCAATATTCGGGATGATTCGGATCCGTACCATTCTGAATACCGGTAATGCAAAGTTCCTGCCACTGTGCCGCTTCTTGACGTAAGTCCTCCGGCAAATCAGTATTGGCCGTATGCCATAAAGGCCCCAAGCCCCATAAAATACGGGCAAAACCTTCCATTCCGGCAATTTTTCGGCCATAATGAACCCCGGCTGCACTGACGTTTAAAAATGCTTTGCCCGGGCTGTAAAAATCCTTGAGCGGACGAATCATATCCAGCAGCAAACGAGCCGCATCGGCTCTGGTTTGCAGTCTAATCGTTTCCTGTTTCATGCTGCCCTCCCTACAAATACGATTTTAAAAGTTCAACACTGCCTTCGATCCCGACTCTGACCTTGGCCGGAATAAAGTAAGTATCGCCTTTCTTCATCTCATACTTTTCCTTGCCGGCCGACATGATGGCGCTGCCGCTGATCACCGTCAGCACCTTAAAGTTTTTATAGGCTTCGGCCAGCATCTCTTTTTCAACCAGCATATGATCGACATTGTAATTGCGGTGGCGCACCAATTCCTGAATCTGCGCACCTTCAAACTCCATTGTCTGTCTGGTATCCGTCGAAGAAATCAGCGGTTTTTGCCCATACCGGATAATCTCAGCCGCTTTTTCCAAATGAATTTCTTTGGGATTGCCGTTCCGATCCCGTTCGTAATCATAAATCCGGTATTTTGTTTCCGAGTTCTGCTGAATCTCGCAGACCAGCAGCGTGCCCTCATAGCTGGAATAAACCGTCCCCGGCTCAATATCAATAAAATCGCCTTTTTTCACCGGAATAATCCGAAAAAGTCCTTCAAAGTCCTTATCCGCCGCCCGCCGTAAAAATTCCTCCCGGCCGACGCCGTCCGCCAGCCCCATGATTACCTTGGCATCGGGCGAAGCATCCAAAATATACCATGACTTTGATTTGCCGTAGTCCTTTTCATGCCTCATCGCATACTTATCGTCCGGATGCACGCGAATGGAAAGCAAGCCTTCAATATCCAGGTATTTGACCAGCAAAGGAAACTTATCGGGAAATTCGGAATAAACCTCTTCGCCGACTAATTCGCTGCCGTACTCCTGATAAACATCCTCTAAAGTTTTGCCCTTTAACGGCCCGTTCATAATCCGGCTGACACCGCTGGCTCTGGAGCAAAGCTCCCAGCTTTCGCCGTATTTATCCCCATCGGGCAGGGCAATATCCAATTCCGTTGCAAATTTCTGTCCACCCCAAATTTTCTTCTTAAAGACTTTTTCAAACTTTAACGGATACATTTCCTTCTCCTTTCCAGCAATTTCAGCTAACAACCTCAAAAGTATTCACAAAAATACCGTCGGCCTGATACGCTTTCAGCATCGCCGCTTCTTCCCGGCGGCGAACAGTGTAAACATTGACTTTAATATCAAGCTGATGCGCCTGCTTAATCAACTCCGGTGAAACACATTCCACCGACGGATGAATGGCGCTGATTTTTAAGCCGCTTTGCCGCGCATAGGCAAAAACATCAATCAAATTGGAGCCGTACAGCAAGCCCAGCGGCAGCGTATCATCTATGGTTTGCACTTCCTTGAGCAAATAATGATCAAATGAAGAAATCAGTACTGGCCGCGGATACCGGCGTAAAAGCCCGACCACCGATTCGGCCAAATCACTGCCCGCTTCGAGTGCTAATTTCTTCAATTCGATATTAAGCAAAATATCGGCCGGAAGCTGACGCAACACATCTTCCAGCAGCGGCATCTTTTCGCCGGTATACTCCGGCGAAAACCAGCTGCCGGCATCCAGCCGGCTTAATTCTTCATAGGTATAATCTTTGAGCAGACCCTGACCGTTATTGGTTCGGCCCAGATAAAAGTCGTGCATAACCACTACTTGTCCGTCTTTTGTCCGCTGCACGTCCAGCTCAATTGCTTTGACTCCGACTTTCACTGCCGCCTGAAACGCGGCCATTGTGTTTTCCGGTGCATGCTCGGATAAGCCCCGATGCGCAAAACAAATCATTTCCTTCATTTCTCTGTCCTCTGCTTTTTATCTCTGTACCCGGCCGGAAGCATCACCCTTAATCAGATTCTCCACTTCTTCCTTGGTTGCCAGATTAAAATCACCGAAAATCGTATGTTTCAACGCCGAAGCTCCAACCGCAAATTCCAGAGCCTCTTTAAAGCAGTCCTTCATCAACAGGCCGTAAATCAAACCGGCCGAAAAAGAATCGCCGCCGCCGACCCGGTCAACAATCCGAATGTCATAATGCTTGGAATGGTAAAACTCCTGACCGTTATAAATCAGAGCCGACCAGCCGTTATCCGAAGCGGAATGGCTTTCCCGCAGGGTGGTAACTACATACTTAAAGCCAAAGCGTTCCTGCATTTGCCGGAAAATACTGTGATAGCCCGATAAATCCAGTTCACCTTTGGTCACGTCCGTTCCCTCCGGCTTAAAGCCCAACACTTTCTCTGCGTCTTCCTCATTGCCGATGCAAACGTCAACATATTCCATCAGCTTAGTCATCACTGCCTGCGCTTCGGCCGGCATCCATAACTTTTTCCGGTAATTTAAATCAACCGAAACGGTTACCCCTGCTTTTTTCGCCGCTTTTAACGCCGCCTCGGTAATCTGAGCCGCGCTTTTGCTGATGGCCGGAGTAATTCCGGAAAAATGGAACCAATCGGCATCTTTAAAAATCGCATCAAAATCAAAATCTTCGACCGTTGCCTCAGCAATCGAAGAATCCGCCCGGTCATAAATTACCTGCGATGCCCGCATCGACGCGCCATGCTCTAAATAATAAATGCCCAAACGTTTGCCGCCTCTGGCTACATAATCGGTATGCACTCCATAGCGGCGCAGCTCATTGATGGCACATTGGCCGATAGCATGCTCCGGCACCTTGGACACAAAATAAGCATCCAGGCCGTAATTGGCCAAAGAAGTACAAACATTGGCCTCGCCGCCGCCGTATATGACATCAAACTGATTCGCCTGCACAAAACGCAAATGGTCAGCCGGTGACAGGCGCAGCATAATTTCTCCTAAAGTAACAACTTTCTTGCTCATTTTCATTCTCCTTTATTTACTTGCTTCTGGCTGCCTGAACGGCGTCAACAAATGCTTTGGCGGTAGCGGTTACGGCTGCAAAATCGCCGGTTTTTGCACCTTTGGTCAACTCACCGCCGATTCCGACTGCAACTGCGCCGTTTTTAATCCACTGGGCGACATTATCCAGCGATACGCCGCCGGTCGGCATAAAATTACCCTGCGGCAGCGGCCCGCGAAACGCGCTGATGATGCTGGGGCCAAAGGCACTGCCCGGGAATATTTTTAAGATTTCCGCACCGTACTCAAGCGCGGTAACCGCTTCTTTCGGCGTCATTACGCCCGGGAAATAGGGGATTGCATAGCGATTGCACAATTTAGCGGACGCTTCGTCAAAGCAGGGGCTGACAATATACTTTGCTCCTGCCAAAATGCAGGCTCTGGCTGTTTCCGAATCCAGCACCGTACCGGCTCCGATTACAACATCCGAATCCGCATATTCCGCTGTCAGTTCCTTAATAATATCAACTGCCCCCGGCACTGTCATCGTAATTTCCAGCGCTTTAATACCGCCGGCTTTAATGGCCTCAATCACTTTTTTGCCTTCTTCCTTGGAATTAGCGCGAATAACCGCTACTACTCCGGAATCCGTCAGGGCTTTTATCGTTTCATACTTTTTCATTTTTTCTCTCCTTGCAATTTAATCATCATTAATTCCGCTTTTCTATATTCGATAAGCACTATTACTATTATATGATATTTTTCAAAAAAAGCCAGCATTTTTTATCTTTTTGTTTTTTCTTTTTTATATTTACCTTTTTACTTTAGCTCCTTGATCTTTTTCTCTATTTCTTCAATGCTCGGCAAACTACTCTTATATTCTGTTTCAAGTAATTTAGTAATCTCATATTTGCTTATACCTATAGGTTGCGATATTTGTTCTAATGAATATTCACAAACAACATCATTTTTATCTTTGCAAATAAGGAGTCCAATCGCAGCATTATCTCTATCGGTTTTTAGTTCTCTATTCACTGCTGTTACATAGAAATTAAGCTGTCCTAAATGTTCCGGCTTAAACTTCTCTGCTTTCAGTTCTATAACAATGTAAGAATGGAGTTTCAAATTGTAAAACAGCAAATCAATATAAAAATCATCCCCATTTATATTTATATGATATTCTTTGCCTATGTAGGCAAAGCCCTCGCCAAGTTCAAGCAAAAAATCAGAAATCTTGTCAACCAGTTCTTTTTGGAGTTCCTTTTCATCATATCCTTCACGAATGGTAAGAAAGTCAAAATTATATGGATCTTTTAATGTCTGTCTTGCAAGATCTGATTGCAAAGCAGGTAACCTTTTTTCAAAGTTTGTTATAGATTTTCCTTCCCTGCCATATAATCCGCTTTCCATTTGATGTTCAAGTACATTCCTGCTCCATCCGTTCTCAATGGTTTTATTAACATAATAGATGGCTTCATCAATGGTCTTGCACCTATTTATTATCCTTTGATTATGTCCCCATGGTATCTGTTTAATATGGTTAATAACTCTTTCATCAAATTGGGCTACAGGCTGTAGCCCTTTTGAAATGTTATCCTTATTTTCTATTTTGGCTACATCTTGTATCCCTTTCATATAAAATAAATACCATCTTCTGATATACTTAATATTTGTTTCGGAAAAACCTTTCATATCAGGAAACTCTTTTTGTAAATCTTTAGCTAATGATTTTATAAAAGCATCTCCCCATGAATACTGTTCTTGATTTTTTACGATGTATTCTCCCAAAGTCCAATACAAATCTAACAGTTCATAATTTACCTTTATTGCAGCTTTAAGTTGACTACTTCTTACTTTCTCTTTTAACTCTGACAATAGCTGTTTATACTCGCTATCACTTGTGATAGACAGTTCTTTATTATTCAAAGGTCATACCTCCTTACTCATAATAACATATAATTGTACCAAATCTCATCTGTTAATTTTCTTCAAATTGGTGGTAAAGTTAAAAAGCAATCGCACTTTAGAAAATAAATTTCAACAAATGCGAAAGCTTATTCTCTTTCTTTCCGCTCGGAAAGCGAAACCTTGCCCAGCTTAAAATAACTTCTTTCCTGTCCGGCCTGCAGCGGATCGCCCTGAATCAGGATAAAAACACCCACCTCGGAATAATCACGGCCGAATAAGGTGGCTGTATGTTCCGGCAGCCGCAGCTCCCCGGTTTTAAGATAGGGCTGTAAGATCCGCTCCAACGTTTGTTCCGGCCGCAGCCGGCGACTGCCCTCCGGCTGCTCTCTGTCCTCCGGCAAACTCAGATCTCGATAGGCAACCGCATCCTCTGACTGCTCGATTTGATAAAACGGAACTTCCAGTCTTTCCTGCGTAATCTGATCATATAAAATTAAGCCGTCATAGGCGACAAAGCCAATCAGCCGGATCTGGCGGCTGAACTGTTCTACATCCGCATCCGTTCTCGCATTCAGTGCATACGCAAAGCTGCGGTTAATCGTCTCCCGGGTGGCCTGCTCGGCGATTTCAATCCGCTGAAGCTGCTTGGCATCATAAAAAAACGGACTATAAGTCTTTAAAGCAAATACTCCGTCCCGCATGGCTCTTGCAGCCGCATTTTCCACAATCATATGGTTTCTCTCCGCCAAGCTGTACTGCCGAACCTGCACAAAAGAAATAAATAAAAACGGTAACAGAATTAACACCCCGATAACTCCGATTTTCAAGCTATTCATCACAATCCCTCCGCCCGAATCAGCCCACCGCTGCGGGTGACAATCGCCGCTCCCTCCTGCCGGAAACCCAAAACTGCTTTTAGCTGCTGAAACGGCGTTTTCGACGTATTTTCCACACTGATATAAAAGAAATCACCCAAATCCATCTTATATTTCCCATTCTCTTTGATTTGCCGGTAAATTTCCGCGTTATAATCCCCCTCGTAATAAATCTGCATTTCCTCTTCTGCTTCATTAGCCACATAACTTTTCCGCAAATGCGAAAGCGTAATCCGGTAAGACGCACCGGTCGCCCCCAAGAGCGCCTGCAAACCGGTCAGGGAACTTTCTTCAATATAGCCCAGTTCACAAATTAAATCAGCGGTTTTCTGCGTTTCCAGCCAAATCAACTGATAATTGATATCCTCCTGCCGCTGGTACTGATAATAAACCGGCACCACAAACAGCAGCACCGTAATCATCAGCAGTGCCAGCAAGCGATCCAGCGCACTGATTATCATTCCTCTATCCTCCATTTGCCGTCCGACTGGTAAATTTGAAAGCGCCGCTTTTGCAGTTGTTCCTGCTGCCGCCGGTCAGCCAAAAAGGCATCCGCCTCCGGCAGTACCTTAACGCCTAAAACCTCCGCCCCAAACTCCGGCCAACGATACTCTTGACCGGCAAAACAAATGATTTCTTCTTTTTTTCCGGCTAAGACTCCCAGCCGCGCCGCCAGCTCCAGCCCATCGCATTGATCGCGCAGCCGGGCATCCGGATTGATCTCGGCTGCCACTTCTTTGGTTTTAAGGAGTTCGGTCAGGCGATAGTTTTCATAAAGCTGCACGGATAGGGCAATCACCACCAGCAGTACGGCAATCGCCGTGTCCAGTAAGTCAAATATTTTCTCCATTTCACGGCTCAACCTTTCTTGTCACTTCATGTCCGCATTGAATACGAAAAACATCTCCATTCTATAATAATAAATAGTCCAAGAAATATTCTTCATTTCCGCCATGCCCAAGACGCCCAACTAAAAAATACAACTTTCTACAAATGACATTTCTAAAAGTCTTTGACAAAAAGGAAATACACCTTATGGCAAAGACGGCACGACTTACCGGCCTGCCGCCTTTGCCGCTCTTTTTCTTTCCCCGGCTTTCTCACGGTCATCGAAGCATTTCATCAGACCGTTTTTAGGCTGATTGTCCGCCCAGTAAAAACGATTTTTTCACTCAAAACAAATCGCCCCCCCCCCGGCAGAAAACGGCTCTTTTAATCAAGAGCCCGCACGCACGGCAGAAACACATATTGCTTCAATCATTGCAAAAACGCCAGCACTTCAGCTATGGGAAAGTTGAGTTTTTTACTGCTGCTCAAACGTAATCCCCTTGATTACTTCATTTTTATCATACACTAACTGTGCGTAAAAACTGGCGGTCGGATTGATATAAGCATTGTTTTTACTGTCGTTGGCCGCTTTGATTTGCTTATCAATATCGCCGCGGGATTTCTGGCTCAAATCACCAACCGTATTGTCCGCGGAAATACTGCCGCCGCTGACATAAACATTGGTACTGGCCTTCGTCTTAACGCTGATGATAAACTCACCGCTTTGATCGGCATAGAGTTTAATCGCGCTCAGCACGTCCGCCCCCGAGGTCTTAGCATTATTATACGGTGCAAAACTGGACTCGGCCAAGTCCTTGCTGACCTTATCCAACTGCTGACTGCTGGCCTCCGCCACTCCTCGTCCCTTGTTGTAAAGGCTAAGCCCCGTACTGACAATTCCGATAAAAAGTAAAATCCCCACTCCCAGCCACAACGCCTTTTGAATATTTTGATCCATTTTGTCCTCCTTTTATTTTGGGTTGAGTTACTGACTCAACTTCTGGTAAATGTTTTGCAGTTCTAACTTCTAAATCTTTCTAAAGGCTGATTTTTTCGCTTATTCCTCCCAATTCTCACAGCTGTTGATAAAACTGATTGAGGCTTTCCATGCCGCTGTAAATCATCGGAATGATTAAATACAGCGCAATCAGCCCATAGGCCGGCAAAAAGCCAATCATTTCCCCCATCGCCAAGCGCTTGGCAATCATCTGCCGGTTAATTTCCTTGCGCCGCTCCAAATAATAAGCCTTTTCATGCACCAAATCATCAAATGCCTGCTGCAGCGACAAATCCTTGGCCGCCGCTTCCAGCTGCAAAACCAATGTTTGAAAATCCGCTTGTTTTTCCACCTTTAGCTCGGCAAAGGCCTCCTCTGCCCCCATGGAAAAATTATTCAAACACCGCTCAAACCTTTCCTCATAATAATGGGCAAACATATTCAGCCACGTTAAAATATCCTCCATCCCCAAGCGGGTATGATGCATCAACATCAATAAAATGCTGCGGTAGGCCGCCACTTCATCCTCTCTTTCCATTTCCCTGACTCGGCCGGCCAATGCATCCGCCAGCAAGTACCAATAGCCAAGTGCAAAAGACAGCGTCGCCAGCACCGCTATCTGCCACAGCTCCAGCCATGGTCGGTGCAGCTGCCGGTATTTTTCATATAATTGGTTGACATAGCGGTCTAAGCCCTTTCCCTGTAAGCCCGACAACTCCGGCAGCTTTTCCGCTTGCGCCCGCAGAACCGCTAAAACGGCCGCTTTTTTCAGCCGCGGATTCAGTCCGTCCAGCCACTCCGCTTCTTTTGCCCGCAGAACTTGACGATATTCTTCCCCGCCGCCAAAAAACATTGTGTTTTCCAAGACCGACGTCTGCCGGATACGATTATGCTCCTGCCAGTTAATGAAAAAAATAAGCAGCAGCCCGACGCCAAAGCTGATGAAGCGAATCCGCCGCTTACGCATCGGAATTTCCGTTTCCCGGCGCCGCTCCGCTCTTTCTTCGGAGATAATGCCGATATTTTGAATTTTCCGCAACATCATCACCACGGACAAAATCAAACAAAACATAACCAGCTCCGTTATCCGGCCGAAACGGCTTTGATAAAAGAGCCGGAGCGGCTCAAAATTGCGGCTGGCCCAATTTTGCAACGGCAGCATGCACAGCAGCGGCAAAACCGCAATAAAATGCAGGCTTTTCAGGGAATAATTCAGCCGCTCGCGCTTTAATTCCTCGACCCGCAGTTCATCCGTCAAATGGCTTAAACTGCCCATAAAAACGCTTTGTCCGTTCATCTGACTATCGCCGTATTCGGCAGTGATATAGCAAAGGTTAAGCAGCATTTTCAAATACTTATTCGGTGCCTGCTGATTATAACGGCGAACCGCTTCTTCCACATCGCTTTCCATCAGGACATCATACAAATATTCCCCCTGAATCAGCATCGGCGAGGTTTTATCCGGAAACTCCTGACAAGCCTCGTAAACAGCCTCCTCAACCGTCCCCTGCTCATAATATTTTTGCCGTACCAGCTCGTCAAATAAAATCTGGCCTTGCAGCAGCTGATTATGCCGCTTAACCAGCACATAATCAACAAACACCTCAATCAGAACCAGTATGACAAAAACATACATCCCCAAATACACCAGGTTGCGGGTCAGGAATAAAAGACCGCTCAAAAGAATCAAAAACGCTAACATCAGCTTTCGAAAAAAATCACCGGTTTTTTCCAGCAAAGCCCCTTCCCGCAGCCGGGTCAATTGCTTCAGGCTATATTGATAGCGAAACAGGAGCGAGCGGCTGTAACGGAAGCGCCGCAAAAAGCGATAAACCCGCAGGTTCATCGGATGCGGCAAATCACTTTGCGTTTTGGTTTTCGGCCGGCGCGGCCGCCGGCTGTACCATAGGGCGACAACAAATAAAATCAATGCCGCCGACCAAATGCTAATCTGTAAATTCTCCATTTTTTATCATCCTCCGGCACCCTTCCGTAAATAAAGCAAACTCCTCCTGATCTTCTGCCGTCATTGCGCGGCTCATGGCTTCCAGGTTTTTGGAAGTGGGCAAGTTTTTAAGTTCATAGCCGCCATTATGATAGACCATCATATCCTGCAGCCGGTAGCCCGTCTCTTGCGGGATAATCTCGGTAATTCTTTCCACATAGCGGTTGCCGGCATAGTCCTTGCCCAAATGAATATCAAATTGAATAACTTCGGTGACTTGCTCCTCGGCCACGACCTCATCCCGAAAAATATTGCACTTTAAAAGCGAATTGCGAAGCGACAGCACTAAATCGGCCGTAGTTTTGGCATGATGGGTAAACAAAGTGAATAGAGAAGCCACCTGTGCGGTTTGCAGCATCAGCGCCGCCACCTCGTCGGTTGCGACCTCGCCTAAAATATTGACCGCGCCGTCGGTTTTTTTCTGCAAATCAAGACCGGCCTGACCGGACACAAACTCGGTTTCCCGAAAGGTTAAAATATTGCGCATCGGATAGACTTTGCGCAGATGCAGCTCAAAGGCCATTTCCTGAATCCGCAGCGTCAGCGTGCCGTAAATATGCTTGATCAGCGCCATCAAAAGCGTTGTCTTACCGCTTCCCTGCGAGCCGGTAATCGCCATAATCCGGCCACCCTTAACCAAATAGCGAAGCCAAGCCGCCAAGAGTTCTGCTCCCGGTCCGGCAAAAAGCTGATCGATCTCCAATTTTTTAATATGAAACTTACGGACGAAAAATGCCCAGCTCTCGGAAAACGGCGGCCGCACCACTACCACCCGCGAGCCGTCGCGCATATCATTGACCTTGTAGCCGATATTTTCCGACAGCTGCCCGGCCTTGTTATAGCGATAAATGTTTTGGCAGACCCGGCGCAGCTCTTTTTCCGACTGAAAACTCAAAAACGCCAGATGAATGGGCTTGCCCCGGAAGAAAATCCAAACGCTGTCATAGTTGCGGTAGGTCTGTTCCTTTAGCACATCATCCCTTTCCTGCCAAAAATAATTTTCCAGCTTCTGCTTGAACTCATTGCCGACCTCTTCATTGATTTTGCCGGACACCCCGCCGGATACGCCGTCAATCGCCATATCGCGCAGCCGGTCAACCACACCGAAGCCTTTATAATAGCGGTAAATCTTATGCGCCAGCAAAATACACTCTTCCTCATGACTCAGCTCGATGTTTTCGGCGGCGTAAATTGCTCGGATTTCTTCGACGGTGATAATATAGGACGGTGTTTCTCCGTTTTCAATCACATTTTTCGGCCGGTCTAACCGATATTTTTCAATCAGCACCTCCAGTCCTTTCTCCTGATGTTCCTGCTCATAGTGATACAGCAAAATATCAAACATATCCTCCAGCGATAAGGCTTCCGCATCCTGATAAGGCACAATGGCATAAACCGCATCCCGGCTCGGCAGCAGGCGCAGAATAATGTCCTTAATCATTTCAATCACATAGGTCTTATCGCTTCGATAGCCGTAACCGCACTGCTTCAGTGCGAGTTTTAAATGGCTGCACCGGCTCTTGGCTCGTTCGTACTCTTCGCTTTGCTCCTTATAGTCCAAATATTTTTTAGTTTCCTCGTATAATTCTTCCTTCACCAAAGCAAACAGGCGGTCAAAGCTGATTTCTTCCGCTCTTTTTTGATTTTGGCGCAGAAGCTTTCTTTTTTCATACTGAAAAACCCCCTGAAACAGCCCCGCTGCGGCCGCTGCCGCCAGTCCCGGCCATAAAGCCTCCATCATTTCCGCCGCTCCTCCCCTCCGCCGACAAACTTGGCAAACTGCCTGTATTCCGTTTCCCAGTTACCGTACTTTCGTTTGACATAATCCAGCAGACTGCCTTCATTCAGCGCATCAAAGAGCTCATAGGAAAAGGACAGACTTAAAACATCGGCCGCCGCAATCTCTTTGGCCAAACGCTTTTTCGTCCAGCGGCTGTCCGAAAAATATTGGCCGAAGAGCAGAAGCGGAAGCCGCCCTCGTTCAAAACTGAGGCTCCGCCCCTGCAGAGCTTCCCTAATCGCCGCCGGTGACTGCGGCAGGCAAAGGACTAATTTATCCACGCTCCGGCTCATTTCGATTTCCCGGCTCAAATCAGCAAAGACATAGCCGTAGCCCTCACCGGCCTTTTCCAGCAAATACTCATACAAAACCTGCTTATATTCGCCTTCCTTGCTGTCAACAAAAGAAGCATCCAAATAATCAAGACCCTTCATTAACGGCAAACTGTAATCTTTGAGCAGCTGCGTAGTCAGCTGACCGTTGACCGCCAGCCGGAGCAAATCCGCTCTTTTTTTGTCTGCGTCCTCCAGGGTCAAGCCCAAATAATAATCCGCCTTGACCGGACGGCGGCTGATCAGCAAATGCTGTTTTTCGCTGTACTGGGCAAAGATCCCCGCCATAAAACATAATTGACTGGTCAGCTTTCCCCGGCCGGTAATGTCCGCCCATCCGATAATCATGGCCGCAGCCTCCTTTCCTGACCAAAATATTTTTTGCTTTGCCTCGGCAGTGCACCGGCCACTTGCCCCAAAAGACGCAGCAGCGCATTTTTATAGTCACCGGAAAGCGGCTCCAACTGATAATAACCGTCAAACAAAGCCTCATCGGCAAGCAGCTTATCAATCTTATCCCATTCCACCGTCAGCAGCTCAAACTTAGTGTTTTCCGATTTTTCCGCAATTTGCTTGCTTAAATACTTTTGGTTGAGTGCCGATTCGTGGATATGGCTGCCGTAAACAACGGTAATTTTTTCCGGCTTTTCTCTTGCCAGATATTCTAAAAACGCCTGAATCTCCGGCCGATACGGCGTCAGATAACAAACCGTCTGCTCCGCCTGCACGACCGGAAGTTCCGTCTCCACCAGGCACTGCTCCTGTCCGCGGTAATCCCGAAGCGGATAAACGGTCAACGCATCGGTATAATCTTCTGCCTGCCCGGCATAATGCTCGGAATACATTTCATATTTGCCGTAATGAATGGCCGCCAGCGTCGCCAGACTATACACAAATTGTCTTTTGGCAGCGGAATCTTGTCCCAATATTTGCATCATAGTCCTCTCCTTAAAAGCTTTTTTCTTTGTCGGCGGCAGTTGAATTATTGTTTTCCGGCTGAGCGGGGGCGGTTTCCCTGTCCGCTGCCGGCGTCTGCTCACTCACGTCGGCCGGTTCGGCTTTGTTCCTATCTGCTTCGGAAAAGCTTTGTAAGTTTTTGTCCCGGCTGTCTGCCGCTTCTTTTTCTCTCAATACTCCCGCTTCAGCCGGCTGCTCCTGACCGATTCGTTCCTGCATTTTTAAAAACTTTTCTTCTGCTTTCAGCTGGGTCAAAGCCGCTTCCAGCCGGTTTCTCTCCTGTCCGACAATGGCACTTTGCGCCACATCCTCGTATAAAGGCTGAACCGAGCCACTGACCGGATAACGGACAATGGTATCCGGCATATCAACGGCTTTGGGATAAATGGTTAAATACAAATATGCTCTCTCATAGGTTTGAACATCAATTTGGGCGCTGCCCAGCCGAACCCTTTCTTCCTCCGTTAAGCCCAGTACAATTTTCTTTTTATCCGCATCCAGTCCGCCGGCCTGTTTATGCGACAGTACGCAGTAATCATGACCGCTGGGAAACAGAATCCTGACATCAACATAATCGCCCGGCAAAAGTTCAGCCGGAAGCTCGGACACTTCCACCTCCTGCGTATTTTGCCAAAACTCCAAATTGGTTTCATAAAAAAATTCTGGCTGTAACATTACCCGCGGTTTTAAGGCCACCCAGGTCTTACGGCCGATTACTTCCTCCGGCAGGGTAAAGACTCCGGCCGGAACCGCATCCTCTTCCACTTCCATTTCCGCTAAATCCGCTTCTGCAATCACTTCACCCAATTCTATCGGCCGACTGACGGTCAGCACCGTGCACCGCACTGCCGGCAAAAGCTTGTCGGTGCTGGCTGCCTGCCAGTACTGATAGCCAAAACTCCCGCCGGCACCAATCACAATTCCTAAAACAACCAAACCTACTGTTTTTAACGCGCTCCGAATCATCCCCATCTTCCGCAATGTCATGCCCTTATCCCTCCTGTCTTACTCTTGATTTTCCCCAAATAAAAATTCTTAACGCAAAGTCAGCCTGAAAGTTTATCTTTTATTATATGAATGCACTGCTCAACTCCTTATAAACAGGAATAAATCTTTTTCCGGTCGCCAAAGGCAGACTGCGTTACTGAAATATTTTCCACACCCACTCCCGCTCTTCTTTTTTGGAAGCAAAGGGATCTTTCCAAAAAGGAAAGGCATAAATCCCGCCCTGATATTTTTTACGGAAAAAGGCCAATTCTTCCGGTGTCCCGAAATTAACCATTACCTTTAGCCGCGAACCAACCGCCTCTTCCAGCTTTTTTATCTCGGTCAGCGCCCGGGCGGCTTTCCATTCGCTGCCGCTGACAATCAGGAGCGGATAATCGGCCTCGGCAAAATAGGCATTGGCATGACTGCCGATATCGGCAATCACAAAATCATAATTTTCCTTTTTTAGGCTGGCCAGTCCCTTTTCCTGATAACTTTTGTAATAATCCACCCGCCGAATACGAAAGACCTGCTTGTTTTTATCCTCGTAGCCAAAACCGGCAAATATCTTTTCAATCTCCTCCAACTCCCGGTGCGAGTTCCATTCAATCAGCGCCACTCGCCCGCCGCTTAGCGCCAAAGCATTCGCCAGGCACAAACTGATATGGGTTGCTCCCAAGCCCCGATCAATCGTTCTGACCGCAATGGTTTTGACAATCCGGTTTTGCTTTTTCTCCTGCCCAAACATGAGGCCCGTCTCCTTTCATCCCTATGTTTATCCAATCTCATTAAAAGTAACTTATCTTACTCAACTTTCCCCTGATTGAAAGCTTTGCTTGTTGCCCAGGTATCATTCAGTTACGCAAAAAGGAAAAGTTTTTTTGCAAACCCTAAATATCAAAATGCTCTGTTTGGCACAAGCTCTCAACTGACTTTACCAGCAGCTTTATTTTTGGGGATTGAACCAAACTATCCCCTGTATTTTGGTCCTTATCTTATCAAAAATGGGCGCCGCCTCCGCCTGCTGCTTTTCCTCCTGTCCGCTCTCAGCAAAGGCGCGCATACTTTTTTGATAAGGAAACAGTTCAAACCTTGTGTCCGGATACTCGCACTTTAACTCGGCTAAGCGGCTCTCATCCGCCAAGTTTAAAATAAAGCAGCCATCAATCAGTTTTTCATTAAAAATCACTTCATCTAAATCGACCATATCCCAAGCGGCACCGGCCACGACAAATCGAAGCTGTTCCTGAAACGGCCGCAGGATTTTGCGCTTCTCTTGAGTCAAAAGTCCGTAATCAATGAAAATCCGGTCGTATTCCTGCCATTTCAGCGGTAGCCTGTTATCCTTATTGCCTGGAAAAATCTCCAGGTCGTTAAGCATAAAGGAATCCTTTTTTACCTGCACTTCCGAGGAAGTATAAACTAATTTGGCAATCTGCTGGCTTTCACTCCAGTCCAATAAAGCTGTTTTTCCGCCTTCAGCCGCCGCCCGAAAGGCATGAGCACAGGCAACAAAGCTCGTGCCCACTCCCCGCCGAATGCCCAAATACACTTCGGCCTGCTCCGGCAGCGTCGCCGGCCCTGCTTCCTTTTGCTGCAATTCCTTTAACTGTCCGCAGATTTCGCTGAAACTGTCCGGTCGCCTCTCCCGCTGCGGTTCGCTGCAGCGATAAATCAGCGCAATTAAGTCCTCGGCATAGAACTTACTCCAATTTTCCGGCTCCAGCCGCTTGTAGGGCGGATCACTGATTTTATGGCGGCTGATTAAATAATATAAGGTCATGCCGTAAGCATAAATATCCGATTTTTCATCACTGCGCAGCACCCCAAACTGTTCCGGCGCAGCGTAAGCCTTTGTGCCCAAGAAAAGTGTGTCTTTTTTCCTTTCCGGTGTGGCATAACGGGCGATACCAAAATCAATTAAAAACAGGTTCTGATTTTGATCCAAAATAATATTTTCCGGCTTTAAATCCCGGTAAATAATCGGATTTTCCAGCCCTTCATGCAGATAGCGCAAAACCTCCGCCAGCTGTTCGGCAACCCGCAGTACCTCGGCTTCTTCTATTCTTTCCTTGCCGGCCGCCCATTCTTCCAAGTTTTGCCCCTCGGCATACTCGCGAATTAAAAAAATAAAGTCATCATCCTCAAGCACATCAATAATTTTGGGGATATTGGCATGCGACAGCTCCTTTAAAATGTCCACTTCCGCCAACTGAAAGTTTTCCTGTTTTTTCATCTGCTTGATAATCCGCTTGCTATGTAAGCTTTGATTTTCCGTCAAATAGACCGTATTGTTTTCGCTTTGATGCAAACATTCCAAAATTAGGTATTTCCCGCAAATTATCTGTCTTTCCATTCCGCCCATTCTCCTAATTGATTTAATTCAAAATCCCTAACTTATAATCTTATTACCTTATTATTTTATCGCTTTTTTATTGTATCATATTCTTTCTTAAAAGTCGTCCACAAATTGTGGAAATTATATTATTTTTTCTAAAATTCCCCTCATTTTGTTGTCTGTATTTCCTTTTGTTATTGCTTTTTCCCCGCTTTTATAATTATTTAGTTCTATTTTTTTCGATTTTGAAGCAAAAAATACAGGAAAGTTTTCCTATAATATATTCACTGACATATTAAAATTCTTTTCTTTTTCCTCTTTAATCTAAAAATATTTTTTCAACACCGCTTATTTCAGGAATTTAAGCTTATTCAAAAAAGAAAACCACAAAAATTGTTTGCAACAAAAAACAGGATATATTTCCTATATACCCTGTTTTTATATTTTTTCGTTTTCTGTTTTCTCAGTTTTCTGTTTTCTCGTTTTTTTCTCGGCGCTGCCGGCGGCCGGCCACATACTTGCCGGTAAAAGCAATTAAATAGGAAAGAACCGCCAGCAAAATAATGGTCGCTCCCGAAGGAATATTCATTTTATAGGATAAGGTCAGCCCCGCCAAGTTAAAAAGAATCCCCAAAATACCGGACCCAATCATCACCCGGCTTAAACGATTGGTAAATAACTTGATAATCGCCGGCGGCGCAGTCAGCATGGCAATTGACAAGATAATGCCGACCACTTTGATTAAAATCACAATACTGATGGAAATCATCAAAAACAAAAGAAATTCCAAACCGCCGGTTCGAATTCCCATAATCCCGGCATACTCCTCGTCAAACAAATAAATCTTCCAATAGTTATATAAGGAAAAGACTATCAGCAGCACCGCCAGGCTCAGACCAATCATTACCCGCAAATACAGACTGTTGACTGTCAAAATATCGCCGAACAAATACGAAGTCATATCGGGCGGGTATCCCGGCGTCAGCGCGATAAACAAAATTCCCAGCGCCATTCCCGCCGCCCACAGCATACTGATTAAAGTATCTTCATTGGTATTGCTCCGTTTTCGGATTTGAGCGACACTAAAGGCGGACAGCACCGCAAAGCCAATCCCGCCAAAAATCGGCTCAAAACCCAGCAAATACCCCAGTCCGATGCCGCCGAAAGAAGCATGCGCAATCCCGCCGCTGAAACTGACCAGCTTTTTTTCCACAATGATCGTGCCTACAATACCGCAGACCACACTGGCAAACAAAGCCGTTAAAAAGGCGTTTTGCAGAAAAGTATATTTAAAAATGGCTTCTATCATTTTCTTCCCTTTCCCCGGCCGCAAGGGCCTGCCACATCGCCGCCGGCATCGCCTTAATCGTTTTGTCAACATACACGAAGCGGGAAATAAAAGCCGCCGCGTCGAGCTGGTCATGGGTAATCATTAAGATGGTGATATTTTTATTCAGCTCCGTCAAAAGCTGATAAATTTCTTTTTTTGACACTTCATCAACCCCGGCCGTCGGCTCGTCCAGCACCAGAATCGTCGGATGGTTCATCAGCGCTCTGGCGACCAGCACTCTTTGCATCTGCCCACCGGACAGCTCGCCGATTTGCCGGTTTTTCAACTCCAGGATGCCCAGTCGCTTCATCACAAATTTGGCATGTTCCTTTTCATGTTTGGTAAAGCGATGCCCCCAGGTAATCCGCTTCGGCAAATGCCCGAGCAGGATAACTTCCATCACCGTAATCGGAAACTTCCGGTCAAAGGTCGTCAGCTGCGGCACATAGCCCAGTGTCTGCCCCGGATCCAGCTCAATCGTCCCCTGCACCGGCCGAATAATACCCAAAATCGCTTTAATCAGTGTCGTCTTTCCGCCGCCATTGGGACCGATAATGCCGATAAATTCACAGGGCTCGACCGCTAAGTCGGCATTGGTTAAGGCCACTGTCTTACCATAATTTACTTGTACTCCGCTGACTTTTAAAATCGGCATAGCCCTGTCCTTTCCGCTCTTTCCTTGCTTTTCTGTTTTTCGTTTTTCCTATTGTAACCCGATTTTCCGGTAAAAGCAATCCTAAAATAGCAGGCACATCGACAAATCTTACTATTTTCGCCTATTTTAAAGCGGCACTGAAAACTTCACTTAATTTTTCCAGATTTTCCAAATAATTCGGCGCCAGCGGTTCTAATTCCATAACTTCGCCGCCGATTTCCGAGGCGATGGTTTTGGCCTGATTATTGTCAAACTCCTTTTGATAGAAAACGACTTTGATATTGTTGTCCTTGGCATAGTCAATGACCGCTTTCAAATGCTCGGCTGTTGCCTGCTTGCCTTCTTTTTCAATCGAAACCTGCATTAAACCGTAATCATCGGCAAAATAGCCCATGGACGGATGCATGATAATAAAGCTGTTTGCCTTGGCTTGCGATAATGTATCCTCTAATTTTTTATCGGTTTCTCTCAGCTTCTGCAAATATTCCTCGGCATTGCGGCGATAGGTCTCGGCATTCTTGTCATCCGCCGCTATCAAGGCATCCCGAATGGCCTCGACCATGACCACTGCCCGCTTCGGCGACATCCAGACATGCGGGTCCCGGCCGCTGTGATGATGATGCTCATGTTCTTCTTCGCTTTCGTGGTCATGGGCGTGTTTATGCTCGGCTTCTTCTTTATGCTCATGCGCGTGATCATGGTCAGCTTCTTCTTTATGTCCATGAGCTCGATCATGCTCAGCTTCTTCTTTGTGATCCGAACTATGCTGATGAGAAACGGCTTCTTTATGCTCATGACCTGTTTCTTCTTTATGTGCATGGTCAGCCGATTCCTCCTTATGCTCTGCCGCCGCTTCTTTATCATGATTATGCGCCGGTTCTGCCACCTCCTTATGATCGTGATCATGAGCCGCTTCTTCCTTATGATTATGCTCGTGTTCGTGGCTGTGCTCATGGTCGTGGTCATGTTCCTCTTCGCCAAAAGACAGCTCCGGATATTTGGCCGCCGCTGCTGCTGCCAAATCAACTATCTTTGCCTTCGTCGCTGTATTCGGAATAATTCCTTCCACCTCAACCGGCACGGAAATTGTAAAATATAAATCCGCTTCTTCCAGGGCAATCATTTCCTTCGGACTGGCCTGATAAACTTCCGGACTGGCTCCCGGAGGCAGCAGCGCCGTCACTTCCGCTAAATCGCCGGCCACCGCCTTGACCCATTCCACCTGCGGCAAAATCGTTACCACTGTCTTTAATTTTGTTTCTGCCTTAGTTTCGGTTTTCGACTCCGTTTGGCTTGCCGCCATTTGCTTATTTTCCGCCTGCGGCGCACTCTTTGCCTCTTTTTTGCCAGCCTCACTGCCGCAGCCTGCCAGTGCTATAACTAACAGCAAAGCCATCATTATACTAAATAATCTTTTCATTCTTTCCTCCCTGACGCACTTTTTAATGAAAGTCGTCCTTTTTTAATTTTTTGCAAATCATTTGCATTTGCATTTCCAAGAAAACATTATACCACCACCTCACTAAATGTCAAGTAGAAAGTTTGCTCAAATTCTTCCGACTGATATAATCCCCAAGCAAACTTTCAACTCGGTCCCGGCGACCAAACAGTCTGCTCCGAGAGGCAGCGAATACAGCGTATTCGCGTTCGACAACAACGCCAATTTTCTAAAGCAGCCCCTACACTTCCGGCGACCGAGCCGCACGCACTCTAAATTTAAAAATTTCAGTAAAAGTGAAGTGCGTTTTCAACTCGGTCCCGGCGACCAGGCAGTCTGCTCCGAGAGGCAGCGAATACAGCGTATTCGCGTTCGACAGCAACGCCAATTTTCTAAAGCAGCCCTTGCATTTCCGGTGACCGAGCATGTTTGCTCAAATTCTTCCGACTGATATAATCCCCAAGCAAACTTTCAACTCGGTCTCACCCCTCCCGCTTTTATGTGATTTGCACATTTTTCAAAAGATATTTTTGTTAGTTTTATCTATGTTGCTCACTATTGACATATCCCCCTGCTTTCAACTATAATATTATCTACCGGAAACGTTTCCGTAAACATTTTAACTGACGAAGCAATCGCTTTTCCATATTCGTCCGAATGGTCTTTTTTAGGCTGTTTCCGCCGAGCAGAAAAGGGAAATCTTTTGACAGGGAAAGTTAAAAGATTACAACTCCGCTCTTTCGGCTGTATGGCTTGGCTTTAAGTTAAACCGACAGCAGACAGGAAAAGTTGAATTATCGTTACAGTTCAGGCAGATGCATTCTGTTTCAAGGTGGTGTCATGGCAGAAAAACGAGTTACCTTAAAAGATATTGCCCGTGCCAGCGGTTATTCCCTGGTATCGGTGCACCGCGCGATTAATCGGAAGGATGGAATCAGCGGCGAAGTCAGGCAAAAAATTTTAAAGGCTGCCAAGGATCTGGGTTATACCACCAATTATGTAGCCTCGTCCTTAAAACGCCGGCAGGTCAATCTGGCTGTGGTTTTGCCGGAAAGTGAGGGCAGCGGCAAATACTACTTCCGCTATATTTGGAAAGGCTGTGAAGCAGCAGCCGAAGCGGTTTTCGGTTATAATATCAACACCATTCGCCGGACGTTCAGTTCGCGTCGAAACCGGAGCAGCCAGGAGCAAATCGCTATTCTGGAAGAACTGTATGAACAATGGGGCGACCGCCTGGACGGAATTTTAACCACGCCGGACAGCAATAATACTCAAATTCAGTGCCTTTTAAGCCGTTTCAGCGGGCGGGGAGTATCTGTCGTTTTAATTGACAATGATTTTAAAGACTGCGGCCGGCTGTGCTGCATTGCCCCCAATGATGCTTATACCGGCCGGCTGGCGGCGGAATTAGTTGATTTGGTGCTAAACGGCCAAACCGGAACGGTTCTGGTCGCGGCCGGCGACGAACGTTCCTCTTCCCACAAAATGAATGCCGCCGGTTTTGAGGAATACTTTCAGAACACCAACCGCGGTATTCGGATAAAATATGTACAAGATGCCGATGACCCGGAGCAAAACCGGCAGCGGCTCCTGAAGTCTCTGCAAACAGACCAAACTATCGTCGCCGCTTATTCGGTTCGGGCCGGAAATACTTTGCCGCTTTGCCAGGCAATCAGCGCTTGCCCGCATGGACAAACGATTTTCGCAGTCGGCAGCGACCTTTTCCCGGAAAGCGCACAAATGCTTCGACGGGGCGTTTTAAAAGCAATTATTTATAAAAATCCGTATGAAAAAGGGTACTTGGGATATTTTACCTTATTTGAGCATTTAATCAAAGGACAAGCGCCGAAAAGCGACGCCATTCGCGTTAATATTTCCATTATCCTGCGAAATAACCTGCGCTTTTTTGAAGAATATATTTAACCTGACGAAAACCCCGCTTTTTGCGCGGCTGAGCCAAGTAATTACTGCCGCCAAATAAAGAGCCGTTCTGACAAACTCAACAACTTTCCTGCGATGATCAGAACCGTCTTTTTCAGGCAGAACACCCGCCCGGACAAAAAGCAAATCTTTCAATCAGAGGAACGTTGAGTTGAGCAACAAATGAAAAACAAAACTTTAAAAGGAGGTTTTTATGAATATTAACATTAATATCGCACCCACTCCCCGCGAGCTGGGAGAGCGCGCCGCTGCTGCTATTGCCGGACTCCTGCGCGCCGCTGTGGACAAACAGGGACAGGCCCGGATTATTCTTTCCACCGGCGCTTCTCAGTTTGACACACTAAAGGCTTTACTGGAGCTTGACGTGCCCTGGGAAAAAGTTGAAATGTTTCATCTAGATGAATATGTCGGCCTGCCGGAAAGTCATATCGCCAGCTTCCGCAAATACCTAAAGGAGCGCTTTGTGAGTAAAGTTCAATTAAAAGCCGCTCACTTTGTCAGCGGCGAGGGCGACATCAACGCCAACATCTCCCGCTTGACCGAAGAACTTTTAAAACTGCCGGTTGACATCGGCGTAATCGGCATTGGCGAAAACGGCCATATTGCTTTTAATGACCCGCCGGCTGATTTTGATACGGATGCCGCTTATAAAGTGGTAACTTTAGACGAGCGCTGCCGTCGGCAGCAGGTAGGCGAAGGCTGGTTTGAGCGGATAGAAGACGTGCCGCAGCAGGCGATTACCATGTGCGTTAAGCAAATCATGGCCTGCCGCCACATTATTACCGCTGCGCCGCATGCTGTCAAAGCCGAAGCTATTTGGAACACCATCACCCAACCGGTCAGTCCCGAGGTTCCGGCCACGATTTTAAAAATGCATCCTGACTGGCAGCTGTTTATTGACGATGCTTCCGCCGCGAAATTAACCGCCGGAAGGGCTTAAATCCAGCCGGTTAAAAGCTGCTTAAATCTCCGGTATTTTCCGGCTGACTATTGTGCCGGATAAAACGCTGACCGAAAAACAAAATATATAAAGAATGATTATTACCCTTAAATAACTAACCAGTTATTTATATATTTGATTTTTTCTATTCCATGAAAAGAGGCTGCTATGAAAAAAAGAAACTTTTCCATGACCGAATACTGGAACAGCAAAGCCGAGGTACATGTACCCCTGCTGTCCTTCGGCCGGCATGATAATACCGACTGGCGTCTTTGGCAGCAAAAAGCCAGGGAAAAACTAATTGCCCTGCTGGGCGAACTCCCCGCCAAAGTGCCGCTAGAACCGGAAGTTGTTTATTCCGTCCAGGAAGACGATATTATCCGGGAACGAGTCATTTTTGACGTTGAGGAAAATATGTCCATCCCCTGCTTTGTTCTGCGGCCGCAGTCAATGCCCGCCACCAAAAAGAACCCGGCCATTATTTGCTGCAACGGTCATCCCGCCCATCTGGGCAAAGATCCGGTTGCCGGAATGCGTTGCGAGGATGAGCACTGCGAGGCAATCCGGCAAATGAATTACGATTATGGCCTGCAAATGGCTAAAAAAGGATATCTGACTATTATCCCGGAACTTCGCGGCTTCGGCGAACGGCGGGACGGGATTGATCCTTTTCCCGGCCGGGATGCCTGCAATGTCAATTTTATTAAGGGCGCTCTGTTCGGCTGTTATATGCTGGGCCTGAACGTTTGGGATATCATGCGAACCGTTGATTATCTGGAAACCAGAGCCGAAGTTGACCCCAAGCGAATCGGCATGATGGGGCTTAGCTACGGAGGCACCATGACCGCTTTTACGACAGCGGTTGAGCCTCGGATTGCCGCTGCCGATGTGATGGGTTATATTAATCCATGGTCTGAGTTTGCCGTAAAAAGAGCCAACTTTTGCGGTATTCAACTGCTGCCGGAGATTTATAAATATTTTGAGACTCACGATATTGCCGGTTTAATCGCTCCCCGGCCGCTGCTTCTGGAAATGGGCATTTACGACGATTGCTTTTATATTCAGGATCAGCTGGCCAGCAGCGAACAAGTCAAAACCATTTATGATGCAGCCGGCTCCGGCGACCGCTTCTGGCGGGATATCCATGCCGGCGGCCACCGTTTTGCCGGTAATAAGGCCTTTGATTTCTTTGAGAAATATCTTTAAATTTTCCGGAGATTTTATTTGCCAAACAGCAAAAATCTCCCTGTAACGAACACCGCAGCAGGCGCCTGCAAAGGCCGCGCTGAAAATACACTGGCCGATTAAGGAGGTATTCATGCCCGCGATACCTATATCAAAACAATTTAATTTTCCAGTTTCTTCCGCAAACCCGATATTTTTCTTAGGTGTTGATGCCGGCGGCAGCAAGACTGACGCGCTGATTACTGATCAGGCCGGAACTGTCTTAGGCAGCGGCCGCTCCGGCTGCGGCAATCATCAGTTGGGCGCGGAAGCAGCTGCCCGCAATATTGAAGCCGCAGTCAATCAGGCTTTGCACTCAGCCGGTTTAACGAAGGATGCGATTGCTTTTGCCTTCTTTGGCCTGGCCGGTGCTGACCGGCCGGCGGATTACTCTATTTTACGGCCCCTCATTGCCAAGCTGGGGTTTGCCCGCTGGCAAATCGAATGCGACACCATGATTGCACTTCGAGCCGCCAGCCGTTTTCCCTACGGAGTGGTTCTGATCTGCGGCACGGGAATTAATTGTGCGGCTCGTTCCGTTTCCGGTACTGAAATCCAAATTGGCGGCCTGGGCGAGCTGTATGGCGACTTCGGTGGCGGGCAAAGCTTAGCCAACGACGGTTTTCGGGCAGTGATTCGGGCTTGGGATGGCCGGGAAGCCCCGACGGAACTGACCGGCATTTTTCTGCAAACTTTAAATTATCCGGATGTCGAAACGATGCGCGATGATTTTTTAGACCACAATTATCAAAACGTGCCGCTGACCGTCGTTCCTCCGCTTTTGCGGCTGGCGGCCGAAGGTGATCCGGCTGCTCGGGCGATTGCCTGCCGTCAGGGCAAGGAGCTGGCTTTGTCCGCTCAAACCGCCATCCGCCGCTCCAATCTGCAAAACGAGGATTTTGATGTGGTTTTAGCCGGCAGTGTTGTCGTCAAAGGGCCGGATGCCTATCTGCGGGATATTATTGCCGAGGAAGTGACGGCTTTGGCGCCTTTGGCCAAAATAGTCAAATTAACCGCACCGCCTGTTATCGGCGCAGTTTTACGGGCCATGGACGAAGCCGGCACCGCTGTTAATCCGGCAGTATTGGAAAGTTTAAAAAATGTAACCCTTTAAGTCAGTTACTCCACCCTAAACCAGCAAGTTTCGATTGCTTCTTCTGCAATCGCCGAAAGGAAAATGATTATGCCTAAAAAAGAACATTTAAAAGTTGTCGTTATCGGCGGCGGCTCTTCTTATACGCCTGAATTGATTGAAGGACTTATTCTTCATGCCGCTACTTTACCAGTCAAAGAATTGCATTTGATTGATGTTGAGGCCGGCCGCGAAAAATTAGAAATTATTACCGCTTTGACTAAACGGATGTTGACCAAAGCCGGCTCCGATATTCGCGTTTTTTCTTCCCTTGACAGACGCAGCGCCCTGCCTGATGCCGATTTTGTGCTGACTCAAATTCGGGTCGGCCAGATGCCGGCTCGAACCCTGGATGAAGAAATCCCGCTTTCTTTCGGCGTTCTGGGTCAGGAAACAACCGGTGTCGGCGGAATGATGTGCGGGCTGCGGACTATCCCGGTTCTGCTCGACATCTGCCGGGATATGGAGGAACTTTGCCCCGACGCCTGGCTGATCAATTTTGCAAATCCCTCCGGTATGGTAACCGAAGCCATTCTGCGGCACTCCAAGATCAAAGCCATCGGCCTGTGTAATGCTCCGCTTGGTTTCAAAAAAGCGGCAGCGGCCATGCTCAATGTCGATGAAGCCGAGGTTTCTCCTGAATTTGTCGGCTTAAATCATCTGCACTGGGTCGGCTCAGTTCTGCATAACGGCAAAGAGTGTATTGACACACTGTTAGACGGGCGCTATCAGTCCTACACCGCTGCCAACGTATCCGGCATCGGCTGGGAAAATGAGTTTATTCAGGCTCTGCGGGCAATCCCGTCTTATTATCTGCGGTATTATTATATGAAAGAAGAAATGCTGAATGATATGCTGCGCGAGTACGCCGCCGGCGAAATCCGTTCGCATAAAGTCAAAGCCATCGAGGAACGCCTTTTCCGTATGTACGCCGACCCTGAACTAAAAGAAAAACCGGAAGAACTTTCTTTCCGCGGCGGCGCCTACTATTCGGAAGCAGCCATCCGGCTTCTGGACGCAATTTACAATGACCGCCGGGAAATTCATGCCGTCAATGTACAAAATCAGGGCATGCTGCCCTTCCTGGATGACGCTGCCTCCATTGAGATCAACTGCATCGTCGGCGCAGACGGTGCCGTCCCGGTTAAGCCCAGATGCATTCCGCAAGGCATCAGCGGTTTAATTCGGACTGTCAAAGAATATGAAAGCCTGACTATTGAAGCCGCCGTTGAAGGCAGCCGGTCCAAAGCCCTGCTGGCGATGGGAATTCATCCTTTGATCCCAACGACTTCGATTACGCCCAAGCTGCTGGACGCTTTACTGACCGCCAATAAAGCTTATTTACCTAATTTTCAGTAATTTTCAAATAGCCTCCGAGCACTTAATGGCGCCGGTTCAAGCGCCGCCCAGCACTCGGAGAGCAGATAAGTATGTCACTTGGCTTTCGTCCGTGCCAAACGCCCGGTCGAACCAGGTAAATAAATAAACATCCATACCTAACGGTTGGGAACATTTTCCAAACCGGTCGGGTCATCGCGAGGAGGGATGCGAAAGTCAAATATTTTACCGCTGTTATTGTCAAAAGATATAAGCGTCAAAAGATCCAAAATCTCTGACATTGGATTTTTAGACTTTCGGCACTTGTATCACCAAAGAACAAAATGAAAATCAGGAGGGAATTTATGAAAAAGAACATTCATTTTCTGCTTGGGATTTTGCTGTCCCTGACCATCGTTCTGTCAGCTTGCTCCGGCACAACCCAGCAGCCCAAAACCGACACCACGGAAACGAAACAGACCGCTGATGAAAAAAAAGAGGAAAAGCCGGAAACAACGGAAAAAACAACAGAAGCCAAAACTCCGGTCACTCTGACCGTCAGCTGGTGGGGAACCGATACCCGTCATGCCGCCCTGCAAAGTGCGATTGACCGCTTTATGCAAACCTATGATTGGATTAAAGTCGAAAGCACTTTTTCCGGTTGGGACGGTTATCATGACAAATTGACAGTTCAGCTCAGCACCGGCAATGCACCGGATCTCTTTGCCTTTGGCCGGGGATTCGCGCAGCAGTACGGCGCAGGCGATACCTTAATCAACTATTTGGATCATTCGGCCGCGCTTCCGTATTTCAGCGAAATTCAGGCCAACCTGAAAAATCCTTATCAGACCGTAAACGGCCGGGTCATCGGTCTGTCTACCGGAATTTCTACTTTAGCGGTACTTTATAATAAGAAGCATTTTGATGCCGCCGGAGTAGAATATCCGAGCGACAACGAATCCTGGGTTTCCTTAAGCGAAAAATGGCAAAAGGTTCACGCCGCTTTGCCGGAAATTTACGGTGATAACGGCTGGATGTATATGCCCGATATTTTTCCGCTGATGATGAAGCAGCTGGGACAGGAAATCTATGATGTATCAGCTGATCCGGCGAAAGTAACCATTGATTTTGATGCAGCCAATAAAATCTGGAGCTGGAACGAAGCCTTATGGGAAAACGGCACGATTGCTCGCGACAGCAGCGATACCATTGGGTTTGAAGCCGGTAATCTGGCATCCACCTTATCCGCTTCTTCTGTTATTCCCAATACCAAAAACCAAACCGAAGATCCGCTGGGTTTTGCCGTAATTCCGAAAACCTTTGACGGCAGCGGCAAAAAAATCGCCAATCCTCCGGTTCCCGGCGGACTGTGGGGAATCCCGTCCAGTTCCAAGCATATTGACGAAGCTTTAATGCTCCTTAATTTCCTGCAAACCGATCCGGAAGCAGTCAAAGCAATCGGTACTCAATTCGGCGTTCCGTCCGTTCCGTCTTCGCTGAAACTTTTGCAAGACAATCTGGAAGCCGGAAGTCTGGAATACGAAATGCTGGATCTGGTACAAAGAAGCCAGGCCGATATTGATGAAATCTGGAGTCTGCCTATGCCGAAAGGCTATTCTCAGGCGTTAGAGGCTTATCAGGTTGAAATGGAACGTTATATTTTCCACGATATTGATAAAGACACCTTTATCAAAAACGCACAAGAGGTTATGAATCAGGCTATTATCTCCGCTGACTAAACGCAAGGCCGGACCGGGGAGCCGCCGTTTACCGAAAAACGGCGGCTCCCCCGGCCCAAAAAAACAGGAGGCTTTTCTATGAAACGACGAAGTGTCCGGACAAACCTGACCGGCTATCTTTTTATTTCACCCTGGCTGATCAGTTTATTGGTATTTACCCTGCTGCCGACTTTATGGTCACTGTATTTATCCTTTACCAATTACAGTTTACTCTCACAGCCCAAGTTTATCGGTTTAGAAAATTATATTAATATGTTTCAAAATCCCACTTTTTGGAAATCTTTAAAGGTAACGGCTACCTATGCGCTTTTATCGGTTCCGCTGCACATTATTACCGCGCTTTTAGCGGCACTGGCGCTCTATCGAAAAAAACCGGGCATCGGTATTTACCGGACGATCTTTTATGTTCCGTCTTTTATCGGCGGATCGGTCGGCGTGGCTGTGATGTGGCGCATGATTTTCAGCGACAGCGGCTTTATTAATTCTTTTTTAGTCAGTATGGGTCTGGAAAAGATGAAGTTTTTTAACAGTCTTTCCAACGCGCTTTACACCTTGGTGGCAATTCAAACCTGGGTTCTGGGTACCGCCATGCTGATCTTTATTGCCGGCCTGCAGCAGGTGCCGCAGGAGCTTTATGAATCGGCTACGATTGACGGCGCGGGTCGGGTCCGCAAGTTCTTTTCCATTACTCTGCCACTGATTTCGCCGATGGTTTTGTATAATTTGATTCTGGGCATCATTAACGCCATGCAGGTCTTTACCAGCGGCTTTGTCATCACCAAGGGCGGCCCGGCCAAATCAACTTATTTTTATGTGCTTTACCTTTACGAGGAAGCGTTTAAATATCACAATATGGGCTATGCTTCCGCTCTGGCTTGGATCCTTTTCCTGCTGATCTTTGTCCTGACGCTGATCGTCCTTCGAGTCTCTAAGCAAATGGTCTACTATGAAACGGACCAGAAACGAGGTGCTTAATGAAACAAACGGCTAAAACCCGCAAAGCATTCCTTTTCAGCCTTTTATTTTACGGCATCGCCACTGTTTTAGCGCTGATTTATATGTTCCCTTTATATTGGATGATCGTCAGCTCCTTTAAGCCAATGAATGAGATTTTTAAAATTCCCTTCGAATGGCTCCCTAAAACCTGGACTTTTAAGCATTATCTTGCCGGCTGGCGTTTTATGGGCGGAATTTCATTCAGCCGCGTTTATTTAAACACTTTTTTTGTCACCGTAATGTCCGTAACCGGCACGGTTTTTACCGCTTCGCTGGTTGCCTTCGGCTTTGCCCGCATCAATTTCAAAGGACGCAACATCCTTTTTCTGATTTTGCTGGCAACCATGATGCTACCCTATCAGGTAACGATTGTTCCCAATTATCTGATTTTTAACGCCCTGGGCTTAGTCGATACCTTGCCCGCGCTTTTTATCGGCTCTTTCCTGGGCGGCGGCGCTTTTTATATTTTTATGATCCGGCAGTTTTTTCTGGGAATCCCCTATGAACTGGACGAAGCCGCCCGAATTGACGGTGCGTCCACATTTCGGATTTTCAGTCAAATCATTTTGCCTTTGGCCAAGCCGGTCTTGCTGACCGTTACTATCCTCAGCTTTTCCTCGGCCTATAATGATTTTTTCTCGCCGCTGATTTTAATTAACAGCCTGAAAAACTTTACCGTACCGGTCGCAATCAATGTTTTCCTGGATGAAGCCGGGGCCGGCAATATCGGCGCATCCATCGCCATGACCACGCTGTCAATTGTACCGCTTTTAATTCTGTTTTTCAGCGTACAGAAACAATTTATGCAGGGCGTTGTTTCCTCCGGTTTAAAAGGTTAAAAATAACAGAAAGGTTTGCTCTCATGAAACATATTTTATCTTCTCCCGCCGCCGTTTTTTACGGCCGGGATTTATACAGCAGCCGTTCTTTGGCGATCAGCACCGAAAACGGAAAAATTACTTCTATCCGGGAAATCCCGGCTGATCCTTCTCTGCCTCTGGTCTCACCGGGCTGGATTGATTTGCAGGTCAACGGCTGCTTCGGTCATGACTTTAACAAAGCCGGCGTACAAAGCAGCGATATCTCAAACGCTGCCGCTAAACTCCATTCCTGCGGTGTGACTAAGTTTTTACCGACCATCATCACCAATTCGCCGGAACGCATGGCAGCCGGTATGGCAGCTGTTCATCAGGCCTGTCTGGAAAACCCCATTACCGCCGCTTCTGTTCCCGGAATTCACATGGAAGGTCCTTGGATTTCCGATCAGGACGGCCCGCGCGGCGCGCATGAGCTTGCCTGTGTTCGGGACGGAAGTCTGTCCGAGTTTACAGCACTGCAGCAGGCGGCCGGCGGAAAAATTTGTAAAGTCACCTTAGCCCCGGAACGAAACGGTGCCATTGATTTAATCCCGCAGCTAACCGCTCAGGGTGTGCGGGTAGCGATTGGTCACAGCAACGCCAGCCGCTCTGATATTTTGGCAGCAGCTGACGCCGGAGCGTCTATTTCTACGCATTTAGGTAATGGCTCGCATCCGGTACTGCCCCGGCATCAAAATTATATCTGGGAACAGCTGGCAGAGGATCGCCTTTATGCCGGACTGATCGCCGACGGACATCATCTGCCGCCGGCGGTACTGACCGCTATGCTCCGCTGCAAAGGCGAAAAGGCTTTTGTTGTCAGCGACTGCGTCTCTCTGGCCGGGTTAGCTCCGGGCGAATACTCCGATGAAATCGGCAGTTCGGTAATCTTAGCCGAAAACGGCCGCTTGTACATGAAGTCTACCCCCGATATTTTAGCCGGCTCCAGTGCCACCCTGCTGCAAAACCTGGAGTTTTTAGCCGGTACTCTTAAAATGGCGCTAAAAGACGCCGTCACTTTGGTTACGCGTCGGCCGTCCGAGGCAATGGGCTGGCCGGACAGCGGTACGCTGGCGGTCGGTAAGAAGGCAGATCTGACTTTTTTTGATTTTGATTTTAATACCGGTAAAATCCAAGTCCGCCAAACCGTGGTCGCCGGAGTTTCGGTTTACCGTCAAGATGTCTGCACACCGGAATAGAAGTTTACAACAAGAGAAAGGATCTCAAGGTTATGGAAAAGGCTATAAAAAAACCGCATAATTATGCCATGATTGGCTGCGGTCATCGCGGCATGTATATGTTCGCCCTGCCGCTGGTGCAACACTTTACTCACACTGCCAGGCTGACGGCGGTCTGCGACAGCAACCCCGCTCGGGCATCCTATGTTGCCGAGCGCTGCGGCGATGTTCCCTATTTCACCGATTTTGATTTGATGTTAAAGTCCTGTGAAATTGACACCATTATTATCGCCACCACCGACGATACGCATGACCAATTTATTTTAAAATCTTTATACGCCGGTTACGACGTAATCTGCGAAAAACCGATGACCATTGACGATGCCCGCTGCCGGGCGATTCTGAAAGCGGAAAAAGAAACCGGCAAAAGCGTTAAAGTTACTTTTAATGTCCGGTTTATTCCCTATGTCAAGCGTTTGAAGGAAATGATTGCCGGCGGCACAATCGGCGAAGTTTTAAGTGTTCATCTGGAATATCTCCTGGACACTTCGCACGGCGCGGATTATTTCCGGCGCTGGCACCGCCGGCTTGACCGCTGCGGCGGCCTGCTGGTACATAAATCAACACATCATTTTGATATGGTTAATTGGCTGATCGACCAGCGCCCGGAAGAGGTTTTCGCTTACGGTTCCACCAAGTTTTACGGCCCAACCCGGGAGCAGCGTTCGCTTCGCTGTACGGGCTGCCCGTATACCGATTCCTGCGAGTTTTATTTTGATTTGAGTGAAGACCCCGATTATAAGGCGCTTTATTTGGATGCGGAGGAAAAAGACGGCTATTTCCGGGATCAATGTGTCTTTGCCGACGAAATTACCACCTATGATACCATGTCAGTCAATGTCCGTTACCAAAGCGGCGCTTATTTAACCTATTCGCTGATTGCTCACAGTCCTTACGAAGGTTATAAGGTGACCTTTAACGGTACCAAGGGCCGGATTGAAGCGGCGGCCTACACCAACCTGCTCCACCCGGAAAGCGGAATTGAACAAATTACCTTATTCAACCGGCAGGGCGAAGCGGTCGTTTATAATTTGCCGCCCAGTGTCGGCGTGCATGGCGGCGGCGATGCCCGGCTGCAAAAGGCTTTATTTGAGCCAAACTTCAACGACCCGTTAAACCAGCAGGCTTCTTCCTTTGACGGCGCCATGTCAATCCTAATCGGTGTTGCCGCCAATCGTTCCATTGCCGAACACCGGCCAGTCACAATTGCTTCGCTTTTAGCCGACCCAAAATAGGGCCGGCTCAATACAGGCAAAAATCGAGTTAATAACCGTCCGGACAAAACACCTCTGTTTTTTCCCGGACGGTTTTGAAACTGCCGCGCGGCCGGATCATGCCGCAGAAAGGGATACTATGCTAAATACCGCTTTAATCGGAGCCGGAGGCTTTGGCTACTGCCATCTTCTTGCTCTGGAAAAATTAATCAGTCAGCAGAAAATTGCTTTAAAGGCGGTCTGCGACGTTAATCCTTGCTTTCGTCAGGAATTGGAAGCCAAAGGAATTGCTTTTTTTACTGATTATCGTGAGCTGCTAAGCACCGTCCCCAATCTGGATTACATCACAATCTCAACGCCGATTCCTACGCACAGCGAAATTGCTGCTGCCTGTCTGGCGTACGGCGCCCATGTGCTGCTGGAAAAACCGCCGGCAATTTTACCGGAAGAATTTGCACGGCTGACAGCCGCACAAACGGCCAGCGGCAAAAGCTGTGCCATTAATTATACTATGACCGCCGACCTCGCTTTTCTCAAACTGGTGCAGCTTTTAAAAAATGGGGAACTCGGCCGGATTCACAGCATTACTGGAACCGGACTGTACAAGCGCTATCAAAGTTATTATTCCGGATCACCCTGGCTGGGACAAATAAGCTATAAGGATTATCCGCTGCGCGACGGCACCATCAACAACCCGCTGTCGCATCTGCTTAACAATATGCTGCTGCTCGCCGCCGCTTCCGGCAGCGGCCGTCCGGTTTCAGCGGAAGCCGAGCTTTACAGGGTCTATCCGATCACCGGCGAAGACACTTCCTGCCTGCGGATTTTGACCGAAGCCGGTACACGCCTGCTGTTTTACGCTACTTTATGCAGCCCGGAGCAAACTCCGGCCAGAATCGAAATCAGCGGCAGTCAGGGCAATGCCGTATGGCAATATCCCGGCTATCTGCAAACCGACGCCGGGCAGGACAGCTATCCGGCGGAAGAAAACCCAACGGATAAAATTCATGACAATATGTGCCAGTTTTTATTAAACGGTACGCCTTTATTCTGCCCGCTTAGCAGCTGCCAAAATACGGTACTGGTTTCGGACGCTGCCTTTGCCTCGGCTAAAGAAATTCAAACCATTCCCGATACTTTTATTAAAGGCTATCAGGAAAACGGCGAACACGGCCGCGAACTCATCGGGATTCAGGATTTGGTGTATTCCGCCGCTACCAAACAGGCTTTGTTTTCCGAAATGTCTCTGCCCTGGGCAGTTTCCGGTCAAAAAATCTTATTGTAGTCCGGCGGATTTAAGAGATATGCCCCACCCAAAACTTAGGAGGTTTTTATGCTCAATTTTATTAAAATTCATCCGGCTGATAATGTCGCTGTTGCTCTGACCGATTTAAAAGCACAGACTCCGATTACTTTAGGCGGCGACGAGTTTCTTTTACCGGCTGATATTGCCCGGGGGCATAAGTTTGCTCTCCGCCCGCTGGCGGCCGGCGAAAGTGTCATCAAATACGGCCATCCCATCGGCCAAACCACTGCCGCTGTAAAAACCGGCGAATGGATCCATACCCATAACCTAAAAACCGGACTGGGTGAGATTATGTCCTATACTTATCAGCCCGGCGATTTAACCCCACTAAGAACCGCCGAGCACTTTTTTTCCGGTTACCGCCAGCCGGACGGCCGGGCAGGTGTGCGTAACGAAATTTGGATTATTCCGACTGTCGGCTGCTTAAACAGTGTTGTCAGCGCGATTGAGCGGCAGGCGCAAAGCATGCTCCGGGGCAGTATTGATTCCATTGCCGCTTTTCCGCATCCCTATGGCTGTTCGCAAATGGGCGATGATCAGGAAAATACCAAGACAATTTTAGCAGATTTGATCAATCACCCCAATGCCGGCGGAGTTTTGGTGCTGGGGCTGGGCTGTGAAAACAGCAATATTGAAGAGCTGAAAAAACTGATTGGCCCCTATGACGAACGGCGGGTTAAGTTCTTAACCGCTCAGGACAGCGATGACGAAGTCGCCGATAGTTTGGCCCTGCTGGAAGAATTGACTGCCTACGCTGCCACCCGCCGCCGGGAAAGGATTTCCACCCGGGAACTGATTGTCGGACTCAAATGCGGCGGTTCGGACGGCTTATCCGGTATCACCGCCAATCCCACGGTCGGTGCGTTTTCTGACCGCCTGGTTGCGGCCGGCGGTACTACCATTTTAACGGAAGTGCCTGAAATGTTCGGAGCGGAAACAATTTTAATGAACCGCTGTGCCAGCCGGGAGCTGTTTGAAAAAACCGTTGCCCTGATTAATGATTTTAAAAATTATTTTATTGCTCATAACCAGACGATTTATGAAAATCCTTCGCCCGGCAACAAAAAGGGCGGTATTTCCACCTTGGAAGATAAGTCCCTGGGCTGTACTCAAAAGTCAGGCAGCGCTCCGATTGAAGGCGTTTTGGCTTACGGCGAGCCGGTTCGGCATAAAGGCCTGCACCTGCTCAGTGCGCCGGGCAATGATTTGGTCGCTTCCACCGCTTTGGCGGCATCGGGCGCGCAGATCATTTTATTTACCACCGGCCGCGGCACTCCCTTTGCCTGCCCGGTACCGACCGTTAAAATTTCCAGTAATTCCGCCCTGTATGAGAGTAAAAAGAAATGGATTGATTTTAACTGCGGCGAACTGGTTACCGGCCGGGAAAGCTTGGACTCTTTAGGTCAAAAACTGTTTGATTATGTTCTGGCTGTTGCTTCCGGAGAAAAAGTAAAATCCGAAGCCGCCGGTTTCCATGACATGGCCATCTTTAAGCAGGGCGTGACTTTGTAGCTGTATGTGCCGCCGCGGCGGCAGAACGGAGGATAAAATGAAGCAACTGTCGTATTCCCTTTTGCGGGAACAGGGCTATTCCGGTTACTTGCTGAAGCAGGCGCCGGAACGAGTGATCCAATTTGGCGAGGGCAACTTTATGCGTGCCTTTGTTGATTATTTTATTGATATTCTAAATGAAAAGACCGGGTTTAACAGCAAAGTCGTTCTGGTTCAGCCCATTCCCCGGGCCAGCGGCTTTGATCCGGGAACGGCTTTAAACGAACAGGAAGGGCTTTATACCTTATACCTGCGCGGTGCGAAAGCCGGACAAAAGCTGGAAGAACGCCGGATCATTTCCTGCGTCAGCCGCTGCTTAAATATTTATGCTGACTATGCCGCGGTTTTAGCCTGCGCCGAAAATCCGGAGCTGCGCTATATTACCTGCAACACGACCGAAGCCGGGATTGTTTACGACCCCGACTGTAAGCTTGAGGATACGCCGCCGAAAAGCTATCCGGCCAAATTGACCCAATTTTTATACCGCCGCTTCAAAACCTTTGGCCCCGGCAGCAAAGGCTTTATTATTCTGGCCTGCGAGCTGATTGACGACAACGGCCGCCTGCTCCACCAATATGTTCTGGACTATGCCCGGCAATGGGGTTTGGAAAAGGAATTTATAGACTGGCTGCAAACGGAAAACATTTTTTGCTCCACTCTGGTTGACCGGATTGTAACCGGCTATCCGGCCGGAGAAAGTGCCGCACTGGAAGCGGCTAACGGTTACCGGGACCAGGTTCTGGATACCGGCGAATTGTTCGGCCTGTGGGTGATTGAAGGCCCGGCTTGGCTGAAAGAAGAATTGCCCTTTGCCGAAGCCGGTTTGCCGGTTTTAATCACCGATGACCATAAGCCTTACAAGGAAAGGAAAGTCCGCATCCTAAACGGTGCCCACACCGCCGTTTCTCTGGGTGCGTATCTGGCCGGTCAGGATTTTGTCGGCGACTGTCTGCGGGAAGATATTATCCGCAATTTTATGCACCGCCTCATTTATCAGGAAATCATTCCCACGCTGTCTTTGCCGGCAGCTGACTGTACCGCCTTTGCCGACGCAGTCTTGGAGCGGTTTCAAAATCCTTTTATCCGGCATTCCCTGCTGGCTATCAGCCTGAATTCAACTGCTAAATGGAAAGCCCGGCTGCTGCCGTCCCTAAAGACCTCCCTCCGGCTGACACATCAGCTGCCGCCCTGTCTGACCGCTGCTTTTGCCTTTTATCTGGCGTTTTATCACGGTCAGGAAATGACGGCTGACGGGCTGCGCAGCCAGCGTCAGACCGGTTCATACCTGATCAAAGATGATCCGGCTGTTTTGCAGTTTTTTGCCGCTCAAAAAGACGCTGAAATCACGGATTATGTCAATGCCGTCTGTCGCCGCACCGACTTTTGGGGCGAGGACTTAAGCGCGCTGCCCGGACTAACTGCCGCTGTCAGCGAATACCTGAATATCATTCACAAGCAAGGTGTTTTAGCCGTGATGCAGGACTGCCTGCTTTAAGCACGCTGCCCGGACTAACTGCCGCTGTCAGCGAACACCTAATATTATTCACAATCAAGACATTTTAGCCGTGATGCAGGACTGCCTGCTCCCAGCCAAAAACAAAGCAAAGGGCTATTGCATAATAAGGATTCGTCTCCAGATATTGTGTTAAACTTTCAATATCTGGGACAATGCCTTAAAGTGCAACAGCCCCTTTAATATTCGGGCCGCAAACAGAAAATGTCTGATTCGACCTCAAATGGGGTATTCCGTGAGTCACTAACGTAAAGAACTGCTCTGGCCGATACTCGTTATTTACCTGTCAATCATTGCCGGGTCAACGATTCGCACGGCTTTGGGAATGTATTTTTCCCGGCGAAAATGCTTCTCACGGCTTTTGATCGCCAGAAAACTAAGTGCTGTCAGGCCGAAACCCAACGCAATCGCCACCAACTCCTTCTGCGCCGGGAAAAGTGCTTCTCCCAAAAAACTGCCGCCGATAATACCCAACAGCAGAAAGATCAACGGAATACCATATAAAATACTGACTGCCGACAAAAAGCTGTCGCCATCCAGCCGAATCTCAACCATATCATTCTTTTGGGCGGCGCAAAGATTCAGAGCCTGGAGCTTTAAAGTCTGGCTCTCGGCGCCCATGCTGCAGGCATGGCAGGAGCCGCAGGCAGCGTTCCTGACCATACGCAGGATAACTTGATCGTCTTTTACCTCTATTACTTGTCCTACTTCCATTTGATTCCCTCTCATCTTTAACTCAATATGTCAAAAGTTACCGTTCAGCCAAATCTCACTATGCTTATCTAACCCGTTGATATCAGGCATTAGTGTCCGCTTGTTGCTTACAGTTCAGACAAGCAGATAATAATACTTACTATGGCCGGAGAGCTTGCTCTCCAAGGGCATAGTAAGTATTATTATCTATTTGCGGAACGCACACACTCATAATTCGCTGCAAGCGAATTATGAGTGCAGTTTGGCTGAACTGTAAGCAACTCTCGAATCACTTCGCCGGCCAGATAAAAACCGGCCACCGGGGGGACAAAGCTGATCGATGCCGGTATTTTTTGTTTTAGCACTGGTTCTGCTGTCGAAAACACGACTTTTACGTCTGTAATTCCCCGGGCTTTTAATTCCCGACGCATCACTTTAGCCAGTGGACAGACTGTCGTCCGCGTAATATCAGCGATTTGAAATCTGGTATTGTCCAGCTGATTGCCGGTGCCCAAGCAAACAATAATCGGAATATTTTTGCTTTTGGCGTCTGCAATCAGCTGCAATTTGGCCGTGACATTATCAATCGCATCCACCACATAATCGCAGCCGCTGATATCAATCTGGCCGGCCTTTAAGTAAAATTCTGGTCGGACATCAATCCGCAGGTCAGGATTAATGTCCAGACAGCGCTGCCTGGCTGCTTCTACCTTAAGCTTCCCGACCGTTGAATGCAGTGCATAAAGCTGCCGGTTCAGGTTCGTTTCCTCAATGACGTCCTTATCGACCAGCAAAAGGCTGCCGATTCCAGCTCTGGCTAAAGCTTCCGCCGCAAACGAACCAACCCCGCCCAAACCAAAAACCGCCACTTTCTTTTGGCGCAGCGTCTGCACCCCCGTTTCACCAATCAGTGCCGCCGTCCGGTCAAATTGTGAGGTCATCTGCCTTCTCTTCCTTTCTGCCTAAGATTTTTCTGTTTGTTTTCTTATGCTAAATCCTCCGGTGCAATTGCGATAGACGGATAATGATTTAATTTGGTTAAATCCGTATCCAGCGGCACACTGTAAACCATATAATAATTCTGCGGATTTTCTTGGGTTAATTCTGCCAGCTTTTTTTCAGCCGCTGCTCTGTCCTGCGTGGCGTAAACCACCGAAACCACACCGATATTTTTATCCGCTTCTTTCTCCACCCCGCCGCACAGGATTAGCTTTAATTTGGCTTCTCCGTTTAAACCTTGTTGAACATAGGTTTCATAATCCATATCACCCTCCGCCGTAAAGCCGTTTTGTTCCTACAGGCAAATTTGCTTTTCCCGGCGCTCACTTGCCTGCAAACAATTCAAAGTAATTGTCTGTTCTTTTATTTTATCTTGTTTTTTATGATTTGACAATAGAGAAAACAAGGGAAATTTAATATTTGAGCGAAGATTATCCGTTCCCACCATCCCCCGCCTGCCTGACTGCCGCCAAATAATCCCGCAGCACCAGTTCCCGCTCTTCCTTCATCATTTCCATTTGCAGAAAGAGCCGTGCCTGTTTTTGAAAGAGTTTTCTAAAAAAATCCAAATCTTGCAAGCCGTCTTTATCCCTAAGTGGTAAATAGCAAAACCGCCATTCGCCGCTTTCCGGAAAATAGGCTGCCGCGCCTGGCCCGATTTGCAGTCCTTCGGTTGTTAACAGGTATTCCGGTAAAGTTCGCTCCAATTCCAGAAGCTGACGAACATAGGCTTCCGGCTGCTCCATTACCTGTCTTTCACCAAGCTCTGCCGCCGTAAGGTCAAAATCTAAAATTGCCTGCCCGCCCTGCCAATGAAGCACCGGCCTGTGCAAGCCTTTAATATCACAGTATTGCAGCATTTTCAGTTCATATTCTTTCAGTTCCGTCCGGGCAAAGCAAAAGCGCTTCACTTTCCGTCCTCCGCAGTTCAAAAGTATTTCACCTGATTTCGGCCAAATCAGTGGTTCTCTTTTCTCTTCGTTTCTATTCTCTGTTTTTTCCTCTGCCTTCCCCTCTGTCCGGTTCATTGCTGCCTCCTTACTCGCTCAATTTTCCCCATATTTTTCCCCTCTTTTCTTTTTTCCTTTTTTTCTCCTATTTTCTCCTATTGAAAGCTTTTTCCTTTTCTTACAAATACGCAGCCAACCAAAAGCCTGATTCATGTTTGTGAAAAGATGCTGCCCATCAGGATTTCCGCACCCCGGGCGATTACCGTTTCGTGCTTCCGACCAAAGGCATGGACTCGCATAAATTGCGCTCTCGCCGGCGTCATCATTCATTGTTGTTTGCCGCCGGCGAAAATCTCTCGGATTCTGCGTTTTTTCGGCGTTTATTATGGTTTTGGCTGCGCACCCAGTTCTTTAATATCAATTCCGTTAAAAATACTGTCTAGCAGCCTAAAAATCTGGACTTTAAAGGCAAACGCCAGCGCTACGATTACCACGATGATTAAAGCAATCTCGACAATGCCCATGCCCTTATTATTGCCTAAAACCTGCCTAATTCGTCCTAAAGACTGCTGCTGCCAAACAAGCCACCGGCATTGCTGCCGCAGCACCCAATTCCTGCTGTTTTCATAGCTTTTCTGCCTTTTTGTTTTCATTGCCTTTCCTCCTTGCTTGCGTATCCGTTTACCTATGTTTTACACTTAATGTAAACCGACCCTTATATCCTCTCAAAGGCCGGAAACATCGTTAAAATAATGATAATTATCAGGAACAGCAGCATCGGAAACAGCAGGCGCGAGGTTGTTTTCTGCATATACTCATGCCCCTGCCGCAGCCGATCGGCAAATAGCTTATCTTTTAGCTGTTCCAAATACAAAATGCTTTGCTCATCCCCTCTTTCCTGCGCCATCAGCAGCAGCCGCTCAAACTGCTGAATATCCGGCAGCGGACAAACCCGATAAAACACCTGAATCACGGCAGCAAACGGCTCCTGATGATATAGTCCCTGTCGGCAGGTGTCCAGTGCCAGTACAAACTCCGGACCAAAACCGGCCGTGCTGCCGCAAATGCCGCTGATTGCTGCAAACGGACTCTTGCCGCATTTTAAGAGCAGTACCAAATGCTGCATCATTTGAGTAAAATCCCTTAAATATCTTTTTTCCCGCTCTTTTTGCTTTTCCCGAGCCGCCGCCCGCGACAAAATAGATAAAAATAGGACGGCAATCACAAAGCCCAACATCATACCGCCAAAACTGCCCCCGCTTTGCAGCGCTGTCCAGTGCAGCCGCCCGCCCGCTACTTCTCCCGGTAAGATCAACTCCGGTGTTTTCTCCTTCTCTAAGTTTGTAATTACCAGTTTTAACTGTTTCGTTAAGAGTTTTTGGACATATTCTTCCGTAAAATCTTCTGCCCGCAAGGTTTCCGCAACTTCGACCGCGGCTCTTTCCTCCTGATACCGCAAAACCGCTCTGATTTTGATTTCTCTTTGCCGCTTCGTCCGAAACAGTTCAAAATAATTCCACTCTCCTTCCGCCAAAAATAAATCTGCCGGCTGGTATTGATATTCCACCTCAATCCCCCGCCACCGGTTTGGCAAGTATCTGGCTTTTTCAATTTTGGCTTTCCCATCCCGCTGCAATATTTTCACCTGAAACTCAGCCGCTGCTGCCTCTAATTTGCGGCGAATAATTTCTCTCGCCTCGTCCTTTGTCCCTAAATGAATCGGCAAACTTCCGGAAAACTGCTTTTCTCCCTGATACCGATAGCTTAAAACCACATTTTTCTCCGCTTCCTGAAAATCCGGCCGCGCCAGTGCGCTGATTTTTTGATTGTCCCGGCTGCAAAAAGAGAGCAGCCCGATCAGCGGCAGAAGCAGCAGTAAAATCAAAATCTCCCTTTTCTTTTCCGGAAAAAAGAATTGCAGCACCGCCCGTGCTTTATCTCGTATTTTTTCCATCTCTTCCCCCTTTCGTCCAGTATTTTTCTGCTTCCCGGACTTAACAACTCAATTTTCCCATAGTCTTTTTTGGCACTATCCCGCTTGGAAAGCGGGTACATGGACTCACTCTCGCGAGTTGCTTCGCAAATCGCATTCCGTTCCTGCCCGCCGCCGAAAGGCGTAGCCTTTCTGGAAACAACGAGCCTAAAAAAGACTGTTCTGTCGAACATAGGAAAGTGGCACACATTTCTGCGCGGGCGCGCATCCTGCCCTGGTCGAAAGCTCCGCTTTCTGCGCGGGCGCGCATCCTGCCAAAACTATATCTCTATCTGCGTCATACTGTAACATAAATATGCCGCCAAAAGATAAATCCCCAAACACACCCCCATCACCATCCGGCCCTGCAAGGTCTGATACATCACCTGCCGAAAATTGGGCGAAAGCGCCTTCAAATAAAGGAGCAGAAACGGAACGAATAAAGTCAGCAGCCGGCTTTCGTATTTAACCTTGGTCAGCATACTGCTGATTTCTTTTTCCATTTGCAGCTTTTTTTGAATTTGAATCAGGCTGTTCTGCATCAGTTCATGCAAGTTGCCGCCGCTTTGCAGACTGGATTCCAGTGCCGCCGTAAAATATTTCAATCCTTCCATCGGCTTCTTTTCGGCCAGTTCGCTAAAAATATCGGCTGCCGAAACATTCATCTCCAGCTTCTGAACTATCCAATCCTCAGCCGCAAACAGTCCCCCGCCGCGCAGCGCCTCGCTCATCCCTGACTCCAGCGATCGGCCTAAACGAATCTGACTGTCCAATTCCGTTAAATACTTGCCAAAATCCTCCTCCCATTTTTGCTTTCGCCTTTGCTCCATTTCCTCGGCTGCCCGCTCCTCGGTAAAAACGAGAACCGGCAGCAGCAGTGCACCTAAAATCAAACTTTCAAAAAAGAGCCAGCCCAGCAGTAAGACAACTGCTCCACCCGCCGCATAAAAAATGACTTTTTCCTTGGCTGTCAACCGCAATTTCGCTCTGTTTCCCTTTGTCCCTTTGCTTTTCTGCCTTGATTCGTCTACTCCTGCGGCTTTTGTCTGCTCCGGCTTTTGCTGCCGATTTTTGTGCCAAAACCGGCACCCTTTTGCCGCGCCTGCCCAATTCCCTTTCTTTGTTTCCGGTGGGCAACTTCCGGCTGTTTCCGGCTTACGCTTTTCGGAGTCTTGTCCGCCGGTTTCTGCCAGCCACGCTTTTATTCGACTTTTTTTCCATATCCCCGTCAAACCGCTCCCACCTTTCTTTTAACTGAAAATCCGCTTTTATCTTTTGCAGGCAATCGGCCGCGAAAGCATAGCGGTAAACCGATTCCAATTCAATTTCGCCGTTTTTTACGCCTTTGACCGCGGCAATTTCAACAATCCTTCTGCCCCGGCCATGGATTTTTTCCAGATGAATAAATAAATCAATCGCTGAAGCAATTTGACTGCGAATGGCCGCTATCGGAATTTCCACTCCCGATAAAACCATTGTTTCCAAGCGTTTAACCATATCGGCCGCCGAATTGCTGTGCCCGGTTGACAGCGAGCCGCTGTGCCCGGTATTCATGGCTTGCAGCATATCAATTGCTTCTTCGCCCCGCACCTCACCGACAATGATTCGATCCGGCCGCATCCGCAGCGCTGCTTTAATCAGTTCGCGGGCGTTGATTTCCCCGCAGCCGGCAAAGCTTTCGGTACGGCACTCCAAATTGACCTGATTAGGAATCTGATCAATCCGCAGCTCTCTGGCATCCTCAATGGTAATGATTCGCTCCCGCTCAGGAATGGCCGAAGTCAAAATATTCAGCAGCGTGGTCTTACCGGAAGAGGTGCCGCCGGACACAAAAATATTATATTTTTTGCGCACCGCCTCCTGTAAAAACCCGGCAACTTCTTCCGTTAAGGTATGACCCGCAATTAAATCCCGCCAGGTCAAAGGCTTTTTCCCAAACTTCCGAATCGTTACCATCGGCCCCTGCCGGGCAACCGGCGGCAGAACGATGCTGACCCTTTCGCCGCTGCTTAAATACAGGTCGCAAATCGGATTTTTTTCATTGACCTGCTTATTCAGGCGACTGACCATTCGCTGCACGATTTGATTCAGCTCGCCCGCAAAATAGTAGCTGTGGGAAACGGCTTCCATTTCGCCTCCCCTTTCCAGATACAGCTTATCCTCGCCGATAATCATAATTTCATTGACCTGTGCATCCTCAATATAGGGCTGAATACTGCCGTAGCGCCGAAGCATATCAAATAGCTGTTTCGCCAGCCTGATTTTCTCCGGCAGCGCCAAATCCTCCGCCTGTAACTTTTGACTAATCCTTTGCCGCAGCCGCTCGTCCTTCTGTTCTTCGCTTTCCCCGCTCACCCGGTTTTCCTTATTTTCTTCAATGATGCTCTGATAATAAGTCATCAATGACATCATGTGTACCTCCTTACGGCACCGATTTATCACCCTGCAAAGCCCAGGCCCGATAAAGGTACAAACATCTTGCCTAAACCTTTATCCGATAAGCCAAGCGGTTTACCGCCGCACTTTTCTTCTATCTTTTATCCTCCGGCAGCGATGCGCCCGGTGCAGTCCCTTGTCTAATCACATTTAAAATCTCCGACAGCGCCCCTTCCTCGCTGACCGCCACATAGTCAAACCTCACCGCTGCTGCAAACTGCTTCCATTTCTCAGCTAAACGCTTGACCACAAACAGCCTTTCCTTTTCCTCCAGCGGCAAACACCAGTTAAGCAGCCCGGACGAGGATAAGTCAAACACAATCTGCTGATAACCGCCCTGCTTCAAAATCCGCATAAAATCCTGTTTTTCTCCCGTCCGCAGCACTGCCAAATCCTCCGGCTTAGCCGGCCCGTGCAAAATGTCCAGCCCGCCCTCATGCAGACAAAAGTCGCGAACATTGACCTGCCCCAGTGTTTTCCAATAGAACAAAAAATCCGACAGCCGAAACGGAATAAATTCCCGGCTGAAGTTTTGATAAGCGTCAAAGGAAATCAGCAGTGTCTTCCGGCGCCGGCTAAGTTCTTTGGCCAGCCGGTAAGCCAAGTCCGACACACCAATCCCGCCAAAGGGCGAATACAAATAACTCCGTTCCGGCTCGTCTGTTCCGCTCACCGGCGCTTCCACCAGCCCCAGCTGATAGAGCCGCTCCGTCAGACATTTGCAAATCTCACTTAACGGCTGGTAACAAAAGCATTCGCCTTCCTCTTGGGTTGGTGTTTGCCTCATTTTCAGCGTATTCTTTTGCTGATGCAAACTTTCCGCCATTCCTCTTTGCTCATCCGGCTCAGCCGGCAGCAGCCAAATCGCTTTTTCGGCTGGTTTCACCGGCAGCATTCCACCGCTCTCACAGCTATGAACTTCCCAGCCGCTGCTGCGCCAAGCCAGCCCCTCCGCTAATTTTTCCTGATATTCCCGGTCGTTTAAGGCTAAATAAATCAGAATCATATTCCACCCCATTTCTCATTTTAGGCTGCGGGCATCGGCTGTCCACCGAATTCACAACTGGGAATTTCTTAATTGCTCCCCTGCTGCATCAGCCTTTCGGCTTGTTTTTCTCTTTTTTATCTTAGCATTTGGCTCGACAAAAGTCGTCCGCTGGTTGTGGAATCTGGTTAGAAAATGATTGGTATTTCATTATAAAATAATTAGAAATAATAGTATAAAAAGTTTCAGGTTCCAGTAATCTGCCGAAAACGAATTACAAGTGTGGGCATTAAACAAATATCATGAACTGCTTACCTGAACTTGCAATAAAAAAAGAAGCCTCCGCAGAGTACTTCTTTTTCGTTTATTTTATTTTTCTTCTCTCCACTTCCCCATGAGCGAAAGCGGAGGGCACAACTATCCTGATTCCCCCTATCGAAGTGCTTCGCACTCCTGTCCGGGCGAGCAATCTGCCTGCTCGAAAGTTCTGCTTTCTACCCGGGCGGTCGCCCTGATCGAAAGCTTCGCTTTCTGTCTGGAGCAGTCATCCCACGCCAAAGGCTAAAACCGTTTCACTGCCTTCAGTGCGTTATCATAATTCGGATGATTGGCAACCTCTGATACGTATTCAACATAGCGAACAATACCCTCTTTGTCAATGCCGACAATCCCCCGGCTAAGCAGGCGCATTCCTTCCAGTTCAAAACCATACTTATGGGCAAAATCCAAATCCCGATAATCCGACAGCATGATCAGATTTTTAATTCCCTCGGCGGCACAAAACCGTTTCTGGGCAAAAGGTAAATCCGCTGAAATCGTTAAAATCGCGATATCTCCAAGCTTATCCATTTCGGTATTAAAACGCTTCGTCTGCGCTTCACAGACCTCGGTATCAATCGACGGTACTACGCTGATCAGTACGTTCTTACCTTTCAGATCCGATAAATGAAACTCGCTCAAATCGCCTTTAATCGCTTTAAAATCCGGTGCCTTATCGCCGACCTTTACTTCCGCTCCCAGCAAAACCGCCGGCGTTCCGGCAAAAGTAACTACATTTGTTCTTCTTTCCATTTCTTTGATATCATCCTTTCTTACCTAAGTTTTATCTCTGCACTGTTATCTCCATAACTCAACTTTCCCATAGTCTTTTTTGACTCTATCCCGCTCGGAGAGCGGGTGCATGGACTCACTCTCGCGATTTGCTTTGCAAATCGCATTCCGTTCCTGTCCATGCAACGAGTCTAAAAAAGACTGTTCCGGCGAACATGGGAAAGTTGAGTCCATAATATTTTGTCCCATCCGTTTTGTCTTTCTTTATTCACTGATGCAAACCGAACAGCCAAAAATACCTTTCTTATCAGCCGACATGATCGCCGCCGAAAATTATGCTTTCTCCTTTAGCCTTAGCTTACAGATTATTATACTTGATTTTTTTTAAAAATGGAATAAGTTTCTTTGTTTAGTATTTACCGTAAAAATCCGGCAAACAAGCTGGCAAAGACAATTGTCATGATGCCGGCAATCGCCACCGACAAACTGCTCATCGCCCCTTCAATTTCGCCAATCTCCATCGCTTTGCTGGTGCCGATCACATGCGAGGCCGTCCCCAAAGCCAAACCAACCGAAATCGGATGCTTGATTTTAAACACCTTACAAATCCATTCTCCCAACACGCTGCCCAAAATTCCAGTAAGGACAATGGCCGTAACCGTAATGGTCGAATTGCCGCCCAATTCTTCGCTTAAATCAATCCCAATCGCCGTGGTAATCGACTTGGGTAAAAAAGTCACATACTGCTGATGATTCAGCTTCATCACATAAGCCAGTGCCAAAATGCAAATGAGTCCCGACAATGTGCCGGAAAGAACCGCCAGCAAAATTGCCTTGTAATTTTTACGCAAATGATGAAACTGCCGGTACAACGGCAACGCCAGACAAATCGTAGCCGGTGTAATAAAATACGTTAAATACCTCGCTCCCCGGTCATACTGCTCATAGGAAATCCCGGTCAGGCGCAGGAATAAAATAATAAAAGCAATCGACAGCATCAGCGGATTGAGCAGCGGCGTATTCCAGCGCTGCCGGAGTTTCAGTGCTCCCCAGTAAGCCGCGACCGATAAAAAAGAGCCAAAAAACAGCGAATTTTTAAAAAGCTCATTCATTGCCCTGCTCCTTTGTCAAAATCAGATCGGCTACCTTGCCGGTCACTACCGTTACTACAACCGTACTGATAAAAATCAGCGCCAATGCTTCCAGCAGAATCGACTTAACCTCGTCAAAAATATTCATCAGATTAACTCCCGGTGCGATAAACAGCACCGGCAGGCAAACCAGCAAAAAATCTCCGGCTCCTTCTACTCTTTCCGGTTTTAACACACCGGTCTGCAAAGCCAGAAATAAAATCACCAGCCCATAAACGCTTGCCGGTACCGGCAAGCCCAGCAACCGGTACAGCAGTTCAGAAACAAAAGTAATACCTAAAATAACTCCTAATTGTTTTAATTTTTCCATAGTTTTACTCTCAATTTCCCTGTCGAAAAATCCTTCCCTGCGCTGGTGCGCAATGGTTCTTTACGGCTCGGCCGCACAAAAAAATTGAAGTTCTCCTTTACTAAAAATAGCTTTAAACGCTCAAAAACCACTCTTTCCGGTTTCGGCCCCAAAGAGTGGTTTCTTTGATTTTTTCAAGTAACTTGTGCCGCAGTTCAAACAAGACATTCCTAATTCACCGAAATATCAGCAAAGTATGAGTGTGGGGGTAATATTTATGCTGCCCGAACTGTAACCAAATTACAAGCGAACATCAATATTGCCGCCCAGGTGAGGATTGACACTGCGCTCCATCGCAGCGGTACTTTTTTCAATCATCTCAACCAGCGCCTCGCCTTCCTGCTTCATAACATCCTTCACGTTTTTGGCAAAACCGATTGCCCAATCGCTTCTGGTCTGTGCCAATTTCATTACACTAATCGTCCCTGCGTCCATTTTCTTCCTTTCCGCCGCTTTCCCTGCGGCTCTTGATGTCCTAAATTGAGTATATTTTGTCAACGGCTTTCGCTGCACTTGACCGAAAAGCTCTCCAATCAAATCTTTTCGAACTTTCTGCCGGCTTCACCGAAAACTCAGGCACCGGTCGAATCTTCTTTCAGCGGAAAAATTAACTCATATACTACTTCCTTACTTATATCGTCATTATAGACCCGATACTTTACCTGCTGCGCTTTAAAAATTTCAGAGGCAATCGCCAAGCCCAGGCCCGTACCATTTTTTTTAGCCTTGCCTTTATAAAAGCTGTCCCAAATATAGGGCAGGTCAGCCGGCTCAATCAAAGCACCGTCATTGCGCAGCGTCAGGTAAGCCTCAGTCGCCGTCCGGGTCAGTTTTAAACAAATCCGATGCGCCGCATGCCTGATACTGTTGCTTAAAATATTGCTGATCGCCTGTTCCAGCCGAAAAGCATCGCCGTACAGCAAAACCGGGGTCAGCTCCGCCGTAATCTCCTTGTCCTCTGCTTTCACAATCCATTCCTGTTTTTTGAGCAGCTCACGGACAAGTCCGGCCAAATCAATTTCTTCCTTTTTATATGTGATCAGACCCGACTCCAGGCCGGACAAATCCAAAAGCTCCTTGACGACTTTGCTCATTTTCTGACATTCGTCTAAAATAATACCATAATACTCGGCCTGCTCCAGCGGATTGGCCAAACCGTCGTTTAGCGCTTCGGTATAAGAACTGATAACCGAAATCGGGGTTTGCAGTTCATGGGAAACCTGCGCGGTAAACCGCTTGCGCAGCTTTTCCAGCTGCTGCTTTTTGGCCAGTTCCGCCGTTAAGTCACTGATTGTTTTTTTCAAAATCAGCGTAATCTCATTTAACGTTGCCCCCAGCTGCCCGATTTCATCGGCCCGCCGGCCTTGATAAGCCGCATCAAACTCCAGGCGGCCAATTTTTTGCGCTAATTGATTGAGCTTAACTACCGGATCGGTGATTGACCGAGCGAGCCAATAAGCGACTGCCAAGCTGAGCAAAAAGCCGAGTGCCAGAGCCTTCCAAATATATGCCCGAAAAACCTCCAGCGTTTCATCAATTGTAATTACCGGAATTTCCAGCCAGGCAAAGCGGGTTTCATCCATTTGACTTAAATAGCCAAGCCACAGCGAATTGGCAACCGGATAATTGGTTCGAATCACCACGGCGGTTTGATCGCCATAGCGGATTTCCCGAACCGTTGTGCCCTGATTATAGACATAGCGCTGATCCTTATACAAAATCAGCGCCCGGTCAGCCGTAATATCCAGCAGCGTAATTCGGCCCTCAAACTGATACCCCAGATAGTCAAGACTTTCCTTAATTTCACTGTCACTGCCGACCATTTGCAGCTGCATCCGGATTTGACTGCCGGTTTGAATCATTTTGTCAATTTTCTGCTGATAATACCGGCTTTCAATATAAGTATTCAGGCCCAGGCTGAAAATTAAAGCCAAAACGGCAAAAGCCGCTACAAAAGAAAGCAGAACTCTAACTTTAAGCGATTTCATACTGCCTCCTAATCCAGGCGATAGCCCATTCCCCGAATGGTCTTAATCCGCTCACCCTCACTGCCCAGCTTTTGCCGCAGCCGCTTAACCACGGTATCAACTGTCCGATCTTCGCCGTCATAGGCATAGCCCCAGATTCGGTTCAAAATCTGATCGCGGCTTAACGCCTGTTTTTGATTATTTAAAAAATAAAGCAGCAAATCATATTCCTTCGGCGTCAGTTCCACCTCCGTGCCGCCGACCGATACCAGCCGTGCTAAAGGATTGACCGCAATCCCGCCGCTGACTATGATTTCTTCCCGGTTTAATTTCCCGGCTCGGTTTAAAAGGGCTTTCACCCGGGCAACCAGCTCACCCGTCCGAAAAGGCTTCGTGACATAGTCGTCCGTCCCCAGCCGAAAGCCGAATAAAGTGTCCTCCTCGCTGTCTCTGGCGGTCAGCATAATGACCGGCACAGCCGAATCTTCCCGAACTTTTTTCAGGACATTCCAGCCGTCTAACTTCGGCATCATCACATCTAAAATCAGCAAATCGATATCATAACTGTTAAAAATTTCCAGAGCCTTGACTCCGTCTTCTGCTTCTAAGACCCGAAAGCCCTCGCTGGCCAAATACTTGACCACTATTTTCCGCAATCTTTCTTCATCTTCGGCAATTAAAATATTGATTTGATGCATCTTTTGCCTCCTGATTACTTTATTTTCCTTTGCCCGCCAAGCCGATCTTCTATTTCATCGGCAAGGTAAAAGCTTATTCCGCTTGCTTTTGACTGGCAAAAAAGCGCTGCCTTTTCGATTTTACTTAACTGGCTTTCTCTAGGGAAAAAAACTTGCCGAAGCCGATTTTTTCTAATGTTAAAAGTAAAATTATGCCTAATAACTGAGCCGAAATAAACTGCCCGGCTCCAACCGTAAACACCATAAAATAAAAGGCATCCGGCACCTGATAAGCATAGCGTAAGATAAAGGGTACCACCAGTGCATTTAAAACTACCGCCGGTACCGGCACCAAATAACGGTTCGCCCGCAGCCGGTAGGCCAGCGCCGCCGCCGCCAGCGTGGTTAACGAGCCAAAAACAATATCAAGGATATCCGCTCCGCCTAAAATATTACCGAGCAGGCAGCCGATAAACAGTCCCGGTACCGCCGCCGGCGTAAAGAAAGGCAAGACCGACAGCATTTCGGCAATCCGGATCTGCAGCGCCCCAAAGGAAATGGGCGCAAAGGCCACAACTAAAACAACATAAAGTGCGGCAATCATTGCCGCCTGGGTCATAAACTTGGTACTTTTTTTCATTTTTAATTCCTCCGCGCGCACCTGCCTGATGTACTGCACAAACAGCGGGACAACAGGGATTTTAAGAAAAATCCCGTTAAGCTGCCTCCCGGGCAGCACCGCTTTCCCTTGGCCGGCATTTCCGGCGGTACGCTTAGTTTTGTTTTAAGTGAGGATGGTCGCGAACTCACTTTGTTGCTAAAACTGGATTATATCATAAAGCAGGAAAAAGTGCAAAGACTTTATTTTACCATTTATATACCGCTTATACGTTATTTATACACCCGCCCTCGGCTGGGGCAAATTGGGTAAAGTGCTCACAGTTTAACACCGAAAAAAGCAAAACCAATGGGATCGGCTTGAATCATGCAAGCACTCCCATTGGTTCTGTAACAATGATTTCTCATATTTTATGAAAACAAGGATTCTACCCCGCTATAAAAATACAGCTTGTGCAATCACAACTCCGCAATCTGCTCCGCCGTAAGGCCGGTGCATTTTCTAATCATCTCAACCGACAGACCATTCACTTTCATATTCCGGGCTGTTTGCAGTTTTTCACTGCGGCGGCCTTGCTGTTCGCCGCGCTGTAGGCCTCGTTTTTCGCCGCGCTTTTCACCCCGTTTTTCGCCGATTTTTTCTCCTTCTTCCCGCATCCACGCCATCATAGAATGATAATCCCGCTCATACTTTAATGCTGCCTTGTAGTTGATCCGCTCTTGTCCATCCATATAAAATTCTTCCATAACTCTATTCGCCTTTTCCAAAGTTGCCGATCCCTTCGCCATTGCTGCCCGCACCTCCTTGTTATTCGTCTGAATAAAAATCAGCCATCGCTCCAATAATCCCAATTCTTCTACTCTTATCTCCGCCATTGCTTTTAAGCCGGATGGCAAAATCTTGGTCAAATCCAAAAAGTGAATCTCCAGCAGTTCATCTAATTCCGTATATTCTTCTACTTCCAGTAACTTATAAATGGAATGACATTTGTCTGTAAACGGAAAATTTTCATTAAGTAAGTTAATTGTGATACATTTTTCCAACTGGTCGTATTTGTCTCCTTTTTCTAAATCGCCAGCATACATATCCGCCCAATAGTATAGGCTGCGGCGAGGGAAAAAATCCGTCCAGTAGTTTTGAATCTCAACATTGATTTTTCTGCCGTCTGCCAAACGCAGCTTTAAATCCAAAATACCGGCTTTCTTATCCAGCACCTGCGGCAGCAGCAAGGGGTCTTCTATTCGGATTTCTTCAAAGTCCTTTTGCTCCATACCGGTCACCAGCGATAAAAATTCCGCTAAAATATCCCTGTTCTCCACCCGCCCGAACAGCTTCTTAAATGCATAATCATTGCGGACGGTAAAACACATCTTGTCAATGTCTTTCCGATTTTCTATCTCTTTTGGCTTTTCAAGCTCTTTCCAAATTTCAAGCTTTCCGGCAGCTTTAGTCCTGTTGCTTTTATTCTTATTCTTTCTCATTTCTTTCTCCTTTTATTATACTAAAACATCTTACTTTCTACAACTATTTTAGCAAAAAAGAAGTTAGAAGTCGTCCGCAATTTGTGGAAATTCAGGGAAAATTTTAATAAAAAATAGCAACCAGCAAACCGAAATGTGAAGCGCGCAAGCACAAATGAATGCGACCACAAAGCGGGCATATTCATTTTGCGGCGCTTCACCGACAGACGGTCGGTTTTGCGCAGCAAAATCCGACGTCTTAAAAAGACTGCGGCGAAAGCTTTCAAGCGAAGCCTTTGGTCTGCCGGTGAATAATATCCGATAAAAGAAAAAATCATTCCTTCTTGGGTTTCCCAATCGGAACGATTTTATGCTCTGCTGTATTTGATTTAGATTTTTCTCTATTCTTTCTATCCTTGATTTTCAAATATTATAACTCCGCAATCTGCTCCGCCGTCAGGCCGGTATATTTTATAATTGCCGAAATTGGCATCCCGTCAGCTTTCATATTCCGGGCCGTTTCGATCTTTTCACTGCGACGCCCTTGCTGTTCCCCACGCTGTAAGCCACGTTTTTCACCACGTTTTTCACCAATAAGGATTCCCTTATCTACGCCTGCTTCCCACAGTGTCGCTCGGTTAGACTCATAGCGAACAGCAGCTTCATAGTTCAAGCGTTCTTGCCTATCCGCATAAAACTGATTCATTACTTCATTGGCATATTGCATAACCGCATTCCTCCTCCCTAATTCTTCCCGAACCGCTTTATCATTGGTTTCAATAAACTTCAGCCATTGTTCCAACTCGCTGTCATCCTGTTTTGGCTTTAACTTCGTCAAATCCAAAAAATGAAACTCCAAATCATCCGAAAATGGCTGAAAGGTTTTTACATTCATCACCCGATAAATCGAATGAAGCTCCTCTGTCAGCGGAAATTCTTCCCCTAAGATATGAATACTGACACAACGGGCTAAATATTTATAGGCTTTGCCCGGCTTAAACTTTTCCAGATACCGGCTGGCCCAATAAAAATAAGTCCGTTTTTCATAATGCGGCTCCCACAGATTCTGCATTTCAATATTAACCTTTTGCCCGTTCGGCAAAGTTAGCTTAATATCCAAAATCCCCTGTTTTTCATCGGCATAATAATTCCCTACCACCGGATTTTCAATCACGATATCTTCCAGTTCTTCCTTATCTAATTCCAGCACCACCGATAAAAATTCCTGCAAGATGATGATGTTTTCCGTCCGTCCGAACAGCTTCTTAAACGCATAGTCATTGCGGACGGTAAAGCGCATATTGTCGATATCTTTCTGGTACTCAACGTCTTTCCGGCTTTCAATCTCTTTCCAAGTTTCAAGCTTGCCGGCAGCTGTTCCGGTTCCATACTTTTTATTCTTAGACCCCACTATACTTTCTCCCTTCATTATACTAAAATATTCTGTTCGATACAACTATCTTAGCAAAAATTCAAAAGAAAGTCGTCCGCAATTTGTGGAATTTCAAAAAAATTTTTCTGGATAGGTATGGGTCGTCTTTAGCACATACTCAAAATCGGGCATATTTAAATGCCCTAAAAGTATGTGCGAAGTTTGCTCCGGCGAGTAATCAGTCTGCATAGAGAGGCAGGAAATGCACAGCATTTCCGTTCGACTGTCGTACGAAAGAGAGATATAGAGAAAGATGACAACAAGCAAACCGCAATTTGTGGAATTTGAAAGAGCTTTTTAAAAAAGTCGTCCTTAATATTTGAGAAGTTTTCTCCCGCACGCAAAAAAGCGTTCCGGCCAACCGATTGGCTAACCGGAACGCTTTTTTGTTTCTACATTTCTGTATTTTATTTGCTTCTATGCTTCTGCGTTTTTGGTTTCTGCCTGCGTTCCGCTTTTAGCGTCTGAAGTTCATGACCGGCTTACGGCAGCTTACCGTTCCAGCTTTTGCGCCCGCACAATAATCGCAGCAATTTCCGCTCTGGTAATGAAAGCTTGCGGCTGAAGCAGGCCATTGTCCCGCCCCTGATAAATGCCGGCTGCCACTGCCCACTGCATTGCCTCCTGTGCCCAAGCGCTGATTTGGTCAGCGTCTTTGAAAGTCATTTCAGCTTTGGCACTTTGCGACATTTTCCGAGAATAATAGCGATACAGGAGCACTGCAACTTCTTCCCGGGTAATGGCTGCGCTTGGTTGGTCGCCGTCACTCCGGCCCTGAATAATCTGATTAGCAGCCGCCCAATTCATGGCCGGCTGATACCAGACGGCATTCTCCGTTTTCTGCATCTGCTCCTGTCCAGCCATTCGATATAAAATCTGGACAAACATCGCCCGAGTTCCCGTCTCCTGCGGCTGAAAATGATTATCCGTCATTCCCTGCATCAAGCCCAGCTGCTGCACCATTTTAACATCGGCATAAAACCAATCCTGCGGCTGCACATCCTTAAATCCGGCAGTATCGGCCGGCCCGGCCGGAACTTTGGTTTCTTCCGGTAAAATAGTCGGTTTATCCGGTGCCGCATTCACCGCTGCTGTCTCTGATGTACTCGGAACATACGGCGCAAGCGCATTAAAGTCCTCGGCAACAACAAACTCGCCAAAGCTGTCAATCTCCGCACGGAGGAAACGTTCCAGCCGGTCAACAGCCAATTCTTTATACCGGCCGTTTTCCTGCTGATAAAGTTTAACATTTTTTCCCTCGGCTGTCAGTGGCAGTTCTACCACTAAAGTCATCGGGTGATAGGGTCTCTCCAGCGGTCGGCTTTCTTCCTCAGCCGATACGCTGAAGCGACGGACAGCGGCGTTCGTCTGGCTTTCATTGACCTTCAAAACAAAGGCATGATTCTCATTGCTGCCATTTAAAAGGCCTTCCAGCCTTTGAACTTCAATCTTACCATCGGTATTCTTCTGATAATCCAAATCAACCTTGCAAAACCGGGCCGGATCAGCGGTCAGCTGTTTAATCGTGTCATTTTCATCATGGGTAAAAACCCACACCTTTTGGCTCGGTAAAGTTTCCTTGAATACATTTTTACCCAAAACAACACTGCCCGGCAGATAAATAGACTTCAGCTTCTGACCATAGCTGAAACCCTCCTCACCGATACTTTGCAGGCTTTGCGGCAGTTCTAAATGTTCCAATTCATAGCAGGCACCAAATCCTTGGTCGCCGATGGACAACAGTTGTTTTTCCGGCAGATACAATTCTTTTAAGCTCTTACAGAAAGAGGCGCCGCATTTGTTAATTTCCTTTAAATTGCGGGGCAAAATCAAATGTTCCATCTCATCATTACCGGCAACGGCATATTCTTCAATTTTTTCAATCTTCTCGGGTACTACCAGCTGCTTAATTTTTTCCAATTCATACAATGCCAGTTTGCCGATGTATTCAAGGTCTTTGGGAATGTTAATCTCTTTCAATTCCTCGCAGCCCAAGAAAGCAAACGGCTCAATCCGGCGCAGGCTTTGCGGCAGGTTAATTTCCTCCAGCGCAAAGCAATTTTGAAAAGCGCTCACACCCACGATTTTCACACCTTCCGGCAAAACTACTTTTTCCAGACGCATATGTGTCTTGCCGGCTCGTTCGCCAATTATTTCCGTTCCGGCTTTGACGCTGACCTGAGCTAAACCCTGTGGAATATAAACCAAGGTTTGACCTTCATAAACCAAACCGTCTTCGCTGTAAAATCTGGAGTTTCCCGGGGCAATATTAATCGCCTGCAATTTTACTGTTGAATCATTGTCAAAGCTTTCAAACAAATCCGCTAAGGTATCTGCTTTAAACTCAGTAAAGGTTGACGGCAGCGTTATCTCCGTCATGCTGTCCATGCCTAAAAAAGCCTGGTTGCCAATCGTAGTTATGCCTTCGGGCAAAGTTAATTTTTCTATTTTCAGACAGCTTTTGAATGCACTTTCTTCAATTTCTGTCAGTTTTTGATTCCACTCAATCGACTCCAATCCGCGGCATCCTAAGAAAGCCGCCTTTCCTATCTTCGTACATTCTGCAGGAATAACGATTTGCCGCAAGCTAAAACAATTGCTGCACATATTTTCCGGAATGGCCGATAGTTGCCGAGATAATGTCAATGTTTGCAGCGAACCCATTCTTTCCAAAGCCGACTTACCCAAAACCGTTACACTGTCTGGCAGGTGCAGCTCAGTTAACTGCTCACAGCCGAAAAAAACCGCTTCGTCGATTTCCTGCAAACCCTGGTTAAAGACGATTTCCCGCAGGGCGATGCAGTTTTTGAAAGCCTCTTTTTCCAGTTTCGTTATATTGGCACCCAGCGTCAACTTGGTAATCTTACTGTTTCCCCGAAAGGCATTGGCCGCCAACGCCGTAACCGCTCTGCCGTCAACCTCATCGGGCAAAACAATCTCGGTATCGTGTCCGTAATATTTAACCAAACGGCCGGCCGCATCTACCTTAAATAAGTTGCCGCCGCCGACAACATCAATATCCAAAACCGCCAGCCGTTGATCGGCATGGAATACTAAAATCTTGGTTTCCCCGACCTTATGCGCGGTCACCTTGCCGTCTGCCGTGACCTCGGCAATCTGCGGCTCAAGCGATAGATAATTAACCGTGCCAAAAGTAATGGCCGCCGGCGAAGCCGTCAGTTCAATCTGATATTCTTCGTCCGGGCTTAATGCCTTTTCGGTTTCATCCAGTTTAAAAATATCAAAACTTTCAAAGCTTTCTTTATTGGCAAACTTTAACTTGGTGTTATTGTTTTTATCATAAATTTTCTGATAAATTTCCTGAATCGTTGACGGCTCGCCGCCGTAATAAACGATTGACATCTGATCGGTTGGGTTGGCGCCGATGACTGCAGCGTCATTTTCAAACAAGAGCCATTGAAAGGGACTGCCATTATCACCGGCAAAACTGGAACCCACCTCGGCCACACTGGCTGGTACCCGCAAACCCTGTAATTGATAGCAAGTTTCAAAGGCACTGGCACCAATACTCTCCAATCCTTGGTTTAAATGCACTGCCTTAATTTTGCTGTTATAGTAGGCACTCTTTCCAATTCGCTTCAAACTGGCTGGCATTTCGGCAAAAACAATGCCGCTGGAAAGAAAAGCTTTGTCGCCGATGCCCTCTAAGCCTTCCGGTAAAGCCATATATTTCAGTTTTTTGCAGCCGCTGAAAGCCTTCTGGCCAATCTGCTGCAACCCACTACCGGCAAATGTTATCCGCTCCAACCCGGTACATTTTTCAAAGGCCGACTCTCCAATTTCTTTAACACTGCTTGGGATTTGCACCGAAATAATCTGCTTGTTTTTAAACGCGGCCGGTCCAATCTTTTCTACTCCATCCGGCACAACTATGTTTTGATCGGTGCCATGATAAGCAACCAAAACATTATCCTCTATTTCAAAGTCTTCCGCCGCCTTTACCGGAAACCCCAAACTAAATAACATCGTCAAGGTAACGACAGCTGCTATGTATTTTCTTACTCTGTTATGCATACTGATTCCTCCCATTGCTAAAATGTTCCCTTTGATGCCGCTGATCGCCGCATCGTAAAACCCTTTATTATTGCTGGGCTTTACTGGCTAAAGTCCAACCCGAAATGAAACTTGATTTTTCCTCCTTTCCTCTTCCGCGTAAAATAAATAGGAAAAACCTATGTTTTCCCGTTTAAAATCCGTTTTTATTCGATAATAATAATTATTATCGTTTAAAATGATAGCACTTATTTATATTTTGTCAATAGACTTTAATTTATTTTTTATCATTTTTTCGACATACTATATCTGATTTTTCTTTTTACAGCTATTCGCTAAAGTTGATTAGAGCTTGACGTACCAGTCGAAAAAATCATTGACTTTATCTGTTTTCATTCGCAGGTACTGTTTGACGAAGATCAGCCTGCCTTGGCCAGAAAATGCCGTTATCGCATAAAAAGCGTTCCGACCAACCGATTGGCTGACCTGAACGCTTTTTATTTTTTGTTTTTATGCTTCTGCGTTTTCCGCTTTCGCATTTTAAGTTCTGCAATTTTAGTTTCTGCGTTTCCGCTTGCGGTCACATTCCCGCTGTCGTACCTTTCTACCAGCGTTTCCGTCCGCATTTCCGCTTCCGCATCCTCACATTAGCGGTTCTGCCTTTGTTTCGCTGTTCTTACTTGCGCTTCCCATCAGCGTTTTCGCTTGTGTTTCAGCGGTTCTTGCGGTTCTACTTGTGTTTCTATGCTTTACCGTTTCCGCTTGTGTTCCGCTATTTCCGCTTAAACAGCAGTCCTAATACAGCCAGCGCCAAGCCTAAGAGGCTAAAGCCAGCAGCCGGAATACCACTCGTCTTCGGAAGCTCCGGTACACCCTGCGGAATCTCGTCCTCAAACGGAACTTCCGGTGTTTTTGTACTGCCTTCCGGTGTTGCTTCCTCGTCGATATCAGTGGTCGGCGGGGTGGTCGGAGGCGTAGTCGGGGTGGTCGGCGGAGTATTCGGGGTCGTTGGCGGAGTATCCGGGGTCGGCGGGGTCGGCGGAGTATCATTGCCGCCCGGTTCATCCGGTACATATGGCGGCGGAGGTGTCTGCTGCGTATTAGTAATCGTAAAGCCTGCTGCCATATCGCCGGTAATCTCAGTCGAATACCACGCAAGGTATCTTTCGCTTACGGTATAAACATAAGCTTTGCCCGTCACTTCATCATATTTCGGCAAGTTCTCAAAGGTATAGTGCCAGACATTACCCTGATAATCCGTTTTCTTCAAAGTTTGCGTCCTAAAGGGCACATCATCTCGCCGCAAATCAATGATGATTTCATCAGCAACACCACCTACCCATTTCTTGGTAACCGGAACATTCACCGTTTCGGTATTGGTGTTGGTAATGACAAAGCCATCCTTCACACTACCGGTAATGGTGCTAGTATAGTTCGGTATATTGACCTCCTGCACCATATATTCAATCTCATGCCCATCTTCCTTGCTGTACTTCGGTAAATCAGTGAATTCACCTTTCCAGTTTTTCGCAGGATCAGAGTTAGCCGTTAAGAGCAGCTGTTTATCTGTTGCCTTGCCATCAGCCAACAATCTAACCATGATTTCTGGTCTTGCCGGTCCACGCCAAACCTTCTGCACCGGAATCTTAATCTTCTCGGTGTCGTAGTTGGTAATGGTAAATCCCTGCTCGGCATCGCCGGTGATTGTGGAATCATAGCCGCCAATCGGATCTTCTTTGACCGTATACTTAATGATCTGTCCAGCTGGGGTATATTTCTCCAGCGGGCCAAAAGTGTGCTGCCATTTATGCTGGTCTTTATTGGCTTTGGTTAAAACAATATGATCTACTTCCACATCGTCAGCATATAAGCGAATCGTTATACTATCCGCTTCCTTACCATGCCATATCTTGGTTACAGGAACAGATGTCTTGCCAACGATTGTATTGGTAATGGTAAAGCCGTTTGCCATTGTTCCGGCGGCAGGCTTAGATTCATAACCGTCCGGTACCTTTTCTACTACTGTGTACTGAATCTCATTGCCGGCTTCATCATAAACATCCAAGTTCTCAAAGGAAGCTTTATAATGCTTTGCCGCATTCGGATCGGCTTTTAAAGTCCTAGTCTGATTCGGCACCATCGGCTGGGTGTTTTTAAGCAGAGTCACTACTATCTCCGGCGTTACCGTACCTGCCGGTACTGCCCATTTCTTGGTTACCTCAATCGTTCTCTTTTCCTGACTGATATTGGTAATCTTAACCGCCTTTGGATCCTGGCTGTCAATCTTTGCAGTATAACCGGTTACAGCTTGTTCTGTTACGGTATAAGTAATCAGCTTCTTGTTCTGATCATAAGCCGGTAACTTCGTAAAAGTATACTTTTGCCAGTTATTTGCTTTCGTCAGCATTCCTGTTCTGCTGCTTCCGTCACTTCCCGTTAAAACAACAGTGATTTCAGCCGGTCTGTTCGACGCGTTCTTATCCACCCAAGTTTTTTCAACCGATACTTCGGTTTCTTTAACATTATAAATAGTAAAGCTTTCCGATTTATTCGGAGTCGGCTTAACTGTTGTCAAATAACCGGCCGGCACGTTTCTTTCCTTGACCGTGTATTTAATTTCTTGGTTAGCCTGGTCAAACTTGGGGACATCCTTAAACTTATTTGTAAAGTCATTCCCTGTGTTTAATTTAACCGCCGCAACATTCGCCTTGCGATCCGGTTTGCCCTCAGCATCGGCAATCCAAAGCTCCGCTTCGATCTCAGGTTCCTCCGTTCCGGCAGCATGATACCATTTCTTAATGACTTCAATCTCCGTCAGCGAAGAGTTGGTAATGACAAAACCATCTTTCGCCAAATCGCTGATATGCTTTTGATATCCGACCGGTACATTTGGCTCATCGACTGTATATTTAATTTCCTTTCCATCCCGAGTGTATTTCGGCAAATCTTTAAACACATGCATCCAGTTTTCCTGCGGATCTGAACTGCTGGATAAAGTCCAATTTTGAATCGGCTGACCATCAGCAAGCAGAATAACATCTACCGGTCCCCCTGTTGAACCAATCCACTTCTTTTCTACGGAAACCTCAGTTTTTTCAATGTTATAGAGTGTTACTTCATTGCCGTTAGCCGGCAATTCTTCCACTTCCAAAACATAGCCAGCCGGAACATTTTTCTCAACTGCCGTATAGGCGGCTAAGTTACCCTTAGAATTATACTTCGGAACGGGAACGGTTTTCGTCCACGTATTTCCTGCCGTTATTTCTACATTTGGGACAACAACATCATTAGTCTCTTTTTCTACGATATCAACTATGATCTTATCAATTTGACCATTTGACGATACCCATTTTTTGGTTACCGTAAAGTCAATTTTTTCGGTGTTGGTATTGGTGATGGTAAAGCCGGTACCGCCTGGATTTTTCGTCACTTTTGCCTCATACCCGGCCGGCACCACTTTTTCTCTAACCCAATACTGAATCTCTTTCCATTTGCCATTTGCATCCTTCTTATTCTTCAGCAAGCCAGAAAAAGTATAACTCCACTCATCGTTTTCGCCTAAAATACATTCAGCAATCACTGTCTGCGGCTCATCTTCATCATAGACTTGAACGTTAATCGGATCGCCCTTCGGGCCTGCCCATTTCTTGGTTACCACAAAAGAGGTGATATCATTATAACCGGCGCCGCCTTCGGCTGTGGCATAAACCAGCTTAGCGCTGGCTTCTGTCGAATTGTCAAGATTCCATGTCATTTTGGCTTTATTGACATAATCGCCGTGTTTCTCCTGCTTGGTATTAAACGATACCAAATAGCCAACCACTTTTTTGGCTATCGGCGTGTTAAGATCATCATCAATTCCATACAAGGTCTTAGTTTGTTCCCGAAGCGGCTTATTCGCTCCGGTTAGTTTTTCGTTTATGAATCTTATGGCCAGCTTTTCATAGTCCGACTTAAAATCTGAATAAGTCAAACCTACATCCTTACCCAAATCACCTAAATAGAATAAAAGTTTAGCCGCTTTATCCCCATGAGCCGGATATACTGCTGCACTCAACGGCTGTGTCAGTTTGCCTTTAGCCCATGTCTCAAAAGCTGCATAGTCCCCATTTTCATTATAGACTTCAACTTGTTTTGGTTTTATACTTGGCCACCACAGACCATAGCCACTTAACTTACCGTCCGCGGTTGCCGCATACAGCGGCACCTGAAATCTAATGCTCTCCCTGTCAATTTCCATAGTCGGATCCGGTAGGGTGTCCTCTATCCAAACATTTTTCTTAACTTCCGCTTCACCCGTTTCCAGATAAATTTTAAATTGTTTACTATTTACCACGAGATACCAGCGCAGTAAAATTTGCCCATCGTCTGTTTTGAAGAGATAACCGCCCTTTTCCAAGTCATTGCCCTGGCCAGTTTCTTTTATCTGCGGCTCGGAATGTCCCTGCGGCTCCACTACGATACCTTCCGTTCCGACTTCCTGGCTGGGTTTTATTTCAAGGTCTTCCCGCGCGTTAAATCGAATTTTAAAGTAACCGTCTATAATACCGCCCTTTTTCCCGGCTCCGTTTTCATTCAGAGTAGCGGTTAATTTCCGATTTTCCGTATCAACCACAAAGCTTCCCAGCGTTTCATTTGGACCTTCCGCCGAACCGATGGCAATCGGCTTATTGGGATCAAAACCAAAGTTTTCTAACTTAATAAAATTCGGCAGCCCAAAAACAAAATAATCTCCGGCCTTGACCTCTTCCATATTCTGCTTTGAAATATCCCATTTATAATAAAACTCAACCTTCCAGCCTTCTTTTATCTGCTTCGGTTTTCCGCTTAGATCCTCAGTTTCTTTTCCGTCTTGATCATATAATATGGTCTTACCGTCCCTGATAATATATGTTTTGCTGTTGTCTGTCCAAACAATATATACATCCGGTATACCGCCATGTTTTCTATTTACTAAATCCGTAATATTCCGCGGCCCTCTCGGCGCCCTTGGCTGAATCGCTGCATCAGTGGCGCTTCGCATGGCTTCGTCTTCGTCTTCCGCTTCCTCCAAGTCCGCGTCTTCCTCGTCGTCCGGTGTTACGTTTTCCTCTTCTGCCTGCGCCGTTTCTTCCGTAACTGTACTCTCCTCTTCCTCCAGCGGAATCGGCTCATACTCTTCTCCCGCCTGCACCTCCTGCGTCTGCCGCTCTGCCGCTTCCGTATCAGCAAACAAACTGACATTTGGAAAAGCAACATTCAGCAGGAGCATCAGCACCAAACTAAGGCTTATGACTTTTCTCTTCATTTTACACTCCTTTTGCTCTTTATCTTTGTTTTTGCGTTCCCTGTTTTTCCGGGACGTCTTAGGATTTTCCTTATGATTCCTATTTATCCCGAAAAATACAATCCCTCAACCTCCACGCCTTTTGACATCTACATCCTTGTAGTGATTATATCATATTATCGGCTTGGAATCCACTTAATTTTATGGGATTTTAGACCTATTTCCCGACCGGGCAAATTCATAATCCATGCAACTCCGCTGTTTAAAGCAAATTGTAAAAAACGGAAAATTTTTTTTCTTTCGTTTTTTTAATATTTTTTTATATTTTCTTTGCATTCCGATTTTTTTTCGGACGCAATCACCGTTTCTAAACCGTCCGTACATGCTTCCGTATCTCCACAGCATATACACGCATAAAAAGCAGCGGCCCGGCAAAATCCGCAGAGCGCTGCTTTTTATCGCATTTTTAAGCCACCGGCTGCTTTATTCCGTATGCCGGTTTTAGGCTGCATTTCATTCCGTTTTATTCACGCCGCACTTATTTGCTGCGCTTAAACAACAATCCCAGCACCGCTAAAGCCAAACCAAAGAGGCTGAATGCTCCGGTCGGAACGCCGTCGGTCTTGGGCAATTCCGGAACACCTTCCGGAATCTCATGAGTCAACGGAACTTCCGGTACTTTCGGAATTGTCTTGCTGCCTTCCGGAACCGGATTATCCTCAATCTTGGTCGGCGGAGTCGGCGGGGTCAGCGGCGGTATATCGTTGCCGCCGTCCGGATCATACGGCTTAAGCGGGGTATTATCGCCCGGTTCAACCGGTTTTTTCTTATTGACCACCCTTATTTCTCTGGTTTCAACGCCGTTAATTGATACCTTAACCTTGGTCGCCGATTCTCTCTCCACCACGATGGTATACTCGGTTTCATTTAAAAGATATCCCGCCGGCGCTTTGGTTTCCTTTAAGGTATAGATCCGGGTTCCATTCGCATCCAGTAAATGATTAAACTTAATAAACCCGGTTACGCCGGTCGTCAGAGTTCTCGGCGCAGCATCCGGCGAAGTCAGCCGAAACTCCGCACCGGCCAAAGGTTTGCCCGCTTCGTCCACTTTTCTGACTTCAATCCATGCATTCGCGATATAACTGCCGCTGCCGTCGATTGTCTGAATCTTATACTCCTTTTCCGCGCTTTGGGCATTGTTCCCAATCCCTTTCAGATTAACCTTATTGTTAACCTTCGTTCCTTCTCTGCCGGTTATATCTGTCAGGTAAGTAAAACGATAGCTCTTTTGCTTATCCGGCAGGTTCAGTGTCAAAGTACGGGTAGCTGCATTATAGGTAATATCCTGTCCCTCAACCAAGCTAATCCGCTTGGAACCGGCAGGCGTTACTTCATACAAGAAGAATGCGTTTTCCAAATCCAGCGAACCGTCCGCTCTCATCCGTAAGTTCATTCCCTCGGATAAGGCATCTTCCAAAACCGCTTTTTCTACCGGTACCGGGAAGTTCTTCGGAGTATAGCTAATTGTCCATTCCAGGACGCCGCCTAAAGAGACGACTTCTTTGTTCAAAAGACGAACATCGAACTCAACCTTTTGCGTTCTAAACAGCGCATCCGGTGTGTTGTCACCCCTCAGCACCGCTTTATTTTCCATGACCGGGATACCGCCCTTGGTCAAATATTCCTTCAACTTGGCTTCGGTCGGCCGAGCCGCCAAAACCACGACATAGGGAGCTGCCGCTTTGCCCATAACTATCTCCGCTTTCTGATGCGAAGTTCCATTTCTTTCAATTTCCGTTGACTTCTTGGCCAGCCAATCAAGTCCCGGCACCGCTTCATTCCATTTGCCGCTAATCGCCTCACCCTTGGCCGTTACCGACAAATTATCGGTATTAAAATTAATCGTTTCGCCTTTAAAAATGAGATAATCGGCCTGCTCATTAACGCTGACAAATTCCCAGCCTTCCGGCAGAACATCCTTCAGCTGAACATTTTGACCCAAAGCCAAATCCAAATATTGATGATTATCACCGTTGATACTGATCCGGTAAAGAACAGTATTATCCGAATAATGATACCCTTTTTTTGGATTTGTTGTCTTAGCACTATTGGCTAAGACAGCGGTCGGAGCATTTCTGAACTCTTCAGCCTGTGCTTCATCCAGCAATTCCTTTTCCAGCATCCGGGACTTATAATCCGCTATGCTGACTCTGGCTTCGCCTTTAAAGGCCGTACCGTCAAAAAGCTGCGCGGTATTGTTGATATCAATTCCTTTCGGCTGAATATACATAATATAGGGATCGGTTACCGCCGCCTCAAGGATAAACTCCCAGTCTTCGCCATCTTTGACCGGGCCGGAAACCATCACCAAATCACCAACCGTAACACCGTCGGCATTTTGGACAGGGAAAGTCGTGATCTCACCTTGCTCCAGCCCTGACAGCGGCTTAAAGCTTCCGTCCACATACTTCAGATAATCATGGTATATCGGCTTCAGATTTTGCATAAAGTTTCTCATGGCCACATCATCTTGAATGCCTAAAGCCTGCCGTCCCTCGGCAGTTAAGGTAAATGTCTCCAAACCTTTCAGCTGATAGCGGTTAGCACTGTCTTTCGGGGCATTCACTTTATCGTAAATCATTAAATCAAACACCCGCGGAATCTGCATTTCTTTTAAGGCCGCATAATGCACCTTTATTTTCCAGCGAATCGCCGCCTGTTCCCAGTTGCGGGCGCTATCGCTTTTGCGGCCGCCGACAAGATCTTTTTCAATATTATCCACAAACTTAAAGGTGTAGTCGGCTGTCCGCTTAAAGGGCGACGGATTGTCCTTCCAGGTTACTTCGGCCAGGTTTTTAAAGTTCCGGCTAAACTCATGGTTTTGCCGCTCGACCTTCACCTTAATAATCAGCTGTGCTTCTCCGTCAAGAGTACCCAGTTCATACTTACTGTCATTTGGCTGATCTGACCATTCTTTCTCCACTTGGCCGTTCTTCATCAATCTGGCACTGACAAAGGTCATACCGGCTTGCAGCACATCCGTAACCACCACATCTTCCAAGCGTTCCTTTTCCTGATTCAGCGTGATCGTCCATTCAAAGGTAGTATTCACCTTATCCGGAGCACCGCCCCATTTCTGGATCCATTCTTTTCCGGTCGCTGTCAGTAAGCGGCCGTCTTTCGCTTTTTCAGCCTGATCTGTTTTAAAATACAGCCGTGCTTCGTTGTATTTATTCGTAACCGACACATGCTTCTGCGGATTGGCTTCCTCCGCTGTCAAGGCCGTCTGCAGGGTAATCACCTGCTTACCGACAGAACCCTGCGGAAAAGTGTAATCCAGTTTTGTTACCTTACTGCTATCCTGCGGGTCTTCAAACTTCTTATTCAAATTAGCCGGATCGGTTTTATCCGTTCCGTTTTCATCTTCTACTTTAAAAGAATTATCTACATACTGACCGGCATTAAATCGGCTCTCATTAGAGAACAAATCGTCAATCAGGGTATAGCCTTCCAAGTCAAGGAAGTTATTGTGATCGTTTTTGTCCTTCAGTTCAACCGTAATCTTCCAGTTGACCAGCCGGTTCTTTAAATCCAAAGCGCCTTCCTTCTTTAGCACATATTCTATATCGACCAGCTTTAAATTATAGCTTTTTCCCAGCACACCAAATGCAACCGTTGTATCATTCTGTCCGCTGCCGGAAGAAAGCGCTTCAAAGTTTACTTCAAACTGTCCTTTTACATCGCTGGAATTTCCATTATAAATATCATCGTCACCGTCAAAAACAACCTCCGCCAAAATCTGATTGCCGCTTTGCCTGAGCGTTACGGTTCCGATTTTCAGACCCTCCCGCAGTTCAAAGCTGGTTTCTTCTTTCAACTGCAGCCCTTCAGCCAGTGTAATCGTCGCTTTGTCGCCCTTTTGTACGGCATCCCCGGCCGAAATACCATCGCCCAATACCGGAACGTCAAAACCAGCCTTAATCTGGAACGGCTTATTTTGATCCAGCGTTCCATTCGGAGAAACCGGTTTTTCATCCTGAAGCAATTCCGCTTCTACATTCTTCAGCTTTGCAGAAACATCGTTTCCCTGCGGCAGCAGTTGAGCTCCCGCCGGCGACGCTGTCGTCACCACCGCCTGTCCCGTTTGCCCGGCTTCTGTTGTTGTCTGCTCTTCCGCTAATACATTGACGCCGGAAAAAGCGACATTGAAAAGAAGCATCAGCACCAAACCCCAGCTTATCATCTTTCTCTTCATTTTATACTCCTTTTGTTTCTTGTTTTTAGTTCAGGATTACTTTATAACCCAACTTTCCCATAGTCTTTTTTGACTCTATCCCGCTCGGAGAGCGGGTGCATGGACTCACTCTCGCGATTTGCTTTGCAAATCGCATTCCGTTCCTGTCCATGCAACGAGTCTAAAAAAGACTGTTCCGGCGAACATGGGAAAGTTGAGTTTATAACAAACGGCTTGCCTGAACAGTAATATTTTCTGGTTTCAACCCGGCATTGGACCTCCAAGTATCTTCTTTTAAATGCACTCCCAAAATGTCCACGCCTTTTCTTAAACTTCTTTGAGGATTATATCATACTATCGACCAGTAATCTACCTATCTTTTATAAGTAATTAGCCCTATTTTTTATAGGTTGAATCTTTTCCTGCTTTCAACTCCGCCATTTCAAAACATCTTTATTATAGCTCATTCTTTTTCTTTACTCTCTTTTAATTTTTTGTTTATACTCTTCCTGCGTCCCGGAGCATCTTGCAGAATAAGATACAAAAGGGCTATCTTTCACCGCACAAAAATCCGGCAAAACCGGTCTTTGATACCTCACAGCCGCCCCAGCACTATGTGTTTTATCGGTAACCGCTTCAATATAGGTTGTTTAGGTTTAGATTATGTAGGTATAGGTTGCCTATTGCTTTGTTCCGGCTTTTGAAGTATAATTATCTCGCATTTTGGCGAATTCCGAATGTCTTGCCCTAATAGGTTCCATCATTTTGGAAATTGAAGTTAAATACAAGGAGAACAATATGTTTACTACTGCACATTTTATTTGGATAGCGATTTGTCTGGCGTTTATACTTATTATGACCCGGTTTTGCCTGAAAAAGCAAATCCCGCTGAAAGCTGCCGGCCAGATGATGGTCGTTATTTGCGCTTTCAGCGAAATCAGTAAAATCATGAGCGGCATGATGGAAAGTCCGGATGGCGGCATGTTTCTGAATCCGCAGTCTCTTCCGTTTCATCTATGCAGCCTGCTCCTGTTCAGTGTGATATTTATTACCTTCGGCCAGGACGGCCCGCTCAAACAATCCGTCATTGATTTTGTGGCACCGCTGGGCACACTCGGCAGTATCTGCGCAATTTTGATTCCGACCAACGGAACTGACTTTACCACCATTGATGCCTATCAATGCTTTATTTATCACGCCGGTTTGCTTTGGTTTTCTCTGTACCTGATTTTCTCGGGTCAGGCGCACCTAAACTTAAAAGCGCTCGGAAGAAATTTGGGCATTCTGTTTTTTCTAACAGTGATTATGATATATATAAACGGTGCCCTGTCTGCTTACGGAACGAACTTTATGTATGTGGTCCGCCCGCCGATGGAAGGGCTGCCTTATCTGAACTTGAATCACGGCTGGTACGCTTATTTTTTACGGCTGCTGGCATTGGGGGTTGGTTTACTGAGTCTGTTTTATCTTCCTTTTATTCTTCGGGCTGTTCGTCTTGAGCGTGCCGGTCATGTTCGTGTTGTTCGGACACAAGTCAGTCATAAGACAAGCCAAAAACAGCCAAATAAAAAGACGGCAAAGAAATACTCAAACGATAAAAACAAAAAGATTCGGGAAATCCCTTCGCTGGAAACCCGGAATTGACAAAACCGGCGGAAATGTTTAAAATAAAGAAAATGCGAATTACAGAAAAACCCTGTTGTTCAGCTTCCTTCCGCTTGGCGGTAACACGGCGGCTTTCCATCCGCCGCATATTTTTGTGTAGTAAAAAACGCAACTTTCCCATGTTCTGCAAAACTAGAACAGTCTTTTTTAGGCAGATTACCCGCCCGGGCGGAAGTGTGCAGCACTTCGATCAGGCGAAAGTTGAGTAAAAACAATGCATATTTAGGAGGACCTGATTATGGAAAAAGGTAATTTATCGATTCATAGCGAAAATATTTTCCCGATTATAAAAAAATGGCTCTACTCAGACCTTGATATCTTTGTCCGGGAGCTGGTTTCCAATGGTTGTGATGCCATGACCAAACTGAAAAAAATGACTTCTCTGGGAGAAATCAGCTTAGGCGAAGCCGCTGATTACCGGGTTGACGTCACAGTCAGCGAAAAGGACGGCACCATCACCTTTTCTGACCGCGGTATTGGTATGACTGAAGAAGAAGTTAAAAAATATATCAATCAAATCGCCTTTTCCGGCGCTTATGACTTTTTGGAAAAATACAAAGACAAAGACGAAGGTGAGCAAATCATCGGCCATTTCGGATTGGGCTTTTATTCCGCTTTTATGGTGGCTGAAAAAGTTGAGATTCAGACGCTTTCCTGCCAGGAAGGCGCTGCCCCCGTCAAATGGACCTGCGACGGCGGCTCGGAATATGAAATGGCGGAAGGCAGCCGGTCCCGGTACGGCACCGATATCATTTTAACGGTCAATGAGGACGGCAAAAAGTTTCTGAGTGAATGGACCATGCGCGACACCTTGCGTAAGTATTGTTCCTTTATGCCCTATCCCATTTATTTGACCAATGCCGACGCCGAGCCGGAAAAAGACGAGGCCGGCAACATCATTGTCAAGGAAGAAACGCCGGTGAATACCCCTGCACCGCTGTATTTAAAGAATCCCAGCGAAGTGACCGAGGACGAATACAAGGAGTTTTACCGCAAAACCTTTATGGATTTCAGCGAGCCGCATTTTTGGATTCATTTGAACATGGATTACCCCTTCCGGCTGAAAGGAATCCTGTATTTCCCCAAGCTGAAAAACGAGTTTGACACGATGGAAGGGCAGATTAAGCTGTATAACAGCCAGGTTTTCATTGCCGACAACATCAAGGAAGTGATTCCCGAGTTCTTGCTCCTGTTAAAAGGCGTGATTGACTGTCCGGATCTGCCGCTCAATGTTTCCCGCAGCTTTTTGCAGAACGATGGCTTCGTTAAAAAGCTAAGCGACTATATCACCAAAAAAGTCGCCGACAAGCTGAATTCCCTGTTTAAAAAGGAGCGCAAGGAGGCCTATGAAAAGTTTTGGCCGGACATTCACCCCTTTATCAAATACGGCTGCCTGCGCGACGAGAAGTTTTTTGAGAAAGTCAGGGATATCCTGCTCTTCAAGGATATCGCCGGCGATTATTTAACTCTGACCGAATACCGGGAAAAGACCTCGGCCGATACGGTCTATTACTTTACCGACCGCAAACTTCAGGCTTCTTATATTGCTTCTTTCGTCAAAAACGGACTGGATGCGGTCGAACTGGCGCATACAATTGACCAGCCTTTCCTCCAAAAATTAGAAGCCGAGGATAAAGAGCACAAGCTTCATTTTCTGCGGATTGATTCCGATGTCACCGCTGAAATGAAAACCGATGAAAGTATCAGTGATGATGTCAAAAAAAGTCTGGCTGAAAATCTGGAAAAGATTTTCCGGAAAGCGCTGGCCAAGGATTCGCTGACCATTGCGGTCGAACCGCTGAAAGACCCGCAGGTTTCCGGTATGATTCTTTTATCGGAAGAAAAGCGGCGGATGCAGGATATGAATAAACTCTACGGCTTTATGGGACTGGATTTGGGCGGCGAAGCCGATGAAACTTTGCTGCTCAATAAGAACAATTCACTGGTCAAATATCTGCTCGAAAATCCGGGCGCACCAGAAGAAACCGTAGCGCTGCTTTGCCATCAGATTTACGATTTAGCGGGACTTAGCCACAAACCGCTGGAGCCGGAGCGGATGACCGCCTTTCTGGAACGAAGCAATCAGCTCTTAGAGCGGCTGCTGAATGTGGAGAAATAAAGGGTAGCTAAGAAATGATACAAAATATGTAAGTACAAATAAAGCCTCAATAGTTGCAGCTATTGGGGCTTTATCCCATGCATCATCATGCCATATTTTTCGCATTATTCCGCCTCGATCAATTCATGCTCGGAAATATTGCGGCCGGCTTTGATATCAGCGATTCTCCTATCCAAGACAGCTGTATTCTCAGATGAATAAAAAGGATCCGCCGTTATCTCGAAAGGAATTCATCCTGAAATTTTGTTTTACTCAATCACTTCCCGCTTCAGCTTGACCGGCTGAAAGTTACTGCGCCAATAGGTATAGTAGGTGATATAGTGATATTCCGTCTCCCCCAGCCATTGCCGCTCGTCCAGCTTAAGCTCCTGCCGGCCGTCGCCGTCCATATCTTCAAAAGCGGCGGCGGTAAAAACCGGTGCATCCAGGTAAGACCCCGACCACAGCCGCAGCAGCTTTTGCTGCTCCATATCCCAAGTAAAGAAATACGGCCGCGGCCCTTCTGGAAAATAGCGGGTCGCCCGATAGGCGCCAATAAAGACCTCAATATCCTTACGCTCATCCATCTGTCCCATAGCAACACACCACGGCCCCACTCCGGCAAAGTCATACCGTTTTTTTTCCTGCCAGTGACCGCCGGCAGCAGGCCGCTCATATACGACAATCTCCCGCCCCAAGACAAAGGGTTGCGGTAGACTTCGGCCCTCCAAAAAGTCGCTGCCCCGCCAATACTTGACCGCGGCCCGACCTTCGATCGCCGCCCGGTAGGAAATCCCGTCCTGTGTATACTCCGCCGCCGCTACCACCTCTTTGGCCGCCAGCAGCCGGAAAATCACAATCAGAATGATCAGCAGCAACAACACCCAGGCGGTCGGGCTGCGCCACAGCCCGGCCGGCTTTTCCTTGGGCACAAAGCTATATTTACTCTTTGGTACTCTAAACTCGGTTTTCATTTTATTCCTGTCTTTGCCATACAATCAAAGCTATCCACTCATCTTTTCCCTGTCGAAAGGTTTCGCCTTTCTGCCCCAAGTGCGAGAAACACTTCCTGTTTCCGCAATGGCAAGCGAAAAGGCAAAGCCTTTTTCGCGAACATAACTGACGAACATGGGAAAGTTGAGTTATCCATTTTCTGTCTTCCCGCTTAATGTCGATCCGGCCAAAAGGTTACGGGGTAAACAAGCAGGCAGTTAGGGTTGAACCGTACCCGGCAATCAACCCCGACTACCTGCTTATTTAAAATCCGCGTAGACCCGTTTTTAACGCCGCCAAAGACGGACTTACTTTATTTTTTCAGCTCTGGCCAATCAACCTCAGCCTCATAGCTAATTTCTACTTGATTGGGTTCGGTGCTGGCATATTCCGAATAATAGTTCGGATACACCTCCCGAATCATATCATACTCGCTCAATTCAAAAATGACTTCCCCATATTCTCCCTGACCTGCCATGCCCAGCGCCTGCTGCCACTCTTCATCCGTCAGCCGCTCCTCATTTAAAAACTCAAAGGCGGAATACACAATGCCCTTGGCCAGAAAATCCACGCCGTTGACATGACAAAGCGCGTAAATCTCATACGGATAACCGGTCGCCACCTCAACGATACCGCCCGGTACTCCGTTTTGCGGCAGGATAGTAGCAATATCGGCAATCAAAGCCGTCGTTTTGGGCTGCTCCCAGTCATAGCCCTCGGCTGATAAAAGATACAGATACTTCGCATTCAGGTCCTCAACCAAGCCGCCGAAATAGGTTAATTCGTGGAGCTCTGACTCGGTAATATTTTCCCCGTTTAATTCCTTGCGGGCAACCTCAGCAAAAATCTTCATCATTCCTTTGATCGAAGTCAGCGGCCGAATATAGTCATCCCGAATACCGGCTTTCTTCATCAGCTTTTCGGCATGCGTCGACAAAGTCAAAAGCTCCTGATACAGGGCCTCGTTCGGCTCCAAGTAATGGAGCGTTAAGTTTTCCTCCGGGCCGCCCATTTCCGCCATCGCCTGCTTGGAATACAGGATATTGTCATGCTTAAGCTCGGCAAAGCTGCCCAGCGCCGCGTTCATCTTTTTGTAATCATAAGCCGGCGTCGTCATAAAATATGGTATTTCCTTGCCGGCCGGCACATAATTCAGCGTCCGGTCAATCGCCCGGATCCAGCCGTTGTAAAAGTTATCTCCGTCCGTCAGTTCACCGTCGGCGTATTCTTTTTTCATCCGTTTCAACTGATCGTCATATTCCGGCCACTTCTGATTGGTGTCATAATTGGCCCGCAGATAACTTTCCGCCGGAGCGAATCCCATCGCCGCGAAGACGTCAAAGGCAGTCGGCAGCGGCCGCACAATCGGTTTCATCAGATTTTGCATAATATAGGCATCGACGCTGAAGCGCTGCCCCATGAACTTAAAGGCTTTCCCAACGGCAAAATCCTGGTTGTCCTCGCTCAGCTGAGCGACAATTCTCGGCTCCGGCAAGCTTTTAAAGGCTTTAATCAAAGTCTTGCGGCCCGATTCGTTAATCAGCTCCTGATTCAAGTCCTTGCCTTTCAGGCTCTTTAATGCCTTCTCCATCTCCGGCACGCTGATATCATCGCTTTCTCCGGAATACATGGCTGTCAGCTCATAATTTTTTTGCCACAGCGCCATCAGGTCTTGATTCTTCGTCAGCAAATCGACAATCAAAGCCGCTTCCTCCGGCTGCTTCTCTAAATCAAAGCCCATATAGCCGTACCACATCATCGCCTTAAAATATCTGGTCAGCTCGGGACTGGTGGTATAATGCCCTCTGACCTTAAACTGCGAATAATCAATCGCCCGGCCCAGCAAAACCGAATCAGCGGCGCTTTCCGCCTGGATATTTCCCAGCTCGGCCTCGGCAATTTCCAGCGCATCGCCATGAGGCTTGCCCCCCAGCTGCTCGATCCAGCCGGGTGTTTCCGAAAACAGGAGGCTGTTGGCCACATGGAAAAAGGCGATGATATTGGCATACGCCCCATCCAGCGCGTCCGGCCCGGTTTGATAAGCGGCAATCGCCTGCTGCTCCATTTTCAGCGATAATTCCTCCAAATTGGGCAAATATTCGGTCGTCTCCAACGCCTTCATGCTCTCGCTGTAAAAAACATGCCACATATGCAGCACCACATCGGTGGTAATCATCATTGAATGATCGGTATACTCCATATGTTCATAGGGCTGGTGCATTTTCAGATACGGATAGTCCTCATTAAGCTTCGGCTCCATCACCACGAAGCCGTTCTTTTTCAGCAATTCCAGCTGTCTCTTGGTAAAGCCGGTATAAGTGTCGGCATTGATGATATCGGCATAGTCGATTTTACGCACATCGGCCTCATTAAAATTGGGCCTTTCATTCTTGACCGGTTCGGCTTGTCCGTTTTCCCCGTTGGCAGCCGGCTTATCTTTGTCCGACTCCTGGGCGCTGTTTTCTTTGCCCACGTTTTTAGTCTCCTGTTCGGCCGGCTTGCTTTCCTCTTTCTTGCCCGGCAGCGCGCTGCAGGCGCTGACCAGCAGACAAAGCGCGCATAACAAACTAATCCATTTTCCCTTCCTTCGCATAATTCTCTCCTCCGTTTCTCTTTTCTCTTCGGCTGGGCAGGGCATAAACTGCAGCATTTCCCGCTTTTGGAGTTTTTAAGCGTTCAGATTCCGGTTTTGCCAAATCTGATTTCTCCATTCAAGCTGCTGTCTGCTTTCGCTCTCCGCCCGGTGCTGACCGGAATTTTATGTTAGGGTTAATCCTCCTCACCCAACTGCTTCTTTATTATAGTCTGTTTTTTCAGGAAATTCAAGTCAAAATTTCTGCTTCTTTCTGCCGAAAGGAAAAAAGATGATCGCCATCGAATCAAGGAAGATCCTCCAGAATCTCCACATTCTGTTCCTTACCGAATCCCCTGTATTCCAGCTTCCAGATTTTACTTCTGCCGCCCATAGGAACCGTTTCGTCCACCAGGACCTGATTGCCGACCTTGATGCGCACGCGGCAGCCCACGTCGCCATCGGTGCGGTCTGTATAATTATGAACATAGAACTGATAGACTCCCGGTACCGGTGTCGCAAAATAGATGTTTTCCACACCGCTGTCTCTCTCGGCCTGGACTTGCATATCTACGTCCAGCTCACCGCCGTCAGCAAATTTACATCCATAAAAGATTTCGCTTTGATTGGGCGTGATGCAGTGAAGGTCTAAGTCGTCCTTGCTTGGCCAGTAGATGGAAGCAGTAATCTCGCCCTCAGCGGCACCCATTTCCTCCAGAAGGCTGTCCATACTGCCATCGGACTCGGGGCCGTAGATGTAGCGTTTTTCATCCTTATCCTTGATATATTCACAGACCGTGACATTATATCCCAAGTTTTCAAAACCCGCTATATAACGGTGACTGAGACGACTGGTCTTAATCTTGACTGTCTTTCCGGCAATAACTATCTGCGGGTGATAGACCGTCTTCTTCCCATCAGAACAGGTAATCGTCACCCGATAACCGTCGATCTTGTCGTCCTTGGCAGCCTGGCTCATCTCCGGCAGCTTGAAGACTAGGAGACCGTCCTCCACCTTCGGTTTTTCCAGCTTAGGCGGCTCCAGCTGATAGACCGTATAGCCGCTGACAGCAGAGGGGTTTTCGTTGGTACCGCCGTCAATCTCCATGATATCAGAAGTCCCGGAATGCGGGTAGAAATAGAAGCCGTGCTTACACTTTGTCCACTGGCCTGAACCAACGGGCAGCAGGGTCATATCAGTGAGCTGGGCATAGAAATCCTTATCCGTCGCTACCAGGATCCCGACTCGACCGATGTTGTCCAGAGAGGACATCAGCGAGTTGATACGGATAGAATAGGCATGATCGACCAGCTTAAAGTACGTTTTCTTATCTTTTTCTATGAAGGAAGCGGGAAACGCTAACCGCCGCGCCGGTGTCATATTCATCTTCGCTTTCGCACATTCGTAGAACTTCGTCTGATACTTCTTGGCAAATGCCAAATAAGCATCCGTCAGCATATTGTCAGAGAGATCCCATGTGGCCTTTATATGCTGAGTGAAATCCATGCCTCCGAGATCCATATATGTGACGACGGATTCATAGTTCTCCATCATCTCCTTGAAGCTTTTTTTACTGACAGTTTCATTCAGATAGTCAAAGAAGCGGGCGATGGGATAACCGGAGAAACAAAGTTCTGTATTGTTCATGGACCATTTCTCCGCTCGGCCCATGTCGTCATAATAGGTCGCTTTTTTTTCATCAAAAGGCATCACATAGTATTGGTAGGCCTTTCCGTTTTCCAGATTTTTCTCCGTCGTGATGATATTCTCCGTGCCCTTCACGTTCGGGTGAGAGCGAAAATATCGATAAGCATCTTCCTCCAGGAGCTGGGCCATGGCCTCGTAGAATTTGACGTTGGCATGGAAAATACCGTTATAGCGGAGCTGGCAAACATGGAACAGTTCATGGGTTAGGGTCAGCTGCATTTCATCCAGCTCCTGTTTGCTGCCCTGCTCCAGCACATCCAGACCCACATTCACATAGGGCCCGGAGAACCATCCGACCGGCTCCGTCTCGGCATAAGCATTCATCTTCGGGAGCAGATATAGCGTCGTCGCCTGATCCGGCAAACGAATGTTTAAGCTCATCAGGTATTTATGAGCCTCATAAACCATCGTACCCAGTTTGGCTACCAGTTGTCTGCTCTTTTCCGCCTCTTCTTGCTTTGTCATCTTGTGTGCATCGATCGCCTGCCGGTAGACAGGATCCTCCTTATACATGCGTTGTTTGATCTTATAAACCCTGTCGCACCGTTCATTTGCGGTTGCATTGGGCAGCTGCTGTTCCGCCTCTTTCCTGGCTCGCTCACTCCTGTCAGCGATGATCGTATTACACTGTGCGTAAATCTGATTGGATACATTCGATTGCTCATATTCGATCTTGTACTGGCGCCGGGACGAATCCGCCGGGTCGCAGACCCAATAGACACCGTCGCCGTTAAAGAAGCCTGTTTCCGGTGCGGCAGGTTCAATGATGATCTCTTTTCCGGTGACGGCAACGACTTCATCCACGCCCAGGACCACGCCGGAATTCTGACAGCTGGCATAAAACAGGCTGTCGTTCTTGATCCAGGTCAAGTATTCGTAGAAATGACCCGCCTCATCGACGCGATAGGCCGACAGAAGATGATACAAGTGTTCGGGGATCCCCAGCCTTTTCAGGTCGATACCCACCGTATAGGTGCCGGGCATCCGGTCGTCGTCCCCCAGACCGGCATCCACTTCCCAGCCTGCCAGAAGCATGATCCCAGTATCATTGTCCATGAACCGATCCTGCAGATTAGAAAGTACATCCCAGGCCATCTCCGTCACCTTGAATTCCCGGTTGTGGTCCATGGCGTTGCGTTCCGCCGCGATGGTAAAGCCGGGTATGGGCTCCGCCGCGAAAGGATCGCTGTGACCCACGGCGGGCACCCGATCCGGCGCAACAAGCGCCGCTGCGTTTATCTTCGCTTGCTTAGGCCGCAGAAATCCCAGCAGGAATCCGGGCTTGCCCAAACCGGTAACTATCATGACCAGCAACAGAGTCACGATGAGATGAAATCTCAGTCTTTTGTTAGGTTGCTTTTTCATTTCTCCCCCTCCTCTCCCGGCTTTTCCCCGTACAGCCAGACCGGCCAAATGTGCCTGGAATCAGGTTCGTCCGTTTCTTCTGTGCTGGCCGGCGTTCCTGCCTCGACCCTTGCATCGATCGCGGCATATTCTTCTAACTGTTCCGCCGTGATCTCCTTTTCCGAAACAACAGGCACGATCGGCAATCGGGCGTCTTTCACGGCGTCCGGTACCCAGTACCAGCCCAGACCAAGAAGCCCGGCCCAGATCAGCAGGAACAGAGGCAAAAAGCCTTTCTTTTTTTTCTGAGGTACCGGCCAGGCATACCGGGGCGGAACATTTCGGCCATACTGAGGTTGTTGATGCATCGGCTGCGGCATAGGAGCCGGCTGTTGATGCACCGGCTGCGGCGTAGGTGTCGGCTGCTGATACATCGGCTGCGACATAGGCGTCGGCTGTTGATACACCGACTGCGACATAGGTGCCGGCTGCTGATGCACCGGCTGCGGCATGGGTGCCGGCTGTTGATACACCGGCTGCGGCGTAGGTGGCGGCTGCTGATACACCGGCTGCACCTTTACAGGTGGGGCGGCCATTGAATGAGCGATCCCGGCTGCCGCCACAGGAGTGCCGCAGGCGGTGCAAAATTTCGCTCCTCCGGATATGGGGCTCCCGCATTGGGTACAAAAGTTTGCCATTGTGTTATCCTCCTTCCTTTTTGCCATAATCACATTTGCTGTCACTGCGTTTAGGCTGCAACTTATCATCACCTGTTTTTATTATACTTACGGCAACTTCTATATGCAATCAGATACGCCAAATGGCTGTGCCAAATTTTTGGCACAAATTGTGTCACATTTATTGTCCTCAATCAGCGAAGAACCGGACATCTTTACTTTTGCATCATAATGTGGCAAGAACCCTTTCGCTTCGGGTTATATAAAACATATAAGGAATGAATGAAACGATTTCTCATTGAATTTTTGCTAAGATAAGAATTGAAAAGTAAAAGATTATCTTATATAATGAAAGGCGAAAGCTAAAAACTTTGACCCGGAAATGATTCGGGAGATTACCGGCCTGACAGCCGAACAGACTGCGAAATCATAGCGGCTGCCGACCGGAAGAAACGGAATAAAAACAACATCAGGAGGTTATCATGGTAAGTAAAGAAGCGGTCATTGAAGCTTTGGAAACGATTCGCCCGTTTTTGCAAAGAGACGGCGGCGATTTGGAATTTGTTGACGTTGACGAAAACGGGGCGGTTTATGTCCGGCTGCTGGGAGTCTGCGGCGGCTGCCCCATCTCCAATCTGACCTTAAAAAATCTGATTGAATCGCAATTGGCGGAAATGGTAGAAGGCGTCACCGAAGTCATTGACCTGACCGGTGAAGAGTAAAGTTTTATGTTGGTCGGCAGCCGGCAGTTTATCTGCGCTTTGCTGCCGGCTTCAACAGTCCATCCGATTTTTTATGACATAAAAATGGCTGATATCCTAGCTTGGCGCCATATATCAACCATTTTTTCATTACTTTATCCTGCCTAATACGCTTTTCCCCAGTAAACCATATGTTTGGCGGGCTGGCCGCAGCAAATACAGGTATCGGCCAAATGTTCCTCGTTAAAAGGAATGTTTCGAGAAGTTGCTCCGGTCTGCTCTTTCATCTTTTCCTCACATTCCCGCCGGCCGCACCACATTGCCTTGATAAAGCCCGGCTTCTTTTCTAACTGCTCACGGAACTCTTCTATGGTCACAGCCGAAGAAATATGAGCGCTTAAATGCTCCTTCGCCCGGTTGAACATATCTTTTTGAATCTGCGCCAGCAGCAGCGACAATCTTTCGGCCAGTTCTGCTAAGCTAACCGTCATTTTCTCACCGTTATCCCGCCGCACCAGGACAACCTGACCGTTTTCAATATCGCGCGGCCCAATCTCCAGCCGAACCGGTACTCCGCGCATCTCATGCTCGGCAAACTTCCAACCCGGACTCTTATCGCTGTCCTCTAAAATAACCCGAATTCCGGCTGCCTGCAGGATCGTTTTTACTTCCTGAGCTTTTTCCAAAACTCCGGCCTTGCGCTGCATAATCGGCACGATTACCGCCTGATAAGGCGCAATTGCCGGCGGCAGAACCAAACCATTATCATCGCCGTGTACCATAATCAAAGCGCCAATCATTCGAGTTGACACGCCCCATGAAGTTTGATGCACATACTGCATCTGATTGTTGGCATCGGTATACTGGATTCCGAATGCTCTGGCAAAGCCGTCGCCGAAATAATGGCTGGTTCCGCCCTGCAAAGCCTTGCCGTCATGCATCAAGGCTTCAATACTGTATGTCGCCTTCGCGCCGGCAAACTTTTCTTTTTCTGTCTTGCGGCCTTTCATCACCGGAATCGCCAGTACATTTTCAAAAAACTCGTCATAAATATTGAGCATACGAATGGTTTCCTGCTCCGCTTCCTCGGCAGTCGCATGAGCAGTATGCCCTTCCTGCCACAAAAACTCCGCCGACCTTAAAAACGGACGGGTTGTTTTTTCCCAGCGCACCACCGAACACCATTGATTGTAAAGCTTCGGTAAATCCCGATAAGAATTGATATCCTTGGCATAAAACTCACAAAACAGGGTCTCCGAAGTCGGACGGACGCACAATCTTTCAGCTAAAGGCGCTGAGCCGCCATGCGTTACCCAGGCCACTTCCGGTGCAAAACCGGCAACATGGTCTTTTTCTTTTTGGAGCAGACTTTCCGGAATAAACATCGGCAAATATACGTTTTGATGCCCTGATTCCTTAAACCGCTGGTCCAGCTGCTGCTGAATCAATTCCCAAATGCGGTAACTGTAAGGCTTAATAATCATACAGCCCTTAACCGATGAATAGTCCGCCAAATCGGCTTTTTTGACTACATCCGTATACCATTGTGCGAAATCAACGTCTCTGGCGGTAATTTCCTCTACCAATTTTTCCTTTGCTTTTTCCATACCCTTTTCCTCTTCTGTCATCATTTATTAAGCTTTCCCATACATATGGCAACTATCTTTCTAAAGCATAACCCCTGCCCCCGAAAAAAGCTGCGTATTGGTGTATTCTTTTTTAGGAAATACAATTTCTTATTTCCTGATAATTTGATAGGGAATCGTTTGCTCCCAATCCTCTGTTTCTTTCTCCCGCCGGATCACCTTAGTTTGGCTTTTTTCTTCTTCCCCGGTACCAGCCAGGGTCTCTTCTTTTTCCACAAAATCCTCTAATATTTCTTCCGCCTCGTATTCATCCGACAGCAGTTCGTCCTCTACATCAGAAAAATCCATCCAGCTGTGAGCAGCCCGCGCTTTCTTTTTCCAACCGGGAAAAAGACTGATATCAATTTCTTTCTTCGGCTCTTCCCCATTTTCAGACAGCCGTTCCGGTTTCCGGTCGCTGCGGCTTACTTCCGCCCCTTCTTTCTCTGACAGCTCCGGCAACTGTTCTAATCCGTCCGGGACTTGGCTTTTCGTTTCCGCCCTTTCCTCTGTTCCGTCCGTTTGAGACTGCCGCTGCTTTGCTGCGCCGGTATCTTCCGCCCGGGCTGACGACTCCGGTCTTTCCCGATCCGGTTCTTCTGCTGCTTCATTCTTCGTAGCTGCCTCGGCCGGCTCCGGCAGATTCTCCCACTTTTTCACCGGCAGCGGCTCCCTTTCATTCCACAGTAAAATCCGGGGCTTGTCAGACTCTTCCCGGCTCGGAATCGGTCGAGCAGCCAGTTCTTTCCAGATATCAATCTCAATTTCTTCTTCCGGCGTTTCCGCCGGCTTTTCGGTCTGTTCTGCCTCTGATTCAGGCTCGGATTCGTCATCTGTTTCCGGAAAATCAGTTTCTGTATGTTTCTTCGAAAGTCGCTTTTTAAAATAAGTCACTTCTTCTTCCTCGGCCCCCAGCAAAAAGGAAGCCACCGCCCCTTTCGGGCTTTCCCCGCAAAGCTCCCGATATATTTGCCGAATCAGCCGCAACAGCAGGCCGTCCAGCCAAATAATCACAAACGGAACCGCAAACGCTTTTACCGGAGAAACGGCCAAACCAATATTGAAAGCACCTTTGACATAGCCCAAATCCACCCGGCTCGACATCGCCAGTATCAGCATGGAAAGGCTGTATCCTAAGGCAAATGTAAATAAATTCTGCCAATATTTTTTCACCGGCATTTTTAAGAGCACGATAAACACCAGCACAATAAAGGATATAATCAGCTGCACCTTAATACTGACCGGCAAGTTCAAAATCTCGGTATTGAGCCGCAAATAATTGCTTAAAGTGCCCAGCGAATCCGCTAAATCAAGCGGAACGCCCATCAACATAAAAGACAAATAAACCGCCAAATTAGGTAAAAACACCAGCGCAAACGCCAAAATCCGTACCAGACTCTTTAGGTAAGGTGTTAAATAATATAAGATAAATAAGATACCGGTCAGCGCCGAAAAGCCCAGGGTCAGCCACAGCAAGTTTCTGGTTCTCAGCAGCCCGGCAGTAAAATTCGTAAACTTTTTATGCCGGTTGATTCCTAAAATGAATTGAATAAATACGGCAAACAGCAAAGAAAAGAGGAGATTTCGCCCCGAAGCAAAATTAATCTCCACGCCGAACAGCACTCCCTTGGTCAAAAACGCCGTTATAAACAAAAAAAGCGCATAGACCGCCGCTGCCAAACCATCAATAATTACACTTGATATTAAATTGACATAGCTGTCCTTCGGCTTTTTTAATCGAAAAAGAAGACCGGCACCAAAAAAAGCAGACAGCGGAATAACCGATAGGAGCAGCAGCCCCATTTGAAACTTGCCGGAAGTTTGAAAAAATGACAAGCCCAAAAGCAGCCCGGTCGTCCGCAGAATGGTATCGCTGCCGGCAGCACCCACTTCGCCCAGGCTCCCGACCGTCAGCATGATAAGTTCCTGATAAAAGCGAAGATTAATCACCAGCGAAAGAAGCAGACACAGGATAAAGGAGAATAAAAAAGCGGTTAAACCCTTATTCACCCCCAATATCGCATACTCTCCATAGCTTATTTTCTTTTCAGACATGATTTTTCCTCACTAAAATTCCAAGACTTTCTTTAGTTCTCCGTTTTCCACAACAAAGTCCGCCTGCTCGACAGGTGACAGCGCCCGACCCGGCCGCAGCACCAGGCAGGTCAAATAGCCCAGCTTTTTCGCCGGTAACAGATCCGTTTCAAAATCACCGCCGACAAACAGTGTCTTTTTCTTCTCTAACTTGTTCTCATTAATCACCTGATTAAAAAACACCGGACTGGGCTTTTTCAGTGAATAGTCCGAAGAAATATAAAGCCCGTCAAAATACTCCTTAATCCCGAAATAACGAAGCTGGTCCTTAATAAAGGCTTTTTGCGCATTAGCCAGCAAATAAACATTCCTATCCTCTTTTTTCAGCTGTTCCAGGGTTTTCTTAACCTGCGGAAATAAAGTCAACTCTTCCGCCGCCAGCAGATGAAAGAAACGGCCAATATCTTTAGGACTTCTGTTCTTGCCTTTCAGTTTCTTGACATTAAACAGACGCAGCAAAATATCTTCATAATTCGGCTCATAATAAATCTTATCCGCCTTTTTTTCCTCCTCCTGCGCCAAGGCCGTAAAAAAGCTGCGGCGCAGGGTATCGGCATCGACCGGATAATCATAAATCCCATAATAAACACTTAGTTTTTCCCACAAGCCCTGCTCCTGCAGATTCATTTTCACCTCTGCCAAAGTGCCGTAAAAAGAAAAAACATAATTCTGAAACATACTAATCTCCATTTCTGTCGCTTGATTATAACTCAAACACGGTATAGCCCTGCCACGCCTCCTGATCAATCCGGATATCGGTCTCTTTTTTCCATTCCTGATAAATGACTTCAAAGCTTTCGTCCCGGATTTCTTCCTCCGCCTGCCGGCGCAGATCTTTTTCTTTTTCTCCCTGCTGCTGAAGCCGGCGGGTAAGTAAAGCCAAATCTGACACTTCAATGCTTTTTAAATGCAGCAGCCGGAACCCTTTCTCCTCATTTTCAGGCAAAAGCAGCCAGCCCGTTTTTCGGAGCTGCTCGGCTGCTCCCTCGCCAAAGACTTCCTCCAACTGCTGCTTTAAATATTTTTCTTCCTTATATACCATACTCTGACTTGTGGCATCTGTCAAGCCATAGGTCGGAGATGTATTCAATTCCTGACGAATTGTTTCCAGCAAAGGATCATTTTCGGCAATTTCTGCCGTTTCGACTAAAAATAATTCGTGTTTTTCCCACGGATCCTCTTGCTGCAGTTTTTGGTAGTCTTCATTGGCCTCTAATTTAGCAGCTATCATTTTTTCCTCCGGCTGAAAAGAACGAAGCATCTCTTTCTTTAGCTTTTGGCCCAACTCAAACTCGGTAAACACCTGCTGTACCGTTTCAGCGGTAATTTCTTCCGCAGCCGCCGCAAGAGCCTTTTGATCTTCCAAAAATTCCTTAGCCCGGTTGGCCACTGCCTCTGTTTCGACCTCCGTTAGTTCGATTTTTCGTTCTTTGGCCTTGGCTAACAACACCTTGACCCGGATTATATTTTCCAATACTTTGGTTTTGGCTACTTCATAAGCGGATTTATCGCCGCTGAAAGATTCAAACTCCCAGATATCGGCTCCGCCGATCTGCTCAAACTCTTTTTTTACCTGGATGCCGTAAACCGCCGCTTCTTCCCCGCTGACCGCCGCCGTATCAATTTTTATCAAAATCGCCGGCAGGAGTTCGGCGGAAGCCATTTCCCGACAGGCAGGCAAAAATAAAATAAGAAATACCAAAACTATCAAAAGGAAAGATCTTTTTTTCATTGCCTCACCCCGCTTCCATTACTCTCTACTGCCCTGCCGCATGATGTAGTCGTCCTCAGCCGGAAAGCCGATTGCTCCGCGCTGTCGCGCTCCCGCAATCACTTCCTCCTAATTGTCCTCGGTCGGAATGCCGATTGCTCCGCGCTGTCGCGCTCCCGCAATCGTTTCCTTGCAATCTTCCTCGATCGGAATGCTGATTGCTCCGCGCTGTCGCGCTCCCGCAATGCTTTCCCTGCAATCGCCTGTTCCCGGAAAGCTGATTGCTCCGCGCTGTCGCGCTCCCGCAATCACCGGCGATACTCGCAACTCGCCCCGCTCCCGCTGGTCGCGTGGCTTTATTGCGAGTATCTCCTTGCCTGCCATATGTCAAAAGCTTCCCACATGCAAGCATGCGGAAGCTTTTGACGCATGGCAGGGCTTTCCTGTTACATTATACCAACCCTTTAGGATAAGCGCAATTTTTTTAGGTCTTGTAATACAAATTTAATTTGATCGAGCATTTGGGCAGGGGTGGGGATACGGAGCAGGAAGGCGGAGCTGCCTTTGGTTTGGAAGCGGATTTCTTTTTTTCTTTCTTCCAAAAAGGGCAGGAGTTTACTACCGTCGAACCGGGCATTGGGCAGGACGGTTAATTCAACTTCCGCATTTCGCATTTGAATGGAGGTAATTTCCAGTTCATGCGCCAGCCCTTTAATCAAACCGATTGTAAGAAGATTTTGAACACTCTTGGGCGGTTCCCCGTAACGGTCAATCAGTTCATCCAAAATATCCAAATAATCGGCTTCTCCGCGAATGGAGGCAATTTTTTTGTAACTGGCCAGCTTTTCTTCTTCCTGGTTAATATATTCCGGCGGAATATAGGCATCGATTTTCAGCTCAATGCTGGTTTCAAAGTCATCGGCCGCCTCTGTTCGGCTGGTTTTGGCGCTGATACTGCCGGCCACTAACTTGGTGTAAAGCTCATAGCCAATCGCGTCCATATGTCCGCTTTGACTGGTACCCAAGACATTGCCCGCACCCCGGATTTCCAAATCACGCATGGCAATCCGAAAGCCGGAACCGAACTCGGTAAACTCCCGAATCGCTTTCAGCCGTTTTTCCGCCACTTCCTGCAAAATCTTATCTCTTTTATAGGTTAAATAAGCATATGCCACCCGCGAGGAACGGCCAACCCGCCCCCGCAGCTGATACAGCTGACTAAGCCCCATTTTATCGGCATCCTGAATAATAATCGTATTGACATTGGGAATATCCAGACCCGTTTCAATAATCGTCGTTGCGACTAAAACATCAATTTCTCCGCGGATAAAGGACAGCATAATGCTTTCCAGTTCATGTTCCGACATCTGGCCGTGAGCGTAGGCAATCGAAGCCTCCGGAACCAGCGCCTGCAGGCGGCCGGTTACTTCTTCAATATTGCGCACCCGGTTATACACATAATAAATCTGGCCGTTGCGGTTGATTTCCCGGTAGATTGCATCACGAATCAAGCCTTCGTCATGCTCCAAGACATAGGTTTGAATCGGCTGCCGCTCATGTGGCGGTTCTTCCAGCACCGACATATCCCGAATCCCAATCAGCGACATATGAAGCGTTCGCGGAATCGGCGTGGCCGTCAGCGTCAGCACGTCAATATTTTCTTTCAGCTGCTTGATTTTCTCCTTATGCTTGACCCCAAAGCGCTGCTCCTCATCAATAATTAAAAGTCCCAGTTCCTTGAAACTGACATCCTTAGACAGCAGCCGATGGGTACCCACCACCATATCAATCAGCCCCCGCTCTAAGTCTGCCAAGGTTTGCTTCATTTCCTTAGGCGTGGAAAAACGGCTTAAAATCCCAATTCTAACCGGAAAATCCTTGAACCTCTGCACAAAATTATTATAATGCTGCTGCGCCAAAATCGTAGTCGGCACCAGATAAGCCACTTGTTTCCCGTCCTGAATGGCCTTAAACGCGCCGCGCAAAGCCACTTCCGTCTTGCCGTAGCCAACATCGCCGCACACCAGCCGATCCATGACCTTGGCCGAGCACATATCAGCTTTCACATCGGCAATGGCCGTCAACTGATCTTCTGTTTCTTCATAGGGAAACAATTCCTCGAATTCCTGCTGCCAAACACTGTCGGGACTGAACGAAAAGCCCTTGGCCTGCTCGCGGTGCGAGTAGAGCTGAATCAAATCGGCCACCATTTCATCAATCGCCTTTTTGGCCTTGCTGACCGTTCGTTTCCATTCCTGCCCGCCCAGTTTATTCAGCTTCGGGGCAGCTCCCTCGCCGCCGATATATTTTTGAATCCGGTCCAGCTGCGTTGTCGGAATAAATAAAACCCCATCGCCCTGATACTTGATTTTTATAAAATCCCGGGCCATACCGTCAGTTTCAATCGTTTCCACACCGGCAAAAATACCGACGCCGTGACTTTCATGCACGACATAATCGCCTGCTTTTAAGTCGTAAAAACTTTGCAGCCGCTGACCGGCGGTCTTAGAACCTGCTTTTTTCTTCCGGCGGCTGCTTCTGGCTTCGGCTTCGGCAAAAACGGCAAACCGGATTTCCGGATAAATAAAGCCCTGGCGCAAACCGCCCACCGCCAGTGCAATCTTACCGGCAACCGTTTCCCCGCTTTCTCCGGCCAAAAAGACCGGCAGACCGTGATTTTCCAAAAGCTCCTGCAAACTTGACAGCATGGCACCGGTCGCGGTCAATACCACAATCCGGTACTGCTGCTTAACATAATAAGCCAAATCCTTGGCCATCGCTTCAAAATCATGATGGTACAAATGCGCACTGCTGCCGCTGATTTGCACTTCCGCCCGATAGGGAATCTCCTTACCTGCCTGATACAGACTGCTAAGTAAAAGGCTTTCCTTACCGGCCAGCCGAAAAATCAGCTTCTTATAATCCAGTCCGCTGTTTTTTTGCTCCAGCAAGAGATGTCCCTTGAAAAAACGATTTTCCAGACTTTCCCGATATTCCGTTTCCAGCGTCCGAACCCCTTCCAAAACTTTCAGCGGCTCGTCCAAAATAATCAGCGGCTCGGTAAAGTAATCCAGCAAATCCGCTGTTTCCGTAAAATAATAATTCAAATTGCTTTCAATTCCGGCAAAGCTGCCGTTATTTTCCATTTTATCAGCCAGCGCAGCCACCGTTTTATCCAGCTGCGCTAAGGCTTCGGCATTGTCCTTGAGTTTTTGCGCGGTCGCCTTGTAATCGCGGCGCAGCCGTTCGACCGCTTTTTTGGCCATGCCCGGCTCTAACACAATCTCCCGATTCGGGAAAATTTCAAGACTTTCAATCTCCCTGACTGAGCGCTGGGTATCCGGATTAATCAGCCGCAGCGAATCAATTTCATCGTCAAAAAACTCAATCCGGACAGCAAACTCGCCAAACGGCGGAAAAATATCGACGATTCCGCCCCGGAGCGCAAACTGACCCCGCCCCTCTATCAGCGGTACGCGCTCATAGCCCATATTAACCAGCTTTTCCGTCAAAACCGGCTGCGCCATTTGTCCGCCCCGTTCCAGCGGGATACGGGCAGCAGCAAAAACGGCTTTCGGCAGCAGCGCATCCTTTAAGGCTTCAATGCTGCAAATAACCGTGATATCCTCACCCTCCAGGAGCTTTTGCAGCACCGCCAGCCGCAGCCGGACAATGTCCTGACTGCGAACATCAGCCTGATAAAAGATAAAATCCTTTGCCGGATACTGCCAAACCTCTTTTTCATAAAAAGCAAAACTTTCCGCCAGTTGCCGCACCTGCAGCTCATTATAGGTTACTATCAGCTTCTGCCGTTTCCCACCGGCAGTCAGCGCATACGCCAAGTGAACCTTTTGCTCATCGGTAATGCCATTTACCGCCAAAGGTCCTTCCTGCTTTTCTATCTTATTTTTTAACAGCCGAAAAGCCTCTAAATCATTTAGAGGCTTTAATAATAAATCCATGCGATTTACTCCTTCATTTAGTTGTATGTTCAACTTTTCCGCACAGCACCGAAGGTGCCAAAGACTTTCCGCAGAATGAACCGCTGCCGATGGCATGGCAGTATAAAATGCTTATAACTCTTTGGCTTTGTTATAATCCTTTAACTGCTTTTCAAACGTATACGGCGCTTTGTTCTGAAACATGTAGGCATCGGTCGTGCTGTCAACAATCACCCATTTTCCCCCGACATACACTTCGTTCCAAGCGTGATAGACAGTGGTATACGTCGAATAGCCCTTAATCATCTTGGTTGGAATCCCCTGCTCGCGCAATATCGCCGCAAAGAGTGAGGAATAATCATAGCAAATGCCGTTTTGGGTCGTGACTGTATCGTCAATATTAGGGATATACGATGTATCAATCCGCTTAATCTTTTCATAATCATACACGATTTTTTCAATAATGTATTGATATAAGACCTTGGTTTTTTCATCCTCGGTCAGTTTGCGCCCCAGTTCTTTTTCCTGATCCTGAATCAGCTTCTGTGAAATCTTAATTGCTTTTTTCTGCTCGTCCCAGTCAATTTCCTGCACTGACTGCAAATAAACAGAGTTCGGATCGGACAGAGTTACATTAAAGTCCTTGCCGGTCAAAGGCCGATATTTATTGCCTTCCGTGTTCTCATACACCTTGACGCTGTAATTGCCGTTGCCCATTTGCAGAGGAAAATAAACCATTCTGTCCAGATTCTGCAAGTTATAGGAATATTTTTCCGTTCCCTTGCTGACCATCAGTTTAATTTTCTTGGTCGTTCCGGTATTAAAATAAACCCCGACCTTGCCCTGTGAACTCTGACTTTCGTCGATCCTGATCCCTTCGGCCGATACTTCGCTGCTGATTAGGCCTAATCCGATAATCACAAGGCCGATTAACACTATCCATTTTTTCATTTTCATTTCTCCTTTCATTTTTCCTTAAAAGAAAGCTGAAAATAAAATAAGCTTTCTTTCGGCTGCTGGCTGCCACCCCGAAGGAAGGCCCTGTAGTTTTGCGTCCTGCCTTTTCAAGCAGTTTGCCTTTGTCGCTGAAAGCATTTGCCCCATTATAAAACATTACTGAGCAGCGTAAAAAGTTTTGAAGTTTTATATGAGCCATGCTCTATAACTGACCTTACTTTACTATATTTTCTTCTAAAAATCAAGTCCTATTTATAGGAATTTATTCCTATTTATCTTGAAAATTCTAGAAACTTTTTTCCTATTCGCTCCTCCCTGGCTGTAAATCTGCCGATTAGCATTTCTTCTGTCTTAATCTTTTCCGTCTGCCACTGCCAAAAACTCAGTTTTTATTGCTGGGCCGGTTTTTCGGTTGGAGTTGCCGGTGCCGGGGATTCCGGTGTTTTCTCCGGCTGCTCCGTCTGATTGGCCGGAGCCGGCGTTTGTTCGGGCTGCGCCGACTTCTGTTCAGCCGGTGCCGGAGCGGATTCGGCCGGTGCCTCCGCCCCTTCCGCTTTCGCCTTGACAATGATTCTCTCCTCCGGATTAACGCCCAATTCACAGGTAATTAAAGTCAGCACTTTATCGCTTCCTTTTTGGGACAAAACCGACAGGTCTTTTTTATTCACTCTTTTTTTCTCGTAGACTATATAAGCGGTTGAACTTGATTTGGTCTTAATCCAAATCGTATCGCCGGTTTCCACTTCATCCAAACGGTTAAAAAAATCACCGAAGCTGTGACTGCGATGGCCGGCCAGTACCGAATTACCGACTTCACCCAGTCCTGCCGTTTTTGGCATATGACCAATGCAAAAGCGCAGCGTGACATTATCCACCCCTTCAGCCACCGGATATTTCAGCTTAATCTTAGGGATTTCAATAATCCCGATTGCCGTTGGCCCGGTCGTCAGCTTGGTAACCGTGTTTGGATTTAGACCCTCGCTCTGCTCAATTTCCCGGATGGCCTTGGCCGATGCGTCCAAATCTCCCTGCAAAGTGGCATCATCGGTGTAACCCAGCTCCCGGTTCAATTTTTCCGCTTCCGTACCGACTTCGCTGCCGATTTGGTCATAAAACTCCTTCAGCATTTGCTGCTGCTGCCGGTCAGCCAAATACCGGCCGACAAAAGGAATGCAAATAACAGCAATGCCGCCGATCAGCAGCAAATTGCCCAAATGGCTGCGCCAGCTCCATTTTTTCGGCGCAGCCGCCCTGTTATCGTTAATTTTTTCCGCTTCTCCGGATTCTGTATTCCCGGCTGTTTTTTTCGGCTCAGTCTTTTCCGGATCAGACTTTTCCGGCTCTTTTCTTTCCGAATCAGCCCTTTCGGCCGGATTTATTGCCTCTGGGCTGCCGGCACCGGCTAAACTTTCGATGTTTTCTGCATTGCCTATATTTTCTGTCACTTTTGTATCATCTGTATTGGCAACCATTTTTTCCTGTTCTTTCATTTTTTCTTTTTCCTTTATGTTCCCTTGCAAGGCTTTTTCGTTGAAAATCCTACCCATTGTAATGGTTCATGGCATAAGTAATTCCCTGCTCCAGATAGGCCGTAATGGCTTCCGCCGCCCGCAGTGCCATTTCCGCCGCTATTTTTATTTCTTCCCGGCTCATCCGCTTCAGCACAAAATCAGCCGAGTCCATGCCCGGAATCTGCGGTCCAACCCCGACCCGAAAACGAATAAATTCCTGCGTCCCCAGATGGGCAATAATATTTTTCATGCCGTTGTGGCCGCCGGCACTGCCTTTTTCCCGAATCCGAAGCTGCCCTAAGTCTAAGCTGATTTCATCATAAACCACCGCCACATCCTGCGACGTCAAAGAATAAAAATCCATTACCGCCCGAATGCTTTCCCCGCTGAGGTTCATATAGGTCTGCGGCTGTAGTAAAATCACCTTTTCACCACCAATCTGTCCCTGCCCCAAAATCGCCCGGTGTTTTTTCTTATCCAGATGAATTCCGGTTTCATAAGCCAGACGTTCAATCACTTCAAATCCGATATTATGCCGGGTTGCCATATACTGCATTCCCGGATTGCCAAGTCCGGCAATTATTTTCATAATTATGCCCTTTCTTTTTCACGCGGTGTTTTAATCTTTTCATTTTCCCCGTCGATGCTAAAACCACATGCCGCCGACAGCCTGCAAGCCGCAAGCAAAAGTTACAGTTCCGGCAGAACCATTCATCAAAACGTGGATAACGGGTATTCAATTTCCCTGCCGAAAAGTTATATCTGCGTTTTTCAGCGAATTACTTCACCTCAATATTTTGATCCCGATTTGGTCCGACGCCGACATAGCTGACTTTCGCACCGCACTTTTCTTCAATAAAGGCAATATAATCCTTCACCTCCGCCGGCAAATCTTCATATCGGCGAATGTGCGAAATATCACCCCAGCCCTTTAGTTCCTGATAAACCGGCCGGCACCTGGCGAGCTCGTTTAAACTGGCCGGAAAATCCTTAATCTGTCGGCCGTCTTTTTCATAAGCGACACAGACCCTGACCACCGGTAAACCCGACAGTACGTCAATCTTATTTAACGCAATATCAGTCAGACCATTTGTCCTGACCGCAAAACGACCGATGACGGCATCAAACCAACCGGTCCGCCGCGGACGACCGGTCGTTGTTCCAAACTCATGGCCGACCTGCCGAATCTGTTCACCGATTTCATCATCTAACTCCGTTGGGAAAGGCCCGGAACCGACTCTGGTCACATAGCCCTTCATTACACCGATGCTCTGCGTCAATTTGTTCATACCCAGTCCGCTGCCGGAGGAAATACCGCCGGTGGTCGGGTGCGAGGACGTAACAAACGGATAAGTTCCCAAATCCAAATCCAGAAGCGTGCCCTGTGCTCCTTCAAACAAAATCTCCTGACCGGCTTCAGCCGCTTCGCTGATCAGTGCCGTTGTGTCGGTAAAATACTGCTTCAACTGCTCGGCATAGCCTAAATATTCCTCTATGATCTTATCGGCATCTAAGGTTCGATCCGATAAGTATATTTTCTCAATCATTTCATTTTTAAATTTCACATTTTGTTTGACCTTAGCGGCAAAGACTTCCGGCTCCAGCAAGTCGCAGACCCGAATACCGCTTCGGTCGGCCTTATCCGTATAACACGGCCCGATCCCCTTTCCGGTCGTGCCGATATTGGCTTCACCCAAATAGGCCTCGTGCAGTTGATCCAACACTTTATGATAGGGCATAACCAAATGCGCCCGCAAACTGATGCGCAGATTTTCAAAATGAACCCCCTGCTCCGCCAGTTCCGCCATTTCCTCCAGCAATCCCTTTATGTCGATCACCACGCCGTTCCCGATCACGCACAGGGTATTGGGGTACAAAATTCCGGACGGAACCAAATGAAACTTATATACTTTATTATCCACCACCACGGTATGCCCGGCATTGTTGCCGCCCTGATAACGCACCACCATGTCAGCTTTCGCCGCTAAAATATCAATGTATTTTGCCTTGCCCTCATCGCCCCATTGCGCTCCGATAATTACTCTTACCGCCATTTGCTTCCTCCTTTATCTCTTGACCGTGCTTTTACCGCGCCGGCTTCCCGCCTTTTTCCCTGCCGGCAGAATCTTTCCGTTTTGATCCCGGCCTTATAACCAGGCCTTTTCCAGATGAAACGGCAGTTCCCGCCAGACACCATCATTTATCATATCAGAAATCCGAATGATACGCAAGCAATTTTCGGGAAATACTCCTTGTAAATCAGGATTTCCGGACCCATACAAAAAGTGGCGACAGCCTTTGCGTCCAAGGCTTATCACCACTTTTTCTTTATCCGTATCGAAGATGGCGCTATATCATAGCCCTCTTATCTCTGTGCGCACGCCATGACCCGGCGCACTAACTTCAGCGGCACTTTTCGCCCCAAAACAGCTAAAATCTGATTTGACAGCCCCGGCACAATGACAACCTCGCCCTGCTGAAACCGCTCGTAGGCATAGCGGGCAACCTGCTTAGCCGACCAGCCGCTCTGCGCCATTTGGCTGAAACGCTTGGATTCACTTAACCCCGCCCGATCCTGAAATCCGGTCTGGATCGGTCCCGGACACAAAGCCGAAATTTTCAGTTTGGTATTCTTCAGTTCTGCCGCCAGCGCCTGGGTAAAGGAAAGAACATAGGCCTTAGACGCATAATAATCCGCCATTCTCGGCCCCGGCGCAAAAGCCGCTACCGATGCCACATTTAAGATGCCGCCCCTGCCCCGAAAAACCATCCCCGGCAAAAAAGCCCTGGTCAGATACATCAGTGTCATTACATTGAGCTGCAACATTTCCCATTCTTTTTTTAAATCGGATTTATGAAATTCTCCATAGCTGCCAAAACCGGCATTGTTGATCAGAGTGTCCACTTCATAGCCCTTTTCACGCGTCCACTGAACTAATTTTCGCGCCGTTTCCGGCCTTGATAAATCGCCGGCAAAGGTCTGAACCCGAATCTGATAGCGTTCTGCCAGTTCCTCCGCCAACTTTTTCATTATTTCTTCCCGGCGCGCCACCAAAATCAAGTTTTCGGCCTTGGCCGCATAAATCCTGGCCAGTTCCAGCCCGAGACCGCTGGTCGCTCCGGTAATCAAAGTATATTTCACCATTTTTCCCGCCTTTGCTATTTATTTACTCATTTTACTTTTTGGCAGGAATAGCCAAACTTACCCAGCTTTTCCCCCAAGGAAAAATATTCGCCATGCGAATAAGCTACCAAACCCAGCGAATTCAAATGAAACTTGCCGGTCTCGTCAATCTCCGATTGCTGAACCGATACATTGACAATTTCTGCCAGAAACATATCGTGCGTCCCTAACTCCAGCCGATTCTTAATCCGGCATTCCAAGATAACCGGACTTTCACCGATCCCGGGCGCTTTGATTTGTTCAGACGGATACGCGGTCAGCTTCATTTCCTTAAACTTATCAACCTGCCGGCCGGAACGCACGCCGCAATAATCCGCAGCGCGGGTCAGCTCCGGCGTAACCAGATTCACTGTAAACTCGCCGGTTTCACGCAGGATATCATAAGAGTACCGCTCCGGCCGCACCGAAATCGAGAGCATCGCCGGCGAGCTGCAAATCGTTCCCGCCCAGGCAATCGTGATAATATTTGGCTTCTCTCCCGGCCGCTGGCATGCGACCATCACCGCCGGCACCGGATACAGCATATTCCCGGCTTTCCAGTTTTGTCTTTCCATCAAACTTTCTCCTACGCTTCGCCGTTCTCAGCCATGACCTTGCCGGCATAATCCGGCACAAACTTCTGCATCCTAATATCCGGCCGGACATATTCCTTGTCTTTCTCAATCTTCGGCAGCTCAAACTTTTTCTTTTCCGTCTCCTCATAAGGAATCCGTGACAGCAAATGGGCAATACAGTTTAAGCGGGCATGCTTTTTGATATCGCTTTCCACTACATTCCACGGTGAAATATAGGTATCTGTCCGCTCAAACATCCGATCCTTGGCCTTGGAGTATTCTACCCACTTTTTGCGGGATTCCAAGTCAATATCACTGAACTTCCATGTCTTAAGCGGGTCGTCAATCCGATCCTGCATTCTCTTTTCCTGTTCCTCATCATTAACCGAGAACCAATATTTGATCAAAATAATACCCGACCGAATCAGCATTTCTTCAAACTGCGGGCAGCTTCTTAAAAATTCCTGATATTCTTCTTCTGTACAAAATCCGAACACTTTTTCTACACCCGCTCGATTATACCAAGAACGGTCAAACAACACAATTTCACCAGCCGCCGGTAAATGCTGCACATATCTTTGAAAGTACCACTGGCTTCTTTCCTGCTCGGTTGGCTTGGGCAATGCCACTACTCTGCAAAAACGCGGATTCATATGTTCGGTAATCCGCTTGATGGCGCCGCCCTTACCGGCTGCATCTCTGCCCTCAAACAGCACCAGCACTTTCAGTCCCTTGAGCCGAACCCAATCCTGAAGCTTAATCAATTCAATCTGCAGGCGGCGCAGTTCCTTTTCATACAGCTTACTGCTGATCCGCCCGTTTTTGGACTTCTTTTTCTCTTTTTCTACCGGTTCCGTTCCCGCACAGTCGGCACAGGCTTCCGTTTCTTCCGCCGCTCCCGCTTCCGGACTGTCGAGGTTCAACCATTGTTTTTCCATTTTGTTTTTGCTTTTTTTCTCTTTCTTGCTCTTTTTCATCATAACTCCTTTCATCAAGCACAATGCTTTCCCGTCAAATTACATTTTCAGATATGGCTTTGTTCTTCTCAGGATGTTATCAAGCGTATTTCTCCGCCTCTCCCATCTTTTTAAGTATATCAGAATTACTAAAAAAAGCAATAAAAATGATACAGTATCAAAAGTATGAAAGCCCTTGTTTTTCCAAAGTCAATAAATACTGTTTCATCTCCATACCGCCGCCGTAGCCAGTTAAGCCTCCATTTTTGCCGATTACCCGATGGCAGGGTACGATAATACTGATTGGATTGTGATGATTGGCCTGTCCGACCGCCCGGCAGGCTTTGGGACTTTCGATCCGCTCGGCAATCTCCTGATAACTGGCCGTTTTCCCAAACGGAACTTCGCACAGCGCCTGCCACACCTTTTTTTGAAACTCCGTTCCCCGCAGCAGCAGCGGCAAAGTGAACTCTTTTCTTTGCCCGGAAAAATATTCCCGCAGCTGCCGGTCGGTCTCTTTCAAAAGTTTTGTTTCCCGTAAGAGAAATCCACTCAGCGGCAGATCTTCCGGTTCCGCTTTGAAAACTTGAACCAGCGCCCCGTCCTCTTCACCAATCCCCAGCCGGCCAATCGCCTGTGCCGGGTAATCATAAAAATAAAAAGCTTTCATTTTTTTGCCTTTCTCGCCTGAACTGCACCTATTTTTTATAATACAGCCGGTCAACCCACTTAATCACATCCAGCGCCTGCTCCCAGTCGGCATTACTTTCCCCCATATCCAGCAGTTCCCTGACAATGCCGGCCTGATAGGGCATTGCGATATGATTGGGCATCCGGTAATTAAACATTTCAAACTCGCCCCGCTTTTCCAAAATAACCGCTTCCTTGCCAAATACAGAAAAACGCAAGTTTCCCTTGCTGCCGACAATCATCACTTCTTCCTGATCCTTATCGGCTGCATAGCACCAGGAGCCGGTACCAACCGCTCCGTTTTCATGGCGGAAAGTGGCCGTAATCGTATCGCCTGTCGGGTCGGAACCGCCTTGATTGAAAACCTGCCCTGTAAAGTCAGTCATTTTGCCAAAATAAAACTCCAAAATATCCAGCGTTTCAATCCCCAGCCGCCAAAACTTATCGCCACCCTGAAACTGCGGCATCGCTTCGCCCTTTCTTTCGTCCTCGGTCGGCTTCGCCCAATGCGTCACCCGAATCATTCGAATGTCCCCGATTTGCCCGGAAGTCAGCAAGTTCTTAATATTCATAAACTTAGGCAATCCCCGCCGATAAAGGGCAGCATAAGCCGGCAGCTTTTCTGCTTTGGCCTTGGCATCGATTGCCAGCGCCTGCTCATAGCTTAACGCTATCGGATTTTCTATATAGACTGCCTTTCCCGCTTCCAAACACTGTAAGGCTAAAGCGCAGCGCATATCCGCCGGCGCGGCAATATAAACAATATCAATATATTGATCTGCCAGCATATCCTCTACGCTCTCAAAAGCCTTGGCCGCCCCATGTCGAAAAGCAAAGCGCAGCGCCTTTTCCTTATTCTGATCATAAACGCCTTCTAATACGGAATTGGGATTTTTATACAATCCCGGCCCGCTTTTTATTTCTGTAGCGTCACTGACCCCCAATAACCCCCAACAAATATTCAGTCGATTCATATGTCCCTCTTCTGTTCCAATTTAAGCAAGTCGTCATTATCTCATATCTATTATCGGCACCTTTTGCCAAAATCAAAGAGGGCTTTTTAAGTTTTTTACTGTATTTCCGTCTCGTTCTTCGCACTTACCATCAAAGACCGGTAGCCTGCTCCTCAGCGCAGCGTCTGAAATTCGGTCAAATTCGGCCGGTATTTGAGCGGTACATGCTGTTTTTGCCGTTTGTCGCTTCTTCTTTCTTCAACCGCACTATGCTCAAAATAGCCTTGCCACAGCGTTTGAAAGCCAAGTTCGGCTGATGAGCGATGTTCTTTCATCTCTATGCGGCCGCCCGTAAACGGCCGCAGCTCCCAGCGCCCTTGATAGGCCACCAGCGCGGTATTACGGCCGGCATCATGAATCACAATTCTCTCCCGGTAAAAGCGGTCAACAAAATGCCCGGCCATCAGTTCCAAAATATCATTCTGCGGCGTGATGCGGGCATAAAGGCAACTTTGACTGCCCTCGCCGATTTCTTCAAAGCGGACAAAGCCCAAAAAAGAATGCCTTTCCCGGCTGACCCGTTTGGCCAAATCCGCAATCCGCCGGATGTCCTTTAGGGATAGAGCATTTTCGGCCGCTGCTCCCAGCTGAAAGGCCTGCTCGACAAAACGGAGCAGCCAGCTGTCCTTTTGCGCTTCGGCCGAGTGAAAAGCATAATACAGCCAGTCCATAACGGTCTGTCCGCACTTTTGCCACAATGCCTTTTCCACCTTGGCCGCCTTTTCCGGCTCGGTCATAATTTCCCGGCATTCATCCAAAAACAGCCCCGGCGAGTCGGCCGCGGCCAAAACCTCCGTCCCTCTTTTTTCATAATAATTCGCATATACCACCGATAAAAATCCCTGATAACTGCCATCATACAGATAAATCATATTATATCCCCAGGGTCAGCTGTTCGTAGGTCGCCGGCGGTGCCAGCAGGCTGCGCAAACGTTCCGGCGTCGGAAGTTCGCGTCCGGCCAGATATTTTCCGCCGCAAGTCATAAAATAACGGGCTTTTTTCAGGGAAACGCCGAGCTTTTGAACAGAAGTTTCCGTCAGCGGAGCAAATCTTCTTTGCCGGATAATCTTTTTCGCGGTCAGCGGCCCGATGCCGGGAATCCGCAGCAGTTCTGCCAAGCCGGCTCGATTGATTTCAATCGGAAAAAGATCCAAATGCCGAAGCGCCCAGGTCAACTTGGGATCCAGCTCCAAATCCAGATTGGCATTGCTCTCCGGCACAATCTCATCTACCTGAAAATAATAATAGCGCAGCAGCCAATCCGCCTGATAAATCCGATGCTCCCGCAGCAGCGGCGGCGCCGTTTGCAGAGCCGGCAGGTTTTCCCCGCTGTTGACCGGGACATAGGCCGAATAATACACTCTTTTCAAATCATAATTTTGATACAGAAAGCTGCTTCGTCCTAAAATCTGGCGGTCGCTTTCCGCCGCCGCTCCGACAATCATTTGCGTCGATTGTCCGGCCGGCACAAAGGCCGGTGCATAGCGGTACTTGGCTTTTTCTTCCCGAATCTGATTTTGTTCCTCTTTAATCTGTGCCATCGGCAAATAAAGCTTTTCCATCTTTTTTTGCGGAGCCAGCAGCTTTAAACCCGATTCAGTGGCCAGCTCGATATTAACGCTCATCCGGTCGGCCAGCAGCCCGGCCTCGTGAATCAGCTTGGGATCGGCGCCGGGAATTGCTTTGACATGAATATAGCCGCCAAAGTTTTCCCGCCGGCGCAGGAGCGTCAGCACCTGCACAATCCGCTCCATAGTGGCATTGGCGTTTTTCTCAACGGCCGAGCTTAAAAACAGTCCCTCAATATAATTGCGCCGATAAAACTCCATCGTCAGCGTTACTACCTCTTCCGGCGTAAAGCTGGCTCTGGCAATATCATTGCTCGACCGGTTGACACAATAGGCACAGTCATAAATGCAGTGATTGGTCATCAATATTTTCAGCAGGGAAATGCACCGGCCGTCCGCGCCCCAAGTGTGACAAATTCCCGCATTCGCAGCGCTGCCTAAAGATTTCACCCCTTTCCGGCTGTTGCCGGAAGAAGAACAGGACACATCGTATTTCGCGGCGGCTGCCAGTATCGTTAGTTTTTGATAAATTTCCTGATTCATAATTCCCATTCCCCCGGTTTGAAATTTCAACTCAACTTCTCCTCTGGAAACGCTGCTCGTTTCTGCATGGGCAGGCACTCTCCTGCAAAGACTGTTTTCGTTTTCCGGACAAAGTTGAGTTCTCATGTATCTGCTTTTTCAGTATATCACATTTGCGGGCATGGGTCAAACATATGTTCGTATGAAATAAAATTTTTTCCCCTTTCCCTGTCTTTCTTCTGGCGTTTTTTTCACAGTCATGCTATACTGTGCTATGTTGTAATGATAGAGAGGAAACACTATACTGTCCTGTATTGATTATCGAGAGGAAATTCTATGCTGCGTAATTTTGTAAAACAATTTCAAATAAAGCAAAAACCCCGGCCGATTCAGCTTTTTTTGTATATCTTCGGGCTTATCGTTCTAAATCTCGGGGTTGTGCTGACCGTTCATTCCGGAGCCGGAGCGAGCGGTTTTGATTCTTTAGTTTTTGCGTTAAACCATATTTTTCAGCTTCGGTTGGCTTATGTTGTTTATATTGTATCTTTTCTGTGCGTACTGACGGCGGCCGCCATCCGGCACAGTTACCCGAGAATGACAACTTTTGTGACTTCTCTGGTTTCCGGCGCCATAGTCGATGTCTGGCAAATGCTGCTGCATAACTTTTATGCCGTTAATCTGTGGACTTCCGTCCTGATGCTGCTGGCCGGCATCTGCCTGCTCAGCTTCGGAGTCGGCGTCTATCTGCTTTCCGAACTGCCGGCCGGGCCGATTGATGATCTGGTGGTAGCACTGCACGAAAGAAAACTGTCGCTGCAGGCAGCCAAATTATCGGTTGATCTTTCCTGCCTGACACTGGCCTTTTTCCTGGGCGGCACCGTCGGCTGGGGAAGCCTGGTGCTAAACTTTGCCTTGGGGCCGTTGGTTCAGTTTTGGAATAAACGCTGCGCTTGGGTGGTGAATAAGAGTCAAACCGTATAGCCGCTTTTACCGCTCTTTATATTTTCCGCCAAACACTGCAAAGGAACTATGCTCGCCGTAGTCCTTAATCTTTTCCATATTTTTCAGAATCTCCATATCCTGATCGGAAATGACAAAATCAACGGCGGCGTTAGCCTTCATATGCTCAGGGTTGACTGTTTTGGGCAATACAATCATCCCTAACTGAAGATCATAACGAATACAGAGCTGCGGCACCGATACGCCGTATTTTTCCGCCATTGCGGCAATCTTTTCATTTTTTAAGGCCTCACCATGTGCTACCGGAGAATAGGCCTCCACCACAATCCCCTTATTCTGACAATACTGAATCAATTCCAACGGGGTATTGGAAATATGGCACAACACTTGATTCACCATCGGCTTAATCTCCGCCGCCGGCCATAAGTTTTCCACATCCTCAATCAAAAAGTTGGATACGCCGATGGAACGAAGTTTCCCGGCCCCAAGCGCGTCTTCTAACGCTTTCCATACCTGCCGGTTGCCCTCAATATAGCGATTATCCGACTGATTGACCTCTTCCCACGGCTGCGGACTGTGAATAAGCATTAAATCAATATAATCCAGACCCAGCTTTATCAGGCTTTCGTCAATTGACGCGGCTGCCGCCGCATAGCTTTTATGCTCGGCTTCGACTTTGGACGTGACAAAAATCTGCTCCCGGGGAATTCCGCTGCCGCGGATGCCATCACCGACACCCCGTTCATTGCCGTATGCCTGCGCCGTATCAATATGCCGGTAGCCCAGTTCAAGCGCCGTCCGAACCGCCTCCGCCGCCTTATCATCCGGCTGAATCATCCAAGTGCCCAGCGCCAGCTGCGGTACTACTATGCCATTGGACAATGTCATGGTTTGATTGTACATATCTGCCTCCTTTTGTTATTTCAATTCCTTTTTCATATATCCCGGTTCATATTCCCGATATCCATATTTGGGGTAAAATTGATACGATTCCGGCCACTCTTCTTTCGGCGAACCAAGATGCACTTTTATTACTGCTATGCCTTTTTCCCGCATGGCTGCTTCTGCCGTTTGCAGCAAAGCCGTCCCAATACCCTGATGTTTTCTGCCGGCCTTGACATACAAACGGCGCAAAAAAGCCTCCTGTGAATTTACATTGACATAGCCCACACAACCAATCACCCTGTCATTTTCATCAATCGCCAGCCAAAAACCGCCGCCCCGTTCCCAATAGTTACCCGTTACATCCAGTAAATCGTTATTTAATCCCGGCTTGCGCCCAAGTGCGTCCTTGGCCTGCAATACCATAAAAATCATATCATCCCGGTAACTGTCCTGATAAGATATTATTTTCATTTTCTTCTCCCGCGGAGCACCCGGACCACTCCGATTACAAAGCCGAACACAACTACCGTTATAAAGGCTGCAATCAGCATTTTTTTATAGAAAGCTGACGATCTGACCTGCGTTTCTGCTTTCGGCTTTTGGCTTTCACTCAAAGAAAAGGTCAACTCTCCGGCCGGCAGTTTCGCCAAATCAAGCAAATAACCGTCGTTCGTTTGAACAAATTCCGGCAGACTGCTTTCCGTCAGGAAAAAAGGCGTATTAACTCTAATCTTCAGCCGGCCGAACTGTGCCCATGTCTGCGCCGGGGAAAGCAAATAAGTATAGCCAAATACAGGCGGCTCATACCTTGTATCAATGGAAGGATACAGTGGCGCTTCAACTGTATTGGTCAGCCGCTGCCCCGGCTCCAGTGTAATTTCATATTCATACCAGCGCATCAGCGCGTCCGAAATATCTAAATCATCCGGATAGTTCATCAAAAATATTCCTCCGCCATGATTTTTGCTGCTCTGACGAAACATTTCGACTATGGCATTATACCAATCCGCTTCTGCAATCCCACTGTTAGCCGGATATTTCATCAAAGCCAACTCCCGTAGGGACAATTTTTCCATCTGCAGCAGGGTCATAGCACCATCAATTTCTTCCCCGTCCTTAGCACCGCCATCTTTATAGAATGTCCATTTCATCTCCTGAGAAGGGACTTCACCAATCACATTTAAAATCACTTCCTGCCCGTTTTTAGCCCAAAGGTCAAGCCGGGCACTGCCGTCAGTCCGTATCTGAAAACCGCGCTCTTCCTCCAGAAAAAACTTGGTCCGGCCGTCAAACTTCGGAATATCAAGTGCCACCGTTGCTGCCGGATTTTTCTCTCGATCCACACCGCTGACAGCATAAATGTACCGCGTCACCTCCAAATCCGGCGAATAAAAATCATCTTCCCAAAAACTATCCCGCAGACGCCCCATATCTTTGTTTAAGTCAAACTGCTCATAATACCAGGAAAGTGTGTGACGCAGTCTTTTTTCAATCTCCCGGCCATTTACTTTAACCGCGTATTTAGCAGTATCATTGGAGCGGACGCGGTTTCCCCGTTGTTCGTCATATCGGTCATAACCATAGTCCGGAAAAGCCCCGAAAGGAAAAACCAGCTTAGCCGTTACCGTGTAATCCGCCGGATTATAGAAGCTATATTCAGCCGTTACCATACCGGTATATGTCAAAAAATCGTTTTCTGTTTGGTAATAGCTCTGGGGAAACTCGGAAACCGCAAAGGTCAACTGTTCTTCTTCGACCACCAGCGGACAGTCCTCGTCCGTAACAATCGCACCAGTCGCACTGACTCCCCGCCAATTCCTTTGCGCCGAGTTGGCCAGTACCATCCTCTGCCCGGCAATGCCGCCCAATAAAATCACCGTTGATAGAATCAAAAAAAGTTTTTGCCCCTTCATTTTCCGCTCCTCTTTCATTCTTGATTTTTTCCGGTTTCGGCAAGGATTCCGGAATAAGTAAAATAGAAAAATCACGCTTTCAGCCTAACCGTCCTGAAAGCGTGATTTTGAGCAGCTGTTAAAACAGCCGCTTATATAAAGCAATGGTTTCTTCCAGCGTCGGCATAAAGGGGTTACCCGGTGCACAGGCATCAATCAAAGCATTCTTTGATAAGTATTCAAAATCAAACTCTTCTTCCTTAATGCCCAACTCCGTCAATTTTTTCGGAATTCCGACGGTGGCGGACAGTTTCTCAATCTCGGCAATCGAGTATTCGGCGCATTCCTGATCGCTCTTGCCTTCCGTTTGCATACCCAGCGCTTTGGCTACATCACGGAACGCTCCCGGCACCCGCTTGGCATTTTCCCGCTCTACCAGCGGCAACAGCATGGCACAGCAAACGCCGTGTGCCAGATGATAAACCGCGCCCAGCTGATGAGCCATCGAATGAACATAACCGAGTCCGGCGTTATTAAAGGCCATGCCGCCTAAGAAAATGGCGTTGACCATCGCCTCACGCGCTTCAAGGTCATGCCCGTCTTTCACAGCCCGCGGCAAATATTCTTTAATCAATTCAATCGCGCCAATCGACAGCTTTTTGGTCACACCGTAGGCACCGGGCGTTACCAAGGCTTCAATCGCATGCGTCAAAGCATCCATTCCCGTGGCCGCCGTCAGGCTCGCCGGCTTTGACACCATCAGTTCCGGATCATTGACCGAAATAAGCGCCAGGCTATTCTTATCGACCATAACCATCTTAACTTTCCGCTCTTCATCGGTAATAACATAGTTAATCGTGATTTCGGCAGAAGTTCCGGCCGTGGTATTAATCGCCACAACCGGCAGTCCCTTTTCCTTCGATTTGTGCAAACCCTCGTAATCTTGCGGTGTACCGCCGTTGGTCGCCATGATGGAAATGCAGCTGGCCGCGTCCTGCGGCGAACCGCCGCCGAGCGATACGATAAAATCACAGCCGTTTTCTTTGAGCGCCTTCAAGCCATCATAGACATTCTTGCAGGACGGATTCGGATCAACATCTTCAAAAACCGCATATCCAATACCATCTGCCGCCAGCGTCGATGTTACTTTCGGTAAAATATCGCTGGATGCAATGTAGTGGTCAGTTACAATCAAAGCTTTTTTAAAGCCAAGATCTTTAACATAACCGCCGAATTCTTTGATTACACCTTTCCCGATTAGGTTGACAGATGGTACATAAAATACTGACATAGGCGTTCCTCCTTTAAGAAAAAAGTTAAAAATCCGTTGCTCAACATTTCCCATACTCATCGGAACTGTTTTTCTTTCATTATACTAAAACATTTTATTATATACAACTACTTTACTCAATTTTCCCATGTTCAACACAACTGTCTTTTTTAGGCAGAAAGCAGCTCTTTCGATCAGGTAGGTCGCCCACCCGGGCAGAAACGCATAGCGTTTCGACCAGGGGCAGAATGCCCGCCCGGGCAGAAGTGCATAGCACTTCGATCAGGGAAAAGTTAAGCTCTGTCCAACTATTTTACTCAACTTTCCCAGGCCCGGCAAAACCATGCCGGTTACCGCTCAGGCAAGAGTCCCGTAATTTACGGCAAGCCAGCTGCAAGGGCAGCCTTAAGCAAATGGATAGTTACGCCTCTTTTCGCCGGCCGTTTTCAATCATGACCACCTCATCGGCAATCCGAACGGTTGACCGCCGGTGCGAAACCAGCGCAATCGTTTTCCCCTTAGCCTCCTCTTTCAGCGAGCGAAGAATCACCGCTTCATTCAGACTGTCTAAATTGCTGGTCGGCTCGTCTAACAATAAAAACGGTGCATTATGAAGAAACGCTCTGGCCAGACCAATCCGCTGGCGTTCCCCGCCGGACAGCGTTTCGCCCAGTTCTCCTACCTGTGTTTGATAACCGTCGGGCAAAGTCAGAATAAAATCATGCAAAGCTGCCTTGCGGCAGGCGTTTTCCACCTCGGCATCCGTTGCTTCCGGCCGGGCAACACGAATATTTCCGGCAATCGTATCGCGAAACAGCTGCGTTTCCTGAGTCATATAGCTTTCCATCGCCCGCAGATCGGCGGTATTAATGGCAGCAACATTTCGATCCGAAATAGAGATGTTCCCGGTCTTAACCTGCCAAAATCGCATAAAAAGTTTAAGCATCGTCGATTTGCCGCAGCCGGATTGGCCAACCACCCCAATAATCCGGTTTTCCGGAAAGGATACCGTCAAACCGTTCAAAACTTCTTCTTCGCCATAGGAAAAGCTTACGTTGCTGCACTCCGCTCCGGCAAAGGAAATCGGCAGCTGTCCGGTAATATCTTCCGTTTCCGGCGTTTCATCCAAAATCGCCAGTACCCGCGCTCCCGAAGCAATGGTTGACTGCAAGGTTGTGCCCAGATTGGCCAGCGCCATGACCGGGCCAAAGGACGACATCAACGCCAAAAGCGGCAGCAAAAAGCCGTCAAAGCCGGTCACTCCCCGGCTGAAAAGTCCAGCGGCCAAGAGCAGCATGGCCACGTCAGAGAACAAAATCAGCGTATTCGCCAATCCAAAGTTGGTGCCTGTCAGCTTACTTAACTGCTCCTGCCGCCGGCTCAGTTCATCGGTTTTCCGGTTCATACTCTCCAAGCGCTGGCCACCGCCGCCATATTGAATGGTTTCATCCAGCCCCCGGATATTTTCCAGCATATGAGCCGCCAACTCCCCCGACTGCGCCCGCAGCTCATCTCCCAGTGTACCGCTCCGGCGGGAAATCACTGCCGGCAAAACCAGCCCGACCGTCAGAAAAGCCAGTGCCGCCAAAATCCCTAAACTCCAATGATACGAACCGATAAAAACACACATCACCGCCGATGTCAGGACGGCAATGCAGATCGGCGACAGCGTATGGGCATAAAACACCTCCAGCAACTCGACATCGGTTGTAATCAAGCTGATCAAATCCCCCTTTTCCCTGCTCTCCAGCTTAGCCGGACAAAGCCGCCGGAGCGCCCGGAACACCCGGTCGCGGAGCAAAGCCAGCAAGGTAAAAGCAATATAATGATTCAGCCACTGCTCACCGAAACGCAGCACCGCCCGGATGACCGCCAAAAGCAGCAGCAGCCCGATGATTACCTCCACCCGGAGCCCGCCCTTCAGACCCAGTCCGGCAAGCAAAGCATAACCGCCTAAAATCGGAATAAACTGGGCACTCAAAAAGCCCAATGTTCCAAGCACCACCGCCAGCAGCATAAACCCGGTCAAGGGTTTCACTACGTTTACCAGACGTAAAAGAGTCTTAAGCTTCGACTGCTTCTTCATCGTCCGTCTCCTTTCCATAGCGCTCCAAAGTCTCCTGCGTTCGCCAAAGTCCGGCATAAACACCGTTCTGCGCCAATAGTTCCTCGTGTTTTCCGCTCTCTGCCATCCGCGCCCGCTCCAGGCAATAAATTCGATCCGCTCCGGCCACATTGGCCAGCCGATGAGAAATCATGATTACCGTTTTCTGACCGGTCAGTTCCCGAATTTGTGTCAGAATCGCTTCCTCGCTCTCAATATCAATATTGCTGGTCGCCTCATCAAAAATATAAACCGGCGTATCATGCAAAATCGCTCTGGCCAGAGCTAACCGCTGCTTCTGCCCGCCGGACAGATTGGCTGCGTTTTCTAAGAGCGGCGTATCCAGACCATTTTGCTCCTTTAAAAAAGCCGACAGATGGCAGCGATCCAGTGCTTCCCACATTCGCGCCTCATCTGCCTCGGCCATGGCCAGTGCCAGGTTTTGCCGGACTGTGCCCTTAAAAAAAACGCTGCCGAAGCCGATATAAGTAATGGTTTTCATTAAGCTTTCTTCCGATATCTCACCGATTTCCCGGCCACCCAGAGTAATCCGTCCTGATTTCACCGTGTTCCTGCCCATCAGGAGCGACGCAATCGTTGACTTGCCGCTGCCGGATTCTCCGACGATACCGATAAAGCCATGCTCCGGAATAGTAATGGTAACATCCTGCAAAACCTCTCTTTGCCCATCATAGGAAAATCCCACATTCTGTAAGACAATCGGGCCGGCCGGTGCTGCTTCTTTTTTCTCCGGGCTTTCCGCTTCACCCAAAAACCGGAAAATCTTGGCGCTGGCCGCCATGCCGTTCATCGCCACATGAAAATAACTGCCCAGCCGGCGCATCGGCAGGAAAAAATCGGCAGATAAGAGAATCATAAAAACAGCAGCGGTCAAAGGCAGGCCTTCGCTCAGAAACGCCTTAACCGTCAGGATAATACCCAACGCCGCACCACCATAAGCAACAAAATCCATGATGGTAATGGAGTGGAGTTGCATGGTCAAAACCGCCATCGTCGCCTTGCGGAAATGCTCAGACTCCACATTCATTTCCTTATTTTTAAGCTCATCCGCCTGATATATTTTCAGGGTGGTCATGCCTTGCAAATTTTCCAAAAAGGCCGAACCCAACTGCGTATATTGTCCCCAATAGCGGCTCAGTAGTTTTTTGGCCAGTTTCTGAACAACGATGATCGCTCCGGGGATCAGCGGTACGCAAATCATCAGCACCGCCGCCACTTGCCAGCTGCCCGCCAGGCCAAATAAGAAAAACAGGGTGATCGGCGCCAAAAAGGCATAAAAGAACTGAGGCACATAAAGCCCAAAATAACTTTCCAGCTGCTCCACGCCTTCCACGCTGACTTGCACCAGTTCAGCGGTAGACACTTTCTCCCGATATGTTCCGCCGAGGCGCAAGAGTTTAGCGTAAATTTTCTCCCGCAACGTCCGCTTAACGCTTCGCGAAGCTAAATAGCTCATCCGCACCGCCAGCCGAACTACAAAAAAGCGAGCCGCTATCGTCCCCGCAATCAGCACCGCCGTCAGCCAAAGCTGGTTCACATCCCATTCCCGCCGATACAGCCGTCCGGCCGCTCCCGCAATCAGCAGCATCATCAGCGCGTTTAAAATCAGCTCCAGCCATTGGCAGAGGACATTCCCCGCCATATATTTCTTACTTTCCGGGCAAACCCGGAGTAGTCTTCGGTCAAACATATATTTTCTCCTATCTTGCAGCTTCGTATATTTTTAAACATTCGCGGCCGTTTGGTCGTGAATCTTCAATTTTTCCGGCCTGGCATATTAATTTTTCTTGGCTTTTAAAAGTCACTCTTCTTTCGTAATCACCGCAACGGCGCAGGGGATTTTGCCATCAATCAAAGTATACTCCACATTCTGGTAACCAGCCGTCCGAAAAAACTCCTGATACGCCGCAAAATCAAACTGTTTCTTAAAATCTATTCCGATTGTTTTCAGCAGCCGGATTAGTAAATGGGGTTTAGCCGCTCCCTTATGGCTGATATATGTCGGAATAATTGCTTTTCCGCCAGTTTTGCAAACGCGCAACAACTCTGCCAGCGCCTCCTGCGGCGAATCCAGCAAATGAATAACATTACCGGCCACCACCTTATCAAATGCGCCGTCTGCACACTTCAGCTTCATGATATTGGCTCTTTTTATCTTGACATTGGCCATATGCGCACAGTTTTTCTTAGCCTGACGCAGCATCCCTACCGAAAAATCCGTAGCCGTCAGCTCCCCGCATCTTGGCCCGATTGCTTTGCTCAGCATACCTGTGCCGCAGGCACACTCCAGCACTTGGTCTCCCGGTTCAATCATACCGGCCACCACCGCCGTCAACTTCCGGTTTACCCGCCCATTTGACAAGATTGTAAACAAATCATAAACACCTGCCACTTTATCCCAAAGCATTCTTTCCGCCTCCGTTTCTGAGAAAATCCATCTTTTTAAGATGTTAGTGTCAAAAGATGATATATCCTTTTGCCGAAAAATCCCGCCATAGATTTCTATACTGTTGATGCTTGATCATAATATCAAAATTTGTGCATTTCTTCAATTCTTATTTCAGGGAATTTGTGCATTTCTTCAAAGTTTTATTTCGGGAAAATGTGCGTTTCTTCCAGATTTTTCCACAACTATAAATTTCGAATTTTAAGCCTCTGTGCCGCTTTGTTTTTCCACAGACAGCAAACCTCAAAAAGATACCGCTAAATCACCCAGACCGGCACAATGAAATTGTTCCGATCAATGACCGACAGTTCCGGCTTCATACATATAACCGCTCCCTCAGCGCATGGCGTAGATGCCTTATCCAGCAAGTGAAATACCTTGACCAGTTCCGATCCGGGATTGGCGGATTTCTTAATTTCTATGGGATTAAGTACGCCGTCATGCTCCAGCACAAGATCAATTTCCTTTGCGTCCTTGTCCCGGTAATAACAAAGAAATGGCTCCCGACCGCTGTTTAAATAGGTTTTCATTATCTCGGAAACAACATAGTTCTCTAAAATTACCCCATTCATCGCACCGCTTTCCAGCGTTTCCGCGCTGCTCCACTTCGTCAGGTAACAGACCAAACCGGTGTCATAAAAATACAGCTTCGGCGTTTTTACCAGCCGCTTCAGCAAATTATTGGAGTACGGGTGCAAATAAAAAATAAGGCCTAATGTTTCCAAAATCCCCAACCAGTCTTTGGCCTGCTTTTGATTGATATCCGCATCCCCGGCAATATCGGCAATATTTAACATCTGTCCGCATCTTGCTGCCACCGACGTTATAAATCGAAGAAATTTTAAGGAGTCCACCAAACCGGAAAGTTCTCTGACATCTCTTTCAACATAGGTTGCCAAATAGCTGCTGTAAAAAATCGAATGACTGCTGTTCTGCTCGCTGACCACTGCCGGCATCGAGCCTTTAAAAATTCTGGCAAAGATATCTTTCACGTCCGCTTTTTTTCTTTCCCTGCTTCTTACTAAAAGAGCATCCCAATCAACGGTAAAAGGTTCGGCAGTACCGCCCCCGATCTCTGCCTGTGATAAAGAGGTTAAGGAAAGTACCGCTGCCCGGCCGGCCAATGACTCCTGAATCCCCCGCATCAGCTTAAACACCTGCGAACCGGTCAGCCAAAAGTCTCCCATCCGGCGGTTCTTGTCAACATATATTTTTATATAGGTAAATAATTCCGGCGCATACTGCACCTCATCAATCAGCACCGGCGGCTGATGCAGCTGCAAAAACAACTCCGGATCCGTCTTTGCAAGATTTCTCTCATTCCAGTCATCCAGCGACACATAGCTTCTATCTGTACCCGCCATCAGTTTTTGCAGCATGGTGGTTTTTCCTACCTGTCTGGGGCCCGTTACCAGCACAACCGGATATTCCTGTGCCGCTTGCAAAACTACCTTTTCCAAATTTCTCGGGATATAGTTCATTACAGCCTCCTTTCGGCTAATTTGTATTCTGTTTCCATTTTAGCCGAAAATCAAAAAAATGGCAAGTACATATCTATCTTTAATCTATATCGTATTCGTCTTTTTTTCTTTTCCTTGTGCCCAATAAATGCCCCGCTCCCTGCCCGGCAAAACTTAGCGCGCCATATATTCCAGCGTATATGGCAGCGCTTTCATTGTAGTAAATGAAAATAGACGGCAGCCAACAAATCGCTGCAATCAAGGAGAAATACCAGCGAAATCCATTGATTTTCGCATACCAAAACGAAATCGTCAGTATAATCCACGGAAAAATAATCAATAAGCAGACGATTGCGCTGCCGGTATCTTTAATCAACAGCGGCGGCACTGCATAAAAGGTAATGATGATAAAAAGATATGCCAAATATTTTTTCATACAGCCCTTCCTCCCATTCTAATAACCTGAAATGAACTCCTATCATTACTTCCCTACCGTCATCATATATTTTTGCAAAATCACTGCTAGCTCTTCGCGGCTGATTTCTGCTTTGGCATCCAGCAAGCCGTTTTCGACCGGCAAAATCTGATTTTGCAATGCCCATTTAAGCGCGTGTGCCGCCCACGGGGAAATGCTTTTTTCATCCACATAATGCTGCAGTTCAAAAGCATTTGAATTTTGAGGCAATGGCGCTTTGGGGGCTGTTTCCGCTAACCGAAGCTTGGTAAAATTATGTAAAATCATTGTCAATTGCTCCATCGTAATGCTTTGCTGGGGAGCAAATTTATTTTTTTCCACACCGGCAACAATTCCATTTTGCATTGCCCATAATACGGATTTTTCATACCAACTGCCGGATTCCACATCGGCAAAGCTATTTTCTGCTTGCACCTGCGGAGTTTTCATAAAGTTATACAAAACCTGAACCACCGCTGCTCGGCTTGTCTTGGCTGCCGGTGAAAAAGTCCGCTGCCCTGTTCCCTGCATTAAATGATGGGATAACACAAATTGAATAGCAGCTATATAGTGAGAATCTTTTGCAATATCATCATAACTTTCCATAAGTTGTTGTTTGGCAGCTTCTTCCGCAATTTCAGCCGGATTCTCTTTACCGGCTGCCACTTCAGCTTGAGCCGTCAGACTGCTGTCTGCTTTGATTTCCGCTGCTTGGCCGGTATCTTCTGATTCTGCTGAATCCGGTGCAACATAGGGCTGCAAAACAGCCGCTGATTGTTCTTGCTGCGGCTGCTCCGGCTTGGCTTTTTCTTCCTGCTCTTTTTGCTGTTGCTCCTGTTTCGCTTTTTCTTCCTGCTCTTTTTTCTGTTGCTCCTGTTTCGCCTTTTCTTCCTGCTCCTTTTGCAATTGCTCCGGCTTGGCTTTTTCTTCCTGCTCTTGTTGCTGTTGCTGCTCCTGTTTGGCTTTTTCTTCCTGCTCTTTTTGCAGTTGCTCCTGTTTCGCTTTTTCTTCCTGCTCTTTTTGTTGTTGTTCTTCGGTTTGGCCTTCTTCTGGCTCCGTTTCTTCTGACGGCTCCTCAATCGGATCCGCCGGTGTTAATTCAATCAGCCCTGTTTCTTTTCCAAATACCGCCGTAATTTCAACATCTTTTTTCGGCATCACAAAAGAATGATTGCTTATTTCCAAATCTTCTGCCTGCCATGCTTTAAAATAATGTCCTGCCTCCGCCTCATAGCTAAGACTGATGGCTTCCCCGCTTGCTGCCCGCTGTTTGCTGGCTGCGGCCGTTCCCTGCCCTTGAATCTTAACGGTAATCGCATAATCCTGCATGACATTGATCGAAACTTCTGCCGTTTTCCTTTCATCCAAAACCGATTTCGCAACCACCGTCAGTTTTTCCGCCATTTCATCTTCTCCAACAGTAAGCACGCCCTGCGAACTAATAACAGTCTTCGCATCGGTATTGTTTTTCACTTTCCAAAGCACTTCCGGCGACGGATTATTTTTACCGGTAACTGCTGCGGCAAATTGAATGGCTTCGCCTTTTTGAATATTTTTTGCAGCCGGTAAAATTTCCACCTTTTCTACGGTTGGCACAATCTCCTCGGTAATTGCCCGCAATGACAAATTATAGCTGTCCTTTCGCACAAATTTCCCGTCCGCACTGCTATAAATATAAGATGAGCGATGCCGGTGGTCATTAACCTCTTTTCCATTCCCAATCGTTGGCGTTTCTCCGCCATTGCGATTGATTACCAATTTAACGGCAAAGTATTTTTGATTTAAAATATATTCCTCTAATAAGGCAATGGTATAAAAGCCATTGCGATTGATGCTTTTGTCGGTGGAAACCAGAGTAAAATTATTCTCGTCATTAATCCACTCTCTATTTTCATTATTGCTTTGGCCAATATAGACCTTATAATCCACTTCCTGCTCTCCCACTTGATAAAGCGAAACCGGAATATCCGTTACTTTTTCCGGATTTTGGGTTTTTCTTGCAAATACATTCAGGAAAATATTTTGCGGATCATCCACCGGAACCCCCGATAAAGAACCGGTGCCATAAGTATCGTACATGTAAACATTGGCATTTTCTTTTCGGTCCGCCACATTGGTAAAAACATAGTTTTTATCGGAGGCAAACGACGAATAACTAATCCAATAGTAACCGTCCATGCCCCTTAACTTTGTGCCCCAACTGTTTTTTACCAAATAAGCGCCTTTGACTGTCTTATTGGAATACAAACCCTCTTTAATTTCAATATTATCATCCCAGCCCACTAAAGTTACCGCATGGTTTGCCCGGCACGGCTGAGTGGCATGATACGCATTTTCAACCCTGCTTTTATTTCCCACGGTTTCTGACATAACCGGCCCATACAAGCGATCCGTTTCCTGATAATAAGAACTCATGACTGAGCCATATTCCATAATATATCGCTTCATTTCTTCGACATTATTTTTAATTACTATCATATCGCCGACAAATTTCATATGATATTTTTTATTCATATCTCTGAGCAAAGGAATTCCGCTGAAAGTAGTATTTTTTCCTGCTCTGGAAATACTGAATTCATAAAATGGGCTGTCTTCTCTAAATTTTCCATCTTTAACCGGCCCATCCAAGCGCGAAAAATAGTTAATCGCATCATAACCGGTGCTGCCGCTTTGCAAGTCGGTCAGGGGAGAGGAATTGGTTGCCAAATGTCCTTCTGAAAAATCATAGAAATCCGTTCCCAAACCGGCCTTTTTAAATGCCGTCTCTACACTGGACATGGCGGCATGAGCCCAGCAGGCATTGGAGTTCCTTTGGTCTTTGACCGGTGAAACCAGTCCCAATTCCCTGGCATCGTAGCGCTCCGGCAATCCGCCGCCCCCGCTTGCCGTTTCTCCGGCATAAACAAAATTATTCTGCAAAAAGCCAGGCAGCCCCTGGTTTAAAACAAGAGTGAATACTATCATCAGTACCAATAATTTTTTCATTCTTTCTCCTTACTATCGCTGTCATCATACTTACCATTTTTTTGCCAATTCTTATTCCGTTAAAGCATGGTAAAATGCCTATCTTTTAAGAATATGGTAACTATGACCTTGCTTTTTCCTTCTTTTTTCCTATATATTTAAATCCTGTATGTTATCGGCACATTTTCCCAATCTTTGAATTAAAGTTATCGTTATGCTTTTGACTAGTTCAACTTTCCCCTGATCGAAAGCTTCGCTTTCTGCCCGGGCGGGCAATCTGCCATAGTCTTTTTTGGCTCTGTCCCGCTCAGAGAGCGGGTGCCCTGATCGAAACGCTTTGCGTTTCTGCCCGGGCGGGCGGTCTGCATGGACCCACTCTCGCGATTTTCTTCGCAAATCGCATTCCGTTCCTGCCCACGCAACGAGCCTAAAAAAGACTGTTCTGTCGAACATGGGACTCGGATATCCTTGGATATATTGCTGCTATTTATCAAGAATCCGGTAAACAAGAGCTCTATCTCAAGCAGCGCCCGTATGTCCTTCCCTAAGCCTTAGCTCAATAGAAGGGGCATTGCGAAAATTGGTGAGCACAGGAGAATTAAAACGCGAAGGTGTCGGAAAATCAACCTGCCATCTCCGGTTAATTTACTCCTGATAATACCTGGCCTGGGCATCCCAAAGCTGCCGGTACTTGCCGCCGCCTTGGTAAAGCTCGGCATGACTGCCGATTTGCACAATCCTGCCTTCATCAAAGACCAGAATCCGGTCGGCAAATTTACAGCTTGACAGGCGATGGGAAATAAAGATCGCCGAACGGTCGCTGACAATATCCCCCAGCCTTTCGTAAATCTCGGCTTCGGCAATCGGGTCAAGGGCAGCCGTTGGCTCATCTAAGATGATAAAGGCAGCATCTCGATATAAAGCACGGGCAATAGCAATTTTCTGTGCCTCACCACCGGAGATTTCAATTCCGTCTTCCTCGACATTCGTGTAAAGATAAGTATCCAACCCCTTTTCCCAACCAGCTATTTTTTCCGTTAAACCAACCGCTTCTATGCACCGATTTAACTTTTCCAGATCATAATGCATACTGCCGGCAATATTTTGTCCGACCGGATAGGCCAGCAGCTTAAAGTCCTGAAAAACCACTGAAAATATCTTTAAATAATCATCATAACGATATTTCCGAATATCAATACCATTCAGCATGATTTCCCCCTCATCCGGATCATAAAAGCGGAGCAGCAGCTTGATAAAAGTGGTCTTACCTGAGCCGTTTTGGCCAACAATTGCCAGCCGTTTGCCGATTTCAAATCTTAGATTAAGATTGTGCAGCACAAAGTTTTCCGAACCCGGATAGCGAAAACTGACACCCCGAAATTCCAGTTCATATTTACGATCTGTTCTTTTTTCGGTAGTCAGGCTGCCGGTGTACATATCGGAACGGATATCTAAGAAATCCATTGCCTTTTTGGCATAGGGAATATTCAGCCGATACTCTAAGATAACACCAGCCAAAAGCCCAAAACCAATCACAAACTGATGAATACTGCCAATATACCGGGTCAGATAACCAATCGAAAAGGCTCCGGCATAGGCCTTTGCTCCTACCAGCAATACAATCAGAATAAACTGAATTCGGCTAAGCATGGCAGAAATCGCCACCTCTTTTCCATGTATCTGCCTTTTATATCGATCAAAAGCATTTCCCTTGGCAAAGGGATAGCTATGCCGAGTCTTTTCCATAATCTTATCCTGCTCATAAATCCGACTGTCCAAAAAACGTTCGGATTGAAAAGCCATCCGAAACTGAAAGTAGGAAGCTACTCGATTGCCCAGTTTAAACTCATCTGATATTTTAATAAAACCATCATTTGCTTTTTGGGATAAATAAATATTAATCCCTGTCAGGCATAAACAAATTCCGATTACCCCATAATCAAACCATGCCCCATTTAAATATGCCCACTCACTCTTTTGAACCGGCTGCTGAAAAAAGGATATGGTAAGCAGCAAACTCCCGATTATCAGCACGATTCCTTGAATCAGCCGTTCCGCCATCCAAAGCGGATGCTCGATTCCAAAACCAAAGGTATTGTTGTTTTGCCGTATGTTGGAAAGGGCTTCCATAGTCCCGGAATCTTCTGCCGTTTTTACATCCATTTCCCGGTATTTCTTTGAAAAAATATGTTGCGATTTAATATATATTTTGCCGGTATAATAATTGACCGCCCCTTGGGCAATCACCTGTATCCATTGACTGCTGAAAATAGCAAGCACCGTATAAATTGCCCAGGTCGGTAAATCTTCTATCCGGCCTTTGACAATCAAATCAATCATTCGTGCCATAAAATAAAGCTGAAGCAAAGGCAGCAGTGCCTTGGCCAGCGGAGCCAACGAAAAGTAAAAAAACTCTTTCTTATAATAATGCCAAAGCAAATACCAATGCCTAATCTGAGTTTTTATACTGTTCATGCCACCACCTCCTCTCGGTAATACTTACTTTGCACATCAAATAAATAACGGTACCGGCCATTTAAGCTCATCAATTCCTGATGTGTCCCTTTTTCAGCAATCCCCTTATTTTCAATTAAAATAATATAATCGCAAAATTGAGTGGAGGCCAGCCGGTGCGAAATAAAGAGGGACATTGCGCCTTTGGCCAGTTCATTATATTTTTCATAAATGGCTTTTTCGGCAATTGCGTCCAAGGCCGCTGTCGGCTCATCCAGAATCAAAATCGGACTGTCCCGGTAAATTGCTCTGGCCAGCAAGATTTTCTGCATCTCACCGCCGGAAAATTCCGGAGCATCATCATAAACTTCTTTAATAATATAAGTGTCCGCTCCGGCTTTCAGCCCATTCACCTTTTCTGTCAAATCCGACAGGGCAATGGCACGCTCCAGTCTTTTTTCATCAATTTCCTCCATAGAATTGGCAATATTCCAGGAAAGTTTTCCGGCAAAAACAGAATGTTCCTGAAAAACTGCTGCAAACAGCCGGTAATACTCCTGTCGGTTAAATTCCTTAATGTTAATGCCATTTAATAAAACTTCTCCCTCCGTCGGATCAAGCAGCCCGCAAATCAGCTTGATAAAAGTAGTCTTACCGGCGCCATTTAAACCAACCACCGATATTTTTTCACCGGCTGAAATCCGAAAATTAATATTTTCCAGAATATTTTCTCCATCTTCTGTATACCGAAAACTGACATTCCTAAGCTCAATCTGCAAGTTTTCTTTGTCTGCCGTCAGCCGCCTGCCATTTTTAAAGCGAAACATCTCCGGGTATTCCAAAAACTGACGAGTCGTGCTAATTTCCAAATGACTGGCATAAAAGAGATTAACGGCCTGCAAAAGCTGATTCATATCGGCTGCAAACTTACCCTGCACCTGAAAGTAAAGAAGAAAACCGGCCACGTCAACTTGCCCGTGAATAACCATGGAAATCAAATAATAATAAGCTACACCGTTACGAAGCAACTGAAGCAGCACATCCGCCGAATCTGCTAAAATAGCTTTTACGCATGCTTTATGGCAAAAATCCTGATATAGCCGCATGCTTGATCGGAAAAGGTCTTCCATCCATTGCCCTAAGCCAAACAGCCGAATATCCTTGATATTTTGATAATTATCAGAAAAGCGAAATAAATAGTAAATCTGTTGTAAATATTTGCCTTTCCTTTCCCGATTATCGTATTCCCATTGCCGAAGCCTCTTACCAAAAGCAAAACTGAAAAGCGTGGTAATCCCCGTTAAAACAATCAGCAAAAGAGGGAGGGAGGAGAGGATTAACACATAAATACCAAGCAAACAAGTGCAGGAAATAATCTGTGCCCCATACTCCCAAATCATTTCCGCTTTGGACGAATTATCACTCATTGACTTAATTGCTTTTTCCTTTAAGCTGCCGGCTTCTTTGCAAAAAGTCAGGGGATAGCTCATACGCAAAGTCTTGAGCAAAATTTGGTCCAATAAATCAATCCGGAAAAATATCTTTTTGGCTTGAAAAATCGTCCTGAGATAGCCAAGACCTCCATCTGCCAAAAGCCATGCTCCTCCGAGGCATAAAATCAAACGAATGATTTCGCACAGTTCTTTTCCGCTAATAAAGGCTTTCAATACCTGTGGTATCATAAATATTTCCAGCAAGGATACTAAAATCATCAGCCCGGATATGGCAAAAAATGTTGGCAGCATTTCCTTATCTACATTTCCGGCGACCTTTGCTATAAATTTTAAATTATCCAGACATTTGTAACCGCCAGACCAAATGCTTCGCATTTGCCGCTCTTCGTACTCCCCGCCTGACGGCGAATCTGGAAATGTCTGCTTCGCAGCCGCTCCTGTTTTCCTTGTGCACTTCCAATTATTCCAAATGCTGTATTGATTCTTCTTCATAAAAATTACCTCCCACATAGAGAGTATCATATTTTCGGCTGCAAAGTTATTTTGGGGATAAAATGTCAGAATTCAGGGATGAAAAGCAAATCCTCTGAATTAAAAATCAGCGACAATACCTTTGTATTATCGCTTTCTTTCCTTATGGCTTTAAACAATTAACCGGCACAATTAAGATGCCATCTTTTCTTTGGTAGGCATATTCGCCCTTAGCGATTAAAATCATCTTAAAAGACGGCAGCTTCATCTTGGTAATATCAATGTTCTGCTCTAATTTCTTCAATGTCTTTGCACCTTCTTCAATTAATCTATCACCACCCAGTTTTATTTCAATCAAGCCATATTTTCCATTTCTCAGGTGGATTACCGCATCACATTCTAAACCATTCTTATCCCTGTAATGATAAACTTTGCCCTCTGAAAACTCAGCATAGATTCGCAAATCACGAATACACAAATTCTCAAAGAAAAGCCCCATCGTTTCTAAATCGGCAATCAGATCTTCCGGTCCAATGCCCAGTGCAGCAGCTGCAATCGACGGATCGACAAAATATCTGGTTTCGGATGTTCGAATCGCCGCCTTAGAGCGTAGATTCGGATTCCAAGCCGGTGTATCTTCCAACACAAATATCTTTTTTAAAGCTTTCATATAAGAATCCATCGTTGGAATTGTAATACTCTCGGCTTCATTTGCTCGCATATCCTCAATTAAGGTTGGAAGCTTGACCTGCGAACCAATATGTCTGGCACATGAGCGCAATAATCTGGCCGCTCTTTCCGGCTCTCTATTTGTACCATCCACTCTTGAAATATCCGTTTGAATAACTCCATCAAAATAATCAATCGCTTGCTGTAAAGCTACTTCACGATTGTAATTCAAAGATTTTGGCCATCCGCCTCTGCAAATCCAAAAAGCAATTTCCTCCAGTGAAGTAGATGCTGCTCCTTGAATGGATACATTTCCTTGAAAAAGTTCCTTTAGAGACACATTGCCATTGGATTCTCCGCTTTCAAACAGGGACATCGGTCTCATGGTCAGTCTGGCAATTCTGCCAATTCCGGTATGCGAAGTACTGCTCATATCTGCCGGTACTGCTGAACCCGTCAATATAAATTGCCCAAACTCATCTCTTTGATCGACTTCAAAGCGAACAGCATCCCAAAGTTTCGGTGCCAGCTGCCACTCATCAATTAGCCTTGGGACTTCTCCATTTAATAAACCAAGCGGATTGATTTCCGCCATTTCCAGATTTTGCTTAACTGTTGCCGGATTTTGCATATATAGAACCGATTTGGCATGTTGCAATGAAGTCGTAGTTTTTCCACACCATTTTGCACCCTCGACCAATACCGCCCCCTTGCTCTCCAATCTTTTTTTTAGAATCTCATCAGCAATTCTTTTTCTGTACTCTTTCATAAAACATACCTCCCGCCCCCTTATTTTACCACTCATTTAGTGATTTGGCAAATTTTTATTTTATGATTTGGCGACTTTTCGTTTTATGATTTGGAGCGCGCAAGCATAAATGAATGCGACCGCAAAGCGGGCATATTCATTTTGCGGCGCTCCACCGGCAGGCGGTCGGTTTTGCGCAGCAAAATCCGACGTCTTCGTAGACAATTCGCAAAGCGGATTGTCAGAAGACCGCGGCGAAAGCTTTCATGCGAAGCATTTGGTCTGACGGTGGCAATCCTTCGATAGAATTCAATTTGGAGCGCGCAAGCACAAATGAATGCGACCGCGAAGCGGGCATATTCCAAACTTCTATATCAAAATCTCAGTTGTAAATGCCCCATCTTCAGAATTTCTGGATAAATAGCCATTATATTTCTCGATAATTGCGTCCATACTGATTAATCCAAGTCCCCGGCCACTGCCTTTGCTGCTGACAAAAAGCCTGCCAAAGCGCGGCTGCTTTTTCTGAGCAGTTAAATTGGTAAAGGAAATATAAAGTTTTTTACCTTTCATATCCATATACAGGCGAATCATTCGCTCCTTTTCCGGCAAAGTCAGGGAGGCCTCAATGGCATTATCAAATAAATTGCCGATAATGGTCGCTAAGTCAATTTCCTTGATGCCAAGCACACTGGACACATTAACATCCAGTATCACCGCAATCTGGTGACTCTTGGCCAAACTGACCTTGGAATTGACAATTGCATCTGTCATCTTATTGCCTGTCCGAATCACCGGCGAGGTGCTGTGCAAATCCTCCTCCAGCTCGGTCAAATACTTTTTGATCGCCGGGAGATCCCCGGATTCAACATAGGACTTTAACACCTGCAAATGATTGCGATAATTATGCCGCCACTTGCGAATGTCCTGATACATATTCTCGACTTCGCTATAATGCGTATTCAAAAGATTCTTTTGATATTCCAGCACATCCTCTTTAAGAAACATCATTTTGATTTTACGAAATAATTTCATCTTCTCCCCTTGTCTTATGAACCCATAAGGAAATTCTCTGCCTTTTCTATGCTGATTGTTTTCTGAAGCATTGCTTATCGGCACTTGGGATTGCCTTTAAAAATAAGATATCATGGTTTGACTGAGTTCATTAAACTTGCCTCTGGGAATGACAAAGCGCTTGCCGTCGGTCATTTCCATTTCGGTTTTGCTAAAGCTTTCCACTTTCTCGATATTAACGATTTCACTCCGGCTCAGGCGAAAAAAGCGCTGATCGAGTATTTGTCCGATTTCATTTAATGTCATGCGAATACGATAACAAAAATCCTGACCGCTGATTAACAAATAATTTTTATCCGCCACGATATAATAAATACTGCCGAGATAAACTTTATGCTGCTCATCGCCCTCTTTCATCAGCACAAATCGCTCGGTGGTTTCACCCTTACTAACTGCCTTATCAAGCACCGCAAACAGCTTTTCTTCGGCAATCGGCTTGACCAAAAAATGCAGCGCTTCGACCTCATAACCCTCACCAATATATTCGCTGTAACCACTGATAAAGATAATCTGCACCTTATCATCCCTTTGCCGGATCCGTTTGGCCAGCTCAACCCCGCTAATCGCTTTCATTTCAATATCCAGTAAAATCACCTGAAAGTCCTTATTTTCTTCATACACAAATAAGAACTCCTCAGCCGATGCAAAGGAATAGATACGCACCGGAACCTGTTTTTGCTTTGCCCATGTTTCTACATAATTTTGATAAAGCTGACGAATCCTTTGTTCGTCATCAATGATGGCAATGGTTTTCATTGGTTACTCCTTGGGGTGAATCTAAAGTCGACAAGCAGACTGTTGCACCGCCCGGAATCTCTATTTTTTCTCCGTCGACGCTGATCCATACGCTGCCCGCCGAGGGATTATAAACCAAATCGCCGTCTATGGTAAACTTCAGATTTTGGGCAGCTTTCATATAATCAACGATTTGAATATTGGTCGCGTACCAAATATCTTCCTGCCCCGCCATCATCCGGCAGAAGTCCTCCATTAACTCCCAGTTATCCTGCAGCGAAAACTCATAGCTGTGCCCCCAAACATACATCATATAAAGATACTGGCTCTTGTTCAGCTCCAAAAAACGCCTGCCGTTTTCCATCAGATTATGGTTATGATGGCAAGTCGCCTTCCACAACAGGTAATTCTCCGGCATAGCAAAATCATCGGTGTTGCCCACTACCCGGCTGTATTCAATCCCCAGATAAGGGAGCATCGCCACGATTTCCGGCGTATACGAACCATTTGGATAAGACAGGCCCCGCACCGGATAACCTACCGCCCGCTCCAGTCCCCGCCGGTCTTCCAGCACTTGCAGCACCACCTGGTCAATCGGGCAGCGGCTGATGGTCGGGTGAAGCACCGTGTGGCAGGACACCTCATGGCCCCTATATAGTTCCGCCCATTCTTCCGGCTTTATTCGGTCGTCCTGAATCAGCCCGGAATTCAAATGAAAAGTGCCCTTCATCTGATAACGGTTAAAAATCTCAACCAGCCGGCGATCCTCGACTCGGCCATCGTCATAACTCATGGTCAGGACCTTGTGTTTCCCCTCCGGAAAACAAATAAAAATATTCTTTAAATCACTCATTTTATCCCCTTCCTGCATTAATTACTCGGCTTTCCCCTGTCGAAAGGCACGGCTTTTACCGGCCGCTAAATTGTTCCCGTCTGTTTACCTACCTTTATTCCCATCTTCCTCTAATGATATGCATAATATAAAGCTAACCAACGTTCTCCATTTCTATATTAGCGGAAAAGGATAAAGATAACAAGTAGATTTTGACATTAAATGCGTCCGTAAATATTGCGGAAATCGCAAAAAGCCAACGTTGCCGTCGGCTCTTTTTATAAATATTACGAAGCAAAAGATGATATTGTCCTGGAAATTTATTTTGCCGAAAACAAGACCGCCCGGGAGGCGATGATCTTCTCTTTTACAGCGCCAGCAGCAAGGTACCGGCTCCGATCAAAATACAGCCAATAACCGCTTTCAACGTCAACTGTTCCTGCAAAACGATAAACGCCAAAATCAGCGTGATAACCACGCTTATCTTATCAATCGGCACAACCTTTGATACTTCACCCACTTGCAGTGCTTTATAGTAGCAGAGCCACGAAGCTCCGGTCGCCAGTCCTGACAAGACCAAAAAAATCCAGCTTTTTCGACTGATTTGGCCAATTCCTTTTTGAGCGTTGGTTAAAAAAACCATTCCCCACGACATCGCTAATACCACCACCGTCCGCAGCGCTGTGGCCAGACTTGAGTTTACTCCCTCAATTCCAATCTTGGCCAGTATCGATGTGCCCGCCGCGAAAACCGATGATAAAATCGCAAATAACAGCCACATATTTTTACCTCCCGCCAAAATCAAGTACCTGATTGTTGATCTGACTTTGCCATTATTTACAAAGCCCGATAAAACTCGACCGCGCCCCGAATTTCTTCAGCCGTCGGATGCCCTTTCTTCAGTCCGCCGATCAGCTTAAAAGGCCCGAAAGTATCAAAGCCCAGACATCCATATTCTCCCAGATAAGTTCCGTTCTTCTCCTGCACCAGCGCTTTCACCGCCTTGGTATGGCTCGGCCGGTTCTGGCCGCAGGTGTATAGTGCAAACACCTGCTTATTCTCGGGCAGATAGTCTTGCAGATATTCGAGCAAAGGCTTGGCAAACTTGGAGTAATAGATGCCGGAAGCAACACCGATTCGGTCATATTCATCCAGCTTAACGCTTTGATTTTCTGACAGATCAATCAGTTCAATATCGGCTTGTTCCGCCTTGATCGCGTCTACCAGCTTTTTAGTGTTTTGATGATGCACGGAATAAAAGACAATGGCTGTTTTCATTGGATAATAACTCCTTTCTGTTGAAACTTTTTCTTTTATTATACTCTTTCTACAGAATTTTTTCCACTGTCTGATTTTGATTTTCAAAAAAGAGGACTTCCGCCGTTAGTAGCAAAAGTCCTCTGCAAAAATCCAAACAAGATCAGCTCAAGTCACCGGCCGCTTTAATCTTTACCCGATTGGTATTACCGGGATAATAGGCCAAAGGAACATCTTCCATTTCAATGATTTCAACGGTTTCACGCACGGCTCCGGCGTTCACAGCCATCTCAACCGCCTCCTGCTTCGCCTTTTCCAGTGACTGTTCGCGGGGCAGCTCATCATAATTCATCAGCTTTTCGTAGGTGCCGCTTACTTTGGAGATGGCAGAACCAATGGCATTGGCACAGCCAAAATGCCCCGGCTTTAGAACAGATGCCGCGCCATGAATATTTTCGGGAAGAATAACCGACCCGCCGCCCACAAGAATCAAATCGACATCCGCATTGGAAACTTTCATGGCGTCTATACTATCTTCCACTAACGCGCGGATAGCGGCCATAGCCTTATCTGCGACCTCCTGCGGAATAGACTGAACTTTGGTTTTATCTCCCAGTTCCACCATACCAAGGCGGACAGCAATGTCAGTTGCGGTCATTACCTCACCGCCGAACACCATTGCTTTTTCTGTCAGCTCATAGCCCACACTGTCAGGGCCGACTGTCACACTGCCATCGGGCCTAGCACGGACGATGGAGCCACCTCCAAGACCAATGGAAATGACATCCGGCATCCGGAAGTTTGTACGTACACCGCCGATGGTAACAGCCACACTGGATTCGCGGGGAAAGCCATTTTGGATCACGCCGAGGTCGGTTGTGGTGCCGCCCACATCCACTACAACAGCATCTTTGAGCTGTGAGAGATAGCTTGCGCCGCGAATCGAGTTCGTCGGACCGCATGCCACAGTAAGGATCGGGTAGCGGCGGGCATACTCCATTGTCATCAGAGTGCCGTCGTTTTGACTCAGATAAACATCAGCATTAGAAACTCCTTCGTCTTGCAGACTTTGGGCAAATCCCTCCGTAAAGCGCTCGGCCACTTTCCACAGTGCTGCGTTGAGAATGGTCGCATTTTCCCGTTCGACCAGCCCCATCGAGCCAATCTCGCTGGAAATCGAAACATGAACCTCCTCACCCATGATCTCATGACAGAGCTTGGCCGCCGCTATCTCATGATCATCGCGGACAGTAGCAAACACACAGGAGATGGCTATTGATTTCACGCCTTTTTCCTTCATCTCCCCAAAAAACGCCTTTGCCGCATCGACATCGAGCGGAGCAAGTTCCTTGCCGTCATACTCAAAACCGCCGCCAATGACCGTGCTGCCAACAGCCACCTTCTGAATATCTTCCGCCCAGTCTACCATCGGCCGGATACCGGTGGTGGCAGGTGCACCGATCCGCAGGATACCGATAGGCGCAAGATGCTTGCGTTCAACAATAGCATTGGTGCACTGGGTAGTCCCCAGCATGGCCTGATGAATTTGTTTCGGATCTACACCGGAAACCTCCAGTACAGTGCGCATAGCACCTAAAATACCGTCATAAATATCTACAGACGTGGGATATTTAATATCCGCCACCACCTTGCGGTTTTCATCCACCAGGACAGCGTCTGTATTGGTGCCGCCCACATCAATTCCAAGTTTGTACATCATTTATTACCTCCCTTGCAGCGTTCTTCCAGCGGAATATAGTCAGTATCTACGCCAAAGTAACGGGGCCCTACCAGCTCCAATCCTTTGTCCGTGCGCCACAAATGGAAGCATTTAAGACCTACCACCATGACGCGCTTGCCGTATCTGAGGGCGTCTGTCGTAACAGGCAAAAAGGTTTCCGTGTCAACCAGGGAAATCAGATCCGGCGTCGTAGCCAGAATCTTTCCATCGACCACGGCAGTCAGATTCTCGTTCTGAAACTCTACATGTGCGGACTGGCCTTTATAATCGCCAATTCCCTCCAGTACGACTTTGCCGAAATTAAAGCCGGAACGGGTCTCGCGCAAAACATCCGCAATCTTTCCCTTAAAGAGCTTGAAGCCTTCAGACATAGCAAGGAAATGTTCTTCCGGTGTCCGGTCGCCGCAATCCTTAATGGTACGAATCGCACGGCCCAGCCGCTCGCTGCGGGTTACAATACCGCGGACGCCAAACTCTTTCATCTGTTTGCCGCTCATCGAATAAAGCGATACGGAAACGGAAGCGCCGCAGCTCATCGTAACGGCACGGGCCAATTCTTCCGTCCACTTGTTGGTAATGGTCTCAAAAATACAACTGTTTCCTTTTTCGTCTACCAGCGCCATAGGCGTAGCTTTTATGCCGCCAATGGTAAAGGTCACCATCTGCAGTTCAGGAAAAGCTCTCCCCATACCATCAACATCCACCATCGGCATATTCAGACGAGCCGCTGCTGCAATCGGCAGCATTGAGTTGACACCGCCCGCTTCAATGGGCATAAATGCATAAATTTTCCGGCCAAAGAACTTGGAAACCATGTCAAAGAGTTTCTTATACTCTGTGCCGCCGATGGCCTTTTCACCCAGTACCGTAGGTGCGCCCATCATCGCGATAGGAACAATCAAGGCATCATCGGGAACTTCATCAGGGTCAATCAGCGTAACAGGCCCGCATTCCTGGACCGCGCCGATCGCGATGAGTTTTCCGATATAAGGGTCTCCGCCGCCGCCTGCACCAAGAAGTGCAGCACCGGTGGCAATATCTTCAATTTCCGGGATACCGATTTTTCGCATAACAATACTCCTTTTTACGATTTCAGGGATATGAGCCAGCTCATGCCCCAAAATAAAATCCATACTTTTTTTCAGGGAACAGCTTTGCCAAAGTCACATAAAATACCAAAGAAACAAGAATGCCATTGACCGGGCCAACAAAGAACGGCCAGTTCAGGCACGGAAATGCCGCCACAAGCCCGGGAAAGCTGGCGAATGTGCCACCGGTGATGCAGGCAAAAATCGCGCCGACTGCAAAGGAAATCAGTCCAACCGCCGAGAAACCGGAACGAATCGCAAAGTTCTCTTTCTTGCCTCCGCCTACAATCCAGTAAGAAGCAATCAGCACACCGGCCAGCGGCGGGATAAGTGCGGACATCAACGACAGAAAACCCTGGAATGCATTCAGCAGCCCGAATGCCGCCAGCAGTGTACCAATGCCGCCGGCAACGCCGGTTGTGAGTTTAAACTTGCTTTCATCAAAGCCAAGCAGATTGCTGAGCGCCAGACCGCCGGAGTAAGCATTGGTAACATTAGTCGTCCAAGTGGCCAGCACCAGCGCAACCAAACCGACAAACGGTACACCAAGGGATGCAAGAATAGCGGAAATGTCGTACTGCCCGGTAACAACACTCATCAGTGCGCCGGTAAGCAGCATAAAAAGACCCGCCGGAATAACGCCGACAATCGAAGATTTAACAACATCGCCGCGGCTCTTGGCAAAACGGCAGTAATCAGCGGAAATAACACCGCCGAGGGCAAACGAGGCAACCACCATGGAAATACCGAACACCATCCCGGCGGAAGTTTCCGGCATATAGGCAGCAATAACGCCGCCGCCGTCATTGGATATGATACCGGCAATCAGGCCATACAGGCAGACAACCACCAGCAACGGAACTGCAAGGTAGTTCAGCCACTTAAGCCACTTAAAACCGCCGCAGGCGGTTACAAGCATAATCACTCCCCAGACAATGGAACTGATGGTCACAAATACCGGCGAAGTCTCAGTGCCGATCATACTGGCAGTCATACTCGCAAACGCGCTGCCGCAGGTTGCCGACTGGATACCAAACCAGCCGACGCAGGCAATAGCCAGCAGTGTACTAATGATATAACGCGCACCTTTTTCCCCCAGTGCACCGGCCGCCATAACCGACACAGGAAGTCCGGTATCGCATGCCTGCATACCAATGCAGATCATATACACGCAAATTAAACCGTAGCCAATCAGAATGGAAAGAACAATCTGACCGAGGCTCAGTCCGGCACCGGCCAGCACACCACCGATCATTAGGCACGGCACACAAATCATGCCGCCCGCCCAGACCGCTGCGATAGAAAGCCAGCTTTGCCTCTGTGCTTCTTCAATTTTAAATCCCCTGTTTTTTTCACTCATCAAAAACACTCCTCTCTTCCAGAAAATCTCTTTGATAGTCAAAGAGTGCTCCCATGATACCACCGGAAAACGGAAAAGAATACTGTCAAATAGGCAGAAAAAAAGCCCCTTGCGGTTGTCCCTTGGGACAACCGCAGAGGCCTTTGATTATCTTGCCGTTTCATTAAGCAGCCGGTAAATGGCCGCGCCGCGATAAATACCAATCGTCTCCGGCATTTTGCCCAGCCGGAATCCAAGAAGATCCGATATCCGCCGCAGCCGATACTTGATTGTATTTTTGTGCAGATAAAGCATTTCCGCCGTGCGGGTCACGCTGCTGTCACAGTCCAGCAGAAAGGTGCAGACGGTATTTAGCAATTCCGGATATTCCCGGTCATTTTGCAGCCCGGAAAGCTGGAGCGTCCGCCGCAATGCAGCCGCTTCCCCTTCGCTGATCCGTTTTCTGCTTTTTTCCGCCAGTTCAAGTTCTCCCAGCAAAAAAATCCGTTTATGCGGAAAGATGCATTTGGCGTCATCTAAATTGTCTAATGTCAAACGATATGCTTTCCGGCATTCTGTCGTATTGAACAAGTCGCCGCAGCTCACTAAAACGGCATTCGGATTCTTCAGCAAAGCCTGTCGGAGAATGGTTTCCATGGCGCGTTCCGTTTCCTGTAAGGAATGTGGCGTACTCAAACTCATGACTGGATTGCCGTCATAGGAAGCACCAATCACAATATCCGCGCATTGGCGCGCTATCTCAATACTTTGCTGCATATCAATCTCAGAGGGAGCCTCAAGACCGCACAGCACCCAGATTTCATGAATCGCAGCCACATCAACATGAAATATTTCCGCTAATCTCCGCATTTTCAGGGGTTCGTCCTGTAAAATCGCACGGATCAGCTCATGAATCGCCACCGCGCCATGCTGCTTTCCCCATATATTGATGCAGATCCGGATAGCATCGGCTGCCTGTCCGGCAAGCTGCGTATTAAGAGGCGCACCAACCTTAATTAACGTCAGTTGCAGAGGCTGAATTACATCTGCCCGAATGGACTGACAAAACATTTCTGTATCGGCCAGAAATGGACATGGAATTGCCAGCTCCGTTTCCAACGGCAGGCAACGCTCTATGCCTTGATAAATCGCATCTTCCGTTCCGGCCGGCCACGCGGCCAGGTTTAATATTTTTCCTTCATGGGTGCTTAAAACCGCCGAACAGCTCAATTCCGCGGAAAGCATTTGCAGCGCGGTGCCTACCGTCTGCTGATGATGCGGTACGGTTGATATCCGGGCCAAAATATCCGACACCAGTGAAACATTGGTTGCCCGGGCGCGATAGATGCAATCGGTTACATCCGTGATGAGATCGCTATACCGCAGATGGCGTTGTCCCTCCGGCATACAAATCAAGACGAAATCATGCTCATCCGCAATATCGATGAGCCGCTGATCGACATAGGGCAGATAAACTCCGACATAATATAAGACCAGCCCCACTTCTCCGCCGCCAATCAAGCGCAGAAGATTCGAGCACTGCCGGTCAACATCATCAATACAATTCAAAAATCCGGTGATAACTATCTCACCGCCGGAGTATTTGTCGTGCGGAAACATCTCATGAACCAGCACCGCCGGATCAACGGACTCCAAAACAGAAATCGAGGAAACGGTTTTCTTTAGTCCTTTTTTGCCGCCAAGCACTTTCGCCTGGCGCAAAGATGGCAGCTTAAGAAGATCAGCTACAGTCACGCTCATATATTTCACCAGCTTTCTGCGTGTTTCGTTCTTTTCGGGATAAAAGGTTAATAGTTACGGGATCGTCCTTATCCTCTCATAGGGGAAAATCTCCTTGGTTTTCATCGGTTTTCCTTTTCTATACTGTCTAAAAACTCTATTGCTTTTTTCAAATATGCCTTTGGCTGTTCCGCATGAATATTGTGCATAGAATCAAATTCTTCGATTAAAACACTCCCCGGAATCAATTCCCTGACCAGTTGTGCATCTTTTTCATCCATTGCCGAAATCAAAGTTCCTTCTGCCGTGTAATAAGAAGGTGCCGTATCTTTCGGCGGCTTTACATGGAAGATACAGGTCGGAACGCTGATTTGGCTCAGCAGCTCCTTTTGCTTGATGCCATTAAAGAAGCTAAAGTCATAGAAAGCATTCGCAAACCTTAAGTCATAATCACCGGTTTTATCTTGTAAATTCGCCGTCAGCTGAAGTAAGGTATTGACTCCTAACTCCGGGGGGTAGTACCAGATAACGGGGATCTTTGTCATATCCTTGCGAAATATTTTGAGTGCGGGTTCTGCCACAATCTTTTTCCAATTATCTTTCCCGTCCTTGTTAAACAGTGTCCGCATCGGATCATTGTTTAAGTAATGTTCAAAATAGGTGATATCAGGCTTTTCGGTTAAATAATTGTGGATATTTTGAAAAGTTTTATAAGAAAATGTGTTTTCTGCCCGCCCCTTTTCTGTTGCAAAAAACGGTCCATCCTCTAAAATAATTGCCTTTAAATTTTCCGGATATTTAGCGGCCATATATGCAACAATCAGCGCTCCGGACGAATGCCCCGAAATAATAGTGCTTGCGCCAACCTTTTCTTGTATAAACAGTGTGATATCCGCCCCGATACGCTCAATATTATATAAAGCAGGATCCTTGCTTGATTTTCCATGCCCATAATAATCCGGTACAAAAACATGAAAGCTTTTTATTAGTTCCGGCAAGACCGTGCGGTAATCTGTCCAGTCTACCATTTGCCCATGCAATAATACGATATCCGGGCCATTGTCCGGACCTTCCGCATAATTTATAACGCTTCCGTCATTCAAATGAAACTGTTTTTCTTCTAAACCCAAGCTTAACGAGTTGTTCTTTCTAAACTTTTCTCCGGAATAATCATAGTTTAAGTTTCGAAGTGCATAGAGCACAAGCAAAACAATAGGAGCCGTAAACAATACAGCGGCAAATTTCAGTGTCCTATTTTTCATTTTCCAAATCTCCTTGGATATTCATTAAAACTTTCGTTGCCACAGCGCCGTTCATAATCGCCAATCCCCTTGCTTCGTCTCCGAGTATGAGCAGGTTATCGCCCGCCTCTATTGAAAAAATTTCCCGGGCCTCTTTGGGAATAACAATTTGTCCCTTCGCACCTACTTTGGCCGTCCATGCATGCAGTTTTCCATCTTTTTTACTTCGCATTTGCTACCTCCCAAAATAGTATAATAAGTATGAAAAATCATACTTATTATACTATATAAAAACTGATAGCGCAAGATGCCATATTTTTCAGCTCTAACACCATTGCTTTTTTCAGCTTTAACTCATCCCTTTTTACACCAAAAAGCAAGTTGGAAAGGTCAATTTCACACGCAAAAGCTTTTACTTTCTTGGTTTTATCACGTGCTTTATCGGTTTCAGGCAGCAGGCAAAAAACGCAAAGAAACCTGATATTGTGCAATCTCTTCCCTTATGTTACAATAATGGCAGTTCCTATGGTTACAACTCTGTTTGACAAAAGGAGTTCTTTTCCTACCAATCTTCTGAGGAGGTTTTCTATGAACGGAAGAGAAGATAAAAAGGCAAATGATTTGTTTTTCACTTGCAGTTTGATTGAATACATCGCTCGCAAAACCAAAAATAAAAGTTCGGTCGTAATTGATGCTTTAGGAAAAGACAATATTGCTAAAATCTATGATTTGGCGGATGTTTATCATAGCGATAATATCGAACGGGTGGCAAGTGATTTTATTGAAGAATCCGGCCTGACAAGCGGCTCTTATGATACGGTCGGCTTTGCCCGTTATTCCATCCCCAGCCATTGGGATATCGGAAAAATCTATAAACGGCTGATTCTCGGCATTGCCGCTGCCGAACAAATCGACATCATTGATGCCCTCTGGAAAGCTTACCATTCCTTTGTCAGCGAAAAAATCGACGATTATAACAGCAGTTTTTATTATGATAGCCCTCAAAATATTTTGAATGCCTATTTGGATAATTATATGGAATAAGTTTCCTTATTTCTATATTTTCTTACGAAAACGAATGTTTTATTTCTTTCTGTTTTCTTCCAAAAGCAAAAAGGCAAACCAATCTATATTCGCACTGGGTTTGCCTTTTTAGTTCTTAACTATTATTCTTTAGACTGATCCGCACAGCCTTTCCTCCTGTAAAATATTCCGCAAGTCATCAAAAGTTTGACGAATAGGCTCCCGCTTTTACAATCCATGCTCTGCGCATTTTTCGGCCAATAATTTTTTCAAGACTTTAAACTCGAACCGGCTTAACGTATCGGTTTTTTCTGTCAGGTTCATACTGACATCCCCCAAATGATGATTATAAAAAATATCCGGATCGGAAAACACGGCCACAAAGCCGGCTTTCAAAGGCTTTATCGCCAATATGGTATTGCCGCCCGCATCCCGGATCAGGCTTTCTCCCCCGATGACCACAGCAGCATTTTCACTTAGCGGTATCTGCTTTATTTCCTCATAATCCGCAAACTTCGCCATTTCCTGCGCTTCAATCTGCATTCCGATTTTTTGCAGCAGATCATTGGCATGCAGGCCCGCTTCGGCATTATCCATAATCAAAAGCCCTTTGCCCTCTCCCACTTTTTTCAGAATTTCTTCCGGATTTTGAATGGCTTTTTCCGGCTTGGAAATAACTATCATATCGGCATCTGCCATTGCCCGCTCCAATCGGTCATAGGCTTTGGGAAAATAATTTAATCTTTGGGTCCACACATAAAATGTATTTAACTGTTCCTCCGACTCCGCCAAAAATCCGGGAATGGAATCCGACAGTTGAATCCGGGAATATTGCCGGTCAAAACCAATCTTTACCATCGGCTCTATCGGCTCCGGCAAGGGATACAGGCTCTTGTTCAGCATTTGCAGGCTTAAAGCTGCAACGATAGCGGTACTGACCGCCACACTCACCAAAACAAATAAAGACAATTTCTCTTTCTTCGTCACCCACCAATAAATATTGGCCAGAACCAACAGCAAAATCAATCCTGCCAGCCAGCGCTTTCCATTGACTACCGGCAAAGCATTCGTGTGATTCAGCCAATTCAAACTGGCCAGCAATAACTCCGGCTTGCCGTTCATAAACATCCAAAAATTAGAAAAAACCGTGCTGTCGGTAAAGGCAAGCACTCTCCCTTTCCCATGCTCTATGCCCGCACTTTGCACAAACAAACCAAACTCCAAATGCGGGTGATTGGCATCCTCCGGAAAAAAGTTCTTTTGCGAATAATCCGCCTGCAAGTTTTTCAACCCATAGCCCCGAATCATATCCTGGGCATACCACGGCGCCTGCAAAGTATTGGAAGTAGCAAACAGAAAATGCGGCAGTTCCTGCACAACGGCATGCGGCAAAAAGCATGGTTTGTCATATTCGGATAAATTTCCGCTGGCCAGGTCATAAGTACAGTCATATCGGAATGTGATATCAAAGTGTTGTGCCAATTGATTTAAATTGGTGCCGGTTCCAAATACATTGGTATGGTCGCCAATCAAATACAGCCCGCCGCCTGAAGTCACAAATTCGACAATCGCCTCAATTTCTTCCTCCTCATAGCCCTTGGTCGGGGTTTTCAAAATTAAAATGTCACATTCTTTCAAAGTACCGGCTCCGATTGGCTTATGATTGATTTTAGTATCATAAAAATGACGGATGTAATTATAAAAGCAATAATAATTATATCCGGAACGCTCTCCAAACCAATGTTCATCGTAAATCTCGGTCGTCCATTCCCAGTCGCTGTGATATTCATCAATCACCACCCGCCCCTGCTTTTTGACTCCCGCACCGGAAAAGCCCAAAAACAAGACACAAAAGCTGACCAGAAAAAACATCAATACAGCACTTACTCCATCCTGCCGATTCCGGGGAAAATGAGGTTTTACATCAATTTCCGCCATTTTCGGAGTAGTGCAGACGGAATAAAGCAATGCTAAAGGCAGCAAAGTCACGAAAGTAAAGCTTCTCTCCCAAAATAAACCGTGTAAAAAATAAGAATTATACAGCAGAATCACAAAGCAATACCGCAAAATAAAATACATTCCCGTTACGGCTGTCAATAGGAAATACTCTTTCCTGCCGGCTTTTTTCAGCAGTAAGGTCTCTGTCAGACCAACTACAAAAAGAAGCAAATAAAAAGCACCAAACTTTTCCCAGGTGCTAAGAAAACTATAATTTCTAAGCGGTGCCTGCATATACAGCAAAGCCCCTTCGGCAACCGCTTTAACACCCAAAACATTTAACAGCTTGCTCAAAATAGGCGGCAGGACACTTTCGGCATGATGGCGGCTCGCCCAAATATAATAAAAAGGAAGAACAGCCGCCTGAGCAAGCAACAGCAGAATACCGTACTGCACCGCTTGGCGGACGGCTGCCAAAGAATCCTTGGGGGAAGGATTTACCCGCTTCCTTTCCTCCCCTCTAAGCGAAATCCACATCAATCCAAAGCCCAGACCAAGGCAAAGCAGCCAGCCTAAAAGATTCGGTTTATCATAAAGGGGAAGAATCCATGCCCACGATGCGCTTAATATTATCATTGCCAGCCATAAAAAGTTCATCTTACTTCCTCCCTTCTTTGCCCATCTCTGTAAAAAGTTCATCCAGCCACTGCACATTGCCTTCCCGGTACGTCTCCAAAGACTCCAGATTTTTATTTCTTAAAAATTGAGCATCTGCCAATACATAAATTTTCCCATCTCCCATTTTTTTACTCGCCATTACGCTATAGCCCCAGATTTCCATTAAGCTCATGACTTCCGAACTTTCTTTCGGGTCTTTGCCCTGATACAAAATCGGACAGGCATCCCAAAATGCCATTTTTTTATTTTTATCCGGCGCCACTCGCCCAAGCGGAATCTTCAAAAACGTAAAGCCAAATTCCGCCGCCAAACTCCGCGCTGCAGCCGGACTTTTATAATCGGCACAGAGAATGATATGACCGCCGGAATATACAAAATCATGTAAAGCCTTTCTTTCCGCCTCGGTCAAAGCAACCGCCGGCTCCAGTAAAACAATCAGTTTTAACTCTTTATTTCTCTCGCAAAGCTCCGTCAAAGATTCTTTTTCATTGATATACGGAAACATTCCCGCTCTCATGATATTGACAATCAAACCGTCAATGGAATCGGAAGATTTATCTTTGAATACGGCTTCCAAATGATGTGCATCTATCACGCAATCCGCTTGAAACGCACTTTTATTTTTCGGCTCTGTCATTTCCTTCTCTTTTCTTTGATCCCCCCGGCTTAAATCCGCAAAAATATTGTCAATAAAGGGATGACTATACGCCATCACCATGTTTTGAAACAAGGAAGTATCTCCAAACAGTAGGAATTTTCCCTTGCCGTAGCTTGCCTGGGCGGCTAAGATTAAATCGCCGATTTGTTCTCCCCGATTAAACTGCATATCTCCTAAATAGCCATCCTGACTATTGGTCAATTCTCCCCTGTCGCTGTATCCGCCTCTTGTAATCACTATCGGAGCAGCATTTACCGGAAGATTCAAGGAAGCGCCGACCACCATTTGAACCTGCGAATCGGAAATCCCTGTTGTTATTTTTCCTCTCCTGTTATATTCCCCTCCCCATAGTGATTGAAAGGGAACGGCACTGTCAAAGTTCAGCTCCATCTCCACCGGCTGCAAAATTTGATTGATCGGTTTTCGGATTTCTTCATGGCCGGTATGATCTCCTGCCAAAAGTACACTGCCGCCGGCTTCCACAAACTGATGAATCCGAAGCAGTTCCTCTTGGTCCGGCACCCTCATCGGATTGATCACCACCAAAACAGCCGCCCCTTCCAGGCTATCCCTCTCCAGACTGGGAACTATCTGACAAGCATATCCCTTTCGCAGCAAATACTGCGGTAAAACTCCAAACATCCCGACTTGATTCAGTCCGTATCGCTCTTTATCCGGCAGCTGAAAATCAATGCCGGTGTCCCAAAACACAATTTTAGCAGCCCCGCCGGCGGTCGGACTTTGGCTGTGTGTTCCTAAGAACAAAAGCAGCCCTAAAGCCAAACAAACCGGCAGCAGCCTTTCCCTTTTCCACTGCCGGCGAAACCTGGCAGCGGAAAAGGCTTGCTTTTCCCAAATAGAATATATGCCTAAAAACAATAACAACAGCAATGTCCTATAATCCAGCGGCCCTGTCAGCGGCTCCAAATAATGCAGCCCCAATGTAAGACTGTTTTCCGCCAGAACCGTCCATACCGCAAGATAAATCCCCCAGGCTGCCAACAGACTTAAAAAATACAGCACCGCCTTTTTCCATTTATTTTCAAACAGCAGGCAAGCACACATTCCGGCCATAAAAAACAGGAGAAACAAGTCAAGCCCGCTATAGGTGATTCTCATGGAAATCGGCTTTTGAATCAGCCTTCCCACCATTGCCGCAAAGGTTGCCGCACTCTTTGTCAGAACAAAATAAAAGCAAGGACTTTTCTCTTTCAAAAACTGATAAATAAAAACCGTAAAAAGCAATATGCCCTGCCAATAAATACTGTGAAACTCTATCTTTTTCTTCCGCCAGCCGGAATATAATAAAAGTAAATAAAAAAAACTAAAGCAGATTGAAAGAAATAGCTGAGCCGCTGCCGGAAGACTCAGAACCATTCCGAAAGCAATTGCCAAAATCGTTAAAAATTCTTTCATCAATCTTCCTCCTTCCGCTCTATTTCCTGCTTCAATCTGCTTGGAGACCTAAAACGGATCGCTTTGAACCTGAATGTCATCTGATTTTTATAGGGTGCGGCAAACCTTTCTCTTTATTCATCGAAGATTTCTTTATACAGTCTGACCATGGTGATAATGGATTGCTCTCTGGTGTAGCTGTTTTGCGGTGCAAACTTATTGTCACCGACTCCTTTCATCAAACCGCTTTTAACCACAAAATCAACCCCTGCTTTGGCCCAATCGGCAATATCGGCTTCATCTGCAAACGGTGTCACCTCTCCATCCCGGTTTAAGCCAAGCATCTCCGTATTAAAGTTCAGCATCAGCTTCGCCGCTTCCTGGCGGCTGATTCCTCTGGCCGGCTCAAACTTATTATTGCCTACTCCTGCGACAATACCCAGTTTATAGGCATGACCAACCGCATAATTGTCCGTGTCGTCAAAAACCTTGCCCGGATCTTCATCCAGTTTCTGCAATAAATGCGGCTTATGTTCCAGTATTTTCCTGACAAATTGAATTGCCAGTTCACAATATTCTTCTCTTGTGATATTGCTTTGATAGTTCTTTTGCAAACACGGCGGTACCAAGTTCAGCTCAATTCCTTTACTGACCGCCTCTTCTGCCCATGGACTGGGTGTCTTGCCATCATTAGCCGGCGGTGTCGGATTTTCCGGCAGCGGCTCGGTCGGTTGACTCGGGTTTTGTAGATTACAGCCGGTGGCAAAGCAAGTTGACGTACCGACACAAGTGTTTGATCCGATACAGGTCGCAGTTCCGGCACAGGTATTGGTGCCGATACAGGTACTGGTTCCGGCACAGGTAGACATGCCGGCACAGCTGGCATTTCCCATACAGGTACTGCTGCCGATACAGGTGCTGGTGCCGATACAGGTAGTGGCTCCGGCACAGGTATTCGTGCCGAGACAGGTAGTGCTGCCCGCACAGGTACTGCCTCCGACACAGGTCGAGCTGCCGGCACAGGTCGAGCTGCCGGCACAAGTTGAACTGCCGAAACAGGTTGAATTACAAGTGGCGGTACAGGTCGCTCCGCAAGTAGCTCCGCAGGTCGCTCCACAGGTTGCTCCACAGGTCACTCCGCAACTGTAAGAACTGGTATAAGACGGAATCGATGGTACACTCGGAACACCGGGAATACTAAAGGCAATGTCGTCTCCCGCTTTTGACAGGGCAGCTGACTGATCGCCCATATCCACCGCCGTTGGGGTTTCCCGCATGGCTTCGTTCTTGTTTCTGAAAAATTGATTGCTCTCTTTTTCTGCAAATTCCCGTAATGTATTTTTTAAGGACGCTTCAAATAAAGGGGAAGATACCAACTCATCCTTCTCCTTGGCATAAAGATTGCCCTCAAATAAAAATACGGAAAACAGCAAAAGCAAGCTGAAAACCATAACGGAAGAAATCATCGTCTTTTGCTTTCTCATATGCATTCTCCTTTCAATATTAAAACATGGAATCATTGATGCTTTTCGGTTTGTTTGCCGCACAGACCAGATGTTTGCAGCGGGGTTTATCGATTGCAGTAGCCATCACTGTCCCCTAAAAACAGTATAGGTCAATTTGCCTTCCCGGTTGTCTGCTGACAGCATACAATAAAACGGATTTGTCAATTACGTGGTGTCGGGAAATAGCTCCGCCTTTTTACAAACAAACAGGATAGCTTTCGCTATCCTGTCGTTATTCCACTTTTTTATTTCCTGAGCCGTCCACACGCACCCGCCAAAGACTGTCCCCATCTTCCCGATTGACATAAAAGATCCAGCGCCCCGCCAGATTAAACGGGCCGGTTGCCGTCGGCACAATGGTATAATGAATCCTGCCGTCAAAAGACATCCACTCCAATGTCTTGTTCTGACCGGCTACATAATAAATGCCGCCTGATGTGACATTGAGATAGGAAGCCGGTATATGCCCGATTTTTTGCATACTTCCCCCCTCTAAATCCATGCGGATCAAAAACCCGGCCGGCGAGCTGCTTTCCCTTTCTTCCTCGTTCTCATAACCGGCGGCATAACCGAAAATCTTATTCTCATAGAGACAAATCCATTCACAGTGATTGCTGCTGACCAGCTTGCGGTTACTGCCATCCAAATCACAGCGATAGACCGCATAATCATTTTCTTTGTCCGTATAATAAATACGCTGGTCGGCAACATGAAAACAATGATAATCGGTAATTCCGTTCAACTGTCTTAATTCACCGGTCTGAGGATTTATCTTATACAGATATCCGTTTTCCGCTGCATCATCCAGATAAAATTCTCCGTCCTCAATATAGAGCAAACCCGAACGCTGCTCACAAAACACCTCCTGCCTGAGGGACAGAGGATGAACACGGAATACCTTTTCTTTGGCGGAATAGTACAACCATCCGTCATAGTAGCTTAAATGAAATGCTTCTGCATTTTCCACCAAAAGCTTTATTTTTTCCGTATAGGGATTCATACGGTAAATATTCCGCTGATGGATAAAAAAAAGCTCGTCTTCACTTTGCGCCAAAAAAGCTCCGTCACCGGTTGCTGCCACATTGGCAAATAAATTGCCTCTCCGAAAGTCATAGGGGGAAGCGCCCAGGCCGATACCCGGAGCCTCCGCCAAGCCTTTCTCATAGCCTCCGGCATACCCCGCCATATAGCCGCTCTCTCTGCCTGCCGCTTCTCCGATTTGCTCCCCTTCCGTATAAAAGTAAAACAGCAAAGTCAGCAGCATGCCAGTACCGGCTAAAGTCAGCAGAGCCGCTATCCATTTCTCCCATTTTCTTTTCTTTCTGGCTACAAAGCTCAAAAGTTCCTTCGGAGATGAAAATCTCATATCGGGATCAAAGGCGGTACATTTTTCAATCACTTCTTTTAGTATCTTATTTTCTGCCAAGGCATCCAGCTTTGCCTTATTGGTATCTCCAACTGCCATAAAAAGCATTAACATCCCCAAATTGTAAATATAGTTTTTATTTCGGACTCTTTCCTCTCTCATTTGTTCCGGCGGATAATAAGGCTCTTGTAGGGAAAAACTTATTTTTTGCGGGGATAAAAATATTTCTCCCTCGGTATTTAAAAAAATATTCTGCGGCAAAAGGCAAGGCGGAATCTCGGTTTCTTTTCCACCTTTATTTTCCAGAACAGCGCATAGTTTTCGGATGATATACAGGATTTCTTTCTCCGGTCTTGCCCCTTCTTCCGTCACAATCTCCCGAATTGACTTTTTTTCCGTGCTGTTCCACGTAAAATGTATTTTCCCGAACATTCCCTCACCTCCTTACCCGAACCGGATGGTCATCGCTGCCGTCTGTTCCCACACACCAAAGCCTATTTCCATCTCCCCGATTGCGATAAAAAATCAAGTCACCGGCCAGATTAAAATCCGATGCGTCATTGGTTGAAATGACGCTTTTCAGCCTTCCGTCCAAAGTGCAGAAATTAATGGTTCCGTCAATGGTATCAAGGAAATAAATTCCCCGTCCGGTTACATTCAATAATCCGGCACTTTCTTCGGCAATGCTTTGTTCTTCACCGGAAGGAATCCCTATTTTTATCAATTCCGAAAAGCCTGCTCTTTGCACGCAGCAATAAATCGCATCCTGATACACACATGCACTGCTGCAGCTGTCCTCGGTCAGCAGCCTGATATCTTCGCCATTTAATTTGGAGCTGTATAATTTACTCTCTTCTCCGGCGGTAAAATACAGCCTGCCTTGATAAAGATTGATATTTTGATATCCCTTGACATCCGCCAGTTTCACTTGCCTGCCATCACGAACATTCAGTAAGTACAGCGCCTCTTTCCCCAAAGCATAATAATTATCCCCGTCAATCAACAGATGGGCCGTCAGCTCTTTGGATAAGACTTCCGTTTTCAGGTTGTAAAGATTGGTTTGCATGATATTATCCCCGGCTGAGTAATACAACCAGCCATGATTGGAGCTGAGTCCCTGCGCTCCGGCATCTTTCAGAAAAAGCTGCGGAATCGTACTGCCCTTTGGAACTTTATAGATATCTTTCTCTAAAATATAGTATATTCCCGCTTCGTTTTGTACGGCATAGGCTCCACTGCCGGCAGTCAAATTGCCGGGCAGATTTCCTTCGCCCATAAGCACTTCTCCCTCGCCGATTTGAAAAACAGGAACCGTTTCATAACCGTCGGTATAGCCGATACCATGGCCGTTTTCATATCCTGACTTTTCTCCCTGCCGTTTCCCATGCTGCATTCCCAGTCCATACGCCAAAGCGGATAAACCGGCACACAGAAAGACAACGGCAGCCGCAGCCACTACGCCCCGGTATTTTTTCCTGGCGTAGTTTTCTCTTAAAATATATTCCCGAATCTCCTCCACGCTCTGGATCCGTGATTTGGGATCAAAGGCGATACACCGCTCTATCAGTCTGCAAAGACGATTGTTGATAATCTGGGCTTCCAATTCCGTTCGGGTGGTATGCCCGGTTGCCATAAACAGCATGACAATTCCCAAAGAATAAATATCCGTCAGTGCGGAAGTCTGGTCAAACCCATATTGTTCCGGCGGGGCATAGTCCAAAGTCAGCACTACGGAGGTATCTTGGGTTCGGCCTTCTTTATGCACTCTGGCAATCCCAAAATCAATCAGATGGATTTTCCCGTCTTTTCCGACAATAATATTTTGCGGCTTAATATCCCGATGGATCACCGGCGGCGTTTGCTGATGTAAATATCGCAAAATCTCGGTTAATTTGAGGACTACATGGAAAATGTCATTTGGGCTTAAAAGTCCATTGGTTTTGACAATATCATATAAGGTGCGCCCTTCGATATATTCCCTGACAATATACCTTCTCTCTCCCAGTTCATAAGAGCGATATACTTTCGGAATACCGGGATGATTGAGTTTTTTTAATAATTCCGCTTCTTCCCATGCATCTTCTTCCGGATAATCTTTGGTGATTTTCAAAATTGCTTTGGTGTCGTCCGTTATTCGTTTCAGCAAATAAATTTCCTTTTTATTTTGGTCATCTTTGCGAATACAGCTTTCAAAGGAATATTCTACTGTCAATTCCGGCGGCATTTTTTCATCCGACATAATTTCCTGCAGGGTTTGATGATAGGTGTCCAAAAAACTTCTGATATCACTGTCTAACGACTCGCCTTGTAATTTCACTTCTGCTTCCGGTTTTTGCATCTCTGTACTCCATTCCGTCAAAGGCAGGGGTATGCTTGCGATTTCCCGCTTCTGCCCTTGCCTGGCCATCTTGACATTCTCTTTTTTCTTTGCCCCGCTAAAAAACTGAGGTGTCATCAGAATAGGAACCAGTACCGTTCCAAACAAAACATAGCAATAGGTAAACATGGTGACAGGCTCTATTCCTTTTCTGGTTATCATAAACAGACCTCTGTCCAAACACAAAATCGCAATCGGAATAAAACCTTTATTTTTCTTGATATATTCGACAATTAATTTCACGCCATCCGAGAAATGATATTCCAGTTTATCTACACTGCTGGAGGGAAAGGCTTTCTGATTCGTTTTAAACAAATTAACCACATACCGGCAAGCGCCGGATAACATGGCAAAGGAATGACCTACAAAAGAAACGGCAATGATTACGGTATGCATAATTTTTTCGGTTTGTTCTTTAGGGAAATGCCGTTTCATAACCCTGCCGCGAATACAGGGCAGGACAATAAAGCAAAAATTACACAGTAAAAAACCGGCCCACAAAAGGTGAATGTTCCCGAAGTACGATTCCAGCAAAACGGTCGGCAGCAGCATGACCTCATTGATAACGGAACAAAAATAAAGCAGCATGTAGAGTACATCACATTTTCTGCTTTTCCCCCAAACAATCGTTCCGTCAAAAATCATCTCAAACAGGCCATAGGAATATCGAAGCTGCTTACTGCTTTCTTCGGCAAAGGTCCGGCTGACATACTCCGTAAATTCCAGCCCCTGAATCTGGGCATACTTGCCATGATATCCCATATTATAAAAGCAAATCGCCTTGTCATAATCCTCAGAAACCTTATCTTCCGACCACAGTCCGCTCTTTTCTAAAATACTTTTGCGCAGAAACACATTATGACCCACCAGCGGTACAAAAAAGCCCTGCAATGCCTTACATGGCCATATATTCAGGAAAAGATTATTGACCTGATGCCCGGTGGCATAAGTATAATAATTGTCCGATACATTCACCGCATGAGTGGCACACTGGACATATGCCAGTTTATCATCTACCGAAAACTCCGGCGCAATGGCTTCGATAATCTTTTCCTTGACACCGGAATCCTTGTCCAAAAGAAGAATCATTTCATTGGTATAAATATTTCCCTCGGCATAGCCATACTCAAATTCCGCTCCCGGCTTTGTCAGTTCCTTTCGCCCCTTGCCTTGATAAATCGCTTCCCCCATCCTTAGGGTATAGTTTAAATTGGAAGCCTTTTTAAAAAGCCCCGCCCGATTCTTGGCCGGCCTGACCACAAAAGGCACTTGCTGTTCCCGATAAAAACAAATCCGCTGAGCCGCTTTTCTTTCCTGGGCAGAAAGCTCCGGCGCATGCTGAAAAAACCGCTCCAGCAATCTCTCCACTTTTTCTTCCGTGCAAAAACCGCCCAGCATGACGGCAATGCCATCATCCGACACGATCACATTTCCCGCTTGATAACTGTATTCCTGATACTTCTTCACTGCCGCTATGCTGCTGCGAATGGTCTCAAAGATGACCTCATTCGCCTCTGTATATACGGGGATACTGACCGTGACCGGCAGCAATTCCCCATAATTGATATTTTTTCGCACAGTATTCATATAATACTTCCGGTTAATCAAAGTCTGCCCGGCCAACACACTGCAAACCGAAGGACGCAAAGACCACAAAATATCGGTCACATAAGAAAAGGGATAGATAAAAAATATAAAAGAAACGGATAAATAGAGAAAATTATGCAAGAACAATCCGTAAAAAATAAATAAGGAAATATGCAAAAGCGCATTGCAAATAAGCCCGAGAATATATGGCCACACATCACAGCCGCCATTTCCCAGCTTTTCCGGGATGATTATTTTTCTTGGCTGAGTCCTCCTTTGCATCCTGTTTCTCCCAAATTCTATCTTGCCTTTGGCCTGACCAATCTATCTTAACGGATTGGCCTTCATTTTCGCAAGGGCGTACCAGGCGGTTGCCCCTATGCTCTGCGTATTATGATATTCCCAAAGCACCTCCGCTCCGCTGACCGTAAATCCCGTAGACACTCCATCTCTATCGGCTGCCGGAATACTTCCGTCCGGACTTAACTGTGTTTTTAAATATCTCAATACCGCCTCATATTTTTCATTTTTTTCCAGCTGATGATAGCAAAGTGCCATCTGTGCGGTTCCTTCATTCCAGATTCCGTCCAAATCCCCTGCACTGAAATCAAATCCGCCGCCAACCATCATATTTTCTTCTGCAAAAGCAATGATTTCCTCTTTCTCTTTCATTTCTTCCAAAGCCAAAATCGCCAGTGAATTGGTGTCCAGCGGATAGACCCCCTTGCTTAAAGTAATTCCATCGGCTTCTGTCCCCGCATAGAAGCAATGCAGCTTTGGGTCGTACATCGACAGGACAAATTCCTTGGCATGCTCGGCAGCTGCCCGGTATTCTTCGGCTTTGCCGGCATTTTTTTCTGCCACTGCTTTCGCCAGACAGCGAAAAGCGCTGATCAAATCAATATTATGCTCGGTGGATTTATGCCTGGCCTTTATTTGGGTTTCATCCCAGCCTTCATATCCGCCGGTAAAACCGCCTTTTTTGTCTTTTAAAGTCAGGACAAAATCCGCCGCCCGCATCGCCGCCTGAATATATTCCTCTTTTTTTTCGGGCATTGCTCTTTCTGCCGCCTTACAAAGCGCCAGCATCACCCAGGCCATATTTCCGGTCGAAGTGGACACCATGTAGTAGTCCTCCTGCCAACGTCCTTTCTCCCAAAAGCCCGGCAAGCGAATGGTGACTTTTCCGCCGGTAATGGAGCGCCCGGAATCACTTTTGGGATTGCCGCCGGTATATGCATTTCTCAGCCTGCCGTCCCGGAACAGCCGATCATGCTCCTGTGCAAACACAAAGGCATCCGCCAGTCTTTGCACATGCCAGTCTGCGCCTGCTTCCGCCAAGGCCATCAGCGCCACTGCATTATCATATACATAGGCATAGTCCGAAACCTTTTGTCCGTTTTCAATCGGACCGGCAATAAAGCCTCTGGTCTTTTCCACCTGAGCAGCTAAAAATCCGGCAGCCGGCGAAATGTCAGCTATTTCCTTTGCATTTGGCTTAATTTCCGTATCCGAGTCACATCCGGTCAATGCCATAAGGAAAATAAGAAGAAAGCAAAGGCTGTTTTTCAATTTTTTTCCTGTATTTTTCATATATGCCTCCAAATCTCTCCTGTAATCACATCTCGTTTGAAACGCTCCAAACCGGCCCGCAAGCTTCCTACCGCCAGGGGCAAGCCATATCTTCCCACGATCCTTATGGACTTTGAGCCTAAGGCTCTGCTTTTCCGGCATTGGTGTCCTGCTTCCTGTCTTTTATTATAAATCGGGGCAGCCTGCCTGTTGTCTGCCGGCAGCATACAATGCTCCTTACTCCCGGTCTGCGCCATCGTCCAGAGGGGCCAAACCGAGGGAACACATGAACTCAAAAGTCTTAATGGTGTCATACCCGTGGTTAAGCGCAAAAATGACAGCGGCATCCCGTTTAATCAGAGGATGCAAAGCGCCGCACTGCGTGACCGACAGCATCCGCTGTGTCGTTTTCAGGTCAAGTGACATGGCCAGTGCAATCAGCAGATAGTAATCGCGCTTTCCCCGCTTGCGCCCCTCCATAAGTTGATACCCGTAAGTGCGGGACAGGTTTGCTCTTTTGATAACCTCACTTTTCTTCTGCCCGGTTTCGCTTAGCAGCGTATCAAAAAAACTTCGAATATCATCGTCCAGATATTCATCCCAGTCCTGCGGAAAGGAATCGCCTTTCAGCTTTTCCTGCATACGGAAAGTGTCAAGAGGCGGTCTACCCTTATTGTCTTCTGTATTTCTCATTCTCCTCGTTCCTCCTGTTCCCGTATTTTTCTGCTTTTTCTGGGGCAATCGGCTTTCCGGCATCCTCCGGGATTGCCTGGAAGCAGCCGAAGCATTCCGCTCTATGAATTATGCCTTCCAGCCGTTGCGGATTGATTGGCCGTTAAATTCTGTCTTCTATTACATTTTCCCGTTTTGGCCGTCTGCTTCCGCTTTTCCTAACAGATACAGGAAAGCTATGGCCGGCACCCGCAAAATCGGCACTTTTGTTTCATGTTTTACCATGCCAAAATCATCTAATCGTTTCGTTATCAAAAAAGCGTTGGTAACTTTTGAGTTTTCATCCCTGCACAATTCAACAATAGCATCAGCCGCAGGAATCTGCGAATTGCTGCGGTATTTAACCTCACAAAGGATTTTCTCACGGGGAAGTTCTATCACTACATCAACTTCTTTCTGATTGTCCTTTGCCTTTCTAAAATAACCAAGCCGCGCCGAACTGCCTTGATAGAATGACACGATATGCTTATAAACGGATGTTTCCACCATCGCCCCCAGCTCGCTTTCATCTGACAAAACATCATCAATCATCAGTACCGCATTCCGAATAGCAGCATCGGCAATAAATATTTTCGGTTTTCCTTTCAACGCTCCCTTACTGCCTACATCCATCGGTTTCGCCAGATAAATCAGGTTTGACATTTCAAGTGCTTCAATATAACTGTCAATCGTACTGACCGAGGTGTTTTCCAGCTCCTTAGCTGCCGTCGTTACACTAAAAATCCCGGTTGCATTCATGCAGAGATATAAAAACAGCTTTTCCATTAAAAGAGGGCTGCGGATATTAAAGAGGGTCAGCACATCCCGTTTTATGACCTTATCTACCACATCTTCCCGCAACATCCTTTGGGCGTAAAGGTCATCCTCCGATAATACCAGCTCGGGAAAACCCCCAATCATAAGATAACGAATGAAATGTGCCTCCAGCGGGGCAAATCTATCCATCAAATCGCCCAGTTCCGCCTTGCTCATTTTCACAAGTTTTGTTAATTTCAGATGTTCGGGCAATATTGGCTCTTCGATCTGAAGCAGCCGGCAATACTCATAAAATGACATTGTCGGTATTTTTAAGACACTCCATCTGCCGGTCCCGCTGTCTGTCGAACCTTTTTCCAATATGGGACTGGCCGAACCGGTTGCCACCAAGCGAATATCTTTTCTGCTGTCATAAATAAACTTCATCCATAGTTCCCAATGCTCCGTATACTGGATTTCATCAAGAAAAAGATATTTCGTTCCTTCGATTGGGTAAAGCGACTCATAAATGGCAAGCACAGTTTCTACATTGATAAGTTTTATCATCGGATTATCAAACGATACGTACAAAATATTTCTGGGATTTATTCCCTCATCCATCAGATGGTCTATCATTTGATACATAATCGTTGTCTTGCCAACACGCCTGGCGCCGGACAAGACCGCAAAACGTCTGAGTGTTTTGTGCTTTATCATTTTCAAAGCTTCATAATAGGCAAGCCTTTTTTGCGGTTTACTCTCGGCTTTGGCAGCAGACGGATTGCGCCACCATGGATTATACTGTCTCAGCACCTTAACGACCTGTTCATCCCTTACTATTGCCATAAAAGCCTCCATACTTCTCTTTTTTAGACAGAGCTGTTATAATATACTTACATAAATTCTGCGGAGTTATGCAAGTATATTATAACAACAGTCAATAAAACTTGCAATCTATGTTTTTCCTTAAGGGTATTTTCATTTCAAATTCAATAGTCAAAATCGTTATTTCCTACCTGAATAGTGCTCGCTAATTTCTCGCCTTGATAGGGTCTTCTGATTTCAATCATATTTAAAACCGTATACCCCTTGGAACGGAGAAAATGAATCATACCTTCATTATTCGGATGCACATAATTAAATACCGTCTCTCCACCCATTGCTTCCGCCATACCTTCTGCTTTGCTAAAAAGTATTGTTGCTACCCCTTTTCGTCTGTAATCCTCGCGCACATAGATGTGCTCAACCCATAAACAAGGCTCTTCGATTTTGCAAACAATATACCCTGCCAAGACTCCTCCATCTTCAGCAGCAAATACTGGATAACCGGAATTTAAAAATTCAAGAATCTCTTCTTGCCCAGATTCAATATCCGCTTGGGATTCAATCCCTTTGTAAGAACGCAGCGCCACTCGAAACTCAGCCACCAGCGATGCGATTTTATATGCTTTCGACTCATCAATTCTGATAATGTTCATGTGTTCCTCCGTAAATATCAGCAATTCCTAACACAGCAACGGAAGCGTCAGCGCAAACTTATTCGCCGTGATGGAATTCTCTTTCGCCATCATCATCTGCCAATTTTCTAAGCTCTGTAATCTGCTCCGGCGTGCCCAGCACAATGATCGAATCTCCTGCTTTCAGCGGTTCATTCGGATTGGGATTAAACTTGATAGTATTTGAACCCTTCGTCTTAGTGGCCAAGACGGTCAATCCGATTTTTTGCGGGATCTGGATCTGCTTCAGGGATTGATTTTGCATCGCTGAAGCATGACCAATGACAATATCTTCCAGATCCAGTTCCACATCCCCGGCCCGGGTAATGGTGTCCAGGAAACTGATGATACTTGGCCGCAGCACCAAAGCTGCCATCCGATTGCCCCCGATTTCATTGGATGAAACCGTGTTATCCGCACCGGCTTTGAGCAATTTTTCTCTTGAGTTTTTTTCAATCGCCCGGGAAACAATATATAGATTTTTATTCATATATCTGGCCGTCAATACAGCCACAATATTATCCGCATCCAAATGCAAAGTACTGATAAAGCCGGAGGCTCTTTCTATTCCGGCTTGCTTTAAAGTGTCCTCCGAAGTGGCATCCCCCAGCAGCGCCGGAATATCCTTTTCCAAAAAAGCCTCATACTTTTCCTTATCCTTTTCGATCACCACAAAATCCTTTTTGGCATGTTGGAACCGTTTAAACATCACTTCTGTGCTTTCGCTGCCGCCGGCAATAATAATATGGTTGTTCATCTGCTCTATTTTTTTCTTCATTGCTTTATTCCTCCAAATGCTTTTAAAATTGCTTTCCAGGACAATAATTTCCAATGTGGTAAAGGTATATCCCACAATACCGATTCCGCCAAAAATAACAAAAATGGAAAAAACTTTGGCCACGGGCGTCATATCCACCACTTCTTTATAGCCAACCGTAGAAATAGTGATGATCGTCATATAAAGCGCATCGGTAATGGATATCCCCAGCAAAAAATAATAGCCGACAGTTGAAACAGTAATCAGCAAAAACAAACAAATCAAAATGCCGATAATTCGATTCTTTTTTGATGTTTCCATAAACAGCCCTCCTTACTCCCAAATCACCGCATCCTTCTTCCTTTTGGGTCAAAAGCTCTTCATAGTCCATGCCAGCAGCAATTTTTAAAAAGCGTCGAACTCCCCCCTGTTCATCCAAAGTTTTTATCCGATGCATTTGACCCCATTATGTGAAAGATTATTTTTAAAAAGGAATTGTTATACTAATCATACAATAAAAATGATAAAATTTAAACAGAAATTTTAAAGAAAGGAAAAACCGCAGGCGAATCGCCTGCGGCTTCTTTTGCATTAATATTTGAACTTGGAGACAGCGTCTTTGAGTTCGCCCGACATTCCCGCCAATGCAATGGTGGAGTGGGCAATCTCGTTCATCGCCGTAGTCTGATCCGCGGAAATCTTTTTAACAGAATCAATATGACTCATGGTGTTATCGGATTTCTCAACAATATCATGAAATCTGGTCAACAAGGTCTCAATCTTTTCGTAGATCTGCCCCACCATCTCGGTGATATCCGTAATCTGCGAAACAACGGTTTGAACTTCCGTACTTATCGCCCCGAACGTCGCCTTCGACTCCTGCACGACCGACACACCCTCTTCTAATTTCGCGTTGTTTTCCATCGTCGAAGAAACTACGCTGTCAATATTCTCACGAATCTCTCGAATCAGCGCATCAATCGAATTAGCCGAGCTCTTCGACTGATCCGCCAGTTTACTGACTTCGCTGGCAACGACCGAAAATCCTCTGCCCGCTTCACCCGCTCGTGCCGCTTCAATGGAGGCATTGAGCGACAGCATATTCGTCTCTTCGGCAATGCGCCGGATTGTATTGATGATCTCTTCAATTTCGACGGAACCGGCACTCAGCCTCTCGATATTGACATTGGTCTTCTCGGAAGTTTCCTGAAGATCCTGCATCTTCTCCTCAATCCGTGCGGAAGCATCGGCGCCTTCATCCGTCGAGGTAATCACACTGTTCATGGACTGATTAATCCGCTTCACACTCTCATTTAGTTCGGAGATACGGTCTGCCATAAACTGTACATTCGCCTTCGCCTCATCGACTGAAGCGAGCTGATCAGATGCCAGCTCACTGACACCAATGACATTCCGATGCACTTCTTCATTCGAAGCCGTCAACTCCTGACTGGAAGCGGAAATCTGTTCCGATGTGCTGGCGACTTCCAACGACATCTCGCCGATGGCGCGGAGCATGTCCTTCAGTCCCGCCGAAATATGATCCAATGACCTGCTGAGCATGCCGATCTCATCCGTCCGATCCGTCGCAAAACTCTTGGTAAAGTCTCCGCGGGCAATTACTTCCGCATCCGACACCAGGGCATGGAGCGGGCGAAACGCCTTGGTCAGGAAAACCGTTGTCAACGCCGGAATGATTACGAGCATCAGGATTACCACCAGCCAAAGATTTCGGAAGATCTTCTTCTCCCGGGCCACAATCTCCGTCCGGTCATCCATAAACTGCAAAAATCCTAAAGTCTTGCCGTCATACGACTTCAGCGGCAGAAAATAATAATTGTAGTTTTTGTCATCCGATGTTACAAAGAACGACTCCCCGCTTCGGAGCTCTCCAAGCCGTTCCGGATAAGGGAACTCGACTTCCTGATCTGACACCGTCGATGAGATGAAAGTACTCCCCTTTTCATCCAATTTATACAGGGCAAAATCTCCGTGATAAGACTCTTTCAATGTTTCCAGGAAATCATGCTCAATTTCCCGTCCAAATTCAAAACTGCCGATATGCGTTCCCTCATAGAAAACCGGCATGACCACCCGAAAACCGAAGCCCGAGACTCCGGCTTCAATTCCCTTGACCGTCTTCCGGGAGCGATTTGCCTCGTTCACCGTAAACCGAAACTCCTTCAAACTGTCCCCAAACTTTTCGGGTTTATTCAGGCGGAGAAAGGATGTCGAATCCGGAAGGTGAAAATGCGCCTGCGGAAACTGCGCCTTCATACTCCCATAGGTCGGAAGCAGATACTCGTAAAGTCCCTCGCGATCGCGTTTGGCAAAGAGTTCCTGCACCTTTTGGTTGTCAACAATCGCCCGTACATTTGCTTCCGTATAATCTAAGTTATCTTCAATCTCCTGTTCAATCGAATTGGTGACAATTACCTCCAAATTGTGCTCTGACTCCGACAGCAGGTCTCTTGTTGAATAGTAAAAATAGAATGCGAAAAAAGCCACTGTCAGTATCATTGCCAGCAAAAACAACAAAATGATTTTTTTCTTCAATGATAGCCGCATAAAAACTCCCCTTCCTCTACCAGATAATAAGATGTTTCAACTCAAAACACCAGTCTTTTTATCGGCACATTTTGGGGGTTAGTTTAGCGTTTTTTTCTGAATAATTCAATTATTACTTTTTCAATTGCCTCATCTACAGTATGTTGATTGATTAGTCCCTCCTTCGAATACGCAAACAGAGAAAGTTTCTCAGCGCTCCATATTATCAATATAACAGCCGCGTTTTTGTTTGCAAACCCGGCCGGAATATTAACCACATAATAATTATTATCCAAATTCTCTTCTAGGATTTTGCCAAGTCCAATCAAGCGATTTCTTAAGTTAACAAATGAAAGACCATTTACATCAACACTTTTTTCAACAATCTGTTTTTCTTTTACCGGTATAAACTCATTAATCTTTGCAACAATTTCCGCCTTTTTCATAAGGTCTCCTATGCAAGAACAGCACTATCTGTACCCTCATAATTATCCGCTATGCTTTCCAATACTTCTTTTAAACTTATAGCCATCTGCTCATCGCTTACAACGCCAACGTGTTTACGCTTTTTCGTTTCGTTTTCAATAATAGGCACAAGCATTTCTCTTGCAAACTTCTTTTTATCCTCGCTCGCAAACATATCTTTTAGCAGTTTCCCGTCTAGTTTTTCTCCAAGCTTATCTACTGACTTTTCAGCCTCCTTCTGGTTCAATAAATAATCTTGAGCCAATCCTTCGAATTCATCTTGGATTATTTTTACCATTTCATCAGCATCATCCTCGATCAAATTGCCAAGAATAACATCTGTAGCCTTTCCGGCTGCAGTTCCGGCTACAATAGAACCGACTAAGCCACCGACAACAGTTCCCACGCCCGGCATAATTACAGAACCAATTGCCGCACCACCAATCCATCCTCCAGTGCCTCCCGCAACCGTAGTCGCTGTATTTGCTAAATTCTTAAACAACTGCTTTCCCGATATTCTCCCTCTAAATATATTTACAATATCAAATGATGAAAGTATAACAACCGTCACACCCGCTGTTATAGCATTTCCACGTAACAACTTGGCTGCACTTTTCATAGCCGCAGCACCATAAATGTTGCTGCCACTTCTAAATGCATTTATTAGAACTGCTGATGCCTTAGGCCCCATGACGGCAACAATGGCCTCTGAGCTTCCTACCAAGGCACTGTTTAATCCGGCTTTCGACAACTGACTTGCAAGTATGGTTGTAACAAACGCCGTTCCACCTACCTTTAACCCAGAATATGTGGCCAATTTTAATGACACATCAAAATTTTCACCATTCCACAAATTGGCAGCTAATGTGATTACTGCTGTAACGCCAAATGCCGAAGAGGCTATTATCACACCATTTACTGCATCATATGTTAACGATTCAACCGTTCCCGCCTTTGCTATATTTTTGGCTTGTTCATATGTAAAATGACCCTTCCTAACTATATTCTTAGCCTCGTTGGAATCTGTAACCCCTGGCACTTTTCCCTCACGAATCTTTTCTTCCATCACTTGAACAGCCGCATCAAATTTATCCGATGGAACCTCAATTTGCATAGGCTTGCCATCAACCATGTACCTAAACTGTCCCGCTTGATCAAAGCATTCATTAATACAGGCTTTTCCTGACTGACAATACTTTGACTGAATCATCACACCATCAACGATGCGGTCCGCACCATTTTTTACATTGTCATCACCAACTATTTTGGCATCATGACCAGTTAGCTTGTCATACATTGTATTAGCACGCTCTGCTGCAAATCCGTGACCCTGCTGGGCATGGAACTTTTCTTCATCATATAGCTTATTCACTTGGCCGTATGCACCTGCAGCAATACCACCCGCAACGGCACCTGCACTAATGTACTCGCCATATTTTACAGTTGCATCCACATGACTTGAAGCATTCTTTTCATACTCAATCATTTCATGCAGAAACTCACAAAGCGGTGTCTTATTAATCAAATTGTCAGTCCATGTGATTGTAGAACCATCATAAAAATAGATTTTTATTTTATGATCACAGTCTTTTTCCCCAGACTTGATAATCTCAACAAACTCAACATCGTCGTACCAGAGTTTGCCCGGTTTTCCCAATGTCTGAAGATAATATATTTTAGTATCTGTAAAGATATAACCGATCTTTCCTGTGCCCCCAAGGCTTGTATCGTAAAAACCAATAACTGTAGTTTTATCTAACCCATTAGCAAACTTTTTAATAGCATGATCCATCTTCTTTGATGGAATATCTCCCGTAATATGGTAAGCAAAACCATTACTCATTTTTGATAAATACTTTCGCATTATTTCAATTTTATCTTCACTTTTCCCCATATAAACCACTCCCTTTTCTTCGCCATTATCTCTTAATCCCTCTGCCATTAACTCCACTGTCGATTTCAGTCAAAATCATTTGCAGGGGAAAACTCTTACTTTATTAGCCCAAATAAATCATTCAATGCTTCTGACATTGTCGGATGAGTAAAAATCTGATTTGCCAGCATTGTATACGGCTGTTTCATCATCATTGCCGAGACAACAATATTAATAACTTCGTGGGATTCTTCTGCAAACAAAACTACACCTAAGATTTGATTGCTATCCGCATCCACAACTGCTTTGTAGATACCTGTCTGGTTTCCGAGAATTTTTGCTTTCGGAATTGCAGTTACCGGCAATGATGCCGTTTTAATATTATAGCCCTTGGCTATTGCGTCTTTTTCACTTAGCCCTGCTTTTGAGAAGGTCGGATGCAAAAAGGCGGAGAAAGCTATTGTTTGTCTGTCATCTCTGGAATAAGTACCCTGATCTTCCAGATAGCTTTTCACAATGCGATAATCATCCAAAGACACATAAGTAAATTGCGGGCCGCCATTGACATCTCCCATTGCAAAAATATGAGCTTTATTTGTTTGTAAATGCTTGTTTACCTGAATAAAACCTCTGTCAGAGATATCTACACCGGCATTCGCTAAATTTAAATCTTCAATATTTGCTTTTCTGCCGGCAGCAACTAAAAATGCAGCCGAGCTGATCTGACCTTTTTCTCCATTTGCCGAATAGGATATTTTCACTGCATTTTCATCTTGTTCTACCTGATTAATTTCTGCATTAAAGATGAAATCCACTCCTAATGCCTGATAGGATGCAAACACTTCTTTTGCCACATCATCATCTTCTCTTGGCAGTAATTTATCGCCTTTATCAATAATTGTTACTTTGGCACCAAATTTGGCATAGCTGGCCGCAAATTCAAGCCCGATAAATCCGCTGCCCAGAATAGTCAAAGTCTGTGGAAATTCTTCTAAATCCATCAGCGTTTCACTTGTATGAATCCTCTTTCCGACTTGTAATCCTTCAATCTCAGGAATAAAAGGTCTTGCCCCGGTATTAATAAATACTCGTTCCGCATAAACTTCATACTCTTCTCTATCGGTTTGTATCTTGATTGTATGATCATCTTTAAATGACGCCAGTCCGTCAATAACTTCTACATTCTTATTGCCTGCAAGCTTGTCATAATTTGCCTTATTTAACTTCGCTATCAGTCCCTTCTTATTTATGACCGCATTTTTATAGTACTCTGCGTCGCTGCTCTCGCTTAAACTTCTCTGATCGGCGCAAGTTGCCAGAAATTTAGAGGGAATGCAGCCAACATTAATACAGGTACCTCCATACATGACCGGAGATTTTTCTACTAATATCGTTTTTTCTCCCTTGTTTCCTAAATAATTAGCCAATGTTTTGCCTGCTTTTCCAAATCCAATAATTACATTATCTGCTTTTTTGTTCATGATCGTATATCTCCTTTACTCTAACGGTATTTTTACTCGTTTCATCATTTCTGTTCGGATGCTTCTTGCAGCATTACAATACATCTGTTACATCACTAAATCATGCGGAAACCTCTGGTCTGTGTTATATTTAAGTTACCACACAAAAACTAACTAACTAAGGAGATTCCCGCACAGAAAGTATAACACAAAATAGGAACTTTCGTCTATCGCTAATTAAGTCCGCTTCAAAATTACGATGTTTTCTTGAGATTTCCGACCCGAAGTGCTATAATGTTAGTATAGACTAACTCGCAGATCAGTACTTATTAAGCACTCAAGGAAAAATAACCGGCCCATGAATCCGGCGATGAATATGCCGAGCATTGCCGGAAAGTCAAGCTCTGCCGGCCGCAGATTTCCGGCAGGAAGCGACAAGAAACGGTGGAGCGGACATGACGATTCATGAATTCGGACAGGAAAACAAATGAATAATTGTCTTCATTCATCCATCAGTGGTTATGTGGGATTATTTCAATTATATTGTGCCTATGATGCAGACAGAGTTTCATCTGATCATTCCGGCTCTCCCCGGCTATGATTTAGAGCAGCCCGGAGACTTTACCAGTGTGGAGGAAATTGCCGCGGAACTTGCTGACTGGCTGCTTGCCCATCAGTATCAAACTATTTCCTGTATTTATGGCTGCTCTATGGGCGGTTCGGTCGTGGCCCGCTTCCTTGCGGATAACCGGATAAAAGTCAAGGCTGCCGTCATTGATGGCGGTATTACCCCCTATCAGCTGCCTTGGATTGTGACGAGGTTTATCGCCATCCGGGATTTTCTCATGATTTATATGGGAAAGCTTGGCGGGATAAAACTTTTGCAGAGAGCATTTTCTACTGATGAATGCTCAAACGATGATTTGAAGTATATTAATAAGGTTCTTCAATTCATGAGTCCAAAAACCATCTGGCGTACTTTTGAATCTTGTAACAATTATAGGATGCCCCAAAGAATTCGAATAGATTGCCAAAATATAGAATATTGGTATTCGGAATTAGAGATAAAAAGCAGAAAATGGGATATCAAGTACATAAAAAGGCATTTTCCGCAAACAACATTTAAAATATTTAAAAACATCGGCCACGGCGGGCTGGCGGCTCTTCAGCCGGCACGGATGGCATCGGAGCTTATCAGAGTTATCGGGAACTGACAATGGGCCCGTTACTGCTTTATTTTATATTTGCCGGCTTCAATACCATCCTTTCGCATAAAATATCCTTTGCTATACCGGCAGACCCTATTTTATTTGTATGACCATCTCCTTTTTTAATAATTTTAAGTCTTGATTTCTTCAAACAATTTGACAATCTCAGCATCCGAAAATCCTAACTCATATAGTTTTTCCAACAATATTTTTGTTAGTTTGTTCAAATCCTGATTTCTTAACTCGATTATTTTCTGCTCACTTTCAATAACAAAATACCCTTTACTTCCACGGCAAACAATCAATCCCTGTTTCTCAAGAGTTTTTAATGCTTTTTGAACGGTTGCAGGATTACATTCCTCCCTCTCTGCTAAAATCCTTATAGAAGGTATCTGTTGTCCTGGTACATAATCGCCTCTTAAAACAGTTGCTCTTATCACAGACGCAATTTGTAAATATGGATACATATTCACTTAACCTTTTTATTTTTCCTTCCTCGTATCAATTTCCAATAAGCAGAATACGGAATAACCGTAGCAAGCAGAAGATAATATTTATTAGCAAACATATCAGAGACTCCTTTTGTATTGAAATGAACAGGAATTTTCTCTGGGAGAAATATGCAAATAATAAATATTACAACAATCATTAACATCAACACCAAAACATCTTTTAACAATCCATCTTTCATACCATTTTCCCTCCTTGAACTAAATAAAATTCAACTTGCTCACTTTTATATAAACTCCGCTTGAAATAACAAGTAAAGCAACTGATATTATCTGCAAAACAGGTGTTATCGGAAGGCTTAAAAACCAATTAAGAAGAATTGGTGTAATGAGTGCAATTATCCCGACAAGTCCAGACACAATAACCGGCATGCTCTGTTTTACTACCATCATCTCGCTTTCCCATTCATAGTTAGGATACTTTTTATTTAGGGAAATTCCTATCACTGTTATAAAAATCGAATAGCATATAGGAACAATTATTAGGTTAATAATTTGAATAAAGTTCATATCAAGTTTTAGAGTAAATGCAAATATGGAAATCATATACCCAATCAAATGAAGCGTAAGGTTTACAGCTATCTTGGAATTTAAGATCATTTTTACCTTAACAGGAGAGCTTTGCAAAATCCAAATGTTTTTTCCTTCTAAAGATATCGCTGAAGCTGCCGGGCAACTGAGTGAGAGCATGGATGCAATAAATAATGGAGCAAAATTTGAGAGATATTCATTTATATTTTCGATTCCTGAAGACTCTCCTATTTGTTCTACAGAATTAAAAAACAAAAATATACTAAAAACACATAAAAGTATTACACCAAGGCCTGCATTCAAGACCGCCATGTACGAGCTTAAAAAGCGTCCCATTTCTTTTTTATACAAGGCTAAAAATATCGATTTTCTAATATTTGAATTTTTGGTATCATAGTATCTTGATCTTGTTATTGAAAGATAATTAAGCAATCCATACTTCAACGAAACAATTTTTACAAATATATAAAAAATCACTACTGATAGAACAATAAATATTCCCACTCCAATGTACATTGGGAAATTTTGGTGTTGCATGAATAACCCGGATATAGGGTACAAGCCAGTAATCTGCTTAGCCAGCATAATCCCAATGCTGTCTTCATTACCTGATTTCATAGCTGACACCGCAATATATCCAATGATACCTATCATCGCAAATGAAACAATTAGAGCAATAACATTTCTCCTTTTAAAAAAAGACGAAACAACAACAATAATGATTCCCATACACGCTGCTATGCACATAGGCATCAATGGAACAAATATTATGGAAACAAAAAACAGTATGATTTGTAATGCGTTTAAGCCTCCATTTAGCCCCCAAACAATTCCTCCCGGAAGCATAAATATCAATCCTATTAAAAAGTTCAATAAATACATAAACATAAACTTGCTACTTATAATATCTGAACTTTTTAAAGGCAAAGATAAAAGAGTTTCCATATCACGGCTGCCGAATAAAATCCCATTAGAATAAACTGTTGTCAAAAATAATATTGAAAAGCTTGATACCGCAACCATATAAGCTGGTATCAATTCCTGCTGTCCCACTTGTACCAGTGTTTTAGCTGTCATAATATTATAGACACAGAAAAATATAGCAAGAGTTATTATTCCAAAACTTGCAATAACAATAGAACTTTGTTTTTTATTTCCCGGCTCTTTCATTTCGTTGATTGGAAAAAAATTGATCAATTGAGCTTTAATTAGTATCCAAATTTTGCTCATTATCTTGCACCTCCATGAAAAAAGTTTCCAAAGTTTTATTACCCTTGATTTCTTTTGTATTTCCGCTTGCGATTAACTTTCCATTTTTTATAATTGCAATTTTATTACATAATTTTTCTGCAACATCCAAAACATGTGTTGAAAAGAATATAGCCCCTCCATCTGATACGCATTCGTGCATTATTTTCTTTAGTAGAAAAGCCGCTTTCGGATCAAGTCCTACAAAAGGTTCATCTAAAATTAGTAACTTTGGAGAATGCACCAGTGCAGAAATAATCGCTGTTCGTTGCTTCATACCATGTGAATACGAAGATATCATCCCTGAAAGATGCTCAGTCATTTCAAATAAATCGCTATATCTTTGAATTCTTTCTCTTCGTATTGCAGTAGAAATTTCAAATAAATCTGCAATAAAATTGACGTACTGAAATCCCGTCATATGCTCATATAAGTCTGGATTATCTGGAATGTATGCCATCATTTTTTTGCAAATAACAGGTTCTTCTTTAATGGAATGTCCGTCAATCGTTATACTTCCATTTTCAAAATCATGAATACCGACTACTGCTTTTATTGTTGTAGTTTTTCCAGCACCATTTGCTCCAATAAAACCATAAATATCTCCAGACTGCACTGAAATGAATAGGTTATCAACGACCTTTTTGTCCCCATAAAATTTACTAAAATTATTTATCTCTAACATGCTTTTCCCTCCATTGACAATTTGTCAGTCGTGCTTTGAAATAATACCGATAGCTTGTGCAGCAGCTATCGGCGCATTATTGTCCTTACAAACATTCTATTCTTTTTTAATTACTAAAGAGTTTTTTTGTATTTAAGCTTTGTTCAAGCATTATCTTAAATGCGTTTAAGTAATCATTAACAGGTTCTTTTTCGGAATATCTTATACTTATGTTATTTGAAACAAAAACATACGCTGTCATAAGAAATTCCGCTGTCTCTAGTGGATATTTTACAAAAAAAACTTTTTCTGATATTCCTTGATTTATTATCCTCTCAAAATATATTGTCAGTTTTTCAATCAGCTTATGGGATAACTTATCTATCATATATCTATTTTCCTCAAGATCAACGGTCTTTTGCAACTCTGTACCCTCTGCCGAAATATTTTCCGAAGATATCATTGTGGCATCTATAAAGGCTCTGATTTTTTCAATGGCAGTTTTATCCTCCTCATAAACAATAGCCTGAATATCTTTCAATAGTTTATCTGAATATTGTTCCACAAGACAATATAAGATATCTTCTTTATTCTTAAAGTGATAGTATAACAAGCCTCTTGATATATTTACTTTATCAACTATATCCTGAGTTGTTGTATTAGTATAACCTTGCTCCACAAAGAGCCGCATTGCAGCATCCATAATCTCCGCACGTCGTATTTCCGGTTCTTTCACATCTCGCATTTTACCCCTCCTATTTTATAGGATATCACTCAACTGACAATTTGTCAATTAAATTTTCCCCTCCTTGTTTTGGATGTTTTAAATTGTTAAACCCAATCACCGTTATTAAACTTTGAAATTATTTTATGGCAGAATACAATTCAGTTCAGAGTATGCCAAATCATAAACATCCTGTCAATAGCACTCACCGATAACACAAGATATGAGGTTTCGTCTATCGCTAATTAAGTCTGCTCAAAAATTACGTTGTTTTCTTGAGATTTCCGACCCGAAGTGTTATAATGTTCGTATGCACTAACTCACAGAAAAGCATTTCCGCAAGCAGCATTTAAAAGCACCGGCCACGGCGGACTTGCGGCTGATGAGTTAGTATAAACTAACAAAAGGAGTCATTGCTATGAATAACAAAAAAAGTGATTTTGATGAATTGCTTGCTGCTTCGGATAGTAAGCAGCTCAAGCAAACCGAAGACTTAATCAGGGAGGTCGAAAGCTTAAATCTGGACGTTCCCGATGAGATCATGCGACGGATTAAGAATGAGGTGCAGCAAAGTGAGAAGCAAGACCAAATCAGTATGAGCGGTTTAAGCCGGGAGCTGATGAGTGTTGCTCCGGAGTACAAGGCGAGGATGCGTCTTTCCATTATTCTGGCTTGTGCCGGAGAGATTTTTAGTTTCGCTACCTATTTCTTTAGTGCTTATGCTGCCGGTTGGCTTATAAAACAAGCCGGGAGCAATCCGACCGGTTTTGATGAACTTTTGAAATATGCTTTTTGGGCGATGGGTTCGTTATTGCTTTATTTTATATTTACCGGTTTCAGCACCATCATTTCGCATAAAACATCCTTTGCTATCCTGGCAAAACTCAGACAGACCCTATTTGAAAAATTGAAAGTAATTCCAATGGGGTACTTGGTGGATAATCCTGTCGGCAAGATTAAGGTGATTATTCTGGAGCGAGTGGCAGATATGGAGGATTGGGTGGCTCATCTCATGCCGGAGCTGCCGAGCCGTCTGCTGCATCCGGTACTTTGCATCATCATTTTAGTCTTTTTGGATTGGCGCATCGGCTTAGCAATTTTTGCCCCCCTGCCTATTGCCATTATCGGTATGGCGACGATGATGTATAAATATCGCCCCAGGATGGCGGTCTGGCTGTCAAGTTATGCCAATGTAGCCGACAGAAGCGCGGAATATGTTCGAGGAATCCCGGTTATTAAAGCCTTTGCCCAAGATAAGATTTCTTACGGAAAATTTGCCGATGCAGTGAAGTTCTATCATTTTTCTACCATGAAGTGGTGGAAACAAAGCTGGTTAGGCAAGGCCTTGATGACGGCCGCGATGATGACACCGCAGCTGGTAAGTATGCCCTTAGCTTTTTATTTTTACGGACAGGGGCAAATAAATATGGAAACTCTGCTCTTATGCCTTATCCTGCCTATTTCCATACTGCCGCAGGCTTTTGCAATCATAATGAGTTTTGAACTCTTTCAGATGGCTTCCAAAAACTGGGTGCCTATAAAAGAATTGCTTGATATGCCTGCTCAAAAACGCCCGGATGCAGAAAATAGAGCGGCTGTCTGCGCTAATCAGGGCATCCGATTTGAGAACGTAAGTTTTTCCTATCATGACGGGAAAGAGGTACTGCATAATATCTCTTTTGAGACCACACCCGGTCAGGTAACTGCCCTTGTCGGTCCTTCCGGCGGGGGAAAATCAACCATCGCAAAACTTTTAGCCGGTTTTTGGGATCAGTCATCGGGCTCAATTTCTCTTGGCGGTGTGGAAACAAAGGATATTTCATTTAAACAGCTTGCGGAAGAGATTTCTTTCGTTTCTCAAGATAACTTCCTGTTCGATGTCAGCATCAGGGATAATATTCGTCTTGGCAAGCCAAACGCAACGGACGATGAAATCATAAAAGCCGCCAAAGCTGCTCATTGTCATGAGTTTATTATGGCGCTTCCTGAGGGATATAACACTAAGGCAGGCGAAGCGGGCGGCGCAATGTCGGGTGGCGAACGCCAGCGTATCACCCTTGCCAGAGCCATTTTAAAACCGGCTTCCACCATTATTTTAGATGAGGCAACCGCTTATGCCGACCCGGAAAATGAAGCTCTCATTCAAGAAGCGATCTCTCATCTTGTCAAAGGGAAAAATCTGGTGATTGTTGCTCATCGGCTGAATACCATTAAGCAGGCGCATCAGATTATCCTAATTGATAAGGGCCGAATTATAGCCAAAGGCAACCATGATGAGCTGATGAAAGAACCGCTCTATGCCAATCTTTGGAAACAATATTTAGGGGAGGAATAAGATATGGAATTTATTAAATTATCTTTTAAATTAGCCGGACAGTATAAAAACCGTCTTAAAGCGGGAATGTTCTTTATTTTTCTGCAAAATGCTTCGGTTTTATTTGGTTTTTTTGCACTCTTTCTGGCATTTGGTTGGATGGGCGAAACGACTAATCGTCATATTTGGACAATTTTCGGAGTGCTGTTTGCTTCCTTCCTTTTTAATTTTCTGACGGGTTGGGCCAAAAGCGGTCTCAGCGACGGCGTTTTCTTTGGTATTTTTAAGGATTACCGACTGACCGTCGGCGAAAAGCTAAAAAAAGCGCCTATGGGCTATTTTGCCGAACAGAGCCTTTCAAGAATTATGGCTGCATTTACCAATGTGATGAAAAGCCTTGAAAACTATTCTTCCATGAGTATTGATTTTACTATTTCCGGTGTTTCCATATCCTTTTTCCTCTTAATTGGTATGTTTGGCGTAAATGCTAAAATCGGACTTCTAACCCTGATTTGCTTAATTCTTATTTGGCTTTGCGTATTCCTTATGGTAAATCTGGCCAAGAAAGAGGTCATCCGTGAACACGCTGCCATTACTAAGGTGAGCGATGCCCTTATTGACAGTATTTGCGGTATTCCTGTGCTTCGCAGTTTTCCGTCGGCTGATGCAGGGGTGGTCGAAGAAATCCATTCTAATTTGAAAAATGCTTCCGAGGAGCTTCGACTTTCTCAAGTCCATTTCGAAATTGTTTTTGTTATTTGTTCAAGAATTTTTTCGACCATTATCAATCTTTCCAGTTTGCTTGTCACCCTATTTTCTTGTTATCTTTATACTAAGGGAGAAGTCTTATTGCCGCAAGCACTCACCGTTTCGGCAGCGGGCTTTATGATTTTTGGCGGTTTGAAACAACTGGAAAATGCGTCCATACTGATGGTTAAAAACCCCGCCAATATGCAGTATTTAGATGAGGTTTTAGATATTCCGGAAATCAGCGATGGTACTTTAAGCGTTGCGGCAAATCAGGACATTGTATTTGATCAGGTAAGTTTTAGCTATGACCAAAGAAATCCGGTCTTAAAAGATATTTCATTTACGATTCCTCAGGGCTCAAAGACAGCTATCGTAGGGCCGTCCGGTTCCGGAAAAACTACAATTATCAATTTAATCTCCCGTTTTTATGATATTGACAGCGGCGCAATCCGATTGGGAAATAACGATATCCGGGACTATACAGTCGAAAATCTGCTTAAAAATCTTTCTCTTGTTTTCCAAGATGTGTATCTTTTTCAGGATACTGTCGAAAACAATATCCGCTTTGCCAATCCTCAGGCTAGCCACGAAGAAGTGGTAGAAGCTGCTAAAAAAGCACGCTGCCATAACTTTATTATGGAACTTCCCGATGGCTATAACACTATGGTGGGCGAAGGCGGAAGCTCCCTCTCCGGCGGAGAAAAGCAAAGGGTTTCCATTGCCAGAGCGCTGCTTAAAAATGCACCGATTATTCTTTTAGATGAAGCAACCAGTTCGGTTGACCCTGAAAATGAATATGAGATTTTGGCAGCGATCGAAGAATTATCCAAAGGGCATACGGTGATTTCCATAGCGCACAGACTTTCTACCGTAAGACAAGCCGATCAAATCTTAGTGATTGATGACGGTAAATTGGTGCAAGAGGGAAAACATAACGATTTGATCCACGAGGAAGGAATTTATTCCGCATTCATCAAGGCAAGAGAACGAGCCGCTAACTGGAAATTATAGAAACGATAAATACTTCCTCAAATCAGGCCTAATGAGCGGCTTGGTTTGAGGAAGTATGATTCATTCCATTCTTTGCAGACAATATTCCTTTTACTTTTGTAAAATGCCCTTTACTATCCTATTCCGACTATTTTGATTTACAATTTTTCTGATGAGCCTTTAATTTTTTCATCGCCCAATCATAATGGCTTGCGGTAGCACTTACAAAATAGGAACCAAGTGTACTGCCCCCTGTCCATTTATAGACACCTTTAGAGAACAATTCTTCACTTGTAAATTTTTCAGCCAGCTCTAAAACATCTTTATGAGATTTATTCAACATATCCGCAGCATCTGCAAGAGAAGTTTTTTGATGTTTCTTCCAGAATTCCACATTCATATCCCCATACGTTTTCCAATTATATGGTTCAGGCAAAAATGGTTTTTCTTCTCCGTTTTGATTGGAATGTACCCAATTCAAAATAAGCTGATGCCATTCATAGAGATGGATTAAAACATCTCTTAGATTCTTATCTCTTTTCCAATGGGCTTCTTTTTTCTTTTCATCTTTTGAAAAATCAAAGGGTGTATTTAACTCTTCCTCAGTCATCTTTGAAATAAGTAAATCTAACTTTTCATAGTTTTCCTTGGCAGCAGTCATTAAATCGCTTTTTGTCGTTGGTCTTGGCATAATATTTTACTCCTTATCTTTATTTAAGATAATGATACCTCATAATACTTGACACCATTTGTCAAGTTATATATTTTTCTGACATTTTATTTATCGTTTTTTTAATTTGCATTCTAACTTCTTCAGGTTCCAATACTTCTACACCATCTCCAAATGAAAAAATATAATTATATAAGTTATAGTCATTCGGTATTTCTATTTCAGTATATAAATTTCCGTCATTATCTTCTGTAATTTCTCCGTTTAATTCATCATATACTCTGAAAGCAACTTTACGATCAAACTTAACTTTTATATGCACTGTATTCTCATGTGACATTTCTTTTTTCAGTATCATATTCTCAAAGCTGTCTTCAAACTTTTCAGCAGAGATTTCCAAATTCTTTATCCGAGATAATTTGAAATATCTGAAATCATGTCTAAGCAAACACAAGGCATATAGATACCAGTCCTGACTCTTAAAGAGCAGTCTGACAGGTTTAACGCTTCTATTCGTTTCTTCTTCATTGCTGCTAAAGTATGAAAACGAGATAATATTTTTATTTAAAATCGCTGACTTAATATCATTAAATACTTTTTCATACCTCTTGTTATTTTGCCAATTATTAAAGTCAACTTCTATCCAACTGGTATTTTTCATTTTAAAGAGTGCGGAAAGTTTTGTTAGAAGCTCATTCTCATGTTGTATTGCCGTATGATCTAATCCTTGAAGAGCCGACATAATCCTTTGTTTCTCATTTTTAGACAGCAGTGATTTACTCAGCACAAAATCTTCGGCAATTTCTATTCCGCCGCCCTTTCCTTGTGTGGCATAAATGGGAATACCGGCACTGCTGATAGAGTCAATATCTCGATAAATTGTTCTGACCGATACCTCAAATTTATCGGCCAGTTCACTTGCTGTAACTTTTCCCCTTTCTAAAATGTAATATAGTATCCTAAATAATCTATTATCTTTCATCGTCTTAACATCTCCTATATTTATTCTACCATATTTCAGCTTAATTTTAGGGAACTAAACTGTGCTTTTTTACTATATTCGTTAAAGCTCTCCTTCTATTATTTTTTGCATATATAATGACATATCCTTTATAAATTCCTCAAAACCACAAATGTCTTTCATCTCTTCATGCTCTATATCATAGAAAGCTACCTTCTTTGTCTTAGGATTCCAGATAATATAGATATGGTCATAATCTCCCGTCAGTTTGGATAGCCGCAGAATTTTTTGTCTGCCTTTTTTAATCGGAACCGTATTGATCAAAGAGAAAAACTCTATCCATTTAAAATCACAGTCTTTAAGCTCAAAATGCAATTCAGCGCTTTGCAGAAAATTGAGTTAATATCAACTCCGTTCTTTATAAAGAAATCAAGTACTTTATAATTTCTGTCCGAAACTGCACTGCGAAATGCCTGTCCACCGTATTTTTCGACTGTATGACCTAATTCATGGATAATCGGCAGGTTCTCATATTTTTCCCCATATAAAGCCTGTTCAAATGCCTCTGTCTTTGCTTCATTGACAGCATTTACCTTTGCGCCATGCTCCACAAGATACCGGATAAATCTCCTACGAGTTTTCTAAACCCACTTAAGGCCGTTAACATCTTTTAAAACCATAGATTTTCCATCATAATCGTTTTTTAGTTCAACTTCTTTTTCCTTAACCGATATGTTGTTGTACCAGTGTTCCAAACTTGCATATTTTCCTGTATGAATATTGATAAGCATGCTGGTTATCGGATCCCAAGTATCTTTCTTTACCGTTTCCGCCAATAAATAATACGCATCTAAAAATATCAGATTTCTCCCATACATCCAAAATGGAAGTTTAATATCTAACAACGGCAATTTGCCCGAAAAAATTTCATCTCCATGCGGCGGCACTGTTTCATAATGAAACTCTATCTCACTCCCATAATATACAATCCTTGCCCCTTCACATCCGATGCTTTGAGGAATCCCCTCCTCAGCCACTAAAACTTCCATTGTGTTCTCCTTTGTAATATTATTTACACTAATTGGCTTTTCCGTCCTGTGAATTATCCAGATTCAGAACCCATGCAAATGCTTTTGCTGTCCTGATATCAGAGTCCTTAAAATGATTACCTTGATTCCACTCAAGCACCGTAGTTATCCCTTTCTCCTGAAGCAGCACGTTTGCCTCGCGAATACAATCTCCGACAGACGCCATGACAGGATTACGTGTTTTTTCCTCTTTATCTCCCAGGCTCAAATAAATCTTGTCCGCCTTTATTTCGCTGTTCTTCATGTAATCAACAAAACCCAGAAACCAGATGGATGGTGACGCCGCTGCCACCGCATGAAATACATCCGTCTGATAAGCTGCCCATAGTGCGAAAAGCCCTGCAAGCGAATACCCACCGATGATATATGTTTTATCTTTGTCAGCACAAAGGCTCAGTATTTCTTCAAGTGTATCCTTCGCACCTTCTCCGAAGTTATCCTTACCAAACAGTGCAGGTGCCGGCCACGGAGACAGCTGGTCGTTCCACTTGTCTATCTTGATTGCAAGGAGGTAAAAATTCGGCTTTGAAAGCCGCTTTATCTCATTTACTTCATTCTCAATAACAGACAAATCCTGTTCATCCACAGGCTGGATAAGTACTATTTCTGCCGCAGGATTTCCATATTCATATACCGTCATTTCAATTCTCTCCCCATCAATATGACTTCATTTTCTTTTTTTAAACCGTACCTTTCATAGAACTTCGGCAATTTTCCTCTCATTCTCCACACCCCGCCGCTACTGACGGCAGTGTTGTCTATTGTATAGGAATACAATTTATTAACCTCGTTGCTTGATTGAGGATACAATTTATTGCCGTCATTTTCCTCAGCAGCTTTTGCATTTTTTCTTCTACTCTTGAATAATCGTCCATCTTGAGAGTCTTTTTTTCCTGTCTTGTATATGATAGTAATCATTGCAGGATCAATTTCCCCATCAGCGTTTGTCCCGCCAATTATAATTTTTTCTACTATACTTTCAAATACAGTTCTATCAAATTCTTCAAGATATTTATTTGACTCTAACAGCTTCTTAAATCCCTCAAGTCTTTTCTTTAATGCTTTTTCATCGGTCAAAGTTATCTCTAACGCTCTTTTTTCTTCAAGCAATTTTTCCTTACTTATAGATATTTCATTATATTTCTCTTGATATATGTCCATACTGATTGATTCATTAAGCCTTAATTCAACAAGATCTTTTTCTTTCTTCAGTATTTTATCAAGTTGATTACTAATTTTCTTCAAGTCCTTTGCTAAGCTATTATCTTTCAGTTCTTCTTCCGCAGTTTTTAAGAATTCATTTGTAATTTCCACATTGTTGTGGCATACCTGACGATAGCTTTCCATAAATGCTTTTTCTATAGCTTCTTCCTCAATGCCTTTGCTGTGTGGACAATACTTCTTTCCGTTTTTAGTAGCATTAACGCATTGCCAAATTACTTTCTTGTATTCAGAACTTGAGTGCCAATTTCTTCTTGAAAGCATATGACCGCAAAAGCCGCATTCCAGCATACTGCTGAAAGCATATTTCCTTGAATACTTTTCTCTTTTACCACCATTATTAGCAACTGTATTTCTATTCTTCGCCCTTCTTAACCTAATTCCCTGAGCCTTTTCAAAATCTTCTTCTGAAATAATAGGCTCATGATGGTTTTCAATGTAGAATTTATCTTGTTCCCCAAAGTTATCCAATCTTCTTTTTGAAATAGGATCAACAGTGAATGTTTTACCCATCAGAAGATCGCCCTTGTATTTTTCATTCTTAATAATTCCCAAAACCGTAGTTTCAGTCCATTTCTTATATCCTCTTGGCGATAAATAACCTTGTTCTTCAAGCTCTCTGGAAATAACCATTCCGCCAACACCCTCAAGGTATCTTCTGAAAATATATCGTACAATCTCAGCTTCTTTTTCATTTATGGAAATACTCTTAGTTTCCGGATCATAGTCATAACCCAAGCAACCTTGAAACCCAACCATTTCTCCTCTTTCCATCTTCATTCTCAAGCCTTTTTTAACATTGGCTGAAATATTTTCTACTTCTTGCTGGGCAACTGAACTTAGAATAGTTAAAAGTAACTCTCCATCCATCGTTAAAGTATTGATGTTTTCTTCTTCAAAAAATACCGCAACATTAAACTCTTTCAGCTTTCTTACATACTTTAAGGTATCTAATGTATTTCTCGTAAATCTTGATATAGACTTTGTAATTATCATATCTATATCACCATTCATACAGTCATTTATCAACCTTTGAAAGTCAATTCTTCGATCAACCTGTGTTCCTGTTATCGCTTCGTCAGCATATATCCCGGCAAGAGTCCAATCGTTATTCTTCTGTATAAATTCTGTGTAGTGTTCTACCTGAGAATTATAGCTGTTAATCTGATCTTCTGTATCCGTACTAACTCTGCAATAAGCTGCCACTCTCTTTATTGAGCGTTCAACACAGCCTGATGCAGTTCTTTTTAGTGTGGTATCACCTTTAATAACTTTTACATCTTTCTTCACTGCATCCGCCTCCTTTTTGTATCTTTCTATGCAGTTATATTATACCACACTTGCAAAACATTATAAATATAATTCTGTGGAGATATTATACTTTTTCATCAGCTTTAGTTTTATCTTTTTATATTCAATATCACTGAGCAAGTGCTTAGAAAGTAACATAGACAGCATAGATAATTGGAGGCTATATCTTAATAGTTCATTATTCATTCTAAATCCTCCTCATATAATTTTATCTAAAGTTTTATGACATTAACGGGTGCTTAGGATAAGCAACATTGGAATCTCACCACCGCCCCTGTTAAGATGAGCCGGTTTTCACTAAAGAAGTATCATTATCATTACTTAGGTCATCGCTCGCAAAGTTATCCTCGTTCTTTGCTTTAAGAAAATTTATTTATCGCTCGTTTCCTTCTATCCTTGTCTTTGACAGTATTCATTTAAACCGAATTTCTTCAGCAGGAAAGTCATGGCGTAAATTCCTTACGCTCACTAAGTAATTAAAAGTCCCGTCATGGTCTATTCAGTTGTCAAAGAACAAATATTTGAAAGGGATTTTCTTTACATCTTCCTGTTTGCCATAAATAGGCTATATCTCTTATAAAAGTAAAGGAAGTCAAACTCCCCTTCACTTTACATAAGGAAAATTTGACCCCTTTGGTTACCGAAGTTTTAAAGTTCTTCGATGAATTTTTTCAGCTTTTCAAGAATTTTGTTTCTTCTTTTGATTAAGGCTGGATGTGTAATACTTTTAAGCTTTGCCACTGAACGAACCGTTTCATCATTGAAATACAAGCGTTCAATAATATCTCTTTCTTCTGCATTGAGTCTTGATATAGCATTTCTGACTGCTTCAATCATCATCTGTGTTTCAACAATCTTTTCTACATCAACACTTTCATCGACAATATTATCTACAAAGTGTCCGTCATGATCCAATGATGAAAAAAAGAGCAAGTGGTTTTTCTTGTCCACCTGCTCTAAATACTTTTCGTGTTCTTTTTCTCGCCAGTAGACTTTATATATCTGCTCGCTGACTTTAACCCTTTGTCCGTTAACATAAAGGTAATATTCTTTTGGCATTTTATTTCCTCCATTTCTTTTTTGTCTGCGTTTTTAGACAAAAAAGGAGGACTTCTGCACATAAGCATAAGAAGTCCTCTGAAATGAAATAAACTTGCTCTTTCCTTATATTTTAAATTTGATTTTTTATGGTAATTACCAGTATCAAAAAGGTCTATTGTTTTTTTCTATATAAATAACAGACCCTAAATAATACATAGCAATTACCTCCATTATTTAATCCATTTTTCCCCCTCACAAACAAAGATTGATTAAATCACTCCTGCTTTTTCAAAATGCTTCTTCAATAATTTCTTTGAAATCACTGCTCCAATCAATCCGCAAATAGCTATTAGAATAAGCATCATTACTGTAGTCATAGGAGAAACAATTTTAGTTAATGTACCTAAATATTCGCTCCCAAACATTTTTTCATAAGATTTAAGTGTTTGATCTGCATAAAAAAGAAATGGTACATACATTCCACCAAAGCCGGCAAGAACACAAAATATCATATATCCAATTGTTAATCCTTTATAATTGCCAACCCCTTTTGTTCTTGCAATCAACATAGCTATAATCCCGGCAAATATGCAACTAATGATATATGGTGGATAAAAACCTATAATGCTTGTAAGTACACAAAATAATAAAATCATCCATGGATTTTTTGTTTTTACCGGTACTAAGAAATAGGCAATTGCTCCAATAATTGACCATATCGGAACTGCTAATAACATTGTGTATGGCGATATGAACAGAAAAGATAACACTCTATATAAAACCTGTGAGCATAACACCATTAGTGCTGTAATAATTAAATCTTTAATTTGAAATTTCTTTTTTTCTTCCATAATTATTCTCCTTGTTTTTAAATATTTTTTATTTTCATAATGATGATAGCTAGATAAAATACCATCATTATTACTAGCAATAACATATCAAGCATACGAAATTTGACTTCTGTATAACTAGTTTTTTTACACGAAACTCCAAGTCCTCGTGTCTCAACAGATGCCGACAACTCAGTTGCAGTACATAACATTCGCATTAACATAGGAATCAACATCATTTCATAAACTTTAAAAGGATGTTTTAAAAATCCAAGGAAAGAAATATCAATCCCTCTAGTCTTAATTCCCTGCTTTATACAAGTAATATCCTGTTTTAGAGTAGGAAAAAATCTTAATATAACAGCTAGTGGAATGTTTATATAATATGGGATTTTCATATTTTGCAAGGAAGCTAATACTTCAGATATTTCACTTGTTCTAATCATATTTATAGCTGCAAGTGCCAATGTTATAAAACATAGGACAAAATAGTGTATTGTAGTTGAAATAAATAATGGACTTATTTCCGCTACCATAAACAACACTATATATAAAGCTAAAAATTTAAAACAAGTTTTGTATATGCCACTTATCATTCCATATGCAAATACTGACAAAAAAAGTAGAACTTCATACTTTTTACCAGTCAAAGTAAATACTAAAACCCCTATGATTAAAACTTGTAACAACTTAATTCTTGGATCATATCTTATTCCATTTTGTTTACAAGATTTGCTCATTCTTCATATCCCTCACTCTGCAGTAAAAATCTTTTTATTGTTTCAAACTCATCACTTTTCTTTAAATTGATCCTTTTGCTAACAGTATTATTCTCTATAAAAACTGCTTTAGTTGCTACTCTACTTAAAAATTCTAAATCATGAGAAATAACAAAAATCAGTATTCCTTTTTTACGAAGAGCATTAATTGCTTCAGATACGATTTTCATATTCTCATAATCAAGTCCACTGGTTGGCTCATCAAAAATCAGAATTTTTTTGTTTGAAGCTATTGCAGCTGCAATAGTAACTCGCTGCTTTTGCCCTCCTGATAAGCTTTGCGGATGTCTATTTCTGAATGATGAAATATTCAATAAAGTTATCGCATTTTCTATTTTTTCATCATTTTGCTTAATACTATTCATAGAACTGAGCATTAACTCAGAAACAACAGAATCGGAGTACAATTGATAATCTGCATCTTGCATTACAAAATATACACTTTTATATAAGTTCTTTTGCTTTGTATATTTACCTTCAATAAAAAATTGTCCACTTCTTGCTTTTAGTAATCCTGACATTATTTTACCTAATGTCGTTTTGCCGTTTCCATTGTGTCCAACTATAGCTACTGTTTCACCAAAATTCCCTTCTAAATTACAATTACTCAAAACAGAATGATTGACATCATAGGAAAAAGATAAATTTTCCACTTTAAAATCTGCATTTTGCTTGTTAACAATAAGATTATCCTTTAGTTCATATTTAATATTACTTAACTTAAATGTTCGAAGTTTATACGCTCTAATATCTGAATCATTCAAGTTATCAATATCATTTTTCTTTAATTCTCTATCAATTTTTCCATCTTTCATTATTAAGCATTTATCTACTAAATTTTTTAAGTAGAACAATCTATGCTCTGAAACAATTACTGTATGTCCCTGTTTCTTTAACCACTCCATAATTTTTTTCAATTTAATAATTGAATGAATATCTAAATTTGCAGATGGCTCGTCAAAAACATAAATCTTGGGATTCAAAGTTTTTGCAGCTATAATCGCTATCTTCTGTTTTTCACCACTAGATAAAGAAAACATATCCCTATCCATAAGATTTTCAGCTTCTAAATCGTGAAATGCACAATTCACTCTATCTATCATTTCATCTCTATCTATTCCATAATTTTCAAGAGCAAATGCCACTTCCTTGGTACTATTCGTTGTAAAAAATTGACTTCGTGGATTTTGAAATATAGAAGCAATATTTTTCCCCATTTCTCCGGGAGTGATAGTTTTTATATCACTTCCTAACACTTTCACAGTTCCAGTTAAAACCCCTTCAAAGAAATGTGGAATTAAGCCGTTTATCAATCTTGTAACAGTTGTTTTCCCTGAACCAGACTGACCAGTAAGCAAAATAAATTCTCCTTCTTTAACTTTGAAATTTATATTTCTGAGACTCCCTTCTGTTTGTGTTCCATAACTGAAACTTACATTATCAAAATCAATAACTGCATCTCCCATTTCATCACCTATATTTTCCAACCAATAGATTGTTTTCTAATTTCGATGAAATGTTTATATACTCCATCTTGACTAATTAGTTCCCTATGATTCCCTTGTTGTACAATTTCCCCTTTATCAATAACAATAATTTGATCTGCTCCTCTTACCGTAGATAATCTATGTGCAATGCTAATGAGAGTTTTATTTTTTGTTAACTCATTAATTGCACTAATTAACATATGCTCGTTTTCAGGATCTACACTTGAAGTTGCTTCATCAAGAATAATGATTGGAGCATCTTTAAGGATTGCTCTTGCAATAGATATTCTTTGCTTTTCTCCTCCTGACAACGTTGAACCGCCCTCACCAACAACAGTGTCGTATCCATCACTAAGGCTTGTTATAAAATCGTGGCAACAAGCTTTCTTGCAAGCCTGCACTACCTCATCATGTGTAGCATTCGGATTCCCAAATTTTATATTGTTTTCAATCGTGTCATTAAATAAATAAACCTTCTGAAATACCATACTGATATTTTGTAATAGGCTTTCAGAAGTAAAGTCCTTAACATTATGTCCTCCAATAAATACTTCACCTTTATTAACATCCCAAAATCTTGCCATAATATTACAAAGGGTTGTCTTTCCGGAACCTGAAGCACCGACAATAGCCAAACTGCTATTCGACTTTATCTGCAAATTTATATTCTTCAAAATCTCTCTTTCGCCATATCCAAAACAAGCATCTTTCAATTCAATGTCATAGGAATTCAAATCAATTTCTTTTCCGCCCTCATCAAGCGAAGGTATATCTGAAACGTATTCTAATCGATTAAGCTGTGTTGCGAGCATTCTGCTTAAAAATGCTCCATCATTAACCAACTCCAATTCCATAAAAATTAGAAAAGCAGATACTATAAACATAAGAGTATATGAAAGTGGAATCAGAGATTTCATATATAGAATTATTGCAACAAACACCAATACACAGCTTGCAACTTTAAAAACCATTTCATATAATTTCATTAAATAAGCTGACCCCTCAGTAACCTCAATATCAACTTTGCATTTCCTCATAAAAGCTTTTTCAACTTTATTTTTTCCATCAGTTCCTTTTTCAAAAGAACGAAGTACTGAAATTCCTCTAATATACTCAATTGCATCAGTAACAAGCATTTCTTGTGAGCCTTGCATGATAGGAGAATATTTTTCGGTTTTCTTTGCGATTAATTTAAGAACGCCCATACCAAAGATGATTGCAATTAAAGATACCATCCCTACTGGAAAACAAAAGATCAATAACATGGTCGTCATACTAAAGGCATGAAAAAACCCTCCGACAATAAAGTTCATCGCAAGCATCGCCATACCCTCTAAGTCGGAAATAGTTGTTGTTAGAACCGCTTGGATTGTTCCTAAGTTTTTTTCTGAAAAATACCCCATTGGAGCTTTTTTCAGTTTTTCCCCTATTTCAATCCTTTTATCCTTAAAAATTTCATAACCTGATGCACTTAATTTTCTATCACAAAGATATTGAAAAATAAATCTGCCGAATATACTCACAACTACAATCGCTGTCGCCTGCATAATAATAGTCATATTCAGCTGTTCAAGATTAATCATAATCAGTAAAACCGCCAACAACATCAAAGAAACGAAGAACGATTTTAATCCACTAAATATAAGACCAAGGATTACATTTTTTTGATACTTTCCTGATATTTTTAATATTCGTTTTACAATGCTAATCATTTACAGTGCCTCCTTTTCGTTATCTAGTCCACCCACATAATTTTTCCACAAGGAAGCATATACTCCATCTTTTTTTACAAGGTCTTCATGAGTTCCATTCTCTACAATTTCCCCATCTTTCATAACAAGGATTGTATCAGCATTTGTAATAGTAGAGAGCCTGTGAGCAACCACTATCAGAGTCTTTCCTTTAATGAGATTGTTGATTGCACTTTGAATGAGATATTCATTTTCTGGATCTGCAAATGCAGTTGCTTCATCTAAAATTATTACCTTAGATTGTTTTAACATTGCTCTTGCAATCGTAATTCTTTGCCTTTCTCCACCGGACAAAGAACCTCCTGCATCGCCGACTTTTGTGTTATATCCATTTTCAAGTTCCATAATAAAGTCATGGCAAGATGCAGCTTTAGCCGCCTCAATAACCTCATCATCACTTGCAGTTGGGTTTCCCATTTTTATATTTTCTTTTATACTTGTATTAAACAAGAAATTGTCTTGAGCAACATAACTTATCTCATTTGTTAGCTGTTCAAATGGAATTTCGGGTATTTTTTTCCCACCATAACAGATGCTTCCATTGGAAGGATCCCAAAAACCAGCCATAAGTTTTGCTATTGTAGATTTTCCAGAACCGGAACTTCCTACCAATGCGGTTACTGTGTTTGGTTTTAATTCAAAGTTGATATTTTTTAGCACAAGTTCCTTATCATATGCAAATGAAACATTTTCAAAACGATAAAGAGTGTCATCAAAGATTACCTTCTCTTTTGGTCTTTTAAGTTCCTCTTTCGATAGAAATTCCTCTATTGCGTCTAAACTCGCCTTAACCATGTTGAATTGCTCAGAATATTTACCGATTTTCATTAAATGTGCAATAAAACCAATAGGCAGTATAATGCACACAATAAAGCTTGATAACGATATTTTTGAATTCATATACAGATATGCACCAATCGGCAAAGTTCCTAAAAGTGTAGATGGCATAACTGCTTGAACAAATGCTGACCATAACCAACTTTGCTTCCACCAAGCAAGTGTACTATCATGAAAGAAGTTAATTGCGTTCGTAAATTTTTCATAAGAAGAAGCACTGTGGTTAAAAGCTTTTATAACCTCAATCCCATTAATATATTCAACCAAAGTACTATTCATATTATTTTGAGCTGTAGTATATGTTTTGCTTCTAAACTCATAATCCTTCATCATACCTATATATCCAAGCATTCCTAAAGGAATTGTAAGTAACGAAGCCAACCCCATCCTATAGTCCAAAGCAAAAATCAAAACCAAAAATAAAACAGGAGATACTATACTTGATGTTATCTCCGGCATAAAATGAGCCATTGAATCTTCCAGCTTAGACACTGTATCTACAATTAAATTTTTAAATTTACCTATAGGAGTATCTATCATTACACCCATAGGTACTCTTAGCATTTTTTCAGCTACTAAACTTCGTATATTTTTTAAAATATGAAATGTTGCTTTGTGTGAGGTTATTGTTGAATATAAAGTAAAAATACCTTTTAAAACTTGTCCACACAAAGCTATAAGTGTTAAACACAATACAGTTCTAAATGACACTTCAGATTGATATATTTTTTCTATCAATTTTGCTATTGCTAAAAAAGGAATCATTCCAAACAGTTCCCCTATGGTCGCTAACAAAATTGATTTGTATAATTGTTTTTTCTCGCCATCGGCGTATTTAAGCAACTCTGAAATGGCATTTTTATTGTTACTTTTCAAGAAAATACCTCCTCCAAACAAAAAGTTAATTAGTTATCGCTAACTTTTTGACAAAAAATTATCTATTATTTTTCTTCATTAAGCCTTGCCAACCATAATATTGAAAAATAACAATGCTTCTAATATATTCGCCAACATTATCATGCGGTATATCATGAAGAACACACTCGCATAGAGATGTAATATAGCCTTTTGTAATGACATGAACTTCAAACTCTTTAATCTCTGTGATAATTTGCTCTTGTTTAGCGTTGAAAAGAATAAGCTTCATATTTTTAGCTGTATATCTTTCAGTAATATCCTCAATAAAGTTTTCTACTTGTGAGCCTTTGCTACACGCAAAAATCAGCTTAAAGTTATCAAAATGTGCATACATATAATCAACAAATAGCATTGTTTCCAAGAATAAATTTTCTATAATCGCTTCATCATCGACTAAATCAGAGTCTATCCTAATAGTTTTTTGTTCGCTCCTTTTTTCAACATCAGAAACAACATCTAATGTGTAATTATATTCCTCTTCAACTAGAGCAAAAAATAATGCTTCCTTATTTTTGAAATGACGATAAATAGCTCCTGTAGTTACTTTTGCTAATTTAGCAATTTCAGCTACCTGTGCATTTTCGAATCCTTTGCTTAAAAATTCCCCTTTAGCACATTCTAAAATTCTATTTTTTGTTATATCAGAGCAATAAGACATCTAACTTTCCCCTCTCATTTTTTATTTTTGATAATCTAATTATCTTTAATAATTAGATTATCACTTTTTCAGTTTTTAGTCAATATCTCACCACTCCTATAAATTATCGTCTGAACCCTTTACAAGTATCCCAACCCTTTTCAAAACCCTTAGCTTCTCCTGCTTCTTCTGTTCTCGCCTTGCTTTATACCTTTCCTCATATTCCTGTTATTTGCCGTTTGCTTTACGCTTCAGATAATTTTGGTGAAGCCTATCTTTTCTTTCATTTATTTTTCGTTCTTCTTCCTCAAGCTTTTGTTTTTCTTCTTCGCTTACAGGTACGGCTTTTCCTTTCACATAAAGGTAATATTCTTTAGCCACTTAGTTATCCTCCTTTTCCTGTTCTGTGGTTTGCTTTTTGAGAATAAAAAAGGAGGACTTCTGCACATAGGCATAATAAGTCCTCTAAAATGAAAGAAACTTGCTCTTTCCTTATATTTTAAATTTGATTTTTTATGATAATTACCAGTATCAAAAAGGTCTATTGTTTTTTTCTATATGAATAACAGACCCTAAATAATACATAGCAATTACCTCCATTATTTAATCCATTTTTTCCTTCACAAACAAAGATTGATTAAATCACTCCTGCTTTTTCAAAATGTTTTTTAAGTATCCTTGTTGCAACAAATGCTCCTATGCAAGCAAGAACAAAAGTTATCAAGCCAAATCCTACTGCCCACGAAACTTTGAAATAAGATAATGCTTCATTTATTTGTGTTTCACTCATTTTCCATTTTGATGCTCTTTCCACAAATGATGCTGTTCCGAACAAAAGTATAGGTACAACTGTCCCTAAAAAATCTGCTAATGCAAATGTCCCATATCCAATAATCATTCGTCCCTTGCTCTCATAATTTCCTATAATCAAATCACATATAATTCCACCGATTACAGCAAAGACTGCATGAGGCAAATGTCCTCCTGACAACGCAATTAAACCAAGAAGCGTTCCTGATATTGTAAATACACCCTTCTTTTTAACTTTTACAGCCATAAGAATATAAACGGTGGCTGCTACCATAAAGCTGACTCCTGAAGCAATAAATCCTCCAATAACTGTTGTTGCCATAGCAAAGCCGGCTGCCATGTATATGACAATTCCAATTGCATTAAAAATTCCGATTGTAATAAAATCACGACCATTTAATTTGTTTTTCATAAAAGTCCTCCTAATAAATTCTCTGTATTACTATCATAAGAGCAATCATCAAAGCTCCTAATAGTCCAATCATTAAGTCTGCCCAGCTAAACCGCAATTCTGTTAATGTTACCCTTTTCTCATCACTATCGAGTCCTCTAATGAGTGCTGAAGCTGACAATTCATCTGAAATCTTAATCATTCTCATTAAAAGCGGAACAAGCGTATATTCAATGTATTTAATTGGATGCAGCAACGGAAAAAATCTGCTTGTTACAATTCCTCGAATCTTCATATTCTCTTTTAATGCCTTGAGTTCTATTTTTATAGTTGGTACAAACCTAAGCAAAACACTAAAAGGTATACCAATGCTTCTTGGTACTTTCATTCTATTTAACGCTTCCAGCATTTCACTTACACTTGTAGTCTTTGTTATATATCCACCAAACATAGCGATTAAGGTCATTCTTGATGCAAAGTAAATAAACATATATATTGCAAATACAATACTTGCTTCACAAAATTTTCCAAGCCCTAACTCTATGCAGTATAAAAGCACAAAAAACAAGATAAAGCGTAACGCTCTTTTCCACATCCCGCTATATAAATATAGAAAAAAGGCAAAAACAATTAATACAAAAAGTAGAATTGTATCGCTTATAAAAAAGCTCGTAAAGGAGGCAATTGGAAGTAGAGTAAGTTTTATTCTCGGATCAACTGTTTTTCTATCTGCCAAGCTCTCTACCTCCTCTCATCTTGTCCAATATTAGAAATTTATTGCTTTCACTCATATTCAAAACATTTTCTATTTTTCCATCTCCCATTACCGCAACCTCACTCACAGTGTTTGCTAAAAACTCAAAATCATGACTTATTACCAAAACTGTTGTTCCATTTTTTAATTGTTCTTCAATCAGTTTTGCGACGGAAAGCATTGAGTCTTTATCACAACCCGATGTCGGTTCATCATAAATAAAAACTTTTGCCTGTTTCATCATCCCACAAGCTATTGTCAGTCTTTGTTTTTCTCCTCTTGATAAAGCAAACGGATGCTTATCCATATATTTATCTAAGCCAAGTACATTCAAAATAGACTTTGCCTTTTTGATATTTTCTTTTTTATCTTTACTTGAAATACCAAGCAGCATTTCATCAAGTACACTTTCCGAAAACAACTGATAGTCCGAATCTTGAAAGACAAAGTATGACATCTCCATTAAATCTTTACGATTCAACTCTTTATCTTTTTCCGCCCATATTTTTCCCTCTTTTATCTTCTCAAGTCCTGAAATCACTCTTGCAAAGGTGGTTTTTCCGGTGCCATTTAAGCCAATAAGACCAATGGCTTTTCCGCACTCCATATTGAAATCAAGATGATTTAAAATGTACTGGTTTTGTTTATTTCCATTCTTAACTACACTCGGATAGCAAAATTTCAAGTCTTTTCCGCTGATACTTTCATCATTTAATTTATATAAATCTTTCTTCTCACTTATCCTGTATTCTTCTAATTCAAGAGTCCTTAGTCCGTTCTCATCCCAAAACTCTTGACTAAGATGGATAACTTCTTCCCGACTCAAGTCCTGTGCAATTTCTCCATCTTTAATCAAAAGAAAACGGTCAAATAAAGATTTTACATAGTACAGACGATGTTCAATCAAAACAACTGTTGTACCCTTTTGCTTTAATTTTTCTAAAATCAAAAACAGGTCAAATGTAGCTTTCATATCCAAATTTGCTGAGGGTTCATCTAAAATTAAAACTTTCGGATTCATTGCATATATGCTTGCAATAGCTATCTTTTGTTTCTGTCCGCTTGATAATTCAAAAACAGATTTTCCTTTAAGTTCCTCAATAGCCAGCTCCGTATATATTTCTTCTACTCTCTGTTTGATTTCATCTCTTGATTTACAGATAGTTTGAAGTCCGAAAGCTATTTCTTCATCTGTCGTTGTCGTGAAAAACTGACTTCTCGGATCTTGAAATACAGTCCCTACAATATGCCCTATTTCATGAAGCAATAATTTGCTTATATCTTTTCCGGACGCAAAGGCTTCTCCTTTCATTTTGCCTTTGTAATAATGTGGAATAAGACCATTCATTACACTTCCAAGAGTGCTTTTACCACTTCCACTTTTCCCTGAAATTAAAACAAATTCACCTTTTTTAATTTCAAGATTGATATTTTTTAAAGCAGTTCGCCCATCTTCCCATTCATAAGAAACATCTTTTAACAAAATCATGGTTACACCTCATATTGAGCTTTCCATAATTTTGTGTAGTAACCATCTTTCTCAAGAAGTTCCCCATGCTTTCCTTTTTCAAGTAAATTTCCTTTTTGAAATACGAGAATTTGGTCAGCTTTTTGAATTGTTTTTAAATGATGAGCCACTACAAGTACAGTTCTATTCTTTGCAAGTTCTGTAATAGCATCTTGTATCAAAGATTCATTTACAGGATCAACATTACTTGTCATTTCATCAAGAATTAAAATAGGTGCATCCTTTAGAAAGGCTCTTGCAATAGATATTCTTTGTCTCTGTCCACCTGAAAGAATCCCACCATTTTCTCCAATATCAGTTTTATAACCTTTTGGTAAACTCATAATGAAATCATGTATCCTTGCCTTCTTTGCAGCTTTAATGATTTCCTCTTTTGTAGCTCCTTTTTTACCTACTCTGATATTTTCTTCAATCGTGTTATCAAACAGTTGAACATTCTGCATGACAATGCTGATACGATCTAAAAGCTCATCATAAGGAATATCCCTTATATCAGTTCCTCCAAGTGTAATTTTCCCTTTATGCACATCATAAAATCTTAGAAGCAAGTTGGTTATAGTAGTCTTTCCACTACCTGATTCTCCAACTAAGGCTGTCATTGTTTTTTCAGCAATAGAAAAGCTCAATTTTTCCATTTTAAATTCATCTTTTTCATAAGAAAAATCTATGTTTTCAAAAGCTATATCATTATCTTTCGGAACAATCCCATTCACTTTATCCTGTATTACATCTGCATATAAAATTCTTGAAAGTCTTTCATAACTGTCCACCGCCGAAACATAGTACATATAGTGTTGTTCCATAGAAGCGAACGGCTTATAAAACTCTTTTGAAATTACCGCAAAGATAATAAAATTAAGTACATCAAGATTTCCCTTTACAACAAATATTGTTCCTGCAATTAAAAGAACCAAATATCCAATATCCAGTAAAAAACCAAATATGGATAATTGTTTTGCCTTGAATCTTGAAGCTGCTTTGCTTGTTTCTCCAAACTTTTTTGTCTTATTCATAAGCTCATTATCCAAGCTCTTATTGTTTGAAAAACTCTTTAGTACAGGTATTCCTCTAACATATTCAACAAATAAGCTAACCATATCAAGAAGTGCTGAGTTGTTCTGATTTTCAATTTTTTCAGATTGCTTAATTGTCAAATATAGAAAGATAAGAGCAATCGGAACAGATACAGCCATTAGAATAGCAAGTTTTAAATCAACATTTGCAAGACCAATAAATACGACTGTGCCTATCAAAAAATCGCCAAACATTCTTGACCACATGTGTCCTACAACAAGGGACATATTATCAACATCTTTGTGTAGAATTGTATTGATTTCTCCCAGTCTTTCATTGGTATAAAATCCTAAACTGAATTTTTTCAATTTGATAATCATGCGTTCTCTGATTTGCTGAACAATATCAAAACCCGCACTATGCTTTTTCATATCCGCAACCATGTTACAAATGCCTTTGAATACAACAAGAAGTGCAATCACAATAAAATATTTATATAGGTTCTCTATGCTTGTTCCATCAAATATCTGAAACAGTATAGAAAAAACAATAACAATCATAACTATGGAACTTACTCCATAAAGGGCAAAGAATACACTTGATATAATCAAATCTCTCTTCCCGGTTTTTGTAAGTAGTTTTAACATTTCTCTAAACATTTTCTGTTACCACCTCCGTACACTCGCAATCCACTCCGTTCCTTGCTCGTGAAAGACTATCGTCTTTCAAATTCCATCTATCTACCTTGTTCTGTGCTTCAACCATATCCTTATAAAAATCACATCTTTTCATCAGCTCTTCATGGCTTCCTGCATCAAGAACAACACCCTTATCCATAACTATAATTTGGTCTGAATCTCTAATCGTATTTAGATGATGAGCAATTGTAATAACCGTTTTATCCTTACTTAAATCATCAATCGCTTCACCGATTAGTCTTTCATTTTCACTATCAACAGCTGCCATTGCCTCATCTAATATTAAAATCGGTGCATTTTTCAGTATCATTCTTGCTATGGAGATTCTTTGTTTTTCTCCACCGGATAACTTAACTCCCATTTCACCTACTCGTGTTTCATATCCATTTGGCAATGCTGAAATAAAATCATGGCATCTTGATTTTTTAGCCGCCTCTATGACTTCCTCTTTTGTTGCATTTAGTTTTCCGATTGCTATATTTTCAAAAATGCTTAAATCAAAAAGGATAACTTCTTGCCCGACACTACCAATCAACATTGAGATATTTTCTTGACTATATTCTTTTATGTCTTTTCCATTTATCAGTATTTGTCCTTCGTCTGCATCCCAAAATCCCATAAGTAAATTAGATACGGTACTTTTCCCACAACCACTTGCACCTACAAAGGCATTCAAGCTATTTTTCTTAAAAGTTAAATTGATGTTTTGTAGCTCAAAGCAATCTTTTCCGTACGCAAAATTCACATCTTTAAATTCTATGTTTCCAAATTCTAAACCTTGTTCTGTCTTTTTGTTTGGAAGTGGAACTGTTAAAACTTTTCCAATCGCCTTTAATGCCTCCCTAAACACAATAGAAAAATGTTGCAATGTAGCTGTCTTACTTATAGATGCAGTAAAAGCAGATGATAAAATTATTGCAAGAATAAAATTAGGAGTTGTAATATTCCCATAATAAAGAAAGATACTTCCCAAAATCATGACAATTACCACTCCAATTTCCATAAATATGTCAATAAGTCCCATTGGAATTGTAATTGCTCCCATACTCTTTTTAACCCAGTAAATATATTCTCTTGCCGTTTTTAATGTTCTTTCACTAATCTCCTCTTCTTTAGCAAAAGCCTTAATCACAGAAATGTTTTTTACATATTCCATCAACTCTTCTCTCATCTTATTTTCATGATTAAAGTAAATCGAAAAGTTTTTATCCATTGTTTTCTGTGAAAGAACTTTTACCAAATACATGAGTGGAACTCCGGCAATCATTCCAAGAGCAAGACGCCAATCCACAAAAATCATAGCTACAAAAATAATGGTTGGTAGAAGTGTAACTGACATTATTTCAGGAAGACCATGGGCAAGGTATACTTCCACTTGTTCTACATCATGTTGAACGATGTTGGTAAGCTCTCCGGTATTATGTTCTTTGAAAAATCCTAAACTTAGTTTTTTTAGATGACCGATAATATCTAACCTAAGTTCTGTCAATTTTTCGTATGCTTTCTCATGAGCAACTTTTGTCGCAAAATAGTAAAACACTCCCTTTAATGCAAACGATATAAAGATTCCTAAGAATATATACTTTAAATCACCTTCGTTAATATTGCTTGTGATTAAAGAACTAATCAAATATACAAGTAAGATTTGTGGTATCAAATCAAATACTATTTTTAAAGCAAGAAGTGAATTGGATAAGCCGTTTTTCCCAATCACTTTTTTTCTTAATTCTTTTTCCGGCATGAACAACTCTCCTTTCAAAATTGAATAATATTGAATTATAATTCAATATTAAGGTTTAAAGTAAGACTTTGCTGATTACACAAAGTCTATTACTATACATTAATTAATCTCAAAACCATAAATTTTATCAACACATTAGCTTTAATATTCAACTATTTTTAAAAAGCTCTTCACATTTTTTCTGTATAGTTTCCCCGCGTTTTTTAATTAACTCTTTTATTTTTTCTGAACAACTTATTTTTGAAAATTTATCATTAGAATAATAATCTTCTTGTAAAGTCATTTTAATATAATCTTCAAAAGAAAAATTCATGTCGAAATCATTCCAATTCTGGTTTATATACTTTATCATCTTGTTCCAATCTTCATTGAAGTCCTTATGAATAAATTGTAAGCTACGTTTACGCTTCATATTATTCGCGGGAATCGGAGTAAAATTACCTATAAAATGATAATCATAACCTTGCTCATTTATATCGTAACACAGCTTCCCATTATTCATTACATCAAAAAGAAATCTATACCTTTCTTTATCATTTTTAACTATTAGATAATATCTATTTATTAAGTAATTATATTTTTCTTTATCCTTATTCGTTAAAAAATCGGATATTATTTCTCCCCAAATCATTTGACATAATGGTGACTGTTCACAGTCTCCTAACGACCATTCATTATTGTCTTTAAAATTATATTTACTAAACTCATTCCAAGGAATTTTACAAACAATCTCTTCTTTCCAGTCCTTTTGCATTTCTCTCCATAACCTTTTATTCTTTTTACTACAATAAGACATTATTTCCCCCTCCTTAATTAAATTTATTAAACTGATTTTAGTAAAATTATAAAGATTCTACCCCCTTATAATAACATCTCGCTATCAACTTCAACATTTCTTTTGCCCACTTTTCACTTTGATAATGTCTTGCTATTTCAAGAAGACCCTCCGTAAAATTATTAGCTAAAATATGGGCAAGCATTGGATCATATTTTCTTTTTGATTGTCTTTTCAGGCTCACTTCAATATGAATCTGCATTTGCGATATAAGTTTTTGTTTTGCTTCTGTATGCTTTGTACCTGAGCTTTTATCCATTAAAATAATTAACTTCTTACGCTCTTTTAAAAGTTCATGAATATAATTCTCGCCGACTTCATCAAACCTTTCAGAAGCAGAGCCTTTTTCCAAAGATTCTTCCTCATTAAAAGCTGACTCAAAATTTATATAAACAGAACTTACCACTGCATCAAACAAAACCTCCTTATTTTTGAAATAGGTATAGATGAGTGCCACAGGTATATTCGCTTCTTTTGCAATTTCTGTTAATTTGGCACCTCTATAATCCTTTTTATAAAATACTTTTTCTGCTGATTCGAGTATTCTATTTCTGACTTCTTCTTTTAATACTTGTGCCATAGCACACCTCTTTCTATTCTAATACTGAATTTATATTTAATAATAAATTATAATTCAATATTTGTCAAGATACCTATAGAAAATATATCGTCTTTGTGGTACAATTTAATAATAAATTAAAAACTTGCTTAATGCTTGCTCCATAACTCACACTTTTGTAGCAAGCACAGTAAGTGTACGGACACTTACGGAAAAATTGACGAAGCAGCCCTTTGGGAACTGCTTCTTTTTTTATCAATTTTTAGCTTGTTAGGGAGACCCTAATACCCCGAAAATCATACAAAGGAGGAAATATCTATGGCAAATAGGATACGAAATGAACGACTTGAAATTAAGTTGACTAAGGCAGAAAAGGCTCATTTTGAGGAGAAAAGAAAACTTGCAAAGTGCAGAAATATGAGCCACTTTATCCGCAAATGCGTTTTAGAAAAGGAAATTTATCAGGTAGATTTAGAGCCTTTTAGGGATTTACAAGGCTTACTTTCCAACGCAACAAACAACATCAATCAGATTGCAAAGCGAGTAAATTCGACCGGTGGTATAGTCCACAAAGAGGACATAGGCGATATAAAAAAAGAGATTGAACATTTTTCAAAAGAACTGTGGCAAATTCATTCCTTGCTTCTAAACAGGACTTCCGGAGGTGATTAGTTTTTATGGCTATTACAAAAATACACCCTATAAAATCAACCCTTAATCTTGCTATTGACTACATCGTAAATGGAGAAAAAACAGATGAACAAATCTTGGTAAGTACTGAACCTGCAGGCATTGGAACATCGTTTACTCCCGCTGCAGTTGTTCCTACTGCGCTAAGCTCAAATTTGAACTCTTCTGCTGTAGGAGCTTGATCTCCTGTCAAAGCTTTCTTAACCTTAAAGTTTGCAGTTGTGTAGTTGAATACATTTTTAAATGCTGGCTCGCTATCTACTACTGCCTTAAGTGTTCCGTTATCATTTGTTACTGTAACAGTTACTTCCTTCTCTGCATTATCGTATACTACGCCTGCTAGAGGATTTGCTCTGTTCTCTGAAACCTTGAACTTATATGTTCCTGGCTTCTTGAACTCGATCTTGTCAAACTCAAAGCTTCCGTCTGTGCCTACAGCTGCTGTAAGAGCCTGTGGCATTGTCACGCCATCATATGTTTCAGTTGGAATCTGAGCTAGTGTAACCTCAAATGTATTTGCAGGTATTGTTAGAGCTGTATTATCCTGATCAACATATTCCTTGCTTCCCTTAATCTTTGCATCTACCTTCTGGTAGTTTGGAACGATTGCTGAGAATCCTGGCTGCGTTGCATTTAGGATTGAGAATGTTCCCTCAGTTGCATTTAGTGAACCTGATGTTGTATATGCTGGGTTTGGCTTAAATACATTGTTATCAAACTTATATGCCCCTGGTGCTGATGTCTGAACTAGACGATATTCACCTCTTGATAGACCTGTGATAACAGCTTCTCCACTTGCGTTTGACTTCGCGATTGCCTTACGGCCTCTGATATAGTAATCTGACCACTTGCCGTTTAGCTTTGTCTGAATCTTAAACTCAGCTCCCTTGATAGGAGTTGTGTTGTCAATCTCATCTACAACCTTTAAACGAATTGTTCCTGCTGAAACTGTTGCAGTCCCCGCAGACTTATCAATTGTGTAAGTAACTGAAGCTTCATCGCTTGCCTGATCTGAAGAAATCTCACCCTTGTTAGTTACGTTCTCTAGTCCAGTGATTTCTGGATAGTGAGTGTCAAATTCAGCAAAGAATGTAACTATATTGCCCTGTGAAGGTCCATTTGGACCATAGATGTCTTTAATCTTGTTCATGCCACCTAGATCTGGTTCTAGGTCAGTGTACTTGAGTGAATCATTTGAGAAATTAGCGATGAAGGTATCTCCACCTGTCGCTGGGTCTAAGACTCTCACTACTTTGATACAATTTAATGATTGACTTCTTGAAATCCATATAATATCTGTTTGCACACCCCTATTTGAAAAACGTTAAAAGGTATTCATTCATAATTTATTCTTTTAAAGTTATACTTAGCAGTCTTGCTTCTTGTATTTTTATAGTATATAATATTGCATATCAGTGATATGTGGGAGGGGTCTAATGGTTAACGGTTATCTTGAAACATATAATAAATTGATAGAAAGTGCAAAAAGAGAGTTTGAAAATAAAGAATATGAAAAGGTGTCTATAAGAAATATCGCTAGCGGTGCTAACCTTACAATTGGAGCTCTTTATCAGCATTTTAAGAATAAAGAAGATTTGTATGACTGTATTGTTTCTCCCATTTGCGATGGTTTTATATCAATAACAAATGATAGAAATAAGGATTTTATTGATAGTTTAGAAAGGGATGAATTTAGCATTATTAGCGAAGAATTGTCCTATATTACTAATGATTTATTGAAATATATTTATGATAATTGGAAAATATTTAGAATTTTAATTTTAAATGATAAAACTAAAATTTATAAAACATTTTTCAATACAATCGTTGAAAATGAAACAAAAATGACTCAGCTTATGATTGAAAAGAAAAATATTAGCCAATATGAACATTTAACTTTTAAAAAATTAAAATCCTTAATTTCAGCACAGTATCAGGGGATTTTTGCCCTAATGAGAACTGAAGATGATATAAAGAACTTAGATAATGATTTGCATTTGTTATTTGATTTTTTTAGATATGGTTGGATAGGGGTGTTAGGTATATAACATGATTAAATTTTCAATGAAAACAAAAATCATAATTTTAATTTTAATGAACCTATTAATAACTCTTCAAACATCTTTAAATACAGAGCTTTTTGTAATAATTTATATATCGCTATTTTATATTTTACAAAGAGAATTTAAGTTTGTGTTTAAGAGTCTTGCAATTTATTCGCTTATATCTCTGCTAATATATTGTTTAGCTCAAATGAATAATCTAATTGTAGGCTCTATAGTTTTTACTTTAATTATTGCAAAAAAGCTATTTCCTAATATTTTTTTTGCTACAGCAATGGTGAAAACTAGCCATTTTGGAGAATTACTTTATGCTCTTTCAAGCTTTAAGTTGCCTAAAAAAATCGTAATAATGCTCTCAATTATTTTTAGATTTTTTCCAAGCTTTTATTTAGAGATGAAAAATAATACAAGAGCTTTCAAATTAAGAACCTATAAAGTGTCTAAACTTAGCGAATATTTTTACTACTTTATTTACTTTTCAGTAGTTCCATTAATGAGAAGAGCTGAACTTGTATCTGATGAGTTATCTCAAGTTGCAGTACTAAGAGGTATTGAATCTAATAATCCACGTACAAGTATGTTTGCAGAACCTCTTTATTTTTATGAGTATATTGCAATATTTTTACTGGCTGGCTTGTTTTTATACGAGGTATTTTAAATGATTGAATTAAAAGATGTTTCTTTTTCGTATTATAAGGGACCGAAAGCTCTAAATAACATTAGCTTAAATATTAAAAAGGGAGAATTAATTTTACTCCTTGGAGAAAGTGGATCAGGAAAAACCAGTCTAGCTAGGACTATAAATTGTTTGGTTCCTAAATTTTTTGACGGAGATTTTAAAGGCGAAGTTAATGTTTTGGGAAAGCCAACTAAGGATCTTAGTATGGTTGATTTATCAAGTATGATAGGAACTGTCTTCCAAAACCCAAGAAACCAATTTTTTACTCTGGATACCACAAGCGAACTTGCTTTTAATTTGGAAAACCATGGAATAAATCCCGAGCTAATAAAAAGTCGTGTATTTGATATTTTTAATGACCTCAATATAAATCATCTTAAAGATAAAGATGTTTATAAGCTTTCAGGTGGGCAAATGCAGATGGTTGCAATCGCAAGTGCCTGTGCATTAAATCCAGAAATTTTAGTCTTAGATGAGCCTAGTGCCAATCTAGACAGATCTAGTATTTCTGATTTGATAGAGTTATTAAAAATATTCAAATCAAATAAAACTACAGTCATTATTTCAGAGCATAGACTCTATTACCTTAAAGATTTAGTTGATAGAGCTTTTTATATTAAAGATGGCGAAATAAAAAATATTTTTAAGGGATACGAATTATATTCCATGAATGATAGGAAGAGGTTAGAATATGGTCTTCGCTCTTTAAATGACGATAGCATTCTTATTAAAAACAAGCCATCAGAGAAAGATGAAAATTTGCTAGAATTTAAAAATCTCTCAGTTGGATATAAAAAACCGCTTATTAGTAAGATGAATTTGAAAATAGAAAGCGGTGAAGTACTTGGAATAATAGGTGAAAATGGCTCGGGAAAATCTACCTTATTAAATACAATATCTGGTTTGATTAAAGAAATTTCTGGCGAAATTTTATTCAATGGAAAAAAACTAAATAGAAGAGATAGACAAAAGCTTTGCGCACTAGTTATGCAAGAACCAAGTTATCAATTTTTTATGGAAAGTGTAGAAAAAGAACTTACTTTCGGTATAAAAAACTATGACGAAAATAAACTCAATAAGTATTTGCAAGATATGAATTTAAAGAACATAAAAGATAATGATCCCTTAAAATTGTCAGGGGGTGAAAAACAGCGACTCGCTATTTTGATAAATCTCTTAGACAATAAAGATGTTTTTCTTCTGGACGAGCCAAGTTCAGGTCTTGATTACAAAAATATGTTAGTTATTTCCGATGAAATAAAAAAACTTCAGGAAAAAGGAAAAATAATCATCATTATAAGTCATGACTATGAGTTACTTTCAGAAGTTTGTACCAAGATTATATATTATAATCAAGGAGGTTTTATTAAAATGACATAATTTTTTGCACTCTACATATCAGTAATATGTGTAGTTTCTAATCTTTTAAATTAAAACTTGAAAGGAGTATTAATATGACAAACAAATTAGACGTTAAAACAATGATTAAACTGGCAATATTTACAGTAGTGTTGTATATTTTGATAAGGGTTTCCTCTTTAGTATCATTAATTCCTGGAGTATATCCCTTCACGGCAGCTATAACTTTAATACCAGTTGGTATTGTGTGGATTTATTTAAGGATGAAAGTTAAAGCGAAATATAGCATTTTAATTCAATGTACCCTACTATCTATTCTAACTTTTGTTGGAGGCTCACCTTATTTTATTGCTCTTGGCATGCTACTTGGAGGAGTTCTTGCAGAGTTTATAACTTTTGATAAAAATGGAAATTCCACCCACAGAAGTATTTTGTATGGTTATATAGGTTTTGGATTTGTTTTCTATATTTCAACATATCTTATTATGCTTGTTGCAAGAGATTACTATATAACCTATATAGAATCTTTAGGAATGCCTATAGATATGGTTCTAAGATTAGTAAACCTTGTTACCTTGCCTACATTTATTATAGGTATGTTACTTGTTCCTATTTGTAGTTTTATAGGACTTCATATTGGAAAAAAAGTCTTTGTCCGCTATTTTAACAAGTAAGATTTAGGGCTGTTGCAGAGTGAATAAATCGTCCTTATATCATTAAAAGAACCTTCGCGAGAATGTTTACTAAATGAGCTAGCAGACTAAACAAAAAATTCTCTGAAAGAACCTTTTAATGATAGGACGATACTTATTCATAGTTTTGCAACAGCCCACTTGTATAGAAAGAACAAAAGGGATTATATTATATTTTTATATTTTGTTTTTCCTATTACCAGTTCTCTAAATACACCATAGCTTAGCTTCTGAGCCTTAATCTTAGCGTAGAAGCTGTCGTATGTATCTGAAGAGCTCTGTGTAATCTGTGTAAAATACTGTGATACTGGAAGCCAGTTACTTCCTGACTCAATAGGCATTACTGTACCAGCTGCTGCAGAAGTATAGTGTGGATTTCCTCCCGCTGGAACCTCTGCCCAGTTATATCTAACAGCTGTGAACGAAATTGTGTCTATATCAATTACACCATTGTGTGGAATCTTATCTACGAGCATCAAATTTGTCTGCTCCTGATATGTTCCAAAAGCATCGTCAATCTTATTATATGTGTTAAATAGACGAAGTGAGCCTAGCTGGTTTCCGATTAGCTTGATGTGTGCTGTATCGTATCCAGATGGCCATCCCTGTTTCTCTAACAATCTATTATTGATTGTTCTAGCACCTGGACTTGGTCCAATTCCACCAGTTCCTGTTCCAGGAGCTGCAGCTTTAACCTTAAATGTTACATTTGCGTTTGCATCTTCGATTGTAAGAGCCTTAGTCACAGGATTTCCATCTGTTGCTCCGTTATCTAGAGCCTTTAGACGTGCTCCCGTATAGATACTTCCTGTCAAGAAGTTTCTGTCTGCTGGGAAATCAGCACCTAGTGTAATCTTGACCTCTGTACCTGTAACTACTGCTGTAGCAATCTGCTGTCCATTATCAGAGAAAATTGCAATCTCTGAGGTTGGGAGACTTCCGAACATCGTTCCAATATTTGTAGAAAGATTGATCGTATCTCCTGGCTTCATTGCATTGCCTGACTGTGTTTCGATATTAAAATCGAACTTAAGTGAAGCAAGCGATCCAACGTCTACCTGACCTGGTGAAACCTGAATGTTTGAAACGGTTATGTTATAACCATCTTTAGATGTAGTTGCGCTTGCATCATCAATATTTGAAAAAAGCCCAAGCGTAACTGCCATTACTGCTATCAAAGCAATAAATTTCTTAGTAATTTTCACTTTATTCCTCCCCTTTTACTCATATCGCGGGCAAAGCTCTAGCGATATTAACATCTCTATATCAATATATAGGCGCTCTAAAATATTGGGTTGGGGTTGGTACTCTCTAAATTATCGGGTTGGTAAAAACAGCCCGTTTTTTCTTTGAGGTTGGTGGCCTCTAAATTATCGGGTTGGTAAAAAAAATAGCCCTTCGCATATAATGTATTTAACCACAATACTCTAATTACGAAGGGAGGAACAATATGATTCCTAATACTGATTTTATCACAACTTTTCTCAATATCAGAGATTCCGATCTGGAATATTTCTTTGTTTCTACATAAAATGGTAAAACTTACTTCCATGTTCAGCGTTTTTCTTGCTATCTCTTCATTGATCAAGTTCTCTCACCTCCATTCAGTAGCCTCTCTTTATTACGAGCCAGCTTATCCTTTTGAATAACCTTTCTAAAATCTTCTCCTACAACCATAACAGGAATACACATCTCTATGATTCGCGAATAAATCCTCTGATACTCCACACTTTCCGTGCAATTTAGAATTGTGTCATAGGAAAGGTTTGTGGTAAAAATAGTCGGTTTTTGTTTTAAGTACCTGTTATTAACAATGTTATATACCTGTTCTTTTGCATAACTTGTATCCCTTTCAATTCCTAAATCATCCAAGATAAGAACGGAAGTATTTACAAGAGATTCAATATATGCGTTTTTATCAAGGTCAAATCCGCCTTTTTGTAATTCGTTGATAATCTGTGCAAAATTTCTTATCTTAACCCTTACCTGATATTGTTCAATTAGAGCATTGGCGATAGAACAAGCAAGGTATGTCTTTCCACTACCTACCGAACCATAAAACAAAAGTCCTATATTTTCCTTTTTCATTTCCTCATAATCTTTTACAAAATTCTTGGCAATAATAAGGCTTTGATTTTCTTTTCCCTGATAGTTTTCAAAGGTATATGCCCATTGAATAATGGATGTGAAGCAGATACTTTTTAATCTCTCGATTTCAAGCTGCTTTTGTCTTTCTTTTTCTTTTGCTTCTCTATTTCTATCGCATTTACAAGAAATCTTAAATATCATCTTGTTATCAAAGAACTCCATCACTTTTCCGTCTTTTCTTTCATGGCAAACTTTACAAAATGCGTGTCCATCCTTGATATATTCTTTTTCAGGATCGTAAGAATACTCTACATCTTCTATAATTACTTTTTCTAATTCTTTCATCATAGGTGTTCTCCTTTATCATATTCTTCCCATGTCGGGATATTTGATGTTTTCACTTCTTTTCCTCTCCCCTGATCTTTATAAAACCAAGAAAGGATTGTCGCTTTATGGTCTTTATAGGTCTTTCCGGTGCTTTTGATATATGCAGATAATCTCTCAATGTAATTATCAAGCTGTGAGTTCATTATGATTTGTAAATCGGATATATCTTCTGCCGTTAAAAATACATTTTGAAATGTTCCAAGCCCGTTTTCACCAAAACTATATTCTCTCTTACTATACTTACTCTTATTATTCTCTATATAGTTAGAGTCAAGATTTTGAACTTCCTGAAGTTCATTTTCTTTACTTCTGAGGTTAAAATCTTTTACTTCTGAAGTTAAGTTTTTTGACTTCTGAAAGTCATTTTCTTTTACCGCTAATATGCTCATAAAGTCTTTAACATATATGACATTCGGCTTACCAAGCCCAAGCCTTACTCTTTCAATCAGTCCGATTCCTTTTTTCATATCGAGTTCATCTAATGTTTTTATAGCTGTCGGCTTTGAGATATTTCTTCTTCTCATAATTTCTTCAACAGTAAAATAGATAAATACCCTGCCATCTTTGTCTATCCAGTTATTCTTAAAAGACATTCCTGTCCGTTTAAGAAGCATTGAATAAAGGATAATTGCTTCAGCGGATAATCCCTTAAATTCTTCTCCGTCTACCAATATCTCCGGTACTTTTAGAAAGTTAAATCTTTCTGCTTCTCTGTTATAGAAATAGTCAAAGTCCATCGCTTCACCTCCCTCCTTAAAAATTGGCAAAGAAAAAGACGATAGTTTTTTATCTATCGCCTTTGGCAACCATTTGTATGAATTATTTTAGATTGATTTTATTGCTTCATTGATTCCCTGAAGGAACGCTATAACAGCTGCTCCGATCATCGGTATTCCATAAGGACTTAACAAAAATCCTAATACCAATGCCTCAATGCCAAGTGATATATCTTTTTGCATAAATGATCCTATTGCAGCAACTATACACATCAGCATCAAGAAATATAGAATAGTTGTTCCTATGCCGAGCAGGAATGTCAGAAATGCAGTGAGGATACTTAACAGCAATCTAATTGGAAATAAGATTATTTTTAATATCCATCTCATAAATACCCTCCATTTCTATTAAATCATCTTAAAATGCCTTAACGCATCCATGATAGCTTCCTCTTTTTCCGGTGTGCATTGTGGAATAACCTGTTTCTCTTTTTTTGATTTATTATAATGCTCCCTCAGTACAATTCCACATTTCTTTTTAATCTGTGCAATATAGAGTGTCGAAACCTTTAAATCAAACTTTTCCAATATATATTTCTTGATTTGTGCATAAGTCGCTTTACTTTCTGCACTTGTCAAATCAAGCTCATCAAGCTTAATTTCAACATCTATATGTTTATCGACATCAAGTTTGGACAATAACGCTACCGTCTCCACATGCCCGCCTCTGGCGAACATATCAAGCCCCTGCACCTTCGCTAACTGATAGCGGGCACCGTCGGTATCGGCCGCTGCCAGCCGCTTGATATCTCGGGCCAAAGTCGCCGGATTGCAGGAAACATAAACAATCCGCTCCGGCTGCATGTGGCGCAGTGTTTCAACTACACTTTCCTCCAAGCCCTTGCGCGGCGGGTCAACCACAATGACCTCGGCTCTTTTGCCCTCAGCATACAGCCGGGGAAAAATTTCCTCCGCCTTGCCAGCATAAAAGCGGGCGTTTTGCACACCGTTTCGGACAGCGTTTTTCTCGGCATCGGCAATCGCCTCCGGCACGATCTCCACACCGATTACTTCCTTGGCTTTTTCCGCCAAAAAGAGAGAAATCGTGCCAATCCCGCAATACAGGTCAATCACCCGCTCATTTCCGGTCAAAGCCGCATATTCCAGCGCCGTTTGATACAGGCGCTCAGTCATCACCGAATTGATCTGGAAGAAAGAATTGGGCGAAATCAAAAAACGGTACCGGCCAATATGGTCTTCGACATACAGCTCACCCAGTACCGCTTCCGTTTTCCGCCCCATGATCACGTTGTTTTTTTCATTATGAAAATTAATGCTGACCCCGGAGATCTGAGAAAGCCCCGCAAAAGTCTGCCGAATGGCCTGAGCCAAACGCTCCGTCATTTTCGACTCATTGACAACTAAAGTCAAATGAAAGTTTTGGTACAAATCGGATTTTCGAATCACACAGTGCCGGAGCAGCCCGGTATGCCTTTCTTCGTCATAGGCGGTAAAGCCTCCGTTTTTCATCATTTCCTTAATCTTTTGCAAAATCACGCCAACCCATTCGTCCTGCTGACAGCAAACCGGTGCTTCTATAACGCGGTGCGAGGCCGGCGCAAAAAAACCGATCTGAACTTCCCCGTCTTTCCCGGTTCGAATCGGATACTGCATCTTATTACGATAGCGCGTCGGATCAACCATCCCCAAAACCGGCGGCACGGATACGTCCGTTAAACCGCCGATTCGCTCCAGACAGTCCTTAATCTGCTTTTGCTTTAATTTCAGCGTTTCCTCATAGCGGATATGCTGCAAAGTACAGCCGCCGCACAAAGGGCCAGCCGGGCAGTCCGGCTCCTGACGCAGCGGAGAAGTTTTCAAAAAATCCAAAGTCTTGGCATAACCAAAGCTGCCGCCCGCCTTCAAAACCTTAACCTTAACGACTTCCTGCGGCAAAGTCTTTGGCACAAACAAAGTATAGCCCTCATAGCGCCCAATTCCCTCGCCCTCAGCGGAAACATCCTCAATCGTAATCATCAATTCTTCATTTTTTTTAACCGGCGCTTTTCGTTTCATTTTCTCCTCCGCTTTTGCCCACTCACAAACTGTATTTCTTCGTATTATTAATGGTGCCATGCGTGTCGCCCTCTAAGCTCATCTGCTAGCATAAAAATTATGCCCTATGCCCTGGCTAAGTGCCATTTTTCAATCTTATTTTTCCTGGCTTTTGTATCTGGTGCGGCGCAGCATACTGTCAAACAGCTTGGAATAACCAATCCAGGTATCCTCGTTTTCACTCTCGGCCAGCAATGTCTGGAAAGTCATAATCTTCGCGTCAATATTGTCCGCATAGTGCAGGACCATTGCTTCGATAATGGCCGGCCGTTTCGGTGAGCCATACTCCAATTCTCCGTGATGTGCCAAAACCATATGGCGCAAAATATTGGCCAAATCCGCCGGAAAACCCGGGATTTGCCGAATCTTCTCATTCATCCGCTCAACACCGATTACAATATGTCCAATCAAATTGCCCTCATCGGTATAATCAACCAGCGGAAACTCCGATAATTCCTGCATTTTTCCAATATCGTGCAGCAGCGCACCCATCAGCAAAACATCCCGATCCAGCACCGGATACTGCCCGGCCAGAAAATCGCAAATCTTAAGAATCCCCAAAGTATGCTCCAGCAGTCCCCCCTGAAAATTATGATGCACCGTTTTGGCTGCCGTATGCTTTTTAAAGCGCCCCACAAAATCTGTGTCCTTAACAAAAAGCTCCTCCGCCAGCGCCCGAATATAGGAATTTTTCAAGCTGCTGACATAGCCCAAAAGCTGCCGGTACATTTCCTCGGGATTTTGCTTGGTGGTCGGAATATAATTGGCCGGGTCATACTCGCCCGGTTCACTGCGGCGAACCCGCTTTACATTGAGCTGATTGGCATTTTGAAAGCTGACCACCGAACCGTCGATTTTGATAAAATCCCCCGCCTCAAAATGCCCGACTGCATCCGTCAAATCCCAAATTTTGGCATCAATGCTGCCGCTTTTATCCTGCAAAGTCATCGAATAATACGTCTTTCCCGCCCGCGTTTTCAGCACTTGCTTGGTTACGCACAAATAAACCTCCTGAATACGCTCACCCTCTTTTACTTCTGCTAAATAAATCATCTTTAACCCTTTCATTTATTACTCAATTTGGTAAAATCTCCATTAAACGCTTCATTTGCCTGATAATCGCTTCCGCCGAAGTTACCCGGCCGGCCGAGTCCTTGGCCCAGCCATACTCTAAAGTGACATATTCCGGCGTGTTTTTCTGCCACAGCTTTTCAATCCAGATGTAATCTTCCTCTGTCAGTTCCTCATGCACATCGATCCGTCCTAATTTCGGGCAGTGACCATCGTTAGACAACCGGATTGCTTTTTGTCTGTCCTCCGGCATCCGCTGATAATACTCGGCAAAGTCAGCACTGCCAGATAAATGAATCTCCTTAACCCGATTCATCGGCAGCCGCCGGCAATATTCGTCAAAAGCCATGCCCAAGTGTTCGGCTGAAACCCGGGCATGAGACAGGTCAAATAAAAAACCGATTTCCGTTTCTTCCACCAGTCTTTTGATTGTTTCCGGCTGTGCCGCGTAAGACACCGTACTGATTTGGCCAATCTTAGGGTATTCCGGGCAATAGTCAATGTTTTCAATCAAGACCGGCACCTCTAAGTGTTCTTTTAAATATAAAATATTTTGCTTCATCCGCTCATGTAACTGCCATTCTTTTTCCGCCTGATCGCCGCTCAGGTCAGCCATATCTTCCGGATAAACCAAACAGTGAAAGGCCACATGCGGGCTGTCATAATAATAAAGCAATTCATTCATTCTTTGCACGGCTTTGGTCAGATTTCCACCATATTCTTTCGGAATCTCGGCTTTGGTCAAATCCATGCCGATTCGCTCGTACCAGCCGAAACCATGCAAAAGCAGCGGCCTTTGGGCAAAAGCCGCTTCCAAATCGTTATCCCCAAACGCTCCGGCTTTAATATAATTCAGTTCCGGCAATTCTCCCTGCTTCAGCAATTCCAGCAACGCTTTTGAATAATTGCAGCCCCATTTCATAGCCTTCTCCTTTTTTGTTTTTTCTCATGTTTTCATGTCCATGTCGGTTGCCTTGCGGGGTGCATGCGCCTTTGCATGTGAGGCATACACAGCGTCTGCGGTTTCGATTGTCTTATAAGCTACGGATTTCTCCGCTGCTTCGCTGCTCCCGAAATCCTACCGTCATTCGCATTCCGGGCTACCGCCCTTCTTGCTCATGCCGGTTGCCTTGCAGGGTGCATGCGCCTTTGTATGTGAGACATGCACGGCGTCTGCCGTTCGATTGTCTATAAGCTACGGATTTCTCCGCTGCTTCGCAGCTCCCGAAATCCTACCGGCATTCGCACTCCGGGCTACCGCCCTCCTTGCTCATGCCGGTTGCCTTGCAGGGTGCATTCGCCTTTGCATGCAAGCATGCATGGTGCGTGCGCTGCGCAAGAGCTTATACGACAAAAAAGCCATCCTTTTTTGGGACAGCTTTTCTTGCAGCTTTCAGCCGGACTCGAACCGGCGACCTATGCATTACGAATGCATCGCACTACCAACTGTGCTATGAAAGCAATGAACGTTAATTATTATAAAGGGTTTGGACTTTTTTGTCAATCCCTTTTTTTATAATTTTGGATGCAGTTCAGGCAAGGCTATATTACAGTCCGGACAAGCCATTCGCAATCCACCGACATAACTTTCGTCGAATTACTCATGTATGCGTCAGCAAATAAGTATTAGCAATGGATACCTTTTGAAAGCAAGCTTTCCGCCCTATCCATCGTCAATACCTACTTGCCCGAACTGTAACCAAGCTGTATTCCGGTGCCGCGAGACCGCGTCGGTCTCTATGGGCTCTTATTCCTTTTCCATACTGTTGAGCCGCTCGGTTTGATCGGCGGTAGTCAAGGCATTGATCATTTCCTCCAAATCGCCGTCCAAAAAGTCATTTAACCGGTACAGCGTCATTTTAATCCGATGGTCGGTTACCCGCCCCTGCGGAAAGTTATAGGTTCTGATTTTTTCCGAACGATCGCCGGTTCCGACCTGATTGCGACGGTTCTGCGCCAGTTCCTTTTCCTTTTTCTCCAGTTCCATATCATAGAGCCGGGCACGCAGCACTTTCATGGCCTTATCCTTATTTTTCAGCTGTGACTTCTCGTCCTGCATCGACACGACAATACCGGTGGGAATATGCGTCAGCCGCACCGCGGAATCGGTCGTATTGACCGACTGGCCGCCATTGCCGGACGAACGAAAAACATCAACCCGGACATCATTCATATCCAAATCAATCTCAACGTCATCCGCTTCCGGCAGCACCGCTACCGTAACCGTGGAGGTGTGAATCCGGCCGCCCGACTCCGTTACCGGCACGCGCTGCACCCGGTGTACGCCGCTTTCGTATTTCAGCTTGGAATAAGCGCCCTTGCCGTTGACCATAAAAATAACTTCCTTAATTCCGCCGACGCCAATCTCATTTAAACTGACCACTTCGGTTTTCCAACGATGCCGCTCGGCAAAGCGAGTGAACATCCGGTACAAATCCCCCGCGAACAACGCCGCTTCATCGCCGCCTGCACCGCCTCTGATTTCAATAAACACATTTTTATCGTCATTCGGGTCTTTGGGAATCAGCAAAATCTTGATTTCCTCCTCCAAAGCTGCCGTGCTCTCCTTGGCCTCCGCCAATTCCTCCTTCGCCAGCTCTTTCATCTCGGCGTCACTGCTCTCCTCCAATATCTCTAAGGATTCCCGAATCGTCTCTTTCGCCTTTTTATAGTCACGGTACTTTTCAATAATCGGCGTCAGGTCGTTGTGCTCTTTCATCAGCTTCTGCCATTCCTCCTGATTGGCAATCACTGCCGGGTCACTGACGAGCCTGCCGACTTCCTCATAGCGTTTCTCTGTTACTTCCAAATTTTCAAACATTTTTTTCCTCTTTCTACTTGGTTATAGTTCCAGCAAAATCAATACTTGATATGACCGAAAACTGCTCTCATGAGAAATAGCAAATATATTTGCTTAACACCCAATCTCGTAATGCATTAAAAACAAATTACAAACCGCTTGCCTAAACTATAACTTAACTTCTGTTCTTGGCGCAGTCGCCGTAATGATTCGTTCCCGGCCGGTTAAATCCGGCAAAATTCCGATTTCCTGCCAGCCATTTACTCGCAAAAGCTGTGCCACCGCCGTCCCCTGCCCACAGCCAATTTCCAAAAGAAGCCTGCCGCCGCGGGCTTTTTCCTGAACCAACGCGCTGCCCGGCTCTACTGATTTCGCTTCGTTTTCTTCCGTCGCAGCCTGTTTTTTTTCGATTAAATCTGCCGGCACCCGGCAATATGCGGCTGAGCCTCTTCTGAGATAGGACGCCGCCCGTCCGGCAATCTGCCGGTAAAAATCCAGTCCATCGGCACCGCCGTCCAGTGCCAGTTCCGGGTCATAGTTCCTCACTTCCGCTTCCAAATCTTTCATTTCCGCCGCCGCAATATAGGGCGGATTGCTGACAATAAAATCAAACTTTTCCGCCGATAAACCGGCAAACAAATCGCTTTGCAGCCACTTAATCCGGCTGTTTAAGCCGTGCCGCTCGCCATTTTTACGCGCCTGTGCCAACGCCTTTTCCGAAATATCTACCGCTGTCACTTCCGCCGCCGGATTTTCCGCCGCCAAAACAATCGCAATGCAGCCGCTGCCGGTACACAAATCCAGCACTTTGGGCTGCGCCAGCCCGGCCATTTCCTTTAAAGCCAGTTCCGCCAAAAGCTCCGTTTCCGGCCGGGGGGTCAACACATCCGGGCTAACGGCTATTTCATAGCCGTAAAAGTTTTGGCTGCCGGTAATTTCCTGTAACGGTACCCCGGCCATTCTCCGCTCCAGCAAAACATGATAACTCGCCACATCCGCCGCCGAAACTTCCGCCTTGCCGGATAAAAGGTAATCCTGCAAGCGCCAGTCTTTTAGAAATAAAAGCAATTCCTTCGCATCATTTTCTGCTTTCCCGGTAGCGGCTAATTCCTGCTTCGCCTTATTTAATAACTCATGATAATTCATCTTAAACGATTCCTGCTTGCCGAATGATTAACTCAACTTTCCCCTGATTGAACTCCTGCACACTTCTGCCCCGGAGGCACAGCCTGCATGAACCCCGCTTTTGGCACTTTTCTTGCCTGTTCCGCATAAGATTTTCATGAGAGATTTCTCAGGCTGATTTCTCCTTATTTTTATCCCTTTCACGGCAACATGGTCTCCATCTGCCTTAGTACCTTTCGCTCGTTTTCTAATTCCCTTCCCCGGCGCAGAAGCTCTTCTTTTTCTTCCGTCAGCCTTTCTTTCAGCCGATCCCGGCCGCCGGCGCTGGCATAATAATCCGAATCCTGCAAAAACAAATCAATCAATTCTTCTTCCTTTTCCGGCAGCATGGCCGCCATTTCCCGGGCAATATCCAGCGCCGTCAGCCGCTGCTGTTTTTCCAAATCTTCATAACGCTGTCTTTGGTGTTTTTCTTTGGTAAATATTTCATACCGCAGCCGTAAGCCTTCGGAGCTGTTAATTTCAAACTTTTTATATTCATAGTCCAGCAGCCGCCGGTACCGAACATATTTCAGCTTAACCTTATTCATCAGCTTAACTGCTCTTTGCTGCATTTTCCCGTTTTTCTCTAGCGCACTGCGAAAATAGCGGCGAAAAACCGCCGCCCATATTCCGAAAAAACCGATGCTCAAAATCAGCACCACCGCCGGCACAAAAATATTCTGACGTTTGGATAACAGAAAAAGAAAAATCGTTCCCAAAATTGCCGCCGCTACCGCTGCATAAAGGACAATACCGGTAAGCAAAAGCCCAATCCGGCTGCGTTTGAATTCATATTCCAGACTTGACCGCTCTCCCTCTAAATAGCTCAAATCTTTTTGTACCTTTTGAAACTCCAGTTCATTTTCCTCAATAATTTTCAAGACTCTGGGCAAATCTTCATCAAAGGTCAAATCAGAAATCTGATTCAAATATTCCCGCATTTCCTCATGATGATCCTTGGCCTCCTGCTTTTGGCCGCGCAAAGCCGAATATTGTTTGGCCATTTGCACTAAGACATTCCGGCGCCGTTCCGGAAAGCGGGCAAATCGGTCCGTCAGCTGCAGCCTTTTTTCATTGCGCGCTGCTCTGGGCAAATGTTCAGCCAACGCCGCGTCATTTTCCGCCTGCCAGCCCGCCAGCTTCGCGGCCGGATTATCGCTTTCTCTTAATTCCTTAGTGTCATAGCCTCCGATATAGGTTACTTCATACGGCGTCCAATAGGAACGCAGTTTTTCTTTAATTTTAGCAAAAATTCCCATTTCCGCCCTTTCTGTTTATCATGGCTACATACAACAATACCATCTGATTGCGTCAGTCAAACCGCTGCTCCCGCCGAAAGACTTCTTTGTTGAGTTCCTGATTCATTATAAATTCTTTTTTGATATCTGTCAATTTATATCGCGATGTTTCTTCATTTTTCATTGAAATTCTGTTTTCCCTTTCTATATCCCCATCAAATTAAAAAAATATTATCCATTTTCCCTTGACAGTATATAATAAGAGTATTAGCTGCATCAAGCGTTCAGTCTTTGTACAGTCAATCGCTGAATTAACTCTATCTGCTAAGGATGTATTCCATAAGAAGAAGTAAAGATTTTTTCTTTACTTCTTCTTTATTTTATGATATAGTAAAAACAGAAACTATAATCTAAAAAATATTTCAAACCAAATACCGAGTGCTCAAAGCCTCACCCGATAGCATAGGAGGAACTTTTATTATGGCTCAAACCGTAAATGTTAATTTCAAATTAGACGCTGATGTAAAAAAAAGCATGGAAGCCGTCTGTTCAGAATTAGGTCTTTCTATGAGTGCCGCTTTTACCGTATTTGCTAAAAAAGTCAGCCGGGAAAAACGAATTCCATTTGAGCTTTCCGCTGATCCGTTTTACTCGGAAAGCAATATTCGCTATTTAGAGGGTATAATGCATGACATAAAAGCAGGGAAAGCCCACTTTGCTGAGCATGATCTGATTGAGGTGGACTAATGAAACTTTTATGGGAAGATAGAGCATGGGAGGACTATTTATACTGGCAAGACCAAGATAAAAAAACGCTAAAAAAAATAAACGCATTAATAAAGGATATCCAAAGAAACACTTTTAACGGAATTGGAAAACCAGAACCATTGAAAGAAAATTTAAATAGCTTGTGGAGCAGACGAATTGATGAAACAAATCGGATTGTTTACTATGAACAAAACGGAATTATTTTCATTGTTTCCTGCCGCGGACATTACGACTAAATCCCCTAAGAAAAAGGGCTGTTGCAAAATAAAGCTTTTACACAAGATACCTTGATAAATCTTGTGTAAAAATCTTAAAATGCAACAGCCCTTTTAAATTCATCTTCTTTTACCGCCGCAGGCCTTCTGCCAAAATCACGGCAACGATTGCTATTTCTTTTCCGCCTGCTTAACTGCTCCGATAAACCCGGCAAACAGCGGATGCGGCCGATTCGGTCTGGATTTAAACTCCGGGTGGAACTGCACCGCTACAAAATACGGATGCTCCGGCAATTCAACAATTTCCACCAGCCGCTCGTCCGGCGACAGCCCGGCAATGAAAAGCCCGGCCGCCTCCAATGCTTCCCGAAATTCATTGTTGAACTCATAACGATGACGATGCCGCTCATAAATCAACTCACTTTGATAACACTCATAAGTCTTACTGCCCGGCTTTACCTTGCAGGGATAGGCGCCCAGCCGCATCGTTCCGCCCTTTTCGTCAATATCCTTTTGCTCCGGCATGATATCAATCACCGGATACGGCGTATCCGTACTCAGCTCCGAGCTGTGCGCTCCGGCCAGTCCCGCTACGTTGCGGGCAAATTCAATCACCGCCGCCTGCATCCCTAAGCAGATTCCAAAAAATGGAATCTGATTTTCCCTGGCATAGCGAATGGTTTCAATCTTGCCCTCAATCCCCCGGTCGCCAAAGCCGCCCGGCACTAAAATACCGTCCGCCTCGCCCAGCTTTTCCTCCGCATTGGCCGCGCAAATATCCTCCGCATTCAGCCACAGGAAATCAACCGCCCGGCCGTGCCGGATACCGGCGTGCTTGAGCGCTTCAACAATCGACAAATAAGCATCGTGCAGTTCTACATACTTACCGACCAAAGCAATTTTCAGCACTTTTTCCGGCAAGCCTTTTTCTTTCTCAACCAATGCCTGCCACTCGGCCAAATCCGGCTGCCTGTTTTCTAACTTCAGCTGACGGCAGACGATATCCGCCAAGCCCTCTTTTTCCATCATCAGTGGCACTTCGTACAAGGTTTCCGCATCTAAGTTCTGAATCACGCAGTCTTTTTTGACATTGCAAAACAACGCCAATTTATCAATCATATCCTGCGACATCCGGTACTCCGTCCGGCAGACCAAAATATCCGGTGTAATACCCATTGCCCGCAGTTCCTTGACGGAATGCTGGGTCGGCTTGGACTTCATCTCACCGCCCATTTTTAAATACGGAATCAAAGTGACATGGATATAAACCACATTTTCCCGGCCAACCTCAGAGGCTACCTGCCGAATCGCCTCAATAAACGGCTGGCTTTCAATATCACCAACCGTGCCGCCGATTTCGGTGATGACAATATCCGAGTTATTGTTTTTGCCGACCCGGTAAACCCGCTCCTTGATGGCATTGGTAATATGCGGAATAACCTGCACCGTCGCCCCCAAAAACTCGCCTTTTCTTTCCTTATTCAAGACCGACCAGTAAATCTTGCCGGTCGTGATATTATTTTCTTTCGTCAAGTTTTCATCAATAAAGCGCTCGTAATGTCCGATATCCAAATCCGTTTCCGCACCGTCCTCGGTCACAAAAACCTCACCATGCTGATAGGGGCTCATTGTCCCCGGATCAATGTTGATATACGGGTCAAACTTTTGAATCGTCACGCTGTATCCTCTGGCCTTTAACAGCCGGCCCAAAGATGCCGCCGTAATTCCTTTTCCCAGGCCGGAAACCACCCCGCCTGTTACAAAAATATACTGCATTTTCAACCTCCACGGATTCTTATTGTCGAATTTCCTACTAAATTTTAATTTTAAGACCTTATTCCCTGTCTGTCAAGCGACTTTTTTCCTTTTCGCCGTTTCGGCTCTCCACGTACTTTTGCCGCTCCGCCATTGCCCATCTGAAAAACTAAAAAACACGGGCTTTGCAAACAAAATCTATCGCCGCTTCCCTTTCGCTATTATTTTAAAAGCTTGACGCTTTCCGCTGCCGCCCGCTCCAAGACTTGATCCTGTTGACTCAGCTTAGCCCTAAGCGCCGTGTTCAGCGCATTCTGTGTGCTAAAATCTATAACCGGATATTCGCCAAGACCGCTTGCCTTTTGGAACGCCAGTACCGCCGGCAAAGTATTGGCTTCATATTTGTTGTCTGGCGTTTCCTGGAAATAACCTAAATAGCGGAGGATGTCTTCGGCCTTTTTGATTGCCTCATTTTCATCGCCGATAAAGAAGCGCCGGTCGGAAATAATATAATCCGGTGTTTCCGCCAAAATATCGGGAGCAATTCCCACCTTCTGCACCGGCGTGCCTTTCGGTGTAAAAAAGTCCTTAAAGGTCAGCTTAAAGCTGTACTGGCCGCCATTGATATTCAGAACTTCCTGCGCTACGCCCTTACCGTAAGTCCTTTCGCCTATCAATAGACCAATACCGGAATCCTTTAACGCGCCGGCCAATATTTCAGAAGCCGAAGCCGTGTTTTTATTGACAAGCACAATGATTTTCCGGTACGGTGCCTGGGTTAGCTCCGAGTAATAAATTTCCTCTTCCCCCTGATTATCGCGAAAACTGACAATCCTTCCTTTCGGCACAAGCATTTGTGCAATTTCAATGGCCGAATGAACATAGCCGCCGCCATTGTCACGCAAATCCAGTACCATTACCTTGGCTGCTTTATTTTCGGCTTTATCCATAATCGCCTTTAGTTCTGCGGCCGTATCCGAGCCAAAGCTGGTCAGCGCCACATACAGCACCGCCTGCGGATTCATATCGGCCGGCAAAGTCAGCGCCAGGCGATTCCAGGCGATCTGCTCAGCTGTCAGCAGCTGCAGCGTCCGTCTTTCCAGCCGAAAACTCAGTGTTTGCCGGCCGCGCTTAACTTCCAGCAGCACATAGGTCCCTTTTTCACCCAGAATCTTATTGGCAACTTCCTCCGTGGTAGTCATGTCGGCAAAACTCACGCCATCGGCTCCCAGCAAAATATCCCCCGGCAAAACGCCGCCTTCTTCGGCGCTGCCGCCGGCAATCAGCTTGGTTACCACAAAGATATTATTTTCCCGGCGAAACTGAATGCCAATCCCCTCGAACTTTTTATCAATGCTGCGTTCAAACTCCCGAGCCTGCTCCTGAGTAAAAAATTCCGAGTATTCATCAAGGCTTTGAAACATTCCCTTCATCGCCGCTTCAAACAGTTCCTGCCGGCTGATATTACCGGTGTAGTCCTGCTCAATCCGCTCCATCACTTGTTCAAAGATCCGAGCGTACTCCGCACTGTCGGCCGCAGCCGGCAGCATACTACTCCAAATCAGCGTCAATACAATCGCTCCGGCTAAAACTTTTTTTAGAATCCTTTTTTTCATCTTTTGTCCTCTCCGTTTTTGCATAATTCAACTTTTTTATAATAGTTTTTATCATCTTACTATAAGCCCTCCAGTTTTTCAACTGAAATAATTCACAATCTGCTCAAGCTCGTAAAGCTGCGCTCCGCTTTCTTTAACCGCCGCTATGAGTTTTTTGTCAAATCCGCTCTCCGAAAAGAGGGCATAATGAAACTTGGCTTTCTCTTTCAATGGCATCAACTTAACCAGTGTATCAAGATATTCCGAGTAAGAGAAAGGACTGGCTTTGAATTTACATTCACCAACCAAATATTCACCGGCCTCTCTGTCAACGGCTAAAACGTCAATTTCCGTTTCTGCCGTCCGCAAACCGCCTGGTGCTTTTTCATCGCGCACCGTGGTTTTGCCCATCCACCGCCCTATTTTGGCATAGCGGAAAGGCAATTCTTTTTTCTTTTGCTTCTCCCTAATAAACTCACGGCAGATTTCCTCAAAGACAGGAGCGGCAAATTCATGCAGCGCAGGCGCGACAGCATATTCATAAACGCCGTCTGCATCGCCGTCCTCTAACTGCGAGAAGTTCACAAAACCAAAAGCATACCAAAAACGGAAGAAATGATCCGTCAGACGATATATCCCTCGGTTTGCGTTTGCCTGTTCTTTCATTTTGGTATCCACCGAAAATTCTCGCTTAACAATGCCGAGTTCCATTAGATTTTTCAAATAAACGCTGGTTTTGGAAGCATCTTCTATCAGTGATTTTTGGCTAATTGCGCTTAACTTGGTATTGCCGAGTGCAACCGCTTCAATAATAGAGTTATAAAGAGATGTTTCCCGCAGTTCCTGATGCAGTAAAAACTCCACCTCGCTATAAAGAATACAGCCCTTGGTCAAAATATTTTGTTTGATGTTCTCCCGCACAGTCAGCCGAGGGTTCCATTGCCGCAAGTAGTGCGGAATACCGCCAAGAACAGCATAAGCCATCACTTTATCACGGGCAGAATAATCCGGGAAAAACTTTGCTGCATCATAAAACCCCATTTCTTTCATCTTATAAATACCGGTAGCCCGGCCATAAAGCGGATTTTTCTCTGCCAGCAGTTCCTTTTCGATAAAACTCATCGCGCTGCCGCACAAAATCACCATCACATTACCGCCACGAAGCTCCCCATCCCAAAGATTTTGCAAAACAGACGGAATACTCCTATTGCCCCGGCACATATACGGAAACTCGTCAATCACAACTAATTTTTTGGCACTGCCGTAAGGCAAATCCAAAATAGCCCGGAATGCTTTTTCCCAGTCAGCAAATTCGGTGATATAATTTTTAGCTGGAATATTCTCTTTCAATATCCGGTCTGAAAAATTCCTAAGCTGCACCCGGTCTGTCGTCTGAGTGCAGGAAAAAAAGAAATGCGGCTTCCCCTTACAAAACTCTCGCAGGGTTTCAGTTTTGCCCACACGTCGTCGGCCGTACCAAACAATCAGCTGTCCGCCACTTTCCCTGTACTTGTCGCTTAAAAATTTCAATTCCATTTCTCTGCCTATAAACATCTGCACACCTTCTCTCGAAAATATATCTAATCGTGATTTACCAAATCCTGATTAGATATTATTATATCTTGTTTCGGTGAAAAAATCAAGTCAGGCCGAAGTTCTTGATTGGAATATCATATAAGTTTCTTCCTCACACAAAAGCGCACGGCCTATCACCGTGCGCTTTTATTTTAACTTTCCTTGCCTATAAGACTCTACCCAGCGAAAAGGCAAAATCCTTTCATCAAACCTAAGGAACACAAAAAAACTTACATCTATTCCCTTTAATACGCCGTGCCGATTTCACTGCGCAAGTAATTAATCAGCCGGTTAATCACCGCTGCCGCTTCCGCTTTGGTAAACCACTGCGTCGGTTTGACATTGCCGTCGCTGTCGCCTAAAATCACACCGATTTTGTAACCGGCCATAATCTCGCGCTTCGCCCACGGCGCAATCTGCGCATCATCACGAAACGGTGTCTGCAAAGCCGTCATTACGCCCAGCCGCTCCAGACCGATGACCCTGACATAAATGGTAAAAGCCTCCTGCCGGGTAATGGGCTTGTCCACGGAAAAGTTTTCCCCCGTGCCGTCCACCATCCGGACATCATACGCCGCCATAATATACGGATAAAGCGGATGCTCCGGCCCGACATCACCAAATATCTTAGGCGCATTCTTTTTCGGATTCTTATACTTAGAAATATCCACATTCATGGCCAGACATAAGGCTTTGACATACTCGCCCCGGCTCATGGCCTCATACTGCATGCCGCTGTGCGGAATCTCGGTATATACCCCCAAACTGTATAACTGCTTGATATCCTCCTCCGCCCAGTGCCCGCTCAAAAACTCCAGATTTTTCGGAATCAGCAGCTTTTCAATCGGATTGGCCGGCATAAACAAAATGGAATTAGCCTTTTCTTTGGCAGTCAGTCCCGGCTCGTCATTGCGAATCTCGTAAGTCAGTGTTGCTTTTCTTTCCAGCCTTTGATTATAGGTACCGGAAAAACTGATTTGATAAGGGTCACTTTGCTCATAATAAATACTGCGGTTCGCCTCCAGCCGCGGCTTTATCTGCACATCCCGGTGAAATCCGGTCGGCGAATCAATATTCAGTTCCAGCACCTGACTTTCCAGCTTCGCCCACGGCTGCTTAAAACCGGTAATCTTACCGTTCATAGTCGCATAATACGGTTTTTTATCGCCGTCCAAATAAGTCGCCACATAGGACACATCGGTCGTAAAATAATTGACGCCGGGCGTAATATCTTCGGCCGTTGATTTGGAAAAAGTGGTCGCACTCGGATCCAGCGTCAGTGTCTTGTCGCCGACCTTAATCGTTTCCACCCAGTTCAGAAGCTTCGAGTCCTTGATGACCTGAAAACTATATGGGCTTTCCTGCTTGCGGAAAGAAGTCGACAGCCGCACCCGCCGGTCAATGCTGGCTGCTGCCGCTTCGTTTTTCGCATTAATCTGATATTCCTCGGTATAAGAGCCAGCCTCACTGGATGCTATTTTATCAGTATTCATCGTCACCGTAATCGTCCCGGTCATTTCTATCGGCTTTGCCCCGAAAAAAATCATTTCCTTATACTGATAGGTCTTTTTGGCTTCCTTCTTGACTGGTACATATTCTTCCATAATTTTCGGCAGGGTGTCACCCTCGGAAATCCCGCCGAAAAAGCCAAGTTCACCCTCCGCCGCCAGACTTATGTCCGCAAATAAAAACAACAGCGCCGCACACAGAAGCGACCCTAATTTGATTTCCCAATTTTTTTTCATACCGGCTCCCTTCTACTGCTCGACAAAGAACAAATATCCTTCAGCCGTGCGATCCGAACTGTCTTTCACACTCTTAATCAAATCCTTGGTCGTCATCGCCCGAAGCACCTCGCCTACTTTTAAGCTGTCCTTTTCCGTCGCTTTATTTTCCCGGAAAAAGAGAGCGGAAGCATGCACAGTTAAAACGGCATAACTGTTGCTTAAACTGAGCGGCACCCATTTTTTCTGCGCCCGCTGATACACAAACACATCCTTAATCTTAATGCCGTCGCCGTCAATCGCATAAATTGTTCCCTTAACGCCTTCCTGTAAATAGGGCTGTTCCAGCACATAATTCGCTTTGGCGCCGTCGGAAATGATATTATACACCTTGTCCGTATGCGTAACTTCCCCATAGGATAAAAACTTCGACTGATTGATAAAGCCCTCGCCCGAATAAATTCTGGTATTATGGTCCATTTCAAACTCACGTTTAATCGGTGAGTAAACCCAGTTCATCCCTTTTAAAGCAGCATTTGACTGGAGCTTAAAGCCCTGCATTTCATTAATTTTGGCAATCCGGCCGCGGAAGATTTGCAGACTGCCATTGCCCGGCTCAGCCGTTACTTCAATCAGCGCTGCCTGATTTTCACCATTTAAAATCACTCTGGCATAATCCGGCGGCAAAAGGCTGCCAAAGCTGACAACATGATTATCCTTTAAAATAATCGTACCGTCATCGGTTTGAATCGGCGCCGTCCGGTCCTCTAAAGTCAGGCGGCTGTTATCACGTACTGTTTCAATCCTGTCTCTGGCCAGCATCGTTTCCCGGCTGTCCCTGAAACTAAGCGTATCCAAAATCTCACCCGAATAAAACTGGGTCGTCACCGCGTAGCCGGTCATATCCTTGGAATAAAGGAACTTGCGCACATAGTCGGCCGTAACTCGCTGGCCGTTGTAATAGTATTTGGTCTGCTCATTCTGCTGAAAGACCCGGCTGGCCTGATAATTATCCCAGCGATTATATTGCAGCTGATAGGAATGATTCAGCGTCAGCTGTTTCTGTGCCTGATTTAAAAGGCCGATATTGCCCTTATAAATATTAGCCACCTGATTCCCCAGCTTATCAACGGCAATTTCCTTAACCGTTTCCTTTAAAGTACCAGGACTGATTACCGCCTGATTAATCAGGAGCTTAACCGTTTGTCCGGCCTGCAGCCGCGCCAGAGAACTCCGTTCTTCGCCGTAAAAAACACCGACTAGCGGCGCAACCGTATAGGTATTCAGCGACTCATCCGGACGGCGAATCGTAATCTGCGAACCGGCATCGCCGCCATCACGGACATCTACAATCCGGCCAAAATCCGCCACATAATTCGTACTGGCCGAAATCCGGGTAATATACTCCTCATCCTCCTCCGACAGCAGCGCATGAACAATATCGCCAACCTCTAAATCGGTAATTTTGCCGTCATAAGGGTCAAAACGGTAATGCCGGAACAATTCATCAAAATAACCGGAATTGACATTGTTTTCATAATACGGCCTTTTTTCAATGGTTAACTCGGAGGCATTATATTTTTTGGTCAAAAGCTTACTGTCCCAGGTTTCAATCACAATGTACTTAAAATCCAGCTGAATATCCTTAATAATCCCGCTGACTTCATTGGTCCGGATGATATCGCCCTGATAATAAATTTCGGTTACCAACTTATCCTTGACCGTCACCGTTACCCGATGGCTGTACGGCAGGCTCGCCAGCGGCACAAACCGGTCATTATACTGGATTTTCAGCGCCACCTGATCAGGATTGCGCCGATAGAGACTTGGCGTCATGGTAAAATGATAGCTGTTTTCCCCGTCCTTTAAAATGATTTGACCCTTGTCCAAATCAAAGGGCTGCAAACTCCCAGAAAAAGAATAGGGCTGATCCGGTTCCTTGGCGCTGACATATAACAGACCGCCCTTATCGTCTACCAAATACTCCACCTTATCGCCTTCTTTGAGGGCCAGCATCGTTGACAGGGTACCATAGCGCAGCACCGGTGCCGACAAGATCGTTTTTTGATTATCGCTGCTGATTTCCTCGGCGTAAATCAGCTTATCGACCTGGCCGGTTTGATTGCGAACCAGATAATTCCTTTCTTTTTTGGAAGTTTGATTGTTTAAGGTCGTATCGTCGGCAATATGCCCGACATAACCGTCTTTCATGGTAATATTTCTCAGCCGGTACAGGGTTTGCCCCATATTACGGATAGCCTGTGCCATCTCGGCCCGGGTAATCCCCCGCTTCGGCGCAAAAGCATTGCCGGATCCTTTCATAATCCCGGCTCTGGTCACCATTTCCACATAAGGCAAATACTCGGCCTTGATATTTTGCCAGTCGCTGTAACGGAAAATCGCCTGATTTTCATACTGCGGAACCATCTCCGTCGAACCGGCTGCTGAAGCTAATTTAACCAGCCAAGCCGCTACTTCTTCCCTCGTTGCCATATCTAAACGACGAAAGTTTTCCATCGGCAGCAGTGCCGATTGATCCTCTGCCAGGGCATCATTCAGCTGTGCCTCAGTAATTGCGCCCAGTCTCCTGGCTACCGTTAAATAGCCTTTGGACCAAAAAGTTAAGTTGCTTTGCACAGTTTCACCGGCCTCAATCCCTTCGGCCGCTTTCTTCGCATCGGCTTCTTTGCCGATTGTCCGCAAAAGAAGTGCCAGCGCTTCTTCTTTGCTGACCAGTTGGTTGGGCCGGTAATAATACCGTCCGCCCTCGGAATAGCCCTGAACAATGCCCAGCGCCCCCAGTCGGGAAACGGCTTCCTTGGCCCAGTGCCCCCCTAAGTCAGCAAAGTTTAAGTTTTGGCGAATGGTATCGCCCAGCATCAGGCCGCGGTACACTCCGCTGACCGGATCGGAAACGATCCCCTGATCCTCGGTAATTGCCGCCCGGACACCAAACGGCTGCAGCAATACTAAACACAGCAAAAATGCTGCTGCTCTGAAAATGATAGATTTTCTTCCTGACTTCACTTTTTTCCTCCCACAATCCAGCTTGCTTTTTTATTTATTTATTTCGGCGCTTTTTCGCTTTTTCTAAAGATTTTTCATTGAATTTATAAAAAGATTAAACTGAACCGTCTTTTTTTAAGGGAACCGCCACGACATGCAGCTGATTTCTACCCAGATCGGAACGGTTTAATTCAATCTGATAATCAATCTTCAAATCAAAACCGCCCTCTAAGGGGGTCAGGCTGACATCCTGTGTATGGCTGATTACTTCCATATAGCCGAACGGCGTTTCGTAGGGCACGATATGTGATACCCCTTTTTCAAACAACAAATGCGTATTTTTTTGACCATAGCGAATAATTGACACCAAATCGCCGTCAGCCTTAATCAAGGTCTTAACCGGATTTTCCGTATCCAGTAAATTATCAATATAGGATAAATAGAGTTTGCCGTCCTTTTCCCGGTACTGCCCGGTCGTTATCATTTCCACCGCATCGCCGTCAGCCGACTCCTGCATGCCGACGATACTGATCTTTACATTTTCTTCCATATTTGCTCCTGATTTTTAATTTCTCTTTGCTTACTTGTCGGCCGATTCCCCGCATAAAAGCGCCATCAGCTGCTCAGGACGGTCAATAATATAGGTAATCTCCGCTCCTGCTTTCTCCAAATCCGCCAGTCGGCGAAAGCCCCAACTGACAAAGGCACTGTCAATTCCGGCATTTTGAGCCGTTGCCATATCCACTTCCGAATCCCCGACATAAAGGGTTTCCTCCTGTGCCGCACCGGCTGCTGCCATAATCCTTTCCGCTCCGGCTGGACTTGGCTTAATGGGCAGTTCCTCGGTCGCACCGCTAATTTCCGCCCAGTTCCAGTCAGCCAGATAATCGGCCGCAATCTTTTTGACCATATAGTCAATCTTATTGGAATTGACCGCCAACTGATAACCGGCCTCCGTCAGCCGGTCAAGAAGTCCGGCAATCCCCGGATACAGGCCTAAGCCTTCCTTATAATGTGTTTCATAGGCCTTAACCAGTTCCTCATAATAGGGATGAATTCCGTCCCGGACAAACACCTCAGCCGGCAGTGCTCTTTCCGCTAATTTTTTTAAGCCGTTGCCCACAAAATAGCGATACTCCGCCTTGGTATGAACTGGCAGCCCATGCCCGGACAGCACCGCGTTCATGGCCGCCCCAATCCCCTCTAAGGAATCCAGCAGCGTTCCGTCTAAATCAAAAATGATTAGTTTATATTTTTTCATTATGGTCGCACTCCTCATCTGTGCAGCCTCTCTGAAGGCCCCGCCCCACAGGCATAGCCGCCGGAAGATACCCCGGCGCCAAAAAATCTCACACTTTTATAGTATACCATAAAACTACAAAATGTGCATACAAAAAACATCGGAAAAAGTTTTATTTTTTTAAAACTCAGGCAAGTCGTTTCAAAGAATTACGAATGTCTTTTCTGAACCGCAAACAAATTTTCCAGCGCCTTTTTAAACTTGTAAAAGTCACGTAAATATGCTATTCTTTTATGTAAGAACACAAAAACATAACAACAGATAGGAGATTGCCGTGGAAAAAAAATTAGCAGGCAAAAATGCCATTATTACCGGCTGCAATCGAGGAATCGGCAGTGCGCTGGTACAGGAATTTGCCAGTCAGGGCTGCAATATTTGGGCATGCGCCCGTAAGAATAGCCCCGAGTTTGAAAGTCAATGTCAAAAATGGGCAGAACGTTATCAGGTATGGATTCAACCGGTTTATTTTGAATTAAGAGAAGAAGAAGCCATAAAAAAAGCAGTGCAGGGTATTATTCATCAGGGTTTACCGGTCGATATTTTAATTAACAACGCCGGTGTGCCAGCTCATGGCATATTGACCATGACCTCTGTCCGGGAAATGAAAGAGGTCTACGCCGTCAATGTTTTTGCTCCGGTTATTTTAATGCAAAATCTGGCTCGGCAAATGATGAAACAAAAAAGCGGCAATATTATCAATATTTGTTCCGTTGGTGGGATTGAAGCTCAGGAAGGATATTTAGCCTACGGCTCGAGCAAGGCAGCTCTACTGTGGATTACCCGTTCGGTCGCTAAGGAACTGGCCAAATATCAAATCCGAGTAAATGCTCTGGCGCCGGGGTTAATTGAAACCGATATGGGCAATTACAAAGCGCCGGCCGAAAGAGAAAAGGTATTGGCACGTACCAGTCTAAAGCGAATGGGAACGCCGGAGGAAATTGCCAAAGCGGCATTATTTTTAGCTTCCGAAGATTCTTCGTATATGACGGGGCAAATTTTAACAATAGATGGAGGCAGGGTATGAACTACTCACAGCAGGAAATTCAAGATTTAACGCAGATGGCCAAAAGAATGCGTCTGGCAGCGCTGGATATGACGCTCTCAACCGGTCAGGGCGGTGCGCATCTGGGCGGCGGTATGTCCTGTATGGAAATTTTGGCAGTATTGTACGGCAAGGTTATGAAATTTGATGTCCAGAATCCGCTGAATAAGGAGCGGGATCGGTTTCTGCCCAGCAAAAACCACTGTGTGCTGGCACATCTTCCAGCACTGGCTGAAGTCGGCTATATCAGCCGGGAAGAACTTTGCGAGTTTCAGAAAAATGGCGGCCGGCTGACCAGTTATCCCAAACGACCGGAAATTGGTTTGGAATACGCCGGCGGAAGTCTGGGTATGGCACTTGCCTTAGGAATCGGAATTGCTCTCAGTGCCCGGCAGCAGCAAAAAAAGAATACCATTTATGTTCTTTTAGGCGACGGAGAATTAAATGAAGGCTCCAACTGGGAGGCCTTTATGGCGGCCGGCCATTACCGACTGAATAATTTGGTGGCCATTATTGACCGAAATCATTTGGCTTATGACGGCAACACCGAAGAAGTGATGGGACTGGAATCTTTGCAGGCTAAACTGGAAAGCTTCCGCTGGCAGGTATCCTGCTGTGACGGGCATAAGGTGGAATCGCTTTTGACGGCATTTGCCGACAGAGCCGGACATGGGCCGCAGGTCATTCTGGCTGATACCGTTAAGGGCAAAGGCGTATCTTTTATGGAAAACCGGCCGGAATGGCATCATCATGTACTGACGCAGGAACAGTATGAGCAAGCAAAAAAAGAGATTATGGAGTCATAAAATGAAAATATCATCCCTTAAAATTAAATCTTGGGCAAAGCTGGGACAAAGAGGAACGGTTTTTGGGATTGTTTTGCCGGAATTAGCAAAACAAAAGGCAAATCTGAAACTGCTGACAGCTGATGTGGCTCTGCTTTCCGGCATGGAGCGGTTTTGCAGTCAGTATCCAGAGCAATTTTTAAACGTAGGCATTGCCGAGCAAAATATGATTGGAATTGCGGCCGGTTTGGCTTTGGAAGGCGATATCGTCTTTGCAACAACTTACGCTTCTTTTTTGGCAGTCAGATGTTTGGAGCAGGTACGGCAGCATTTGGCCTATATGAAAAATAATGTTAAATTAATCAGCTTTTCGGCCGGTATGGCAGCGGCTAAATCGGGAGTGTCGCACTGGGCAACAGAAGATATCGCCTTTATGAACGCTTTGCCAAATATGGTGGTAATGTCGCCGGCCGACAGCTTGGAAGCACTGAAAATGACAGAATGGGCAGCAGAATATGAAGGTCCGGTCTATATTCGCCTCAGCGGCGGTGTAGATTGTCCAATTGTCTATGAAAATGATTATGACTGGCAGGCCGGGAAAATCATAACCTTGGCGGAAGGCCGTGAAGTGGCGCTGATTGCAACTGGTTTAATGGTCAAAGAAGCACTGGCCGCTGAAAAAATCTTAGCAGAAAAAGGAATTTCCTGCTCTGTCTATAATCTACATACCATTAAGCCCTTAGACCGGGAAAAACTGCGTGCAGTCTTTCAAACTCATTCGCTGATTGTTTCAATTGAAGAGCATAATGTAATCGGTGGAATCGGCAGCGCCATCGCACAATATAAGTCAGAATTAACCAATATGCCCCGGCAGGTTATGATTGGCGTAGAAGATTTTGCAATTGACGCTGGCGGACAAAAATATATTTGGTCGGAGATTGGTTTAACCGCTGAAAAAATCGCCGACAGAGTAAAAAAAGAATGGGAGAAAACCTGTGATTGCTGATTTTTTTGAATGGGCACCATATGAACTGGAAAAAAAACAAAAAAACAAAAAATTGACGGAAGAATTGATCCGTCTGACCCGCTACCATCAAGCACACTGCGAACATTACCGTCATTTTTTGGCAGCAAGTGGTTATGTGGAGGAAAAGGTACAGTCGGTGGCAGATATTCCGTTTTTTCCGGTGCGTTTGTTTAAAGAAATGGATCTTTTAAGCATTGACCAAAACGAAGTCTTTAAAATTATGACTTCCTCCGGTACGACCGGACAAAAGGCGTCAAAAATCTTTTTAGATAAGGAAACTGCCATGCTTCAGCAAAAGGCGATGATTCAAATCTTAGGCGATTTTTGGGGCAAGCAGCGCTTGCCAATGCTGGTTGTTGACTCTCCTGATATTGTGCGGGATCGGGCTAAGTTTTCGGCGCGAGGAGCAGCGCTGATGGGCTTTCGAATGATGACTAGGGAAATGACCTATGTTTTGAACTCGGATATGAGTTTAAACTGGCCGGCACTCCACTCTTTTCTGGAAAAATACCAGCACCAGAAATTTATTGTTTTTGGCTTCACTTTTATGGTTTGGCAGCATTTTTATAAAGCTTTGCTTGGGCAGGAGCAACAATTTGACTTTGCTAATGCTTACTTAATGACTGGCGGCGGCTGGAAAAAATTAGAGGCAGAGGCAGTTCCCCGTCAGGAGTTTAAAGAGCGCCTCCGGGCGGCCTTAAATTTTCAACATTTCTTGGATCATTACGGTATGGTTGAACAAACGGGCTGTATGAATGTGGAGTGCGCACACGGGCATTTGCACGCCAGCAATTTTTCTGATGTGATTGTCCGAAATCCCGTAGATTTTTCCGTCTGCGACATCGGTCAAAAAGGTATTTTGCAGCTGGTATCAGTTTTGCCGCATTCCTATCCCGGCCACAGCTTACTCAGTGAGGATGAGGGTATGATTCTGGGGGAAGATGACTGCCCCTGCGGCCGCAAAGGCAAATATCTCGCCGTGCTGGGCAGGCTGAAAAATGCAGAATTAAGGGGGTGCAGTGATGTCTATGCCAGCCGTTTTTGATAAACTTCATTATTTAGTCGGCGATAGCAATTGTTTGGGCAATATGCCCCGTCAAAAAGCATTGCCGTTTTTTTCCGAGGAAGTCGTTGATTTTTTAGGTGCTCTGTCAAAAACTATTTTTGCCGATAAAAAAGCCCGCGAGTATAAAGATGTTATGGCTTATGCTTATTGGATTCGGAATGCTTCGCTGCGACAGGCGGCGCTGGTGCATCAGGATGATAAACGGCGAATAGGCCGGGGTGTGGTCTTTCATATTGCTCCCTCTAATGTGCCGGTCAACTTTGCGGTGTCAATGACTTCGGCTATGTTGGCAGGAAACGCTTCTATCATTCGAGTATCGGACAAAACGTTTGCGCAGGTTACTATCATTTGTGATGCGATAAACAAGTTGCTGGGTTCAACACACAGCCATTTAAAAGGATATATCTGTATTCTTCGTTATGAGCATAACGAGGAAATCACGCAGGCTTTGACCAATTTTTGTGATGTTCGAGTCGTTTGGGGCGGTAATCAGACTATTCACGCAATCCGGCAGGCGGCGCTGCCGCCGCGGGCGATTGAGATGACCTTTGCCGACCGCCATTCGCTGGCAGTCATTGATGCTGACAGTTATTTGTTGGCAGATGCGAAACAAGTAGCCGAACATTTTTATACCGATACCTACTATATTGATCAAAACGCCTGCAGTTCGCCGCGTCTGGTCGCATGGCTGGGGCGGGAAACAGAAGCGGCCAGACAGCGCTTTTGGAAAACACTGGCCGAAAAAGTAAAAGATGAATATATTTTTCAGCCTATTCAGGCAATTGACAAATATACAGCTTTTGCTCGGCTGGGTATGGCGCAGGAAGGTATTACTCTGCTGGCAGAAGACAATCGGCTGTTTCGCCTGCCGGTTACCAATCTGACAGCAGATTTAATGGATTATAAAGAGGGCGGCGGCTTTTTCTTTGAGTATGTACTAAAGGATTTAGAAGAACTTTTGCCGATTATGGGCAAATCTTGTCAAACTGTGGCTTATTTAGGAAATCTGGCTGAACAATTAGAGCAATTGGTTATCACCAACGGCGTTCGAGGTGTAGACCGGATTGTTCCAATTGGTGAAACTATGGACCTTACTTTTTTCTGGGATGGCTTTGATATGATAAAAACAATGAGCCGAATCCTTGACCGCACAGTCGAAAAAGGGAGAAAAGCAGATGAGTAAAAACGCAATTGTAACCGGCGGCAGCCGGGGAATTGGCCTAGCACTGGTTGAAAAGCTGGCTAAAAGCGGCATCAATGTTTGGACTTGCGCCAGAAAACCACAGCCAGAAATTGAAAAAGAATGGCAGCAATTAAGCCAAGCCTGCAATGTTTGGATTCGGCCGGTTTATTTTGACCTGTTAGATGACAAGCAAATAGAAGCAGCTTATTTAAAAATTCTATCCGAGAAAGAAAGCATTGATATCCTGATTAACAATGCCGGCATCGGACATCTGGGACTGCTGGAAATGACCCGATTTGAGGATATTAAAAAGATTTATCAAATCAATGTTTTAGCGCCGATTCGGCTGTGTCAGCTGGTCTTGAAAAAAATGACCCGGCAACGTTCCGGCTATATCCTCAATATTGTGTCAACTGCCGCCGATGAGGTTTATATGGGAAATTCCATTTACGGCGCTTCTAAAGCCGCTTTGGCCCAGTTTACCAAATCACTGGCTGCTGAAGTTGCCAGCCGGGGAATCACGGTCAATGCAGTAGCGCCAGGATTGACCGATACAGAAATGAGTCCTATTTTTGAAGGCACAGACCCTACTCTGCCAATGCAAAGAAGCGCACTCGGCCGAAAACTGACACCCGCAGAAGTAGCTGATGCAGCCATCGCTTTGATGTCGCCGGAAATGAGAATGCTCAATGGTCAGGTGATTGCCGTCAACGGAGGTGCAAAATAAAATGCCGGGAAAATTAGAAGAACGATATCGCTTTTATTTAGCCAAAAAGCAAGATATTCTCGATATTATGACATATATCGGCAAATACTGGAAACCGAATCATATTTTGGCACAAAATCGGGAGTTTTTTGAATATGAATTTGCCGCCGGAGAGGATATTCACTTTGTGTTGGCCCGCGACAGAAAAGATGAAAGTTTAGCCGGTATTCACGGCTATTACCTTTGTTCCAAGAACAAAGCACATTGGGATATTTGGGGTTCGATGTGGAGCGCCCGCAGTGAGCCGGATGATCTCCCCTTTTTAGGCGTGGAACTGGCCCGGCAAAGGGACAAGCTGCTGAAAGAACGCTGCCAGATTGGAGTGGGCAACAATCCCAAAACTGCAATCCCCCTGCTGGAAAGAGTTTTTAAGCACCACTGCGGAAAATTGGATCATTATTATATGCTGAATGATTTAAAAGAATATACAATCGCGCAAATAAAGACAAAACCGCTCCCCTCCTCCAGCCAAACGGACGACAAAGGATATTTTTTAGAGCGCATAGAAACTCCGGCCGAACTGGCTGCAAAGTTTCCGTTTACCGATTATACCGACCAAATCCCCTATAAAGACTTATGGTACTATCAGCATCGTTTTTTTGAGCATCCCGTTTATCACTATCTGATTTACGGCTGCTTTACTCCCGAACAGAAAATGAAAGCAATTTTAGTCTTTCGCCGGCAGGAACAAAATGATTCGGCCGTGCTCCGGCTGGTAGATTATTACGGAGAGCATGAGGCTTTATCGCACTTGAACCGGGAACTGCGGGCGCTGTTAGGGCCGGAAATGGAATATATTGATTTTTATTGCTGCGGTTTTGCGCCGGAAATTCTGACAGCGGCAGGCTTTGTTTTAAAAAATGCCGAAGACGGCAATATTATTCCCAATTATTTTGAGCCCTTTGTGCCGGAAAATATAGATATATGGTATAACAGCAGTCTGCCTAATCCCATCATCTGCAAGGCCGATGCCGATCAGGACAGACCCAATGCCGTCAAATAAAATGAAACAGAAAACTCAGGCAAGTCATTCCAACTTCTTGCCTGCACTATACACAAAAAGGAGAGAAAAATGACAAACGAAGAAAAGTATATCAATGCCTTTACAGAAGCTTTCGAATTGGAAGTTGAAGACGCCAAAAAAGCAAAATACGGGCAAACAACTAATTGGGATTCGGTCGGACATATGGAACTGATTGCCGCGCTGGAGGATGCTTTTGCGGTAATGCTGGATATGGATGATGTCATCGCCTTAAACTCTTTTGACAAAGGTAAAGAATTATTAAGAAAGTACGAAGTGGAGATATAGGAGAAAAGCAAATGGATTACTCGGCAGTATTGGCGCAGGAGGCTTTCACCTTGGAAAAAGCGCAGAAAAGAGCGCTTTTAAACCGGCGGCTGCGGGAATTGGTGCAGTATCATTATGAGAATTGCCCGGAATACGGGCGAATTTTAGATTTTTTGGACTTTTCCCCGGAAAAAGAACTGGAATATGAGGACAGTCCCTTCATCCCGATTCGGCTATTTAAAGAACTGGCTTTAAAAAGCATACCGGAAGAACAGATTTTTAAAGTTATGACTTCATCGGGCACAACCGGACAAGCTGTATCCAAAGTTTATCTGGACGAGGAAACTTCCCGTAATCAGCAAAAAACCTTAATCAAAATTATGGCGGATTTTCTGCCGGCGGAACGAATGCCGATGCTCATTCTGGATACAGCCAGGGTTGTTAAGGAACGAAACTTCTTTTCGGCCCGTCGCGCCGGAATTTTAGGTTTTTCCTTATTCGGCAGGGACAAGTTCTATGCTCTTGATGACGATATGCAGCTAAACATTGCACAAATTGAGGAGTTTTTGCAAAAATACCATAACCAGCCGATTTTTGCCTTTGGCTATACCTTTATTATTTGGCAGTACTTGTATGAAGAATTAAAAAAACAAGGCCGCCGGTTAGACCTTTCTCATGTGACTTTGGTGCATGGCGGCGGCTGGAAAAAGCTGGCAAACCGCAATATTACCGACCGCCAATTTAGAGAAGGACTGCTGGAAACCACCGGCTTAAAGCAAATTTATGAGTTTTACGGCATGGCCGAGCAAACCGGGACAATTTATTTGGCCTGTGAACATGGGCATATGCATACCAGCAGCTATTCGGATATTTTAATTCGGCGGGCAAAGGATTTTTCACTGTGCGATATCGGTGAAAAAGGAATGATTCAGTTGATTTCCCTGCTTCCTCAGTCCTATCCGGGACATAATATCCTGACAGAGGATGAAGGAATGATTCTGGGCGAGGATGATTGCCCCTGCGGCCGAAAAGGCAAATACTTTAAAATCTTGGGCCGAATTCAAAAAGCCGAAGTAAGGGGGTGCAGCGATACCTATGAACGCAAATAAAATCAAACATTATACCGGCAATTATTTGGAACTGGGACGGCCGCTGGCAATTTTTGCACCATCGGTCTGCGATTTTCTGCAGGAGTTGTCGCAGGTTTTGATGAAAGACCCTGAAGCCAAGGCGTTTCCGGATATTATCACCTTTGCTTTTTGGATTCGGCGGACCAATCTGCAAAAATATAAGGCTAACTATCCGGCCGAGCTGCGGGCAATAGGTCGGGGAACAGCGTTTCATATTGCGCCGTCCAATGTGCCGATTAATTTTGCTTTTTCTCTGGCATTCGGCCTTTTAGCCGGTAATGTCAATATTATCCGGGTTTCCAGCCGGGATTTCCCGCAGACAGACATTGTCTGCCGTCATATAAAACACTTGCTGGCAAGCGGTCAATATCCAAGGCTGGAAAAAAATATTATTGTCCTGTCTTATGAGCATGATTCAGAAATAACGGATTACTTTTCAGCACAGTGCGATGCCCGCATTATTTGGGGCGGCGACCGGACGATTGCTGAAATTCGCCGTTCTCCCTTGCCGCCGCGGGCAGTTGAACTGACCTTTGCCGACCGCTATTCTTTTTCCCTGATTGATGCCGGGCAGTTTTTGGCAATAGGCAATGCAGAACTATCCAAACTGGCAAATGCTTTTTATAACGATACCTATCTGATTGACCAAAATGCCTGCTCATCGCCGCATCTCATTGCTTGGCTGACAGCAGACTTATCAGCGGACACTTTGGCAGCAGTCAAAGAACGATTTTGGCAGGCAGTAGCCGAAGCTGCTAAAAAATGGGAAATTCAGGATATTCATGCCAGTGAAAAATATCTCCTTGCCTGTAAATATGCGGCGGAGTACCCGGCGCTCAAAAAGCTGCGGCGCTATGCCAATTATGTTTATGTTATGGAATTAGCAGAAATCCGGGCACAGGTTTCAGAAATCAGAGGCAAGTTCGGTTTGTTTGCAGAAACAAATATTCATTCTTATCACGAGCTTTTACCGATCCTTGGTAAAAACACGCAAACTATCACCTACTATGGAATTAACCCGCAAGAGTTGGCCGATTGGGTCATTACCGAGGGTCTCCTTGGCGTTGACCGGATTGTACCGTTCGGTGCTTCTTTGGAACTGGATTTGATTTGGGACGGTTATGACTGGATTGGCAGCCTCTCACGCCGGATTACGGCAGGCAGGTAACTATGGCAGCAGATATTAAAACGAGAACAGCCACGACAGCGGATACGGACGCGATTTTAGAATTTTTACGAGTAAACTTTCCCCGGCGAAAACTGTATTATGAAAACCGGCAGTTTTTTTTGAATGAATTTCAGGCGGATGATAACATGCTTAATTTTTGGCTGGCAGCTGACGAAAGCAGCGGTGAGTTGCTGGCGGTATCCAGTTATTATCCGGCCAATACTAAGGATTCGCCGGATATTATTTCCGGAATTTGGTATGCCAAAGACAGCGGACCGGTCATGCTGGGCTTTTTGCTCCGGCGAGAAATGCTGAAGCATTTAAATGCCCGTTTTTTTTGCGGAACAACCGCAGTCGAGAGTTCGTTCCGCTCGCACCGTTCCTTTGCCAAATGGATCAACCCCTTTCAGAAGTGGATATTGCGCGGGGGGGGGTACACTCAATCCTCTAAATATAAGGAATTGACCGAAATAACAGCGGCAGCCGAACTGAAAAAATGCTTAACCGAGGGGCAGATTGTTTTTGAAAACGCAGTCGAAAAAGATTTTTCTTACTTTTACCGGCGGTATTGGCAGAATCAATTTTTGGGATATCGAACTTTTTCTTTTCAAACAGACAAAGGTACCGAAAGTTTGGTTGTCTTAAAAAAAGATTCTCTTAAATCAAGCTTGATTTTGTTTGATTATGCCGGTCGGGAAAGCCTGCTTCCGGAAATGACCGCTGCCTTCGCCGAGCAACTGGCGCGGCAGCAATGCGGTCGGCTTTCTTTCCGGCAAATTGGCTTTGATGAGACTTTTTTAGCAGCAGCCGGGTTTGAACCGGCACCGGAAAACGAAGCGGTGCTGTATGGCTTCGCCAATCAGCCAATTCGAATGACCGAAGGAGACGGTATTTTTGAATAAAACCTGCCGCGCTTTTCCGGCAGAAAGGACAAAGACTATGAATTTTTATGATTTTACGCTCCGGCCGCCAACAGAGTTGCTGTTTAAGGATGACAAAGGAATCGACTTTACCGTATCGGACTTTAAAAAATTGAATGATATGATTCGGGCAGGCATCCCTAAGCGAAGCTTGGTTTTTTTGTTTGCCCGCAATGAGCGAATCCCGGTCGGAATGTACCTGAGTCTTTTGCAGAATAAGATTGTGCCGCTCCTGCTCTCACCGGCTCTGCATCCGGATTTGCTGCGATCACTTTTGCAGATTTATCAGCCGGACTTTATTTTGGGGAAGGAAAGCCTTTTACCGGTGGAACTGAATTATTCAGTCATTCAGCGAATCGAGGATTATATTGTTTTAAGAACCGGCTTTCGCTACCCACATCGGCTGCATGAAGACCTGGCGCTGCTGCTGACCACTTCCGGCAGTACCGGCAGCCCCAAATTAGTCCGCCAAAGCTACCGCAATATCGAATCCAATGCAGCAGCAATTGCTGATTACCTAAATCTTTCCTCGGCCGAGCGCCCGATTACTACTTTACCGATGCACTATACCTACGGCTTATCGGTCATCAACAGCCATTTGCAGGTGGGCGCGCCCGTGCTTTTAACGGAAAAATCTATTGTTGAAAAGGAATTTTGGGATTTTTTAAGACAGGAAAAAGCAACCTCCGTCGCCGGAGTGCCGTATACCTATACCATGCTGGATCGGCTTCGCTTTTTTAATATGGATTTACCGGATTTAAAAATGATGACGCAGGCCGGCGGCAAGCTGTCAGAGGAATTACAGCGGAAGTTCACCGAATATGCGGCGCAGACCGGCCGAAAGTTTGTGGTGATGTACGGTCAAACCGAGGCAACGGCTCGAATGGCCTACCTGCCGCCGGAAAAAGCGCTGGCTAAAATCGGCTGTATGGGGATTGCCATTCCGGGCGGGCGATTTGAACTGATTGATGAAGAAGAAACTGTAATTGAACAGCCGGAAACAGCCGGTGAATTGATTTATTACGGCCCCAATGTAACCTTGGGCTATGCCGAACAGGCAGAAGACTTAAGCCGGGGCGATGAAAGAAAAGGACGACTGGCCACCGGCGATATGGCTGTTCGGGATACTGACAGCTTTTACCGGATTGTCGGCCGAAAAAAACGTTTTCTTAAAATTTTCGGCAATCGAGTTAATTTGGATGAAATCGAAGCCAAATGCGCTGCCAAATTTGTCGGCCATGAATTTGCCTGTATCGGCCGTGATGATGAAATGACCATTTGCCATACCGGCGAGCTTCCCGCTGAGAAGATTCAAGGCTTTTTACAGGAGCTGACCGGGCTGTATAAAGGCGCTTTTGTCTGCCGGCCAATTAATGAAATCCCCAAAAACGAAGCCGGCAAAATTTTATACGCTAAATTATAACTCAACTTCCCCAGCTCCGCCAAAACTGTTTCTTTATGGCAGAACGCCCGCCCGGACAGAAGTGCACAGCACTTCGCTCAGGGGTAGGTCACCCGCCCGCGCAGAAACGGACAATGCTTGGCCGAGGAAAAGTTGAATTATAACAACAGAAACAAACAAAAAAAGCAACCACTTAACCGGTTCAGCGGAGGGAATATCATGACTACTCAGGAATTTTGGAGCAAAGTAAAATCACCGGACTATAAAATCACCAAGCCGCGCCTGGCTTTTGCTCAAGTTTTAGTTGAAAACCAAAATGCCATGCTGACGGCTGAAAGTCTGTACGCCAAGACCAGGGCGCTTTTTCCCAAAGCCAACCTGTCCACCATCTACCGCAACTTAGAAGCGCTGGAACAGCTGAATATGCTGTATAAAATCACCACCGACAAAGGCGTCAATCTGTATAAACTCAAGTGCGCCAGCAGCCATCATCATCACCATATCATCTGTACCAGCTGCGGCAAGGTATTGGATATTCATTACTGCCCCTTTGACGCCTTCGCCCAAATCGCCGCTGAAGCGGGCTTTACCATCTCCGAGCATCGGCTGGAGCTTTATGGCCTGTGCGCCGACTGTCAGGCCAAATCCCTGTAAATCTCAATGCCGTTCATCTGCATATTATAGACCGCAAAAGTATTCATCAGCTCCGCCTGATGATTGGTCGCCGGCAAATCAAAGGTTTCCGCCGCCGTCAGCGGAAGCATCAGCCGGGAAACAATATTTTTTTCATTAAAATAACTTTTCAGTGTTAAGGCAAAGGTCATCACGCAAATATCGGTCACCAATCCCGCCAGCACAAAGTTCACCACCTCAGGGTGCGCGGCCAACCAGCTTTGAAATCCGGGCGCCATAAAGCCGTTGGTGCAGTTCTTTTCAATTTGCAGGCTTCTTCCATCCGCTTCCGGTATCAATTCGCTGATCAGCTCCGTTTCCGCCGTGCCTTTCAGGCAGTGCGGGACATAAGCTCCAAACTCGGCGCTGTCTTTGGTATGGCAATCCTGAAAATAAATTTTATGAAAGCCCTTCGCCTCCTCATTTAAGCGTTTGACCGGTGCAATGATGTCCTTCGCCCGCTCCGACGCCAACGGGCCTTGATTAACAAAACCCTCAATCACATCGACAAATACAACCGCTGTCTGATCCGGACTCAAACTGCTCAGTTCCAAATCCGGCAAACCCTTCCAGCTTTCCTCTATCGTCAGCAGGCTAATCATTGCCTCTTCTTTTTTCTGAAATAAATCTAAATGCATGGCAAACTCCTTTTCATTCTTTCTTAACTCTACCGAAAAGGGCAAGCCGTCCGCCTGCCCTTTCAAATGCCCGGTTAAAGCCGGATCGGACACCCTGTTCCGGCGGCTGCTGTTTAAAGTTTAGTTAATGCGTTTTTCACATCCGCTAAAATATCTTCAATATTTTCAATCCCCACCGAGAACCGAACCGTACCTTCGGAAATTCCGGCTGCTGTCAGCTGCTCCGGCGTAAGCTGACGATGGGTCGAACTGGCCGGATGCAAAATACAGGACCGAATATCAGCCACATGCACTTCATTGCTGACCAGCTCCAAACTATCAATAAAGCGAACTGCCGCCGCCCGGCCGCCGGCCATATCAAACGATACTACACCCGAAGCACCGGCCGGCATATATTTTTGCTGCAAAGCATGGCTGAAATCGGTTTCCAAGCCGGGATAAGCTACCTTGGCAATCTGATCGGATGCCGCCAGGAGTTTAGCCACCGCCAGCGCATTATCCGAATGTGCCTTCATCCGCAGAACCAGCGTTTCCAAACCTAAGTTTAAAATAAACGCCGTCAAAGCCGGCGGATAAACGCCGAAATCCCGCATCAGCTGGACTCTGGCCTTGACAATATAGGCCTGCCGGCCAAAACTTTCGGTGTAGCTTAAGCCATGATACGACGGGTCGGCTTCCGTCAGTTCAGGAAACTTACCGTTTTTCCAGTCAAAATTACCGCTGTCCACAATCACGCCGCCAACCGCTACGGCATGACCATCCATATACTTGGTGGTCGAATGCACCACAATATCGGCCCCATGCTCAATCGGACGGCACAGCGCCGGTGTGGCCAAAGTATTGTCCATAATCAGCGGCACACCCATTTCATGCGCAACTCCTGCCCATTTTTCAATATCCAAAATAATCAAAGCCGGATTCGCCAAGGTTTCGGCAAAGACCGCTTTGGTATTTGGTCGAAATGCCGCCTTTAACTCTTCCGCCGAAGCCGTAGAATCGACAAAACTGCACTCAATTCCAAACTGCTTTAACCGAACGGCAAATAAATTAACTGTTCCGCCGTAAATGCTGGTGCTGCTGATAAAATGATCGCCCGCCTTTAAAATGTTTAATAAACTCAACAGCGTTGCCGCCTGCCCGGAGGAGGTACACAGCGCCGCCGCACCGCTCTCTAAAGCGGCAATTTTTTTCTCCACCGCTTCCACCGTCGGATTGGACAGCCGCGAATACATATGGCCGCTGGCCGTTAAATCAAAGAGCTTGCCGATGTGCTCGGTACTGTCATAGGTATAGGTTGTTGACTGGTAAATCGGCAGTACCCGCGGCTCCCCGTTGCCCGGAGTATAGCCGGCGTGCAATGCCATGGTTTGTTGTCCCTGTTTCATCATCGTTTCCTTTCTTTTGCTGGTTTACAGTTCAGGCAAGCAGCCGGTAATGCCTGATAGACCGGGAGAGGGCTTACTCTCCTAAGGCATATCCGGTGCTGCCGGGATATTTGCTTATCGCCCACACTGGTTATTCACTTGTCTAAGCGGTAACGTTTTTGCTCCTCGTCATTACCGCCTGTATTTTCCTGCCTATTTCTGCTCCTGATTATCGTGATAATAGCGAAACAGCGCCTGCGTTCCCAAATCGCCCATTCCTTCCGCCGCCATCCCCTCATAATGCTGCAGTACCAATTCCAGCACACTTAGGTCAAGTCCGGCCGCCGCCGCTTCTTCCCGGGCTAATTTCATGTCTTTAATAAAATGCTTGATAAAAAAGCCCGGCGCAAAATCACCTGCCAAAATCCGGGGCGCTAAACTCTCTAATTGCCGGCTGCCGGCCGCGCCGCTGCCGATGGAGCGCAGCACCGTCGGTAAATCCAAATCTTTGGCACAGGCATAACTCAGCGCTTCGCATACGCCGGAAATCGTCCCGGCAATGATAATTTGATTGACCATCTTGGTATGCTGCCCCTTACCGGCCGTCCCCTGATAATTGATATTGCTGCCCATAGCCGCAAACAGTGGATAACACTCATCAAAATCGGCCCGGTCGCCGCCCGCCAAAATAGAAAGCATTCCCTCACGGGCACCGGTATCACCGCCGGTCACCGGCGCATCCAAGGCGTGAACGCCCAGTTCCTTTGCCTGCGCATAAATTTTTTCCGCCAGCTTCGGGCTGGACGTGGTCATATCAATCACATAAGTGCCCGGTTTTACATTCGCCAAAATTCCGGCCGGCCCGAAATATACTTCCTCCACATCGGCCGGATAGCCGACAATGGTAATCACCGCCTCCGCTTCTTTGACACAGTCCCGAATGCTGTCATAGCAGGGCACTCCTTCGGCAATTAAGTCCGCTGCCTTCTCCCGGTGCCGGACATACATGCCGACCTCGTAACCGGCTTTGCGCAGATTGCGCAGCATGGATTTGCCCATAATACCCGTACCGATAAAAGCAATTCTTTTCATAAACCGCTCCCTCCTTCTTATCCAGTTTTAAAAGCCTTGCCGTCTAATTCCATTCACTGCGGACAACTTCTTCCGCCTTTTTCTTAATGCGCTGCAAGGCATTGTCGATTGACTTAACCGGCCGCTGCAAAATCCCAGCCACTTCTTTATAATTAACGCCGTTTAAATGCAGCTGCAGGACCTGTTTTTCCAGCTCGCTCAATTTGCCGAGCAGTTCCTCTTTAATCCGGGCACTCTCCTCCTGCCCGATAATCAAGTTTTCCGGATCCTCCAACCGGCCGGCCGGAACATAAACCAGCATATCCTCATCACTTTCCTCTTCTTCAAAGTCAAACGCCGGTTTATTCAGGGAAATATAATTATTTAACGGCCCATGCTTTTTGCGAGCCGAGCGCTTAACCGCCGTAATAATCTGACGGGTAATACATAGTTCCGCAAAAGGGAAAAAGGCAATATTTTTCTGGGCCTGAAAATCCCGAATCGCTTTAAACAGGCCAATCATTCCTTCCTGGGTCAAATCCTCACGGCTGCCGCCGTTGATAAAATACGACCGGGATTTTTTCTCAACCAGCGGTTTATAGCGGCTGAATAAATAGTCCATCGCCTCATTGTCGCCGCTGCTGATTAAGTTCAGGATTTCTTCATCGGTCAAATTGGAGTAATCTTTCATACTTGCCCTTTCTGTTATTGCTTCCTCTTATCTGCCAAGTGCCATGTCCACCCTTATCTCCTGCCGGAATTGGTGTTTTTGCATAACTATCTCCTGCCCATTGCCAACCGAAAGCTATCGACAGGATCACCTGCCCGGCCCGCATTTGCCATGCTTTTAAGGCGGCCGTCTTAAAACCCCCGGCGCTGGCGGACGGCTTCATAAATCAGAACACCCGCTGAAACCGAGGCGTTTAACGAATCAATCCGGCCAAACATCGGCACCGATACGATAAAATCACATTTTTCTCTGGTCAGGCGGGAAAGCCCATCCCCCTCACTGCCAATGACAAGACCGAGCGCCCCCTTTAAATCGGCCTGATACATGATCTGGCCGTCCATATCGGCACCGGCAATCCACAAGCCCTGCTTTTTTAAATAATCAATGGTTTGGTTTATGTTAGTCACCTGCGCCACCGGCAGATATTCAATCGCTCCAGCACTGGTCTTAGCCACCGTTTCCGTCAGCGGCGCCGACCGCCGTTCCGGTACAATTACCCCATGACAGCCCGCCTGATGCGCCGTCCGAATGATCGCCCCCAGATTATGCGGATCGGTAATCTGGTCTAACAAAATGACAAAGGGCGGCTCACCCTTTTGCGCCGCTGCCGCTAAAATGTCATCCAGCCGCGCATATTGATACGCTCCGGCAATCGCCACCACTCCCTGATGCTTCTCCGGGCAGTAGCGGTCAAGTTCCTCTTTCTCCAAATATCGAACCGGCACCCCCGCTGCCGCCGCTAAGGCTTCCAGCTCCTCGTTCCGGCTGCCCGCCTGCAAAAGAAGCTCCCTCACTTCGCCGCCGGCTTTTAATTTCTCAGCCGCGGCATGATACCCGCCCAGCCACAGACTGCCATCTCTTGGCGAAACATAGGGTCGCTTGCTGTTTTTCCCGTTTTTATTATAGCTTTTTCCCATTTTTTTCTCGATTCTGTATTTACGATACAATTGTCAAAAATCCTCTGTTTATCCCTATTCGGCTACTCTTTTGTAACTCCGCTTTTGGCGCGGCTCTGCCCAAAACTTGGCTTTTCCGCGGTATCTGCCAGCCGCGGTGCCGCTCATTTGGATTTTCAGCCGTTATTTACTCAACCCAGCCCCGGCTTTGCAGGTACTTTAAAATTCGCCCGCCTCTGGGCAAAATCAAAATTTCTTCCGCCGTAAACCCGCGCAGCTTCAGCATCAACAGGCTGTACACCGGCACCGCCGCCGCTACCGCCAGCAGCACCGCTGCGGCATTTTTAGCGCAGACGGCCATCACCGCCGTATAAACCAGCCGGGCGACCGCTCCCATCCCGGCCGAAGCTGCCAGCGGACGCCAAAGAATCAATCCGTAATTCAGGTTCAGTCCGGTTTCCTTTTTTAAAAAGAAAGCATTCATCCCCAAAATAACCATAAAATAAAGGATAGACGCCCAAATAAGCGCTGCCGCCCCCAGTCCCGCTTTTAAAAACACGATATTGCCGGCCAGCTTAAAGACCGCCGCCGCCAGCACCGCCAAGAGAGTCTTGTAATAGCCGGATAGGCCCTGTAATATACTGCTGACGCTTTGCGCCAAAATCATAACCAGCATACAAATGCTGTATAGCTGCAATAAACCGCCGGGAATCCTCTCCTTGTAGTACAGCAGCCGCAAAATCGGCTCGGCCAGTAAAAAAATGCCAACCATCGCCGGCAGTCCCATTTTCATCACCAACTGCAAACCCATGTTGATTTTGTCATTCATTTCCGCCTGATCGCGGCGGACTCCGGCCACTGCCACCGCCGGCAAAATACTGACCGCCAGGGCGGCGCTGACCGCCAGCGGCACATTAATTACCGTTTGCGCCGTCGTTACGCTGCTCAGTGCCATGCGCGCGTTTTCGGCCGAATCGCCCAAAGCGGCAAATAAGTGATAGATGGTACTCGAATCAATAAAGCCCATAATCGATATCATAGCCGAAGAAATCGTAATTGGCGCCGCAATCCAAACCATCTTTCGGAGTAAAGCGGCACTACCCTGTCCGGCTGCCGCACCGCTATCCGCCTTTTGCGAAAAATTCGGTCGCTGCCGCTGGTACTGCCTAAGCAAATAGAGGGTAACCGCCACAAAACTAACCGAAATCCCCACTGCCGCACCGCTGACGCTGATATAGTCGGGCTGACCGCGCTTCATCAAAAAAGAAACCAATCCCACCCCGATGGCGGCTTTGCCCGTGTTTTCAATAATTTGGCTGACCGCCGTCGGCAGCATATTCTGCATGCCTTGAAAATAGCCGCGAATCGCTCCGGAAATACCGATTAAAAAAGGCGACAGCGCCAGTCCCCATAGGACATAGCGCGTTTCCGGCTCCCAGGCAAAAGCGCCGGCCCAAGCCGGCAAAAAAACAAAGGCAATGCTGACAACCAGTCCCAGTGCCGCCGCCAGCCAAAAACCGGTTTGAAAAACCTGATGCGCCCGGCGGTAATTGCCCGCTTCCCGCTCCTCGGCCACTAATTTGGAAATCGTGGCCGGAATCCCGGTCAACAACGCCGCCGTCAGCACCAAATAAATCGAATAAACGGTATTAAAATAACCCATCGTTTTGATGCCAACCAGATTGGTCAGCGGCAACTTATATAAAATATTGATTAGTTTAACGAAAAGCCCGGAAAACGATAAAATCATCGTGCCGGTGATCAGACGCTTTGTCTGCTTTGTCATATCAAGATACCCCTTTGGCCATTAACACGCTTAATCTCTCCATTTCGCCCTTTAAAAAAAGATAGCCCAGCAATGTTTCCACGCCGGTGGCGACCGCATATTCCTCCGGGCTGGAATGCTTCGGCACATGAAGAGTCTTGGCATTCCGGCCGCGTTTAAAAATGGTTTGTTCTTCTTCGGTCAACTCCGCTTTAATCTTTTCATAAAAGGCTGCCTGCCCTCCGGCTTTGACATAGGCCGTTACCCGCTCATGATAACGGTGCGCCTGGGCATTGCCCTCAGCCACCACCATATAGCGCAGGAACAGGTCAAAAATATTGTCCCCCAAATAGGCCAGACTTAAAGGAGAATAGGTTTTAATATCCTTGGGTACAATTTGCAGCCGCGCCAAAAAATCAGCAAAAATATCCATAAACTTCTTCTATCCTCATCGAACCGGCACATTGCCCTTTCCATTCTTTCTGCACACTAAAAACTTTATTTCTCATTCCTTTCAGAAAATACCGGCAGCTTGCCGGTTTACGGCTTCCGCACATTAATCTCTATCCTTTTCGCCCGCACGGATGCGCTTATATTTAACGCCTTCCCGCGTGTCTTCCAGCACAATTCCCTGCTGCAAAAGCTCCTGCCGAATTTGATCGGCCTTAGCAAAATCCTTGGCTTTGCGGGCATTTTGCCGCTCTTCAATTTTTTGCTGAATTTCAGCATCCAGCAAAACCTTTTCCGCCTGTAAATCCAGTCCCAGCACAAAGCCGAACTCCGCAAACAGACGTAAATATGCCAGTTTTTCGGGGGCCGGCGTTTCTTCGCTAACGGCGGTATTACTCAGCCGACTCAGCTCAAAGAAAGCCGTAATAGCATCCGGCGTATTAAAATCCGCTTCCATCGCTCGGATAAAGTCCTGCTTGATTTGGTTCAACTCCGGAAAAGCAGAAAAATCGCTGTTTTCGCTGCCCTGTGGCATTTCTCCGCTGGTCAGCTCTTTTAACCGGTTATACGCATTGCTTAACCGGGTCAAACTCTGCACCGCCGCTTCCATCAGCTGGCGGCTGAAGTTTAAAGGCTTGCGGTAATGGGCTGACAGCAGTAAAAAGCGAATCACCGAATAGGGGTACTCCGCTGCAATCTGCCGCACCGTGAAGAAATTACCCTCCGATTTGCTCATTTTCTTATTGTCGACATTGATAAAACCGTTGTGCATAAAATAGCGGGCAAACTCCCGGCCGCTGGCACACTCGGACTGCGCAATCTCATTTTCGTGATGCGGAAAAATCAAATCCACGCCACCGGCATGAATATCAATCGTTTCGCCTAAATAGCGGCGGGCCATTTCCGAACATTCAATATGCCAGCCTGGCCGGCCGTCACTCCAGGGTGAACTCCAGTACGGCTCGCCTTCTTTTTTCGGCTTCCACAGCACAAAATCAAAGGGACTGCGCTTTTGTTCGTCAACCTCGACCCGACTGCCCGCTTCCAGTTCTTCCAGTTTTTTGCCCGACAGCTTGCCGTACTCATCAAACTTCTGGGGCATAAAAAAGACGGAGCCCCCTTGCTCATAGGCATAGCCCTTCTCAATCAGCTCGGTAATCATTCGGATAATGCCGCCGATTTCCTCGGTCGCACGGGGATGAATCATCGGCAGGGTACTTAGCCCCGCATAATCTTTTTCCATCTCGGCAATCATGCTTTCCGCGTATTCGGCCGAACTCACGCCTGCCTGATTTGCCCGGGCAATGATTTTATCATCAATATCGGTATAATTTTGAACAAAAGCAACGTCATAGCCGCTGTAACGCAAGAAGCGGTGCACCGTGTCGAAAACCACTACCGGCCTGGCATTGCCGATATGCATCAAATCATAAACCGTCGGCCCGCAGACATACATTTTTACCTTGCCGGGCTCTATCGGCTGAAAAACTTCCTCTTTCTTGGACAGCGTATTATAAATTATAAGCATTTATGATCTCCCTCACAGCATTCCTGATATAAATAGTCCAAATCTTCTTTGCTCAGGCCTCCGGCTCGGTGCTCCACATAGCGCATCCGCAGTTTCAGCTTGCAGATTTCACGCCGAATAGGATCGGGCAAATCAACCTGATTTAGCGTATCTTTGGGAGCTTGATGAACCCGGTTTTTTACTACCCGGCCGGGAATCCCGACCACCGTTGAATACGGCGGCACCGGATGCAGCACAACCGCCCCGGCTCCGATCTTAGAATCATGGCCGACCGTAAAAGAACCCAATATTTTAGCTCCGGCACTGATCATCACATTATCTTCAATCGTCGGATGCCTCTTTTTCCATTCCTTGCCGGTTCCGCCCAGAGTAACGCCCTGATAAATGGTAACATTATTCCCAATCACCGCTGTTTCGCCGATGACGACGCCATGTCCGTGGTCAATAAACAGGCCCTTGCCGATTCTGGCCCCCGGATGAATCTCAATCCCGGTTCGCCGGGCACTCCACACCGAAATCAACCGTGCTAGAAAAAAGAGTCTCCGCCGGTAGAAATAATGTGCCAGCCGGTAATGCAAAAGGGCATGCAGACTGGGATATAAAAGAATCTCCGCCCGGCTTTTAATGGCCGGGTCTCGATCCGTGATGACCTTTATTTCATCTTCAATATTTTTTTTAATCTTCTTATAGATTGACATTTCTTTAGCACCCTTTCGTTTCAGCCAGCCTCTGTCCAAATACGGCAGCCCGCCGCCGGTTTTTGCCGCCGGCTCACCATCCGCACGATTTGTCCGGCCGAAGCGAACGGCCAGCCGGCAAATGATGAGAAAACCCGGTCATTGACTGAGAGCGGCTATTCTGGATTCGGCATAGCCCTTCTTATCGGTATTCGGATATTTTTCCAGCAAAAGTTTAAACATTTCAAGGGCTTTGGCCTTATCTCCGGCTTTTTCATAGGTTCTGCCCAAAAAATAAATCACGTCATCGCTGAAATCAACGCCGGCATCATACTTCATCGCCAGGGTCAAATCTTCGATTGCCTTTTCCAGCTGATTCCGGCTGTAAGCCGCATAACCGCTGATATAAAGGGCCTGACTGACTTTGGGAAAAACTAATTGTTTGAGCTGAGCAACCGCCGTATCCACCAATGCGTTTTCAGACGGCACAATCGCTGCCAGTGCTTCGGCTGCCGCATTGAAATCGCCCGCCAGATAAGCTCCGGCCGCCGTAATATAACCGTCGGCCGCCGCCGTTTTCTGCGCCGCCAGCTGCACTTCCTTAACCATCGCTTTCACCTGCTGTTCCTTTTGCAGGGCTTCCTTATCGGCCGTTTCCTTTTCCTGACGCAGAGCGTTATTTTCTTCTTGCAAAATCACGATCTCTTTCTTTAAATCCTCGGATTTATCTGTCAGCAGGCTTTTTTGATAGGGCCAAACCAGGAAATAAAGCAGCCCTGCTCCCAACAGAATTCCCAGACCTAAAGTCGCAATCTGCTGAATGCTTTGGTTGAGCACAATCTGTCTTTGATTTTGCTGCTTAAGTTTTTGAGTTTCCTCCTCCGGCATCAGAATCTTCTCCTCGCCGTCTTTTTGCACCAAATCGGTATAGTATTTTCTAGCCAAGCAATGACTGGCGTCAATCTGCAGCACCTTTTGCAGTTCACGCTTAGCCTCCAGCGTATCACCGGTTTTAACGAACAAAAGTGCCAGCAGCAGATACGCTTTAATAAAATTCGGATTTAACGACACCGCTTTTTTCAAATTAATGATCGCCAAGTCATACGACCCGCTCCGAATATGCTCTAAGGACTGATTATACTTTTTTATAGTATTGTCCACAGTTTCCAGAGTGCTTTTATTTTGCTTAATAACTTCCAAATACTTCCCGGCAATATTGTCCTCCGGAAAAAAGTTTTGGCTTAAAACCCATTCACTTAAAGCCAGTACCGTTTCGCCCTGTTCAAAATAAACCAAACCCAGCAGATTTCTGGCATCTTTATTGTATTTATTCAGACGAACGCTTTGCTTTAAGGTGTCGGCTGCCCCGCTTAAATCCCTAGTTTTCGCTCGCTCCAAGCCCAAGTTATAGTATAGCTTTGACAACTCTTCGGCTTTTCGATAGGAGGGATATTTTTGGTGACAGACCCTACATTCCAGATCTTCGGTCAAAACATTCCCGCAGCGAAAACATCTTCTATTCATGCGTCGGCTTCTCCTCCTTCAGTTCCTGAATCATTTCATTTAAAACGTCAATCACGTCCTTGGTTTCATATTTATGAATCACATCTTCTACTTCCGATAAATCAGCGCAGGGTTTAAACTTTTTAATTTCTTCTTCAAAACGAATCATTTTCTGCTCCTTTCCGGTGCTGTCCTTATCTTCCGCCCGCGATAGACTTGGAAAGCGGCTTCACCATTTCCGCCGCAGTCGCTCCGCAGAGAAACTCTTCCAACAAAATAAAAAAAGATAAAATGCACCCAATTTTATCTATCATATCATTCTTTTGCCGTTCTGTCAAAAAAAAGTCGGTGAAAAACACATTAGAAAACCCTTAATTCAGCCGCTAAAAAAACGTTTCCTCGGTACGTCAAAAGAAATGTTTTTTAATTAACTCAACTTTCCCATGTTCTCAAAACTGGAATAGTCTTTTTCAAGCAGGTTGCCCGCCCGGGTAGAAGTACGGAGCACCTCGATCAGGGGAACATTAAATAATCAGCTATCATTTTCACAGTTTTTTCACAATTTTCACATAAAAATGACACATTGCTTTTTTATAATACAATCATTCTCCTGAGAGATGTCCCATGATTCCGGCTTGAAAAGACACGAACCGGCTTTTATGAAGCCTCTCCGGAAAAAACGCCAGGCTGCGCACTTGCATCCGGACTTTCTTTGAAAAATCAACTGACAATTAAGGTTAAAACCTTTGACCATAAATAAGGAGGACACTATGGATAATAGAAATCAAAATCTTAATAATGAAAATCTTCCGGCCACGCCGGAACCGATAGCTACCCCGGAAACCCACTTTACCGGCAGCAGCCAAAACATGTCAGAGGCAAGTGCCGCGACAGGCGCCGGTGCCGGACAAATTATGACAGACAACGCCCAACCGGAAATAGCCGAAGCCGCCGTTACGCCAAGTACACCTGTTTTTCACGACCATTCCTCGGCAGCAGCCGCGCCGGAAATTGACCCGATTTATCAGGATGTTTCGGCTGGCTCTTATTCTCAGTCCGATCAGGAATACACAGTCAACCCACAGCCAACGCAGCCGGCACAAACTCCGCAAAGCGGCTCAGCTATGGGCTATGGACAGTATCAGGCGAATTATCAAGAGAAGCCAAGCGGCAGCCCCTATTTTTCAGCGCAGCCGGCTCCGGCTCCGGCCGGCTCTAACCCCAGCTATCAGGAAGTGAAGGAAAAACGGCGTAAGCGCGGCAAAGGGATGCGTTTTATTGCCGCTTGTCTGGCCCTGGCGCTGGCTTTGTACGGCAGCTACTCCTTTGGCTCCTATCAAGCCGAACAGCGGATTGATGCCAAACTGACGGAATTTCAACAGGAACTGAAAAATATACAAACCACTCAAACTACCGCTGTTTATCAGCCGCTGCCCTCTTCGCAGCCGGCGGAAACAACCATAGCGGAAGGAACAACCAAAGAAGCAGCGGTCAGTCCGGCACCTGCCACCAGCGTATCACCGGTAGTCGCCATCGCCGAACGGGTGGTGCCGTCGGTGGTAACAATTACCAGCACACTTGCCCCGTCCCGCAGTTCCGGCCTTTTTTCCGGCGGTCAGGCCTCCGGCAGCGGTATTTTATATAAGACAGAGGGTGATAATCTGTATTTGATTACCAATCATCATGTCATTGAAAATGCCAGTCTGATTCGGGTTACTTTTTCCAACGGCGAAAGCGCCGATGCGGAAGTCGTCGGTTATGATTCCCGCAATGATTTAGCGGTTTTAAAAGTCAATCTGTCTGACTTAAACGATAAAAACTTAACCATGGCTGTTTTCGGCGATTCCTCCGCCCTAAAGGTCGGCCAGCTGGCCGTCGCAATCGGCAATCCCTTGGGCGAAGGACATGACCACACCATTACCGCCGGTGTCATCAGCTCGGTCAACCGGACTCTGGATATCGAAAATATTAAAAATCTGGAAGTAATCCAAACCGATGCTGCCATCAATCCCGGCAACAGCGGCGGAGCTTTGGTGAATGAGCGCGCCGAGGTCATCGGCATCAATACCGCCAAATACTCCGATGTCAAAGTCGAAGGCATGGGCTTTGCCATCCCCAGTAATATCGCTATGTCGGTCGTAGAAAAAATCCTGAAAAACGGCAGCGGTGATGCAGCCTATGCAATGAGCGATGAGCGGCCGTTTTTGGGCATCGGCTATTCGCCCATCAACAGCGATATTTACGCCAAGACCGGCGTACCGTTCGGCGTTTATGTAACCAAAGTTTATGAAGGCAGCGCCGCTCATGCCGCCGGGGTAAAGGCCGGCGATATCCTGTTCTCGCTCAACGGCGTGCGGATTAAAGACGCCAATATGCTGTTTGACAATATCGGCAAGCTGGAACTGGGACAAGAAGTTAAACTGGGCTTAGTGCGCGGCGAGGAAATCTTTGAAGTCGAGGCGGTCATCACTTCCTTCGGTGAAGTCAATGCTAAAAATAACGGCGAATTAGGAAACAAATCGCAGGAAAACCGCAGTGAAAACCAAAACACTGATCAAGATAAATAGCTCCTTTTAGTCAGCGGATAAATCCCCCCTTTATCCGGAAAAAGGGACTGTTGCCTCAAGGTCTGATCACAAGATATTATGTTGATACCGATAAATCTTTTCAACATCTTGTATCATGGACCTGAGGGCAACAGCCCCTTTTTGTTTTATTGTTTTCTGCCGGTTTACTGTTCCCGGTCGAAAGTTTTTCTTTCTGCGCGGGGCGCAGCCTGACTGAATCAAGGTGCTGCGGGCCTCGGCCGGTTAGTGGTCTGCCTTTTTCCTGCTTGGTTCACCTCTGCCCGGTCGAAAGCTTTTCTTTCTGCGCGGGGTGCAGCCTGACTGAATCAAGGTGCTGCGGGCCTCCGCCGGGTAGTGGCCTGCCTTTTTTTCTTGGCTTACCGTTCGCCCGGCCGAGTGTTTTTCTTTCTGCGCGGGGCGCAGTCTGTCCGGCCGGCTACCTGCGTTATTGCAAGCCGCCTAGCAAAAAGACTGCTCTATTTTTGTAGAACAAATACAGTTGAAGCCATTATTTGACTGCTTGCTTAACTGCCGCCGCCACCGCCGGCGCTACCCGGCCGTCAAAAGGATCGGGAATCAAATATTCGGCGGTTAATTCCTGTGACTGAATCAATCCGGCCAGCGCCTCGGCTGCCGCCATTTTCATTTCTTCGGTAATTTCTTTCGCCCCGGCGTCCAACGCTCCCCGAAAAATTCCGGGAAAAACCAACACATTGTTGATTTGGTTCGGATAATCGCTTCGACCGGTAGCAATAATCGCCGCTCCGCCCCGGCGCGCTTCTTCCGGCATAATCTCCGGCACGGGATTGGACATGGCAAAAATCATCGGTGCCGGAGCCATTGACCGCACCATCTCTGCTGTCAGGATATTCGGCGCCGATACGCCGATAAACACATCCTTACCCTGAATCACATCGGCTAAACTGCCTGTTTCCAAACGGGGATTGGTCAGCCCCGCAATCTCTTTTTTAGCGGCCGTCAAACTGTTATCGCTTCGGACTAATGCCCCCTTTCTATCAAGCAAAATAATATCTTCTACCCCAAAGCGGAGCAAAAGTTTGGCAATCGCAATTCCGGCCGCTCCTGCTCCGCTGATTACCATTTTCATCGTCGCCAGCGGCCGGCCGGTAAAGCGCGATGCATTCAGCAAAGCCGCACACAGCGCAATAGCCGTGCCATGCTGATCATCATGGAAAACCGGAATATCCAGCTCTTTTTTTAAGCGGCTTTCAATTTCAAAACAGCGTGGTGCCGAAATATCCTCTAAGTTAATGCCGCCAAAACCCGGCGCAATATTTTTCACGGTTTGAATGATTTCCTCGGTATCTTTGGTCGCTAAACAAATCGGAAACGCATCGACATTGCCGAACTCCTTAAATAAAATCGCCTTGCCCTCCATCACCGGCATAGCCGCTTCCGGTCCAATATCCCCCAAGCCCAAAACCGCCGTACCGTCCGTAACGACCGCCACCAAGTTTCCTTTGGCTGTATATTTATAAGCATCCGCCCGGTTTTCGGCAATCCGCAGACAAGGCTCCGCCACACCGGGCGTATAAGCCGCGCTTAAATCTTCTCTGGTCTTTACTTTGACCTTGGGCTGAATCGCAACCTTGCCCCTATGCTGTTCATGCAGTTTCAAACTTTCCGCTTTAAAATCCATTTTCATCCTCCGTTATTTTAGTTACACCCATACTCAATCACTATTTACACCATATCTTGCGGCCGGTAAATCCGGTCAAACTCTTCTGCCGTCAAAAAGCCCAACTCGGCACAGGCCTGCTTTAAGGACAGATTTTCCCGATACGCCTTTTTAACCGCCTGAGCGGCTTTATCATAGCCGATATAAGGATTAAGCGCCGCCGCCGTCATCAGCGAACGGTTCAGATTATCCTCCATTTTCCGGCGATTAGCCTTGATTCCGGCCGCACAGTTCCGGTCAAAGGAGCGGATGCCGTCGCCGAGCAGCCGCACGGACTGCAAATAATTATAAATACAAACCGGCATAAAAACATTCAGCTGAAAATTTCCCTGCGCCGCCGCTAAACCAATGGCTGTATCATTGGCCAGCACCTGTACCGCAATCATCGTCAATGCTTCGGCTTGAGTCGGATTGACCTTCCCCGGCATAATCGAACTGCCCGGCTCGTTTTCCGGAATCTGAATTTCGCCCAGCCCGCAGCGGGGGCCGCTGGCCAGCCAGCGGATATCATTGGCAATTTTCATCAGATCGGCCGCCAAAGCTTTCAGCGCACCATGACTAAAAACAAGGGCATCCTTACTGGTCAGGGCATGAAACTTGTTTCCCGCTTCCCGAAAGGGCAGCCCTGTTTTCTGAGCTATTTTTCCGATCGCCGCGGCGGCAAAGCCCGCCGGTGCATTCAGGCCTGTGCCAACCGCTGTCCCGCCCAGCGCCAGCTCCAGCAGTCCATCCTGCGCCGCCAAAATCATGTCCCGGCTTCTCTCCAACATCACCCGCCAAGCCGAAATCTCTTGGGCAAAAGCAATAGGCGTTGCATCCTGCAAATGGGTCCGGCCGGACTTGACAATACCGGCATTTTCCGCCTCCAATCGGGAAAAAGTAGCCACTAATTCCTCCAGCGCCGGCAGCAGCTCTGTTTGCACGCTGGTCGCCGCAGCAATATGCATGGCGCTGGGAAAAACATCATTGGAGCTTTGCGCCATATTAACATGGTCATTGGGGTGCAGGAGCCTCTCGCCGGCTAATTCATTGCCGCGGCCAGCAATCACCTCATTGACATTCATATTGGTCTGCGTCCCGCTCCCCGTCTGCCAGACCGACAGCGGAAACTCTTCCGGCCATTGCCCAGCCAGAATCTCGGCACAAACCTGCGTAATCTTCTGCGCCCGCTCCGCCGATAAACGCCCCAGCTCGCAGTTCACTTCAGCCGCCGCCGCTTTGATGGAGGCCAGCGCCCGAATCACTTCGTCCGGCATTTTCTCCCGGCCAATGGCAAAAAACTGCCGGCTTCTCTCCGTCTGCGCCCCCCAGTAATGTTCGGCCGGTACGGCAATCTCACCGATGGAATCCTTTTCTATACGATAGGTCATAGTTTCTCCTTTAATAAATCTTTGCTCCAGCCTGCACTCTTTGGTTTCGGCGTGAGTGCACGAGAAAATCCTTTCGGATTTTCTCTCCGCATCGCCGCTCTTATAAGCTGCTCGGAAAATGCGCTTGGACATGCAAGCATGTCCCGCTCATTTTCCTACACCTTGCACTCACGCCTTCACTGCGCAACATTATACCACATAATCTGGTCGAAATGGTTGAAAAAAACTTTTTTTGACCAGAAAAACAAAAAAATACCGCTATCAACTTAATTCGTTAGCGGTATTTTTATCACAAAATATTCGGCCAATAAAAATTCAATCTACATATTCAATTTTGCTGGTTTTAATCGTATTAATTCCGCCTTCCTGACTAAACAAAGGATTACTGGCGTCCATTCCGCCAAAATATTCATAATTCCGGCCAATGGCGATGTAATTGCCCAGCATAAATAAAGGAATAAAATTCGCCAGGGGATTCACAAAATCATCCTTTGCACCGGGAATCCGGCATACCGTTACCCCGGGATAAAAAGTTTCCGGCTCTGCATCTGTTACCACCAGCACATTCCGATTAGATTTCTGCATAGAGGCTATTGTTTCCACCGTTCGGCTAAAGGAAGCGCATTCCCTGAAAGCAACAGCTATGGTGCCCAACTGGTCTCTTTTAGTCTGAAAATAATCAATATGACACCAGTCTTCACTGTCATTTAAGCAATTCAGGCTGCCGCACAGTTCAAAAAACTTAGCCGTCGCAAAATAAGCGGTCGCAAAATCACTTCCTCCACCTACAAAGCCAAAGCCAAGGTAATTTCTCCAAGTCTGGGCTAATTCAAACATTTGGCAGTCCACCTGAGTTAAGATATTATCATTGCACACGGCAGACACATAGCCTACGGCTTCTTTGCGGATTTCATCCGCTCTCTCCGCCGTAATAGTTCCTCGAATTTGACCAGCATGAAGAGCCATAAGTAATGTGGTACAAACGGCTGCCACATATGTTCTGGTTTGAAATACCGGTGAAAAGCCTGTACCCTTGGGAATCTCAATCTGAAGAACATGGCCTGCTTCTTGCGCTAACCCGGATTTCGGATTTCCGGTAATAGCTAACGTTATACAACCTTTGGCAGCTGCTCGCTTCATCGCCTCAATAACCCGGGAGCCGCCGCCCGAAACACTAATGACCACAACCAAAGTTTGTTCCGGATGTTCCGGTGAAAACACATGATGACGACTCACATCAATACAGCGGAGAACTTGATAATCCGCTTCCAGAAACATTCGGCTGCCGATTTCCTTGGTTGCCAGACTGGCAGCGTAAGAATCACCATTGCCAGTCACTACTACATGGCGAATATTTTTTAAAATCTCATCGGGAATTATTCGGGACATAACATCATCTGTAAGTTTATCCATAAGCCCCTGTACGAACTCGGGATAATCCTTAAGCCCTGTCTTTACATTATTATCTCTTTCCATTCCTTTCACTGTAAAACCTCCTCATATATCTGCATTCTGGAACCGTGCCTGAAGTTTTCGGTTCTGATTAATAGAAATAGCTCCCAGTACACCGGCTACTGCATAAAGCACTATCCCCATAATAAAGGCGCCCCGATAAGAACCAAACTTATCATAAAACAGGCCGATACTGGCATATAAACCACCGCCGATCAAACTATTAACCATCATCATCAAAGACCAAATTTCAGAATAATGGCCGCTGCCCACGATATTTCTGGCCAGAAGCGGACATTGCACCATATACATACTGTTGCCCAAACCAACAATAAACATTGCCGGATATACAAAAATCGGATTTTGAAAGCTCAAAAACATTGTAAGATATCCTAGAGCCGTGGTAATGCCGCCCCAAAGCAGACCAGCTTTCACACCTCGTCGATCATTAATTTTTCCCACAATGACACTGCTTAGCGTCCCTCCCAGATTCGAAAACACGCCAACCGCCGCCCCAAAGTTAATGCTTTGCTTCAGTTCAATCGTTGCAAAATTAGTAGCATAGCCCGAAACACCGCAGGCATAACTATACAGTACACAGGCTGTCCAGGCAATATACAGCAACGGCAGCTGAAAAGCCTGCTTTTTAGTTAAACTATGAGTAGACGCTGCCGCCGAAACCTCTTCTTGAGTGTCTTCTTTTTCACTGGCACCATAAGGTTCACATCCCATTTCCTTAGGACTGCGAATCAACGCAAATACAGCCGGGATAGTAATAACTGCTGACATGGCTGCCATAATAAAGTACGCATTCCGCCACCCCAAGTCTGTAATTAACTTAGCAGATAACAGCGTATACAAAATCGTTGCTGCTGTTCCAACTGCAGTAACAACACCCAATACTGTCCCATTTTTTTTACGAAACCACATATTCAACAAAATAGGGATGGAAACAAAACCGGTAAATGCCTGAGCAATACCAATCATAGCCCCGGAAAAATAAAACATCTGAACCGTTTGATAAGTTCCCATTAACGCCAGACCGATGACCTCCAAGACAGAAGAAATTCCGATAACTAAGCCAACCTTTTTAGTTGTAATCATACGTGCTGCAGTAGTATACAGTAATGCCATAGAGATAGCCTGAATACTGGTAAACATGGTAAGTTGACTGACCTTACAACCCAAGTCCTGAACAATTGGCGTAATAAAGTTGCCTACCGCCGCCGCACAGGCTCCACCGGTTCCTAGTTTCATTAAAATACAGGCAATTACAATTTTCCATGCATAATGCATTTTTGTTTTTTCATTTTTCATATATTTCTCACTTCACTCTTTTTTAAGTTCAGGCTTTATTCAGTTCCTCTTCCAATTCTCTGACATTGCGGACATATTCTGCAACAATAGAGCCAATAATGGGTCCTCCCCATTTGCCGCCTTCAAAAGCAGTTCCCACCAATGCGCCGTCGGCATAGCACAAGCGTTCTTTACAATTGTCTGCAGAAGTAGCGCCACCTAAAATCACGGGGAAATTACCAGCTGCTTTCACATCTTGAACTAAACGTTCATTTCGCGCAAAATCTCGATCACAAACCTCAATTGCATCGGCTCCCATACGCATAGAAGTCTGAGCCAAATTTTGGATCTCCGTCGAACTATACTCACCCACATGGTGATAACCAGATATCTCTGAAAGCATCCCGATGTTCATAGCATCAATTTTCTTGCGATACTCCGCCACCTTTAGAGGCTGTCCCTCCATAATACCATACAATGTCTCCACTCTTCCTACCAGCGCAGAACAACGAGTAAAATCTGCTCCTGCCGCCTTACAAACTGCCAAGGATGGCGTAATACAGTTCATCATAATTTGTGCGCCAATAATAAAATTGGGACCGACAGCATCCCGAACTCGAGCCGTCACTGCGGCCAGTCCCGCTACTCTCGCATAGTCCGTATCATCTCCGCTGGGATAAAATACATCTACCGTCTGGATCAATCCGCCGTCGGCTCCATTCTCTTTCAGCGCTAGGCAGTCCGAAATAGCTTTTTTAGTCATCTTATCCAAAAATCCCTCTTGGTAAAGAGGAGTAGAAACCATAGGTAAAAGGTGAACCAATCCAATAACCAGTTTCTTCCCGTTCAAATTATCAAAACAAGTACTCATACTGCTTCCCTCCACTTCAGCATCTTTTAAACACCAAATACCATTACCGTATATCTGCGCTGCTGCCCTCCGCAATACTCCGCAAAAAAAATCCCCTGGGAATCCCCCAGTTTTAATTCACCATCCGCTACAATAAAGTCCATAGTTTGTCCTGCCACCGCAGCTTTACTTTGAGCCGCCGCCTGCCACGGGTCATCGGTTCCAGCATAATCCAGACGGGCCGGCCAAATCCGATTAAAATCATCCATAATATCCTCATGTCCCTTCTTGTCATAAAAGGACGTGCACAAAATCCCTGCATCTACCGTCGGCGCAGATACTACGGCAACGCCATGCTTCACTCCGCTCTCTGCCACAATCTGCTTAACGCTTTCCGTAATTTCCAGCAAAGACCCTTTTTGCGTTTGAATCATTTTTTCTGTATACATACCCATCTCTCCTTTAAACAACCTTAATTTTGCTGGAACGAATGGTATTGTTTCCCGGCTCTGACCAAATTCCACCGCCTCGGAAGAAAGACTCACCATTCAGCGTGGAAAGATAGCCCGCCAAAATAGCACCCGGAACATAATTCATCATCGCAAGCAAAAAGTTATATTCCTCCGGTGCCTGAGGAACTTGGCAAAGAGTCACACCCTGTGCGTTACCGAAATCACTGAGATTTCCATCCGAAATCAACAGCAGCGGTCTCTTAATCCCGGCTGCTTGCAATAAGGTCTCTCCAATTCGGCTCCGATCATTGGCTTTCTTGTCAGCTACTACCACTGTACCAATACTACCGGGATTTTTTTGAAAAAATCCCGCATGACACCAGTTTTCGCTATCGTCTGCAGCCGCCATATAGCCTGCTGTTTCCACAACTTTCGCCGCCATAAAAAAGGCAGAGGCAAACTGAATATCATCACCAATATAGTCAAATCTCCGAAAATCCTTCCAAGTCTGAGCCAGAGAAAACATCTGCTGGTCAATTCGTTCCATCTCATCACCCCAAGACATGGCGTTGTCCACAATAGCCTTCCCCATATTTGAGTCTGCATCCTGAACGCTGCATCCGGCAAGCTCACCCAGCCGAGCTGCCAATAAATATAAGCCCGTCAGTGAACCGAAATAATTCCGTAAACCGGGATTCGCATTAGGAAAATCTGGAGTATGAACGCAAAAGGTATATGCCGCTTCCTGAGCTGCCGGCGAATCCGGATTATTCGTCAAAGCTAAAGATACACAGCCATAGTGATTAGCCCGACGCAAAGCCTCTTGAACTCGGGCCGGACCACCGGAACAGCTTACACCAATAACCAATGTATTCTCACCACTAAACTTCGAAAAATCCATAAAACGAGTTACATCAATCGCCCGAGCATAGGAAAAGTCACTTCCAAATCGGCCTGCAAACTTTCGAAATGCAGGAATAGAAGCCAATGCTGCCACATAAGAATCTCCGCAGCCCGTGATAATTACACGGCGAATTTTCTTCATAACCTTATCTGGTATGGCTTGAGCCAATCCCAAACGAGCACCTTCTACTTGTGGTCTTGCCAAAGCCGGTAAACTAAGGCACTGCTGGCGTAGGGGGTTATCAAATGCAATCTTTTCCATCTATCTTACCTCCGTTCTATTCAATCCGTATAAACTGCCACAAAATAATTCCGCGGCCGAGGCCCATCATATTCAGCAAATACCACGGCCTGCTCCTCTCCTAACATTAATTGGCCATCCTGTATGGTCAATGTAAGCTGGGAATCAGTCAAAGCAGTTTTCACATGGCCGCCGGCATCAGATGCGGTTTCTCGATGCTTGAAATCTACTCGGGTAGGTACCATTCGTTCAATATCCGTCATTATGTCCTTCGCCGCCTGTGGATTTCGGGGTGCCAAAAGTAAACCGGCTGTGGAATGCAGCATGGAAATATGACAAATCCCATCTTTCACACCGCTACGCGCAATAACGTCGCAAACACCTTTGGTTATATCATGCATTCCCATATAAACTGTTTGAATATTTTCTTTTTCAATGCACATGGGTTTTTCAATGATTTCTACCAAAAATTTTCGAGGCCGAGGGCCATCAAACTCCACAAATACCAGCCCTTGGGAAGATCCCAACACCAACTTGCCACCATGAATGATTAGAGTAGCAGAACTACCCATTAAAGCCGATTTTACATGACCAGAAGCATCATACGGCGAATCCTGATGTTTGTAGCTTACTCGGGTAGGAATATTTCGGTCGATCTCATCCATCAGATCGGCTAAACCTCTCGGATCCCAGAAAGAAGTGATTGCTAAGCCTGCAGTCGTATGGGGAACAGAAATAACACAAAAGCCCTCTTGTACTCCGCTTTCTTCTAAAATATCATTAACGTCTGCCGTAATGGACATACATGCGCGAAATTCTGTATTGATCTTTTTTTCATACAACATGGTTATCCCCTTCCTTAATCAAAAATTTCAATTTTGCTGCTATCGATCGTCATCAAGGATTGCTCACAAAAATTGCCATTTAAGTCCGGCGTTTTCTGGAAACGAGAAGAAGTTTCTGTTTGAAGTTCTGCCACATAGCCGGCCAGCAAAGATAGCGGTATATAATCCATCAGCGGAAGCAGCCATTCATATCCGTCCGGAGTTTCCGGAATTTGGCAAACTATGGCCTTAGAGACAAAGTCTTCTGGATCTCCATTCGTCACAACCAAGACCGGCCGCCCAATCGCTACTGCCGATCTTATCGTCTCCCGTTCCCGATCATAGGCCGGAGAATTTCGATCAGCTATAACTATCGTCCCAACCGTATCCGGCTCTTTTAAAAAGTAGTTGATATGGCACCAATCCTCACTGTCATCTACCGATACACAGCAGCCATTCGCTTCTAAAAATTTAGCCGCACCAAAAAGTGCGGAGCTAAGTTCTGCATCGTCACCGATAAAATCAAAGCGTTCAAAGTCTTTCCATCTTTGTGCTAATTCATACATCTGGGCATCAATCGTATCCAATGATTTAGCAAAAGACATCACATAGTCTCGAACTGCCGCTTGAAAAGCACTTGATGCCATAGGCGGTAAAGTCCCTCTTACATGGCCAAAACGATTAGCAAAAGAAAGTAAGCCTATTAGAGATGCAAAATAAGACTGCACATCCGATCCTTTATCCGAAATCCCCAAAATATTCAGGCAATACACCCGCTTAGCCAGCATAGCTGCCCGAGACTCAGAATTGTTTGTCATCAGAATAGAAAAAGCCCCGACCTCATTAGCCTTTTTCAATGCTTCGCAAATCCGCGCCGTACTGCCTCCGGCGCTAATGGCAATAACCAAAGGACTGTTAGGTTCACCAATCCCTATTTCATTCTTGCTCAAAAATCGAGTAAAGTCTATAGCGCGCATAACCTGAACGCCAAAGCAATCACAATATTTTTCTACAACAGGAGCCATAGCAATGGCAGCTGCATAAGAATCACCGCAGCCAGTTAAAATAATTTTCCTGACATCAAAAATTTCCGCCATAGTCATCAATTCCCGCAAGCCCGAACCGAAGCAGGCTTCGAGTTGAGCTTCAACTATGTTTGGAAGATTAAAGACTTGCCGCCGAATCGGATTGTCACATTGAATGTTTTTCACTTTTTTCCCTCCCTTGCGCAAAAAATCAACCGTAATTATAAAAGAACAACAGAATCAGACCAATAAAATACAGCCCCAAACCCATAATCAGTGTAATCATCGTTCGTTTTTGTGCATTTTTAAACTCTCGGTAATAAAATCCCCAAAAATATGTCCAAATCGTAGATGTTTTGCCAAAAAGAAAAGAAAGTGTTGCACTAATAGCCGGCATAGAATAAATAGACAAAATATTTCCACCGTAATGGCATAGAGCAGAAACAGCACTCATAAAAAGAGGTCGCTTGCTGCTTCCAATACATAACACCGTTTTCCATTGTTTTTTCCAAGTGAAAAAAATAATACCTAATACCAACACAGATAGTGCCGAGCCGGTAGCCATAAAGGCACACGTTAGAATCGGAGGCAAATTTGCTGCCGTACCTGTAGCTGTCCCGCTAACCCATCCATTCATCAGCAAACAATCTATCAAGAGCCAAAATATAACTTTCCAACCCACTTTATTCTTAGAATTTTCTTTCCTCTGACCGGTTATCGCCGCTTGATCAAGTGCGCACATTTGGGAGGCTTTGGAACAAACATAGCTGGCCACAATAAAAATAATCGTAGTAGTCACAATTAAAGGAAGTGCTTGAGGAGTATCTGGCAATCCTTCTTTGGAAATAGATGTCATAAGCCCCATAATGCTGGTAACCGTACCGGAAAGAGTTGTCGTCAACATCAGTCCCAAATTATTCATAATAGTTAAACTGATTACCATTCCGATCGACATCATGCCGCCGCCTAACATAATCTCCCACATCACATCAGTTTGCTGCCCTATGGCTGTAAAAAGGCCTTCCGGCAGAAGCACAGGTGCTAAAAGCAAAGTAACGCCCCAAACCAAGACAAAGGAAAACATATATAGCATAAATGCAATTCCAATAATTGGATAATCCTTTTTTAGTTTAATGACCTGCATCCAGCTTCCCCACATACTGGCAGCCAGCAAGGTCAAAAAAATCGCTATCGGTGTTGAAAAATAATGCGTCACCTCAATTTCCCCCTTACTTTATCACTCAACTTTCCTACTTATCAAAAACACACCAAAATCTTTACTTAAACGAATAATCAGACTTGCTGCCGGCGTCTATAAAGTTCTGATAGACAGCCTGGATATAGCTATTAAAATCATTCTGATAAGCAACGCTGTGTAAGTTTTCAATACTGGCAAATAAATAAGTAAAAAAAATAAAGACAATCATCATTCCCAGTAAAGTAAAACCCGCTCGTCGTTTGCAAAACAGCGGAAGATAACGGCGAACTGTTGTATCCGATAAAAAGAAAGCCGGACTTAACAACCAAAGAACCAATATTACTGCACTGAACCGATAAATTATCTGATCATATGCAGATGCCGGAATCGGGGTCGGAGTTGTCAAACCGAAAAATAAGATAATCAAGTTTAATATATACCATGTCGACGCTACAAGCATTTTCCACGGTCTGCCCGAGCGAAATCCCAATACTTTTTTCCAAGTTTGTTTCATGTTCTCGTTCCTCGCATATGTTTAAAGCTTTCGTTCCGCTTTCAGTTTTTTTAAAGTTTCCTCCGCTAACTTTCGAGCATTGGCCATAACTTCTTTGGTATAAAGAGGATATGGCCCCCATTGGGCAGCATTATAGCCACTGGCCACATTCGCCATAACCGCTGCCATGTCTGGAGACTCTCCGGAAAAAAGCGCATAAGCCGCCGCCCCAGTCGAACAATTTCCACAGCCAGTTGGATCTGCTGATTCTCCAAAAGGTTTAATCACCGGACAAAAATAAGCATTAGCCGGAGTTACGGCATAAGAACCCCTTTCACCTACCCGGTAAAATGTAAAAGGAACTGGCAATTTCTGAAGTTCGTTGATAATAGCGGCATCATCTTCTTTAGGCAAATCAAACATGTCGGCCGCTTCGTTATTGTTGATAGACCAAGCATCCGCTATCTCCAGCACTCGCCGAACTCGGTTTTGGACTTCTTTCCGGCTCATCCCCCAATTTTTTCGATAAACTCCCGCATACTCTATTTCCCACATAATCTTTAATCCGTTCTTTTCCTTGACTTTTCGGAGATTTTCCCAGACCACCGCATCTAAATTATGTGCCATATAGATACCGCGGATATGGTAACCCCGAGCAGCTTCATCAATATCATCTGCATGCGTCTTTAAAAAACCTAAATGTTCCAGCGAAAAGCTGGGGGTGGGTTTAAAGGAACCATCCTTATTATATTTCAATGTAAAACGAGTATGCTGCTCCATCTCCACCCGAACGGATTCCTGAGTCACGCCGTTAGACACCATCCATTTTCCATAGGTATCTTTGTAATCTGCACCCGTTTTACAAACCAGTTTACAATTCGGTGTCCAAATCCGCATCCCAGACAGCGCATAAAAAGCAGGACCGCCCATGCTCCACTCAGATAGATTCCCACTCTCATCTTCAATTCGATCAGACATAATATTGCCGCAAGCAAGATACTCAACCGCCATGGAATGTCCTCCTCATTAACGCTCAATTACATCAATTGGTGAAAAATACGTAGGAATGAAAATGGTAGGATCCATGCCACCCCGAAACATTGGTTCTCCCAGTGTTGTATGCCGAAAACCGCCAAAAATGGCTCCCGGTAAGTAAGCATACAACTGATTTAAAAATTCCCATCCTTCTGTTGGCAACGGCAGCGGACAATAACGTACAGGCACAGTAATACCAATTTCTTCCGGTTTTTTATCACAACAAACCAGAACTTCTCTATCGTCCCGCTTCATCATTGTATTAATTGCTGCAGCCATATTAGACACACTTTTATCCCGGCTGTTGACCAGCGCTATACTGGCAATTTCAGACCCGAAACTCATAAAACAGTTGACATGCATATAATTCTCACTGTCTACCACTGAGCAAGGATCACCCGAAAGCTCTACTATTTTGGCCTGAATGAATTTAGCTACCCAGAACATCGGACCATTTCCAAGAATTTCAATATATTTCTTGTCCAGCCAATGAATAGCCGCGGCGAAACAAGCCTGATCAATCGTCTGTAATTCTGAAAAAAACCGATCATGATAAATTTGAACCTGTTCCCGCAACGGCACCAGCATGGATTCTGTGCTTCGGTCTTCCGCCATAGCCGCAGCCAAAACAATTAAACTAACCACGTTCATATAATAAGTGCGCAAACCGGCGTTATTGTCTCCGGGCGGACAGTTCAAATAATATAAAATATCAGCTTCCCTAGCCGTTAACGACTTGACACTGCCGGTCATGGCAATAGTGGTAATGCCATGGCGACGACACTGCCTCAAGGCTTCAATGGTTCGAAAAATCTCTCCAGAAACACTAATAAAGATTGCAACTGTATCTTTTTCATCTGGCCGGAACGGATAGTGGCGACTAAGTTCAATCGCTTCTACCGCCTCAAACTCTACCTCTGGCAGATAATAAGCAAATGCTTCTTTTACGGCAAAGGCTGCTAAATTAGAATCGCCACAACCTGTCGCCCATATCCGTTTCGCCTGACGTACCGCTGGATTTTTTATTACTGCCTGAACCTGAGCTGCGGCTCGGTCAAATTGAACCATTGTTAATGGATCCACGTCCATACACTGGGCATAAAAGCTGTCTTGAAAATAAAATTTTCGGTAATAGTTTTCATCGTTTAATCGTTTGTACATATTACCCTCCTATACGTCTTTGCTCCAAATTTGATTACGAAAATCATAACGCCCATTGAAGAAAAACCGTTCGTTTACGGCTGCCTGATATCCAGCTAAAAGTGCCCCGGGAATAAAATCAATCAACGGAGACATCCAAGGTTCCGGTGCCACAGGAAGCTGACAGAAAACAGGTTTTTCTGTACTTTCTGCGTCTCTTTTCTCACTTGTAAAATACTCGAAAAAGCTTGCCGGTATATCCAGCTTCTTCGGAGAGACCTCAAATTCCTGCGGTGCTGCATCTGTTACCACCAGAGTCGGACGATGCTGTTTCAAACAACCGCCTATCGTATCCCGCATCCGGCTGAAACTGGGATCTGCCGCGTTAATCATAACTACCATGCCATAGGTACTGGGCTCACGCTGGAAAAAACTGATATGGGCAAATTCCTCAGATGTCGTATGATCACAAAACACACCACCGCATTCAATAAATTTCTGTTCAACAAATTGAGCGGAAAAACCTTCGTTCCAATCCGCAATCACCTCAAATTTTTGCAAGTCCTTCATTTTTACCGCCAAATCAAACATTTGATCATCAATTGCATTAATTTTTGCCATGAAAGAAATCACATAATCGCTAATTTGATCCTTAATTTCGGTAAATCTGCTCTCCGTCAAACTTCCTTTACATAATCCAAGATATGCCCCTACAGCAGAAAGAGCCACTAAACTGGCATAATAAGAGCGAAGGCCCGGAGTGTTACATCCCTCCGGAGTTTCTACATTGAATACATGAACGGCTACTGCTCCGGCTTTGGAATCACTGGATCGGGTAATCAGCAAAGAATGTGCCCCCATTTCATTAGCTCGCTCCAGCGCTTCGGCTGCCTGAACCGAATTGCCACTAAAACTAACCGCTATAATCAAAACCTCTTGGGGCTGATAATTCTTACAAATTTTTTTATCCGAATAAAAGCGGCAAAAATCAATAGCGTCCGGCGTATTGCAGGCACGAATTCCACTAAGCTGCATCAGCGCGGGCCGCATAGCGCCAGCCGCAGAATAAGAATCTCCGCAGCCAGTAACGATGATTCGTTTAATTCCAGCGGCCGTTCCCGAATCCAACATTGCTTCCATTTTTTTATATCAAAACACTTATCCGCCTGAATCTTAGCAAGATCCTTCAAAGCAAATACCTGCTCAGTAATTGAATTGAAATACTGCTTCTTATCCATATTTCCCTCCTAGTTTCCGGCAAACTACAGACCATATTTTGCTTTATAGAAAGCATAAAGCTCCTTTACCTGTGCCTTGGCCTCCTCTCGGACAGCTTCAAAATCTGGAATCACCCCGAATTGCCTAATATTTTGCCCAGCCGCTACATTGGCCATAACACCAATCATGAGGGGATCATATCCTTCCACAAAAGCATATAAAGCCGCTCCTGTAGAAGTATTTCCGCAGCCTGTCGGATCCACTACCGGGCCGGGAGCCGGAGCCAGAAGATAAGCCTCTTTCGGTGTTACCGCATACAGTCCTCGTTCTCCAACGCGGAAAAGCGTAAACTCCACCGGCAATTTTTGCAAGTTTTTTATACAAGCCTCATCACCCTCTACGTTAAAAAGATTTTGGGCTTCCTGCAAATTAATCGAAAAAATATCTACATACTGACAAGCATATCTAACCTTATCTATAAATTTTAATTGAGCGCTCGGTCCCTCAATTTCCCACATAATTTTAAAACCATCCCGAGCTTTCACTTGACCCAGCTGCTCCCAAAACACCCGATCACAATTGTGAGCCAGATAAATTCCTTTCGTATCTCCTTCGCCGGTAAAAGCCGCAAAATCCGCGGGCGAAGTTTTCATATAGCCTAAATTCTGCATCCATTCACTGACAAACCCCACATCACTAAATTGAGCCGATCCATAGGTACCGTCCGGGAAATAAGTCAAACTGGTATGATTACAATGATCGCTGACAACTTTTAGCCCTCGCGTTTCAATTTTATTTTTTGCTACCCACGGATCAAACAGCGTATGATAGTCTTCCCCCAACCGGCTGCACTGTATGACATCGTCCGTAAACAGTTTAACTCCGCTATACGCAAATGTAGCAGGGCCACCAATACTTTCACGTCGATGTTTTATGCCATCAGCAAAACAAACCGCATCCAGCATAACATTTCCGCCAATTACATATTTCATAGATGCTTTTCTCCTCTCAGGCATTGCTTTTGGATTCAATCATTTTCTTTTGTGCTTCTTCATCCTCGGCCAGCTTACGCTGAGCCTCCTTCAAGCGCCGCTCCTCATCTCTCGAACGATAAGCACTGACGATAAAGTACAACACAATAATCAGAAGAAAAGGAAGAGCCGATAAAAAATAGGAATCGACAATATAAGGCTTCAAATAATTTGTAATCGCATAGGCTAAACCAAAAAAGAAACTCATAACCGTCGCTCCTACCGGCATGCCATTACCAATAGTAGCCGCAGCCATTCCAACAAAGCCTCGATTGGCCGTCATGTTGCGAATAAAAAAATTATTATAGCCCATAGATAAATACATGCCGCCTAAACTGCCGATAGCAGCAGCCAGCACAAAGGCCAAAGTATAAATCTTACGGGGATTGATGCCGACAGATTCTACAGCTTTGGGATTTTGACCGGATGCTCGAATTCGCAGACCTAATTTCGTTCGGAATAGCAAGAACCAAACCACAAGCACCATTACAAGCGCTATATAAGTAAACAGATTATGACCGGAAATGATTGCTCCTAAAATGGGAATATCCTTGATCAAAGGAATATCAATGTTCCCCAGCGAAAGGCTTTGAACCACACCCGCCGTGGTATTTTTCGTCCCCGTTGCCAAATAAACCACAAAAACGGTACCGGCAATCAAAGACATGTTCAAAGAAATAGACATCAGATACAAATCTACCTTCATGACAAAACTGGCAAAGCAAAGGAATAGTGCTAAAACTATCGAACATATCATCCCGCAAAGAATACCCAGCCACACATTTTGAAATAAAGCGCTAAACATGACTCCCGCCAAAGAAGATGTCAGCATCATTGCTTCAGCTGCCATGTTCAAAAGTCCTGCCTGCTGCGAAATCGTAGAACAAAGTGCCACAAAAATCAAAGGTGTAGAAATCCGAATCAAGGAGTAGATAAAGTTTGTAATATAAGCCAACATTATACCGCATCTCCTTTCCCAGCTTCCGCTTCTGCCCGACGAGAAATCTCAAAAATGACCTTCCGGCGAAGACCGCCCAAAAACTCTTCCGCCGCAACAAACAAGATAATTACGGAAGAAAGCATGGTGACCAGTTCAATTGGAATATTAGTATTGGCGTTTAAGACCGCCGCCGCCTGTCGGATATAGGCCATAACAAAAGCTGTAATCGGTACATATAACGGTTTTTTCTTAGCCATGACCGCTACCAAGAGGCCATCCATTCCGACATTAGTAAGCATTGACAAAAAATAGGAATCATATAAGCCAAAAACTTCGACCGCAGCCGCTGCTCCGGCAAACAATCCGCCAATCAGCTGTGCTAAATACATCATTTTTTTCGCATTGATGCCAGAGTAAATGGCAAACAATAAGTTGTCGCCGCAAATTCGAATTTTAACCCCCAAAGAAGTACGGTAAAAAATAAAAAGACCAATCGCCACACCAAGCAGCGCCACCCAAAAACCGCTCGTGAAGTTGCTCCCATTCCAATACCGGGTAAACCGCATATTATCAGGATAATTGGCAGTACTTAAGAAAGACACAGTGCGGTCTGTTACGGTCCCTTTTAAAATCCAAAGGGCAGCATACAAGCAAAACATATTCATAATTGTAGAAGTAACCATTTCATTGGCTCCCAAATGCTCCCGACCAAAGGCCGGAATCATTAAGATAACTCCCCCGGTAACCATACAGACAACTACAATAATAACAAGGTTTAGAATTTTAGGCATTCCGGACATAACATTCAGTCCAAAGGTAGTGCCAAACATCATCAGCAGCACCGGCATAGGGGCCAAATTAATAGCTCCTTCCCCAGCCAAGTTTAACCGGCCGGCAGCATAAATATAACACATTCCCATTCCGGTAAGCATATAGGATGCCCATTTAGCCATAACCTGGCCAAAACGACGTTTCGTCATAAAAGGACCAATCATAAAGTTCCGAACAGCCTCGCCGGCATCCGAACCGCTCATAGCAACAATAACAACCACACAAATCAAAAACGCAATTACAATGCCCAAAAATACCCGCAGGAACTCAAAAAAGGAATCTACTCTTTCAACTTTTTTCAAAACAAATCCCCCATTTCTTCTGGCATCATACTTTTAAGGCCCAACATATACTCGCCCAGTTCATCCGTAGTCAGCTTTTTAAGATCGGTAAATTGTGCCGCAAACCTACCTCTATGCATTACCAAAAGCCGATCTGAAACCTCCATAACCTCATTTAAATCGGAAGAAATCAATAAAGAGCCATAATTTTTTTCCCGAGTATAACGAACCAGCAAACGCCGAATCAAGTCTGTGGTTCCGACATCAATTCCACGTGTAGGTTGATTGGCTAAGATAAAATTAGCTCCACTACAAAACTCTCGGGCAATAATAACCTTCTGAATATTTCCGCCGGACAAAAAACGAACGGATGAACTGCTGCCAGTACAGGCGATTTCAAATTCTTGAATGCAATTATCTACAAACTTATTCAATTCTCGTGTATTCAGAAACAGGCCTTTTTTAAATTTTTTATTTTCCAAATAAATAGATGCAATATTATCCCAAACAGATAAGTTAGGGGCAATACCATACTTCATCCGGTCCTCAGAAATATGAGCCAAACCCAGCTGACGAATTTGCTTGATGCTTTTTCCGGTCGTTTCCGTGCCGTTAAGAATAATCTTGCCGTCCGTTCTGGCAAGAAGACCGGAAATAATCTCGGACAGTTCCGTTTGTCCATTCCCCTCAACACCGGCAATGCCAACTACCTCTCCGGCCCGAACACCAAAAGTAACATCATTTAACACACGTTTCCCGATATCATTCACATAATTCAATTTGTCTACATGAAAAATCGTTTCCTTTGGCTGAACTTGTTCTTTTTTTATTTCTAAAATCACGTCTCGCTCTACCATCATGCGAGAAAGTGCGACTGCATTCAAATCCTTAATCTCACCCCGACCGGTAACCCTTCCGTGACGTAAAACAGTACAACGATCACATAGTTCAATAACTTCTTCTAACTTATGAGAAATAAAGATAATACCATATCCCTGTTCCCGAAGTAATTTTAATTGAACAAATAACTCCCGCGTTTCCTGAGGAGTCAAAACCGCAGTCGGTTCATCCAGAATTAAAACACGAGCGCCCCGAATCAGCGCTTTTAGCAACTCTACTTTCTGTTTATAGCCGACACTAAGATCCCGAATTAAAGCACTGGGGTCAACACTTAACTGATACTTATCTGCAGCTTCTTGAACCATTTGCACTGCTTTTTTACTATCATAAACCTGTCCCTGACCAGGTTCCATCCCCAGCATAATATTATCCGCCACCGACAAATTCGGAACCAACATAAAATGCTGATGCACCATACCGATGCCCTTGGCAATAGCATCCAACGGATTAGAAATTTTGGTTTCTGCACCATTAATCAATATTCTTCCTTCCTGACAATTTTCATGCCCGAATAGGATTTTCATCAATGTCGTTTTGCCGGCTCCATTCTCACCAATTAATGCATGGATTTCTCCTGCATTCACCGCCAAAGTAACATCTTTGTTTGCCATAAAACCATTAGGGTAAACCTTGGTGATACCCTCCATTTTTAGAAGTTCTTTCGGCATTTGTCGACTCCTCCTCAAACGAATAAACGAGCGGCGAAACCGCCGCTCGCCCTTTTAAAAATATTGGCTTATCTACATACTTATTTTGTAACTTCAGCGTCAACGTTGTCACGATATTTTGCAAAATCATCATAAGAAGGAAAGTCAAAATAAGAAGCAACTTTAATTTCTCCACTGGCAATTTTCGCAGAAATCTCAGAAATCTGCTTTTGAACGTCCTCTGGAGTATTTTGTTTATACCAATCATTCTCTACTAAACCCGTGCCGCCTTCGGCAATACCATAGACATGATTGCCCGGCTTAATCTCATTGACTTCACCGTGAATATTTTTCAGAAGCAAAGCTACACAAGGTTCAATGTTTTTCAGCATAGAAGTAACCATTGATTTATAGCCCTGAACATCGCCAACCTTCTCAAAGTAAGCATACTGATCATAGTCGGTGCCAATGATAAATTTCCCCTTCTCATAACCGCCTTTTTCATCAGCAGCCTGCATAGCACCAAGAGAAACCGAAGCGCCAACATTATATACATAGTCACAACCATTGTCCATAACAACATTTACCGATTCGTAATCGCCTTGTACAGTAAGCTCACCCATGTAGGTGTACATAGGATCAACCTTCAAGCCCATATTCTTTCTGGCGTGCTTTACTCCGCACAACCAGCCGACTCCAAAGTCATTGCAAATAGGAGCATCTACATTGATAACACAACCAACTTTACCAGACTTGGTCATCAAAGCAGAATAAACACCTGCTAAAAAAGAACCTTCATTCTGCGCAAAAGAAACGCCGTAGATATTATTGGTGCCGCTAAAATCGGTGGCAGGTGATGTATCATACAAGATAAAAGTAGTATCAGCCCACTCACCGCTCTTGGACTTTTCAATAATAGTATCTGAAATATACCAGCCCATAGCCATAACAAAATCATAATGTTTTGTATCCAAAGCATCAATCAGCGAATTCACGGCCTGAGAACTATCATTGCCATACTCAACCAAAGTCACGTCATAGCCATAGTTTTCCTTGGCTGCCTGTGCCGCACGCCACCCCATATCAGCTAAGCCAAAATCTCCAATATAAGCAGTATAATACAACATCGTTTTACCCGCGGCTTTCTTTTCATTTCCCGTATCCGTGGGTTTTTCTGCATCCGTAGATTTTTTTGTATCCGCGGACTCCTTTTTGTCAGGCTCTGTGTTCTTCTTACCGCTATTCCCGCAAGAAATAAGACTCAAGCACATGACAGACGCCAAAATAATTGCCAATACCTTTTTCATATTTTCCCTCCTGTTTAATTATTTGCTTTTTCAACGTCCCGGAACGTTAACATTATGTTCATAATATGCGCATTTATATGTTCCATTTTTGAAAAACTTTTTTAAATCAAACATTTTTATACATTCGAATTGTTCTATTAATTCATGTATCTAATAGGAAGTAATTTCATGCATTTTGTACAACGGTTTCTTTAATTTCTCTATTTTTTTGTCTGGTATTATCCTACACGTTTTCTATTGGAAAGTCAACAGGATTTTCTATAAGTACACAAAGTCACCTCTTTATGTTCTTTTTATTTTCGTTTTGTTTTTCTTTTTGTTCGAAACACAGTATTTCTTTTGTTTCTTTTGTGCAATTTGCAGCGTGACCTCCCTATAAATCTCTTAATAAAAGCTTTACAAAACGAACATAGACAATCCCAAATCATTTTGTTATAATCATTATATAATGTTTCAATTTACATTTTTGTTTAATCAAACATTTTTGTGCACTAATTACTTAATTTATCTATTCCGACCCGTAGTTTTTATATTTGTGTACAATTATTTTATTTGCATAGCGACGATATTTTTCAACCGAATTTTCCACTTGATTTTTCATCAAAAGTTCGACACCATATAAACCCTATTTGAGAAAGAGGAATTTAAAATGAGCAATATATCCAGACGTGACCAGATTTTTAATCTGTTAGAAATTCAAGAGCAAATGTCCGTATCAGAGTTAGCTAAGTACTTTAATGTAACAGAAACCACAATCCGCCGGGATCTAATCCAGATGGAAATTCGTGGTGAGATTATTCGCAAACGCGGCTACGCCATCCTACCTGATCAAGGTCATAATTTAGCTATTCGCCGTCGAAATACGTTTTTAGAAGAAAAACAACGAATTGCTGCCAAGGCGATTGAACTGTGCCGCAATGTTCATTCCGCTGCTTTGGACTCCGGAACTACCGTTACAGAGCTTGTTCGACTTTTACTGAAGCAGCGAAACGAAAGAAAAATGGAACTCATAACCTGTTCTCTTTCTATTGCCTATGAAACCTGCAAATATTTTCATACCTATGTCCCAGGCGGACTTGTTTTTCCAGATGAAATCTCGGTCGGCGGTTCCAGTATGTCTAATTATTTTCAAGGTGTCACCACAGATATCGCCTTTCTCGGCAGTACCGGTATCGCCTCAACTCCGGGACTGACTGTGTCATATCTGCCTATGTTGGACGTCAAACGTGCCCTTATAGCCAGCGCCATCAAAAAAGTGGCTCTTTTGGATTCTTCCAAGTTCTCTACTCGGGGAATATATACCTTTTGCAAGTTTGATGAATTGGATATTTTGATTACCGTACAAACCGAACAAAATGCCCGTGCTTTGGATGAAATCGCAAAACATAATGTAGAAATCATCCTTGCCTAAAAACCGGAGTTCTCTCCTGCAAAAGAAATACCTCTTATATGCCTCCCCAAATAAAAAAACTGCCGGAAAAAGCATTGCGTCCTCAAAAGTTAGACCAAAATCTAACCTTTGGTGGTCGCCGCTTTTATCAGCAGTCTTTTTATTTTTATTTCTCTATATTTCTTTTTTATTTCTCTTTATCTCCCTACTTCTTCTCCGCCGCCTTCTCCATAGCACTGACGAATTCTTCGGCACTGATCTTGCCGGCGGCCAGTTTAATAAAGTTTTCTTTTAAATCCGGCTCAATTTCCTGATTTTTATTGGCATTGACTGCCCACGCCCAGCGGTGAGCGGTTTGCTCCAGTACCGGCTTTATTTCCTCCAGCTGTTTCGGCCAAGCGGCATTGCCGGCATCGGACGGAATTCCCAGTGAATATTCTGCCAGCTTGGCATCATACTCGCCCCTGGTAATTTTTTCAATCAGCCCGAAAGCTTCTTTGACCAATTTTGTATTCTTATTCACCGCCAAAACCTGAGCGCCGTAATTGGCATAGGAAATGTCGGTCTGTCCGCCCGGCACTGTCGGATAACTGAAGCAGCCCCAGCGAAAATCAGGGCCGGTAATCTCCTTAACCTCATTCGGCAGCCATGAACCGTTCAGGCACATAGCCGCCTTCCCGGCCGCTATTTCCGTTTCCTGTCCGGCCGGCCAAATATTTTCCATAATCTGCGCGGAAAAATACCCTTTTTCCGCCATATTTTGAATGTCAGCCGCCATCGCCAGCACCTCCGGCGTTTCCTGCCATTTGCCGTTTAGTACTACATCCTCTACTCCTGCCTGCCCGATATACCGGCCCAAATGATAACCGAAAAAGGAGACCGCGTAGACATCGTCAAAAGTAACCGGCACAATGCCCGCCTGTTTAAGCTGTTCACAGACAGCTAAAAACTCCTCCCAAGTCACCGGTTCTTTCTCTATTCCGGCTTTGGCGAACAAGTTTTTGTTATAAAAGACATTAAAAATAAAGGGCTGATAGGGCAGACTCATATACCGGCCGCCGCCGCTTTCTTTGGCCGCCTGCAAAAAGAGAGGGAGACCCGTCTGTTCATACCCGGCCGCTTCCACCAGGGGCGTCAAATCGTATAAATAATCGCCCCATTCCTGATTGACCCGGCTAATATCTTCATCAAACAAGTCAATTTGCTCTCCCGCTTCCAGCGCCGTGCGCAAGCCCTCGCGCATATTAGTCCGGCCTTTAAACCGAAGGTCAACCTCAACCCCGGTTTCTCCGCTAAAAGCGGCAACCGCTTCCTTAATTACCTGCCCCTGCGGCTCCGAGCTTTCCCACATCGACCAGTAAACCAGTCTTTCAGGATTTTCCGCTTCCGCCGGTTTGCTTTCTTGCTTCTCATTTTCTACCGGTTTCTCTGCGCTCGTCTGCGTTTCGTTTTGGGAGCCTTGGTCTTGCTTTGTCTGATCAGCGGCCGTTTCCTTAACCACCGGCGCACCGCAGCCGGCCAAAATCAAAACTGCCGTCAATAACGCTAAAGCCTTTTGTATTTTTTTCATTATCATTCTCCTGTTTATCCTTCTTTATTTTCAAATGCCGCCGCTACCTTGGTCAGCAAGTTTCTAATTTCCAAATGCTGCGGGCAAACCCTTTCGCATTTGCCGCAGCCGATGCATTCCGACGCCTTGCCGTGACCGCCTCCGATCAGACTGTTTTTATAGTAATATTTGGCGTTCCAACCGTGAAAAGCCTCCCTTGAGTTGAGTGCCGCAAACATGTCCGGTATCAGGATTGCTTTCGGACATTCATTTTCTTCAATGCAGTACCGGCAGGACGTGCAGGGAATCAGATTCAAGTTCTTAAAAGCGGCGCAAACCTTGGCAACTGCTGCCGTTTCCGCTGGCGACAGCGGCTGAAAGTCCCGCATGACGCCGATATTATCCTGCATTTGTTCCGGAGTGCTCATGCCCGACAACACCATAATCATTTGCGGGAAGCCGGCCGCAAAGCGCAGAGCATAGCTGGCATTGCTGCCGCCGTTCAGCTCCCGCAAAATCCGATCCGCCTCCGCCGGCAAATTGACCAAACTCCCGCCTTTCACCGGCTCCATAACAATCACCGGCTTCTTATGTTTTTCGCAAACCTCGTACACCCGGCGGCTGTCAACCGATGCATCCTCGTAATCAACATAATTAAACTGAATCTGCACCACTTCAATTTCCGGATGCTCGGTCAGAATTTGCTCCAAGACCTCGGCCCGGTCATGAAAAGAAATACCGAAATGTCGGATCAGCCCCTCCTCTTTAAAGCGATAGGCCGTTTCATACGCCCGGCAGCGCTTAAACTTTTCATAATTATTTTTATCCTGCGCATGCATCAGATAAAAATCAAAATATTCCACACCGCACCAAGCCAGCTGCTGCTCAAAGAATGGACGAATCTCCTCCTGCGTCTTAAAATACGAATCCGTCAGTTTGTTGGTCATCAGAAACTGCCGGCGCTCATACCGTTTGGCAACGCAATCGGCAATGGCCGTTTCCGACCGGCCGTTCAAATAACCGTGCGCCGTATCAAAGTAGTTAAATCCGGCCGCAATAAACTCATCGACCATCCGAATAAACTCCGGGTAATTGACTTCTTCTCCGTTCATGGGCAGGCGCATACAACCAAATCCCAAATTGCCCTGAATTTCAGGGAAAAAACTATTTGTTACCATAACCTTACCTCCTTTTGGGGCGTCCATCTGCCTTGATTCCGAGCCAACCACCGCCCGGCCTGCCATCTACAAAGCCTCCTCCTGCTGTTTCTGCCATTCCCTTTCAATCCAGACGGCTGTTTCCGCCACAAAACTGTCCATTTCCGCTGCGCTGAGATAGGGAAACTCTCGGTTTTCCACCGCCGCTGATAAATAAAACTCGGTAATATACCCAATTTGCCGGCTGAACGCCTCCGCCGGATAAAAATCAAAATAGCGATTGGCAAAACTTTTTATAGGTGCAAATACCGTGAAAAACACAAAGTCCGGATTTTTCTGCAAAAATACAAAGTCCTGCCCATACCAGTCCTCTTTAATCGTCCAAATAAACTTGGGATCTTTGGCCAGCCCCTCCGCATACAGCGGCTCTGCTTTTTTCCGCCGGTAAAACTCCGACCAGGCGATATCGGTCAGCAAATGAAAGTAATACCCTAAATAAAAGGGATATTTGTCATCTTTGACCTGCAAATATTTTTGCCGAAAATCCTCCGCATCTATCTCAGCACTGCCTTTTTTATGCCAGTGAGTAATCTCTTTACCAGGCGTAAACACGCTCCAGTCTTCATTCGGCACGCCGCAATCCGGCGCAATGTTGCCGACTAAAAACTCAGCATTATTCAGCATCTCGTATCTCTTCATAAAGTAATCTGCAATCCGCATATGGGCAATCCAAGTTGCCATTGTCTGCTCCTTCCCGTTACCGCTGTACCCTCTGCCAAAGGCTTTGCCGTACCGGCGTCATCTGTTTTTAGAAATCTCTTGTTATCTAATTTTCTCTTAGTGTTTCTTCCTGCCGGTCCATAAGGAAAGCGCATCCTAGGAAAAAGCAATTACTCATACGATTTCAGTGCCTCAACCATATCAATTTTCTTCAGCCGGAAATGAACAAAAAACATGACAATCACCGAAAAAAGGAAAGTCATCAGCGCCGAAATCACATAGGTCATGGCAAAACGCTTGGGATAAAGCTGAATCGTGTCCGGCACAATAAAGACCAAAATCATTTCATGCAAAAGCACGCCGAAAACATAGCCCAGTCCAATACCAAGCACCGTTAAAAACAGCGTTTCCCGGTAAACATAAGCCGTCAGCTCCTGCGGGAAAAAGCCCAGCACCTTAATCGTGGACAACTCCCGGATCCGCTCGGAAATATTGATATTGGTCAGATTATACAAGACCACAAAAGCCAGCACCGAGGACACTAAAATGATGATAACCACCACAACATCCAGCGAATCGAGTGCCTGCATCGAGGACGATCTGCCTATTTCCGTAACCGACAGCACCACATCCTGATCCAGCAGCTTACTTGTCAAAGCATCCCCGGCTAGGGCCGGTTCGGCCGCTTTTTTTACCAGCTCGGCGTTGGCAGCCGGCATTTTCCCAAACTGCTTTTGATACGCCATCCGGCTCATATACAAATAATGCCCCAAATAATTTTCACAAATCCCGCTGATGGCAGTGGTAAACTCTTTGTTATCGGCATCCTTGAGGGCAAGCTCATCGCCTGCTTTTTTGTCCGCCAAAAAGGCGAGTTTATCGGTCAGCAGCCCTCCTTCTTCCGGCAAGGTTAAAGCCCGCTCCGGGTTCTTTGGATTCTGCAGCCGCTGCAGCAGATAAAACTCCTCCACTTTTTCCGGCACAACCAAATAAATCGTTTGCACCGAGCTGCTGCCGCCTTTCCATTTAACCGCTTCGACATAAACCGGCGTATGGCTTTCAAACAGCGTCTTTTCCTCTAAGACAGCGTGAAAGTCATCTAAGCCATTTTCCCCAAAATCTTCGTCAAAGATAACCATATAATCATACTTGGTCAGCTGTCCGTACTGCACCGGCAAAAGGTTTCCAACTGAATCGCGCAGGGCAAAACCCAAAAAAACCAAACCCGCACAGCCGGCAATACCCAAAATCGTCATCGACATCCGAATCTTATAACGAAACATATTCCGAGCCGTAACCTTATACAAAAAGGACAGGCGCCGCCATAAAAAAGTCAGCCGTTCCAAAAAAATCTTGGTTCCGCTTTTGGGTGCCTTCGGCCGCATCAGTGTCGTTGCATTCTGTCGAAGATAGCCATTGACCACGGCGTAAGCCGCTACCGCTGTACAGACAATACCAATAACAATCGACTGCGCCGCATAAGCCGCAAAATAAACCGGCGGCGGCGTTTGGATAACAAAAATAGCCTTATACGCCCGATACACCACCTTGGTTAAAATCGGCTGACCGGTGGCCGCACCAATCGCACCGCCCATTAAACTCGCCCAGAACCCATAATAAAAATATTTTTTGGAAATATCCCAATTCCCGTAGCCCAATGCCTTGAGCGTTCCGATTTGCCCCCGATGCTCATCGGCCATTCGTGTCATTGTCGATAAGCAGACTAATAGTGCAATCAAGAAGAAAAAGACCGGAAAAACATTAGACAGCAAATAAATCCGGCGAGCCGAATCATAGTACAAAAAATATTCGCTCAAATCTTCTCTGGTCAGCACCGCATAGGGCGAATCCTTCAGCTTCTTGAGAACCTTTTTGGCATCGTCAATTTTTTTTCGGCCGTCGGCAATGTCTTCTTCTGCTTCTGCTTTTTTGTCTGCAAACTCGGTTTTCCCCTGTTCATACTGCCCTCTGGCTACAGCCAGTTCCCATGCCGCAGCAGTCAATTTTTTTTGTGTCGCCGCCTGCTTGGCCGCAAAGAACTGCCGGTTTGCACTTAATTCCGCCTGTCCCTCGGCATAATCGGCCTGTCCGCGCTCCAATTTCTCCTGCGCCGCCGCCAGCGCCGCTTCACCCTCGGCCAACTGACTTTGTACCGCCTGCAAATCTTTTTCCTTTTCTTTTAACTCCGCCTCGCCTTGGCTTAGCCTGCCGGCCGCCTCATTTAACTCTTTCTGCTGCTCCGTCAGCCGACTTTGGCGGGCGGTCAATTCCTCCTGCTGCCGTAAAATCTCAGCGTAGGCCACCGCCGCTTCGCCCATCCGGGCAAGCCTCCGCTCCCCGTCCGGTGCTTTTCTGGCCGCCTGTATCTGAAGTAAAAGCCATTCCGGATTTTGGCCAAATGCCCGCAGCTTCTTTTTCAGTTCCTCTTCCGCCTGCGCCAACTGTGCAAAACCGGCTCGAATCCGGCTAAGACCGCTTTCAATCTGCTCCTGCCCCGCCATCAGGCTTCGCTTTCGTTCCGCCAGCTCCTGCCCGGCCTGCTGCCACTGATACAAGCCGGCTTCATACTGACGCCGGCTTGATAAATAATTTTCTTTTTCTTGCTGGTATTGCTTTTGAGCCGCTGTCAATTCCTGAAAGGCCTGCTTTAGCTTTTCTTCGGCGGCCGCAAACCGGCGAATGGCTCCGGCTGTTTCCGCGGCTAAGGCATCTTTGGCGGCGGATAATTCCCGCTCGCCAAATTGAATCCGGCCGTCCGCCTCGTCCAAATCCCTTTCCGCATCATCCAAGCGCTGCCGGGCATCCCGCAGCTTTTCTTCACCCTCGGCAATTTTATCTCTGGCCTTTTGCTTTAATTCCCGAAGCTGCGTTCTTGGCCGGGTTGCCAATAAGTTCTCCAAATCTTCTTTTTTAGCGGCGCAAATTGCCTTATACCGCTTATCATCGCTGGTTAAGCCCCTCACTCCGCTTAACCGGAGCCGGCCAAAGCTGTATTTTTCCGCTGTAAAGTTTTCTTCCAAAATAAAAGCAAAGCCCTCTAACTTACCCAAACCGCCGCTGGCATCCCCTTTTTGCTTGGGAGCGGTAAACTCGGGATGATAACAAAAGCCAACCACTTTGAAACGATAACGCTCTAAAGCATCGCTCTTATCCGTTTCCATGTCCAGCTTGCCGGACTCTTTTTTAAACCAGACCATATCCCCGATTTGATACGGCCGGCCGCTGATATCGGCATCCAGCAAAATCTCATTTGGCGCTTCCGGCAGACGGCCGGCAGTCAGATGAGGTAAACTTAATTTCCGCGGGAGCGACTGCACTTCCAGCAAAAGGTCTGTATAGCGGGTATTTAAATCCAGCGAATACAGCCATTCAGCTGATTCCACTCCCGGCTCAGCCAAAATCAGCTGCCGGTCCTGCGCCGACAAACCCAGATTGCTTTGCAGCTTGATATCGGCCATTTGCGTTTCCGCCGTAAAATCATTCACTGCCCGCAGCATCATCGGGGCTGCTCCTTTTAAGCCGGTGTAAACAAAAACTCCCAAAGCAATCATCAGCCCAATCGAAAAAAAACGGGTCAGGGAAGAGGTAATCTCACGGAAGATATCTTTTAATAATGCGGTTTTCATAACTTATCTCCGTTTGGCAGGCCGCTGCCCGCAGCCTTTACCATTCAATTTCCTGAATCGAAACCGGTGCTTCATTAATATGGATATTTCTAACCTTCGCGTCGTTAATTTCAATCACCCGGTGAGCAATCGGCGTAATCGCCTGATTGTGAGTGATAACTACCACCGTTGTACCGGTGTTTATGCAGGTATCCTGCAAAAGCTGCAAAATTGCCTTACCGGTCTTGTAGTCAAGCGCCCCGGTCGGCTCGTCGCACAGCAGCAGTTTCGGATTTTTGGCTAAAGCTCTGGCAATCGCCACCCGCTGCTGCTCCCCGCCGGAAAGCTGCGCCGGAAAATTGTCCAGCCGATGCGAAAGACCGACCATATCCAAGGCTTTTTCTGCGTTAAGAGCACCTCGAACAATTTGTCCGGCCAATTCGACATTTTCCCGGGCGGTCAAATTGGGAATCAAATTGTAAAACTGAAAGACAAAACCCACATCATAGCGCCGATATTTGGTCAGCTCGTAAGTATTCATCGCCGCAATATCCTTGCCGTCAATCAGGATATGCCCCTCATCGCAGGTATCCATACCGCCCAAAATATTTAAAACCGTGGATTTACCTGCTCCGCTCGGGCCGACAATAACCACAAACTCACCCTTTTCCAAGGAAAAGTTAATATCCCGATTGGCTACAATGGTCGTTTGCCCCATTTGATAGCGTTTATACATATTTTTAACTTCAACATACGGCATTGCTTTTCTCCCATATTTAAAAAGATCTCCGGCCCACCGAAAGCTCCGCGTGCTTTTTGCTGCTATTATTATACCATAAATCGAGCGTGAGCGCGAGAAAATCCTTACAGATTTTCTCTCCGCATCAGCGCTCATATAGGCTGTTCGGCAAAAACGCTTTCGCACGCCAGCGTGCTTCGCTTTTTCCCTCCAGCCTGCACTCACGCTTTTATTGCGCAATATTATACCATAAATCGAGCGTGAGCGCGAGAAAATCCTGCGGATTTTCTTGGCGCTTTTTCCTTCAGAAATAGATTTTCTTGAAAGCTTACCACATAAATTCAGAAAAGGGAGTGTTGCCAGACGATTGCTAAATCGTCTGGCAACACTCCCTTTTGCTTTTTCATTTTTTAAGGAGTTGCTGCAAGATATAGATTTTACAAAAGATTTAGGGAAAATCCTTGCGATTTATCGCAATATTTTGTGTAAAAATCTTAAAATGCAGCAGCCCCTTTAAATTGTGCCTTCCGCCTCCTGAAAATACTCCGCCGCAGAGAAATTAAGTTACTCCACTAACGGATATAAGTTTTTAATATCATAGTACAAGGTGCCGTCCTGCACATAAAAACAGATATCATAAAATCGCCGGTTCAGATCAATCTCCCGGTCGTTTTTGACCCGATACCATAAGCCGTTGGTTTTGATATAACGCAGCCCGTCCTTTAGCGTTACCCCGGTCTGGTAACCGGATGCCGCCACATAATAAAGGTTTTTCCCGGAACTTTGAGCGTAGCGGGAAAGCAGCTCATGCATGGCCTGCGCTTCCCTCTTATGCTTGGTTTCCTCCAAAGGATGAACATCGGAAATAATCAAAATATTATCCACTACCGTGTTCGACAACTCCGCTGACAGCTTGGCAAATTGTTCGGGATCGGCATCTTTAAAGCTCCCGTTTTTGGCTGCCAGATGAATCACTTTGGTCTGAGCCAGGTTATAGGCGGCATAGGCATTTTGCCAAACTTTATCGGCCGCCCGCAGAGTGCCGGCCGGCAAATCGGTTTGTCCCGCGTAAATCCCGGCTGCCGCCTCCCCGATCCGGGCAATGGCCTTTTGCAGCACAATCGAATCCAATATCCGGTTACGCCCGCCGGTTGCACCAAAGACCGCAATATCCGCCGCCCGGTCAAAACTCTTGCGCAGCGAATCCTGGGGCAGCTCCTGATACACTTCCGCCCGATAATTTACTTTTTCAACATAATTAAACTCATCCAGATACAACTGCCCGGATTGCTCCTGCATCTCCTCCTTGTTTTCCAGAGTAAAGCCCAAAATCTGCACCGGATAGCTGATATTTTCCGGCAACCGAACGCTGACCGGCTGCCAGCCCGGCCGCAGTGAACCATCTGCAAGCGTTACCGCCGCTGTCTCTCCCCGGCTGCCTCTAATATCCAGCGTCAGTTTTAAAAGCTGACCGCTGCCGCAGACCTGCATTGAGATATTTTCCGGCTCGGCCGCCAGTTCCGGCGGAGTCAAATAGCGCATTTCCAGGCTTTGCTTCGGCGCTTCGTTCTCCTCCGTTTCCCCCTGATAGGGGAAGGAATATGCAAAGGATAAAGAACTTGAGTCCTGATAGCCAAAGTTCTGTTCCCATCGAACCGCCCCCTGCGCCTTGCCGCTTACGCGGTACTCAATTCCCTGATCCAGCATGCCCGGCAAGGACTTCATCGTCTTACCGGTAACAATATACGCACTGGTACTGCGGTGGCCAACCGTAATTGTTACCCGGCTTTGGCCGCCCTTTTGCGACGGAATAAAAACACCGTCAGCAAAATAACCAATCGTTTCATCCTCTAACTGATATTTAGCTCTGGCCGCTGCGATCTCGCCGCAAAAACCTGCCGCATCCGTCCCCGTCAGCCGAAAACTGCCCTGACCACCCTGCTCGACCTCAAGCACGGTCGGCACAGCCTGTAAGTCAACCGGATTATCCGTGACCTCAATGCTGACCTTACCACTGACATTGCCAAAATAGGCGGTGATTTCCGCTTTCCCGGCCGTACCGGCTGAAAATAATCCCGCCTGTACACCTCCGTCCGCACCGGTTACCTGCCAAACGACCTGATCGGAGGAAACTGCCACCGGCATACCATTCGCATCCACCGCCCGCAGTTCAAGCCTGACCGGCGTACCGGCGAAAGTTTTGTTCCGCTCGGCCGTAACGATTAACTCCGCTGCCTGCCCGGCTGTTCGAGTAGAAACCACAGCCAAAGCATTTATCAATTTGCGCTGATAGTTATCTGGCGGCAGGTTTTCCACATTGACCTGTAAATCGCCCAGGTTGCGAGCTACCAGAGCGGACGAGCCGCCCCCGTCCATCGACACGGCATCGGTAATGCCCAACTCTTTTAAATATTCCGATAATTCATAATGCGTTGCCCCAATGCTGCCGCCTCGGCCATCAACCACCACCATATAGAGGATGTTCCGTTCCGCGTCCACGCCCAGCGCCGTCCGCGGATGCCTTTTATTGGGCTGCACCAGTTCACCCACATTGGAAAACTGCCCATTCTGCAGAACATAGCCGCCGCCCGGAATCGCCAACTTCAGCCAATCAAGGGCAATCCCTGAATCCGTCTTGATTTGAATCCGGCGGCCAACCGGCAGCTTTTCCAGATAAGCCGCCATTTGCGCCGAAAAGACCAGCGCATATTCACCTTCTTTAAACTCAGTCAGCGTATAGGGCGGCACGATTTCCTGCACCGTTTCGTTCCTGACTTTGACCTTATAATATGCACCGCCGGCATCTAATACCTTGGAATCGGCATAAACCTTATTGTTAAAGAGGGAGGCACCGTCCTCTCCGGGAAAATTATTGGCAAACCTCAGCATAATCCCCAAGTCCTCGCCGGTATCAGCCGCCGCTACGCTTAGTTTCTGGGAATGGCTGACAAAGAGTTTCCCGCTGATATCTTCAAATAACCCCGGCCGCAGCAAATTGTCATTATGCACCAGTCCCCGGTCAAACTCAAACCCCTGCCCATCCGAATAAGTACCGCTGGTACTAAAATAAGAAGCGTTCACCGCGCCGAGCACCGACCGCGGATTTTGATCCGCCATATTTTTTAAGGTTTCCTTTTGCTTCCAAGTCCCTGACCGCAGAGTTTGCAGTTCAAGCCCCGGTACCTGCGGCAAGACCTTGAGCACATGGATATCGACCCAGCCCTCCGCTTTCAGTTTGCTGATTTTGATATGTTCCACGCCATCGGCGATTTTTTCCACTTCTTTTTTTTGATAAAAAGTTCCGCTGCCGCTGTTATACTGGCCGTAAGTGATAGTTTCGCCGGTGATTACCCCGCTATAAGCCAAACTTTCCGCCGGCCAGAGCATCGCTGCACACAGCCCGCCGGTTACAATTACTTTTTTCCACGAAAAATACATATTTCTTCCTTTCCGGTTTTCTGTCTATATTTCTTTTTATCATAGACTAAGCCCCGCAAAAAATCAATCTTTTTTCGTGAGAATCCGATTACGATTCGATTAAATTTGTATTGCACCGAATAAAAGTTGACACCTCGGCAGGAGAGCCGGTCAAAAACTCTCGCGGCTCTGAGGACAGTTTTTCAACTGCCTGATGACCCGCCGACCTGCTTCCCTTTCAAAAATATAGGCCAAAATAGTCCTTTTTCTCTATAACTTTTCTTTGCTTTACAGCCGATAGAATTATATAGTTCTAGGGATAAGTTTTAAAAGCAAAATAAAAGCATAGAGCGTTTTGGTATTTGCTGTCCACAGAAAACCTACGGCTCTTAACTTGTCAGTTTATACATCCGTGCAAAAAGATGAGATGTTTCGACTGGGGCAAATTGAGTCAATGATTCGGAGGAGAATAAAAATGAGGAAAAAAATGATTTGTTTAGGGTTGGCACTTTTGCTGCTCCTAAGTCAGAGTCACCCGCAGCCGGCCGAAAGTTCAACTAATAACTGTTCCCCACAATTTAGACATCATTCGCGATGGCGAAATTGTCTTTTATAAGCCAGGGCGAATCGAAGTACCCAAAGCAGCGGACGGAAAATATTATCTTGATGGCCACGAGCTGACCAAAGACGGCAAATCCTTAAAAGACAGCGGCGGCAATGTCAAGGCCGAAGCACTCCGCTTAGGCAGCGGCGAACAAATTGAACTGACATATACTTGGCATATTTCGGCTGCTGATTTTGTCGGCATTCAAGCAAATGATTATTTTCGTTTCAAAGTTCCCGGTGACGGTATTTTTGAGCCATCCAGTTTTAACTTTAATACCCCGGTCGATATTACCGACCCCGAAACCGGAATTGTTATCGGCACCTTTACCGTCAATCAACTCGGTGAACTGACGGCTGTCCTGAACAGTAATATAGCCGGAACGTCCGCCATCCGCAACGGTCGTTTTCAGTTGCGGTACGGGGTAAAAAATGGAAAAGGCGGCTTTCTTATTCCTGACAGCAGGCCGGGACATGAAACCGATGAAGCTGTCATCGAAGAAGACGCGTCCGGCAGCAATCCCCAGCAGGAGGGGCAAGGCGTATGGACCCCACCCGACAACAAATCAGTTTATAAAAAAGGTACACTTGTCCGAGCAGAGCATCCGGACTTCAGTGAAAAAGTACCGCGGCTGCAGTGGCACATCAGAATGAACTATCTCAATGAAAAAATGCGGCTGGAAGGAACTGCCGGCTTTGAAAGGCACAACGTTCTTTTAGAGGACGAACTGCAGGACCCGGAAATGGAGATTGACACCCGACTGGGCGTTGTTTTTGTCGGCCGGGTTCGGTTAATGACTCCTGATAATAAGGCTTCTTGGCATGTAATGTTTTATCCGTCTTATCGGGAACTTTCCTTTTTTCCGCACATTCCGGGAGAAAGCTATGACAGTTTTAAAACTCGGCTAACCCAGACTCCGATATCCTCAAGGCCAAGAGTCGGCATTTATCCAGGCGACGGAACAACCGGCTCAAAGCTGCTGATTTATTTCGGCGACTTAGACAACAATTCGCCCTTTACCTATGATCAGTTCCCGTCAAATTTAAAAGCTGATATTATTACTAAATTAAACGAGCTTGAAGCTGCTGGACAAATTACCGCCGTGCAGCGTACCAACACCCTCAACGCTTATAAAGTAAATGATCTCAAAATGGCTCCGGTTTGGGATTATACGATTCAGTTTTACACCAAGCAAAACACAAATAAGGCTTATCCCAACAAAGCTTCGTTATACTGGAACGAAAATGGCAGCACCCCTGATACCAGTGAAACTCTGTTGGAATACCGGGATGCCTCCGGCAGCGCTCAATTAGATATCAGCCTTCAGATTTCTAAGCACTGGCGGCTGGGCGAGGGCAACTTGCCCACAGGCCAGACCGTTACGGTCAATATCTACGACAGCCGCGACACCGACTTTGCCTATCCGGTCAGACAAAACATACGCCTTGTTGGCAGCCGTACTATCGATGATTTGCCAAAATATGACAGAAGCGGGCGTTTCCCCGCCGGGGTACCGGTTCAATATGTCGTAGTTGAGAAAACAGCGGCCGGGGAAGATGCTGCTAAGTATATGCCAAAATATCAGTACGATTACTCCAATCCGGACGAGCAAAAGGCCACGATTACCAATTACGGCACCAAGGAATTCTTTGTCCGCAAGTTTTGGGAAAATACCGGCCAAACCGTTCCGGTCTGGGTTGTTTTAAAAGCCGACGGCGTTCTTGTTTCGGACGGCCGCAAACAGCTGACTGCACCGGATTGGCGGGTCAGCTTCGGTCGCCACAAACTTTATGACGATCATAACCGAAAAATTAACTATACCATTGAGGAGGAAGTTCCGGCTGGGTACCAGCCAGTTCCTAAAATCGAGGAAACACTGGAGGGCTTTAGCGTTACCAATACGCCTCTACCACCGACAACTCCTTACGAGCCGCCAACACCCGAGACACCGCCCGAGCCGGCAAAGCCACCGGTCACACCGCCGACCCCACCAGAGCCATCCACACCACCGGAGCCATATATCCCACCGGAACCGGTGACACCACCAGCGCCACCGACACCGCCGACCCCACCGATTCCAGAGGTGCCGTTTGACGACGAACTGCCACGGGACGTCCCCGAAGTGGAACTGCCCAAGACAGACGGCGTTCCGGCAATGGTATTTTTCGGTGCAGGTCTGGGCTTAGTCGGGATAGGGATTTTCCTGAAAAAGAGAAAGAAGTAGAAAAAAATTAAAAGATTCGCCAAAGATTGCCCGCCGGAAGTGCTGCGCACTTCCGGCGGGCAATCGTCTAAAACATAGTCTTTTTTGGCTCTATCCCGCTCAGTGAGCGGGTGCCCTGTCGAAACGCTTCGCGTTTCTGTGCGGGTACACAACCTACATGGACTCCACTTTCGGCCGACGGCATCGCAATTTGCCTATCGTTCCCGCCCGTCGCCGAAAGGCATAGCCTTTCTGGAAACAACGAGCCTAAGAAAGTTGAGTTATTAATATTCAAATTGTCGGTAATATCTTCTAAAGTCAAGGTCATGCTTGGTATATTTTTCAAAGTGAAATGCCAGCCGGTCAACCAGACAAGTTGAAACCATGAGCGGCGCAATCAGCCAGCGAAACTTAGAATCAACACCGTCCAAAGCATACTCGGCCGTATCAATAACAACTAACTTATCGCTGTACTTACTGACAAAGCGCTCGACCCGTTCATCTAAAACCCGGCACTTTCCTTCCGATTTAACGAGAAATACGCTGGTATCCTTCTCAATCAGTTCTAAAGTTCCATGGAAAAACTCGGCCGAAGTAACGCTTTTGGTCTTTATCCACTGCATTTCTTCCAAAATACACATGGAAAACAAGTACACCTCCGACCACATTTCCGCCGAACCAATCCAGTATTGAATCGGCGCATTATAATGTTCTTTGGCGATTTCCTCCGCTTTCGGCTCAAACTGCGCCTTAATCTTCAGCAAATTTTCCGGCAAAGCACTCAAGCTGTCAGCAAAACTTTCATAATCATCAAACTGGCCCTTATTATAGAGGATTCTGAAAAATACCCAATACAAAACGATATACTCATACTCCACTCCGTTTTCATGCTGCATCGGAACTACATACTTGCAGTGATTGGCTAACGGTGAACTAAGATTCTTGGTGCAGCAGATAACTCTAATGTTTTCTGCGTTCAGCTTTTTGGCAATTTCAACTGTTTCTTTGGTATCGCCCGATTTCGACAAGGTTATCACCAAAGAATCTTGATTCAGACACTTATGCCCTCTGGCCAATAACTCCGCCGCCTGCTCGCAGTATATCGGCAATGTAGTCAGCTGTTTTGACGATTCATAAATACTCATCATCGGCGAAAACGAGCCGCCCACTGCTGTGAAAAAAATATTGGAAAACCCATCCCTGCAGACCTCATCTGCGACCTCTTCTGCTTTTTTTCTGGCACTCCTAATTAGGTCAGCGCTGGTTCTATATTCCTTTTCATTAAATTTAAGCATATTCTCTCCTATCCGAAAAATCCTGCGTAAACGCCTGCAATACCAATAACAATCGTTCCTAAAATAATAACAATCGGATTGATTTTTTTATTTAACAGCCAATAATACAGCCATGTAACGCCAAGACCGACCATGCCGGGCAGAATAGAATCCAGCACCGATTGAAACGAGGTCGCTGTATCGCCGCTGCCAATGTTAAACGCAATGCCCGTCCAAACCATATCCTTTGACATACAGCCAATTACCATAATTCCCAAAATGCCGGCCGCATACATCAGCTTATCCATCATATTGTTATTTCCCATTTTGCTCAGATAACTAAAGCCCAGCTTATAGCCAATCTGCGCGCCATATATTCTCAGGGCAAAGGCCGGAATATTATAAATCAGGAAGTATAATACCGGGCCCAAAATATTGCCTTGCAGGGCTAACGATATGCCTACGCCCAGAGCAATGATTCGGATGCAGCCCAGGAAGATAGAATCTCCTATCCCGCTTAAAGGCCCCATCAGAGCAGTTTTGGTGCTGGATATGGCCTGACTGTCAATCTCTCCTTTGGCATGCTTTTCCTCCATACTGGCCACAATCCCACCTACAAACGGCGCAAATTGCGGCGTTATATTAAAGAACTCACAGTTTCTTTTCAGCGCCTGCGCATAGCCTTCTTTGTCATTGGCATATATTTTTTTCAGAATTTGGTTCATCATCAGACCAAAGGCCAGGTGCATCTGCCCCAAATAGTTCCATGAAAACTCCATCCCCAAACTGCCCTGATTTAACGCCATTTTATTCAAATCTTTTTTGGTTATTAAAGAATTATTAGAATTATTATTAGAAGTCATCCTCGTCACCTCCTACGGCTGTATTGTTATTCATACTTAATTTGCCCTCATTAAAACCAAACTTGCCAATAACCAATATCGTTCCCAATACCGCCACCGCCAGAGTGGAAGCATTAAAGAATGCCGCTAAGGCAAAGCCCAGAAAATAATAAGGCAATACTCGCTTATTCAGAATCATTTTCATCAGCATCGCCAGACCCAATGCCGGAAGGAGCCCGGCGGCAGCGCCCATGCCGTCAATGATCTGCTGCGGAAGTATATCGAGCAGCTTGCTCACCTGCTCAACACCAATCCAATACGCAAAGAAGATGAGGAAAAATCTTCTGCCTACATTTAAAAGTCCCAATACCCAATGAACTACCACTATTTTTTTATCGTCTCCCTCTGTTGCCGCCTGATCGGCTATCCTTAAAATCAGTGGTGAAACGACGTCCAGCAGATTTCCCACTGCCGAAGAAACCAGCGCAATCGGCATAGCCAAAGTTACCGCTACTTCTGCCCCTGAGCCAGTGGTGATGGCAAATGCCGTTGCCAGAACTCCGCCCACAATTACATCCGGCGGAATATAAGCCCCGATACTGACTGCGCCTAAGAAAAATAGTTCTAAGGTCGCGCCAATAATCAATCCCTGCTGCACATCCCCCAGCACGGCTCCGGTAATGGTTCCCAGTACAATTGGCCGGAAGATATAAAGAGTTCCCATTTGATAGTCCATTACCCCCAAAGCGCCTATCAGTCCTATCAGCAAAGCCTGTATCATAACTTTTCCCCTTTCTTGTCTTTTATTTGCGCATCAAATATTTGCTTCGGCTCGTTTGCCAGTTGTCTGGCTTCAACCTCCAGCCCCATTGCTATCAGTTCGTTAAGCATTGCCATCTGGTCATCGCTGACAAATATCTGTTTACTGATTTGAGTATACTCCGGTTTGTTCAAAGTACCGCCCAAATTAATACTTTTGATTTGCCCGCAGTTCTTTGTAAAAGTATAGGCATCGTCTATCGTCTGGACAACTATCAGCAAATTATATTTGTCCGTTGCTCCGCCGTTTATCGCTTCTATTGCATCCTGCATATTCTTAATCACCAGCTTTACTCCCGACGGTTTCCCTAACTTCAACGTGGTTTTCCAGATGTCGTCATTGACTACCTGATCGCTTGCCACCAAAATACAGTCTGCCTTAACACTGTTCGTCCATGAAAAGGCAACCTGTCCGTGCAACAGGCGATGGTCAACCCTTAAAAGCTTTATCAACTCAATCACCCCTTTCTAAAAATCCTTCTCCGCTGCGTCTTCCTTTCATTTATCACTCAACAAATGATGAAATCCCGGCTTTTTTCCAATTCCTCCTTTCCCTTGAGAAAAGCCTTATAATTTTTCTCATCTGCAATCCACGGTTTTTCATAGTAAATACCTGCCACGCTCTCACAAGATAAATAGCCTTGATACCCATGCTGCTGTAATGCCTGCAGGTCAGCGACAATATCCCGGTCGCCGTCGGGATACGCCAAATGTCCGGTCGGCTTTCCGTCCACAAAATGGATATGTTCAATTAAACTGCCGCAGTTTTCAAAATAATCATCAATCGTTTCGCCCATTTTCGCCATTGCTCCAAAATCAATACATACCTTTAAATTATGCTCGCCGACCCGGTCAATATATTTTTTCAAATCTTTACTGCTGTTTACTAATATGGATTCCTCCGGCTGCAATGCCTCCATTACTAAACTGATTCCTTTTTCGGCTGCATACCTTGCAATCCTCCGAATCATTTTGACGGATCGTTCATAGGCCTGCTCAAAGTTTTCATTCCGATATGCCCAGCCGGAAGTAACCGTAACTTTTTTGCTTTTGCATTTTTCGGCAATATCAATGATTCTTTGATAATAATTAAAAATATCGTCCTGCCGGGAAGCAGACGCAATATTATTGGGTTTGGGGTTAGTCTGCTCCGGGCAGACAGCAATAATATCAATCCCATATTTCCTGGACAAAAGCTGTAATTTTTCCGGATCTTCATTCGTTCTGTAATCAACGTAAAAATGCATTGGTCCCGTCCATAGTTCCATTTTTTGAAAGCCTGTTTCGCTCAGCTTTTTAAAACAAAACTCCAAATCATAATACCGATAATGACAGTTCATTCCACTTAAATACATACAAACCTCTCCGTCCTGTCAGCAGAAAATGCCGCCGAGCCGTCAGCTTTCCTTTTTCGCCGTTTCCTGAAAAACTCCCGCCCGCTTCAAAATAAGTTTCTCCCCGCAAATATCCCCTCGCCAAATTCCAACAAATATGGTATACTGCTTGCAAAACCGGTACTGCTTCCCGGTGCCGTAAATCGCTTTGGTAAATTGATTCCAACCGAAACCCCGACCAAAAGTCCGCTTTTCTCGGACATTTTTCTGCTTAACTCACCCGATTTTGAAAGGAGTTCCTTATGATTGCTGCTTTTTATGAAGAAATGCTGTCTAAAAAATCTGTTATCCGCACCTTATCCGAGTTTTCCGCCGAACGTGGCCGGGAAATCGGCTATGAGAATGTTTTTGACTACACCTTGGGCAACCCTTCCGTTCCCACGCCGGCCGCGTTTACTGATATCCTGATTCGGCTGCTGCAAACGGAAAACCCGGTAAAGCTCCACGGTTACAGCCCGACTTTGGGTATTCCCGCAGTCAAAGAAGCCATTGCTGCTTCCCTGCACCGCCGGTTCGGGATTCCCTATCAGGCAGCCGATATTTTCCCGACGTCCGGAGCCGCCGGAGCGGTTGCTCACGCCCTCCGTTGCGTTACCGTGCCGGGTGATGAAGTGATTACCTTTGCTCCTCATTTCCCTGAGTATACCGCCTATGTCAATTTGACCGGCGCGGTTCTAAAGGTCGTACCAGCCGATACCGAGCATTTTCAAATCCATTTTGCCGAACTGGAAAAAATCATCAGCCCCAAAACCATGGCGGTCCTGATTAACACGCCCAATAACCCATCCGGCGCGGTTTACAATAAAGATACCCTGCAACAACTGGCCGATTTGCTGCAGGCCAAAGAAAAAGAATACGGCCATGAAATTTATTTGATTTCCGACGAGCCCTACCGGGAAATCGTTTTTGCCGGAGTAGACGCTCCCAATCCGTCAACCTTTTATGACCGGAGCATTATGTGCTATTCCTTCTCCAAATCACTGTCGGTGCCGGGCGAGCGCATCGGCTATGTCGCCTTCCATCCGGCCATCGGCAAATCCGCGGTTTTGACCGCGATGTGCGGCCAAATCTCGCGCGGCATCGGCCACAACTGTCCGTCCTCGCTGATGCAGCTGGCCATTGCCGAAGCCTTGGAGCTGACCTCTGATTTTTCGGTTTATGAAACCAACGCCGGCTTGCTGTACGATACTCTGACCGAACTGGGCTTTACCGTCCAGCGGCCGGACGGTACCTTTTATATTTTCCCCAAGGCCTTGGAACCGGATGCCAATGCATTTGCCGAAAAAGCGCTGAAATATGACTTAGTAGTCGTTCCCAGCGACAGCTTCGGCCTGCCCGGCTATTTCCGCATGGCCTATTGTATTCCGACCGAAAAAGTTATCCGCTCACTCGACGCCCTGCGCCGGTTTGTAAAAGCGGAATATTGCTGATATCTCATTCATTTTTAGCACACATTAAACTGGCTAATGTATCCGGCTTAATTCGTCACGCAGGGCGTGACCCTTGGGCTTACTCTGTCTTGTCAAAGCAGTCTGCGCTTCGACAAGACAGAGTTTTATTTATTCCAACCCATACTTGGCCGCCGCCTGATCAATCGCCTGCCGGCATTTGCTGACACCGGCTTTGATTCCGTCCGGGTCTTTGAAAATCGCCGATGACAAGACGATAACATCGGGATTAGCGGCAATCAGCTTGTCCATGTTGTCCCAGCGCAGACCGCCGTCAATCGCCAATTCACAGCGCGGATTTTTTTCATCAATCAGCTTTCTGGCTCGGTGCAGCATGTCAATGACCGATTTTCTCCAGCCCCAGTTGTCCTGACCGTCGGTTTCATCTACGCCATGCGTAACGATATGCAGCCGGTCGATATCGTTAATCGACTCGTCTACAAAGCAAAGCGGCGTATAGCAGCCGACGGTCAGGCCAATTTTCATGCCAAACTCTCGGCAATAGTTAATCAAATATGCCAGCGGCGCACCGATAAAATGTTCCGCCGGTACAATCAGCATATTGCAGCCGGCCGCCGCCAACTTTTCTACAAACAGGCGGTCACATTCAATCGTGTAAATATGGCACTCAATATGCATATCCGTCACTTCCCTGAGACCGGCAATAATCTGCGGGCCGCCCATCAGCTGCATATTCTTTAAATCATACATATCCGCCGCATCGGAATGAATATAATCAACTCCGCCTTCAATCGCTTCCAAAGCCCGGTCAGCAATTCGGGCATAGCTGACATGAGCCAGCCCCGCTGCAATTTTAATATGTTTCATCTTCATACCTCCTGTTCAAAGTTTAAGAAAAGCCCCTATTATCTTTGATAGACAACCCTGCCGTCAATAATAGTACAGATACATTTGGCATCCAAATATTTAACCGGATTCTTATCAAATATTGCCACATCGGCATCTTTGCCTGCTTCCAGCGAACCCAGCCGGCCGTCCAGTCCAATCGCTTGAGCCGCCTGAATAGTAATCGCTTTTAAAGCCCCTTCTTCACTCATGCCCTTGCGGCAGCAAATTCCGGCGCAAACCACCAGATTTTCCTCATGCATCCCCGGCAAATCGGTCATCAGCGCCACCTTCACTCCGGCTCGCTCTAAGATGCCTGCCGCGGACTCATCCTGATGAATGACCTCATTTTTATGGGGAAAACCGGTAAACGGCCCCAAAATCACAATTCGGTTTTTCCGCGCCAGTTCATCCGCTATCAAATGCCCTTCCGTGCAATGCTCAATCGTCATATTCAGACCAAATTCCTCGGCAATCCGAAGCGCCGTCATAATGTCGTCGGCTCGGTGGGCATGTGCCTTGACCAAAAGTTCCCCTTTCACCACCGGCAGCAAAGCCTCCAGCTTCATGTCAAAGGGCGGCAGCTTATCGGGATTGCCCTGCGCTCTTTCCTTTTTGCCGCTGTATTCCGCCGCCTTATACAGTGCCTCTCGAATCAGCGCCGCCACACCCATTCGGGTCGCCGGCGTCCGGTTTTTGCCATAGATGTTTTTGGGATTTTCACCAAAAGCCATCTTCATAGCCAGCGGCTCTTTAATGACCATTTCTTCCATCACCCGGCCCTTGGTTTTCATCGCCAAAAACTGACCGCCAATCGGATTGCCGCTGCCGGGCCCGGTTGCTACACAAGTTACACCGGCCTGATACGCCCGGACGAATTCCGGATCCAAAGGATAAATCCCATCCAAGCCCCTCATTTCCGGCGTAATCGGGTCATTCGTTTCATTGCCGTCTACCCCGGCATCGCCGATACCGGATTCAAATATACCGATATGGCTGTGCGCATCAACGATTCCCGGCATCACAAACCCGCCCGCCGCATCAATCAATTGACAGTCCTGAACCGGTAAATTAATATCCTCTGCTATGCCGGCATATTTTATTTTTCCGTCACTCAATAGGACTGCGCCGCCATCTAAGATTCCGGCCGGCCCCATCGTGGCAATCGTGCCGTTTTTAATGTAAATCGCCTGATTCAATCCAATCCGCCTCCTTAAACCTTAAGCCGATTCATCTCAGCCAGCGCTTTCTGCGCCAGTTCCTCTATCACACCGGCAGCAAACGGCGATTTCAGCCCGGCCTTTTGCAGCGTATCGGCAAAGCCCCACTTGCCGCTGAAGCGCAAAATATCCATATAGCATTGCCAGCCCGCCTCCCGGTTGTCCGCGCTTAAAAAATGCACCTGCAGTGCGCAGGCTTGCGCCAATACATAATCAATATAATAAAACGGCCATTTATAAATATGCGTCTGCTTCTGCCAAAAACGACCCTCGCTATAAAAAATCTGATTTTCAAAGCAGCGAGCCGGCATATATTCTCTTTCCAGCTTCTGCCAAAGCTGCCGGCGCTCCGGCGGTGTCATTTCAGGCCGATCGTAAACGGTTTCCTGAAATTCATCCACGGCACAGCCATAAGGGATAAAGGCCAGTGCCGCTTTTAAATGCTGATATTGATATTTGCCTATTTGCTCCTCCGGCATGACTGCACTTAAATACGGCCAAACCAGAAATTCCATGCTCATTGAGTGAATTTCCGCCAAATCCGAACCGCAGCCTTCGGTAAAGCGAAACGCCTCGCTTCGCTTTAAATAAGAATGAAAGCCATGTCCCGTTTCGTGAGCAAAGGTTTTTAACGCTCCGAAGGTGGCATTATAGGTTTCAAAGATAAACGGCATATTGTAACGCCCCACCAGATTCGAGTATGCGCCGTTAATCTTGCCCGGCCGGAGCGACAGGTCATAGTACTCGCCCCTTGTCAGTTCATCATAATAAACTGCCGTTTCCTTCGACATATCACCGTATATCCGGTGAAAAGCCTCTACTACCTGATCGGTAATCGTAAACTGATCCCCCGGAAAATTAAAATCCTCATCGTACTGAAACAGCGTTTCCACTCCCAGACGAGCCTTTTGCGCCGCAAAAATCTCCGTCATGACCGGCACTAACTTTTCCTTAACGGCTCGGCGAAAGGCCTGCACTTCCTCTTTGCCATAGCTGGTTCGTCCCATCTGGCAATAGCCGAATTGCGTATAGCTGTCCATGCCCAGCTTTTTCGCAATCTTAGCCCTGATTTTAACCAGTCCATCATAAACCGCATCCAATTCCGGCCCGATGCCGGCCCAGCTTTCCTCGGCAATCTTATTGTACTTGCTTCTTTCTGTCCGGTTTTCACTGACTAATTTCTGCCCGAGGCCGGACAGCGGCACCCGGCCCTGGTCGGTATCGGCCATCAGCGTAGCCGTCATCTCCGAATAGCGGGCTGACAGGCGATTTTCCTCACGCAAATCCGCGGCAATATCCGGCGAAAAGCAGCGTTCTTTCAGCTCCGCCCGCAAAAACACCTCCTGACCGGTGTACTCCGCCAGCCTTTGCCGGTAGGGGCTTTTAACCAGCGCTTGATGCAGCCGGTTCTCCAGCGCGTCATATTCCGGCCGAATCGCATCGCAATAAGCCGCTTCTGCCTTATAAAACGAATCAGTTACATCCATCGTATTGCGAATTTCACAAATCGTAGCCATTGTCTGATATTTGACCATCAGCGTGTCCAAATCCAGCAAGGCATCATACGCTTCTTCAAAGCGCTCCGCCGTCTCAAAACGCGCCAGTTCTTCTTCAAAATGCCGGCGATAGGCCGCCATATCCAATCTTAAAAAAGGGATATCCCGAAACTTAATCATGCCTGCTCCTTTCCATAAGCGGCATCCATCATCCCCAGCAGGATTTCTTTGGGCGCAAAGGGCAGCACATTAAAGACAAAGTTGGTTTTCATTTCCGCCAACTGCTCCCTAGTTACACCCAAATCCGCTAATGTATTATAAATACCAATGGATTTTAAAAATTCCTCCATCTGCCCCGGCAAATGAGCCGCCGCTTCCTCCGCCGAAACCTGAGCCAAGGCCGGGTCAAACAGGCGGGCAATATCCGCACATTTTTCCGGCAGATTGGTAATCCGGAAACGTAAATAAGCCGGGTAGACACAGGCCAGACACTGGCCATGCGCAATTCGGGGAACCACCCCGCCAATCACTTCGCTCAGGGGATGAGGAATATCAGCGGATGCATTGCTGAGCGATATTCCGGCAAAGACCGCCGCTCTGGACATAGCCTCCCGACATTCCATATTGTCCGGCTCCTGCATCAGCTTCGGCAGTGCCCGAATAACCGTTTTCATCGCCTCTATTCCCAGCATCCGGGTGTAGGGGGAAGCCAATTCCCGCATATAGCTTTCAAAAGCATGGGTAAAGGCATCAAAACCGGTAACTGCCGTCAGATACGGCGGCAGCGTCCGGCACAGCTCCGGATCAACAATGGCTGCTTGGGGAAATGCCGCCTGATGATATACGCACTCCTTATCCTGATGTTCCTGATCGGATAAAATCATGGCCTGCGTTACTTCGCTCCCAGTTCCGGCCGTTGTCGGCACGGCAACAATCGGCAGCGCTTTGCTGCCGGGCAGCTCATAAACGGCAAACGGACTGGAATACTTGCCAAAGGCCTCTTTCCAATCGACCGTCTCCGCTTCCCAAAACAAAGCAATCGCCTTGGCCGTATCCATTGAACTGCCGCCGCCGACCGCCACTACCACTTCTAACTTTTCCCGCCTGACGATTTCGCTGGCTTTGGCAATCCCTTTGATATCAGGATTCGGCACGACCTCATCAAAATGAACATAGCGGACACCGGCCGCATCCAAGATTTTTTTCACTCTCTCATACAGCGGGCGCAGTGCCGCCTCTTCCTTGGAAGTCGTTACCAGCAAACAGCTCTGACCGTATGCGGCTGTAATCTGACCTAATTTTTCCAGCTTTCCTGCTCCAAAATCCAATCTGGTCGGTTGATAAAACGAAAATTCTGCCACTTTCTTCTCCTTCTTCTGCTTACCGCTCCGGCCACAGCCTTTCGATTTGATATCCCGGCAAACTTGTCTGCAAGCAATATCAAGTCTGACAAGATATTGATCAACGCCCGCACTTATCATTTCCTTTCGGCAAATGACAAGTAACTTGCCTGAACTGTAAGCTTTTGCCTTAATTTAAGTTTATTTTCTTTCCGTTCATATATAAAGCGCTTACTGCATCGACATACTCTATGTTTTCCAAAGGATTGCCTTTCAGACAGACAAAGCTGGCGGCTTTGCCCGCTTCCAGCGACCCCAGTTCACTAAGTCCCAATAGTTCAGCACCGCCTCTGGTGGCCGCATCTACGGCCGCCTTGGGAGTAAGCCCGGCCATGACCATCAGCACCATCTCATGAGCAGCGGTTTCATGCGGATTGAAAGGACAGCCGGCATCACTTCCCATGGCGATTTTGACTCCCTTTTGCCAGCATTTTTTCAGCATATCCCGATGCCGCTGCAAAATCTCCTGGCTTTTTTTATGATCCGGATTATCCGGCTCCTGCTTGATTCCTTCCTGTACCGCATAATAAGGCGCACATAAGGTCGGCACTAAAAAAGTGCCCTGTGCCGCCATTTGTTCCATCACATCCTCGGTCATAAACACGCCATGCTCAATCGAATCGACACCGGCCTCCACGCAGCGGCGAATTGCCGTATTGCCGTGTGCATGGGCGGCTACCTTTCGTCCCCGGTTATGAGCGGTCTCAATCGCAGTCTTAATTTCCTCGACTGTCAGTTCGCAGGGCGCCGGTTCCGGTCCCGGAGAATTAACGCCGCCGGAAGCCATCAGTTTAATCACGTCAGCCCCATCCTTTATCGCCTGCCGAACCGCTCTCCGAATCGAATCCGCCCCATCCGTTTCATAGCAAATCTCATAACCATGTCCGCCTCTGGCACAAATGGCATAACCGCAGGCCAGTACCTTCGGCCCTTTCATCAGCCCCCGGTTAATCGCATCCCGAATCCCCAGCACATATCCCCGGTACGAACCCAAATCCCGACAAGCCACCACTCCCGCCTTTAAAAGCCGGCCGACATTGGCCGCACCCTCGCATACGACATTGGCAATTTCTCGGTTCTTATTGGTATACTCTCCGCCGCCGCGGCTCGGTTCTCCTAAAAAATGAAGATGGCAGTCAATAAAGCCGGGCACAACATAAGCCTCACCCAAATCCACAGTCTGATCGGCCGGCTCAATATTTATGTCGGTTTGACCCTTAATCCAAAGGATTTTTCCATCCTCGGTCATCATAGCAAAGTCCTCAATGGTTTCTCCTGCCAGATTAGCCGTATACAGCCATTTTCCTAAATATAATGTTTTCATTGCCCCTGTTCCTCCTTCTGCACCACACAAAGCCCCTCATTGAGTGCATCCGTTCCGGCCAGCACAAATCTGCCGTGGCCAATAATTTCCAGCTTGCTTCCGTCCGCCCGCACACCTCTTAAATACTCGACCTGATGATACGGCAAAGTAATATCAATATGCTTGCCAAAATATACATTTTTTTGCTTTCTTTCTCCGGTTACTTCATTTTCCCGGCAGACCATTTCCTTGTGATCATACATATTATAAATTGCCGCGTCTTCCGACCGGGCAAAGCAGGGATCGCCAATGGCCATATGCGGCCCCATTTTTTCATAAATCAAAATCGGCAGGCGCGAACCAATCCCATATTTTTGGGCAATGGCATAGGCGCTGGTATTGGTGCCGATGGCAAATTCGCCCATCGTCAGCTTGTCCCACGGATAGAGCAGATTTTTCCGAACATATTCCGCTCCTTCCCGGCAGTCAGCCCGAATCACCCAGCCATCCTGAAAGGTCAGCCGCAGGTCATGATAAAAAACGCCCTTTAGGCAGATTTCCTCAACATGCCAAAGCCCGGTCGTACCCGCCAGCCGAGGCGTAGTAAAAACCTCGCCATAGGGAATATTCAAGTCGCCCCCGCAGTTTAAAAACTTGGTCTGCACATCCGGCTGCGAAAGCGGCCACAAGCTGACTGTGATATTCGTTTCATTTCCCTGATAGCCTTTTACTTCCGCATATTCACAGGTATCCAGCGCGTCAATCAATGTCTGCTGCACCAATTCATAGGGCGCTGAGACCGTTTCATTCAAAGCAAAAAAGTCTTGAAAAATTTCTTCAAACCGCTCTCCCACCAGCCGATTGGGGAACGCAATCTTACAGAAGGAAATCTCCGCCGGCCGAATCCATTCCGCCTCTAACTCCGCTTTCCGGCTCTCTAATTGTGCGGACAAAGCCTGCATCTCTTGAGTCAAATGCAAAGCATCCGGGCAGGGTGTCAAAATAACCGGCTCAATCCCAAACTGTTCAATCCCGACCATGCCGCAGGTATCTTTTAATTCCGCTTCATAGCCGCGCATTGCTTTTTCATACGCGCTTTGCTCCGCTGCCAGCAGCTCCTGATCCAGTCCATAATAGCGGTCAAACCGATGGTCAACCTGATATTGGCTGGGTGTATCCAGCGTATGGGGCGCGGTAATCACCGGCTGTAAGCCCCGCTCCCGAAACGCCCTGACTACCTCCCGAGCCAATGCCTCCTGCCCCAGCTGATAGAAAAACCGTACCCGGCTGCGGCCTCTTCTATCCCGACTTTGACTGATAAAGCCATGCAAAAGAGCATCGGCAATGATATTGCCCATTGATTTTAGTTTTTCTGGCGGGAGCGAAAACCAAAACCGCATCATCTCCCGCTCCAGAGCAGTCACCGGCAGGCCGTATTCCTCCATCCAGCTATCAGTATCGGCGTTTGCTTTCCAGAGCACTGCTTCGTAGGGATTTTCTGCTCCGGTCCGGGTCATTTCCTTAGCCCAATCCAGCGCTCGCGCCTCGGCGGTGCGCAGCAAATAACGCTTCCACAGTCCTGCCAGCGCCGCCTTTAAACCGGCCGGACTTTCCTCCCGCTTGTCCTTAAATATGGCAGCTGCTTCTTCAGCCAGCCACTCCTTGGCAGCCGCCAGCGCCTTTTTACCCAAACATTCATCCTCATAACCACCGGCAATTTCAGCCTGCACAGCCGCATACCATCCCCCCAGCCCCGGATAGGATTTTTCCGCCTGACCGGGATTTAGCATGGAAGTTTCATAAGCCGGTGATAGCCGCTGATCGGCCAGTTCTTTTTTTTCGTTCATATCGCCTTTCCGTCCTTCCCTGTTTTTTCCGGCACACAGCAAACGGGAGCAGTCACCTGCTCCCGCTATCTTGATTACAATTCAGACCTTAACTTTCTCTAAGGGTTAAGGCAGGGTTATTTTGCATTTCGATGAATTCCGAATGGCTTGCCTGAACTGTATCGCATTTCCCGCCACAGAGCCGGTAAATCTTATCAAATCTTTCACCTATTTGGTAATAGCCACATGTTTGAAGTCAAACTGATAACCATAGGTAAAAATGGCCAGACCCTGTACATTGGCCTTCACCGCAAAATGATTGGTCGCATAGACCTGAGGGATATAAATGAAATTATCCAAAACCATCTTTTCAATATCCATCCAAGTCTGGATTCTTTCGTCACCGGTCTGCGTATGCGCTTTTTCTACCAGTGCCTTAAACTCGGCATTATCCCATTTGTTTTCATCATAAATGAACTGCATAAAGCCCTGCGGATCCCGGTAATCCGAATCCTGACCGCCGCCGATGACACAGTCAAAGGTACCCTCTATCAGCATCGGCAGGATAACGTTAAAGTCCAGTACGCTAACCGGCATTTCCAACCCCAGATTGCTTTTCCACATCCCCTGAATGGCCTGAGCCTGAACTTTTCCTCTTTCCAGACATTGAATAGCAAAGCCCTTTTCCATATCTTCTTTTGTCTTGCCGATTTCGGATAGTCCCTTGGCAAACAATTCTTTGGCTCTGTCGATTTCCGCCTGATCGGAAGCATCCTTAACAACCGGGCCTGCCTGCTCGCGGAAATCTCCCCCCTTTAGCCCCTTAATCCCGTAAGGCACCAGACCATAGGCAGCCAGCGCGCCGTTATGCATGACCTGCTCGGCAAATGCCTTGCGGTTAAAGGTGATGGACAGTGCTTCCCGAATATTTTTATTCGCCAAAAACTCGTTATGATTCGGATTAAACTCAATAAAAGTATTTCTCAGCTGCGGGTTATCGACAATCCGCTCATCGGCGTACTGCGGCAGGAGCTCATCCGAAACTCTTAAAATGCTGAGCTCATCGTTTTTATACATACCCTGAACGGTATTGCTGTCAGACGTAATCGTAATCTCAATTTTTTCCAGAGTTACATTGGCCGCATCCCAATAATTTTCATTTTTTTCCAAAGTGATGGCATTCTTATGAACCCATTCCGTCATCTTAAAGGGGCCGGATGCTACTATCTTATCAACATCGGTACCATAGGTATCGCCAAGGCTTTCCGCTGCTGCCTTCTGCACCGGCGCAAAACTGGCCGCCGTTAAAAGGTCAATAAAATAATCGCAAGGCTCGCCGGTCGTAATCTCCAAGGTTTTGTCATCCTTGGCCTGTACACCTAACTGCGCAGCATCGGCCTGACCTTCATAAAACTTTTCGGCATTGTTGATGATAAAGTATTTATAAGCAATAGCCGATTTCATTTCCGGATTCAGGACCCGATGAAAGCTGGCAATGACATCATCCATTGTAATCGGCGTGCCGTCCGCCCACTTAGCGCCTTCGCGCAGGGTCAGGGTATGGACGGTATAGGCATCATTATGCTGATAATCGGTCATCAACGCCGGCTCCCAGCCTTTTTCATCATTGGTTTTGCGCAGCATCGGCTCATGCACAGCCGCTACCAGCACGCCGGCTTCACCGGAGTTATTGACCCACGGGTCTAATGTGGCTGGTTCATTATTGATGGCCATCCGAAATACCTGTTCCGCCGCCAGTTCGCTGCCGGCAGGCTCCGGCGTCTTAGTGCCTTCTTCCGTTCCCTTATTGTCCTCTTTTTCCTTGGTTGTTTCGGTCGGCTTTTTTTCCTCAGGAGTCTTCGTTTCTTCCTTCGTTCCGCCACAGGCTGCCAAACTGAAAATCATCACCAACGCCAGTAAAAAACTTCCCACCTTTGCTCTTCGTTTTTTCATTTTCTTCCCTCCTGTTTTTAATTAAAACTTATGGTTGCCCATACATTAGCCATTAAAAAATAATAAATTAGATAATATATCAAGTATGGAAATCCTTGTGCAAGCAAGCTGGCTGCGGATTTCATACTTTTGACGCTTGTCTTATGCCAATAAATGACAAGCCACTTTATGACCGGGGGCGTATTCTTTTAGAGCCGGCGGCTGTTCAAAACAAAGCGGTTTGGCATAGGAGCATCTGGTGCAAAACTTACAGCCCTTCGGTGCGTTGATTGGGCTGGGAATCTCGCCCTCCAAGCGGATTCGGCTTTTTTGCTTTTCCAGCTTGGGATTGGCCACCGGAATAGCCGAAAACAAAGCCTTGGTATAGGGGTGCTGCGGGTTTTCATATAATTCTTTATTGGAAGCATATTCCATAATCTGACCCAGATACATGACCGCTACGGTATCGGAAATATAGCGAACCATTGACAGGTCATGCGCAATAAAAATATAGGACAGCCCCTTTTCCCGCTGCAGGTTCAGGAGCAGATTCATCACTTGCGCCTGAATCGAAACATCCAGTGCGCTGATCGGCTCATCGCAGATAATCAGCTCCGGCTCCATTGACAAGGCGCGGGCAATCCCAATCCGCTGCCTTTGGCCGCCGGAAAACTCATGCGGAAAGCGCCCGGCATGTTCTTCATTTAAGCCCACCGTCCGCAGCAGCTCTACCACCCGCTGTTTTTTCTCTATCGGCGTCATCCGAATCGCGTGATTCAAATCCCAGCCTTCGGCGATAATTTGAGCAACGGTCATCCGCGGATTTAAAGAGGCGTATGGATCCTGAAAAATCATCTGCATACTCCGCGCCAAATCCTGACGGAAGCGTTTGCTGCTTTTGCCACTGATATCCCTGCCGTTTAAAGTAATGCTCCCACCGGTCGGCTCATAAATCCGAATCAGAGTCCGGCCCAATGTCGACTTGCCGCAGCCGGATTCTCCCACCAGCCCCAGTGTTTTGCCTCTTTCGACCGTAATCGAAATGCCGTCTACGGCCTTGACTGTTTTCCCGCCCTTGATTTTAAAATACTTCTTTAAGTCCTCGGTCTTTAGGATAGTATCACTCATGCCTTGCCACCTCCCGTCCGGTAATTGGATTCACTGCCGCCGGTGCTTTGGCATGATACAGCCAGCAGGAGGCAATATGTTTTTCTCCGGCCTGAGCATACACCGGCGGATACAGGGCAGTACAAGCTTTCATGGCATAGGGGCAGCGCGCGGCAAACGGACACCCACTCGGCGGGTTAAGCAAATCCGGCGGCGTTCCCAAAATCGGGTGCAAAGGCTCCCGGCTGCTGGTATCTTCCGGCGGAATCGACTGCAAAACACCCCAGGTATATGGGTGTGCCGGCTGCTCAAAAATATCTTCTGCTTTTCCATATTCCATGATTTTACCGGCATACATCACCGCAATATCATCGGCAATATTGGCGACAACGCCTAAATCATGCGTAATCATAATGACCGAAGTATCATACTGCTTTTGAATATTTTTAATTAACTCCAAAATCTGAGCCTGAATTGTCACATCCAGAGCCGTTGTCGGCTCATCAGCAATCAGCAGCTTGGGATTTACCGCCATCGCCAGCGCAATCATTGCCCGCTGCCGCATCCCGCCGGAAAACTCATGCGGATACTGCTTAAATCTTTGCTCCGGGCTGGGGATTCCAGCCATAGCCAAGGTACTGAGCGCAATTTTTTTAGCTTCTTCTCTGCTTTTATTGCCATATTTTAAAATGCCCTCGGCAATTTGCTTCCCGATCGTCATGGTCGGATTTAAACTGGTCATCGGGTCCTGAAAAATCATGCGAATTTCCTGCGCCCGCAGCTTCTGCATTTCCTTCTCCGAAACCTTAGTCAAATCCCTGCCGGCAAACCAGATTTCCCCTCTTTTTAACATTCCTTTCGGCCTGGGCGGGTTTAAGCCGATAATGGTCTTGGCGGTCACCGATTTACCGCAGCCGGATTCTCCGACTATGCCCAGACTTTTGCCTTTTTCCAGCCGAAAGCTGACACCCCTGACTGCCTGCACCTCTCCCGCATAAGTCTTAAAGGAGAAAGCCAAATCGATAACCTCTAACAATGTGCCTTCCTTATGTTCCCCCATTTTTCTCCTCCTTACTGCCTCATGCGCGGATCCAAAGCATCCCGCAGTCCGTCGCCCATCAGATTAAAACACAGCATGGTAATGCAGATCAGAAAAGACGGGAACAATAACTGATACGGGAAGTTTAACAGCTTACCGGCGCCATCGCTGGCCAAAACGCCCCAGCTGGCCGTCGGCAGCGGTACACCCAAGCCAATATAGCTTAAAAACGCCTCTGAAAAAATCGCGCCGGGAATGACATTGGCCATGCTGATAATAATCGGGCTCATGGCGTTGGGCAGCAAATGCCGCCAAATGATATGCAGACTGCCCGCCCCCATCGTCCGGCTGGCCATCACAAACTCGGATTCTTTTAAAGAAAAGACCTGTCCGCGAAAAAGACGCGCCATGCCGATCCAGCCGGTGGCCGCAATCGCTAAAATAATCGGAAAAACACCCGGCCGCATCACCAAAATCAAAAGCACCACCCACAGCATTTGCGGAATAGAAGCAATCAACTCACAGAAACGCATCATCAGATTATCGGCCAATCCGCCGAAATAACCGGCAATCCCGCCGTACAAAATACCAATCGTTCCGTTTAAAACCGCGACCACAAAGGCAATCATCAGACTAACCCGCGCGCCTTCCCAGCAGCGGACGAAAATATCACGCCCCAGCTCATCCGTGCCAAACCAATGCTCCGCTGACGGCCCCTGATTGATACACATCCAGTCCTGCTCATCATAGGCATATTTACTGGCCATCGGCTGAAAAATCGCCATTAAAATAATTCCAATCAAAATAACTGCCGATACCATTGCCACCCGATTGGCTTTAAACCTGCGCCAGGCATCGCTCCAATAGGTCAGGGACGGCCGGTTGATTTTATCCGCGTCAACATAGGCGGAATCATCCCGCTCAAACAGCGTGTCATCCAAGCTCTGCAAGTCCATAACCTGCACTTTTTCCTTTTCTGCCATGCCCTTTCCTCCTATCCCGCAATCCGGATGCGCGGGTCAACCAGCCCGTAAACAATGTCGACAATAAAATAACAAACAACCGAAATAAAAGAAAAGATAATCGTCAGTCCCATAATCATGGTATAATCCGAGTTTTGAATGGCAGTAATCATCGACTGTCCGATGCCGGGCACATTGAAGATTTTTTCAATCACGAAATTACCGGTTAAGACACCGGCACACATTGGCCCTAAGGAAGTTACCAGCGGCAGGAAAGAGTTGCGCAGCATGTGCTTGCGGACGATTTCATTTTGCGTTAAGCCCTTGCTTTTCGCGGTATAAATATAATCCTGCCCCATCGTATCCAGCATACTGGTTCGCAGCATTCGGGCATAATACGCAATATTGGTAAAAGTGGCGGCCGCAATCGGCAGCACCGCATATTGCGCGCCTTTCCAGCCCTGTATCGGAAATAATTTCCATTCCACGGCAAAGTAGTGCTGAAGGAGTGAGCCAAACACAAAATTGGGAATCGACACCCCCAAAATCGCCAGCACAATAACAAAATAATCCATAAAGCCTTTGTTCTTTAGGGCGGCGGTCGCTCCCAACACCGCTCCGACCAGGCAACCAATCAAGACGCCGCCAAAACCGATAACAGCCGAAACCGGCATCCCGGCAGTGACATCGCCAATCACGCTCTGGCTCTTGTACTTCATGGAAACGCCAAAATCGCCGTGCAGCAAGTTCTGCATATAAATCAAATATTGCTCCCATAAAGGCTTATCAAGGCCATATTGCCGATAAAGCGCTTCCCTGACGCTGTCCGGCGTTTCCCTGCTGATTTCAAAGGGCTGCCCGGGAACGGCATGCATCAGAAAAAATGTTGCCGTCGCCACCAGAAAAAGCGTAATCAGCATAGAAACGAAACGTTTTGCTACATATCTTGCCATTTGCCAATTCCCTCCTGCCAGATTTTCCTTACAATCAAAAATTGTCCAACCCCTCAGGGTAATTAGCCGCTATTCAAAATTTAGAAAGCACTCTTAATATTTCCCTTACAGTATTGAACAATTTGTATGTCTAACAAAGACCAGTTTCTTACTTTTTATCAATTTTAACTAAAGTATACTCGACCGCTTTCGCTCTGTCAAGAATTTTTTTACAAAAATATATGCTTTTATCATATTGACTTTTTTTTCTCGCTGTGATACTATTTTTTTATATTACACAGGCTCAAAAGTAGGAAGTCCTTTTGCCCGGCTTGCCCCAAAAAGATTTGCCTGTTTTGATGCACACATCTTTTATCACGCACCTGCAATCTGTTGCACTTATGAAGGAGGGTTTCATTTATGAAGTACATGACCGCCGAACCGTTTCGTATTAAGATGATAGAGCCGATTACCAAATCCACCAAGGCACAGCGGCAGCAATGGCTGAAAGAAGCCGGCTACAATGCGTTTCGTTTAAAATCCGAGCAAGTATATATCGACTGCATTACTGACAGCGGCACCAGTGCTATGAGCCAGAATCAGTGGGCGGCCATGATGACCGGCGATGAAGCCTATGCCGGCTGCCGGAGCTTTTACCGTTTGGAAGCTTCCGCTCAGGACGTATTTGGGATGCCCTATGTTCAGCCAACCCATCAGGGCCGCGCTGCGGATTATATCATGGCGCAGATTTATGCCCGGCCGGGTGCTTACGCCATCGGCAATATGCATTTTGATACCTTCCGCGGCAATGCCGAAATCATGGGCTGCATTCCGGTTGATTATGCCACCGACGCCGGTATGAACCCGGCCTCCCCGGCGCAGGCTTTTAAGGGTAATATTGATCTTGCCAAGATGCAGCAGCTGATTGCCGAAAAGGGCGCGGATAATATTTGTGTTTGTATCATCACTATTACCTGCAACAATAACGGCGGACAGCCCGTTTCCATGCAAAATATCCGGGAAGTCAGCGCACTTTGTAAGCAATACGGAATCCCCTTGGTCATGGACAGTGCCCGTTTAGCGGAAAATGCCTATTTCATCAAAACCCGGGAGCCGGGCTATGAAAACAAGAGCATTAAAGAAATTACCCGAGAAATGTTCAGCTATTGTGAAACAGCCACTATGTCCAGCAAAAAAGACGGTTTGGTCAATATCGGGGGACTGTTTGTTACCAGAAATAAAGAAGTTTATGAAAAAGCCAATCAGTTGGCCATTGTCCATGAAGGCTTTATCACCTACGGCGGCATGTCCGGCCGCGATATGGACGCCCTGGCCGTCGGCTTGCAGGAAGCCTGCGACTTTGATTATCTGGACTACCGCATCAAGCAGGTGGCTTATCTGGGTGAAAAGTTAAAAGAACGAGGCGTACCGATTATTGAACCGACCGGCGGACACGGTGTTTATGTTGACGGCCGCCGCTTCTTCCCGCAAATTCCGCAAAGTGAGTTCCCCAGCCAAAGACTGGTCTGTGCTCTTTATGAAGAAGCCGGTGTGCGCTGCGTAGAAATCGGTGCCTGCGCCTTCGGCTCAATTGACAAAGAAACCGGCCAACCGATTTATCCGTCCATTGAAACCATGCGGATTGCCATCGGCCGCCGGCTTTATACCAATAATCATATGGATGTCATCGCTCAGGCGCTGGGAGATATTTACGAAAAGCGCGATCAATACCGCGGCATGAAAATCGTACACCAAGGTTCGATTGTGTCCTTACGGCACTTTACCGCCGGCTTTGAGCTTTTATAAATAAACCAAACAGGGGGCTGCTGCACTATTACAGGATAGGCACCAGTCCTCTTTTTCCGCCGCCGAATACTTATCCGCCGTTTCCGCGCAGAATGGAGAAAATTATGTTAAATATTGAAGTCTATCGTCCAATCATTGAATTTTTAGCCCTGTTTTTAGGGTCAGAGGCCGAAATTATTCTGACTGATACGGAGAAAGTTTTACTGGTTGAGCATCCTATGGACGACAGCTGTTATGTCGGTGCTCCGCTCAGCGAAATGCAGCGTGCCTTAATCCAAAATCCCAAGTGCAGCACTTTGCCCTACAATATCAATTACCGCACTCTTTCCGGCAAAGGCGACAAAATGCGGTCGGCTACGATGTTTATTCGGGAAGGCGGAACTTTGGTCGGACTTTTAACCATCAATCACAATGTCGGTGAGCTGGTTCGGATTCGCACTTATTTAAATACTCTAATCAGCGGGGATCAGGGGCATAATGTCCTGCAGCCGGCCGCTAAGCCGATGCAGACCTATGAAACCCTGACCCTGTCCGTTACTGAAATCATCAATCAGGTTTTGGAGGAATCGGCCATTCGCTTCAACTCTTCGCCCAACCGGCTGACCGCCCATGAAAAGCTGTCTGTCATTCGGGAAATGGATAATCGCGGAGTATTTCTGGCCAAGGGCTCGGTGATGGAAGTGGCAGAAAAGCTGGGGAGCTCCAAGGCCACCATCTACCGCTATTTACAGCAATTGGAAAAATAAGGCTGTCAGATATTGAACAAATTGAAGCGCGCAAGCATAAATGAATGCGGCCGCGAAGCGGACATATTCATTTTGCGGTGCTTCACCAGCAGACGAAGAGCACGAAGTGCGGCAAATGCGAAGCATTTGGTCTGCTGGTGAAAACTTTGAACAAAAAAAGAATTGACCCAGCCAAAAAAGAGAAAAAGGTGAAATTTATGACGCAAATCATTGATGCCGAAAAGGCAAAGGTCGCTTTAGAGGACAATGGATATGAAGTAAAAGCGATTCAGTCAATTGACGAAGGCTCCAATCATTTTGTTTTTGACGTAATGCTGGCCGGAAACCGACCGGCCATTTGTAAGTTTGCCAAAATCAGAGCAACCGAAGAAGGACTTTATGAGAGCAGCCGCGATACTTTATTCGGCGGCCGGCTGTCCTTAGAAAGAGAAGCTTATTTATTTCAAATGATTCGGGAAAAAGCCGGCGTGCCTACGCCGGAAGTCTACGGTACTTATGAATCGCACTATGGCAAGTTCATTTTGTTAGAACGGATGAACGGTATTTCTCAGAAGGAATGTATGCGCCGCAGCGGCTTTTCCAAACAAACTTTTTTAGACAGCATGGAATTCTTAGGCCGGGATTTCGCCAAAGTTCAAAACATTACTTTCTCGTCCTTTGGCAATATCATGGCTGACTCTGTCATTGAGCCGGCCGGAATCAGTAATTTTTCCGACCGGTTCCGGTCGGTGATTGATATGCGCATTCAGCGCTGTCAGCAAAAGCAGGTTTTCAGCCCGGAAGAAACCGTCCGGGTCACGCAGTTTTTCCATGAAATGCTGGAAAAACTGCGCCCCCACTTTAACGCACAAACCACGCCGCCGGTACTGGTTTTTACCGATATGCACGCGGAAAACTTTTTTACCGATGAACAAGGCATGCCGACCGGATATTTTGATTTAGAGTCAGCCCAAGCTGCTCCGGCCGCCTTGGAATTTTACGGGTTCCGGTTCTTCCTTTATAATTTTTATGACACTGCCTGTTTTCAGGAGGCAGAAGCCGCATTTTTCCGCGGCTATCAAGCGGCCGGCGGAAAATACGCCCCCGCCTGTCCGGCAGACGACAGCGCCATTGATTTTCTGGCCGGCTGCCGGCTGCTCGAACTGGCTCAGTCCTATTGGGGCTATATCGACGGCATCCGGGATAGCTGGGGTCAGGAGATGAAGCGCCTGCTGCTCGCCTATATGGACAGCGGTCAGGTTGACTACAACGCAATCGGTGCCGTTTGGCGGCAGAGAGATCACCAGCCCCTGACGCCGCAAAAAGCATAACATCCTCTATAAACTTAAATCTGCAAAAACTCTCTTAATTCCGTAATCAGCCGAGTCGCTCTGGCAGCTGAGTCGCTTTCGGCAAAAATCCGAATCAGCGGCTCGGTGCCGGAAAACCGGGCAATAATCCAGGAATTATCTTTAAAGTAGACCTTAACCCCATCCAAATAGCTGACGTGGTCAATCTCGGCATGAAACTGCGGCAGCTTTTTTTCTTCAAATAAGAGCTGAACTAAGCGAGCCTTATCCTCCGGGTGAAAAGACAGGTTAGCTTCTTCCATTTGGTAAACGCCAAACTTTTCTTCCATCTCCCGCATCATTTGCCCAAGCCGTTTACCGGTAACGCAAATCATCTCCACCAAAAGCGCCGCCGCAAAAATGCCATCCTTGCCCTTAATATGACCGCGAATGGTCAGACCGCCGCTGCTCTCACCGCCGATAACGGCGTCGGTTTCCGCCATTTTTTTACTGATATGCTTAAAGCCAACCGGTACTTCATAGCACTTTTCTCCGGCATCTGCCGCAATCGCATCCAGCAAATGCGTGGTGGCGATATTGCGCACCGCCGGCCCCCGCCAGTTTTTATAATTCAAAAGATAATAATACAGCAAACTCATAATCATATTGGGGTGAATATAGGCACCGGTTTCATCAATGATACCCAGCCGGTCGGCATCGCCGTCGGTACCGATTCCCAAGTCATACTTCCGTTCTACAACCAAAGTCCGCAAATGGCGCAGGGTTTCTTCGCTGGGCGAAGGCATCCGGCCGCCAAAGCCCGGATCATGCGAATCGTGAATGGTATCAATCTCGCAGCGTGCCGTCATCAGCAGGGTTTGCAGTGCCGTTTTGGACACGCCGTACATCGGATCAACCAAAATCCGCAAATCCTTCCGCCGGATACTGTCAATATCAATCATTGAAATAATGGTATCAATATAGTCATTAAACGGATAAATCAACTGAACAACGCCGCTGGCAACGGCTTCGTCAAAGTCTACGGCTTTAATGTCCGCTGCCGTCAGGCGGTTGATAACCGCTTCCAGCCGGTCGGTAATCTCCCGGTCTGCGTCCTTGCCGCCCTCGGTAAAGATTTTAATACCGTTGTACTCGGCCGGGTTATGACTGGCTGTTACCGCCGCACCGTAAGCCGTTCCCAAGGTTTTAACCGTAAACATCACCAGCGGCGTCGGCGCGACCCGACGAATCAAATATACTTTAATTTGATTGCCGGCCAGCACTTCGGCAATCCATTTTGCCGCCCGGTCAGACAAAAAGCGCTTGTCATAGCCAAGCACCAGTCCCCTGTCGGCTACACCTTCTTTTTTCATTAAATCAGCCAAACTTTGCGCTACTTTAATGATATTATCCTTGGTAAAGTTTTCTCCGATGATGGCTCTCCAGCCACCGGTTCCAAATTGAATCATTTTGGCCTCCTGTTGTTTGTAATATACAATACCTTTGATACCCGCCGTAACATTATATTTCGGCAAACGCCTGCACGATCACATCGTAGAGCGCCTGCGCCGTCCGCTCCTGCACAGCCGGATCAAACATCTTGCGCAGGTCGCCGTCATCTGACATAAAGCCGCTTTCGACGATGACTGCCGGCATTTTGGGGTACTTAACCATATATAAATGCGGCGCATCCAGCATCAAACGGTTCGCAAAGACGGTGGTCTGCGCATAATTTTGCAAAATCAGCTCCGACAGGCGTTTTGATGATAGATTGCCGTTACTCCGCCCCTCTAAATAATAAACATCGGTTCCCTCAATTTTACGGTCTTTGACCGTCGTCATATTGTGGTGCAGGCTGAGGAAAAAATCAGCACCGGTCTCATTCGCCAGCCTCGCCCGCTCGTAAGCCGAAGGATTTTCATCGGTCAGCCGGGAGTAATAAACCCGAATCGCCGGATTTTGTTCTAACTTCGCTTTCAGCTGCATGGTCAGCGCAAAATTGGCATCTTTTTCCAAATATTTCTGTTCGCCCATGCCGATATCCGCTTGCCGGATCGCCCCCGGATCGTTGCCGCCGTGCCCGATATCAATAAACACGACCTTGGTAAAAATTTCCTTGGGCTTTTTCGCCGAAATATATACCCGATCTCGGTCTTCCGCAATCGTCAGCTCCCGCACCGACGGAAAAGTAAACTCCAGCCGCCCATTCACCGCTTCCACCTTGGTCACAAAATCATCGGCAATCCAGTACGCTCCGTCCAAATAGCCCTCATGCGGAAAAGATAGGCTGGCCTTGCGCCTATAAATATCCAGCAAATAATCAACCTTAGACATATCAAAGTTTTCCGGACGCTTTAGCGACAAAATCCCGTAAGCGTACTTGATATCCTTGGTTTTGGCCGCAAAAAAACGAATTCCCTGCCCCTCCGGCGCAAACTCGGTATTTTCCCGGAGCCACAGCTTGACCTTGGTCTTGCCCTTTTCCTGACTACTGACTGCCATCCGGCTGATATACTTCGATGCCACCTCCGCATCCATATCCGCTAGCAGGCTTTGAGCGGACGGCACTTCAATCTCCAGCGTATTTTCTGCGCCCCGCCGCAGATTCAGCCGCAGCGGCTGAAAGCCCTCAACCATCAGCAGTTCTTCGTCACCTCTGTCTGCCAGACTGACCTGAATGACGGCATTGGTAATCATTTCAACCAAGACTCTCTCACCCAGCTCATCCAGACGAATCACAAAGTCTTTCACCACCGGCCGCAGGGCAAAGGCAAACTCGGCAATATTCACGCCGCCGCTTTTGTACTCCCTAATCTTAACGTCCGAAATAACAGGATCTGCTGAAAAATCTGTCTGCGATTTTTTAAATTTGGTCTTTACATCATAAAAACGCAGTATCAGCCGGTCTTTTTGGTGCTCGGCACTGACAGTTCCGACTTTATCCGAGGCGGAAATGATGTAGTAATTTCCGTCCGAATCCGGCGACTTGAAACTGTTCAGCCCAAAAATATTGGTCGTTTTGGCGCTTTGCTGCCAAAACGGCACCACCACCGGCCCCAGCTCCGGCCGGGTCAGCTCGCGGGTCTTCGACCAAATCACCGGTAAGTTCTGCTGTCCCCCTTGCGCCGCCAAAGCGTCCGTGCGCTGCCCCAATAGGCAAAGTACCATCAGCAATCCCAGTAGCATCATTTTTTTTGGTATCGTTTCTTTTTTAATAAAAAAATTCACAAGCGTCCCCTTTCACACTCTGTTGTTCCGTAATCTGTGCCTAAAAAACGGGCAGTTTCCTGATTTCACTTGAGTTTTCCGCCCCTTGGGACGCCCAAAATCAATCCCACTTACGCTGCCGCTTGCCACGAAAAGCACTTCGGCAAAACAACATATTCTTTAGTATACCACAATTTGGGTTTTTATGCGATAAAATTTGTGTTTTTAACTGTCAAATTCCCAAACGTTCCCTTCTCCGTTTTTCCTTTTTTGTTGAAACGCAAGGCATCCCTCGCACTTATAATTTTCAGATTTATTTTATTTGTTTACCAATATGCCATCTAATTATAAATTGCTTTAAAATTTATAGAATAATAATGTGTTTTTGTGTTTTTTGTTGCAAAATTAAAGCATATCAACTATAATAAAGCTATACGAAAGCAGAATATGTCATCTATTGTTATCGTCAGAAAGCTTCCTGTATACTTTAAATAGGTCAAGAGATTGACATAAAAAAATACCTCAAGTAAATTTAGATTATTACTGACCTGCCAGTTGGTAAAATCTAAAAAATACAAGAGGTATCTAAAATGAATATTAAAGGCACAAAGAAGAAAAATCAAGTAGTAACAGCAAATATTTTTGAACAGCAGGAGCTTTTGAAAAAAGCGGAGGTGATTAAGGAAAATCTCACAGCTTCAACCTGGCGTGAGTTGGAAACCAATGGTAAGTTTGATAAAAATGAAAAACTCTCTTTTATCAGCGATGACATGCTTATCTTGGGATGTGATGTAGGCAGCGAAACGCACGATATGAGAGCAATTGATACCAGAGGACGGGAACTCAGTAAGTCCGCATATTCTTTCAACAATGATCATGAGGGATTCCAGAGTGCAAAGGAATGGGCAGTAAAGATAGCTGCTGAACATGATAAGAGTCAGATAGTACTTGGCTTAGAGCCGACCGGTCACTACTGGTTCTGCCTTGCTACATGGATGATTGCAAATGGAATCAGCGTTGTTCAGGTAAACCCTTATGCTGTGAAGCAGACAAAGGAGGTTGAAGATAACAGCCAGCTGAAGGATGACAGGAAGGATCCAAAACTGATAGCAAATCTTGTTAAGGATGGCAACTTTGGTATGCCATATCTTCCAGAAAAAATCTATGCGGAACTTCGTAGGTTATCCATGTTCAGAGACCAACTGAATGAAGACAGAATTCGAACGATCAACCGGATGCACAGAGAGATGAAGATATATTTTCCGGAGTATAAGGATGCATTGGGAAAAGTCGATGGTGCATTTAGCCTTGAACTGCTGAAAGAGGCACCATTTCCGGATGAACTGACCGCACTTGGAGAAGAAGGGATAAGACAGATCTGGCATGCTGCTAAACTTAGAGGACGCGGGTATAGCAGAGCCGGAGAAATCTTACAGTACGCAAAAGCAAGTGTTGGGATTAAGGATGGATCCATTGCAAGCAAGGCAGCTGTAAAGTGGTTCGTGCAGAAAATCATGGAACTGGATGTTGAACTTGCTGTTATAGAGAATCAGATCAAGCAGAAATGTCAGGAGATACCGCATACAGGTAACGTTCTGGAGATATCGGGGATTGGAGAAAATACACTTTCCGGTATTCTTGCAGAGATGGGAGATATTTCAAGATTTGATGATGTTAAGGAAATACAAAAATTAAGCGGATTAGGTCTTGTGGCATGCAGTTCAGGAAAGCATAAGGGAGAAACCAAAATCAGCCACAGAGGACGCAAACGACTCAGATATTGGTTATTCCAGGCAGCAAAGTCAGCAGTGGCCCATGCAGAGGAATTCAAAGAACTCCATATGTATTATACGACACGAGCCGATAATCCGTTGAAAAAGATGCAGTCATTGATTGTGATAGCCTGCAAGCTTCTGAGGATTATCTATACGATTCTGAATACTGGTACGATCTATGCTCCGAAGAAGATGTTGATGGACATCAGACGTCCGGAAAATAAGGGAGCTATTGTAGCGTAAGACAGTCGACAGCAAGATTTATTCCAGAGCCTTGCCGGGTGTCGGATTCTTCCGAGATCGGGCAGGGTTCTGGAAAGAAACCCGATAACGATGGAGTGCTACAGGTGCTGCATCATCACAATGACCAGCAAAGCGAGTCAGGGTAAGCGTCCACGGAATATCCGTACCCTGCGGAGTAGGCAGGTCAGTAAAATCAAAAAACAAACAAGAGCTGTAGCTTGCAGTAGTTCTCTCCATAGGGCATGACCCTGTTAGAAAGCTTAGCAGGCACTCGGTGTATGGACAGGTGGGACGAAGGAAGTTGGGACACGATCCCTTTAGACACGGAAGGTTCACCATCATAGTTAACAGAGTATTTATAGCCTTTATAAAGCAAAACAATGGGATGCTTTATAAACCACACCCTCTTTTAGCTGTTCAGTATAAAATACAATGACTGTCATACATTTTTTGCTCTGTTTTATGAGGTAAATATTTAAAGAAAAGCCTGAAATTCAATGATTTAGGGCTTGACATTATAGAAAGGAGATTATTATGAAGAAAAATAAAATGATACTTATTTTATCATTTGCTCTAATCCTATCTGCTTGCGGAACAACGAAAACCTCCGAAATCGACAGCGCTATAAAAACCTTTCTTGAAACAAAAAATTGGGAATATCAGGTCGAAACCAATTATTATTATCCAAAAGAAGCGGAGCGGGAAGTATTTGTTATCAACAAGGTAAAAATCAATCATTTGCAGGACGATGACTATCTGACCGAAATACAAAGTGAAACCAAAGTGGTCAGCAATCAAAAAACCGAAGACATATCGGCGCTGACATACGATACTTATGGAAAAGAATTCAGTTCCATCCGTCAACAGGACAATCAATGGGTCAAAACGGTTTGGACGGATACAGACGGAAAAGTTGATTTAGAAATCAATCGTATCAAAGACATTTTAAAAAATCGGCAAAATATCGAGAAAATAACGGAAAAAGATAAAACAATCTACCGGATAAAGGAACATCAAGGCACCGCTGTGGCAAATCTGCAAGCAGCGACGCACAAAAGCTACTCCATTGATTTTAACCAATATGTCCCTTATTATTTGGATATCACGATAGGTTCTAACGGTAATATCAGCGAGATTGACTGCAGTCATTCTTCTTATGGGTATCTGGTTAAAATATATACCGGCGCCATGATTTCTAACCCTGACGGGACATTTCGCGATTTTATTCCGGTAGACTATAAGCTTTCCGCAATAAAATATGACAGCGAAAAGATTGCATTACCCGCAATCAGTAAAACGATAACGAAAGAAATGAAGTAAAGCCGCTCCCAACAGACAATATACTGTGTTGCAATATGCGATACAATATTGTATAATATGGTCAAAGGAGGGTGATTATTATGGCACTTGCAAAAACAGCAAATGTAAATGTAAGAATACAAGAAAATATAAAGAAGCAAGCGGAAGATATTCTTGAGATAATAGGTATTCCAAGAGCAACGGCTATAGATATGTTTTACAGACAGATTATATTAAATAAAGGGCTTCCTTTTTCACTCACAATACCTAAAAATGTACCAATTCTTGAAGATATGAATGAGAAAGCTTTTAATCTCATGATGGCAAATGGCTATTCACAGGCACTTCAAGGTGATTCATATAATATAGACGAGGTATTTGATGAACTGGAGAAAGATTTGTAATGGATGAATACAGGGTAAAAAATTACTATATTTACTTTTGGGTCGAGGAAGAAACAAAGACTGTTCATATCATTTCTGTTATTTACACAAGAATGGATCAAGATAAACAACTGAAAGAAATAAAAATTCCCTAAAATAGACATAGTTTTAGGCGATAAAAATGAGTATTAGGCGAAAGCATCTACTAAGAAAAGTAGGTGCTTTTTCTATGCAAAAACAAACTTTTTTTCCTTTTCCGCCGTCAGTAAGGTATGTATTTTGCCCCCGATAGGGTGCTTTTCATACTCTTTCCATACTTAATCTATATTGGCATTTTTAGAAAAAAATAGAGTAGTCATAGCCTTTTTCCTTGAAAAGAACCTCTCGCACTTCTGCCCGGTTTGTGTTATAATACGGAGTGCAAGATGCTAAAACAGGCTAAAACCTGCATAAACATATATTTTGAACATCGTAATACCAGCAAGAAAATTGCTCCGATTTTCTCATGTGCTTAGCCCAAACTCCAACAATCCCATGAAGAACCTAAAGGACTTCCTTATGAATACAACCTATCAACCGCAGGACATTTTGAAAATATACTATGGCTATGACAGCTTTCGGCCGCAGCAACAGGCGATCATTGACAGCATTTTAGCCGGTCATGATACGCTGGCGATCATGCCGACCGGCGGTGGCAAATCCATTTGCTACCAGATTCCGGCTTTGCTCCTTTCCGGTGTAACGCTGGTTCTTTCGCCGCTGATTGCTTTGATGAAAGACCAAGTGGATGCCCTGCTTGATTTGGGGCTGCCGGTAACTCTGCTAAACAGCACGCTTTCCTTTGAAGAATACCGGCAACGGGTTTGGGAAATCAAAAAAGGACGCTACAAAATCATTTACCTGGCACCGGAAAGTCTGTCCTCTTCCTTTATCAGCGAGCTGGCGGCGACGGTTCCCATTCGTCATATTGCCGTTGACGAGGCGCACTGCATTTCTTCGTGGGGACATGACTTTCGTTTGTCCTACCGGGAAATTGCCGGTTTTATTGAGCAGCTCCCGCAGCGACCGGTCATATCGGCTTTTACCGCTACAGCTACACCGCAAGTCAAAGCCGATATTATAGAAAGCCTGTGTCTTTCGCAGCCGGATATTTATGAAACCGGCTACGAGCGGGAAAATCTGTCGTTAAATGTAGTAAAGGACAGTAACAAGCTGTTTTTTTTGCTGGATTACCTGACCAAGCATGTCACGCAGTCCGGCATTATCTACTGCGCTACCCGCAAGGAAACCGAGGAAGTTTATGAAGTCCTGGATCGCAAGGGTTTTGCCGCCGGTTATTATCACGCCGGACTAAGCCCTGAGCGGCGCCGGCAAGTTCAGGATCAATTTCTTTATGATGACATTACGGTCATGGTTGCCACCAACGCTTTTGGTATGGGGATCGATAAATCCAATGTCCGCTATGTCATTCATTTTAATATGCCGGAAACCTTAGAGGCGTACTATCAAGAGGCGGGCAGAGCCGGTCGGGACGGGGCACGAGCCGAGTGCTATCTCCTGTATTCGCCTCGGGATCTGCAAATCCGCCGCTATTTGATTGAAAAAGCAGCCGAAAACGGCGAAATCAGTCAGGAACTTTTGCACCACCGCTATTATAAATTGCAGCAAATGAACGGCTATTGCCACACCAATCGCTGCCTGTCGGCTTATATCTTAGAATACTTCGGTGACACCGATGCTGCCGACTGCAATCGCTGCTGCCATTGCCTTAAGGAATACGAAGAAAAAGATATCACGATTGAGGCCATGAAAGCGATTTCCTGCGTGATGCGAATGCGACAGGGCTATGGTCTGCAGCTGACGGCCGCAGTGCTCAAAGGCTCCACTTCCAAAAAGGTTTTGCAGGCAGGCTTTCAGCATTTATCGACCTATGGCTTGATGGCCAGTCAAAGTCTGGACGAAATTCGCGATTTTCTGCTGCTTTTAGTGGCCGAAGGCTATCTTTACCAAACCAGCGAAGCCTATCCGATTTTAATGGTGACACCGCTGGGGAAATCGGTTTTACTCGGTAAGGAAAGTGTTATCCAAAAAGTGCCGCTGGTGCGCCGCTCTGCAGATGAGAACCAGATTTTTGAAGCTCTTCGGACGGTTCGCTATCAACTGGCGAAAAGCGCTCATTTGCCGCCATATATGATTTTCAGTGATAAAACTCTGCTGGAAATGGCACGCAAACTCCCCGCTACCGAAGCGGAAATGCTGGAAATATCCGGTGTCGGCGCTTTAAAATATCAAAAATACGGGGCAGCCTTTTTGGCAGCTCTACAAAAGCAGAAAGGATTCTTATGATTTCACTATTGATTGAAGATATTAAGCCCTGTATGAATGGCTTGCTGAAAGATACGGTATTTGATGGTTTCCTGCTGCACTCCTTTGATTTAAAGGTGCTGACCGATTTTCACGTTGACGGCGAAATCAACCGCCGTTATGCCGACGGCGAGGCCGCAGACCCGGAAAGTGCTTCGGCCGAAAAAAGCGAAGCACAAGCCGACACAAAAAAACCGGCTTACATTTCCTGGAAGGAAATGCGGCCGGTTTTAACTGAAATTATCAAGGCTTATCGCACACCGCTGTCCATGCAGATCAGCTTTATCCTGACGGAAACCAGTATGGACAAGGTGTTGAAAAATACGCCGGAACCCTTGCGCAGTATGGTGCAGTCTTTTTCTTTTCGCCTGCACTTTGAAAACAATCTGCTCCGGCTGATTACCGCCACTAATTATAAGGGCTTTCTGCCCGATAAATCCGCCGAGCACAGCTTTGACGTTTCGATGAAGCAGTTCTTATCCCATTACGGCTATATTTTTAGAGAAGAATAAGAGCTCCAACCCGTTATCCGCTCGCTAATACCTTGCCAGAGCTATGTTCTTTACAAAATCTCTCTGGCGCCGCCGCCGATATTGACAATATAAAACTCCGGCATCAGTCCCGTCCGGCGCTGATAGTTTTCGCCCACTTCCCGGCGGAAACGCTCGGCCGCTTCTTTTTTGACTAGGCTGACCGTACAGCCGCCAAAGCCGGCACCGGTCATTCGCGCCCCGTACACGCCGTCAATTTTGCGGGCTTCTTCGACCATCGTGTCTAACTCACTGCCGGTCACATCATAAAGGTCGCGCAATGAATCATGGGAAGCATTTAAAAGCTGCCCGAACCGAACCATATCATTTTTTTGTAGAACAGCTACCGCTTCTTTGACCCGGGCGTTTTCCATGACGGCATGTTCCGCCCGCCGGCAAATAGTGTCATCGGTGATCGCGCCCTTTACTTCTTCCCATTCCGCGGCCGATAATTCGCATAAATGCTGAATCTTTTTGACCTTTTGCAGCTCAGTCAGCGCCCGGTTACACTCCTCGCGTCTTTCATTGTACTTGGAATCGGCCAGTCCTCTTTTTTTATTGGTATTGCCGATGATCAGCACCAAATCCCCCAGCACGCAGGGAACATATTCATAGTTTAAATTGCTGGTATCAAGATAAATCGCGCAGTTCTCCCGGCCCATACCAACCGCAAACTGATCCATAATCCCGCTGTTTACACCGTTAAAAGTATTTTCTCCTTTTTGGCAAAGCTGAACCAAAGTCACCATATCCAGCTCCAGGTTCCACAGTTGATTGACCACCGCAGCTGTCAGCACCTCAATCGAAGCCGACGAACTAAGGCCCGAACCATTGGGGATATTGCCGTGATAGAGAATATCCATGCCGCCGATTACTCCGGCATCCCGACCCTCAGCCGCCAAATGCTCCTGAATTTGCAGAATTGTTCCTTTCGGATAATTCGTCCATTCATCTTTTTCCTCATAACAAATCCGGCTGATATCTACCTGATTTTTCAACTCCATATTGGTTGAAACAAAGCGCACCAGCGTATCCTCCCGAGGCCGAACCAGGGCGTATGTGCCGATATCCAAAGCACAGGGAAAAACCCGCCCGCCGTTATAATCAATATGCTCGCCAATCAGATTAACCCGGCCCGGTGTAAAAAAGCGGCGCCGCTCCCCGCCCCGGCCAAACTCCTGATCAAACCGCTCTGTCAATTCCTGCCAAACTTTCTCCATAGCTTCCTCTCCTATCCTGTGACTACAGTTTCCTACTATTGCTTATCCGATTTGAATCGCTTCTTCAATCAGCTTTTTCTTCAAATTATACAGCGGCAGAGATAAGTCTACATATAACTTCTGCGGGAAGTTTAAACGCTTGGACTCTTCCCAAACCGTTTCTTTTTCCTGCTCGCAGTAGTTTTTAATCGCAAACACATCCGGCCGGTCATATACTAATCTGCCTTCTTTAAAAATCGGAACCAGCATTTCCCGCAGCTCATAGCTACCGCCTTCCAGCTTCATTCGTTTCCAGGTATCGCTTGGGTCAAACAACTCCAGTTCTGCCTGCAAATCATATTCTTCGTCGGCTAAAGCAATCAAATCCGCTTTAATTTTGCCGGTCTGTTTGTCATACACCCGCAAAACTTTCTTGATGCCGGGATTCGTTACCTTTTCAATATTATCCGACAATTTAACCTTAGGCACAAAAGCGCCGTCCGCTTCTTCAATTGCTGCCAGCTTATACACCCCGCCAAAAGACGGATTTTCCTTGGCGGTAATCAAATTGGTGCCCACGCCCCAAAGCGTAATCTTGGCACCTTGCAGTTTTAGATCGCTGATCAGGTATTCATCCAAATCCGACGACGCGGAAATAACTGCTTCCGAAAAGCCGGCTTCATCCAGCATGACTCTGGCTTTTTTCGATAAATAGGCTAAATCACCGCTGTCCAGGCGAATCCCGTAAAAAGACGGCATCCGGCCGGCATCCCGCAGTTCTTTAAAAACCCGGATGGCATTCGGCACGCCGGACTTTAGGGTATTATAGGTATCAACCAGCAAAATACAGGAACTCGGATAAAGCCGGGCATAGGTTCGAAAGGCTTCCAGTTCCGAAGGAAATGTCATAATCCAGCTATGGGCATGCGTTCCCTTAACCGGAATATCAAATTCCTTCCCCGCCAACACATTACTGGTTGAGGAGCAGCCGGCAATGACGCAGGCTCTGGCTCCATAAATACCGGCATCCGGCGCCTGTGCCCGGCGCAAGCCAAACTCCATAACCTCGTCTTCTCCCGCTGCCCATTTCACCCGCGCCGCCTTCGTCGCGATCAGGCTTTGGTGATTGATGATGTTGAGCAGCGCCGTTTCCACTAACTGCGCCTCGCAGATTGGCGCGATCACCTGAACAATCGGCTCATTCGGCAAAATTATCGAACCCTCCGGCACCGCTTTGATGCTGCCGCTGAACCGGAAATCAGCCAGATATTCCAAAAACTCCGGCTGAAAAGTATTAAGTCCCTTTAAATAGGCAATATCTTCTTCCGTAAAGCGCAGGTTTAAAATATAATCTATCGCCAAGTCCAATCCCGCCGCAATCGCAAATGCTGCACCATAAGGATTTTTCCGGTAAAACAAATCAAATACTGCCATCGGCTGCTTTTCCGCCTGCAAATAGTAGCCCTGCATCATCGTTAATTCATAAAAGTCAGTTAATAGCGTTAAGTTCCTCTGATCCATTTTCAATCCCTTCTTTCCGCCGGTAAATCTTTAACCGGCTGACCGTTGATTTTTTTAATTTGCTTTTCCAGCTTGGTTCGGGGCAGCATGACCAAATGTCCGCAATGCCCACATTTTATCCGGATATCCGCTCCTACCCTGAGGACGTCCCACTCCTGTCCGCCGCAGGGATGACCTTTTTTCAGTATTAATCTATCGCCGATTTGAATGTCCATGGCTGCTCCTTTTTCTCTTTGAAGGTTGATGTAAAGAGATGATATGTTTTATTATATATTTAATTCAGCGCCAACGCAAGAACATCCTGGATTTTTTACGACAAAAGCCGGCAGGATTTTCTCTCACTCACGCTTGATTTGTGGTATAATTGCGCACTAAAAGCGTGAGTGCAGGCTGTTCGGCAAAATGCGGGCACGCTTGCGTGCAAAAGCATTTTGGGCGAACAGACTATATGAACGATGATGCGGAGAGAAAATCCGCAGGATTTTCTCGCACTCACGCTTAATTTGTGGTAAAATAAAAAGAAGCATATAAAAACCTTACCTTCGATTGCCAAAACCGAATCGTTACTTATTTTAGTTACTGCACAAGGAGAAAATCTTATGAATACCATTCCCCAATTAACCCAGGAAACCACCTGTCTGTTTTTGATTGACTTGCAGGAGCGGCTGATGGCAGCTATGGAAAAAAGAGGCGCTGTCCTGAAAAACGCTGGTATTTTGCTGGCCGGCGGACAGGCCCTAAACCTCCCGCTGATCGTTACCGAACAATATCCCAAAGGGCTTGGCCATATTGTCAGCGACCTGTCGCTGCCGCCGGATGCTTCTCTGTTTGAAAAAACCAAGTTCAGCGCTTGGGATGAACGGACAGAAGCAGCCCTCGCTGCCGCCGGGCGCAAGCAAATCCTGCTCTTTGGCTCGGAAACCCATATTTGCGTCCTGCAAACCGTTCGGGATTTGCTGGCCGCCGGTTATGATGTCTGGGTAGTCAGCGATGCCTGCTGCTCCCGCACCGAGCAAAATCATCAAATCGGCCTTAATTATATGCAAACCATCGGTGCACATATTGTCAGCACGGAACTGGTCTTGTTTGATTTACTGAAAGCAGCCGGCAGTCCTGAGTTTAAACTGATTTCCGGTTTAATTAAATAGCGATTTTCCCATATTTAATAAAATAGCCTTTTAGGCAGCCTGCCACCCGAGCCGAAGCAAAGTTTTCGATCAGGCAGACCGCCCGCCCGGGCAGAAAGCGAAGCTTTCGATCAGGGTAGGCCGCCCGCCCGGGCAGAAAGCGAAGCTTTCGATCAGGGTAGGCCGCCCACCCGGGCAGAAACGCATGGCGTTTCGACCAGGGGTAGGTCGCCCGCCCGGGCAGAAGTGTGAAACACTTCGATCAGGGTCAGGTTACCCTCTCAAATAGGCACTGTTTCAACTATGGCTGTATCTCGGCTTGACAGAAGCATCTCGTATTTTTGCTCAGGAAAAGTTGAGTAAACAACGAAACAATCCCCAGTTACCGATTTTACCCGGTACTGGGGATTGTTTTTCACTCGTTTTTATACCGCTGCCTGTCAATGCCGACTATTCCTTGGCTGCTTAAACTTTTGATGTCATGGCTCTGGCCGCATCCGGTCTAAAAACGAGTTGATCGCTTCTTAGTTCCAGCTGCTGTCCCTGACTGCTTCAATCATCTCGGTGTCCGCTTCTAAGCGGTTGCCCGACAGATCACTGATGGTCTGAGTCTGGGTAATGCCGAAGTTATCGCCAAAGTTGGCTCCTGTCTTCGGTTGTACCTGCACAATTACTTCTCTGGCATCAGAGCCCGAAACTGCCGGCCGGCCGACAACCTTAAAGTCATCCGTACCGTCAATCCGGTAAGTTGCCGACGACAGGGAATTGGGATCAATTGCTTCCGTGTACTTAACCGACACATAATATGCTCCGCCGGACTTATAAGCAGTTGCCTGCTTTTTGCCGTCCTTGGTCAGTACCTTCGGTGCCACCTTATCTTCCATCACCTCAACCGTAAACCCGGCAATTTTAGCGTCATGCGAATCTTCCAGCACATTGGCGGCCACCGTCAGTTTCAAGTTTTTCGGTGAATAAACCGTCCGGGATAAGGTTACCTCAACCACCCGACTGTCATCGCCCTTGATGGTATAATCAACCACCCGCAGGTTTTCCGGCGATGTTAAGCTCTCGGTATTGTCATAGCTGAATTCCGGATTATTTAAAACAGTAATGCCGTCTGCCTTTAAAACATTGTGTAAGCTCCGGTTAAAGTGAATCTCAACCTTGCTGGTATCACCATCTTTGGTTAAGACTGCTTTGGTCATAACTGCCGCTACCACGCCGGTTAAAACCGTCGAAGTCTGGAAACCAAATGACGAGTTGCCTGCCAAATCGGTTACACCGCCAACAACCAGCTTCGTTGCTCCCAGATTATCCGCTACCTTCTTACCCAAAACTTCATCTAAAGTAATAATTACTGTCCGGTTGGTGTCGCCAAAGGCAAATCTTTGATCTTTCAGATTTTCCTTCCCGGCGCCGATTTCCAGATAATAATTTTTCGGATCCAAAGCGTTATCCGCTACTTCTTCATTGTAGTTGACATAAATCTCGCCGCCGACGATTTTGCTGCCGTCCATAACCGGTTTAAAATCAGCCGAAACCACACCATCAAAGGTTTTATCGGTGAATTCAATCGACCGGGTCTCAACCGACATTTCGTTGCGGCTTAAAGTATTGTCCTTAACACCGCGGATTTCTAAAATCGCCGATTTGTTCTTAATCTTGGAGAACCTCAAGGTAACCGTCTTGCCGCTTAAAGAAGCACTCGGCGTAGCCAGAGTCTTGCCGTTGCCGTCCATGATCTTATAGGTTCCGGCAGCCGACAAATCCTTATTATAGGTGATGACGATCTGCGTTTCCGACTGAACATCCACATTGTCAATCACCGGCGCGGAATGATCCGAGGTTACACTTAAATATTCGCGGAAATCCGAGAACTTATTGCCCCAGCTGTCCATAATCTGCAAAGCATTGACCTTGCCCAAAATATAGAATTCAGCCTGAGCCGGCAACGGGTAATTACCCGAGCTTAAACCGGTTGCAAAAACAACCCAAACCTTGCTGACATATTCGGTGCTGCTCACCTTTTGCTTCAGCGCCGAATCCTTATACACTTCCTTCGCCGTCTGATGCGGATAGGAATGATAGAAATGTTTCGCCGTAATGCCCTTGACCGGACGGTCAAATACCACTTCTACCTTGCCCTGGTCAGCTGCTACTACGCTGGCCGTCGGCGTGGAACTATCCGATTCATAAACTTTATCTTCCGAATAAAGAATATTGACATAGTTGGCAAAATCTTTCATATCGCTGGCTTCAAACCGATAAGCGGTACCTGTTTTAAAATTGCTGTAAACTTCAACATTAACCACATTGGCCCGAGCCGGGTCAATTTCCAGCTTTCTGGTAGAAATACTCGAGTTGCCCTGCATTACCTTAACTTTACCCAAAGTTTTAATCGGTTCATTAAAGGTAATTTTGACACTCTTGGGACCGGTAAATTCCACGCCCTGAACTTCCGGCGCGGCCGTATCCTGAGCAGTAAAGTCCTTTTCAGTTTTGCTGATAACCTGACCGGCCGTATCCTTGACATCTTTCACCGTCAGGACATAATCCTTTTTGTTTTCCAAAACAGAAGGATTGGCACTTTGCGATAAAGCCACACCTACGGTCAAAAGCACCGTCCGGTTATCGTCTTTGAGTGTTGCCTCGCTAATCGAGCGGGAACTGACTCCCTTGGCACCGGTTAATTTGTAATTAGCTACCCGCTTAGCGCTGTCGGCATCTACTTCCCGGCTGAACACAACTTCAATCTGACGCAGATTATTCGCCATCACGCTTGCAACTTCAAGCGTTTTCGGCCGCTCCTGCTCCAGCAGACCAACGCTGATGGCAGCTTCTTTTGTGACTTTGCCCTTGGCCACTAAGCGGTCAATCAGCCGGCCTTCATTGTTTTGCAGCTTGGCTTTCATGGCCGCGTACATAATTCTGGCCGCATCATCCTTGGTAAAGTTGCTGTCATTTTCGCTGTTGTCGGTTAAGATCCCGGCCTGTCTGGACAATTCTTCGGTGTTGTTCCAGGCTTTGGCTTCATCATAACCCAAAACCCGCAGCATAAAGGTTAAAAGCTGCTTTTTGGTCAACGGCTGAGTCGGTCCGAACTCTTTTCTTTGCATGTTCAGGCTGACACCATTGGTAATCTTATTTTCATAAGCCACTGCGGCAAAACCCTTCGCCCACGAATGCTTGTCCATGTCCACAAACGGATTGTCGGCGGCCTTTGACTTAACATCATCGTCCTTATACCCCAACGCCTTTAACACCATGGTGATACCAATCACCCGATCCAGTGTTTGGTTCAATTCTTCCTCGCTTACATTTAAAAGCAGTCCCAGCTTGTTGAGGTTCTTCGCCTCTTGGCTGGCTGCACTCACAAATGTCAGGCTTGACAGCATCAGCGCAAACGCCAGAACAAAACAAGTAAGCTTCCTTAACTTCTTCATAAAACCCTCCTTTAAAAAATTATACTGCAGCTGCCGAAAACCGGCCGGTAAAGTTCTGCCAGGCGCCAACCACTCCTTCCCTGTCCGCGCTTCGCCATAACCTTAATTGCACTTTTCCAGCAGCCGCTTGTCCGATGTCCTCATTCTAACATCGGAATCTACCCAAGTCAATCGCTTTGCCCCATCTTTAATCTGGCTGTAATATTATCATGGAATTGTAATGATAACATCGCCCAAAGGTTAAAATCCGATGTGAGTTTGCTTAAAAAAGGCTTTGTAACCTTTTACTCCGTCTAAAACATACACGTTCTGAATGCTCTGAACGGAGGACACACGGAGCATGCCGATATTAATGATCCCGCCTTATTCCCAGCCGCAGAAGCGAATTCGAAAACTCTTACGCCGGCCGGAAACATCCAGCAGATACTCGGGATGCGTCTTAGCTCCCCAGCTGTCATCGCCGCCTACGCCCATTTGCCCGGCAAAGACCCGTACCACCGTTTGATACGTCCGCGGCAATTCAAACGTATGCCGGGCATTTTCCACTTCATGCGGGGTATACGGTGTAACCGACAGGCCAAAGGGCTGACCAAAAAAGCACAGTCCGCCGCCCGATTGATTTTGCACCAGCGCGTAACGTACTTCCTGTTTGGCTCCCGACTCCTGCGGCCGAAGATACGGTGTCATATTCTCGGCTGCCCTGTTCTGATATATCCCTAACTTGGCGCCCGCCATTCGGTCGGCATAGCTTTCCTCCGGCCCCAAGCCGTACCAGGTCAGGCGGTCATACTCGGGATAGAGCCGGAACATTAAACCAAACTCCGGCATATCACCCAGCTCCGGCACAACCTCATAGCTCAGTTCCGCTTCCACCGTACCATCAGCCCAAATTTGCCAGACCACATCGCAGGTCGCCGCCGGTCTCGTCGGCAAAATATAGCGGTATACAATCTCCATCCGGCCGTCCTTTTCCTCGGCGGAAACCAGTCCCGATGTCAGGTCGTCCAGCCCGCCCTTGGTCATAATATATTGGCTGGCCAGCTTCCACTGACCGTAACGCTGCGGCATGGCATTACCATAGTCGTTATCCACCGGCGCCCGCCAAAAATTAGGCAAAACCGCTTCTTTCAGCATTTCCCTGCCGCCGTAGCGGTAAGAAACCAGACCGCCCTGTCCGCCACTGAATAAGACGGAAAAATGGTCTCCCCGCACCCCGATATTAAATCGGCTTTTAATCAAGCGCAGCTCTCCCTGCCGGTCAATCCTGAGCTGTGCCCGACAGTCGTCAATCTCACGGAAACTTCCAAACACCGCCTGTCCGAAAGCAACTTCATGCCCGGCTCTTGCCCAGACCGTATCTTCTTTCAGTTCCAGCGCCACAATCACGGTATATTCCCCATCCGCCTTCGGCACCGGCAGCGGCAGCGGAACGCTGGCCTCAGTCAGCGGCAAAACCTTAGTTTCGAAAGTTTTAACCGCCGTCAAGCAGCCGTTGCGGTAAAGCCTTTCCACCGCCTGGTACTGGTCGGAACAGGTAAACAGGCTCTTATTGATAATCTTTACTTTCGTTTCCGATACTACGAGCCGGAAGTTTTGATAATTATACTTGACCGCCTGCATTTTCGGCGTCGGCGTCCGGTCGGCAAACACAATTCCGTTGCCGGAGAAGTTGCCGTCATGCGGGCGCTCTCTGTGAGCGCCCCCGTAGGCCAGGTATTCCCCGCCAAAAGGATTGCGGGTGCGCACCGCCTGATCGACATAATCCCAGATAAAGCCGCCCTGATAAGCCGGACATTCTTCACTCAGGCGAATGTATTTATCCATCGCGCCATTGGAATTGCCCATGGCATGAGTATATTCGCATAAAATAAAGGGCTTGTCCGAGTGTTCCTGCAAAAACTCCCGTACCCGGTCAGCGGAGGTATACATCTGGGAATAAATATCCGAAGTATCCGGATAGCGGTCGTCATGCGCCGTTCCCTCATAATGAACCAGCCGGGTATCGTCCTGCCGGCGAATCCACTGGCTCATCTCAAAAATATTTTTGCCGCCGTAGGATTCATTGCCCATGGACCACAGCAGGATGGCCGGATGGTTCTTATCCCTTTGATACATTGAACTGACCCGGTCTAACACCGCCGGCAGCCACTCCGGCTTATTATCCGGCAAAACATTTTTCAGCTTTTCTTCATCTTTCTCATTTTTAGCCATTGTCCGCCAGGTACCATGCGTTTCCAAATTGGTTTCATCAATCAAATACAAGCCGAAAATATCACACAACCGGTAAAACGGCGAACTATTGGGATAATGGCTGGTGCGGACGGCATTGATATTGTTCCGCTTCATGGTGATAACATCGCGCAGCATATCCGCCTCAACCGGCACCCGCCCCCGGTCACAGCCAAACTCATGCCGATTGGTGCCGTGAAAAACAATGCGCTGACCATTCAGCTTCATCAAACCGCCATCCAGCTCAAACTGACGAAAACCGACCAACTGCGGAATATATTCGGCCACTTGCCCATCTCTCTCCAGTTCCAGCGTCAGCAGATAAAGATTGGGCGCTTCCGCACTCCACAGCGCAATATCTTTAATCTCGGCTTCGGCCTGAAGGTTCCCGACACAGCTGACGCTTTCCTGCCAAATCAGCGGCAAATCCACCGGCACTTTTTCCGCAATCCGGCCGTCATAAAAATCAAAAGCATAGCGGCGCAAAGACAAACGAGCCTGTCCGCTGCCCCAAACTTCTCCCGACACCGTTAATTTTCCGGTCTTGAAATCCGGTGCCGGCTGAGCCGTAATTTTCACATCATATAAGTGCAGATCCCCGGCTGCATATAAATAAACCTCCCGAAAAATACCGGAAAAGCGGAAAAAGTCCTGATCTTCCAGCCACGCAGCCGATGACCATTTATACACCCGCAGCGCCAGCTTGTTTTCTCCGGCCTGCAAATGCCCCGTCAGTTCATATTCCGACGGCGTAAAGCTATCCTCGCCATAGCCGATATACCGGCCGTTCAGCCAAATCTCCACCGCCTGCTCCACGCCTTGCAGGCTTAAAAAAACTCTTTGTCCGGCAAAACTTTCCGGCAAATGAAAATACTTAACATAGCTGGCCACCGGATTAAACTCCTCCGGCGCCTGCCCGGTCTTAACATCCTGCACACCCTTCCACGGATATTCGACATTGATATATTGCGGCGTGTCGTAGCCCTCCATTTGAATATGGGCCGGCACCGGGATATCCGGCCAGTTCCGGCAGCAGTACTCCGTTTTTTCAAAACCCTCCGGCGCCATATGCGGGTTGGGGGCATAAGCAAACTTCCACATGCCGTTTAAGGAATGATAAAAGCTGCTTTTTCCTTTTAAATATTCCGCTTCCGATGCATAAATCCGATGGTCGGAATGGGCGTTTAACCGGTTTTCCGCAAAAATCTGCGGATTGGTAACTCTTTCTGGTAGTTTCATGGCTCCTCCTTCTGACGATTGGTTACAGTTCCGGGAATTGGCTTTTCCCAAACTTGCCGGAACCGTAACATTATTTACTCAACTTTCCCATAGTCTTTTTTGACTCTATCCCGCTCGGAGAGCGGGTGCATGGACTCACTCTCGCGATTTGCTTTGCAAATCGCATTCCGTTCCTGTCCATGCAACGAGTCTAAAAAAGACTGTTCCGGCGAACATGGGAAAGTTGAGTTATTTAATATAAACTTAATTGGGCGGGCGCAGCCAGCTTCCGGTTTTCTGTCCGCCAAACTGCGATTTTGGCCAAAAGCGGCGCAGCGGCAGAAAAAAACAAAACCGCAAAAAAAGGCCTGCCGCTTCCGCAGGCGCAAAAACAGCCGCGCCCTATCCGCTTTTGGCAGGTCTTTTTCTTTTATTCTCTAACCGTTTTCATTTCCGCAATGGCGCGCAACAATATTTATTTGCCAAACATCGTGTGCCCGGATGAACGCAGAACATCACAGGCTTCCTTAATCCGATCGGCCATACCGGCTTCGGCCGCTTTCAGGTAAACACGGGGATCGTACTTTTTCTTGTTGCCGACTTCGCCTTCTACCTTCAGCACTTCATCGTAGTTACGGAACATATGGTCAACAATCGGCCGGGTAAAGGCGTATTGCGTATCGGTATCAATATTCATCTTCACCACGCCGTACTCCAATGTTTCATGAATATCAGCCAGCTCCGAACCGGAACCGCCGTGAAATACAAAATACGGCCGTGCCTTTTCTCCAAACTTAGCCAGCAGTGCATCCCGGCCGGCTGACAAAATTTTCGGCTTCAAAACCACATTGCCTGGCTTATAAACGCCGTGAGTGTTGCCAAAAGTAGCCGCCAGCATATAAAAGTCCGAAATCGGGCTAAGCGCCTCATACATGGCAATCATATCTTCCGGCGTAGTATACAGCTTATCCTTGTGGACACCGGAATTGTCCATGCCGTCCTCTTCACCGCCGAAGACACCGACTTCAATCTCCAAAATAATTTCGTTCTTGGTGCAGCGCGCGAGTAATTCCTTGGAAATCTTGATATTTTCCTCTAAAGAAATATCCGAGCCGTCAAACATATGGCTGCTGAACAAATTGGGCCGACCGCTTGCCCGGCGTTTTTCCGTTTCTTCAATCAGGGGCAGGACAAAGGAATCCAGCTTACTGCTGACGCAGTGGTCCGTATGCAGTGCAATATTAACGTCATAGCGCTCCGCCACCCGGTGAACATGCTCGGCAATCGAGATGGCACCCAGCACCGTATCCTTGACACAGGAGCCGGAAGCATGTGCACCGCCGCCGATGGAAACTTGAATGATACCGTCCGATTTTGCTTCTGAAAACGCCTTTAATGCAGCATTAGCACCTTCCAGATTAACTACGTTGATTGCCGGATAAGCAAAATGATTCTTTCTGGCTTTTTCCAGCATTGCTTGATATTGTTTATAATTTACAACTGGCATAAAAAACTCCTTTCGCGGGGTGGTGACTGCGCTCCCTTCAGGCAAAGCGCCGGCAATGACCACAATTAGTTGGTATAACTTCCTATTCTATTTTACCATATTTTGCCGGGAAAAGGAATAAAAGAATCAAATTTTTTCCGCTTGCCCCTTCCGCTATTCTCCTTTATAATAAAAAAGATATGGGAATCCCCAAAGGATAAGTAAGCCCTTTGCCGGCAAGTCCCGCCTAAATCCTCATGTTTTGACCTTTATAGCATAAATACAAGGAGCGCATCCATGAAAAAAATCGTTTTTACCGGCGGCGGCACCGCCGGGCATGTATCCCCCAATATTGCTTTGATTCAAAAGCTGAAAAGCCTTTATCCGGCAGAAGAACTGGAAATTTCGTATATCGGCGGCAAAGTCGGAATTGAAAAAGAAATGCTGCAGCCGGAAAATATAGCCTATTACGGCATTTCGTGCGGCAAGCTGCGGCGCTACCGCAGCCTGAAAAACCTAACCGATCCGTTTCGGGTACTGGCCGGCTTTTTTCAGGCGCTTCGCCTGCTGCACCGAAGCAGGCCCGATCTCCTTTTTTCCAAAGGCGGCTTCGTCGCGGTTCCGCCGGTGCTGGCTGCATTTTTTTGCCGGATTCCGGTCATCATTCATGAATCGGATTATTCACCGGGATTGGCAACCAAGATTTCAGCCAAAGTTGCCAACCGGATTTGCCTGACCTTTGAAGATACGCTCCGCTGCTTTCCTGCTAAAAAGGCCGTATGGACCGGAACGCCCATTCGCCGCCGGCTGCATGCCGGCAATGCCGCCGCCGGTTATGCTCTGACCGGCTTTCGCCCTGAAAAGCCGGTTGTTTTAGTGATGGGCGGCTCGCAGGGCTCACAGGCCATCAATCAAGCGCTTCTATCCGCCTTGCCGGAACTGACCAAGAGCCTGCAAATCGTCCACTTGGCCGGCAAGGGCAATGCCGCTGCTATGCCAAAAGAACAGAAGGGTTATGTCTGCTATGATTTCTTGTCTGGCGAGCTGGCTGATGTACTGGCCATTACCGATTTTGTGATTTCGCGGGCCGGCTCAAATGCGATTTTTGAGTTTTTAAGCCTGAAAAAGCCGATGCTGCTCATCCCGCTGCCACTTTCGGCCAGCCGCGGCGATCAGCTTTTAAACGCCGAATATTTTCAAAAAAGAGGCTACGCCTTAACGCTTCCCCAAGAAGAACTCAGCACCGACCGCCTAATTGCTGCCATTAGTGACCTGCAGGCCAAGCAGGCGGATTTTGCCGCCGCAATGCAGACCTCACCCGACGGAACCGACGCGGTACTGGCTGAAATTGAAAAATATTTATGATTTTAGAGATTCAAAATCATTTACTCCGTTACCCCAATATAAACTAAAGGGATTAGGCTATACAGATACTCAAATAGATATATTAAAATCTTATCAAAAAGGTAAAATTCTCTCTGAGCATGAACTTAGGGGAATTTCAGGAACATACACAGGTACTATAAAGTTAAAAAATTGTGGTACAAAATATGCTGAATTTTATTATGAATGGACATGGGATCATGCTCCAATAATTACGGCCTCTGATTCATTTGCGATGCGATGGTGTTCTGGACACGAATTTGATATAGATAGAAAATTTAGATTAGTTATTTTTATTGTTCTTATCCTTATTTTCTATTGCTGAAAGAATCAAATATGTACAACCAGAGATTAATGCACAAATAATCAAAGTACAAAATCCTATTGCACCTACTGCCAACTTACAGTCAACTTCTAAAGGAAAAGGAAAAAAATTAAAGGATGCGCCTATGTAAAAAACTATAATAACATCTAAAATAATTAAAAAAAATTTTATCTTGTTTTTTTTCATATTATCTCCTTTCTGCTTTTAAGCGCTCAAAGAACAAATCCGTTTTGGGCGCTTTTGCATGCTTTTCATAACAAACTCCGCTTTTTCTGAAGCAGCCAAACCGTTTATTTCCACGGTCTGGCTGTCCAGTAAAAGCGGAGTCAGTAAATGCTTAGTCTACATGCCGATAATTAAAGAGCTGCGACACCGAGCGGTTGTCATGAATGTTTAAAATAGCGTTTCCGAGCACTTCCGCCGCAGTCAGCTGGCGAATCTTAGGTATCCGCTTCTCCTCCGGCAGCTCAATCGTATCTAATGCCAAAAGCTCTTCAATAACGGAGTTCTGAATCCTTTCAATCGCCTGGCCGGATAAGACCGGATGCGTACAACAGGCCAGAACCCGTTTTGCACCCTGGTCTTTCAACGCCTGCGCGGCATTGACAATCGTACCGGCGGTATCAATCATATCATCGACAATAATGACATTCTTGTCCTTAACTTCACCGATAATGTTCATCACTTCGCTGACATTCGGTTCCGGCCGACGCTTATCAATAATGGCGATCGGCACGTTCAGTTCCGTCGCCAGCGCCCTGGTCCGCTTCACGGAACCGACATCGGGCGACACCATCACATATTCGTTTTCCCTGCCCTGAATCTTCTTCGAGTAATATTCCGCTAGCAACGGCCGGGCATACATATGATCCATCGGGATTGAAAAAAATCCCTGGATTTGAGAAGAATGCAAATCCATCGTCAGCACGCGGTCCGCACCCGCCGCCTGTAACAGGTCAGCCACCAGTCTGGCCGAAATCGGGTCTCTGGCCCTCGCCTTTCGGTCTTGCCGGGCGTAGCCGTAATAGGGCATAACCGCCGTAATCCGGCCGGCAGACGCCCTATGCAGTGCGTCGATCATAATCAGTAATTCCATCAGATGATCATTGACCGGATAAGAAGTCGGATTGATAATAAAACAATCCACACCCCGCACCATTTCTCCGATCTTGATAAAGGTTTCCCCGTCACTGAACTGACCAACCTCAGCTGCAGACAGCTCCATACCCAAATAATGGGCAATCTTTTCTGCTAAGCTGCGATTGGCATTGCCGGAAAAGATCTTTATCTTATCCATGTACTGGCCATGACTGCTCATTTGTTGTTGCCTCCTTTATAATTGCCTTTCCGATTAGTTACCCAATTTTCCTTGATTTGCTGCCGGGCTCTGGCAATGCCCAAACTGCCCGGCGGTAAATCTTCCGTAATGGTCGATCCGGCGGCAGTAAAAGCGCCCTCGCCAATCCGCACCGGTGATACCAAGTTAGTGTTGCAGCCAATAAAAGCATGGTCGCCGATGACCGACCGATGTTTTTCGATGCCGTCATAATTAACCAGCACCGTACCGCAGCCGAAATTCACCTCACGCCCGACATCGGCATCCCCGACATAGGTTAAATGCGAAATCATCGTATCCTCGCCAATGACCGAGTTTTTAATCTCGACAAAGTCACCGACCCGGACCCGGCTGCCAATCACCGATCCCGGCCGGATATAGCTGAACGGGCCAATATTACAGTCCTCCGCCACCTGACTATCTTCTATCCGGGATTGTGCTACCCGGCTGCCCCGGCCAACCTCCGCTCTGTCCCGGATATGACTGAACGGACCAATTTCACAGTCCGCCGCTACCCGGCTGTCCTCCAGCTGCGACTGCACAACCCGGCTGCCCCGGCCAATCTCAGCATTTGCCCGGATATGACTGAACGGACCGATCACGCAGTCCGCCGCAACTCGGCTGCTTGCCACATACGACTGCATTATCCTGCTGTTTTCGCCGATTTGCGCATCTTTAAGCTGACAATTCGACTCAACCGTACAGCCCGCCGCCAATACACTGCTTTCAATCTGCGATTGGCTTATCCGGCTACCCCGCCCAATCTCGGCATTTACAATCCAGCAGTCCGGTCCGATCCGGCAATCCGCCCCGATCTGGGTCTGACCCAGAATATGGGTGTTTGGATACAGTATACACCCAGCGGCAATCTCCACCGCGGGATCGATCCATACTGCCGTGATATCCGGAATCGTTACGCCCTGCCGCTGCAGCCGGCGATTGCGTTCCTGCGCAGACTCGGCCGCCGCTGCGGAAGACCCCGACTGCTCTGGCTTAAACTCTTTTTCTTCCGGCGCATCCTTTATCAGCGTTGTTTTCATTTTATTTCCTTTCCGCTTACTCATTATAAAAAAAACTGTCTTAAAAAGCAAGTCCCATTTTCCGTTTCAGCAGTTTTTATGATTTTTCCATAGGGAAAGCTGATGTCCGGTTATCCTGCATTTCAACAGCCGGCCTGACGAGAAGCTGGTTTGGCTATTTTAAACAAATGAAAAGCGAGAGCTTTCTGCTTTCCCGACTCTCGCTTTTGACTTGCAAAACTGTTTTTACTCCGGCGGCAAACACCCAAACTAAAACTCAGGATTATCCTCTGCTTATCCGGCGTAAGAGGCGACTTCTACAGCCTCTTCCTGTTTCAGAGTTTCCTGGTATTTGGCTAAAACCATCTCCTGCAACTGGTTTCTGGTTTCCGGATTAATCGGATGTGCGATGTCCTTAAACTCATTGTCCAACGCTCTCCGGCTGGGCATAGCAATAAAAAGCCCCTTTTTCCCCTCTATCACCTTGATGTCATGCACTACGAAAGCGTTATCAAAAGTAATCGACACGATCGCTTTCATTTTTCCGTCTTTGTCTATCTTTCGTATTCTAATATCCGTAATTTCCATGTGTTTCAGCTCCTTCTAGCAAAATTATCCGACTCATCTGGGGGTAATTCGTATCTTCCCGTCCCTTACACCATCATACTCAACCAGTGCCTGATAATTATCAATCGCCCTTTGCCTGGGCGCTCCCGTTACCATCACCACCGCAATTCCTGCTAATTCGGTATCTAATTCCTTCAGTAAATCCTTAACTGCATTTGCTGTTCCGCCCGCCCGCATAAAATCATCGACAAACAGTACCCGGCTTCCCCGATGCACGGCCTTAAGCGACACAGTCAAGGTTTTGATCTGGCCGCTGCTGCTGTCCGTATAATTTTTATAAAGGGAGGTACCTTCGGTCAGAACCGTTCTTTTTCGGATAATAACTAACGGTTTATTAGCCAGTCCGGCTATTCTGGTGGCCAACGGAATTCCTTTGGTTTCAATGGTTGCAACATAATCGATCGTCGACAAATCATAGTAGGAAAGAATGCCTTTGCTCATTTTCTCCAAAAGATTGGGGTCATAAAAAAGGTCATTCATGTACAATAGATCGCCCACGATAATCCTGTCCGTATCCTGTAATCGCCGACACAGTTCCTCTTTGAGCCTTTGTAAATCTTCCGGGCCGAAATAGGGCTGAAACATTACTCCGCCGGCCGCTCCGGCCGTGGTCAGAAGTTTTCCTTCTCTGGCTGTCTGCAAATAGCGTTCAATCTCAGCCAAATCCTCACTGATGGTCGACTTGGACGTGTTCCATTTGTCAGCAAAATATTGCAGGCGAAATTGACGATACGGATTTTCTGATAGTTCTTTAAGAATAAAACTGTAGCGAATCGGTTTGGGTAATTTTTCTGACGCCGTTTTGCTATCTGCTGTCTTTGTGTTCAATTTTATTATCCGCCTCCCTTCTTGCATCCATGATACTCCGGTTTTTAGGAAACAATGAACAGACGTTTCAACCCCCCGGCTCAAACGCCCAATCATAAAAGAAAGCCGATCGCTTTGTTCTTTGCGTATCAAACGCAACCTACCGCTTCTATCCCCGCCAAGCCTCAGTCCCCCCTTTTCTATCGAACAAAAGGGAAGCCTTCTTGCTTCTGTCTGCCCATGCCGGAAGGTTTATTTCCATGCCGCCAAACTTGCCTTCTACATAGACATGAGAAACATTTCTATCGCCTATATGCAAGAAGTTTTCTTGTTTGCCTGTGTGTGAAAAGTAACTTTCCGCATTTTCCACATGAATGCATCGTCTGTCCGCGCCTCCGCATAAACGCTTTCAAGCCTTTTTGCATGCACAGCAAAAAAGCCTGATTCTTCTTACACTTTGCACAGACGTACGGTCGGCTTGCATATCTGCATAGCCGCTTGACAAGGTTTTCACGATAATTCACCACAGCGAACCGCCTTTACTGCTTCTATTATATCACAAAATATTGGAATTGGAACATCTTTATAGAAACTTTTTATAAAATATGCATATATATACGTATTGCCTAGTTTTTTTCTTTCCAAAAATATAAATCGCCTTTTTCCCGTCATTTTTACTATTTTTCTGCATGTTTTTCATTCATTTTTTCGCGATTCAACTCCTTTTCATTTTTGCTTTTGTTTTACTTGAATAAATGAAACGTTCCCATTATAATAAGATAGTGTGATCAAACTTTATTTCAGGGGGGAAAATTATGCTGGACTCTCATCCGCTCGAACTTAAAAAACTAAAACATGTGCATTTTATCGGCATTGGCGGCATCAGTATGTCGGCGCTGGCCATGATGCTGAAAAACCAAAATATTTCGGTTTCCGGCTCGGACTTTCATGTCAGCCCGACAACCCAGTACCTGTCGGAACAGGGCGTGACTGTTGCTTTCGGCCACAACCCGGACAATATTCCGCCGGAGACGGATCTGGTCGTTTATACGGCGGCTATCGCCGGCGACAATCCTGAATATCTGGCCGCCCAAAAGCGGGGCATTCCCGAAATCTCACGAGCCAAATTATTGGGCCGGATCATGCAGGAATACGCCAAGTCAATCGCCGTTTCCGGAACGCATGGCAAAACCACGGTTACCTCCATGCTCAGCCATATTTTGCTGGCCGCCGATACTGATCCGACCATTACCGTCGGTGCATACTTAAATAAGCTGGCCGCTAATTACCGGATCGGTAATTCCGAGTATTTTCTGCTGGAAGCCTGCGAATACTGCAACAGCTTTCATAATTTTTTCCCGGCGGTATCCATCATTTTAAATATCTCCGAGGATCATCTTGACTTTTTTAAGGATTTAAAAGCCATTCAGGCTTCTTTTCATCAGTTTGGCCTGAATACGAAGGATGTGATTATTCTGCATTCTTCCCTGCTGGCCGTACCGGCTTTGACTGAGGGCTGGACGCAAAAGCTGATCAGCTTTGCTGAGGGTGGAGACTACCATGCCGAAAACCTCCGCTACCAGACGGACGGCACGCCGGAATTTGACGCTTTTTACCGGGATCGGCTGCTGGGGCATATTCAGCTGTCGGTATTTGGCAGGCATAATGTGTCCAACGCGCTGGCTGCCATCGCCGCCGCCGATACACTGGGGATTCCTTTTACCGCCGTCCAAAACGGCTTAGCCGAGTTTCACGGTGCCGACCGGCGCTTTCAGAAAAAAGGCTGCTTTGCCGGAATCGACGTGTACGACGATTATGCTCACCATCCGGAGGAAATCGCCGCCACCTTGCAGGCTGCCGAAAAGCTGCCGCATAAAAGGCTGTGGCTGATTTTTCAGCCGCATACCTATTCCCGGACCAAGCTCCTGTTCGATGACTTTGTTTCGGTTTTGCAAAAACCGGACTTCCTGATTTTAGCCGATATTTATGCCGCCCGTGAAAAAAATACTTACGGCATCCATTCCAAAGATTTGGCGGACGCTATTTCTGTTCATAATCCGAACGCTTATTATTTGGAATCTTTTGACGAAATCGAAAACTTTGTGCTGGAACACGCTGAGCCTGGCGACTTGTTGATAACCATGGGCGCGGGAGACATTTATTTTGTTGGCGAAGCACTGTTATCCTTTTAGTTTTCCACATTATCCACAGAGTTGTCAACAGATTGAACACAGGAAAAATCCTTTAAATACTTGACTTTTTGATTACATCCCTTTATTTTAAAGGATTTCTTCCTTTTTCCACATGTTCGAAATTTGAAAACCGGCAAAACAGTATTTTTTGCCGAGTTATCCACAGAATACACACGGCGTATTTTCTGTCGTCTGTTTATTCTAATATCAGACTTGAGAAAAACATCTCTTTCCCGCCAGGGAAAAGGGATTTCATTTGTTTTGCTTTTTTGCTGGCGCAAGGAAAGGAAATCCTATGATTCGTATGTTACCCACAAGTCACCGTTTTACTCCCGTTCCGGATTCCTTTATTTTGGAATCCATGTCCAAGATGAGCAGCACGGTGATTAAGGTTTATTTATTTTTGCTCTATCAATTTAATCACAATTATGAATATCTTGATTTGGACGAAATTGCCGACCGCCTGAATCTGACCGAAACCGATATTTTCCGAGCCATTCGCCATCTGACAAAGGAAAACCTTTTGCTGTCCGAAACAAAAGACGGCAAGTACCTCTCCGTCGCTCTGCCGGAGATTACTCCCCCGGCAGCCGAAAGCCTTTGCCGTCCGGAACATTCCGGTCATACCGCAGGCGGCGGTCCGGATTTTAATGACCATACTGCCGTCATTGCCGCTGACAGGATTGATTTGTCTGCGCCGGCTGTATCCGGGCTTTTCCCGGCACAGTCTAATCCTCTTCCCTCGGAAGTGCAGAAAAGTGCAACTACTGCAGTTCCTGCCGAAGCGCAGCCAGACTTTTTCGCCAGCCAGGCAGCAAACTCGGTTTCAGAGGAAAGTTTGACCGCGCCTAAAAAACCGGATGATTTGGTGTCAGAAGTTTATTCGCCGGTCGCTAAACCGGCCACAGCTGATACAGCCACGCCAGTTATGGCGCCGGCCGCCGGACCGGCTGAACATAGGCCGGCCTATTCGGCTGAGCTAATTGAGGATTTTGCCAAAAATAAAGACGGCGACCAGTTAATTTTTTACACGCAAACACTGCTCAAAAAAAATCTGACACCAAATGATCTCCATATTTTATTTGGTTTAAAGGATTGGCTGAAGATGAGCGATACTCTGATTTATTTCCTGATTGAACACTGCGCGGAAAGAAATCATACCCATTTAAGTTATATTGAAAAAATAGCAATTGACTGGCATGAAAAGCAAATTGAAACTGTCGAACAGGCTAAAGACTACCTGGCTTCTTACCCCAGCTATTATTATACAGTGCTGAAAGCTTACGGTATTTATAATCTGGCCCCGATTCCGGCTCAAATCAAAATGATTGACAAGTGGCTCAAGAACTACCAGCTGCCTATGGATTTGATTGTTTATGCCTGTGAAAAAACCATTTTGCAGGCCGGCAAGCCCGAGCTAAACTATACAGACAGCATTTTAAAGGCCTGGAAAGAAAAGCAACTCCTCAGCCGGGAACAGGTTGACCAGGCCGAAGCCAATAAGCCGAAAAAAGCGCCGACCCAAACTGCCGCCGGCCGCAGCACCAAACAGGCCGCCGCAGTCAAAACCACGACTTTTAACAACTATACTCAGCGCCGCGAAGATTATGACGCAATTGAAAAGAAAGCTCTCGCCATGCGGATTCAAAAAAAGGAGTCGGAACAATGAACTTACGCGAAAAATATTTACAGGAAGCCCTAAAGGAACTGGCCGAACGACGACAGCGCAATCAACGCATCACGGATCAGCGGCATGAACAGATTCGGAAAGAACTTCCGGAAATAGCAGCCTTACGCCGCCGGTTAGCCGAGCGAACTGCCGCACTGGTTCAGGAAACAATGGATTCGCCTCAAAAAAAAGCGGAATTTACCGAAGAATTAGCCGCCTTACAGCGCCAAACCGCTGACCGCACGGCTGCTCTTTTGCAGACGCATGCGCTGCCGGCCGATTTTATGGAACCGGTTTATGATTGTCCCGATTGCCGGGATACCGGCTTTTTACCGGATCAAAGCGCCTGTGCCTGCCTGAAAAAAGCCTTTATCAAGCGGGCCTACCAGCAGTCGAATTTAATCCTGACCCTAAAACGCCATAACTTTGCGGCCTTTTCCTTTACCGTTTATGATGAGGCGACCGACCCGGAATACGGCATCAGTCCGCGGGAGAATATGCGGACAATTCTTGACGTCTGCCGCCGGTTCGCCGCTGATTTCGGAACAGGAAGCCGCAATCTTTTGCTGCACGGCCCTTCCGGTCTCGGCAAGAGCTTTTTGTGCAGCTGCATTGCCAAAGAAGTTTTAGACAATGGCTTTTCTGTGATTTATTTGTCCGCTCCCGAATTTTTCGGCTTTTTTGAAAAATATCATTTTCACCACGGCGAGGAAACGGTTGATTACGACTTTTTGGAATCTTTATATGAATGTGATTTGCTGATTCTAGATGATTTGGGTACAGAAGTGATTTCCAGCGTGACCCAGTCCGACCTTTTTCAAACCATCAACCGGCGGATTAACGAGCAAAAATGTACGGTTATTTCCACCAATTTCTCAATCAGTCAGTTGTCCCAGGTTTACTCCGAGCGTATTACCTCCCGGATTTTAGGCGAATATGAGCCGCTTCTGTTCTTCGGCAGCGACATCCGCAAACGGAGATATATGCAATAAGAAAACACCGATAATTCGCTGCAAACGAATTATCGGTGCGCTTATCTGAACTTATTGTCGCAGAAAATCCTACTTGTTCCACTACCCCAACCGATAAGAAAGCCGCTAAAAATGTTAAATTCCTAACATTTTTAGCGGCTTTTGCTCATACAAATAAATCGCTATGCGTACCTGTGCGCATTAAATACAGTATCAGTTCTTCTTCCCTTAATTCATAAATCAAAAGCCAGTCCGGAGCAATATGACATTCCCTACAACCTTCATATTTTCCTGATAAGGTATGGTCTTTATATTTTTTATCCAATATTTTGCCCTCGGAAATCGTCGTAACCACCCTCTCGAGCAAGTTTAAATCATATCCTCGCTTTTCAGCTAATTTATAGTCTTTTTTAAATTTATTTGACGGAAAAATTTTATATTTCTTCATTTTCCATCTCTTTCATAAAATCTCGAAACGCAGCATACGTTTTTTTATTAGGGACATTATACATACTTCTTGTTTCTTCAATCGCTTCTATCGTTTCTGCATTAGGCATATTTTTTGATACTACAAAAGGAATCGCCTGTTCTCTGAGCGCCTGTTTTATAAAAATGATGACAGCGCTGGATAAATTTAAACCTAAATCTTGAAATAACTCGTCTGCCTGCTGCTTCATTTCTTTATCCATCTCAATGGTAACATTTACATTCTCCATCATACGCTCCTTTCCAATATATTTTTATTGATTTCCCCCTTTGTTCCGCTACCCCAACCCATAATGAAAAATCCGCGCCCGGCCGGTATAATCGGTCACCGCCATGGCTATCCGGGTAAAAAGGCGAAGTTTCTGCTTTAGCTGCTGTCTGGCCGCGGTAAAAAACGGGCGCTCGTCAATCAGCCTGAGTTTTGCTTCTTCACCGAACTGGCGGCCGCTGTTGACATAAAAATACATCTCAGCCGAAGCATTGCCGGTTCTTTTGACGTAGCGGTTGGCATAGCGCAGTCCGGTTTGATTGGCCGCGTCAAAAATTAACTCGCCCCGCGGGAAAAGCGCTTTCAGCTCTCCAATCAGCCGCAAAATATCGGTCTTATGAAAATACTGAAACACCCCCGACACAATCAAAAGACTGGGCCAGACGGTATTGATTCCTTGCGCCCACTCCTGTGGCCGAAACAAATCGCCGCCGGTCAGCACTTCTCTTGCCTGCTCGCCCAGCACCTGACGGCGGCCGGCAATCACCTCGGGTAAATCAATCTCATAAAAAACAGCCGTCTCACTTTTTATCCGGAAATAAGCCGTTTCCAGTCCTGCACCCAAATTGATGATATTGCACGGCCCGGCCGCCCGGCTGATAAAGTCCCTGGTCATTTGATCCAAATTGTAATATCTGGCTACGGAAGCCATCATCATATATTCAGTCGAAGTTTGTTCAATCTTATCATCCGGCAAATGCTCCTGCAAAGACAGCGCCATCTGGTCATAAAAATACTCCGGAAAACGTTTCGATACATAAATTCGCGCCGTCAGCGGAATAAATAAGGTATCGGCTACCCCTTTCATCTACTCATCTCCAAACTTAATCCCAATCAATCTGGCATTGCGCACAATCGTCGAATCCGGATTGACACTCTTGGTTTTACCCGCTATTTCCCGCAGCGGAGTAGCAACATATTCATTATTGCGAACCGACACCGTTACGCCGTAAGTTCCCTCTTTAATCAGCTTAGCGGCGTAAGCGCCGATATTGGTCGACAGCACCCGGTCATAGGGCGCAGGCGAACCGCCTCTTTGCTGATGCCCCGGCACACAGGCTCTGGTTTCAAACCGGCTCTTTTTATTCAGCTCATCCATCAGAAAATAGGCAACCGACGGATAACCCCAAGTTTTCCGATAGGCTTCAAAGTCCTCTTTTTTCATGGCCGCTTCCTGCTTGGTCTTTGCGCCCTCGGCTACCGCGATAATCGTAAAATCCTTACCCTCTCTGGTTCTTTTTTCAATTGCTGCAATCACCGATTCAATGCTGTAAGGAATTTCTGGCAGCAGAATTACATCCGCCCCGCCGGCCATACCGGCGTGCAGCGTCAACCAGCCGACCTTATTGCCCATAATCTCAATCACCATTACCCGGTCATGCGAATCGGCTGTCGTATGAATCCGGTCAATCACCTCGGTCGCGATATCAACCGCCGACTGAAAGCCAAAAGTTACGTCCGTGCCGTAAATATCATTATCAATCGTCTTGGGCAGACCGATTACATTTAATCCCTCTTCCGCCAGCAAATTAGCGTTTTTATGCGTTCCCTTGCCGCCCAAAGTCACCAAACAATCCAGCTTTAATTTCCGGTAGTTTTCCACCATCGCTTTGACTTTATCCACTCCGTCCTCTTCAATCACCCGCATTTTTTTAAAGGGTGTTCTGGCCGTGCCCAAAAAGGTACCGCCCAGCGTCAGCAGCCCGGAAAAATCCCGGGGCGTCATCTCCCGCCACTTGCCTTCTATCAGACCCTTATAGCCGTTTTCAATGCCGATAATCGTACAGTCCATCAATCCATACGCCGCCTTAGCCACGCCGCGAATAGTCGCGTTCAGTCCCGGACAGTCACCGCCGCTGGTTAAAATACCGATTCTTTTTTCCATTGATAAAGTCCTCCTTCCTTGCTTTTCTTCCTATTAAAATACGCGGCCATTCCCATTGGCACAAAGTTCCGCCGGCAATGCCGGTTTCACTTCCTTTTGTCATAAAGCCTGTCGATTTTGATTTCCCGGCCGCGTGTGATCTAAATCATTGCATAGACTGCCTACTTGCTTTGTTTGGAACTTTCCCCGCTTTCTTTATCCGGCTGATCCGGCACAGCCGCCTCCATCGGCGGCTCCTGTAACAGGATAATCTGCGGCAGCATCTCACCGAACAGCGTCATGGCAGCTTCCCGGGTATAAATCTTATCCAGGTACTGATGATAGGTGGTCATTAAATATTCCGCTCCGTCCGAAAGCTTGAGATAAATATACTTATCCTTATAGGAATAATAAACCGGCTTGACTCCGGCCGGCAGTTTCCCGGCATAAGACAACTCCTCCTCAATATTTTCCAAAGCATCGGCATCAATATAAATCAGCTTTGGATCCTCATAGCTGTCGGTATATAAGTTCAAATTAAAGGCGGCATCCTGTGCCTGCAGTTCCTGAATGTTTTTAAAATTGCTGGCAGTCGGCAGCCATTGATCATTGATCTTAGAAAAAGCAACCGCCTGCACATCCTGCGGCTTTTCCAGAAAAGACAGCAAAACAAAGGCATCTTTGCCGTCATCTTTCATATAGCGAATAAACAACTCCTCGGTTTTAAAGCTGGCTTTGAGTTTATCGCAAATCGCCTGCCAAACGGCACTGTCCCGCGTCAGTTCTCCGGCCGGGGGAACATCCCGCTGATAGCGGGCCAGATAGGTTTGCTCATCGGCCACAAAATAACTGTCTTCCTTGATGACAATATAGCTGGCGGCATCAACAATATAAAGCACTGCCGGCTTCTTATCTGCCATATCCAGTCCAAAATGCAGGCGGCGGCTGATGCTTTCGGAAATCGGCAGATTCCAGGCCGTAATCACATCGGCCACGCTTACCGTCCGCAAACTTTTTTTCAGGAAAGGATAGCCGCTATTATAAAACTCTCCGCCGGAGGTTTCCATCCAAGCATGCGCTGTCTTGAGAAGCTCCCGGCCATAGCGGCTGATCGACTGCGCAATTAAATCGCTCCGCTCTTCCAGCAGCTCATCCGCCGAATATTTACCCGCCAGAAAAGGATAGCGGACAAAAGTCTTTTCTAAAAGTTCCGCATTCATCAGCAGTAAAAGTTCTTTAAACAGAGAATCTTTCGCAAAATAAGAAGCTGCCAAATCCTTTTTCAATTCAGCCGCCGAAGCGGGATAGGAAGCCAGAAGGCTCACCAGTTTTTTCTGCCTTGCGCTGCCGGTTTCAAAAATATATTTCACCTCATTTTCCGGCAGGCTTTTCAGCTCCATCAGAATTTCATCCAAACCCTGCGCCGCCAGCCCCAGCTCAACCGTAACCGCCGTTTCCTCCTGCCGCCAGCCGCTGCACTCCCAGCCATAGCGCTGAAAATCTGCATCCGGAATCGGAAGCCCTTTCGGCAGCGACGTTTGCAGCATCAGATTTAAAGCTTTAAACAGCCCTCCCGGCAAAGGCAAACCCAGCTTCCCCAAGGCTTTCGGCTGCAGCCGGTAGGTAATAAGCGCCTCATCCTCCGCCGGTACAAGCGAATAAAGCACAGGAATATAAAATCCCTGTACTTTATAATTAATCATTGCTTTGCCCGCCGCCACGTCAAATTCCAAATTATACACATTTTTTTCCGTGGTCAGCGCTTGCCTCGTCAGTTCTTCATCAATCCGCACCAGCGGGATTTGCAAAGCAAAACCCTGCTCCGCCGCAGAAAGCCGGCTGAGCGCATCATTTTCGGCAAAATAATCGCTTAGCCCCCGGCCGGCTTGCTCTTTGACCGGAAAGGTATTAAACTGCAAAACAGAAACAAATAACCCCAGCAGCAAAATAAGACCCGCTGCCGCATATAGGGCAATTCGAGCCGCTTTTGCCGGGCGCTTTGATGCGGCCGCAGGAGTTTGCTCTTCCGTTATATTTTCCGGTTCTTTGTTCATTTTCTTTTCCTCTTTTTCTGCTCTTCTGCCGTGATTTACAGGCAATAGCCGGTCGTCCGCGGATAGGGGATTACGTCTCTGATATTGCTCATGCCGGTCACATACATCAACATCCGCTCAAAGCCAAGGCCATAGCCGGCATGGCGCGTGCTGCCGTATTTGCGCAGTTCTAAATACCAGCCGTATTCTTCCTCATTTAAGCCCTTTTCCCGAATCCGGCGCAGCAGTTCGTCATAATCATCCTCTCTCTGGCTGCCGCCGATAATCTCACCGATGGCCGGAACCAGCAAATCTGCCGCCGCTACGGTTTTGCCGTCCTCATTCAGCTTCATGTAAAAGGCCTTAATCTCTTTCGGATAATCGGTTACAAACACCGGTCGCTTGAAAATCTTTTCCGTCAAATAACGCTCGTGCTCGGTCTGCAAATCACAGCCCCAATAAACCGGATATTCAAAGCTTTCTTTGCTTTCCTGCAACAGTTTAACCGCCTCGGTATAAGTAACGCGGCCAAACTCGCTGCCAGCCACCAGATTCAGTCTTTCCAGCAAGCCCTTATCAACATATTCGTTGAAGAACTTCATTTCCTCCGGCGCATTTTCCAGTAAATCGCGGATAATAAACTTAATCATCGCCTCCGCTACTTCCATGTTGTCATTTAAATCGGCAAATGCCATTTCCGGCTCAATCATCCAAAACTCGGCGGCATGCCGGGTGGTGTTGGAGCGCTCGGCCCGGAAAGTCGGGCCAAAGGTATAAACATTGCGGAAAGCCTGCGCATAAGGCTCAACATTTAACTGACCGCTGACCGTCAAATTAACGGGCTTACCGAAAAAGTCCTCTTTCATATTGACCTTGCCGTTTTCCATCGGCGGATTATCAATCGGCAGGGTGGTGACCCGGAACATATCGCCCGCTCCTTCGGCATCACTTCCGGTGATAATTGGCGTATGGACATAAACAAAGCCCCGCTCCATGAAAAACTTATGAATGGCAAAAGCCATCAGCGAGCGCACCCGAAAGACTGCCATAAAGGTATTGGTCCGCATCCGCAAATGCTCCAGGCTTCTTAAAAACTCAAAGCTGTGCCGCTTCTTCTGCAAAGGATAATCCGGCGTGGATTCGCCTTCCACCAGGGCGCTTGCCGCCTGCACTTCAAAGGGCTGCTTCGCCTCCGGGGTAGCGATCAGTTTACCGGTGACAATAAGAGCCGCGCCGACGTTTTGCCGGGTAATTTCCTGATAATTAGGAAGCTCCGCACCGACCACAATCTGAATTGTCTGCAGGGTGGTACCGTCGTTTAAGACGACAAAGCCAAAGTTATTATTGGCTCTAATACTGCGCACCCAGCCGCCGATGGTTACTTCCCGGTCAATATACTTTTCCGGCTCTAAAAAAATATCCTTTACCAAATCCATCTTCATAATCCTGTTCTCCTTTTACTTTCCGCAATTTTCCCGACTCCGCCTCGCCGTCTTATACCCGGCCATTTATGCGATTCCGTTTTCGTGACTACAGTTCAGGCAAGCAGGTATTTATGCATGATACAACCAAAAAGCTTTCCTAAACTATAAGTTTTTTTTAAGTATATCACAAACTAATTGGTATTGCCAGAAAAATATCGGAGAAAGAAGCGCTATCCATTGCTTGCTCTTTTTTTGTAAAATCCCAATATCTAAGGATTGAAAAAAATTGCTTTTTCTGTTAAACTTAGAAAGCATAGAAGGAGGCTTTATGATAAAATCAAGCAAAACACGGTATTTAATTTTATTTTGTACTTTTTTTTGGTGCGCTTTGCATAACTCCTTTGCCTGGGATAAAATACTGATTGGCTTTCTATTGGCGCTGTTTGTCAATTTTCTCTACCGGCGTTTTCTGGCCGGACCTTCTTCCCCTTCCCATTCGGTTCCTCTGTCCGTGCTTTGGCGCTATCCCTTTTTGCTGCTGGCTCAGATTGCAAAGTCCGGCTTTTTCACCGCCCGGCTGATTCTGCAAAACGATGTTGCGCCAGTGCTGGCGATTCTTCCCTGCCGGTTAAAAAATGAATGGCTGCGTACCATTGTAGCCAATTCCATTACCCTGACCCCGGGCCGGGTGTCGGTCGAACTGACGGCGGATCATTATATTGTGCTGTGTATCGGCGCCATCGGTCAAAATCCAGAAAATCTTTACCGCCAAATTGCCGAGCCGTTTGAAACGCTGCTGATGAAAGGGGATACCGATGCTTAATTTATTTCTGCTGGGACTGGTTATTTCCAGCCTGTTTCATTTAGGCAAGATCATCAAAGGGCCCTCGATTTGGGACCGGCTGCTGGGTTTTAATCTTTTTTCGGTGCATATTGTTTTGATTATTTTGTTTTATTCCGTCCGGACCGGACTTTATTATCTGATTGATATTGCTCTGGTCTACGCGCTGTTAGGATTTATTTCCGTTATGTTTATCGCCCGGTATATCGACAAGGATAAAGGAGGAAATGTATAATGCAGGAGATGCTGAGTTATCTCATTTTTGCAGCCGGTTTTATCTTTTTGGCAATCGGTACTTATGGGATGTGGAAAAATAATGATTTTTTCATCAATATTACCCTGTCCTCTTTTTTTGATACCATCGGCTTTCTTTGCCTCGGTCTGGGACTGATGGTTTATCTGGGCTTTCAGGCAGCCAGTTTAAAGGTGCTGACGGTTTTATTCCTTTTCCTGTTTTTAAATCCGCTGGTAACACATACGCTCGCTCGCTCGGCGAATCTGCTGAAAACGCCGGCCAAGGAGGCAGCAAATGATAAATGACAGTTTGATTTTGATTCAGATGATTTTGTTATTGTTACTGGTCGGGCTGGCACTGGGGGCAATTCATACCCATGCTCTGCGTCATGCGGTTATTTATTTGGGCGTTTATTCCCTGATCTCCTCCCTGATTTATCTGCTCTACGGAGCGGCTGACGTGGCCATCACCGAAGCCATCATCGGCTGTACGCTGTCAACAATTCTGTTTTTGGTGGCTTTAAAAAAATACCAGGTCTTTATTTTATATTATAAAACCGATACGACTAACGGCGGCGTACCTTATCTGCGCCGGCAAATCGAGCAGCAAATCCGTCGCTTTGCCTATGAGGTTCTGGATTTTCAAATGGAAATAACCATGACCGAGCTCCCGCCGGAGGTGATTTTATCCGATCATGACTTTGATATCTTTATTCATCACACCAACGAGGAAATCCGCTGCTACGGACTAAAGGACAATTATCATTTTTCCGCCTTAAAAAAATATCTGGAGCAAAGCTTTCCGGAAGAGCCGCTTCAGTTTGTGGAGGTAGAGGAAAGGAGTCAAGATGTTTCCTAAAAATACTTTGCGGATAGCGGTTGGACTTTTTCTCTTGTTTTTTGTGGTTTTTGTGATTTTCTACGGTCAGCAGGATTGGTTCGGAACCGGCTATCCTGCTTCGGCTTCGATTCGGGAATATTATCTGACTCATGCGCTGGCCGGTACCGGTGCGGAAAATGCTGTCACCGCAGTTTATTTGGACTACCGGCTGTTTGCTACCTTATTTGAAACCATGCTGCTGTTTTGCTCGGTTATTGCAGTTTTTTACTTTTCCCGGCACCAAGGAGATCATGAATGAACACATCCTCTAAAATTGTCAACAATACGCTTGATTTGATTTATCCGGCCATTATGATGTTTGGGCTGTATATTATTTTTAACGGCCATCTCCGTGCCGGCGGCGGCTTTCAGGGCGGAGCGGTCTTAGCCGGCGCCTTTATCGTCCGTTTTTTCGCCGACAGCTCGCTGCCGCTTTCCCTGGCGCGCTTAAACCGTCTGGAAAAGGTGTTTTATCTCTTGCTGGTGCTTTCGGCGGTGTTTTATTCCTTTTTGCTTTTGGGCGTTTTCCCGCCGGCCGTAAAAACCGCTTATTTAATGGGCATGAATCTATTAATCGGCGCCAAAGTCTTTTGCGGATTGACCATCATTTTCTTCCGCTTTACGCTGTTTGAAGCAAACTAGGGCAAAAGGCCGGAAAGCCGATGGCAGCTGACCGGCTAAAGGGGTTATGTCCTTTTCCCCGGGCAAACCGTTGGGAAGCCCAGCTATTTTGCTCGGAGGAAGCCCCCAGTTTAGTCCCCAAAAAGGCCGTTAAATCGATCACAACTAAGGAGAACTCATATGGGCATGATTATTGCTTTTTTATTATTTTTTATCGGTATTTACGGTTTGATTGCCCGGCGCAATATCGTAAAATCCATTATTTCCTTTGCTATCATGCAGTCGGCGATTATTCTTTATTTTTTAAGCGCCCATCATCAAAACGGTGCGATTCCGCCGATGCTTGAGACAGGCGCAGCGCTTCCTTCCATGGCTGACCCGCTGCCGCAGGCACTGATGATTGCTTCCATCGTCATCGGCGTCTCCATCACTGCCGTTGGCCTGACCATGTTTATGAGCCTATATTATCACTACGGGACAACCAACTGGGCAAAAGTCGCCTTAAAGCGGAAGGAGGAAAAAGAATGACCATCGCTCTTTTTTGGCTGGTACTGCTGCCGATTTTATTCGGCGTAGCCGCTTATTTATTGCCCTTAAAAAAAGCCGTCATTCCGGCGCTTTTGTTTCAGCTTGTGCTTTTGTTTCTGGCGGCACAAAACTTTTTGGCGGTCAAAGCCGAGGATATTCGGCTGGAAGTTCTGGGCGGCTATCCTCTGGGTGTCGGTATTTCTCTCAAATCCGACCCGATTTCGGCGGTCCTAATTGTCCTGACGGTATTTTTATTTACCAATATGATTGTATTCAGCTGCCGCAAGACTTATTTTGACCCGCTCTTCCGTCTGCTCTACTTTATGCTGGAAGGTCTGATTTGTGCTTTTTTCCTGTCCAATGACTTATTTAATATTTTCGTTCTGATTGAGGCTTCGACCATTATTGTCAGCATTTTGATTGTTTTTAAAAAACACAGCCGCTCGATTTATGACGGCATTATTTATCTGTTTACCAATTTTACCGCCGCTTCCTTCTTTCTGTTTGGTATCGGCGTTTTGTACCGCTATTTCGGGGTTTTGGATATTGACCTGCTAAGCGAACAGATTCCGCAATTTGCGCGGCCGCAGGCGCTTTACCTGCCCTTTGCCCTGATTGCCACCGGCCTTAGCCTGAAAGCAGCGGTACTGCCGCTCTTTAGTTGGCTGCCCAAGGCTCACGGCTCGCCGGCTTCACCCTCGGTCGTGTCGGCGGTTTTATCCGGCATTTATATCAAAGGCGGCTTATTTCTTTTTGTCCGGGTCAGCGCCATATTTTCCCCGGTCATTCCGGTCGGACAAATCTATCTGGTACTGGGGGCACTGACCTGCATTGCCGGATTTATTCTGGCTCTGAGTCAAACCGATATCAAACTGATTCTGGCATACCATACCGTCAGTCAAGTCGGCCTGATGATGCTGGGCATTTCTCTGGGAACAAAATACGGCTATTACGGCGCTTTTTATCATTTAATCAATCATGCCGTCTTTAAATCAACCCTGTTTTTAACCGCCGGCATCATGGTCGAGGAATACCATACCCGAAACTTATATCAAATCAAGGGCTTTTTTCAAAAGCAGCCGGCCGCCGCAGCCGCTACTTTGGTGGCCATGCTGGGGATCACCGGTGCACCGCTGTTCAGCGGCTCTTACTCTAAGTACCTGATTGCCAAGGGCGGTGCGGAGATTGCTTATTTTTCAATCTTAATGCTGATTATCAATTTGGGAACACTTTCTTCTTTTGTCAAATACGCCAATATTTTTCGGCGGCCGGACACGCCGGTAACGAGCGAGCGGCTCCCCTGGAATCAAACGCTGGTGCTTTTGGTTCTGTCGCTTGCCACTTTCTTAGGCGGAGTTTTCGGACCGGTGCTGACCGACTTTTTCTTTGGCGTGCGCAAAGACCTGTCCGCGGGCGATTATCTGCATAAGCTCTGGGTTTATCTGGCCTGTGCGGCGGCCTGCTATCTCTTTTACCGCTTTCTCTACCATCGTATTTCGCTGTTTAAGAAGCTCCGGCAAATGGAGTTTAGCTTTAATCAAATTATTTTACTGATGCTCATTTTTTTCTGCGGTATGTATTTTTATCTGACAGTTTTTGTCAGCTAATGCGGCACGACACTTGGCTGATTGATTCGATTTGATTCGATTTTCCACGGCGGCGGCTTGCTTTGCCAGCGGACTATCTGCCGCGCTATCATCGGCAGACGCAAAAAGTTGCTCTGACCGGCAGGAATGTGAAGCGGAGTTTCGCTAGTGTCGAATTATTTATAGCACCTTGCAACAATTAGATATCATAAGGGAAAAACTTATTATGCTTAAACTATGGGGAAAACTGATAAAACATCATAAAATTATCCGCGATGCGGTTTTGGATACGGCGCTGACCGATGATTCCGCCCGGACGGTACGGGCGGCGTTAAATGATTTCGCACTGGCTTTGGATATTGCCCGGCCGATTTGGCTGCCGAAAAATGAAGCGGATTTGACCCGGTTCATCGTCACCCGCTTTTATCCCGACCAATTTATGGAAAGCGTTGATTTTGACTGGTTGGAAATAGAAATTATCGGTGACGACCGGAAAAAAAATTAAAGTTCGGACTGCCTTTCTCCCGCAATCGGGGAAAAAAGCAGTCCGAACTTCCTATTTTGCTGTATTTATTCCAATTCATATAAACTGCCAAAGCGATACCCCGCTTCGTCCAAACCGGTAATGATATCCGCCAGCGCTTCGGTATTGGAGCTGCTGACCGCGTGCAGCAGGATAACCACACCGGGATGGTAATTGGCCATTACATGCTGATAGGCATAGTCCTTCCCCGGCTGATCCTTGGTATCCCAATCCTTATAGGCCATGCTCCAGAAAATACTGCGAAAGCCCAGCTTGCGCACGATGTACAAATCTTTTTCACTATACCGGCCGCTGGGAAAGCGGAAAAACGGATCCATTTCCGTGCCGACCACTTCTTTAAACTTATCTGCAACCTGACTAACCTCAGCAATGACCTGCTCATCGGTCTGAGTGGTAAAATCCGGATGCGTCTGCGAGTGGTTACCGACAACATGTCCTTCCTCTTTCATTCTTTTAACCAACTCCGGACTATGTTTTAAATAAGAGCCGGTGATAAAAAAGGCGGCTTTGATTTGCTTTTCTTTTAAGGTATCCAAAATCGCCGGTGTAAAGCCGTTTTCATAGCCTTCATCAAAGGTCAGATAAACCACCTTTTCCTCGGTATTCCCCAAATAATATGCGCCGTACTTGGCCAAATCCAATTGATAATAGCCCGTAACCGGCAGATGCTCTTTATTGCGTTTAAAACTCCAGGATTGAGCCTCCGTACTTAATTCCTCCATAGTAATCGGCGGGTTATATTCGGTCTGATTACTGAATTGGTTGACAATTTCCGGTCCGGTATTTTTAACCGGTTCCTTCTTCTTGTTTTCCGTTTCACCGGAGGTTTCCGTTTCCGCCGGACCGGTTTTTGCCGGTTCCTTTTCTTCCGCCTTTTCCGGCTCGCCCTTCTGCTCCGGCACAGGCTCCGGCTTGGTCTCCTCTGTCTTTTCCGCTGCAGTTTTATTGCTTTCGCCCGCTGTCGTTTTTTCTTCCACCGCCTTCTCGTCCGGCTGCTTTGTATCCGCCGGCTGTCCGCTTTCGGTTGTTTCTTTGGGCTGCAAGGTCTTGGCCTTATCCTGCGGCAACTCCATAGAACCGCAGCCGGTCAGGATCGCCCACACCAGCACCAGTGCCAAATATCGCTTCATCTTATCCCATCCTTTCCGGCATTTGCCTGCTACTGAATGTCCTCCATCTTTTCTTTAATAAATTCCTTTCCCGTCGCTCCGGCCATTATCGACACCAAAACACCGTCGCTGCCGATAAAAGCATTGGTCGGAAAAGCACTGATTCGATAAGCCTGCATAACTTCTCCGGTTTCATCAAACAGAACCGGAATATCCTTGGAGTAGCCCTGCTCGTCATACCAGCTCTTAAAATCTTCTGCCGACTGCTCACCGCTAAAACCCGGCGCGACAATGGTATAAATCTCAAAATCCCGTTCTTCCGCCGCCAGTTCACCTAAAGACGGCATACTTTTGCGGCACGGCGGGCACCAGGATGCCCAAAACTTTAAATACACCTTTTTGCCCTGCAGGCTGCTCAGCGAAACTTCCTCGCCGTTCATATCCTTTAAGGTAAAATCCGGCGCCGCTACACCCTTATTTTTGGCTTTGCCGCTTTCCTTCTCTGCCGCCTCCTGCCGGTCAGTATTTGTTGTCTCCGAACTCTGGTCTGCTGCTTTTTCCTGACCGCTGTTTGCTTGCGATTCGGTATTTTTTCCATTTTCACCGCCGCATGCCGTAAACAGCATAACCGCCAGCAAAACGCTGAAATATTTGATCCATGTTTTTTTCATAAAGTTCCTCCTTTTCAGTAAGTCTAAACTTCCAAATCCCGGCATCCTGTCCGGGACTTTCTCTTGGTTCATAAAAGTATGCGTCTAATACAACCACCTTTGCAGATAGGCCGTGATTTGATTCAAACCGTTGCTCATCAACAGGATTCCCATAAAAATGATCAGCCCGCCGCCCAGCTTTTTAAACAGCGGCAGGTGCTTCCGCAGGCCGCTGATTTTTCCCAGAAAAATATCGGAAAAAACCGAGATAACAAAGAAGGGAATCATCATTCCGGCCGCATAAATCAGCATCAAAAGCACCGACCGGATTTCCTGACCGCCGGCTGAGGACAGCGCCAGCACCGAAAACATAATCGGCCCGATACAGGGCGTCCAGCCAAAACTAAAGAGCAGTCCCAGCAGAAAAGCCGACAGATATTCATTGCCGATGCTCCTTTTCATCGTCAGTTTTCTTTCTCTTTCCAAAAAGTTCAGCTTCAAAACGCCGACCTGATGAAGTCCCAGCAGCACTACCACGCCGCCGGCCACCGGATAAAAATATTTGCCCTGCAAAAGCTGCCCCAGTACCCCGGCGCCAAAGCCCAACATCAAAAAGGTAACGGAAATGCCGAGAACAAATAATATTGTTTTAATCAATTTGCCGGTTTGGATTTTTAAACGGCCAATCGCCAAACTTTTTCCCCGCCCGCTTTCATCCGATAAAATGCCGATATAAACCGGCAGCACCGGTAAAATGCAGGGTGAAAAAAAGGAAAGCAAACCGCCTAAAAAAACCGCTCCGCTGTTAATTGCCTGATTCATATTCTTCCTTTCTTAACTTACTCTGCCACAGTTCGGACAAGCAGATCTGAAAAAGCTTATCTGAACCGTCATCTATCTTGGTCAAGCCTTCTCTTAACCGGCCGCCGAAAGCAAAACTTCCTGCCTGTTTCCTGGCAAGCGCCCCAAGAAAGCCTTTCACCGGTTAAGGGAATGGCCTTAGTATATCATACCGCCACTGGCTTTGCTATAAAAATTCGGTTAATTCTCACAGCAAATCTTAATCCTTTTCGACTGTTTTCAATGTTTAGACAAAGAAAGCCGGCATCGGATTCGGCAAAGCTTGAAAAAGCAATGGTTTCGGTTCGGCGGAGCTTATTTTATTCCTAATCATTTTCTAAGCTGATTGCGCTTGATTTTTAAAGTATTTTTGTTAAAATTGTAATAAAGTAACAGCAGTGTCAAAAGTATGAAAATCCGTTGCCGGACTTTGCCGCAAAAGGGTTTATCGCGTTTGACCATTCCGGAAAAATGCTGTTACGCGATTCCTTATCCATGTGGGGGCTGATATGAATAGAATAAATTATTTCCATTTGTTTATGGCCATGTTTTTAAATGCCTTCCTGCTCATTCCCTTTGCGCTGGTATGGCTTGGTATTTTTGTATTGGTTTTTTTCGGAATTTCCGGCTTTTTAGGCGGTATTTTTTTGCTGCTCACTCATTTGACCACTTTTCGCGTCACTGCCATTCCGGCTGCACTGTATGATAATTCCCTGATTTTATTTGCTTATGTTTTCTTTTTAATTGGACTGGGCGGCCTGCTGCTGTTGCTGATGGCTTTTGCGATTCCGACGGTTTTGGCTCTGGCCAGAAAATATTATCGCTGGAATCAAAGTTTTGTCCGGGGAGGCATTCGATGAAAAACAAAAAAACTGTTTTTTTATTTTTTCTTTCTCTTTTTTCCGCCTGCCTGATCATCGCCTGCGGGCTTTTTTGCACTTTTCTGTATCAGAATGGTCTGACCTGGTCCGAATATTGGCAAAACTCACAAGTCTACGGCAGTATTCCTCTGCCTCAGATTAAGTTCACCAAAGGCATCAGTACCCGGCATCAGGAGCTGACTTTTGCAGCTGTGCCCAAAATCGGTATTACCGTGGATATTGAAACGGTTTCTTTTGTTGAGGAAGATCGGCAGGATATTCTGGTGGTTTACGATTATCGTCACCCCAATTCACCGGAATATGATATTGATTTTAAAGCCTTTGTAAGTGCTGATTTGCTGCAAATCAGCGCCACTACTAAGGCCCGGCAGCAAAGTACCCTGCCGATTGCCACGATTACTTCCGACGGCATTTACCGTGGCTCGGTAGCAGTTCATGTCCCTACGGGCTTTCATTTGCAGTCGCTGGCTTTAACCACTTCCCTCTTAGACATCAATCCGTCGCTGTTATATGAAAACAGCGATAACTATGTCCTGTCATCTTTGATGGGCAATATTGATCTGGTTTTGTCCGCCCCCAAACAGCTGATTTCACTGGACGCCGATTTAGGAAATGTCTCGGTCGTAGCCAATGCGCCGGTGGAAAGTCTGGATTTATTTTCCAATCTGGGAAATTCGTATTTGAACTTTGCCGATTCTTTAGGGACCTTGTATATTATCAATGATTTCGGCAACAGTGTTATTCTTTTGGAAAAGGATCTGACCGCCGCCACCGTGCAAAGCAATGTCGGCGATATTTCACTGTTTCTGGCTAATCTGCCGGAATCTCTGAATATATACACGCTGACCGGCAATATTAGCGCTTATCTGTCGGAAAATTCAGTTTCTTCCGCCGATTCTTCCCAAGGCAGTACGAACAGCTATTTCCCGCTGACGACTTCAGAAGACCCAGCCTTTTCGTTTTTTTCGGCCGGCGGTAACATTCGGCTGCTGCCGCCGAAAAAAGAGGATTTAGATACTTTAAAGGCGGAAAATTATTCCGGCGACGCGACGTGGCCGGTACAAAAAACCGTTCCCGCTAATTCATTGGAGGAATCCCACCCCGCCAGCGGGAGCAGCATTTGGGTAAAGTAAAAATACAGTAAAAAAGAGAAGCAGCTATTACTCTACTTCTCTAATCATTCATATCATTTAGTTTTTTATACTTGTGCAACGCTCGTTGCACAAGTTAGCAAACAGTGGCTGTTAAATTCTTATACTACAAATACAATTCTATTTTTTTATTCTAATTCTCTTTCTATCTCTTCAATAGACGGTAAACTACTCTTTAAATTTTCCGGTAATGAATTTTGTAATTGATTTTGCCATTCTGCAACACCTATCGGCTTATTAAACCCTGCTAAAGAATACTCTACCACCGTTTTATTTTTACCTTTAACAAGCAATAAACCTATGGTTTGATTATCATCAGGGTATTTCAAAATATCATCAACTATATTCTGATACATCGTTAATTGACTTACAAAACCCGGCTCAAAATCACAAGCTTTTAATTCAATTACCACATAGCAACGCAGCTTCAAATGATAAAATAACAAATCTATATAAAAGTCTTGATCTCCCACTTCCATATGAACTTGTCTTCCAACAAAAGCGAACCCTTGACCTAATTCTAATAAGAACTTTTGTATATGCTCTATAAGTCTCTTTTCTATTTCTAATTCCCTGCGTGGCATATCCGTTCCCAAAAAATCAAATAAATACGGGTCTTTAAAACTTTGAACTACCATATCAGAATCCACTGGTGGTAATGTATTAGAAAAATTATTAATTACTTTGCCTGTTCTTTCTTTAAGTTTGGTTTCAATCTGAATATCTAAAACATCCTTGCTCCAACCATTTTCAATAGCTTTATAAGCATACCACAGTCTACTTTCTCCATCAGAAAGTTTATCCAACAATGATATGTTTGTTCTCCATGGTAATTGTGCAACGATCCGTTGCACAATTTCATAATCTCTCCAACAGTCTGCAAATTTGCGCATATATTTAATATTTCTTGGTGAAAATCCATTCATATCAGGAAATGCTTCTTTTAAGTCTTTAGATATTCTATCGATAACTTTAGCACCCCAGCCTTGTTGATTCTGCTTTTCTAAAACAGCTCGTCCAATATTCCAATACATGCAAATCATACTTGAATTTGCAGATAGTACAGCGGTGATTCTCCTATTTTTTATTTCATTCTTTACGTCTTCAATAAATCTAAAATATGTTTCATCCATTTCAGATAAATTGGGGGCAGCAGGAATTATAACTCCCTGCTTCTCTTTTCCTATATGTTTCCTTTTATCCATAATTAGCCGTTCTCCATTCGCTACTTTATATTTTATATTGTACTATAAATATTAAGTCTATTCAATATAATATTTATTTATACACCAAAAGGATGTAACAAATCGTTACCCCCTCTTAGTTTTTTGTCATTTCCTTACTTAAACTTCTTAATTCATCGAAAGTTAATTCCTTATAATTCTTAGCTGAATTCAAAACAGAATCCGTTGTATCGGGCAATCCGGCCATAACTTTTTTGTCCGAAAGGGATTGCTCCGTAATCCCCGGAACATTCGCTTTTGCCCTGCTCCGCAGGTCAATCGCTCATGTTCCGGCCCTGCCATATGTCAAAGCCTCTTTGCGTGCAAGCACGCCTTCGGCTTTGCCGCATACCTCACTACTTTTTTGTCCGAAAGGGATTGCTCCGTAATCCCCGGAACATTCGCTTTTGCCCTGCTCCGCAGGTCAATCGCTCATGTTCCGGCCCTGCCATATGTCAAAGCCTCTTTGCGTGCAAGCACGCCTTCGGCTTTGCCGCATACCTCACTACTTTTTTGTCCGAAAGGAATTGCTCCGCAACCCCCGGAACATTCGCTTTTGCCCTGCTCCGCAGGTCAACCGCTCATGTTCCGGCCCTGCCATATGGCAAAGCCCCTTTGCGTGCAAGCACGCTTTCGGCTTTTGACGCATGGCTCACTACTTTTTGTCCGAAAGCGATTGCTTCGCAATCCCCAAAACATTCGCTTTTGCCCTGCTCCGCAGGTCAATCGCTCATGTTCCGGCCCTGCCATATGGCAAAAGCTTCCGTCGTGCAAGCACGCCTTCGGCTTTGCCGCATGGCTCACTACTTTTTTGTCCGAAAGCGATTGCTTCGCAATCCCCGGAACATTCGCTTTTGCCCTGCTCCGCAGGTCAATCGCTCATGTTCCGGCCCTGCCATATGGCAAAGCCCCTTTGCGTGCAAGCACGCTTTCGGCTTTGCCGCATGGCAGGGCTTTCGGACAAAAAAAGGAAGCCTTCGGTTGGAAGGCTTCAAAGAATTATATTTATCAAAATAAAAGGGGGGATAATTTTTACAAGATTATAATACCAAGAAGTTGTTTCAAACAAATAACGAAGTTGTTAAATTTCTGTGAATTATAAATAGCTTGTCTGAACGGTCATTCCTGCCTTCTTGTCTGATAAAAGCCTGATTTTTCAGGCGCCTATCGCTGCCGGTTCGTGCTCTCCCGCTCAATCAGTTTGGTTGCAAATGTCTTTTTCAAATCTTGTCTTGGCAGCATATGCCCGCCCGCACTTTGATTCATACTTTCAATCAATTCAACGGCCGCCTTACTCATCGCTTCTTTTTGCTGCTCAATTGTGGTGATGCCTGGGGTCATCAGCCGTGAAATACTGGAATTATCTACGCCCAAAATCATGATATCTTCCGGAATCTTCCGGCCAAGCGTTTGGGCAATTTGGGCGGCTGTAGCCGCCAATCGGTCATTTCTGGCAAAAATCGCGTCAATTTGCCGGTTCTTTACCAAATATTCGGCAAATTGGCTCTGCCACTGCTGCTCATCATAACCGATAAAGGTTTTCGCTAAAATTTGCCCGTCCGTCAGACCGTGCCGGCGGCCAACTGCCTGAAAAGCCAAAAACCGGATATCCTTTTTTAAGTTTCTTTTTTTGAGCGGTTCCGCCAAATAGACGATATTTTTTGCGCCTTTTTGCCAAAGTCTTTCCAAAGCGTCCGCCACTCCCTGATACAGACCCGAATCAATCGTTGCCACCCCCGCCGGAATCCGATCGTATTTTTTAGTTAAAAACAATACCACCGGTGTACCGGCGCGGGCAATCTGGCGGATATATTCTTCTTTAAAGCCGGCGGAATTAATGATAATCCCGTCAAACTGACTATTGACCACTCTGGCCAAATAGGAATCAACATTGTGATATTTGCACAGCGACACCAAATAGCCTTTATCATAGGCGTATTGATCTAATCGGAATAAAATTTCGCCATAATATTCATCCAATACCATATCGGCAATCAGCAGAATCTGGCGGCTGCTTTTCTTGCGCAGAGCCCTGGCAATCACATTAGGGTGATAATTCAGCTCCGCCACCGCTTTTTCCACGCGCTCACGCTTTTCGGCCGCCACATAGCGGTTGTTATTGATCACATAAGAGACTATAGTTTCGCTGACACCGGCATACTTAGCCACATCCGCCCGGGTCACTCTTATGCTTTTTCCTTCCGCTCTCTGCTTTTGCACCTCGGCATCTTTCGCTTTTGGTTTCACTTTGTTCCTTTCTGTTTTCAGCCGGGCTAATTAATATTTCCGGTTATATTCCGTAATCGGCAGCCCGGTGGAGTAGCCGTATTCGCCAACTTCTCCCGCCTCCCGGTGACGGCTCCTAGCGTAGCCGCCGCAGTTCCACGATACCTTTTGCCGGTCTTTCCGCCATGGTCTTTTCTCCCAATAATATCCTCTAAGCGGATCGCGGGTGTCATTCTGCCAGTCAAGCAGCAAATCGTGCAGCTGGTTGCGAATGGCTTCACAGGCCGGGTCATCAATTAAATTGTGTATTTCATTATAATCTTCTTCTAAATTATAAAGTTCATCCTGGGTCATCAGGTTGACGGTTAATTTCCACTTACCCTTGACCACACAGCGCACCGGCTGGAATCCGCCCCAACCGTCATGGTCGACCTCGTAACGGTTAAACTCAACAAATACCGGCCGGCCTTCCTTTTGCCGGCTAATTTCCTTGTCGGTAAGATTAGGCAGCAGACTTTGCCCTTCCAAACTGTTCGGCTGTGGCAAACCGTAAAAATCCAAAATCGTCGGAACAACATCGACATGCGAAACCGGCATTTCCGTAGTAATTCCAGCTTCAATGCGATCCTTCCAGCGAACAATCAGCGGAATATTGGTGATTTCCTCATACATGGCCGGCCCCTTAGAATAAATACCGTGCGAGCCTTGCGCATCACCATGATCGGAAGTATACAGCACCAGTGCATCTTCGGCGTTTTTCTCCGCTGCCTGTAAGACCCGGCCGATTTGCGAATCAATGTAAGAGTTCGACCCCAGCAAACCAACGGAAAAGCCATCTCTTTTGCTGCCCTTAAGTTCTAAAAATCTTTCATGCCATACCTTGATATGATCCGGCAGCTTGGAAAAATCCATATGCTGATTCGGTTTTTGCAAATAAGGCTGATAAAACGGCTCATAAAATGACTTGGGTGACAGGAACGGATCATGCGGCTCATCATAGGAAACAACTAAAAAATAATCCTCATCCTTGTGCTTTTCTATAAAGTCAAGCGCTCTTTGTGTGCAGCGGTAGCCAAAAGTAAACTCCTCGCTGATGCCGTTGCCCTCCAGCGCCGTAGCCAGCATTCGGGAGCGGGCTCTGTCCTCGTCACTGTCCAATTCGTCCAAATAGTTACGCATATCGTACCAATAGTTCTTATCCCAGCCATCCGGGCAAATCCCGTCACCGAAGTAATCGCCTCCGTCCAAATGCCATTTGCCGATATAGGCGGTATGAATCCCCGCCCGGCTAAGGCGCTGGCCAATGGTCAGGCTTTGCTGCGACAGAGCCATGCAGTTGCCCAACATGCCGTTGGTATGCGGATAGGTACCGGTAAACAGCCCCGCCCGAGCCGGGCCGCACACCGGCTGCGTGGTATAAGCCGCCTGAAAAGATAAACCCTGATCGCACAAATGATCAAGACAGGGCGTATGCATATCCTCGCCCCGCTCGTTACAGCGGCTGATCATATCCCGCCTTTGGCTGTCCGTCATGATTAAAATAAATTGTTTTTTAGCCATCATTGCCTCCTTTTTTGATTTCATGCAGGCATGCGGATCTTCGGCTAGGCTCGTATTTTGCCAAGTTCAGAATGCTTGCCTGAATGGTAACTTCTTCTGTCTGCTTTTCTCCGCTTTCGCTCCGGTATACACACGAATGTACATTGCCCGAAAAAAGAAAACTATGCTTCTGCCGCTGCTTTTGGCCCGGCATCCGCCATTATCCAAAAAATCTATTTAAAACTTAATTTATTTTTTTTATAAAAACAGTTTATCATAATCTGCTGCAAAAGACAATAGGGAAAAAAGTTTATTCCTTTTCAGCCAGCAACCCGCTTAGCTGCTGAAACTCCACCAGCGACAACCTCTCTCCCCGGATATCTTCCGGCAGCGCCATTTCGCTGAGTGCCGCCTTTATTTTTTCCTTGGGAGCAATGCCCTTATTGCTGAGTGCATTGAGCAGGGTCTTACGTCTTTGCTCAAAAGCCGCGGCAATCACCCGAAAAAGATACTTTTCCGCCTGTTCGGAAAGTTCCGGGTAAAGGTCCGGTTCCGTATCCGCCGGGCAAGCGTCCCGACTGCCGGCCGAAATCCTTTCCGCCCCGGCACCGGGTCGGGTTTTAATCTGCAAATGCAGCACTGCCGACATCACCTTGGGCGCGGGTAAAAAGACATGCGGCGGTACCGTCATCACGATTTTTGGTTCCGCATAATAGGCGGCCGCCAAAGTAATCGCTCCGTAATCCTTACCTCCCGGCTGCGCCTGAATCCGGTCGGCCACTTCCTTTTGCACCATAATTGTAATCGTCCGCAGCGGCAGTCTTTCTTCTAGCAGCTTCATCAAAATCGGAGTCGTGATGTAATACGGCAAATTGGCCACCACTTTGATACTTTCTCCGGGGTATTTTTCCTGCAGATAGGTTTTCAAGTCCCATTTCAGCACATCGGCAAAGATCAGCTCGACATTGGAAAATTCCTTTAAGCTTTCCTTTAAAACCGGCGCCAGTTCTATGTCAATCTCAACTGCCGTCACCGCCTTGGCCGCCTCAGCCAGCTGGGCCGTCAGCCCGCCGGCACCCGGACCGATTTCAATCACCACATCATCTTTCGTAATACCTGCTTTTTCGACAATTTCCTCAAAAATCCGGCGGTCGGTAATGAAGTTTTGGCCAAACTTTTTCTTGAGGACAAAGCCATGCTCCTGAACCAGTTTTTTAGTATCCGCTTTCATTTAAAATATATTTCTCCACAATTTCCGCCACACCGCCTTCGTTATTGGTTCTTTCTGTGACGACATCGGCAACTTCCTTGACCTTGGGGTTCGCGTTTTTCATAGCCACACCCAGCCCCGCATACTCAATCATATAGGCATCGTTAAAGCTGTCCCCGATGCAGATCACCTCGCCGGCCGGAATATTCAGATGCTCCGCCAGATATTTGACAGCCAGTCCCTTGTTGGAAGTTTTATAGACTGCTTCCAGATATTCCGGTTTGGAGAAAAAGTAATGATATTCCTCGCCGAACTCTGCTTCCAATTCGCTGCGCAGCGTTTCCAACACTTTTCTGTCGGTGGAATTGAATAAAATCTTAATCGAATACGGCAGCACCGTTAAATCTTCGACTACCCGGCCGACCACGCCGGTATTGGCTTCGTATTGATTAATCCTCGGATCGTCTTGGTCAACCGTCAGGCCGTCACAATAACATTGAATAATCACCGGATACCGGCGAGCGATCATTATCATTTTTTTCAGGTTTTCACCCTTAATTTCATCCCGCCACAAAGTTACTCCGCCCAAAGTCTGCACCACCGCCCCGTTATAGGAAATAAAATAATCTTCATCGGTAAACAGATCCGTTTTTTTCATAATATTTTCCATTGACGCGCTTTCCCGGCCGGAGCAAAGCACCACATAAACACCCTTTTCCTTCGCCTGCCGCAGCGTGCGGAAATTGTCCGGATGAATTGACAAATCATCCGCTAATAAAGTGTCATCCAAATCAATTGCAATCAAACGATACATATTTTTTCCCTTTCTGTTTGCGGTTCAGACCGGCATAAGCACTATTTACTGGACAATCTTTCCCGTTCCGAAACTGCTTTTTCCAGCACTGCTTGTTCTTCCTTGGACATAACCTGATCGACCTCGCCTCTGACCACTTCCTTAGCATAAGAAAAAGAAAAATCCGTGCTGTGAATACTATTAATTAAAACTCCGCTGTTTTCCTCATTGAGCAGTGCCAACGCATAGGATACCTTGCCGCCCTGCGTGGCAAAAGCATCATACTTAATGAGTCTGACTTTTTTGATGGCTTTTTTCTCTTTAGCCATAAACCTGGTCAGTCGCCGCTTTTCTTCCTTACATTCCTGACTCAGCCGTTCCAATTCCATTCTTAATTCTTTTGCTTCTTGTTCTAAAGTTTTATCTAAAGCGCCGCTTTCATGCGCTTTTATCCGTTTTTCCAGTTTTCGATACCTGCTGTTTTGCCACAGCAGCAAGAATAAAATCAGTAGGATGCCCGCTGCCAGCACCGCAAGCAGGATGCTCTGATTGCTTTCTACCCATTGCCAAATGTTTTCCATGTCAGTCTTCCCTGTAGTGCAGAATATCCAAAATCCGCTCCAAATCTTCAATGGAAGTATAGTTAATTTCTATCTTCCCACTGTTGTTTTTACGAGTGGTCAAGGTTACTTTGGAGCCGAAATGTTCCGCCATTTTTCTTTCCACTTCTTTCATCTCCGGACTCAACTTAAGTGTCGCCGGCATCGCTTTTGTCTGCCGGGTCAGGCTTTTGATATAGCTTTCCGTTTCCCGGACAGATAACTGCTTATCAAAAATCATCATGCCGATTTCGGCCTGCTGCTGTTCATCACTGATCGCCAACAGACACCGGGCATGGCCCATGCTGATCATCCCTTCGGCCGTCATCTTCTGAACAGCCGGACTTAATGCCAGCAGCCGGAGTGTATTGGTAATGGCTGTCCGGCTCTTGCCAATCCGGGCCGCCAACTCGTCATGGGTCAGAGAAAACTCTTCCAGTAATCTCTTGTAAGCGCCGGCCTCCTCCATAATATTCAAATCTTCTCTTTGAATGTTTTCAATCAGGCTGACTTCGGCCAACTCTTTTTCCGTCAACTGCTTAATAATAACCGGCATTTCTTTTAATCCCGCTAACTTCGCTGCCCGCCACCGGCGCTCACCGGTAATGATCTCATAGGTTTTTTCCTTTTTGATCACCAAGATCGGCTGAAGCACACCGAAGTTTTTCATCGATTCAGCCAGTTCCAGCAAACTGTCTTCTTCAAAAGTTTTTCTCGGCTGCAAAGGATTCGGCTCAATCATTGACACCGGTAAAAAAAACACCTCTTTACCGGCTGCGATATCTAATTCCGACTCCTGCCGGTTTTCACCGAAAAGAGCGCCCACGCCCTTTCCCAGTCCTTTTCTTTTCATACTATCTCCTTTCGATTACTTCCTGCGCCAGTTCCCGGTAAGCAATCGCTCCTTTGGATGAGGGATCATATGCGGCAATCGGCTGTCCGTAGCTTGGTGCTTCGCTCAACCTGACATTTCTGGGAATAATCGTTTTGTAAATATTGGTATTTTTTAATTCGTTTTTTACTTCTTCCACTACTTCCAGTGACAAATTGGTTCTGGCATCATACATGGTAAAAACAATACCCTCTATTTCGAGCGATGGGTTCAGCCTTTCCTGAATCAGCCGAATCGTATACATCAGCTGTGATAAGCCCTCCAAGGCATAAAACTCGCATTGCAGCGGTACCAGCACGGTATCGGCTGCTGTCAGGGCGTTAATCGTCAGCAGGCTTAAGGACGGCGGACAATCAATCAGGATAAATTCATAGTCCACTTTGATCTCGGCAATCGCCCGCTTTAATATTTCGCTGTTATCCGGCACCCGGATCAGTTCAATTTCTGCCCCGGCCAGGTCAATATTTGCCGGTAAAATATCCAAATTGGGGTAAACATTTTCCCCGATAATATCATATATTTTTTGAGTCTGTAAAAAAACGTCATAAGTAGTCTGGGTTAAAGAAGCTTTATTCACACCCAGCCCCTGCGTGGTATTGCCCTGCGGGTCACAGTCAATAATTAAGGTTTTCCTGCCCGCTTCGGCTAAGCAAGCGGAAAGATTAACAGCCGTTGTGGTTTTTCCCACCCCGCCCTTTTGGTTTGCAATGGCAATGACTCTGCCCATAATCTCCTCCCGTTTTGTGTTCCTGTTTTGCATTCAATTCAGACCAGCCAATCACTTATATAATACGGCCAAAAAACCGCACTGTCCAAGGGCGCATCAAACCTAAAGATCCATTACTTACCGCCCGCCCTCATAATTTGTTGATATTTTGCGGCTGCCTGAACTGTAACTGCTTTTTAGTATATCATAATCCTTGACCGGATACAACACCAAACAAAAATGTTTCACGTGAAACATTTCCGGGTTTAACCCTTTATTGTTTCACGTGAAACATCTGTCTGCTTTATAATTTTGGTTGCATAAATCGGGGTGTCAATATTGAAATTCTTCCTCGCTAACACCATTGTTTGGCCGGCGTCCCTTGCGTTTTCGATAACTTCTGTTTCAACCGACAATCCAATAGGGTACCCTCAATCTGTCAGGCCTCCATTTCCGATAATTCTACCAGGCCTGTCTTAATCGCATAAATTGCCGCCTGCGTCCGATCGGAAACGTCAATCTTTTTAAAGATGTTGGAAATATGATTCTTGACGGTCTTTTCACTGATGCGCAGCCGAATGGCAATTTCTTTATTCAACATGCCGTTGGTTACTAATTTTAGAACCTGAATCTCCCTTTTGGTCAAAAAGGTCTTTTTCCCGGCCGGCGTCTTTGGGCTGAAATCATTCAGCAAATAAATCGCCATCGTCGGCTGAATATAAATTGAGCCGTTATGAACTGCCCGGATGGCGCTGGCCAAAGCGTCCGATTCACTGTCTTTCAGAACATAGCCTTTGGCCCCCAGTTCCATGGCCCGTCTTAAATATTCAACCTCATCATGAATCGTCAGAACAATGGTTTTCAGATTCGGCAGTTCCTGCTCTAATTTTTCCAGAGTCTGCATCCCGTTTAGTTTCGGCATATTGACGTCTAAAAGCAAAACATCAATTTCATCCCGATGCTGCAGGCAGTAATTAATAGCATCCTGCCCATTGCCGGACTGAGCAACAACTTCAATGTCACCTTCTAATTCCAGCACTTTTTTTAAACCTTCTCTGATCATAGCATGATCGTCGGTTATCATTATCCTGATTTTATTCATGCTTTCCTCCTTTTTTCATCCACCTGACCTAACGGGATCGAAATCTGAATTTTAGTGCCCGCTCCCCGTTCCGAGTGAATATTTATGTCGCCCCTGAGCAAGTCAACTCTCTCTTTCATAATGGATAAGCCAAAACCATGATCTATTTCTTTTTCGGCAAAAGAAATATCCGGCATACCAACTCCATCATCTTCAATCCGAATTAACAGATCATCTTTGTCAATATTTATCGCAATCTGGGCATTTTTTGCCTGCGAATGTTTTCTGATATTAGAAAGTGCCTCCTGAAAAATTCGATAAATCGTCAGGATCATCGTTTCGGACAAAGTAAAATTGCCTTCGCCCAGTTCCTCGCCCAGAATAAGCTGTAAGTTCCGATTGGGGTAATTCTTTTGAAAACTTTCCACATCTCGTTTAATCGTCGGAATCAGGCCCAAATCATCCAGCGACATCGGCCGCAAATCATAAATCAAGCGGCGAATATTGCTGATACTGTCCCTTAACTCCGATTTCAGAGAATTTAATTCTCTTTTGGCCAAATTAATATCCTTATCCAAAAGCTTAACGCTAAATTCGGCATTAATCAGCACCTGGGACAACTGCTGCGCCAAACCGTCATGCATTTCCCGGGCAATCCGGCGCCTTTCTTCTTCCTGAATTTGTAAAATCTTAATGCCCAGCGCCTGCTTATTATTGATATCCTCAATCGTATCGGTCATTTTTTTGATATTTCCGTTCAGCAAAGAGACGGCAATATTAAAATCACTGGACAGCTTTTCCGCCCGGTCATTTAAATCTTTGGTGCTGCGCAGCTGAATTTCCAAATCATTCCGCCGCCGAATGATGGTGCTTTCTTTATTCTTTTCAATTTCCAGCCTGACCCGCAACTGTTCAGTTTCCTCCTGCAGCCGACGCAGCTCTTCCTCGCTGTAAGTACTGATATTGATCAGTTTTTTCCGATTCAGGTCATAACTCTGATATAATTTATCGACCGAAGCAATCAGGCTTGATGTTTCTACTTTTAAATCAATTAATTCTTTCTCCAGATCATCATATTCCCTCCGGGCGTAATTGCGGATCTCATAAATTTCTTTTTCCCCATCCGTAATAAATTCAATCGTTTGGTTCAAGATCTTGTCCAACGCTTTGGTTGGCTTCGAATTAACCGCAGGAGGTAATGAGCCGGATTTTACTTCTTTTGTTCCCATCTGATTTCTATTCATTTTCTCCATTTTGTTTATTCCTTTATGATCTGACTTGATTGTCTACGCTCTGCTGTTTGCTTTGAGTATTTAGTACAGTATACCACAAAAAATTAATTTATAAAGGCTTTTTTGCTATCTTTTCTGAATTTCTGGGATATTCCGGCGGTGTTTTTTTCTGCTTCCGAATCAACGGAAAAAACCGCCGCGCATCCAAAATCCGATCTTCTTCCATCGCTGTCATTTCTCCGCCCAAAAGCGAAATCGCCCGCTCCGACTCCGGAAGTTCGGCCAGCACCTTCTCCGCCTTATAGGGGATAAAATAGCCGCCCGGCCGCACCAGCGGCAGGCAGTATTCGGACAATTTATTTAAATGACTGACTGCTCGAGACACGCAGTAATCAAAGCTTTCCCGCAGTTCCGGCTGACGGCCGGCGCTTTCGGCCCGACTGTTAAGAACTTTGGCATTTTTTAAATCCAGCGCAGCAATGACCTCTTCCAAAAAATGAATCCGTTTGGTTAAAGAATCCAGCAGCACCACCGTTAGTTCCGGCTCCATCACCGCAATCGGGATTCCCGGAAAACCAGCGCCGGTACCGACATCAATCAGCCGGGTACCTGGCTCAAACTGAAAATGCCGGTGTAGCAGCAGGCTGTCCCGCAGATGTTTTTCCAAAAAGTCCTGCGGCTCAGCCAATGCCGTCAGATTCATCACCTTATTTTTTTCGCTCAAAAGCTGATAAAACTGTTCCAACTGGCTAATCTGCCCATCTGTCGGCTGATACTCCTCCGCCTGCAAAATTTTTCTGATTTCCTGCTTCAAGTTTACCTCCCTGAACTGTGCCGAATACTGATATCATGTCTGCGAAGAGCTTGCCTGAACTGTAACACTACTTACTCAAATAAATCAGCAACACGGAAATATCCGCCGGCGAAACGCCGGATATCCGGCTGGCCTGCCCGATATTTAAGGGTTTTACTTGTTTCAGCTTCTGCCGGGCCTCCGTTCTTAAGTTCCCGATTTGATCATAATCAACGGTATCGGGAATCCTTTTATTTTCCAATTTTTTATATTTTTCAACCTGCTCGGTCTGACGGGCAATATAGCCTTCGTATTTAACCTGAATATTGACCTGCTCCAGCACTTCCTCCGGCAGCACCGCCCGCTCGCGGTCAACCGCCGCCAGACTTTCATAAGTAATTTCCGGCCTTTTTAACAGTTCATATAAACTGATACCTGACTTCACCGGCGTTGAGCCTTGGCTTTCCAAAAATTGATTCAGCTCCGGGGTACAGCCTAAAATCTTCTTGTGCAGACGCTCCACCTCCGCCTCAATTTCTTCTCTTTTCCGGCAAAACGCCCGATAACGCTCCTCCGGCAACAGACCAACCTGCCAGCCATAATCCGACAACCGCAAATCGGCATTATCCTGCCGGAGCAGCAACCGGTATTCGGCCCGCGAAGTCATCATTCGATATGGCTCATTCGTTCCTTTGGTGACCAAATCATCTATCAGCACACCGATATAGGCTTCTGACCGGTCTAAAATCAAGGGTTGCGTTCCTTTGACAAAAGCCGTCGCATTGATGCCGGCCATCAGCCCCTGGGCCGCTGCTTCTTCATAGCCGCTGCTGCCGTTAAACTGACCGGCGCTGAACAGCCCCCGAATCGCCTTTAACTCCAAGGTCGGCTTCAGCTCCAGCGGATCAATACAGTCATATTCAATCGCATAGCCGATCCGCATCACCTCGCAATGCTCAAAGCCCTTCAGTGTCCGAATCATCCGGATTTGCACATCTTCCGGTAAAGAACTGCTAAGGCCCGCCAGATACATTTCATTGGTATCGGCTGCTTCCGGCTCAACAAAAATCTGATGCTTTTCCTTATCGGCAAAGCGGACCACCTTATCCTCAATCGAAGGGCAGTAGCGCGGCCCCGTACCTTTAATTACCCCGCCGTAAAGGGGCGAGCGATCCAGATTGGCGGAAATAATCTCGGCCGTCTGCTGATTGGTATAAGCCAGCCAGCAGGAAATCTGATCCTTACGAATTTCTTCCCCCTTATTTTCAAAAGAAAACGGTACAATCCGCTCATCGCCCGGCTGCTCCGTGAGTTGCGAAAAATCAATCGTCCGCCGATCAACCCGGGAGGGTGTTCCGGTCTTAAAACGATTCAGCTTAATGCCCAAAGCCCGGAGGCCATCCGATAAATGATTGGCCGCCTGCAAGCCGTTCGGCCCGCTGGCGATGCTGACATCACCGTAAATACATCTGGCCTTTAAATAAGTACCGGTTGCAATAATCACCGCTTTTGCCTGATAAATACCGCCGGAAATGACTTTAACTCCCCGGACATTTTTCTGCTCATCCACAACAATATCAATTACTTCAGTTTGTTTAATCTTCAAATTCGGCGTATTTTCCAGGGTTTTTTTCATTTCGCGGGAGTACGCATGCTTATCGGCCTGTGCCCGCAACGAATGAACGGCCGGCCCTTTGGCCTGATTAAGCATTCGGCTTTGAATGTAGGTTTTATCAATATTCTTGCCCATTTCGCCGCCGAGCGCATCAACCTCCCGTACTAAATGTCCCTTTGAAGTACCGCCGATACTGGGATTACATGGCAGCATGGCAATACTGTCTAAACTGACGGCAAACAAAATCGTTTTCAAATTGCTTCTGGCCGCCGCCAGGGCTGCCTCCGCTCCGGCATGGCCGCCGCCGATCACAACCACGTCGGCCGAATCTATAATGTATTCTGTCATTTATTTTTCCTTCTTTATGTTTAACTCAACTTTCTCCCCCCCCTCATCGAAGTGCTCCGCACTTCTGTCCGGGCGGGCAATCTGCCCCGATCGAAAGCTCCGCAGTCTGCCTAAAAAAGACAGTTCCAGTTTTGCAGAACATGAGAAAGCTGCATTTTTAACCTATCGGTTCTTTATCATATTAACATATATTAACAATCTTGTCATCTAAAAAACAAATTTTTCACAATTGTATATCCCGGCTCAGATAAGCGGATATTTATACCTGATATGAGGGCACGCAGCACCGACTCTCCTCTGTCCGCAAAACTGCCTTTTTAGCCGACAACCTTACTTGCCGACACAAAAGCGGGCAAAAATCTGTGTCACCACATCATCTTCCACACTTTCCCCCAAAATCTTAGACAACTCCAAATAAGCTGCCTTTAAATCCAGCGCCCAAAACTCCTCACTTAAGCCCGCCTGAACCGACGCAATCGCCTGCCGCATCGCCGCCGCCGCACCGACTAAGGCCTCCTTTTGCCGGAGATTGGTAATATAAAGACCGTCCGATTGCTCTAACTGTCCCAACGCAAATAAATCGGTAATAATCTTTTCCAGATGGTCAATTCCATATCCGGTCAAAGCCGAAGTCTCAATCACAACCGCTGCCGGGTAATTCTCGGCAAAATAACGGCGATCAATTTTACCGGCCAAATCCACTTTATTTAAAATGAAAATACATTTTTTATCGCGGATTTCCTCTAAAATTCGGTGATCCTCCGCCGCCAAATCAGAGGAAGAATCAATCACAAACAGGATCAAATCCGCCTGATGAATGGACTGCAGCGATCGTTCTATCCCGATTTTTTCAACTGTATCACCGCTTTCCCGAATACCGGCAGTATCAATCAGCTTTAAGGTCAGACCGTTTAAATAATAATATTCCTCCAGCGTATCCCGGGTCGTGCCGGCAATATCGGTCACAATCGCCCGGTTCGCCCGCAGCAATGCGTTCAAAATAGAGGATTTACCCACATTCGGCTTACCGATAATGGCCGTCCGAATGCCGTCCTTAATCAGTCGACCGTTTTCATAGGTAGCGCCCAGCGTTTCCACTTCCTCTAAAATATCCTTGATCCCGGCAATCATCGCCGGCTGCTCCAGCGTTTCAAACTCATACTCGGGATAATCAATGCCGACTTCAATATTTGCCAGCAGCTGAATCATTTTTTCGCGCAGGGCAGTAACTCTCTTTTTCAACTCACCCGATAAATGCGCCGCAAATCCGGCCAGTTCTCTTTCCGTCTTGGCCGAAATCATATCCATGACCGCCTCCGCTTGGGACAAGTCCAGCCGGCCGTTTAAAAAAGCCCTTTTGGTAAACTCACCGGCGGCGGCCAGTCTTGCTCCGTTTTCCAGCAAAAGTTTCATCACTTTTTGCAGCACGACCGGTCCGCCATGACAGTTAATCTCGGCAATATCCTCTCGGGTATAGGTATGCGGCGCTTTCATCACCGATACCAAAACTTCATCAATAATCCGGCTGCTTTCCACGATATGGCCGTAATGAATGGTATGTGATTTTCTCTCTTTTTCCGGATTCTTCGGCCGGAAAACTTTATCTAAAATAGTCAGGCTCTCCGGTCCCGACATTCGAATAATTCCAATGCCGGCGCTGCCCGGCGGCGTGCTGACAGCTGCAATTGTATCTTCCATTTTTTTCTCCACCTTTTTATTTTAAGCTATAAACACAGGCAAAAATCCTTATGATATCCTTATATCGGTCAATGACAGGATAATCTTCACATATTTATCACTTATTTGCTAAATAATTCCGGAATCTTCCCACACCGCATCGTGATAATTCGTCAGAAAACCGACTCATTGGGAAACAGCACTTTACTGTCATTGCCGGCTCCTTCGGCTTCCTGCAGCTGCATCAAAAGTTTTTTTTCAACCCGAACCCGCTCATAATCTTCAATATCCATGACTACAAATCGTCCTCTGCCGTTTTTGGTCAGATATACCGGTTCTCCTTTGCGGCAGTTTTTCAAAACTTCGTTATAATTTCTCAAATCCGACACCGGTAAAATATTAGCCATATTCTTTCTCCTCCTCCTTAATTTCTAAATCTTTCTACACTTATATTATATCTAAAATGCTGTAAAATTCAACGTAAATTTTTACAGCATTCCTCACAACTATGAAACTGGAGTTTTGAATGTAAAAAGCCAAGAATAAGCATTGCTTAATCTTGACTTTCTTCTTTTATTCACTTAACTTTCTCCCGATCGAAGCGCCGAGCACTTCTGCCGGGCGGTAAGTCTTCCTAAAAAAGACTGTTCCGTTTTTGCAGAACACAGGAAAGTTGAATTATTCGTTTTCTCTTTTTTTGGGAACGATAATCACCCGGCGGAACGGCTCTTCTCCCTCGCTGTACGTTTCGATAAACTTGTATTTTTGCAGCGTGGAATGAACAATCCGTCTTTCATTTGAGCTCATCGGCTCCAGCGTAAACTTTTTGCCGGTTTTCTTAACCTTCATCGCCAGATTATTCGCTAGGGACTCCAAAGTCTTGCGCCGGCGATTGCGGTAATCTTCCGTATCCATCTTAATCCGAACATAATGATCGGAATATTTATTGACCACCAGTGAGGTCAAATACTGAACGGCGTCTAAAGTCTGGCCTCTTTTACCGATTAAAACGCCCATTTCTTCGCCTTCCAAATTGATGGATAAGGTATTTTTATCTTCCTCTGTCAACGTAATTTTCGAAGAAATATCCATTGCCTTCAAAAGATCGCTTAAAAAGTTCTCAGCGATATCTTTTAAGTTTACCTTCTTTGTTACTCTGACTCTTGCCAATTTTGAACCGAACAGTCCTAAAAGTCCTTTGGAACCTTCGTCTAATATTTCCACATCGACTTGATCCGAAGTCAGACCGAGTTCTACCAAAGCGTCCGTCACTGCCTCATCAACCGTTTTTGCCGATTTTTCAAGCGATTCCATTCTATCCTCCATTAAATAACTACTCCTTTCCCCTGGTCTTTCTTTTTGACCATCGCGCCTGAACTGTACATTTTTTTGACAAACACAGGAAAGAAGTATTCCTTAAGCTTTTTTTTCATCCAAATACTTATTGATCACAATCTGCTGTACCAACTGGAATAAAGTACCAACTAACCAATAAAGACCCAAACCCGCCGGCATGCTGATCACAAAAAAGCCGGTCACAAAAGGCATCGTATACATCATGGTCTTATTGGTCTGCGCCGCCTGATCGTTTCCGCCGGCATTTTTATCCATCGACAGCTTCGATACCAAAAACTGCGCCGCTACGTTTAACACCGGAATCAACACACCGATACTCATTAAGTTCGGGTTATCCGCTAAATTAATCCCCAGCAGATAATTGATCTTGTTAATATGCGCCAAAGAATCCGCTAAAACGGTAGACAGCTGCGGCATTTTCTCAAACAACAGGTTCCACTGATCGGTGGTAAACTTACTGAACAAATCAATCAAATGATTTTCCGAAGTCGGATCGAAGTTGGGAACTCCCAAACTTTTAAGGCCTTCGTTAATCTCCAACAAAACCGAACTGATTCCGGAAATACCCGAAATCTTAGACACAATTCCCAAATAAATATCCCTGACGCTTCCGATATAAGCCGGTAAATTCCTTAACACCTGAAACAAAGCCCAAATAATCGGCAGCTGAACAATCAGCGGCAGACAGCCGGAAAAAGGACTGGTACCATGCTTCTGATAAAGCTGTGATATTTCCATCTGCATTTTTTGCTGCGATTCCGGATCTTTTTTATTTTTATACTTATCCTGAATTTTTTTCATTTCCGGCTGAAGTTTCTGCATCTCGCGCATGGACTTTTGCTGTTTAAAGGCCAGCGGCAAGAGCAAAAGCCGGGTAAAAATGGTAAACAGGATAATGGACATACCTATGGATTCCAGCCCTAAGCCGTTTTTTAAAATATTATAGATATAATCCATTACTACACCGAAGAACCGGGAAATCGGTCCGATTATCGGTGCCGTCGACTGGGTCAACGAAACTAACAACATCTCTTTTCCTCCTTGTCAGGCACAGGATCATACCCACCCTTATGAAAAGGGTGACAGGACAATACCCGCCTGACCGACAAATAGGTTCCTTTCCAAAAGCCAAACCGCCGGTAGGCTTCCAAAGCGTAAGCGGAGCAAGTCGGAACATAAATACAACTTGGCCTTTTCAGCGGCGAAATATATTTACGATAAAACTTCACCAAAACGATTGCCAAATGACTTAACATATCTCACCTTTGCCCAATTCTTTTGCGTTTTCCGCTATCATCTTACGCAAGCCAAGCAAATGCAATAAAGTGGCTTCGATCTCCTGATAATTCTTTCCTTTTGCTGCCGCCCGAACTACGATCACAATGTCATAGCCGGCTTTGATTTTCTGCTGATTTAAACGATAGGCTTCTTTTACTAATCTTTTCAGTCGATGCCTGACAACACTGTTTCCGACCTTTTTGCTGACCGAAATGCCGATCCGATTTTCCGCCGTTTGATTTTTTAGGAAATATCCAATCAAATGCTTATTAACACAAGAACAACTATGATTATAAACCTGCTTAAACTCCTGATTTTTTTTGAGTGAACAAACCGATCCCACGGTAATCCTCAAAACTCTTCTGCTTAAAAAAGACCACGAATGTGGTCCTTATGCCGCGAGTTTCTTTCTTCCTTTTGCCCGTCTGCGGCTTAAAACATTTCTGCCGTTTTTGGTTCTCATTCTTTTTCTGAACCCATGTTCTACTTGTCTTTGACGCTTTTTCGGCTGATAAGTCATTTTCATAGCGGCGCACCTCCTCTTTTTCTATTTTTGCTTATTTTCCGATTGCTCTTCCAATAAGGCTTTAAGAAGTTGTTCTGATATTGCAATGCTCCGAAAATCGGATTTCATCGAAAGCTTTGAAAAAAAGCACTGCTTTTATTATAATAAGGCAAGGCCGCTTCGTCAAGTTTTTTTTTCTATTATCGCTAATTTTTCAACTTTTTTTCAACTTAAAAAAGTAATTTGTAAAAAAAAAGACACACTGCTTCCGCATGTCTTTATAACATATCTTAATAAGTCCTGCTTTTATTTATAAAAAGTACTTAACAATCGCATAAATAACAACCCCTACTGCAAATCCCAAGAAAAAAATTAATTTTTTTCCAGTTTTCATAATCCATACTCCTTTTTTGTTATTTTAAATAAATGGATTTTTTGAATAAATTGTTACTTTTTTCTTTTAAATGCTTTATATTAATTTATATTAACATTTTTTTGGTTTTTGTCAATCTTTTTATTTAAAATAGTTTATTTTTTATTTATTTTTTATCTGCCGGCGATATAGTAAAAACGGCAGCCGACTAAAAAACCGCATTTTCAGAGCATAGTATATTGACAAGCCATTTTTAAATTGTTACAATTGAACCATGCTGGAAGTCTATGCAGAATCTTTTACCCCATAACAGCTTTTCTTTTAAAAAGTAAAATGCTTTGTCAAAGCCACAAACTTAATGCACTTGTTCCACTACACTCATGCACGGGAGGATTCCAATGAAACTAAAAAGCAAAATGTTATTTTTAATCGGCGTTCCGATGCTGTTAGTTATGATTATTCTGACCATCGTTTCTTACAGTTATTCCCGATCTCTGCTGGTCAGCGAAAGCCGGGAAACCATGCTGGCTTTCGCTCAAAAATACGCTTCCGATATTGAAACCATCATTTCTGAAAAAAAAACCTATGTTGAACTCTCGGCCAATAATATTTCTAAGGAACAAAAAAGAGGACAGGCGCTTTTAAGTGATCTAACCTATTTAACCAACCATGTGGACGGCGCTTTAACTTTTTACGCCGGTTTTGCCGATAAAACCTTTTTGGACGGCTCCGGCTGGGTACCGGAAGCCGGCTTTGACCCGACCAGCCGCAGTTGGTACCAAGGCGCCATCGGCCAAAATACCGCCTATGTTTCCGATCCTTACATCAACGCCATTGATAACAGCATTGTAGTTGCCATTAGCTATAACTTAAACTACAACGGCCAATCGGTCGGCGTTTTGGGCGGCGATATTTCGATGAAAGATTTTGAAGCTTTAGTCAAGGCAATTCAATTTAAAAAAACCGGCAAAGCATATTTAATGAATAAAACCGGCGCTTTTATCATTCACGATCAGTATTCCCTAAACGATAACATGGCGACCGTCAAAAACGGCGAGCTGGCGGCGGTTGCCGGCAAGCTTTCCACTAAAGATCCGGCATTTTTATCCCATCAGGACAGCGGCGTTGACCGTTTTTACGCTATTTGCCCGATCAAAAACACCAACTGGGCCATTGTTTTGGAAGCGCCGGTCCGGGAAGTCATTCAGGTATCTTATGAATTAGCTCTTTTTATGGCAATAATTGGAATTTTTTCTATTTTACTGCTGCTGCTTATTATTTATTTGATTGCCAATTCCATTTCCCGGCCGATTATCCGGTTAAGCGAATGCATTCAAGGCATGACCCAATATGATTTTACCCTGTCGGATACTTCGCCGTCCGTCATTTATTCGAAAAATAAAGATGAAATCGGCGTCATCTCCAGAGCCCTGATTACCGTTAAAAAAACGATTCAGGAAATCATGCTGCAAATTACCGATATTGCCAGCCAGGTTTCGGCCTCGTCCGAGGAACTGACCGCTTCCAGCGAACATTCCGCCGATACCTCCCGGAATTTGGCCCGAACCGTTGAGGAAATTTCCAACGGCGCCGTCATGCAGGCCGAAGACATGCAAAAGAGCGCGGAGGCGATGCAAACCATGGACGGAGCATTAAGCGCCAATGAAACAATTATTCAAACCTTAAATACTACTATTAATGAGGTATCTTCGGCCAAAGAAAAAGGAATCTTGACGGTCGGCCAGCTGATTGCCGCCACGCAAAAAGTGAAAGACGCATCGGAAAAGATTCATGAAGTAATTTTAAATACTAATGACCGGGCTTTGCAGATTTCCTCAGCCAGCAATATGATTCAGTCTATTTCCGACCAGACTAATCTATTGGCTTTAAACGCCGCTATTGAAGCCGCCCGGGCCGGAGAAGCCGGCAAAGGCTTTGCCGTTGTGGCGGAGGAAATTCGAAAATTAGCCGAGCAATCCAATCTTTTTACCAAGGAAATTCAGGAGATCGTTCAGGGCTTAACCTCCAAAGTAACGGAAACCGTGGATATTATGAATATTGTCGGCGATACGGTCACCGAGCAAAACGATAAGGTCAATGAAACCCGGCAGTTATTCCATTTAATTTCAGCGGAAGTGGATAAAAATATGCAGGAAGTTGGCAACTTAAATCATTCGGTCAAAGAACTGAAGCTGACCAAGCAATCGTTGATCGGCATCATTGAAAATCTGTCGGCTTTGTCCGAGGAAAATGCCGCCGCCGCTCAGGAATCCTCCGATTCCCTGAACTCGCAGCTGAACTCAGCCCAAGAGGTAGCCAGTGCCAGCGCCAGCTTAGCGGCTCTGGCTCAGGATATGATTGAAATGATTAATAAGTTTAAAATTTAAAATAACTCCAATATGATTTTCAACTAACTTTTAAAAAGTCTTTATATGCCGGTATAGCCTGTTGTTTCATGGCTTTCCGGCATTTTAAATGGCTATCTGCCTTGCAATTTGTGTATAATTCTGCTATAATTATGTACAAAGAAAGGAGACGGATACTATGCCACAGATCAGACCGATTACGGATTTAAGAAATACTACCGAAATTTCAGAACTTTGTCACGCGAAGCGTGAGCCCCTTTTTATCACCAAAAATGGCTATGGAGATTTGGTGATTATGAGTATTGAAGCATATGAGGAAATGCTTGAAACGGCACAGATAGATATTGCGATAAACGAAGCGGAAAAGGAGTTTGCCTCAGGCGGTGAACTACTTGATGCAAGGGATGCGCTTTCGTCTTTAAGGAGAAAGCATTTTGAATAAATATATTGTAAAGCTCTATGCTCGTGCCTATTGGGATTTAGACGAAATCTATACCTATATCGCAGGTAGTTTATTAGAACCTGCCACAGCTTCTAAAATAATTGACGAACTGGAAAATACAATTTTCAGCCTGGAAACTTTTCCCGAACGTGGAGCGATTCGGCGTGTAGGTGCCTATGCAAATCAAGGGTATAGACAGCTGTTTTATAAAAATTATACCATCATCTATCGCGTACTGAAGGAAAAGAAAGAGGTGCATATCGTTACGGTGAGATATACACCAAGTAATTTCTAACAACTGAGTATTTTTCTTTGCCAAAACCGTCCTCTAAAAGCCTTGTATTTTATCTGATAAGGTACTCCTGCATTTCGCATTCATTATAAGATAATAAGATATTTTTTTTCTATTCCAATAATTTCACTACCCATTTTTAAAAAAAAGGTGTATAATCAGAAAGATATCATTTATTTTTAAAAAAGGAGTAGTTATCATGGACAAAACAACTATTACTATCATTATTGTGGTCGCCGCCATCTGGATTGTATTAACCATTTTCTTTGTTTGGCTGAATAAGAAAAGAAAAGGCAGTCAATCTTCTTTCCTGGAAAAAAACAAAGACAAAGCCATTTTGCATTTGTACTGCAAAAATATTACCATTGATGGCCGTGATCTTGCGATTTTTGAGCCGGTTACCGGCGAGTACGCTCAAAAAATCGTCGCCCTGCCGGCCGGCAGTCATACCATAGAGGGCGTGTTTGAAACGACGGAAATCACCATGACCGGCAAAAACCGAAACCTCGTATCGGAAAAGCTTTCCTTTGACCTGGATTTAGAAGCCGGCCATCAATATACCGCCGGGATGTATTCCTATCCGCCGGAAGAAGGCAAATCTGACTATGAGGGCAATGCCGGCAAAGACATTTTCACCATGCCGCTGACCGCTTATGAAGGCAGCAGTAAAGTCGCCGCCTATATTATCTGCTATCAGGAAGATTAAACTTAGGATCTTTCTAATTTCACTATTTTATTGCTGTACGGATCAAAATCAGAATTATGACTGACGGCAACCATCGTCATTTGATTTTTTTGCTGATATGCTGTCAGTCTTTGCAGTAGGATCTGCCTCGTTGCTTCATCAAGTGCACTGGTCGCCTCGTCTAAAATTAAAACTTCCGGCTTTCGCAGCAGCATCCGGGCTAAACCCAAACGCTGTCTTTCGCCGCCGCTGATATTTTTCCCATTTTCCTGAATGAAAAAATCCATGCCTTTCTCCCGGCAAAATTCATCCAGCACACAGGTTTTAATGACCTCGTCTATTTCCTCTTTGGAATAGGAATCTCCCAACAGTAGATTTTCCAAAATACTGCCCTCAATCAAAACCGTTTCCTGCTGCACTTGCAATACATGCTGATAATATTTGGACTGCTCATATTCCGAGACCGAAGTTCCATTATATTTGATGCTGCCGTCTAAACCTTTAAAACGAAGAAAGCGAGAAAGCAAGTTTAAAATCGTTGATTTGCCGCTGCCGCTTTCGCCTTTTATCAGGACGGTATCTCCCTTTCCAATAGTAAAATCAGCCGACAAAGAAACTTCCCCGCCATCATATTGATATATTTTAAGCTTAACTTCCATTTCTGCAAAGGCGGCCGGTTCTTTCTCTCCGTTTTCTTCCTGCCAAGGAGTATAAATATCCTTCATCTGGTCGTAAACCGTCTGTGCATTTTGGCGATCAACCACCAGCGCTGCCAATAAAATAATAGGCTGATTTAATTTCTGTGCTAGCAGAAGAAGTGCCACTGCCCCGCCCGCGGTAATCTCACCCATTTTAACAAACAACAAACTTAATGCAAAAATCAACAATGGTAAGGTATTGACCATAAAAGTCAGCATCGCATCACTTAATGCCATAAAGCGGCTTAATCCGCCGATTACTTCCTGATTGCCCCGCCGATGCAGGGCTTTTAAGCGATTATAAAAATAATCGCCATTATGCAGCTGGCAAATCAGCGGAAAGTTTTCTAAACAGGATTGCAGATACGAATGAAGCCTGCCGTATAATTTTTGCTGCCCGGCGGTAAACTGTGATTCCTTTTCCCCAAAATAGCGAGATAGAGCAAACACAATCAAAATAACCGCCAGCGTAAGCAAGGTCAGCGGCCAATGATAACGAGCCATTAAAACCAAATAAATCAGCAAAATAAGGGACTGCAAAACCATATTAACCGGCCCCTTCGACAGCCAATTAGAAACCACGGCAGTGTCATTATGAATTGCCGAAATGCTTTCGCCTAAGTTTTTTTTCTTATTGCCGGTGTAATTTTGCAAAAAAGCGGCAAAAGTATATTTTTTTAACTCCATTTCACCATAATAACCCAATGCCCGAAAAAAATACTGATCCAGAATAATTATGCCAATAGAAATAATTAAAATTCCCAAAAACTCTGGCGCCAGCTGCCAAAACCGGGAAATATCCATTTGCGCCGCCGTATCAATCAGCTTTTGCAGCCGGTCAATCAGCACCAAACCAACCAATTCATTTCCCATAAATCCAAAAATAAAAAAAATTCGTTCTTTCCAAAACTTACGATAAACGGATTTTAATTGATTCATACTGCTTTCTCCTGTCCCATCAAAATAAATTTAACTTTCCCCTGAGCAAAGTGCTGCGCACTTCTGCCCAGCGGGCGGTCTGCATGGACTCCACTTTCGGCAATTTGCTCCGCAATTTATCTATCGTTCCCACCCGCTGCCGAAAAGTGCAGCCTTTCTAGAAGCAACGAGCCCCTAATCGAAGTACTGCACACTTTAAATATAAATAATTTTATCACTATATTTTTCAAAATCCTGTTTATGACTAATCGCTAAAATTGTGATAAAATGGCGGCGAGCAAAGGCAGCAACATTTTTAACTACCATTTCCGCCGTGTCCGCATCAAGCGCACTGGTCGCCTCGTCTAAAATCAAAAGTTCCGGTCGGCGTAGCAATATCCGGGCAAGCCCTATGCGCTGCCTTTGACCGCCGCTTAAATTACTGCCGGTATTTTCAATCATATAATCCAGTCCGTATTGCTGAATAAAACTCTCTAAACCGCAAATCTGAAAGATTTCAGTGAGCTCCTCATCGGCTGCTGCTTGCTCCATTAAAAGATTTTCCTTGACGGTTCCCGGAAACAGCAGTGTATCTTGACTAACCAGCAAAATATGTTTATGATATTCCGTCGGTGGCAGAGTTTGAATATCCTGACCATTATAGCTAATCCAGCCGCTCTGCCTGTTTATTTTTTTCAAACCGGCTATGATTTTAACTAAGGTTGATTTGCCACCGCCGCTGACGCCCTTAATCGTACAAATATCGCCCCTTTCTATCGTAATATCTGTACTTTTCAACAAAACCCGGCTGCTGTTTTCCGGCTGGTAACTTTCTATTTTAACTTCAATTTTATCAAAAGGGGTCAATCCTGCTCCATTATTCTCCCCCCAAGATGCACTTTCTCCAATCACCGCGCCAATCCGTTTTTCAATTTCCAGCGCTGCGCTTTTCTGTGGCAAAAAATCAGCCAGTGTCTGCACCGAATCGGCAATTCGCATGGTCAAATCCATCATAATAATCGCTTTGCCAATCGTCGCCCGACCCAGCACTGTCAAAATCACCCCCATAAACAACATCAAAAAGGGAATGACTTCCGTTGAAAAAATAAGCTGAGAAATAAAAAAAGTCTGACTTTTCACTAATTTTTTTATGACCGGTAAATATTCTTCCTTCATGTAATCATCATATTTTTGACTGAAAAAAGACATCTTACCCAACTGCCGAACCGTATCAATACTTTTGCCAATATTGAGCATATATTGATTCAGGCGGCTCCCAACCGCTTGCTGCTGATTCTTATATTTTCCCATCCGGTCACTTAAATAATTCGCCAAAAATAAGCTGCATATCACCAGAAAAAACGCTGCCAGTGCTAAAACAGCATCTGTCCAAAAGAGAAAAAGACAAAAACTGGCTAAATTCACCGCTTCCAAAATTAACTGTAGCTGACCATGCGTCTGCCACGGCATCCATTCATACATATCGCTGGTCAAATGATATAACAGCGCTCCGCTTTCCGTTTTTTCAAAAAAAGCATATTCCCGACCAAGTACGTTTTTAACTGCCTGCGCCTGTCCTTCCAAGTTTCCGTTTTTTTCAAGCGAAGTTTTTAAATATTCCTTGATATAACGAAGAACCGACAAAAAGAAATATGCAATGAGGAGGCCCCCAAAAAACAAAGGCTGAAAAGTCATAGCATCAACAAAGCGCTGGGTATAACCTTCCATGATCAAGGTTACAGCCGTAAGCGCAATCGAGGAAACAGCCAAAGCTATCCTTTTTTGATTGATTTGTTTAGAAAACTTTATTTTCATGATAAAAACTTTTTCTCCAATTCATAACTCAACTTTTCCATGTTCGTCAGAACAGTCTTTTTTAGGTAGACCACCCGCCCGGAATCAAGGGAAAGTTAATACTGCTATTATATAAGATAAAAAAAGTATTTGTCAATAATCCTTTGCTTGCACTTCTGCCATAGTCCGAAAGATAAATTTAATTTTTCCTGTACTTAATTGCCTGTCAGATTTTCCCCTGTGGAAAAAGAAAAGAATATATTAAATAGGAAGAAACTTTTTTTAATATTTCTTTTATCCACAAAAAAAGCCGATCATATATTCGCTTTTTGTGGATAAGTTGTGTATAACTGACCTACTGTTAAAAACCGGAAACAATTCTATATTACTTTCCATTTTCCGATTTTCAGACTAAGATATCCACAGATTTATTTTTTCGGTCGGCAGAGGTTATCATCATAATCCTCAGGCTTATCCACAAAAAAAAGGATTGAAAAGGGAGTTTAGATAGAGTATGATAGAACGTAATCAATAAAGTAATATTTCAGCAAAAGGGGGGCTTTTTATGGATAACCCAGTCATCCATAATTGGGAAAGCATACAGCAGGTATTAAAAAATGACTTTAATATCAAAGAGCAGATTTATAATGCTTTTTTAGCTGATATTTATCCGGCTGAGGTCAGCGGCGACCAAATTTTAATCGAGCTGGAAAATACCGGCCATATCAGCTTTTTGGAAAACAATTACAGCAAAATCATTCAAGTTGCCATTTCGATGGTAACGGATAAAAACTATGAAATCCGGTTTTCATTAAAAAGCAAAAAATCGGAGAATACCGCAAAGGAGTCGGTCATTTCTTCAGATTATGATAATAATGAAGATGTTTACCATTTAAATAAACGCTATACTTTTGAAAACTTTGTGGTCGGCAGCAACAATAAGTTTGCCAATGCTGCCGCCTTAGCCGTTGCCGAATTTCCATCCAGCAGCTATAACCCGCTGTTTATTTATGGCGGTGTGGGTTTGGGGAAAACCCATTTAATGCACGCGATTGCTCATTATATTTTTGAAAATCATAAGCATTTAAATGTTCTTTATGTGTCAAGCGAAACCTTTACCAATGAAATGATTCAATCCATTCACTCCAATAAAAATGAAGAGTTTCGCAGAAAATACCGCAATATTGACGTTCTTTTAGTTGACGATATTCAGTTTATTTCCGGTAAGGAAGGAACCCAGGAAGAGTTTTTCCATACCTTTAATACCTTGCATGAGGCCAAAAAACAGATTATTATCTCGTCCGACCGGCCGCCCAAAGATATTGAAACCTTAGAGGAAAGACTACGTTCCCGTTTTTCCGGTGGACTGATTGTCGATGTCCAGCCGCCGGATTTTGAAACCCGGATGGCCATTTTAAAAAACAAAACGGACTTTGATTTGATCAATATTGATGATGATGTCTTAGAATATATTGCCAATAACGTTAAATCCAATATCCGTGAATTAGAAGGAGCGGTCAATAAAATCGTTGCTTTTAATAATTACAATCATAACAGAGCCGACCGGATTACCATGGACATTGCCGAAGAAGCATTAAAAGACAGCATTATCAGCGTAGGTACCAGCCTGATCAATCCCAGCGTTATTTTAAACATTGTGGCCGAGCATTTCAGCATCAGCAATGCCGAAATTTTAAGCAAAAAAAGAAGCAAGGAAATTGTTGAACCCAGGCAAATCGTAATGTATCTTTGCCGTAAGCTGACCGATGCTTCCTATCCTGATTTGGGCAAGTTTTTTAACCGCGACCATTCCACTGTCATCAGCGGCTACGAAAAAATCTGCGCCGAACTGAAAAGCAACCGCAGCCTGCAAAAAAACATGGATATCCTGATTAAAAAAATCAATAACCGTTAGCCCTCACAGTTTTACTGTTTCCGAAAGACAGAGTAAAACTTTGTGGATAAGCAGTCAGAAAATTGTCATTTACCTGTTCATAAGCTTTTTTTTAAACAGGAAGAAAATCAGGAATAAAAAACAAGCTGTGCATAAAAAAGAATAACTTTTTATTTTATAAAGAGATTTATCCCGATGCTGCCTGCCGCTCCCGGTAAGGAGCACAGATATTTACCCACATATACACAGACCCCTACTGCGACTGCGACGATAAATCATATTCTTTTTATATTTCGGGGCTGCGCCCCAAAAGCCTGTTGATATTCGTTCTGATTTTTTCAGCAGGGAAAATTGTACTCAATTGCCATTCTTTGCAAAACTAAGATAGTCTTTTAAGTAGATCACCTTAAAAGAAGTGCAAAACACTGCAACCACAGGAACGAAACCAATTACAAAATCAACAAGAAAGGACATACCATGCGTTTTAAATGTGATAAAGATAAATTAGCCGATGGCTTAAATATTGCGCTCAAAGCCGTATCCTCCCGTTCCACTCTGCCGATTTTACAGTCTTTTTTATTAAAGTCGGCCGGGGAAACGGTGAAATGTATCGGCAATGATTTGGAAATGGGAATTGAAGCAACCGTGCCGGCAAATATTGAGGAAGAAGGCATGATTGCCGTTAATGCCCGAATGTTTTTTGAGATCGTGAAAAAAATGCCGGACGGGGAAATTACTATTTCTTCGGATTTGACAACGGTCAAGATTGTTTCCGGCCGGTCCGAGTTTAATATCAATGCCGAGGACAGCAAGGAATTTATTATGCTGCCGCAGGTTGAAAAGAAACAGGTTTTGACTTTGCCGCAGGCGACCTTAAAAAAGAAAATCGGTCAAACTATTTTTTCCATTTCTTTGGATGATAACCGCAAGGTATTGCAGGGAGAATTATTTGATATTGTCGGCGATCGCCTGAACTTAGTGGCAATTGACGGTTACCGGATCAGTATTCAGTCCTTGGAGTTAAAACAAGAATATCCGGAAAGCTCGATCATCATTCCGGGCAAGACTTTATCCGAGATTCAAAAAATATTGTCACCGGAAGAGGAAGAGCAGGTGTCGGTTTATTTTACCGATAAGCATGTTTTATTTGAAATGGATCAGACAATTGTGGTTTCCCGGATTATTGAAGGCTCTTTCCCTAAGTATATGCAAATGTTTTCCGAGGATTTTAAGACCATGGTCGAGATTGACCGGCATAAGTTCCTTTACGGCATTGAAAGAGCGGCGCTTTTAGCCAGAGAAAGCAAGAAAGCGCCGGTTAAACTGGAAATCAAAGACAGTCGCTTGATTATTACTTCCAATACCGAGCTGGGTACGGTTTACGAGGAACTGGAAATCAATCAAAGCGGCGATGATATTACCATTGCTTTTAATCCGCGCTATCTTTTGGAAGCATTAAAGGCGATTGAAGAAGAAACGGTTAACCTGCGCTTTACCATTGCTTCCAATCCTTGCATTATTCGGCCGGCACTGGCGGAGAAAAGCGAAGAATATAAATATTTAATTTTGCCGATTCGGATGGTGGATTAGATGAAGCATGAGTTTTATTTAAAAACGGATTTTATTAAACTGGGGCAGCTTCTGAAAGCGGCCGGAATTACCGATTCCGGCGCGCTCGCCAAGGAGTGGATAAGGCAGGGCAGCGTTACTGTCGGCGGACAGGAGGAAACAAGGCCCGGCCGAAAGATTTATCCCGGCGATATCATTTTTGTCGATGGGCAGGAAATGGAAGAAATATATGTATTTAAGGGAACTGAAACTGAAGTCTTTTCGGAATTATGATGATTTGGTTTTGCCGTTTGCGCCGGGCATCAATATTTTTTATGGAGAAAATGCGCAGGGGAAAACCAATATCTTGGAGGCGATTTATCTGGCGGCAACCAGTAAGTCGCATCGAACCAATTTTTATCGGGAAATGATTCAAAAAGGGCAGGAGTTTGCCCATATTTCTCTGCAAATTCAGGGTGAGTACCGTTCGGAAAAAATAGATATTCATATCGGCCAAAATAAGCGGAGTATTTTTATCGGGCAGGCGCCGGTTCGCAAGTTGGAAGAGCTGTTGGGGAATTTGTATTTAGTTATGTTTTCACCGGAGGACTTGGAGATTGTCAAGGGCGGCCCGGCTGTCCGGCGGCGGTTTATTGATTTGGAACTAAGTCAAATCAATCCGTATTATTATTATCAACTCCGCCGCTATCATCGATTGCTCAAGCAGCGCAATACTTTGTTAAAAAACTTTCAAAAGAGCAGTCCCGATTTATCGGAAATTTCGGTTTGGGATGAGGAGCTGGCAAGGGCCGGCAGTGAAATTATCCGCCTTCGGCGCGAGTTTATCAGGCAGTTAGCTGAGATTTACAGGAAAAGACATTCTCAGATTTCCGGCGGCCGGGAAGAGGTTTTGCTGGTGTATGAAAATAATGTGGCTGAGGAGCAATTTTTAGATAAATTAAAAAGCCGGCTGAAAAAGGATTTGCAGCTGGGCAGCACCTATTACGGACCGCATAAGGATGATATTTTGTTTTCCCTGGGGGAAATGGATTTGCGGATTTACGGTTCGCAGGGACAGTGCCGGACGGCGGCTCTGTCGCTGAAGCTGTCGGAAATTGATTTAATCCGGCAAAATAAAAATACTGCGCCGGTACTACTGTTAGATGATGTTTTGTCGGAACTGGACGATTCCCGGCAAAAAAAGCTGATTGAAAACTTAAAGGAGATTCAGGTGCTGTTAACCTGCACCGGAGTAGAGGATTTTTTGCGGCAGAATTTAAAGGCAGACGCTTTGTTTCGGATTGAAAAGGGGCAGGTTTTTCCGCAGGATAAGATGTAAAGTGAGAAAGTTGAGTTATTAAGCAGAAAAAGATGGGAGTAAATAAAGTATGGAACAGGAATGTTTGCGGATATTAGGTTTTTCTGCCCGACCCTCGGAAAAGGAATTGAAAAGCGCTTATAAGAGGCTGATTAAGCAGTATCATCCCGATGTGACCGGTGGTGAAACCAGTCCGGAATATACGAAGGTTGATACGGCGTATAAGTATTTAACCGGTAAAATTAATTACCAGCAGGCAGAGGCAATTTTGTTCCCGGAGAAAAAGAATCAAAGAACGACCGAGTATCGGCGTGCCTATGATTCGGCTGCCGGACAGACATCTTTTGAAGATGAGTTTTTCCGGAACTTTTATCAGCAGCATTCGGAGGAGTTTGATGAAAACGGTTATTACCGGCATCGGTACTATACCTATGATCTTTCTTTTCTGAAATATGTGCCTTTGATTTTGCTGCTTATTTTTATTATCGTGATGGTGCTTTTTTTCAGTTTTTTACGTTTTTTATTTACGCCGCTGGGCTTTGTGCTGCTGGCCGGATATTTGATTTGGCGGGTGTTTTTAAGAAAAACAAGGTAGTTTTGTCACAAAAGGAGAAGGTTTTATGAGAAAAATATTGGTGGTTTCACATTCTAAATTGGCGCAGGGGTTTACAGCGGCAATGGATTTAATTTGCGGCTGCGGAAATAAAGTTGATTTTATCAATGCTTATGTGGATAATACGCCTTTATCCGAGCAGCTTAAAAGTTATTTTTCAAAATTAGATCCTGAAGCTGAAAAAATTGTTTTGACGGATTTGGCTTTTGGCAGCCCCAATAATGAATGTACGCCATATATTAAAACGCATGGGATTAAATTGATCAGCGGTATTAATCTGGCTTTGCTTTTGGCGATTGTGATGGAAGATGAGAGTACGGCGTTTAGTGATGACAATATAGAGCGACTGATTCAAGATGCCAGGGATGGAATTTGTTATATCAATAAAAAGTTAGAAGAAAATTCATATACGGATGATTTGGATTTTTAATAAGCAACTAAATTTTGATTTAATGAAAAAGAGAGGATATCATGGAAGCTAAGATAAAAACGCGAAGTGTGGGTTTAAAGATGATTTTAGCTTTTACACTGGCAATGCTTATAGTAATGTCGGCTATGGGTTTTTTGCTTTTCAGTGTATTCGGAACAACGAATCGAACTTCAATCGCAAACAGTTCGGTTGAGGTTCAAAAACAGGTTGCGCATTCGATCAAAGGTTTTATTGAGCGTTATACCTATGCCATCAAACTGTCCTGCGACGCGGATGTGATAAAAAATTCAAAGCGGTTGACAGAAGATACAGAGCCAATTTATGAACATTTAAACTCTTTTGCGACCAGCTTTGAAGGAATCCTGTCTTATTATTATGGTCGAAATGACGGGATGACCTTTAAGGAAACTGACAGAAGCGTTCCTGAGGGGTATGACCCCAGAAAGCGGCCTTGGTATATCGCCGCGGAAAAGAAAAATGGGCTGGTAATAAGCGATCCCTATATCGATGCGTTTACGGGAGAGCTTGTCGTTACAGTTTCAGCGCCGGTGAAAGGCAGTGACGGTAAGCTGGCCGGTGTTATGGCTGCGGATATAACGATAGCTACTGTTATGAAGCAGGTGGACTCAGTAACGATCGGTGAAAAGGGGATCATTAAATTGGTGGATTCGGAGCTTAATCTTGTAGCCACCAATAGCGATCCATATAAGAATGAATTTGGCAGCGAGCAGGTAAAAAATATTCTTTCACAAAAAAAATCGGAACTGGTTTCTTATACTTTTAACGGTGAAAAAAAGTATATGGCGGTAGTGGAAGTTCCGGAAACAGGCTGGTTTGTGGTCAGTATCATTCCGCAGGCGGAGCTGGAGAGAGGTCTGGGCAGTCTTGCAATCATTATAATTCTAATAACTCTTGCTGCGATTGTTCTTTTGGCCGCTATTATTATGATGATAAGCCGGAAAATAATAGAAAAACCGATTAAACAAATAATCCGGTCGTTCGAGACGGATGCAAGCGGAAGGATAAGCCTGACGGAAGTTGACTTAAAACAAAATGATGAACTTAAGATGCTGGCAAATGCGTTAAATGCTTTTGCCGAGCAATTAAAGGATACCATAGGGCGGATCGCGGAAACTTCCACAGAAGTGGCAAATACTTCAAAGAAGCTGAGGGATAAGGCTGAGGGCGGAAAAAAGACTACGGAAAATATAACGAAATCAATAGTAGATTTGGCAGAAGCTTCCAATAATTCGGCAACACAGACTGAAAGCGGGTTGTCAAAGATGATTAAGCTCGGCAATCGGGTTCAGGAAAATGAAGACCTGGCGGAGGATGTCGGCGGTTCTGTCAATGAAACAAAGATTGCCATAAGCGATGGTAAAAAGGTGATATTGAATCTTTCAAAGTCTTCGGATGAATCGCATTCGGCGATTATGGATATCTATGGCATAGTGAAATCGACAGCCGAACAGTCAAGGGATATTATTTCTGCAAATGAGATTATACGTTCCATCGCGGAACAAACGAATTTGCTGGCACTTAATGCTTCCATCGAGGCGGCAAGAGCCGGAGAGGCAGGCAAGGGCTTTGCAGTGGTTGCCGAAGAAATCAGAAAACTGGCCGAACAGTCCTCAAAATCGGCGGATGATATCCACAAGGTAGTTGATGAATTGGTAAGCAGTGCTAACTTTGCCGTTTCAAAGATGACAGATACCTTGGAGATAGTGAATGAGCAGCAGGGGAATGTACAAAATATAGAAGAAAAGTATATATTAATTGAGAATTCGATGAATAAGGTTGATCAGGTTCTTGTAAAACTGGGCATGTCCTTTACTGATATGAGATTGCTTAAGGAAGAGGTAATGCAAATATTTGAAAATCTGGCGGCCATAACCGAGGAAACGGCGGCGCTGGCGCAGGTGACTTCGCAGGGAGCCGACGAGCAGAACGCCAGCATTCAGGATTTTGCTGATGCGGCGGATGAGCTTTTTGCGATGGCGGACTCACTGAAAGGCGAGATCAGCAGATTTTCGGTGTAAAAGTTCAGGCAGCGAAATTAGATATGCCGTATCAGACACTGATTAACTTATATTTATTGGATTGTGTCAATAACAAAAGAGAACTGCGGATGACATGGGAATAAATATAGTATTATATATTACATTCTCATTACAAATCGGCGGAAATGATAAAAATAAGAAAAAAGCTTTATTTTAAAGCTTTTTTTAATTTGCATTTTTTGCAAAAAGGGCTTATAATAAAGAATAGTGTGAAGATGGGGGAGTTTGTTCTTTCCTATTTATTGTCAGAAAGTTTTGCGGATTTTCTGCAATGATATTTGATAAGATAAGATTATACAAAAGGCGATTGGTTTGAATACAGAGTTCCGGCCGGTCAGTTTGGAGGACACATGGATCAGGAAAAGGATCATTTGGAATATTCAGAAAAACAGATACAGATTTTGGAGGGCTTGGAAGCGGTGCGCAAGCGCCCCGGTATGTATATCGGCAGTACTTCCGCCAGGGGGCTCCATCATTTGGTGTATGAGATTGTCGATAATGCCGTTGATGAGGCGCTGGCCGGCAGGTGCAGTCATATTTTAACCCAGATTTTGCCGGATAATTCGATTCAGGTCAGGGATGACGGCTACGGGATTCCGACCGGTATTCATGAGCAAAAGGGGATATCGGCGGTAGAAGTGGTTTTCACCATTTTGCACGCCGGCGGCAAGTTCGGCGGCGGCGGATATAAGGTATCGGGCGGACTGCACGGCGTGGGCGCCTCCGTCGTCAATGCTTTGTCGGAATGGCTGGAAGTGACGGTTTATCAGGACGGCAAGGTTTATTTTCAGCGCTATGAGCGGGGCATTCCGCAAGCCCCTTTAACAGTGATTGGCGAAACGACGGAACGAGGAACTTTGGTTCACTTTAAGCCCGATCCTTTGATTTTTGAAGAGTTGGTATTTGAATACGATACCCTCAGGAATCGCTTACAGGAAATGGCCTTTTTAACCAAGGGTCTGTCGATTACCATTGAAGATTTGCGGCCGGAGCATGAAAAAACGGAGAACTTTCAGTATAAGGGCGGTATCAAGGAATTTGTTGCTTACCGCAACCGCAATAAAGAAAAGCAGTACGAAGAAATTTTTTACTGCGAGGATGTCCGCGACAATGTGTCGGTCGAGATTGCTTTTCAGCATAACGATACCTATGTGGAAAATATTTTTACTTTTGTTAATAATATAACAACACCGGAGGGCGGCACCCATTTAAGCGGTTTCCGCTCGGCTCTGACCAAGACGATGAATGATTATGCCCGTAAAAACAAGCTGCTCAAGGACAATGAGGAAAACCTGACGGGTGAGGATTTACGCGAGGGTATGACGGCGGTTATCAGCGTGAAGCTGGAAAATCCGCAGTTTGAAGGCCAGACCAAGCAAAAGCTGGGTAACAGTGAAGCCCGGACGGCGGTGGAATCGGTGGCTGGCGAGTATTTGACTTATTTTTTGGAAGAAAATCCGCGTGTGGCCAAAATCATTATCAATAAATCGGTTCAGGCGGCCAGAGCCAGAGAAGCGGCCAGAAAGGCCAGAGATTTAGCCAGAAGAAAAACGGCAATGGAGTCCAATTCCCTGCCCGGCAAGTTAGCGGATTGCTCGGAAAAAGACCCGTCCTTATCCGAGATTTTTATCGTTGAGGGCGACAGTGCCGGCGGTTCGGCCAAATCGGCCAGAGACCGGAAAACGCAGGCAATTCTGCCTCTGCGCGGCAAGATTTTAAATGTGGAAAAAGCAAGACTTGATAAAATCTTGGGCAATAATGAAATCAAGGCAATGATTACCGCTTTTGGCGCAGGTATCAGTCAGGATTTTGACCGGGAAAAGCTGCGCTATCATAAAATTATCATTATGACCGATGCCGATGTTGACGGTGCGCATATCCGGACTTTGCTGCTGACTTTCTTTTACCGCTATATGCCGGAGCTGATTGAAAACGGCAATGTCTATATTGCGCAGCCGCCGCTGTACCGGGTAACGAAAAATAAGAAATCGGAATATGTTTATGACGATAAGGCCCTGGAGAAGCATTTGGCGATCATCGGCCGGGAAGGAATCGAACTTCAGCGCTACAAAGGTTTAGGTGAAATGGATACCGACCAGCTGTGGGAAACGACGATGAATCCGGAAAAGCGGATTTTGCTCAAGGTTGAGTTAGAGGATGCGGCCGGAGCCGATGAGATTTTTACGACCTTAATGGGCGATAAGGTCGAGCCGCGGCGTGAGTTTATCGAGGCGCATGCCAAGCATGTGACGAATTTGGATATTTAGGAGGAAACATGGACGAAAAGAATCTTGACAGGATTATACCCATTGACCTGCAGGGGGAAATGAAAAAGTCATATATTGATTATGCCATGAGCGTCATTGCCGCTCGGGCGCTGCCCGATGTCAGGGACGGTTTAAAACCGGTACAGCGCCGAATCCTTTATTCCATGGCCGAGCTTGGAGTTACGCCTGATAAGCCTTACCGTAAATCCGCCCGTATCGTCGGTGATACCATGGGTAAATATCATCCGCACGGCGACAGCTCGATTTATGATGCGATGGCCAGAATGGCGCAGGATTTTTCCATTCGCTATATGCTGGTGGACGGCCACGGTAACTTTGGCAGTGTTGACGGCGACAGTCCGGCGGCCATGCGTTATACCGAAGCCCGTTTATCGAAGATCAGTATGGAGATGCTGGCCGATATCAATAAAGATACCGTTGATTTCGGGCCGAACTTTGACGAGTCCTTACAGCAGCCGCTGGTGCTGCCGGCCCGTTTTCCCAATCTTTTGGTCAACGGCGTAAACGGCATTGCCGTCGGTATGGCGACCAATATCCCGCCGCACAATATCGGCGAGGTGATTGATGCGGTGGTAAAAATCATTGATAATAAAGTAATTGATCAGGATACGGAGATTGACGATTTGTTAAAAATCGTCAAAGGCCCGGATTTTCCGACCTATGGCCGGATTTTGGGCAAATCCGGAATTAAAAGGGCATATCGCACCGGCCGGGGAAAAATCTTGGTTCGGGCCAAAGCTGATATTGAAACCTATGCCGGCAATAAGCAGCGGATTTTGGTGACCGAGCTCCCCTATCAGGTCAATAAGGCCAGATTGATTATGAAAATCGCAGAGCTGGTCAAGGAAAAAAAGATTGAGGGTATTGCTGATTTGCGCGATGAATCCGGCCGCAGCGGTATGCGGATTGTGATTGAATTAAAGCGCGACGCCAACGCCAATATTGTTTTAAATAAGCTGTATAAGCATACCTCAATGCAGGAAACCTTTGGTTTTAATATGCTGGCGCTGGTGGACAATGAGCCGAAAATTTTAAACTTAAAGGAAATGCTGACGCATTATTTGGCGCATCAGGAGGATGTCGTTACCCGGCGGACCAAGTATGACCTGAAAAAGGCGGAGGAAAGAGCTCATATTTTAGAGGGCTTATTAAAAGCGCTGGACGTAATTGAAGAAGTCATCGCCCTGATTCGGGCCTCGAAAAACGTAGCCGAGGCCAAAACCGGCTTAATGGAAAAGTTTGCCTTTACCGAAGTGCAGGCGCAGGCGATTGTGGATATGCGGCTGCGGGCTTTGACGGGTCTGGAAAGAGAAAAGCTGGTCAAAGAACTGGAAGAACTGCATGCTTTAATTACCAGATTAAAGGCAATTTTGGCTGATGAAAAGCTGCTCTTGGGCGTAATCCGGGAAGAACTGACGGTCATTCGGGAAAAATATCAGGATCCCCGCCGGACAGTCATTACCTATGACGAGGGCGAAATCAATCTTGAGGACTTGATTAAGGATGAACTGGCTGCGATTACGATGACCCATTTGGGTTATATTAAACGGATGCCGATTTCGGTTTATAAAAATCAGCATCGCGGCGGCAAGGGGATGAAGGGCGTATCGACCCGCGAAGAAGATTTTGTGGAGGATATCTTTATCGCCGCAACCCACAGCTATCTCTTTTTCTTTACCAATAAGGGCAAGGTTTATCGCCTGAAGACCTATGAGGTTCCGGAAAGCAGCCGGACGGCACGGGGAACGGCTTTGGTTAATCTTTTGCAGTTGGGGCCGGATGAGAAGATTACGGCGGTTGTGCCGATTCGCGAATACAAAGAAGATAATTATCTGGTGATGGCCACCAAAAAGGGAATGCTCAAGAAAACTTCACTGGATGAATATGCCAATATCCGCAGCAATGGCCTGCAAGCCATCAATTTGCGGGAGGACGATGATTTGATCGAGGTCAAGCTGACCAACGGTCAGGCTGAGATTTTCCTTGGCACCAAAATGGGGCAGTGTATTCGCTTTAGCGAAAGTCATATTCGCAGCGTTGGCCGGAACTCGATCGGCGTGCGCGGTATGAGCCTGAATCCGGAAGATGAAGTGATCGGTATGCAGCTCCTGTCGCAGGGCAAATACATTTTAACCGTATCGGAGAAAGGCTTGGGCAAACGGACAGATATGGCCGAGTTTACCCTGCAAAACCGGGGCGGCAAGGGTCTGAAGTTTTATAAGATTACCGAAAAAACCGGCTGCGTGATCGGCATGAAGGCGGTTGACGAAGACAATGAGCTGATTTTGATTACAAATGAAGGCATTGTCATTCGGATTAATGTATCGGATATTTCTGAGCTGAGCCGGATTACTTCCGGGGTCAAACTGATGGATTTGGACGCGGGGATTTTCATTGCCGGCATCGCCAGATTAAAGGCTTTGGAGGAAATCAGCGAAGAAATCGAGGAAAGCGAAGACGAAATGTTGGAATCGGACGAGGATTTTGACGATATTTCCGAGGCCGATGATGACTGGGAAGAAGACTTAGAGGACGCAGACGAGGATCTGGAAGAATAAGCGGCCGCGGCGGATTGCCAGGCAAAGCCTTGAATGGCAGAGCCTGGGATAGGCAAGCGCCGGGAAAAATGACAGAAAGGAGGCAAGGATGAAGCATTTATCAAGATGGATTGTTATGATTTTACTGCTGGCGGCATTTTCCGGGTATTGCAGCGCGTCTGCCGTGGACCGGGAAGCCATTCGCTCGATTCAGGAATTAAACCAGATCCGCAATGCCGAGTCTTTGCCGCCTCTGTTAGCCAATGACAAATTGGAAGAAGCGGCTGCCACTCATAACCGCTATATGAATTACGGCAATGTCCTGTCCTCGATCGAGGAAGCCGGCAAGACTTATTACCGGGGCCGCTATCCGTGGGATCGGGCGGCCTATGCCGGATATGACAAAGGTTATATCACGGAGATGATTGGCAAGGATTTTAATAATTTCAGTCAGGGCTGGAAAAAGTTTATGGGCGACCCGTATCTGCGCTACCAGCTGCTTAGCCCGAATTATACCGATGTGGGAATGGATCGGTATTTGGATTATTCGACCTATCTGTTAGGCGGCACTCAAACAGACAGTGTTTACGAGGTGATTTATCCCTATCATCAGCAGACCAATATTCCGGTCAACAATTTATACTATTTTGCCAAAAATCCCTATGAGCAGGCGCAAAGATACGGTTATCAGGGCTTTCCGCTGACGTATACCTATTATGGGGATAAGAAGGTGGAGCGGTTTGAAATTGAAAGCATTTCCTTAGTTCGGCTGAATACTTATCAGAATGTGCCGCTGACTTATTTGACCGATCAGCTGAATAATACGATTATTATTCTGCCGCTGGCAACGTTTGAGCACTTTTCCAGTTATGAGTTTAAGCTGAAAATGAACATGATTTTTACCGGCGGCAAAGTCCAGACGGTTAACCGGGTAACGCGGTTTACGACCGAAAGTTTGGAGGGTAATAAGAAACCGGAAAATGTCCGTTATCTGACTCGGGTCGAGTTTCTGAAAAAATTATTGCAGAGCCTGAAATATGAGACCAAAACCAATTTGGGTATTATTTTTAAGGATGTTAATCCGTCTTCTGCCGATTATAAGTATATTTATACTGCGTATGCGGAAAATCTGGTACAGGGTACGCCCAGCGGCGAGTTTTTGCCCAACGCCAATATCCGTGAGCAGGACGTTTATGTAATCCTGATTCGTGCCTATGAAAAGAAAAAGCGGCCGATTTTGCTGACTTTGCAGGACTCGCTTTCATTTCGAAATGATATCAAAGACGAATATGTGGTTGACCCGCTGCGCAAGGCCGTTAAAATCGGTTTAATTGATGCCGGCCGCCGCAGTTTTGATCCCAATCATTATTTGTCGGTGGCGGAGTTTGACCAGATTTTAAAGCGATTTGAGGAAGTTATACGCTAAGCCGCGTTCCCACGCAGTATAAGCGCAAAATATTCGACCGGATTCCAAATCAGCGGAAACCCGCCGGCAAAAACTTTGAATAAAAAACAAGCTAAAAACCCGAAAAAATATTGAATTTCTCATATTTTTTCGGGTTTTTGTGTGCTGCGCGTTTTTAAGGGGAAAAGTGCCGAATCCGCCGGCGGCGGAAGGGCGCAGCCGAACGCCGGATCAGGAATATAAGCGGCAACTTGGGATAATCCCATATCGGCAAAAGCTTAATATTTTTGGCATAAAATATGCCGGAATTTTGGCATGGCCATTTCGGCATAGCCGGTTGCATCGGCTGCCGCCGCAGGCTAAAATGAAAATATACAGACAAGGAGCGGCAATATGCGGATTTTCAGTAAAAGAGGATTTAAGCAATGCGGGCGGACAGATCCCGGATGCGGGAGGGAGGTGGAGTTTTTCACGAGATGCGGAAAACGGAGTTGGCGGGGGATTCATAGCGAAGGCGGAAAGAAGGAAAGACGGGAAAAACAAAAAGCAACAGGACGATGATCGCTCGGAAGTTTGAGTGAGGCCGGTGAAACTCCGGCCGGAGGGGAAAAGGAAATAGTAGCGGCGAAATAGAAAAAAGCAGGCGGAGCAAAAGGAACTTTTAACAACAGATTAGGATAATATGTCCGAGGATTTACTTAATCATGAAGGAGGTCAATCAATATGACTATCAGAAAAAAGCTTTTGGCAATCGTGCTTTCAATAGCAATGCTGTGCGGCCTGATGCCGGGCATGGCGCTGGCGGCAGAAAATGGTGAAAATCTGCTGCAAAATCCCAGCTTTGAAGACGGATTGTCCGGTTGGACAAATCCGGATAATGCATGGGTAGCAATACCGAATGTGCCAGGTTATTCGGAGCATAGTGCTGTTCATGGAAAATATTTCGTATGGGTTCCAAAGGCAGAGGGAAAAGATACTATTTGCGTATATCAGGATGTTGCGCTGAACGGACATAATCCCGGTGAAGTTCTGGAGCTAAGCACGCAAACCCGCAATTGGGATCAAACTCCTAGAGATGAGAGTAAAATAGTTCTGAAATTTTTAGATGCTGCCGGTAATGTTTTAAAGGAATATAGCCAGCAAGACAGTAATACTAAATGGCACAAATTAACGGTTTCGGGACCGTTGCCCGGCGGCGCTGTAAAAGCTCGTGCTGAGTTATGGGCAATAAGGCATACGGTGGATGCAGATGCATATTATGACGATGTTTCTTTAAAGGTTTTAGGAGGCACTGTGCCTGTCATAAATAATCAGGTTACCCCAAGCAGCAGCTGGTCCGGTACATGGAGCGCAAAAGGAGTAAGCGGTACAACAAACGATTTGGATTTAAATGATGCTTTTTATATCGAGCAAGAGGGAGAAGTTGTTTATATTACGTATTACAGCAGTGCGGAATCTAATACTGTTTACGGAAATATGAAAGGAAAAATCAATTCCGACGGCAGCATTACAGGATTAAACTGGTTTGGTGAAAATACAGGACAGCCTGATGTGACCGTCAGTATTACAAGAAGCGGTAATACAATGAAAATTATACGGACATATCCTAACGGCAGCCAACGCGATATTTTAGCAGCAGAGAAAATTGCCGACAGCTATCCGAAGGATAAAATTTTTACCGGCAACAAGAATGCCATTCTGGGAAATACAACAGAGCAGCCGGCTAATAATACAGTACCTACTCCCGACAATGCCGTACCGGTTACAGTTACCGGCGGAAAGAACCAAGCAACGACCTCCGTATTTAACGGAGTAACGGGCGTAACGGTCAGCTTTAGGACAAGCGGTGTTATCGGCTATAGGCTGTACCGGTCAGAAAGCGCCGGCAGCCTGGGGATATCGGTAACGGATTTTTATATCACAGCCAATAACTTTACCGATGTAAATGTAGAGCCGAACACAACCTACTATTATACTTTAAAAGAAGTGCTGGCCGAGGCTGATCCGTTAAATGGAAAGAGAGAGCAGATTGGCGACGTGCTCGCTACCTGGACGGTTAAGACAGCGGGAACGGTAGGACATGGCTTTGCCGATACATCAAAGACTCGTCATTTCATCATGCTGAAGATTGATGATCCGAAGATGAGCGTGGACGGAGAGGCGAAGGAAGTCGATCCGGGCAGAGGAACGGCGCCGATAATTTTAAGAGGACGGACAATGGTGCCGATCCGCTCGATAGTTGAAGCCATGGGAGGAAATGTAGGCTGGGATCAGGGAAGCAGAGAGGTTTCGCTCAAGGTCAGCAGCATTGATGTCAGAATGTGGGTGGACAAGAACGAGCTGACCAAGAATTCTACTAAGAGTAAGATCGATGTTGCGCCGAGCATAATCAACAACAGAACCTTCGTGCCGCTGCGATTCGGCACCGAAAATCTGGATTGTCAGGTTGACTGGATCAATTCCACGAAGTCGATCGTCATAGTTTGGAGCGAATAAATACTTACCTTTTTAAGCAATGCTCGCTCGGAAGCTTGAGTGATCCGGCCGCCGAAACTCCGGACGGAGGGGAAAAGGAAATAGTAGTTTGGAGCGAATAAATACTTCCTTTTTTAAGCAATGCTCGCTTGGAAGCTTGAGTGAGACCGGTGAAGCTCCGGCCGGAGGGGAAAGGAAATACAAGTAATCGGGTGCAAATGATTCGTTAAGGCTCTGCCTTTTGGCAGAGCCTTAATTTTTGTATGCCGTTACGCCGCCAGCAGCCGAATCAAGCCGATAATCACTAAATGCGCCGGATAAAAGATATAAAATCCCCATTTGACGAGTTTACTTTGCTTTCCGTTTGCGCTGGGCTGCCCGTTATAAAACATCAGCAGAAAAAAGGGAATCAAAAAGCCTAAGCTGATATAATTATCGGCGGAGCAATAGTAATCAAGCGTAAACTTTTTCTCATAAATCCACGACCAGAAGGGATGAGTAAAGAAAGACAAAACATCAAAATCAAACAGCGCAATTAGAAAATATCCGGCTAATTGATTTTTTAGACTGCCATAGAAAAAATCAAAAACAAGGATGAGAATAACGCCGGTCGTGCCGTAATCAGCCGGCAAGCTAAACAGGATTAAAAGATAAATAACCGCGATTTTTAAAAAGATATTTTTAATCTTTCGTCTGGCGCAGACCGCCAAAACGCCGAATAAAATGGTAAAGATAACATTCAGGCGCAAGGGGTTAAAGTGGTCAGACCAAGCATACATAAAGGGCAGGTAGCTGATCAGGGCAAAGAGCAGCAGGCGTAGCAGGTATTTTTTTAAATTTTTAGTATGATGATAGCCCTCCACCGCAGCAAAAAACATAATCGGCCCGGTGATCCGGCCAATCAAATCCATAACCGTATATAAAAAAACATGTTCGCCGTCGTCAAGAAAAGCAAGAGCGATATGGTCAATCAGCATGGCGGCAATGGCAATGTATTTTAAAGCGCTGATTGACAATCCGGTTTTGACGTTGGTTTGTTCGTTCATTGTAAGCTGGTCTCCTTTTTAGCCAGAGGATGATGGAGAAATGCAAGGCAAAGTCCACGTGGAAGAGTTTAGAAAAACCTACCAATTTATGCTATGTTTATGCTATAATAGACACGTCGTCGATAACCTTTGACCAATAGGGAGGAGGTGAAAAAAATATGGACGACGTGATAATTACTATTTTAGTCTCTGTACTATCCGATATTTTATCATATTATGTGATTAAATGGCTGGATAAAGATGACTAAGCAAAAGGGCAAGCGCGCCAATCGCTTGCCCTTTTTGTCATCAAAAAATATAAACGACATTGTGATAATCACTTTTTACACTTATACTATACCATTTGCTCCGGCTTTTTGTCAAGGAAAAAATCAGGAGAATACAGCAGCATAGATATAAAATTCCCATTTGACGAGTTTACTTTGCTTTCCGTTTGCGCAGGGCTGCCCGTTATAAAACATCAGCAGAAAAAAGGAAATCAGATAGCCCAAGCTGATATCATCATAAGCAGGGTAGTCAAGCGTAAACTTTTCCATGGAAACCCACGACCAAAAAGGATGAATTATGAAAATGTGCTAAAATTTTTCACGAATTCGGCGTTTGTTTCTTGATATCGCATGATAAAATGGATATAATATAAATAAGCGGCCAGAACAGGGGGAACATGTTCAAAAAGAATTTTAATTCGGCCGAATTAAATCAGAAGCGGGATATAATTTTTTACATTACTGCCTAAGCGCTAAAAATTCTAATAGGGTGTTAAAAAATAAAAAATAGAGCGGAGGAGAGTATCGTATGGGCAGAGAAATATTAAATATTGCTTGTCCGCAGTGCGGAGCGCCGGCCAAGTTTGACATTGTTCGGCAGATTTACCGGTGCGGCTATTGCGGCGGGCAGGTGGCGGTCGAGAACGTTCGCCGGCAAAAGGCGGAGTTTCAGTGGCAGCAAAGCCAAAGAGTCATGCAGTCAGCGAGGAGCTTTCCGATGGCGACCGCTTCCTGCACCGGCTGCGGGGCGACACTGGTATTTGAGAAAAATGAAGCGCTGTCGACCTGTGCTTTTTGTGGCCGGAGTTTAGTCCGGAAGGACTATGTTTATGACAACCGAATGCCGCAGAATATCATTCCGTTTGCCATCACCAAGGAAGAAGCGGTGCAGCTTTTGCTCGGCTGGTGCGATCAGAATCCAAAGAGGCCCGAAGCCGAGCATCTGCGGGGAAGGATAGCCGAGCTAAAGGGATATTACCTGCCCTATGAAATGGTGCATGGCCCGGTTCGCTGTCGGGTGAATAAAAAAGGAGAAACCGCCGCTTATGAAGCCGGCGGCTATTTGAACGATGAATTTGTCAACTGGTCCGCGCAGCTGGATAACTTGGTTTTAGACTGTATGGAGCCGTATGACCTGAATGCTCTCCGCGAATTTGATTTTTCCTATGCTGCCGGTCAGCGGATCAAAATCGCCGATATCAACGGAGCGGAAGCACAGCAGCGGCTTAACTCGGAAACCGCTGAAAATTACCGGGGCGGCATGGAAAAAATCTGGGGAACAAAAGATATCGACATTCTCGCCCAGGTTGATCCGGTGGTTAAAATTCCGGTGCTGCTGCCGGTGTATTACATCACTGACGGAAATGTGCATGCCGCCGTCAACGGGCAAACCGGTAAGGTTAGCGTGCGTGCCGAAAAAGAGACAAAATATATTGCCTTTCCGTGGTGGATGAAGGGTCTGTTGGTGCTGCTTGTCACCTGCGCTGCGCTTTATTCGGCTATTCTTTTGGGCAGTAAAGAGCCGGGAACGGCGCTGACAATAACCGGCATGGTGGCCTTTCTGTATGTAATTATATTTGCCGCCATGTTTGACGGCGCCAATAACCGGTTCAGCGTTATCAGGTATTGGGATATCTTTTCCTCCGGTGAGCAGACGTACCGGCGGGAGCGGGGAAAACTGATCCTGCGGGAAGATATTATCAAGCGCAAGATTGAAGCGCCGGTATTTAAGCACGTCTTAGACGGCAGAGAGTGGGTGGTCACCTATACCTTTCGTTCTGTGGCCAGAACCCTGCGCATGATTTTGCTGGGGCTTACTGCCATCTTTTTTCCGGTCATGATTGCTTTATTGGTCAATGGTTTTGATTTTTCCAGACTTTATCTTCAGGGATCGGCCGTTTGGTTCTGTATTGCGGTGCCGCTTGTGCCGATTATTTTTATCAAATACGGCATTCAATCGTTGTATGAATCGCCCCTGATTTATATTATATCCGAAAATGGAAAGAAAAGGCGTTACCGGAAAAAGAGCGGCATAAAAGGAAAGGATGTCTTAAACTTTACCAAGGAAGCTCTGTTTTCCGCTCCGATTTGTTTTTTGACTTGGTTTGCAGTCTTCGTGTTTGTTATGACCATATACTTTACCGCGTTTGGGATGGAGTAGGGTTAGGGGGGAATTTGGCAGGTTTAAAAAATGAAACCGCTGCTCGGGCAGGCGGTTTTCCTTTTGATGTTCGTTTGGAACGTCCTAATCAGGAAACGATAGCGACAATGCTCGAAGCAGAGCGGCTTGCCCGAGATCCGAATGGAAGGTTGGTAAAATTTTTGAAGGTTGTTGCTATTGCATGGCAAAACATGTATAATATAAGTGCAATAGCATGGAAAGGGGTGGATAATATGGCTGCAACAACTAATTTCAGCGTCCGCATGAATAGTGAAATTAAAGAACAATGCGAAGCCCTGTATGGTGAATTGGGTATAAATCTTACGACGGCTATCAATGTGTTTCTTCGGCAATCGCTCCGGGCAGGCGGTTTTCCTTTTGATGTTCGTTTGGAACGTCCTAATCAGGAAACGATAGCGGCAATGCTCGAAGCAGAGCGGCTGGTCCGAGATCCGGCAGCAAAACGGTATTCAAATGTTGAAGATGCACTGAAGGCGTTGAAAGAATGAGAAACTTGGATATTGTCTGGTCCTGCCTCTCGATGTAGACGGATTGCTCGCCGGGGCCGAGTTAAAACACGCTTCAAGTTTATGGGCGGAGATTTTCTAAATGAGCAAACTTTATGCTCGGCCGCCGGAAAGGAATAGGCTGCTGTGTGGAATTGGCGTAAGGGTCGAACGGAAATGCTGCGCATTTCCTGCCTCTCGATGTAGACGGATTGCTCGCCGGGGCCGAGTTAAAACACGCTTCAAGTTTACAGGCAGAGATTTTGAATTCGAGCGTGTTTTATACTTGCCTATTTTTTGAAAGTATAATATAATGAGGAAGTAGCAAAGCATTGTATGAAAAAAAGGGAGGATTTACAATGAAGAAATTATTTTCAATACTGCTTGCGTTGACTTTGATGTTGTCGATGGCGGCTTGCTCGACGACGGAAAAGAAAACGGAACCGACGACCGACACCAAGACGGAGACGGGAAATAAGACGGAAGAGACGAAAACGGACACGCCGAAAGCGGACGAGACAAAAGAAAAAACGGACGCAAAAGATGTGGAAGTAAAGAGCGTTTTTGATGTGGAAATTACCGACGCGATGAAAGAAAAAGCCAAGGACTTTTCGGTTCGATTAGTGACCGACCTTGGAGGAATTGATGACCGTTCGTTTAACCAGGGTACATGGGAAGGCGTTTTAAAGTTCAGCGAGCTGACCGGCGCCAATGTGAATTATGCTCAGTCCAATTCCGATGCAGACTATATTCCGAGCCTTTCTACTTTCTCGGAAGAAGGCCACGATTTAATCGTTGCCACCGGATTTTTATTCCATGATTCGATTCAGGAAGTTTCCAAGACCTTCCCGGATCAAAAATATTTGCTGATTGACTCGGTTGCCGAAGATTGCCCGAATGTTGTATCGGCTGTCTTTTCCGAACAGCAAGGCTCTTTTTTAGTGGGCGTAGCGGCTGCTCAGGCTGCCAAAGAAGCAGGCAAAACAGTTGTTGGTTATATCGGCGGTATGGATTTTGATATTATTCAAAGATTTGAAGCCGGGTATGAAGCCGGTGTGCATGCAGTTGACCCGAATATGGAAGTTAAAGTCGAGTATGTCGGCAGCTTTGATGATACGGGGAAAGCCCAGGTTTTGGCCAAGAAGCTCTATGACGAAGGCGCGTATGTTATTTATCATGCCTCCGGTGCAGCCGGAAACGGTATGTTTAAAGAAGCAAAAGAAAGAAGACTGGCCGGTCAGGATATTTGGACGATTGGCGTGGACAGAGATCAATACGAAGAAGGCATTTACGACAAGGATAATAATAAGTCCTGTACTTTAACCTCGATGGTAAAAAGAGTTGACGTGGCTTCCTTTACGACTGCTCTGATGACCTTAAAGGATGAATATCCGGGCGGACAGGTTTTGGTCTTTGACATGAAGAACGGCGGAATTGATATTCCGGCGGAAAATCCGAATATGTCAGCGGAATCGGTTAAGTTAGTCAATGAATATAAAGAAAAGATTAAGAGCGGCGAGATTGAAGTACCGGCCGTTCCGAGCAGAATAAAATAAGTTTAAAAGATTGCCGCCGGAAGGAGCAGAAAGCAGCTGCAAAGCTAGGCTATTTCTTCCGCAGATAAATACCTTTTGATTTGGAAAAGAAAAACGTCCGATGTGATGCGCATCGGGCGTTTTTTGCTGCCCTATGGTATCTTGGATATTTTTTACAAAAAAAATTAAATTTGATTGCCAAACAGGAGTAAAAATGATATAATAATTCCGGAAGTTAGTAAGACCAGTGGACAAACCAAATAAAGGATAAGCAGAATGAAGATTTTGAATCAGCAGATTATGAAAAATCATAATTTAAAAAAGATTTTTTCCCTGATCCTGCGTCATGGTTCCATTTCCCGGATTGAACTGGCAGCTTTGACTGAGCTTAGTAAGACAACAATATCTTCTTTGGTAGACAGCTTGATTCAAGGGAACTTCATTATGGATACCGGAGAGATTACCACTGGCCGACAGGGCAGAAAACCAAGTCTTTTGCGGGTGAATGCCGAAAAAAATATTGTGGCGGTGATTAATTGGCGCCTGGAGGAACTGGAACTGAGTTTGGTTGATATGAACGGCCAAGTCATTTATTATCAGCAACAGGAAATCGGCGGTCAAACAGATTTTGCGGAATTGATTCCACAGGCATATTATGAAGTTCTGGAACCGCAGATCGGCCGGCGCAACTTTTTGGGTCTTTGTCTGATTGTGCCCAGTATGCTGGATGTCAGCAGTTATCGCATGATTTCGACGGTACTGCCGGTCAGAGAAGAGGATGACGTACTCCGGCAAATTCATGAGAAATTAAAAGGAAAATTAACAGCGGTTTTTAATGATACCGCCTGTTATGCCTATGCTGAAAATGTATTCAGTCAGCGGGAGTTTGACACTTTTTTATTTATTAATATCAACAAAGGTGTCGGTGCGGTGATTGTGCAGGATGGAACCATGATTAAAGGCGAAGCCGGAATGCGCTCGCAGCTGGGACATTTTTCGATTGACCGCTATGGCAGTCCCTGTGTCTGTGGGAATCGAGGCTGTTTAGAAAACCTGATTGGGGAAAGCGCTTTGCTTAGCCGGGCAGAAAAATTGGGCATTGCCAAAGAATTATTGCCGAAAAACGAGAAAATCAGTTTTGAATATTTGGGTAAGCTGGCTGACGGCGGTGACCGGACGGCGATGGACTTTGTGTCTGGTCTGGCTGCTGATTTGGCTTTTGCCATCAGCAATGTACTGGTTATTTATAATACCGATCATATTATTATCGGCGGTAAAGGGCAAAGGCTGGGGCGGTATTATCTGCAGCAATTGGAGATGCATTTAAAAAAACAGGGATTTTTTATTTTTGTCTCCCGTGCCGGTGTGCGGTATACCGATTTGAGTGATGATGCGATTATGCGCGGGGCGGCACGTTATTATATTGATAAGTTTTATCAGTTTTTTGAGGATATGAGCGGATTTTTTGTAATTGAGTGAGTCAGCTTTGGCGAAAGGGTCTTTTATATTTAACCGATTGCTGCCGGGCAGTAAGTCGAAGCGCTTTATCCGGCGCTGCTGCCGGAAAGATGGTGCTTTTCGGCGGTGCCTGTGGTAAGCAATGGTGATACTGCCTGATGCGGCGGCCGGTAAGTCTGTCTATAGGCTGTACTGCCTGGCGGCAAGGTTTTGACCGGAGAAACGGAGTTTAAAACGAAAAACAGCAAGAACAGGAGGAAGCAAGATGATGAAAGCGGGAATTGTCGGCGTAGGCTTTATCGGCGCCGTTCATTTGGAGCAGCTGCGCCGGTTGGGCAATGTCGAGGTAGTGGCCCTGGCCGATGAGAGCCAGGCGGAAGAAAAAGCCCGGCAGTATTTTGTACCCAGAGGCTACCGGGATTACAAAGAGATGCTGGACAAAGAAGAACTGGACTGCGTCCATATTTGCACGCCGAACAACACGCATTATGAAATTGCCAAATATGCTTTGGAAAGGGGCGTCAATGTGCTTTGTGAAAAGCCGATGACGCACACGCTGGCAGAAGCCGATGAGCTGCGGAAGTTAGCGGCGGCAAAAGGGCTGGTTCACGCCATGAACTTCACATATCGTTTTTATCCGATGGCTTATCAAATGCGGGAAATGGTGAAAAGCGGAGAAGTCGGCGAGATTTATACCATTCACGGCAGTTATTTGCAGGACTGGCTGTTTTTGGATACCGATTACAGCTGGCGGCTGGAAAAGGCGCTGTCCGGAGATTCGCGGGCGTTTGCCGATATCGGCAGCCACTGGATTGATTTAGCGGAGTATGTGACCGGCCTTAAGGTCACGGAAGTGTTGGCGGATTTTGCTATTTTCCATAAAACCCGAAAAAAGCCGAAAAAGGCGATTGATACCTATTCGGGCATGGTCTTAAAAAATGAGGATTATGAAGAAGTACCGATTGAAACGGAAGATTATGCGACCGTGCTGTTTCATATGAATAACGGTGCGCATGCCTGCTGCAATATCAGTCAGGTTTATGCCGGCAAGAAAAATCAGCTGCGGCTGGCGGTCAGCGGTTCAAAATGCGCCATGGAATGGGATACCGAAAGATCCAATGAACTTTGGGTCGGCCGGCGCGAGGAAGCCAATCGGCTTTATACCAAGGAGCCGTCGATTTTAGCGCCGGATACCAGAAAGATTATCAGTTATCCGGGCGGCCATGTGGAAGGCTTTGCGGATTCCTTTAAGCAAAACTTCAAGCAGATTTATGCTCGGATTGCTTCCGGACCAAGGGGTGATTACGGCGATTTTGAGACCGGTTACCGAGAAATGGCTTTGGGCGAGAAAATTATTCAGAGCGCCAGAGAAAAACGCTGGATTGCAGTCGATTAAAAGCACTTGAATTAAAAAAGGAGAAAGTATCATGATGAAATTGGGCTTGGTTTCAGCGATTTTACCGGATTTTTCATTTGAGCAGGTGTTTGATTATGCGGCGGAAGTAGGTTTTCAATGCGTTGAGGTTTGCTGCTGGCCGAAAGGCAAGGCCCTCAGGCGTTATGCCGGCATCACGCATATTGATTTGGATGAATTAACGGCAGACAAAATGAAATATTATTTGGATTATGCCAAAAGCAAAGGCGTGGCTATCAGCAGTCTCGGCTATTACCCCAACCCGCTCAGTGCCGACGCTGAGGAATCGGAAACAGCGATTAAGCATTTGTACCGGCTGATTGATGCATCGGCGCAAATGGGCATTTATATGGTGACTACCTTTATCGGCAAAGATAAAAGCAAGACAGTGGAAGAGAATCTGGATTTGTTTGAAGCCAAATGGACGCCGATTATTCGCTATGCAGAGGAAAAGCAGGTGAAAATTGCGATTGAAAACTGTCCGATGCTCTACACCAAGGATGAATGGCCGGGCGGCAATAATTTAGCCAGTACGCCCCATATCTGGCGGGAAATGTTTCGCCGGATTCCCAGCGATTACTTCGGTTTAAATTATGATCCGTCGCATCCCTATTTAATTCAGGCCGATTATGTGAGGCCAATTTATGAGTTCAAAGACAAGCTCTTTCATGTTCATTTTAAGGATATTAAAATTTATCAGGAAAAATTAGATGAATACGGTGTGTTTGCCTATCCGGCGCTGTGGCATTCGCCTAAGCTCCCGGGACTGGGCGGCGTTGATTTTGCCGCTCTGTGCTCGGCGCTGAATGATGTGCGCTATCAGGGATATGCCTGTATTGAGGTCGAGGATAAGGCATACGAGGCATCCATAGAGGATGTTAAAAGAGGAATCGAGCAAAGCTATCGTTTTATGCGCCAGTTTGTATGAGATGAGAAGGCGTAAAGCGTTAGCCGAAGCCTGTACCTGATGGGGTAAAACCTCGGTTTTATCGCGGAAAGAAGATGGAACCGAAGAATTTATAAACCATTTCATTTTTATGAAATTTCTTTTGTAATAGGATATTGCCGGCAAATGGCGTTTTAACCGGCAATGGAATAGGAAAAAAGAGTTTATTAAGAATGAAAAAATAAAAATCAAAAAAAGGAGGATTTTTTATGAAGAAAGCATTGAGTTTATTTTTAACGCTCATGCTGGTCGCAGGTTTATTTGCCGGCTGCGGCGGCGAGACCAAGACGACCCAGCAGGAACCGAAAAAAGAGGAAACTCAGACCGCCAAGGAAGATGGAAAATCGACGGAGACTAAGACAGAAACGCCGACCGAAACCAAGACAGAGAAAAAGGGTTTTAAAGTTGCTTCACACAATGCCGTTATCGAGGGCAATCCTTACCGGGCAGTGTATGAAACACAAATGGCGGCGGCGGCTCAAAAAGCCAAAGAAATGGGTTTAATCAGCCAATTTGACAGCTTTGTCGCCAACAATGATCCGGCGCTGGAAGCGCAGCAGATTGAGCAGTCAATCAATGAAGGCTATGATATCATCATTGTTAACCCGATTGCGGCGTCGGGCCTGGATGCCTTGATTCAAAAGGCGACCGATGCCGGCATTACTTATATCAATGCGGACTGTATTTATGATTCCGACAAGATATTAAACGTGGTGGTTGATCAGGCGGCTTGGGCGGAGATTCAGGCGGATTATGTCATCAAAACTTTGGGCAAGGGCGCAAAAATCGTTCAGTTTAATGGTATTGACGGCAACTCTGCATCCGAGATTCGGAGTGAAGTTTGGCAGAAGAAGCTGACCGAAGCCGGGATTGATATCGTTAAGACCGTGGCTCACAATTGGAGCGACGTTGAAGCCAAGCAGCTGATGAATGAAATCATTGCTTCCGGCCTTGAGTTTGATGGAATTATCAATCAGGAAAGCGCCAATGGCATTATGGACGCAATTGAAGAATCCAAAATCGAGTATCCCAAGTGCATTACTTCTTCGGAAGAGGTTTCCTGGATTCGCCGGATTGCCAAAGTCAATGAAGACCATGAAGCATTTCCTTATATTGTAGTGGAGAACCCTCCGGGAATCGGTGCGACGGCATTGGCGATTGCTCTGAATATCAGAATGGGCAATGAACTGGACCCGGCGAAAATGAGCGGTGAAAATCTGATTTATTATACGCCGCAATGGATTATGACCTATGAGAACCAGAAAGAGCGGCTGGAAAGCATTGCTGATTTGCCGGATTCAACTTCCGTATCTTCGTTCTTATCGGTGGAAGAAGCCAAGGAAAAATACTTTAAATAAAAACTCAAACTAAAAAAGCCATACAGATATTTCTCCGGCAACTGTCCGGAGAAATATTTGTATAGCAAGCTTTCCGACCCGAGGATAAATGTTGTTTAAAAAGTGGGAAACGGGGTTTATGAAAATCGTAAAGGAGGAACATCCTTTGTTAGAAATGCGGAATATCAGCAAAAACTTTGAAGCGGTCCAGGCTTTAAAAAATGCTAATTTGAGTTTGAAAAAAGGAGAAATTCGGGCGCTGCTAGGCAGTAACGGTTCGGGCAAATCAACCTTGGTCAAGGTGTTGAGCGGATTGGTTGCGCCCTCTGGCGGAGAAATTTATTTTGATGGTCAGCCGGTCCCCATCAGAAATGCCAAAGAAGCCAGAGACTTGGGGATTGCGGTGGCGTATCAGGATTACAGCTTGATTCCGAAAATGAGCGTGCTGGATAATATCATGCTGTCTTTAGCTCCCTGCGGCCGGGGAGGACGGATTGATGAAGCCGGAGCCAGAGAAACGGCGCAATTTTATTTAAATTTATTAAAAATCGAAGTGCCTTTGGAGGCAGTGGTTGAGCTGTTAATGCCGTCAACGCAGAGCATGATTGAGATTGCCAAAGCGCTGGCTTTAAAGCCTAAAATTTTAATTTTGGATGAAGCAACGGCTTCACTTCATTCCGATGAAGTGGATATCGTATTTGAAGTCCTGCGCAAGTTAAAGGAGGAAGGCACGTCAGTTATTGTGGTAACTCACAGGATGAATGAAATTTTCCGCATTTGCGACAGCTGCACGATTTTAAAAAGCGGTGAAACCGTGGCGGAGGGCAAGATTGACCAATTGGATTTGGACGAGATTGTTTTTCATATGACCGGAAAATACCCGGATAAAACCATCGGCCGGAAAGCAGCGGAAAGCAATAGCGGTGAAAAAGAAGCGGTCCTCGACATCCAAGCCATGACCATGCCGCCCAAGATTAAATCGGTTGACTTTAAGGTTTATCAGGGTGAGATTGTCGGGATCGGGGGCTTGGACGGGCAGGGTCAATCCGAGTTTATTCGGGCGATTTTAGCCGATAAAAAATATAGCGGCGGAACGATTATTTATAAAGGCAGAGAAATTCATTACAAATCAACGGCCGATGCGGTGGCTGACGGGATTGGCTTTATCTCCGGCGACCGCAGCCGGGAAAGCGTGTTTCCGCTGCGCAGCGTAGCGGAAAACTTATTTGCCGGCGATGCGGCCAAGGGCGCGCTGCTGGCTTACTTACCGCCCAAGGAAATTGAGGATTTTGCACAGCAGGCAATGAAGGATTATGGGGTGGTGGCCGGCAGCAGCAAGCATCCGGCGAATTCCCTGTCCGGCGGCAATCAGCAGAAATTGGTTATCGGCCGGTGGATTGCCCTGTCGCCGCAGCTGTTGCTGCTGGATGACCCGACTAAGGGCGTGGATATTAATTCCCGTCAGGAAATTCACCGTATTTTACGAGAATGTGTCAAAAACGGAATGAGTGTGGTTTATGTTTCCAGTGATAATGAAGAGCTGCTGGAAATTGCCGACCGGATTTATGTTTTTTACGAGGGCAGAATCAGCGCTTTGCTGGAAGGGGCTGACCGGGCGGAAGAAAAACTGATTGCGGCCATGCTGGGAATTTCCGGTCAAGCGGCGGAGAAAGGGAAAACGGCAGATGAAAAAAAGGCTTAACCAATGGAAAAAATCACCGGCATTTTCCGGGATGATCTTATTTTTGGGCGCGCTGGTTGTATATTTTCTGGTGCAGTATTTGCAGGTGCCGGAATCTTTTTGGAGTGTAAAAACCTACCGCAATTTCATGTCGCTGTTTAAAAGCTTCAGTCCCTTAATTTTAGTGACGATGGGTCAAGCGCTGCTGATGCTGATGGGTATTATTGATATCTCGATTGGTATGCAGATGAGCTTTGCCAATGTCTTGGCGGCCATGCTGCCGCAGCTTTTGGGGATTCCGGTGCCCCTGGCGTGGCTGATTGCTTTAGCGGCCACGGTGCTGCTGGCGGCGGTCAACGGAATGGTGGTGTCTTATTTGCGGATACCGCCGCTGCTGGCCGGTTTCGCCATGATTTCGGTCGTTAAGGGGATTAACCTTTTAATTGCGCCCAAACCCGGCGGTACGGTGCCGATGATTGCCAATCAGGTTTTTGACAGTATGATTTTCGGTGTAATTCCGTTTAGCGTGATTTTATTGGCGGTACTCTATGGAGCTTGGGTTTATTTGGAAAAAACGCCGTTAATGAAATCGGTTTATGCCGTCGGCGGAAATGAGCGGAATGCTTACGCCACCGGCATCAACACCACGGCTGTTAAGGTTAAGATGTATCTGCTGGCGGGGGTTCTGACCGGCTTAGCGGGGCTTTGCTATACTGCGGCCTATACAACGGGCAATCCGATTACCGGTGAAATTTACGGACTGCAAAGCATCAGCGCTTGTATTTTGGGCGGGATTGCTTTGGCCGGCGGCTGGGGGAACATGATTTGCGCCCTTTATGGCGTGGGCTTTCAAATTTTGATTCAAACAACCGTACCAAAAATTTTCGCGATGATTTCCAAGACGACGGGAGTGAATTATAATACCTATTGGCACAATCTGTTTTCCGACAGCATTATTTTACTGGGGCTGGTGCTGACGATTTTTGCGGTGAAAGCGCAGCGCAGCAGCTTACTGACCGGTTTGCAGAAGCAGGTAAAGGGGGGCGCAGCACATGGACAGTAAAAATCGAATTCAGACTTTCGTAAAAAACAATCAAATTGGGATGGTGCTGATTATTTCGCTGGGCTTGTTTGTGCTGACGATTGTTTTAAATCCCAAATCGTTTAATGTCAATGCCTTTGGCAGTATTCTGTCGCTGACTTCCATGCTGACGATTGCCGCCGCCGGGCAAACTCTGGTGGTTATCGCCGATGGAATTGATATGTCGCTGGGGGCAACCATGTCGATGACGGCTTTACTGACCGTTGGGATTTTGGCGGGGCGAAGCGATGCCTTGCTTTTTCTGGCGGCGCTCTTGGCGGCGGTCTTAGTCGGCGGTTTTATTGGGTTCTGCAATGGTCTTGGCTCGGTTAAAGCCGGTCTGCCGCCGATGGTGGTGACGCTTTATATTTCCAATGTCGTTACCCGGCTGCAATATGTGATTACCGGCGGCACGCCCAAGTTTACCAGTGTGCCGGTCGCGTATAAGTCATTTGTGACCGAGCGGCTGTTTCAGTTTTTGCCGGTTATCTTCTTTTTTGCGGCGACAATGTATCTGCTGATTTTTCTGTTAATGAACCGAACCCGCTACGGCCAGCAGATTTTTCTAACCGGAAACAATAACCGGGCGGCGTATTTAACCGGTATTCGCACCACTCGGCTGAAAATGCTGAACTATACAGTTGCCGGAGTGCTGGGCGGGCTGGCCGGGTTTATCGGTTCAGCCAATTCCGGCTATATCAACTGTGGTACTTTTGACGGCATGACGATTGACACCATTGTTGCGGTGGTCATCGGCGGTACACTTTTATCCGGCGGCAAAGGCAGTTATGCCGGAACAGCGGCCGGAGCTCTGCTTTTGATTGTGCTCAGCAACGGACTGACGGTGCTGTCGGTCTCGCCCAGTATGAAAAACCTGATTATGGGAGTTATTTTAATTTTACTCCTGGCAGTCTATAATCGGGCGAAACCGGTGAGACAGTAACAAAGGAGGAAGAGTCATGCTTGCAAATAAATTAGGGCTGACCAGCTCGGCGGAGCTTGCCCGAGCGGAAGAAAGAATCAGCAAAAAAAAGGCGGCGGAGCTTTTTGAACAGAGTATTTTGGAGCATTTGCCCGCCGGCACATTTTCGACCTTACAGGTAATTCACCAGTACCTGTTTGCGGATATTTACGATTTTGCCGGTCAAATCCGAAACGGAAATATGGCGAAAGGAAACTTTCGTTTTGTGCCGCTGATGTATTTACAAGCGGCACTGGAAACCATTGATAAAATGCCGCAGGCAAGCTTTGATGAAATCATAGAAAAATATGTGGAAATGAATATCGCCCATCCCTTTCGCGAGGGGAACGGGCGCAGCATGCGGATCTGGCTTGATCATATCCTGAAAACCGAAATTGGCAGGGTGGTTGATTGGAGCAGGGTTGAGAAAGAAGATTATTTGCTGGCGATGGAGCGCAGTCCGGTTAAGGATATTGAAATCAAGCATCTTTTACAAGCCGCTTTGACCGATAAGGTAGATGACCGGGAAATCTTTATCAAAGGCATTGACCACAGCTATTATTATGAAGGCTATACGACTTTTCGGACGGAGGAGTTGTAGGTGGTTAATGTGGTTTTAACTCGAAAATAAATGAAAGCAAAAATCTAACTCACGAGTTAATATCCCCGATAATTTCGACGTTGAGTTGTTTTTGGCTTTTATTTACTGGACACAGTGAATAGCTCTCTGCACATTATTTTCTGTTTTATATGCAGAAAATAATGTGATTTTTTTTGTTTTTCTGCACATAATATGATATAATTATATGCAGAAAGGATGGTGTGAAATGAGAAAATTTGATTACTCTTTTTTAAAAGATGGTTTATTGCCGGCAAATCTGGTAAATCTCACGGCGAGCATTGCCGCTTTGAAAACGATGGCTGGGGTACGAAAAGAGGAATATAAGCGAGTTTTTACGGAACTGGAAGCGGTTGCTAAGGTACAGTCAATTAAGAGTTCCAATGCGATTGAGGGCATTGTGACAAGCGATGAGCGGATTATAGCGATTGTCAATCAAAACAGTGCGCCGCTGAACCATGATGAAGCGGAAATTGCCGGATACAGGGATGCGTTGAATGAAATTCATTTGCACTATGAATTGCTTGATTTTAGACAAGCTGATATTCTGCGGCTGCATGAAATGATGATAAATCTTGCGGGATATGGATACGGTGGTCAGTACAAGACAGAGGATAATGTGATTTTGGAGATTGACGCGGACGGCAGGCGGCGTGTTCGCTTTCGGCCTGTACCGGCCAAGGAAACGCCGGAAGCAATGGAACAGCTGGTGCTTGCCTATTTGGATGCCAGAAGCAACGTCAATATCAATCAGCTGCTTTTGATTCCCTGCGTAATTTTAGATTTTCTCTGTATTCATCCGTTTCAGGACGGCAACGGCAGAATGTCCCGGCTGCTCTCGCTGCTGCTTTTATATAAAAATGGCTTTGATGCCGGAAAATATGTGTCCTTTGAAGAACAGATCAATCATCACAAAGCCTACTATTATGAAGCACTGCGGCAGTCATCCGATGGCTGGGAAGTAAATGAGAACAGCTATTTTCCCTTTATGGAAAATTTTCTGTCCTCTCTTTATCTTTGCTATAAAGAATTGGACAAGCGTTTTGCGGTTGTACATGGCCGGAAAATCACCAAAAAAGCGCGAGTGGAAGCCACGGTTTTAAACAGTCTAACACCGCTTTCCAAAGCTGAAATCTGCCAAATCCTGCCGGATATCAGCCCGACTACAGTGGAAGCCGTTTTGGGTGCAATGGTGAAAAATGGTTCCATAAAGCGGCTTGGTGCCTCCCGAGCAGCGCGCTATATTAGGAGGAATGACTAACTCAGCTTTCCCCGGATCGACCCTTTTCCCTTTCCCTACGTTTAACCATAAAAATAGATTGCGGATTGTCCGGAAAAAAGTTATAATGGGCTTGGGGTAGGGCAGATAAGGAGGACTATCATGGCTGGTTTTTGTACTAATTGTGGGAATCCTGTAGAGGATAATGCGTTTTACTGTGCGAACTGCGGCAGCAAAATCGCGCCGATGGTTCAAACTCAAGTACCGGTGCCGCCGGAATATGTGGGAGCACCGGCTGGTCCGATACCGTCATCAGGGTATGCGGGAGCGCCGGTCGGCCCAATGCGGCCCAAGAAAAAGAAGAAACATGGTTTCCTTAAATTCCTGCTTGTTATGGCGATTCTGATTGGACTTGTTTATACGGGACTATATAAGCCAGGTTGGATTCATGATGTCGTTCGGCTGACAAAGCCAATGCCGGAGGTTTATAAGGAAGGCTCCCGTGTATCGAAAGTGATCGATAACAGTCAAGTCTGCACGGTAGGAACCATGTCGCAGAATGGATACTCAATTACGATTGAGCCGGGTACCTTTCCGGATGGGACAGAAATTACGGTCGAGTATGTTCCGATTGCCGAGAAGAAAGAAAAAGATTTTCAGGCGATCGGCTCGCCTATCCGCATCAAGGCCTCCGGTTATGAAGGCGGCTATCTGGGAAAGGGTGTTACGGTTACCATGGAGATTCCGGAAAGGATGCGGACGGACAAACACAGCCGGTACTTCATGGCTTATTACAATGAAGAAAAACGAGCCTACGAATACTATCCGTTTGATGAAACGGATTGGGCAAACAATATGCTGACCTATACACTGCCGCATTTCTCGGAAAATACACCGGTGCTTGCCGGTAAAAATAAAGCGGTAGATGTTTACCTTGACGCCTACTGTATGCAGGCGGTTATAGATCAGAAGGGCATCAAGAGATTAAAAGAAACGCTTGGCCCGGAGCTGGAAAAAAATCTGCAGGAGCTGGGAATTCCAAAAGAAGAGACGGCAGACTTTGTAAATGCCATTGCCGGCGTAATCATGGATCAGACTTTATCCGGCAATACGGGTGAAGTGGCCGGCCATGCGGCAAACCTGGCTACGGCCGGTTATAAGTACAAGCAGAACAAAGATATAGATGAGTTTAATGAGGCGCTGACTCAGACAGCCTGTGAAGTCGTTGCCCAGAAATTGCTGCTGGCCAAGGTCGGCGATAGCTTAAGCCCAAACCCGGCCAAGATTATCGCCGGTGTCACCGCCAAGTCCGGCAGTATTGTCGGCAGTTTAGAGACCGGTGATTACCTGCAGGTGGCAAAAGATATCGGCAGTGTGATTGTTTCCCTGAACCCGACGGCAGCCGCTGTCGATGCGACGGCAGCACTGGTGGTTGCGACTGCCAATACAATCAAGCAGAACTTCAAAGCGACAGAGGTTGAAAAGCTTTACCAGATGTATAAGAAAGGCTCCCGTGAGTTTGCGGAAAAGAACTTTGAGGATTTATGGTATTCCGTTGACTATTCATTCTGGTACGGAAGCTGCCGGGGAGCTTATGTTTTGCTGAAAGATGATTATGTAAAAGAATACTGCTATCAAAGAGGCTGGAGCGAGCAACAGCTGAAAAATCTCCCGCAAGACAAGCTCCAAGAGATCAATAATTTCACCAAGGAACGCCTGAAAGCATATTTTGAGGAAAGAGTCAAATGTGAAGAAGCAGCCGAGCAGATGAAGAAAAAAGAGCGCCGGTTCATTGAAGATTTGGGTTCGACTCTTGATTTCTCGGGATATGACAGATTTCTTGGCAAGGATCCGATGACCAGACTGGAAACGATTTACAAAATGCGGGCATTTCTGACCAGCCTGATTGACAAGCAGAAGCAGGAGCAGGCAGATTATGCCGGACTGATTTTGGAATGGATCGGTGATGAAGTGGACGGCAAGAGCTTTGATGAAATTAAACAGCATATGCTCAGAAGCCTGAAAAAGAAAGGCCTTTTGAGAGCCGGGATTGAAGTTAAGGAGGAAAGCATTCCCACCGTCTCGGAAGTATGCGGTACTTTGAGTGTGAAAGTCTCTCTCAAGGTGGAATCAAACTGGCTGAAACGGTTTGCCGATTACATGAATGATACTTTTGGGGAAGGAACTGTTACCGGCCCGATGGCAGATTCGAATACCGCTGCCATGGAAAATGTTCCGCATACATTCACGTTCTATCAGGAGAACGGAGGCATCAAGCTTAAAATGGTTTCAAATGAATCACCGAATGAGGTGTTTATGTATGCCTGTACTTACAATGAAAGCACCGGAATCATGAAGGCTAAGTTAGAGTCTGATCCCGGCAATGCGATTCAGCTGGGAAGCACTGATATTCAGTTCCGGTTTACAAAGCAGGGGAATATGATTTATCTGCATGCCGAGCAGAATGTAGACATTGCCATCGGTAAATATAATCTCAAGGTTAGTGGACAGAGGAGCCTCAAATAAAGGGGCCGACTATTTCTCCTTGCCCTGCTTTTAACCATAAAAATAGATTGCGGATTGCCCGAAAAAAAGTTATTAAAAAAGAATGGAGATGAATACTATGCTTGCCACCAAGGAAGATATTTTGCAAATCGCGACCAACCCGGCGCTGACCTATCAGCAAAAGCTGTTTAATTTGGCCAATGCAGCGGAGCGAATGATTTCGCCGGTTGAGCTGCTCGGCTATACCGAGGAAGAATGGGAATATATTGAAAATCAAATGATTTGTGATTTAAACGAAGGCTATGCGATTTACCGGCCGCGCTACATTGTACCGGATTATTCGGTTTATATTAAAAAAGGCTGTCAGTTTTTAGAACTGCCGGCGCCGAAGGACTTGGAAGAGTGTTTGGACGGGCTGCTGATTTTGTATGCGCATGTGCCGTCGATTACTTCCTTTCCGGTCTTTATCGGGCATTTAGACCGTTTGCTGGAGCCGTTTATCACGGATGAAGAAGCGGATTATAAGCGAATCAAGCGCTTTTTAAACCATATTGACAAGACTATTACCGATTCCTTTTGCCATGCCGATATCGGGCCGGTTGAAACCAGAGCGGGCCGGCTGATTTTAAAAGCGGTAATTGAGCTGGAAAACACCACGCCCAATATGAGTATTAAATACGATCGGGCCAAGACTTCACGGGAGTTTGCCGAACTTGCAGCTAAGGCCTGCCTATTGGTATCCAAGCCATCCTTTGCCAATGATGCTTATTATACCAAGGATTTGGGCGAATATGCGATTGCCAGCTGCTATAATGCGCTGCCGCTGGCGGGCGGGGCCTATACTTTGACTCGCCTGCGGTTGGGGACGATTGCCAAAGCGGCTGCTTCGGCGGAAGATATGGTTGATCACTGGATTCCCAAGGTGGCTAGGCTGGCGCTGTCGACCATGGATAAACGCCACCGCTTTATCGTTGAGCGTTCCAATTATTTTGCCAGCAGCTTTTTGCAAAAAGAGGGCTTTATCCGGCAGGAAAACTTTACTTCTATGCTGGCGATTGTAGGTCTGGCGGATGCGGTCAATTATTTGCTGCGCTTAGAGGGGAGACAGGAAACCTTTGGCCAGTCTGAGCGGGGCGATGCGATTGCTTTTGCCATCATGGATAAATTAGAGGAGATCAATGCGGCGCATCCGGGCGTTTATGCCGAGAGAACCGGCGGGCATTATCTCTTGCATGCCCAGGTTGGTGCGAGCCTTCATGAGGAAGATAAAAACAACACACCGGCGCACCGGATTCGGGTCGGCGAAGAGCCAACGCTCCTTGCCCATTTAAAGCAGTCGGCGCCGTTCCACCGCTATTTCCCATCCGGAACAGGTGATTTATTTGCCTTTGACCAGACCTCTGTTGACCATTTGGACGCGGTGGTGGACATCATTGACGGCGCGTTTGCGCTGGGCTACCGGTATATTACAACTTATTTAAAAAATACGGATTTGGTTCGGGTAACCGGTTATTTGGTCAAAAAAAGTGAAGTGGCCAAAGCCCGGGCCGGACAGGCGGTGCTGCAAGATACGACTTGGTTTGGTTCGGGCACGGATGAAAATGCCCATGTCTTTGACCGGAGCCTGCGCAAGGAAGAAGAAGTTGTATTTTAAAGAAAATAGTAATTATTTTATGGATTCGCGCGAGCCGCTTTTGTACTTAGCGGTGGGTGGCAATTTAAGGCAAAATGCGGCGAGCTGACCGGCAGAGCTTTTAGGCCAGACGGCCGCAAAACAAGGGCAGGCAGGCCTTAGAAGTCTGCTAAGAAAAAAGGAGCGGAATGAGCGATTTATCAGAGATTTTTTTGCCGGTGCAAAGGATTATTCCGTTTTCCAATGTTGAGGGAAGCGGCAACCGAACCAGTATTTTTTTGCAGGGCTGCAATATTAACTGCCTATACTGTCACAATCCGGAAACCATTCCGCTGACCTCGCCGTTGGCTCGTTTCTTCTCTTTGGCGGAGCTGATGGAAACCATTCGCGGGTCGATGCCTTTTATTCGGGGAATAACGGTGTCCGGCGGGGAACCGACGATTTATGCGAAGGAGTTGGCAGTTTTGTTTCGCGAGGTACATCAGTTGGGCCTGACCTGCTATGTTGACAGTAACGGCTTTTTTGATTATGAAGCGATTTTCCCGCTGATTCAGGAAACAGACCGTTTTTTGTTTGATATCAAAGGAATGGGCGAGGGCCTGGCGGCACTGTGCTTTACCAGAAGCCATGCCCGGTCAGGGACGACAGAAGCGGATGACAGGCTTTTGCACGTTGGCGGGCAGCCGAATAACAAGGGAGTGGGCGAGTCGGGTTTTACTCATAGTCATGATGCTTTGGTAATGCCCGGCAAAGAAGCGGCCGGGGCAGGAAAGCGGCAGAGTGAAGCACTTGCCGCGGAAGCAGGAGCAGCGAAATTTCCGCCTTTAGCGGCGCGGCCGGAAGCGGCCGATTTGACAGAGAAGGCGGGAGAGGTAATTTTTGCCCGAAATTTGGAAAATCTGCGGCGGCTTTTGCCGCTGGGCAAGGTTGAGGAGGTGCGGCTGGTTTATATTAAGGATTTTTATGATGAAAGGGAAACCGTCCGGGAGATTGCAGCCTGCTTAAAGGATTATCCGCAAGTGCTTTTTAAACTGATTCGGGTACATGGCAAAGGGGCGCGAAATGGCAGGGAAGTGGCGCTGCATTTGCCTAAACCGGCAGAAGCGGAGGATTTATTTGGCTTTGCCGGAGAACAGGGCTTGAAAAATCGGAAGCTGATTTTATGATCTCAACTTTTTCCTGTCGAAAGGCTTCGCCTTTCTGCCCGGACGGGCAACCTGCCTAAAAAAGACTGTTCTGACGAACATGGGAAAGTTGAGATATGATTAAACAAGAAGGGGCAGAAAATGGATTATATTATTGAAATGCTGGGAATCACCAAAGATTTTCCCGGAATCCGGGCAAACGATGATGTTACCCTCCAGCTGCGCAAAGGAGAAATTCATGCGCTTTTGGGGGAAAACGGAGCGGGAAAGTCAACCCTGATGAGCATTTTGTTCGGGCTGTATCAGCCGGATCAGGGGATAATTAAGATTAAAGGTCAGGAGGTCAAAGTAACCGACCCCAATGTTGCGACCGAGCATGGTATCGGCATGGTGCATCAGCATTTTAAGCTGGTCGAAAACTTTACCGTTACGGAAAATATCGTTTTGGGCGCCGAGCCCAAAAAAGCATTTGATTTTTTGGATATGCCGACTGCCCGGCAGAAGGTGAAGCAAATCAGTGAGCGCTACGGGCTGGAAGTTGACCCGGATGCGAAAATTATGGATATTTCGGTCGGTATGCAGCAGCGGGTTGAGATTTTAAAAATGCTTTACCGCAATGCCGAGATTTTGATTTTGGATGAACCGACGGCGGTGCTGACGCCGCAGGAAATTCGGGAATTGATTAAGATTATGCAGCGTTTGATTGCCGAGGGCAAATCCATTTTGCTGATTACTCATAAGCTGGCGGAGATTAAGGCAGTGGCTGACCGCTGTACGGTTTTGCGCAAGGGAAAATATATCGGTACGATTGATGTCAAAGATACCAGCGAAGAACAAATGGCGGAAATGATGGTCGGTCGGGCGGTTTCCTTTAAAGTCGATAAAGCACCGGCTCAGCCGGCGGAGGTCGTGCTGTCGATTAAGGACTTAAATGTCAAAAGCAGCCGCGATTTACCGGCGGTCAAAAACTTGAGTCTGGAAGTGCGTAAGGGAGAAATCTTTTGCTTGGCCGGAATTGACGGCAACGGACAGATGGAGTTGATTGAGGCGATTACGGGCTTACGCCGGGTGGAAAGCGGCAGTATTTCCTTTAAAGGGCAGGATATCACGAAAGAATCCGTTCGGCAGCGGACACTGGCCGGTATCGGGCATATTCCGGAGGACCGGCATAAATACGGCCTGGTTTTGGACTTTACGCTGGAGGAAAATATGGCTTTGCAGACTTACTTTATGGAGCCTTTAGCGAAAAAGGGTCTGATTCAGTTCGGGCCGCGCCGGGAATTATCGGATCAGCTGATTGAGGAGTTTGATGTTCGTTCCGGCATGGGCAGTGAAACGGTAGCCCGGTCAATGAGCGGCGGTAATCAGCAGAAAGCGATCATTGCCAGAGAGGTCAGCCGTTCGCCGGAGCTTTTAATTGCGGCGCAGCCGACCCGGGGATTGGACGTAGGGGCGATTGAGTATATCCATGAGCGCCTGGTTAAGGAAAGGGATAAAGGGCATGCGGTTTTTCTGATGTCACTGGAGCTGGATGAGGTGCTGAATGTGGCGGATCGGATTGCCGTCATCCACGGCGGTGAACTGGTCGGAACCGTTATGGCTGATCAGACCGATGAAAATGAATTGGGGCTGATGATGGCTGGCAAACGCAGAGAGGAGAGTCAAAATGGGAAATAAATCCGACGACAAGCGGTTAAGCCAATGGATACCGATGATTGCCGTTTTGCTGGGATTTTTATTTGGGGCGCTGGTCATGCTGCTTACCGGGGAAAATCCGATTATTCTTTTTAAATCGGTAATCCGGGCGGTGTTCGGCCTTAACTTTGATTATTTCGGCGATGCCAAGAGATTTTTCTCGGTGCGGACACTGGCGAATTATTTTGTTTATATCATGCCGATTGTTTTGACGGGATTGTCGGTGGCGTTTGCCTTTCGGACAGGACTGTTTAATATCGGCGCTGAAGGGCAGGTTATTGTCGGCTCAATGATGGCGGCAATGGTTGGTGTGCTCTTTGATGGGCCGAAAATTATCCTGCTGCCGGCGGTTATTTTAAGCGGCGCTTTGGCGGGAGCCTTATGGGGTTTTATCGCCGGTTATTTAAAGGCCAAATACAATGTGCATGAAGTGGTGGTCACCATTATGCTCAATTATACGGCCAGGTATTTATCGAATTATGTGCTGAAGCAACTCCCCGGTTCGAAACCGCATGAAACTGTCATGCTGCACAGCGGTGCTCTACTGCAAAGCAAACTGCTGTCGAAATTGACCGGCAATTCCCAACTGCACTGGGGTTTTATCATTGTGATTATTGCCATTCTTGTTTTTGGGTATATTATTAATAAAACGACTTTCGGCTATGAATTGAAAGCGGTCGGTTATAATCCCTTTGCCGCCGAATATGCCGGCATGAAAGTTAAGCGCAATGCGGCGCTGTCAATGGCGATTGCCGGCGCCTTTTCGGGGTTAGCGGGGGTGGTTATTGTAGCCGGCACCTTTGGCAAAGGCCGGGTATTGGCGTCGTTTGAAAATTATGGCTTTGACGGAATTGCGGTTGCTTTGATCGGCGGCAATACAGGGATTGGCTCGCTCTTTAGCGGTATGCTGCTGGCGGCGCTGAAAGCCTCTCAGCCGATTATGGACGGACAGGGAATCCCGAATGCAATTGCAGTTATTATTTCGGCCTCGATTATTGTTTTTGTGGCAATGAAAACTGGCCTAATCGAACTGATCCAAAAATTAAGGAGGGCAAAATAATGGATATATTAGCGTCAATTATTCAGGCGACTCTGATTTATGGAACACCGATTATTATTGCCGGTCTGGGCGGTCTTTATTCGGAGCGTTCGGGTGTTGTCAACATTGCTTTAGAGGGAATTATGATGATCGGCGGCTTTACGGCGGCGACGATGATTTATTTTTTGGAGCCGTTTACGGCTTGGGCGCCGTGGATTTCCATTTTGGGCGGAGCGGCGGCCGGCATTTTGATTTCGCTGCTGCACGCTTATCTGAGCATTAATCTGCGCGCCGATCAAACGATTTCCGGTACGGCCATCAATATTTTTGCCGGCGGCATTACCGTTTATTTGGCCGGGATCATCTTTCATCAGCAGAGAACGGAAGCATTCAGCAAGGGCTTTTTGCGGTCGCCTTTTCCGCTCCTGAACCGGATTCCGCTGATTGGGAACTTGTTTTTTAACAATGTTTATCCGACGGTTTATGTGGCAATACTGGTAGTGGTACTTTCCTGGTATCTGCTGTATAAGACGGCGTTTGGCCTGCGGCTGCGGGCGACCGGAGAAAATCCGCAGGCGGTTGACAGTTTGGGTATCAATGTTTATAAAATGCGCTATATCGGCGTGCTGACCTCGGGATTTTTGGGTGGCCTGGCCGGCGGTATTATGATTTTGACCCAAACCACGCAGTATACGATTACCGGCATTCACGGTACCGGCTTTATTGCTCTGGCCGCTTTGATTTTCGGCAAATGGAAGCCGTTCGGCGTTTTGGGTGCGAGCCTGTTCTTTGCCTTTGCGCAAATCCTCAGTATTTACGCTGATTCTTTGGGAGTGGCTTTAGGGATGCCGATTTTGGGGCAATTGCCCAAGGAGATGTATGATGCGATTCCGTATCTGCTGACCATTGTGGCTTTGATTTTGTTCAGCGGCCGGGCCGTTGGTCCGAAAGCAGCCGGTGAGCCGTATGATAAGGGCAAGAGATAACAGCTGATATCAATGTCGCGAGTAGTCTTTTGGGATGACATATCGTTGGCAGGAGAGGACACTACCACAGGATAAGAGAAAAGAACTGTTCATCAAATAGGAAAAAAGAACCATTAACAACAGGTCTTAAATTTAGCTGAATAAATATGAAAAGATTAAAGAATAACAATCCATTTATTCTTTAATCTTTTTTATATAATAAATTTTATAAAAAATTTTAAATATTAATTTGAATTAAAAATAAAATATTATAAACAATTAAAATTTGACAACTTCTAATAGGCTTATCAGATTAATAAATAAAAATATAAACAAGACTATTGACTTATTCTGAAAAATGGAATAAAATATAGCCATGACATCAAAAGGCAAACCAAAAGAAATTTTGGGACGCAAAATCAGGAATCTAAGGGAAACTATGATGGTCCGATTGCAGAGTGTTAAAGTCCGGCTTTATGACCGGGCTAAAATCTGAAAGGAAATCAAGATAGTTTTGCATAGATTCTTTTTTATTTCCGCCAATTGACCGGTAACAACGAATACCGGCTTTTGAGCGATTGATGGCTTGAACCTTGGCGGAATGTAAATAAAATATACCCTCTATTGATAAAAATAATACAAAGATAGTCTGATCAGGGAGAAATTGATAAATCGTTAGCATATCTTAGACAAGTTTGTGTAAAAATAGACTTTTCTAAGATAAAGATAAAGAAAAGACAAAGAACTTCAAAACGATCAAGAGAGGAGCAAGATTATGAGTGGAGAGAGGATCAAACGAAAATCCATGCTGGCCAAATTGATGGTGCTGATCATGACCGTTAATTTGCTGCAAGGCATGGTCACTCTGCCGATCACGGCGGAGGCAGGCGAGACAGACCATGTGAAGAATTTAGGGGCTGTGAATGGTGCCGGAAACAATGAAGGTATCACGATTGAAGAATATGTCACAGACTATAACAATGGTCAATTTAAGGTAAATCTTAAAGTAAATGGTGCCGAAAGCACAACCCAGCAGATTGGCAAATTGGATGTATTTTTGCTGATTGATCGCTCCGGCAGTATGAATGACCATAACAGAATGAAAAATGCCAAAAAGGCAGCGAAAAGTTTTGTAGATAAGTTATTGATTACTGGCAAAGATAATGTTCGAGTAGGTGTGGTTAGCTTTGCCAGCGATCATGGTGCTGCGGCGGTGTCTGTAGACCATGGGCTTTCTACCAATAAGCCAGCTCTAAAAACTGCGATTGATGGTATTATAGCAGTTGGCGGCACTTATGTCGATAAGGGCTTGGAAGCGGTAAAAGAGCAATTCCGCTTGTATGGGCACAGTGATGCGAGAAAGATTGTGATTCTGATAGCAGATGGACAGCCGACTTTTGCTTATGAAAGAGAAGAAAAGAAAGTAAATTCTAATCTTCCGGCAGCCGGCTATGAAATTTGGCATCATGAAGGAAGTTTGACAAATCAGTCACTTTGGAACAAGGACTATGGCAATAATACCAATAGCTATAAAGTAAAATTGGTGCATGGTACTGAACACATCGGAAACGGAAATAATACCGGTGATATCGGCAGAGTCGCTAGAAATACCATAATGACAGCAGATGATCTCAAAGCTGCAAATATTGAAATCATACCGGTCGGTATTGATATGACCACAGGCACCGAAAGACATTTTATGACTTTGGTTTCTTCAACCGGTCAATATTATAATGCTAATACAACTGCCAGCAACTTAGACAAGATATTAAATGACCTGCATCAAACCATTACTACCGCAAAGGTAAGAGATGGCGTGATGACGGTACCGGTTAGTGATAAGATTAACTTTAGCGGAGAACTTGATAAGATTAAGATTTCCGTTATTAACACGAACACCAATCAACCAATTGCAAATAATATTTCCAAAAAATGGGATTCGACAAAGAGAATCATTACTTTGGATAAGATTACTCTGAAAAAAAATGAGCAATTGCTTGTGACTTATCCTGCCAGCTTAAAAGAAGAATGGATGGATCATGCTTGGCACGAGGTAACGGTTGACCGAAAAACAGTATTAAAACCGATGCTGTCATCTCCGGAAACTGATGTGATGGCGTTTAAAGTGCCGGAAGTAAAAGATTTCAAATCGGTTGATATCGTTGTCAATAAAACCTGGACAGTCAATCCGCCGGCGACAGTGGAGGAAGTACCAGTGTCCATTGAAAAAACGGTGGACGGAACTACCACTACCCTGCCGGAAAAACTCATTGTTAAAAAGCAAGGAAATACTTGGACGGGTTCAAAGGCGGGTCTGCCTATGTATCAAGGCGGACAGAAAATCAAGTATGATATCAAGGAAGATTCCATTACCAATTATCAGCCGGAATACACCAGGCCGAATGAAATGGTAAATGGAAAACTTACTTTTGGTATTAAAAACATCAATACCGAAATGCTGCAAGTCAAGGTAGTGAAAAAATGGTTGGGTACGATGCCGAGTGTTTTGAAGATTGACTTGTATCAAGAGGGCAGTCAGCAATTTATTGACAGTATCACCCTAAAAAAACCGGAAAATAATGCCAGCACTTGGGAAGGTACTTTTACGAAATCCGTCAGAAAATATGATGATGACGGAAAACTGCTTCGCTACAAATTGGTAGAGCATATTGATGAAACCAAATATCAAGCGGATGAAACGGAAATCATCTTAACTCCTTCTGAAGATAAGGTCTTAATGGGAACCTTTACCAATCGGGATAAAAGGACCCAAGATCTTAAAGTAGAAAAGAAATGGGTGAATACTCCGGTAGAATTCCAAAAGGAAGTAGTTGTTCAACTTTACAGAAAAACAGATGAAAATGCCGCTCCGCAAAAAGTAGAGGGAAAAAGAGTTAAGTTAAATAAAGACGGCAGTTTTAAAGGTGAGTTCGAAAACTTACCGGTTTATGACAGCATGGGTAATGGGGCGACCGGCAAGAAATTCATCTATTCCGTTCAGGAAGAAGATGTTCCTGTTGGCTATGACGTAAAATATAGCGGTGACGGCAGTGCGGATAATCCGTTTGTTGTGACCAATACCAATATTGAAACCACGACAATTCAGGTAACTAAAATCTGGAAGGGTGAGCCTTTGTCTGAAGGTGCAACCATTGAACTGTATAAGGGTGCAGCCAAAATCAATGAAGCGAAGGTAAAAGAAAATCATACCTTTACCACAGATTCTGCCGGTAAAGAATTACCAAAATATGAAAACGGCAAACTGGTAAGTTATACGGTCAAAGAAAAGTCGATGCCAAATTATAACAATGGTAAGCCTGCCACTGCTACCGGCAACCAGGAAAAGGGCTTCCAGTTTACCAACTTAAATACCGTCAAAGATGTTTCCGTAACGGTGACCAAGAAATGGGTAGGAAAAGTAGGGGATAAGATTACTTTGACCTTAAGTTCCGACCAATTGGTAGACGGTCAGAAAGTGGAAATTACCGAAGAAGTTACCGGAACCGGCAAGGAATGGAAACATACTTTCACTGGCCTGAGAAAATATGACGATGAAGGCAATAAGATGGTCTACACCGTCAAAGAAGCTAAGCTGGAGAATTATGAAACCAGTATAGACGAAACCGGACTGGTATTTACCAATACCTATTCCAATAAGACAACTACGGCAGTGACCGTTTCTAAGATTTGGAAGGGCAATGTCGGCAGTAAGGCGAAGATTCAGCTGCTTGCAAATGGCAAGGAAGAAATTGAGCTGGTTATTAACGGTCAGTTCCAGACGCTGCAAACACAAATTGTTGAGTTAAAAGATGGCAATTGGCAGCATACCTTCCAAAATCTTCGCAAAGAAGATCAAAATGGAAAGGATATTAAGTACACCGTAAAAGAACTGGAGGTAGACGCCAATTATACGATGGCTGATCCGGAAGAAATCGCTGCCAACAATTTCACCATTACCAATACCAATCATGAAAAGGTAAAGGTAGTGGTCAAGAAGACTTGGCGCGGTGAGAAGCAGGACACGGTTTTTGAATTGCTGAAAAATGGCAGCCCGACTGGCAAAGAAATGCCTTTAACAAAGGGGCAAAGCCAAGTTGAGTTTACTGATTTAGACAAATATGAAGACAAAGAAGTGACCGCAGCGGCGAAACCGATTGTCTATACCGTTCAAGAAAAGGGACAAACAGGACAAACCGTTACTCTTGGTGGTATTGAATACAAAGTGGAAATAAGTGATGCTGTTGTGGATAACGATGGTAATACCACTATCAATGTCATCAATATCAGCCAGGAAAAAGTAGTCATTCAAGTGAGAAAAGAATGGGTTCGCCGAGTTGGTCAGAGTGTAGAAATTGTTCTTTTAGAAAAAGATACAGACAATCCGATTCCGGGAGTGGATCCGATCACTTTGACCAAAGAGGATAAAGAATGGGATAATCTTCCGTTCAGTAAGAGTATCTCTGTCTTAAAGTATGACCAAACAGACGGCAGAGAATATAAGTTCTGGATCAAAGAAACCAAGATCAATGGAACAGCCATTACAGGAAATGACTATGACTCTAAAGTTGAGCCAGTCGGTCAACTGGGTTATTGCTTCAAAGCCATAAATACCAATAAAGAAGCAACCGATGTGACGGTAAGTAAAGCTTGGGTAAATGGAGAAACCAAGCGTCCTCAGAGCGTTGTGGTAACCTTAAAGGCAACCGTCGGCACCGATGATGCGGATGTTATTGATGCTGTTTTGGCAGGTTGGGCAAATGCTCCGGCGAAGGAACAAACTTTAAAGGAGCCAAATTGGAACTATGTCTATACCAATTTACCAAAATACTACAACAATCAAGCAGTTAAATATTCGGTAACTGAAAAAACGGTACCTCTCTTTACTGCTTCGGTAACCGAGACTGCCAACGGCATACTGGTAACCAATACATTTAAAGAAGAAAAAGCCGATGTTCAGGCGATGAAGATTTGGGTTGGCGGAACAGAAGCGGAACATGTCGAAGTAGAATTGACCTTGCAATATCGTGTCAAAGGATCAGCCAATGAGGCAGATTGGAAAAATTGGACAGGCAGTGCAGCTGCAGTCAAAGAAAATGCCAATACTTGGACATACACTTGGAAAGAGGTTCCTCAAACAGACAGTCAAGGCAGAGCTTATGAATTTAGAGCCATTGAAACCAAGACTCCAGACAATTACCAAGTGGAGCATAAGGGCTTAACCGTTACCAATACATCCTTTGAAAAGACATCCCGTAAGGTCATTAAGACTTGGCTTGGAGATGCCAAGGAAGTAAATGTTACCTTAACCGGAACCGTCGATGATACGGAAGTTTATAAGAGCAGCAGGACGATTTCGGCAACTCCTGACAACAATGGAGTTTATCAAGTAGAGTTTAAAGATTTGCTTCGTTATGATGTGCAAAGAACGGACGGCTCTACCCCTACTGGTAAGGAAATTGAGTACAAGCTGGTTGAAGAAACAGGAACCGGCTTTACATTAGTATCCGGTCCTACGTGGAATCAAATTGCCAATGCCTTTATGATTACCAACCGCAATACGGAAAGTAAGGAGATCACCATTGTCAAAGAATGGGAAAACACTCCCAAGGCATTGATTGATGCGGCACGAGTTGTCGTTAAATTATATCGGCAATCCGAAAATGCGGCAGCGCAGGTATTTGGCGCTCCAATTACCTTAAATGAAGCAGATTATGATACGGCAGGCGAAAAGTTTGTCAAGACTCTTTCCGTACCGAAGTTTGATGAGCAAGGAAATGCCTACATTTATACTGTGAAAGAAGTTTCCATCAATGGTAAGAAACCGGCGGAAGCAGGTTATAATCATACGGAAAATGGTTTGATCATTGTCAATACCAATGATGAGAAAGTAACAGTAGAAGTGCAAAAGAGCTGGCAAGGTCCAAAGAAAGATGTCACGTTCACTTTATATAAGGGCAATCCGGATGCAGCAACTGCTCAAAAGGTAGGCGAAGAGATTTTGACTGCCGGCACAGAAAAACTGAGCTTTGCACCGGTTGCAAAATATGAAAATGGTGAACTGATTGAATACTATGTTAAGGAAGAAAAACTGGACGGTTATGAAGAAACTGCTGCTCAAAAAGTAGATTCGATAAAACCGCAAGTCAGCTTCGTTAATAAGAATGTAGAAACAGTCAGCATTTCTGTAAACAAAGTTTGGGATAATGCACCGAAAGAACATCAAAAAGAGGTAGAAGTTACTCTTTATGTTCAAAATCTAAACGGAAATCAAGAGATTGTAGAGGCAGTGCCGGAGCAAAAGGCAACCTTAAAGCAAAATGCTCTGACGCATATCTTTACCGCACCAAAATATGATGAATCCGGTAATCAGCTGGCCTATTATGTGTTTGAAACCAAGGTCGGAACAACCGGATTAAATGCAAGCGATCAATTCGATAATGAAGATTCCTATCAGTTATCGGGTGAAAAGTATCAATTGGAGATTAAACGCGATCCGGCGAATTCCGGTGATGTGACCGTTATTTTAACCAATACCAATGTTCAAACCACAGAAGTTAAAGTGGAAAAACAATGGGTTGGACCAACAGCAACAGCTCAAATTACTTTATGGAATGGTCAAGAGCAAATAGCGAAAACAGAAATTAAGGGTAATACTTCCTTTACCTTTACTAAAGATGCCGGTGAAAAACCATTGCCAAAACGGAAAGAAGGAGAGATAATTACCTATACCGTAACAGAAGAGGCGATAGTAAATTACAATAATGACAGTGCGGCGGATGCACAGAAGCAAGATGACGGCTCGTATCTCTTTGTCAATCAATACACCAAGACCAGAGATATTACCGTGCAGAAGGTATGGAAACCTGCCAAGACCGAACTAACGGAGGTGGAAATCGCCTTGGTTGGTAAAGTTGGTGATACGGTTGTAGTACCGGAGCAAAAAGTTGCCTTAAAGGCAAGCGAAGGCTGGAAATATAGCTTTACAGGGCTTGCTGAATATCATGGTGCGGATAAGATTATCTACACTGTAACAGAAGAAGCCTTGGCAAACTATCCCAATCCGAGGATTGTCGATGATAGCAACAACCAAAGCGAAAATGACAAGAATGTCTTTACCATTACCAATACCTATAAGAATGATGATACAGTAGAAGTTAGTGTCAGCAAGGTTTGGAAAGGCTATAAGACAGATTCCGTCACAGTAGCTTTGTTGAGAGATGGTGTAGCAACCGGTGATCCACTTGTTCTGAATGGCCAAAACAAGTGGACTGGTAAGTTTACTGGTTTGAAGAAAATGAATGATGCCACAGCAGAAGCTTATGCTTATGATGTCAAAGAGCTTAGCATCACCGGCTTTACGTCCGTAAAGACAGGCAGCACGGAAAATGGCTTTACCTTTACCAATACCGTAAAGCCGGATATTCCGGACCATAAGATTACTCTGGAAGTGGAGAAATTCTTTATTGGCCAAGAGCAGGACAGCGTCGATGTACAAATCTTTGCAAACGGCATAGCCCTGCCGGGAACCTTGACACTTACTAAGGATGCCGCCGGCAAGTGGATTGGCAGCAGAGAATTACCGAAGTATGATGCCAATGTAGTGGTAACCAATGCTGATATAGCGCAGATCCAGCCGATTGTGTATACAGTGAAAGAGCTTGATGATGCGGGTGTAGCTTTTGGTGATGGTCAGCTGATTACTTTAAATAATCATGAGTATAAGATTAAGATCAATAATGCGGGCCAAAACAAATGGGAAATTACCAATATCAGTCAGGCTAAGATGACTATTAATATCACCAAAAAATGGGTACGCAAGGTTGGTGATAAAGTTAGTTTCAAGCTGTTATTGACAGACGGTAGTCAATATGGCGATCCTTTGGTATTAGAAGGTCAGAATGGCAATTCCTGGACCGGTAACTTTAATGTACCGATTTATGATGATGAGGGTAGGCCAATTGCTTATGCGGATGTAACTGAAGAAATCAGTGCTGAGTATGAGCAAACTTCTAAGACTGGCAGCATTGAAGATGGCTATACCTTTACCAATACCAATAAAGAAACGACAAATGGTGAAAAGGGTGTTACCATTAAAAAGGTTTGGATTGGTGGAGAAAATAAGAAACAAGAAGTTACAGTTAACTTAATTGCCACTGACGGGGAAAATGCCTTAACATTAGCTGATGTTTTAGCAGACTTTTATACCGGCCCGACCAGCTTTGAGTTAAACGTAGACAATGAATGGACAGTTACAGTCAAAGGTTTGCCGAAATACTTCAATAATAAGGAAGTCGTTTATTCGGTTGAGGAAGTGGAAGTGCCATGCTTTACCACGAAGATCACTCCGATGAATAGTAATTCGGTTGATTATGTTATTACTGTCATCAATACCTTTAAATCACCGCAGAAAGAAGTTAAGGTTAAAAAGCTTTGGGTTAATACACCGGATAGCATTACCGAATCGCTGAATTCTTCTGTAACCGTGCAGTTATACCGGCGAATTGCAGACGAGCCAGTAGCGACCGCTGTTATTCCTGAAGAAACCCGGCTGCTAAATCTTAATACCGGCTGGACTAATAGTTTCCTTAATGTGGACGAGCTGGATCCGAAGGGCAATCCATACATTTACTCAGTCAAAGAAACTTTGATCAATGGTCAGCCAATTGATAACAGTCAATATCTGGTTGATGATAGCGGAGAGGGTTATGACTTAACAGTAACCAATACCAATATTGAAACCATGACCATTAAAGTAGTGAAGAAGTGGCTGGGAGAGGATGCGGCAGATGATGGCGCAAGCTTCAACTTATGGGCTGACGGAGTATTGACAGAAAATACCTTGCACTTGGATAAAAATACCAATGAAGGCAGCTTTACTGGTGTTTTCCCGAAATATATAAATAGGCGGTTAGTCGTTTATAAGATTAGTGAAGATGAAATCCCCGGCTATAAGCAATACGGTGAGATTGATTCGGCAACACAGGGCAATACGATTACCTTTACCGTAACCAATAGTAAGGTCAAGGATATCACCGTTCAAAAGACTTGGATCGGTGCAGCGGCAGAGGAAGTCAGCTTTGGCTTATACCAAGGCGAGGTCTTGCTCAAGAAGTTGACTTTAAAAGAAGCAAACTTAAATAGCGGCGTTTGGACAGATACTTTTAAGGATGTCTTTGTCTATGATGAAAACGGCAATATCATTGATTACTCCGTCAGAGAGCTAAATCAAGACGGCACACCGGTCTTGCCGCTGCCTGGAGGAATCACCAAAGCCATCATAGGCGGCACCACTTATCAGGTGACCGTGGAAGTGACAGGAGATGTCCATAAGTTTACCAATACCGCACTGAGCGAAATTGAAGTCGAAAAAGTTTGGAAAGGACAAGTAGCTACCGGAGCGAGTGTGACCTTAGCACTTTATGATGTGGAAAGTCCGGACGCAAATACAAATCCGGTTCAAACAATGGAACTTCCGATCAACGATGGCTGGACTGGCAAATTTGAAAACTTACCGACTCATACACCGGCTGGCGAGAAGATTCGTTACAGCGTGAAAGAAACAAAGAAAAATGCAGATGATACTTATCAGATCATTCAGCCGGATAGGATTTTTGAGCTGGGCGGCATTAAGTATAAATTGCAGGAAAGCACTGACAATGGCAAATTAATCTTTACCAATATTGAGTACCTTGACATTGCCATGACGAAGGTCTGGGATGATAAGTTTTCAATGGTTTTAAGAGAGAGCGTGATGCTTACTCTTTACTCCTTTGAAGATGGCACAGCCGACTTTATGAAACTGGAAGATTTTATTCTGAATGAGGCTAATGACTGGACACAGGTAAAAACTGACCTGCCAAGATGGGCAAATGGTAAATACATCAGCTATCGGGTGGTTGAGAAAAATATCAATGACGAAGCTACCCTGATGCCGTGGGACTATCAAAATCCTTTCCTATATAAGGTATTTGCAGTCAGCATCGAGCCGAAAGATATCACTGCCACTGCCAAAGTGACCGTGACAAATGGTGTTATCGAGGTTGAGCAGCCGGAGGATCCGAACTATCGGAATCTTCGAGTGGCTAAGTTCTGGGGAGCGACAGCTGAGGAACATCAAAAACTGGTCAGAGTGGAGCTTTTTGTAAAGAATGAAGAAGGACATCTGGAACCAACCGGTCAAACCTTGGTTTTAAATCAAGCGAATAATTGGGTAGGTATGTTTGAAAATCTGCCAAAATTCCGGGTAAGGAAAGTTTCGGCTGACAAGTTATCAACCGAAACGGAGTTAAAGGATGAGGAATTACCGGCCGGTGCACCAAATGCGGAAGAAGCGCAAAAACCGGCGGATGGTGATAATCAGCCGACCACTCAAACCGGCAATAATTCTGAGCCGATAAGCGAAGAAAAGACCGAACCGGCTGAAGATTCGTCCACAACCACAGAAGAACCAGCTGCACCGGAAGAAAGCACTGAAAATTCAGATGCAAATGCAACAGAAGAAAGTTCGGCTGCCGAGCAAGCAGCGGAAACGGAAATTCAAAGCGGCGGCAGCGCACACTTGAAACCGGCCGAGGAAGCCGAGGAAACGCCGGCGGCCGAAGAGGGTCAAAGCGAAGAAGCACCGCAGACCGAGCAAGGCCAAGGTGAAGAAGTGCCGCGGGCTAAGGACGGCCAAGAGCTAACAATTGAGGAAGAAACATTACCATTAGGAGAACCGCTAGCTTTGAAGGAAATTGAATACTTTGTGTTTGAAACTGAGATTGATGGACAAAGGATTCTATTTACTCCGGAAGAAGGATTAACGGATTATCATTTTGGTGATTATCAAATCAAGATTGTAGCGCAGGAAGATACCGTTTACATTAAGAACCTGCACGCAAGTGCGATTCCTGATGATGAAAAAATTAATATCAATGTTGCCAAGGATTGGACCGGTGTTGCCCAAATCAGAATTAAAGATGTAGAAGTTGCTCTTTATGTTCAGGTAGGCGATACCTTAAAACAAGTGGTAAAAGAACCTTTGGTACTTGGTGAAGCCAATAATTTCAAGGGCGTATTTGCTAACTTGCGCAAGAAAAATGATGATGGTGAAGAACTGAGATACTATGTCTTTGAAACCAAGATCGGAGAGGAGGTATTAAGCTTTGAACCGGCAGTTGACTTGACCCAATATTATCATGGAGCTTATCGGATCACGATTATTGATAATGGTTCCGTCAATGTCACGCTTAAAAACTACTATCAAGAAGAGCCGTTGGATCCGTGGAAGCCGGATGATGATGACGATGATGAACAACCCAAGCCCCAAGATCCGCAAGATCCGACACCGGATCAACCCAAGCCGCCGGTTGGAGAAGAGGAAACCATTCCGGAGTCCAAGGTTCCAGAGGGAAATCCCACGGAAACCCTGACAGAAACCCCGGCTACAGAAGAAACGGTAATAGACGAGGAGATTCCGCAAGGTAAGACCGAGTTACCAAAAACCGATGGTGTGGCTCGTAGTTTATTCTATCTTTTAGGCAGTGGTCTGGCAGCATTAGGTCTGGGCTTAAAAAGAAAGAAAAAATAAGAAGTAAATAAAATCCGCTCTATCCTTTCTTAGGGGCTGTTGCAAAACAGCCTCTTTTTTAATGGTTTTTCCTTTCCGCGGGATGGCGGATGATTTATGGAAGGCCTTTCGGTATCAGGAAGTTTCTGTATTTAGGCTAAAGCGAAATTAACTCAGCTATTCGAGCGCAGTACACAGAAAAGAGCGGGAAGGAAACAATAAGTGAAAGGTTTAAGAATCGCGGGCATAACTATATATGGTAGAAAAGCTGGAAAAATGGGAGTGGGAAGACCAGATATTGTGCGCTGAAAATTGTATATTTTTTTCAAACAATTTAAAGTCAAAATTCATAAAAGTCTTAATATCAGCGGGGAAAGGGGAATAGAGCATTTTTGAAAAATTATGAAAAATAGCCTTGACATCGGTCAGACGATTTGCTATAATAATTTTTGCACTTGACCAGTGCGAAATTAAATAATAAGAAAAAACTTTGGAGAAGTACTCAAGAGGCCGAAGAGGTGCCCCTGCTAAGGGCATAGGTCGGGAAACCGGCGCGAGGGTTCAAATCCCTCCTTCTCCGTTTCAAGCTCGATCGGCACTTAAAACTTTTTTGAAAAAATTGAAAAAAGTTGTTGACAAGTAAGTGAGAGTTTGATATAATGATTTTCGTTGCTCCGCAAGGAAGCAATGAAGCGGCAAACGCCGCAGGGCTTTTGAAAAGCCTAAAAACTTAACAATTTCAAAAAGAAGAAAAACCAAGTAATACCAAGTTAATTCAAACACCGAGCGCAAGCGAGGCGATGAGTAACAGTCAAGCCAGTAGCTCTGTAAAAGAGCAGGCAGATAAGAGCGAAGGAGAAAATTATTTTTAAGAGTTTGATCCTGGCTCAGGATGAACGCTGGCGGCATGCCTAACACATGCAAGTTGAACGAGAAGTTCCGGAACAAGTCTTCGGACAAGGGAAGGGACGGGAAGTAGCGAACGGGTGAGTAACGCGTGGGCAACCAACCTTACACAGGGGGATAACGCAGAGAAATTTGCGCTAATACCGCATAAGCGCACAGGATCACATGATCTGGTGTGAAAAACTCCGGTGGTGTAAGACGGGCCCGCGTCTGATTAGCTAGTTGGTGAGGTAAAGGCTCACCAAGGCGACGATCAGTAGCCGACCTGAGAGGGTGATCGGCCACATTGGGACTGAGACACGGCCCAAACTCCTACGGGAGGCAGCAGTGGGGGATATTGCACAATGGAGGGAACTCTGATGCAGCAATGCCGCGTGAAGGAAGAAGGTTTTCGGATTGTAAACTTCTATCAGCAGGGAAGAAAATGACGGTACCTGACTAAGAAGCCCCGGCTAACTATGTGCCAGCAGCCGCGGTAATACATAGGGGGCAAGCGTTATCCGGAATGACTGGGTGTAAAGGGTGCGTAGGCGGTAAGGTAAGTCTGATGTGAAAGACTGGGGCTCAACTCCAGGGGTGCATTGGAAACTATGTTACTAGAGTACAGGAGAGGAAAGCGGAATTCCTAGTGTAGCGGTGAAATGCGTAGATATTAGGAGGAACACCGGTGGCGAAGGCGGCTTTCTGGACTGAAACTGACGCTGAGGCACGAAAGCGTGGGGAGCAAACAGGATTAGATACCCTGGTAGTCCACGCTGTAAACGATGAGTGCTAGGTGCTGGCCTATAGAGGGTCGGTGCCGAAGTTAACGCAATAAGCACTCCACCTGGGGAGTACGGCCGCAAGGCTGAAACTCAAAGGAATTGACGGGGGCCCGCACAAGCGGTGGAGCATGTGGTTTAATTCGAAGCAACGCGAAGAACCTTACCAGATCTTGACATCTTCCTGAAGTATTCTATAAAATGGATATGTCCTTCGGGACAGGAATGACAGGTGGTGCATGGTTGTCGTCAGCTCGTGTCGTGAGATGTTAGGTTAAGTCCTGTAACGAGCGCAACCCTTATGTTTAGTAGCCAGCGGGTTAGGCCGGGCACTCTGAACAGACTGCCGTGGAGAACACGGAGGAAGGCGGGGATGACGTCAAATCATCATGCCCCTTATGATCTGGGCTACACACGTGCTACAATGGCGGATACAAAGGGAAGCGAAGGGGAGACCTGGAGCGAATCCGAGAAAGTCCGTCCCAGTTCGGATTGTAGTCTGCAACTCGACTACATGAAGTTGGAATCGCTAGTAATCGCAGATCAGCATGCTGCGGTGAATACGTTCCCGGGCCTTGTACACACCGCCCGTCACACCATGGGAGTTGGGAGTGCCCAAAAGCAGTGGTCCAACCGCAAGGAGGAAGCTGTCTAAGGCAAGACCGATGACTGGGGTGAAGTCGTAACAAGGTAGCCGTATCGGAAGGTGCGGCTGGATCACCTCCTTTCTAAGGAAGAGTAGGGGGAGTGAGGGTACTCATGAACCTGAAAGAATAGGCGTGCGATGGCCTTGGGGAACCAAAACAGTCGCAAAGACCAAAGCAATTATCGAGGGTGTTGCTTGGTTTCTTCTTGAAATTGGAAATTTATGGTGACGATACGTCCATGGGAAACACCCGTTCCCATCCCGAACACGATGGTTAAGCCGTGGGCGGCCGATGGTACTTAGCTGGAGACGGCTTGGGAGAGTAGGTGGTCGCCATTTCCGGGGGTATAGCTCAGCTGGGAGAGCACCTGCCTTGCAAGCAGGGGGTCAGGAGTTCGATTCTCCTTACCTCCACGGAAGCAATTATCTTGCTTCAAGCACAATCGTGCGGACAGAGAAATCTGTAAGCTTAACAATTAAATAAGAAAAATAAACTGATGATTAGACAAGAGAGAAAAACATGGAAATGTTTTTGTTATCCTGGAAACGGAGAAGAAAAACTTTGAAGTTTCCAATCTAAGAAAATGTCAGGGTAAAAAACTTTAATTTTACTAAATTAAACTTGAAAGAACAACATATACAATGTTGATTCTCAGGAAAGTCAAGCTACAACGTTTTACTTAATCAGTAAAGCGAAAGGACAAAGTTCAAGGAAGTAAGAGCATAGGGGGAATGCCTTGGCACTAGGAGCCGAAGAAGGTCGTGATAAGCTGCGAAAAGCCGTGGGGAGGAGCAAATATCCTGTGATCCACGGATTACCGAATGGGGAAACCCGGCATGTGGAAGACATGTCATGCTGACGTAAATCAAATAGCGTCAGTAAGGGAACCCGGGGAACTGAAACATCTAAGTACCCGGAGGAAGAGAAAGAAACATCGATTTCCTGAGTAGTGGCGAGCGAAAGGGAAAGAGGCCAAACCATGGGGCGAAAGCCTGATGGGGTTCGGACTGCAGGAAGCGAAAGATAGCTACCCGAAAGGTTTTGGGAAAGCCTACCAAAGAAAGTGAAAGTCTTGTAGGGGAAAGCGAAAGATAGCCGGCAGGATCCAGAGTAGCGTAAGACACGAGAAACCTTGCGTGAACGAGCGGGGACCACCCCGTAAGCCTAAATACTACCTAGTGACCGATAGAGAAGCAGTACTGTGAAGGAAAGGTGAAAAGAACCCCGGGAGGGGAGTGAAAAAGAACCTGAAACCCTATGTTTACAAGCAGACGAAGCGCGAGCGACGTCGTACTTTTTGTAGAACGGTCCGGCGAGTTACGTGTATCAGGCGAGGTTAAGTGCGAAAGGCACGGAGCCGAAGGGAAACCAAGTCTTAATAGGGCGAAAGAGTCTGATGCAGTAGACCCGAAACCGGGTGACCTATCCATGAGCAGGTTGAAGTTTCCGTAACAGGGAATGGAGGACCGGACCCACGTCTGTTGAAAAAGGCGGGGATGACTTGTGGATAGCGGAGAAATTTCAATCGAACCCGGAGATAGCTGGTTCTCCTCGAAATAGCTTTAGGGCTAGCCTTGTATTACTTCCATGGAGGTAGAGCACTGACTTCTGGAGGGGGCCTCACCGCTTACCAAAAGATATCAAACTACGAATGCCATAGGAAGGATGTACAGGAGTCAGACAGTCGGAGATAAGTTCGATTGTCGAAAGGGAAAGAGCCCAGACCACCAGCTAAGGTCCCAAAGTACATGTTAAGTGGAAAAGGATGTGAGATTTCAAAGACAACTAGGATGTTGGCTTAGAAGCAGCCATACATTCAAAGAGTGCGTAATAGCTCACTAGTCGAGAGATTTTGCGCCGAAAATGTCCGGGGCTAAAACATGACACCGAAGCTGTGGGATGTAGAAATACATCGGTAGAGGAGCATTGTGCAGATGAAGAAGCGGGATCGGAAGGCACCGTGGAGGATGCACAAGAGAGAATGCCGGAATGAGTAGCGAGATGGAAGTGAGAATCTTTCAGGCCGAATATCCAAGGTTTCCAGAGTAAAGCTGATCTGCTCTGGGTAAGTCGGGGCCTAAGGCGAGGGCGAAAGCCGTAGTCGATGGAGAACTGGTGATAATTCCAGTACCTTGTAGGAACAGAACTGTGGGGACGCAGGAAGATAAGAAGAGCCGGGAAAGGAAAGACCGGTATAAGCGCAAAGGCGGAGCGGGGGAGATACCGCGAGAAAGCTGAAGCGTGATAAGGAGCGAAGGGAAGTAGCGAAGCTTCTGAATCTAAACTGCCAAGAAAAGCCACTATAGATTGTTACAAGCCCGTACCGCAAACCGACACAGGTGGATGAGGAGAGAATCCTAAGGCCGACGGGAGAAGCGTTGTTAAGGAACTCGGCAAAATGACCCCGTAACTTCGGGAAAAGGGGTGCCGGAGAGAAACCGGCCACAGAAAAAAGGCCCAAGCGACTGTTTAGCAAAAACACAGGTCTCTGCGAAACCGAAAGGTGAAGTATAGGGGCTGACGCCTGCCCGGTGCTGGAAGGTTAAGGGGAATGGTTAGACGCGAGTCGAAGCTAGGAACTTAAGCCCCAGTAAACGGCGGCCGTAACTATAACGGTCCTAAGGTAGCGAAATTCCTTGTCGGGTAAGTTCCGACCCGCACGAAAGGCGTAACGATTTGGGCACTGTCTCAACAACGCGCCCGGTGAAGTTGAAGTACTGGTAAAGATGCCAGTTACCCGCGACAGGACGGAAAGACCCCATGGAGCTTTACTCTAGCTTGATATTGGGACTTGATACTGCATGTACAGGATAGGAGGGAGACTGAGAAACTAGCCCGTCAGGGTTGGTGGAGTCGCTGTTGGGATACCTCCCTTGTAGTATTAGGTTTCTAACCTCGTGCCGTAAGCCGGTACAGGGACAGTGTCAGGTGGGGAGTTTGACTGGGGCGGTCGCCTCCGAAAGGGTATCGGAGGCGCTCAAAGGTCATCTCAGAATGGTTAGGAATCATTCGCAGAGTGTAAAGGCAGAAGATGGCTTGACTGTGACACCAACAAGTGGAGCAGGTACGAAAGTAGGACTTAGTGATCCGGTGGTAAGAAAGTGGGATTGCCATCGCTCAACGGATAAAAGCTACCCTGGGGATAACAGGCTAATCACTCCCAAGAGTTCACATCGACGGAGTGGTTTGGCACCTCGATGTCGGCTCATCGCATCCTGGGGCTGAATTCGGTCCCAAGGGTTGGGCTGTTCGCCCATTAAAGCGGTACGCGAGCTGGGTTCAGAACGTCGTGAGACAGTTCGGTCCCTATCCGTCGTGGGCGCAGGATATTTGAGAGGAGCTGTCCTTAGTACGAGAGGACCGGGATGGACTGACCTCTGGTGAATCTGTTGTTTTACCAAGAGCATAGCAGAGTAGCCAAGTTGGGAAGGGATAAACGCTGAAGGCATCTAAGCGTGAAGCCCCCCTCAAGATAAGATATCCCATTCGAAAGAAGTAAGACCCCTGGAAGACGACCAGGTTGATAGGCTCTGGGTGTAAGTGCAGTAATGCACTCAGCTGAGGAGTACTAATCGGTCGAGGCCTTGAACTAAGAAAGTCCGAGCGGACTTTCCTGGGAATCAAGATTGTATATGAATGCAAAGCGCCTGACATAAAAGTTTAGGTTTTAAACATCGGTTATTTTTCTTATTATTCCTCAATAGCTCAATGGCAGAGCATTCGGCTGTTAACCGAAGGGTTGTTGGTTCGAGTCCGACTTGGGGAGTTTTAGGCCCATTGGTCAAGCGGTTAAGACATCGCCCTTTCACGGCGGTAACAGGAGTTCGAATCTCCTATGGGTCAGTTTATGGTAGCGATACGTCTGCGGGAAACACCCGTTTCCATTCCGAACACGATGGTTAAGCCGTGGGCGGCCGATGGTACTTAGCTGGAGACGGCTTGGGAGAGTAGGTGGCTGCCATTTTTTATATGGCGACGTAGCCAAGTGGTAAGGCATGGGTCTGCAACACCCTGATCACCGGTTCAAATCCGGTCGTCGCCTTGAAAAAGAGAGTTGATAGCGATCAGCTCTCTTTTTTAAAACAAAAGCACGAAGCAACACCCTGATCACTGGTTTCGGCGTAAGTAACATAAAATTTCATATGGCGACGTAGCCAAGTGGTACGGTCCGTACTTTTGCTTTGCAAAAGTACAAAGTCTGCAACACCCTGATCACCGGTTCAAATCCGGTCGTCGCCTTGAAAAAGAGAGTTGATAGTTAATCGGCTCTTTTTTTTGTTGGTAAGACTAGCCGATAAAGCGGACGCGACGTAGCCAAGTGGTACAGCACGTGCTTTTGTCTTGTAAAAGTACGAAGCAACACCCTGATCACCGGTTCAAATCCGGTCGCGCCTTGCCTTTACGTCGATTCTTGACAGAACTTCTAAAAGCTGTTATGATAAAAATATAACAAACTGAAAGAAAGAATGGAAAGGAGAATGGTGATGAACGGGGAAGCAATGACAAAAAGCGGAGAAAAGAAGATTTGGAGCAAGGAAGAGAACATTAAGCTGCGGGATCGCGGAGCCGTTTTTTCAGTGGTAACAGCGGCTGTTTTTGGTTTAATCATTGCTTGGACTAAGATCGACCGGGGGCAGAGTATTAACGATATTATGACTTTATTTTTTGTTATACTGGCGGCTTCTTTTCTTTATCAGGCGGTAAAACGTAAAACTTTACTGGATATTGCGGCAGCCATAGTCGTATGTTTAGTAGCCGGATATTTTTTTTATCAGTTTTTGATTGCCGGCTGATGGTGGATGATAAGATAAAAATTGCTGTCAAAAAGCCTTTAAAACTGGCGCAAATACTTTTTTTGTGATAGAATAGGTCATGACAAAAGTAATATGCGGGTATCGATGGCTTTCCATGAGCCGGCGGTACTTCGCACAATCAGAAAGGGAGAAAAGAATGGAACTCAGAACAGCGGCGTCACCCAAGGACGTCAAATATTATACAACCCAACGGTTAAGAGAAGAATTTTTAATTGAAAACTTGTTTGTGAAGGATGAAATCAAATTGGTTTACAGCCATATCGACCGGATTATTACCGGAGCAGCGGTACCGGCGGAAAAAGAACTGACGTTGACAGCCGGCGCGGAGCTGCGGGCGGAATATTTCCTGCAGCGGCGGGAAATGGGCGTCATCAATATCGGCGGCGCCGGCCGGATCACGATTGACGGCAAGGTCTATGAAGTTGGCGCCAGAGAAGGTATGTATATCGGTATGGGCGCAAGGGATATCCGCTTTGCCAGCCTGGATTCAAGCAGTCCGGCCAAGTTTTATTTAAACAGCGCGCCGGCGCATCATTCCTATCCGACCGTCCTGATCAAGCGGGAGGGCGCGCCGGCCGAGGGCGTGGTGATTATCAAGGAAGAAAATAAGGTGCGGCTGGGCAGTCTGGAAAGCTCCAATCATCGCACCATCTGCAAATATATTCTGCCGGGGCAGGTTGAAAGCTGCCAGCTGGAAATGGGCATGACCAGCCTTGAACCGGGCAGTGTGTGGAACACGATGCCTTGCCATACGCATGACCGGCGAATGGAGGTTTATTTGTATTTTGACTTGCCGGAGGACGCTTTTGTCATGCACTATATGGGCGAGCCCCAGGAAACCAGACATTTGGTAGTCAGAAACGAACAAGCCGTGATTTCCCCAAGCTGGTCGATCCACTCGGGCAGCGGCAGCCGCAACTATACCTTTATTTGGGGAATGGTCGGCGAGAATCAGGATTTTGACGACATGGATCATGTGGCCATGCAGGACTTGAGATAGGGGAAGAAAATGACGGAAATCAGTATTAAAGTATTGGATCAAAGCGGCAAAACTCTGGCTGTCAGCCGGGGAGAAAATGAGGTCAATTTAGTGTATTCGGCGCCATATCAGGAGGGCGACCGGATCGTAATCGACACTTTTGACCGGAACGATCATTACTGGGTTCAGGTTGACGACGCGCTAGGGCGGGCGCTGATGTTTTTAAAGGAAGGAAACTTTGTCTATCCGGTGCCCTTTGGCAGTAAGCGGATTAATCTTTCGCCGAAGGTTTTTTCCGGCAGCAAGCATCTGCTCCATGTCAGGAAAGCAAGGCCTTTTGAGTATTTGGCTTACCGGAATTTGTCCAAAAATGTCAATGATCATCATGACAATACCAAGGCCTTTCCGCATGCCTCAGCCAATGTCGAAACCAGGGGCGAATCGGTGTTTGCGGCCATGAATGCGGTTGACGGGGTGACGGCAGCAGCCAGCCACGGCGAATGGCCGTACCAATCATGGGGCATTAATCAAAGACCAGACGCAGAACTGACGCTGGACTTTGGCCGGCTGATCACCATGGATCGGATTGTGTTTTATCTGCGGGCGGATTTTCCACATGATAACTGGTGGGAAAAGGTAACGATTGAGTTTTCTGACGGCAGCGAGCAGGAGTTTGCGCTGAAGAGAACCGGAGAAGCGCAGGAGTTTAGCATCGAAGCGAGGCAAATTTTGTGGCTGAAAATGAAAAATATGATTAAGTCCGGTGAGCCGTCACCGTTTCCGGCGCTGACTCAAATTGAAGTTTACGGCAAGGAAGCAGATTAGGAAAGAAAGCCGGTTCCCGGAGCCGCCGCAAAATGCGGCTGGGAACCGGTAATTTACGGAGGATTTTGGTTGAAATCGGAAAATAAAATGACAGTTTTTTTTGTCATCACCTTTTTGCATTATGCGGCTGCCAATTTTGCCCATCCCATTACGCCCACTTTGATTGTGGAGTTACAGCTCCCCAGTTATACTTTTGGTACGGCGTTTGCGACGATGGCACTGACCGGCTTTTTGTTTTCGCCCTTTTGGGCCAAAATGAGAGAGTTTTTTTCGGCCAGATCGCTCCTGCTGACCGGCTCGCTTGGCTATGGACTGGGTCAGCTTTTCTTCGGACTGGCGAAAACCGAGGTCAGCGTTATTTTTGCCCGCGCGTTTTCCGGTTTCTTTGTCGGGGCAATCGGCGTTTCGATCCTGATCTATATTACGGAAATGTCCGGTGAGGAGAAGGCCGGCGTTAATTTGGCCAAATACGCGATTGTTCAGGCGCTGGGCGGAGCGGTCGGCTTCCTTTTGGGCGGCACGATCGGCGTATACTCGATTCAGCTGACATTTTGGATGCAGGCGGCCAGTTTGGTCTTGTGCGGCGTGCTCTTTTTTCTGCTGCTGGAAAATAATACGGTGGCCGGACGGCCATCCATCCCCCTGCGCAGCTTGGCGAAAGAGATGAACCCGATCCGTTCTTTCCTCGACTGTCGCGGCTTTATGACGAAAAGCTTTGTGCTGCTCTTTATCGTTATTGCCTTAGCCAATATCGGCATCACGGTTTTTGATCAGGCGTTTAATTATTACCTGAAAGCGCAGCTGGATTTGACCTCGGTTTATAACGGCTTTTTTAAAGCGGCCATCGGCCTGATTACTTTGCTGGTCAACAGTACGGTTTGCCTGTGGATCATTCGCCGCGGCAATATTCAAAGGGCGCTCAGTATTATCCTGCTCTGCTGCGCGGTCAGCGTTTCCGCATTGTTTGGGATTTTTAGTGTGCCGCTGTTTTTGGCAGTTTGCTTTGTTTATTATTCCTTTCATTCGCTGATTGTGCCGCTGTTGCAGGATAATGCTGCGCATGAGGCTAATTATCAAAACCGGAACCTGGTGATGGGGCTTTACAATGCCGTCCGCTCCTTGGGTATGATTGGCGGGGCATTATCTGCCGGCTTTTTTTATCAGACTCACGCCATGCTGCCGTTTGCTTTAGCAGTGCTGTGCTTTGCTCTGGCGGCCGGGTTTATGGTGTGGCATCAAGTCTCCCGATAGGAAGAGGGTTAAGGGACGAAAGTCTTTCTCATTTTGCCGAATGGCTGACCGGATGCCAACTTATTATTTGCTGGTATTTCGACAGTTACCCAAGGCATCAATGATTTTTACAGGAGGATGACCATGGCAGAAACGTTTTCATCGAAGTTGAGCATCGGTCAAATGGCGAAGCTAAACAATATTTCGGTTCAGACCTTACGCTACTATGAAAAAATGGGACTTCTTAGTCCCAAATGGGTGGATGCCGGGAGCAAGTACCGCTATTATGACATTGAACAATCCTGTATTTTGGATATGATTAAGTATTTGAAAAAATGTGATTTGAGTCTGGAGGAGATTCATCACATTTTATCGGCCGAGCAAATTGACGCCGGGCAGCTGTCCTGTTTGCTGGAGCAAAAGCAGAATGAGATCGACCGGGAGATGCGGGAGTTGGATTTTAAAAAAGCGGCGATCCGCAATATTTTGAACAGTTTGGATGCCTATCAGCTGATGCCGGCACTGGGGACGATTGTGCTGGAGTATTTTCCCAAGCGTTATGCCTTTGTCTACCGGGGCGACTGTAATTATTATCAAAACACACGTCGGTATGAACAGGGGCTGATGGAATTAAAGGCAGAAATGGCCAAGTATCATTTGCCGCATTTTTACTCCTTTAACCCGGCCTCACTGATTCGCAGGGAGGTGTTAAGTCCGGGTAAACTCTACTGCAACGAACTTTTTGTCTATATTGATGAACTCTATGCTAAGGATAGAGTTCCGTTAATTGAAATCAGCGGCGGAACCTATTTTTGCATTTACTGCAATGAGGTTCTGCATGAAGAAAAATACACCTATCAGCTGATTGAACATATTCAGAACAATCATATGGAAATTGTCGGCGACGGCATTGAAGAGTCGATCAGTGATTTGATTGCTATTCGGGAAAACCGGAAAAATCTGCTTATGCGGGTCAAAATTCCGGTTCGCTTTCAGCGCTTTGCGTGAATAACTCATAATCCGGCTGTGCTTAAGCGTTTTCGTATTTGTATAGCTGGATTTTGATTATAGTTTAGGAATGATACAGGATATGACGGAGAACTTGCCCTCCGCTCGTATCCTGTATTATTATCTGCCTGTTTAATGCCTGACCTATAATTTTCTGATGAATCATGGGCGTTTTGCTTGGTTTTAGAAACTTTTAAATCGGTCTTGACTCTATACTAACTATATTTGCTATGATGATAATGCAAATCAAAGGGATGAAAATCGGAGCAGAGTTTGTCAGCAAAGGATTCATCGTTTTTTGATGCCGTATCATTTAGATAACAAAAAAGGCGATTTCTGCCTTTATTTGTTATAATTTTAACAAATATGACTTAAAGGAGGACAGGAATATGAAGGTTGTACAAGTTGGTTGCGGAAAAATGTCGGCTTACAGTATGCGCTATGTATTAGAGAGAAAAGGCCAGTTGGTTGGCGCTTATGATATTCGCACCGAACTGGTCGGCAAGGATGTTTCGGAAATCATCGGCGGCGCACCGATTGGTGTAAAGATAGAGCATATCGACCAGTTGGATGAGTCGTTAAAGCGGGTGCAGCCGGATATTGCGGTCATTACCACGCAAAGTCTGATTGCTTCGATTTATCCCTTGCTGGAAGTACTGGCCAAAAATCATGTCAATGCCGTGTCGATTTGCGAAGAACTGTTTTATGCCTGGGATTCCAACCCGGTGGTATCGAAAAAGATTGATGATTTAGCCAAAGAGAATGGCGTGACGATTACCGGCAGCGGCTATCAGGATGTTTCCTGGGGCAGCATGGTAACGGCTTTGGCGGCAACGGCTGCGTCGATCAAGACCATTCATGGCATCAGCAGCTATAATCTGGAAGATTATGGTTTGGAAACGGCCGCCATGCATGGTGCCGGTTTAAATACGGCCGAGTTTGAGAAGCAAATCTTAGAGGTCAATAATGTTACGGCCGAGGAGCAGGAACGCCTGATTGCTGCCGGCAAGTTTTTACCTGGCTATATGTGGCCGGTTAACGGCTGGGTGGCTTCGGCGCTGGGCCTGCATGTGACGAAGATCTCTCAGCGGGCAGAGGCAACGACCTATTCGACGGATTTATATTCCAACACCCTGAAAAAGACTATTCCTGCCGGAGAGCCGACGGGGCTGCGCACAATTGTCACCAGTGAAACCGAAGAAGGAATTACGATTATTACCGAATGTATTGGCCGTGTCTTTTCCCCGGATGAAAAGGATGTCAATGAATGGTTGATTAAGGGCGAACCGGATATGCGCTTTGTGATGGAAAACCCGGCGACCGTAGAAATGACCTGTGCCTGCGCAGTCAACCGTCTGCCGGACATTGTTGCGGCCGAGCCGGGATATGTGACCTCGGAAAAAATGCAGGATCTGAAGTTTAGAGCGAAACTTTAAAAGTGCTGATGATTAAGCGCCGGTTGGTTTTGTGGTTTAGACTGCTATGGAAAACGGTTGTCATGGGTGTCAAAAGATGATAAATCCTTTTGCAAGTAAGTTCTGCTTGGATTTTCATGCTTTTGTCACTTGTATCATAAATATATTTTAAGCAGAGGAGGATTTTAACATGGACAAAGTAAAAATCGCGGTTGTTGGTGACGGCACAATGGGGCATGGCATTACCGAGGTATTTGCCAAAGCCGGGTATCCGGTGACAATGATTGGTTTAAATGAAACCACGATAAAAAAAGGATTGGAAAGAATCGAAATCAGCTTAAAGGAATTTGTGGCGCATGGTTTGCTGGCTGAGGGAGAGATTCAGGCGACACTGGGTCGGGTATCGACCAGTGAGGACTTGGAAGCGGCCAAAGACGCAGCGATTGTGATTGAGGCGGTGCCGGAGAATATGGCACTGAAGACAGAAATCTTCGGCAAGCTGGAAAAGATTTGCACGCCGGAAGCGGTTTTAGCAACAGCCAGCGGTCACTCGGTATCAGAAGTAATTGCCGAAGTCAACAAACGCGACCGGGTGATTGCAACGCATTTCTGGTTCCCACCCCAGCTGTTGCCGCTGGTTGAGGTTTGTGGTGCACCGGAAACAAGCAAAGCAACGCTGGATTGGACTTGTGAATTATTGCATAGTATCGGCAAAAAGCCGGTTGTGATTGACAAGGAAATTGACGGCTTTATCGGCAACCGGATTCAGTTTGCGGCTTTGCGGGAAGCCTGGGCGCTTTATGCAGCAGGTGTAGCGACGGCTGAGGCGATTGACTCCATCGTAAAATATAGTATTGGCCGTCGTTATTCAGTAACCGGTCCGATCGAATCGGCCGATGTTGCCGGACTGCCGGTGATGGTAAACTTTGCCGCTTATTTGCAGCCATCGCTGTCGATTGATAAGGAACCGCCGGCTAAACTGTTTGAATTGATGAGAAAAGAAGGCGGTACGGTTTATGACCGGCCTCAAGCCGAAACGGATAAACTCTTGGCTGCCCGTAAGGAAGAATTGTTCCGCTGGCTGGCCGCTGATCAGGAAGAAATGAAATAGCAGAGCAAGCAGTGACAAACGGTCATTTTTAGTATCATAAGAGGCAGAAGTATTTGTGATTTCTGCCTCTTATATTAAAAAGAAAGAGGTATTTTATGCCGAAAGAATATGTTTTGTATCTTATTTTTGCGGGAATTATTGTAGTGAACGGGCTGTTTGCTTACCTTTTTTTAAAGGATTATTGGAAGCATCGGGAGGAAGCCAAAAAGGAACCCGGCCCACCCTTGCTTATTTGCATTAGTTCGTTTATTATTTACTTTTTATCAACCTTTGGTGTGTCCGATTATGCGATTTCCACGGCATTTTATAGGGCCACAAAATGGGTAGACGATAAAAAGATTCCCGGAACGCTGAACACGCAATGCGTCTTGCCGGTAGCGGTCATGGCACTGGCTTACATCAAGTCGATAGAAGTGGATATTTTGACTTTGGTTTTGTGTATTGTTTCCCAAACCTTGGGATCGTATATTCTGCCGCGCTTTGTGGTCAAGCTTCCGATTAAGACCATTCGCCGGGTGATTGGCTTTGGTCTTTTGGGTGCAACGGTTATCATTTTGATGGGTAAGTTTGGGTTATTCCCGATTGGCGGTGAGCTGACCGGTTTGACCGGCGTTAAGCTGTGGGTTACGGTTGCTTTGTTTGCCGTCTTTGGTGCTATGAATACCATCGGTATCGGCTCTTATCCGGTAACGATGCTAACAGTGTATGCTGTTGGTCTGAACCCGGTTATTGCTTTTCCGATTATGATGGGTGCGTGTACGTTTTCCGTGCCGGTGGGCAGTATGGAGTTTGTTCGCTTGGGACAATATGCCAGAAAGATTACGCTGATTTCTTCCTTTGTTGGTATCTTAGGGGTGTTATTGGCGGTTTTCGTGGTAAAGTCAATGGATATCGGAATGCTGCAGTGGTTAGTTGCCGCTATTTTGGTTTATAGCGGGGCAACGATGCTGTATAAGGAATATGCTCCGCAAAAGAAGGAGGCGTAAAAGGATAGGCTTTTATTGTCAGCTTCTTTGTCAAATGGTGTTGGTACAATTTAAAGAATAAAATCAACTTTCAAGGTGAGATTGCATTAGCGCTCTCACCTTTTATAGTAATGGGATAATAAGTTTTTTGTGATAAAGATTCTGTTTTTAAAATGGAAGAAACTGCGGTAACTTAGAGCAATGGCTTTCGGATTAATTATTTTCTAATTTGTTTCCAATTAGATTTTAATCATTTTCCACAACCAGCGGACGACTTCGCGTTGAATTTTTGCTAAGATAAGAATTGAAAAACCAAAGATTATCTTATATAATAAAAGGAGAAGAAGATGCTCAGGAATAAGGAAAAAATTGACGAAATCCGGACGGTTATCGAAAGCCCTGACAATATGCGCTTTACCGCCCGCAATGATTATGCGTTTAAGAAGTTGTTCGGACGGGCAGAGAATATCATCATCTTGCGGGAGTTCTTATCGGTGGTGCTGGAACTGGATAAGGAAGAACTTAGAGATATCGTGATTGAGAATCCAGCGGTGGGGAATTATTATGCCGATGACAAACAAGGGATATTGGATATTAAGCTAACTTTGCCGAATGGGCAAAAGGTTAATATTGAAATGCAGAATCTATGGGAGCCGCATTATGAAAAACGGACATATTTTTATTGGGCAAGCCGGTATCTGGAAAATTTTAAACCGGGCAAAGCCTATAAATATTTAGCCCGATGTGTCAGCATCCATATCTTAGGTGAGAAATTCCCGCTGACAGAGGAGATTCATTCGATTTACCGGGTGATGAATGTAAAAAGCTTTCAGCTGTTTTCGGATGATTTGGAGTTTCATTTTTTGGATTTGACGAAGGTAAAGCCGGAAGAAAATCAAAGTGATTTGGAACAATGGCTGCGTTTTATTCAAACCGATGACAAAGCTGTCCGGGAAGAATTAGGAAGGAGGAATGCGGTTATGCAATATGCCAATGAAGTCATGAATCAGTTCTATGCGGATAAGAAAGAAAGATGGAACTACGAAGCCGCGGTTCGCTATGAGTCCGACCGGGCGACATTGTGGGAAGCAGGCGTGGATAAGGGGCGGGCAGAGGGTATCCTTATTGGTGAAAAAAGAGGAGAAAAGCGAGGCGAAAAGCGAGGTGAAAAACGTGGCAAGCTGCAAACAGCTAAGAATATGAAAGCGAAAAACTTCGATGTCGAAACAATTCGAGAGATTACCGGCTTGACGGCCGAGCAGATTGCAGAGTTGTGACCGGGGCTTTGCTTTGCAGCAGCAGAAAGATAAGGCCGGGTTAGAAAATGGTTTAGAGGGATACGATGAAATTATCAGAACAGGCACAAAACTTAACAACCGGCAATATTTGGCAAAAAATGTTGCTCTTTGTTTTGCCGATTTTTTTGGGAACCGTTTTTCAGTCCTTTTATACGATTGCTGACGCGGTAATTGTCGGTCGTTTTTCCGGCCGGGATGGACTGGCGGCCTTGGAATCTGTTTATTTTTTGACAAAACTGCCGGTTAATTTCTTTACCGGCCTGGCTTCCGGTGCGGCCATCATTATTTCTCAATATTTCGGAGGGCGAAAGCTGGATCGCATTTCCGCCGCCAGTCATACGGCGGTGCTTTTTGCTTTTTTAGGCGGCGCCCTGCTGTCGGTCGGAGCTTGTTTGACTGCTCCGTTTTTTGTTCGGCTGATTGAAGTACCGGCGGAGATTGAAAAGGCGGCACTGACTTATGTCCTGATTTATTTCGGCGGAATGGCGTTTTCCATGCTGTATAATGTTGTCGCCGGAATTCTTCGGGCACTGGGCGATTCTAAGACGCCGTTTTATTTTTTGATTTTAGCCACCATTTTAAATGTCGGTTTAGACCTGCTGTTTGTGGCTGTCTTTGACTGGGGAGTAACCGGCGCGGCCGTGGCCACCCTGCTTGCACAAATTGTGTGTGCGGGACTGATTGTGTTTTTTTTAATGAAAACCGATTTACCCTGTAAACTCCGTCCGGCTCAACTCCGGTTTACCGCAAAATATCTGCGCAAAATCGTAAAGCTTGGCCTGCCGATTGGAATCCAGGCGATTGTTTACCCGTTGGCCAATATCGTTATTCAGTCGGCCATCAATACCTTTGGTGTCAGCTGTATTGCCGCCTGGTCGGTCTGCGGCAAACTGGACTTTTTGATTTGGTCGCTGTCGGACGCTTTTTATCTGGCGATTTCAACTTTTGTCGCCCAAAATTATGGAGCCGGTCAGTACCGGCGGGTACGGCAGGGGGTGCGGGCGGCACTGCTGCTGGCAGGCTGTCTGGTTTTGACAATTAGCGCAATTCTGTATTTCTGGCATATTCCGCTTGGCTATGCGCTGGTGGATGATGCCGAAGTAATCAGCATTATGTCGCAGATTATTCATTTATTTGCACCGCTTTACTTTTTATATATTTTTGGCTGCATCCTGCCGGGCGCGATTCAGGGGACCGGCGAAACGGCGGGGCCCATGATTTTGACTTTGATCGGCACCTGCGCCAGTCGAATCTTGTGGATTTATTTGGTATTGCCGCGGTATCGCAGCTTTATGACGGTTATGCTGTGTTTTCCGGTATCATGGGCACTGACGGCGGTGCTGCTGCTTGTTTTTTATGGCCGGGTGGCCCGGCGGCTTACGGATCAATAAGGGCGGCTGCTTCTGACCAGGAGATTCGGTTCCTGCTGATGAATATATGCTTCCAAGGTGTTTTTATCCACCAGTGACGGCACGACACCTTCCCGGGAAATACAGAACCCGGCGGCATAGCCGGCAATGGCAACCGCTTTTTTTAAGTCAAAGCCATACAGCAGATATGAAGCCAGAGCGGAAATAAAGGCATCGCCCGCTCCGGTATTATCAATTGAAGGAAAACTTTTGGCCGGAAAGCGTTCGTTTAGTTCCTCTGACAGGACATAACAGCCTTCCGCCCCCAGTGTGACAATGACGATAGCTACGCCTTGCCGGTAAAGGGAAGCGGCTTTTTCTTCAATCGGGCGGCCGCCCGGACAAATCTCAGACAGTTCTTTCGCGTTTAAGACTAAAATATCAACGCTGCTCAGCAACTCAGGACTTAAATAATTACAGGATGACGGTTTTAAAATCGTTTTGCCGCCGTGTTTACGCATCAGCCGACAAGCGGTTTCGGCCGCCGGCATGGGAATTTCGGTGCTGACTAAGCAATAGGCAGTATTTTCAAATAAATATTCTTTTTGCAGTAAATCAGCCGGCGACAGACTGTCATTGGCACCGGATAAAATCGTAATCGTGGATTCGCCCTTGGGTTCAACAAAAATATAGGCTTTGCCGGTAGAAAACTGCGAGCTCCGTTTTAAGCCGTCCGTATTGACGGTATGCTGCTGCAAGGCATCGTAAATAATATCCGCTTCCGATTGGCTGCCGACGGCGCTGATGATGGCTGCCCGGTGTCCCAGTTTAGCCGCGCCAATGGCTTCATTGGTTGCTTTGCCGCCGGCGTACAGGGAGGACTGGGTGGTGAGGATGGCTTTGCCGGAGGTCGGCAGCTGCGGTACCTTTAAATAAATATCCAAATTGGTGCTGCCGACGGCCAGGATCTTTTGGCTGTGCATAAAATGCGGCACATCAATGGTGGTTCGGCTGCTTAAAGCATATTCGGATTGAAAATGCTCCATAGGCAGCGGCAAGTTTTCCAGGCGGTGCAGAAGCTTTTGCCCTAAAAACCGACCATAGTCGTAACGGGAAATCGAAAAAGCGGAAATATCGGGAAAGCTGTCCTCCGGTCGGATATCATCCCGCAGGGAAAGCAGGGAGAAGTCCCAGGGGATTTGATAATGCTGGGCTAGGCTGCGGGCATAAAGATCGGCGGCGGCGGCATAATGGGAAGAAACTACGGCGGTAACCGCCCGACTGCTGATTTTATGCAGCAGCAGCGGCAGGCTTTGCTCATTAAACACCAAATCTTCGCGCAGTGGAATTTGCCGGTCAAATAAGCATTTCTTATAGCCGTTAAAAAAGTCCTCGGTTCTGGCGCCGGACAGCAGCAGGCAGGCAATGTCCCGATGATGACAGGCAATTAAGGCTTGCGTGGCCTGGTAGCCGAAAGCCTGATAATCAATGTTTTCCGATGAGGCAGTCGGAGAATTGAAAAGTAAGTAGGGGATTTTCAGTTTTTCCAGTTCAGGGGCAAAGTCTAAGCTGTTTTCGGCGGCCATTTCCCATAAGACGGCATCGGCCTTGTTCTTGCCGAAACCGGCCAGCGCTTTCTGTTCCTCGGCCGGGTCGCCGCCGGACTCGGCTAAAAGCAGCTGGTAGCCGTGCTCGCAGGCGACGGCCAAAATGCCGCTTAGGGTTTTGGATAGGCTTTTATGGGAGCGCAGCAGTACACCGATCAGGAAGCTCTTGGCGGTTGCCGGCAGAAAGGAATAGGGCGCATAATTATACTCCTTGGCAATCCTTAATACCTTTTCTCTGGTTTCCTGACTGATGCTGCTGTCTTTTTGATTCATGACCTTGGAAACGGTTGAAACCGAAACACCGGCCAGTCTGGCAATATCCTTTATATTCATATCCCAACCCTCTCATTTTCTGGTTTTTATCCTTAATTTTTCCCTGTAATGCTTTTATCATAACCTAATTACCGCCAAAAGTAAAGGCTTTTCCGTAAGCGGGAGTTTTTGCGCCGTCATTTTGCATAAAAATAGTTAGAAAATAATCAAAAAATAGACAAAAACACAAAAGAATATTGACAGAGACTAGGGGAAGCGCTAATATAAAGGCAATCAAGAAAAAAATATAGGAAACCATTTTCCTGTATAGAGCTGTATAGAATACGAAAAATGACAAGGCAGAGCCGATAAGACCGGGAAAGGCAAAAGATGAACGAAAAACAAAAAATTATTATGGATGTGGATCCGGGGATTGATGATTCCTTGGCGATTGTATTTGCCGGAATGGCCAAAGCAAGCTTAGAGCTTGTGGGCATAACGACAGTGAGCGGCAATGTTGAGGTTAACCAGGCTTCTTTAAATGCGATCAAGGCGCTGCAAATGTGCGGCCAGACGCAGGTTCCGGTTTATAAGGGAGCGGCGCAGCCGCTGTTCAAGGAATATTGCGACGCGACAGATACACATGGCCGGGATGGGCTGGGCGAAACATTTTTTTCGATAACAGATTGCTGTCAACCTATGCCGGCAACGGATTTTATTATTCAGCAGCTGGAACGCTTTCCGGGTGAGATTACGATTTTGGCTTTGGGGCCGTTGACCAATTTAGCTTATATTTTGCGGAAAAACGAGGGGGCGTTAAAAAAGGCCAGGCAGATTGTGATTATGGGAGGTGCGGCCAAAGTTCATGGGAATTGCTCACCGGTAGCGGAATATAATTTTTGGGTCGATCCCCATGCGGCGGCTGAGTTTTTTGTGGCAGGGCTGGAAAATGTAGTTATGGTGCCGCTGGATGTAACCTATTCCATTTTGCTGACGCCCAATATCCGGGAGATGATTCACCAGTTTGAGCTGCCGCTGGCGGATTATGTCGATAAAATTACGCGCTTTTATGTGGATTTTCATTGGCGGCAGGAGCGGACGCTGGGCTGTATTATCAATGACCCGCTGACCGTTGCCTACTTACTAAAACCGGAGATTTTAGGGCTTGCGACGGCGACGGTGCAGGTGGAAACAGAGGGGCTGTGTATCGGGCAGTCGATTTGTGATTTCCGTGCGCAAACCGGCAAAACTCAAATTGCTCTAACGGTAAATGAAAAGGAGTTTTTTCGCCTGTTTTTATTAACTTTATTTCCGGAAAGAGAAAAAGATATTTTACGAATGGAACAAAAAGGCTGGATTTAGAAGGAGCGGTTTATGCGAAAAATAATTATTGATACGGATCCGGGAATTGATGACGCATTTGCGATTGCGGCAATGGCCTTATGCAAAGAGGTTGAGATATTGGGGATTTGCAGTGTCGGTGGAAATAAAGGTATTGAAGTTACAACCCGCAATGCGTTATCCTTGGTGCGGTGGCTGGATTGTCCCGCTCTGGTCTATAAAGGAGCGGCGCAGCCATTGAATGAAATGGGGGGCGCCAGTCATACGGAAGATGCGATCCATGGTGTTAACGGCTTAGGCGGTGTTTTTTTGCCGGAGAATCCGGCGGGATTAGCGGCGCAGCCGGCGGAGGATTTCATCATTGAAATGGCAGAAAAATATCCGGGCGAAGTTGAGATCCTGGCTTTGGGGCCATTGACTAATTTGGCACTGGCAGCAGAAAAGAATGAAGCGGCGTTCAAAAAAATAAAAGCGATTTACTCCATGGGCGGCGGAGTGCTGTGCGGAAACGTAACGCCGGTGGCCGAGTTTAATTATTGGTTTGACCCGGAGGCGGTGGCGAGGGTGCTGCAAGTAACGGCGGAAGTACCTTTTTATATGCTGGGACTGAATGTCACCAATCAAGTTGTTTTTAGGCATCAGGATGTTTTCTTTTTGGAAAAGGAAGGCGACGAAAAAGGAAAGCTGCTGGCGCAAATGGTGCGTTCGTATTTGGACTTGTTCTGGCAGGACAGGCGCTTAATGGGCTGCGTTATCCATGATTTAACAACGGCATTGTTTATGCTGCAGCCGGAATTGGCAAAACCGGAACAGATTTGCCACGCCAATGTGAGAATGGCGGTGGAAGGGATCGCCCGCGGGCAGACGGTGGTTGATCTGGTGGATTCCTGGCATTTGCAGAAAAATGCTTTTGTGGTTATGGGGATTCAGGCAGATGCCTGCAAGCAAATGTTCATGGAATTACTGTTACCGGAAAAAGCGGAACTTTACCAAAAATATGTATTATAAACTTAACTTTTCCATATTTGTCCGAACAACCTTTTTTAGGCAGGCCGCTCATCCGGGCAGAAGTGCGAAGTACTTCGATTAGGGTAGGCCACCCGCCCGGGCAGAAAGCGGAGCTTTCGATCAGTGGAAAGTTGAGATATAAATCATGGAAAAGGCGGTAAGAGATAGAGCCGAACCGGGGACGATGGGGGTGTGTATTCGAGTAAAAGCGGGAAGTATTTTGGTAAGGGAAAGCCTAAGTTAAAAAAGGAAATTGCAAAGCAGCAAGGAGAGGAGAAAACAGTGAAAAAGAATTTATCTTTAATGAGTATTTTATTATTTCCAATTGCGATTGCGATTAATTTTGTCGGTGGCCAGATTGTTGCGCTGCTGCGGCTGCCGGTGTTTTTGGATTGCATCGGTACCGTGTTAGTCGGAGCATTAACGGGGCCGATCGGCGGCTTGATTGTCGGGGTAATGACTAATTTGATTTTGGGGATTACAGCTCCGACCTTTATTCCTTATGCAGTAGTATCGGCAGCGATTGGCATAGTATCTGGAATTTGTGCGAAGAGAGGAATGTTTAAAACTGTTAAAATGACTCTGTTGACCGGCGTGTTTGTTTGGATCGTAACACAACTGACGGCGATTCCGATTACGACTTTAGTGTTTGGCGGAGTAACGGGCAGCGGGACATCTTTTATTACCGGCTTTTTAGTTGGAGCCGGACAAGGGCTGTTTCAGGCAGTTTTCACGACCAGTATCTTAACAGAAACCATTGATAAGTTCATTACGGTTTTAATTGCGTATTTTCTGATTAAATCTATTCCGGCTAGAACTTTATCCAAGTTCCCATTGGGCGAAAAATATTTGGAAAATTAAGTGCAGTTGCGCGTTTGGATATATGGAAAAGCTCTGTTTTTAACGGAGGCTTTTATGTTGATGGGTTGATTTGGGTGAAGGGGGCGCTTTATGAAGAAAAAAGTTATTTCTGAACTTTACCCGATTACGAAATTAGCGGTAGTTGCAGCGCTGATTGTGATTGGATTTTTGTTTCAAAATTATGTGTATGGGTATTTTATTGTTTTGCCGTTTACTGTTTTAGCGGCATTTATTGATCGAAGCGGGAAGTCTTATTTGAAAAAAATTACAACGGCGATGTTGTTTTTTGTTCTGTTCTTTCTGGCCTTTAAAATTATGCTAGATACATCCGATTCCAGGATTTTGCTGAAGTGGGGTTTCATTACTGTCAGGGAGCAGGGACTTCTTAGCGGGGCAAATGATTCGGCTTTGATTATGGTATTTGCCGCAAGCTTTTTGCTGTTTTTTGAAACCACGGACATGGCGGATTTTATGATTTCTTTAAATAAGCTGGGGCTATCGCATGTAGGTTCTTATATTGCTTTATCTACCCTGCAAATGATTCCGGAAATGGGGAAAAAGAGTAAGGTGATTTTGCAGGCGCAGCAGGCACGGGGAATTGAAACAACCGGCAGCTTGTTTACCCGGATGAAAGCCTTTATTCCGGCGCTGGGGCCTTTGATTATCTCATCTATTACCGATTTGGAAGATCGGGCGGTTACTTTGGAGGTGAGAGCCTTTTCCAGCGAAAATCCCAAAACCTTTTATCGGGAACTGCCGTTTCGGCTGGCGGATAAGCTGATCTTGGGAATAACCTTTTTACTGCTGATCGGTTGCATTGTGGGGAGGATTATCCTATGGCTCAAATAGAAATAAAGGATGTTAGTTTTCAATATCCGCTGACGGATTTTCGGGCGCTGGAAAAAGTAAACTTAGAAATTGAAAAAGGAGAGTTTTTGGCGCTGATCGGCAAAAACGGGGCAGGAAAAACCACGCTGTGCAATGCCATTCGCGGATTGATTCCGCACTTTCAAAAAGGAAAGTACGAGGGAGAAATCAAGATTGACGGTGTCAGCACGAAGGAGATGGATTTGGGGAGTTCGGCAGCGAAGGTGGGCTTAGTATTTCAAAATCCATTTATCCAGGTAAGCGGGGTCAAGCGGACGGTGTTTGAAGAAGTATTATTTGGTTTGGAGAACCTGGGTGTTCCCCGTTCGGAAATGATAGACAGAACCAATGATATGCTGTGTCAGTTAAAAATTGACTATCTTAGGGATAAAAACCCAACCGAACTGTCCGGCGGGCAAAGGCAGCGAGTGGCGATTGCTTCGGTATTGGTAATGAGTCCGGAAATTTTGATTATTGACGAACCGACCTCGCAGTTAGATCCGATCGGAACAGAAGAAGTATTTGAAACAATCGCATTGATGAAAGAAAAGAAAATAACGATTATCTTGGTGGAGCAAAAAATCAATTTGATTGCCGAATATGCCGATCGGGTGGCGGTGATGGATAAGGGGAAAATTGTATTATATGGCTCGGCCAGAGAAGTGCTGACCAATAAAGAAATTGAAAATTATGGGGCGGCCTTACCGGAAGTGACGAAATTCAGCTATTTCCTGATGGATAAAAAACAAATTCAGCTGACAGAGATACCGATTACTTTGCAGGAAGCCAAAAAAACTTTTGTCGGTCGTTGCGCGGGGAAAGGGGCGGAGGACTTGTAATGGATGGAATAAGTTTAGATCATGTGAGTTTTCGCTATGATAATGGTTTTGTGGCAGTAGACGATGTCAGTCTGGAAATTGCCAAGGGAGAAAAAGTGGCAATCATCGGCCAAAACGGAGCCGGCAAGACGACAACGGTAAAACTGATGAACGGACTTTTGCGGCCATATTCCGGCTGTGTTCGGGTCGAGGGCGAGGATATTGCCGGAAAAACAACGGCAACCGTATCTCGCCGGGTAGGCTATGTTTTTCAAAATCCGGGAGATCAAATTTTTAACAAGGATGTCTATTCTGAAATCGCTTATTCCCCGAAGTACATGAAATTAAGTCCGGATGAGGTGAAAAAGCGGGTTCAGGATGCGGCCGAACTTTGCGGTATAGAAAAATATCTGACATTAAATCCTTATGAGCTACCGTTTTCTTTGCGCAAGTTTGTCACGATCGCATCGGTGATTGCGATGGGCTGTGAGTATGTTATTTTAGATGAACCGACAGCCGGGCAGGATTTAGAGGGGCTGCGCCTGCAAAAAAGAATTATTGATGAACTGATCGCCCGCGGAAAAACGGTCATTACCATTACGCATGATATGGAGTTTGTGATTGATAATTTTAGCAGGGTGATTGTCATGGCCAATAAAAAAGTAGTGGGGGATGGGGATGCTAGGGAAATTTTCTGGAACTTTGAAGTGCTAAAGCAGGCGGATTTAAAACAGCCCAATATTTTGCAGTTAGCAGATTTTCTGGGAATCCCGGATATTATCAATACCGGAGAGCTGATAGAGGCATTGCGATGACGAGGCAAACCAAATATGTAATTCTTTTCTTTATGTTTGTGACATTTTTCACGGTATTTGAGATGAATGTGGTCTTGCCGCTGGCCCCCTCGATTGCCAAGCGATATGGGATTGCTTTGGCGGATATTTCGCTTTTAAACTTGGGCTATTCCCTGATGGGGCTTTTGGCTCCGGTTTTCGGATATTATTCAGACAGATACAATATTAAATGGGTTTTATTACTGAACTTATTCATTTTTTGCGCGGGCTGCGCAGTGATGGTTTGGGGAACAGGGATTTTTGTTTTTGTGGCGGCCCGGTCCCTGATCGGTTTAAGCTATTATTCGATTGTCGGATTGACGGCGGCCTATACCGCCGGCGCTGTCAGTCCGGATAAAATCGGCTATGTTGGCGGGTTCTATAAGTTGGCATTTGGTATTGGCATTGTAACCTCGCCGATGCTGGGAGCATGGATCACAGAGTATTTTGATTTTACTGTGATTTATGTTCTGCTCTTGGGCGCAGGGCTTTTGGGGGCGGCAGGGGTGCTGTTTTTGCCGCCGACGGAAGAAAAAGAAGAGAAGATCACCTGGCCGGAAGCAAAAAGCCTGCTGAAAGAACGAAAAGTAAAGGTTTATATGCTGATTACCTTTGCTTTGTCCGTTCCGGCGGTCTTCTTTTATAACTATTATTCGGTGCATCTGGAAATGCTGTCCTTTTCGCAGGCCGAGATTGGCAGGATGTATACCTTTGTTTCGGCGGGGAGTGTAGCAGCAGCGTTTTTGATCATCTTGTGCGGGGAAAAAATCGGCAAGCTGCGGCTGGCGATTTGGGGTTTGGTCTTGTGTACGCTGACAGCGATGCCGCTGGCTTTCGGCAGTAAGTTGATTTTAATCATTACTTCGTTTTTCTTTGGCATTGGCTATGATACTATTTGGGGGCTGCATTTTCCGCTGAGCTCTTTGATTTACAAAAAAGGAAACAGCACTTTCTTAACAATTTTGAGTTTATCCATGGCGTTTACCAATGTGGTTGCTAACTTGACAGCTCCTCTCGTTTATCATGCCGGCGGCTTTTTATGGAATATGATTCTTTGTTTTGCGGCGCTGCTTTTGACCACCCTTTTGTATGTCAAGGAAAATCACCAGGATTTACGTTAAGTTATTTCGCTTATTTTCCAGCTTTCCTTGCCGGCTGTTTACCGGTTTTCTTAATCGCGGAGTTGACTCGGTGCAAGGATGTTCGCTTTATGAATTTTCGGGTTCAAAATCTGACTTTATTTTTTGGTCAGGTTGAAACTAAGGACGCACTCGCAATCGTTGACATTTTGACGAATTGCGAGTGCGTTTGTGCTTTAACGTCATTTTGCATAAAAATAGTTAGAAAATAATCAAAAAATAACCAAAAACACAAAAGGATATTGACAAGAACCAAGGGAAGCGTTAATATAAAAGCGATAAAGAAAAAGTTATAGGAAAACATTTTCCTAAGCAAAAAAGAAAGGGGAAGCAAATGAAGAAAGTATTAAGTTTGTTGATGGCATGTCTGCTCTGTTTCAGTTTGGCGGCATGCGGCAGTGCGGACAGTGGGAAGAAGGACAGCGGAAAGCCGGACAGTGGCCAGACGGATAGTGGAAAGAAAGAAGAAACCACCAAAACCGAGGAAGGCAAGAAAATCAGAGTATGTATTGTTTATACCGGAAATCTGGGCGACAAATCGTATAACGATTCCTGTAACGCCGGAGCGGAAAGAGCAAAAGCAGATTTTGGCATTGAGCTGAAATCCTTGGAAGGAACAACGGCCCAGGAATGGGAAGCAAACCTGGTAGCGGCCTGCGAGGAAGGCTATGATTTAGTTATCGGTGCTTCGTCCAATATTGCCGACTATATTACCGAGCATGCCGAGAACTACCCGAATGTTAAGTTCGCAGTGATTGATACGACCGTTGATCTGCCGACGGTTGAGTCCATCAGTTTTGCTCAAAACGAAGGTTCGTTCTTAGCCGGCGCGGCGGCAGCAATGTTTACTCAAAAAACGGATATTGAGGGTGTCAATTCAGAAAAAATTATCGGCTGGGTCGGCGGTATGGACATTCCGGTGCTGCATGACTTTTACATCGGCTATGAGCAGGGTGCCAAATATATTGATCCGGACATTAAGATTTTGCAGGCGTTTGCCGGCAGCTGGATTGATCCGTTAAAGGGCAAGGAACTGACACTGGCACAGTATGAGCAAGGCGCAGACATCGTTATGAACGTTGCTTCCGGTACCGGTTCGGGTATTTTGGAAGCGGCCAAAGAAGCGAAACGCTATGCCATCGGCGTAGACTTAAATCAGGATAATGACCAGCCCGGCCATGTTTTGACCTCAATGGTAAAAAGAGTCGACAACGCCTGCTATCTGGTTATTGAATCAGTGGTTAAGGGAACCTTTGAAGGCGGCAGCACCCAATATCTCAGCCTGAAAGAGGGCGGCGTCAGCTTAACCGATTTTTCGGTAATCAAAGCAGCCCTGGGCGATAAGTTCCCGCAGGACATCGTTGATAAGTGTAAAGAATTGGAACAAAAGATCATTTCCGGAGAAATTAAAGTTCAAAATTACGAAGGCTTTGGCCCGAAATAAAGCGTAAAAAAAGCTGCCGCACGGGGGTGGTACCGACCAGTCGGTAAAGTCATCCTGCGCGGCAGCTTATTTTTTGGAACAAAAGAGAAAAGGTTACAGTTCAGGCAAGCTCCCGATAATCTGCCGATATTTCGGTGAATTATGAGTATGGGCGGTAAGCATAAATATCCGTGTGTCTGAACCCGACCGGCAAATGAGGGAAAAGATGAGCGAATACATTGTAGAAATGAATAATATTGTAAAATCGTTCGGTGAGGTGCGGGCGGTGCGGCATGGCGAGTTTACTCTGGAAAAGGGCGAAATTCACTCTCTGATCGGAGAAAACGGAGCCGGCAAGTCAACGATGATGAAGCTGCTGTACGGGATGTATCCGATTGATGACGGAGAAATTATCGTCCGCGGCAAAATGATGCCGAAGCTGGAGCCAAGACTGGCGATTCAGCTGGGTATCGGTATGGTGCATCAGGAGTTTGTACTGGTTAACGATCTAACGGTTTTGGAAAATATTATTTTAGGCTTTGAGCCGAAAAAAGGTTTTACCATCGACTTTGACCGGGCCAGAAAAGACGTGAAGCGTTATATTGAGCAGTATAATATGGAGATTCAGCTGGATAAAAAGGTGGGTCAGATTTCCGTCGGCGAAGCGCAGCGGGTAGAGATTATCAAGACACTGATGCGGGGAGCGGAGGTCATTATTTTAGACGAGCCGACGGCGGTGCTGACGCCGCAGGAAACCAGAAAGCTGTTTGAAATCCTCCAGAATTTAAAGGAAGAAAAAAAATCAATTGTATTTATTTCGCATAAATTAAATGAAGTCATGGAAATCTCCGACCGGATCAGCGTCATGCGTCAGGGCAATTATATTCGGACCGTGCCGAAGGCAGAAACCAATCCGCTGGCGCTGACTAAGGATATGATTGGCCGCGAAGTTTTCCTCAATATTGAAAAGGATTATGACCGGCCCGGCGAAAAGATTTTGGAAGTCAAAGATGTCTGGGTGCCGAGCCAAAAGGAATCCTCTAAAATCAGAGGATTGTCCTTGTCCGTAAAGGAAGGGGAAATTGTCGGCATTGCCGGTATTGACGGCAACGGTCAATCGGAACTGATTGAAGCGATTACGGGCTTACGCCGGACGGAAAAAGGGCAGGTGCTGTTAAACGGCCGGGACGTGACGAATAAAAGTCCCAAAGAAGTGCGGCAGGCAGGTTTGGCGCATATTCCCGAGGACCGCAATGTTCGCGGGCTGAACCGGGAGATGAGCATAGAGGATAATCTGGTGGCGGTGGAAATCGATCAGCCCCGTTTTTCCAAAGGCCTTTTAAGAAATGAGCAGGCCCAGGCTGAACACGCCGGGCAGCTGGTCGGGCAGTTTGACATTCGGCCGGCCGACTATAAACTGGCGGCCTCGTCATTATCGGGCGGCAATGCCCAAAAAGTAGTCGTTGCCCGGGAAGTATCAATGAAGAAAAAACTGCTGGTTGCCTCCCAGCCGACGCGGGGGATTGACGTCGGAGCCATTGAGATTATCCGCTCCGCTTTGGAAAAAGCCAAAAAAGAAGGGGCGGGAGTGCTTCTGGTATCGGCCGAACTGGAAGAAATTATTTCTTTGTCGGATCGGATTTTAGTGATGCATGAAGGCCGGATTACCGGCGAAATGCCGGCGCAGGAAGCCAATGAAAATAACTTGGGCCTGTTGATGATGGGAGCAAAAGTGCAGGAAGGAGAGCAAAGTCATGAATCAATCCGTTAGGGCAGTTGTAAAAATAGGCTTGACTCTTTGCCTGGTGCTGGCCATCGGCGCGGTCTTTATTTTGGCGATCGGGGAAAATCCGGTCAGCGCTTATCGGGCGGTGTTAAAAGGTGCATTCGGTACCCGGCTGGGTCTGGGCAATACGATTGCCGGCTTTACACCTTTGCTTTTGACTTCCACGGCTTTTGCGGTGGCAGCCAAAGCCGGTGCCTTTAACGTCGGTGTCGAAGGCGAGGTTTGTCTGGGCGGGATTGCAGCCGCTTATATCGGCATTAACTGGGGCTTTTTACCGAAGCCGTTACTGCTCTTGGCCTGTTTTTTGGGCGCGATGGTGGTGGCCGGATTGTGGGCCTGCATCCCGGCTTTTTTAAGAGCATATTATGATGTTTCGGAGGTCTGCGTCACGATTTTGATGAATACGGTTGCCCTTTATATCGCCTCTTATCTGGTCAGCGGGCCGATGAGCGCCGGAACGGCCAATCCGCAGTCGCATCCCGTGCTGGTAACGATACCCAAGATTATGAAGCCGTCGTCGGCTAATGCCGGTATTTTTTTGGCGGCGGTCGTGGTCGGGCTGGTGGTGTTTATGCTGTATAAAACCAAGTGGGGCTACAAAATCCGAACGGTCGGCACCAATCCCTATCATGCCGATTATGTCGGGATTTCTTCAAAAAGAGTATTTATCCAGGCCATGATTTTATCCGGGATGCTGGGCGGAATGGCCGGCTGCATTGAGGTGCTGGGTGTGCATGGTTATTATTTGGATAACTTTGCCCGGGACTTGGGTACCAACGGCATGCTGGCGGCGTTAATTGTTAAATCCAATCTGATTTTCACGCCCTTTATGGCATTCTTTTTGGGAGCGCTTAAATCAGGAGCAATGGCCATGCAGCAGTCAACCGGCGTACCGAAATCAATTGTGGATACGATTTCTGCCGTTTTTATCATTGTGGCAACAATGGAGCTGCTGTTCCAGTGGAAAGCAAGATCCTCATTTCTTTCTAAATTAAAAAAGACGCAGCCGCAGACAGGAGCGGAACAAACCGAAGGAGGGAGCGAAAATAATGGAAAATCTGGCGAAAATCTTTAATCTTTCTTTGATTTACGCAACCTTTCGGGCGTCAACGCCGATTATTTACGCGGCGCTGTGCGCGGCTATCACGCAGCAGGCCAATATTTTAAATATCGGCACCGAAGGCATCATGCTGATAGGAGCGTTTACGGCCGTGGCGGTCAGCTTTTTTACCGGCAGCTGGATAGCCGGAGTTTTGGTGGCGATGTTGGCCGGCGGGCTGATTGCAATGATTATGGCGGTTGGACATATTCGCTATAATTCCGAGATTTGTGCGATTGGCATGGGCATTAACCTGTTGGCTATTGCCGTGACCAAGTTTTTGATGCAGGTTATTTTTAAGACCAACGGAACCTTTTCCAATCCGTCGATTGTACCGATTCCGCGGATTTCCGTACCGTTTTTAAAAAACATTCCAGTGATTGGCGAGATTTTAAATGATTGGAGTCTAACGGAATGGTTTGTCCTGGCATTCATTATCTTTCTTCAATTTTTATTTTATAAAACCGTTTGGGGACTGCGGCTGCGGGCAGTCGGCAAGCTCCCGATAGCGGCCCAGACGGCCGGCATTCATGTCAATGCCGTCAAATATCAGGCCATGTTTATTTCCGGAATTATCGGCGGCCTGGCCGGTGCACATTTATCGCTGGGTTACAGCCGGCAGTTTGTGGAAAATATGACAAGTAGCCGCGGTTTTATGGGCGTGGCAGCCATGTATTTCGGCGGCGGCGATCCGGTGCTGACGGCGGTGGGTTGTCTGCTGTTTGGCTTTGCTGATTCCATCGGCGCCCGCTTGCAGGCCTATGGTTTTCCGGCTCAGTTTGTCCTGATGATGCCGTATCTGGTTACGGTTTTAGTGCTGGCGGTGTCAATGTTTATTAAGATTAAAACTCATAAGAAAAAGGAGTCGTCGCTGATGACGAATTGATAACTCAATTTTCCTCGGGCGGGCGTTCTTGCCCTGGTCGAAACGCTATGCGTTTCTGCCCGGGTGGGCGACCTACCCTGATCGAAAGCTTCGCTTTCTGCCCGGGCGGGCGACCTACCAAAAAAAGGTTGTGCTGACAAATGCGGGAAATTGGATTCATAATTTCAAAAAGGAGAACAAAATGGAAAAAACAAAGATTATATTGGACTGTGATCCCGGACATGACGATGCGGTGGCGATTATGCTGGCGGCCAAAAATCCGGCGATTGAACTGCTTGGTATTACGGTGGTAGCCGGCAATCAAACCTTGGACAATACCCAGCGCAATGCTTTAAACATAGTCCAGCATCTGGATTTGGACGTACCGGTTTATGCCGGCTGCGGTCAGCCGATGGTACGGCAGAAGGTGACGGCCGGGGATATTCATGGCAAAACGGGCCTGGACGGTCCGGTTTTTGCAGCGCTGACCCGCGAACTGGAAAAGGAACATGCCGTTTCTTTTATCGTCAGAACACTGATGGACTCAGCCGGTGATATTACTATGGTAACAACCGGACCGATGACGAATTTGGCTATGGCGATGCGGATGGAGCCGAGAATTATTGAAAAAATTCAAAAAATTGTGCTGATGGGCGGCGCTTATACCAATGGCAATGTCACACCGGCAGCCGAATTTAATATTTTTGCCGATGCCGATGCGGCTCATGTTTGTTTCAGTGCCGGCCGGCCGGTGGTAATGGTTGGCCTTGATGTCACCCGTAAGGCGCTGTGTTACCCGGCGATTGTCGAGCGCATGGGTAAAATCGGCAACAAGGCTTCGGGCTTATTTGTCGATCTGATGGGACATTTTTGCCGGACGCAAAAGGAAATTTTCGGCTGGGAGGGCGGGCCGCTGCATGACCCGATTACAATTGCTTATTTGATTGACCCGACAGTCTTGACGCTGAAAGCAATGAATACCGAAATCGAGCACAGGAGCATTCAATCCTATGGCCGGACCAACTGTGACTACTTTGGCTATATGAAAAGAGAAGCCACGGCCGATATAGCGATTGATATTGATGTGGAAAAGTTTTGGGATATGGTTGAGGACGGTCTGCGTCTATACTCGTAGGGCGGGAAGGAGGACGTTAAGTGAAGGATTTAAAAGCAACATTGCAGGCGAATCAGGAAAAATATATCGAGGCCTTAAAACAGATTGTGGCGATTGATACGCATGATTTGGGGCATGGTATTCTGGGAGGGCTGGAAAAGCCCGGTCAGGAGTTTATGCTGGATTTATTCGGCCGGATGGGAGCGGAGGTTTTGACCGATCCGATGACGGAAGAAAGCATTCAGCGCTGTTACCGGCAATATCAGGAAGGAAACCTGGGGCATAATTATCAGGACCGGTTTAATGTCTATGCCACGTTTCGGGCAAAGCAGCCGGCGCCGACCCTGATGTTTAACGGGCATATGGACGTGATGCCGGCCGATAACACCGAGGACTGGACCAATCCGCCATTTGCGCCGGTGATTCGGGACGGCAAAATGTACGGCCGGGGAACGGCTGATATGAAGGGCGGCCTGATGGCGGCGGTGATGGCGGTTCAGCTACTGAAAGATGCCGGTTTAGAGGAGTTGCCGGTCAATGTCGCCATTACTTCGGTGTGTGATGAAGAAGGCGGCGGGAATGGCTCGATGCAAGCGATTATGAGCGGACAGCGGGCCGACGGTGTGGTAGTTTGCGAGGGAACGAGCGATGAGCTGATTTTGGCGCATATGGGTTTTGTTTTCTTTCGAGTGCAGATTAAAGGCAAGGCCTGCCATTCCGGGGATAAGACCAAGGGCGTAAATGCGATCGAAAAGGCGATCAAACTGATGGAAGCCTTGCGCGATAAGGAGCATGAGTGGCTTTTGCACTATAAACATCCGCTGCTGCCGCCGCCGAACTTAAACGTCGGCGTAATCAAGGGCGGCGATGCCGGTTCCACTGTGGCCGGAGAGTGCGAGTTTTCCACTTGTGTCCATTATATTCCCAATCAAATGTCGTACCAGCAGGTGGTGGATGAGTTTACCGAAACAATTCAGCGCACGGCAAAAGCCGATCCCTGGCTGGAGCAAAATCTGCCGGAGATTACGATTTATCAGGCCGGCGGCGGGTTTGAAATGGAACGGGAACATCCCTTTGTTCATGCTTTTGAGCGGGGGTATCTGGCGGCCAGGGATAAGGCCGTAAAAATTGTCGGTTCGCCGGCCGGCTGCGATTCCAGACTGTGGAAGAATATTGCCGGTTGTCCGACCATTCAGTTTGGCCCCGGCAATTTGGCGCAATGCCACGGAATTGATGAATGGGTCAGCCTGGATGCATATTTGGAGAGCATTTTGATTTATGCGCATTTGATTTTGGAGTTCGGTAAACCGGAACATTAAAGCAATAAGAATAAGGGAAAAAAGGCGAGAACCGCCGAAGCGGTGCGCTGCTTAAAACAATGAGAGAATAAAGTCCAACCAGCTGATATATCAGGAGGAGATAAGATGAGCAAAAAAGTTTTACTGGCCGGGGAATCCTGGATGAGTTACACCACCCATGTTAAGGGGTTTGATACCTTTTATACTTCGGTTTATGAAACCGGTGAAAGATATTTAAAAGCGGTGATGCAAAAAGCCGGGTATGAGTTTGTATTTTTGCCGAATCATTTGGCAATGGAAGAATTTCCCTTTACTTTAGAGGAATTAAAGCAGTATGATGTCATTATGCTGTCGGATATCGGCGCCAACACTTTGCTTTTGCCGACGGCCACTTTTACCAAAAGCCAGGTTCGGCCCAACCGCTGCAATCTGTTGAAAGAATATGTCCTGCAAGGCGGCGGGCTCTTGATGATCGGCGGATACATGACTTTTTCCGGGATTGATGGCAAAGGCAAATGGGGGGATACGGCAGTGCAGGATGTTCTTCCGGTCAAGCTTTTGTTCGGCGATGACCGGCAGGAGCACTGCGAAGGGATTCAGCCGCAGACGGTCAAAGCGCATGCCATCCTGCAGGGCATCGGCGAGTGGCCGAAGGTTTTGGGCTATAATAAAACCACCATCAAGGCAGAGGCCGAGCTGTTAGCGACGGTTGGAGACGATCCCTTTGTGGCGGCGGCTGAGTACGGCGCCGGCCGGACGGCGGTCTTTACAACGGATTGTGCGCCGCATTGGGCACCGGCCGAGTTCTGTGAATGGCCGGGTTATGAAACGCTGTTTGTCAATCTGGTAAAATGGCTGACTAAGGAAGTGTAATTATATCGTTCAGGCAAGCCGTCTGTAGCGGCGGAAGGAGTTCCGCCGGCATAGCAAGTATCAATCGTTGCTTGCCTGAACTGTAATCAAGTGTAAGGTGGTATCAAATGAAAATATTAAACTTTGGTTCGCTGAATATTGATTATGTATACAGTCTGGATCATTTTGTAAAAAAAGGAGAAACGATCTCATCCGATAACTTAGAGGTGTTCAGCGGCGGCAAGGGTCTGAACCAGTCGATTGCCATGGGCCGGGCGGGAATCAGCGTTTTTCATGCCGGGGCAGTCGGCACCGACGGAGAAAGCCTTTTGCAGCTGCTGCGGCAGGCGGGGGTGAGTACGGAGCTGGTGGCGGTATCAGAAGCGGTTCGGACCGGCAACGCCATCATTCAAAGAGACCGGAGCGGCGATAACTGTATTATTTTATACGGCGGAGCCAATCAAAGCATTTCCTCCGGGCAGATTGAGCGGACACTGGCCTTGTTTACAGCCGGTGATTATCTGGTGCTGCAAAACGAGATTAACGGCATGAAGGAAATTATGGAAAAGGCGCATCAGCGCGGGCTGCGGATTGTCCTCAATCCCTCGCCGATGAATGAGAAAATAGAAGGGCTTCCGCTCCGCTTTGTCGATTATTTCATTTTAAATGAAATTGAAGCCAAGGGTCTGCTGGGCAGGGAGGACTTGGAGGAAACGGACGAAAAAAAGCTGATTCGGCAGCTGGCAGACCGTTTTCCTGAGGCGGGAATCCTGTTGACTTTGGGCTCGGACGGCGCGATGTATTTGGATAAAAACGAAAATCTCTATCAACCGGCCTATAAGGTGGCGGTCAGGGATACGACGGCGGCCGGCGATACCTTTACCGGTTATTTTATGGCCGGTTTGCTGAAAGGTCTGCCGAAAGCGGAATGTATGAAGCTGGCAGCCAAGGCGGCGGCGATTGCCGTGTCCCGACCGGGAGCGGCGCCTTCCATTCCGGAGTGGGCGGAAGTCGAGCATTTCGGCGGCGAAGCCTAAAGAGCGGGAAAGGCACGCTGGTCTTTGGGCGGGTTTTGCGGCGAACGCAGCCGGCGAAAATTGCGGCTTTCAAGCGGAGAAAGTTGAGGAAATAAGAAAAATGAAAGCGGAAGAAGCGGTTCAATTTTTGGAAGAAATTTTAAGAATTCCATCGGTCAACGGCGAGCATGATGAAGGCAAGGTGGCGGAATATCTGCACCAATATTTCAGCTGGCATGGTATTGAAAGCAAGATTGACCGGCTGGATGAGAAACGAGCCAATGTGATTGCATTTGTACCGGGACGGGAAGAGGAAACAGTTGTTTGGAATGGGCATCTGGATACGGTTGAGTACGGTGACCGGCAGAAATGGCAAACCGATCCGCAAGTACCGGTGCGGCAGGACGGCCGGATTTATGCTCGGGGCGCTTCGGACATGAAAAGTGGGCTGGCGGCAATGGTATACGCTCTGACGCATTTACCGGGGCAGCCGCGGAAAAGCATTCAGTTTCTGGGAACCTGCGATGAAGAAAGAGGCGGCGCGGGCGCCAAAGCGGTTTTGGATAAAGGACAAATGAAGCCGGCCGGGCTTATTTTGGTGGGCGAGCCAACCGGTATGCGGCTGGGTATTGCCCAAAAGGGCTGCTTATGGCTGGAGATTAAAGTCAAGGGCAAAACCGGACACGGTGCTTATCCGGAAAAAGGGATTAATGCCATTGAGCGGCTGTATGCCCTGACGGAGCAGCTAAAATCCTATGTGCTTGGTTTTTCCCACCCCTATTTGGGGCGGTCGACCATGCAGATTAACCAGATTGCAGGCGGGATGGCGGCCAATATGACGGCTGATGACTGCCGGGCGGTTTTGGATATCCGGATGACACCGCCGCTGACGGCCGAGGATATTTTGCGCCGGGCCGGAGAGATTTTGCGGGAGCTTCAGCAGGCAAGCCCGGGACTGAGCATGGAGTTTGCGGCGCTTAACCGGCGGCGGGCGATTCAGATCGCACCGGAGGCGGAATGGGTTCAAAGCTGGGAGGAGTTGCTGCGCCAGAAAGGCTATGCCGGGGATAAAATCGGGATTAATTTCTTTACCGATGCCTCGATCTTAACGGCGCACAGCCCGGAGCAGGCAGTCCTTTTGTTTGGCCCGGGCGAGCCGGAAATGGCGCATCAGCCCAATGAATATGTGGAAGTTCAAAAATATGTGGACGCGATTGAACTGCTGCAGAGTTTTGCGGTTTTGTAAGCCGAAAACAGAAAAGTAAAATACGAAGTGAAGTACGAAGAAAAACAGAATACAAAAAGGGGCTGCTGCAAAATGCAGATTTTACGCAAGAATTTTTCTAAATCTTGTGTAAAAATCTTAAAATGCAACAGCCCCTTTTCAACTGCCGGCAGCGATTTTCCTCCGGCAGCAAACTTAGGCTGTAATTCTATTGATTTTTCCCTGTGCCGGGCAAGGCTTGTTTTCCGGCGAAGCGGCAGAAAATCGGATGTTATTCTACTTCCTGCACTTTCATCAAATTGGTGTTGCCGCTGATACCTAAGGGAATGCCGGCGGTGATGACGACCAAATCTCCCTCCTGGGCAATGCCCATTTGCTTAATGGTCGCTACGGACTTATAAAACAGGATTTCCGATGAGGTTTCCTGCTTGACCAGAATCGGCTCCACACCCCAGTAAAGCTGCATAATCCTTTGAATCTTCGGATTGGAGGTCGTGGCGACAATCATGGAATCCGGCTTAAACTTACTGATTAATCTGGCCGTATAGCCCTCGTAGGTCGGGCAGATGATGGCTTTGGCGTTTAAGTATTCGGCGGTGGTTACTGTGGCAAACGATACGGCGTTGGTAACCGAGGTTCCGCGGTCATAAATCGTGCGGTGGCGCTTGGTGCGGTCGCGCACTGATTTTTCGGTTTGAATCGCAATCCGCTTCATCATCCGGACCGATTCAATCGGGTAGGCACCGGCTGCCGATTCCCCTGACAGCATAATGGCATCGGCTCCGTCCCAGATGGCATTGGCCACGTCTGACACCTCCGCCCGGGTCGGCCGGGGATTTTTAATCATCGAGTCCAGCATTTGGGTAGCGATGATCACCGGCTTTTCCATATCATTGCAGATATCAACGATTTTTTTCTGCACTTCCGGAATCAGCTCCGGCGGCGTTTCCACACCGAGATCGCCGCGGGCGACCATGATGCCGTCGGCTGCCTGCACAATTTCCTTGATGTTATTGACACCTTCCTGATTTTCAATCTTGGCAATGATTTGCACATGCTTGCCGCCGTGGGTAACCAGATGTTTGCGGATTATTTCCACATCAGCCGCACTGCGGATAAAGCTGGCGGCAACAAAGTCAATATCCTGCTCGACGCCGAAAATCAAATCGGCTTCGTCTTTTGGCGTCAGGATCGGGAGATTTAAATGAATATTCGGCACATTAATGCCCTTATGATTTTTCACATCACCGCCGTTTTTAATCAGGCAGTGAATCTCGCTGCCTTTTATTTCTTTGACTTCCAACTCAATCAAGCCATCGTCAATCAAGATTGGGCTGCCGACCGCTACATCGGTATGGAGGGAAGGATAGGTCACGCTGATGCGGGAGCTGTCGCCTTCAAAGTCTTCCGGAGAAAGGATGACCATATCACCGGTTTTTAAGGTGGCGATGCCGCCCACAAAATTGCGGGTACGGATTTCTGGTCCGCGGGTGTCCATCAGGAGAGCAACGGGAATTCCCAGTTCTTCGCGGACTTCCTTAATCATATCAATGTTTTTGGCATGCATTTCCTGCTCGCCGTGAGAAAGGTTCAGCCGGGCAATGCGCAGCCCGCTTTTAACCAGTTCGGTAAATACTTCTTTACTGTTACTGGACGGTCCGATAGTTCCGATAATTTTGGTTTTGTTCATAATCATTCTCCTCCCCGGAAAAACGGGTCAATAAGAAATATCACGGGCTTCTTTTAATGCCCACATGAGTAATTCATCGAAATTCATTGTCTATCCCAATCTATCATAAGATAGCTGTTTTGTATTTGGACGAATCACAAATGGCTTGCCTGAACGGTAACGGTGTTTTAGAGGAAAAGCTTTAAAAATTTCCTTATAAATGATAAGTGTCAAATGCTTTGGCACCTATCATTTATATAGAATATCACAACAATCGGGTTTTGGCAAGAAGGAACAAAGAAGGAGTCCTAAAAAAAGACTCCTTTTTTCATGGTTCCGCTGAGCGCTTAATGAACCGATATGCTCATTGTTTTTCGAGCTTAAACAGCTTGGCTGTGATAGTTGCCATGACCGCCGACAGAACAATGCCGAGGATGAGGACGACCGGGAGCGCCCACATTGGGCTGACAGCCATCAGCGTATCGGCATAACCGACCGGCATTTCTTCAATTGAGTGTTCATAAGAATGAGCACGATTGAACCAGATTTGGATATAATAGCCGAAAGTAGAAAAAGTCATAAGAATTGCTCCAGCCACATTTCCCGTCCAGCGGTATTTCCACACATAACGAATCATTTCTGCCCCTAGGGCAATAACAATCAGCGGAATCACATGCCATCCATTGGCATCACCTATCATCAGCAGCATGATAATCGCGCCGGCCGATAAACATAGCGCCGCGCCGGCTGCCTTTACCCGGTCAAATGCTTTGATCACAATTCCGGTCAGCAGGATTCCGGCGGTAATCTGGTAGCAGACAAAAACTAACGGATGGATAAGCCCGGTCACACATACCAGCATAGTGCCGATTATGTACAGAAGCATATAAACAAGCATCCACAGGGCATTTCTTGAGGTCCATTTATTCATCGTAATTGCTCCTTTCGTTGGACTGTAATGTTTTTCTAATAGCCGAAAAAGTTTTTCCAGCTAAGGGTAAAGAATTTATCAAGTGTTTCGGCGTAATGGAGTGCTTCCTCTCGGGTAAAATTATGCCGCAGCGCCTGAAAAATGGCGTCCACATAGCTGGTTGTTAGCAGATGCAGTTCCTTCGTGCTGAAATTGTTCAGTTTTATTCCCATTGACCGGAGCTGGCCCATAAAGCTTAGCGTTCTTTCTTCCCCCAGCTTGGCGATATCATGCAAGAAGTTTTCGTATCGTGTTCCTTCTGCTTTGCAGACGGCCAGGCAGAAAGCATCGAAATGCTCATAAATATATTCCATGATCCAGACGGTTTCGTGAGAGCCTTCCCATATATGGGAAAAATCAGCTGTGTCTAGAATTCGGCGCGTTTCATCGGCGGATTGACGATACATCTCGATCAACCCGTCATACGCCGGTGCTACTAACGCCGCAAACATTTCTTCCTTGCTGGGAAAATGCTTATACAGACCCGAAGCGCTCATTTTAGCGTCAGCGGCGATGCGCCGCATAGAAGCGTCTTTAAAGCCATAGGTCATAAATTCTTTCTGTGCGGACGCAATGATTTTTTTATGGTTTTCCGTTTTGTCTTTGGGCATATTCTGCTTCCTTCCAAAAATTTAAAAGCGAACACTGTACTCTAACAATTAATAGAATACAGTGTTCGCTGTCATTTGTCAATATATTTTTTTACGCTCGTTAGAACTGCCTTTTTTAGGGGTCTTGTCATCAGACAGACTAAGTTTTTCGGTGCCGGGTAAGTTTTCATAGAGCCTCGGAAAATACTTTTTATCCAGCCGGTAAACAAAAAGCAGCAGGAGGACGGCAGCCAGTCCCGTGCCGATAATTGCGGAAAACGCCAAGAGGTAGGAAAAACGGTCGATAATCCGGCCGATGATCAGGCGGCTGGTGGTTGCACCCACGCCGTAACCGATGCCGATAATCGCCGACAACCGGCCCCGGTGCGAGCTGGGCACCCGCCGGCTGATATAGGGGGAGTTGCCAATGGTATTGATAATTTCACCGGCAGTAAAAATAAAAATCATAAGAAAGAACACAAAGTACGGCGGCCCGCCCAGAATCAGGAGAAAGCTGGCGGAATAAAGGCTTACGCCCAATACGGCCTTGAGCAGGCCCGGCAGCCGGTGCAGCAGGTAAGTGAAAATGGGCGTAAACAATATGACGACAAAGGCATTAAAGGACGATAAAAACCCATAATAAGCCGGGCCGTTTTCCCCAAAGACATAACTGGTATAAAGCGGCAGTGAAAAACCCCATTGGCTGTAAACAAAGGCCGACAAGGCGACGGCCGGCAGGAAAAAAAGCAGCGGCGGCCGTTTTTTCATCAGGGCAAAAGCGGTGGTTTCCGGCGCGATATCATTTTCATACTCATTGATTTCATCGCCGGCCAGAGTTTCTTTGGCAATCGGAAAAACAAATAAAATAATAAGGAGGGTGGAACTGATGGTTGTTAAACCGTCAAAAATAAAGGCCAGGGAAAGATAATTATTAAACAGCAGACCGCCAATGGCTGCGCCGAACATATAGCCGAGATTATGTCCGAGGTAGCTCAGGGAGTAGACTTTTTCTCTTTCTGCCGGTTTGGTGGCATCGGCGACCAGCGCATCATAAGCCGGCCCTTCCATACTGGCAAATAAGCCCGCCAGGCCGAACAGGAGAATCATCCAAAAACCGGGCTGAATGAAGGCGCAGCTGATGAAGAAAACCGTGCTGATAATATCAAAGACGATAATGATTTTTTTGCGGTTAAAGTGGTCGGCCAGTTTTCCGCCGGCAATGCTGCCGATCAGATAAAAAATCGACAGGCCGGTGGTGGCGTAAGCGCTTTCGGAAGCGGACAGGCCGATTTTCTGACTGAGGATTAAGGTCAGCAGCGGCCAAATAAAAGCGCCCATATTGGTAATCATTCGACCCAAAAATAAAATATAGGCCGCCCGGGAAAGCCCGCGGTATTGAAAGAATATGGATTTTATATGCTGCATAGCAGTCTCCTTTGGTGGTTGTTCGCTTTTGCCGGCGAAAGCGCCGATTCTTTTTGACCGGTTTTCTGCTCAGGCGATTTTTTGAGTATGGTCCGGCGCCGCTCCTTTTCGGCCGGCGGCGTGCTCGTCCAAGCCGCAAAGTACGCCGTTCCGGAAAAGCTTTAGGCTATTATATCAGCTTTGAGGGAAGAGAGCAAGAGGAGACGGGGCGGCGGAGCCTTTATGCGGGATAAATGAAAATCAGCGCTTTAAATTTGAAACATTTGTTTATTGACGCTGGATAAAGAAAAGAGTATAATAAAATCAAACGTCGGTAAACGTTTTCACGGATGTAAAAGAAAGGAAAAACTAATAAAATGGCAAAAGACAGGGTGATTTTTTTAAAAAAGTATATGATGAAACAGCCTCGGTACCTTAGCTGTGAACAAGCCCGCATTATTACAGAAGCCAATCGGAAACATCAAGGGAAAACGGAAATTTTAGTTCGAGCTTGGGAATTAAGAGAAGCCATGGAAAAAATCGCCATTGAGATCCTGCCGCAGGAGTTGATAGTTGGCAATCGCAGCACCGGCGTGAAAAGCGGGATTGTTTATCCGCGCTGTGGGTTGCTGTGGATTGATGATGAGCTGGAAACGCTCCCGGAAAGGAATCAGGATCCTTTTAAAGTGGATCCGGAAGACATTAAGGTATATCGTCAGGAAATTTTACCGTATTGGCGGGAAAAGGCTTTAGAGCGCAGAATAGAACAAGAAGCCGGAGAGTGGAGCAAAGCGCTGCAGGCGGTGGTTAAAGTTAATCAGCAGGGACGATCGCAAGGCCATATTATTCCGGACGTGGAAACTTGGCTGAAAAAGGGGCCGGCGCAATTAGCCCGGGAGGCGGCGCAAAAGAAAGAGGCAGCGCAGACAAGCGAAGAAAGAGACTGCTATGAGAGCATGCAAATCGTGCTGGAGGGAGCGGTCAGGTTTATCAGCCGGTATGAAGAGCTGGCTCGTGGGCTTTATGAAGAAACCAAACAGCAAGATTACCGGCAGATAGCGGATAATTGCCGGAACCTGGCGCGACGCCCGGCGGCGGGCTTTTATGAGGCTTTGCAAATGACTTGGTTTTTACTGGTATTGCTCCATTTGGAAGCGAATGCCATGTCGTTTTCCTTGGGCAGGATGGATCAGTATTTGCTGCCATATTACCAAAAAAGCATAGATACCGGAGAATTAGACGCGGAGCGGGCTATGGAACTGCTGGAGTGTTTTTATCTGAAATGCAATCAAATCGTTTGTATGTGCAATCATTTAGAAGCCCAATATTTTGCCGGCTTTCCGATTGGCTTTAATATTGTGGTCGGGGGAGGAGGAGACGAAAAAAATCGGGAAAATGAATTGACCTTCCTGTTTTTAAAAGCGCAGGAAGAATTGAATCTGCCGCAGCCTAATCTTTCGGCCAGACTTTGCCGGCAGTCGAGCGACGATTATTTGAGAGCCTGTGCGGATGTACTGGAACAGGGCGGCGGGCTGCCGCAGTTTTTTAATGATGAAAGCATTGTCCCGGCTTTGATGGAAAGCGGAATGACGAAGCAGGACGCTGAGGAGTACGGCGTAGTCGGCTGCGTGGAATTAAGCAGCTGCGGCAATATGTTGGGCTGGAGCAATGCTGCTATGTTTAATCTGGTCAAGGTTTTGGAACTGACCTTAAATCATGGCCGGTGTTTGTTGAGTGGGGAGCAGCTGGGACTGGATCTGGGCGGCCTGGATACCTATGCAGACTATGCCGCCATGGAAAAGGCGCTGGAAGCGCAAATGAATTATTTTATTGAGCAGATGATTAAACTGCATGAAATTGTTGACCGGCTTCATCAAAAATATTTACCGACGCCGCTGTTGTCATCGGTCATCAAAGGCTGCATGGAGACGGGCCGGGATGTTTCGGCCGGCGGGGCGAAATATAACCGGTCAGGGATTCAGCTGGTTCAGGTGGCCAATTTGATAGATAGTCTGTCGGTGTTAAAAAACTTGGTTTATTCCGGGGAAATCGGCCAGGATCAGATGCTAGGGCAGCTCCGGGATGACTGGCCGGATGAGGTTTTGCGCAGCCGGGTGATGAATTATGGTGAGTATTACGGAAACGATAAAGAAGAGGTGGATGCTTTAGCGCAAAAATGGGTGCAAAAGTTTCGAGAGAAATTGAAAGACTATAAAAATACCCGGAACGGCGGATATACGGTCGGATTATATACGGTCTCGGCGCATGTACCAATGGGCACAGGCGTTGGTGCTTCCTGTGATGGTCGAAAGGCCGGAACACCTTTGGCGGACGGTGGAATTTCACCGCGGGCGGGAGTTGACGTACACGGGCCGACTGCTGTTTTGAAATCGGCGGCGGCGGTTCCGTCTGTGCAGTGCGCTAACGGTACTTTACTGAATATGAAGTTTTCCAAAACAATGTTTTCGGAAAAGCAAAATAAAGAGCGGTTTCTTATGCTTTTGCGGGCGTTTGTTTATTTGCCGATTCATCATGTTCAATTTAATGTAGTAGACCGGCAAACGCTTCTATCGGCACAGGCAAGTCCCGATGAATACAGGAGCCTGATTATCAGGGTGGCGGGATACAGTGCTTATTTTGTAGACTTAGATCATGATCTGCAAAATGAGATTATTGCCCGAACGGAAAATATTATATAAGGCAGGATAGACAGATGAAAACAGATAGCCAAAAAGAAACCGGAATGCTGCTGGAAATTCAAAGATTTTGTCTGCATGACGGACCGGGCATTCGGACAACGGTATTTTTTAAAGGATGTCCGCTGCGCTGTAAATGGTGTTCCAATCCGGAAAGCCAAAGCTTTCGGCCGCAGCTCCAGTTTGTGGAAACAAGCTGTATTCGTTGCGGTCGGTGTATTAAGGCGTGTCCGGCCGGAGCGATGCGGCGGGATCCGACTGGGAAAACGTACCATTTGCCGGAAAAATGCGGCTCTCATTTTGCGTGTGTGGCGGTTTGTCCGACCAAAGCGCTGCGGATAGCGGGACGGCGCTGGACAGTGGAAGCGGCGGTACATGAAATTGAAAAAGACAAGGTATTTTTTCGCGAAGGCGGAGGGGTAACCTTTTCGGGGGGCGAGGTATTAGCGCAAATTGATTTTGCGGAACGGCTGGCCGAGGCTTTACACCAAGAGGGGATTCATATTACTTGTGAAACGACCGGCTTTTCTTCGGAGGAAAGTTTTCGCCGACTGCTCCGGTGGTGCGATTTGCTTTATTTTGACGTGAAGCATTGGGACAGCCGACAGCATTTACAGGGAACGGGCGTGGAAGTAGAAAAGATACTGGATCATTTGAAACTGGCAATTGACGCCAGGATCCCATTAGCAGTACGAATCCCGGTCATTCCGCGGTTTAATGATCAGCCGGAGGATCAACGGCAATTTTGCCAATTATTAAAAAAATATCAAATACAGGAAGTTCATTTGCTGCCGTTTCATCAATTTGGCTCAGGCAAATATCAGCAATTGGGGCTCGAATATGAGTATCAGCATGATAAGTCAATGAAGAAAGAAGAACTGGAAGGTTTTGCGGAGATGCTGAGACAGGAGATTCCTAAGGTACAAATTGGCGGATAAAGAGGAGAATTTTTGCTGCAAAAATGGGGCTGCTGCAAAGTACAGATTTTACACAAATGTGTAAAAATCTTAAAATGCAACAACCCCATCAAGGCGGACGGCAGTCATTTACTGAAAGGCCCGTTTGTTTTTATGGAAGAGATGCTGCTGCCTTTGTAGAAAGCCAATTTCAGTTCAACATCTTTGATTTTGCTTTTGGGTTTATCTAAACGAGACAGAACAATATTTACCAGCTTAGCGGCATAGGTTTCCTCTTTCTGCAACAAGCCGGTCAGCGGAATTTCGCTGATATCAAACTCACTGGGAGTGGCATAACCGGCAAAGGACAGGGAAGAACGACCACCCTTTAAATAAAGCTGATTTCTTTCCATTAGAAACCAGTTTAGCTTTTTGGGAGAGGTAATAATAGCGGCAGATATTTGGTCTTGAACCAAAAGTTTATAAAACTCCTGCCGGCAGGTAAGCTCATCCTGAGCGGGAATTACCAGATAATCTTGCGGTGAAATATTGTTTTGCTGCATCGCCTGCAAAAAGCCCTGATAACGCAGCACAGCGGCGCTGGAACTGGTTGCACCCAAGGTGTAAGCAATCCGGCGGTGACCGCAATTGAGGACATGATTGGTTAATTGCCGGCAGGAATCAAAATCGTTGGCGTATAACTGATCGGTAGCAATGCCGTCTTGCTTGCGGTCAAAAATAATGACCGGCGTAGTCTGACAGATGCTTTTTAATAATTCATGATTCGAACCGGTCGGCGCAATAATAATGGCATCGACTCTTTTTTGCAGCAGACGGTAAAGATATTCTCTTTCTTTTTCTTCGTCTTCATCGGAATTGCAAAGCAGGACAAATATTTTTTTTTCAAAAAGTAGTTCTTCAATATTTTTAAAAATTTTAGCAAAAAAACTATTCGAGATATCAGGAAAGATAATGCCAATGATTTTTTCGTTTTTGGATCGGAGCGCCCGGGCATTGTCGTTGGGTATGTAACTGAAATGCTCAATTGCTTCCTGAATACGGGCGGCGGTTTCGGGGTTTAACTTCCGCGTTTGATTGATATATCTGGAAACGGTAGCAGTAGATACATCAGCGTATTTGGCAATATCTTTGATGGTTACGGTTTGACTTTTCATAGTTCTCCTCGGACGGTAAGGACGGCGGCAGGAATAGTAATTGAATAAATTGATTTTATCACACCGGAGATGCCTTTTCAAGATAAGGAGCGGAAAAAAGAAAAGATTCAATCAAAGTTTTGTAAGGTAAGACGTTTGAAAATCAAGAGAAGAAAGCAAGGGAATTTTCAAGGAATAAAACCAATAAAACGAGAAAAAACAAAAGAGAAAAAGGAAAAAAGACGGGAAGAACATCAGAAGGATAAAAAAGAAAGGAAAAATGTACAAAAAAGATTGCAAAAACAAAAAAAATATGGTAATCTATATATGGAAAACGATTACATGGAAAACGATTACAAAAGAACGGGATGGAAGTTCAGGAAGGAACGAAACATGGAAATCAGAAAGTTGACGGAACGAATTGCTAAGATGCGGAAAAATATTATTGATATTCCAGCCTCGATTTGCCCGGAGAGAGGGGAAATCATTACCAAGGTATATGAAGAATATGAATACCTTCCCGTAGTCCGGCTGCGGGGAAAGAGTTTGGAAGCGATTTTAAGAAATATGACGATTTATATCGATGAGGATGGCCTTTTGGCGGGAAATCAAGCCAGCCGGGACAAGGCGGCGCCGGTCTTTCCGGAGTATGGGATCGACTGGATGATGAAGGAACTGGATGAGTTTGCCCAAAGAGATGGTGACCGATTTGAGATCAGTGAAGAGGCAAAACAAAAAATCCGTGATTTTGCCCCATATTGGAGTAATAAAACCTTAAAATTAAAGGCTCTTTCGACTATGACGGAAGAAGCAAGGCTTTATTATGATCAGAATATTATCAAAGCGGAAGGCTGTATTACTTCGGGAGACGGACATGTAGCGATGGCATATGACGATATCCTGAAGCGGGGACTGCTGTATTATAAGGAATACGCGCTGCAAAAATGTCGGGAGTTGGATACTTCGGATTATACCAAACTGAAAAGTTACCATTTTTATCAGGCATTTGCCGGAGTCGCGGACGCGATTATTGATTTTGCTGAAAGATACGCTGTCTTGGCGGAAAAAATGGCGGCGGAAAAAAATGTTGGAGACGGGCGCCGGGAAGAATTGATGAAGCTGGCCGAGATTTGCCGGAAGGTGCCGGCTCATCCGGCGGAGGGCTTTTATGAAGCTGTTCAGTTTGTTTGGTTTATTCATTTGATACTGCAGATTGAGTCGAACGGGCATTCCTATTCTTACGGACGGCTGGATCAGTATTTAGCACCGTATTATCAAAAATCGATAGAAGCGGGAGAAATTACGGAAGAAAGAGCCTTGGAGCTGATTCAGAACTTATGCATAAAAACCTTGTCAATCAATAAAATCCGCAGTTGGGAAATGACTAAGACCGGCGCGGGGATGCCGCTGTATCAAAATATCACCATCGGCGGACAAACTGCGGATCGAAAAGATGCGGTTAATCCGGTTACGATGCTGATTTTAGAAGCGGTCGGAGCGTTAAAACTGCCGCAGCCCAACTTGACGGTGCGCTATCATCAAGGAGCGTCGCCGGAATTTATGAAAGCCTGCATGGATGTGGTAAAAAGGGGATTTGGCATGCCGGCCTTCAATAATGATGAAATCATTATTCCGTCATTTATCGCAAAAGGTGTAGAAGAGAAAGATGCTTATGATTATTCGGCGGTAGGCTGTGTTGAAGTTGCGGTGCCGGGCAAATGGGGATATCGCTGTACCGGTATGAGCTTCATTAATTTTCCGCGGACTTTATTGACGGCACTAAACGATGGGGTGGAGCCGAATTCGGGGATTAAGATTTTTGAAGGTGCCGGACATCTGCAGAATATGACTTCCTTTGATCAGGTATTGACAGCATGGCGTAAGGGGATTAAAGAAGTGACAAGAGTTTCGGTCATTATTGATAATTGCGCCGATGTATGCTTGGAAGAGGGATATCCCGATGTTTTATGCTCTGCTTTGACGCAAAATTGCTTGGAAACGGGAAAAACATTAAAAGAAGGCGGTTCAAAATATGATTTTATCAGCGGCCTGCAGGTAGGAATTGCCAACTTGGGTGATTCTTTGGCTGCCATCAAGGATATTGTTTTTGAACAGAAGCTGATTACTCCGGTAGAGCTTTGGCAGGCAATGAAGGATAATTTTTCCGGAGAATGGGGACAGGAAATACAAAGACTTTTGCAAAACAGCAGCCATAAATATGGAAATGATGATTATGTCGATTATCTACTGGCAGAAGCATATGGGGATTATATTAAAGAAATCAGAAAATATACCAATACTCGCTACAATCGGGGGCCGATTGGCGGCGGTTACTATGCGGGTACTTCGTCAATCTCGGCCAATGTTCCTCATGGCGCCGCTACAATGGCGACACCGGATGGAAGAAAGGCTGGTCAGCCTTTGGCCGAGGGGTGCTCGCCGGCTCATAATCGAGATACGAATGGGCCGACAGCGGTATTTAAGTCTGTTTCCAAATTGCCGACGAAAGAGATTACCGGCGGTGTGCTGCTGAATCAAAAAATCAATCCCCTGTTACTGCAAGAGGATAAAAATGTAGAAAAATTAATTTTAATGGTCAGGGCATTTTTTGATGATTTAAAAGGCTTTCATGTTCAATTTAATGTCGTATCCAAAGAAACCCTGCTTGATGCGCAAAAACATCCGGAAGATCATAAAGATTTGATTGTCAGAGTGGCGGGATACAGTGCGTTCTTTAACGCTTTATCAAAAATGACACAGGATGATATTATTGCCCGGACGGAACAAAGCCTTTAACAGTGGTTTGTGTGGTCGCCGGATAAAAATAAAGGAAGTGAGGTTAAAAATGAAAATATTTATTGATACGGCTGATGTTGCTGTAATTAAACAGCTTTATGGCAGATATCGGTTTGATGGGGTAACAACGAATCCAAGGCTGCTGGCCAGGATGCAGGGAAAACCAATGGAACTTCTGCAGGAGATTCACCGTGCCATCCCAACGGAAGCGGAGCTTCATGTTCAGGTTGTTTCGCTGAAAGCAGAGGAGATGATTAAGGAAGCAGAACATATTCTAAAAGTATTGGGTTCAGATGTGCATATTAAGGTTCCGGTCAGTGAGGACGGCTATCGAGTCATTCGGCATCTGGCGGAAAAAAGGGTTTCAGTGACGGCAACTGCAATTTTTCAGCCAATGCAGGCGCTGCTGGCTGCGGAATCGGGGGCGGCTTCGGTAGCACCGTATGTCCGCCAGATTAGTAATAAGAGCAGTGACGGAGTGGCGGTAGCTAAGGAGATTCAAAGGCTTTTGGATGTTAACGGCTATCAAACCGAGCTTTTGGCAGCAGCTTTTGAAAGCGTTCATCAAGTGGCAGAAATGGCTGCTTGTGGTGCAAAATCGGTAACGATAGCACCGGAAATTTTGACAGAGATGCTGAGAAACGGATTTACGGAAAACGCGGTTAAAGGCTTTTATGAGGAATTTAAAAGCAGCTTTAATCAGGAAAATATGTTGCAGTAACAAGTGATACAAACCGGCGGTATCGGAAGAGAAATCCGGAATACCGGTAAAGGTCAAATGAAGAAAACAAAAAAGGAGGGTTCAGCATGAAGAACAAACGGATGGCAAGATGGATGTTAATGATGGTATTGGTTGTAACGCTGGCAATGGCGGGGTGTTCGGGAGAAACCAAGAACAACACTGCATCTGTGAAGAAGCTGGCAGTTTCGGGGATTAGCAGTACATCGCAGTATTTACCGGTTTATGTGGCGCACCAAAAAGGGTGGTTTAAAGAAGCGGGCTTGGAAGTAGAAGATGTAATGTTTACCAACGGGCCGGTTCAAATGGAATCCTTATCATCAAACTCATGGGATATCGGGCTAACCGGTATCGGCGGTGTACTGTCAGGAACCATTCGGTATGATGCTTTGCTGGTTAGCGCCAGTTCAACGGACGATGGCGGGCAGTATGTATTTGCCAGAAAAGATTCGCCGATTGTAGCGGCCGGGAAGGGCAATAATAAGATTGATCCGGAAATTTACGGAACAGTTGAAACCTGGAAGGGTGTTAAAGCATTATGCAGCGCGGGTACCACTTTGCAGTACACTTTATCCAAAACCTTATCCGGTTTTGGTCTGACAAAAGAGGATGTTGACTTTGTAGCCATGGATGGGCCAACGATTTACAGTTCGTTTTTGGCCGGAGAGGGCGATGTTTGCGTTTTGGGTAACGCGGCCGGTGCTTTCAGTATGCTGAAGATGAGCGACGAATATGTTCCGGTTTCTAATGGCCGGATTGCACAGACCGGGTTGATGACGAATATTATGGCAAATAAAAACAGTTATAATGATCCGGAAAAATATGAAGCCATGAAAATATTTTTACAGGTATACTTTAAAGCAACGAAGTGGATTGAAGAAAATCCGGAAGAAGCAGCCAAGCTGATGCTGGATTTTGCAGAAGACGGCGGCAGCAAAGTAGACCTTGAGACATGTAAGACTCTTTTGCAGGCGGATCAATACTATACGCCGGAAAGTGCCTATAAATTAGCAACAGAAAAAGCTGAAGGTCAGGATTATTCGGTGATGGAGGGTAAGCTGATGGGCTGCTTGGAATTTTTCATCGAAACGGGGAACTATAAAGAAGAAGATAAAGCTGGATTTTTAAATCATACCGATGCAAAATTAATTACAGATGTGTATAACGCAATGAAATAATTTGGGGTAAAGATATGAGTACGACAGATTCGGTAATGATTAATACAAATTATCAGGAATGGAAAAAGAAGCGGCGGAAAGAGCAGTTAAACTATCTGATTCTTTGCGGCTGCGGTATCTTGATATTTTTTGGCCTGTGGCAGGCGGCAGTCAGCTTGAGAATTGCGGATGCGAAACTGCTGCCTGCACCTGTGCAGGTATTTGAAACGATTGTTCAGAAGGTTTATCAAAAAGAACCGGATGGAAATGTCTTGCTGGCTAATATTTTGGCCAGTCTGCAAGTCGCTTTATCGGGCTTTTTGCTGGCGCTGATAATCGGAATTCCGCTGGGCCTGGTTATGGGCTGGTACCGTTTGGCAGAGGCTTTTTTTCGGCCGATTTTTGAACTGGTGCGTCCGATTCCGCCAATTGCATGGATTCCGCTGGTAGTAGTTTGGCTGGGAATTGGGTTGAAGGCCAAGGCACTGATCATTTTTTTCTCAGCTTTTGTTCCCTGTGTAATTAATGCGTATACGGGAATTCGCCTGACAAATCAGACCTATATCAATGTAGCCAAAACTTTCGGGGCATCGGAAACGGAAATTTTTTACAAAGTAGGAATTCCGTCGTCGCTGCCGATGGTTTTTGCCGGCATTCGGGTAGCGCTCGGTAATTCGTGGTCAACCTTGGTGGCGGCGGAAATGTTGGCAGCTACAGCCGGGTTAGGCTATATGATTCAGTTCGGGCGAACGATTGCCCGGCCGGATCTGGTCATTGCCGGTATGGTAGTAATAGGTGTTATCGGAGCGATATTATCCGCTATTCTGTCTTCGGCCGAGAACCGTTTTGTCAAAGGCAGAAAAAATGGAAACAATTAGGCAGGAGTAGTCGTATGGAAAAAGGAAAGAGAACCAATTTCTTTAATATGGTGTGCGTTTTTTTATCAGTGCTGGCGGTAACGCTGATATTGGTAGGCTGGATTTCTTTTGCTGCATTGAATCCGCGCTTGATGCCGGGACCGGCGGAGGTGATAGAACGCTTGATTCGGACTTTCACGAAGCCAATCGCCAATACGATTCTGTTTGGTCATATTTGGGCCAGTCTTCGCCGGGTATTGATTGGTCTCATTTTTGCGTGGCTGGTCGGGATTGGACTGGGGATATTGATTGGCTGGAATAAGAAAGTAAAGGCGGTTTTGGGCAGCGTTCTTGAGATCCTGCGTCCGATTCCGCCGATTGCCTGGATTCCTTTAGTTATTATGTGGTTTGGGATTGGTGAGTTTTCAAAAGTTTTCATTGTGTTTATCGGGACAATATTTGGCTTAATTGTCAATACTTCAGCCGGGATTCGGTTGGTAGACAGCATTAATGTTGATGTTGGCCGGGTTTTTCAGGGAAACCAGCGGCAAATTCTAATGGATATTGTGGTCCCGACGGCACTTCCGTCTATATTTGCCGGTATTCGGACTTCCGTCAGCTCCGGTTGGACAACGGTAGTAGCGGCAGAGATGTTGGGAGCGAAGTTAGGCTTGGGCTCTTTGGTAACAAAAGGATGGCAGGGAAATGATATGGCACTGGTGCTGGTGGCGGTTATCAGTATTGCGGCGATCGGTGCCCTGCTTTCGACAGTATTATCGAGATTGGAAAAGGTAGTGTGCCCATGGAACAATATATAAAAACAAAATTAGAAGTAAAGAATATCAGCAAAACTTTTTTCACGGAAGCCAAGGAAACAATCGTTATCAAAGATATTTCCTTTCAGGTAAAGGAAGGAGAATTTTTGGTAATTTTAGGGCCGGGCCGCTGCGGAAAAACGGTGCTGTTGGATATTATTTGCGGGTTAGAGGAGCGAACTTCCGGAGTAATTTATTATCAGGATAAGGAAACAAGCGGGCTTAATCCGGAGATTGGTCGGGTTTTTCAGAAAATTGCGATCATGCCTTTTAAAACGGTGCGGGAAAACGTGGAATTAGGTCTAAAATTTACCGGTATAAAAAAAGAAGAAAGGAAAAAGATTTCACAGCATTATATTGACTTGGTAGGATTAACCGGATTTGAAAACTCGTATCCAACACAGTTGTCCGGCGGGATGAAGCAGAGGGTCGGAATTGCTAGGGCTTATGCCATGCATCCGGGAGTACTGATTATGGATGAGCCGTTTGGCCAGTTGGATGCGCAGACCAGATATTCGATGCAAAATGAGATTTTACGGATCAGCAGCGAAGAGAAAAAAACGATTATTTTTGTCACCAATAATATTGAAGAAGCATGCAGTTTGGGGGACAGAATTGTGTTGTTGAGCAGCCGACCGGCAGAGGTAAAAGCGGTTTACGATATGAGCTTTTTACCAAAGCCGAGAAATATGGTCAGCGAGGAGTTTTTGGCAATCCGGCAAAAAATTTCAGAGAATACAGACTTAGCCTTATAGAGAATAAGAGGTTTAATCAATGGGAATGGACAATCGGGAAGTAAAAGTAAAGGTGGATAACTTGACGAAACAGTTCGGAGAGTTATTGGTGCTGAACGATATCAGTTTTGACATTAAAAAAAATGAATTTTTATGTGTAGTCGGACCGACCGGCTGTGGTAAAACCACATTTTTAAACTGTTTGACAAAAATCTATTCTCCAACTAAAGGAGAGATTAAGATTGACGGCGAGCCGGCAGACCCGAAAAAGCACAATATATCTTTTGTGTTTCAGGAACCGTCTGCTTTTCCGTGGCTAACTGTCCGAGAAAACTTGGAATTTGGGTTAGGCGTGAAGCGTGTGGATAAAAAAGAAGCGCAAAAGCGGGTGGATAAGATATTGAGTCTTATGGGTTTAAAAGAAGTGGAAAACGCGTATCCCAGAGAACTTTCCGTTAGCGTTGAGCAGCGTATTATTATCGGACGTTCGTTTGTGATGCAGCCGGATCTCTTGCTGATGGATGAGCCGTATGGACAGATGGATATTAAAATGCGGTTTTATCTGGAGGACGAAGTTATTCGCCTGTGGAAGGAATTGGGCAGTACGGTTATTTTTATTACCCACAATATTGAAGAGGCCGTTTACTTGGCGGAGCGAGTATTGATCTTAAGCAATAAACCGACTACGGTTAAGGAGTCATTACCGATTGCTTTGCCCCATCCCAGAAATATCAGTGATCCCAAGTTTATTGAATATCGGAATTATATTACCGATGCTATTAAATGGTGGTAACAGAAGAAGGGCGGTTGTGTGGGCCGGTATTCCTAACATCCGGCGGTAATTGAGATCGTAATTGTTCCGATTCTTCCTGTACTGAAATCATTTGACCAAAATCATTTGACAAGCTCTTGACAAAAGAACAGCTTGAAATTATCGGCTGTTTACGCTATACTAAATAAAGAACTTAATAAGCGCGGGCCGGAGGCGGTAAGCGCTTTGATAAAATAAGTTACCGTTCAGGTAAACAACTGAAATTATATAAGAAAACACAGGAGGCTATTATGAAATTTGAATTACCAAAGTTACCGTATGCCTATGATGCATTAGAGCCGTACATTGACGCTATGACCATGCAGGTTCATTATGAAAAGCACCACGCTACTTATACCGCTAACTTCAATGCGGCGATTGAGGGATTAGATGTGCCGAGCTGCCCGCGTAAGCTGCTGGCCGAGATTGATCGGATTCCGGCGGACAAGCGTCAGGCTGTTATCAATAACGGCGGCGGGTATTATAATCACAAATTATTCTGGGAAAACCTTGCACCTAATGCCGGCGGCGAGCCGACCGGAGAATTGGCGGAAGCAATTAAGGAAGCTTTCGGGTCTTTTGCCGAGTTTAAGGAAAAGTTTAATACCGCAGCTAAGACTCGCTTTGGTTCGGGCTGGGCTTGGCTGACGATGAAGGATTTAAAATTAGAGGTGCTTTCCACTGCCAATCAGGATGCGCCCTTACAGGACGGCCGCCGGATTCTACTGGCGTTGGACGTTTGGGAACACGCCTATTACTTGAAATATCAAAACCGCCGTCCGGATTATGTGGAAGCATTTTGGAATGTGGTCAACTGGGATGTCGTAGCGGAAAGATATCAAAAGAGTAAGGAAAAGCAAAGCGGCGGCTGTGCCTGCCATAAATAAGCAGTTTAAAAACTGAAACCGGCTAAGAAGCCGCTCTCCGAGGAAGAAGATTCAAGGAGAGCGGTTTTTTGATGTGGCGGAAAGTTTATTGACGAATACGCATCGATTCCTTCTTGGTTGAACTTTGAAGCGGAGCGGGCGGGTGTAAACTTTTCTGCTGTTTTACAGGCGGCGCTGAAAAGTGAATTGCATATTACCGGAAGATAAAGAAAGATCTTCAACTTTTGGCTTTTATCATCAGCACCATCATATAATTTGCAAACAGTACTTGATTTTTTGTCATAAAAGCGATATATTGTGTTATATATCAAAAATTGGATATATTTTATTGGAAAGCGCATAGTTCTTGCGAAGAATAGGAGGAAAGCGATATATGACCAAAATCAAGATTGCAACCGATTCCACCGCTGACATTCCGAAATCATTGGCGGAGGAATTAAATATTGCCGTCCTGCCGCTGACGATTTTAGCGGGCGATAAGGAATATCTGGACGGAGTGGATATTACGCCGGAGGAGTTTTATCGTGTTTTGGAAACGGCGGATAAATTGCCGGTTTCTTCCCAGGTGTCGGTTACGCTTTATCAGGAGCTGTTTGAAAAGACCTGGCGTGAGGGCTATACCGATATTATTCATGTGATTTTGAACTCCAAAGGATCCGGCACATATCAGGCGGGAGTCCTGGCCAGAGATTTGTTTCTGGAGGAGCATAAGGAAGCGGCGGAGCAGTTTCGGATTCATTTGATTGATTCGGGAACTTACAGCATGGCATATGGCTGGGCGGCGGTCGAAGCGGCGCGGATGGCGGCTAAGGGAGAAGAAGTAGCGGCGATTATTGCTCATATTCAGGATTGGGTCAGTCACGCCCGGCCGATGCTGGTGCCGCTTAGTTTGAAATTTGTCAAAAAATCCGGTCGGGTGTCCGCGGCAGCGGCGTTTGTCGGCGACGCGATTGGCCTGAAGCCGATGATTACCTTTGAACAGGGGGAATCCAAGGTTGTGGGCAAAGCCCGCGGCGAAAAGAAAGTGGTACGGGAATTGGTGGAGCTTTGCCGGAAGGAGCGGCGGCCGGGAACTCCCTATATGCTGGTTTACGGTAATAATCAGGAACAGCGGGAGCAACTGCGTGAGCTTTGCCGGGAAATGCTTGATCAGCCGCCGACGCTGGAATATCCGGTCGGTTGTATTATTTCAATTAATACCGGCCCGAATATGGTGGCGTTGATTTACCGGATGTAATTTAATAGGTAGAGAAAGAGGCGGTAAAGTTTGGGTAAGGTGTACCCGGTTCAGACAAGCCCATTCGGGCAGGCCGGTTCAGACAAGCCGCTGATAATTGGCTATAAGCGAATTATCAGCGATGTTCCGCAAATAGAAAGTAATACTTGATATGACTTTAGAAAGCAAGCTTTCTGCGGTATATTATAGTAGGGATAGTCCGGGATAGTATGGCACAGTTCAGCCAAGCCGCACCGATAATTCGCTTGCAGCGAATTATCGGTGTTTGCGTTCCGCAAATAGATATGGACACTTAATATGTCTCCAGAGAGCGAGCTCTCTGTTGTCATATTAAGCATCCATATCTGCTTGTCTGAACTGTGTTACAAATTTATTACATATCTTTTTAAGGTATTGACGAGGTTTTGAGCGGGTGATATAATCCATCATGTAATGTAATGGGGGGAAGAATCCCTGAAAACTAATATTCCAATCAAAAGGAGGAAAAGAGTAAATGAAAAAGATTTTAGCATTTACACTTGCATTGGCAATGGTATTGTCAACCATGACAGTTACTTTTGCCGCCAGCAAGGAAGTAGAAGCTCTGGCTAACTTGAAGTTGCTGTTGAATACGACAGACGCTGAAGTAAACGCTGAGCTGAACAGAGCTGTTGGTCTTGCAATGGTATTGAAGGCTTTGGGCTATACCCAAGAAGACGCCAATGCCAAAGCAGCAGACAACAAGTTCACCGACATGGAAAAGGCTGCATGGGCTAAGGGCTTTGCAACGCTGGGTGAAGAATTAAAGCTCACCAACGGCGTAAGCGTAGAGCCGAAGCTGTTTGCACCGGCTGCTAAATTGAGCAAGCAGGCATTTGTAACCTTCATGCTGCGCGCATTGGGTTATGATTCTAACGAAGCTTGGGCAAAAGCAGGCGAATTGGCTAAAGAAGCTAAGTTGGTTGAAGACGCTACTTTGGAAGACGCTTCTTTCACCAAGGGCGAAGCTGCTGTTGTTATGTACAACGCTTTGATGGCTAAAGTACAGGGCGACGAAAAGGGCAGAACTTTGGCTGAAAAGTTAGTAGCAGACGGCAAGATGAACAAGGAATTGGCAGTTGCCAATGGCTTGGTATCGGGCGAACCGGAAAAGTTGGAAGTAGCTGAAGTAAAAGCTGACAACTTAAGAGAAGCAGTTGTTACCTTCAACGGAACTGTTGATAAGGCTACCGCTGAAAAAGTTGGCAACTACAAGGCAACTGGCAAGACCTTTGGCAAAGCTAAGTTAATGGAAGACAACAAGACTGTTGTTTTGACCTTAAGCGGCAACAACGCTTTTGAAAACAACAAAACTATCAAATTAACCGTTACCGGCGTGAAGAACGTAGCCGGCGTGGTTATGGCTAAGCAAGAAATTAACTTCACTCCGAAGGATGTAGAATATCCGACTGTTAAGAGTGTTGTTTACACCGGTCCGAAGTCCTTGGAAATCACTTTCTCCGAGCCGATGAAATCTGCTGGAAAAGTTGTTTTGAAGGCCGGAAACTCGACCTTGAGCGCTACCGCTAAAGTCAGCAAAGGCGATGAGAAAGTAGTAGAAGTTACTATGTTCTCTACCTTGAAAGACGGCACGGAATACTTGGTATGTGTTGGCGATCCGAAGAACAACGACCAATACGCTAAGGACTACGCTAACTATCCGAATATTTACTTTGAGGGAACTTACGCTTACACCGCAGATAAGACCGCTCCGGAAGCTAAGATTGTCAGCGCCGATCAAAAGGTTGTCGCTGTTGAGTTCAATAAGCCGGTTACCGGTTTGACGGTAAAACACTTCTATCACAGCTTTGCCGCTTATACTGCTAAGAAGTTGTATAAGGACGCTGAATTGAAGGAAGCTTTAACTGATAAGAACGAAGCTGTTTCTAAGGTTTGGGTACAATTCTATGATGAAAAGTTAGCAAAGAATGATAGAGGCAATGCCTTACCGGCGGGCAATGTTCAGTTTACCATCATGAACGAAGCCGATAAGGTTAAGATTCAGGATAACTGGAAGAACAATTTTGCCAGCACCACCTTTGACTTAACCATCGTAGCCGATAGAGAAGCTCCGGAAGTTGTAAGCGTTGAAGTAGACGGCGAGAAAGATATCAAAGTTACTTTCAATGAAAAGATTTCCAATATTAAGAGAGAACGTTTCACCTTACTTGACAAAGACGGTAAGGAAATTGAAAAAGGCAGCAAGATGAAAGTTTCGGCTGAAGATGGCGACAAGGTTGCTAAGTTATCCTTAAGCGAATCCTATGCCGGCAAGACGGTTACTCTGCAGATTAAGGGCATCAAAGATGCTTCTCTGTATGAGAACATGATGGCTGACTATACCACCACCTTTGAATTCGGCGATAAGACTTGGAAAGGTCTGAAAACCGTAGAATTCAAGCGGGAAGGTAGTGCGCCAGAAAATTACAGATTCTTTGTTTATGCTACCTTTGGGGAAGATATGGATAGTTCGGCAGTTAATGTTGATAACTATAAATTCCAAAAAGGCGGTAAGACTGTAAAAGTAAAGGGTTCGGCTGATTTCTTTGAAGGTAAAGCCAATATAGTAGTCTTTGAGTTATCTTATGACAAGGATAAGAACGACGGCAGCACCGATGCTTCGTTTGTTGCTGACAATGGTCTTACCGCTTATGTGGATAATTCGGTTAGCTTGTTGGTAAACAATGCGGTTAAGGATTTGGCCGGCAATACCAATCCGAACTTCCAGCAGGCACATCCAATCATTAATTGGAGTAAAACTGAAGGCGCTCCGAAGATTGAAAAAGTAGAAGCAGTTGAGACCAGAAAAGTAGTGGTTAAGTTCGATAAGAACTTGCAGGAAATCTCTACTGGCAGTTTCAAGATTTGGAAGAACTATGGAGCTACTGATGCTGTAGATATGACCAAGGATGCAAGCTATAACTGGGATAATGCTAAGACCTTAGAAATCTACTTGGCGGATGATAAGGCTTTGCCGACTGGCCAATTGACGCCTTCTTACAAATTGGTATATACCAAGACCACCGGTACTTATGATGTCTATGGTCGGTATTTGGAAATTGTAGCTGGAGATGTTGTTAACGAGAATGGCACAATAACACCTGCTCCGGTACCTAAAGACCTTGCCGATAAAATGGCTCCGGCCGTTGCTTCTTTTAAGTATATCAGCGGCAATGCAAATACAAGTGCAACCAGTGCAGCATTTGCTTTAGATGGCAAGACCGGAAACGACAACTTAGACGGTAAGCCGATTATCAAGGTTACAAGTAATCTTGAAGATCCTTCTCCGGCGGATGCTGATGGAGTGGTAATTGGTGCAGTGGTGGAGGGTAAGAAAGAAGTAAAGGTTAGGCAGACAGTTACTGTATTGTATACAGAGGAAGTTAAGGATGCGTCCTTGTCTATTACGACTTATACTTTCAATAATGACTTTAGTGTAACGGTTCGGCCGACTGCTGCAGCATCGGACAGAAAAGTCAATATTACGATTAAGAAAGTATACAAAGTTGATGCCAATAAACCAGAGGCTGATATCAAAGCAGAAATCTTGGATTGGCTGAACGATTTAACCGTAACTCAGGTTAACTCAGTTGAGGATATGGCTAACAACGTAATGTCCGGCAACAGCAATGCGCTGGATATCTTGGATGTCAAATAAGCTGAGGTAGCAAGTAAATAAAAATCCTCGTCATGCGGGGTGAAAGAAGAGCCGGTTGCCCGACTCTTCTTTTTGCGAATTTTATGGTTTGCTTGGTGCTATTTTTTATTTAAAATTTCCCCTGAAATTCCACAAATTGCGGACGACTTTCAAGTTCTTTTTTGCTAAAATGGTTGTAGAGAGCAAGATATTTTAGTATAATGAAGGGAGAAAGTATAGTGGGGTCTAAGAATAAAAAGTATGGAACCGGAACAGCTGCCGGAAAGTTTGAAGATTGGAAAGAGATTGAAAGCCGCAAAAACGTTGATAATATGCGCTTTACCGTCCGCAATGACTATGCGTTTAAGAAGCTGTTCGGACGGACGGAAAACATCATCATCTTGCGGGAGTTCTTATCGGTGGTGCTGGAATTAGGTAAGGAAGAGCTTAAAGATATCGTGATTGAAAATCCGGCGGTGGGGAATTATTATGCCGATGAAAAACAGGGGATTTTAGATATTAAGCTAACTTTGCCGAATGGGCAAAAGGTTAATATTGAAATGCAGAATCTGTGGGAGCCGCATTATGAAAAACGGACGTATTTTTATTGGGCCAGCCGGTATCTGGAAAAGTTTAAGCCGGGCAAAGCCTATAAATATTTAGCCCGTTGTGTCAGTATTCATATCTTAGGGGAAGAATTTCCGCTGACAGAGGAGCTGCATTCGATTTATCGGGTGATGAATGTCAAAACCTTTCAGCCGTTTTCGGATGATTTGGAGTTTCATTTTTTGGACTTGACGAAGTTAAAGTCAAAACAGGATGACAGCGAGTTGGAACAATGGCTGAAGTTTATTGAAACCAATGATAAAGCGGTTCGGGAAGAATTAGGGAGGAGGAATGCGGTCATGCAATATGCCAATGAAGTAATGAATCAGTTTTATGCGGATAGGCAAGAACGCTTGAACTATGAAGCCGCCGTTCGCTATGAGTCTGACCGGGCGACACTGTGGGAAGCAGGCGTAGATAAGGGAATCCTTATTGGCGAAAAGCGTGGCGAAAAACGCGGAGAAAAACGTGGCTTACAGCGAGGGCAAAAACAAGGTCATGCGCAGGCTATGCTTCAAACCGCGCGCAATATGAAAGCGAGAAACTTTGATGCCGAGACCATTCGGGAGATTACCGGTCTTACGGCGGAGCAGATTGCGGAGTTGTAATGTTTGAAACCAAGGATGCAAAGAATAGAGAAAATACAAAAAAATACAAATCGAATATAGAAGAGCATAAATCGTTCCGATTGGGAAACCAAGAAGGAATGATTTTTTTCTTTCACTTTACCCGCAATCCTATTGGTCTTAGGTGGGAAAAAATGATGGAATATATAGTCGAATTGTGATATTATATACTCAACTTTCCCATGTTCGTCAGAACAGTCTTTTTTAGGCTCGTTGCATGGCGGGAACGATAGGCAAATTGCGGAGCAAATTGCCGAAAGTGGAGTCCATGCACCCGCTCTCTGAGCGGGATAGAGCCAAAAAAGACTATGGGAAAGTTGAGTTATATAGATACAAAACAAATGACTTAATAGTTCAGCTGTCATCAATACAGTAAGAGAATGAAAAAGGAGGCGGCTATGGCATCATTACAAGAATTGATTCGACCATCGGCGGATTTGAGAAATCATTATAGTGAAATTTCAAGGCAATGCAGAGAAAATAATGAAATCGTGATTATCACGGTCAACGGTAGAGGCGATACTGTGTCTATGGGTTATGAGGAGTATAAAAGAATGAAGGCGAGGCTGGAGCTTTTAGAGCTTTTGGCAGAAGCGGACAATGATGTGAAAGAAGGAAGGGCAGCACCAATTCAGGAAACATTTGAGGACTTGCGAAATATTTTACAGGAGGAAAACCTGTGAGGTATCGGATAATCAGAACGGATGTAGCAGATTCTCAAATTAGAAGTATTATTTTGTATGTTGCGGAGGTTTTTGGTAATCAAGTAGCATTGGAAAAGTTGAAAGAATTAGAAGAAAGTATTTTGGCATTGGCAGAAAATCCGTATTTAGGAACAAGGCCTCAGTATCCGGTATTAAAAAGACAGGGATACAAAGTATTGATTTTAAAGAAAAATTTGGTTTTTTATAAGGTAAAAGAAGAACAAAAAGAGGTCATAATTTATGCTGTAATTGATGGAAGGCAAGAGTACCTTCGAATTATTCAGGGACTGTAAATAGAAATCAGAGAAACGCAAATTCGGCGAAAGTTACCGGGTTTGCGTTTTTTGTATGGTATTTACTACCTCTCGAAATCGCCTGATTGCTCGCAAGGCAAACTTCGCACATACTTTTGGGGTATTTAAATATGGCCGATTTTGAGTATGTGCTAAAGACGACCCATACCTATGCAGAAAAATTTTTCTGAAATTCCACAAATTGCGGACGACTTTCTTTTGAATTTTTGCTAAGATAGTTGTATCGAACAGAATATTTTAGTATAATGAAAGGAGAGAGTGTGGTGGGACATAAGAATAAAAAGTATGGCACCGAAGCAGTTGCCCGAAAGTTTGAAACTGGGAAAGAGATTAAAAGCCGAAAAGACGTTGAGTACCAGAAAGATATCGACAATATGCGTTTTACCGTCCGCAATGATTATGCGTTTAAAAAGCTGTTCGGGAGACAAGAGAATATCATCATCCTGCGAGAATTTCTATCGGTGGTGCTGGAATTAGGCAAGGAAGAGCTTAAAGATATCGTGATTGAAAATCCGGCGGTAGGGAATTATTATGCCGATGACAAACAGGGGATTTTGGATATTAAGCTAACTTTGCCGAATGGCCAAAAGGTTAATATTGAAATGCAGAACCTGTGGGAGCCGTATTATGAAAAACGGACTTATTTTTATTGGGCCAGCCGGTATCTGGAAAAGTTTAAGCCGGGCAAAGCCTATAAATATTTAGCCCGTTGTGTCAGTATTCATATCTTAGGGGAAGAATTTCCGCTGACAGAGGAGCTTCATTCGATTTACCGGGTGATGAATGTAAAAAGTTTTCAGCCGTTTTCGGATGATTTGGAGTTTCATTTTTTGGATTTGACGAAGTTAAAGCAAGAGGATGACAGCGAGTTGGAACAATGGCTGAAGTTTATTGAAACCAATGATAAAGCTGTTCGGGAAGAATTAGGGAGGAGGAATGCGGTTATGCAATATGCCAATGAAGTAATGAATCAGTTTTATGCGGATAGGCAAGAACGCTTGAACTATGAAGCCGCTGTTCGCTATGAGTCTGACCGGGCGACACTGTGGGAAGCAGGCGTAGATAAGGGAATCCTTATCGGTGAAAAACGCGGTTTGCGGCGCGGGGAACAGCAGGGCCGTCGCAGTGAAAAAATCGAAACGGCCCGGAATATGAAAGCGAGAAACTTTGATGCCGAGACCATTCGGGAGATTACCGGTCTTACGGCGGAGCAGATTGCGGAGTTGTAACATAAATTATTGTGAAAGGAAGGAGTTTAAAATGTTATCAGAAAAAATGGTAAAATTATTAAATGAGCAGGTTAACAAGGAGCTTTACTCGGCATATCTTTATTTGGATATGGCTAATTTTTATACGAATAAAAATTTAAAGGGTTTTGCTAATTGGTACTATGTACAGGCACAGGAGGAAATGGCACATGCGATGCTGTTTCGGGCTTATGTGCTGCGGGAAGGATATCCGGTGGAATTAGAGGCGATTGCCAGGCCGGATGTGGCGTTTGCTGAACTGGTCGATCCTTTAAAAGCGGCATATCAGCATGAAGTCTATGTGACCGGCACCATTCACAATATTTATGCAGCAGCGCAGGAGGAAAAGGATTACCGGACCATTACTTTTGTTGACTGGTTTGTTAAAGAGCAGGCGGAAGAAGAGGAAAATGCCAGCGACTTGGTTCAAAGATTTGAATTGTTTGGTCAGGATATGAAAGCCCTGTATTTGCTGGATGCGGAATTGGCGACCAGAACCTATACCCCGCCGACATTGACGATTTAAAGGACGATGGATAAAAATAAAACAAATGCCATGCGGATGCTGGATAAACAAGGAATTGCCTATGAAGCGTTGACTTATGATGCCAGTGACGGCAATATCGACGGCGTATCGGTGGCGGCTAAGGTTGGCTGGGATCCTGCCCATGTTTATAAAACGTTGGTGCTGCGGGGGAGTGACAGAAATTATTATGTCGGAGTAATTCCGGTGGCGGCAGAACTGGATTTAAAAAAGGCGGCCAAGGTTTTCGGCGTGAAAAACGTGGAGCTCATTCCGGTAGCGGATCTTTTGCCGGTGACCGGTTATATTCGGGGCGGCTGTTCGCCGATTGGCATGAAAAAGGATTTTCCGTTGTGTGTTGACCGCAGTGCGGAGGAGCTGGATTTTATCCTGGTCAGTGGCGGCCGGATCGGCACGCAGATTAAGCTGGATCCGCGCCGGTTAATGGCATTGCGTCATGCACGCAGCGCTGATCTGCTGAAAGCATGATTGCAGAGAACAGGCGGGAGAATAGCGGCCGGGTCGGTATGCGGATTGCTTGATTAAGGGTTTGGCATTTTGGGGCAAGGGCAGAACGGCAAAAATCGAGTTAATGATTTGTTTCGGCGCAAGTAAGCGGATAGGTATGCTTGATACGGCCGGAAGGATTGCCCGAACTCTGACCATTATTTTAAGTTTATTAGTAGAAACAGGAGAAAAACATGGAAAATATTGTCGATAAATTTATTCGCTATGCTAAGATTGAAACGACTTCCGATTTTTATTCGGAAGCATCGCCGACAACAGCGGTGCAGTTTGATTTGGCGAAGCAATTAGTTAAGGAATTAACGGAGATGGGTCTGACCGAGATTGAATTGACGGAGCAGTGCTATGTTTATGCTACGCTGCCGGCCAATACCGACCGTGAACTGCCGGTTATGGGCTTAATTGCGCATATGGATACGGCGCCGGATTGCAGCGGCAAGGGAGTGTCGCCGCGGATTGTGGAAAATTATGACGGCAAGGTCATTGCCTTAAACTCATCTGTCAGCCTTGATCCGCGGGAATTTCCGGAACTGCTGGATTATGTTGGGGAAACGTTGATTGTAACTGACGGCAATACCCTGCTGGGCGCGGATGATAAGGCGGGCGTGGCCGAGATTATGTCGGCGCTGGAATATTTGACCGAGCATCCGGAAATTAAGCACGGTAAGATTCGAATTGGCTTTACACCGGACGAGGAAGTCGGTAAGGGCGCGGATCATTTTGATGTGGCTAAGTTTGGGGCCGATTTTGCTTATACCATGGACGGCGGTGCCAGAGGGGAATTGGAATATGAAAGCTTTCATGCGGCGGATGCTTTTGTCAGGATTGCCGGCAAAAGTGTTCACCCCGGATCGGCTAAAAATAAGATGATTAATGCTGCAAATGTCGCCTGTGAGTTTCATGCCCTACTGCCGGTGGCCGAGCGGCCGGAGCATACCGAAGGCCGGGAGGGCTTTTTCATGCTGCACGAGATTCGGGGAGGCATTGAGCAGGCGGAAATGCGCTATTTGATTCGCGACCATTCGCGGGAGCAGTTTGCGCGGCGCAAAGAAGTGATGCAGCAGGCGGCGGATTATTTAAATCAAAAATACGGCGGCCGGATTCAGTTGGAACTAAAAGACAGCTATTATAATATGCGGGAGAAGATTGAGCCGGTCATGTGGATTGTCGATTTGGCCAAGGCGGCGATTGAAGCCGAAGGGATGGCGCCGTTGATTCAGCCGATTCGCGGCGGAACGGACGGTTCCCGTCTTTCTTATATGGGCTTGCCTTGCCCCAATATTTTTGCCGGCGGGCTGAACTTCCACGGCCGGTATGAATATTTGCCGGTTAAATCGCTGGAAAAGGCCAGGGATGTTATCCTGCGGCTGGTTCAGCTTTTGAACGAGCGTTAATTCTACTTTTGAATTCAGGAATCGCATTCTGATCAAGCGCGTAACTTTTTCTGACCGGAAGGTTTCGCTTTTTTGTCCGAGGGGAATACTTTTTATTTCTGCGGAGAGGAGCGCTCACAAAATTTAGATTTCGGCCGATATAATAAAGGAAAATAAGAATAATAAGCATGGAGGAAAGGAAGGATTATGGCAAAAAGATTTTTTACATCCGAATCTGTAACCGAGGGGCATCCCGATAAGATTTGCGACCAAATCTCGGATGCGGTGCTGGATGCGATTTTAGAGCAGGATCCCAAAGCCCGGGTGGCCTGCGAAACCACCACTACGACCGGAATGGTGTCGGTGATGGGAGAAATTACAACGGATTGTTATGTGGATATTGCCAAGATTGTTCGCAGGACGGTTAAGGAAATCGGTTATGACCGGGCAGAATATGGTTTTTCCGGCGATAACTGCGCAGTTATTACCAGCTTAGACGAGCAGTCGCACGATATTGCCATCGGCGTCAATTCTGCGCTGGAAGCCAGGCAGTCGGATGATACACAGGAAGAGACGGAAAATATCGGCGCGGGCGATCAGGGCATGATGTTTGGTTTTGCCTGTACCGATACACCGGAACTGATGCCACTGCCGATTGCTTTGGCGCATCGTCTCAGCAAACAGTTGGCTCAGGTCAGAAAAGAGGGAACGCTGCGTTATTTGAGACCGGACGGTAAAACCCAGGTAACGGTTGAGTATGATGATGATAAACCGGTACGGATTGATACGGTAGTCGTCAGTACGCAGCATGACCCGGATGTGACCCAGCAGCAAATCCGGGAGGATATCTTAAAATATGTGGTCAAACCGATTATTCCGGCGGAGTGGCTGGATGCGGCTACCAAATATTATATTAACCCGACCGGTCGTTTTGTGATTGGCGGACCGGCCGGCGACAGCGGACTAACGGGCCGCAAGATTATCGTTGATACCTATGGCGGCTATGCCAGTCACGGCGGCGGCGCTTTTTCGGGTAAGGATCCGACGAAGGTTGACCGGTCGGCCACTTATGCGGCGCGTTATGTGGCCAAAAATGTGGTGGCAGCCGGTTTGGCGGAGCAGTGTGAACTGGAGTTGGCTTACGCCATCGGCGTAGCCGAACCGGTTTCGATTTATGTGAATACCAAGGGCACCGGCAAAATAGCCGATGATAAGTTGGTAGAAATCATCCGCCAGGTATTTGATTTGCGCCCGGCGGCGATTATTCGGGATTTGAACCTGCGCCGTCCGATTTATCGACAGACAGCGGCCTATGGTCACTTTGGCCGGCCAGAGCTGGATTTGCCGTGGGAGAGAACAGACAAAGCCGAGCTTTTAAAACAAAAAGCCGGATTGTAAAGCGAAAAACAGATAAGGGAACGTCAGTAGTGGCGTTCCCTATCCGTATATTTGGAGTGGCAGACTTTAGGCTGGGTGCTCGCCCGGGCAAAAAGCGAAGCTTTAGAGCGGGGGTGGATATCCGCCCGAGCAGAAGCTGAAGCGCTTCGCTCAGGGGCAGATCGCCCGTTCGGACAGAAGCCAAAGCTTTCGATCGGGGAGGTCATGCAGAAACAAGCAGCGCTTTGGCAGCAGAAAGTTGAGTTAGAAATTACCGGCACAGCAGACAGGATAGTGGAGAAGTCATGGAGAAAAAGAGCGGGATTATTGAGGATATCATTTTTCGAAATGAGGACAATGGCTATACTGTATTTGAAGTGCTGACAGACAGTGGTGCCGAAACCTTTGTCGGAACGGCGCTGAAGCTTTCGGTCGGAGAGGAGATCACGGCTCAGGGCGAGTACAGCGAGCACAGTGTCTACGGCCGGCAGTTTCAGGTTAAGGAATGTATTACCCGGATCCCGCAGGGAGTGAAAGCGATGGAACGCTATCTGGGTTCGGGCGCGGTCAAAGGCATCGGGCCGGTGCTGGCCGGGAAAATTGTGGCTCGTTTTGGCGAGGATACCTTTCGCATCATGGAGGAGGAGCCGGAGCAGCTGGCGCAGGTCAGCGGCATCAGCCACAAAAAGGCAATGGCGATTGCCGAAGCTTTTTTTGAGCAGCGCAATATGCGTCGGGTCTTTCTTTTTTTACAGGAATATGAATTGTCAATGACCTATGCCTTGCGGATTTATGAGGCATACCAGGAAAAAACCTTTTTTGTGGTCAAAGAGCAGCCTTACCGGCTGGCAGCCGAGATTGCCGGTATCGGCTTTCGAATGGCTGACCGGATTGCCGAAAAAGCGGGGGTGGCTCGTAATTCGCCGGAGCGGATTTTAGCGGGGATTCGCTATGTGCTGGAGGAAGCGGCCGGCGAGGGACATGTTTATTTGCCGAAAGAAGAACTGTTCAGCCGGGTCTGCTGTCTGTTGCAGATTGAGATTGATTATTTAGAGCCTTATTTAATGGAAATGCAGATGAAGCAGCAGGCGGTTGTCCGCAAAAAAGGAGAGGGCGAAGCGGTTTATCTGGAAAGCTATTACCGGATGGAGCGCTATATTGCGGTCAAGCTCCTGACGCTGCAAAGCTTTTCTGCGGTGGGTACCGGCGGTGAGTTTGGCGGGCAGGATAAGCTGCCCGGAGAAAACAAAGATTGGCAGTTAGATGAGGTGCAGGCGGAAGCGGTTGAGCAATCGCTCAGGGAAAATGTGCTGGTTATTACCGGCGGGCCCGGTACCGGCAAAACTACGATTATCAACCGGATTATCCGGCTTTATACCGGGGCCGGCTATCAGGTCGAGCTGGCGGCACCGACCGGCCGGGCGGCCAAGCGGATGGCGGAAGCAACCGGGCATCCGGCCCGGACGATTCACCGCCTGCTGGAGAATTATTATTCGGCCGATAAGAATCAGCAGAAGTTTCAGCGGGACGAGGATTATCCGTTGGAATGCGATTTGCTGATTATTGACGAAGCTTCCATGCTTGATATTTTCTTGACATATCATGTTTTAAAAGCGCTGCCGGAAGGCGCCCGGCTGATTTTGGTCGGCGACCGTGATCAGCTGCCGTCCATCGGTGCCGGTAATATTTTAAAAGATATTTTAAACAGTCAGATTCCGAGCGTCCGTTTAAACCGGATTTACCGGCAGCGGGACGATTCGGCAATCGTTGTCAATGCTTTTCATATCCGGCAGGGCGAAAGCATGGAGTATAAGGGCAAGTCCGATTTCTTTTTTATTAGGCGATCGCAGCGCCAGCAAATGGTGGCGGAGATTATCGGACTGATTAAGACGCGGTTGCCCAAGTTTACCGGCTTTGACCCGGTGACGGAAATGCAGGTGATTACGCCGATGCGCAAAGGCCCTTTGGGAGCGGCGCAGCTAAATGCCGAGCTGCAGAAGGCGCTCAATCCGCCGGCGCAGAAAAAATATGAAAAAGCTTTTCGTGAGTTGATTTTTCGCGAGGGCGACAAGGTCATGCAGATCAAAAATGATTACCAAATGGAATGGAAGATTTACTCGCCGGCCGGTGAGGTGCTGGAGGAAGGCAGCGGCATTTTTAACGGTGATATCGGCCTGATTGAGGATGTCAATGATTTTGAGGAATGTCTGACGGTTTGCTTTGACGAAGAAAAGCGGGTTAAATATCCCTATGCTGCTTTAGAGGGGCTGGATTTGGCCTATGCGATGACAGTGCATAAATCGCAGGGCAGCGAATATCCGGTGGTTATTCTGCCGCTTTTTGACGCCGGCAGCCGGCTGCTAACCCGAAATCTTCTCTATACGGCTATTACCCGGGCCAAAAATTATGTGGTCTTAGTCGGCGAGGAACGGATTGCCGAGCAAATGATTGCCAATAACCGGGAGATTAGCCGGTATTCGGGTTTGGCTGAGATTCTGGCGGAAATGGAGCAGATTTTTACCGGCAAAGGAGGGCCTGATGAAGGAGTGGATTAGCGCGGCGCTGGACTTTTTGTATCCGCCGAAATGTGCACTCTGCGGCTGCTTGCGTGCGCCCCAGGAAAAGGGGATTTGCCGGCATTGCTATGAGAGCCGGGGCTTAATTTTGGAAAATTATTGCCGGAAATGCGGAAAAAATCTTTACAAGGATGAGTTTTTTTGCTATGATTGCAGCCGTCATGACCATGAGTTTGAAGCAGGACACGCTTTATTCCCCTATGCCCAGATTAAGGACGCGATTTGGGCAATGAAGTACGGCCGGGAAAAATGGCGGGCCTTAGCACTGGCTGAGCTGATGGGATGGCTGTTTGAGACGGAAGTCCGGCAGTGGGGAATCGAGGCGCTGGCCTTTGTACCGCAGCATTTTTCGGCACTGGGCCAAAAGGGTTATAATCCGCCGGCAGCGGCGGCGCGGTATTTGGCGGCAAGCTTTCATCTGCCACTAATCGAGGTTTTGGCGGCGCGGCGCAAAGCACATGCTCAGAAAGAGCTGTCTGCGGCGGCGCGGCAGAAAAACTTAAAAAATATTTATTTTTGCAAGGAAAAAGTTCCTTTTCGGCGTATTTTACTGATAGACGATGTATACACCACGGGAGCGACAATTGACGCCTGCAGTCATCTTTTGAAAGAAAGCGGCGCAGAAAAGGTTTATTTTTTAACAATGGCAATCGGTAGTTTTAATGAATAGGAGGAGTAGGAATGGACGTTAGAAATTGTGTTCGCTGCGGAAAGATTTTTAATTATATTACGGGTTATCCGATCTGCGCGGATTGCAAAAAGGAACTGGAGCAAAAGTTTGCGGAAGTAAAGCAGTATTTGCGGGAAAATCCGCATTCCAGCATTCAGGAAGTGGCGGATGCCAATCAGGTTGATATCCGTCAGATTAAGCAATGGATTCGCGAGGAGCGGATTACCTTTGCTGAGGATTCCATGGTCGGGATTGAATGTGAGCGCTGCGGGACGACCATTCGGACCGGGCGTTTCTGCGCCAAATGTAAATCAGAAATGGCCGGAAACTTGGAGAGTTTTACCCAGAGCGCGACACCGGCGGAATCACCGCTGAAGAGCAGCCTTCCCCCTCAAACAGAGGAAGATCGTCTGCGTTTTCGCCGATAGAGAAAATAAGCATTTGATAAAAACTTTTTTACAGCCGTTTCGGGGGCGGAGTGCCGCTTACTGAAACGGCTGTATTATTTTGATTAACTCACGCTTGCAAGTTCTTTATTTTAGAGGATTAGGGGGGCTTACTGGAACTGCAACGTTTTTTTACACAAAAAAGGTTAAGGATTCCCAAAAGTGAGACGATAATAATTATAGCAAAAATATACAGCGTAAAGGTGGTGTAAAAAATGAGAATCGTAGGAACAGAAAAAGTTCAGGGCATTTACGGGAAACAGTCGGTGAAGCGGACGGAAACGAAGGCGGGAGCATCTTACGGCAAGGACAGCGTAGTGTTTTCCAATTTGGCGAAAGAATTGCAGCTGGCGAGCAAGGCGGTAAAGGAAGCCCCGGAGGTCAGAACGGAGAAGGTTGACCGGCTGAAGGCTCAGGTGGAAAGCGGTCAGTATAATGTCAGCGCCAGTCAGATTGCTGAGAAGATTCTGGGCTTTTAGGTGGCATAAATGGCAAGTTTGATGGATGATTTAATCGCGGTCATGGAGCAGGAAGCGATTTGTTACGAGAACTACTTAAAAACAGCGAATAATAAAAAGGAAGTTATTATTAAGGGAGATGTGCCCGGCTTACAACAAATTACCCAAGAAGAGGAAATTGTGGCCGGGCAGCTTTTTCGTTTGGAGAAAAAGCGGCAGGCAGTTGTCAGTGATATCTGCACCGTCACCAATCGCAACGCCGAAACTTTCACGGTGTCGGCGCTGGTCAGAGATTTGGCAGCCAGACCGGAAGAAAGCGAAAGGCTGAAAATCGTGGCAGACCGCTTGAGCAAGGCGCTGGAAGCTTGCCGGCAGATTAATCAGACCAACAAGATGCTGATTGAACAGTCGCTGGAGTTTTTGGAGTTCACGATTAATGCTTTTTCGGGATTAGCCGCCGCCGGCAGCAGCCCGACTTACCGGAAAAAGCAGGGAGATTTCAAAGAGCCCGGCAGCGGTCATTCTATTTTTGATGCCAAACAGTAGCAATTAGAACGCTTTTACTTAGCGGCTGAAAAGCCGGATGACAAACCGATAATGATTTAAACCATAAAGGAGAAAACCATGAGTTCGATGAGCAGCTTTTCCCGGGCAGTTTCCGGAATGATGAGTCATCAGCATGCACTGTCGGTGACGGCGCATAATTTTACTAATGTGAAAACCAAGGGCTACAGCCGGCAGTTGGTTTTATTCGGCGACGCGCCGTATGCTAAAGTCGGACAGAACGGCACGACACTGATGCAGGTCGGCATGGGGACAGATGTCCAAATGGTGCGTCAAGCCAGAGATATGTTCCTGGATCAGGCCTATCGGGCGGCCAACGGCAAAAAGCAGTTTTATGCCGGAATAGAACAGGCGATGTCAGAGCTGCAGACGATTTTGGGTGAACCGTATCAGCAGCAGTTCGGCAGTTCGCTCAATGATTTGGCCAGTTCCATGCATGAGCTGGTTAAACACCCGGACGGACTGGAAACTCGCGGCGTGTTTATTAAGAATGCCGGACATTTTTTGGAAAAAGCCAATTTGATTGGCCAGCAGCTGAGAGATTATCAGCTTAATTTAAACGAACAGATCAAGCAGAAAGTGAACCGGATCAATGAGATCGGACACCAGATTCGGGAACTGAATCAGCTTATTTCCGGCGAAGAAATCGGCCGGGATCAGCCGGGACTGTCGGCGAATGCCAATGATTACCGGGATCAGCGCAATCTTTTGCTGGATGAACTTTCCGGTTTGGTGCAGACCCGTTATTATGAGGAAAAAAACAGCGTGGTCAATGTTACGATTGAGGGAGTTCCCTTTGTGCAGGAGGATAAGGTGTATGAACTGGGCCTGATTCCGGCCCGGGAAAAAAGTCCGCTGGTCGATCCTTATTGGCCGCATTTAAGCAATAAAACAGCGACCCCGCCCCAGTATTATAAGTTGATTTCGTTTGAGAATCCGATCGGGCCGGAGTATGACAACAATTCCGGAGAACTCAAGGGCCTGCTGTTAGCGCGGGGCGATCATGCCGCTAACTATACGGAAATGCAGAATCAGGCCTATTATGAGAAATATATCAAGCCGTCGGCGGTCATGAATATGCAGGCGCAGTTTGACAATCTGGTGCATGATATTGTGACGATGATCAATAATGTGCTGGTGCCGAAAAAACCGTCGGCTACGCCGGGTAAGCTGGAACTGGATACGGCCACCGCACCGTATGGCTTAAAGGACGCAAACGGCAATGCTTCGCGGGGCGAGGAACTCTTTGTCCGCAAATACATTCCGCATCATTCCCAGACAGGCGGGCTGTATGAAGCCGAGGATCCGGCGAATGAGTTCAGTCTGTATTCGGCGTCCAACTTAAAAATCAATGAAGTCATTTTAAATGATTACAATAAACTGGCTCTGTCCCAGAATGTTCACGACCTGGCTGATTCCAAGTATGTTATCAACAAGATGATTGATCAATGGAACAACAATCGTCTGCTGATTGAGCCGGGAGCCACTTCCAAGGAATCGTATACTTCCTATTACCGGAGTATGGTTGACGGCCTGGCGAATCGGGCGCAGTCGGTGGAAAGTAAATTAAAAGGCGGTGAAGCCTTACTGAATAAAGTGGATTATGAGCGAAGTACGATCAGTTCGGTGTCGGAGGACGAGGAGTTTGGCAATCTGATTAAATATCAGCATGCATATAATGCCTCGGCCCGCTTAGTCAGCGTGATTGATTCGATGATGGATCGGTTGATCAATCAAACCGGTCTGGTCGGCCGGTAGGCAGAATGTAAAAAAGAAAGGAGCAGAAAATGAGATCATCATTTTTTGGGATTGGCGTAGCGCAGCAGGGATTATTTTCCGCCCGGGGCAATATGGACGTCATCAATCACAATATTGTGAATTCAAAAGTAGAAGGCTACAGCCGCCAGTACGCAATTCAAAGAGCAAGCCGGCCGATGCGCAGTCTCCATCGTGGCATGGTTGGCACCGGTGCGGAGATTCTGACCGTTGATCAGTACCGGAGCGGTTATCTGGACAGCAAGTACCGCAATTTTAATAAAGATTTGGGAGAATATAAATCCAAAGAGGAACTTTTAAAGCAAATGGAGTCGATTTTTAATGAGCCCTATTCCAATGGCTTATCGACTTACTTAGACCGGCTTTATGCCGGACTGCAAACCCTGACCACCGCGCCAAATGAGGATGCGGCCAGAACCAATGTGGTTCAGTTGCTCAAGGGCTTTGCCGATGTGATTAATGATACGTCTAAAAAATTGCGAACCTTGCAGAATGACGTCAATTTTGAGATAAAAAGTACGGTTGATCAGATCAATTCCTATGCTGAGCAGATTGCAGCGCTCAACCAGCAGATTCAGGACTCGGAAATCGGCGGCCACAAAGCCAATGATCTGCGCGATCAGAGAAACCGTTTGGTCGATAAATTAAGCGAGATTGTACCGGTTGCGACCCGGGAAGATATTGATGCGCTGGGCCAAAAAACCTTCCATGTCAGCATTAACGGTGCGCAGTTGGTGCATGGTCCGATTGCCAGTTATCTGGAAGTGCGGGCGCGGGAGTATCTAAATAATCCCGAGGATAATGCCGGTTTATTTGATGTTTACTGGAAAACCGGCCAGCAGCTGAATGTCAGCGCCAATAGCTTTGCCGGTAAGCTGAAGGGCCTGGTTGATTTGCGTGACGGAGTCAATAACCGCAACTTCCGCGGGCTGGTGGACAGCATGCCGGGGGCGATGAACTTGACGGTTAAAAATGTCAACCGTTTTGATTTGCCGAAGGTGGGCAAACTGACGATTAACGGCCAAGAAATCGAATATGAAGATTATGAAATCAATGAGGCGACCAAAGAAATTAAGTTCAAATTAAAGAATCCGGCCCCGGCCGGGCTGCATGGCAAGTATGCCATTATGGGCGAGGATAAAGCCTTCCGAGGAATCCCTTATTATCTGGGGCGCTTAAATGAATTGAGCCGGATTTACGCGCAAAAAATGAACGGACTTCATCAAAAAGGCAGAGAGAATACCGGCCTGCCGCTGTTTGTCGGACAGGGTAATTATGCCGGCAAGGTGGCCGTTACGACTGCCGGAACCGTGACCAACTTAAAGGTTTACTCCGATGAAGCGGGTGATGTGCCGAGCAAAGGGAAGCTGACCATTCACGGTCAGGATGTGGAATACACGGCAGCATCGGCACCGACTTTGGTAACTTTGCCGGACGGTTCCAAAAAATATGAGCGGACATTTACGCCGGCAGCGCCGCTGCCGGGAACGGACAGCCGGATGCAGGAGGGAGCCACGGTTCGGGTGCAGGATATTAACTGCGATAACCTGACGGTGAATCCGGAGATTGCCGCTGATTTGAAAAAACTGGAGCTGCACTATAGCAAAAAACCGATCGGTGATAAGAGCGACACGGCGCTGCTTCATGATATGATCAGTCTTCGTCAGGATACGAAGTTTTTTGACCGGGGAACACCCGATAACTTTGTCCAGGCTTATATGGGCGAGATGGGGATTGATAAATCGCAGGCGACTTCCTTTAGGGAAAGCAGCGGAGATTTGATGCGGATGGTTGATATTCAGAGAATGTCGGTTTCGGGCGTGAATGCCGATGAGGAAATTTCGGAAATGATGGCTTATATGCGAGTTTATCAGTATTCGGCCAAAGCCATGAGTGTGTTTGATCAGATTTACGAAACGACGATTAATATAGGAAGGTAGGTAAGCGATGAGAGTAACCACCAATATGATTCATAAAAATTTGATATATTCTCTGAATGAGCGGACCTTAGACCGTATCCGGCTGAACAATCAAATCTATACCCAGAAAAAGATCAGCCGGCCGTCGGAGGACCCGATTGCCGCCACCAGAATCCTGAAGTTCCGCACGACTTTGAGTGAAATCATGCAATATAAGACCAACGGCGAAGCAGCCCGTAACTGGGTGGGCATGACCGAGGGAGCAATGGAAAAAACCAAGGAAGTGTATGGGCGGATGTACAGCAAGTCGATTCAGGCATCCAATGATGTGCTCAACTTTGCCAATCGGCATTCGGTTGCCAGTGAGTTTAAAGAATTGCAGGAGCAGATTGCCACGCAGGCTAACGCTTCCTATGCCGGCCGCTATATTTTTTCCGGCTATAAGACCGATAAATCGGCGATGTTTGAGGAAAAGCAAAGCTTTACCACGCCTTATAAAATTGAGGAAAAGTTTACCAAGCAAAATGTGCAGAAAATAGAAAAAGCCTTTAACAACACGACCAATGAAGTGTACCGGGTTCGGTTAGGCTATTCTAATATTGATAACCTGACCATGACGCCGCCGCTGGTTCCGGCGGTGACCACGACGACTTCCGATGCCGCCGGTGCGTATGATGCTTCGGCCGGGCCTAAGTTTTTAAAGGATACGGGCGAGTTGATCATGACCAAGGCGCAGGCAGCGGCTTTTGCCGATACGACGGTGACTTATGAGAAAAAGGACTTTGCCAAGGGCGATTTGCGGCCGGAGATTTATTTTAATGTAACCGCGCCGGACGGAACCGTCTTTGAACAAAAGGAAGAAAATATTGACTATCAGATTAGCTATAACCAGAAGTTTACGGTCAATTTACGGGCGAAGGATGTCTTTACGGTCAATATGAAACGGGATATTGAAGAAATTATCCGCGATACCGAGCTTTTGGCCAAGTCCGACGATCAACTGACAGAAAACGATAAGGTTGCTTTAAAGCTTTTGGGGCAAAGATATCGGGATTTTGCCGATAAGATGCAAAAACATTCCGATCATATGTCCAATGAAATTGCCTTGGTTGGCGCCAAGGAAAGCCGCCTGATGCTGACGGTCAATCGTTTGGATGATGATAAATTAAACTTTCAGGAATTGCTGTCGGATACCGAGGATACTAATATCCCGGAAGCAATTACCACCTTATCCAGTGTCGACAATGCTTATTCCATGGCGCTGGCGGCCGGAGCCAAGATTATTCAGCCGACGCTGCTGGATTTCCTGCGCTGATAAGGGCATAAGCAAGGCAACCAATGTATGAACCGGAATACGAGAGGAGAAAATATGGTTATTCAAACAAAATATTTTGGAGAGATTCAGATTGATGAAACCAAGGTGATTCATTTTGAGCAGGGCATTTTTGGCTTTGAAGATCAAAAGGAATTTGCCATTTTGTATGAGGGTGAGGCGGATGATAATCCGTTTTGCTGGTTACAGTCGGTACATGAAGTTCATGTCTGTCTGCCGCTGATTGATCCTCTGATCTGGTTCCCGGAATATCAGCCGGATTTGCCGGATGAGGAAGTTCAGAAGCTGGGCGAGTTGAATCCAGAGATTATCAGTGTTTATACGGTGACGGTGGTTCCGGAAAACATTGAGCAGATGACGACCAATCTGCGGGCGCCGATTGTGCTCAATCTTGAGACCAAAAAGGGAGCGCAGATTGTGATTGAAGAGGGAGATTATCCGATTCGGGAAAACTTGTACCAGAGAATTAAGCAGACAAGGGAGGAATAATATGCTGGCACTTTCAAGACGCATAGGCGAGTCGATCATCATCGACGATAATATCGTGGTGACGGTAATCGGCATCAGCGGAGAGCAGGTTAAGTTAGGCATTCAGGCGCCGGGCCATATTAAGATCTACCGAGAGGAAATTCAGGAGCAGATCCGGCAGGAGAATGAAGCAGCGATGAATGTTTCCGATTCTTCGGCAGAAGCCTTGAAAAACTTGATAAAGAAGATATAATGTTTAAAAATAAGGGCTTGTCCGGCAGGGCGGGTCCTTTTTTCGGTTTGCCTGGTGCTATTTTTTATTTAAAATTTTCCCTGAAATTCCACAAATTGCGGTTTGCTTGTTGTCATCTTTCTCTATATCTCTTTTTCGTACGACAGTCGAACGGAAATGCTGTGCATTTCCTGCCTCTCTATGCAGACTGATTGCTCGCCGAGGCAAACTTTGCACATACTTTTGGGGCATTAAAATATGCCTGATTTTGAGTATGTGCTACAGACGACTTTTTTTAAAAATTTTTCCTTAAATTCCACAAATTGCGGACGACTTTTTTATGGAAGTGTGGTAGACTAAGAGTAAGGATAGCTATTCCGTAATTTGATTTTTCCTTGTCTGGAGCTTTTGCGGCCAGCATGGGAAAATCGAGGTCGTATTTTTGCTTTTCTAAGTGGAAAGGAAAAATATTTTGTTGGGCGGGAAAAGGAGAATGAGGTAATTTTTAAACTTTAAGTCAGTTCAAATGGCGGGAAGGCGGGGGAATCGTTAAAATTTAGGCAAAAGGATAAATTATTTACGTCTTGCAATTTAAAACAAGCTATGGTATACTTCATAAGTTGATGTTGCTTGCTTTAACCACCGGCGCTGATTGTGAAAACAAGTACAGCAGGCCGGCAGCATACAATCAGGCAGTAACTTGTCCTTGCTCCTATATAGGGGCCGCAGACCGTAAGGAGGTGTAAAATGAATAAATACGAATTAGCTCTTGTTATCAACGGCCGTTTATCGGATGAAGAAAGAGACAATGCGCTGCAGGCAGTAAAAGGCATTGTTGAAAGATTTAACGGCAAGATCGGAGAAGTTGAGGACTGGGGAAAGAAGCGTTTGGCGTATGAGATTCAAAAGATGCATGAAGGATTTTATTACTTCATTCATTTTGAAGCAGAATCATCGGCGCCGGCGGAAATTGAATCCCGTGTCCGTATCCTTGAGCCTGTTCTTCGCTATTTGATTGTGAAGGAAGGAGAATAAGGCGGTATGAATAAAGTCATATTGATGGGCAGATTAACCAGAGATCCGGAAGTCCGGTATTCCCAAGGGGCAAACTCGATTGCGGTGGCCAGATATTCACTGGCAGTAGACAGACGGTTTCGCCGGGACGGAGATCCGGAGGCAGATTTTTTTAATATTGTCGCTTTTGGCAAAGCGGCTGAGTTTACGGAAAAATACTTTAAAAAAGGCATGAAGGTTGTAGTGGTCGGACGCTTGCAGACAGGCAGCTATGAAAAAGACGGGATTACCCGTTATACCACCGATATTATTGCCGAGGAGCAGCATTTTGCCGAAAGTAAAAAAAGCTTTGAAGGAAATCAGGACAGCGGATTTTCCCGCCCGAGTTCAAGGCCGCAGTCGGCCGCTCCGGCCGATGACGGTTTTGCGCCGATCGGAGACGATTTCGATGATGATGATATTCCTTTCTAAATTAGAAGGAGGAGCAAAAGATGGCTTTTCAGAAAAAGCAGCAAAGACCGATGAAGAAAAAGACTTGTTCTTTTTGTGAAGAAAACGGCGAGAAATTAAGCTATAAAGATGTGAATAAATTACGCCGCTTCATTTCCGAACGCGGTAAGATTTTACCTCGCCGCATCACCGGCGTATGCGCCAAGGATCAAAGAACTTTGACCACGGCGATCAAAAGAGCAAGGCATGTGGCCCTGTTGCCGTATATTGAAGATTAATAAGGAACCGCCGAGCTTCGGCGGTTTTTTACTTTCTAACGATATTTTAATTGGAAACTCCCTTGATTTTTTGGGCTTGCTTGTGTATGATAAAGCAAGTAATCGGCTAACGAGTGTGTCTTGCCGATGAGAAATCATTTTTGAGGGAATAGGGCGCATTTCGGCCGGGCAAGGAAAGCGGATAGGTTTTTCCGGCTGCTTTGGCGGCGGCCGGGATTTTGACGTGTATGCCTGTTTCCATACCGGCGGCAAACAAGCTGCCCGGGCAGGATGAAAGGGGATTTATGGAATATATTACGTTAAAAGCGGGCAAGTATGAAGCGCATATTCTGCCGGAGCTGGGTGGAAATGTGATTTATTTTTATGATCATCAGCAGCAAAGAGAGATTTTAAAGGGAAGTCATGACCGGGAAGCGCTGAAAAACCGGCCGACGACATATGGCATGCCGTTTTTGTTCCCGCCCAACCGAATTGACGGCGGAAGCTTTCTTTATGACGGCCGTCAGTACCGGCTGCCGGTTAATGAGCCGGCGCGGAATAACCATATCCACGGCTTCTTTAAGACGGCGGATTACCGGGTGGCTGCGGAGCAGCATACGCCGGAAAGAGCGGAAGTCATTTTGGAATATGTTTTTGATGAAAATGACGCTAATTTTATTTATTTTCCGCATAAAATCAGGATTCGCAAGGCTTATGAGCTGACCGGGCAGGGTTTAAAGACGACGCTGACCATTACCAATCAAAGCAATCAAACGATGCCGGTGATGCTGGCGTATCATACCGCCTTTCCGCTGATGCCGGATCGGCAGCAGTCGGTGGCAATGAATGTCCGCTTGTCGATTAAAGCCCGGGTACAGTTAGATGACCGGCTTTTGGGCACGGAAAGCTATGTGGCCGGCGACCAAATTGCGGCGATGGCGGCCGAGAGCGGTTTTTCACCGCTGGCGGAGGTGCTCGATAATGTTTACCAGATGAAAAGTTTCGGCTTTCGGGGAGCAATCATCACCTATCCGGCTTACAAGGCGCAGACGGTGTATGAGGTCGATGATATTTTCCATTATTTTGTGGTCTGGAACAGCGGTGCAAACGGTGAAATTCTTTGCACGGAGCCGCAGACCTGCCGGAACAACGGCATTAATTTACCTTCCTGGCAAAAAGACGGAATTGATTTGCCGGCTGGGGAAGACATCCGGGTGGTGACGAAATTGTCCTCGGAGGATATGGCATAGGAACGATAATCAAAAACAAAGAAAGCAAAGGAGCAAAAGATGAAAAAGTGGATGAGTCTGGCACTGGTGTTGGTGCTGGCAGTCAGTATTTTAGCGGGATGCGGAAAAAAAGAAGAAAACGGGGCAAAAGAAGAGAGCAAGCAGGAAAATCAGGCAGAGAAGGATAAAGACAAGCAAGACGCCAAGACCCCTGAGCCGGGAAAGCTGCCGAATGATAAGGTGGTTTTAACGGTCGGTGATTATCAGATGACCAAGGCGGAAGCCAATGTTTATGTCTACACCACCAAGATGAACGTGGAAAGACTGGGGGGAGCGACAATTTGGGTGAACGAGGTGCAGGAAGGGAAAACCTTTGAGGCCTTGCAGCTGGAGCGGTTGAAGGATACACTGGCATATGTGGCGATTTTAAACGAGGAAGCCAAAAAACGGAATATTACTTTAACCGAGGAAGAAAAAACCGAGGCTTTTGCCGATATTGATGCAATTTTAGAATCCCTGCCGCAGAAGATAAAGGATTATTACGGATTTAACAGAGAGATTTTTGAGCGCTTTTTGCAATCGCAGGCATTGGGCGGCAAGGTTTTCCAGGATGAAATGAAGGATTATCCGGTTGACCAGGCTAAACTCAAGGAAAAATATGAAGCGGACAGCACTTATCAAAAACTGGAGGCGTCCGGAGATGAGCATTATTATGATAGGGTCAGAGCCAGACATATTTTAATCAGCACTTTGGACTCGGACCGGAAGCCGCTGCCAGAGGAGCAGAAAGCGGAAGCCAAGAAGAAAGCGGAGGAAATTTTGGCCAAAGCTAAGGCCGGAGAAGACTTTGCGGAGTTGGCCAAGACTTACACCGATGATCCGGGCAGCAAGGAGAACGGCGGCGAATATACTTTTGGCCGCGGCGAAATGGTGAAAGAGTTTGAGGACACTGCTTTTGCATTAAAGCCGGGTGAAATCAGCGGCTTAGTGGAAACGACCTTTGGTTATCATATTATTAAATTGGAAGAAGAGATGGCTTCAACGCCGGAACAGGTCGAGCAGGCCAAAGAATTGCGTAAGCAGATTATTTCCCAGTATGAGGACGAACTGAAAATGGAAGAGTTTCAGAAGAAGTACGAGGAAATGAAGAAAAATTACAATGTTGAGTTTGATGAAGAGGCTTTTGCTGATTTGAGCTTAAGCTATACCGTGCCGGCCGAATAAATTGCGGCCGCTTGCCGGGGTTAGGTAAGTCTTTGGCAATTCGCCGAAATGGGAGAATATGCTCTATTTCGGCGAATTACTTACTCGGCTTTTCTCTGTTCGGCCAAATGGCCTTTTGGGGCAGACTGCCCGGGCAGAAATGCGAAGCATTCAATCAGGCCGGGTTGTCCGTCAGGGCAGAAAAAAGATGAATTGCTCAAACGGCCACTAAATAAGTGGTTTCAACGATTTGGCGGAACAAAATTTTTAAAAGAAATATTAATAAAAAATTTAAAATATATTAAATTCAAAAAAGTAAATGTTTTTCTTGACAAGTCATAAGTTCTTTAGTATAATCTACTATGTTGCTTGACCACAAAGGTTAGCAAAAAAGGCCCAATGGTTCAGTTGGTTAGAACGCCGCCCTGTCACGGCGGAGGTCAGGGGTTCGAGTCCCCTTTGGGTCGTGAATAAGAAGTTTTTCTTATTAATCCCAGAGCTTTTTTAAGGGCGCTTAGCTCAGCTGGGAGAGCACCTGCCTTACAAGCAGGGGGTCACAGGTTCGAGCCCTGTAGCGCCCATACGATTGCCGACATGGCTCAATTGGCAGAGCAGCTGATTTGTAATCAGCAGGTTATCGGTTCGATTCCGATTGTCGGCTTATGGAGGGGTTCCCGAGCGGCCAAAGGGGGCAGACTGTAAATCTGTTGCTTTATGCTTCGATGGTTCGAATCCGTCTCCCTCCATTTTATTCATCGCGGAGTGGAGCAGTCTGGTAGCTCGTCGGGCTCATAACCCGAAGGTCGTTGGTTCAAATCCTTCCTCCGCTACTTCGCCCAGATAGCTCAGTCGGTAGAGCAGAGGACTGAAAATCCTCGTGTCGGTGGTTCGATTCCGCCTCTGGGCATTACCTCTGAATATCAAATTGGTTTTGGATTCGGAGTCAGAAAAGTTTATAAGATGGGTCATTAGCTCAGCTGGTAGAGCACCAGACTCTTAATCTGGGTGTCCAGGGTTCGAACCCCTGATGACTCACGAAAACAGCCTTATTGAAAAAGATAATTTCAATAAGGCTGTTTTTTTGCAGTTCAGGCAAGCGAAGTTATGGTTGGAGTGTGCAAAGAGCTTGCCTGGGGAAGGCTTTTTTAAGATAGGAATTGAAAAAGAAAGGATTATCTTATATAATGATATCAGTATCAAAAGTGTGAAAACCGGTCTGCCGCCGGAAAGTATTTGGCTTTCTGCGGGCTGCTTATTGCCGGTTGAGGAATGATTATTAAAGGAAGGGATAAAACGATGGCATATCGTCAGAAAAATAAAGCAGTTTCAGAAAAAACAAAGGCAAAGCGGGCCGGCAGCCGGCCAGCGGCAGAAATGCCGCGGTGGTTGGTTTTGCCGGTAATCCTGGTGATGGCGGTGGTTCCGCTTTTGGTCAGAGTCAGAACCTACCCGCTCGGCTTATCGCAATTTGCCTGGTTTAGCGGGCAGGAGGAAGGAGTCGAGCTGTTTTTGATGATCAAGCAGCAGGCGCTTATTTTGGCGGCAATCGTGATGTTTGTATTGACCTGTTACTATGCCGGCAAAGTGTTTGGGGGACGCGGCATACTGCCGGATAATTTTTTAACGGAAAACGGCAAATGGAAATGGGATAAGGCACTTTTTGCGCTGCTGGCCTATTTGGCGCTGGCGATTCTTTCAACCGTAGTTTCGCCTTATGCGTCCTATGGCTACCGCGGCGCGCATGAACAGTTTGAGTCGCTTTTTGTCCTTTTATCGTACGGCGTAATTGTGATTTATACTTTCTGGGCGGCGGGCAGTGAAAAAAGCATGAAACTGCTGGAAACCGGATTTTTGGTGGGGATTTCCGTTATGTGCCTGCTGGGAGTGCTGCAGTTTAGCGGCCATGATTTCTTTCGGACCAAGTTTGGCCAAAGCCTGATCTTACCCGGCGGCGGCGAACTCAAGTTTACTTTTCCGCCCAATCAGGTGTATCTTTCACTCTACAACCCGAACTACGTCGGCCAATATGTTTCTTTGCTGCTGCCGGTAATGGCGGCTCTGCTAATCAGCCGCGCCGATAAAAAAATGCGGATTTGGTACGGCCTTTTGATTTTGGGGCTTTTGCTTTGTCTGGTGGGTTCCGGCTCGAAGACGGCATTTATCACTTTGATTTTTTCGGTGTTTTTGATGCTGCTGGTTTACCGGCGGAAATTAAGGGAAAATAAAAAAGTTACAGTTTTGGGCCTGACTGGGGCAGCGGTTTTTGTGGCAGTCATGATCGCGCTGATGGGCAACAGCTTTTTTGAAAGGCTGGGGGCGGCGCTCCGGTTCCCGACCAACCCGGAATATGCTTTGTCGGCGCTGACAGCGGATGAAAATAAGATTCGTTTAACCTATCAGGGAGAAACGGCTGATTTAGTGGCAGACAGTAGCGCACCGGGCGGTTTTCGACTGCTGGCGGCAGACGGCCGGGAGATTCCGGCTCAGTTTGATGCGGCCACGCAAACTTATACCTGGCAGGAGGGAAGCTGGCAGCAGATTCCGCTGCAAATCTTTCCGGACGGTACGGGCGAAGCGGAAATGGCATGGCTGATTGCCGGCAAGAACTGGCATTTTTATTATCAGGCGACCGGATTTTACTATGTTACGCCCTACGGCAAAGCCGACCGGGTGGTGGAGATTGAAAAGGGGCTGTTTCAAAATCACGAGAGCTTTGCCACTTATCGTGGCTATATTTGGTCAAGAACTTTCCCGCTGCTGAAAAAATATTTGTTCTTGGGTTCGGGCGCGGATAGTTTTACTTTGGTTTTTCCGCAGCATGATTATTTGGGCAAAGTCCATAATAATTTTGACAATGTGCTGATTACCCGGCCGCACAATCTGTATCTGCAAATTGCCGTTCAGACCGGCGGTCTGTCGCTGCTGGCGGTGCTGGCCTTTTATCTGATGTATTTGCTGAGCAGTATTCGGCTTTACTGGCGCAGCCGGTTTGAGGATTATTACAGTCAAACCGGTGCGGCGGTGCTGATTGGGAGCTTGGGCTATATGGTTTCATCGGTTTTTAATGATTCGACGATTACAGTGGCACCGGTTTTTTGGGCGCTGATGGGGGTTGGTCTGGCGATGAATTATCAGGTGCGCAAAAAAGAAAGCGTATTAGAGTAAGCGTATAAAGCTAAGATTAAGGGAAACGGAAACGGGCGCAGTTTATTTGACATTTGTTCAAATTTCGAACAATTGAACTGCGTGTCAAAATAAAACGCTCCGTCCTGAAAAGGAATGATGCTGGGGAAAGAATGTTTTATGGACTTAAATAAGACGAACAAGGATAAGGGGAGCGGATTAAGGAGCGATGCTGGGGAGAGAATGTCTTATGGGCTTAAAACGAAGATAAGAGAACAGCGATGGAGAGAGGAACTTTTATGTATGTAAAATACGGTAAAAGGGCGGTTGATTTTGGTCTGGCGCTGGTCGGACTGATTGGTCTGGGCTGGCTGCTGGTGTTGCTGGCGTTTTTAGTGCGCCTGACTTCGCCGGGGCCGGCGCTGTTCCGGCAAAGACGGATTGGCCGGAATAAGAAGGAGTTTGAGATTTTAAAGTTTCGGACGATGCGGATAGATACGCCGCAGGATATGCCGACACATTTGCTGGCAGATCCGGAACGGTATGTGACACCGCTGGGGCGGTGGCTGCGGCGGACGAGCCTGGATGAGTTGCCTCAGTTTTTTAATATTTTAAAGGGAGAGATGGCGCTGATTGGCCCGCGTCCTGCGCTGTGGAATCAGTTTGACCTGATTGCCGGCCGGGAACTTTACGGCGTCAACCGGTTACGGCCGGGTTTGACCGGTTGGGCACAGGTCAACGGCCGGGACGAAATCCCGCTGGTCAAAAAGATTCGGCTGGATGCAGAATATGCTAAGCGGATCAGTTTGCGGTTTGACCTGAAAATCTTTTTTATGACGGCCGGTAAAGTCATAACCGGGGAAGGAATTAAGGGATAACGAGATGTACAGGATTTTGATTATCGGCAAAAACAGCTATATCGGTAAAAATCTGAAAAACTTTCTGGAATTATCATCGGCGGCGGAAAAACAGGAATGTAAAAATTATTTAGACCAAAAACCCGGTGTTCAAAAAACGAACAAAAAAGAAGAGTTTGGGCCGGAGCCAAATAAAGTGGCCGGCCAAACGGAAGTAAAACGATGGGATTCGGAAAAGTGTCGGCTTTGGACGGTTGACAGTGTCAGCGGTCAAAACGGCGAATGGCAGGATATGGATTTTTCCGGTTATGATGTGGTGGTGGTTTGTTCGGCGCTGGTCCATAAAAACGAAAAAAAGCTGGGCTGGCCGGCGTACTTGCAGGCCAACGCAATTTTGCCGGTACAGATTGCCGAAAAGGCCAAAGCGGCCGGGGTGAACCATTATATTTTTTTAAGCAGTCTGGCCGTGTACGGGCGCGGACAGGAACGGATTACAGCCGGACAAAGGCCCAGCCCGGAAACCTATTACGGGCATTCCAAATATTTGGCGGAGCAAAGCCTGCTGCCGATGGCCGATGATGCTTTTACGGTCACGATTGTCCGCCCGCCGATGGTATACGGCGAGAGGGCCAAAGGCAGTTACCGGCAGCTGCAAAGGCTGGCAGCGGTGCTGCCTCTGTTTCCCCAGATTGAAAATCAAAAGAGCGTGATTTCCCTGCAAAATCTATGCCGGTTTTTACGTGCAGTCATCGATTCCCGGGCAGGCGGAATTTTTCACCCGCAGGACAGGGTTTATCGTTCGACAACCGAGCTGATGCAGATGGCAGCCGGAACAAGAAAAATATGGCTGATTCCCTTTCCGCCGGCGCTGAACCGGTGGCTGGCCAGCAAAAGCAAGCTGTGGCGCAAGGCTTTCGGCAATTTAACGGTGGAAAGGCAGGGATTTTGACCGGAACCTCGTAAAAAAGCGGTCGTAAAATCAGCGAAGCAAATGGAAAAAATGAATATAGGAAAGCGAGGACTTTACTTTGCCGTGAAACAGCCGATACTATAAGGGACTAAGATTGATGATGAAAGAGCTGCCGAAAGGAAAGAGAATATGCTGTCCATTTATAATAAAGCTTTGATGAAAGAATTGAATGCTCCCTTGCTGGAGCAGATGGAAAAACTGGAAAAAGAGGGTCTTGGCCGCACCCGGATTGAAAAAGCGGAGAACGGGCAAAAAGCTTTGGTGCTGACCCAGGATAATCGGGAGTATTACCTGACTTCGCGGTATAACCCGGAATATGAGGCTAAAAAATTAGTTGATTCATATTCCGACTTAAATAATGAAAGCAGTATTATTTTTTTTGGAGTGGGCCTGGGCTATCATATCAAAGAGGTTTTGCGCCGCTATCCGGGGATTAAATATTTTTTGGTCGAGCCGGATGAGGAGATTCTGTATCGTTTTTTAGAGCAAAATGAGCTGAAGGATATGCAGCTTAAAAACTTAAACGGCGTGGAAACAGACTATAAAAGAATGGAAATAACGCTGGCTGAGTTCGGTCGTAAGTTCAATCGGCAAAATGTCCTCTTTTTTCTAAAGAGCTATGTTCATTTCTTTAAGGAAAAACGGCAGGAGTTTTATGAAAAATATTTGCTCACATATAAAAAAGAAAAGGATTCGGCAATCGGCGGACTGATATTGAGTAAACCGATGATTGAATCGATCATGATTAATATGAAGCCAATTTTGACAGGGCCTAATTTATTTTGGCAGGATTTAACCCAATTTGCCGGCAAAACCGCGATTTTAGTAGCGGCCGGGCCATCGCTGGATGAAGAAATTGAAAATCTGCGGATCATTAAAGCGAAAAAGATGGCGGGTATTTTTGCGGTCGGCAGTGCGATTAACGCGCTGTTAGCCAAAGACATTTATCCGGATGCGGTATTTTCCTATGACCCGACGCCGGCAAACCAAAAGGTGCTGCAGCAAATCAAAGATCGCAACATCATCGAGATTCCGCTGTTTTACGGAACAGAGATCGGTTATCAGTCGCTGCAGGGATATCCGGGAAAAACCTTTTCGATTTTGTCTGTCGGCGCGACTCAGCAGAATTATTTTTTAATCGGCAAAAAACCGCTGCCGGAGGTCGGAGTAGGGCGCACGATTTCGGTTTTGGCGCTGGATACACTCCGCTATTTAGGGTTTGGCCGGATTATTTTGGTTGGTCAAAATCTGGGAATCAAAGGAAGCAAGGTTTATAGTTCCGGGATTTCTTATATTGACAGTGATAAGATAGGTGAGCAATATTCGGTTGAGGCAAAAGATGTTTACGGCAATACCATGCGGACAGCTTCCATTTATGTGACCATGAAAGAAGATATTGAAGATTTGCTTTCCTTATGGGGGCCGGGCGAGGTTGAAGTATATAATGCCACTCAAGGCGGGGTGGCTATCAAAGGAACCCGGTTTAAAGAGTTATCAGAGTTGATGAAGACGATGCCGGAAAACGACATTGATTTTCACTGGGATGAAAAGGCCGAAGGCGAATATGACCGGAAATATATGGCAAAAAGGATAAAAGAAGTAGCCGCTGACCGGGATATTTTAGAGCGCTATATTGCCAGCTGCAAAACGATTCTTAAGGAAATTGAAAAAGAACGGAAATTAGGGCACTACGACCGTCTGCGCAAAAGCTATGTTAAATTAAATCTGGCTTTGAAACGGCTGGAAGAAAACCTTTTCAGCACTTTGTTTGTGATGCCGATAAAAGAAGTGGGATATAAAAATCTGGTAGACAAAATTGAATATTTTAATGAAATTCAAGATCCGGCGGAGCAGGCGCAGACAATTTGGCAGGAATTTAATCGGTTTTTAACCGAATATGAGCCGACATATAAAAAACTGAAAGAAGACTATAAGCAAATGGAAGCTGCGATGCAGGATTATGTGCGGGAAGGGGAGAAGAAATGAAGCTATCCATCAGACAAACCGAAAAAGAATATGGTACCTGGACGGCTGAGCAGATTTGGCAGGAAATAGAAGCGGAGCTGGAAAAGCAGGGGCTGTTGCTCAACTATATCATAGCGGACGGTGAGGAAGTCTGGGAAAACTTTTCCGAGTACCTAGTGGAGCGGCAGGGAAAGCTGCAAACAATAGAGGTGATGGCCCTGACTTTGGCCGAGTATACTGCTTTTGCCGCCGGCGATTTGGCGGCAGCCGCCAAGGCCGGAGCGGAGGAAGCACTGCGTTTAAGCGACTCATTTTATGGCGAACAGGCATCCGGCGAGAATTGGCCGGGGCTGAGCGCGATATTTGAAAAAGTTTCGGCGGATTTTGCCGCGGTTGAGCTTTTGCACTCACTTCTTCAGGCACAGCCGGGCAGGGAGGAGCAAGCGGCGGCAGTGGAAGAACTTTATAGCAGACTGCAAGCGGATTTAAAACTCTTTCAAAAGCCCTTGGCCGAAGAGGATGTGATTTATATTGCCGATTTGCTGCATTTTGAACTGGAGTCTGACCTGCGCGAACTGGCGCGCTGCTGCGAAACGATTAGGGACTGAGGATTCGCTGCTTAGAATAGACTTTTCACTTATCGGCACAAAAGGGTTTCGCCTTTTTGCCGGCGGATTACGCGCCTGCACAGCAACCTGTGTGTTGCAGCCGGGCGCGGAATGATGATAAAATCAGAAAGGAAAGCATATGGCCAAAGTATTGGTAACCGGAGCGGACGGCTTTATCGGCAGTCATTTGACGGAGGAGTTAGTCAGAGCCGGTCAGGAAGTAAAAGCGTTTGTTTACTACAATTCATTTAATTCCTGGGGCTGGCTGGACAGCCTGCCTCCGGAGATTTTAAAGGAGATTGAGATTTTTGCCGGCGATATTCGCGACCCGAATGGTGTTCGGACGGCAATGCAGGGTCGGGAAGTGATTTATCATTTGGCGGCGCTGATTGCGATTCCCTTTAGTTATCATTCGCCGGATGCTTATGTTGATACCAATATCAAAGGGACTTTAAATGTTTTGCAGGCGGCTCGGGATCATCAGCCGGAGCGGGTGCTGATTACATCAACTTCCGAAGTTTACGGCACGGCGCAGTATGTGCCGATTGATGAAAAGCATCCCTATCAGGGGCAGTCGCCCTATTCTGCTACCAAGATCGGAGCAGATCGTTTGGCGGAGTCTTTTTACCGCAGTTTTCAGCTGCCGGTCACGATTGTCCGGCCGTTTAATACTTATGGGCCGCGGCAGTCGCTGCGGGCGGTGATTCCGACGATTATCACCCAGCTCCTCAGCGGCTGTCAGACAATTAAGCTGGGAGCGCTGTCGCCGACGCGGGATTTTAATTATGTGAAGGATACGGTGGCCGGTTTTATGGCGATTGCCGCTGCCGAAAAAGCAATCGGCGAGGAGATCAATATTGCGACCGGGCAGGAAATCAGCATCGGTCAGTTAACCGAGGAGCTGATCCGGCAGATTAATCCGCAGGCAGTGATTGCGTGTGATGAGGAGCGGCTGCGTCCGGAGAAAAGTGAGGTCAACCGGCTATTGGGTTCAAATGAAAAGATTAAAGCGATGACCGGCTGGCAGCCGCGCTATGACTTAGCGGCGGGTCTGGCGGAAACGATTGAGTTTTTCCGGCATCACCTTGACCGCGATAAGGTCAATATTTATAACATTTAAGAAGTATGAAAATTCGGTGAAAGAATTTATCATTTTTTGATGTGTTAATAATTGTGGCTTACGAATATTGCCGGCAGGAGCTGCAGGAGCGTTAGCGGGGCAATCTCGTATTCTGAATGACATTTATATACGGAAAGGAAAAACTATGAATCAAACATGGATTCCTTTATCAGTACCGAACTTAAAAGGGAATGAATTAAAGTACGTTACCGCCGCCGTGACTGGGGAATGGGTATCGACGGCCGGAGCGTATGTCGGTGATTTTGAGCAAAAAATAGCGGAATATCTGGGCGTGAGCGGAGCGGTGTCCTGTCAAAGCGGAACAGCCGGCCTGCATGTCGGCTTACAGCTTTGCGGCGTAGGGCCGGGCGATGCGGTCATTGTCCCGACGCTGACCTTTATTGCGGCGGTTAATCCGGTCAAATACTTGGGCGCAGAGCCGATTTTTATGGACTGCGACGACAGCTTATGTATGGACATGGAAAAGCTGGAGCGCTTTTGCCGTGAGGAATGTGACTGGAAGGACGGTCAGCTGATCCACCGGGCCGGCGGCCGGCCGGTGAAAGCGGTTGTGCCGGTGCATATTTTCGGCAATCTGGCGGATTTGGACAGGTTAATGCCGCTGGCGGAAAAATATGGTTTAAAAGTGGTTGAGGACGCAACCGAAGCGCTGGGCAGCCGCTTTTTGAGCGGGCGTTACGCCGGCCGCTACGCCGGTACCATCGGGGATTTCGGGGTATATTCCTTTAATGGCAATAAAATCATTACTACCGGCGGCGGCGGGATGATGGTTGCCCGGTCGGAAGCAGACCGGCTGCATGCTAAACATTTGACGCAGCAGGCCAAATCGGATGAGGTACGGTTTGAGCATGATGAGATCGGTTACAATTACCGGCTGACCAATTTACAGGCGGCGCTGGGCTTGGCGCAGTTAGAGCAGTTAGAGAGCTTTATCGGGCATAAAAAAGAAAATTATGAGCGCTATCAAAAAGCCATTCGGGAATTGCCGGGTTTAAAGTTCTTGGATTTCCGGCCCGATATTCGGGCAAATTATTGGTTTTACTCGCTGTATTTGACAGATGAATTTCCGCTGAGCCGGGAAGACCTGATGCAGTACCTGATGGAACAGAAAGTTCAAACCCGGCCGATTTGGGGCCTGATTCATCAGCAAAAGCCCTACCAGGGCAGCCGGACATATCAAATCGAAAAAGCCGTCAGCTATCGTGACCGCGTACTGAATCTGCCATGCAGCACGAACTTGACCGCAGCCGATGTTGATCGGGTCATTGCCGTCATTTGTCAAGCAGGGAAATAGAGGAAAGGCACGGCCGAAGAAGCGGGGCGAGTTGCGAGTATTGGCAGTGATTGCGGCGGCGTTGGGAACAAGCGAGACTTGCGGACGGGGGCTGACAATTGCCCGGCAGGGAAATAGAGAGGAAAGGAACGGCGGAGCGGGATAAGTTACGAGTATTGGCGATGATTGCGGGAGTATAAAGTAATCGGCCGTCGTGGCTATGATGTAAGGGAATGGATAGGAGGGCGTATGGAGATCAAGGACTTTTTAATCCCGGAAAGCTTTCGGATTATTGACGCAATGCAAAGGCTGGATACTTTGGGCAAAAAAACTTTATTTGTCGCGGAAAACGGCCGGCTCCTGGCGGCAGTAACCGATGGTGATATCCGCCGCTGGATTTTAAAAAACGGAAACTTACAAAAATCCGTTAAAGAAGTGGCCAACTATCGGCCCAAATGGCTTCCGGCGGAAGAAAGAAAGCAGGCTTACCGGAAGCTGAAAGAATGGGAAGTGGATGCCATTCCTCTGCTGGCGGATGAGCGGAGAATTGTCAGTATTTTTTTGTGGAACAATGAAGAAATTCGTTCCGGCAGAAAGCTTCTGATTCCGACAGTAGTTATGGCCGGCGGCTTTGGTACCAGGCTGTACCCCTATACCAAGATATTGCCCAAGCCGCTGATTCCCATCGGTGAGATTCCGATTGCCGAGCATATCATGAACCGTTTTCACAGCTTTGGTGTAAATTCCTTTTACCTGGTGGTCAATCATAAGAAAAACATGATTAAGGCCTATTTCAGCGAGAACAATAAAAACTATCAGATTTATTATATTGATGAAGACAAACCGCTGGGTACGGGCGGTGGCTTGCAGCTTTTGGCCGGGCAGATTACGGAAACTTTTTTCCTGACCAACTGTGATATTTTGGTGGAAGCCGATTATGAGCAGATTTACCGCTGCCATCAGGAGGCGGGCAATCGGATTACCATGGTCTGCGCCCGCCAAAATATGAAGATTCCCTATGGTGTGGTGGAAGCCGGTGAGCAGGGGAAACTTTTAACGATGAAAGAAAAGCCGGAGCTGTCGTTTTTAACCAATACCGGCTTTTATGTGGTCGAGCCGGTGGTGATTGAGCGCCTGGAGAAAGATGTTCCGATCAGTTTCCCGGAGATTATCGCCGATTGCCAACAAAGAGGAGAGCGGGTTGGTGTTTACACGGTTGAGGCTGACCAATGGCTGGATATGGGCCAGATTGAAGAAATGGAAAAAATGGAGAAAATGCTGACCGGACTGGAGATGGAAAAATGAAGTGGCAAGGCCTGCCGGTGGTAATCTTAGGGACGGGTGATGTGGCCCGGGAACTTATCTATTTAATAGAAGAAATTAATTTGGCCTGCCGTCAGCCGGTGTATCAGGTGCAGGCTGTGGCGGCGGAAAATGAGGAAACCGCCGGGCAATGGAGCGGCGCTGTGCCGGTTATTGCCGAAGCGGATTTGGCGGCCTTTGCCGGGCGTTTTCCGCTTTTGGGGGCGGCGATTCCGATAGGCAGCCCAATGGTTATAAAAAAGATATATCAGAAAATAAAGACAATTCCCAATTTTGTTTACCCCAATTTTGTTCACCCTCATGTGAATCTGCGTAATATTCGATTAGGCATGGGCAATATTATTCAGGAAAATGTGTCAATTTCCATTGGGGCGGAACTGGGGGATTTTAATCTCCTCAATTACGGCTGTTTTTTAGGACATGATGTCAAAATAGAGGATTTTACGGTGATAGGCCCGCAGGCCAAAGTTTGCGGCCGGGTGACAGTCGGCGGAGAAAGTCTGATTGGCGTGGGGGCAACCGTGCTGCAGGGACTGACCATCGGCCGCCGGGCAGTAGTCGGAGCCGGAGCGGTTGTAGTTTGCGATACGGCGGCGGAAGAAATGATGTTGGGCGTACCGGCACGGCCGAAGCGGAAAGGATAAGCGTTTGCGGTGGTCGGAGCAGTGCGGACAGTGTCGCTGCATCCGGCTGATGGCAGGACATTCGCGGCGGAAAAGAACAGGAGGTCAGCGCAATGAAGCAAAAAGTATTTATTATCGCCGAAGCGGGCGTCAATCATAACGGCGAACTGGCGTTAGCCAAAAAGCTGGCGGACAAAGCCAAAGAAGCGGGGGCTGATGCCGTTAAGTTTCAGACCTTTCGAACCGACAAGCTGGTAGCGGCGAGCACCGCTCAAGCTGCTTATCAGACGGTGAATATCGGCAAGGAAGAAAGTCAGGCGGAAATGCTGCGCCGTTTGGAGTTGTCCTATGCCGATTTTCGGGAATTGCAGGCCTATTGCCGGGAAATCGGCATTTTATTTTTATCGACCGCCTTTGATTTGGAAAGCATTGATTTTTTAGAATCCCTCAGTTTGCCGGTGTGGAAAATTCCATCCGGCGAGATTACCAATCTCCCTTATTTGGAAAAAATTGCCGCCCTGCAAAAGCCGATGATTCTGTCGACCGGCATGGCGGAAATGGATGAGATTCGGGCGGCGCTGGCCGTTTTGGAGAATGGGCAGGAAATTACGGTGCTGCACTGCACGACCGAATATCCGGCTCCGGATAAGAGCGTCAATCTGCAAGCGATGCTGACACTGAAAGCGGAACTGGGGCGTCCGGTCGGGTATTCCGATCATACCGAGGGGATTGTCGTGCCGATTGCAGCAGCGGCGCTGGGGGCGGTTGTGCTGGAAAAGCATTTTACTTTGGATAAAACCATGTCCGGACCGGATCATAAGGCCAGTTTGGAACCGGCCGAGTTAACCGAGATGGTCAAAGCGGTACGCCGAGTTGAGCTTTGTCTGGGCAGCAGCGAGAAAAGGCCAAGCCAGGCCGAACTGGAAAACCGCCGGGCTGCTCGTAAATGTATTGTGGCGGCCGGGGCGATTGCTGCCGGTGAAACTTTTACTCCGAAAAACATTACGGTCAAAAGAGCCGGCGCGGGTATCAGTCCAATGCAATGGTATGAGGTTTTGGGACAAAAAGCAATCAAAGATTTTGCGCCGGACGAGCAGATTTGCCTGAAATAAGAATTCCCCCAGTTTCTGAACGAAACAAGGCTTGAGAGAAAAGCCGGATGTGAAATCGCTGAGCATGATTTTAAAAGGAAGCAAAAAATGAAAAAAATTTGTTTTATAACTGCGACCAGAGCGGAATATGGTTTGTTAAAGCCGGTTATGATGAGAGCGGCGGCGGATTCGGAGATAGAACTTCAAATTTTGGTGCTGGGGATGCATCTGTCGCCGGAGTTTGGCTTTACCTACCGGGAAATTGAAAACGACGGTTTTGTCATCACCCGAAAAACGGAAACGCTGCTCAGCAGCGATACGCCGGCCGGAATCAGTAAGAGTATGGGATTGACCATGATTTCGGTGACGGACGCTTTGCTGGAATTAGCCCCGGACATGGTGGTGGTTTTGGGCGATCGCTATGAGATTTTTGCGGCGGTCAGTGCCGCTTATACGCTGCGAATTCCGGTGGCACATCTGGCCGGCGGCGAGGTAACGGCCGGTGCACTGGACGAGGGCTTTCGGCATAGTATTTCCAAAATGAGCCGGCTGCATTTTACCGCCAATGAAACTTATCGCCGGCGGGTGATTCAGTTGGGGGAAGCGCCGGAAACGGTCTTTGCGGTCGGTGATACCGGAGCGGAAAATATTCGTCGCCAGTCCTTGCTCAGTCGGCCGGAGATTGAGAAAGAGTTAGGCATTAAGCCGGACGAGCCTTATTTTTTGATTACTTATCACCCGGTGACCTTGGGGCAGGGGGATGCGGCCGAGGAAGCGGAAAGGCTTTTGTCAGCCTGTGCGGCCTTTCCCGATATCCGGTTGATTGTGACTGCGGCCAATGCCGATGCCGCCGGCCGCCGGATCAATCAAAAATGGGAAGAATACCAAATCGCTGAACCAACCAGGATTCAGCTCTTTTCTTCCCTGGGACAGCTTCGTTATTTAAGTGCGATGAAATATTGCAAAGCTGTGCTCGGTAACTCTTCCAGCGGCATATTAGAAGCTCCGACCATGGGGCGGCCGTCGGTCAATATCGGCAGCCGGCAGGAAGGGCGGCTGCGGGCCGAATCGGTGATTGACTGTCCGCCGGAAACCGAAGCCATCAAAGCGGCCATCACCAAGGCATTATCGCCGGAATATCAGGACGGCAGCCATTTTCGCAATACCCCCTACGGCCAGGGACAGGAAACTTCAGACAGCATCCTTCGAGAAATCAAGCGCTTTTTTGTACAGCCGCAGCCGCCAGCCAAGCGGTTTTATGATATATAGGGAAAGGGCAGCACCGGTAAGCAGGCGTGGCTGCAGGCAGGCATTACATATTCCGGATAAGAAAATGGGAGCAAAGCGATACGGCCGAAGGGAGCGGGAATATTTCCGGTGGCTGCGGAAGAGCAGAGTAATCGCCTTTCACAAAGCTTTATATTAAGGAGGAGAAAATGACAGCACATGGAGTGATGTTTCATCATTTTCATGATGAGGCAAATTATATTAAATCACAAGGCAGTATTAGCGCCCGGGAACTGAGAGAACTGCTGGAATACTATAAAACTAAAGGCAGGGATAATGCGGGATATAAGCTTTTACCTGCCGGAGAGTGGCAGCGGAAGGCACTGGAGAACACATTACAGCCGGACGAAGTTTGCTTAACTTTTGACGATGGCTTAAAGTGCCAGTACGAAGTGGCGTATCCGGTTTTAAAAGAGCTGGGCTTAACTGCTTTTTTCTTTATTCCGACCCAAAGATTTTTGGGGGAAGCGGAAAAACTGGAGATTTACCGGCATTTTCGGTTTGCCTGTTTTGCGGAAATTGATGATTTTTATCAGGCTTTTTTTGCGGTTTTAAAAGAAAGCAAACGCATTTCCGATTTGGGCCAAAAGCTGAGGGCGCCGGAATGTCTGGATTATTTGCGGGAGTTTAGCTTTTATACGGACAATGACCGCCTGTTTCGCTATGTGCGGGATAAGCTGCTGACCGAAGCTCAGTATCATGAGTTGATGGCGGAAATGATGGCACAGCGCGATTATGATGCAGCGGAAACCGAAAAGAAAGTATATTTAAATAAGGAAGAAATAGGGGCGCTTTTTGCCGAGGGCAATGTGATCGGCCTGCATTCACATACGCATTATACATCGTTAGTCGATACCGGTTATGATCGGCAGAAATGGGAATATACGACCAATCGGTGGGTATTGCAGGAAATCATCGGCGAGCCGGTGGAAACGGTTTCTTATCCGTCAAATTCTTATAATGACAAGACCTTGGAAATTATGCGGGAAATGGGAATTCGGCTGGGATTTCGGGCGAATATGGAACCGGGTTTTGCTTCGGTTTTGGATTTTCCGCGGGAAGATCACACCAATATTATCAGGAGAATGCGTCATGAAAATCACGGTATTTACCAGTAATCAGCCACGGCATATTCATTTATTGAAAAAGTTAGCGGGCATTGCCGAAACGGTTTATGCGGTGCAGGAATGTAATACGGTCTTTCCGGGACAGGTTAAGGACTTTTTTAATAATTCGGAGGTGATGCAGCAATATTTTCAGCGAGTAATGCAGGCGGAGAAAAATATTTTCGGTCAGGTTAGCTTTTTGCCATCGAATGTGAAATCGCTGGCGATTAAGATGAAGGATTTGAATCAGCTGCCGTTGCCTGCATTGGCGGAAGCGCTGCGTTCCGACTGTTATGTGGTCTTTGGCTCCAGCTTTATTAAAGGCGAACTGATTGAATTTTTAGTAAAAAATAAGGCGCTGAATATCCATATGGGGATTAGCCCGTATTTTCGGGGAAGTTCCTGCAATTTCTGGGCGGCTTATCTGGGGCATCCAGAAATGGTGGGGGGCGACGATTCATATGCTGAGTGCCAGATTAGACGCCGGTGATATGCTGTATCATGCTTTGCCGGAAGCAAAAGAAACAGAAGCCTTTGACTTGGGGATGCAGGCGGTGGCGGCGGCGCATAATTCCCTGACGGAAAGACTGCGAAGCGGTCAGATTTTTGACTTTGTGCCGGTGGTGCAGGATAAAACCAAAGAAATAAAATATACCGTCAATGCCGAGTTTAATGATGAAGTGGCGGCGGATTATCTCAGGCATTTGCCCGGCAGGGAAGAAATTCAGAAAAAACTAGCCGGCCGGGATTTGTCCATGTTTTTAAGACCGTATATAGGGTAACTCAACTTTCCCCTGATCGAAGTGCTTCGCACTTCTGCCCGGGCGGGCAGTCTGCCATAGTCTTTTTTGACTCTATCCCGCTCGGAGAGCGGGTGCATGGACTCACTCTCGCGATTTGCTTTGCAAATCGCATTCCGTTCCTGTCCATGCAACGAGTCTAAAAAAGACTGTTCTGGCGAACATGGGAAAGTTGAGTAAGGTAATAAATAAAAAAGTTGAATGGAGAATTAATGCAGCCGCAGCCATTGGCGGCGGATTCGGCAACAAGAGGACAGAAGATGAAAAATATAGCAATCATCCCGGCCAGAAGCGGGTCAAAGGGACTGAAAGATAAGAATATCAAGCTGCTGGGCGGTAAGCCGCTGTTGGCCTATACGATTGAAGCGGCAGCGGCGTCGGGCTGCTTTGCCGAGATTCATGTCAGCACCGATTCGCCGGAGTATGCAAAAATAGCGGAAAACTTCGGCGCGGCCGTTCCGTTTTTGCGGGCGGAAAGTTTAGCCGGCGATACAGCCGGCAGTTGGGAAGTCGTTAAGATGGTTTTGGATAAATATGAACGCAGTGGTCAAGTCTTTGATACCGTGGCACTGCTGCAGCCGACTTCGCCGCTGCGGACGGCCGAGGATATCCGAAACGGTTATGCGCTGCTGACCGAAAAAAGGGCGGATATGATCGTGGCGGTCTGTGCTGCCGAACATAGTCCGCTGTGGATGAACACACTGCCGGAGAATCAGTCGATGGACGGCTTTCTGGATTTGAACCGGCTGGCCGGCAACCGGCAGGCGCTGCCGGTTTATTACCGGATTAACGGCGCTCTCTATATCGGGCGAACCGATTTTATCCGGCGGCAGACGAATTATTATCAGGCCGGAACATACGCTTATGTCATGGCTAAAAATGCGTCGGTCGATATTGACGATGCACAGGACTTTGAGTGGGCCGAGTATTTACTGGCCAAGCGGGAAAACAGCAATAGGAAATTTATAAGCATTGATAAAAAAAGCTAAGATTTTTCGGCTGTCGGCCGATAATATTATAGACGCTCAACAAGGACGAGCAAGCAACAATATCCAAGGAGGAAGAATTATGAGAATTGAAGGAAGTACGGAAGCGTTTACGCTGCCCAAAATCGCTTCCAGCGTTCAGGCGGAAGTTGCGGCAGCAGAGGACAGGCGTGTTTCAGCGGAACCCTCATCGGCCGAAAAGATGAAGGTAGAGCACGAAAAAGCGGCTCAAACCCAGGAAATCCGCCGGGAAATGTCGGAGGATGAGATTTTTAAGCAGGTCAAGGATGCCAACCAAAAATTGAAGACCTATGACCGGCGGTTGGAGTTTTCGATTCACGATGTGACCAAGAAAATCATGGTCAAGGTGATCAACACCAACGACGACAGCGTAATCCGGGAAATACCGTCGGAGAAGGCTTTGGACATGCTGGCCTATGTCTGGAAGATGACAGGTATTTTACTGGACGAGAAGAGATAGGAGGAAAGCAAAATGGCAGTATCAAGAATGACACTGGGAGGATTGGCTTCCGGTATGGATACCGACAGCATGATTGAAAAGCTGATGGCGGCCCAGCGCTACCGGGTCGATCGCTATAAGAAAAGAAATATCAGCAAGGATTATCGCCGGGAAGAATGGAAGAAGATGAACTCCAAAATCTATTCCTTCTTTAATAAAGATTTGACGGCAATGCGCCTCAAGGGGAATCTGATCAAAAATAAGGTCAGCAGTTCCAGCACGGCGGTAGCCGATGTGGAGGCGGATGCCAATGCCCCCAAAGGTACGCATGAGTTGGAGGTCGTCCAGCTGGCGAAAACGGCGGCAACTGCCAGCGGCAGGCTGACTAAGCCGGATGGCACTCCAATGACGGAGTCGACTACCTTTGGTGAGATGGGCTTTACCGGTGCCCCACTTAGAATTACTTATAAGGATGAGCATGGTGTGGAGCAAACCATCGATATCACAGCTGAAGCGGATGATACGCTGAAAAGTTTCGCTGAGAAGATTAAGAAAGAAACCAAGGGCAAGATTGATCTGGAAGCCAATGCCGATATTAAAAACGGCCGGCTGTTCCTGTCTACCAAGAAAACCGGAGAAAAGCAAAACTTTCGCATAGGTGGTGCGCTGGCACCGGTGTTTGGCTTTACTACCGACGAAGTGAAAGGGCAGGATGCCAAGTATCGCTATAATGGCATGGATTTTACCAATGACAGCAATAATGTTGAAGTCAACGGCTTGAAAGCAACCTTAAAATCCGTCGGCCAGACCACCGTATCGGTAACGAAAGATACGGATGCCGCTTATAAGCAAATCATTGACTTCTTTAAAAAGTATAACGCTTTGGTCAATGAAATGCAGGATAAGGTCAATGTTTCCGTCCCCCGGAGCCAAAGAGATATGGAGCCTTTGGTTGACACCGAAAAGAAAGGGATGTCGGAGGCCGATATTAAAAAGTGGGAAGAAACCCTGCGCGGCCGGGTTTTCAAGGGCGATAAAGACCTGAAAGGTATTTTAAGCGATTTTCGGACTTCCTTTGCCATGACCACGGTTGAAGGCAACGGCAAATACAATGCGTTAAGCAGTTTGGGTATTTTAACCGGCGATTATAAGCAGGGCAGCGGTGCGCTGATGTTTGTGGACGGCGACAGCGAGCTGGGCGGCAAGCGCTCGGATATGCCCAACAAGTTGAAGGCAGCTTTGGAAGAAGATCCGGAAGCAGTGTCTGAACTGATTTCGACGGTGGCCAAAAATTTGAGCGATAAGCTGTCGGAGCGGATGAAATCAACCACCCTGCGCAGCTATATGAGCTTTTATGACGATAAAGCTCTTCAGGAAGACTACCGGCAAATGGAGAGAAAAATCCAGACCCTGGAGGATAAGCTGATTGATATCGAGGAAAAATACCGCAAGCAGTTTGCAGCCATGGAAAAAGCATTGGCCAAGTCGAACAGCACATCCAACTGGCTGTCCCAGCAACTGGGCGGCGGACGGTAGTTTTGGGCCGAAGAAAGAAATTGCTTGCCGGCCGGCGGCAATGTAGCAGTAAGCGGGGCCGGCGATATGCATAGTCGTTTATAAAAACCGCAGGAGGAAAGAAACATGGATAACTGGTCAAGACTTTTTGAACTGCTGGCGGAAGAAGCCACCTTGTGGCGGGAAAGCCAAAGCCAGGCAGAGCAGCAGCTGGCGGCCTGGCAGGCAAAAGAAATAACAGTCGAGGAAGCGGAAAGCTATCTGACCCGACAGGAACGCTCACAGGCCCTGCTCCTGCAGAAGCAGGCGGAGATTGAGCAGCTTCAGGCGGAGATTGAGGCGACGGCGGAAAAACTTTCGGCTGAGCGGCAGGCAGAACTGGAAAGGGTAGTGCAGGCCAGAGCGGAGCTGCAAAAGCTGCAGGCCAAACTGACAGTCCAAAATCAAGAGTTACAGGTCGGGCTGCGCAGCTTCGGCGAAAAGCAGCGGAACTTGATTCGGGAAAGCCGAAGCCGACAGGCGGCGCAGCAGACGTATCAAACGGTTCCGCTGGCGGCTGAGTCAGCCTTACTGGATCAAAAAAAATAATTTTGCGAAAGAGGGTTAAGCTTTGACCGAAACAACCGATAAATAATATTGTAAGGGCTTAGGAAACCAAAAGCCAATTTGACAGGCGACAGGAAGTCGCTGCACATTTTCAATCCAAGGAGGAAGAAACAATGAGAATTAATGCAAACATTATGGCGATCAACAGCCACAGACAATTAGGAACCTTAAACAGCCAGCAGGCAAAATCCACTGAGAAATTATCATCCGGTTTCCGGGTTAACCGGGCAGCCGATGATGCCGCCGGTTTAGCAATTTCCGAGAAGATGCGGGCACAGATTCGCGGTATGAATCAGGCTTCGCGTAATGCCCAGGACGGTATCTCGGTTGTACAGACGGCGGAAGGCGCAATGGATGAAATCCATGCTATGCTGCAGAGAATGAAGGAACTGTCGGTTCAGGCTGCCAATGATTCCAATCAGGATACGGATCGGGAGTTAATCCAAAAAGAAGTTGATCAGTTACTTGGTGAAATCAACGCGATTTCTGAGAAAACGCAGTTCAATAAGATGAAGTTATTGGATGGTACCTTTAAATCAAAAGATTTCCAGGTAGGTGCTAATAAAAGCGATGCCGAAAAGATCACGATTACTATCAGCTCGGTCAAGGCAAGTGGTTTGAAGGTCAGCGGTATGACCGTAAAGACCAAAGCCAGTGCTCAGAAAGCAATCAGTACGGTTGAAACTGCAATCGTTAAGTTGGCAGAACGTCGTGCAACCTTAGGTGCAGTTCAAAACCGTTTGGAACACACCATCCGGAACCTGGACAACTCAGCTGAGAACCTGACGGCTTCCGAATCCCGGATTCGTCACACCGATATGGCCAAGGAAATGATGGAGTTCACCAGAGTTAATATCCTGACTCAGGCTGCTCAATCGATGTTGGCTCAGGCTAACCAACTGCCGCAGGGCGTATTGCAGCTGCTTAGATAATTGCAGTTTGACAAGAGCCGGCCGGTGTATTTGGCTGAAAATTGAAAAACAAGAAAAGCCCGGTATTTTACCGAGCTTTTTTGCGTCCAGTTCAGGCAAGCAGATGGTAATGCTTGCCTGAACTGTAATTTTTTGGTTGTTATTTATTCACCGGAGCAAACGTTGCACATACTTTTTGGGATGACAAAGTATGTCCGGTTTTGGGTTTGTGCTTGATTCCCAAATGCAGACGGATTACTTACCGAAGCAAACTTCGCACATACTTTTGGGGTATCTAAATATGTTCGATTTTGAGTATGTGCTAAAGACGACTTTCTTTTTTGCCAAGATAGTTGTATCGAACAGAATATTTTAGTATAATGAAAGAAAAAAAGCATGAGGAAGCATAAGAATAAAAAGTATAGAGTCGGAGCAGCAGCCGGAAAGCTTGAAGACTGGAAGAGATTGAGAAGCAAAAAAACATTGATAACATGGGCTTTACCGTCCGCAATGATTATGCATTTAAGAAATTGTTCGGACGGAGAAAATCATTATCTTGCGGAAATTTCTGTCAGTGGTGCTGGCACTGAATAAGGAAGAACTTAGTATAAATGGTGAAATATACCGGTCTGACGGCGGAGCAGATTGCGGAACTGTGAGTAACGAAGAGAATATCCTCTTAAAAGTATCCAGTCAACAGCAAAAAGATAGGAAGAGATAAAGAGATGAGCGGATTAGAGGGCAGAAATCTGGCCAAGGTTAAAAAACAGAATATGGCGGCAGTCAAAACAATTCTATATCGGCAGGCACCGCTCTCGCGGGTCGAGATTGCGGAGCAGCTGGAGCTGACACCGCCGACCATTACCAATATTGTGTCGGAACTGATTCAGGCGGGCGTTGTGCAGGAGCTGACGGCTTCCGATTTGCCCAATCGCGGAATCGGCCGTAAGCCGATTAATATTGATTTAATTCCCCAGGCTAAACTGGCGCTTGGGATTTCCTTGGGGCGTGACCGGACGCGCTACTGTGTGACCGATTTACGCGGTAGTTTTTTGCTCAAAGGGGAAACTGAACTGGTGGCTGAAAATTATGAAATTATGCTGCAAAACTTGCTGAATTGGCTGGATCAGTTTAAAAAGAAGCATACCAAGGAATGGCAGCGTCTGCTGGGTATCGGGATATCGATGCCGGGGATTGTGGATACTCATGCCGGGGTGCTCAAGAGCTTGGATAATGAGCGGATCAGCTGGCGGGATCAGCCGCTGGCGGAAAGCATCAGCCGCTGGACGGGACTGCCGGTTGTACTGGAGAACAATGTACGGGCCAGAACCAGTGCTATTAGCCTGTTTCATCCGAAGCTGGTCGGGGATTCTTTAACCTTTGCTTTTTGTCATATTTCCTGGGGAATTGCCTGTCCGGTGGTACTGGATAACCGTAATTTTCGGGGCGAAGATGCGGCGGCCGGTGAGATTGGCAAAATGATTCTTGATCCGCAGGCGGCTTTTGCCGGGAAACATGGCCGGCCGGGAACGCTGGAAACTTTATCCGGTGTTTCCGCCATATTGGAACGCTGCCGGGAGGCACTGGAGCGAGGGGAAAGTCCGTATCTGGCTAAGTTATGTTCCGTCCCGCAGGAACTGACTTTGGATCAGGTGCTGGAAGCACAGCGGCAGGGCGATCCTGTCGTGTGCCGGATTCTGGAGCAGGCCATGCTCTTTTTGGGCATTGCCCTGGCTAATATTGTTGATTTTTTAAACCCGCATTTAATTTTTTTAAGCAGCGCGTTGTTCAAAAACTCCGAAAACTTTGCGCTGGTGGAAAAAAGCCTGTATCAATATGTTTTTCGTTCCGGAGCCGAAGAGTTGAAGCTGGTGCCGGTTGATTTGGGCGAGTACGGCGGTGCGGCCGGTGCGGCGGCCAGATGTATCGACCGTTATTTTGTGCGGGAGCTATAGTTGATATCGACGGGGAAAAGGGCTGGTGGTCTGTATGGGAAAAGGATTGGTGTGAAGAATAAAAAGTCTTTTGCCAGAACGAAGCTGGACAAATCTCCCGGAAAGGAAGCAGCATGAAACCGAATATTATTATTTTTAATCCGGATCAAATGCGGGCGGATGCCGTATCGCATTTGGGTAAGGTAAAAGGCACGACCCCGTTTCTGGATGAATTTGCCGCGGCAGAGGCGGTATCCTTTCGTTATGCATTTTGTCAAAATACGGTTTGTGTGCCGAGCCGGTGCAGCTTTTTAACCGGCCTTTATCCGCATGTGTATGGGCATCGGACAATGCGTTATTTGCTGCATGGGAAGGATTCGACCCTGTTTTCCGAACTGAAAGGCGCCGGCTACTATGTATGGATGAACGACCGGAATGACCTTTTGGCCGGACAGGAGGAAGAACTGGCGGCCAGGCATGCTGATGAGATTTTTTATGCCGGCGGGAACGGCGCGCCGGCTTTGCCGGAAAATCCCGATTTTCGGGGCAGACCGGGCGATAAAAATTATTATTCCCATTATATCGGCCGGCTGAAAACGGATGAAAGCGGCCGCCACTATTCCGATGACGATTTGGCGGTGGATGTCGCTATTGAAAGACTGCGCCATCCGGTCGATGACCGGCCGGTTTGCATTTTTTTGGGCTTAATGTACCCGCACCCGCCCTATGCGGTGGAAGAGCCTTATTTTTCTATGTTTGACCGGCAGGCTTGGGCTGACCGGGCCGGGATTGGTGAACATAAGAGCTATATGCAGGAGGTACTGCGGAAAAATATGGGCATGGCTTACGATGAGGCTGATTATGCCGAGATGCGGGCCTGTTATTTGGGTATGTGCCGCAAGGTGGATGATCAGTTTAAGCGGTTATGCGCCGCTTTAAAGGAAACCAATCAGTACGAGAACACGGCTATTTTCTTTTTCAGTGATCATGGGGATTTTACCGGTGATTACGGCTTGCCGGAAAAAGCCCAAAACTGCTTTGAAGACTGTCTGACCAATGTTCCGTTTTTGGTGAAGCCGCCCGCGGGGGTGGATTTTCAGCCGGGAGTGCGGGAAGAACTGATCGAGCTGGTGGATTTTTACGCAACGGCCATGGATTTTGCCGGCGTCATGCCGGATCATGACCAATTCGGCCGGAGCCTGCGGGGGCTGCTGACCGGTCAGGCGGCAGAGCATCGATCCTTTGTCTTTTGTGAGGGCGGACGGCTCCCGCATGAGTTTCAGTGCAACGAATACCATTCTTCGGCCGGGGCCGACGGAAAAGTGCCGACCGCCAGTATGTACTGGCCTCGGCAAATGGCGCAGACCGATGACCGGGCGCATGCCAAAGGCACGATGATTCGGACGGCGAAAGTAAAATATATTCACCGCAGTAGTGGCGAGCATGAGTTTTATGATTTGAGCAAAGACCCGCTGGAAGAGAATAATGTTTATGACCGGGCCGAGTATGCAGATTTGATTTTGGAGCTGCGTCTGAAGATGCTGGACTGGTATCAGGCGACCTGTGATATCGTGCCCCGGCAGTACGACCGCCGTTTGTCGGTGGAAGCAATGTGGAACCGGGTGAAAAAAAGCTGCCGGCCTGAGTGGGAGGATGCAATCCGCCGCTTAATCCGGGATGGTGCGGGGTTAGCCATGATTCAGGCGGAAATTGAGCGGCGTGAGGCCGTGCAGCTGGAGAAAGCCTGACGAAAGAATAATGTCTGTTTGTAAACACGAATAGCGTTTCCGGCGAAAGGAAAATTCTGATTATTCCGTTTTTGTTTGCCGGAGCCGGGATTGCCAAAGGTCGGCGGATTCAAAGTCCGGTCAGCCTGATAGATATGGGCGCGACGGTGTGCGAACTGGCCGGAGCCAAGGTGCTGCCGGGTGACGGTAAGAGCCTGGCACCGCTTTTACGCGGAGAGGGGAGCGATGAGGAGCGGATTGTCATCAGCGAGCAGTATACCTATTGCAGTGATGGCCGGACTTCATTGGGACGGATGTGCCGCTATAAAAATTGGAAATATATTACCTATTCCGGTTTCCCCGGACAGGATATTTTATTTGACCTGGCAAATGACCCGGCCGAGCGGACGAATGTGCTGGCCGGGCAGCCTGAACTGGCGGCTTTGCTTGCGCGGCAGCTTTCCGGGTTAAAGGATTATGATACGGTGATGCAGCATGAAAACTGGGTCATGGAGCAGTTAAAGCTGCTGATTCGGTGTAATTATGATGATACCGGGGAGCGGTGGCAATGCCCGGTTCTGCCGGAACTGGAAAGTCCGGTTCGGCGTAAAACGCCGTTCAGCGTAACGCCGTGGGCAGTTCAGTTTCGCAAAAAACTGGAACTGTAACATACTTGAGTTTCCCATGTTGACAGAGCGGCCTTTTGATATACGTTTCGCGGAAACGGCGTTTTTCTAAGGGGCAGGTCATGTATCATGTGCGCCCGGTCAGGGTTTTGACCAAGAGAAAATTAAGAACATAAAAAAGGGTTGATAATAATAAAGGAAGGAAGGAAATCAAATGATAAAAGGCTTTAAAATGAAGTTATATCCGGGGATGGCGGCCGAGTATGAGAAGCGGCATAATGAGTTGTGGCCGGAAATGGCGGAGATGATTCGTGAGCATGGCGGCAAAAATTATTCGATTTTTTGGGACAAGGAAACCGATATTTTATTCGGCTATATCGAAATCGAGGACGAAACCAAATGGGCGGCGTCGTCGAATACGGCCATCAACCGAAAATGGTGGGATTTTATGGCGCCTTTGATGGAAACGAATCCCGATAACAGTCCGGTCAGTAGGGACTTACAGCTGATGTTTCATTTGGATTAAGATAGATGCGGCTGCCGGAGAGGGCTTTAGCCTGACGGCAGCCGCGTAAAAAAATTTAAAAAAGCTCTTGACTTTTCTCAAGATTCTGGTATAATGATTTTTGTTGCTGGCAAACAAAAGCGGGTCTGGCAGACAAAACGCTTGCGGCATGATAATTAAATAGTTTTTTCTTTATGCGCGAATGGCTCAGTGGTAGAGCATCGCCTTGCCAAGGCGAGGGTCGCGGGTTCGAATCCCGTTTCGCGCTTTTTGTTGGGCATTAGCCAAGCGGTAAGGCACAGGACTTTGACTCCTGCATTCACTGGTTCAAATCCAGTATGCCCAGTCACAGACGATGAACAGACGATATCCATCGTCTTTTTTTATTGCTGAAACATCAAAAAGGACAGCCTGTTGATATCAACAGGCTGTCCTTGAGAGGGAGAGAAGCGAATTAATCGTCTTTGCGTTCTTGGTCGGAATCTAAGATTTTACCGGTCAGAGCATCGATTTCGTAGTCATATTCGGTTTGGCCGAAGGTGAACTCTACGTCATAGACTTGTCTGCCCTTTTCCGTTTCCAGTTTTGCTTTTACAAAAGCGACCTGGTCTGCGGTTAAGCGGGCATCAGCCAAGGCAATGCTTTTTGCCTTTTCCGTACCGATAAGCTGGGTATTGGTATTATTGTTGTTATTATTGGCATTATTGTTGTTATTGTTGTTTTGGCCGGGAACAGTGAAGTTTTCAATATCCAGGTCTTTATCCAGGATAGCACCGGTCAGAGCGTCGATTTCGTAGTCGTATTCGGTTTGGCCGAAGTAGAACTCGATGTCATAGACTTGTCTGCCCTTTTCCGTTTCCAGTTTTGCTTTTACGAAAGCGACCTGATCTGCGGTTAAGCGAGCATCAGCCAAGGCAATGCTTTTTGCCTTTTCCGTACCGATAAGCTGGGTATTGGTATTATTGCTGTTATTATTGGCATTATTGTTATTGTTATTATTGTTGTTTTGGCCGGGAACAGTGAAGTTTTCAATGTCCAGGTCTTTATCCAGGATTTTGCCGGTCAGAGCGTCGATTTCGTAGTCGTATTCGGTTTGACCGAAGTAGAACTCGACATCATATACTTTGATTCCGTTTTCCGTTTCCAGTTTTACGTTTACAAACTTCACGTCTTTACTCTTTAAGCCTGCATCACTAAGAGCAATTGCTTTTGCTTTGCTAGTTCCGATGTATTTCTTGCTGGCCGGTGCTGCAAATGCAACTACGGAGCCGGAAATGATGGTAAGGGTTAAAATTAATGCAATCGCGATAAAAGATGATTTTCTGTTTTTATTCGTTTTCATAATAGCCATGAGCCTCCTTTTTATACTTAATTTTTTTGCGTAAAAGCAAGTGGTAAAAGCAACTTGATTTTTGCTGTTTCTTTCGATCATACTGATAATAACTTCGCCGTAGAACTGCCTGTAATCAGAATCACGATTTTTTAAAACAGCTTCATCACAACAAACTTCGCCATCCCCTTGAATGGAAGGGTAGCATAAATAGACAATTGGATTGAACCAGTGCAAACTTACAGCCAGAGTACCTAACAGGTTGATGTATAAATCCTTGTGCTTATAGTGTGTTAACTCATGCTCAAGGATTAATGCCATTTCATCTTCGGGAATCTCTTTATTCGGAAGAAGAATGGTTGGCTTGAAAAAGCCGGTCAGCATTGGTGTGGTGATAGAGGGGCAAATCATCAGTTGAATGTTCTTCTTTTGTAAGCCCATATCTTCTTTTACTATGTCAAACAATTCCAAGGTTGCAAGATCTTCGACAGGTTTTGACCAACGACGTATCATTTTTTTAAACTGATAGTAATGATAAAGATGTCTGGAAAAAGAGATAAGAGCACCAAGCAGCCACGCGCCTAGGATAAGGGCTATCGGTGTAATCTTCTTTTTCATCAGGTCGAAAACGCTTTCTTTTGCAGCATCTTTTGCCTCGATCGTCGAAGAGGGTGCTAAACTCTCAGAACCGGTAACATTTGCATTGGAGTTTACAGATAACTCGGTGCTAATATTACTTCGATTTTCCGTAGTGATATTATTGGCGGCAGCTTCTTCTGCCAGCTGGGCTTCCAGTACTTCCAAGGATTCCATTTGCCAGGGCAGCTCAATGGTTATGAGTCCGCTGCCCAGAATCGGCCGTACCGGTACAATCAATCCGACGAGGATGATAATCCAAATAAAGTATCTGGTCTTTCCGGAAAATTGTTCCGGGAAGAAGGAAAAAAGTGCTAACGCTAATAAAATAATGACGGACATCAATATACTGGTGGATAAAATAAGAAAGAGAAAATTCATTTAATTCATTCCTTTCTGAGAAAGTAGAGCACGTAATTCTTCAATTTCTTTCTTTGATAAATCATTATCCGCACACAACGCTTTTACTAAATCTCCGATTGAGTTACCGGAGTATCTGCTTAAAAAGTTTCCTGTTTCGATTTCTAAGTATTCCTCTTCGGTAATCAATGCGGTGTAGCAACGCTCGCGTCCTTTGCGTTCGCTGTTTAAAAAGCCTTTCTCTGTCAGTCGGGCTAATATGGTCAACAAGGTTTGTGGTTTCCATGAGATGTCGGAACTAAGATGTTCGTTAATCACAAGAGTTGTTATTGGCGACTCTGAATGCCAAATGGCTTTCATTACTGTAAATTCTGCATCCGGTAATCTTTTGATTGTATTATCCATAATCATTTCTCCATTCGTTCTACAACTGTCTAATTGCATTCTACACTTGTCTAATATAAAAGTCAATACCTTTTTAAAGATTATTTTTTTTTAAATATTTCTTTATAAAAAATGAGTATTTGGCGAAGACGAAAATCAATCAAACCTTTATAAATAAAGGCTTTCATAAGATGATACGGAAAGCTGTCAGAATTGAAAATTTCATATGAAATGATATTATGCTTGATATTAGGAGGCAAATCCACTATTATCTATTAGTAAGAGTTGCACCGTGAGTCGAAAGTTCAGACAGGCAGCTGACGGAAACCGAATATGAGAAATTAACGAAAACAGAAAAGGAAAGTAAGATGATAACAAAAAAAGCGATAAAGACGATTTTGGAGCGATTGGACGAGCAGTACGGCCGGGAGTTTGTCTGTTATTTAAACTATACGCCCGGGCGAGATTATGAGCTTTTATTTGCCACTATATTAAGCGCCCAATGCACGGATGAGCGGGTTAATCTGGTGACGAAGGATTTATTTAAAAAATATAATTCGTTGGCGGATTATGGGAAAGTGCCTTTGGCGGAGCTGGAAGAGGATATCCATTCGACCGGTTTTTATCACAACAAGGCTAAAAATATTCAAAACTGTGCCCGCATGCTGCTGGAAAAATATAACGGTCAGTTGCCGCGGACGATGGAAGAAATGACGGCGCTGCCGGGAGTCGGCCGAAAGACCGCCAATGTGGCTTTGGGGCATTTATACGGAATGGCCGGTATCATTGTCGATACCCATGTGAAGCGAATTTCCGGGAAATTAGGGCTGACGGCCGAAACCGATCCGGTCAAGATTGAGTATGATCTGCAAAAAAAGATTCCCAAGGAGCATTGGCTTCGTTATAATACGCAGATTATTGCTCTTGGCCGAACCATCTGCAAGGCGCGCAGTCCTCAGTGCGGCCGCTGCTTTTTGCTGTCTGAATGCCCGTGGGGCAGGGGAAAAACAAGGGAAAGTTGAATCGCGGTTCAACTTTCCCTTACTTTCACGCGTTTTTTTCGCCGAAACCTTCAAAATAATGATATTGTGCCAGCACTTTTTTTAAGATAACATGACCGATCAACAGAGCCGATAGGGCCGGCAGGAAGAATAAAACAAAGGAATATTCAATATAGCCGAAAAAGGAGATGATAAAAACAAAAACAACCGCTGCTCCCGGCAGGGTACAGAGAAAGACCCACGGTAAATGTTTATTGGCAATAATAAAGCTGATTTTAATCAAATCAAAAAAGCGCAAATTCCGGTTCTGTGACAGAAGCGGCAAAGCTACTGTGCCAAAGAGCGATAATTCCATGAAAATGAAAAAGTAAACCGGCAGCAGCCAGAGTGCGCCGAACCGGCCGGTAAAGGTCAGGTAAAGGTTAAAGAGCGACAGTGCCATAAAAATAAAGTAAAGCAGACAAAAAGCCAACTGAAAGAAAAAGCGTTTTTTCAGGGAAGACAAAAATTCCTTAAAAAAATAACCCTCCTGTAAAACCGTACTTTGATAAATACTTTGATACAGCGCTAATGTCGCGGGGCCGGACAAAATTCCGGCACTGAATATCGTTAAAAAAAGCCAAAGCAAATTGGCAGCCAATAAATCAAAGACCATTCCACCGTAATGCTGAAAAGGCCCATCCAAATCAAAAAGTTTCAAGGGAACTCCTTTCTGTAAATTACAATAAACTCAGCTTGGCAATCGCGTCATTTTCCATAATCAGATCACAATGTTCCTTGTAATATTCAAAGGAAACGGCATTGTTTTTATAAACGCTGCCAAACTCTGCCAGCAGACCGGAAATAAGAATCCGCAAATCCTTGGTCGTGCTCCGGTTTTTAATCAGTAAAATATAGGTATCGCCTTCCTGGTACAAATCACTTTGACTGATTCGGTACTTGACCAGCTCATGGGCGGCGGCGACTACGGCTTCTAAGCTGTCAAAGACATAAGCAAAAGAAACATCCGTCAGCTCATTCTTCTTATAGGCATTTAAATCCTGAAAAACGGGCTTGGAAACCTGCGGATTGCTGTCAGCCTTGCGGATATTGGGACTGCCCTCTTTACCGGCCGGCTGCGGCTGTTGAAATTCCAAAAACTGGTCATCAATATCGCTGGGGTCTTCCACCCTAGTGATAATCAGCATAATACTGTCGTAAGATACCGGTACGATTTCAATCATAATTGGCACGCCTTGCATATCAAAGCCCAATTCCTGAAAGGCTTTGGTCATCATGTCCTGAAATAAGCGCTGGGTTTTGGGATTGCCGTAAGCAATTTCCGAAAAGTTCAGCTCCCGTGCGGAAAGATCGCTTTTATTTAAATAACATTTAATTTGATTGCTGTTGACTCGCTCCATTCTCATTTGCTCACAACCTTTCTATGAAGCCGGGAATATCCGAATACAATCTTCCCATGACCGCCGGTTTTTGGCGGACACAGACAAGTCTAAAAGCGGATAATACTCCCCTCATAGCATATTATATCAAATTTTATGAAATAGTAAAGAGAAAAATGGGGAGCAGAATGGTCACTTAAAAAAACTTATAGATTTTTTATAAAGAATTCATTGCTTTTATAAAGGAGCTATGGTATAATTCAAATCGTGTAAGAGATGAGTACTCTTACATAGTAATACTCTCCCCCTCACCCTTTATATAGCACCAAAGAGCATTTGGTGCCTTTTTTTGTCTAAAATTCAGACAAGCAGAAAGTTATGTATGATACTGCTCGGGAAAGCTTGCTTTCACAGGCAGTATCATACATAACTTTCTATTTGCGGAACGCACACACCCAGAATTCGCTGTAAGCGAATTCTGGGTGGCTTGCCTGAGCGAACGCTATCTATAGCGGATAATTATATATGATACTACTCTGGGGAGCTTGCTCTCCCAAGGGATATCAAGTGCAGCTATCCATTTGCGGTGGCTTGTCTGAACTGTAATGTTTTTATCCTTTTTCGGGAAATCGATTGGGGTGGGCAAGCTGTTCTGTTGAAATGTTATGCGTTTCTGTTTGGACGGGCGGCCTGCCCTGATCGAACGCTCCGCTTTCTGCCGGGCGGGCAAGCTGCCAGAAAAGACTGTTCTGACAAATATAGGAAAGTTAAGCAACACAATAAAAAGCAAGAGGGAAAATAAAATGGAAAAAGTTTTAGGCTGCTGCCGCAGCAAAAACCGGCAGGGCAATAAGAATAACGAAAATCAAAGAAGCAGCCGCCCCAAAAGAATAACAGGGCTTTTCGCTGCCGGTATTTTCTTTTTTCTGGGGATAGCGCTAATGCTGCTGACAATCGGCTGCGGACGGGCATCTGCCCCCCGAACGGCCTATAAGGTGTTGATTGGCGCGGCAGCCGAGCAGTTGATGGATTGCCGTAACTGCGACCTTTTAGTGGTTGATGCCGAAAGCTTAACCGCCGAGCAGGTGGAAAAGCTGCATCAAAACGGCAATAAAGAAGTGTTTTCCTATTTAAATATCGGCTCGATTGAGCGCTTTCGGGCGGACTATGAGGAGTTTTCCCCGCTGACTTTAAGCGATTATCAGGACTGGCCGGAGGAACGCTGGGTCAATGTTGCTGCGAGGGCATGGCAGGACAGGATTGCCGCGAAAGCCGAAGAATTGATGGCTAAAGGCATAGACGGACTGTTTTTGGATAATGCTGATATCTATTATCAGTACCCGAATGAGGATATTTATCAGGGGCTGTTGGCCATGCTAAAACAGTTAAACGGCTTAGGCAAGCCTCTGATGATAAACGGCGGTGACGCATTCGTGCAAAAGGCAATGGCGGCGGATGATTTGCAGCAGTTGATTGCTGCGGTGAATCAGGAAACGGTATTTACTGCGATTGATTTTGCGGCGGGCAGCTTTGGCCGGCGTACTGCTGAAGACAGGGAATACTATCAGGCCTATCTTGGGCGTTGCCGGGAATACGGCCTGGCCGTTTATTTACTGGAATACGGGGCGACCAGGGAACTGGAGCAGGAAATTGCCGAATATTGCCGCCAAAACGGTTTTTTCTATGCAATCGCCGATTCGCTGGAGTTGGAGAGATAAGCGGTGCAGCGCGGGCAGCGCAGAGCGCGATAATGGACCGCAATGTACCGTGGGTACCGTGGAGTACCGGATTGTGCGATAATGTATCGCGACGACCATGAAGTACCGGATTGTGCGCTAATGAACCGCGATGTACCGAGGAAGTATCGCAGAGTGCGATAATGAATCACAGTGTACTGCGGGAGTACCGCGGTGAGCGATAATATACCGCGTTGTGTCGTAATGTATGATAGCTGTAAAAATAAAAAACAGCCGCCGCGCCTAAATAACGATGGTGCGGCGGCTTGTTGCTAAGTACTTTTCTTTTGGACGCAGGTTTGATTAAAAGCCTTACGCTAAAAGGATTTTTCCAAAGAGAGAGCGTTAAAAGCTCTTTGAAAGCCGATTCTGATGAGTCGGTCAGAATTGGCTGCGGAAATTAAAGATCTTGCTTACTTCGTCGGTTCGATTCGGTCAAAGCCGGTAAACTTCTGTAAAGCCGCCGGAATCAAAACCGAGCCGTCCTTTTGCTGGTGCTGTTCTAAGATGGCCGGGATCAAGCGGCTGGTGGCCAGACCGGAAGCATTTAAGGTATGCAGGAATTCGGCCTTTTTCTCACCCTTGCGCTTAAACTTCATATTTCCGCGGCGGGCCTGATACTCCCCGGCATTGGAAGCCGAACTGACTTCCTTATATACACCCATGCTTTCAATCCAAACCTCAATATCGTAAGTTTCCCGCATCGAAGCCGAGCAGTCGCCGGCAGCCAGCTGCGAGGTTTGATAATGAAGCTCTAAGCCTTCGAGCAGGCGCTCGGCCTTAGCAATCAACTCTTTCAGAGCGGCATCGCTTTGCTCCGGAGCGGTATACTGGAACATTTCCACTTTGTTGAACTGATGGCCGCGAATCATGCCCCTTTCCTCAGAACGGTAAGAACCGGCTTCCTTGCGATAGCAGGGGGTATAGGCAAAGTATTTTTTGGGCAGATCGGCTTCGCTTAATACCTCGTCGCGGTGAAAATTGATTAAGGCCGTTTCCGCTGTCGGCAGCAGGAACTGCATATAGCCTTTGTCTTCTTCCAGTTTGAAAACATCGTCAATAAACTTCGGAAACTGACCGGCGGTATAACCGGACTGATAGGTTAGAATATGCGGCGGCAGCATAAACTCGTAGCCGTCTTTTAAATGTTCGGCAATGAAATAATTCAGCAGTGCCCATTCTAAGATTGCGCCCTTGCCGGTATAGACCCAAAAACCATTGCCGGCCAGCTTGGCGCCTCTTTCATAATCAATCAGACCAAGCGAAACAGCCAACTCCACATGATCTTTGGGCTGGAAATCAAAATTAGGCTTTTGTCCCCAGACCTTAACCCGGACATTGCTTTCCTTGCCGCCGGCCGGGGTATTTTCGCCGGGCAGATTGGGCAGGCCACTGACAAAATCAAAGATTTTTTTATCCAGTTCGCTTAATTCACTGTCTAAGCCGGTAATTTCATCTTTCAGGCGGGTCATATCGGCCAGCAGTTCGGATACGTCCTCACCGGCTTGCTTTTTTTTCGGGATTTCCGGTGAAATCCGGTTGCGCTCGGCTTTTTTCTCCTCAACTACCTGAATAATTTCGCGGCGGCGCTTGTCCCAAAGATTAAATTCGGAAAAATCCGCCTGATAATTTCTTTTAGCCAGTCCGGCTTTGACTTTTTCCTGCTCATTGCGAATCAAATTGATATCCAGCATTCTTATTTCCTCCTGAGTGGTAAATGAATTGCTCAACTTTTCCCTGTCCGGACGCTTTGCGCTTCTGCACACCGATAATAAAAAAGCGGTGCAATCGAACATAGGAAAGTGGAGTATCTGGCTTATCCCGATTTTGTGCGTGCAAGCAAACAGCGGTCGCTTGTTGAAAAAGGCTGTTCTGCCGCGCGGGAAAAGCTAAGTTTATTTGTCTTGATTATTTATCAATATAGCATTAACAAAGGGATTTGTCAAGAAAGGGCATTTGAGGGCTAAGAAAGGGTTTGCCGGAACGGGAAACAAACAAAAAGCTCGCTGCATTTGCAGCGAGCCGACAGCGATAGTGGGAATCGAACCCACATCTTATGAGTCAGAGTCATACATGTTAGCCTTTACACCATATCGCAATAGGGAAAGATTTTGCCGTTTTCCTTGAGAAAACTTTTATCGCAAAACATCTCTCACGGAAAATTATTATACACCATTTCCGGAGAAATGTAAAGGGAATTTTTGAAATTTTTCACTTTCGCGCTTTGCCAATGCCGCAGAACTTGGAAATCGGCTGCCGGGCGATATCTTGCCGTAAGAGGTGTTTTTGTGGATTCTGGGTGGTGCCATCCTTATTTATGCCGGCTTATCAGGACAGTTGCGACTGCTTGTTTAAGCGGAACAAAAAATATAAATGGTAAAATAAGGTGTTTGCTTTTTTAGGCCAGAAGAATCGTTTGATAGGGAAGAAAAAATAAAAAAACCGCTTGATTTTAAAAAAAGAATATGATATTATTTAAAAATATGAATGAGAATAAAAATCATTAGCAACAGTCATAAAAGCCGGTGCTTTGCGCGGCGCGAAAGTGCGTCAGCGGGCAAGCCGGCTTAAAATATGACATCACGGTTCGGTCCATCGAACCAAAGAGGCGCTTCGCTTTCGGCGGCAGCGCTCTTTTGCGGTGTGGCGAAGCTGGTGCAGAACAGATGATTTTTACTCTGATTTGTTACTGATAGAATGGTCATTTTGACCGCCACAACATTATTTTCTATTAAGGAGGAAATATGAAAGCAACTATCCAAAAGGGCATAAGCCTGATTTTAAGCTTTGCCCTCTTATTCAGCACGTTTTCTTTCGCCGCCGAGGCGCCGAAGCATTGGGCGCAGGAGCAGGTGGAGAAGGCAAAGGAAAAAGGAATCATTGAAGGGGGCGCGGAAGATTTGCGCTTAGACCAAAGCGTCAGCCGGGCGGAAGCAGTGCAGATGATTAACCGCGTCTTTGGCTTTACTGAGAGAAAAGAAACCGGTTTTACCGATATTCAAAATCACCCGGCCAAAGAAGCGATTGAGATTGCTTTTACTGCCGGTTATATCAAAGGAACTTCGGCCACGACCTTTTCCCCGGAAATGGGTCTGACCAGAGAACAGGAAGCAGCCATGCTGTACCGGGCATTTGGCTTTGCGCCGGTGCAGCCGTCACAGCCGCCGTTTAAGGACTGGAATCAGATTGCCGATTGGGCGAAAGAAGCCATTGCAGCCTTGGCGGACAGGCAAATCCTGAAAGGCTATCCGGGCGGAGAGTTTAAGCCGCAGGCGGGTTTGACCAAAGCGCAGGCGATTAGCGCCGCAGTGGCAGCGGAGGAAACTTATCAGGTTATCAAAGCGGAGAGTGCCAAACCGGGGAATGTAGGATTGCCGGAAAATGCGAAGCCCAAGCCGGAAGAGAAAAGACCTGATTCCGGTACAAATGAGAGTCAGCCGCCGCTTTTGCCTTTGCCGGACGAAAGCCTGACCAACCCGATGAAGCTGCGGCAGGCAGCGGAGCAGCTGTTTGTTGTTTCGGTCAACGAGGGCGAAGATTTTGCTAAGATTCGGCAGGATATTTTGACCAATTACAGTCAAATCAAAGAGGAAAACCTGCATTTGGCCAAAATTTTTAAAGACAGCCGCAAGGTGCTGGCCTATATCGAACAGGCCGGGCTGCATTTTCCGGAACTGCCGGCGCCGGAGGAAACCGTCAGCGGTTTTTATGCCCTGACCGGCAAGGACTTTGCTTTGCTTGAGGACAGCGATGCCGCCGACCGTCAGGACTGCCTTTTGGTGGTCGGTCAGCCGGAGAGAAAGACCCCGATTGCTGTTGGCCGGAAGATTTTGGGCTATCCGCAAAACTCTTTAACGGTAGGCCTTGACTTAAACAAGGAAACCGTTTTAGTTCGGGGGCTGAACTTTAATCTGTCCAAAGCGCCGAAAGAAGCGCTGGTGATGCAGGCAGCCATTACCCAAAGCGGCCGAGTTACCGAAAATCCAAGCAATTTAACCATTGCTCAAAACCGGATTGATATGGGCGAGGACAGCGAAGCCGTCAAATACGGAATCCGGATTATGATTCCGGTTGAGGAGGGCGAGCTGCGGATTGAGCACAATATCATTACCGGCAGCGGTGATATCAAAAATAAATCCCGCAGCGCCGAAGCGATTTCTTTGGGCAATCGCGCCAAGGCCAATACCAAAGTGGTTGTCAAAGACAATCAGATCAAAGATTATAAGTTTCACGCGATTGGCATTACTGCCGGTAAGGATTCGGCGGTGGAAATCAGCGGCAATCATTTGGAAAACATCGGCCAAAACGGCATCGGCGTCTTTGTTTTTGATACGCTGAAGGACTTGACGATTAAGAATAACCGGATTGACAGCTACGGCACCAAAGAAATCAAATCCGGCGCATTCGGTACCGAGCCGAAGGTCAGTGCCGAGTCGGAAACCGGTATCAGTTTGGAATATATTGATATGGTTTACGGCGTTAAGGTCAATCAAAAATATTACAGTCAGGCGGCCTTGCTGGCGCAGGATTTGGCCGTGATGGATAATCAGGTGGCCGATAAAGCTAAAAATGACGCGCTGGACGGTGTTTTGGACTGTACGCCGGTTTACATCGGTCAAAGAGGCAAGTTCGGCGACCCGGTGCAGGCCTTAAACAGCCGCACTCGTTTGCATAAAAAAGATGTAATCGTCGTTAAAAGCGAGGACGATGAGATGACGCTGGGCGTCAACCCCTCTGATCCGGCGGCCGCCCGGCAGGTAAAAAGCCTGTATTTGACCGGCAATGGTTCAGGGCGAGTGGTTTTAAGTGAAAACCTGGAAATTTTGGAAGATTTAACCATTGATTTACCCAATGCGATGGTGCAGAACAAGGCAAAAGTCAAGGGCAACGTTCACATCTTGAACATGAGAGATAATGATGCTTCTGCTTTCCGGCTGATCGTGGCCAAAGATAAAATTTTTAAGCATAACAGTGAGGATATTGCACTTTTGCTGGAGGACATCAAAAACCAAAAGGGACAGGTGGTTGCCAAGGAGCAGTCCAATTTGGCGGCAGGCTTGCGCTTATTTGACGGCAAAAAGGAACTGGCCAAGGAGAGCTATGAGATACTGGATGCCGAAGATAAAATTATTCTGAAAAAGGAACTTTTAAATACCTTAAAAGAAAGCACCGACTTTGCAGTAGAGTACAGCGACCCGCAAAATCAGGTGCAGCGGGTGCAAAAGAGCTTTACCATTGCGGTGGAGGACTATTCCGCCGGTAAGCTTGCCTTTACGGATACGTCGGCGAAAAAGATTATTTGCGCGTTTGCGCCGGCCGAAGGAATTCAGATTCAGGTGAGCGACCTGAAAAATATTATGGGCGAAGCGGTTTCCGCCGGCGAAAGCCATCTGACCGGCAATCTGGAAGTGGCGGTCAGTTATCTGAAAGCAGCGGCGGAAGATTTTGAAGTTGATGAAGAGAGGGATATCATTACCCTGAAAAAAGCTCTGCTGGATAAGGTACCGACTCCGGCGTGGGGCAGCACTCAGCCGATTAAGCTGACGGTTAAAGATGCCGGCAATAAGATTGATGAAATTAGGCTGACTTTGGAATTGGGCGTGATCAACCATTCGATTGATCAAGGCACCGTTACCGGCAAAACGCCGCTGACCTTTACCGAGGGCAATGCTTTGCCGACCGGCCTGGTTTTTGAAATCAAGGGTCTGAAAAATGCCAAGGGTGATGTCCTGACGGCGGCGGAAACGGATTTGACCCACTATCTGGAAATCGAGCCATTCCCGGTGGACTGGCAGCTGGAAATGGAGGGCAGCGGCGAGAATATTCACTTTAACCCGGCGCATTATGAAATCGACGATGCCAACGACACGATTACTCTGAAAAAAGCGTATCTGGATTTGATTAAGGCCAATAAGCGCGACACCGAATACGGCGTAAAGCAGTATATTTTCAAATACCGTGATCCGCGTCTGGGGACGGAGTTCCGCAGCAAAAAAGTGCTGGTGCATATCAAAAAGCAGCTGATTCCGCTGAATACGCAGACGAAAATTACGTCTGATACTTTGCAGATTAGTGAAAGCGGCATTACTTCCGGCCAGACGACATTGACCGCCGATATGACGGTGCGGGAGTTTCTGGCGCAGATCAAGCGGGGCAATCCCAGACAGACACTGCGGCTGTATCGCCCGGCGGAACTGACGGACGGCAAGCTCCCGGAGCAAAATCTGTATCATTATAAGAATGAGTATGAAAACATTGAAAACGGTGATGTTTTGGTCGTAACTGCCGAGGATGGCAAGAGCAGAGCCTATTATCCGATTCACTTTGCGGCAGCGGTGGAAGAAGCAATGATTACCGGTGTTTTGGATGCCGATATTGTAGCGCAGCTGGGCGGCAATTTTATTCGGGTGAAGGGCGAGCAGACGGTGGGCGCACTGCTGGGCGCACTGAGTTACGCACCGGAAGTGGAGCACTCGGTGCTGAAAAACGACAATCCGGTCGCAGGCAGCGAAATGATTCAGGAAAATATGATCTTGCGTCTGAAAAAAGGCGAAAAGGTGCAAAACAGGGTAATTAAAGTAGTCAAAAACCCGGTTTACCGGGCGCTGATCGTTGCCAACTCGGATTACCCGGGCGAAAAAAGCGACTTGGTGGGACCGGTTGGTGATGCTAAGCTGATGAACCGGGTATTTGCCGCACAGAACTTTAGCGCCGGCAAAATGAAGTCAGTTACGGTTAAGGAAAACCTAAAAAAAGCCGAGTTTTTCGAAGCCATTCGGCAGGCTTATGCCGGAGCGAATGAAAATGACATTTCCTATTTTTATTATTCCGGCCACGGCTATAACAAAGACGGAATCAGCTATCTGTGCATGGTTGAAGCGCCGCTGGGCGGCAATGATCCGTTGGGGCTGTGGGTTTCGGTTAATGAGCTGCGGGCAGCGCTGGATCAGGTGCCGGGCACGAAAGTCTTGATTTTAGACAGCTGCAACTCCGGCGGCTTTATCGGCAAAAGCGCACTTGACGGCAGCAGCAGTGCAACGCCGACGACAACCGGCGCTTATAGCCGGGATTTTGTGGAAACAGTGATGCGGGAGTTTAAAACCGAAGCGGCCAGCCCGAACTATCTGATTGGCAATGAGTATAAGGTTTTGGCAGCCAGTTCGGAAAATGAGTTTTCCTATGAGGATAAACTGGAAAAGCTGGGTAAGTTCACCAAAATATTAGCCGAAGCCGCCGGCAAAGACGGCGACTTAAAGGCTGATGCCAACGGCGATAACAAGGCCAGTCTGGAGGAGTTGTATGACTATCTGGATAAAAATGTGATTTATACCTCGCATATTCAGGCCTATCCGCGGCAGGACAGCTTTGTGATTTTTGAAGCGCCGGAGGCAGCCGCACCGGAAAGCGATAATGTCGATGTCAGCGCCAAGGAGAATGCTTATAAGGTTATCATCAGAGGAAAAGCGCGTATGATCAGCAAAGGTAACATTGCGATTGATACCAATATGACAGTGGAGGAGTTTTTAAGCCATATTCAAAAGGGCGAGGAACATCAGCAGCTGGCAGTCGTCCCCAAGCATCAGCAAGGAGTGGCGGAAAGAGAAAAAGACTTAACGGAAAAAATGGAAAGTCTTGACCGTTTAAAGGTTACTGCCCAAAACGGAAAGACGGCTTATTATATGATTACGGTGAAACAGCCGACTATACCCACCCCGCCGAAACCGGCCAGTCCGGCAGCAATTGAACTGCCGGACTTTGGCGGCAAGTATAAGCTGTCGTATAATAAGAAAAATATCCTAAGCGGTGACGAGAATCTAACGGAAAATACCGAAGTCGGTGCTTTTTTGGCGGCGCTGACTAATCGGGCCGCATATGACGAGGTTAAGGTGTTAAAGGCCTATACCACGGACGAATTCAAACAGGACAGTAATACTCTCGAAAATGACGATAAGCTGTTCCTGAAAAAAGGCGATGAAAAAGCGACCTATATGCTGCAAGTGGAAAGCGGCGGTTTGGTTGTACCGGGAGGATTAAGCGGTCAAACGGTCTTAAACAGCCGGATTTTACGGCAGGAACTTTTGCCGATCCGCAGGTAGGCGCAGCCTAAAAAATCCCCTTGCCGTCCGGGATGTTGGACAGTAAGGGGATTTTTTGAGTTTAAAAACTTATCAGCACAAAAAGCTGGCAGGAGAAGCAGCGATGTTTTGCCCCCAAAAGCGGAGCAAGCAGTTTATTTCCAATGGGTTAAAGCTGCTTTGGGCCGTGTTTGGCTAAAAAGCTGTTGTGATAGCGGGGGTCGTGGCTGACATTTTCCCGAAACCAAGCCGGTGGCTGAAAAGCCCCGGCTTCTTTTTCGGAGGCAAACTCAACCTCGGCTAAGACGAAACCGGTGAAAGCTCCTTTAAAGATATCCAATTCAATCGTATATTCTTTGCCACCGAAAAAGTAAGGAATCCGGTAGCGCCGCTTTTGAATCAAATAACCCTCCGCTTTGGGAAGCAGTCCGGCGTATTCTTCGGCGGTCAGCGGCAGTTCATATTCGAGGTGTTTAACCTGCCCGCTGCCTTTAACGGTTAGAATATAGTCACTGTCCATCCGCCGAATCCGGATTACCGGCGCGGCGCTGATATAGGCCTGCTCGATTTCGGCGAAAGGGAACTTTTCATAGTCTATTTGCGATAAGTCAACCAGATATTTATATTCGATTTCGTAATTGGTATGGTTAGCGGGATTGGAAGATTTCATCATGTGCTCCTTGCGCTTGCATTTTGGCGGTAAAATGTGTAAAATAAAAAAGGGTTCCTATTCCTGCAAAACGATCCGCTTTTTACCCGGCGGGCTTCTTCTTTGATGAAAGCGCTATGTGCGTCTGCTCGGACGGATAGCCCTGATGGAAACATGGTGCGTTTCTACAGGCGGGAAATCAGTTGTGATTGAAGCATTGCGGCCTTCTGTTCAGCGGCGTTGTTTAAAAAGGCTGTTCTGCCGAACATGGAAAAGTTGATTTCCTAACTTAAACTTTATCATATTTTCAGTCAAAAGGCAAGGCGAGAGTAGTGCTGTGAATGTTGTGGCAGGCAGAAAACAAAGCGGAGTAAGAAAGCCGCCCGGGCAGAAACGCACAGCTTTCGACTAGGGTAAGAAAGCCCGGTACTTTGCACGGGGAAAGTTAAGTAAAAAATGAAAAAATTGAAATTTTATATAAGAGAAAGGAGCTGGCAAAATGGAAGTAAAGAAAAAAGCATTGGTATTTTTAGCGGATGGCTTTGAGGAAGTGGAAGCGCTGACACCGGTTGATATCCTGCGCCGGGGCGGGGTTGAGGTGTTGCTGATTTCGGTCAGCGGCCGAAAAATGGTAGAAAGCGCGCACGGAATTCGGCTGGAAGCCGACTGTCTGCTGGAGGAGCTGACAGATACGCAGAAAGAGGCAGATGCGTATATCCTGCCGGGCGGTATGCCGGGGTCAACGACGCTGGCCGAACACAAAGGAGTGCAGGCGCTGCTGCTGGCGGCAAACGAGGACGGCAAACTTTTGGCAGCCATTTGCGCTGCGCCGATGGCGCTGGGCGGTTGGGGACTTTTGCAGGGGAAGGAAGCGATTTGCTACCCCGGATTTGAGAAGTTTTTAACAGGTGCAAAAGTTTCCTCAAACCGAGTGGCGAAAGACGGCAATATCATCACCGCCAAGGGCGTCGGTGCCGGATTTTCCTTTGGCTATGCCATCTTAGGCGAGCTTGTGGGCGAAGAGGCGGTCAGCCGGCTCAAAGAGCAGATGATTTGGCAGGATTAGCCGATTAGTCAGCGCCAGGCCAAAGAGATTTTGTATATTTTTATGAGCTGTCAATAGGGAAAGCCAATTTATGCTGGCTTCCCTATTTTTTGCTGCCGAGTCTTGTCTGAGCGGTAACTTTTTTGGATGCTTGGCCGCCACAGGGGAGAATTTTTGGCATATTTTATGCCTGAAATTTGGCAAGGTCATTTTAACATTACCTATTGAAATGAACGTGACTTGCGGTAAAATGATAGTGATGACGATGTCAAAATTGTGAAAGCCCGATATGGGGCTTAAACGGAAAGGATTTCTCATGCTGTGGCGATACTGCTTTTCGGGCTGCAGAGTTCGGCTTGGAAACACGCCGCGCGGTAATATAGTGACAGGTAGAGATTAAGGAGGTTTATCATGGCAAGATTTTGTACAAAGTGTGGAACGCAGATGGATGATCAGGCCAGGTTTTGTCCTAATTGCGGAGTGCCGATCGCGCCCGGGTCAGCGGCTCCTTCCGGTTGGGTGCAGCCATCGGCTGCGCCGTTTAGTCAGACACCGGTTGCGCCCGGGCCGGCGGCTCCTTCCGGCTGGGTGCAGCCATCTGCCGCACCGTTTAGTCAAGCACCGCTCTATGCCGCTGGTGCTGAGCGGCGAGGTATCCCTTTCCCCGGGTTTTCTGACCGGGTCAACCATCCCGAAATTCTGGCCGCTTTCAGGAAAAGTCGAAAGGCGTCAAAGGGCTTTGCCTTTATTTTAGCAGTCATTCCCTTGATCGGATTTCCGATTTACAGCCTGAGCGATGATAAAATGGAGCTGTCGCAGGCTATTATGTACGGCGGAATTCTGTCGGCGATATTTCTTGGTTTTGCCGTGTTTGGTTTTATTCGGGCGAATGCTAAAAACAGTTATGAGGCAACGGTCATTGACAAAAAAACGCGTGCAATCTACAGCCGGGACAGTGCCGACAGTACGCGGTATATTACTGTGGTGCGGACGACGACTGGCAAGCAAAAGAAGATTGTGGAGCATGACAGCTCACAGCTTTGGGCATGGGATTATCTGCAGGTGGGTGCTCGCTTTCGGTGCCATCCCCAGTTTAATTTCCCTTATGAGCTGTACGATAAATCCAGAGCGCCTTACCTTGCCTGTGTCAGCTGTGCCACCCAAAATTCTATCGAATCCGATCGCTGCCGCAGGTGCAATCTGCCGCTGTTGAAATGATGAGGCAAAGCGGAAGCCTGATCAAATGAGAGCGATAGTGGTAACGAATTTTAAGCTCGCTTTCATGCCAAATTTATGGTATAATACTGCGTACTAAAAGCGTGAGTGCAAGCTGGAGGAAAAATGCGGAGCACGCTGGCGTGCGTAAGCGTTTTTTCCGGACAGGCTATATGAGCGCTGATGCGGAGAGAAAATCCTATGGATTTTCTCGCACACACGCTGAGTTTATGGTATAATCATGCCCTCAAAGAATCTGGCAATTTCAACTTTCTCTTATTAGGGTATTTTGAACTATGCGAAAGTTGAGTGATGATTTCGCTTAATAAGGAGGAAACTATGCCGCAAATTATTCCGATAAAAGAATTAAAGAATACATCCGAGATTTCAGATATGTGCCACCGGGCAGATAGCCCGATATACATTACGAAAAACGGCTATGGTGATATGGTGATTATGAGCATGGAGCTGTATGAAGGCATAATGGACAAAATGGCCATGTACCATGATATTGAAATATCAGCCAGGCAAATTAAGGCGGGGCAGGTCAAAGACGCTAAAGCTGCATTGAAAGAGACAAGGGCGAAGTATGATTTATAAACTCCTTATCACTGAACATGCCGATGAACAGTTGGATAAATTAGTCTATCATTTGATTTACCGACTTAAAAATAAAGAAGCCGCCAAACGTTTGCTGGATGCCATAGATGATATCTATGACCGGCTTATCTCCAACCCGCAGCAGTTTCCGCTTAGCGGTGATGCCTATTTAGCTGCCCAAAATTATCACGAAGCAATCACAGTGCCTATGAATTATAAAGTGATATTTGAGATTGAGTCTGATGCAGTCAACGTGCTTGGTATATTCCATCAACTGGAAAATTATGTGCAAAAATTATAGGGATTAAATCATCGCAAACCCCACCATCAGCAGGAAAGTAACGCCGCTGGCTAAGAGCAGGGGCAGCGTCATGGTCGAAGAAGGCGAAGTGTAGAGATATTTTTCCTTCAAGATCGTCTTCAGCTCTTCTTCACTGGCGGCGGAATATTCCTCCATCAGCTGGCTGCGGTGGTGTTTGAAGAAAAAAGTGCGCACCTGCTTGACCGAATAGCGCAGGCCGTTAAATAAGCCGCGTTCCGCCACCAGGCTCAGCAGGGCATAGCAAAACACAGGGATATTGATAAAAAACAGGCTGCTGTTCAGGACATGCCAATAAGAGTGTCCGGCGGCGTTGCCTAAGGTATAATATAATAAGGAAGAAACTAATACCAAAAGCCATAAAAGCCCGAAGCAAAGCAGGGCTTTTTTTGTGGAAAACTTTTGATGAAAGCCGTTATCTGTATTTGATTGTTTGGATGAAAGAGACATACAAACTCCTTTCCATGTATTTTGCCAAAAATTGTGTTTGTCTGCTTTATCATACCCGATTCAGCCGGATTTGAAAAGGGGAAAAGAAAAAAAGTTACCGTTCAGGCAAGCCGCTGATAATTCGCAGTAAGTGAATTATCAGCATGTTCCGCAAATGGAAAGTTACGCTTGATATGCCTTTGGTGAGCAAGCTCCTCCCGGTGTATCAAGTGTAACTTTCCGCTATAAATAAAGTGTGTTCAGGCAAGGCACCCAGAATTCGCTGGCGCGAATTATGGGTGTGTGCGTTCCGCAAATGGATAATTACATAGGATACTGCCTGTGAAAGCAGGCTTTCCCGAGCAGTATCCTATATAATTATCCGCTTGCCTGAACTGTAAGCAAAATGAATGTTTTTTTGATGGAACTTGCATTTTCTGCTTCAAAAGAAGAAGTGCTAAAAATGAGAAAATGAAAGAAACGGCATTTTTTCGGGGGTGAAAGATTTAAAATTAAAAATGGCTTGCAAGTTTTCCTTTACAAAAATTAAAAACTATATTATAATAGGCATATTACAACTCAATATTCTCATATTTTAAAGTTGACTGTCCGCAGGGCGGTGACGCTGAGGAACTTGGTATATAGAAAGATAAGAGATTTCAGCGGTTTGCTCCCGCAAAGCTTTGGCCGAAGCGGGCCCGGTTTAGGCGAATAGGCGGCTTTTGACCGAGAAAATGAGGAAAGTAAGGCAAATATTTGATTTTACGCGGTCGATTGATTTTAAACCGGCAGCGGCAAGGTCAAGCTAATGGTTATTATACCGGCAAAAAGAAAAAGGAGGATAATGAAGTATGAAGAAAGTTTTATCATTGCTGATGGCGCTGGCGCTGGTCGTATCGCTGGCAGCCTGCGGCGGTCAAACTAAGACTGATCAAGGCAAGACCGACACGAACAACACCCAGCAGACCGATACCAAAGACAATAAGGACACACAGACCCCGGCTGACCAATCGGCGCCGAAAAAGGTAATCAGTCTGATTGAGACTTCCAATATCCCGACCATGGTTTCGTGGTTGGCGACCGACAGCGTTTCGTTTGGAATTATGGGTAATATCACATCCGGTTTGTTTATCATGAATGATGAAGGTGCAGTGACCCCGGAATTGGCTAAGGATTTTGAAGTGTCCGAAGACGGTTTGACTTATACCTTCCATTTAAGAGATGCTGACTGGGTAACGGTTGATGGCGAGGTTTACGGTCCGGTTACGGCTCAGGATTTTGTGTATCCGATTAAGAAGATTTTGGATCCGAAGGAAGCTTCGCAGTATGCTTTCATGATTCAAACCGCCGGCATTAAAAACGGTGCGGCAGCGGTTGCTTTATCGGAGGGCTTGGTTGCTTATGAAGGTAACCTTTCCAAGCTTGAAAACATGAAAGTTACCGATTTTAAGGATACGGATACTCAGACCGCTCAACAGCAGTTTGATGCAGCAAAAGCATCCTTAGAAGAAAAAATCAAAGCGGAAGAGGCTGAATTTGTTGGTCAGTACGGTTCTATTGAAAAGGCCAATGAGGCAATATATGACCTGATTGAGAACATCGGCGTGACCGCAGTTGATGAAAAGACGCTTAAGTTCGAACTGGAAAACCCGGTTCCGTACTTCCAGTCCGTTTTGACTTTCCCGTCTTTCGGGCCGGTTAACCAAAAGTTTGTGGAAGAAAAAGGTGAAAAATACGGCAGCAGTGTAGACAATCTGCTCTACAACGGACCGTTTATTTTCAAAGAATGGAAAGTATCACAAAGACATTACCTGGAAAAGAACCCGAAATACTGGGATGCTGAAAACGTTAAGCTGGACGGCATTGATTACCGTGTCATCGAAGGCGTTGACAACGATACCGTAGTTAATATGTATTTGGACGGACAGCTTCATACTGCTGGCCTTGCCGGTGAAAATGTAGAAAAGTACGGCAATCGTCCGGACGTTGTTACCTATGAAGAAGGTGCGATGTTCTACATTCAGATGAATCAGGGTCAGGGCGAGCCGACCGCAAATAAGAAAGCTTTGGCTAACCCGAAGGTTAGAAAGGCCTTGAACATGGCAGCGGATAAGGAATATATCAGCAAGACTGTACTGGCTAACGGTTCGTTGAATGCTGATTATCTGGTGCCGGTTGGACTGCAGGTCAGTGAAAAGCATGACAACAAGGACTTCCGGAAGGTAGCTGCCGACTTGTATAATGGCGAGCAGGGCTATAACAGCTATAATGTCGAAGAAGCCAAAAAGTTGTGGGCGGAAGCCAAGCAAGAATTAGGCATTGATAAGCTGGAACTGGAATTATTGCTGTTCCAGGCGGAAACTTCCAACAGCATCGGTACGCATTTGAAAAATGAATGGGAAAAGAACTTAGAGGGCTTTAGCCTGGTTTTGAAACCGTTGCCGTTCTCCGAGAAAATCGGACGGGCAAACCGCGGCGACTACGAGCTGGACTTTTCCGGCTGGGGTCCGGACTTCCCGGATGCGGTTACTTTCTTGGATATGTGGATCACCAACGGCGGCCACAACAACACCGGTTATTCCAATCCGGAATATGATGCGATTATCACTTCGGTGAAATCCGGTGAATTGACTGCTATTGATAAGGTGAAGGAAAGATTTGAAGCTATGGTCAAAGCAGAAAAGATCCTGCTGGAAGATGATCAGGTTATTATGCCGATCTTCCAGAGAGGGCGGACGGGTCTGCGTGATCCGAAGATCACAGGCTGGAGATTGCAGCTGTTTGGACCGGACTTTATCTTTAAGTATGTTGATTTGACAGAATAAAGTTCTTGCCGTCATATGCTAAAAATCTGATGATGTCAGCTAATTTAGGCAGAGCCTTGCTCTGCCTAAATTGTGTTTTTTGACTACAGTTCAGGCAAACGGAAAGGCAACAGGAGTAATTCGGCGAAATCATTTTTATAAAGCGTGTTTTTATTTCGAAGAATTACGAATGGCAAGCGGAAACGGTAGTGCTTCTTGTGTCTTTTTTGGTATGGCACAAGGGTATTGTACCATACCAAAAAGACGCAATAAGGTTTTGATTGCAGTGATTTTAGCAAATGCTTTTCTCTTTACGGTATCGGCCTGAAAAGAAAAGCTTTTGACCGGGAATGGGGCTAAAACGGGAGATAAGGTATTGTCCTAAGGAAGAGAAAACAGTTCCGGCGGATGGGAAAACCTATAACATAAGAATGGAGGTTTGGAAAAAAACATGTTACGCTATATCATTGAAAGGATTGTGCTGATCTTTGTAACGATGTTCGTGGTCATTACCCTGAACTTTTTCTTGTTGCAGCTGATCGACGGCAGTCCTTTTGATAACGGCAAGATTACGCCGGTTCAAATTGAAATGATGAAGAAAAAGTTCGGCCTGAATGAACCGCCGATGAAGCAGTATTTAAAATATTTGCAGGGTCTGGCCAAGGGAGATTTGGGTGTTTCCTTTAAGCTGCAAAACAAGGAAGTGTCCGGCCTGATTGCCGATAAACTGCCGAATACTATTAAGATCGGCCTGTTGGCTTTGGTTTTCGGGATTGTGGTCGGAATCTTGCTGGGGGCGCTGGCGGCGATTTACCGGAATTCGTTTTGGGATCATGTGGTTACGATTTTGGCGGTCATCGGGGTGTCTATCCCGTCCTTTGTACTGGCGGCTTTTTTACAGTATTATTTTGTGTTTAAGCTCGCCTGGTTTCCGTTTCTCTTTCAGGAGCCGGATCCGATCAAGGGGATCACGGCTTGGGATACTTTCCGCTCCATGATTCTGCCGGCTTTTTCGCTGTCGCTGTATGTCATTTCGGCGACCATGCGCTATATGCGGGCGGAGTTGGTGGAAGTGTTAAACAGTGATTATATTTTGCTGGCTCGGGCTAAGGGTCTGAATAAATCGCAGGTTATCATGCGCCATGCCCTGCGCAATGCCTTGATTCCGGTGGTTACCATTGTCGGGCCGATGGCGATTGGTCTGTTGACCGGTTCCTTAGTAATTGAAATGTTTTTCGGCGTACCGGGGCTGTCCCGGCTGCTGCTCAACGCTGTTTATCAGAACGATTATTTCCTGATTTTAGGCGTAAACTCTTTTTACAGCCTGATGTATGTTGTTGTTATTTTGGCGGTTGATTTGCTCTATGGCGTAATCGACCCGCGGATTCGGCTGAAAGGAGAGAATTAAAATGGAAAATATGGAAAAAAAGACATCGCAGCCGAACCAAGCAGATTTATTTGTTCTGACGCAGGGGCATAGCGAGGAAAGAGAAAAGTTAGTGACCAAAAGCATGACCTTCTGGCAGGATGCTTGGCGGCGGCTCCGGGAAAATAAGATGGCGATGGCGGGGCTGTGGGTTATTGTTATTTTGGCGGTATTTGCCACGTTGGCACCGTCGGTTTTTGCCTTCCGCAATGCAGACGGCAGCCGTTATACCTATCACTCTGCGCCGATTCTTCTAGATGAGGACGGCAAGGAAATCAGCAAGGTGGATATTGCCTTTCTGCCGCCGCGCATTCCCTATCTGGAAAAGCTGGGCATTTTTAACGGTGTGATTAAATTAGAGCGCAGTTCATGGGATATTTTTGTTGGCGAGCTGCCGGCGACCGATGAATTTAAAGAACTGAAAAAGCCGCAGAACCGGAAAAAATTGATCAAAGAGCTGGGCATTGCCTATCATCCCTATGAAGTCAATATTAAAAGCATGCAGGTTAAGGACGGGGAGAAGTATGTGACCTTGCTGGATCTAGGCACCAAAAAAGAGGTGGAGATTCCGCTGGTTGATATGATTAGCCCGTACAGCCGTTTCAAGCCCGATACCTTTGAATTCGTATCGGCTTCGGTGGACGACAAGGGTGTGGAAATGGTCACCATCCTTTCGGATGAGTATGCGATTAAAAATGTGAAGAACCTTTATTTTTGGTTTGGTACCGACCGGCTGGCTTTGGACATTTGGACGCGGCTGTGGATTGGCGTTCGGATTTCGCTGATTATCGCCTTGATTTCAATGGTCATCGACTTTGTGCTGGGCATTATTTACGGAACAATTGCCGGCTTTTACGGCGGCACGGCGGTTGATACTGTGATGATGCGCTTTGCCGAAATCTGGGGCAGTATTCCGGCGCTGGTATTGATGATTATTATGATCAGTATTGAAAAAAAGATTTCCCTGTTCTTAAATACCGTTACTGGCGGACTAAGTTACGAGGTGATTCGTTTTATTATTTTGGTCTTTGCCATGAGCTTATCCGGCTGGATTGGGGTAGCCAGAGTGGTGCGCGCGCAAATTTTAAAGCTGCGTGATCAGGAGTTTATTTTGGCATCCAGAACCCTGGGTGCGGGTAAGGCGCGACTGATGGCCAAGCATTTATTCCCGAATATTATCGGTCAGCTGACAGTTATGGCGACCTTTTCCATTCCGGGTGCGATTTTTTATGAAGCGTTTTTGACCTTTATCGGTCTGGGTTTACCGATTCCGATGTCGTCGCTGGGCGTCTTGGTCAACGAGGGCTATAAGGCGCTGCAGAGCCGGCCGAGCATGCTGCTGATTCCGGCTGTGATCATGTCGATTTTAATGCTGTCGATCAATCTTTTGGCCAATGGCCTGCGTGATGCGCTGGATCCGAGAATGCGATAGGAGGAGGGAAAGAAAATGCCAAATAAAATATTAGAAGTTAAAAATTTGGAAGTTAATTTCCGCAGCTTTTCCGGTGAAGTCAAGGCGGTACGCGATGTTTCCTTTGATTTGTATCAGGGTGAGACGCTGGCGATCGTGGGTGAGTCCGGCTCGGGCAAATCGGTAACGGTCAAGGCGATCATGGGGCTGCTTTCCGCCAATGGTTATTATAAAGGCGGGGAAATCCTCTTTGACGGCAAGAATATTGCCGCTATGGCTGAGAAAGACCTGCACAGTATTCGCGGCAACCGGATTGCCATGGTTTTTCAGGACCCGATGACTTCATTGGATCCGACAATGAAGATTGGTCAGCAGATTATGGAGGTTATCCGTCTGCATCAAAAAACATCCAAAGCGGAAGCTTATGAAAAGGCCATCAAATTGATTGAACTGGTCGGCATTAGCGACCCGAAGGAAAGAATGAATCAATACCCGCATCAATTTTCCGGCGGTATGCGTCAGCGGATTGTCATTGCGATTGCGCTGGCCTGTGAGCCGAAGATTTTGATTGCCGATGAGCCGACGACGGCGCTGGACGTGACGATTCAGGCACAGATTTTGGATTTAATGAAGGATTTACAGAAAAAGATCGGTGCATCCGTTATCTTTATTACCCATGACTTAGGTGTGGTCGCCAATGTGGCAGACCGGGTGGCGGTTATGTATGCCGGCCGGCTGGTTGAAATCGGAACGGCCGATGAGGTCTTTTATGACCCGCGTCACCCCTATACCTGGGGACTGATTGCGTCGATGCCGGATTTGGATACGCAGGGCAAGCTGTATGCGATTCCGGGGACACCCCCGAACCTGGTGCAGCCGCCGAAGGGCGATGCCTTTGCTTTGCGGAGTGAATATGCGATGGAGATTGATTTTGAGGAACAGCCCCCATTATTTAAAATCACCAATACGCACTATGCGGCGACCTGGCTTTTGGACGAAAGAGCGCCGCAGGTCGAGCCGCCGGAGATTATCGTGAGGCGGCGGGAAAGACTGAAGGAGGTGAGATAAATGGAAAATACGAAAAACACCCCAAATAAGCCGGCAGTTTCCGAAGAAGTGCTGGTCGAAGTCAAGAACCTGAAGCAGTATTTTAAAATGGGACAGGGCAAGATCGTCAAAGCAGTTGATGATGTCAGCTTTCATATCAATAAAGGTGAAACCTTCGGTTTAGTCGGCGAGTCCGGCTCCGGCAAATCTACGACCGGACGAACCATGATTCGGCTGTACCGCCCGACCGGCGGCGAGGTTTATATGAAAAACCGTTTGATCAGCGGCCGGATTTCCAAACAGGATATTGCCTATGTCAACCGGAATATGCAGATGATTTTCCAAGATCCGATGGCCTGCTTAAATCCGCGGATGAAGGTAATCGATATTGTTGCCGAGGGGCTGGATATTCATAAGCTGGCTAAGGACAAGAATGACCGGCGTGAGCAGGTGATTCGGATGATGAAGCTGGTGGGCTTGGATGAACAGCATATTGAGCGCTATCCGCATGAGTTTTCGGGCGGACAAAGACAGCGGATTGGAATTGCCCGGGCCATGGCGGTTGACCCGGAAATGATCATTGCCGATGAGCCGATTTCGGCGCTGGACGTGTCGATTCAGGCGCAGGTGGTCAATTTGATGAACGAGCTGAAGGAAGCGCACGGGCTGACGTATTTGTTCATTGCCCATGATCTGTCGATGGTTAAATACATCAGCAACCGGATTGGGGTTATGTATCGGGGTAAGATTGTCGAACTGGCTACCTCCGAGCAGCTCTTTAAGAAGCCGCTGCATCCCTATACCAGATCACTGTTATCGGCTATTCCGCTGCCGGATCCGATTAGCGAAAGAACGCGCCGGCGGACGGCTTATGTGCCGGAAAAGGAACATGATTATTCCAAGGAGCAGCCCACCTGGCGAGAACTGACACCGGGGCATTTCGTGTCGGCGACCGATGCCGAGGTCGAAAAGTGGGAAGCGCTTTATCGGTAGAAATCAAATGATGCCAGTGTTAAAAGTGTGAAAATCCGGGCGGAGCTTTCCGGCAAAAGAAGTTTCTTTTGACGCTGCATCAAGAGTAAGGATATTTTTGAACCAAATGCCGCGGGGACAGAGCGAATGAGCTTTGCGCCGCAGCGGCAGGGTTTGGAAATATCTTTTTTTATAAGCGGCTTGCCTTGAAAGGGACGGAAACAGATGAAAAAATGGTATTATCTTTTGGTTTTGCTGGCGGGCAGCGGGCTTTTGCTGCGGCAGTTCGCTGCCGGAGGGCTGGGCGGCAGCCGAATTGAGCTGCTGTATGGCTTTCTGCTGTTGCTGGGAGTGACAGTTATGGCCGGGATTGATCTGCAAAGATATGAGATTCCCGGTTCTGTGCAGCTGTATTTTTTGATTTTGGGCATTGTCCGGCTGCTGCTCAGCCGGCAAATTTTGAATCCGCTGCTGGCTTTTGTTCTGATGGGCGGTCTGCTCTTAGGGATTGCCATTTTAACCGGCGGCCAGCTGGGCGGCGGCGATATTAAGCTGATGGCGCTGGCCGGATTGAGCTTGGGGCTGCGCAATATTTTTTTGGCGCTGGCGATTGGGTCGATTCTGGGAACTGTCATTGGGCTGGCGCTCATGGCTGCCGGCCGAATTCGGCGTGATACGCCGCTGCCTTTTGGCGTATTTTTGGGTGCAGGTATTTTTTTGGCTTATCTTTACGGGGAAAGCCTGTGGCGGTGGTATGCGGGGTGAGGCCGACTAAAACACTGGCGCTTGGCGGCATACATAGTAATACTGCATAAAATATAAAACCTTATTTTGGGTATAACGTATATTGTAAAATACTTTTTTCTGTGTTATCTTATAAACATCTGGAAGACATGTCACTGGTAATGCAGGCAGGATCGACTTGATAATAGCTAAAATATAGCCCGCTTTTGGGGGAGTTTTGGACAGCTATTTCAGGTGCGATCTTTTTTTGTTTCCTTTTTTGGCCGATCAGGATAACAAAAAATGAACAACAGGAAAAACATGGAAAGGAGTTATTCTTATGGCAAAAGATTATTCATCTATCGCTAAAGCCGTCGTAAAATTAATCGGTGGTGAATCGAATGTAACTCATTTTGAACATTGTTCGACCCGGCTGCGTTTTTCGGTTGCCGATTTGAGTAAGGTTGATCAGGCCGGATTAAAGGGAATTTCCGGAGTGATGGGCGTGGTTGCCAGCGGGAACCAGTGCCAGGTAGTCATTGGCAATGATGTGATTGAAGTTTTTGATGAAATCAAAAAGATTGCCAAGTTTGGCGGTAGTACATCTGCCCCGGTCGCCGGCGGCAAGAAAAATATCGGACCGATGGTGTTGGACTTTATGGTCGGCGTATTTCAGCCGCTGGTTCCGGCGATTGCCGGCGGCGGTATTCTAAAAGCGTTTTTGGCGTTGCTGTCCTTAATCGGAGTGATGAACAGCAGCAGTGTGTTATATCAGGTGCTGATGAATGTAGCCGATGCGCCGCTGTACTTCTTGCCGGTGCTGGTAGCGGTCACCATGGCGACCAAGATCGGCTGCAATAAACTGACAGCGGTGGCGGCGGTGGGAGCACTGCTTCTGCCGAAAACGGCTGCTTTAATCGGCGCCGAAACTCCGGCTGTTTTGTTTGGGTTGAAGATTCAAAATGTCAATTACGCCTATCAGGTATTTCCGGCGATTTTGGCAGTGGCGGCGCTCTATTTTATTGAAAAATATGTAACCAGGATTACGCCCAAACCCATTCGGGTGTTCTTTGTGCCGATGGTATGCTTTGCGGTGGTATTTCCGCTGACGCTTTTGTTATTGGGACCGATTGGTCTGACCTTTGGTAAAGGGCTGACGGCGGTAATCCTTACTTTATACAAATATGTCGGCTGGCTGGCGGTTGGCCTGGTGGCGGCAATTTTACCGCTGATGATTTCCGTTGGTGCGCATAAGGCGTTTATCCCTTATTTGCTGGCAACATTGGGCGATTTAGGATATGAGATTTTGTATATGGGTGCGTCTTTGGCGCATAATATTTCCGAGGGCGGAGCGGCTTTGGCGGTTGCCTGCAAGACGAAAAACGCGGAACTGCGCTCGGCTGCTTTTTCCAGCGGCGTCTCGGCTATTTTTGGTATCACCGAACCGGCCATTTATTCCGTTACTTTACAGCATAAAAAAGCGCTTTACGGCGTGATGATCGGCAGCTTTGTCAGCGGCTCCTTTATCGGCATGATGGGCGTAAAAGCCTTTGTGGCCATGGGACCGGGTCTGGCCGGCATGGCGATGTATGTTGATCCGGAGAATGGGATGAATATTATTTGGGCCTTTGCCGGATTCGGCATTGCGCTGGCTGCTTCTTTTATTGCCACCTTCCTGTTATATAAAGATGAAGCTGCGGCAGCTGTTAAGGCGCCGGCAGAACAACATAACGATGAAATCTTCCAAGCACCGCTGACCGGTAAAATGGTTGATATCACCGAAGTTCCGGACGCGGTCTTTTCCGCTAAGATTTTGGGAGAAGGCGTTGCCATTATTCCGGACAAGGGTGAGCTTTACGCCCCGGCGGACGGGGTGATTGAAACGGTTTTTGAATATAAGCATGCTATTGCCATGACCTGCGACAATGGTGCGGAGGTTCTGCTCCATGTCGGCATCGATACGGTTAAGCTGGAAGGTAAATATTATGAAGCCAAAGTCAAAAGCGGCGACCGGGTAAAAGCCGGACAGCTCCTGATGGAGTTTGATATTGACAAGATTCGGCAGGCCGGATATGATGTTGTTACACCGATTGTGGTCACCAATCATGCCGGTTTTCAAATTGAAAAAGGGAAGCCCGGCCCGGTTGAAGTGGGCGCTGTCATTATGAATGTTTCTAAGGAGGTGTCGGTATGAGTTTTCCGCAAGGCTTTCTGTGGGGCGGAGCGCTGGCTGCCAATCAGGCGGAAGGCGCGTGGAATGTGGACGGTAAGGGCTGGAGCGTGGCTGACGTGGCCACTTACAAGCCGAATGTCGATGTTAAAAATTACAAGGCGCATGTAGCGATGTCCAGTCAGCATATTCACGAGGCAATGGCCGATACGGATGACACTTATTATCCTAAGCGCCGGGGAATTGATTTTTATCATCATTATAAAGAAGATTTGGCTTTGTTCGCTGAGATGGGCTTTAAGGTTCTGCGCGTTTCCATTGCCTGGACGAGGCTATTTCCGACCGGCGAAGAATCCGAGCCGAATGAAAAAGGGCTGGCTTTTTATGACAGTCTGTTTGCGGAAATGAAAAAGCTGGGAATTGAACCGCTGGTTACGCTGCATCATTACGAGATGCCGCTGGCGCTCAGCTTAAAATATAACGGTTGGACCGACCGCCGAGTGGTGGATATGTTCCTGCGCTATGCCAAGACCTGTTTTGCACATTACGGCAAATATGTTAAATATTGGCTGACCTTTAATGAAATTGACAGCATTCATCGCCATCCTTTTATTACGGCCGGTATTGTGCCCGATTTGTGCGGGGAAAAGGGAGAAGCCGCCTGCTGCTATCAGGCGCTGCATCATCAGTTTGTGGCGGCAGCCAAAGCGGCGGTTTTGATGCGGGAAATGATTCCGGGTGCCATGATCGGCACGATGCTGACGAAACTGATGACGTATCCTTACACCTGTAAGCCGGAGGATGTGGCCGCTACCCAGAAAAAAAATCTGGAGAATATGTTTTATTCTGATGTGCAGATTTTTGGGGAATATCCGCGCATGATTTTGCGGGACTTGGAAAAGCGGGGAATTAAGATTCTGATGGAGCCGGGAGATTTGGAAATACTGGCGCAGGGAACGGTAGATTTTCTGTCTTTCAGCTATTATAACAGCATGACGGAATCGGTGGATCCGGATGCGCCGCGGACGCCGGGCAACACCGTTTTGGGTGTTAAGAACCCATATTTGGGCAGCAGTGAGTGGGGGTGGCAGGTTGATCCGGTCGGTATGCGGATTGCACTGATTGAATTGTATGACCGTTACCGGCTGCCGCTGTTTATTGTTGAAAATGGGATTGGCTCACATGATACTGTTGAGCCGGACGGCTCTATCCATGACCCGTACCGGGTGGATTATTTTCGTCAGCATTTTCTCCAGATGGAAAAGGCGATTGACGAGGGAGTAGAATTGATGGGTTATACCAGTTGGGCGCCGATTGACATTATCTCTGCGTCAACCAGTCAGATGAGCAAACGTTATGGCTTCATTTATGTTGATCAGGATGATTTGGGCAACGGAACTTTAAAACGCTCGAAAAAAGATAGCTTTTATTGGTATCAAAAGGTTATTGCCACCAATGGTGCGGATATGAGTTGAAGTAAGGACTTGACAGGGTTATAACAGAAAAGTTTACAGTTCAGACAAGCTTTCCGGGCGGATCAATCCGGATTATCTGCCGGCCTGAACTGTAAGCTGTAAATTGTGAAAGGAGGAGCGGACAGTTTGCTGACCATTAAAAAGGTACTGAATTCCAGTGTTGTGTTGGTAACTACGCAGGACGGACAGGAACAAATCCTGCTGCAAAAAGGCGTTGGTTATGGCCGTAAGCCCGGAGAAGCGATTGAAGTGCTGGAAAACAGTCAGCTGTTTGTTCCTTTTATTCCGGCTGACAGGCAAAATATGCTCCAGCTTTTGGCTGAGGTGCCGGCGATTTATCCGGAATTGACTCAGGAAATCGTGACCTATGCGCAGCAGCAATTAAATGCGGCGCTCAATCCGCATATTTATTTGACGCTGACCGATCATCTGCATTTTGCGGTACAGCGGGAAAAACAGGGAATCATTATTACCAATCGGGTATTTTGGGAAATGAAAACCTTCTACCAAAAAGAATACGCGATTGGCCGGTATGCCTTGGAAATAATTCGGGAAAAACTGGGCAGCCGGCTGCCGGAAGAAGAGGCAGCCAATATTGCCTTTCATATTATCAATGCGCAAAATGAGGACAGCCAGGGCGATGCCATGCGTGACGCCAGATTGATTGGCCGGATTGTCATGCTGGTGGCTTATACCATGAAGTACCAACCGGATAAAGAAAGCATTCATTATGCCCGCTTTATTGCGCATTTGCAGTATTTTGCACAGCGCTTTTTCACCGGCAAGATGCTGGATTCAAAGGATGATTTTCTTTACCGGCAGATACGGGCGGCTTACCCGCAGGCATTGGCCTGTGCCGAAAAAGTCAGGACGCTGCTGGTCAAAGAAAATGACATCTTTATCAGTAATGAAGAAGTAGCTTATCTGGCTGTCCATATTCAGCGGCTGACCGACAAATAAAATAAAATCTCTTTCCATTTTCCCCAAAGTGTGATATACTGTTGCCGATAAGAGCGTGAATACAGAGTGGCAGGAAAGACCGGCGGCATTTGTTTCCGCTAAGTCCTCACATAGCTGTCCGCTTGTCTGAACTGTAAAACAAAAGTAAGAAGGAGAAAAGAAATGAGCGCAAAGGTTGAACATTTGGGAAAAAGTATGGTTAAAATTACAATGGAAGTAGACGCCGCTACCTTTAAAAAGGCGATTGAAACGGCGTATTTAAAAAATAGAAGTAAAATCAATCTGCCCGGCTTCCGGAAGGGCAAAGCACCGCGCAAGCTGATTGAGCAGGCGTATGGGGCTGAGGTGTTTTACGATGATGCGGCCAATGAGGTAATGCAGCCGGCCTATGAAAAGGCATTGGCTGAGGTGGAACTGGATATCGTTTCCCGTCCGAGTATTGACATCGTCAAGGCCAAAGAAGGCGAGGAGTTCATCTTTACCGCCGAAGTAGCGATTAAGCCCGAAGCGGTTTTAAAAGACTATAAAGGAATTGAACTGAAAAAAGAAGAGATCAGCGTCAGCGAGGAAGAGATTGATAAAAAACTGCAGGAAGTCAGAGAGCAAAACGCTCGGATTATTGATGTGGATGACCGTCCGGTTAAGACCGGTGATACCGTCACCATTGATTATGCCGGTTCGGTTGACGGTGTAGCGTTTGAGGGCGGCACCGATCAGAATCACAAGCTGACCATCGGTTCCGGTCAGTTTATCCCTGGCTTTGAGGATCAGATTATCGGCAAGAATATCGGCGATGAATTTGACGTGCAGGTAACTTTCCCGGAAAAGTACCATGCGGAAGAACTGGCCGGAAAAGCTGCGGTTTTTGCTGTTAAGCTCCATGCCATTACCGAAAAGGAACTGCCGGAGTTGGATGATGAGCTGGCACAGGATGTGTCGGACTTTGACACTTTGGCGGAGTACAAGGAAGATATTAAAAAAGAGCTGCTTCACGAAAAGGAACATAAGGCTGAGCATGAGCTGGAGCATCAGGTCATGGATGCTTTAGTGGAAAGACTGGAAGTGGAGCTGCCGGCGCCTATGGTCGATTTGGAAGTGGAAAATCAAATTTATAATATGGAAAACCGGATGCGGGCGCAGGGCTTTTCCCTGGAGCAATATATGCAGTTCACCGGTCAAACGATGTCAGCTTTGCAGGACAGCATGAAGGAAAGCGCTGTCAAGGGCATTAAAGGCCGGCTTGCTTTGGCAGAAGTCATAAAGGCCGAGAAATTGGAAGCAGCCGCCGAAGATATCGAAAAGGAATATCAACAGATGGCGGAAAACTACAACATGGAGATTGATAAGATTAAAGAATATGTACCGGAAGAAGAAGTCAAAGAAACGATCTTGAACCGGAAAGCGCTGGCGGTGGTGACCGAAGCAGCTAAGTTTATTTAATTGGCACACGGATAGTATCCCGGGGTCAAAGGCAGTTGCGGCATGATAAAAAAGAGGATAAATTCTTTGGCAGGGAAGCCCGGCAACGGAGTTTTATACTTTTGATCTTTCCATCATAAAATTAAATAAAAGACGGCGGAGAAGCGGCGGACCTTTAAACATAGGGGACAGCCGCTTTCCGCAACCTATCGGCCTAACTTTCAGGTGAGTCCATCCAGATTGCCGCCCGGCAGAAGTGCGCAGCGCTTCGACCGGGGAAAGCGAAGCTGTTAACAAAAGAAAAGGAGTGAAGCAATATGAGTTTAGTACCTTATGTTATCGAACAAACCGGACGCGGTGAGCGTTCTTATGATATTTATTCCCGGCTGCTGAAGGAGCGCATTATTTTTTTGGGTGAAGAAGTCAATGATGTGACGGCCAGTCTGGTCGTCGCCCAGCTCTTATTCCTGGAATCGGAAGACCCGGAAAAAGATATTTATTTGTACATCAACAGCCCGGGTGGTGTGATTACCGCCGGTATGGCGATTTATGATACCATGCAGTACATTAAGTCCGATGTATCGACGATTTGCATCGGCATGGCGGCCAGTATGGGCGCTTTCCTCTTAGCTGGCGGTGCCAAGGGCAAGCGGATGATTCTGCCCAATGCCGAGGTCATGATTCACCAGCCGTCGGGCGGTTCGCAGGGACAGGCCACCGATATCAAGATTCAGGCGGACCGGATTATTGAAATGCGGCGGCGGCTCAATCAGCTTTTAAGCGAAAATACCGGTCAGCCGCTGGAAGTGATTGAAAGAGACACCGAGCGCGATCATTTTATGAATGCCGACGAAGCGGTTGCCTATGGGATCGTGGATAAAATAATAGAAAAGAAATAAGCAGAAAGAAGAAAGGTGATAAATTTGACGAAGCAAACAGATGAAAAAAGGCAGCAGATTCGCTGCTCGTTTTGCAATAAGACGCAGGATCAGGTCAGAAAAATGATTGCCGGGCCGAACGCTTATATTTGTGATGAATGTATCGGTCTGTGCGGAGAGATTGTCGCCGAGGAGTTAGGGCAGGCGCATGAAATTGATTTGACCAATATTCCTAAGCCGGGGGAAATTAAGGAGTTTCTGGATCAGTATGTGATTGGTCAGGAAGAAGCCAAAAAAACTCTGGCGGTAGCGGTTTACAATCACTATAAACGGGTGAATGCCGGTGATGATGACGAAGTTGAGATTCAAAAATCCAATATTCTCCTCTTAGGGCCGACCGGTTCGGGCAAGACTTTGCTGGCGCAGTCGCTGGCCAGAGTATTAAACGTACCCTTTGCCATTGCCGACGCAACATCGCTGACCGAGGCCGGTTATGTTGGCGAAGATGTGGAAAATATTCTGCTCCGGCTGCTGCAGACGGTTGATTTTGATGTGGAGAAAGCGGAACTGGGCATCATTTATATTGATGAAATCGATAAAATCACGAAAAAATCGGAAAACCCCTCCATTACCAGAGATGTCAGCGGCGAAGGCGTACAGCAGGCACTGCTGAAAATCTTAGAGGGAACGATTGCCAATGTGCCGCCGCAGGGCGGGCGCAAGCATCCGCATCAGGAGTTTATTCAGGTCAATACCGCCAATATTTTGTTTATTATCGCCGGTGCATTTGACGGTTTGGAAAAAATCATTGAGAAAAGAAGCGGCAAAAACGGCATTGGTTTCGGCGCGAAAGTGACAGGCAAACAGGAGGAATCCCTGGGAGATACACTCAGGAAAGTAAGCCCCGAGGATTTAATCCGCTACGGCCTGATTCCGGAGTTTGTCGGCCGGGTGCCGGTGGTGGTCAGTCTGGATAACCTGGATGAAGAGGCGCTGATCCGGATTTTAACGGAGCCGAAAAACGCATTGGTTAAGCAGTACCAAAGTCTTTTGGCGATTGACGGAGTGGAGCTTGAGTTTGAGGAAGCGGCGCTGAAAGCGATTGCGAAAAAGGCAATTCACGGCAAAACCGGTGCCAGAGGGCTGCGGGCGATTATTGAAAAATTGATGCTGGATATTATGTATGAGATTCCCTCTGACCCGGAGATCAGCAAGGTGATTATCACGGAGGCGGCGGTTTCCGGCGGAAAACCGGAGGTAATCCGCAATGTTCAGGCAATTAAAAAGCCCTCTTTCCCCAAAAAGAAAAAGGTTGTCGACTCAAGCCAGGATCTTGCCTGACAGGAGGCGCCATGGAAAATAAGAAAGAGATGCCCTTGTTGATTTTAAAGGGCCTGGTTATTTTACCCAAAAGTCTTCTCCATATCGATATTAAGCACGAGTTTTCGGTCACGGCGGTCGAGCGCGCCATGGCCGAAGACCAGCTGGTCTTTTTGCTGACGCAGAAAAACTGGCTGAAAGATGAGCCGGATTTAGACGAGGACCTTTATACTGTCGGCACAATTGCCCGGATCAAGCAAATCGTCAGACTGCCGAAAAACAGCCTGTCGGTGGTAGTTGAGGGTCTGGCGCGGGGGCGGATGGAAGCGTATGAGCTGACGGATAATTTTTACCGGGCAAAGGTGGAATACCTGCCGGAGCTTGCGGCGGAGGTCAGCCCGGAAGAAAAAGAGGCCTATGTTCGTCAAATTCAGGAGGCGGTGGCGGATTACGTTGAACTGGCCGGTAAGATTGACAGGCAGTTGGCGGAGCGGGTGCTGGCAGCCGATACGCTGGGTGATCTGGCGGACGGGATTGCCGCTTATTTGCTGCGGCCAATGGAGAAAAAACAGGAGATTTTAGAGGAACCGGACGAAGAAGAGCGGATTAAAAAAATCAGCCAAATACTGCTGACCGAAATTGAGATCATTAAGCTGCAGCGGAAGTTAGGCGAGGAAGTGAAACGCTCGCTGGATAAAAATCAGCGCAATTATGTGCTGCGGGCGCAGCTGAAAGCAATTCAGGAAGAGCTCGGCGAGGAAGACGACGAAGAAGATGAGATTAAGGAGTACCGCCGGCAGATTCAAAAGCTGAAAGCGCCGGCTGAGGTTCGGGATAAACTGACGCTGGAATTAAAACGCCTGTCCAAAATGCGTTTGGCTTCGCCGGATGCGGCGACTGCCCGCAATTATTTGGATGAAGTGTTGGAATATCCGTGGAACAAGCGAACCAAGGAATCGAATGACCTGAAAAAAGCAGAAACGATTTTAAACGAAGATCATTATGGTCTGGAAAAAGTCAAGGAACGGATTTTGGAACATTTGGCAGTGCGCCAGCGCTCCAAAGGCGAGGGCAGTCCGATTCTCTGTTTGGTTGGCCCGCCCGGTACGGGCAAGACATCGGTGGTCTGCTCCATTGCCAAGGCAATGAACCGCAAGTATGTCCGCATTTCTTTAGGCGGCGTCCGCGATGAAGCGGAAATTCGCGGGCATCGCAAGACCTATATCGGTTCCATGCCGGGCCGGATTGTGACGGCGATGAAACAGGCGGGGACGGTCAATCCGCTCATTCTCTTAGACGAAATAGACAAGACCAGTTCGGATTTTCGGGGCAATCCCGCTGCCGCTTTGCTTGAGGTTCTCGACGGCGAGCAGAATAAGAGCTTTCGGGATCACTATTTTGAAGTGCCGGTCGATTTGTCGGAGGTTTTGTTTATTGCTACGGCCAATACTTTGTCAACCATTCCCCGGCCGTTGATGGATCGGCTGGAGATTATTGAGGTCAGTTCCTATTCGCTCAATGAAAAGTTGCATATTGCCAGACGGTATTTGCTGAAAAAGCAGATGAAAAAGAACGGTATAACCGAAAAAGAACTGACCATCAGTGATAATGCCCTGCGCGAGATTATTTCCGGCTACACCAGAGAAGCCGGTGTTCGTGGTCTGGAACGCAAGCTTGGCGATATCTGCCGCAAGGCCGTCAAGGAAAGCCTGCTGACCGGCAAAACCCGGGCGACGGTCAAGGAAAATAATTTGGAGCATTATTTGGGGATTCCCAGCTATCATTATGATAAAATGGCGGCCAGCCCGCAAATCGGCGTGGTTCGCGGTCTGGCCTGGACGGAAGCCGGCGGCGATACCCTGTCGATTGAAGTGGCGGTAGTCGGCGGCAAGGGCGACTTTAAGTTGACCGGCCGTTTAGGTGATGTGATGAAGGAATCGGCCAGCACGGCCATGAGTTATCTGCGCAGTACAACCGATCAGCATCAGCTGCCGCCGGATTTTTATAAGACCAAGGATTTTCATATCCACATTCCGGAGGGGGCGGTGCCCAAGGACGGCCCATCAGCCGGAATTACCATGGCGACGGCGATGCTGTCGGCTCTGACCGGCCGGGCGGTGCGCAATGATATTGCCATGACCGGTGAGATTACGCTGCGTGGCCGGGTGCTGGCTATCGGCGGCCTGAAGGAAAAGATTTTGGCGGCTAAGCGGGCCGGGATTAAGGAAATCATCGTCCCGGCAGCTAACAAGGCCAATGTCGGCGAATTGGACAGTGAGATAGTTAAGGGTTTGACGATTCATTATGTCGAATCGGCGGAGGAAGTTTTTGCCTTGGCGGTTTTGGCGCCGGCGAAAAAGCCCCGCTCCGCCGGCAAAAAGAAAGCGGCCGAGTAGATTAAATAATAAAAGAGCAGATTAGTTAAAAAGCTGGTTTCAGCTGAAAATAATCTGCTCTTTTTACTTGGTTTCTCAACTTGCCGGAATAGTCTTTTTTTAACGTTTAGCTATGTCAATTCGCAAAAAAGGCTTTGCCTTTTTCGCTAGGCATTCTGCTAAGCGGGTTGTGCCCGCGTAGAAACGCAAAGCCCTTCGACAGAGTCAGTTTTTGACGACTCCCGACAAAATATAGCAGTCCGGCGTATCCACCAAGATATCAATGGTAAAGTACGGCGCGAAAGCAGCCGCTTCCTCGGCGGCGCTTTGCAGCGTCCGTGATATGGTGTGATGATTGGCCGGGCCGCTGTGCCGGTGATTGATAACCTGCCGGCTATGGTCATGGGCAATCACCATTCGTCCGTCGCCGGTTAAAATCCGGCGGAGTGCAGCCGCCAGTTTTTCCGGCTCCAGGATATGTGGATAAGCGTTGAAAACAATCGCCCAGTCAAAGCCCGTTTCTGCAAACTCCATAACATCCGCGCAATGAAAACGCACCGGTTTGCCTTCGGCTTTGCGCCGGGCCAGTGCAATCATTTTCTCCGACACGTCAATCGCCTGATAATCGGCCGGCTCATAGGGCAGAATATGCGGCACCAACACACCTGTACCGCAGCCGATATCAAGCACCTTTTGTCCTTTTTTCAGGCCGGTCAGGCGCAAAATAGCGGCGATCCGGTCATGGTCATTGTGCACGCGGCTGTCCCACTGCTCAGCCCGCTGGTCAAAAAACTCCTGCATTAAAGTAGACATAAATTTCCTTTCTGTTTCATTTCTAACGAAGTGTATTCGGCCAAAAAACAAAGTCTTTTGCCAATTTCCAAATATCGAAACGTTGCGCTTTCTGTACGGTGCGAACCTGTCAAGCAAAAAGACACAGCCTTTTAGCAAACAGAAGTGGTGAAACGCTGCGCTTTCCACGTGGCACGCAGCCTACCTAAAAATGGCTGTCCCGATGAATGCGGATAAGCTTAGTTTTTAAGATCAGGTTTATTAGCAGCATGCGCGCTAAAGGCAGGCGGAACTTGCCGGCAAAAGCTGAGTGAAATTTTAATTATCATAAACGCGGGCTTTATTCAGCAGCAGCAGAAGTGAAGGAATAAAGATTAACTGTAAAATAATACCGGGCAAACCTTTGGTCACTGCACCGATAAGATAGGGCAGCGGCGAAAGCTGAATTCCGGCGACGGTCAGGGAAAGAACAAAGACCACCAGGCCGGCCGCAATCCGGCCGCCAAGCATAGCAATCAGCAGGCAGAGAATTTGCGCCAGACTTCGGTTTTCCACCAAACGGCGCTGGCGGCTAAAGGACACCAGTCCGGCGTAAGCAGCCAATTCTACCATCATAATAACGGCCATTGGGAACAGCGGCGGCATACTGGTCAGAATAGAACTAAGCAAGGGGGTTAATAAACCCACCATAACAGCTGGCAGGGGTGATAAGAAAAAGCCGGCCAACAGTACCGGAATATGCATGGGCAGAAAAACAGGACCGCCCATTTGAAAGAAATGGAAGCCCATCGGCAGAACAATGCCCATGGCAATAAAAAAGGCAGCTTTGGTTAATTCGGCAGGTTTGAAAGTCGGTTTCATGGAATTCTCCTTTTTTAAGCATAATAAATTTTCTCGTGATCACCCACCGAAAATCATTTTTTCAAATGCTGCCAAAAGCCGGTGATAACGAGCACGGCGCCAAATCAGCGGTTAGGCTTGCTATTTATCTTGAAAAAATTCATTTTCGGTCAGGAAAGGCAAATTCTTTTGCCGGCTTTCGGCTTCAGCCGAAAAGCTGTCTGATATCAGTTTGATGCCGCTTCAGCGGAGAGCCTTTTGGACATGGCCAAAGACAATTATAAAGTTTATATATGTAAAAACTAAAAATAATATAACATATTTTAACGAGATGGACAAGAGGGGAACGGAAAATTCTTTTGCCCAAACTATAATGTGTGGCTTTTCTTGACAACGTCCCGAAATATGATAAAATATGATTAGTCACCGATTATCCTAAAAAGGAGGTGCATCATGGCATACATTACCCGAGAGCTTGAAAGGAAATTCCTAAAACTCAATGATTTTTTTAAGGTCGTTCTTGTAACGGGGGCAAGGCAAGTCGGTAAAACAACGATGTTAAAGCATTTGGCCGGCAATGACAGAACCTATGTCACGATGGATAATGCAATGGCAAGGGCGCTTGCCCAATCTGACCCGGTATTGTTCTTCCAGACCTATAAGCCGCCGATTCTCATTGACGAGGTGCAGAAAGCACCGGAGCTATTCGAGCAAATTAAGATTATTTGCGATGAGAACGACGAAACAGGTTCTATCTGGCTTACTGGTTCGCAGCAGTACAAGATGATGAAAAGAGTACGTGAGACCCTTGCCGGAAGAATTGGTATTCTGGAACTATACGGTTTATCCGCAAGAGAAAAAGCTGGGCTTGTGTTCGATACCGACTTGGATTTCTCGTTGGCCACCTTGCAGGCAAGGCAGCGGAAGCTTCCCCAAAACGATGTGATTCAGGTATTTCATCATATTTGGGAGGGTGGTATGCCGCAAGTGCAGGGGGTGGATGATGAACTCAGACAAGAGTATTTTAATTCCTATATCGACACTTACCTGATGCGTGATGTTGCCGAAGCAGGCGGGATTACCGATACCGTGCGTTTCCGCAAATTCCTTGTAGGCTGCGCTGCCCTTGTATCAGAGCAGGTCAATTACGCAACGCTGGCTGAATCTGCTGACATTGCGCCAAGCACCGCCAAGGAATGGCTGAAGGTGCTGGTAGGACTTGATATCATCTATTTGCTTGCACCGTACGCCAACAACGAACTAAAACGACTCAGCAAAACACCGAAGCTGTACTTCTGTGATACGGGACTTTGTGCCTATCTATCTATGTGGCTGACACCGGATACGCTGCGCAGCGGTGCTGCCAGCGGCCATTACTACGAAAATTATGTGGTAATGGAGTTGGTCAAGAACTACGCCTATGCCAAGTCCAAGGTGAACCTTACTTATTTCAGAGATTCCAACGCCAAAGAAATTGATGTATTTGTTGAGGAGAACAATGTCATTCATCCGCTGGAGATTAAAAAGAGTGCCGCACCTGACCGCCGTGAAGTCAAAAAATACAGTGTGATTGACAAAGCGGCCTTGAAGCGTGGAGACGGCGGCATCATCTGCATGTGCGAGCAGCCGATACCGATTGACGCGGATAATTGCTTTATTCCGAGCAATCTGATCTGAATAATTTTAAAGCACTGGCTGCCCTACCCCTTAACTGACCCGATCATAACGCCTTTGACAAAATATTTTTGAATAAAGGGATAAATTAGCAGGACCGGTACCATGCTGACCACAATCAGGGCATATTTGATGACCCCGGCTGACTGCGCCAGTTTGGCCTGCATTTCCGGATCCGATACCGTTGACGGGTCAATTTGATCGGCCATTAGAATTTCCCGCAAAAACAGAGTCAAAGGATATAAATTCTTGTCATTTAAGTAAATCATAGCGCTAAAATAGGAATTCCAGTGTCTTACCCCATAAAATAAAACCAGCACGGCGATGATTGCTTTGGACAGCGGCAGAACGATTCGAATAAAATACATAAAATCAGAACAGCCGTCGATTTGAGCAGCCTCCAAAAGATCGGTGGGAATCGTATTTTGAATAAAAGTCTTGCAGACAATCAGATTATATACGCCAATCGCGCCCGGAATCAGCAGAGCCCAGACAGTATTTAAAAATCCCAGCTTTTGTACCAGTATGTAGTGCGGAATCATACCACCGTTAAAGAACATGGTAAAAGTAAAAAGCAGCATAATAAAATTACGGCCGTAAAGGTCATGGCGCGATAAGCAGTAAGCGGCGGTCAGGGTCATGGTAATGTTAATCAGGGTACCGACCAGGGTATAAAAAAGTGAGTTTTTAAAGCCCAACCAGACGGTTGGAGTGTGGAAAACCGTCCGGTAGCCTTCCAGACTGAAGTCAACCGGAAAGAGGATGACTTTTCCGCTCTGGACAGCCGTTCCGGTGGAAAAAGAAGCACTGATCACATAAATACAAGGGTAGAGCACCAAAAGGAAAAATAATGTCAAAATCAAAGTAGTGAAAAAATAAAAAAGCTTATCATTCAAACTGTATTTTCTGCGATGCATGGCAACCTCCTAAAAAATACCGCTGCCGTTCAGTTTTTTGCTGCCCCAGTTAGCCAGACTGAGCAGCAAGAAGTTGACGACCGAATTAAACATACTGATGGCGGTAGAGAGAGAAAAATCATTCAGGCCGCTGGCCAGTCCGACTTTATAAACATAGGTGGAAATGATTTCGCTGTAATTCAAATTCAGATTGTTCTGCATCAGCAGAACCTTTTCAAAGCCGAGATTCATAATGTTGCCGACCGCCAAAATCAGCATAATGCTGGCAGTTGGCAGGATGGCCGGAATATCGACATACAGCAGTCTTTGCATCCGGCTGGCGCCGTCAATCGTAGCTGCTTCATGCAGCGTCATATCAACACCGGATAAAGCGGCAATATAAATAATGGCGCTGTAGCCGGTCGTCTGCCATACGCCTGACCAGACATAAATATGTTTAAACAGTTTGCCATTAGTCAAAATATTGGCAGCTACCCGGCCGGTCAGCAAGGTATAAAAACTGCCGTAAATGCCGCTGCGGTTATTTAAAATCTGCATAATCAGGCCAACCATGACTACGGTTGAAATAAAATAGGGAATATAGGTAACGGTTTGGATGACTTTTTTATATTTTTCATTCAGCATGGCGTTCAGCAGCAGGGCAAATACAATCGGAATGGGAAAGGATACCAAGAGACTGTAAAGCGAGATAACCAGCGTGTTTTGAATAATATTGGCAAACTTATAAGAAGAAAAAAACTTAATAAAATTATCCAGTCCCACCCAGGGGCTGCCGAAAATTCCCTGAGCGATGTTATATTTCTTAAAAGCGATCACAAGTCCCCCCATAGGGAAATAAGCGAATACGATTAAATAAGCCAGCGGCAGCAGCAGCAGTAAATAGAGCTGCCAGCGGAGTTTTATCTTTTTCCACGGAGTTTTTGTTATTTTGGAATGAGTCACGATTTTCCTCCTCCCATACGCGAACGGGTGCGGCCTTGCGGCAGCAAATGTGTTTTTGGCGTCACTGGCGGCAAGCTGCAGCCAGTTTAGATGCCCGTCCGGTCAATGCCGGACGGGCAAAGCAGTCTTATTTGCTGCGCTCATAAACGGCTTGGGCAATGGACAGCCACTCGTTTAAACCCATGCTTTCCAGCTCCTGCAAATATTTATCCCAAGTGCCTTCAATATCTCTGGAGCCGGTGATAAACTCAGCCATCGATTGCTGGATATAACCGGGGATATTGGCGATTGCTTCCTGCACTTTAGCGGCTTCCTCTTCGCTGTAATGCAGCAGCGGCAGGACATGTTCCGGGTGCTTGGTAAAATAGTAGTTATAGTTTTTACCGACCAGTTCTTCCGGATTATATGGCTTGGTGCCATTGGCAACTGTGTTCGCCATAGTCAGGCTGGCATAGCGCGGATTGATATTATGCCAGGTTTTGTTGCACGGCTCCTGCCAGTAGTTGGAAATATAGGCCATGCTAACCTTATCGTAGAGCTTTTCTTCAACGTAAGCATTGGTCATGCCGGCCAGCTTTTTTTCGTCTCTCGTCCAGTCAACTTCTTCTTCGCCAAACCGGGCGATAATGGAAGTTTCCGGATCATAAAATTCATCGGCCAGCTTTATGGCCAAATCAACATTTTTACAAGAGCTGAAAATAAAGAAAGTCTGCGCCGGGGAATATTCCGTATACGGTGTGTAACAAGCGCCGTTTGGCCCGGTCAGCGGCGGCAACAAAGCCATTTCCAAAAAGTTTTTATTGTTGTAAGCATCAGGATAATTAGACAGCGAGCCACAGGAAGTCAGGCCAACAATGCTCGGGTCATGGTTTAAAGTGGCTTTAAACTGGGTGTCTTCATCGGTAAACGTTTCGGGAGAAAGCAGCCCCTCTTTGTAAAGTTCATTCATAAAAAGCAGTCCGTCTTTGAAGTTATCGGTAGTAAAGGGAGCGATTACCTTGGTGCCGTCGGCGGAAAGCGCCAGCCCGCCGTTCATCGTGTTATTATTCCAAAACTCAAAAGCATTCATTAGGCTGGCGATAACGTTTTGCCCATAGCCGCCGTTTTGGAAGCCGTAAACACCGATTTCATCCTTAAGACCGTTGCCGTTGGGGTCTTTTTCATAAAAGGCCTTTAAAACGGATTTTAGTTCATCGGTTGTCTTTGGCAGGGCAAGGCCCAGCTTATCTAACCAAGCCTTGTTGATAAAAGTCCGGTTTGGGGTCAGATTCCAGGTTTCCGGCTCAAACCGGGACAAGCTGTACATCATGCCGTTAGCCATGGTCTGGGTATCATTCATCGTTTTCCGGTCTTCTTCGGGAATAGCGTTATAATTTGGCATTTTTTCCGGATTTTGAAGATATTCGTTCAGCGGCAGGAAAATTCCGCTGCTGCCGTATTGCAAAATGGTTTCCGGTGTCAGGGCATTACTGACAATCAGGATATCGGGCAGATTGCTGCCGGAGGCCGTCATTAAGGAAACTTTGGTGCGAACTTCATCATTGGCGGCCGGCAGCTGATAAAATTCAATGTCGATGCCGAGTTTATTTTCTAAATATTTGGTAAAATAATTGTCGTCATAGTCGGTGACAAAGCTGTTGGTCTGCAAAGCAATGACCAGTTTTTTGCCGCCTTCTTCTGATTGGGGAGCGGTTGTTTGGTTATCAGCGGGCTTATCAGCAGAAGTTTGGGCCGGGTCTTCGCTTTTGGGAGTGTTTTGCGTCGATGGCGTACAGCCGTAAGAAACGAGGGTTAAAGCGCAGATAAGCAATAAAGATAGTAGCTTTTTCATAAAAATTATCCTTCCTTTCTAGAGATGAGTTTAATAAAATGATGTGAGCATGTCAAAAGATGAGAATTTTTGCGTTGAGATCTCGCAACGGATTTTCACGTTTTTGACATTGACAGCATAAAATTATCAGGCAGACAGCCTTTTTGCAATTCACTTTCTTTAAAATGCCAAATGTCGCCGTTTTTTTGGATGAGGTCAATCGTCTGATCGGCCGGCGCCTCTTCTGCCCGCAGAGCGGTCACGGAATTGTTTGCCGGCTGCGGGAAAAAAGCAGTCACGATACGCAGATTCTTTCCCCGGATTTTGGCGGAAAGACAATTAACCGGCCGGTACATGCCCTGCTCAGCCGAAGTAGCGAGATACCCCTGCCATTCCGGGTGTGTCTGGCCACAGAGAATGGAAAGGGACAGCCCGGGCAGAGAAAACAAAACGGCCATGTCATTGGAAAAAGCACCGTTTGGCGTAAGATTCAGGCTTTCGTCGTCAATATGCCATAGCATTTCATATTCGTGTTCGGTTTCGGCGGTCAGGCGGTCAACTACCAAAAAGAAGGGGGCAGCCGGCCCTTTTTTAATAAAGTACACTGCTCGCTGATGGACGACGCTGCCGGCCGGCAAATCATCGAACGCTTCCCGGTAGCTGCCGGATGCGTAATCGCAGTCGGGATGAATATGCCAGCCAAAATCAGGTGCCTGGCGGGTAATGTCATCCTCCTGCCAAACATAGTCCTGCCGCCGGTTTTGCCCCCGGCCATCGACCCGGATAACATTATGGGCGCGGCTGGAGAGGACATATCGGCGCATGTCCGAGTCATCGTATGCATAATTGCCGCCTTCGGTCAAAAGCAGTCGGCCGCCGGCAAAAATCAGCAAAGACAGCTTATCTTCATGTTGATGTCCTTTGCCAAAGGGAGCGGCATCCAAGAGGGCCCAGGTATCGTTTTTGGCCCAACCGGTTCGCATCGCCAAAAAACCGGCGTAGGGCAGAGCAACAGAGGTATATTCCGGGGGGATCCCCTCCGCCCCTTGGCTGGCGGCCCAGTCAATCAGCGGATCGTTCGGAATCATTCTTTGCTTGGGCCGCAGGATTTCCGCGACAGCCCATTTTTTGCCGTCGTTGATATCAGGCAGTTTACCGTCGGGCATCATCAGTTGGACATTCAAATGACAAGCTGTTTTTAAGACAGCGAACAATTCCGGCGGCAGCGGATAGGCAAAGGCCTTGGCGGTTTCAAATAGACGCTGGTAATTATTGACCGCAACCTCGTGATAGCAGGTCGTCAATTCATAGTGGAAACCGTCCGGATAAAACTGGCGTTTAGCCTCAGCCAGCATTTTTTCCAGAGCAGTTTGCAGCCAGAGATTCGCTTGACGCAGCTGCGGATATAAGATACCGATGTGAGCCAGACCGTTCATTTCCATCAGCAGCCAATTATTTTTGGTGCAAAAATGGAACAGACGATTGCCGTGTTCCCAGACCGAAGCATACCATTGAAAGAGCAGCTCATCGGTAAAATGCTTCGTCCGGAAAAAAGCAAACAAAACATAGGGCCAGTTGGCGCCCATGCGGATACCGCATTCAATCGTGCGCCAGCATTTGGTATCGTAGCCCGGTGCGCTTTCCGGACAAGGTGCCTGGGTGAGCCAGGATTGAAAAAGTGCGGCCACTTTTTGGGCGTAAGCGTCATCGCCGGTTAAGCGGTACTCATGCGCCAGCATTTTCCATTCATTGTGCCGGCTGAACTGCCAAGTCCACTCCTTGTACTGATTGGCGGTTGGGTTTGCCAGCCAGTCCACCGGTTGGCCGACTCCGAAATCGCATGGCACACCAACCGACAGAAAAACATTTTTTTGAACAATTCGCTGGCAGGCTTCGGCATCGCTTTCGCCCGGATACTTAAAAACATTTTCCGGCGTTTCGTAGGGGATCGTGAAAAAACGTTCCGGATCCAGCGTCCGGCGCAGATACGTGCCAAACTCCTTTTTGGCAGCGGCGTAATCATCCTGCCGAACCGCTTCCTTTACCTGTGTCAGCCCCGGATAGTCAAGATCAAGGCAGTCTTTAAAAAAAACTTCCGCTTTCATTTCCACCTCCTTTTTTGTGATTTCATTGTAATGTGATTCCATTGCTGCTTTTATTCAGCAAGAAATCCTAAAAATACCGAACAACATAATTGGAAAAAACTATTAGCTGTCATCGGTTTCTCCTCTAAGATATTTTACCGACTTTATGTTTTCAGTATATAGTAAATTCAGTTAAAAAACAATCCCCAAAAACCGGCCTGAACTGGAACCGGCTGTCCTGACGAACATGGGAAAGTTGAGTAATTCCCTTGCAATTTCCCCATTTTTCCGCTACAATAAACTTAAGTTTTTAGGACTGAAAATCAGATTTTTGAAGGAGCTTGTTATGAAACGCCGGTACTTGATGAAATTATCACTTTCCATTTTTCTGCTGCTGTCCTGCATAGGAGTATTATATATTACCAATATCACTTTAGCGGAAAATAGCAGCGGTCGCGGGAAAGAGGCCGGAGTGGCGCCCAAAACTTACCCGGCGCTGTCGGAGGAACTGATTTATGAGCTGCAGGGTGCCGGTTTTGAGGATTATTCGTTGGAGGCGGGCAAACCTGCTCTGATTAAGCAGCCGCATCACCGTTTCGTGCTGCTCAATAAACAAAACTATTTGCCGGCGGATTTTGTGCCGGAAAATTTGACCATGCCCGGGATTCCTTTTACTGGCGGAGCGGGAAGCCGGAAGCTGCTGGTTTCGGTTGCGGCTACTGCGGTGGAGCAGCTGGTGGCAGCCGCTGCGCAGGAAGGTGTTGTCCTGAACGGCGTGTCGGCCTATCGCTCCATTGACTATCAAAAAGAGGTTTATGCCCGCAATGTCAAAAAATACGGCCAGAAGCATGCCGATCAATACAGCTCGGTGGCCGGTTACAGCGAACACCACAGCGGCTTGTGTATTGATATCAGCAGTCCGAGTGTCGGCAATGCGTTAGAGGAACGACTGGGCAAAGCCAGGGAAGGACAGTGGCTGGCCGCCAATGCCCATCGCTATGGTTTTATCATTCGCTATCCCAAGGGCAAGGAAGCCATTACCGGCTATGCCTATGAGCCGTGGCATATTCGCTATTTGGGCGTGCCGCTGGCGACGTATCTATATGAAAATGATTTATGCTACGAAGAGTTTATCGGTTTGGTGCAAAGCGGCCAGTTGCTTATCCCGGAAAAGCCGCTGGCTCAGTTTAGCGACCGTGATGTTTTAAAAACACATCCGTACCGGCAGGCGCTGGAACTTTTGACGGTGAAAGGCGGGCTTTTGCCGGATGCCGAAAACCGCTTGCAGCCGGAGCAGCCCATCAGCCGGCAGGAGTTTTTAGCGGCCGCACTGCAATGGCTGAGTCAGATCAGACCGGCAGAGGCAGCGGATAGCCCGGTTGCCGCGGAGGACAGCCAAACGGCAGCCGAAAGCCAGACCATAGCGGAAGATCAAGCTGCGGTCAAGAGCCAAATGATAGATGAAAAGGAAATAAAGGCGGACAGTAAAACGGCACCGGACAGCCAAAAACCGGCTGAAAATGAGAATAAAACAACGGAACAAATGGCACCGGAAGGTTTGCCGGCGCAGGGCTTTACGGTTTATGCCGAACTGCTTGAACGGGCGGACGGATATGGCGTTGCGTTGCTGGCGGAGACAGATGCCGGTTACGACCAGCCGCTGTCCCGGGCCGAAGCGGCCATGATTTTGGCGGCGCTGGCCGAGCGGGCTTTGGGTGAGAGCCATACCCTAAAAGGTCAGTTGCAGGAGTATGTCAGCGATGCTTTTGCCCTGCGCGACAGTTCCTATCAGGCAGCAATTGAGCAGATGATAGCGGCCGGAGTGATTTCCAATGCGGAATTTCAGCCGTTTTCCGCGGCGGCATCCGTGACCAGAGCCGAAGCGGCCGTCTTGCTGATGCGGCTCTTTCAGCCGGCAGACCGGCAGGTCAATCAAAAGCTGGAGATTGAGCGACTGAACGATTTGACGGATGATTATCAAAGCAAAGCGATGTGCTTATTTAATAATGAAACGAAAACTTTTGTCTGGCAAAAAAATGAAACCATGCGTCTGGCTCCGGCTTCACTGACCAAGTTGATGACGGTTTATCTGGCTCTGCAGGAGATTCCTGATTTACAGCAAAAGGTCAGCATTGCCGGTGCTTACCGCAGCCGGGTGCTGCGTTTCGGTGCCAGCATTGCCGGTTTTTCCGCTAATGAGAAGGTGAGTTATGAAGATTTGGCGTATGCGGCACTTTTAGCTTCCGGAGCGGAAGCGGCCGGCACACTGGCGATCCGGACGGCGGGCAAAGAGGCGCTTTTTATTGAAGCGATGAATCAAAAAGCGGCGGAGTGGGGCATGAATGATACCCATTTTCAGACGGTGGAAGGGCTGGACGCGGAAGGACAATATACGACGGCCCAAGATATGATTATTTTTCTGGAAAAAGCCTTGCAGGATCCGCGCTTTTATCGGATCTTTACCACGGCGGCCTATACCACCGGAAAAACATGGCAGCATCCCGGCGGGCTGCGGCTGACCAGTACGGTGCTGGGCAGTATTTCGCCAAATGAGGAAAAGGGCTTTCATATTATCGGCGGCAAATCCGGCACCACCGGTAAGGCCGGTCTGTGCTGGGCAACACTGGCGCTGAAAAAAGAAACGCCGTATCTTTTAGTCACTTTGGGTGCGCCGCTTGACAATATCTATAAGCCGACCAAGACCCAAAAAGCGGATGCTTTGAAAATTTATGAAAGAGTGATGCCGCCGCTTAAAAATACCGAGCAGCCGGCAGGGAAAAATTAGCAGTTAAGAACGCCGGATAATCGGCGATTTCTTCTCTGCCTCTGGAATAGAAGTAGGGCAGGAGAGAATACCTGCTGATAGAGAACAAAAAGTAAAGAGGGAAACCGAAGAAAAATTGTTAAGAAAATAATTAAATTTACACAGCAAATGATAAATATTCTCATTTGATTTTGGTAAATTTTACTGCTTGACTTTTGAAATATTTTTGATATAATCATACTCATAAATGATGTTGATTTTCATTATCAATACATTTAATGCTAAATGGCACTTATAGTGTCAGATAGCCTCCTTAAATAGCCTTACCTTATTAACCTTGAAGATTATTAGCGTAATCTTCCCCCTCTAACCAAGGGTAGAAAAACAAGCGGCCTAACCTACCGCTTGTTTTTATTTGCAGTTTTAGCAGCACCCCCACACGAGGTGCTGTATTGCCCAAATAAGATTTTAAGTTGGAGTTGTAATAGTAAGAAGGTATTTATGTTATAGAAAGGCCATTCGTGAAAATGTTAGATGAAATCAGAGTTTATTGGGATGAATTAAAAACAGAATATGAAAAGAGATATAATCAAGTTTTTTTAAGCGATTTTGAAAGCTCAAAAGAGTATCTCGAAAGAATGAAAAGTTATCTTTTAGCAAAGCAGAAAGAATGTCCATCCGATGTTGATGTGGTTTGTACACTTGCTTCCGTAGAGGTGGAACTTAGAGATGAAAAATTTGACTATATCGAATTTCTGGATGGATTTTTAAACGAATTTGAAAATTCTTTAGGAGATAACCAAAAAGCAAGAATCTATACTAATATGGCTTTTTGGGATGATTTTTCCAAAGATAGTTTAAAGTATTTTAATAAAGCTGAAGATTTGAATTCACCATTTGCAGAAACTTATACAGGTCTTGGCCTCTATTATTTTAGTGAGTATGAATTCTCTGGAGAGGAAAGTGACTTATCAATAAGTTATAATTACTTTAAGATAGCGAGAGGAATGGATGAAAACTATGTAACTTCCTTAAACTATGCAGTATCTTTATATGAACTTAAGGAATATGAAGAAGCAAAAGAAATATTTATAGACTTACTCAAAATTTATCCTGATAGAATGCGTTTGTTATTGTGTTTAGCTTATTGCGAGGTGTATCTTGGAAATAAAAATAAAGCAATTTCTTATGCAGGGAAAGTAAAGCATGGACAGGATCGTAATTATAATTTAAATACGGATGATATTTCAGAAGACCAAATTATTGATGTCTATTATGCGCTTGAAGAATATGACACTTTTTTAAATCTTTGCGGCGATTGTGTTGAGTACTATTATATCGCAGAATGGGAAGAATATTTTTATGTTTTGTGGTTAAAAAACCAAAAAGAAAGATTTTATAACCTTGAAGAAAAGAATCGAAAATATTTTGAAGAGGCTATAAATGAAGCTATCGCTGATGAAGACTATGATAGTGAAAAAGAGAAACAAGAAACGATTGCCAGTTGGGAAAAAGATAAAAAGGATTTTGAAGAAATGATTTTTCGGATAAAAAATGGAGCTTTAAGGCCTGGGATAAAATTAAAATTATATCCGGAGTATTCATGTTTTATGGTGGACTGTGTTAGACACAAATTTATTTACTTAGAAACCTTTCTTTGAAATACATTGGCAAAGCGACACGCATGTCTTATAATAAAAAAGCGACAAGCGAGTCGCTTTTAAGAAGGAAGGGTGATGTAGTGTCAAAAAAAGGTGATAGAACGAAACAGTTTATAAAAGAAAAAGCAAAAATACTGTTTGCCGAAAAGGGCTTTAAAATCGTTACAATGAAAGATATTTGCGAAGCTACAGGGCTAAGTAGGGGTGGATTATATCGCCATTACGATAGTACCCATGTGATTTTTTCAGAAATAATATCTGAATTTTTAGACGATCAGAACAATCTATTTTCAGAAAGCATTGATAACAATGTTCCGGCTAAAGAAATTCTAATAAGCATATTAGACAAGTATGAAGCGGAAATGCTTGATACAAAAGGCTCATTAAGCATGGCAATTTATGAATATTTTAGCAATGATGAGATAAGCGAAAGTGAAAACCTCTTATTAAAGCGATATGCACTATCTTATCAATCATGGAATACCTTGATAGAATATGGGATTTCGCGTGGTGAGTTTAAGCAAGTAGACACCAACAGTATATTTGATTTAATTGTATTTTCCTATCAAGGAGTACGAATGTATAGCCAGCTTATGCCTGTTTCTAAAGAAACGCCCGGAAGAATTCTTAAGCAAATTAAACAGCTCATACTAAAATAAGAAACGGAGGACACATTAATGGTAAACAGTGATAAATTGCAGCTTGTAAAGCCTACACTATCATTAAAAAATGAAGCACTTAATTACAGACAGGAACACTTTGATTATGGGGAATATGTTATAAACGGAAGCGAATTATTTGATAAAATACAATCTTATGAGGAATGGTTAGAAAAAGTAACAGTAAATTCAAAATCGGAAACTGTTGATCCTAATTGGGTTTTAACGGATACTTTTTTTGTGATTAGGCTCTCTGATAGCAAAATTGTAGGAATAGTAGATTTACGATATCAGCTAAATGATTTTCTTAAAGACTTTGGCAACTGTGGATATAGTGTACGTCCTACTGAACGCAGAAAAGGTTATGCTGCTGAAATTCTAAAGCAGATATGTACTTTAGCCAAAAGTCAGGGATTAGAAAGTCTTCAACTATCAGTAGAAAAGAATAACACCGCTTCAATAAAAACGATTAAAAAAAATGGTGGTACATATTTACGAAATTTTGTTTTCGACAACGAAGAAGCCTATATATACACTATCCGATTGTAACGATAACCGCCGTTTTTATCCTGCTGGAATAAAGAAGCGTAAGCTCAAAATCAATCAAAGGATTAGGAAAACACGGCGGACATATTCATTTTGCGGCGCCACGCCGGCAGACTGCGTAGCAAAATCCGATGCCCTAAAAGGACCGCGGCGAATAATTTCAAGCGGAGCATTTGGTCTGACGGCGGAGAACTCCCCAATAAATTTCTATTTATTTACATAAAGGCAAAACTGTCAAAACATAAGAAATCAGATTATATCCTGCATGAGCGAGTATACAGGGAAATAGTGAACCTGTTCGGAAGTAAAGGAATCCCAGTATCAAACCGCAGATAAAAGAAGGGACTATCTGAATCAAATTAAAATGAAGCAAGGCAAAAAGCGTCGATGATATGATTAAAGCCACCATTTTTCCATAATTTACTGATAAGCCTTCAAGTAAAAAGCCTCTCATTAAAACCTCTTCAATAACAGGTGCCAGAATACAAAAATCAAGTAAGCTGATAATGGGTGCAGCACTTATTGATTGAATTGTCTGCTGATAGTTTTCCTTACTTGCGGGAAAAAGCTTCTCAAATATAGGGTCTAAACCTTTATCCAAAAGGAAGTAGAATAATACGGAACAAGCTATAGCCAACAGCGCTCCATAAAGTGAAATATTCGCAAATACTTTTGCTTTGAAATGTGTCTTTCTCTCTAATAAAATAAAGTATGATACCATGCACAAAATAACAGTGATAGTGTTCAGAATTCTGCTATAATCCGGAACGATCTTCCTCCAAATCACTATATCAAGGATGGTATATAAAATCATAAAGCAGAACCAAATAAAAATCCATAAAAACCCTGTTTTAATTGATAATCCATTATTCATAGATTCTCCTTTAAGATTTTATTCGAAGGAACATTAATACCAACGTCAGGGAAACAGCTGCTCTTACTATATGATGAGATAAGTGGAAATCATTCATCAGACCGGTAATAATAGCTGCGATATGCATACAAGCCAATCCCGCTATCAAAAGCACAAGTAAATGAGAAGTTTTTAAGAATGCTACGCCAACAAGCATTGCGCATCCTATAAAAAAGAATAAATGAGCAAGATTGAATGGATTAACACTCAAATCTGATATTACCGCTAACAGGGTTAGAATTGCATATATACTCAGCAATGCTTTAAAAAGTATTTTCTTCATTTAGTATATCCCTCCATTTTTCCGCTTTGAAGTGCATCCGCTAACTTGGAGTGCATTTTCTCCAGAGTGTTAACGCTTTTCTGCATTCGGCTTATTTTTTCACGAGTCATGTTACACTTAGTAAAGACAAGATCTTTTAGATCCGTTAAAACCTGTTCATCTTTTGAGCTTAAGCACATGGGATTTTCGATGACATCATCAAACGTAAACAAAAAAACAATTTCTTTGAGCAGAAACCCGGCCTCTTTCAGTTGTGAAATCATGTGAATTTGCTCTAAATTTTTCTCCGAAAAGGAACGTACACCATTTTTTCTTTCAATTTGCAATAGACCTATTTTTTCATAGTAACGTAATGTATCAGCTGTGGTTCCGGTTAATTCAACAACGTCTTTGATTTTCAAATAAAGAGCCTCCTTTCAAGAACAATGAATAAATACCTGAAGTATTTAACAGTAGTATAGACCTTGGAGTTAGCTCCAAGTCAAGAAGAATTTTAAAGCATCTTGATAATGTTCCGAAAGTCTAAAGTGATATCGATGAATGCGACCGCGAAGCGGGCATATTCATTTATGCTGTGCGCCATATTCCCATAATTTTTTAAAAGGGCTTCTTGTTGCGGCCGTGCCCTTATGAGATAATGGATAGGCTTACCACCCCTATATTGGTACGGAAAGGGGGTGTGTTTGTTGAGTATATTTTTGTCGTTTATCGTTTCTATTATGGCAGGTATAGTTTGCCACTGTATCTGTAAATGGCTGGATAGAGATGAAAACAGGTAGTCAGCCTAAGGCCTAAGCCACCTTACCAAAACAAAATAGAAAGGCCACGAGTTGCGACCTCGTGGCCTTTCTTGTGTTCATTGAGCATTCTTGTCGTTTTGCCTGTATTTATTATAGCACACCAAAACCAGTTTGTAAACTATTATAAAAAAACTAGATTTGACATTCCGCCGGGTTAGCGATAAAATAAGAAATAAATATTTTTTTAATATTTCATAAGGAAATGGGAATCGGCGCAAAGCCAAGCAGGAAAATAAAAACAAGGCGGACTTCATAAAGCCTGAAAATAAGCAAGGAAGCGCTGAATAAGAAGAAAAAGGGGAAGGCTGATTAAAGGGGGACAAATATGGAAATATTAACAGTTCATCAAAAAGGGAAATCTCAGATTAAATCCAAAAACCGCCTGAAAATTTTTAAGCTGATTCTGAGCAGCGGCGGTATTTCCCGGATTGAATTGGGGAAAAGCCTGCATTTATCGGCGGCATCGGTGACCAGAGCAGTAGAGGAGCTGGTGCGGGCAGGATTGGTGTATGAGGAAAAAAAAGAAATTACCTTTGTCGGCCGGCGGCCGGTGCTGCTAAACATCAGAAAAAACAGCTGTTACAGCATGGGTATTCATATCAGTCGGCGCAGTATCAGTCTTTGTATTCATAATTTGTTAGAGGAAGTGGTTTACGAGGCCAAGGACAGCATCGGGGGAGTCGAATATGCGGTGGATTTGCTGCGGGTACTGCATCAAATGATGAATCGGGCTTTGGAAAAAAGCGGTATTTCCAAGGAAAAAATTGTCAGTGTCGGGCTGGCGGTCAGAGGCATTGTCAACCGGCAGCGGGGCACTGTCATTTATTCGGAGCAGACGCAGGAGATTATTCCGATTGTCGAGTCGGTCAAGTCGCTGTTTGACAGCGCAGTGTTTTTGGAAAACAATATTGATGTCGATTTAAAATCTGCCTATTCTCAGGAGTTTCCGCATACCGATGAATTAGTGTATGTCTTTGCCGATGAAGGCATCAGCGGCGGGATGATCAGCGGACGGCAGGTAATTCGCGGCCGGAACAATATGGCGGCTCAGTTCGCTCATTTGCTGGTCGAAGAAAACGGCCGGCTGTGCAGCTGCGGCCAAAAGGGACATTTGCAGCCGTATTTAGCCAAATCGGCGATTGAAGCCGAGTATCAAAGCCAAAGCGGTCAAACCGGCGTTAATCTGGTTCAGATTTGCGACCGGGCCGATCAAGGGGAAGAAATCGCCCGGGCGGTTTTGCACACAGCACTGGAAAAGCTGGCGGCGGCGATGGCGCAGGTGATCGTTTTGTTTAATCCCGGTGTCATTGTGCTGTGCGGCGATATTTTTGAACATTATCCGGACGGCGTCCCCTTTTTAAGGGATACGGTGGCGGCCAGGGTCCCGATTCCGCCACTGCTGAACTTTGACTGGCGGGTGCGGATTCGCCGGGAGATCCGGCCGGAGCGCAATGTTGCTAAGTTAGCGCTAGAATATTTATTGGAACAATAAGGAAAGCCCGGTCAGAGAAGCACTTTAGCAAAGCGCCTGCGGCCGGGCTTTTTACCTGCAAAATACGGTTTAGACAAGTGGAACATCCTCAGCTTCAAATTCATGGATGCTGCCTTTGACGGATTTTTTGGAAACATACATCGCCAAATCGGCGCATTTTTTTAAATCCTCATAGTTGCCGCCGATCGAACAGACATAACCGCAGGAAGCGCTCATGCCGTAATGCTCACCGTTTGGCAGGGTGATATAGGATTCGTTCAGTTTTTGGTGCGTTTGCCGGACGATGGCGGTCATAGCCTCCTGGCTGTCATAGCCAAACAAGAAAGCATAAAATTCATCGCCGGAAACGCGGGCGGTCAGGCTCTTTTCCGGATCCAATTCTTTTAAAATCCGGCCGGCCTGACACAGGTAAAGATCGCCGGCGTCATGGCCGTAGGTATCGTTTAAAGTCTTTAAAAAATCCAGATCCCACATCACCATGCAGATAAGCTCATCCGGGTGACGGAATAAATAATCGGTTGCCTTTTTGGTAAAGGAAAAACGGTTAAGCAGCGAAGTCAACACATCATAATCCCGCTCTTTTTTTATCTGTTCCTGTTCCAGTACATATTTGGTATAATCCAGCATTACGATGGTCCGGCCATGCTCCAGCTCACGGGTCTTAACGCAGATATATTTTTGGGTGCGCTGATCCAGATAAATATCGGTTTGGATCGAACCGTCCTTAAACCGATCGCAGTAAGAGGAATGTAAGGTAAAGTTTTGGTAAATCTTTTTCTTTAAGTTTTCAAACGCATCGCTGGTAAAGGTAATGGCCGATTCGTTGGCAAAGTCTTCGCCCAGCAGAGCCTGAAAGGTACCGAAGCCGCGGGTGATGTTATGAGCCGTGTCGGTATAAAAGGTGACCAGATTGATGTCGCTGGCCATCAAGATTTCGGTGATGGTTTGGTGAAAGTCCAAAATATTTTGATTTTGCGAGATAATGGTGTTCGTTAAAATATCAATTTCACTGATTTCGGTTTTGGGCAGGCTGAGGAAGTTTTGCGGAAACTCCTTTTGACCGATGGCCGCGGTCAATGCCGAGATCGGGAAAACAACCTGTTTGGTAATAAACAAAGCAACGATAATGCTGAATAAAACAAATAATATAATTAAAAAGATAAAGGTGCGGATCAGCAGATCGGCTTCCTGCATGACTACGTTTCGGGGTGAAATCGTCACATAATAAAAAGAAGATTCGGAAAAGGGGATGTATTCCGAGGAAGCATAGGTCAGCAGATGAGCCGAACAAAAATATTTTTGACCGTGAATGGTCGGCTCCGACAGTAAGTCGGTTGAGGAATAGTTAAGGATATCGCGTGACCGGAATAGTATATCGGCCGCTAAATCGGACTCCAGCGCCTCCATATTAAAGGCTTTTTCGGCAATAATATCGTATTTGGCAGTCAGATGATTATAGTGAACCAGCATGACCTGATGCGGAAAGTTCTCCGGAAAAGAAGTATTGCCGATCAGTTTATCGAAAGAAGACAAAAAAACTTCCGAAGCTAAAAAGCCGTATACGGTATTTTGATAATTTAAGGGGATGACAAACAGAAGCGCGGGATTATCGTTATCCAAACTGAGAATCGGACTCCAGATACCTCGTTCATACATAGTTAAAGAAACAGGCGTTTGATTTCTTTCTTTCAAGTAGTTCAAAAATCGGCGCAAAGCCGGATTATCACCTGCTGCCTGCGCATACTGCGGAAAGAGCGGTAAAATATCACCGGCGAAATCAACGCTTTCCTGTCTGACCAGTCGGGCCAGCTTTTGCGGATTAGAGCGAAAATGAAAAACTTCCGGGCTATCCGGCCGGGAAAGCTCCAAATAAATGCCGTCAGCATGTAAGTGGGGGCTTTTTAAAACCATGTCGGTTAAAATATCAGGACTGACGGTAAAGGACGAATGCTGTTCAATACTTTTGGCGTATTCTTTCCCCAAAGCTTTGATTGGCTTGGAGAGTGTTGCCAGATCGGAAAAATGGAACCACATTTCCGAGTCTACCACAGCAGCATTATTGAAAGCATTATTAAAAAAGCTTTTTTTGGCTTGCCGGACAACACTGTCAAATAATCCCAGCTGAAAAATAAACAGCCAAAAAAGAACGATTTGAAAAAAGGCCATAAATAAAATAGGAATGAGGATTTTTTTGCCGATTGAGGCGGTTTTATATGATTTAGCATTGGCAGTATTCATTTGCATTCTCCTAATGCGGCAAGGCCGTGAGCAATCACTCAGCGCTTCTCCGGTCGAAGCTGCGCCTGTCTGAAAAGTCTGAAAAAGCAGTTTCAATGGGCAAAATTAAGTTATAAAATACATCTTATATATCGGCTGAATATTTGATGGAAATAATACTGGAAAAGAAAAATAGCAAAAATTCCCCAAAACATTAGGACGTCTTACCGGGAAATAAATGTTACAGTTCATACTTGAAAAATGCGTTCTTTCCGATTATAATAAAGGTTAAGACATTGCAAGGGAAAGGAATTAAAATTATTTATGAAGCAGGAAAACATCAGAAACTTTTCGATTATTGCCCATATTGACCACGGCAAATCGACCTTGGCTGATCGGATTATTCAAAAAACCGGATTGTTGACCGACCGGGAAATGAAAGACCAAATTTTGGATACCATGGATTTAGAACGGGAGCGGGGCATTACCATCAAATCGCAGGCCGTGCGCCTGGTCTATAAAGCCAAGGACGGGCAGGAATATATTTTAAATCTGATAGACACGCCCGGGCATGTCGATTTTAACTATGAGGTTTCCCGCTCGCTGGCTGCCTGCGAGGGCGCAGTGCTGGTAGTTGACGCGGCACAGGGGATTGAGGCGCAGACCCTGTCAAATGTGTATTTGGCTTTGGAGCATAATTTGGAGATTGTGCCGGTCATCAACAAGATTGACCTGCCCAGCGCCGATCCGGACAAGGTGATTCAGGAGGTTGAGGACGTGATTGGCATTGAAGCGGCGGATGCGCCGCGGATCAGCGCCAAGGAGGGGCTGAATATTGAGGGGGTGCTGGAGCAGATTGTGGCCAAAATACCGGCGCCGAGCGGCAGTGTGAATGAGCCGCTGCAGGCCTTGATTTTTGATTCCCTGTACGATAGTTATCGAGGGGTTATCGTCTTTTGCCGGGTGTTTAACGGCAGCGTCCGGCGCGGCGATATGATTCGCTTTCTGGCAACCGGCAAGGAGTTTGAAGTGGTCGAGGTCGGCTTTTTTGCACCGGGGCAGTTTATCGGCGCAGAGGAATTAACAGCCGGCAGTGTCGGCTATATCACAGCCAGCATTAAAAACCTGAAGGACACCAAGGTCGGCGATACATTTACCAGCGCCCAGAATCCCTGCCGGGAGGCTTTGCCCGGCTATAAGGAAGTGCTGCCCATGGTTTACTGCGGTATTTATCCGGCGGATGGAGCCAAATATCCCGATTTGCGGGACGCTTTGGATAAGCTGCAGTTAAATGATGCTTCCCTTATTTTTGAGCCGGAAACATCGGTCGCTCTCGGCTTTGGTTTTCGCTGCGGCTTTTTGGGGCTGCTGCATTTGGAGATTATTCAGGAGCGGCTGGAGCGGGAGTTTAATCTGGACTTGGTGACAACGGCGCCGTCGGTTATTTATCATATTTATAAGACCAACGGCGACATGATTTATTTGTCCAACCCAACCGAACTGCCCGATCCTTCCACCATTGCCCGGATGGAAGAGCCGATTGTCAAGGCTGAGATTTTATCGCCTAAGGAATATGTCGGCAGTATTATGGAGCTGTGTCAGGAGCGGCGGGGTGTGTATCAGCATATGGAGTACATTGAAGAAAACCGGGCGATGCTGACCTATGAGCTGCCCTTAAATGAAATTATTTATGATTTCTTTGACGCGCTCAAATCCCGTACCCGCGGCTATGCGTCGCTGGATTATGAATTGTCCGGTTATCAGCCGTCAGATTTGGTGAAACTGGATATCATGATCAACCGCGAGGTGGTCGATGCGCTTAGCTTCATCGTCCACAGTGAAAAAGCCTATGAGCGTGGGCGCAAGATTGCCGAGAAGCTCAAAGATGAGATTCCCCGGCATTTGTTTGAAATCCCGATTCAGGCGGCCATCGGCAACAAGGTGATTGCCCGGGAAACGGTGAAAGCTCTGCGCAAAGACGTGCTGGCCAAGTGCTACGGCGGTGATATCAGCCGTAAGCGCAAGCTTCTGGAAAAGCAGAAGGAAGGCAAGAAGCGGATGCGTCAGGTCGGCAGCGTTGAGATTCCGCAGCAGGCGTTTATGAGCGTCTTAAAACTGGACGAAAAATAGCGCCGGGCAGTCGGGAACTGCAATCTGTGGCGGGGAAAGCCCAAGGGGAAAAAGAAAGGCTTTTTGCGGCGGTGCGCGGATAATTTTGTTCCGGTGATTTGTTTTGGCGCCGGTTTTCAGCCGATGACCGGCACCGGTAAGCAGACAGATTTCGGCAAATATTTTTAAGGTTAAAGCAGGCAAAAAAGGAGAGGGCGGGACTTTCCTCAAATAGGGGAAATCCGGCCGGGAACAGTTAAATATATTACTCAACTTTCCCGTGTTGACAGAACAGTCTTTTTTAGGCAGATCGCCCACCCGGGCGGAAGTGCGCAGCACTTCGATCAGGGGAGAGTTGGGTATATTGCACCAGAAAGAAGGAAGAAATGGCAATTACAAAAGAATTATTAGAAAAACTGGAACAGGAATATGCAGCGGCGGCGGTTAATGAAGTGGCGGCGCCGGCTGTTGCGAGAGTGGGATTAGAGGAAGCGGCTTTTAATCAGGACAGCCGTCGGCGGCATACTTTTCACTTTTCTGACAAGACCGGGCAGGGGGCGATTACCAATCAAAAACAAAGCGGCCGCTGCTGGCTGTTTGCGGCATTAAACACCGCCCGGGTCGAAGCGATGAAAAAATATGATATCGACAGTTTAGAGTTTTCGCAGACCTATTTATTCTTCTGGGATAAATTAGAGCGGTCCAACTATTTTTTGGAAAGCATGATTGAAACCCGGAACGAAGCTTTGACTTCGCGGCTGGTGGCGCATCTCCTGGCAACTCCGACCCAGGACGGCGGCCAATGGGATATGGCGGCGGGGATTATTGATAAGTACGGCATCGTGCCGAAAGAAGCAATGCCGGATACCTTTCACTCGACAACCAGCGCACCCCTGAATAAAGTGCTGAACAGCTATTTACGCTACTTCGCGGCGGAGATTCGTGAGCAGGCGGCAGCCGGCAAGGATGAAGCGGCTCTGACTGCCTTAAAGGAAAAGCAGCTGGCCACGATTTACAATCTTTTGGTCAAGGCCTTTGGTCAGCCGCCGAAGCAGATCAGCTATGAATATGAGGATAAGAATAAGAACTTTTGCCGATTGCCGCAGATGACCCCGCAGGAGTTTTTTAAGAAAATGGTCGGTTGGAATCTGGACGAGAAAGTTAGCCTGATTAATGCGCCGACGGCAGATAAGCCTTACGGCCGGGCCTATACCGTCAAATATTTGGGCTCCATTAAGGGCGTGCGGCCGATTTGCTATGTCAATATCCCGATTGCGGCCTTAAAGCAGGCAGCCATTGCCTCAATTCAGGCCGGCGAGCCGGTATGGTTCGGCTGCGATATGGGTAAAAATGTGGACAAAGAAAGCGGCATTATGGATCATGATCTGTATTTGTTTGAAAAGCTGATTGGTACGGAGCTTCCGTGGAGCAAAGAAAAGCGCTTGGATTATGGCGAAAGCTGCCTATCGCATGCCATGGTTTTAACCGGTGTGGATTTGGATGATAACGGCCGGCCGGTCAACTGGCGGGTAGAAAACTCCTGGGGAAAGGATCGCGGCAAGGACGGCCAATTTTCGATGAGCGATGAGTGGTTTGACCAATTCGTTTATCAGATTATGACCGATAAAAAATATATCGAAGCGAAATGGCTGGAAGCTTTAAAGCAGCCGGTGATTGAACTGGAACCGTGGGATCCGATCGGGGCGCTGGCACTGACGGTTTGCGCCGAATAGAAAGCAAGGCCGACAGGCGAGCAAGGTATTCCCGGGAATAGACGGAAGTAAATTGACAAAAGAGAAGAAAAATGATATTCTAAAAAGAGAAGGAAACAGAAAAATATTCACAACGGGAAAAGATAGCAGATTCTGAAGATTCGGCTGTTTTGCCGGTCGGTAAAACGGAATAGGCCGAGAAAGGCGGTTTGCATATGGGAAAGAAGATTTTGGTGTTATTGATCGTTGCTTTCTTATCACTAAACCTGGGAATGGGCTTAAAGAGCTATGCCGGACGGAGCAAGGTTAAGCAAGAGCAAGACTTGCTTGCGGGCGGGCAGGTGGAGAATAAGGTCAAAGAGGCTTTAAACCAAGTCGGGGCCGGCGGACATGGGAATGAAAACCTTTTGCAGGCGGACGAAATAAAAGCCTTGGCTGAGGATATCTCTATTCAGGCCTGCCAGATGGCGATTGCACAGTTTGATGACGGCGAAAAGACGGCGACTAAGGATAAGGCGGATGACTTTTTGTATATGCTGTTAAAGGGAGACCTCATAGACATTGGTGGTTTGCCGGAAATTGAGGGCTTGAATTAAAGAATGGAATAAAAAAATCTGCAGCCAAAACTGCAGATTTTTTTATTATTGGCGGCGGGTTCCCAATGCCCTGTTCCAAACAAAAATCCCTATTGCCCGGAAGCCTTGAACTCCGTCCAGACCTGATTATAAAGACCAAGCGCATCGCCCAGATCGACAAAGATTTCCGATTCGCCCCGTTCCATTGAGGCAAAGGGCAGAGCGCCGAGCAGCTTTTGCTTTTCCGGCGGCAGCAGTTGATACGCCGCTTGATTCGGAGTGTTATAAAAAATTGTTTCCATATTTTTAACGGCTACGTCTGCCCGCAGCAGATAATTGATAAATTGATAGGCTTCGTCTTTATGCTCGGAAGTTTTGGGAATAACCATGGCATCAAACACCAGATTGGTTCCTTCCTTGGGGATGGCATACTTAAAGTCCGGTGATTCGTTCATCACGACATAAGCCTCACCCGACCAAATCAGCGCCAGATCGCCTTCGCCCTGGAGCATCATGTCCTTAACATTATCCTCGGCGTAAGCCACTACCAGCGGCCGCTGTTCGACCAGAAGCCGGCCGGCGGCGGAGAGCTCATCGGGATTGGTAGTATTCATCGAATAGCCCAGGATTTTCAAAGCCACCATCAGCGAAGTCCGCTGCACATTCAGCATGATGATCTTATCCTGATAAGCTTTATTCCAAAGGATATTCCAGCTGTCAACCGGTTCTTTTACTTTTTGGGTATTGTAAATAATACCGGTTGAACTCCAAAAATACGGCGCCGAGTAGCGATTGCCGGGGTCATAGCTCAGGCTTGAAAACTCCGGATAAAGATTGGCCAGATTCGGGAGCTTTTCATGGTCCAGCGGCATGATTAAATCATTTTTAATCATGCGCTCAATCATATAATCACTGGGAATGACCACATCATAGGAATTGGCGCTGGTGGAAAACTTGGCCCACATATCTTCGTTGCTGGCAAAAGTATCGTAAATTACCCGAATTCCGGTTTCGGCTTCAAAATTGTCCAGCAGCTCCTCATTAAGATAATCGCCCCAATTAAAAACGGTAATGGTTTTTTGCTCTGATTCGGTGCAGCCGGTGTGAAGCAGCAGGATCGCTGCGATAAGAAAAACACTGAGTTTCTTAAAATACGACATAAAGCCTCCTTTGATATGTCGTGATCGCTTTAAGGTCTGTGTCAGCACGGAGCGCCGGATGTTTGCCCATGCATGGCCGCAGTAATCCGGTTACTGTGCAGCCTTAAATTCGGTCCAAATCTGATTGTATTGATGAATAAAGTCTTGTGGGTCTTTAAAAATTTCCGAACTTTTTTGCAGCTCGTCAAAAGGAAAACGGCCGAGAATAGCCTTACTGTCATCGTCTAACAACTCAAAGGTAGCCGTGTTCGGCGTGCCGTAAAATATATAATCGGTATTTTTCTTGCCGACTTCACCGCGCAGCAGAAAATCAATGAATTGATAAGCTTCTTCCTTATGCGGTGCGTCTTTGGCAATAACGATATTGTCAAACCAATAGTTCGTGCCTTCCTTCGGAACGGCATAAGCAAAATCATCCGATTCCTGGATGACGGCATAGGCTTCGCCTGACCAGCAAACCGCCAAAGCGGCTTCTTTTTGCAGCATCATATCTTTGACATTATCGCCGACATAGGCCAGAACCAGCGGTTTTTGCGCCAGCAGCAGCTCTTTGGCGGCGGTCAGCTCATCCAGATTTTTGGTGTTCATGGAGTAGCCCAGGAGTTTTAAGGCCACCATCAGGCCATCCCTTTGCGAGTCCAGCATCAGGATTTTCTGGGAGTATTTTTCATTCCACAGGATTGACCAGCTGTCAACCGGGTCATCGACCATGTTTTTATTATAAAGAATACCGACCGATCCCCAAAAATAGGGAACCGAATAGCTATAACCCGGATCAAAGTCCAGATCGGCAAAGGCCGGATCAATATTTTTTAAGTTCGGCAGCTTACTCAAATCCAACTTTTCAATCCGTCCCTCCCGAATCATTTTTTCAATGATATAATCGGAGGGGAAAAGCACGTCGTAATCGTTGCCGCCCTGAGTAAAGCGGACCCACATATCTTCATTGGTGGCAAAGGTATCATAAACGACCTTGATGCCGGTTTCTTTTTCAAAATCATCCAGCAGCTCCTCATTGATGTAATCACCCCAATTAAAAACATGAACGGTCTTACCGCCGCTGTGGCCGCAGCCGGCCAGTACCAAAATCAGGAAAGAAACAACAATAATTTTTTTCAATGAATACCTCCTTTAAACGAGACCATTACCCCTCTGGCTATAGCCGGTAGGGAGCCTTTCTGAACAAGGCTGCAAGACAGTTAAATCCAAAGTTCAATGCCCGCGGTCAGCTCATCAGTTGTTCCTTATCATCGGAATATTTATTGACCAGCAAAAGCAAAACCAAAACCGCAATAAACATCAAAGTCGACAGAGCGTTGATGCTGGGCTTAATTCCCCGTCTGGCCATGGTGTAAATCTTAATGGACAAATTGGTGACGCCCACTCCGGCCGTGAAATAGCTGATGACAAAGTCATCAATTGACATGGTAAAAGCCATAATCGCACCGGTGATAATACCGGGCTGAATTTCCGGCAAAACCACTTTGCGGAAAGCGTAAAAAGGCGTTGCTCCCAAATCCATAGCGGCATTAACCGTATCGTCCGGCATTTGCGCCAGCTTTGGCAGCACTGATAAAATGACATAGGGCACATTAAAGGCAATATGCGCAATCAGCATTGTGGTAAAGCCCAGTTTAAAGCGCAGTACCGCCAGTGCGGAAAACAAGGCCATCAACGAAATACCGGTTACGATATCGGGGTTAAGCAAAGGAATGTTGTTAACTGCCAGTAAAATCTTTTTCGGGCGCCGGCGCAGATGATGGATTCCGTAAGCGGTAATCGTACCGAAGACGGTGGCGACGGCCGAGGACAAAACAGCACACAGCACCGTGTAGTACAGGGCTTTCATAATGCTCTTATCCTTAAACAACTCCGAATACCAGCGCAGGGAAAAACCGCTCCAGGCAGCAGTTGATTTGGAGTTATTAAAAGAAAAAATAATCAATACTAAAATCGGCGCATACAAAAAGAAGAATATAAAAAAAGTATAAATCTTTGCTAAGCTTTTTTTCATTTGACTGCTCCTTCGTATTTACTGTCAATTTTATGCAGCAGCCGCATAAACATTAAAATAAACAGCATCAGGATGACGGAAATGGCTGAACCGAAGCTCCAGTTGTTGACCTTCATAAACTGCTCTTGTACCAGGTTGCCGATTAAAACACTTTGTCCGCCTCCTAAGAGGTCGGAGATGACAAAGGTGCTGACGGCCGGCATAAATACCATCGTCACGCCGGAAATCACGCCGGGGAGCGATAACGGAAAAATAACCTTATAAAAGGTGAGCCACGGCGGGCAGCCCAGATCATATGCCGCTTCAATCAGGCTTTTATCCATTTTGACCAAGACCGTGTAAATCGGCAGAACCATAAAGGGCAGGAAATTATAAACCATGCCGAGCAGCACGGCGTTATTGTTATAAAGGAGTTCCAGCTGAACGCCCAACAGCGAAAGAAGCCGATTGATAAAACCGTTCCGGCCGAGAATCGCCATCCAAGAATAGGTGCGCAGCAAAAAGTTCATCCACATTGGCAGAATAAAAAGGAGCAGCACCGTCTGCGAATGTTTCATTTTGGAAATAATCATTGCCATCGGGTAGCCCAAAATCAGGCAGATTAAAGTCGCCAGTCCCGCCAGATAAATCGAATTGGCAAAAACTTTCAGATAAAGAGGATGAAACAAATTGACATAATTAGCCAAAGAAAAGACCAATTCGCCGGTTACTCCGTTTTTAACGGTTAAGCTGTAATAAAGGATCAGGACAAGCGGCAGTAAAATAAAAAGAGCCGTCCAAATTACATAGGGAAACGCGCTGTATTTTTTCAATGCCTCTAAGCCTCCTTTTTCATAATATGAATTAAATCAGGGGCGATAAACAGCCCGACTTCCTGTCCTTCGGCGTGCGGGATTGTGCTTTGAATCAGCCATTCCCGGCCGTTTTCCAGGACAATCATTTCATAGTGAACGCCTTTAAAGACGATGGAATCGACCACGCCGTGCAGCTGGGCGTTCGGCCCGGTGGTAATTTCAATATCTTCCGGCCGGACAACCACGTCGATGGCTTCGTCCTGATCAAAGCCGGTATCAATGCAGGGGAAAATGGTATCGGCAAACTCAACCACCCGGTCCTCTTTAAAAATACCGGGCAGGATATTGCTTTCGCCGATAAAATCAGCCACAAAGGCATTTTCCGGTTCGTTGTAAATGTCAATCGGCGAGCCGACCTGCTGAATCTTGCCCTTATTCATAATAATGATTTTGTCCGACATGGTCAGGGCTTCCTCCTGGTCATGCGTCACATAAATAAAAGTAATCCCTAGATCCTGCTGCATATATTTCAGTTCCAGCTGCATTTCTTTGCGCAGTTTTAAATCAAGCGCTCCCAGCGGCTCGTCCAGGAGCAGGATTTGCGGCTCGTTGACCAGCGCCCGGGCAATGGCAATCCGCTGCTGCTGTCCGCCGCTGAGTGAATTGACCCGGCGCTTTTCAAAGCCGTCCAAATTGACAAGATGCAGCATTTTGCTGACTCTTTTGTCGATTTCGGACTTAGCCATTTTTTTGATGTGCAGGCCGAAAGCAATATTATCGTAAATCGACATATGCGGAAACAGGGCATATTTTTGAAAAACGGTATTGATCGGACGGGAATAGGGCGGCAGGTCAACGATGCTTTTGCCGTTTAATAAGATATCGCCGGAGGTCGGCGTTTCAAATCCTCCGATCATCCGTAAAGTCGTGGTCTTGCCGCAGCCGCTGGGGCCCAAAATGGTTAAAAACTCTTTGGTTTTTACCCAAAAATCAATATTATCGACAACTCTGGCACCGTCATATTCTTTTACCAGATTAATTCCCTCGATCAATCGTTTGCTCATTTTTTTCTCCTTATTATAGTAAAATCAGATCGAATTCCGACTGTAGGTTTCGGCCTGATACCGCCTGTTTTCCGCGCGCCGGTTCATTGACGGCTGCGGCGAAACCTCCGCAGGGTGCCGCTTACCGGGCGGCGCCGGATGATTGGGATGTCCCATGTAACCCTATAAATAGGTAATAACACCGTTTTTTGGTGAAACGCCGCTTTAAAAGCAGGGCGGGGTTGATATCAAAAGTAAAGTGGCCGGTTTGGCAGAGCGATTATGGAGGCTGTGATAGCCGTTGGCCGGGTAATAAAAGCTGTTGCCCTTTTTAATCCGGTAAACCTGTTTATTCAGATTCAGCTGAATGCTGCCGGATAAAACATAACCGAAGATTTCGCCGTCGGTCGGCGCAAACTCCAAGAACTGTCCGCCGGCTTCCAGGGACAGCAAAATCGGCTCCATTTGATTTTTCTGGGCGTTGGGAACAATCCAACTGACCTGATAGCCCAGCTCCTTATCGGTTTTTAAGAAAAAGTCCTCTTTGCAAAAAAGAACTTTTTCTTCTTTTTTTTCGCTGAAAAACTCGGCCAAATTGGTGCCGAGGCTTTCTAAGATATCGTTTAAGCTATCCAGTGAGGGCGAAGTCAAATCCCGTTCCAGCTGCGAGATAAAGCCCTTGGATAATTCGCAGCGGTCGGCCAGTTCTTCCTGCGTTAAATTATTTTTCAGCCGCAGCTGCTTAATACTTTCTCCAATCTGCATAAGAAATACCGCCTTTCCGGTTGCTGAATTTAAGGGTCAGGATCCGTGACACAGGATGGTTTCGGCTGATGCCTTCGCAGATTTCCTGTATCGTCATATATTAAACTTAAAATACAGCTTTGCTAAACACGGAAGATATTATACATAGGATTCATAAAAAAGTCAAGAGCTTTGTCAGGAATTTTACCTTTACACTTTGGCGAATTTTACCTGGGGGCAGTTATTCGGGGCAGTTATTCCCAGCCTCGGGTAAATCCGAAGTTGTAAATCAAGAAAAGTATGATATACTGGTAAAAATATTTGGATTTTAGAAAAACATAGCTGATTTGAGGTATTAAAAACATCTGCCGCAGGGGAGAGATGGGAAAAACGATTGTTAAGTTTAACCGTTTGCCGGAATTGATTCAGGAGGTCAAAAGAGAATGAAAACAATTTTAATCACAACGGAGTTTACCAAGGAAGAAAAAAACAAGGCAGCGGAAATTGCTGCCGGTCATCACTTGATTTATAAGGGCAGTACCGGGTTTTCGCCGGAGGAGATAGAACAGGCGGACGCGGTGCTGGGCAATTTTCCGCCCCGGGATTTGGCGGCGGCTCGGAATCTGGAATGGCTGCAGCTGCAAATGGCCGGAACCGACAGCTATTTAAAACCGGGGATTTTACCGGAAAAGGTCGTGCTGACCAATGTCACCGGCGCTTTCGGTGAATCGATTGCTGAGTATGTGCTGGGAGCGGTTCTGCTTTTAAAAAATCACTTTCATACCTATATCCGGCGGCAAAGCCAAAAAAGCTGGGCTAAGATTCCGGTCACGAACTTAAAGGGCAGCACTGTCCTGCTCCTGGGACTGGGTGATATCGGCCGGGAAACGGCCAAGCGGATGAAGGCAATGGGAGCATATGTCATTGCCGTTAAAAGGCGGCCAAGTGAGCGGCCGGATTATGTGGACGAGCTTTATTATGAAGCGGAGCTTGACCGGGTCATTCCCCGGGCGGATGTGTTTGTGCTGACGATTCCAATGTACGCCGAAGTGCGGCATATTATCAGCCAGAGGCGAATTGCGCTAATGAAGCCGTCGGCACTGCTGGTGAATATTGCCCGGGGCGGTCTGATTGACCAGGACGCCCTGATTGCGGCTTTGCAGCAGGGAAAAATTGCCGGTGCGGCGCTGGACGTATTTGAACAGGAGCCGCTGCCGGAGGACAGCCCTTTGTGGGAACTGGAAAATATTCTTTTAACACCGCATAACGCCGGCGGCTTCAGCTCGCCGATGGCCAGAGAAAAAATCGGTCAGATTATGCTGGATAATTTGGAGCGCTATTTAACCGGTCAGCCGCTGAAAAACGTGATTGATAAAAAAACCGGCTATTGCTTGTAATAAGCATTTGCCGTTCAGGCAGGACACTCATAATTTGCTGAAAGCGAATTATGAGTGCGGGTATCCTGTCCCGCCCGAAGCATCGCGTTTCAGTTCGGGTGAGCAGCTTTTCCGGCCGAAATATTGCGTGTTTCTGCCCAAACGGCATCCTACCCCGGTTGAAGTGCTGTGTGTTTTAGTTCGGCGGCAACTTTTCCGCTCGAAGCGCCGTGCGCTTCAATCAGGCGGGCAGCTTGCCCCAATGGGCGACTTGCCTAAAAAACTTTTTGGCGGGCATGGGGAAGATTAAAAAAATTAGAATAGGATTAAAAGCGTGCCGATGGTGTTCTAATTTGATAAATAAATATATATAAAGCATTTAATGCATATAAAACATGTAAAAAATCAGAAAAATCGGTTGGTTTTTCTCCGAAAATATGATATGGTACTGGCATTGAATTTGTCCGGGAGATCCGGCAAAACAGAGGTTATGATCTCAATTTTCCGTAACCTTTGTTTTTTTGCGGATAAATCAGCGAAAGATAGTGCGGAAAGGAAATTAACTTCAGCGGCAAGGCGCAACCCCTTTTTCTTTCGGCGGCGGGCAAACGGGAAATCAAAAACGGCTTAATAAACTGCATTTTTACTATTTCAGTTAAGCCAATCATCAAAAAGGAGATAACAATGAAACGAAAATTAACAGCACTATTATTGACAATGTGTCTGCTGCTTACTGCTTTTCCAATACCGGCGGCAGCAGCGGAAAGGATTACGATTCGCATTCAAGGCGATGAGCATGTTAAGGGCTTCCAAGTCGGCAGTGAGCTGAAACAGGAGCTTGTGCTTGAGGCAGATAAGGGAAAAAATTTAGAGGAGATTATCAATGATAATCCCGGAGAACCGGTTTTTAACACGGGCTATGAGGCGGAAAACTTCTATACCTCAGGTGGTGAAGTAATTGCTTATGAGCGGATGGCTGCCTATATTCCGGCCGACGGGGAAACCTTTCTCGTTAAGGGAAAATGGAAAGAAATGACAAATATCCAGATGATAGCGGCGGGCAGCAGCAGAGTGTACAAAGGCGGACAAGGGCTTATTTCAATTGCTGTTTACGATAAAGAAGATAAGCCGAATACCATACCGGCCAGTGAATATACATGGTCTTTGGAGGGGGCAGTGCAGCCCGGTACCAAAATTGAACCGGATGGGGCTTATGGTTTACTGACGGTTGATTCGGCGGAAACGGCAGCGTCACTTACGATTAAAGCGGTTTTTCGGCATCAGGCAGGTGTTGAGGGGGAATATACGGTAAGTGTTATCGATATGCCGACGTATTCCGGCTTGGAGATTGAAAGCCGGATCCCCGGAGACTGGGAACCGGGTAAAGTCTATGGTTTGATAATAAAAGGCAAAAAAACGCTAACAGAGACAGATAATCTTTCGCCGGCGTATTTTAATTTTGCCCTGACCGGCAATACTTCGCCGAATACCAAAATTGATCCCAGAGAGGGGTATGTCACAGTAGCGGCGGACGAACTGTCCACTTCGCTGACGGTTACAGTTGCTCATAAGACAAATACGGCTTTGCAACAAAGTAAGACCTTTACTGTTACTGTGCCGGATTATAATTTGGCAATTAAACCGGAAAATCCGAAAGTGAAAAGAGGCGAGAGTGCTCAGTTTTCGGCGTATGCATCTTATACAGATGGCAGCAGGGAAGTAGAAGTCAAAGCGCCGTATCTTGTTTGGCGGATGGCGACTTCGACAGATTCTTCAACTATTACGCCGGAAGGGCTGTTTACTTATGCTCAGAATCAGGAGGGTAATCAAGTAAACGTAGTAGCAGAATTTAAAGGGAAAGCAGCTTATGTTACAGTGAAAGAGCAGATTCTTGAGAGCATAGAGATTACGGAGATTCATTCGCTTTCATCGGTAACTCCGGGAGGAGAGATGCAGTTTAAAGCCAAAGGCAAAGATAATTTTGACGAAGACATCGTTTTCGCACCAGGCGAGATTAAGTTTGAACTGGTAGCGGGCGGTACAGTGGCACCGGCTCTGGAGAAAACCTCGACCAATACCCGTCTTGATGAGAGGACCGGCAAATTAATTGTCGGCAGGGATGAATTTAAAGATAAGCTGACGGTGAAAGTAAGCCATGCGGCTACCGGAAAGTCTGTTCAAATGCCTATTAATGTTAATCGCGGTCCTTATACTCTGAAGTTGAAGCCCCAAAATGCAACGGTGGCCAAAGGAGAAAGCAAACAGTTTACAGCGTATGTGGTTGAGGGTTCTACGGAAGTGGCTTTAAAGCCAACTGACCTGACATGGAAAGCATTCGTAGATTCAGCAGAAGCCACCCAGTCGGCAATTACCGTAAACGGTGTCTTTACCTATGGAGCAGCAGAAACGGCTACAGAAGTAGCGATTAAGGCGACTTTAAAATATGATTCGACTAAAATGGCTAATGCAGTGGTCAAGCTAGGGGCGAGCAGCAATCCCCCGCTTAACGGCTATGACAATGGCAATAGCAGTAACAATGGCAATAACAATAGTAATAACAATAACAATAGCAGTAACAATAGCAGCAGCAACACCGGCGGACCGGCTGCACCTGCACCGCAGCAGCCGAAGAAGGCGGAAGATAATAAACCGAAACCGCAAGACAAGAAGACGGATAAGACCAATGAAATTATCGGGCGTTTTCAGGATATCGCCGGACACTGGGCGCAAAAAGCAATTGTAAAAGCCATAGAAAAAGGTATCTTTAAGGGTGTAGCCGAAAACAGCTTTGCGCCGGATCGGCAAATGAGCCGGGCAGAGTTTATCACCGTACTGGGCCGGATGAGTGAGCAGGCGGCAGTCTTGCGGGAAATTCCGTTTAGCGATGTGAACACAAATGCTTACTATGCACAGCATGTGGCATGGGGGGCGGCGCTTGGTCTGATGAAAGGTTTTGAGGACGGCACTTTCCGGCCGGAGGCTAAGATTACCAGAGAGCAGGCAGCAGTCATTTTTGCTAATTTCTTAAAGGATAAAAAATTGCCGGAAAGCCCGGTAACTGCCTTTGGCGATGAGGAAAATATCAGCGGCTGGGCGAAAGAAGCCGTCAAGAAAGCGGCCGCGCTGGGGCTGTTAAAGGGCAAGGACGGCGGCCGGTTTGCGCCGAAAGATGTGCTCACCCGCGCAGAAATGGCGCAGATTTTAGATAATCTGAGTAATATGCTGGAGAAATAAAAAAAGCAGGCAAGCAAGAAACTTGCTGTAAGAAAGGTCAAAGAGCGTGGCATAAAAGCTGCGCTTTTTGTTTTTTGCTGGGAAGAGTATAACAATTCAGGTAAGCCGCTTGCGAAAACCATAGAGATTTTATTAACGAAAATCCATCCGGCGCGGGTCTTGACTATTGCTTTGAAATTCCTTATAATAAATTCAACTTTCAACCGGGCGGATCCCCGTCCCGACAGAAATGAGCAGTATTCGAGCGGGCAGGTCATGTGCCCGGATAAAAGTGCATAGCGCTTTCGTCAGGGCAGGATGCGTGCGTGGCGTTTCGGCCAAGGGAAAGTTGAGTAACAAAGAAATAAAAGACAATACAGCAACAGAAACAACGCGGTGCGAACAGATGGAGGAATAAGATATGGCATTACAATTTACAGATGCGAATTTTGAACAGGAAGTATTAAAATCAGAAGTGCCGGTATTGGTCGATTTTTACGCGGATTGGTGCGGCCCCTGCAAGATGATGAGCCCGGTGATCAGTGAACTGGCGACCGAGTACGAGGGCAGAGCCAAGGTTGGCAAACTGAATGTAGATGATAACAGCGAAACAGCAAGGGCTTACCGGGTTATGAGCATTCCGACGATGATTGTTTTTGTCGGCGGCAAAGCAGTTGACAGCATTATGGGTGCGGTACCGAAGCAGAAGTTAGTGGAAAAGTTAGATGCGGTGCTCTAAGGCACATCGAAGTAAAATAAGAAACAAAACCGGCATTTTCGGGTCGTTCTGAAAATCGTCGGTTTTTGTGCTGAAATAAAAAAGGGGCAATCTTATCCCGGTCAAAACGCTATCCGTTTCTGCCGGGGTGTGGTCTGCTCGGAGTGAAATGCTTTGCATTTCTGTCCGGCGGGCGGCCTTGATTGAAAGTTACGCTTTCTGTTCGGCCAGATTATATGCACATGCACAGGAATCAACCGGTCAAGCGGTGCCGGAACCCGCGGAAAAACAGGGCGGTGCGTTAAGTTCTGAAACCGGATTTTCGGCGGCGGAGTGAAAAATAAAGAATTCGGTAATGGGAGGAAGTTATGAAAACAATAGGATATTATGTTTCGGATACGGGTTTTGGCCATATTACCAGATCGCTGGCTTTGATTGAGCGGATTTTGGAGGAAAGTGATTATCAGGTTTATCTGGTCAGCGGCAGAACGCAGATTGAATACGCGAAAATATATTTAATTCCCTATGAAGACCGGGTGATTTATCAAATCACCGAAACAGAAGCCAAAACGGTTTATTTTGAAAATACTTTAACTACCGATATCAAAACCACCGAAAAAAATGTAGAAAAGTTTATTCGTAAGCTGCCTGAGCTCCTGGAAAAGGAACTGGAAACGCTGAAAGACATTGCGCTGGACTGCGTGATTACCGACCTTTCCCTGCTCGGCATCGAAGTGGCCAAAGCGCTGAATGTGAAAAAAATCGGCCTGTCCAATTATACCTGGTATCACCGTTACCGCAAAAAAGGGATTAAAGAGGAATTTATCGGTTATTATTTAAAGCTGTATAACGAATTGGATATGTTTTATCAACTGGCGATGGCTGACCGAATGGATGGGCTGACCTGTCCGATTGCGGACGGCGGTCATTTGATGCGGCGGGTTAATTTTTTGGCATCGGTTGACCTGAAAAAAATGTATTGGCCGGCGATGTATCTTTCGATTGGCCAGATTGCCCGCAAAAAAGATATGATTATCAACTTTCAGTCCGGTCATGTCTTTGCTGCCGGAGCATTGACCGCTACCGGTGATGCACATGTCATCAATCTGCCCAATAAGATCAGTCATAGTCAGGACTATCTGATGGCCAGTTCTCTGGCGCTGATTAAGCCGGGCTGGGCGACGGTGATGGAATGCCTGATTTTGGGAAAGCCTTTTGGCATTATCGTATCGGAGGACACCGAGGACGAGGAGCTGATTGAGAAACTGCGGGCGCTGGATTGTTGTTTTTCGCTGCATGAGGACGCGCTGGATTATTTGGATGTGAAAAAATTAAATGTCAAGGCGGTTCATACCAAGCGGGTCAAAGTGTCGGATGATACGGCGGCAACCGCCAAGAAGATCCTGAAGTTTATTAAAAGCGACAAAGTCTCGAAATAATAAGCGGGCAAAGAACCGGCGGGGAATTAGGCAAATGTGGTATTTCCTGTGCGGGCGCACAACTTGTCTAAGAAAAAGGAATTGAACGGTGGAAGAAAGCGGAGCGAATCATAAACCGATATTGTTTTACCGAGAAAGGCGGACGGAGGGAAATGCTTGAATTCATTTTAGGCAAGCCATATTCGGATAAAAGTAAATATATGCAGAAGCAGGCGCTGAAAGCGGCGGCCGCCGATCCGTTTGCGCCGGTCTGGTATTTTGTGCCGGAACAGTATACTTTGCAGATGCAGCGCCAGCTTTTGGCGCAAAATGATAAGAAAGGACTTCTAAATTTAGAAGTCCTTAGTTTTAACCGTTTGGTTTATCGCCTGCAAAACGAGCTGCCGGCGGCCGGAAAGCTCGCCCTCAAGGGGAGCGGCCGGACGGCTTTGATTTATCGCCTGTTGGAAGAAGGCAAAGACCGCTTTCCGCTGCTGGCCGCCAAGCGAAAGAGCCATGCTTTTATCCAAAACTTGGCAAAACAGGCGACCGAGTGCTATCAGTATCAAATGTCCCCGGAAAAGCTGCGGCAGACAGCGGGCCAAATATCGGGTGAACTGCTGCGGGATAAGACGGCGGAACTGGCGGAATTTTTGGCGGCTTATCGGGCGGCTTTAAAAAAAGAATATTTTGCGGTAGAAGCTGCCCTGGAGGAGGTTTGCAGTTTGCTGCGGCGCCTGCCTTTATCCGGGACAGAGATTTTTGTGGATGGCTTTTACGGCTTTGTGCCGATTCAGCTGGAGATTTTATCTATTTTAAAGGAAAGAGCCAAGGCGGTGCATATTGCTTTTCCCTATGCATGGAAAGATAAGGCAAGTTTAAACTTAAATGATTTGCGCTATCCGGCGGAGCTTTATTTTGATGTCAAAAATGCAGTTAGTAAGCTGCGTTTGACGCCGGCAGAGGAAAAGATTACGCTGATTGCAGAAACGGCGCCGGGTATTGCGCCGGAGTTTTTAAAGATAGAGGCGGAGCTGTTTCAAAGCCCGGGGCTGCCTGCCGGCGAGGAATGCGGGCATATTCATTTGGCGGAAGCGGGCACGATGGAAGAAGAACTGCGCTATGTGGCCGAGCAGATTCTTTTTTATGTATACGAACGGGGATATCGGTTTCGGGATATTGCCGTTTTAGCCGGCAATTTGGAGGATTATGCCGAGAAAGCGGAACGGATTTTCCGGGAATACCGGCTGAGTTTTTTTCTGGATAAAAAGGAAACCATTCGCCGCCATCCGGTTATGACCTTTATTGAATCGGCGCTGCAAACGGTGCGGACGGATTTTCGTTATGAAGAATTGATGCAGCATTTGAAAAATACTTATAGTTACCTGCCGAATTTGGAACCGGAGCAAAGCGAAGCCTTGGAGGCGGAAATCAGCCGGCTGGATATTTATGCTGCCGAGCATGGCTTGCGGGGCAGTGCCGCCTATGGCCGGTTAGAGGGGCTGTCGCCGGAATTAAGTGAGATTTTGGCGGATTTAACCGAGCTATCCCAGGGACTGAAGCGGGAAAAAGACTTTGCCGGAAAATTGGCTGTTTTTCAAAATTATCTGGAAAAGCGCCGGGTATTTACTGCACTGGAGATGCAGGCCGAAGCGCTGGCACTGCGGGCCGATTGGGTCAAGGCCTCGCAGTACCGGCAGGCCGGGGAAAAATTACAGGAATATTTTGCGGAACTATTGCGCTTTATGGCGCTGCCGCTAAATGTAAGTACTGATGCGCAAATGGAAGCGGGAAGTGAGGAGCGGCCATTATTGCGCGCGGAGGGCAGAGAGTGGTCATCACCTGAAACGGGCAGCGCCAAACGGCTATCGCCGGCAAGGGAAAAAGCGGAGCGGTCATCATTGGGAGCGGAAAAAGTAGAGCGACCATCACCGAAAGCGGGGAGCAGTATGGATTCAGCCTTGCTTTCAACCGATGATTTTGCGGCACTTCTCTTAGCCGGAATGAGCGAGTTAGAGTATGCGGCAGCTCCGCCGGTGCCGGATCAGATTGTAGTCGGGAGTTTAGAGCATACCCGTCTGCCGCAGACCAAGATTGTTTTTGCGGTTGGTCTGACGGAAAGCAGCGTACCCAGCATTCAGCCGGATAACGGCTTTTTCTCCGACTGGGAGCGGCAGATGCTGAAAAAGACCGGGGCGGGTGCAGGACTGGCGGAAGACCGCCGCACCAGTATCTTTAAAGCGCAGCTGACCATTTTTATGAGCCTTTTAAGTGCGACCGAGCATTTGTACCTGAGTTATGCTGCTGCCGCTGGAAACGGCCGAAGCGAGCGGCCGGCTGATTTATACTATCAAATCAGCCGGATGTTTGCCCATAATGCGGTGAAGAACTTAAGCCAATGGTGGCAGGCTCATGAACAGGTGACTTATCCGGAACCGACCCTGGTCAGTTTTATAAAGCAATGCCATGACGGCGGGAGAAATCCCAATTTTTCAGCAGTTTATCAGAGTTTAAAAGCATCTTCACTGGGAGAGGCGGTTGGACGTTTAACCCGGCCGGTTTATCGGCCGGCGGAACAGATTGCTCCGGCGCTGGCCGCTCGACTTTATTCCGGTCGGCGGCGGATGAGCATATCGCGGCTGGAAAGCTATAACGCTTGTCCGTTCCGGCATTTTCTCAGCTATGGCGTGAAAGTCAGAGAAATTGTGCCGTATCAGGCGGAGCGGGTTGATATGGGGATTTTCCTGCATAAGGTGCTGGAAGCCTTTTTCCGGCTGAGCCGTAAGCAGAAAAAACAAGTTTTTGAATTGACCGCCGAGGAATATGATCAAATTTTAAGCGCGGCAGCGGCCGAAGCGCTGCAAAGTGACCGGCGCAATATTTTCGGCGGCAGCGCCCGGAACGGCTTTTTGGCCGAGCGCCTGACGGAGCTGGCTGACCGGGCGGTTAAGACCGTGCAGAAGCAAATGCAGCGAGGTGAGTTGAGTTTTTATCAGGAAGAAATTCATTTCCGGCCGGAGGACTGGGCGGCTCTTCGCTTTTTTACCGAGGACGGCGCAGAGTTTTTCCTGGAGGGCGTGATTGACCGGATGGATATCAGTCGGGAGGGCAATGTTGTTTATTTTTCGGTCTTAGACTATAAAACCAGCGAGCATGATCTGGACTATACTGCAATTTATTATGGTTTGCAGCTTCAGCTTTTGCTTTATTTGGAGGCGGGGCGGGAATATCTGCAAACCCGGCAGGAGCTGGCGGCGGTGCCGGTGGGAGCGGCGTATTTTCATTTAAAAGATCCGCTGTTTGTGCAAACTGAAATTGCCGGCCGGCCGGCTGAGGAAGATTTTTTAAAAGCTATGCGGCTTCGGGGCGTTTTTGCGGCGGAAAGTCTGACGCGACTTGACCGTGGGGCGGCCGAGGGGCAGCCGGTGGTGATGAATGTCCGGCTGAAAAAGGACGGCAGCCCTTATGCGGGCAATATGGTCTTAGCGGCGGACGAATTGGAGCAGCTGCAAACCTTTGCCCACCGGCAGGCGGAAACTGCGGCCGGCCGTATTTGGCAGGGGGACGCGGCGATTCGGCCGTATTATTATAAGAAAGAAACGCCCTGCACCTATTGCCGCTATGCCGGAATCTGCAAGTTTGACCGGCAGGAGCGGCCGTATCGGTATTTAAGTTCCAAAGGGAAAGAGGATGTGGTAGGGAATTTTTAAAAAATCCCCCCTTGCCAATTGACGTAAAGTATGATACAATACTTTACGTCTGTTTTTTAGGCTTCTTTTTTTGTGGCCGAAAAATAAGAATTTAGCAGCACTAATGAATCAATATTGGAGGTGAAAGGAATGCCAACATTTAACCAGTTAGTCAGAAGCGGAAGAAAATCCGCCGAGAAAAAGTCAACGGCTCCGGCGCTGCAAAGAGGATACAACTCTTTGACCAAAAAAGCGACCAAACAGTCCGCTCCGCAAAAGAGAGGCGTTTGCACTGCCGTTAAGACCGCTACTCCGAAAAAGCCGAACTCGGCACTCAGAAAGATTGCCAGAATTCGTCTGACCAACGCAATGGAAGTTACCGGCTATATCCCGGGCGAAGGTCATAATCTGCAGGAGCACAGCGTTGTTTTAATCCGCGGCGGTCGTGTCAAGGATCTGCCCGGTACCCGTTACCACATCATTCGCGGTACTTTGGATACCGCCGGGGTAGCAAAACGGAAACAGGCCCGTTCCAAGTACGGCGCCAAGAGACCGCAAGCCGGCAACTAATTTTCCGGCAAAAGTAACAAATCAGACAGGAATCAGAAATAAGAACTCCATAATTAGTGCTGGGATAATAGATATTATCGTTGCACGAACAGAGGAAAACTGAGTACCGATGAGTTAATAACTCAATTTCCCATGTTCGTCAGAACAGTCTTTTTTAGGCTCGTTGCTTCCAGAAAGGCTACGCCTTTCGGCGGCGGGCGGGAACGATAGGCAAATTGCGAAGCAAATTGCCGAAAGTGGAGTCCATGCACCCGCTCTTTGAGCGGGATAGAGTCAAAAAAGACTATGGGAAAATTGAGTCAATGATTATTAAGGAGGGAAGTAACGTGCCACGTAAAGGACATATTGCAAAAAGAGATGTTTTGCCGGATCCGATTTATGGTGAAAAAATCGTAACCAAGCTGATTAATAATATCATGCTGGACGGAAAAAGAGGAACGGCGCAGAAAATCGTATACGGAGCCTTTGAAAAGGTTTCGGAAAAAATGGGGAAAGAAGCAGTTGACGTCTTCCATGACGCATTAAATAACATTATGCCGGTCTTGGAAGTAAAGGCTCGCCGTGTTGGCGGTGCTACTTATCAGGTGCCGATGGAAGTTCGGCCGGACAGACGGCAGGCTTTGGCGCTGCGCTGGCTGACCCTGTATTCGCGCAAGCGCGGTGAAAAGACAATGGTTGATCGTTTAGCGGCTGAGCTGATGGACGCTGCCAATAATACCGGCGCATCGGTTAAGAAAAAAGAAGAAATGCACAAAATGGCCGAAGCCAATAAGGCATTTGCTCATTATCGCTGGTAAGCGACGGCAACTGATTAATTTTGTAAAAGAAACCAAAGGGAGGAAAAACTTTGGAAAAAAGACAATACCCATTAGAGCGCACAAGAAATATTGGAATCATGGCGCATATCGACGCGGGTAAAACGACCTTAACGGAAAGAATTTTGTTTTATACCGGTCGGACACATAAATTAGGCGAAACGCATGAGGGCGCTGCTCAGATGGACTGGATGGAGCAGGAGCAGGAAAGAGGCATCACCATTACTTCGGCGGCGACTACTTGTGCATGGAAAGATAACCGGATCAATATTATTGACACCCCCGGTCACGTTGACTTTACCGTGGAGGTAGAGCGGTCCTTACGCGTGCTGGACAGCGCGGTTGGCGTATTCTGCGCCAAGGGCGGCGTTGAGCCGCAGTCGGAAACGGTTTGGCGGCAGGCCGACAAGTATAACGTACCGAGAATGGCCTTTGTTAATAAGATGGACCGTTCCGGCGCTGACTTTTTAAATGTAGTCGGCATGATGAAAGATCGGCTGGGAGCAAACGCTGTGCCGATTCAGCTGCCGATCGGTAAAGAAGAAGACTTTGCCGGCATCGTTGATTTGATTGGGATGAGAGCCTATTATTACAACGATGATTTGGGCAATGATATTGCGGAAAAGGACATTCCCGCGGATATGCTGGATGAGGCTGAGCTTTATCGGGCGGAAATGGTAGAAAAAATCGCTGAAACCGACGACGCTTTGATGGACAAATACTTAAACGAAGAAGAAATCAGTGTAGACGAATTAAAAGCGGCACTGCGCCAGGCGGTAATTGGTGTTAAGATTATTCCGGTGCTGTGCGGTTCGGCTTATAAGAATAAGGGAATTCAAAAGCTGCTGGATGCGGTGGTGGCATATATGCCTGCCCCGATTGATATTCCGGCGATTACCGGCGTAAAACCCGGTACGGAGGAAGTGGTAGAGCGCCATTCTTCCGATACAGAGCCCTTCTCGGCGCTGGCGTTTAAGATTATGACTGACCCGTTTGTCGGAAAATTAGCTTTCTTCCGGGTATATTCGGGTACGGCCAATGCCGGCTCTTATGTTTATAACTCGACCAAGGGCAAAGACGAAAGATTGGGCCGTATTTTGCAGATGCACGCCAATAAGCGGGAAGAAATCGATAAGGTTTTCTCCGGCGATATTGCAGCGGCTGTCGGCTTTAAGCTGACCACCACGGGCGATACGATTTGTGATAAGCAAAATCCGGTTATCTTAGAATCCATGGTATTTCCGGAGCCGGTTATTTCGGTTGCAATCGAGCCGAAAACCAAGGCCGGTCAGGAAAAAATGGGTCTGGCACTGGCGAAACTGGCGGAAGAAGATCCGACATTTAAGACCTTTACCAATGCTGAAACAGGACAAACCATTATTTCCGGTATGGGCGAACTGCACTTGGAGATTATTGTTGACCGTCTGCTTCGTGAGTTCAAGGTCGAAGCCAATGTCGGCGCACCGCAGGTTGCCTATAAGGAAACTATTACCAAGGATGTTGATGTCGAAGGTAAGTTTGTTCGCCAGTCCGGCGGACGTGGTCAATACGGTCACTGTAAAGTGCGTTTTGCCCCGATGGACGTCAATGGCGAAAAAGAATACGAGTTTATCAACTCGGTTGTCGGCGGTGCGATTCCGAAGGAATATATTCAGCCGGTGGACAATGGTATCCGCGAAGCAATGCAGTCTGGTATCTTAGCCGGTTATCCGGTTGTCGGTATTCAGGCGGACTGCTACGATGGTTCCTACCATGAAGTTGACTCCTCGGAAATGGCCTTTAAGATTGCCGGTTCCATGGCTTTAAAAGAAGCAATGCGCAAGGGTAATGCAATTTTACTGGAACCGATTATGAAGGTTGACGTCAGTGTACCGGAGGAATATATGGGCGACGTCATCGGCGATATTAACTCGCGCCGCGGTCGGATCGAAGGTATGGATGCAGTAGCCGGAGCTCAGAATGTTCACGGTTTTGTACCGCTTTCGGAAATGTTCGGTTATGCAACTGACCTGCGCTCCAAGACGCAGGGACGCGGTACCTACTCGATGGAGTTCCATCATTATGAGCAGTTGCCGAAGAGCATTCAGGAAAAGATTTTGGCAGGTAAGAACGCAGAATAAATCAGCGTTTTGAATGATTTTGAGACCGGGATTTATAAAAAAGGCTGAATTCCTGTAAAAAATCAAGAAAAGGCTTGCAAAAAAACGGAATATAAAATATAATTTGAAATGATAGACAGCAACAACAAGGAGGATTATTGAAATGGGAAAAGCGAAATTTGACAGAGGTAATAAACCTCACGTTAACATTGGAACGATTGGACACGTTGACCACGGCAAGACCACTTTGACCGCAGCCATTACCAAGACTTTGCACGACAGACTGGGAACTGGTGAAGTTACTGATTTTGATAAGATCGATAAGGCACCGGAAGAAAAAGAGCGTGGTATTACCATCAACTCTTCGCACGTTGAGTACGAGAGCAACAATCGTCACTATGCACACGTTGACTGCCCCGGTCACGCCGACTATGTTAAGAACATGATTACCGGTGCCGCACAGATGGACGGCTCGATCTTGGTCGTAGCTGCTACCGACGGTGTTATGGCGCAGACCAGAGAGCATATCTTATTGTCGCGTCAGGTTGGTGTACCGTACATTGTTGTATTCATGAACAAGTGCGATGCAGTTGAAGATGAAGAACTGCTTGACTTGGTTGAAATGGAAGTTAGAGACTTGCTGTCCGAATACGGTTTCCCGGGCGATGATACCCCGATTATCCGTGGTTCGGCACTTAAGGCTTTGGAAGACCCGAACAGCGAATGGGGCGACAAGGTTTTGGAATTGATTGAACAGTGCGATCAGTACATTCCGGAGCCGGTTCGTGATACCGATAAGCCGTTCTTGATGCCGGTCGAGGATGTATTCTCCATCACTGGCCGTGGTACCGTTGCTACCGGTAAGGTAGAAAGAGGTACCCTGCATGTTCAGGACGAAGTTGAAATCGTTGGCTTGATGGATAAGCCGAGAAAGGTCGTTGTTACCGGTATTGAAATGTTCCGTAAGCTTCTGGACGAAGGCCGGGCTGGTGATAACATCGGCGTGCTTCTGCGTGGCGTACAAAGAACTGAAATCGAAAGAGGACAGGTTTTGGCAAAGCCGGGCAGCATTACCCCGCACAGCAAGTTCAAGGCTCAGGTTTACGTATTGAAGAAGGAAGAGGGTGGCCGTCATACGCCGTTCTTCTCCAACTACCGTCCGCAGTTCTATTTCACCACCACCGATATCACCGGCGTAATCAATTTGCCGGAAGGTGTTGAAATGTGCATGCCTGGCGATAACGTTGAAATGACGATTGAACTGATTGGACCGATCGCTATGGAAAAAGGCCAGAAGTTCGCTATCCGCGAAGGCGGCAGAACCGTAGGATCAGGCTCGGTATCCGAGATCATCAAATAGCGCGAAAAAAGCGTGAGTGCGATAAAAGCCAAAAAAGAAAATCCTATGTATATGGTTATATGCGTATGGTTTTCTTTTTTTGTGCTTTATTTTGCCGAAACTATTTTTTGATGTCTTTCGTGGTGTAGACAGAAAAGAAAAATAGCTATATATTCTGAAAATATTAAAAAATAACAAATATTCCCATACAAAAATTATTAGGAATAATATCTTTTGATAAAATTATTGACGAGCGAATAATGAAATGATAAAATGAATAAAAAATAATAACATTTCTAATAATAGACAGGAACAAATCCAATGAGTGCAGATACATTAAAAGGGAAGGTGATATTTACAATTGATAATAAGCATGGTGTTTTGGCATGTGGCAGATCAGATAAAGGAGATTCACAATTGCCGGGTTATCCAAATTATTATGTTGGCCATTGGCTGGCAATTGATGGATACCGTGATTATGGGAATATAATTTATATTGTTGATCCAGCGAAATCAGATGTAATATCGTGGTCTAAAAACATAAGTGCGTATTACTCGGTATCAGCAAAGAAATTAGCGAAATTTTGCGAAACCAGAGGAATTGTATATTGAAATTATGATAGAATGAATAGTAAAAAATGAGAGCTTAATAACTCGACTTTCCCTTGACGAAAGGTTTTGCTTTTCTGTTTGAGAGAATAACAGTTAAGGGATAATGTATGTTCTTGCATAAAAGCGTAGTTATTTTGAGAGAGAAAATTTTTAACAAACAGGGGAAAGTTGAGTTATTGTAAGCAGAGATTTTAACAAATACGTATTGTTTCAATGAAAATGATAAACATAAACTAAGGAGCGGAGTATGAAGCATAAACTATACTATCTGGCATGTATTTTGCTTTTCTTACTGGCAGCCTGTACCGCTAAAGAATATAAACCGGAAAAAGAACCGGGAAAGGAGAAACCAGTCAAAGAAGAACAAACTAAAGAAGAACAGGCCAAAGAGGAGCAAGCCAAAGAAGGCAAGACCGAGGAAGAAAAAAATGGGATGACAAGAGAAAATGTCGATTTGGACTATCATCTGCAAAAGCCGGTTATTTCTGCCCAAGAGGTTTTGACCTATCAGAAAATAGAGCTGCCCTCAAAAATAAATAATAAAAAAATGGCAGTTTTGGGGTTCTATGATGATGATCATTTTTTGCTGTCGCTGGAGAATATCACCGCTTTGGAAGAAACCGAATATGGCCTGCTGGATGTGAAGAGTCAAAGTTATCAGCCGCTGCTGTCGCCGCCGGGTAAGGGTAAGATGCTCGCTGGAATTGTGGCGCACAGCGAGGATTATATCGTCTATGTGGAGTACCATGGAAAAAGTGAATTTGACAGAACCAGTGAGGAAGAGGAGCTGCTGATGATTTTTTTAAAGGCCTATGACAAAAAGCAAAAGCAAATTGTGCCGATTCATGCTTACAGCGAGTTTTATCCGTATAGCGAGCTGCATTTTAAAAATAAAACTATCCTGATGGGGGATAAACTGTATTTTGATGATTTTAATGAAGCCGGTATGGACGCGGATTTATATTGCTATGATTTGACGAAGAAAAAAGTGGAAACCATGAAAAGCGGCTATCAAAATCCAGGGCTTTATCAGGGCGAGCCGGTTGCGATTGGCAGGAGCGGCGCGGAGTATGATACGATTTACCGGTTATCCGGCGAGAAAGTAGTGTCCCTGCCGGAAAATATCATTGAATTAAGCGTGGGCGAGCGGGGGATTTTTGCACTAAACAACAAAAACACCGATGAGGTTTTGCGGGTTACGACTTTCAGCATAAATGATTTGCTTTCTGGTGAGGAATTGCTGGAAACGATGGGCTCAATCAGTCAGCCGGATAGCAATCAGTATTATCTGTGTTGGCAAAATTATACCGACCAGCCGCCGATGTTGTACAACTTGGAAAAGGGTTGTTTTTTAGCCTTTGACGATTTGCCGAAAGGAATTTTTGGGTTTGAACTGCGAGGCAGCGGCGGCCTGCTGATTTGCTATGCAGAAGAAGGGACGACGTATTATCGCTTTGACCGGAAATGAGGGTTGCTTGTATTCGTTAGAGTAAACAGGAGCAGTTATGAAAAGTTTTATAAAAAACCATCGAACGTTGACCATAGGCTTAGGGATTGTTGCTTTACTCCTGGCCGTTTATTGGGGGGCATTTCATTATGTCCCCCCATGCGGCCGGGCGAAAAAAAGATAGGCATCGTTACTTCGGATCTTGATTCGTATAAAAGCAGCCTGATAATTTACAATCAAGACCTGAAAAGGCAAAGACAAAAATCCTTGAAGTCATTTGGGCATGCCGGCTTAGGTTTTAACTGTTACCGGCAGCCAATCAGTGACGGGCATTTTTTCTTAGAAGCCAATGGCATTTTTGGATTGTATTCGATTGAGGACTTTATCTCGATTGATATGGAAAAGGAAACGGCAGCGGCATACCCGGTTTCTACGAAAATGGGTCTTTTAGGAGTGGCGGCCAATCAAGACTACGCCTATAGCCTTACCAATGTAAACGCCGAGTCGGTTATAGCGCAGCATAGCCGCCGGGATAAGCAAGAAACGTACATAGCGAGATTTAAAGTTTATATCGAATTATTAGCGGCTTCGGAACGTTATGTTTTCGCGGGGGCGACGGACTCGTTTCAGGATGAAAAATATTGCCACATTCATGTGCTTGACGCGAAATCGCTGCAGCTCCTTCGGATTATCGACCTGACTGAGTATGGCTTGATTTATGGCAATAACTATCTGCTGACGGCAGACAGTCTTTATATTCCGCTGGTTGCTAAGCGGCGAGAAGATGAGGAAATGCCGTTTGATAATAATAAAGTGGTTAAAATATCCTTGGCAGATTTTTCTTACTCGGTGATTGAACTGGCCTGCCGAATGCCGGGGCAAATGGAAAAACGAAAAGACTCGTTGTTTGTGCTGCACGAATACGAAGAGGAAGGCTCCGGCCCGAATCATCTGACAGTGTATAATGAAACGACCGGCAAGCAGACGATTTATATACTGGGTGATGTTTATTGGCTGGACTTTGCCATTTCCGGCGATGAGCTGTATCTGCTGGGGATTGATGAAGCGGCGGGCGGATATTTCTGCTTTCACCGCTACGCCATAACCGACGACGCGAAGCTGACCTTGGAAAAGAAGCAGATTGTGCCAATCTATGGCTATGTCGCCGGCATGTATGTTTATGAAAAGGAAGAAGCGGCGGAGTAGCTATGCTGTCCAGCTTTGAAAAAGACTGCTCTAGTTTTATAGAATATGGGAAAGCGGAGTAACTTATTGATTTTGATTAGAATGGGGGGGGATTATCAGATGGAAAAAATTATAAATACCCAAAAATCATTAAAAAGAATCAAGCTTACAACCTTTTCCTTGCTGGTCATATCCTCTTTCTTTCTGATGTTTGATCACACCAGAGCGATTGGGGCTATTGTTATGGCTGTGTCATTAGTTGCCGAATGGAGATGGTATCGCTGCCCGAACTGCCATAAATCTTTAGACCCAAGAATTAACGTTGATAAAAATAGGTATTGTCCGCACTGCGGTAAGGAAATATAAAGCTATACCACAGAATACTTGCGGCACTTGTGTCTAAAAATAAACGAAACCGTCAAACGGAAAGGAGAAACTGATGAAAAAGAAAAATAGTTTTTTAATAGTCATAGTTATTGCCTTATTCCTGACGGCGGTCAACACTTCGTGCCGGAACCCGGCCAAAGTGGAAGAACTGACCTTTGGCCGGACGATGGCCGCCAGCCTACATTATACCTTGCTCGTCAAGCCGGACGCGAGCCTGTGGGTGCTGGGCTATTTTCCTGATAGCTGGCCGCAGCCGGGGGCGCAGCTGACGAAAATGGATGAAAATGTCAAAGCCGTTTACGCGGCGAAGCATTATGCTTTTGTTCTCAAGCAGGACGATAGTTTATGGTACTGGGAAACGTTAACTAAAGAGGTGCCGAAAGACCAGCCGAATTCGGAGTTTTGGGAGAAGACTAGCCAGAAAAAACCCAAAAAATTAATGGAGAACGTGGCGAAGGCGGAAGGAAACTTCGCGCTGACCTTAGACGGCGATGTTTATTGGCTGGGCGAAGCGGCTTTTCCCGGAGCGATTGAAAATATTGATTTGCCGCCGCGCAAGGTGTTCGCGGGCGCTAAGGATATTGCCGCCAGTCAGGGATTTGGCCTGTTTTTAAAGGCAGACGGCAGCGTTTGGGGAATGGGGCGCAACGATCATGGCCAATTAGCCACCGGCACCAAGAATGACGATTATGAGCGGGTTAGTGTAGAAGGCGGAGAGTTCGATATTGTCGCTCAACCGATTAAGATCATGGATGGCGTTATCGCGGTGTCGGCCGGTGATAAGACCAGTATGGTGATTAAGGACGACGGCAGCTTATGGGGCTGGGGCGATAATGAATATGGCCAACTGGGCAATGGCCGTTATGGGGACGGCTTGTTTGAGAGTAACGATCAACTGGAATTAAAGCCGGTTAAAATCATGGAGGATGTTATTTTCGTGACCCAAACGTCCGGCGCCGGCACCTCGGCGCATGCGCTGGCGATTAAGACTGACGGCAGTCTGTGGGCATGGGGCGATAATGGTCATGGTCAAATCGGTGATGGCCAAAGGGGAGATGACAGCATTTATAATGTTGACTTGGTGGCGGTGCCAACTAAGGTTTTGGAGGGGGCAGTGGCGGCTGCGGCCGGCTCCTTTTACAGTTTGGCCTTAAAAGCCGACGGCAGTCTATGGAGCTGGGGTGATAATGACTGCGGCCAGCTGGGGGACGGCACGATTGGTGATTTGGAATATTTTACGATTGACCATGTGACGCTTTGGCCCAAGCAGGTGATGACCGGTATTGCCCTGCCGTCGGTCAAAAGCGGAATGTGATTTGTGCTGCCGCTGTAATAAAAGCCAATATGCCTGTTGCGAGCAAAATAAAGCAAAAAAGGCGATTTATTTGCTCTCGAAAAAGACTTCGCTTGTTCGTTTAGTATTGGGAAAGTTGAGTTTATAAGCGAATAAACGGCAGCTGCCGATAGGGCGACTGTTGTTTTTTTATGTAAAAAAGAAATTTTTGTAACCCCATCGCCGCAAACGGTGCTTATTAGGGTGAAGGTCTTTTAATAGGACAAGATGCTAAAAGCATGAAAATCCAGTGTCAAGCCGGCAGTAGGAGGGTTTGTCTTTTTGATGCCCGCACGGATAATTTGGCGATATTTTGATGAGCTTGCCTGAACGATACTGAACAACTAATTAAACGGTATTTTGGCAGATGGAATGATAGTGAATAAGGAAAAGAAAGGAGATAAAAGCCGTGGACGACAGCAGAATCGTGGAACTATATTGGCAGCGGAACGAAGCCGCCATCCGGCAAACCAGCGAAAAATACGGCGGCCGTCTGCGCTCTCTGGCCTATGGCATTGTCAGCGACCGGCAGACCGCTGAAGAATGTGAAAACGACACCTACCTGAAAGCATGGAACGCCATACCGCCGCATCAGCCAAAAAGCTATTTGTACGCCTTTTTAGCTCGAATCACCCGGCACATTGCGTTGAATTGCTGCCGCGACCGCAGCCGGCTGAAGCGGAGCGCTTTTATTTGTGAACTCAGCGCCGAACTGGAGCAATGTATTCCGGCGCCGGATAACGCCGCCTGCCGGATTGATGATCTGGCGCTGGCAAATGCTGTTAACGGCTTTCTCAGCCAGCTGGACGCGGAAAAAAGGAATATTTTTATTCGCCGCTATTGGTATCTGGACTCGGTGGCGGCCATTGCCGGGCGCTTAGCGTTGTCGGAAAGCAAGGTAAAAACCACGCTCTTTCGCTGCCGCCGGCGGCTCAGGGAATATTTGGAAAAGGAGGGTTACCGCTTATGAACGGAAATGAGTTTTTAGATAAAATGGAACTGGTTGATCCGGCCTATGTCGAAGCGGCGGATACCGCGCCGAAAAAGAAAAAGGGCGCTTGGCTCCGGTGGGGTGCGATAGCGGCCTGCCTATGCGCTGCCGCCATTGGCGGGTTTGTCCTTAGCCGGCCGGCCAAGCCGCAGCTGGCGGACGTTACTGGTCTGGAAATGATTACCATTCCCAAACTGCCTGTTGATGGAATGGGCTTCGAGGGGCGTCTGTATTATGATATCGCGGAGCGAAAGGACAGGAATCCGTGGTCGGAAAGCATGAAAATCAGCACTTTGCCGGTATATAGAAACGGCTCTTATGACCCTACCGGCGCCGGTGTTCCCAAAGGTATGAATGAAGCGGAAATGACTGAGAAATTAAATCATATTACTTCCGCTCTTCATTTGACTGTGCTTTCCACAGAAGTAAAAGCAGACGGACATACCATAGAAGATGGGAAAATGGTGCCAAGCTCAGCGCCAACGGAGATTTACGCTCAAACTGACAACGGAACGATTTCAGTTTGGGCGGACGGAAGGGTGGATTATTTTCTGCCGGAGGAAGGACTGGCGCTGCCGGATGAGTATCATTTTACTTATGGAGCGACTACCGAGGCCGAAGCGGAAAAGGTTTTGTCCTATCTGACAGAAACTTATGCTAAACTGCTTAATTTTGCGGAACCCCAATTTGTGTCTGACAAAAGCTATTATTTTTCTGGGGAATTTAGCCGCAGTTATCAGGTTTATGATGCCGCGGGTGATGATATCCAAGATATCCTGAACTATAATTTTAACAGCGTTTATTTCCAGCCAAATAGTCGGGGAAATTTGTATCTTGTTAGTTTGAGCGGCGGTTTATTGACAGCGGAAAAAATCGGGGATTATCCCATTATTTCCCCGGCACAGGCAATGGCTCGGTTGGCCGCCGGCCATTATCAAACAAGTGTGCCTTTTCGCTTTCCCGGTAAAAAATGGATCGGCCAGGCGGAACTTATTTACCGCACCGGCCGGCTGGAAGAAATGCTGCTGCCATATTACCGTTTTCATGTGCTGCTGCCCGATGAGTGTATGGATAACGGCTTAAAGAACTACGGCGCTTATTATGTGCCGGCTATCGCGGAGGAATATATTGCCAATATGCCAATTTATGATGGGCGGTTTGATTAAAGCCCGGCCATGCACGCATGTTTTTTGTTAAAAAAAGAGCAACCCACGGCAGCGGTAGGTTTTCCTTTGTCAAGAGAAACAGCACAAAAAGATTTCCTAAAAAAACGGAGAATTTTTCATCAAATTTTCTCTGATTTTTTTGGGGAAATCCATGGAATTTAACTTGACTTATACAACATATAGTGTTAGTATTATATTCGCTCTCAATATATTGTGGGTTGGTTGAAAGCGAAAAAGGAACACAAAGGAATAGCAATCAATTTTATCTGCCGGGCAGATAGGGGAAGGTGTACCATGGAGCTAAAAGAAGTAAAAGTCAGGAAAAAAGATTCAACCCTGCAGCCGTTTACTGCCGAGAAGATTGTGGCGGCGGTTAAAAAGTCGGCCGACCGGGTTTTGGTTAAGTTTACTGCGGAAGAAGAAAGAGAAATTGTCGGGCTGGTGACGGAAAAGATTCTGCATTTGAATACCAATATTGTACCGATTGAAACCATGCACAACTTTGTCGAATATGCATTGGATAAGGTCAATCCGGCAGTGGCCAAGTCGTACCGGGAATACCGCAACTATAAGATTGACTTTGTCAATATGCTGGATGATGTTTACCGCAAATCACAGAAGGTACGTTATATCGGTGATAAGGAAAACTCCAATACCGATTCGGCGCTGGTGGCGACCAAGCGGAGTCTGATTTATAATCAGCTGAACAAAGAGCTTTATCAGAAGTTTTTCCTGAACAAGGAAGAAAGAAGCGCCATTCGGGCGGGCTATATTTATATTCATGATATGGTCAGCCGTCTGGACACCATGAACTGCTGTTTATTTGATATGAAAGCGGTTCTGACCGGCGGCTTTGAAATGGCCAATATCTGGTATAATGAGCCGAAAACTTTGGATACTGCCTTTGACGTCATCGGCGATATTGTGCTGTCAACGGCCGCACAGCAGTACGGCGGCTTTACCATCGGGGAGCTGGATAAGATTTTGGCGCCTTATGCGGAAAAGAGTTATAAAAAGTATTTGTTTGATTACAGTGATATGATTGTCGGCGAGATGACGCCGGAGCAACGGCAGAGAATTGAAGAAAAGGTATTGGCCAAGGTTCGCCGTGACATGGAACAGGGTTTTCAGGGAATTGAGTACAAGCTCAATACTGTCGGCAGCAGCCGGGGCGATTATCCGTTTATTACGATTACAGCGGGACTGGCAACCGACCGCTGGGGAAAACTGGCGACCGAATGCATGCTGCGTGTGCATATGGGCGGTCAGGGCAAGGCAGGCTTTAAAAAACCGGTGCTTTTCCCGAAAATTGTTTTCCTTTATGATGAAGAACTGCATGGCGAAGGTAAGGAGCTGGAGGATATTTTTGAACTGGCGATTGAGTGTTCCTCCAAAACAATGTATCCCGATTTCCTGAGCCTGACCGGCGAGGGCTATGTAGCGGAGATGTATAAGAAGTATAAGAAGGTGGTCTCGCCGATGGGCTGCCGCGCTTTTTTAAGTCCGTGGTATGAGCGGGGCGGGATGAAACCGGCTGATGAAAATGATGTGCCGATCTTTACCGGTCGCTGGAATGGCGGAGCCATCAGCCTGCATTTGCCGATGATTTATGCCAAGGCGAAGGAAGAAGGAAAGGATTTTTATGAGGTGCTGGATTATTATCTGCAAATGATTCGTACCCTTCATCAAAAAACCTATGAATATTTGGGGAACCTCAGGGCATCGGTCAATCCGCTGGCTTTTTGCGAGGGCGGTTTTTACCAGGGCCGGCTGAAGCACTCCGATAAAATCCGGCCGATTCTGCCGGCGGTGACGTTTTCCTTTGGTATTACCGCACTGAACGAGCTGCAGCAGATCCATAACGGCAAATCGCTGCGTGAGGATGCGGAGTTTGCGCTGGAAGTAATGGAGTATATTAACAAAAAAGCGCAGGAGTTTAAAGAAGAGGATGGAATTCTGTATGCGATTTACGGGACGCCGGCCGAATCGCTGTGCGGTACACAAGTTGAGCAGTTTCGAAGCCTTTATGGGCGGGTCAAAAATGTATCGGATCGGGCGTATGTAACCAACAGCTTTCATCTGCATGTGACCGAGGAAGTTACGCCGATCGAAAAACAGGATTATGAGAAGCGCTTTTGGGATTTGCTTAACGGCGGCAAGATTCAGTATGTCCGCTATAACATTCCTTATAATGTCAAAGCCATTCGGACGCTGGTGCGCCGGGCAATGAAAATGGGCTTTTATGAAGGTATCAATATGGCGCTGTCCTATTGTGACGACTGCGGGCATCAGGAGCTGAATATGGAAGTTTGTCCCAAGTGCCATTCGGAGAATCTGACTAAGATTGACCGGATGAACGGTTATTTGAGTTTTTCACGGGTCAAGGGCGACACTCGGCTCAATCACGCCAAGACGGTGGAGATTTCGGAAAGAGTAACGATGTAAACGAAACGTGTATTCGGAGCTGCGTTAAGGTGAGAAAATGAGATATCATAATATTACCAAAGACGATATGAATAACGGCGAGGGGCTGAGGGTAGTGCTGTGGCTGGCGGGCTGCGTTCATGCCTGCCCCGGCTGCCACAATCCCATTACCTGGGATATTTGCGGCGGTTTGCCCTTTGATGCGAAAGCCAAGGCTGAGTTGTGGGAAGTCCTAGGCCGGGAGTATATCGACGGTATTACGCTGTCTGGCGGAGATCCGCTCCATCCGCAGAACCGGCCGGAGGTGGAGATACTTTTGGCGGAGATTCGACGAGAGTTCCCGGATAAAAGTGTTTGGCTCTATACCGGCTATTTATGGGAGGAAATTAAGGATTTGCCGCTGATGCGGTCAGTGGACGTGGTAGTTGACGGCAGGTTTGAACGGGATAAGTTCAGCCCGGAACGGCCTTGGGTCGGTTCCTCCAATCAGAGAGTGATTGCGGTTGGCCCGAGCCTGGTGCAGGAGCAGGTTATTTTATATGAAGGATAGATGAATAAGGTCGACTAAGGTCGGCTGGCGGGAAGCACCCTTTTGCCGGATAAACCGGCAGAAGGGTGCTTTTTCAATGTATTTTTTTATGTATTTTAGGGAAAATGAACAAGAAATAAATTGAAAATCCTATGGATAGTAAAAAAGAACTATAAAGAAAATAAGACTTTTAATGAATAAAAAGCAAAAAATGAATAGACAAAAATGCAAAAGTTGGATATAATAAGAATAAGCAGTTACAAGGTTTACATAGGTCATAAGAACTATTAATGGTCTTGAAATAAAGGTATAAATACCTACGACAAGCTGACGAAATGGCTTGCAGATGGGGTTGGAATATGACAGAAGAAAAAGCAAGGGATTTAAAGAAATACCCATTATATTATCCGCTGGTTATGGGTGCACTGTTAGTGCATGTTATCTGTCAGGTTTTGTTTCTTTACTGGAACGAGCCGGTGATGAAGTTTTATAATCTGTTCAGTATTGCCGTTTTTGCAGCGGGTTTGCGATATATCCGCCGGTATCAGAAGCGGGTTGTTTTTATTGTTTTAGTGGAAGCGACCATTTTTGTGATGCTGGCGACGATTACGATGGGCTGGGACTATGGTTTTCAGAACTGGATGTTTGCTTTTCTGATTGTTGAATTGACGGTGCCGTTTAAGGAGCGAAACCCCTTTTATGTGCTCGGCGTATTGCAGTCTGTTCTGTACATTGCCCTTTCTTTTGCTATCAAACAGAAAATGGAGTGGGAAGTTTTATTTCACTTGGACATGATGTTTATTTCTTTAAATATGGCGGCGGTTTTTGCGGTGATTTTCTTTTCCGAGCGGGTACTGGGGCTGTCCAAAGCGATTGAGTTCTTTTTCCTGCAAAAGGAAATGGACGAGATGCGAGAGAGCATTTCCCGGGATGAGCTGACGGGTCTGGTCAGCCGACGGCGGATGAATCAGATCTTAGCGGAGATGAATGATCGCCTGCAAAGAGAGAATATGAAGTTTTATTTGATTTTTGCCGACATTGATCATTTTAAAAATATCAATGATGCTTACGGCCACGAGTTCGGCGACTGCGCTTTGAAACAGGTGTCGAATATTTTGAACCGCGAGCTACGGGGCGATGATATCGTGGCGCGCTGGGGTGGTGAAGAGTTTTTGATTTTGCTGCGCAGCAAAGCAAATGGCAAAGGGCCGTTGGCGGTTGCCGATGTGAAGGAAATTTTAAACCGGGTGCGCCGGAAGGTTGAGGAAACGCCGCTTTGCCGTCAGGGGGAGGATATTGCCATCACCATTACTTTCGGGGGCGTTGGTTCGGACAATTACCGGGATGTCTATGAGATGATTCGCCGGGCTGACGAGCAGATGTATAACGGCAAAAAAGCCGGTCGCAACCGGGTGCAAATTGAGGAGTAATTTGCCGGTTTTGGCGGAAATGTGTTTTGTATTTATGTACAGTTCAGGCAAGTCATTCGTAATTCCTTGCAGTGTCGGCGAATTACCGGTGCGGGCGGAAATGCCTGCCGGCTTGAACTGTAACTTCAATTCTTGAAAAAAAGCAGAGATAGGATTATAATAAGAAATGAGCCTTGCGCTAAGGTGCATTTCTTTTTTTCGTTTTAGAGATTGAAAAGAAAATAGCGGCCGGAAAAAATAAAGTCTTTGGGCCGGTGGCAGCAGCCGCGGGCGCTAAAGTACCAAGCGCAGAGAGCGGCGGGACATTCGGGCGGGAAAGTCAAAACAGAAATCAGAAAAAGGGGAACATTATGCGGGAAAGCTGGAAGAACATTGATAAAAAGCTGCTGGTGAGGAGAGCTTTTTTGATTTTACTGGATATTTTATTAATTAATTTAGCGGCAGGCTGTGCCCTGCTGGTGCGCTTTGATTTTAGTCTGAGCAATATTCCCGGCGGGTACAGCGAGGCGGTGTTTCGGTATGCCCCGATTAATATCGTCGTTACCTTGGGTCTGTTTTGGCTGTTTCGGCTGTATCACAGCCTGTGGAAATATGCCGGCATCGAGGAGCTGACCAATGTAGCCTATGCCTGCGCCTTTTCGGCAGCTGCTCAATGGGGCGGAATGATGGCCTTGGGAGTGCATGTGCCGCGCAGCTTTCATCCGCTGTACTTGGGCTTTTTGCTCTTTTTGGCGGCGTCTTCCCGTTTTGCCTATCGTTTTCTGCGGGCCTTAAATAATCGCTACCGCAATGACCGCAAACGGCGGACGATGATTATCGGCGCGGGCGAAGCGGCGAATGCGATTATCAAGGAGATTAACAACAGCCAGTATCTGGACGGGAAAATCGTCTGTGCGATTGACGATAACCGCAGTAAGATCGGCAGCTATATTCAGGGGGTTAAGGTCACCGGCGCCAGAGAAGATATCCTTGACATGGTAAACAAATATGAAGTGACCGATATCATTATTGCCATTCCCTCGTATTCCAAGGAGCATTTGAAACCGATTCTGGATATCTGTAAGCAGACGGAGTGTTCCCTCAAGATTTTGCCGGGCATGTATCAGTTGATTAACGGACAGGTCAGTGCTTCGCAGCTGCGGAGTGTCGATATTGAGGACTTGGTGGGTCGGGATACGGTTGATTTAGACTTAGGCAGTATTATGAATTATGTCGGCGGCAAAACGGTGATGGTGACCGGCGGCGGCGGGTCGATCGGCAGCGAGCTCTGCCGGCAGCTGGCAAAATATCAGCCGGCCCGGTTGATGATTGTTGATTTTTACGAGAATAACGCTTACGATATTGAGCAGGAGTTAAAGGCCAAATATAAGGATTTGAACTTAACGGTGCTGATTGCTTCGGTTTGTGATGAAAAGCGAATGGCGGCTATTTTTGAGAAGTACCGGCCGGATATTGTGTATCATGCGGCGGCGCATAAGCATGTGCCGCTGATGGAAGGAAGTCCGAACGAAGCGATTAAAAACAATGTTTTCGGTACGCAGACAATGGCGGAGCTGGCCGACCGCTACGGAGTCAAGCGCTTTGTTTTGATTTCGACCGATAAGGCAGTCAATCCGACGAACATTATGGGAGCATCGAAGCGGATTTGCGAGATGCTGATTCAAAGCTTTGATAAAAAGTCCAAAACCGAGTTTGCGGCTGTACGTTTTGGAAATGTTTTGGGCAGCAACGGCAGTATTGTGCCGCTGTTCCGCAAGCAGATTCTGCGGGGCGGGCCGGTCACGGTCACGCATCCTGATATTATCCGTTATTTCATGACAATTCCGGAGGCGGTGGCTTTGGTGCTGCAGGCGGGAGCGCTGGCCGGCGGCGGTGAGATTTTTGTGTTGGATATGGGGGAGCAGGTCAAAATTGTAGATTTGGCTCGGAACCTGATTCGGCTGATGGGTTTTGTGCCCGACCGGGATATTAAGATTGAATATATTGGCCTCCGGCCGGGTGAAAAGCTGTATGAGGAGTTTTTAATGGCTGAGGAGGGCTTACAGGAAACCAGCAATAAGCTGATTCATATCGGCCGGCCGATTCCGATGGAGGAGGAAGTCTTTGCTGCCAATTTAGCTAAGCTCAGGCAGGCGGTCGAAGAAGAAGGCGAAATCAAAGAGATTGTTAAAAGCCTTGTGCCGACTTACCGGATGGACGGGCAGGAGTAGGCGCTGCATACCATGGGTGAGCGGGCGCTGATAGAAGATATTGATGAATATATAGCGGTACTTGCGGCCAGGGAAACGCAAGGGGAATAAGATTTGCTTGTGCTTTTGGTAAAAAACGGCTATAATAAAGGTTGGAGCAGACAGACAGCTGACGGTGAGGAAATGTTATGGCATATAAATTATTGGTAGTGGACGATGAAAGCAATATCGTGGACATTTTGCGGTTTAATTTGGAAAAAGAAGGCTTTGAAGTGCATACCGCTGAAAACGGCAGGCAGGGCTATGAGCTTTTTAAAAAAGAAAAGCCGGATTTGCTGCTGCTGGATATCATGATGCCGGAATTGGACGGTTTTGGCCTGTGCAAGATGATTCGGGAAGAATCCAATGTGCCGATTATCATGTTGACGGCTCGGGCGGAGGAAGTCGACAAGGTGCTGGGACTGGAGTTTGGAGCGGATGATTACATCACCAAGCCTTTCAGCGTCAGAGAATTGATTGCCAGAGTCAAGGCCAATCTGCGCCGGCAAAATATGGAGGGGCAAAGCATCGGTCTGCCGGATAAAATTTTACGCTTCGGGAAATTAGAGGTCGATACGGTACAGTACAAAGTGACCAAAGACAAGGCCGAGATTGATTTGACGGTTCGTGAGTACGAATTGCTTAAGTTTTTAATGGAGCAGGGCAATCAAATCTTTACCCGCGAGCAGCTTTTGGAGCAGGTTTGGGGCTATGAATACTATGGCGATGTGCGGACGGTTGACGTCACGGTACGTCGGCTTCGGGAAAAAATTGAGGATGAGCCGAGCAATCCCATTTATATTTTAACTAAGCGGGGCGTGGGCTATTATTTTAATCCGAAGAAAACCGGAGTTTAGGGAGAATATATGCATTTAAGAAGTATACGCTGGCGCTTGGTGACGATTTATGTTTTGCTGGTAATTATTGTCATGATGGCCAGCGGAACCTTGATTGTATATCTGACCAGAGATAATGAGTATAAGGTGATCAAAAACGATCTGCGGCATCTGGCGGCACTGGCGACCGCCATTTCCGCCGAGGATGACGCATCGGCGGAAGCGCTGGAAAAACAGTATATGAACCTGCTGATGCAGGGGCGGCTGGGTCAGCCGGCCTCGGACAGTATTATTTGTATGCTGCGGCCAAACGGGGAAGTGATTTATACGACCTCGGAGGTGGAAACGGCCAAGCGGATTCTGACGCCGCAGACCATGGCGGCGGCTATGGGCAATACGCTGGAGGAGTTTGACCGGGTCGGCAACATTCGGGAAAATGACCGAATGATGGGATTGGCCTTGCCGGTCAAGGACAACCGGGGCGAAGTCGCCTTTATTCTTTATTTTTTAAAGGGAACCGAGCAGGTGGAAGAAAACATCCGGCGGACGGTTTATGTCATTGCGGTTTCGGTTTTGCTGGCAATCGGGCTGGCGATGTTTTTGGGCTATGTTTTTGCCGGATATTTGACTCGGCCGATTCGTTCGCTTTCCAGGCGGGCTAAGGATATGGCGGCCGGAAACCTGAAAAACCCGATTCCGGTGCTGTCCAATGATGAAATTGGCGATTTGACCGATAATTTTAACTATATGGCTAAGTCCTTGAACCGGACGATGGAACAGATGGCCGGGGAAAAGAACAAGATGGAAACCATTATTCATTATATGACCGACGGGATTCTGGTCTTTGATGAAGAGGGCCAGATTATTCATAAAAATCCGGCTTCGATGCGGATGCTGGATTTCCGCGGTGCTAAAAATTATGAGGAAGTTTTTGATGAAGCCCTGAAAATGTCGTATCGGGAGCTGACCGGGAAGATGGAACAGGGTCAGCTAAAGTTTACTTTGGAAAAGGAAAATCAATATTTTAATGTGGCGTTTGCCCGATATTTCAGTGACGACCGGGTGGCCCGAGGAGTGATTTGCGTTATTCAGGACGTCACAGAGCATAAAAAGCTGGAGCAGATTCAAAAAGAGTTTGTGGCCAATGTTTCGCATGAACTGCGGACGCCGATTACAACGGTGAAAAGCTATGCCGAAACTTTGCTGGATTTGCCGCCGGAGGATATTGAGAACCGGGAACGGTTTTTGACCGTTATTAATTCGGAAAGCGACCGGATGACGGCTTTGGTTCAGGATTTACTGGACTTATCTAAGCTTGATAACAAAAAGATTGGTTTTCAGATGGAGCAGATTGAACTGACAGCGCTGGTCCGCGGCGAGGTAGAGGGCTACCAGATTCATGCCCGTAAAAAAGGACAGCAACTCTTATTTGAAGCTGAGGAAAACTATTATATTTACGGCGATCCCGGTCGGGTATCGCAGGTTTTTCGCAATTTGATTTCCAATGCCGTTAAATACAGCGGTGAGGGCAGTCAGGTTAAGGTGTCGTTATCCGCGGAAGAAAGTTTTGTGGTCGGTAAGATTCAGGATCAGGGGATCGGAATCGCGCCGGAGGATTTGCCACGGGTATTTGAGCGCTTTTACCGGGTCGATAAGGCCCGCTCCCGGGCGATGGGCGGAACGGGATTGGGACTGGCGATTGTCAAGGAGATTATGCAGTATCACGGCGGCCGGGTTGAGGTCACATCGGAGCTGGGGAAGGGGAGTTGTTTTTATTTATATTTTCCCTGTTGAGTGGGATTTTTGGCGACGTTCCGTCAGCCTTATTCGTAACCTATCCGTTAGCGGATTGTAACGGTTTTGTAATATAAATCCGGTATAATGTGTACCAATCAGGGAAATATTCTAAACTGTAACAGATAAAAGGAGAAAGGAGCGAATATGAAAAAAAACAGGCTTGGATTGTTTTTTATTTGTTTGATATGGACGTTCCTCTTTTCTTTTGCTGCCGAGGCGAGCACCTTCGCAAACGGTGGGGTTCGTGAAACCGCAGGCAATAAAGTTATGACAAACAAGGCAACGGAAGAAAAAGCTGCGCTGGGTCAGGCGGAAAAGCTGGAAGCAGCCGGTATTGCGGCCGAAAGTTTACTGCAATATGTGCAGGAATTGGAAGAAGGTCTGAAAACGGAAGAAAACGGCGTGGCGGAGCAAATCGGCTCTTTGACATTGACTGAGGGAATCGGTAAAAAAAGAACGAAGCTTTTCAGCGGCAGCCGCAAGCTCTTAGGAAGCGGCGGCAAGGAAGATCGGGTTGATTTGGTGCTGTTTTATTTGCCGGCCAAAGAAGACGACAAAACCGAGCCGATGATTTTGCAGATCGATCAGTATACCATCGGAGCCAGCAAGTTGTTCAGCGCTGAGATTGAATTAAACCGTGTCGGGGTCAATTACCTGCTGATTCAAGTCGGCGGGGAAAACCAAAAACTGTCTTATCAGCTCTACCAGATTATTGTCGAGGACATTAAAACCAAAGACAAATTGGAAAGCATGACATTAAAGTTTAAAAAATAGTTTTGCGCAGCCGGAGGCCGATAAAATGTATGAGCAGACGGTACGCAAGCGGGGCGGTTGTGAATACGATGCGTGTGCGGCGTGATGACGGGAGTCGCATGGTGCGGCGGATTGGCCGTATGCGCAGCCAAGAATCGAAAGAAAAGAATTGGAATGGAGCAAAGATGAGCGGCAAAACAGCGATTAAGTCGATGACATTAGCAGTGCTTATTTTAGTGAGTCTTTTGCAGATTGAAAGGTTATGGTTTGAAAACCATGGCCTTTTTTCTTCTGCGGTACAGAAACAAACGGCGGAGCAGGCCTTGCAGGACCTGATTATGGAGCCGGAATATATTGCCCTGCATAAGGGAGAAATCAAAGGGGAGTACCATGTGCTTGACTCAGCCGGGATTTTATTCAGTTCGATTTTAAAAGATACCGGCCGGGTGATTCGCCAGCTTGAGAAAATGTCGGTGATAAATCAATATGATTATCCGGTTTTGTTTGAGCAGCCGCATATTTTGTATCATTTTTCGGTACCGATTTCGGCGGAAACGATTGGCCGGATTGCGCAAATAAAGATGCCGAAAGAGGCAGCGGAGATTACCGGCATGGCTTTGGTTCCGGCAGGATTAGCCGAGAACCGCTTTTTGCTGCTCTTTTTTGATAAGGACACGACTTTGGTCAAGGGTTTTTCTGTTTTAAAAAATGATTTATCCGATGAAAATGAAGTTTTCAGCCGTTATATCAGCGGTCAGGTTTCCGCCGGTAATCTCCGGCTGTCCGCCAAACAGCAGGGGCTGGCTGATTTTGCCGGTGAGGTGCTGCTGCCGGCACCGAAACAAAACTATATTTTGCCCCAGGAATGGAAATGGGAAGCGCCTTATCTGCTGGAGGCAGACGGGCGGCTCATGATTGATACCGACCGGTTGTCGGAATATATCTTTTTCTTTGTTAAAAACCCGCGAATTTTATGGAGTATTCTGGAGGCGGAAAGAGCCCGCTATGGTGATTCATCAACACTCGTGGAGTATAACACCAAAGGGATATTTACCTATCGCTTGGCTCAGGCAGTTGAAAAAAGGAGCGAGGCTCTGCCGGCAGGCGAAGCCTTAAAAAAAGCGGTTAATTTTATGAATAAGGACAGTCTGTTGAGTACACAGGAGATTAAATTATCGGCCTATCAGGCGGAGGGCGCGCGGCATCATTTTTATTTTGATTATTATTTCCGGGGGCATCGTTTGATTTGGAACGAGGAAATGACGGAGCATTACGGTGTTAAGTATCCGCTGGAGGTAGCGGTGGAAGGGGAGCAGGTGACTTTGTATAAGCGGCTGCTGCTTCAGCCGGAAGTGCTGCTCCAGCAGGGGGTGCGGTTTCAGGCCAATTATGAAGAGGTGCTGAACCGCTTTTATCAGACACATGATCAAGCGGTGATCCGAGATTTGTCTTTGGCGTATTTTGCCGAGAAAAGCGGTGTCCGGCTGGGCTGGGTGATTGATACCGACGGCGGAGAGTTTCTTTATTCCCTGATACCGCAAGGAGGGAAACGATGAACTGGAATAAGATATTATCGGTTTTTATTGTCATATTTTTGGTGATTAATCTGGGTCTTTACGGGGTGAGGAGTATTCGGGACCAGCGCAGCTATACGCTGTCCAATAATCGGACCCGGCAATTGGAAAATATGATGAAGCAAAAAGGGGTAACGATGTATGATTATCTGCCGGAGTTTTATCCCAAGGCAATTTTAGAGTTGAAATCGGCGGAGTGGAAAAAAGAAGAGATTTTAGCGAAAATTTTCGGTGGGCAGGATTATCGTTCGGAAATTACCTATCAGGCGGCCCTGGCGGACAGCTATCAAAACGACCGCCAGCAGCTGGCTTTTTACACGGGTGATCACAGCGGTACTCTTTATTATAAAGGGAAAAATGAGCGCTATGTACCGGACAGTTCTGCGCTGTCGGCGTTAGAGGCCAAAGCACTGCTCTTTGTCAGGGATCTGGTCGGCGATGGCAAACAGTTCCAGGTAACAAACCGGCAAGTCAAGGGTTCGGAATATTTGCTGGATATCAATGGTGTTTTTCGTGGTCAGATCATATTCAGCAGCCAGTTTCAGGTTCAAATCGGAGAAAAAGGCATCAGCGAGGCGATTGGGCATTTTTACGAGCCGCTTGAGTTTGACGGGGCGGCACAGGAGATTTATGCCTTTGATGAAGTGATGTACTATTTTATGAATAAAATGGAAGAAAAGGGCAAAAAAAATATTATCATTAAGGATGCGGATATCGGTTACTGGATTTTGGATTCGGATACCCGCCAACTAACGATTGAAGCAACGCCGGTCTACCGCCTGATTTTGGAGGACGGCAGCATTTACTATATTGACGCTTATCAAAATGAGTTTTTAAATGCGGAGTAGGAGCTGTCTGCCCGGCAAGTGTCTAATAAAAATTTCTGCGGCAATCTGCAAAAATTTTTATTAGACGCTCAGGTGCTATATTTGAGAGGCAGGAATTGAAAATGTCGGCAAAGCCAAGACGAAAGAAGCGGAGGCAGCCGGTTTTTGGTGTGTTGCCCTTACGTTTTAAAAATCTAAACTATTTTCATTTAAAAGAAAATCAAATATATTCATGATCAGTGTTCCTGATTCGGTGAACCTTGGCGAAGTCGCATCCTTGGCAATGATTATTTTTTTGAAGGAATCGGGAATTCGCCGCAAAGAGCCTTCTTCCTGTTCCAGCTTTTCTTGATTAGGCACGGCAAAGGCAGATTGGATATAACAGCGTTTGGAACCTTTGTTGCAGACGAAATCCACTTCCAGATGCTTGCGGACAGTATTTCCGCCTGCATTTCGTTCATTGCAGATTACCAGCCCAATGTCTACATTGTAGCTGCGGATTTTGAGTTCGTTGAAGATGATATTTTCCATCGTATGCGTTTCTTCCAATTGACGAAAATTCAGTCTGGCATTTCTAAGCCCCATATCCGTGAAATAATATTTCAGAGGCGTATTGATGTATTTTTTTCCTTTGATATCGTATCGAAGCGCTTTGTCAATCAGGAAAGCATCGCAGAGGGCATCAAGGTATTTTTTCACGGTAATGGGGCTGATTGCTTTTTGCTTTACGCTTCGAAATGTATCGGAAAGTTTTTTCGGATTCGTCAGAGAGCCGATTGCCGAGGAAATGATATTGAGGACTTCTTCCAGTTCGTCTTGATTTCGGATATTGTTTCGACCAAGAATGTCCTGAATATAGGTTTCTGCGAACAGCATTTTTAAAAATGAAATTTTTTGCTCATTCTCCGTATAGGTGAGGACGGATGGCAAGCCGCCGTAAAGCATATATTCGTTCCAGCCCTCGTATTTTGAGTGCGGATAAGCGGACATAAATTCAGAAAAACTCAGCGGATACATAGAAATTTCATCCCCTCGGCCGCGAAATTCCGTAATAATATCCTTAGATAGGAACTTGGCATTGCTTCCGGTGACATAGACATCGACATTTTCCATTCGGATAAAACCATTAAGTACGGATTCAAACTCATCCAAAAGCTGAACTTCGTCCAAAAGGAGATAGTACATTTTGTCATCCTTGATTTGCTCCTCAACAAAAGGGTAGAATACTTCGGGATTTCGATACTTTCTGTTTTTAAAAGTATCAAAAGCAATCGCAATGATATGCTGTTGGTCAATGCCATTCTCTATCAGATGATTTTTGAATAAGTGAAACAGCAGATAGGATTTCCCACAGCGGCGGATACCAGTGACTACCTTAATCAGCCCGTTATGCTTTCGGGCAATCAATTTTTTCAAATAGGAATCTCTTTTAATTTCCATATCAATATCTCTCCAATAATTTTTTGGCAGCAATCTGCATTTATTTTTATTAGAGTATAGCATATCGCCCCTTAGCATACAAGTGTCTAATAAAAATTTCTGCAGCAATATGCAAAAATTTTTATTAGACAAAAAAGATTTTTTTGTTTTGCGCCATTTCTTTAGCCTAAAACAGCGATTACAACTATCCGGAACAGTTCAGATAAACTTGTAGGCAGTGAATTACAAATGTTTGCGTTAAGCAAATAGATAGCAGCCAGAAATAATCGCATGTCTTTCGCGTTTAAAAAATGAACATTTCTTGCAGATTCAACTTGCAATTAGAATAAGAGCGTGCTATAATTCAGAGGAATAAAAGCATCGCTCATAAACGGAACCAATTCGCTTTTGGTGCGGATGCGGCCGGCCCGAAAGGGCTGTTTGGATGAAGATGAGAGAGCTGAGTCATAAAACAAAAGTTATAGAGGTGAAAAAATGGAACAATTACTGATTGAGGGCGGAGTCAGACTGAAGGGACAAGTGGAAGTCAGCGGTGCCAAGAATGCGGCTTTGCCGATTTTGGCGGCGGCAACTCTAACTCAGGATGTTTGTGTGATCGAAAACGTGCCGAATATTTTAGATATCCAGATTATGATGAAGGGAATCGAATGTCTGGGGGCAAAGGTAACCTATCAGAATGGCCGGGTGACGATTGACGGCAGCGGAATTAAGCAGCCGCTGGTGGATTCGGAATATATGCAGCAGATTCGCGGCTCTTATTATTTACTGGGAGCTTTATTGGGAAGATTTAAACATGCACAGGTGATTATGCCGGGAGGATGCAATCTGGGAACCCGGCCGATTGACCAGCATATTAAAAGCTTTGAAGCGCTGGGCGCTCGTACAAAAATTGAACACGGCTTTATTATTGCCAATGAGGAAAAAGCGCCGCTGATCGGTACCTCGATTTATTTGGATATTGCCAGTGTTGGCGCAACCATCAACAGCATGATGGCGGCGGTGCTGGCCGAAGGCAGAACGGTGATTGAAAATCCGGCTAAGGAGCCGCATGTTGTGGATTTAGCCAACTTCTTAAACAGCATGGGAGCCGATATTAAGGGTGCCGGGACGGATGTGATTCGGATTAAGGGCGTCAGCCGGCTGCACGGCTGCGAATACTCCATTATTCCCGATCAGATTGAAGCAGGTACCTTTATGGTGGCAGCGGCTATCACCGGGGGCGATGTAGTGGTGAAAAATCTGATTCCCAAGCATATGGAAGCAATTTCAGCCAAGCTTTTGGAAATGAATGTCAAATTAGAGGAACGGGAGGACGCGATTCGGGTTTATGTTGACGAACCGCTCAGGCCCTGCAATTTAAAAACTTTGTATTATCCGGGACTGCCGACCGATATGCAGCCGCAGATGACGGCACTGCTGGCCTTAATCGAAGGAACCAGCATTGTGACCGAAACCGTCTATATCGACCGGTTTCAGTATGTAGAAGAGCTTTTGAAAATGGGCGCCGATATCACGGTGGAGGGTAATACCGCCATTATCAAAGGTGTGCCGCGGCTTCTGGCGGCGGACGTAAAGGCCAAGGATTTACGGGCCGGTGCGGCATTGGTCTTGGCAGGACTGGCAGCACAGGGGCAAACCGGTGTTTTCCACCTGGATTATATTGACCGCGGCTATGAACGGATTGAAGAAAAATTGCAGAAATTAGGTGCCAACATCAAGCGGGTTTCCTTTGATAATGTCAAAAGCCAGCTCAGGGTTGTTTAATTCGGCAAGGAGATGCCGAAGCGGGAAAACGGCTAAAATAAAGGCTTTGTAATAAAGAAGCCGCTGTTTTAGCGAAAAAATGGCAAAAAATAAAGAAAAAAACTTGACAAACCGCTAAGAAACGGTTATAAATAGTATAAGAAGCAAGGTTTGCTTCGGATCTATTATAATTTTTCAATATTTTCAACTTGTACAGGAGGAGTTTAAATGAACAAAGCGGAATTAGTTAGCGCAATTGCAGAGAAGGCGGAACTGAGCAAGAAAGACGCGGAAAAAGGCTTAAAGGCTTTTATGGATGTTGTTACCGAAGAGTTGACCAAGGGTGGAAAAGTACAGTTAGTTGGCTTTGGTAATTTTGAAGTAGCCGAAAGAAAAGAAAGAAAAGGACACAATCCGCAGACCAAACAGCAGATTACGATTCCGGCTTCGAAGGCACCGAAGTTCAAAGCTGGTAAGGCTTTAAAGGATGCGGTTAATGTACCGGCTCCGAAATCCAAGAAGAAGAAATAAGTATCTCGAAAAATCATATACAAAAGATCTACCCCGTCGGGATAGGTCTTTTGTCTTTTGTACGGCCGGCAGCCGGCAGAAAAGAGGCAAGATGAGAATCGACAAGTTTTTAAAGGTATCCCGTTTGATTAAACGGCGGACAGTGGCAAATGAAGCGGCATCGGCCGGCCGGGTAAAAATTAACGGTAAGGTGGTCAAGCCATCCGAAGAGGTCAAAATCGGCGATATTATTGAGATTGGCTTTGGCCAGAAAAGCGTTAAGGCTGAGGTATTATCAATCAGTAATGTCATCCGCAAAGAAGAAGCCGATGGCATGATCCGGTATTTATCGGGAGAATAAGCTATGGGAAAAATCAGACGGTCTAAAATCTATATTTTGTTTGTGATCAGCGTCTTAACAGTCGTGGCCGGTGTTCAGCTGGTCAATCTGTTCCATCAGTACAATGAAAAAGAGGGTGAAGCCCAAGCGCTCAGGGAAAAAATCCGGATGGAAAACGAAAAGAATCTGCAGCTGAAGGAATATGAACAATATATGCAGTCAGACGCTTTTATCGAGGAAAAGGCCAGAGAAGAGTTTAACCTGATCAAAGACGGCGAAGAAGTCTATATTTTGAAAAAAGAGTAAGGACGAAACACATGCAAAATCATAAGAAAATACCAGAAAGGATTTTGGCGGCGCAGTTGATCTTGTCGGGAGAGGCGATATTAGCCGGATTTTCCGGCGGCAGTGACAGCGCGGCGCTTTGTCATGCTCTGGCCGGACTGCGGGCAGAGCTTGGTTTTTCTTTGGAGCTTTTTTATGTGCAGCATGGTTTAAGGGATGAAGAAAGCCGATCGGAAGAAGAGTTTGTTCGGGACTGGGCCAAGCGCTATAACTGCCCGATTAGCGTTCAAAGCGTGAACGTAAGAGAATTGGCTGCCCGGCAGAAGCTGTCAATTGAAACGGCAGCCCGGCGGCTGCGCTATCAGGCTTTTGCGCAAAAGGCGAAAACCGGAGGCTTTGATAAGGTCGCTTTGGCGCATCATGCCAAAGATCAGGCCGAAACCGTACTGTTGCATTTTTTACGGGGGAGCGGTGTGGACGGGCTCACCGGGATGAAACCGCAAAACGGGATTTATATCCGGCCGCTGCTGTCGGCGGGAAAAGAAGAAATTGAAAATTATTTACAAAGCGAAAAAGTTCCCTGGCGACAGGATTCTTCAAATGAAGATTGCCGGTACCGGCGCAATCGGGTGCGGCAGGAGTTGCTGCCGTATTTGCAGACGGCGTTTAACCCCAATTTAGTTCAGACTTTAACGCAGACCGCCGGACAAATGCGGGATTTGCAGGAATATTTAAAAGAACAGACGGAAAAGGAGTTTGCTTTGACCGGCTGCTGTCAAGACGGACGGGTGGTACTGGCGGGCAAACGTCTGAAAGAGCTTTTGCCTTATATGCAGCAAATGCTGATTCGGCGAGCGGTTCAGGCAGCCAAGGGTGATACCGTCAACTTGGAAGCGGTGCATGTGGCGCGGGCACTGTCATTGCTGGCCAAAGAAAACGGCAAACAGGAGGATTTGGTCGAATCTTGGCGGGTAAAAAAAGAGCGGGGCGATTTGGTCTTTTTCCAGGCATTTTTGCCCGGAGATCAATGTTAGGAATAATACACTAAACCATTTTGTTTGAAAGGACAAATTCCGGTTTTGATTTGATTTTATTTTAACAAATATTTAAGACTGTTTTTTATGAATGGCATGCACAAAGTTGATTTCCGTGCTTGACATATCTGGCTGGAAAAGGTATATTTAAATAATTGAAGATTTTAAAAAAATTAGGGTTACAGTTCAGACAAACCATTTGTAATTCGTCAAAACTGAATTTCGGTGAATTACGCATGCGGGCGTTAAGCAAATAGATGTATGCTTGTCTGAACGAATAACTATCGTAGGAGGACAGGCATGTCAGGCATTAAAATTAAAGAAAGAATAGCAAGAGAAACCATAGAAGCCAGAATCAAAGAATTGGGCAAGCAGATTAGCCGTGACTATGCGGACACAGGTGTGCATCTGGTCTGCATTTTAAAGGGTGCGTTCATGTTCATGAGCGATTTGGCCAAGGAGCTGACCTGCCCGGTAACGGTTGATTTTATGGCGGTCAGCAGCTATGAGGATCAGTTGGAAAGCACCGGTATTGTCAAAATCGTAAAAGATTTAGACGGCAGTATTGAAGGCAAACATGTGCTGATTATTGAAGATATCATTGATTCCGGGCGAACGCTCCATTATTTGATGGAGATTTTAGCCAAGCGCAATCCCGCTTCCATTCGGTTGGCGGCTCTTTTGGATAAAGCACCCCGGCGGGTAATTCCGATTGAGGTGGCTTATTGCGGTTTTCAGATTGAAGACTTTTTTGTGCTGGGATATGGCCTTGATTATTTGCAAAAATATCGTAATTTACCATATATCGGCGAATTAGTAGAGGAGTAAACAAAGCTTTGGTGTCCGGCCGGTGGCGAAGGCTCGAGGCCGGCAGGGCGGAGTGGTTTTCAGAAAGGAGAACTAGGTGAATAAGAACTTACGTGGGTTTGGCTTCTACGCGATCTTATTGGTGGTACTGTTTGCCGCTGCTTATTTCGCGCAGTCAACGCAAACCGCAGTAAATGAAATTAATTACGGCCAAATGGAACTGGCTCGGGATATTGATAAAGGCAATGTGGTGAAAATCATCATTTATCCGAGCGAATATATTCCGACCGGCCGGGCAGTTGTGTATTTTAAAGATCCGACCATCGCAGCAGCCGAGATTAACCTGCCCAATACTCAGGAATTTGAGAAGGAAATGCTGGCCAAAAATATCGGCACTTATATGGCCGAGGTGCAAAAGGCCAGTCAATTTTGGAGCATGGCGCCGATGGTGCTGACCTTTGTTTCGGTTCTTTTCCTGTTGATTTTTGTGATGAGCCAGGCTCAGGGCGGAGGGGGCTCTAAGATTATGTCGTTTGGCCGCAGCCGGGCGCGAAAATCCAGTGATAAGGATAAAAAGGTTACTTTTCAGGATGTGGCCGGTTTAGAGGAAGAAAAAGAGGATTTAAAGGAGATTGTTGAGTTTTTGATGAATCCGCAGAAGTTTTCCGCACTGGGTGCGCGGATTCCCAAAGGCGTGCTGCTGGTCGGCCCTCCGGGTACCGGTAAAACACTTTTAGCTAAGGCGGTGGCTGGAGAAGCGAAAGTGCCGTTCTTTAGTATTTCCGGTTCGGACTTTGTGGAAATGTTTGTCGGTGTCGGTGCTTCCCGAGTTCGGGATTTATTTGACGAAGCCAAGAAGCACTCGCCCTGTATTGTTTTTATTGACGAGATTGATGCGGTCGGACGCCGGCGCGGAGCCGGACTGGGCGGCGGGCATGATGAAAGAGAGCAGACGCTCAATCAGCTTTTGGTTGAAATGGACGGCTTCGGCATCAATGAAGGCGTAATCGTGATTGCAGCCACCAACCGGGTGGATATCTTAGACCCGGCACTGCTGCGGCCGGGGCGGTTTGACCGGCAGGTTACGGTCGGTCGGCCGGATGTCAAGGGTCGGGAGGAAATTTTGAAGGTTCATGCCAAGGGCAAGCCCTTGTCGGATAATGTGGATTTAAAAGAAGTGGCCAGAACAACCGCCGGTTTTACCGGCGCGGACTTGGAAAATCTCTTGAACGAAGCGGCGATTTTTGCCGCCCGCAAGGGTGCGCGCGTGGTCAGTCAGGATAATCTGCGCGAAGCTTTTGTTAAAGTCGGGATTGGTACGGAAAAGCGTTCCCGCATCATCAGTGAAAAGGAAAAGCGGATTACCGCCTATCATGAGGCGGGACATGCCATTATTCATCAGGTTTTACCGAACATTGACTCGGTGCACAGCATTTCCATCATTCCCACCGGTTTTGCCGGCGGCTATACTATGCCGATGCCGAAGAAGGACGAAATGTATATGACCAAGTCGAAGATGGAGCAGGAAATTGTGGCTCTCTTAGGCGGCCGGGCGGCGGAAGCGCTGATTATCGGCGATATCACCACCGGTGCATCCAATGATATTGAAAGAGCAACCAAGATTGCCCGCAATATGGTGGTGCGCTACGGGATGAGCGATGTGATCGGGCCGATTCTTTTGGGCGAGGATGAAGATGAGGTCTTTATCGGCCGGGATTGGGGGCATACCCGCAATTACGGCGAAAATATTGCCGGTTTGATTGATGAGGAAATTAAACGGATTGTAACGGATGCTTATCAGGAAGCAACCGATATTTTGGAGAAATACATTGATGTGCTGCATGCGACGGCGAAGCTTCTGATTGAAAATGAAAAAGTCTACCGCGAGCAGTTCGTTGCCTTGTTCGGCGATCGGCTGCCCAAGGAAGAAGAGGAAGAGATGCATACCTCTTTAAAGGAGCAGACCGAAGCACTGCGTCGGGCAAAGGAAGAAAAGGCGAATAATGACTTTATGCCTGATCTCGGCGGTGCGGATTTGGCTCCCGGAGAAAATAATCAGGAATAAAAGAGGACAGCAAGCGTCGGAGAAAACTCCGGCGTTTGTTATGTCATGATTTTTGAATTCCGTTACCGGTGTGGTTCGTGGTGACTAAGCGGGAGCGGCCGAATAGATAAAATTCACAAAAGCGGCTGCGAATCAAAAGGAGATTTGTTTAGAATTTAACTTCCTTAAAAAAATGCTCAAAGAAACTTTTGGAATTAAAAAAAGTTTGGGCAGACTTTTGCCGGCCGGGGTGCTATAATACAAACATACCTCAATAGAGTATTAAGTTTTTACTACCCCAAAAAAACAAAATACCTTCTCCTTAAAACTGCCTGTCCAGTAATGGAACAGGCAGTTTTGTTGTATACCCGCAAATTACCGCAAAGAATTCGTTGCAATCCATTTTTTCTCAAAGCATAATTATTTTGCATTTGGACGCATGAAATGGCTTGCCGGAACGGTAACGCCGGAGCCCGTGCGGTAACAAAGGGAAAATTGATTGCTGCCGGAATAGGAGTATGCTATAATCGGCTTAGAAAATCAGATGAAATCAAATAAGGAAAGGAAATAGAAAATGATAGTAAATAACGCTTCGCTGGCGGCAGTGGGAGTAAAGGAAGAACAATACCCCCAGACCGGCCTGCCGGAAATCGCCATGGCCGGCAAATCAAATGTCGGCAAGTCGTCACTGATTAACACACTTCTGCGGCGGAAAGCGCTGGCTCGGACTTCCTCGCAGCCCGGCAAGACGCAGACGATTAATTTTTATCAGGTCGAGAACCTGTTTTATTTTGTGGATCTGCCCGGTTACGGCTATGCCAAAGTGTCCAAAACCGAGCGGGAGCGCTGGGCGAAGATGATTGATGATTATCTGCATACCCGGCAGACGCTGCTGCAAGTCATTTTGCTGGTAGACGGCCGCCATGAGCCGTCGGCCAACGATGTGCAGATGCTGGAGTGGATTCGCTCGTTTGGCTATGCGCCGACCGTGATTGCAACCAAAATGGACAAAATGGGCAAACAGCAGCAGGCCAAAGCACTGAAGCTGATTCGCCAGACTCTGCAGCTGGAAAGCGACCAGCTGTTTCCTTTTTCGGCACTGACCAAAGACGGAACCGAACCGATTTGGGAAATGCTGGATAAACTGCTGATCAAAGCAGCAGACTGAAAGGAATAAGCCGCATTTAGTTCCATTCTTTCATCAGGAGAAAATTGCGGATATTTTGATGTTTAATGCCATTGCGGCTCATATCAAACTCATCCAGTGAAATGACATATTTTGGAAAATTATCACGGACAGTATCATATACACCAAATTCACGAGTAATGGTTTCCTCAGAGGAAAGCAGATAAGAAACTTGAATATATAGCTTTTGACCGTGCTGACTGCCCACAAAATCAATCTCTTTACTGCCGACTTTGCCGACAGTCACTTGATAGCCCCGACGCAGCATTTCCAGATAAATAATATTTTCCAGAATGAGATTGATTTCTTTGGTGTTGCCGCCGAAAACAGCCTCGCGTACGCCGTGGTCAGCAATATAGTATTTTTCGGTAGATGCAAGAAGCTGTTTGCCCTGTAAATCCTCACGTTTTACGGGATAGAACAAATAAGCGTCACAGCAGTATTTGAGATAATTTAAAATCGTTTCCGGTGCTACGGTGCGCTGCTCGTGTTTAAAAAACTTGGCAAGAGAGGAAGCGGAAAAGGGCGTGCCGATACTGGACATAACATAGGTGATGATGCGTTCCAGTAGGTCGGCATCGCGGATTTTGTTTCGCTGTACAATATCTTTGAGCTGAACCGAGTTAAACAGATCGCACAGATATTGCTTTGACGGTGCGTCTGCATAGTGCAGATTGGCCAGATAAGGCATACCGCCAGACAGAATATATTTTTGGAAGCATTTGGCAACCGGTTCTTCCGGTGCGGTCAGTCGGTACAACTCGATAAACTCTGCAAAAGAGAATGGATAGATAACAAACTCCACATAACGGCCACCCAGATAGGTTGCCAGTTCACCGGATAAGAGTCTGGCATTGGAGCCGGTGATATAAATATCACAGTTTAAAGAAAGCCGCAGAGAATTGATACATTTTTCCCAGTCTTTCACTTCCTGAATTTCATCAAAGAATAAATAAACCTTGCCCTCGATTGCGGCGGCTCGTTGAGTGATTTCATCATGCAGAGCGGCCGCTGTCTGCAAATGAGCATAGCGCATATCTTCAAAGTTGACCGAGATAAACTGACAAGGGTGGATGCCGCTTTCACTTAATTCCTGCTTTATTAATTCCAGCATAACCGATTTGCCGCAGCGCCGAATACCGGTCATCACTTTAATCAGTTCTGTTCCGATGAACGGACGAATACGGCTCATATATAGTTCCCGTTTAATCATCAAGAGCGCCTCCTTTTCCTGCGGTTTCAGCTTGCTATTATCATAAATGTATTTAAGTGAAATGAAATTTTCAAGATGGTTAGCTTATATTGCCTATGCGAAAGCTCGCTTTCAGTATAGGCAAATACAGCTAATCATCAATGTCGTTTTATATGCTTATAAAATAGCACAGTTACAACTGAAAAACAATAGAAAAAACCGATTTTATCAGTTATAACTGATAAAATCGGTTCAAGATACTAGAATAAAACCAAAAAACCATCTTTTCTTTGGCTTGCGGGCTCACCCCAAAAGCTGTTTATAAAGCAGGGCATAATTTTCCCGCCAGCGGCGGCACAGCCGCAAGGCAGCCGCCTCATCGGGGGTCAGTACGGTCAGATCGATCAGGAGCTGCCCCTGATCTTTGGCGATTAAACGCACATAGAAGCCGCCGTCCTTATTGGCATAATAGTCGGCGGCCAGTTCCGTTGCCTGCCGCAGTTCAATTTGGTTACTCTTTAAATAGTTTTGCACCGTCATTCTTATTTTTTCCGGAATTTCCTCGGCAAAAAAATCCAAAGTAACCTGCCCGTCTTTCGTGATTTCATACTGCGTTTCCGGATTTTTGGGAAGGACCCGCAGCAAATGAACATCGGCCAATTCCGTTAAAGCTTCCTGCAACTGAAAATAAGTGCTGTAATACTCGCCGACCATAAGCTCGGAGATCGTTGTATTGGACAGAGGCAGGCTGACTTCATTTAAAATATATAAGACAACCAATTTACGCAGTTTATTTTCTAACATAAGCTCTCTCCCCTCTCGTATAATCCGTTTTCGGGTGTTCGTTATTGGGCTGGCGCATAATTGCCTATTTTTGAATGAAATAAGGCAGGCAGATCGTGCCCGGGTGCTTCAACCTTGATGGTGCGTTCAAACCAGAAAGCCGGGTCAAGAAAAAGTTACGACCGGCTGCGGTTATATTTGATCCGGTCGCCGGCGTTTAAGATTTTCTTGCGCATCCGGATGGCCGTCGGCGTCACCTCGACCCATTCGTCCGGCTCAACAAACTCCAACGCTGCCTCTAAGGACATTTCCAGAGGTTTTAACAGCTTAATGGCCTCATCACTGCCGGCTGCCCGGGTATTGGTCAGCTTCTTGTTTTTCGTGGGATTGACCACCATATCTTCGGGCCGGTTATTCATACCGATGATCATGCCTTCGTAAACATCCTCCGACGGGCCGACAAACAGCCGTCCCCGGTCACTCAGGTTAAACAGTGAATACGCCATCGTCTGGCCGTCCTCCTGCGAAATCAAAACGCCGTTTTGCCGCCCCGGGATTTCACCGGCATACGGGCCGTAAGAATCAAATGCCCGCAGCAGAATCCCCTCGCCTCGGGTATCGTTGATGAATTCGGAGCGATAGCCTAAGAGGGCCCGGGTGGGAACCAAATATTCCACCTTGGTATGGCCGTTTTCTGCCAGCATTGACTGCATGGCACCCTTGCGCAAATTGAGCTGCGCAATTACATTGCCGATATACTCATCCGGCGCGCTGACGCTGACCTTTTCATAAGGTTCTAAGCGCTTGCCGTTCTTCTCCCGAAACAGCACTTCCGGTTTGGATACGCTTAACTCATAGCCTTCCCGCCGCATATTTTCAATTAAAATGGATAAATGCAGCTCGCCCCGGCCGGAGACCTTGTAGGCATCGCTTCCTTCAATCGGCTCAACCCGCAGGCCGACATTCGTTTCCAGCTCCTTTTTCAGCCGGGCGGCAATGTGCCGGGTAGTGACAAACTTACCGACTTTTCCGGCAAAGGGTGAGTTATTGACATAAAAGTTCATCGACATGGTCGGTTCTTCGATTGCAATCATCGGCAGCGGCAAAACATTGTCCGGCAGGCAAATCGTTTCGCCGATGGAAATATCGCTGATACCGGAAATGACGACGATATCGCCGGAATGTGCCTCCGGCGTTTCTGTCCGCTTTAAACCGACATTGACAAAAACCTGATTGACTTTTGCCTTGACGACGCTCCCGTCCCGCTTGCTGACAGCTACGATATCAGCCGGGTGCAGCGTGCCCTGACTGATCCGGCCAATTCCCAGCCGGCCGATGTAATCATCATAAGCCAGCGCCGAGATTTGAAATTGCAGCGGCAGATCATCCTTATCAGGATAAGACGGCACCTGCCGGGTAATCATTTCAAACAGAGGCTCAATATCTTCATTGGTGTCATCCAGATTATAATGAACCACGCCGGCTCTGGCTGTTCCGTATAAAATCGGAAAATCCAGTTGCTTGTCATTTGCACCCAGTTCGGCAAATAAATCAAAGGTCATATTGACCACTTCCTCCGGCCGGGCGTCGTTTTTATCAATTTTGTTAATCAGCAGAATCGGACAAAGTCCCTGCTGCAAAGACTTTTGCAGCACAAAGCGGGTCTGCGGCATGGGGCCTTCCGCCGAGTCGACCAGCAAAATAGCAGTATCGACCGTCCGAATGATGCGCTCGACTTCCGAAGAAAAGTCGGCGTGGCCGGGGGTATCGACAATATTGATTTTATAATCTTTATAGTTGATGGAGCAGTTTTTGGAATAAATGGTAATTCCCCGCTCCCGCTCAATATCATTGCTGTCCATCACACATTCAACGATTTCTTCATGTTCGCCGAATACACCCGACTGCGCCAGCATGGCGTCAACCAGCGTGGACTTGCCGGCATCGACATGGGCGATGACCGCGATATTAATAATTTTCTTTTCTCTCATAAATTCTCCTTGCAGAGCAAAGGGCTCCTCTGAGCCGAATGCTTTTTTTGGTACTGAAACTGATTTGAAACTTTGCCCGGCGCTGTATTTTGGATAAGAGTTCAGGTCAACGGGTCTAAATCTTTATTTTTGGATTGGATTCATTCCATCCCCATATCCGGACAACTTAACTTAGTGTAACACTCTTTTTTCCGGCTGGCAAGAGCGAAAATTTGTTTTCCGGTTCAGACAAGCGGATGTTTATGCTTATTATGCCTGTGGAGAACTTGCCCGCCAAGGACATATTAAACATAAATATCTATTGGCTTAACGCCCACACTGGTAATTTGCTGAAAGTGAATTACGGATGGCTTGCCTGAAAAGTAGCGATGGATGCTGGATCATTTACTTAACGTCCCGCTCGCAAGTCGTTGACATTTCGACGAATTATCGCTGGCTTGCCGGAAAGGGAACAGAAATTTCGACGAATTATGAATGGCAGACCGGAGCGCTGAAATAGGATGCAAACTCTTGACAAAACTTTTATAAATGATATAATTAGTTAAATTAAAAAATAAATTAAAGATTGCCGATAACGGAACGGTTTAGATAGCAAACGCACAGCCGGAGATATGCGAACAGATTGGTTTTGGACGCTGCTGTAAAAATATTCTGATCGGCAGGTGACAGCCGGGTTTCAGCTGGGGATAGTATTGCTGATTCCGAAAAATGAGGATTTTATGTAAGTTAAATTGCCACCAATGCTCAAACTTAGATAAGGAGTTACTATGAACGCAAAATTTGAGGCCAGTACCATTTCCTTACCGCTCCGTCAGCAATCAGAAAGCATTTGGAGCCGGATGCGGGAGAACCGTTTTTACGGTCGGGATTATTCGGCGGAACATATTTCGGCTTTGCAGGAAAAAGCACGGGCGGTCAGAGAAAAGTGTCAAAGTTTTCTGCTGATCGGGGTAGGCGGCTCCAATGGTGCCGCTCGGGCAATCATTGAAGGGCTTGATAAAAATGGCAGCCCGAAGATCGTTTATGCCGGCAATGGTCTGTCGCCCCGGCAAATGTCCCGTCTTTTGCAAGAAGTAGAAGAAAAGGACGTTTGTTTAAATATCATTGCCAAAAACTTTCAGACCCTGGAACCGGGCAGTCATTTTCGGATGCTGCGCGCAGCCATGGAAAAAAAATACGGCTTGGCGGAGGCGGCGGCCAGAATCGTTGTGACCGGCAGCAAAGGTTCTTTACTGGAAGAAATAGCGGCCGAAAACGGTTATACTTTTTTGGAGTTTGAGCCGGAGATCGGTGGTCGTTTTTCGGCGTTTTCCAATGTCGGGCTTTTTCCGATGGCGGTGGCGGGCATAGATATTGCCGCTTTGCTGGCCGGACACCGGGAAATGCTGGCGGAAATGGAGGACAGTGCTCACTTTTTGCATGATTATGTGGCGTACCGGCAGGGGGCCTATCAGCAAGGCTATAAGATCGAGGTCTTATCAGCCTGTGACTTGGACTTTCGTGAATGGCTGAAGTGGTGGGTACAGCTTTTCGGCGAATCCGAAGGCAAGGAGAAAAAAGGACTGTATCCCGACGGTCTTTGCTTTTCCGAAGATTTACATTCAATGGGACAGTTTTTGCAAGACGGCAGTCCGATTTTAATTGAAACCTTTTTGCGGATAAAAAATTACGGAGAAGCGGTGGAAGTGGCAGCTTCCCGGATTCAGGATGATTTTGCATATTTGGAAGGCAAAAGCTTTGCCCGGATTAACCGGGAAATGGAGGAGGCCACACTCGGTGCGCATCGGGAGGAAGGGATTCCGGCTTTTTTGCTGGAGATGGAGGATATGAGTGAAAAAGAATGGGGCAAGCTCTTTGTCTTTTTCATGGCGGCAGTGGTGCTGTCGGCCGAAATCATGGGAGTCAATCCTTTTAATCAGGATGGCGTGGAAAAATACAAGCAAAAAATGTTTCAGCGGCTGTGGATGGATGGCAGATAAGCTGTGAATTTACGGCGGTAGTCCGGCAGAATAGCTTTTTCCTTAGCGGCTCACCCTACGCCGGATAAAGCCCTGAAAGGCGATGCCAGCTTGTCTGCCGCGTTTCGAGGAGAGAAAGCGGAGAGGATAAATTTGAATTACCCATAAAACAGTGATAAAATGGAGAAAAAAATGGCAAATAATTTATTGATCATTCATGGCGGCGGGCCGACGGCCGTGTTGAATTGTTCTCTTTATGGCACAATTCGGCAGGCGCAGAAAGAACGGCAGATTGACGAGATTTACGGCGCTGACGGTGGAATGGGCGGAGCGCTGCGGGAGGACTTGATTGATTTGCGCCAGCAAAAACCGGAAGACATTGAAAAGTTGCTGATTACACCCGGTTCGGCCATCGGCACCTCGCGTGATCCGATGGAAGCGGAAGATTATGCCCGCCTGCTGTCGGTTTTAGAGAAGCATCAGATTCGCTATGTGCTGTTAAACGGCGGCAACGGCACCATGGACACTTGCGGTAAGTTGGCTCGGGCCTGTGCCGGGACGGATATTCGGGTGATGGGCATTCCCAAAACGATTGACAACGATTTGGCAGTGATTGACCATAGCCCCGGTTATGCCAGTGCTGCCAGATATTTAGCGGAGAGCGTTAAAGAGGCTGTTTTTGACGTTAAGGGTTTGGCCATTCATGTGGTGGTGATTGAGGCCATGGGTCGAAACGCCGGTTGGCTGACAGCCGCTTCGGCTTGGGCCAGACAGGAAGCGGGCGATGGCCCGGACTTGATTCTTTTGCCGGAAAATGCTTTTGTGGAAGAAGAGTTTTTGGCTAAGGTCAAAGCCTTATATGAAGCCAAAGGCGGAGTGGTAGTAGTGGCCAGCGAAGGGCTGCGCGGGCCGGACGGAACGCCGGTGACGCCGCCGGTCTTTCAAACCGGCCGGTCTCTTTATTTTGGCGATGTCAGCTCGCATTTGGCGATGCTGATCACTAAAAAGCTGGGGATTAAAGCCCGGTCGGAAAAGCCCGGTATTTTGGGGCGGGCATCTATTCATCTGCGCTCGGAGATTGATGTTAAAGAAGCAATTTTAGTCGGAGAAGAAGCGGTCAAAGCGGCAGTCGCCGGAGAAAGCGGGAAAATGGTGGGGCTGCGCCGCCTCAGCAATCAGCCGTACCAATCGGAAAGCTTTTTAATTCCGGTCGAGCAGGTGATGCTGGCGGAGAAGCAAATGCCGGCTCAGTATTTCAGCCGCTACGACGTGACCCCGGCTTTTTTGGAATGGCTGCGGCCGCTGATGGGCGGAGAACTGCCGGAACTGGTTAGTTTTCGCCGCTGAGGTTACAAAGAGTGGCCGATCGGCTGAAGATAAAACTCGCGGCAGACACAAACGGAGTTGTCCGGCCGCGCAGGTTTCGAAAAAGCAGGACTCGGGCTGTCAGGCAGCTTTGAGGAGAAGGAGGAGATATGAATTATTATCAAATATCAGCGGAAGATTTGGGAAAAGAAGCGAAGATTCCTATTTTGAAATTGGGCGATTCGGCTGAGGTTTTTTATGAACTGGCAATGATTATGATTCGGGAGATTCGGAAAAATAACGAAGCCGGACGGCAAACTGTCTTTATTTGTCCGGTTGGGCCGGTTGGCCAGTACCCGATTTTTGTCCGGCTGGTCAATCAGGAAAAAGTTTCGCTGAAAAATGTTTGGTTCTTTAATATGGATGAATATTTGCAGGAAAACGGTGAATGGATTGATTCGGAGCATATTCTTTCTTTCCGTGGTTTTATGGCGCGTCAGGTCTATGACCGGATTGCTCCGGAGCTGGTTATGCCCCGGGAGCAAAGAGTTTTTCCGCAGCCGGATCAGCCCGAGAAGACAGATGAGCGGTTAAAGGCGCTGGGCGGAGCAGATATTTGTATCGGCGGTATCGGCATCAATGGGCATTTGGCTTTTAATGAGGCGAGCGATACCTTGACGGCAGAGGAGTTTGCCAAGCTGCCGACCAGAGTATTGACAATTTCACGGGAAACCAGAACAATCAACAGTGCCGGTAGCTTAGGCGGTGCGATTGACGCCATGCCTAAGAGCTGCGTAACGCTTGGCATGAAGGAGATATTATCGGCCAAACGGATTGTTTTGGCGGTGTTTCGGGACTGGCACCGGGCGGTTATCCGGCAGGCGGCTTACGGCGAAGTGACGGCTCATTTTCCGGCCAGTCTCCTGCAAAGGCATCCGAATGCGCTTATTTTGACCAATGAAAACGCGGCCGGTCCGGCTTTTTAGCAGGGAAAACGAAAAACATTTGACAATTCGGTTATAAAATATATTTCGCTGCCAGTCATGCATCCGGCGGTTGAATTACCGGAAACCGTACAGTCATTTATCAAAGCAAGCAGGAGAAAGTTTTTTCAGCGGCATTTTGACGGACTGGCGGCACAAGGTCAACCGGATACCGACAGCGGCACAGAATCAGGAGGAAGCTATGCTCACATCGTTAAAACCTTTATTGGAACTGGCTATCAAATACAATTTTGCCTACGGTGCCTTTAACGTCAACTCGGTCGCCCAGGTGGAAGGGGCGATTCGGATGCATGAAATATTCCGCAGTCCGGCCTTGCTGCAAGGCGCAGAACTGGCCAATGCTTTTATGGGCGGGCGAACTGACTTTATGAACGGTACTTTAGAGGAAAAAAAGGCCGGGATGAAAAATCTGGTGGAGGCCGTCCGCCGGTACGGAGAAGATTCGCCGGTGCCGGTGGTTTTGCACTTAGACCACGGCCAGACCTTTGAATCCTGTCAGGCGGCGATTGACGCCGGTTATACTTCCGTGATGATTGACGGCAGCAGTAAGCCGTTTGAGGAAAATATGGAATTGACCCGGGAAGTGGTTAAATATGCGCATGCCCGGGGAGTCAGCGTCGAAGGAGAGCTGGGGGTGCTGGCCGGGGAGGAGGATCATGTTTTTTCCGAGAATTCGACCTATACTCATCCCTTAGATGCCGTCCGTTTTGTTAAGGCCACCGAAGTCGATGCGTTAGCCATCAGCTACGGCACCTCGCATGGGGCGGTCAAGGGCAAGAACGTGAAGCTGCGTAAGGAAATCGCCATTGCCGTGAATGAATGTCTGGCACATGAGCGTTTATTTTGCGGTTTGGTTTCGCATGGCTCGTCCAATGTGCCGGCCGAAGTGGTTGCGGAAATTAATGCTTTGGGCGGTCAAATCGGCGAGAGCCACGGCATTCCGATTCCGCAGTTAAAAGAGGTCATTCAAATCGGCGGGATTCGGAAAATTAATGTCGATACCGATATTCGTTTGGCGACAACCCGTAATATCAGAGAATTGTTCCGCCGCCGGCCCGAACTTTTGGCTGTTGCGGAATTGGCCGAGATTCATAGGCTGCTTCTGGAAAAACCGGCTGCGTTTGACCCCCGCGCCTATCTGACGCCGGTGATGGATATGGTCATGTCCGGCCGCGTGCCGGGAGCAGAGATGCAAAGTCTGGCGGAAGCAATAAAAGACGCGGTCATGGAAGTGACCGGCAAGATGATCGTGGAATTTGGCAGTTACCATATGGCACCGTTGGTCAAGGCCAGAAGTCTGGCGGAGCTGAAAGCGGAATACGGAGCGGCCAGATAAGCAGCGGCGGATGCAGGAAAAAATGACGGTGTTCTGCCGGAAGCGTAGCGCCTGTCGGCATCGAGAATTTGCAAAAAGGCGGTTTCGGTGAACCGGGAAACTGGACGGACGGGAAAGTTGAATTGACGGGAAAGATTAAGGAAAGGCTACCAAAAACAGGACCCAAGAAAGGCAGGCGTGTATGAAGAAAATTTATTTAAACTTAAAACGGTTTGATGTACCGGCAGCCAGCGGCGGAATTAACCGGCTGGCGCCGATTGAAAGTTGGGCGCGGGAGATTATTAACCGGACGCAGGACGCTTTGGCCCGGTATGACGGTCAGGCGGAGTTTACTATGTTTTTCCCGGAGGCACATCTGCTGCTGGCGAAAGCGGCCAGCAACGGCCGAATTCATATCGGCAGTCAGGGCGTGTTTCGGGCGGATATCGGAGCGGGCGGCAATTTCGGCGCTTTTACCACCAATTTGCCGGCTACGGCGGCGCGGGAGTTGGGTGCCGATACGGCTCTGATCGGGCACAGTGAGGAGCGGAATGATAAGATCGGTGCTTATATGTTGGGCGGCGGTGACCGGGGAGCGGTGAATGCGCAGTTGAATATGGAGGTTAAAGCTGCTTTAAAGGCCGGACTGAAAGTGGTTTACTGTATCGGGGAACGAGAGGATGAACTGGAATGCTGGGAGAATGTGCTGCGGATCCAGCTCAATATCGGCCTGATGGATGTTGATCCGAAACGGGTGACGATAGCCTATGAGCCGATTTGGGCGATTGGGCCGGGCAAAACCCCGCCGGATAAGGCATATATTCAAAAGATTGCCCGTTATGTCAATGATCATACCGGCGGTGTGGAGATGGTTTACGGCGGCGGATTAAAGAAGGAGAATGCCGGTATGCTCGCTCAGATTCCGGAGATTTCCGGCGGGCTGATTGCACTGACCAACTTCGGCGAAAACTTCGGCTTTACGCCGGAAGGCTATCTGGAGATTGTCGAAACCTATTTGCAGCAGGGAAAGGAAGAAAAAAATGAGGCTTGAGTTTGAGTATGGAAAAGGAACGATGAGCGCGGAACTGCCGGATACAACCGATGTTTTTATTCCGGGAGTGACGGTGCCCGATCCGGAGCATATTCCGGAGGAAAAACTGGAGGAAGAAACGCTCAAAAGCTTGCGGGCGCCGATTGGCATGCCGCCGTTAACGGAACTGGCTCAGGCCGGCAGTAAATGTGTGATTGTGTTTCCTGACCGGGTCAAGGGCGGGGAGCAGCCGACCTCGCACCGAAAGATAGCAATTAAGCTCATTTTGCAGGAGCTTTATTCGGCCGGCGTTAAAAAAGAGGATATCCTGCTGCTTTGCTCGAACGGCCTGCATCGGAAGAACACCAAGGAAGAAATTTTGGGTGTTTTGGGGCGGGAGCTGTTTGATGAGTTTTGGCTCAGCGGTCAGATTAAAAATCATGACAGTGAGGATTATGACCATTTGATTGATTTGGGAACGACCCGCCGGGGCGATCCGGTCATTATGAATAAATATGTTTATGACGCGGATGTGGCGATTATGATCGGCCATGTTCAGGGCAATCCCTACGGCGGCTACAGCGGCGGCTATAAGCATTCGGCTACGGGAATTACTCACTGGCGCAGCATTGCCAGCCATCATACGCCCAGCGTGATGCACCGGCAGGATTTTACGCCGGTCAGCGGTCACAGCCTGATGCGTTCTAAGTTCGATGAGATCAGTATGCATATGGAAGAAAAAATGGGCAAAAAGTTTTTCTGCTGCGATGCGGTGCTGGACACCAAGAGCCGGCAGATTGCTATTTTCAGCGGTTATGCCAAAGAAATGCAGCCGCTGAGCTGGCAGGTAGCCGACCGGCGCACCTATGTGCATTGGGCGGAGAAAAAATATGATGTTTTGGTGTTTGGGATGCCTCAGTTTTTCCATTACGGCGAAGGCATGGGCACCAATCCGATCATGTTTATGCAGGCAATTTCGGCGCAGGTGATCCGGCATAAACGGGTTTTGAGCGATCGCTGTGTTATCATTTGTTCGAGCCTGTGTAATGGGTACTTCCATGAGGAGCTGTGGCCCTATCTGCCGAAGCTGTATAATATGTTTCAGCATGATCAGATGAACACTTTGCCGGATTTGGACCGCTACGGTGAATATTTTGCCACCGATCAGGAGTTTATTCGGCAGTACCGGTACTGCAATGCGTTCCATCCGTTTCATGGTTTTTCCATGATCAGCTGTGCCCATATCGCGGAAAAGAATGCGGCGGCCATTTATATTGTCGGCGCGCAGGAGCCGGGCTATGCCAGGGGCATGGGCTGTAAGACCAGAGCCAGTTTTGAAGAAGCTTTGGCGGATGCCGTGAAGATAGTGGGAGAAAATCCGAACATTCTGGCTCTGCCGCTGACTTTTAAAACCTCGGCAGTTCATTTGTGCATGAAGGATTAATCTTTTTGCTTGGGCGCAGTTTGGCGGGCAGGAAAATGTTTTTTATAGAACAAGAAGCGGAGAAATAGAATTAAGCAGAATATTTCATCACTATTTCAGTGACAGATATTTTGCTTAATTCTTTTTTATTGCTTGAGGGATTACTTGAAAAAAGCGAGGTGGGGGAGCAAAAAGTAAAAAGTCAGAGCAGGAGAATAAATTTTCTATTGACAAAAATACTTCTATATAGTAATATCGTAAAAACAAATAGTTCTATATAGAAGTTAAAGGAGGAAAAATGAAAGTAGAAGGCGGATATTTAATCGGCAGGGCCAAATTTCTTAGCGGAAGAAAGCTAAATAAACTGTTTTCTGAATATGGGCTTACGGAATTTAATGGGGAGCAAGGCAAAATATTATTCTGCTTGTGGAAAAAAGACGGTGTCAGCAGTACGGACATCTCCTTAGGTACAGGGCTGGCAATCAATACTTTGACCAATATGCTTGACAAGATGGAAAGTGTGGATTTAATTTACCGAAAGCAGAGTGATACGGATAAAAGAAAAAAATATGTGTTTCTAACAGAGAAAGGAAGATCATTAGAAATCAAGTCTAAAATAGCAACGGATAAAATGGATGAGATTTTCTATAAGGGTTTTTCAACAAAAGAGATAGAAACATTTGAAAATATGTTAAGAAAGATCATTTCTAATTTGGAGGAAGAAGATGATAAATAGGATTATAGAAGAGTTGTCAAGCAACTCATCATTTTATTGGAACCTTTTGCTGGAGCATATCGTTATTACCTTTACGGCAGTGATCATTGCCATAGCGGTAGGGCTTTCGATTGGCATATTCATTTCGCAAAAACCTAAAATTGCGGGCTACATAATATCCGTTGTAAATATAGCCTATACGATCCCGTCGATCGCACTTTTGGGCTTTTTGATCTCTCTGACAGGAATAGGAAATACAACGGCAATCATTGCTCTGACCATATACGCATTACTGCCCATCGTTCGAAGTACCTATGTGGGCATAACTACGATCGATCCTAAAATCATTGAAGCAAGCAGAGCTATGGGAGCAGGGAATTTCAAATCTTGTATCAGATTAAACTTCCTTTGGCATTTCCGGTAATATTTTCATCGATCATGAATATGGTGACGATGACAATAGCCTTAGCCGGAATTGCTTCATTTGTTGGGGCGGGCGGCTTAGGCGTGGCAATTTATAGAGGAATTACCACAAACAATGACATTCTTATTTTGATCGGAAGCCTGCTGATTGCGGTATTGGCTTTGACAGTTGATGGGATTTTAAGCTTATTTGGGAAATTGGCTTCCGCTCATAAATTAAAAAAACTGGCAAATAAAAAAACAGGATGGACAGCAGGTCTTATTCTGCTCATCGCCCTGTCTGTCTTCGGACTTTATCGGAGTGGTAAGAACAATAGTATTGAAATTGCTTCCAAGCCAACATCAGAAGGCTATATATTGGCGGAACTGGTTGGGGCGTTGATAAAGAATGACACTGCGTTAAATGTGAATATAACACATGGTGTAGGCGGCGGAACATCTAACATTCATCCGGCGATCGTAAAGGGAGACTTTGATATGTATCCCGAATATACGGGAACCGCCTGGCAAATCGTGTTAAAGAAAACAGAACCGTATACGAATGAAAATTTTGACATGCTGGATGCAGAATACCGAAAGGAATATAAACTGACATGGAAGGGAATGTTCGGATTTAATAATACTTACAGCTTAGGCATAAGAACAGACTTGGCAGAAGAATATAAGATTAAGATATTTTCGGATTTAGCCAAGTATGCAGAAAAATTTATCTTTGGAGCAGAATATGATTTCTTTGAAAGAGAAGACGGTTATGAGGCATTGGCAGATGCCTATAAATTCCAATTCAAAAAGGCTGTGGATATGGATAACGGCCTGAAATATCAGGCATCATATGATAAAAAGATTGATGTTATGACAGTGTTTACAACCGATGGGCAGATCTCAGATCCAAGACTTGTGGTTCTGGAAGATGATCTCGGCTTTTATCCGAAATATATGGCGGGTATGGTGGTAAGAGAAGAAATACTCGGTAAACATCCGGAGTTAAATGCTGTATTAGAAAAATTAAATGGCTTGATTGATGAGAGCACCATGGCTGCTTTGAATAAAAAAGTCGAAATCGATAAAGAAAATCCAAGTGATGTGGCAAAAAATTTCTTGAGAGAAAAAGGACTTGTGGAGGAATAAAATGAGTAAAATCATAGAATACAAAAATATCGGCAAATCCTATAACGGAAAATGGGTAGTCCGAAACTTCAATCTTAGTATAAATGAAGGGGATTTTATTTGCATAGTAGGAACATCAGGCTCCGGAAAAACCACGCTCCTAAAAATGATCAACGGACTTTTGAAACCCGATGAAGGAGAGATCATGATTTCCGGAAAAAATATTCTGAATGAAGACATCATCTCGCTTAGAAGAAAGATTGGCTATGCAATCCAAGGAAATGGATTGTTTCCTCACATGACAGTTTCGGAAAATATAGGCTATGTCCCAAGACTTGAAAAAAAAAGAGGAGAAAACAATAAATGAGATTATCGACAGGATGCTGTCTCTTGTCGGGTTGCCTTTAGATATAAAAGAGAAGTATCCCGACGAATTATCGGGCGGGCAGCAACAGCGTGTCGGCATTGCAAGAGCATATGCCAACTCTCCGCTCATACTCTTAATGGATGAGCCTTTTGGTGCGGTTGACTCAATAACAAGGTATCAACTGCAAAAGGACTTGAAAGAGATCCATAAACAAACGAATTGCACCATTATCTTTATCACACATGATATTTATGAAGCTTTTAAAATGGGGACTCATATTTTGGTGATGGATGACGGAGAAATTCAGCAGTATGGAACAACGGAAGAGGTATGGGATCATCCAAGCAATGATTTTGTAAAAAAATTGATAGAAATGACGAGGTAATAAAAAGATGATGAGAGCAGTGGTAGTTTATGAAGCCGGCGGAACGGATAAATTAGTATTTCAAGAAGTGCCAAAACCAAAAATGAAAGCGGGTTGGTCGCTCATAAAAGTAAAGGGATTTGGCATAAATCGCTCAGAAATTTTTACCAGAAAGGGATATTCACCAAGTGTTCAATTTCCGAGAATACTGGGGATTGAATGTGTTGGTATCATTGAACGGAGCGAAAAATTTGAAGCCGGAACGAAGATCGTATCCATAATGGGAGAAATGGGAAGAGCGTTTGACGGAAGTTATGCCCAGTATGTATTGTTGCCGGACGAACAAATTTATCCGGTAGAAAGTAATTTGCCGTGGGAAGTATTGGCGGCGATACCTGAAACATACTATACTTCATACGGATGTTTTACAAACTTAAGAATCACAGATAAAGATGAGATACTGGTTAGGGGAGCAAGCAGTGCAACCGGTATAGCTTTTTGCAATTTGGTAAGATCCTGCTTTCCGAAAACAAAAATCTATGGAAGTACCCAGAATATGTCCAAAAAAGAAAGTTTAACGGCGAGTGGTTTTGAGGATATATTTGAAGACAAGGACTATACATTGCAAACGGAAAAAAAGTTTGACAAGATACTTGAATTAGTCGGTCCGCGATCGATTAAAGATTCGATTAAGCATCTGAACCGCTTCGGGATTGTTTGCAGTGCAGGGCAGCTGGGAGAACAATGGTTCTTGGAAGAGTTTGATCCAATCATGGAGCTTCAAAATGATATATACTTGACTACTTTTTATTCCGGTATTGTTGATTCTTTCCGGCTAAAGGAGATGTTTCGCTTTATCGATGAGCATAATGTGACGGTAAATCCAAGCAAGGTTTTCCGTTTGGATGAAATTCAAAAAGCGCATGAGTATATAGAAAGTAAAAAGGGATTTGGAAAAGTGGTATGCCTTGTATGATAGCTCATCCTCTTCTGTTTTTTTCTTTCGAATGACTTTTCTTGCCCCAACTTCTGTGGTATACTATCTTTATTTATAAGGCCGGCAAGATGCTGTGTGCCGGTATTATCAGTGCGGATGGGCGAAAAAGCCGAGCCGTTTTTTCGGCTGAGGAGGAATGATGGAAGTTTTATTTTTTTTGGTAGCGTTTTTAGCGTCGATTGTCGGAGCGATTTGCGGCATCGGCGGCGGTGTTATTATCAAGCCGACACTGGATTCTTTCCATGTCATGTCGGTGGCGGCGATCAGTTTTCTGTCGGGCTGCACGGTGCTGACCATGTCCGCGTATTCGGTGATAAAAGCGAAACTATCGGGCGATTCGGCGGTGGAAACGAAAACCGGTTTGCCGCTGGCGGCCGGAGCGGTCATCGGCGGGATTTTGGGTAAGGAATTATTTGATCTGGTCGGTAATCTCGTAGCCAATAAAGAACAGGTCGGCATGATTCAGGCAGTTTGCCTGCTGATTATCACTTTGGGTACTTTGCTGTATACCTTGTTTAAAGATAAAATTCAAACCAGGCAAATCCAAAATCCTGTCCTCAGCGGATTGATTGGCTTGATTTTGGGGATGGTGTCCGCTTTTCTTGGTATTGGCGGCGGCCCGATTAATCTGGTGGTGCTGTTTTATTTCTTTTCCATGCCGACCAAGACGGCGGCGGCCAATTCGCTTTATATCATCCTTTTTTCGCAGCTGGCCAGTTTTTTGAGAGTGGTTTTAAGCGGCAAGATCCCGGCAGTTGCACCACTCCTGCTGCTGATTACGGTGGCTGGCGGCATGGCCGGCGGGATGGTCGGCCGCAAGATTAACCGCCGGATTGACAGCCGCGTGGTAGACCGCCTGTTTATCGGCCTGATGGTGGTTTTGATTGGGATTAATGCCTATAATATCTGGCGTTTTTGGTAGAATTTAAAAAAGCGGAACGGGCAAAGCCAATACAGCAGAGAGGAGAAATTTATGATTAAAACATTGAGCCGGAGCGTGCGGCAGTTCAAAGTTAGCTCGGCGGCGACCGCGGCTTTGTCCGCGCTGGAGGTAGTCTTTGAAATTGTGGTTCCGCTGACTATGTCGCGGTTAATTGATCATGGGGTTTATGCCGGCAGTATGGGGCAGGTTTGGAAATACGGACTGATTTTGCTTTTGCTGGCCAGTATGCAGTTGACGACCGGTATACTGGCGGCAAAACTGGGCGCTAAGGCCTCGGTCGGACTGGCGGCTAATTTGCGGCAGGATATGTACGACCGGGTGCAGACCTTTTCCTTTTCCAATATTGATAAGTTTTCTGCCGCTTCGATCGTTACCCGGCTGACGACCGATGTGAGCAATGTCCAGAACGCCTATCAAATGCTGCTGCGGATGGCGATACGTGCGCCCTTTATGATGGTTTTTGCCATGATCGCTTCATTTTCCATCAGCCGCCAGATCTCAATGGTCTTTTTGGCGGCCATTCCCTTGTTAGCTTTGGTCCTGGCGTTGATTATCCGGGCGGTGATACCGGTCTTTAAGCAGGTTTTTTCCGATTATGACGGATTAAACAAAGTGGTGCAGGAAAATGTTCGCGGCATTCGGGTGGTGAAATCCTTTAATCAGGAAAACTTTGAGATTAAAAAGTTTGAAAATATGTCTGCTAAGATTTTCCGCGGTTTTGCCAAAGGCGAGCGGCTGATTGCCCTCAATATGCCGATAATGCAGATTTTTATGTACACTTGCATGTTGTTGGTGTCCTGGCTGGGTGCCAGAGCGATTATCGCCAGCGGCAATAATGAGGCGCTGGGTCTGACGACAGGTCAGTTAACGGCGTTGTTTAGCTATTCCATGCAGATTCTGATGAGCCTGATGATGCTGTCGATGGTCTTTGCCATGATTACGATTGCTTCGTCTTCCGCAGAACGGATTACAGAAATATTAAACGAAAAAAGCGATATCACTGACCCGGCCGATCCGGTGTATGAAGTCAAGGACGGCGCGGTCGTCTTTGACCGGGTTAGTTTTGTCTATCACGCCGACGCCGATAAGAAAGTCCTTGATAATATTGACCTGCGGATTGCCTCCGGTGAGACGGTCGGGATTATCGGCAGCATCGGTTCGTCCAAGTCAAGTCTGGTGCAGCTGATTCCCCGGCTTTATGATGTGACGGAGGGCAGTGTTTCGGTCGGCGGGGTTGATGTGCGCCGTTATCACCTTGATACTTTGCGCGGGGCAGTAGCAATGGTGCTGCAAAAAAATGAGCTTTTTTCCGGGACGATCAAGGAAAACTTACGCTGGGGCAATGAAAACGCCAGCGATGAGGAGCTGGTTCAGGCCAGCCGGCAGGCCTGTGCAGATGATTTTATCCGTTCTTTCCCGCAGGGCTACGATACTTATATTGAACAGGGCGGGACGAATGTGTCCGGCGGGCAGAAACAGCGTTTGTGCATTGCCCGGGCACTGCTGAAAAAGCCGAAGGTGCTGATTTTAGACGATTCGACCAGCGCGGTCGATACCAAGACGGACGCAGCGATTAAGCGTTCCTTTGCCGAGGAGATTCCGGATACGACCAAAATCATTATTGCTCAGCGGGTCAGCTCGATCCGCCATGCCGATAAGATCATTGTGCTGGATGAGGGCAAAATCTCGGCGCTTGGCACTCATGACGAGTTGCTGAAAACTTCCTCCATTTATCGGGAAGTGTTTGAGTCCCAGCAGAAAGGAGAGGAGTAAGATGAAACAGGAAAAGAAACTGCCGAAAGGTGCTCCCAAACTGGACTTTAAAATTGCCCGCCGGATTTTTTCGTATATGAAACCGGATCGGGGCAAGCTGATTTTAGTGGTGTTTTGTATTTTACTAAGTTCTCTCGCCAGTGCTGCCTCCTCCTTGTTTTTAGGGAAATTGATCGACAATCATATTATGCCGCTCCTCACGGTGGAGTCGCCTGTCTTCAGTGGACTTTTGCGGGCACTGCTGATGATGGCGCTCCTATATTTAACCGGAATTACCGCCTCACTTTTTTATAACAGAATGATTGTAACCTTGGCGCAAAAGACCTTAAAACAAATTCGGGATGAAATGTTTACCAAGATGCAGGCTTTGCCGGTGCGCTATTTTGACAGTCATACCTATGGCGAGGTGATGAGCCTTTATACGAATGACACAGATACATTACGGCAGGTGCTGGCACAGGCTATGCCGCAACTGATTGCCTCGATGTTTACGCTGATTACGGTATTTTTCAGTATGCTTTATATCAGCGTACCGCTGACGATTGTGGCGGTGGTTTTGATTTTCCTGGTCATGCAGGTCACCGGCAAAATCGTCGGTCGGATTGGTGTTCATTTTGCAGAGCAGCAACGGACGCTGGCAGACGTGAACGGCTATGTGGAAGAAATGATCGGCGGGCAAAAAGTGGTGAAAGTATTTTGCTATGAAGATAAGGCAAGAGAGCAGCTGCGGCGGAGAAATCAGGCTTGGGCGGACAGTTCAACCAAAGCCAATGCCAATGCGAACATGCTGATGCCGCTGATGAATGCGGTCGGTTATTTTCAATATGTCATTATTGCGGTTTTGGGTTCTTATATGGCCATCAGCGGTATGACTAATTTTGGTCTGACCGGCGTTAATGTTATGTCGCTGGGAATGATCGCCTCCTTTTTGACCTTGACCAGAAACTTTGTCTGGCCGCTGGGGCAGATTTCCAGCCAGTTTAATTATGTGGCGATGGCATTTGCCGGCGCCGAGCGGATTTTTGCTTTTATGGACGAGCATCCGGAAACGGATGAGGGTTATGTGACACTGGTTAATGCCCATATTAGGGAGGAGGGTCAAGTTCAGGAATGTGCGGAAAATACCGGGCACTGGGCGTGGAAGCATCCGCACCGGGCCGACGGCAGTGTTACTTATACGGAGTTAAAGGGTCAAATCACGATGGACGACGTTGATTTTGGCTATGTCCCGGAAAAAACAGTGCTGCATGACATTACGCTCTATGCCGAGCCGGGGCAAAAGATTGCTTTTGTCGGCGCAACCGGTGCGGGTAAAACCACGATCACCAATTTGATTAACCGCTTTTATGATATTGCCGACGGCAAAATTCGCTACGACGGAATCAATATCAATAAGATTAAAAAGGCGGATTTGCGCCGTTCTCTCGGGGTGGTGCTGCAAGACGTCAATTTGTTTACCGATACGGTGATGGAAAATATTCGCTACGGTAACCCGAATGCGACCGATGAGGAATGTATTGCGGCCGCCAAACTGGCCAATGCCGACGGTTTTATCCGGATGCTGGAACATGGCTATGACACGGTCTTAAAGGGCGGCGGCAGCGGGCTGTCGCAGGGGCAGCGCCAGCTTTTGTCAATTGCCCGGGCGGCGGTATCCGATCCGCCGGTTATGATTTTGGATGAAGCAACGTCTTCGATTGATACCCGAACCGAAGCCTTGGTACAGGACGGCATGGATAAACTGATGCAGGGCCGGACGGTATTTGTCATTGCTCACCGGCTGTCAACCGTACAGAATTCGGATGTGATTATGGTCTTAGACCAAGGCCGGATTATTGAGCGGGGCAACCATGAAAAACTGATTGCCCAAAAAGGAGTTTATTATCAGCTCTATACCGGCGCATTTGAGCTGGAGTAGGGCGGGACTCATTTAGGGTGGGCTCGTGACATTGCAGAAACGCGAAGTTTTTCGATCAGAGGTAAGTTGAGCAAATGAAACGGTCTGTCAAAGCGAAAAGGATTGCTTTGGCAGGCCGTTTTATGGTTGAGAGTTGCTTTCGTTCTCCCTACACTTGACGGATACCCCAGATAAAGTTATAATAAAACTACCCCAATATCCTTGCTTTTGTTCGGAAGCTGCGGTGCAGGATTCAGAAAAGGAAAGAAGCCGCGCGGCAGATTTCCATTTTAAGCGGGGAGAGGTATAGGGAGGCTCAAAAGTGTTTTTGCGCCGTTTGCCCGTGTTGACAGTTTGGGGTTTCAAGCAAGCAGTAATAATAGAAATTCCCGCCGCTGTAAGAAAAGCGGAGGTACAAAAGAAAGGAAAGACATGGCAGAAAGTTACGTACAAAAATTATTGGCGGACAGGATTGGCGGAAACAGGTTTGGGAAAAGGGAAAACAAAAATCATTTGGAGCAGGCAAAACAAACCTATGTGGAAAGCACGAATCAGGGTTTGCTCGATCTTAGCCGGGAAGAACCGGATGCCATGGCGGATTTTGATGTCATCGGGAGCCTGGGATATGAGGCCGGTCAATGGGGTAACCGGGAGCGGGCGGAAAACGGGATTTTAGAGTTTTGCGAAGCGGCAGCCGCTTATCTGCAAAGGGAGTTTAAGGTCGAAGGGCTGAATCCGCAGACGGAGATTGCCCATGCCATCGGCACCCGGTCGGCTCTCAGCCAACTGGCGCTGGCACTGATCAATCCGGGAGATGTCCTGTTAAACGCTGATTTACGGGAGAACTCCTTAGTGGCCACAACCAAATGGCTGGGCGGCGAAGTCTTTTCTCTGCCGCTTTTGCCGGAAAACAAGTTTTTACCGGATTTAGAGAGCGTTCCGGCTGAGGTTTTGGCGAAAGCCAAGCTTTTATATATCAGTTATCCGAATGACCCGACCGGCGCGGTGGCCGGAAAGGCCTTTTTTAAGAAGGTGGTTAAGTTTGCCAAAGCAAATCAGCTGGCAGTAGTGCATGACGCGGGACTGGCGGCCTTGACCTATGATCAAACGGAGCCGCTCAGCTTTTTAACGATTCCGGGAGCAAAGCAGGTCGGGGTTGAGATTCATTCTCTGTCCAAAGCCTTTAATATGACGGGCTGGCGGCTGGCTTTTGCCGCCGGTAACGCCAAATTGATCCAGGCTTTTGCGGCGGTCAAGGCCGTCACCGATGCCGGACAGTTTAAAGCCATTCAGCGGGCCGGGATAACGGCGCTGAATAAGCCGGAAATTACGGCGGGAACCAAGGCCAAATATGACCGGCGGCTGCAAAACTTAAGCGAAGTTTTCGCAGAAATGGGATTTGCCGCTAAGAAACCGCAGGCCGGCTATTTTCTGTATCTGCCGATTCCCAAGGCAGCGGGAGACGGCGTGAAGTTTAAAAAAGCAGCGGACTTTGCTGAATATTTGCTGCAAAAAACCGGCGTCATCGTTTCGCCGCAGGATCAGGCTGGTGCTTTTATTCGGGTGTCGGCGGCTTTTCAGGCCTTGGAAGCGGAAGAATACGGAGTCTATGAAGAAATTCGGCGGCGTTGTCAGGATTTAGGGCTTCTGTTTAAATAACTATTTGTGGGAAGCGAAAGGAATCAATAAGAAATGGACAAATATCAGAACAATAATTTTTCACAGGGAGTAAATGAGCCAAATAGCCCGGTTCAGCCAGCCTATCCGCCGCAGCCGGTGGGGCAGCCCGGTCCGCAGGGCAATTATCAGCAGGCTTATCAGGGGCAGTCCGGTGCGCCCAATGGGAATTATTATTACCGGCAGCAGCCGAATCCGCCGTATCCGGGCGGTCCGGGGAATATGCCGTATAACCCTTATGTTCAGCAAATGCCGGAAGAGATTTCAATGTGGAAGTATTTAGGCATGATGTGGGTGATGGCGCTGCCGATTGTCGGTCTGGTGCTGATGATTATATGGGCATTTTCCAATGAGGGCATCAATCGCCGCAATTATGCCAGGGCAGTGCTTTTAAATATGGTGATTGCGATGGTACTGGGTATTTTCCTGTGGGGAACGATGATGGCCATAATGTTGCAAATCATGCGGATGTCGCAATATGTACATTAAATGAAAACGCGGGATAAATGGCCTGCCGGGTCGGGCCGGGGGCAGAAATGGAAGAAAGGAATTCAGCGATTGATAAAGATGGCGGCAGCAGTGCTTTTCATAGCGTTGTTGCTGCTGCTTGGCGTGAATGCCTATATGCTGTGGAAAACGCAACGCTACATTTTAAGCAATGACCAGATTGCAGTCGAGGCCGAAAAGGGCGGTTTTGATTATATCCTGGTGTTGGGGGCGGGTGTCCGTCCGGGCGGCGAGCCGTCGCGAATGTTGCGCGAAAGAATTGATAAAAGTGTAGAACTTTATCGGCTTTTGTCGGGAACGCCGCTGCTGATGAGCGGGGACAGCGTGGATATTTATTATCGGGAGACAGTGGTCATGGCGGCGGAGGCGGAGAAGGCCGGAGTACCGGCAGAGGGTATCCGACAGGATCCTTATGGGGTATCGACTTATGACAGCATCTGGCGTTTGAGAAAAGTTTATCAAGGGAAAAAGGTATTGATTGTAACGCAAAAATATCACCTCAGCCGGTCGCTTTTTTTGGCTAGGGCACTGGGGATGGAAGCGTATGGCGCGGATGCGCAGAAGGTGCGCTACTATGGTCAATTGTACCGGGATTTGCGGGAGATGGCAGCCCGGCTGAAAGATTTCTTTTTGGCATTTTGGCAGCCGGCAGCGGAATATCCGGTTGGGGATTCTTAGATACAAAAGCAGTAGCTGGCGGGATTTCAAAAGGGAATCGCAAGATCAAATAATCATTACAGTGGAAGACGATATATACCTTATTTTTCGATAAAAGGGGGAAAGTAAAAAACTATGTCCATACCAAAGTATAATGAACTTTATGGAGCTGTACTTCAATCTTTGAAAGATGGAAAAATTCATGATTATAGGGATATGAAAAAATATGTAGCGAATGCTTTCAATCTTTCAGAGGAAGATAGGGCTTTAATGTTGCCAAGTGGAAGGCAGTCGGTATTTGATAATCGCATTGGCTGGGCCAGAACGTATTTAAAACAAGCAGGCCTTATTGAGAGTCCGTCTAGGGGCAGGCATGTTTTAACAAATGAGGGAAAAAAAGCCTTACCGGATGCGGAAAGCATTGATAACACTTATTTATTAAAATACCAAAGTTTTTCCAATTTTTATAACCATGTGCCAACAAAAGATTTGCAAACGAATACGGCTGTAAAGGAAGAACAGTCGCCGGCTGAGGTGATAGAGGAAGCCCTAAAAGAATTAGATGATGTTTTGGCAGATGAATTGATGACGGAGGTGATGAAGCTTCCAGCGGCAGATTTTGAGAAATTGGTTATAAAATTGCTGCTTAAAATGGGGTATGGCAATGGAATTGAAGAAAATGCAGTTGTAACTTCTATTTCAAATGATGGTGGAATTGATGGGATAGTAAAGGAAGACCAGCTGGGTTTTAGTTCTATATATATTCAAGCCAAGCAGTGGGCGGTTAATCGGAAAGTAGATAGACCTGAGATTCAAAAGTTTGCAGGAGCGCTTCAAGGGCAACAGGCATCAAAAGGGTTATTTATCACAACAGCCGGATTTTCCGCCGGGGCAAAAGATTTTGCGAATGGCTTATATGGTTCAAAAATTGTTCTTGTGGACGGGATGCAGCTGATGAAACTGATGATAAAGCATAATCTTGGTGTATCGGTTGAAAGTGTGTACGAAGTAAAAAGAGTCGATTCTGATTTCTTCGAAGATGATTTTTAGAAAATATGAGGTAGAGCGGCGGTAACGAAAGGCAGAATCGAAAATTATGCTTGCTAGTGATCTGGCAATGTTTTATCAGATAGAAACGGAATACTTAAACAGGTAAAAAAGCAGAAATGCCGAAAGATTTCTAGAAGACTTTGGAACTACTAGGATAGAAGAAAGCGATTTAATGAGGAGATGACACTAAATGAAAAAAGCACCTATTTTAGCAATCTGCTATGATTTCGATAAAACCTTATCTCCGGACGATATGCAGGCACAAGGATATATACAATCGATAGATTACGAGGTGGCGGATTTTTGGAAAGAGTCAAATGAGTTGGCTTCAGGTAATGATATGGATCAAAATCTTGCCTATATGTATATGATGGCAAGTAAGTCGAGAGGAAAGGTATTATTCACAAGGGATACGTTACATAAAGACGGAAGTAAGGTAAAGCTCTTTCCGGGAGTTGATACATGGTTTGACAGAATTAATAAATATGGTGAAAGCAAAAGTGTAGAGGTTGAGCATTATATTATTTCCTCTGGTTTAAAAGAGATGATTGAGGGGACGGAAGTAGCGGATAAGTTTAAAAAGATATATGCCAGTTCATTTTATTTTGACAAGGACGGCGTAGCGGTTTGGCCGGCCCAGGTTGTAAACTATACAAATAAAACACAGTTTTTATTCAGAATTGAAAAGGGTGTTCTTGATGTAAATGACCAAGGCGTTAATTCTTATTTTGAACAGAGCCAATACAGAGTTCCATTTAGAAATATGGTATATATAGGTGATAGCGATACGGATATCCCCTGTATGAAGTTGGTTAATATAAATGGCGGACATTCAATAGGAGTATATAATTCTGAAACAAAGGACAAGTCAAAGGTTTTCAGAATGCTTGAGGAGAACAGAATAAAATATTTTGTGCCGGCAGATTATACGGAGGGGTCAAAACTTGAAAATTTAGTGAAACATATAATAGATAAAACAATTTCCAACGAAGTGTTGGAAGAGGTTCATTTTGAATGTATTGCTGAAAAAGCTGAAGAAACCAAAGGTCGGAGCGAAGAGGAACTTAGGAAAGAGGAATTGATAAATAAGCTTGAGGATAGCACAAGTTTTGCGAATACACATAGTATAATTGAACAACTTGCTAAAATTAACGTTTGGTCAGAAAGCCAAAAAAGTAAATTAATTAAAATTGCACTTAAAAATAACCAGGTAAAATTTATATTGAATGATAAAGATGTGAAAGATTTTTATAATTCAATATGTGAGGGAATCTCTAATGAAGATATCGATAAGATAAGATATATTTTTACTCATAACTGTTAAGAGTAAGGAGAAATACTCATGGATATCTCAAAAAAGATTGGAAAATATTTAGAGAAAAGCTGCCAGATTGGCAGGAAATTATATATGATAATTTGGCTGATTTTAGTGATGAGTTTAAACAGGAAGTAAAAAGAATACTTGAATTAAAGAAAGGTTTCGATTGTTAAGAGGGCAAGATAAAAGAGCTGAGAAAGGGGGGAACGGATATGCCGGAGCCATTTTTTGTGCAGGGAGCATTTCGAATTCATAAGACAGCAGAGCAGCCTAAAATTCGCTATCAAAAAGAGCGAAGCCGTTCCAAGGGAGAGCAGGGCGAGGAAGAAAAAAGTTCTTTTCAAAAGCTGATGCAGCAGGATCGGCCGCGGCCGGGGGCGCCGGCTTTAACAGCCGAGAAAATTTGGGAAAGGATTTTGCCGAAGTGCCGGCGTTTCCTTATTGATTATGAGGAAATTGTGGGGCTGCGCTGGCGCAATTATCCGATCGATCTTTTTTTTCAAAGCGGGGTCAAAGCGCAGGACTTAAAGGAGCCGGCGTATTTGGCGCTGGAAGATGCGGAGGAGAGCGCGCCTGTCTGGCAGGCGATGTTGCGTCGCTGCCTAGGCAATGTGGTTTTGATTCATCCCCAAGAGTGGGAGAAAATGAATGCAGATTTGGAATACGCTGTCATGCTGGCGGCGGAAACGCGCTCCATTTTAGCCAGACAGTATGCGGAAAACGAAGCTTATCCGAATCATGTCTGTATCAGCTGCGTGGTTGGAATTGACGAAGTGGGGCTGGTGGTGCGTCTGTTTTCCACCGGCGAGAATTATAAACGGGAGATGATGCCGGCGGAAAAATTGAGAAGGCTTCGGGCGGCCAGAGCCAGACGCACCGATCAGGAACTGAAGCAGGCTTTTTTAGAAAAGTTAAGACAGCAGAAGCAGGCACTGGAAAAGTACCGGTATGATACGGCGATGGCGCAGCGGCTGAAAGTAACGTCCGCTCTTTTTGACAAAAGGGAAGTCAAGCCGGCGGCTAAGACGTCCGGCCAAAACTTGGATTTTCAGGAAAATGAGGCGGCAATTTCTCTGATGGAACTGCTGACCGGCGGGTTATAGGGAGCTGGATTGGCTTTTGAGTTTTCCTATGAAGAAAAAATGAGGGCTGCGGAGAAGGCAGGGGTAAGGTAAAATAAGGAGGTTATATGGTAATTCATGAGGCGTCTGAAAATTATTTGGAAGCAATCTTAATGCTGCGGGAAAAGCAGGAGCAGGTTCGTTCCGTTGATGTCTGTAATCTTTTGGGTTTTGCGAAATCGACCATCAGCGTTGCCATGAAAAAATTGAAAGAAAACGGATATGTGCGGATTGACCAAAGCGGTTATATTACTTTGACTGAAATCGGCGAAGCCATCGCCGCTAAGATTTATGAAAGACATGTGCTGATTGCCAAGCTGTTTGTCCTTTTGGGGGTGGATGAGGAAACGGCGCTGACGGATGCCTGCCGGATTGAGCATGACATCAGCGAGGAAAGCTTTCAGGCTTTAAAGGGGCTGTATTTCGATTTAGCCAAGCAGGAAAAAGAGGAAAAAGCCGCCGAAAAAGCAAATTAAAAGCGAGTTTTCCCATATTTGCCGTTTTTAGGCAGGCACCTGCCGAGCAGACCCGAAGCATTTGGCAGGGAAAAAGTTGAATTAGAGAGGAATAACGGAAGTTAATGAGTATTTTAACAGTAAGTAACTTAAACCACAGCTATGGCGGCCGGGAAATTTTGCAGAATGTCAATTTTCGGCTGCTGAAAGGCGAGCATGTCGGTTTGGTCGGGCCGAACGGCGAAGGCAAATCTTCTTTTATGAACATCGTAACCGGGCGGCTTACGCCGGATGAGGGCAAAATTGAGTGGGCTAGGCGCGTCCGGATTGGTTATTTGGATCAGCATGCCAGCCTGTCACCGGATCAGACGGTGCGGGAAGTGCTGCGGGATGCCTTTGCCTATTTATATGAAATGGAAGCGGAAGTGACGGCCCTTTACGGCCGAATGGGAGAGGCGGCCGAGGACGAACTGCCGGAACTGTTAGAGGACGCGGCCGAACTGCAAAGCATTTTGGAGCATAATGATTTTTATATGATTGATGCCAAGGTCGAGGAAACGGCCGGCGGCATGGGGCTAAAGGCGCTGGGGCTTGACACTTTGGTCAGTGAGCTCAGCGGTGGACAGCGGTCAAAGGTGCTTCTAGCCAAGCTTTTGCTGCAAAAGCCGGATATTTTGCTGCTGGACGAGCCGACCAATTATTTAGATGAAGAAAATATTGAATGGCTCCGCCGCTATTTACAGAATTATGAAAATGCGTTTTTGCTGATTTCCCATGATATTCCGTTTCTGAACTCGGTAATCAATTTGATTTACCACATTGAAAATAAGGAAATGAACCGCTATGTTGGGGATTACAGCGAGTTTGAAAGAATGCGGGACATCAAAAAGAGCCAAATCGAAGCAGCCTACAAAAAGCAGCAGCAGGAAATTGCCGATTTAGAGGACTTTGTTGCCCGCAATAAGGCGCGGGTAGCAACCCGAAATATGGCGATGAGCCGGCAGAAAAAGTTGGATAAAATGGAGCGGATTGAACTGGTGCGGGAAAAACCGAAGCCGGAGTTTTATTTTAAGACCGCTCCGGCCACCAGCAAGCTGATTTTTGAAACGGAAGGACTGGTTATCGGCTATGATACGCCTTTGACCAGGCCGTTAAAGCTGCGAATGGAAAGGGGCGACCGAATTGCCGTCACCGGGCCGAACGGTCTGGGCAAATCCACCCTGCTGAAAACGATTTTGGGGGAGCTGTCTCCCCTTGGCGGTGCCGTGCGGCATGGCGAAAACTTAAAGATCGGCTATTTTCAGCAGGAAGAAAGCGCCGGCAATATGCGAACCGCTTTTGCGGAGCTGTGGGAGGAGTTTCCGGCCTGGCAGCAATATGAAATTCGGGCGGCGCTGGCCAAATGCGGTTTAACGACCGACCATATCGAGTCAAAGATTATGGTCTTAAGCGGCGGCGAACAGGCCAAGGTGCGGCTGTGCAAGATATTGAACAAGGAAACCAATATTTTGGTATTGGACGAGCCGACCAATCACTTGGATGCGGATGCCAAGGAAGAGTTAAAGCGGGCGCTGCGGGAATATAAGGGCGGAATCTTTTTGGTTTCGCACGAAAAGGAGTTTTATCAGGAGATCGCAACCGAAGTTTGGAATATGGAAGACTTTGCTGCGGCCCGATAGTAGTAAACTACTCAACTTTCCCCTGATCGAAGCGCTGCGCACTTCTGCCCGGGCGGGCAGCCTGCCATAGTCTTTTTGGGCTCTATCCCGCTCAGAGAGCGGGTGCATGGACCCACTCTCGCGATTTTCTTCGCAAATCGCATTCCGTTCCTGCCCATGCGACGAGCCTAAAAAAGACTGTTCTGACGAACATGGGAAAGTTGAGTAAACTATAAACTAATATACCAGTTCAGGCGTTAAGCAAGTAGATAGTTATGTCTGCTGTGCCGATTGAGAGCAAGCTCTCCCCGGCATAGCGAACATCACTACCGGCTTGCCTGAGCTGGTTAGCAAGAAAGGAGCTAATCATGACGAAAGAATTAAAGATCAAAGGAATGTCCTGCCAGCACTGCGTGATGCATGCGAAAAACGCCTTGCAGGAGGTAGCCGGAGTAACGGCGGTTCAGGTTGACTTGGATAAGGCCAACGCCATTGTGGAAATGGACGGACAGGTCAGTGAGCAGGCCTTAAAGGATGCGATTGCCGAAGTGGGTTATGAGGTAACGGAGATCCTTTAAATGGCAAGCCCTGCTTTTGCGGTGGCAGAGAAAATGGGAAGATAGGGCTTTTACGGAGGCATCTGGGGTAAGACGAATTATCAGAAAGGGAAGAAGAAATGAAAGCAGTCATTAACGGAAAAGTTTATCTTGACTCGCATTTTGCGGAAGATAAGGTCATTCTTTTTGAGGAAACGATTCAGCAAATTATCGACCGGGCGGACTGGGACGGCAAGGCGGATCAGATTATTGATGCGGGCGGTGCATATGTCACGCCGGGCTTTGTCGATGTCCATATTCACGGCTTTAACGGCGCGGACGTAATGGACGGGAAAACAGAATCGCTGAGCGTCATGGCCAAGGGGCTGACGGCCAACGGCGTGACTTCTTTTTTGGCGACGACCATGACCATGGGCGTGCCGCTGATTCGCAGTGCTTTGGCGGCGGTCAGAAAATATACTGAGGACGCCGCTTTGTCCCGGCAGGGAGCGGAGATTGTGGGCGTGCATTTGGAAGGGCCATTTATCAACCCTAAGAAAAAAGGCGCGCAGCGGGGCGAGGACATTATTCCGGCGGATATTCGGGTAATTGAGGGTTATGAGGATTTGGTCAAGGTCATTACCATTGCGCCGGAAATGCCGGATAATATGGCTTTTATTGAAAAATACGCCGATCGGTTCTGCTTTTCGATCGGTCATACCGATGCCGATTATGATACTGCCAAAACAGCCGTGCAAAAGGGCGCGAAAGGGATGACGCATTTATTTAACGCTATGACTCCGCTCCAGCACCGTGCACCCGGCGTGGTGACGGCAGGGCTGACGGAAGACATTTATACGGAACTGATTGCCGATACGATTCATGTTCATAAGGGAATTTTTGAACTGATTTATAAGCAAAAGGGCGTAAGCCGCCTGATTTTGATTACCGATGCCATGCGCGGTGCGGGGATGGCCGAGGGCAATTATGATTTGGGCGGACAAGAGGTTATTATTAAGGACGGGCGCTGCCTTTTGATTGATGGTACTTTGGCCGGCAGCGTGCTGAAGCTGAATGATGCAGTTCGCAATTTCAGTGAAAGTACGACCATCGGTTTAGAAAAAGTGATTCCGCTGGCGACGTTGACACCGGCCACTTATATCGGTGTGCAGGATCGCAAGGGGAGTTTGGAAGTCGGGAAAGACGCCGATATCGTGCTGCTAGATGATAAAATCAAAGTATTAAAGACAATTGCCAGAGGAGAAGTGAAGTATGAAGCTTAATTATAGGGGAATGACAGTCTATGTGGAAAAAGATTACGCGGCCATGAGCCGAGCAGCGGCCGGACTTGTGCTGCAAACGGTGAAAGCCAAACCGGCGGCCGTTTTGGGCTTAGCCACCGGCAGCACGCCAATCGGCATGTATCAGGAGCTGGTCAAGGCTTATCAGCGGGGCGAGGTTGATTTTGCCCAGACCGTCAGCTATAACTTGGACGAATATTATCCGATCAACCATGATAATGACCAAAGCTATCATTATTTCATGCGGGAAAACTTGTTCCGGCATATCAATATCCGACCGGAAAACACCCATGTGCCGAGCGGCGAAGCAAAAGATGTCGAGAAATCAGCGGCTGAGTATGACGACCGGCTCTATGAGCTGGGCGGCGTCGATTTGCAGGTGCTGGGTATCGGCAACAATGGGCATATTGGCTTTAATGAACCGGCGGATGTCTTTGCCAAGGGAACGGGTCTGGTTGACCTGACCGCCAGCACGATCGAGGCTAATTCCCGGTTTTTCGCTTCGATTGATGATGTACCGAAAAAAGCGGTGTCAATGGGGATTGCTACTATCATGCAGGCGAAGCAAATTATGCTCTTAGCCAGCGGACAGGGTAAGGCCGGAATTATTGCGCAGACGATTCTGGGTGAAATTACGCCGCAGGTGCCGGCATCGGCCTTGCAGCTTCACCGCAATGTTACCTTCTTTTTAGATGAGGCCGCGGCGGCGGAACTTTTGGCCGGGCTGGGGAAATAGGTTTACAGGGATAACAGTTCAGACAAGCCGCTGATAATTCACTGTAAGGGAATTATCAGTATGTCCCGCAAATGGATAGTTATGCTTGATATACTTTTGGAGAGCAAGCTCTCCGGCATATCAAGCATAAACATAGTCTTGTTCCTAAATTTCAACAGTTCAGACAAGCAGCACGGATAATTCGCTTGCAGCGAATTATCCGTGTATTTGCTCACGCAAATAGGCATTTAAGCTTAATATGCCTTTGGCGAGCAAGCTCTCCCGGCATATCAAGCATAACTTTTTGCTGTAATATCAGTTCAGACAAGCCATTCGCAATTCACCTGCGGCGAATTGCTCATGTTTGCGTCCCGCAAATGGATAGTTATATAGGATACTGCCAGTGAAAGCAAGCTTTCCCGAGCAGTATCCTATATAACTATCCGCTTGTCTGAACTTATCCACAACATATGGTTGGGGGGCGAAATAGAAAGAAAATACAGAAAACAAGAAAAAGAGAAGAAAGCTTTAAAATTAAAGGTTTTCTTCTCTTCTTTTGTAGACTGAATTTAGAAAAATCAGTTTGTGGATAAATGGGGAGTTATCCACAGTTTACACATCAGAGTTCAGGCAACCCGGTTGTAATGCTTCGAAATGTCGAAGAATTACAAGTGCTGCGTTAAACAAATAGATATTTCTGATTGATATTTCCGGTTAAAACAAGTTTTCCGGTCGTATCAGTCAGAAATATCTGCGGCCTGAACTATAGAGAAAATTAAGAAACAGAGTTTAAAATTTTTATATTTTTCTGAAAAAGCAATATAAAAAATGAATAGCGGTTGTCTTACCCAAAACAAAGTTATGTTTGCCAAAAGATGAAGCTACGCTAATGCAACTGTCGTTATAGATTCGGCCAAAATAGAAACGGAAAGAAGCTGGCCGTTGATGCGGATGGTTAGAGGAAGAGCTTCTTTGCTTTGATTTTGGATCACAATAACGATGCTTTGGTCGGGGTTTTGAAAAGCAACTTGTTCTAACACATCCGTGTAAACTGTTGAGGCAATTCGCCGGGCAAAAGGCTGAATAAAGCGGCTAAAATGCGAAATATAATGAAAGGAGAGCTGATAAGATAAGCGTTGCTCCTGAACATGACAAATTACAGGGGCATGGCAGTAGTTACCGACATAATTTGGTCCACCGTGTTCGTCAAGACAAATATTCCAATCTAAAAACATATTCATTCCGGCTGCAAGGTTCCCAATCATGTCATGACCGTAGAGCTGAGCATGTTTTAACTGATTGGCATCAAAACGGCTGTATTCAATGCAACTTTCTGAAGATATCAGCTTAATGCCGGGAAAATGTTCCCGAACCAAGCGCAAAGCATCAAAATGGTCGCCGCTGTACCAGTGGAAGGCGGCGCCGGTCACAATTGGCAGCGCTTGCTCGGTTAAGACAGCTTCTGCCCGATCAAAAAGCCGTTCTTTATTGTGATCCCAAATATAAATCTCAATATGTTCCAAATGATTTTTAATCAGGCAGGGATATAGGTAGTCCAGAAGAAAAAGTCTTTCTTCTTCGGCACTGAATAAACAACTGTCCCAAGTTTGGACGGCATTTGGCTCGTTTTGGATAGTAAGAGCCTGTACTTGAATTTCCTGCTCCTGATAGGACTGAATATAACGGCACAAGTAATGAGCCCAAGCGGCATAATATTCTTTTTTTAAGTGTCCACCGCCTATGCGGCTGTGGTTAGTTTTCATAAATGCCGGTGGTGACCAAGGCGTTAAAATAACCGGCAATGGTTTTCCGGCGGAACGATAGGCCTCTTTAATCCAGCGGATATTTCGCCGGAGATCATGTTCCAGAGAAAAGTGCCGGAAATCATGGTCGAGGGGATCATTGACAGCAGCGTATTGTTCGGTAGAAAAATCGCAGCTGTCAATATGAGTCCGGATGCTCTGGTAACCAATTCCATCTGGGCCAAAGTAAGCATCCATCACCTCCCGAGCTAGTTGCTTTGGCATTTTTTCCAGAGTGGCGGCAACGGCATCGGTGATGGCTCCGCCAAAGGAGTCAATACTCTGGTACTGGATATGGGGGTAGAGGTTAAGCAGATTTCGTTCTTGACCGGTATCGGGCTGAACGGGGATATGCTTACTATTGAGAAAAACAGCCGTATTGTTGAATAAAGTACTAATTTGCGTTGCTTTCATAGGATTACCTGCTTTGCTTTAATAGGGTAAAAGGATACTGTTTATGGATTGAGGTTCCAAGTCAAATACATAGGATTCTGTTCCGTGCTGGAACTTTACCGAAAATATCTTAGAAAAGGGATTATATAACTCTAAAATTAAGCTTTTATCAGGGTTTTCAAAGACCAAAGCGTTTCCGGAGAAATTCCCGTTAATACCCAGCCGGATAGCGCCCCGCTGGATATAAGCGGAAAAATGTTTCATAACATAGTAGTCTGGATTGAAAATCACTTTTTTTGTCGAGGGTTCAATGGTAATCATAGCATTTTGGGGGTCGCCCCAAGTACTGACACCTCCCGGTTTAAGCACAAGGTTCCAGTAAAGGTAGCTTTCTGCTCCGTTGCCGATATAATGCTTGAGCATAGTCCAAACATAACGGGCATATTCCCAAGTATTGTCACCGAATCCGCATTCATTCTCGGACTGCATCAGCCGGATTTGAGGATACCAGCTTTCAAAGGTGCGTTGGATGGCAATTTTTCCTCCCCATTGGTAACTAACACCGGAAATATAAGAAAGGGCTTTGGGATCGGACAGAACGGTATGTGCAAAAAAGTCATAATCTTCAGTTGCCCATTTATCAAAGATTAACCGATTAAAATCACAGCCGGGAGCATTAATCGTCCCCAACCAAAGCTCAACCTCCGGGCAGGAACTTCTTAAAGCAGGGCCCAGATAATCCCGAATAAAATCTCGCAGTTCTTCGCCGGTCCACATACAGGAAGGAAACTTTTGGTTAGCGACGGGTTCATTTTGAACATGAAGCTGAGTAACAAAGATATGATTTTGAGCATAGCATTTTAAAAACTGAATTAAATAGTCGGCATAGGAAGTTAAAATTTCCGGTTGCCAGATTAATTTACCCCAATTATATACAGGTGGATACTTCATCCAAGTGGGAGGGCTCCAAGGAGAGGCCATCAGCTTTAGATCAGGATTTTGAGTCAGTGCCGATTGAATATAAGGGATTAATGCCTGTTGGTCTTGTTTAATTGAAAAATGGCTTAAATCATAATCATTTGGAGTTTCGTCCAGACTATACCAATTAAAAGAATAGTCATTGGCACCGATTGGCAGACGGCAAATATTGAGCTTAGCGCCGTTGCCGTCGGGGGCAAAAAGTTCGGAAAATAATGCTTTCTTTGAGCTTTCGGATAAATAACTGAGAGCCTGCCAGCCCAGTTCGTTAAAACATGCGCCGAAACCATACATTTTTTGGTAGGTTTGGCTGGTGACGGATAATTCGGCATCACAGCGGCCAGTAGTACATCCCGGTTGCTTCGTGCCCCAGTGAGTGGATGAATTTGACCATTTCCAGATGATTTCTTTCATAAATGCTCCTTATTTGTCAGAACCAACGGTCAGTCCATTGATGATATAATTAGAAAAGAAACAGAACAAAACAATAACAGGAAAAATACTAATAGCAATTGCCAGATACATTGCTCCGTAATTGCTGAGATAAAGGCCCTTGATCATAGCAATCATGACCGGAAGAGGGTAAAGAGCTTTATTAGTCATAATAATCAAAGGGCCGATATAGTTGTTCCAGCAGGAAACAAAATTAAAAATACACATGGCGGCAACACCTGGGGTAATGCAGGGCAAGACAATATGATTAAAAATGTAAAACTCAGAGCAGCCTTCCATTCGAGCAGATTCCAGCAGGGAATCGGGAATGCTTTGTTCAATGATTCCCCGCAGAAAAAAGACCGTGACGGCACTGGCCATACCCGGTAAGATAAACGGCAGATAAGAGTTTAAAAGACCAAGTGTTAAGTTCAGCTGATAAAAACCAATGACAGTTACTTGAACAGGAATCATCATTGAAATCAGGACAATCGCAAATAAAAAACGTTTGCCGGAAAAACGGTATTTAGCAAAGGCCAGAGCGGTTAAAGACCCAAAGTAAGCGGTAAATAAGGTATAGGGGACGGTAATAAGAATACTGTTGGCAAAACCCTGCCAAATATTGACAAGGGACTGCATGGTTCGGTAATTTTCAAGTGAAAAAACTCCGGGTAAAAGATTTAACTTTGTGACAATATCAAAACTAGAATGGGTGGCGTTGATCATTACCAGATAAAAAGGAATTGCGGAAATTAGCAGCAGGATCAGTAAAAGACTATAAATGAAAATTGTGGAAAAAGAAAATACTTTTTGTCTCATGGTTTAAGCGTTCCTCGCTTTCGCATAACTTGAAAAGAAAAGAAACTAAGCAGAGCAATAATGATAAATAAACCGACGGAAATGACCGCGGCGTAACCATAGTTATGATTTTTAAAGCCTTGGTTATATAAGTACATCGAAGTAGTCAGTACTGCTTTGCGCGGGTCACCGCTGCCGTTGGAGAGGGTTGCGGGTACGTCAAACAACTGCATGCCGCCGATAACGGAGGTAACTGTCAAATACAAAAGTGTTGGCTGAATCAAAGGGAGAGTAATATAAAAATAAGTTTGCAGACGACTGGAACCATCAACCATAGCGGCATCATAGATACGGGGATCAATGGTCGTGATGCCGGCCATAACGAGGATAGTGGTGTAGCCGAACCACATCCACCACTGGATATAAGAAACCAAACCGGAGGTAAAAAGCTCACTGCGAAAAAAAGGGAAGGGTGCTCCGGGTATTTTCAGGGAAACTAAAATATAGTTTACAACGGATTTATTGCCGTCAAACAAGAGATTGAATAAAAGTCCGACCGAAGCGGCGGTAATTAAATTAGGCAAATAAAAAGCGGCTCGGAAAAAGCGCATACCCTTTACTTTATAAAAAGTAAAAATTGCCGAAAGAATTAAAGCGGTCAGCATTTGCGGAATAAAATTAAAAATCCAAATTCGAAAAGAGTTCCAAAGGGAAAGATAGAAAATTTCGTCACCAATCAAGCGCTCAAAATTTTTCCAGCCAAGTTGCCGGGCTGGTGATAAACCGTCCCATTTGTAAAAACTTAAAATAAATGTATATAAAATCGGATACAGGCTGAAAACAAGAAAAACCAGAAAAAAGGCGCAATAAAGAAATAAGCATTTCGATTAATCTTTCGTTGATAACTTATTTTTTTTGTCTTTTTCATGTTATACCTCTGGAATGAAAATGATAGGTTTGCCAGTTGCTTGATTTTAGAAACAAGAAACTGGCAAACACTAGCTATTGCAAGGGATAAAACCAAGCTATTGGATGATTACATCAGGGTAGGCATTGGCAACATCCTTTTTAAACTGAGAAATCGCCTCTTCTTTACTCAAGACTCCGGTAGCATAGTCTTTTGTTGCCGACAAAAAAGCATTATTAATTGTTCCGTCATAGCCGGTCATCAAATCGGCGGGTAGTTTTTGCATTTGTTCGTTATAAAAAGCAAAGGGATTTTGTCCGCCTAAAACTTCCTCGCCGTCACCGGCAGCCAGAGCGCTGTCAGCCGATTTAGAGGAAATATATTCTCCGGATTTGGCACCATAAGCTTGAAGAACGTCGCTGTCCAAGCAGCAATATTTTAAAAATGCCCAAGCCAAATCTTTATTCGGGCTGTCTTTATAGATTCCAAGCCAAGTACCTCCTTTTACATAGGGAACCGGACCTTGGCACATTGCCCATTTTCCTTTGGTAGTATCGGCTCCTGGTTTTATGACGAATTGATATCCCCAAGAGGGCAGAACATAGCAGAAAGTATCGGTGCTTTCTACAGCGGCAATCCATTCCGGCGACCAAGGATCAACGCCCAAATCATACCCTTTTTTAGTGATTGTTTTAGCCATATCCATAAAATTCAGCATGGATTCATCGAGCACCAGCTTGTTATCTTTGATCCAAGGCTGTTTGCGGTTGGAAAACTGCATATTCATGATATCTTGCCAACTGGCAAACATTTTGATGTTCTTTTCTTTCAATTTAGCAGCAATTTCCAGCATGGCTGCGTTACTGGATAACATAGCTCCTACTTTTTCCGGATCATCCGTTCCCAAAACTTCTTCAGCCATATCTCGGCGATACATAATTGAGCCGGGGCTGGCTTGCCAGCTGAGAGCTCGCAGGGTATTACCGCTGTCGGTACCGACGCTGATGATATAATCCCATACGTCGGCGGTTTCGGCCTGATAAGGCGCTGCGCGAAGATTATCCCAAAAACCGGATTCTACCAAGTACTTAACATAATCAGATTCCCCTGTAAAAATATCAGGTGCTCCTTGGCCGTTGGCCAAGGTAGGAGTTAATTTAGCAATAAAGTCAGAGTTAGGAACGACAGTAATATTTACAGTGATGTTGGGATAGATTTTATTGAATCCTTCCACGAAACGATTTAATTCCTCACCGGATGACCAAACTTCTAAGTTACCGGATAAAGCGGCAGAGTTTTCTTCGGCAGTCGGAGAAACGGCAGGATTATTGTCAGGTGCCGTTTTTTCGGTGTTCTTTGAGTCTGGGGCGGCGGGCGGAGTATTAGTGGTGGTACAGGAAGTCAAAGAGAAGCCAATAATCAGTGCCAGAACGCTTGCCAATAATTTTTCACTCATTGTTTTACCTCCTTAGATTTGCTTTTTGATAAACTGAACCGAATTACCCAAAAGCAATTTGGGCGGAACGGTTTTTTTGATGATTTTTGTTCGGCCGTTAAGCCGCTCAAGCAGAGATTCCGCCAGCATCATACCAAGATTGTAAATTGGTTGATGAATAGTGGTTAACTGCGGCTTAGCCAACATTTGATGACCCAAACCGTCATAGCCGACTAAGGAAAAGTCTTTCGGAATGGAATAGCCCAACATCTTTAATTTAGAAGCAACACCGATAGCAATGGTATCAGTTGCACAGAAAACAGCGGAAATATCCCGATTTTGAATCAATTCGGCAGCGATGCTTTCTCCGCCTTCAACACTGTTGACGGTGTAAAAAACCAAACTTGGATCATAAGCTAGGCCGGACTGCTGTAAAGCTTGTTTATAACCATCCAAACGGTCGGCAGTATAATCCTTATTCTCTAAAACATTAATCATAGCAATTTTTTTATGCCCCTGGTCAATTAAATGCTGGGTTCCGGACTGCCCTCCGGCGATATTATCAACGTCGATGCAATCAATATCCGGCAGAGACGTGTGGCCGAAAAGGACAACCGGACGGCAGCGCTCTTGGGCGTATTGCGCAAATTCTTTAATTTCATTTTTTAGCAGACCTGTGACGATGTATCCGTCACAGAGATGCTCTTTTTTTCTATTCCGCAAAATTAAAAACGAATAATAATGTTCACTTAATACTTTGCTTACACCGGCAATTAGGTGCATAACAAAAGGATTAGACAAGTCAATGCTTTCTGGAATGAAAACGTCAATAATTCCGGAACGGCTGGCAGCTAAGTTTTTGGCGGCTAAATGAGGAGAATAGCGTAACTGAGCCATGGCTGTTTCAATGCGCAGCCGGGTTTTTTCTTTGACAAGATTCGGATTATTGATCACTCTTGATACGGTAATAGGAGAAACTCCGGCTAAATCGGCAACCGCCTTTAAAGTTGACACTGAATCACTTCCTTTCCCAAAATGATAGCGCTATCATTTCTTTCTAAAAATAAAATAACACGTTTCAACCCGGAATTCAATAGCAAATAGGATTTTTCATCTAATTTTAGAAAAAATTACCAAGAATGCATTTAAAATTTCAGAACAAATTACAATAAGTTAATTTTCAATCAAAAACCGCGGTCACCAGTTAGGCATGACCGCGGTTTTTTGGAATGATATAAGTTTAGATTCTGTTATCTCTGCATTGCTCCGCCGCAGGAGGGGCAGACCAGAGAACCGGTGGAATTAACGGCGCCGCAGAAAGGACAAGCGGCTGCCATTCCGGCTTGTTGATAGCCCATTCCGGCTTGCTGATAGCCCATACCGGGCTGCACCATGCCGGGCTGAACCATACCGGGCTGAACCATACCGGGCTGAACCATACCGGGCTGGACCATACCGGGCTGGACCATGCCGGGCTGGACCATACCGGGCTGGACCATACCGGGTTGAACCATACCGGGCTGAACCATGCCGGGTTGAACCATACCGGGTTGAACCATACCGGGCTGAACCATACCGGGCTGGACCATACCGGGCTGAACCATACCGGGCTGGACCATACCGGTCTGATAAGCCATGCCGGGTTGAACCATGCCGGCCTGATAAGCCATACCGGGCTGAACCATACCCGCTTGCATGCCCATTTGTCCCATCGCCGGATTGCCGCCGCGAATTTGTTCGCACAACTGCATGACCTGTGCGGCTTGCTGATAAGTCTGCATCAGGTTATAGTCAGAGGTATTGACATCAATTCTAATCTCATCAATATAGGGGTGATTTACCTTAAAATAAAGGTTTAATCCGCTAATCGGTTTTAACTGGCCGGTATTGCTGTCATAGGCGTTGGACTCCCGCCGGACATACATCTGCAGCTGCGGCGATAAATTAAGAGCATTGGCGTTAAGGGTCTGTTGAGCGATTTGCCGGGCACGGGCTTGATTAACCTGTCCGGTCCGGTTGTCAACAGCGTCTTTGCTGTCAGGTACACCATCGCCGTCGGAATCACGGGAACTGACAAATTCATAGTCTTCCGTGATATAAAAATCAACCAGTTGGTCAAAGTTGAAAACTTCCGGGTTCTGTTCCCGATAATCTGCGCCGTAGGCAAAGTAAAACCAGCGATGATTGGCATCCACTACCAATTCGGAATTGGGGCCGGCGCCGGCAGTTCTTTGAAATTGAGCAAACTTTTGCCGGTTTTGTTCCCGGGCAGCTAAGTGTTGTTTCACGTCGTCAATGGTACGTCTTCCCCAATTAGAAGAGAAGGAACTTAATTTTTTGCGGCAGGCCGAGCAAAGAAAGCCATCGGACAGCTTTAACCTGGTTAATAAATTTACACTGTTGTTACATAGCTCGCAGTATTTTTTTTCAAATAATCCCATAATTCTCTCCTCCTAAAATAATTGCTTATTACCTCAGCTGGTGCAGGAAAATCCGTGTCAAAGCTGATTAGAAACGATTTAATCCAAAATAGTTACCCGGCCTTCAACATCCTGACGGATCGCTTTGTGAGAGCTTAAATATTCCTCCAGGATATCCAGACAGGAAGTGGAAATTACCTTGGGGATAGCAAAAGTTTTGATATGATCAAAACTGACGCCAAAAAAGCTTTCCAAATTGCAATAATGATAATTTTGCAGACCAACCGTGAAAATGTCATCATTAGCCATTTCCTTGCCCTGATAAGTCAGGCTGACTATTTCCTTGCGGGAACGGGAATAGGTGAGCTTTAATTCATGCGATAACTGATAAAACTCAGTCTTGTCCAAAAAAGCATCGTCGCGCAGCATATAAAGCATCATTTGGCGGAAGGTTCGGCCGTCCACTTTCAGCATATAAACACCGTCGTCATAGGGGAAAATCTCGGCTAAACCGCCGTATTCAACAATCGGACCTAACTTTGTGCCGCGGATGCTGCCGGAACCGAGCAGCATAATGTCTACGCCCAGGCTGTTTTTAAAAATATCGGCAAACAGATTTCCCAGCGCCGTTTCGGTATTGCGCTGCGGATGCGTTAAAGGACGGCTGAAACGGGTGACAATGCGGGCGTATTTCTGGTCGGTTACATCCTTGTATTTGCGAATCAGGTGTTCCATCTGTTCGTCTACCGGACAGTGCCGGTTGTCAATCGGAATGCACTGCCACTGGTAGCTTTCAATGCTGTTGGTATCGGTGTTGACAATGATGTCAAACCGCCCGATTTGGTCGGTACCGACCCCGGCCTGGGCAATCGGGATACCGGCAACAGTATAGGGCTGATCCATTAAGGTATGGGAGTGGCCGCCGATAATCAAATCAACGCCCCATTCCGGCCGCAGTAGTGCAGCCAGCTCCTTATCGGCCTCAAAGCCGATATGAGTTAAGAGAACGGTAAAATCAATGTCGATTCGATTATAGGTGTTGCAGATTCGGCCGACTTCCTGTGCCGCTTCTTCAATTCCGATAAAGGAGCCGATCAGGTGATCCTGTTTGGCCTGTGCTAAAACGGCGTTAGTGATGATGCCGATAAAAAGGATTTTCATGCCGTCGATTTCCATGATGTAATAAGGCGAAAACAGGCGGGCATGATTGGTTTTGATAAACAGATTGGCGTTGATAATCGGAAACTGGGCACATTTTTCAATAAAAAGCAAATGCGGGATGCCGTAATCCAGTTCATGGTTGCCGATGGTAACAATGTCGGGTGCTAAGGCGTTCATAATTTCAATGGTAGAAATTCCTTTGTATTCGGAGTCAATGATTGAGCCGCGGAACATATCCCCGGCAATGGCATAGATTACATTTTGCTCCGATTGCCGGACTTGATTGATATAGCCGGACAGCATAGAAACACCGCCAACCAGTTTGTCATCAACCTGTTCGGCTAAAAAATCACCATGCAAATCATTGGAATGAAGCAGTGTTAATTTTTTTAAATGCGGTGCGGAGCTCATGCGATTACCTCCCCGGCGGGAAAGCAGCAAGAACGAGAAGAATATTTGGATACCAAAATAGAATGATTTAAAATCATAGCGTACTCTCCTTATTTGAATTTTTTATAGTTCCCTATCCTTTATCGGTTGAAATTTTTTATCTCTTTTACACAGCTTGTCTAAGCGGTAACGGTTTTTGACAACAGAGCCAAAAGCTGTATATTCAACTGTAAATATTATAGCATATTTTTATATAAAATGCGAGAGTTTTATAAAAAAAATTAGCAAAGTACCGACTAGCTCATTGCTGTCCAGGCAAGTTGTTCGTGGAATTGTAAAAGTATGCTTGACTTTGTATTATTTGTATTATATAATGTAATACAAATAATACAAAGCGGCAGCGGAATATGTCCTGATTGCGAAACAAAAAATAAAAGCGGCAGACCAAAGAGCTAATGAAGGCAGGCGGAATAAAGTAGCCGAAGCAGCCGAAACACCAGAGCAGCCAGAAAGGAGAATGGGATGATTGCTTTAAACTTAAACAGTGAAATTCCGATTTATACCCAGCTGCGCAATCAAATCGTGGAAGCCCTTGCCCGGGGCGAGGTGGCACCGGGCGAGCCGCTGCCGACGGTACGACAGCTGGCGGAGGATTTGGGCATTAACCCGATGACAGTTAATAAGGCCTATGGCGAACTAAAGCACCAGGGGTATCTGGAAACAAACTTAAAAAAAGGAACGCTGGTTAAGCAGCGGGAAGCGGCAGATCCTGATTTTTTGAAAAAAATAGAGCCGCAGCTGCGCCTTTTGATTGCAGAAACTGTTTTGCATGGCGTACCGCGGGCTGATTTTATGGCGGCGGCAGAGCGGATTTATTCACAGTTTTCGGAGGTGGCATTATGATTATTGCATTTATTTGTTTGATTTTTTGCATACTGACCAGTGTGGGCGTGTTCCATTATACTTATGCTATGGCGGCGGATAGAAACCGCCAGGGGATGCGGCTGCTGGTGACGATACCGGCCGAGGTTGACAAGGACGGGGATGTGCAGCAGATCATTCAGATGTATCGACGGGACTTAAAAAGCCTGACTTTAAAGCTGCTGCTGGTCGGGGGGCTCCTCAGCGCCGGTTTCCTTTGGCCGAGACCGTCAGATTATGTTATATTATTTATGCTGCTGGCCTATGCCTCCTTTTTAGCGCCGATGGCTTTATACGCAAGTCTGCTGCAGCGCTGCCGGCAAAAGCTGCTGCGGCTAAAGGCCGAACGGGGCTGGAGCTGTCCGGCGGCGACAGAGCCGGTAGTTTACGCGGATTTGATGACCAGCCGACTGAAAAACAAAAAAACGCCGTCGAATATCCTGTTTGCTTTGCCGGCGTTGGGGAGTGCTGCAATTTTTTGGGCTTTTCCGCAGGCAAGGCAGGGCAATATGCTGCTGGTTCTCTTGGGTGTTAATTTGCTGATTCATGGGCTATGCTTCGGGATTCATTATTTTATCGCGCACGCGCCGGCCAAGGTGTACACTGCCGACAGCCGCGTTAATTTGGCGCTCAATCAGGAATATCGCCGCTGGTGGTCGGTCGCGTATTTGCTGCTGTCATTTTTGCAGACGGTACAGATGTTTTTGCTTGTCATTTTTCATTTTCGCTTTATCGAAGAACCGAGCCGGTTGGGCACGGACTTTTTGGTGATTTGCATGGTCATGGCTCTGGTGCCGGTACTGGTGGTTTTGGCGGCACATCGCCGGATTCAGGCGCAGGAAAAGGAACTGCTCAGTCAGGTCAGCTTACCGGCGGCCGATGAGGATAATTATTATGAGTTTTGCGGCATATACGGCTTTTATTACAGCAATCCTCATAATCCGGCATTGATGGTGGAAAAACCCTTCGGCATCGGCAGTACGCTCAATATTGGTCTGGCCAAAGGACGACGAATTTTTACATTAACGAAAATTTTGTTTACTGCGCTATTGGCCGGGATTTTTCTGATTGTGGTGTTTGAGGACTTTATTCCGCCGGTGATGCAGGTGAGTGCGGGCAAGGTCAGCGTTGCCCGAACGCTCTATCCAGTTGAATTGACGGCCCAGCAGATAGAAAATATCCGGCTGATAGAGGACAAATTTGCCGGTAATAGGCTGTATAAGAATGTCGGCAGCGCTACCAGCCGCTATTTGCGGGGTAATTTTCTGCAAAAAGGAAGTCCGGTGCGGCTGTATCTATTTCCAAACAGCAGTCCGTATTTATGCTTTCAACTAAAAGATGCAGACAGCCGGCAGTTGTACTTTAACTACCAAGATCCGGATCAGACGCGGGCGCTGTGGCAAAAGCTGAAGGCTAACTTACCGGCGGCGCTCTTTACTGATGGACAGATGGTCGAAAATGCTACCGACTTAACCGATAACGAAAAAAATAACAATCCGGAAGCGGCGCCAAACGCAGTCGGGGAGCAGACAACGGAAAACCCGGCCTCAGAAGCCGAAAATTCGACAGAGTCAAACGATAACCAGCCGAAAGCGGAAAATACATCAGCTAACGCCGAGCGAGCAGCGGAATTGGCGGCCAAACGTCAAGCAGTGACCGAGGCGGAGCTTGATTATTCCATTCCGGCGGGGCAGGGGAGTTTACATGCGGTTTTGAATCTGCCGGAGGGTGCGGCTCCGGTGCCGGCCCTGCTTTTTATCGGCGGCTCCGGCCCTGCGACCAAGGAAGGCATTGCCAATATTTATTTGGATACGGCGATGCATTTACTGGAGCATGGCATTGCCTGCGTCCGCTATGATAAGCGGGGGATTGCCCGATCTGCTTCGGTCGTTGATGCCGTCAAAGACGAGGATAAAATGGTGATTGAGGATTTTGTCGGCGATGCGGCAGCTTTGCTTCAAAAAATGAAAGCCGATCAGCGTTTTTCCAAAGTTTATGTGCTGGGGCATTCCGAAGGGGCGCTGGTGGGAACGCTGGCTTTGCAAAAGGCGGCGGCGGACGGGCTGATTTGTTTGGCCGGAGCCGGCCGCAACATTGCTGAAGTCACCCTGGAGCAGATTACGGCCAATCCGAATAATCCAGCGGAACTGGTGGAAAACAGCCGCCGGATTATAGCGGAATTAAAGGCGGGGCGCACAGTCAGCGAAGTACCGCTGCTTTTGAACTCATTGTTCCGGCCGTCCGTTCAGCCATATTTGATTAGCTGGATGCGGTATGAGCCGGCCGAAGAGATAGCCAAGCTCAAAGAAGCCCCGATTTTGATCGTGCAGGGCGGTAATGATATGCAGGTGCAGGTGATTGACGCCGAAAATCTGCACCGGGCGGTGCCGGAAAGCCGTTTGGCGGTGCTGCCGGAAATGACGCATATGCTCAAAAACAGTGCGGTTTCTAAAGATGAAGTGTATCGGAACATGGTTCTTTCGCGGAAATATTTGGCGGTTTACCAAGACGACAGCCTGCCGATCGCACCGGAACTGATTGAGGAAATTACCGGATTTATTGGGGAGTAGCAGGAGTTATAGAATTAAGGAGAACACTTAACCACTATTGAGTGCAAGGTGTTTTGCTTAATTCTTTTTTATTATGGAAAGAATTAGCAATTTATGATATACTAAAAAACTGAAAATTCCGGTTAGAGTTTTATTGGGAGGACCGATTAGATGAATAATGAAATATCTATTGGAAAAGGCATTCTATGGGTGCTTGTTTGGGTCGGGTTTATGATTATTTATACGGCTCTTGATGTTTTGATATGGAGAAAGATTGCCCCTAAATATAGCGGGGTTTTAAACTTAATGACTGTTGTTTTATGTGCAGCGATATTTCTTAATCTGTTAATGACAAGAACAAATTTCAAGCTTCATTTATTTTCAAATATCTCTCTTCAAGGAATTATATTAGCGTTAGGGTGTTCTGTATTATTTTATTTTCTTTTAGATAAGGGATTAGATCCCATATTTGAAGATTTATTTCCATCAAGTAAAGAAAATTATCAACAAGTCATTGGCTTAATAAAGGGCTCGCCGATTGTCAGTTTTCTCGATTTTTGCATACTCGGACCTATTATTGAGGAAGTTTTAATGAGAGGATTCTTGCTTGACGGTTTATCCACAAATCACGGAAAAATTATTGCCTTACTAATATCTGCTGCATTTTTTTCAATACTCCATTTTAATATCGCTCAAATAGTACCTTCATTTATATGCGGCATAATTTTAGGGTTACTTTATTATCATACCGATTCCATATTTTCTTGTATCCTTGCGCATATAGGATATAATACGATTTCGTATATGGTGATAATGTTGCCGATTATAAATCATCATAAATAGCTTAATTTTAGTGCAATCGAACTATTAAGATACTCAACTTTCCCCTGTCGAAAGGCTCCGCCTTTCTGCCTGTGCGGGCGGTCTACCCTGTCGAAGCACTGCGTGCTTCTGCCCGGGCGGGCAACCTGCCTAAAAAAGACTGTTCTGGCAAACATGGGAAAGTTGAGTTAAGATATAAATGTTTTGTTTATAATTTTATTCAAAAGGGGACGAAATTGAAAAATATGCTTTGTGCCAAATCTTGACACAGGGTTATTTTTGGTATAATATCATTTTTGATGGGGATTGCCGGAAGAAAAAAATCAGGATGGCTTTACCCCAAAACAGAAAATCCGGGTTTCCGGTGGTAAAATACAGAAAACAAGAGAGACAGATGTTGCTTAAATGAGCGAAAAGGAGGTAGAGTGTATGAAAAAAAGGTTAAGTATAATTTTCGGATTATGCATTATCTGGTTGGCCGCAACGACGGTGCAAGCCGCAACCATTCCTGATTCCGTTAAAAATCAGAAAATGTCGGGTCAGATTTTGCAGGATCTGAATATTATCAAAGGTACGGAAAGTGGACTGGAAGAAGACAAGCCTTTAAACAGAGAGCAGGCGATTGTGATATTGATCAGACTGCTCGGGCTGGAAAAGGAGGCGCAGGCCTTTGAAGCCTACGGCCAATTCAGCGATGTTCCGAAAACACATTGGGCTGCCAAATATGTGGATTTTGCCTATCAAAAAGGATTGACCAATGGCATTGGTAATAATCTGTTTGGGGTGGGCCAACCGGTCAATCGCAAGATTATGGCGACTTATATGCTTAGGGCGTTGGACTATACGGCCGATTGGAGCAAGGAAGATATTATGGCCAAAGCCAGAACTCAGGGCATTACTCTGGATACGGGCGATGGTCAGGAGGGAATTATCCGGGGGCAAGCCTTTATTTATATGATGAACGCGGTTGCCATCCCCAAAAATGGGAGTACCGCTATGATTTTGGGAACGGAAGATTTAAAGACCTACCAGGACAAGGTCAGTCAAACTCAGTTTGAAAATTGGAATAATCCTGCTCCCAAGCCTAATCCCACTCCCGATCAGCCAAAACCGATCGCGGTCAGCAGTACGTTCAAACCGGTTCAGCTGCCGCCGGCTTTAAAACCGATCGCGGCTCAAACATACCTTTATGATGAGCTGAATGTTCAGTTTAATACTTTGGTTGCGTTTCCGAGTAAAAGTAATTTTGAGTTTACGGTGGACGGCAGGAGAATTGAAGACGCCAACTATAATATTTCGCCGGGCGGCAATAGTATTCGTTTTAAGTTCTCCAATCAAAATTTACATGGGAAAACCATTATCTGTAAAATAAAAGGACTAAAGGCGTCCGACGGCAGATCGGCAATTTCCGATGCAACGATTAAAGCCGAATTTAAAGACTTTACCCCGATTAAATTTGTGCAGGCGGAAGTGTTAAATAATAAGAGCTTTAAAGGAACTTTGAGTGTTAATGTCATGCCGCCGGATGGTCACAGAAAAGGCACGGAAGGACATGAGGTTTACAGCGACGGCAGGCTGATGCAGGACAAGGTGGATTATGATTTAAGCTGGGGCGGCAAGGAATTTAAAGTCACCTTTAAGAACCCCGACGTTTATCCGACCAGACAAGCCAGCTTAAAGATTTGGGGTTATATGACTTCGCCCTATCATAAGTTTATGGATGATCCGGATACGATAGAGCTTGATTTCAGCGCATTTGAAAAGAAGGAGATCCCGCTGCCCGAGGTGAAAGAACCGGAACCGGCCGAGATCGTGGTTGAAAACCCGCCGATTGATAAAGAAGTGGTGTGGAAGGGTGTTCAGGTGGTAGAGCAGCCGAAAAATGAGCCGGAACCGGTTCAGCCGGTGCAAAGCTATGAAGAAATCAGGAGAGGCGTTAGGATTAAAGCGCAGCCGATTGTGGTGATCGGTCAATCCTACAGCGACAAGAGCATTTGGCTTACGACGGATGGTAAAGTAGGATCGGTCGAGGGGCTGAGATTGGTTGATTATAAAGGAAATGAAATTCCCGTCACTTATAAACCGTTTGAAGGCGGGGAAGGCGAATACAAGTATTATGGCTTTGAGGTTATTCCGACAAGTGGAAGAATGATGGATTTTGGCGGATTTGAAGTCTTTGTAGAAAGACTGTATGAATCTACCAATCAGGTTTATACCGGACCTTTCTCCATTTATATTTATCAGATTATTAATTAAAATTCAGCTTTCCCATGTTCGTCAGAACAGTCTTTTTTAGGCTCGTTGCATGGGCAGGAACGGAATGCGATTTGCGAAGCAAATTGCGAGAGTGAGTCCATGCAGACCGCCCGCCCGGGCAGAAACGCAAAGCGTTTCGATCAGGGCACCCGCTCTCTGAGCGGGATAGAGCCAAAAAAGACTATGGCAGAATGCCCGCCCGGGCAGAAGTGCGCAGCACTTCGATCAGGGGAAAGTTGAGTTAGAAACTAAACGACAAAAGATAATTTCATTTAAAACAAAGGGTTGCTGCATTATTTCAATTTCAACCGTTATTGTTATAGACAATAGTTTGGCTGGAAATAAATGCAGCAGCCCCTTTTTTTGCTGAGCGGCATTGTTTTTAGCTTGTATATTTAACCATCTCCGAGGGCGGTTTAACAGAAAGACATTTTCTGAAGCAAGTCATTTTCCGAAAGGAAAAACAAGAAGAAATTTAAGTTTTTATTGTAAAGGCGGGTGTTTTTCTGTATAATATTATCGGAAAGGCTGGTTCTCTCCTGTTTTTAGCCATAGGTTTCAAAAAGCAGGATAACAGGCAGTTAAGATGATGTGGTTGACCTAAGTTAAGAAAATAAACGGGAAAAGAGTTTAAAGTAGTTATGAGAATTATCATTCAAAAGTTTGGCGGCACCAGTATGGCTGATGAAAACGGCCGGAGTTTTGTGCTGGAAAAGATAAAAAAAGCAAAAGAATTATTTGATGGTGTGGTGGTGGTGGTTTCGGCTATGGGTCGGCTGAACTCGCCCTATGCGACGGATACCTTGCTGTCTTTGCTGGGCGGCAATCAAGGCAGCTTAAGTAAAAGGGAACTGGATTTGCTGATGGGTACCGGTGAGATTATTTCGGCGGTGGTTTTATCAGGTGAGCTGCAAAAGGCCGGCATTGCCTCGGAAGCATACAGCGGCGGCCGGGCGGGTATTATTACGGATAATAATTATACCGGGGCGGAGGTGCTGTCGGTTGACGCCGTCCCTTTGCGGGCGGCACTGCGGGAAGGTCTGGTGCCGGTAGTGGCTGGCTTTCAGGGACGCTCTTTGGAAGGGGAACTGGCCACCCTCGGCCGAGGCGGTTCGGATTTGACGGCGGCGTTGCTGGGGGAAGCGCTGGACGCGGAAAAAGTAGAGATTTATACCGATGTCGACGGGATTATGACGACCGACCCGAAGCTGTGCGGTCAGGCTGTAACCTTAGAGGGAATCAGCTATAATGAAGTCTTTCAGATGGCGGACAGCGGCGCCAAGGTTATTCATAAAAAAGCGGTTGAGGTTGCCCGGCGTGCGGGGATTCCGCTGATTATCAAAAATACTTTCAGTGAACACAAGGGCACGGCGATTACCGAGTACCGTTATTTAAACCAGACGGGTAAGCACCGGCCGATTACGGCGATTGCCTGCCGGACGGAACGGGTGCAGTACCGGATTGAGGGCAAGCTGGCGGACGAGGACTTTTTTCGGGAACTGGCGGCAGCGGGAGTGTCGATTGATATCATCAATATTTTTCCCGATTTGCGGGCATTCACCATTGATGCCGATAAAACCGGTGCGGCTGAAGCGGTGCTGCAAAAATATGATGCCTGCTACCGGCGGACGGATGGCTGTACCAAAATCAGCCTGATTGGCGAAGGCATGACCGGTGTGCCGGGTGTGATGGCCAGAATCCTGTCGGCTTTGATGAAGCGGGGAATTGAAATTTTACAGACGGCGGATTCGCTGTCAACCATTGCCTGTCTGATTTCCAGTCCGCAGACGGCGGCTGCGGTGGCAGCTTTGCATCAGGAATTCGGCTTGGGAGAAAAGGCAGGGGAGAATTAAAATGGAAGTTTTAAAGGCGATTATTATGGGGCTGATTCAGGGGCTGACCGAGTTTCTGCCGGTCAGCAGTTCCGGCCATTTGGCAATTTTCGGCAATATGCTGGGCTGGCAGGGCAGCGGCATTTTGTTTGAGGTGCTGCTTCATGTCGGCACATTGGCAGCGGTTTTTGCTGCTTTTTATAAAGAAATTTTGGATTTAATCAAGGAAGGCTTGTTATTGGTCGGGCGCTTTGTTTTGGCGCTGACCGGCAAAATAAAATGGCGGCAGGTTTTAAATAATGACAAAAAATACTTTGTCTGCTATATTTTGTTGTCGATGATTCCAACGGCGGTTTTGGGTCTGCTGCTCAAAAAGACGATTGAAGAGGCATACACCGGTACGTTGATTCCGGGGCTGGGACTAATTCTGACCGGTGCAGTTTTGCTGTATACGATTAAGGTGCCGGCGGGTAAAAAAGCCGAAAAGGAGATGAGCTTTTGGGATGCGCTGCTGATTGGCATAGCGCAGGGATTTGCTACGCTGCCGGGCGTGTCCCGGTCGGGCTCAACCATTGTGACGGCCAGAGTTCGGGGGCTGACACCGGAGCTGGCGGTGCGGTTTTCTTTTATTATGTCGATTCCGGCAATTTTGGGAGCGGCAGTGCTGCAAATCCATGACGGCGCAGCCGAGAGTTTAAGTGCCGGGACGTTGGGGCTTTATCTTTTGGGAGCAGTGGTAGCGGCGATTTCCGGTTTTCTTTGTATTAAATGGCTGTTGGGGATTATCCGTAAGGGAAAATTATATTACTTTGCGTATTATTGCTTCGGCATGGGTATCCTGGCGATTATCCTGAGCCTGATCTAAGGGTTAAAGTTCGGACCGGTTTACCGGTAAAAGGCGTTTACCCTATGGCACATACGGGTATTATGCAGACGCGGGCAGAAGCGCGGAGTAAATACAAAGTAAAGGGTAAAAAGCATTTTAGCTGGAACATGATTTGAGTTAAAAAAGTTTAAGGTGGGAAGACAATGGCAAATCAGCGGAAAAATAGTGGAAGTAGGGAAGAACGGCCAAAGACGGTAACTCTGCCGCGGAAAAATGCCGGAAAAACAGCGGCTAAACGGACACCGGCCGCCAAACGGCGGACGCGGCAAATGCCGGTCAAGCAGTATGAGGCAATTATGCTGGCGCTGATGGGGCTGGCGGTATTGCTGGCGATTGCTGTTTATTTTAAAAGCAGCGGTCGGCTGCTGAGTGCATTTGCTTATTTTTTATTCGGTTTGACCGGAGTTACGGCGTATTTGCTGCCGGTGGTTATTTTTGTGGCGGCGCTGTTTAAAGCCTTTAATCAGGGCAATCAAAGATTGGACGATAAAATTAAGCTGGTCAGTTCGGCCCTCTTGATTTTGTCTGCTTTTGTGCATATTTTGTCCGTCCGGCAACCGCAAATCAACCTGACGATTGGCGGTGAATACTTGTTTTTTCCTGCACTGGCCAATTATTTTCGGGTGTCGGGGCGCTACCGAATGAGCGGCGGCTTTATCGGCGGTCTGTTTGGCGACTGCCTTTTGCTGCTGCTGGGCCGGTGGGGCGGAATTGTTTTTTTGCTGGTGCTGTTCGGCCTGACTTTATTGGTTTTGACCGAAGTCAGTCTGGTTCAGGTTTTGACGTTGATCAAGCGGCTAGTGCAGGCGGTTTATGCCCGGATTAAGCGGGGAATCGCAGAGCGCCGGCAGGCGGCTCAGGCCAGGGCCGAGGGTAGTCAGGACTGGGAGCAAAGTATTATTGAGGCGGAGCTGGCGGAACGCCGGGCAGCGGGGCAAGAAGAAACTGCCGGCTCTCTTGACGTTCCGGCGGATAAGAAAAAGAAGAAAAAACGCTCCTTTATTGATGTAAGACTTTTTGACCGGGAGGAAGCGCTGGAGGATGCGCCGGATGAGTTTTCATCGGCAGCCGGTCAGGCGGCTAAAGCGGATGAAGCGGACAGTGCTTTGCCGGAAAACCAGGATTTAGAGGCGGGCAGCGGCCAAAACCGGCCGGAGTCGGAAAGACCGGAATATGTCGAAGAAATTGCCGCCCAATTAGCGGCGGAAACGGTAGCTGGGGCGGCGGAAACCGTGCAGCCGCCAGATAAGCAAGAGGTACCGAAAACAGAAGAAGCATCGGATATGCCAAAAACGCAGGAAATCCAGGCGGCGGCGGGGGCAGCGGAGCAAAACCGCAATGCAGGGAGTAGCCGGTCAGCCGGTCAAGCGCAGGAAGCGGGAGAAACAGCAGACAACCGAGCGCAGACGGGAAATAGCCAAAAACCGGTGAAAACCTCCGCTGAAAACAGTTCCAAGGCAGGGGAAATTGCCGGTTCAGAGCAGGCGGAGGGCAATGCGCAGCAGGCGATTCAGGCGGAATTGGAGTTAAGTCAACCGACGCGAAGTTATTTCTTCCCGCCGCTGGAGATGTTAAAGGAACCAAAGCCGGCCGCGACCGGAGAAAGCGGCTTGATCGAAAACAATGTCCGCAAGCTGGAGGAAACTCTGCATAGCTTTGGTGTCAGTGCCAAGGTGATTAATGTCAGTCAGGGTCCAACGGTGACGCGCTATGAGATTCAGCCGGCGCAGGGAGTTAAGGTCAGCCGGATTGTCAATTTGGCGGACGATATTGCCTTAAACTTGGCGGCTGCCGGAATCCGAATGGAAGCGCCGATTCCGGGCAAATCCGCCATCGGGATTGAAGTGCCGAACCGGGAAGCGGGCTCGGTTATGCTGCGGGAAGTCATTGATTCGCCCGAATTTCAAAGGTCAAGCACCAAGCTGTCCTTTGGTCTGGGTAAGGACATTACCGGCCGGGTACTGGTCACGGATATCGGTAAAATGCCGCATTTACTGATTGCCGGCGCAACCGGCTCGGGCAAATCGGTGTGTATCAATACTTTGATTGTGTCGCTCCTTTATAAAGCCAAGCCCGAGGAAGTCAGGCTTCTAATGATTGACCCGAAAGTGGTGGAACTGTCGATTTACAACGGGATTCCGCATTTGCTGATTCCGGTGGTAACGGATGCGAAAAAAGCGGCCGGAGCGTTAAACTGGGCTGTTCAGGAAATGAATGACCGCTATAAATTATTTGCTGCCGCCGGAGTGCGCGATTTAAAGGGCTACAATCAGGCAGTGGAGGAAAAAGGCGACACGCCCAAGCTCCCGCAGATTGTGATTATTGTTGATGAGTTGGCGGATTTGATGATGGTGGCCTCCAATGAAGTTGAGGATGCGATTTGCCGGCTGGCGCAAATGGCCAGAGCGGCCGGTCTGCATTTGATTATTGCGACCCAAAGACCGTCGGTTGATGTTATCACCGGTTTGATTAAAGCCAATGTACCGAGCCGGATTGCCTTTAATGTGTCGTCCGGTACTGATTCTCGAACAATTATTGATATGAACGGAGCGGAAAAGCTTCTGGGCAAGGGCGATATGCTCTTTTATCCGGTCGGCTATCCGAAGCCCGTGCGGATTCAGGGGGCGTTTATTTCCGACCATGAGGTGGAAAATATCGTTGAATATTTAAAAACGCAGCAGCAGACGCAATACAACCAAAAAGTGATGAATCATTTAAACCGGGCGGACGATACGGCGGCCGGAAGTGATAATAAAGATGATTTGGATGAATTGTTTGCCGATGCCTTGGAATTGGTGGTCGATAAGGAAAGAGCATCGGCTTCGATGCTGCAAAGATATTTCCGGATTGGTTTTAACCGGGCGGCTCGGCTGCTTGACCAACTGACCGAAGCGGGTTATGTCGGCGAGGAGCAGGGCTCCAAGCCCAGAGAGGTGCTGCTCACCCGGCGGGAATGGCAGCAGCTAAAGGATAAGGCCGATGCAGCTGACAGCCAGACAAGAGATGCCGGCTTATCAGAGGATAATTTTCATTCGGTGTCGGCGGAAACGCCAAAATTATCGCCATTGGCCGGCGACGGGGTAGCGGAGCAAAGTTCCGGCTCGGTGGTGACGGAAGAAATGCCGCTGACCGCCACAGGGATGGGAGCGGCGGAAGCAGGTGCAGCGGCCGAAGAGGCGTCAGCTATGCCTGCTGCCGGAGAGCGGCCGGAAGCGGAATTTGCCTCGGAATATCAGGAGCAGGAGCCGGAAGAGGTCAATGATGCGATTAACGATATTTGGGAAGAACTGCGCAACAGGGATTAATCTGGTTTTATTCATAACTCAACTTTTCCCTGATTGAAGTGCTGCGCGCTTGGGCGGACGGCCTACCCCTTGTCGGAAGCGCCGCTTTCTGCCCGGGCGGTCTGGCTAAAAAAGACGGTTCTGACGAGCATGGGAAAGCTGAGTTCATAAAATCATGGCATAGAGCGTGAAAATTACGAAAAAATTAGAGTTTCGGTTAGAGGGGAGGATGGCGAAAGGTTATGAGTGGTTTATTAAAAAGACCGTTTGATAAAACAAGCGAAGATTTTGACAAAGAATTTTGCGGAGAAATTGTCGAACTTTTGATTGTTACTTTAAAAGGAGTAAATGGAGCGGCAGTCCTAAAGGATGGATACAACCTGCCGTCGGTTCATTTTGCGGCATCTGTGAATGTGGAAACAAAGGAATTTTCTGACGTTGAGGGACGGCTTGAATGGCTGGTAAGTCCGGAGGAAAAGGAAGAAAAAGGTTGGATTTATCGATTTGAGCCTTATAAAATACACCATATAAAATGCAGGAAAAGACCGGCTATGACATTGGAGCCTTATATGGCAGAAGTAGCGAATAACTGTTATCGCCTGCTGGAATATATGGGGGAGGGTCAATCAGACAGCAGATTGGAGGCGCTGATTGCGGAATACTTAAAGCCGGTTGTAATCAAAGACGCAATAGGTGAATTTACATTAAACAGAGCTTATTCATGGTTTGAGGGAAGCGTTGATTTCAACGGGAACAAAGTTAGTGTGATGCTGGATGCAAATAAAAATGATAAGCTGCCGCCGAAATCTTTTTCTCATTTGAAAAAGTTTATTGAGGATATCGAAAACCGAGATTCTAAAATACGGGAATTTATCGTAAAAGAATTATGGGAAACGGCCGAAGATTGGATAGACTCGGAGGAAGCGGACAGTTTAACAGAAGAGTACTTTTATAATTCCTTATATCTTGGGGAGTTGTCCATCAGCGAGGCAGGAGGATTAACATTATATTATGGGGATGAAAAGGAAATTTTTGCAGGCCATGCGATAGAAATTAGTGCTAAGATAAACGGCGAGATAGAGGGCGCAACATTGGTAGGGTAGTGATAAAAACAGGCTGTAACGCAGAAAGGATAAAACATGCTGAGTGATATTGAAATTGCCGGTCAGGCGAAAAAAGAGGACATTCGGAAAGTGGCGGCAGGACTCGGGATTCAGGAAAGCGAGTTGATTCCCTATGGCTATGATAAGGCCAAACTGTCCGATGAACTGTGGGATAGAGTGAAAGATAATCCGGATGGCAAGCTGATTTTGGTGACAGCAATCAATCCGACTCCGGCCGGAGAGGGCAAGACCACGGTGACGGTCGGTTTGGGACAGGCTTTTCACCGTTTGGGGCAAAAGGCAGTGATTGCGCTGCGTGAGCCATCAATGGGGCCGTGTATGGGCATGAAGGGCGGCGCAGCCGGCGGCGGCTGGTCGCAGGTTATTCCGATGGAGGATATCAATCTGCATTTTACCGGCGATATTCATGCTGTGACCAGCGCCCACAATTTGCTGGCGGCGATGCTGGATAATCATTTGCAGCAGGGAAATGCTCTGCGGATTGACGTCAAGCGGATTGTCTGGAAGCGGGTCATGGATATGAATGACCGGGTGCTGCGCCATATTGCGGTTGGTTTGGGCAGCAAGGGCAATGGCGTTATGCGTGAGGACAGTTTTCAAATCAGCGTTGCCTCCGAGGTGATGGCGATTTTGTGTTTGGCATTGGATATAGACGATTTGAAAGAGCGCCTGCGCCGGATTATTGTGGCATATAGTGTTGACGGCGAGCCGGTCAGAGCCGGCGACCTGAAAGCGGAGGGCGCTATGGCGGCTTTGCTTAAAGATGCGATTAAGCCCAATTTAGTACAGACTTTGGAGAATTCTCCCTGCATTATTCATGGCGGACCGTTTGCCAATATTGCTCACGGCTGCAACAGCGTTCGGGCGACTAAGTATGCCTTGAAGCTGGCCGATTATGTGATTACCGAGGCTGGTTTCGGTGCGGATTTGGGGGCGGAAAAGTTCTTGGATATTAAGTGCCGGGCAGTCGGCTTAAAACCGGCGGCGGTGGTGCTGGTGGCCACGGTCAGAGCCTTGAAATACAATGGCGGCGTCAGCCGGGAAAGCTTGGCTGAGCCGAATGTCGAGGCGCTGCACCGGGGGATTGTTAATTTGGAAAAGCATATCGAAAATATTGGCAAATACGGCGTGCCGGTGGTAGTGACGGTCAATCGCTTTGTAACTGACAGTGAAGAGGAAATTGCCGTGATTGAAAAGGCTTGCCAAAGGCTGGGGGCGGATTTTTGTCCGGCCGAGGTCTGGGCGAAGGGCGGCGCCGGCGGAACGGCGCTGGCCGAAACGCTGATGCGCGTGATGGACAACAAGGCCAGTCACTATCAGCCGCTCTATCCTTTGCTGATGCCGATTGAGGAAAAAGTGGAGCGGATTGCCCGGGAAATTTACGGAGCGGCGGCAGTGTCCTTTTCACCGGCGGCCCAAAATACAATCAAGCAAATCCGGGCGCTGGGCATGGAAGAACTGCCGGTTTGTATTGCCAAAACGCAATACTCTTTGTCGGACGACCCCAAGCAGTTGGGCCGGCCGGAGGGCTTTACCATTACAGTCCGGGAAATCAGTCTTTCTGCCGGGGCGGGTTTTATCGTTTGCCTGACCGGCGATATCATGACTATGCCGGGGTTGCCCAAGCAGCCGGCGGCCGAGCAGATTGATGTAGTGGATGGTCGGATTGTGGGGCTATTCTAAGCGGGAAATTGAAAAAAATTGACTAAAAAGAAACGAATCGGAGCACTCGGCTGATTGGGGATTGCTGGAATGGGATTTTAAGCAGTAAGTCAACTTCCCGTGTTCGTCAAAACAGTCTTTTCGGGCAGATTGCCCGCCTGGACAGAAGTGTGCAGCACTGTGAACAGGGGGAAGCTGGGACAGTAAGCAAGAACGGCAAAAGATCAAGCGCAGCGAAGGAATGAAGCAGAATGCTTGGAAGGAGCGGACATGCAGATTATAGATGGAAAAGCGGTTTCAGAAAAAATACTGACCGAGCTGAAAGCGGAGGTGGAGCAGTGCCTGGCCGCCGGGATTCAGCCGGCTTTGGCGGTGGTTTGGGTGGATGATGACCCGGCCAGCGCGATTTATGTCAGAAACAAGGAAAGAGCCTGCGCCAAGGTTGGGATTCGAGCGGAAACCTATCATTTGCCGGCGGACAGCCGGGAAGATGAGGTATTGGCACTGTTGGAGCGCCTAGATGCGGATCCGGCGATTCATGCGATTTTATTGCAGCTGCCGGTGCCGGAGCATTTAAATAGCGAGCGGCTGTTAGCGGCTATTTCAGCGGAGAAAGATGTGGATGGCTTTCATCCGCAGAATATGGGGAAATTGGCTTTGCAAAAAGCAGCGCTTTCCCCTTGTACGCCGACCGGGGTAATGGAACTTCTGAAGCATTATCAAATACCGGTCGCCGGTCAGGAATGTGTGGTCGTCGGGCGCAGCAATATTGTCGGCAAGCCAATGGCATTGTTGCTTCTAAATGCCCACGGCACGGTTACGATTTGCCATTCTAAAACTCAAAACTTAAAAGAGATTTGCCGGCGGGCGGATATCCTGGTGGCGGCGGTGGGAAAAGCCAAGATGATTACCAGCGACTATATTAAACCGGGGGCAGCAGTGATTGACGTAGGGATTCATCGTTTGCCGGACGGCAAGCTGTGCGGCGATGTGGATGACAGTCTTGGCCACGCGGCGTATTTGACGCCGGTGCCGGGCGGTGTTGGGCCGATGACGATTGCCATGCTGATGAAAAACTGTCTGACCGCAGCACGAGCGCAAAGCGCAAAAAATAGAGCGGATGATAGGTGAAAAGACATTAGATTTGCTTGCTAAAAAATGGGTTCGTCTGCAAAAAAAGACGGTGCCGTTCTGCTTGGCTTTTGGCTGCTGCGGAAATGGAGAATTTTGTTTGAAGCGGAGCTTTCGATCAGGCAGGTTGCCCGCCCGTGCAGAAACGCATAGCGTTTCGACCAGGGGCAGACCACCCGCCCGGGAAGAAAAGTACGTAGTGTTTTGGTAGGGGAAATTGGGTTAATAAAGTAATAGGAGAAAATGTGGAATATAAAATATATGTAGAATCACTGGGCTGTGATAAGAACTTGGTTGATACTGAGGTGATGCTGGGGCGGCTGAGCAAAAAGGGCTGCCGGATTGTGCTTTCGCCCGAGGAAGCGGATATTGCAATCATTAATACCTGCAGTTTTATTCACGACGCAAAAAAGGAAAGTGTCGACTCGATCTTGGCGTTGGCGGAAGAAAAAAAGGCCGGCCGCCTGCCTAAAATTATTGTCACCGGTTGTTTATCGGAACTTTACCGGGAGCAAATCCGCCGGGAGATTCCAGAGGTGGACGGGGTATTGGGTGCGACCAATACCGACCGGATTGAGGAACTGGTTGAGAGCATTATGGCCGGGCAGAGCCGGGAAATTTTTGACAGTCCCGACTATGACGCTGCGGTTTTTTTGGAAAGAATTTCGGAAAGCGGCAAATACTATGGCTTTTTAAAGATTGCCGAGGGCTGCGACAATCACTGCACCTATTGCATTATTCCCAAATTAAGAGGGAAGTTTCGCAGCCGGGAAATGGACAGTTTGGTGGAGGAAACCAAGTATTTAGCAGCGCAGGGCAAGCGGGAGCTGATTTTGGTGGCGCAGGACGTGGGCAAATACGGCGTGGATTTGTATGGCCGGCGGGCGCTGCCCGAACTGCTGGAAAAGCTGGCGGCGGTGGAGGGCATTGACTGGATTCGGCTGCTCTATGTTTACCCGGAAGACGTAACGGACGAGCTGATTGCCGCTATAAAAAAGGGCTATGCCCTGCCGTATTTGGATATGCCTTTGCAGCATGCCGACGATGAGATTTTAAGGAAAATGGCGCGTAAGTCAACAGCGGCTCAGCTGCGGGCACTCGTTGCCAAACTGCGCCGGGAAATTCCGGATATTTGTCTGCGAACTACTTTTATTACCGGTTTTCCGGGAGAAAGCGAAGAAAACTTTGCTAATTTACTGGCGTTTTTGCAGGAAATGAAGTTTGACCGGGTAGGGGTCTTCCCTTATTCCAAGGAAGAGAATACGCCGGCGGCTCGGATGAAGGAGCAGGTACCGGCCCGGCTCAAGAAAAAGCGGCAAAAGGAACTGATGCTGGCTCAACAGGTGATTACCTTTGCCAAAAACGAGGAGCTAATTGGCCGTGAGTTTCGGGTGATGATTGACGCATATTTGCCGCAGGATGGGGTTTATATCGGCCGCACTTACCGGGATGCGCCGGAGGTGGATGGTTATGTGTTTGTCGAAAGCAGACGGGAGCTTTTATCCGGCGATATGGTCAGGGTCAGGATTACCGCGGTCAATGAGTATGACTTGATAGGAGAAGAAATAGATGAACTTAGCGAATAAATTAACGATGTTTCGAATCATTCTGATTCCGTTTTTCCTGTTGGCTTTGTATTTGCTGCCCTTTCCCTGGGGGCGGTATATCGGCGTGGGTCTGTTTATTGTGGCGGCGCTGACCGATTTTGCCGATGGCTATATTGCTCGCAAATATAAGATGATTACTAATTTCGGTAAGTTCATGGATCCGCTGGCCGACAAGATGCTGGTCGGGGCGGCGCTGATTTATTTAACCGAAAGCCAGATTGTGCCGGCCTGGGCAACGGTGGTGATTATCAGCCGGGAATTTTTAATCAGCGGCTTTCGCCTGATTGCCGCAGAAAAGGGGCAGGTCATTGCCGCCGGATTTTGGGGCAAGGTCAAGACTGCTTTTACTTTGGTGGCATTGCCGGTCTTACTCCTGCCGCTGCCGCTGGATCACGCATTTATGCCGACCGTTAATTTGATTTTGATCTTTTTCATGGTGCTGCTGACAGTGCTTTCAGCCGCCGATTATCTGGCTAAGAATAAGGGGGTACTGAAGGAGTAAAAGCGCCGAGCTTGGAGGGGGATTTATGATTAATCTTAGAAAAATTACCTCTCCATTTCCCTTTTTGCTAAAATATTTATAGGAACGTATTATCGGGGATAAAATATTTTAGTATAATGAAAGGAGAAAGCAATGTCCAAAGATAAAAAGCTTAAAACACCCAAAACACAGAAATTAGCGGAAGCGGCGGAAAACCAGAAAAACATTGAACCGGTTGACAATATGTGTTTTACTGTCCGCAATGATTATGCTTTTAAAAAATTATTCGGACGGCCGGAAAATATTATTATTTTGCAGGACTTCTTGTCAGTAGTGCTGGAACTGGATAAGGATGCGTTTAAGAATATCGTGATTGAAAATCCGGCAGTGGGTAGCCTGTTGTGTCAGTATCCATATCTTAGGCGAGGAATTTCCGCTGACAGAAGAACTTCATTCGATTTATCGGGTAATGAATGTAAAAACTTTTCAGCCGTTTTCGGATGATTTGGAGTTTCATTTTTTGGATTTGACCAAGCTAAAAACCACAGAAGATACAGATTTAGAGCGCTGGCTGCGGTTTATTCAAACCGAAGACCAAGCAGTTCGGGAAGAATTGGGAAGGAGGAACGCAGTTATGTAATATGTCAATACGGTTATGAATCAGTTTTACGCGGACAAAAAAGAACGATTGCGATACGAAACGGCGCTTCGCTATGAATCTGACTGAGCGACGCTGCTGGAGGCGGGTATTGATAAGGGGATTCGGATTAGCGAGAAACGGGGCGAATAATGCGGCATCCAACTCGGTGAGAAGCGTGGTCTCCAGTGCGGCGAGAAGCAAGGCCGCCGCAGCGAAAAGCTGCAAACCGCCCGAAATATGAAAGCGGACGGTCTGCTCATTCCGGCGATTATGAAGTACACTGGCTTGACCGCCGAGCAGATTGCAGAGTTATAAGCATTTGAATTAAGGAGCGGAAAAACTGAACCATTATAAAAATAAATAGAAACTAGAATAAAATAGAGCTTGGTCAGACAGCCCATCCTCAAGCAGGCTGTATAATTCATAGCGCCTAATTAGTTGTTCATAGGTTTCAATACTCATTACCGCCAAGTCGCCTTTGCCGTTTTTGGTAATGAAAACAGATAAAGCAAAAACCGAAAAAGAATAACCTGCACCTCAAAGGCCAAATGGTACTATGATAAAAAGATTATAGGAAGATTTGAATGCTGGCAGGAAATCTGACAGTAGGAAAAATACCTTAAAGATGGTATAATATAACAAAAATAGCGAGAAAAATTTGAATTTGGCGGAGGGAACATACGATGTCTGGTTTTAATATGAGTGAGATGCAAGAAATGCAGAAAGCCTTGCAAGATAAATACAAACACAAATGGGAGCCCATTTGCCCTGAAATAGGACAAAACAAACTGCTTTGGATGATCGGAGAAATCGGAGAGGTTATTGATATTGTTAAGAAAAATAGCGGTTTAAAAGCCTCTACTGACGAAGAATTGAGAAAAGACCTCATCGAGGAAATGGCAGATGTTTTGATGTACTACAATGATGTAATGCTTTGCTATGGCATTACCGCAGATGAATTAAAGCAAGCTTATACAGAGAAGTTTGATAAAAATATGAAACGTTGGTAAATCTCGGTTTTCTAACATAAACAATTAAATACAAAGCTATAGCCAGAATAAAACTGCAAATAAAACCATTAAATTCATCAAGCAAGACTTCCTAATTATTTTCAGATTTGGTATAATAAAGGCATTATCCGGCGGGGGAAGTGGGTATTAAGCAAAATCAGCATTGCGCAAATAGAGATGAAAATAAATGGAAACTAGAATAAAACAGAGCTTGGAGGGAAAATATAATGTTTATTTTGGTGCCAATCATTATGATGTTTGTCGGCATTTTACTTTTCCTTAAGGCGAGAAAAATGCCGAAAGAACAAGGACTTAATATCGTTGTGGGGATATGTGCGATTATGCTTGTCATCTTGGGTGCTGTACTATTAAATGCTATCCTCTCGAAAAATCACCTTTCAGGATAGCACTCCAATTGCTTTTGATATATAAAAACCTGATGATACAAATCCGCTCTTCGGAAATAATATAAAAAGCAAGGTAATTATTTACTTTAGCAAAACAGATTCCCCAAGAGGCAAGCAGAGGATCTTTAGCCAAGGGGAACTTTTCTGGAAAATGCGCCAAGGCATTGATTTGGCGCTCCGCTTCGTCCAGCAAATGGTCGGCGGCCTGAGGATTTTTCAGGACAAATACACAGGCTCAATACCAAAAAATATTTTGATATTCTCAAAGCCTGAAAGAGCGGCAAATGCGCAGCATTTGATCTGACGGTGAAAACCGGATGATAAGTCCCAGTTTGTTTAATTGAAAATAGCAGCTTGCGAAACAGTAAATCAAAAAAGGTTTACTGTTTTTTTCTTTGCTTAAAATGGAAATTAGCAAGATTATAAAACCATTAAATTCATCAAGAAAGACTTCCTAATTATTTTTAGATTTGGTATAATAAAAACATTGTCTGGGAGAAAGAGCTTTTCGCCGGATAGAGGGCCATGCGGCCGAGGATTTCACCAAGCGAAAGAGCAAGCCGGGCGGCTTGATTTTACGATAGAAGCCTGAAAAAATCGCGGGCATCAGGAGGTTAAAAATGAACTTTGGGAAACAGGGAAGAAAAAAACAAAAAGAGCAGCTTCATTCAAAAGCGAAAAAAACGACCAATTTAATTAATTCCGTGGTTTTGAAGGTAATTGTTTTTGCGGTGGTTATTGTCGGCGTGCTGGGCGGCGCGGCGGCAATCGGTGTTTATAAGGCAATCATTGATAAAGCGCCGAGTATTGACAATATTTTGGAAACGGTGGTGCCGGTTGGCTATGCCTCGATTATTTATGATCAGAACGGCAATGAAATTCAAAAGCTGTCGGCGGCCAATGCCAATCGGATTTATCTGGAATATGAACAGATTCCGCAATGCATGATTGATGCCGTGGTAGCGGTTGAGGATGAAAGATTCTGGCGGCATAACGGCTTTGATATGTATGCCTTTATGCGGGCAATCGTAGCCAATATCAAGAGCCGAAGCTTTTCTGAGGGCGGTTCGACCCTGACGCAGCAGGTCGTTAAGATGAATGTCTTAAAAGACCCGGGTAAAAAAATTGAGCGTAAACTGCAGGAGCAGTATTTGGCGGTGCAGCTGGAAAAAAAGTTAGCCGAGGACGGCCGGGGCAAGGAATATGCCAAGAAGAAGATTTTGGAACTGTATTTAAATTCCGCGCCTTTCGGCAAGAACAGCAACGGTGTGCAGACTGCGGCGCAGACGTATTTTAACAAAAACGCCTGGGAACTGACCATTGCGGAAGCGGCTTGTATTGCCGGCGTCGCGAATGCACCCAGCCGGTACGATCCGATCAGCAAGCCGGAAAACAACCGGGAGCGGCAGCAGCGGATTTTAAAGAAAATGCTGGAGCAAAAATATATTACTCAGGCCGAGTATGATCAGGCCATCAATGAGGACGTGTACGGCAATATCCGCAGCATTAATCAGCAGCTGGCCGGTAATATGTCCAATTACACCTATTTTGTGGACGAGGTCATCCTGCGGCTGGCCGAGGACTTGCAAATTCAAAAAAATTATACCGAAGCGCAGGCCTATCGCTTGATTCACAGCGGCGGATTAAGCATTTATGTAACGCAGGACCTCAGCATTCAAAAAAAGCTGGACGATGTTTATGCCGACGATAAGAACTTTTTCCCGAACGGCAATCACAACGAAGTCAAGTTGATGTATTCGCTCTCGACCAAACGAGGGGAGGAAGTAACCCATCACTATAAAGAAGGGGAGTTTAAGGATAAAGCCGCGGCCGAAGCCTTTATTGTCCAATATAAGCAGGAACTGGGCTTTGCCGAAAGTGAGATTTTAGCGGAAAAAGCGGTTTATGTGCCGCAGCCGCAGTCGGCCATGGTGATTATGGATTATCATACCGGCGAGGTCAAGGCGCTGACCGGCGGCCGGGGAGATAAGTCCGGCAACCTGACCTTTAACCGGGCAACGCAGGCGCAGCGTCAGCCGGGCTCGACTTTTAAACCGGTAGCTGCCTATGCGGCTGCTTTGGATGCCAAGGGCTATACGCTGGCAACGACGATCAACGATGCGCCGGTGGCGATTAAGCTGCCGAATGGTCAAAGCTATACGCCGAAGAACTGGAACAAAGTATATAAAGGCCTGACTACCGTGCGGGAAGCAATTGCCCAGTCGATGAACATCATTGCGGTTCGGACGATTGCCGATATTACGCCGGAGCTGGGTTTTGAATATTTGAAAAAACTGGGCTTCAGTAAGCTGCAGGCCGAAGGCGATGCGGTTTACGCCATGCCGCTGGGCGGTATCCGGACGGGTGTGACACCGCTGGAAATGACGGCTGCCTACGGGGCGATTGCCAATAAAGGCGTGTATATTGAACCGATTTTTTATACCAAAGTGTTAGATGATAAGGGAAATGTGCTGATTGACAAAACGCCGGAAAGCCATCAGGCAATTAAGGAAACAACCGCTTTCCTGCTGACAGATGCAATGCTGGATGTTGTCCGCAAGGGAACCGGTACGACGGCAGCGGTCAAGGGCATGACCATCTCCGGTAAGACCGGAACTACGCAGGACTCGAATGACCTGTGGTTTGTCGGATATAGCCCCTATTATGCAGCGGCGATTTGGCTGGGCTATGACCAGCCAAAGAGTATGAACCATATTTCGCAGAGCACGCATAATTTGATTTGGGCCAAAGTAATGGCGGCGGTACATGAAGGACTGCCAAATAAGAGCTTTGAAGTGCCGGCCGGTATTGTTCGCCGCCCGGTTTGCGCCGAGTCGGGTTTGATGCCGGTCGAGGACCTTTGCAATTTGGACGAGCGGGGCTCGACGGTGATTGAGGAATATTTTGCGGTCGGAACGGAACCGACCGAGCCGTGTGACGTACATAAGGCGGTGGAAATTTGTAGCGTATCGGGACTTTTTGCTACCGAGTTTTGTCCGCCGGAACTGGTTCAGAAAAAGGTGATGATTCAAAGACGGGAAAAGGATATGCCCAGTGGTTGGGATCCGTCGGTGCCGCTGCCGGTAGCCGATGCCGCTTATGAAATTCCGTTTTCCATGATTGGTGAATACTGTACGGTGCATGGTCCGCATACCAATGAGCAGCCGGATAACGGCTTTTTTGACCCGGATTCTTCCGGTGATAACAACAGAAATAACGAGAGAAATCATTCGGAGCCGAATCCAAAGGAGCCCAATTCCTCGGAAACCAATCCGAATACATCCGGTCAGGAGAAACCGAAAAATCCAAAACCGGACAGCGGATTTTTTGATTAAACAGTCAGCTTCCGCATCATTAATTAAGCAGCCCGTGCCGGCTCTTTGAGCAGCAGGCTCTGCGATGAAAAAGGAGTGGTCGGTGGTTGAGATAGCGGAAACGGGCGAGCTGGGACAGAGCGAAAAAAGACTATGCGGACTGCTCGTCCGAGCAGAAGTGCGCAGCGCTTCGAGCAGGGGAAAGTTGAGTATATAAGATAAGGCTGTCAGCAGACAGGAAAGGAATAGCAATGAACGCGGAATATAGCGGCGAAATGCAGAATCACTTAAAGGTAACAGATTTTTTCGGTCAAAATGTGTTTGACGATTTGACCATGCGGCGGCGGCTGCCCAAGGATGTTTATAAAAAACTGAAAAAAATGATCGATAACGGCGAGGAGCTGGACGCGGGCGTGGCCAATGTAGTCGCCAGCGCCATTAAAGACTGGGCGATTGAAAAGGGGGCGACCCATTACTGTCATTGGTTTCAGCCGATGACGGGCCGGACGGCGGAAAAGCATGAGTCCTTTATTGAACCCTTTATCGGCGGCGGGATTTCGATGGAGTTTTCCGGCAAACAGCTGATTAAGGGCGAACCGGATGCTTCCTCCTTTCCCAACGGCGGCCTTAGAGCGACGTTTGAGGCCAGGGGCTATACGGCCTGGGACGCGACCAGTCCGGCCTTTATCAAGGATAAAACACTGTATATTCCAACCGCCTTTTGCTCCTACTGGGGCGAAGCGCTCGATGAAAAAACTCCGCTGCTGCGCTCCATGCAGGCAGTCAGTCGGGAGTGTCTGCGGGTGCTGCGGGCGATTGGCGATAACGAAACCGAAAAAGTCACCCCTTCGGTCGGGGCCGAGCAGGAATACTTTTTAATTGATAAGCGCCTGTACCAAAAGCGCAAGGATTTGATTTTGACCGGCCGGACGCTGTTTGGGGCCAATCCGCCCAAGGGGCAGGAAATGGAAGACCATTATTTCGGCAGCATTAAGGAAAATATTGCTGCGTTTATGAAAGAGTTGGACATTGAGCTGTGGAAAATGGGCGTGTATGCCAAGATCAAGCACAATGAGGTTGCTCCGGCTCAGCATGAGATCGTGCCGGTTTTTTCGGTGGCCAATATTGCAGCTGACCATAATCAGCTGGTAATGGACACTTTGGTTAAGGTGGCCAATCATCATGGCCTGGTCTGCCTTTTGCATCCGAAACCATTTGAAGGGGTTAATGGCTCGGGCAAGCACTGCAACTGGTCGCTGGGCACGGAAAGACGGAATCTTTTGGAGCCGGGCGAAACGCCGCATCAAAACACCAAGTTCCTTTTGATTTTATCGGCGGTGATGGCGGCTGTTGACGAATATGCGCCGCTCCTGAGGGCATCGATTTCCAGTGCTGCCAACGACCGGCGGCTGGGCGGGCATGAAGCGCCGCCGGCGATTATTTCCATTTATTTGGGCGATCAGCTGTCCGATATTATCCGCCAGATTTTAGAGGGTGATTTGCGGGCGTCAAAGGTGAAAGATGTGCTGGAGCTGCATGTGGATAGTATTCCCACGATTTTTCAGGACGTGACCGACCGCAACCGCACTTCGCCGTTTGCCTTTACCGGCAATAAGTTTGAGTTTCGGATGTGCTCGTCATCGGCTTCGATTGCCGGGCCTAACATTACACTCAATACCATTGTCGCCGAACATTTGCGGCGGATTGCCGATCGGCTGGAAAAAGCGGAGGATGTGGCGGCCGAGCTGAAAGCAGTCATTACCGAGAACATCCGTGAACATCAGCGTATTATTTTTGACGGCGACGGTTATTCCAAAGAGTGGACGGAAGAAGCGAAACGGCGCGGTCTGCCGGTGCTGCGGACGTCGGTTGATGCTTTTCTGGAAATGTGCCGGCCGGAATTCATTGAAGTGTTTGACCGCAACGGCGTGATGTCGCCTAAGGAAACGCTGGCCAGAGCGGAAATTATGCTGGAGGATTACTGCAAGGTCATCAATATTGAGGCCAAGACGATGATTGAAATGGCGCGCAAGGAGATTTTGCCGGCCTGTTATGTTTATGCCCGGCAGGTAGCGGAAAATCTGCGGCGTTTAGCGGACTTTACGCCGGAAGAGTTTTTGGCGGAGGAAAAAAATAATTTGCTGCGCATCCTGCGTTACTGCGGTGAAACGCAAAAGCATACGGCCGGGGTCGAGGCCAATCTGGCCAAAGCCTACAATATCAAGGAAACCGGTGACCGGGCGCTTTATTTTCGGGATACCATTCTGCCGGAAATGGAAGAAATCCGTTTGGACTGCGATGCCCTGGAGGAATTGGTTGAGGAGAAGCAGTGGCCATTTCCGACATATTTTGATTTATTGTTCCGGATATAAGTGTCTTACGGTTGAGAGAATAATGAGGAGGAAGGGCTTTGATTTTAACGGTGTTAATCAATCCTTATCTAATCAGGCAGATTAAGGTATCGGGCTGGAAAGCGGACGGCCAGAATAAGATCTTGGAAGAAAGCCTGATGATTGGCGACAGCGGAGTGTATTCGGCTCATATCATGAAGATTTTGCAGGGCGAGCCTTTTGTGATTGGTTTTTCTGGCGGGATTGGCGGCCGTTTTATTAAAAACTTCCTAGACAAGCGGCGGATTGTGTCGGATTTTATCGGCATCAGCGGTGAGCCGAAAATGCTGACCACGATGACGGATGTCGCTAAAACCAAGGAATACAGCTTTATGTCTAATGGCTATGAACCGGCCGAAAGCGATTTAAAGGCGTTGAAACATAAATTTCATAATCATATCCGGGAATGTGACACCATTGTTTTTGCCGGACAGACCTTTTCGCCTCGGGCACTGGAAAAAGCCGAGGAGGTGCTGGCGATGGTGGAAGAAGGCCAAAAGGCGGTGGTTCAGGCCGGTGCCGATAACATTGAGCTGCTGTCCAAATATCATCCCTATGCGGTGGTAACGGATGTGGAAGCACTGCGCCGGCTGGGATTAGACGGTATTTGGCGGCCGACGGAAACGGAAAAGCTGCAAAAATGGATGCGGACGTACCGGATTAAATATTTTTTTGTGCAAACGCCGGAAACGATTTACGGCCTGTCCCGTTCCAAGATTGCCTATGTGTCCTATCCACCCAAAGATAAGACTGAGGATATCATTCAGTCCTCGATTTTGGGCGGGCTGGCAATCGGCGTGCAGCGGGGTTATTTGCTGGAGAAAAACTTGCAGATTGCCGGAGCGATTGCCAGACAAGTTAATGTTCGAAGCTTTCCTGATATTATTCGCCGGCGGGAGATTGATCAGGCGATGAATCAGGTCAGACTGAAGGAAGTATATAATGAAAAGCGAGGCTACTTAGAAACTTAGCGGAGGAAGCAATGCAAAATTATTATACTCTGGCCAAGGAAACCAGCGTGGAAATAGAAATCAAAAAATCCAAATTTATTGGCTATCTCAAGGGAACGGCCAGTGAAGCAGAGGCTGTGGAATATATTGCCGCCATTAAAAAACAGCACCGGGAAGCAACCCATCACTGCTCGGCCTTTCGGATTGCCGGAGCGATTGCTTTGGAGCGCTATGATGATGACGGCGAACCGTCCAAAACAGCGGGGCTGCCGATGCTTAGTGTTTTGCAGGGGCGGGAGCTGTGGAATGTGACGGCGGTAGTGGTTCGCTATTTCGGTGGTACGCTTTTGGGGACGGGTGGTCTGACTAGGGCGTATTCCGAAGCGGTGCGGGAGAGCTTGGCTGATAATCCGCCGGTGTACCGGCAGCTTTTTGCTGTTTTGGCGCTGGAATGCCCCTATAACTGGAACGATAAGGTCAGCTATGAACTGGAGCGGCAGAGCATTTCCACCGGGCAAATTGATTACAGTGATAAGGTGGAGTATGAGTTATTTGTGGAAAAAGAGAAAGCTGCCGACTTTATCCGCCGGTTTCAGGAACTGACCGAGGCGCAGGCCCGGATTACCCAAATTGGCGAGCAGTATGGCTATTATTTTGCCGGGAAATTGATTACCGGCTGACTTCCCCTTCCCCCCCCTGGTCGAAAGCTTCGCTTTCTGCCCGGGCGGGCAACCAGCTTGGTCGAAAGCTTTGCTTTCCGCCGGGCGGGTAGTCTGCCCTCAAAAGGCTTTCTGGGCATGGGAAAGTTGAGTTGCTAACGGAAATATTTTTTCGTGAAAATCATATTTGTATTTGCGGGAAAGCGATACCTTTTTGCTCGTTTCCGTCATTGCGGAAACAGGGAACATTCTTGTATTTGCAGGAAAGAGAGACATGCTTGGCTGTTTGCGGCCGGCAGAGAAGTGACAGCTTTTCGCCAGATGAGGAAAGTTGAGTTAAGAGGAAAAGAAAGGAAAAAGATTGAATAAGAAGAAGTGGATTGCCTGCCTGCTGGCACTGTGCCTTGGTCTCAGTGCCTGCGGCGGGGAAAGTCAAAAAAAGGAAGAAAATACAGGTCAAAAGACAGAAGAGACGGTTGGGGTGATTGACCGCCAGTTTGCCGGGCAAACTTTGAAACTGACCAGTTTTACCAAGGATATGGAATATGCGGCCAAGGCATTTGAAAAGGCCTATGCCTGCAAGGTTGAGTTAACGGTCAAAGACAGTACCGAGTTTGCGGCTGAACGGGAACGTTTGTTGGCGGGCAGCGAGGGAGCGGATATCTATACGATTGAAGCGGCGGAAATGCAGGACTGGCTGACCGCTGAGGCATTGCTGCCTTTAACTGACGTGGATGCTGAGCATTATGCGCCGTATGCGATTGCTTATGCGACCGACAGTACCGGAGCGCTGCGGGCCTTGACCTGGACGGCCACACCGGTTAATTTGTATTACCGTCGTTCGGCGGCTCAGGCGGCGCTGGGGAATGATTCGCCGGAAGCGGTCACCGAGGCACTGGCGACGCCGGAGGGCTTGATTGATTTAGCGGGTAAGCTGCAGGCGGCAGGCTATAAGATTTTCTCCAATGTCGGGGATATGAGAGCCTTTTATGAGGTCAGTGATAAAACCGAAACCGCTGTGCTTTCGCCTCAGGAGCAGGTTTTTTTGACCAATGGGCGGCAAATGGAAACCAATTATCAGCTGGCCGGACTGGAGCCGTGGTCGGCTGACTGGTTTAAGGGCATGTACGGCGAGGCGGTTAATTCGATTACCGGTAAAAAAATTGAAGTTTTCGGTTATGTGATGCCTTCCTGGGGAAAAAGCTATGTTTTAGAAAAGGCGGGCAATAAGAAAGAAGCAAGCGATACCGAGAAAAATCCGACCTGGGGTGATTGGGCGGCGGCGGCTTGTCCGGCTGCGTCTTTTTCCGACGGGATTTGGCTGGGGATTGCGGCTAACAGTCAGCGGGCAGAGATGGCCAAGGCATTTTTGGTCTATGTCACCCAAAATCAGGAGCTGTTGCAGGAATGGCTGGAGAAAACCCAGGAACTGCCGGCTTTTCTGCCGGTTTTGGAAAGCTATCAGCTGGAGTCGGAGGATTCTTTCCTTGGCGGGCAAAAGGTAATGCCGCTCTATATTGAAACCATCAAAGCCATTCCGGCGAAATCGGCGGAGCAGCTTCGGCAGGAAAAGGAATATTACCAAAAGCTGGAAGCTTATTTAAAGGGTGAGATTGCTACGTTTGAAGAATTGCAGGCCGCGCTTGTACCAGCGGCGGTTGAGCCGACTACTCCGGCCGCGCAGTAGAGGGCATCGCTGAATCGGAGAGGATGGCGATAGAAAAATGGCGTTTTTGCCGGACAGGGACGCATGAGATGGCGAGGCTGCGGCGGCTCATACAGAGCGGAAACAGATTGGCTTTTCGATAGGCAGAAGTGCGGGCACTTCAATCAGGGCAAAGTTGAGTTAAATACAAAAAAACAGCCGGAAAAGCGTTTGCTTAAACCGGCTGTTTAAAATTGAAATGAAAGTTAGTTACTCAACTTTCCCATGTTCTGCAAAACTAGAACAGTCTTTTTAGGCAGACTGCCCGTCCGAGCAGAAGTACGAAGCACTTCGATTAGGGGAAAGTTGAGTTAGTTATTGCCCAGCACCCGGAAAGGCCTGTACCAAATCGGCCAGAGTTTCCCGGCGCCGAATCAGGATATCCTCGCCGCCATTGGTAATCAAGACCTCAGCCGGCCGCAGTCGGTTATTATAAGAAGAAGCCATGCAATAGCCGTAAGCACCGGCGTCCAAAACAGTTAAAATATCACCGATTTGTGCTTCCGGCAGCGCCCGGTCGGCTGCTAAGATATCACCGGATTCGCAGATATTGCCGGTTACCTGATAAACAATGGTTTTTTCGGCAGTGTTTTGGTCATAGCTTTTGCCGGTTTCCGGCCGGTAAACTTCCATGTCATGATGGCTGCCGTAAAGAAGCGGCCTTTGCAGAACGTTAAAGCCGATATCCGTGCCCAGATAATTTTTGCCGAAGTTGGATTTGAGGGCGGTGACGGTGCCCAGCAGTACGCCGCACTCGGCGACAATATAGCGGCCCGGCTCAAGTTTAAAGGTCAGCTCCTTGCCGTACTCGGCGGCAAAGCGCCGGAAGATCGAATGCAGCTTTTGACCCAAAGCGGTCAAATCCAGTCTTTTTTCACCGTCCTGCTTGCGGTAGGGAATGCCGAAGCCGCCGCCGAAATCAATAAATTCCAGATCGGCAAACTGACGAGCCACCGCCAGCGCTGATTCCATGCCCTGAATGTATTGGTCGTCTTCCATAAACAGCGAGCCGATATGTTGATTGATGCCGACCAAACGGAGCTGATAGCGGGCCAAAATGGCTTTTACTTCCGGAACCATGTTCGGGTCAACACCGAACTTGGTGTTTTTGCCGCCGGTAACAACTTTGTCACTGTGGCCGGCGCCAACCATCGGATTAAAGCGGATGCAGACCCGACCGCCGGGATTGAGGAGTCCGTATTGTGTCAGCTGCGAAAGCGAGTCAACGCTGACCAAGATTTGGCGGTCAATGGCAAAGCGCATTTCTTCCGGGCTGACATTATTGCTGATGAACAGAATTTGCTCCGGCTGAAAACCGGCCATTTCCTCAACATAGATTTCACCGGGGCTCATGGCGTCGGCATAAAAGCCTTCCTCTCGGATAATCCGCAGCAAATGCAGGTTGCCATTGGCTTTGACCGAGTAATTAGCGTGAAAGTGAGGATAATCGCTTAATCCGGCAATTTCCCGGCAGCGAGTGCGCAGGATGGATTCATTATAAACATAAAGCGGACTGCCGTATTTTTGCAGGAGCTTTTGCGGGTCGGTTTGTCCGAAAAAATGCGTTTGTTCGGTATAGGTTTGGTTTAACATAGGTTCTCCTTGTTTTTTTGATCATAAATTCGTTGGCTTTCCCCTGGCCGAAAGGCTGCATTTTTGCGCGAGCGGGCAGCCGGCCCCAAACTGTTCTGATGAACAGGGAAAGTAGAGAAAATTCATAAAAAATTTAAAATAAGATTGGTTTATCGCTTAAACTTGTGGTATAGTAATAAATAATGTCAGCCATGGATCAGACAGGGCTTTCATAGTAAAACACTATAAAGGATAACTGCCGGAAAGTCAAGAAAAAGCAGAAAAAAGCTGAGAATGAGGGGCTTATCAGATTTTGTTGAGATAGTAACTCAACTTTCTCATGTTCGTCAGAACAGTCTTTTTTAGGCTCGTTGCTTCCAGAAAGGCTACGCCTTTCGGCGGCGGGCGGGAACGATAGGCAAATTGCAAAGCAAATTGCCGAAAGTGGAGTCCATGCACCCGCTCTTTGAGCGGGATAGAGCCAAAAAAGACTATGGGAAAGTTGAGATAGTAACAAACACAAGAAACATTTTGCCGGAAAATCAAAGCATGGTGCAGCAGGAAATGGTGTGCTGAACAAAATGGATAAAAAATAAGTTTTAAATTATGTGTTTTCCGGGCATAGATAAAGAATGGAGGAAAAATGGAAGCACCAAACAAGAAGATGACAATTAAAAAATGGATTTATATTATTGTCGGCTGTATTGGCTTAGCACTGGGCGCAGTCGGAGCAGTTATGCCGCTGATGCCGGCCTTTCCTTTTTTGCTTCTGGCGGCGTTTTGCTTCGGCAGAAGCTCGGAGCGGCTGGACGCTTGGTTTAAGAACTCTAAGCTGTACCGGGATAACTTAGCGGATTATGTGAAAGGCCAGGGTATGCCGAAGGCGGCTAAGATTAGAGTAATGCTGCTGGTTACAGCTCTTTTTACCTTTGGCTTTATCATGATGCGGGCGGTGCCGGTGGGCCGGATCGTTCTGCTGATCATATGGGCCTTTCATATTTGGTATTTTGCTCTGCGGGTCAAAACCAAAGTGGCAGCGCCGGAGGAAAGTTAGGTCAGTTCGGATCAGATTTGCTCATTTCGATATAATCATAAATATAAGCGATCTCGCTCATCGGGATCTCCACATGGTAGTGAGTGGTGATTTTTTCAAAGGACCGGATGAAGGCATGGATGAACTCTTTTTTTTCCTGCTGGAACCGCTCCAAATCATGATAGGTTCTGATCGGTGTTCTGGTTACCATACGTTCAATAAAGCAGCATACATGAACATACAGACTGATCAGGGTTTTTTCCGGTATTTGATAACCGATCGACTGCATCAGGCGGTGTATGGTTTCTTCGACCAGATTTAACAGCGGGCTGGGATTTAGGATGGTGAGCGACTCCATCAAGTTTTCCAAAGAAAAGTTTTTCAAAAGATTTCGGCGGAATATGTCCATTTCCTCGGCGTTTAAAAATTCACCGAGAAACTGATGAATCCTGTCCATTGCCTGAAAACTGACAATTTCTCCCAGATTGATAAACTCCACTCCGGGGATTTCCGGATCGACGATGCCCTCGACAAAAAGAATATCGTATTTATTCAGCAGATTTTTTCTTTCCGCGCCGGCTAAATGCGGAAAGTCGACCGAAATTAATTTTAACTCCGTTTTGACCGGAATACTGGCTTCAAATAAGAGCCTCATTTTATCCGCCACATTTATGCCGTTTTCACTGCTGAATAAAATCGCTTTTTCTTTTCCGCTCTTGGGAATAAGCTGACATTCGATTTTTACATTATCCAGATGATCCCGGATCTCTTCTGGTGCGCATTTCCGCAGGATCATGCTGCCAACGTGAAGAGCCAGGGGCGTAGAAGCATTACTGATCAGGATAATGTTTGCATCCTCAAAAGCAGTCAGTTCTTTCGCGATTCCCGTGAGTGAACCCATATCGACAATCAGGACAAGATTTTCAAAAAACTTTTTGGGACGCAGGTAGTTTTTTACTTGTAATAGCATTCCCGCCGCGTCACTGGTCATCGGCATATCGAAGGCGTCAAACACATGAGAAGATAGGAGAGTATTGACTACATTGGCAATAGAAGTCGCCGTGGCGTTGCCGTGGCACATGATCAAGGCCAGCGTTTGTTTCTTTGTCATGTCATTGCTATATAGCAGCTGGTTTAGCAAAAAAGCTGTTTGATGGATAAGGTTAAGGGAAATGCCGAAGTTTCGTTCCAAAATATCAGTAAATTCTTGGGTGAACGCGTATTCTTCCGGGTGATGCTCCTGAAAAAACAGCAGAATTTGATCACAGCTGTCGGTCTGCTCGTCGGCTTCCGGATTATAGGACTGCATGTGCAGATATTTTGCCAACAAACCGCGGATAAATTCCGATATATGGATATTGGCGTTATTTTCTGTTAATTTGCAGACGCTTTCAATGTATTTCTCATATCTTTTTAACGGCAGCGCCAAATAATCTTTATGGAAAATAACGGCGTCGTTAAACTTGGCCAGTGCCTGAAACAGTTTTTCATAGAACTGGGTTGTGCTCAGTTCTTCCGCTTGATATTGCTTGAGCAGCTCGGGGAAATCCCGGCTGAAATCCCGGTACGCTTCCAGCTTTTTAGGGATGTAATATTCTAGGTTATAATAAGCTTCATCATCGGAGGTATCCATCGGATACGCGTCATCGGAGATATAGCGCATGCCGACACAAATCTGCTTTTCCCCGGTCTGATAGGCTTTGGCGAAAATAAGAAGAATATGCTGTTTTAAGGACAGGATTTCATATCGGCTGCATTGATTAATCAGGTAATCCATTACCTTGTTGCTTAACAAGATCTCACAGGAGGAGATCAGTGCCTGTCGCTTAAAAAACGACAGGATCAATGCCATTTTTTCCCGTATTGTCCGGTCTTTCAGGGAGGGCAGTTCGATCATAAACGGAAAGTGACTGAGAAAATGTTGGCTGAATACTTTTCCCGGCACTTCATCGGCGATTAAAATAATACGGGCTTCACTGGAAAGGAGGGCGGCATTGGAGTTCGCGTAATGGTAGGTTCCTGTTTCCAGATATTGCAGGAGATTTTCCTGTGTTTCCGCGCTCATCGAAGCAATATCATCGATAACGATCATCCCGTCTTTGGCCTTTTCCAGCGCGCCCGGACATACTTGGGCCTTGGTATCAAGATATCCGAAAAGCGTGTATTTTAATCGGACATCATCAAGCTTATTGCAATTTATGTAGATATATTGTTCTTCCCGTTGCAGAAGACCATGATCAAAGAAATAGTCGCGAATCCGTTCGGCCATAAATGTTTTTCCGCTGCCATGGTTCCCATAGATTAAGATCGGCAAACCGCCGTGGGGATATTGAATTGCCGTTTTTATTTTTTCAATGCAATCTTTCAGCGCATACTCATGACCGATCGCTTTCATGAAATTTTGCTGTTTCCCGTGCAGGAAGCGAATGAGTTCTTCATAAGACAGAAAACCATCCTGTTTGATCGGTTTACCGCTGTCTTTTTCTAATTGATATCTGGAGAGAAAAGCCACCGGTCTGGTTTTGAGCTTGATCAGATAACCTTCGCGCGCCATATCATTCAGATATTGGGAGGCCAGACTTCTGGAAATCAGAAATTGCCGGCTGATCTGATTGGCGGTACAATGCTGCAGCGCCGGCTCTTTTAGATTTTTTGATTTTTCCTGAATGTACTCGAAAATCTGCTGGCGAATTGTCTTTGCCATTGTTTGGCCTCCCTTTTCTAAACGTTACAGCGCTTTTAGTTGCGGATTCAGTTCGATGACCGTGTCACTGGGAACATATTGTGTTTCAAAATCGCAGCCGGCACGGAGCAGCGTATGAATGACGGCTACCTCCCGGCGGCTTAACATAATTCGTTTGGTCAGAGCGTACTCGCCCTCTTTGCAAAAATGCATACCGATATTTATTTTGGGGAGCTCATAACCCAGTGCCGTTAAGCCGGATAATATATTAAAATCACGAATCAGGATAAACACTTTTTGTTCCCGATATTTCCCGTTTTTAAAATTCGTGAGCGCCGTGTTGGAATCAAGAATGGATAGGGCCTTGTTCACCGGCTTGGAAAGCCTCATGACTTCTGTTTTTAGAGGATCCTTGGCGACTGCGTCGTCAATTACCATAACTCTGTCGCAGGAAATACGGGAAAGCCATTGCGTCATGATAATTCCGTGCAGCAGGCGGTCATCCATCCGGATCGCGGTTATTATATTTTTTTTCTGGCTGCTCATTTTTATCCATCCTCCGTCTGATATTAGAACTTTTCTAACAAGGCCTCGACTTCCGCTCGGGTGGCCAGCTCGGTTGAAAACGCGCTGGCCGATCCGGCCGCCACGCCCATTCGGAAGGCGTGATGATAATTTTGGGTTTCCAGCCAGCCGGCCACGAAACCGGCTACCATCGAGTCGCCCGCACCGACGGAATTAACTAACACTCCTTTGGGAGCGTTGCTGCAAAGCACCTCGCCGTTTTGGGAGATAAAAACAGCCCCTGCTTCGGCCATGGAAACTAACACATTCTGCGCGCCGGCGGCTTGCAGTTTTTGGGCATAAGGAATAACGTCCTCCTTTTTTGGCAAGTTGACCTGATAGATCGCGCCCAATTCATGGTTATTGGGCTTTACCAGAAAGGGATGATACTTTAACACTTTGGTCATCAGCTCTTTTTCCGCGTCGACAATAACGCGGATCGGTTTTGCTTTTATCCTTTCTAGGATCTGTTCATAAATATCCCCGGGCAATGTCTGGGGAATGCTGCCTGAAATGATCAGGATATCATCCTCTTGCAGATTGCTTAATTTTCGGTAAAGCTTTTCAATATCCTGCTTTCCGATATGCGGTCCCTGCCCGTTGATCTCGGTTTCCGTATCCGATTTCATTTTTAAATTAATGCGTGAAAAGCCCGGCTCTACATGGATAAAATCGGTATTACAGCCGGATTGCTCCATTAATTTTTCAATCGCCTCACCGGTAAAGCCGGCGACAAAACCAAGAGCGGCGCTGTCGTATCCCAGATTATTCAGGACGATGGAAACGTTGATTCCCTTACCGCCGGGCAAAATCTTTTCCGAACTGGTCCGGTTGATGGTTCCCGCCCGAAAATCTTTGACCGCAACAATATAATCCAGCGCCGGGTTAAAGGTTAAAGTATAAATCATGTTACCAAAACCTCCCTGCTTTATTCGTCATTTTCATCTTTGTCCGGCTGCTTTTCATTGACAAAAACAATCATTTGCTTTGACTCTTCTATGGTTTGCCGGATGTAAGGCGGGGTGATCTCCTCCTCGTTGGCTAACAGCACAGACAGAGCAAGCGGGACATTTACCCCGGTGATTACAAAAGTATGATCATTGATATAGGGAAAAAACTTCTGATTAACACTTCCGGACAGGACGTCGGTCATTACGATTACCTTATCCTCTGGAGAAAAGGTCGCAAACAGTTTGGCGATGGTTTCCTCCAAGGGCTCGCTGTCATCTTCCGCATAAGCGGGAATGTCATAGATGTTATCCAGTGTCGTAATGAACTTTAAGGTTTCTTTCAGGCCGGTAGCAAATTTTCCGTGTGACGCGATAACAACTCGTTTCATTTTGTATCCTCCGGGCAGTTTTTTGTGGATAGCTCTGGTGGGGCCGCCGTCCGGCCAAACCGGACGGCTTAGTCCCTTTTGGCGACATTAAATCGTAAAAATACCAAGCGCGGCGCCGATCATGGAGATAATCAGCGTACCGAGAATAAGATAATTCATCTTGACCTTTTTGACCTTCATCAGATAGTACATGATTCCCACGGCGGCGACGGGCAGGAGCGAGGGCATGATACTGTCAATTTGTTCCTGTACACTCAGTATAACATCACCGCTGGTGAAATTCAATCCGCAACGCAGTTTTACCACGCTGGGAATCAGGCAGCCGACAACGGTTAGGCCCAGAATCGAAGCGGCTTCGGTGAAGACATTAATTTTTTCGCCAAATCGGGTGATGAACTTTACACCTTGAAAATATCCGACTTCGACCAGACGCACGCGGATAAACCATAAAGCAGCGCTGAACAGCAGCCAGATCGCCAGACCGGCCACGCTGCCTTTTAGGGCCATATACGCGGCGATCGAACCAAAGATGGTGGGGATCATGATCCAACCGATCGTGTCGCCGATACCGCTTAACGGTCCCATCAGTCCGACTTTTAAATCCTGAACGGCGTCCAGTCCCTCCAGGCCTTGGGTATCCTCAATCGCTAAACTCGCGCCTAATAAGAGTTTGGCCAGCCAGGGCATACAGTTAAAATATTTAAAGTGGTTGTTGAGAGATTTTTTATAGTCCTCATCGTTGGAATAAATCTTACGTAAAGACGGCGCCAGAGCATAAACGACCGACGGCGCTAACTGCAGTTCATATCCGTAAGTCGAGATACATGTACTGATCCAGCGATAGGCGGCATTTCTTAAATCTTTCTTTTCCAGAACCTGTTTATTCATCTTCCAGCCCTCCTTCTACTGTGACAACGGTTTTCATTTCCTTGATTTTCTGTTGATAAAACAAAAGCGCGCCGGCGATCCCGATCAGGGCGACGCCTAAGACCGGCACCCGCAGATAAGCAGTTAGTACAAAGCCGATCAGCAGATAAGCAAAATACTTGGATGTCGGCATATAGGTCAGCAGCATGGTAAGACCGACCGCCGGCAGTAAGCGGCCGGCAATGGCAAGACCGGTCGTGAACCAGGTGGGCAGAGTATCGACGATCAGGGATACGACCGCAGTTCCTAAGGTAACCGCCAAAAATGTGGGGATGGCGCTGGTCAGCATCATCATAATCAGGGAAAGCCGGATGGTCCGGTTCATGGCCTTAAAGTTTCCGGCGTTACAATAAGCTTGCGCCCGGCGGCCGATTACACCGTTAATCAGCTTGGCGGTAATATCCAACTGCACAAACAGCAGCCCGACGGCAATTCCGGCAGTGAGCCCGATTTCAACACCGGCGCCGGTGGAAATAGAGATGGCCGTGGCGATGATAGCGGCCAGCGGATAATCAGGTGTGCTTGAACCACCGAGAGCGGCTACGCCCAGTGACATCAGCTGAAGCGTTCCGCCTACGAATAATCCGGTCTGCAAATCGCCCATGACAAGCCCGGCCAGCGCTCCCCAAAAAACACTGTTATGATTGACCAGCTGCGTACTCTGCCGATCAAGCGCTCTAAGCGCGGCCAGCAAGGTGATTAAAATAATTTGAATTGTATTCATACAAATCCCTCCTTGTAGTCAGAGTTTTATTTTTCCGTAAAAACTTCCTTTTTGTCGGCCGGTGTATACTGGATATAGATCGGTACGCCTTGTTTGGCGATGGCGGACAGAACCGGCTCGTCTTCCGGGGTCACAGCGTATCGGGACGACAATTTCCTTCCGGCGGAGGTATTTCTGGACATGCCCAAAACCAGCTCACCAATGGTTTCGCCTATATCCAGCAGTTTTTGGAGCAATTTCGGATCCTCCGTAATCAAAAAGACCGTTTGGCCATCATATTTATGCGCTTTAAAGTTGGCCAAGGCCGTTTCTTCGGAAATAATCGAGCAGGCGACTCCGGCCGGCTTGCCCAGACGCATACTGTCCTTTAATAAGGGATCATCGGCTGTCTTTGTGTCCACAACCATAATCCTTTGGGGATTATAATGCGGAGCCCATTGTGTTGCCACGATCCCATGCAGCAACCGGTAATCTAAACGTGCGCCAACAATACTCATGATAATACCTCCTTTTTTACACTCAACTTTCTGCTTTATACAGTTTCTTTTGTCAGATAGTGGTAATGATCGCCCGCCGGAATAAATGTGCAGGGAATATCCGCTTCAATCGCTTGGGGGAGGTAGGTCGTCATATATTCCATGCCCGGCTCTTCGACATTAAAATGCCCCATGCCGATAATGGCCGTGCTGTCATCCGTCAGACTGGCGTCCCTAACATATTCAGCCAGAGTAAAATCGACGATTTCCATGGTCAAAAAGCAGTCTGCTTTGCCGGCGGCTGCCAGTCCGATCGCGAACTTCGCATCTCCGAGGACATGGGGAGGAATGGAGAGGCGGGAGACTTTTTTGGCCGGATTTCCCATGATTTTGACTCCGTTCAGCTTTAACCGCTTGGTCAGAAACTTTGCCAGTTCCTCCACCGATATCGCGGGAATGGTATAGGATAAAGGCTTTACCTTTTTCGGATCGGGAAAATTATTTTCACCCGCTGACAGAGTAATCTCTTCCGAGACGGCCTCATCAATATACGGGAGCCAGCCCAGTACGCTGGCCAAGCCGTAAAAGATGCCGTCGGCATATCGGCCGCCGCTGATCGGAATACCGGAATGGACATAGTCGTGGTTGCGCCAGACGACGATACCATGTTGCTTAAGCAATGCTGCCTTATGGCGATAAACTAGGTTATTCTGTTCTTCCAGCCAGTCGGTATGATCGCCGTGATTCCAGAATAACGCTTCATGGCAGATGATCAGGTTTGCCCCTTGCCGGATTGCTTCTTTTATCACATTGACATGTGCCCAGCAGGTAGTAACGATGCCGGTGCATTCCACTTCCGGATTGCCGAAGAGGATTTTATCCCTAGTGATTTCCTCATTAATCGGCTCCGGTCCTTCTGGCCCGTTCCAATATCCGTAATGATATTTTTTTACTTTTTGGATTACTTCCGATATTTTCATCCCTATCCTCCTTCCGGTAATTTTGTCATGTTGACAAGAACTGTTTTTGGTGCTCCTGTATCTTGTAGTTATAATATACAAAAGTCGGCTAGTAAAAACAAGCGTTACGCAGCATTTTCGTCACTCGCCCACTGCTTTTCAAACATTATTTAGCGTTTTTCAACACTAAGCAGGGAACAGTTTACAGTGATCCGGCAGAAAGGGATCGGCCTTTCCTTTTGTGTTTGTGCGTCCGCAACTTTCTGCTGCTAAAAGGCAAAGCGTTTTTATCCCAAGCGCGGCGCGATGACAGGTAATCGGCCAAAAAAGCGATTCGGGCGAATAGGGGAAAGTGCAGATAGTAGATGGCAATATTTATTTGATTTGCCATCTGCTCTCGGTATAATATAACTGTCACGCCGGGGAGCGACCGGTCAAGCAGAACGCGGCAAGCGTTCTGCGAACAACAAATATCGAAGCGCTGCGTGCTTTTGCCCGGGCGGGCAACCTGCCCAAAGGTTTCGCCTTTCTGTCACAACTGCGAGAAGCGTTTCATGTTTCCGCGCCGGTGGGCGACTGGCCAAGTAGAATGTGAGTAAATAAAAGAACACTCTATCGGATAGCGAATAGACGAAAGGTGAATAATAAATAGAAAGCAAAAAAATATGCCGTGAAAATCAAAGTTTGTATTATTCCTTCAAAAAAAATTGACGCAACAATATTTTGGCAAAATCGGGGAAATATGGGATAATAAAAAAGGAGGAAGTGAAATGACGGAAAAAAGCCTTGAATTATTGTTCTTTTTGATCAGTGTTCCGGCCGGAGCGGAGTTGCCGAGGTTGGCGGCGCAGTTTCAATTATCAGAAAGAAGAATTTATACCTTGATTGAGGAAATAAAAGAATTTATCAAGGCCAGCGATTATGGCCGATTGGATAAGCAGGGCAATAAATATCAGGTGCAGCTAAAAAGTAAAGAAAAATTAAAAGAAATTCTGCTCGACCGGGCAGTGATTTGTCGCCTGTCAAGTCTCCGTCAGTTGGAAATGCTGATTACGATTATCGGAAGTGACAGCGAGGCAGCCGTCCGAGACTTAGAAGCCCAATTTGCCGTTTCCCGAACGGTAATCAAATCCGATTTGGATGAACTGCGCCGGCAGGCGGAAGCTTATCAGGCTGAGTTGCAGCTGCTGCCGTTTAAGGGGATTCGGCTGGAAGCGCCGGAAGGAAACTTGCGCAAAGTTTTAATCTCATTATTTGGAGCGGCAATTAAAGACTGCTGTTTAAGCGGGATGGATATTTTAGCTATGATTTTAACAGAATTGGAAATGTGCCGGCTCAAGGACATTATTCTTTCGGGGGAAGAAAGTATTTTAAAGTTTATTCCCGATCAGCTGCTTAGCTATTTTGCGGTGTGTTTGGGCGTGACGATGGCGCGGATTCGGGACAATCATCTGATCCCACCCGGATTTTCCGGAGAGGCGGAAATGCATGAAACCCGCTTTGCGGAACAACTGCTGTTTAAGATTACCGGCTTAAAAAAAGAATGGAGCAGCAAACGGGCGGAGACGCTTTTTTTGGCGGAGCTGATTGCCGGGATTCCCAAAGTTGATTATCCGCTGGAGGACAGCCATAAAACGGATTGGATTTTTTTCCAGATTTTGCTGAAAAAGTTTATCAAAGCGATGGCGGATTATCTGCATTTTCCTTTTTTACGGGATGGAAAGCTGTTTCGGGGGCTGTTGCAGCATTTATATCCGGCGTATATCCGGATGCGCAACGGGCAGATGATTGAAAATCCGATTTTTTCAGAAACTTTGCAGGCATATTCTCTGGAATATCATGCCGTTAAACAGCAAGTTTATCTGTTGGAAGAAGGCCTGAAGGTGAGCTTTACCGATGAGGAATGTGCCTACTTAACGCTGTTTTTTGCAGCGTCCAGAAAGCGGGAGGAAAAAAACGAAAGAAAATTGCTGAAGGTTCGGATTGTATGCTCGGCGGGAGTCAGTACCTCGTATCTTTTGACCGCGCAATTAGAGAACCTGTTTTCGGTGGAAGTGGTGGGTGTCAGTTCACAAAGAACGGCAGCCGAGGATATACACAAAGAAAGAGCTGATTTTATTGTATCGACGGTTGATTTAACGATTGATCAGGATTATATCAAGGTCAGCCCGATTTTAAGCGAAGCGGATATTCAGCTTCTGGCGGCTTACTTTAATGGCTTTCGGGAAAAAATCAAAATTAAGCCGCTATTGCAGATGATTGAAAAATATGCCGTCATCATTGATCAGGAAAGTTTGACGGAAGAATTAAATGATTATTTAAATCAGGAAAAAACAGGAAAGGAAAAAGAAGAAATTATGCTGAAAGAAATATTAACCGAAAGCTTAATTGAGCTGAACTCACCGGCAAGCAGCAGAGAAGAGGCAATTATCGCAGCCGGCAATCTTTTGCTGGCAAGCGGGCTGATTGAAGAGCGATACATTAAGGCTATGCTCGAAAATGTGGAGAAAAACGGAAATTATATCGTAATTGCTCCGGGAATTGCTATGCCGCATGCCAGACCGGAAGAAGGTGCTAGGCAAATCGGTATGAGCATTGTTACTTTGGCACAGCCCGTAGTATTCGGGCATAAAACCAATGATCCGGTTCGGTTGGTCATTGGCCTGTGCGCGGTTGATCATGAGTCGCATTTAAAAGCCTTGGCGGAGCTGATTGAGTTACTGATGCAGCCGCAGGCGGTAGAAAATATTTTAAAAGCAAAAAGTAAAACGGAAGTGCTTCATTATTTAGTGGGAGGTGAAAACAATGATTAAAATTGTAGCGGTTTGCGGCGCGGGAGTTGGCAGCAGTGTTATGCTGCGGTATTTTATTCAAAATATTTGCGAAAGCAGGGATATTGACGCGCTGGTAGAGACCTCGGATATTGGTTCGGTTAATCCGGAGGCGTATGATATTTTGGTGACAACGTCGGATTTTGCCGATTTGCTGCGCAGCAGCGGAAAATGTCAAATCATCAGGCTGGACAACTTGATGGATAAGGCTTATTTAGAAAGCGAACTAATGAAAGCAATCAGTCAGGAGGGATAAGATATGGGAATTTTGTTGTATATCATTAATAATATTTTATCACAGGCAGCATTTGTAATTGGCCTCGTAGTAGTAGTCGGAATGCTGGCTCAGAAAAAAAGCGGAGAAAAAATCATAGCCAGTGCGTTTAAAGCCATGATCGGCTTTACGTTGATTAATACCGCCGGTCAATCTCTGGGCATGGCACTGCTGCCGCTGCAAACCATGTATACCAAGATTTTCGGTTTAACAATGGATAAGGTTGATATCAACAGCGCTATTCCGGAAGGCTTAGCGGGGATCGGCATGGAAATGGCGATTATTTTTGCCTTGGGATTTTTGATGAATATAGTCATTGCCCGGTTGACGAAGTTTAAATATGTTCATTTATCGCCGCATGTTTCTTTCTTTTACGCGGGCCTGATTGCGGCGCTGCTTAAATACGGAACGGGCTTTAATACGATTATGATTATTGTGGTTGGCTCGATTATTTTAGGCATTTATTTGACGGCTTCCTGCGCTTATGTGGCGCCGTGGATGAAAACGGTCAAAGGCGGAGAAGGCTTTACGCTGGGTCATTCCAGTTCTGTCGGCATCCTGATTTCTTCCTTGCTGGCCAGAGCGCTGGGCAATAAAGACAAGGATTTGGAGGCCACCAATTTCCCCAAACGGTTGAACTTCCTGCGGGAAATGACGATTGCGCTGAGTATTGTCATGACCTTGCTGTTTATGGTTTCCTGCTTGCTGGCCGGGCCGGCCTGGATCAGTGAAAATGTCAGCGGCGGCCGGGATTTTGTAACCTATTCGCTGCAAAACGGAATTGTTTTCGGAATGTGGATCACGGTCATTATTACCGGTGTGCGGATGATGGTTGGGGAAATTATTCCGGCCTTTCACGGCTTTGCGGACAAGATTATTCCAAACGCGATGCCGGGTTTGGATATCCCGCTGCTGTTTCCCAATTATCCGGTATCGGTAATTGTCGGATTCTTAAGTAGTTTGGTTGCCGGCTTTTTGGGAATGTGGATTCTGGCGGCGCTTAAATATCCGATTATCGTTTTCCCGGCGTTGATTCCGACTTTCTTTACCGGAGCGATTACCGCAATTTTTGGCAATGCCAATGGCGGCCGGCGCGGAGCGGTGATTGGTTCCTTCGTCAATGGATTGATTTTGATTTTCGGTCAGGCCTTTTTGTTGCCGATGGTGGGAAGTTATCAGGCTATCATGCGGATTCTGGCGGAAACGGACTATGCTTTTTATGGACCGCTTCTGGGCTATTTGCTTAAATTGGCCGGATTATAGGTTTAGTGTAAAATGAAAAAGATTGTATTTTATATACCGTTTTTTTATCCGGATGAAAACAGGTTTTATCAGATTTTGGATTTGTTTGCCGACCGCGGAGTAGACTATGTTGAGATTGGGCTGCCGGCAGAGGATCCCTATATGGACGGAGAAGCGATCGCACGGGCACATGCGGCGGTTTTGCGGGAAAAATACGGGAAAGAGAAATATTTGGCGGCGCTGGCGGAGATAAAAAAGCGTTATCCTTTTCGGGTGGTGTTAATGGGATATTATCGGGATTTTAAGCGGTTTCCGGATTTTTGGTCGGCGCCGGACACTTATTTTGACGCCACGCTGTGTGTCGATTTGCCTCCGGAGAAAGAGGCTGGCGGCAATATTCCGATTTTTAACGAAGAAAGCAGCCGCGCAGAAATCAGGGAAAAGCTGAAAAATAAGCCTTTATTTGCCTATGTTATGAGCAGCGTGGGTAAAACGGGCAGCGGTCAGCTCCGGGATCATTATGTGGAAACCATAAAAAGAGTAAAAGCAGAGCAGGAAGTGGAGTGCTGCGTTGGTTTTCAAATCCGGACAGCGGCCGATGTTCGTCGGGTTTTAGCCGGCGGAGCAGACGGAGCGATTATTGGCTCGGAATTGCTGAAGCAGGTTGAAAAGGGCTTGGATGCGGCAGAAGATTATGTGTCGGACATTTGTCGGGCAAGGGAAGAAATACAGTAAAATTAAAAGGCGGAAAGGCGCTTAATTCGTGTCTTTCCGCCTTTGTTATTCGTTTTTTTCTTTCGGTTTATGCTTTGGATATGGCCGGTGTCCGACCGGTTTTTTGGCCCGGCGGTTTGGCATGGCGGTATAGAAAAGAGTATACAGAGTATTTGATAAAAACCATAAAACAGCCAAGCGAAGATAGCATTGAAAAACCGGCGGAATTTGGGTATAATAAAAGCAAGAGCAAAAACATAGGGAAACTTTGCCGCCTTGGCGAGACGCCCGTCAGAAGAAGGAATCAGAGGAAATAAATTGGAAAGAAAAAGAAAGACAACAGAAACGGGAAGCAGACCGAAGCAACCGCAGCCGGCCGCCAAAGAGCGGCTTCCGTTTTGGGGCATGCGGACGATTAAGACTTTAATTGCTGTTTATCTTTGCTTTGCGATTGGCATTTTGCGCGGCGTGCTGCCGTTTTATTCGGCGATTGCCGCAATTTTATGCATGAAAAAGGATGTTGATGAAGGGAAAAGAGCCGGAATTCACCGCAGTATCGGCACGCTGATTGGCGGCAGTATTGGTCTGTTGTGCCTTTTGCTGTTCCGGCGGCTGGACATGACGGAGTTTGGCTGGCTGCATTTTTTGCTGATTACGCTGGGTCTGGTGCCGGTGATTTACAGCATTGTTGCGTTAAAGGCCAAAGAAGCGGTTTATATCGGCTGTGTCGTATTTTTAAGCGTCACGGTTTCCCACGGCGGCGATGAAAAGCCGTATTTATTCGCGGCTAACCGGATACTGGATACTTTTATCGGCATTGTCACCGCACAGGCCGTCAACCGTATTTTGCCCAGAGGCCGGGAGGAATAATTTGGTTGAGCGGGCGGGTTGGCGGATAGCCGCGCCGCCAATTAAGCAATGTATTACGCGTGGCACGGCTAAGCCGCAGAAAGGAGCACGAAGTGACAGCAGAAATGAATCAGGAAAAAGAAGCGCAGGCGTTGGCGTTCGCGCATCTGCATTTACACTCGGAATACAGCCTGCTGGACGGCTCCGGTCGGATTAGCGAGATTATCAGCCGGGTCAGGGAACTGGGCATGAAAAGCGTGGCGCTGACCGACCACGGCGTCATGCATGGAGTGATTGACTTTTATAAAGAAGCGAAAGCGGCGGGGATCCATCCGGTGCTGGGCTGCGAAACCTATGTCGCCCCCCGCAGCTATTTAAAAAAAGAAGGCAAGCCCGATGCCGCCAATTATCATTTGGTGCTGCTGGCGGAAAATCAGCAGGGTTATCAGAACCTGATGAAATTGGTATCCTTTGCCTATATGGACGGCTTTTACTACCGGCCGCGGATTGATTTAGCGCTGCTGGAGCAGTATCACGAGGGTTTGATCGGCCTGAGCGCATGTTTGGGCGGGCATATCTCCCAGTTGATTTTGCAGGGTGATATGGCCGGAGCGGAAAAAATGGCGCTGGAATATCAGCGGATTTTTGGCCGGGGCAATTATTTTTTGGAAATTCAAAATCACGGCTATGAGGAACAAAAGCAGGTCAATGCCGCGCTGCTAAACATTGCCCGTAAATACGATATTCCGATGGTGGCTACTAATGACGCCCACTATATTTACCGGGAGGACGCAGCGGCGCATGATGTGCTGCTTTGTATTCAAACCGGCAAGAAGCTGGCCGATGAGGATCGGATGCGCTATACCGGCGGCCAGTTTTATATTAAATCGGCTGAGGAAATGTACGCCAATTTTGATTTAAATATACCGGAGTTTCGGGCAGCACTGGAAAATACCGAAAAGATCGCTGACCGCTGCCGGGTGGAAATTGAGTTCGGCCGGCTCAAGCTCCCCCGTTTTGCCGTCCCGCCGGCCTATACGGCGGCCGGTTATTTGCGGGAGCTGTGCGAGCGGGGCTTAGCCGAGCGCTACGGGCAGGAGCAGGAGAAACACCGGCCAAGGCTGGAATATGAATTGAATGTCATTGAAACAATGGGCTATGCCGATTATTTTTTGATCGTGGCTGATTTTATCCGCTTTGCCAGAGAAAAGGGAATTATGGTCGGGCCGGGGCGAGGCTCGGCGGCCGGAAGTTTAGCGGCTTATGTTCTGAAAATTACCAATATTGACCCGATTCGCTATCAGTTGATTTTTGAGCGTTTTTTAAATCCGGAGCGGGTCAGCATGCCGGATATTGATATTGATTTCTGCTATGAGCGGCGGCAGGAAGTGATTGACTATGTGATTGAAAAGTACGGTACCTTGCAGGTTACACAGATTATCACGTTTGGAACGATGGCGGCGCGGGCGGTGATTCGCGACGTCGGCCGGGTGATGGATATTCCCTATGCCGAGGTCGATAAGGTTGCCAAAATGGTGCCGATGGAACTGAAAATGACCATTGACAAGGCACTCAGTATGAGCCATGAATTAAGCGAGCTGTATGCCTCGGATATGACCATCCGCCGGCTGATTGACACTTCTAAGCGGCTGGAGGGGCTTCCCCGGCATGCTTCGACCCATGCCGCCGGCGTGGTTATCTGCGACCGGCCGGTCTACGAATATGTGCCGCTGTACGCCAATGACGGCGTTTTGACGACGCAATTCCCGATGGGGACGCTGGAGGAGCTGGGGCTTTTAAAAATGGACTTTCTGGGGCTGCGCACGCTGACAGTGATTCAGGACGCGGTGAAGGAGATTGAAAAGAGAGGGATTTCGCTGGATATCGACCGGATTGATTTTGCCGATCCCAAGGTATTTGCCCTGATTTCCGCGGCCAAGACCGACGGTGTGTTTCAGCTGGAAAGCGCCGGCATGAAAAACTTTATGCGGGATTTAAAACCCCAGAACTTAGAGGATATCATTGCCGGGATTTCGCTTTTCCGGCCGGGGCCGATGAGCTCGATCCCGACCTATGTCAAGGCGCGGCACCACACCCAGGCGGCGAGCTATATCACGCCGGAGCTGGAGCCGATTTTGCAGCCGACCTACGGCTGTATCGTTTATCAGGAGCAGGTTATGCAGATCGTCCGGGAGTTGGCCGGGTATACCTACGGGCGCTCGGATTTGGTGCGCCGGGCGATGTCCAAGAAAAAAGACGACGTTATGCTGAAAGAAAGGCAGAACTTTATTTACGGCAACGCCGAAGAGGGGATTGAGGGCTGTTTGGCCAGGGGCATATCCGAGCAGGCGGCCAATCAGATTTATGACGATATGGCTGATTTTGCCCGGTACGCCTTTAATAAGTCTCATGCGGCGGCCTATGCCGTGGTGGCCTATCAAACCGCTTATTTAAAGGAATACTATCCGGTTGAGTTTATGGCGGCGCTCCTGACTTCGGTCAGTGCCAATCCCGGTAAAACAATCGACTATATTTTGAGCTTAAAAGATTTGGGCGTTGAAATGCTGCCGCCCAATATCAATCAGGGTTACGCCAGATTTACCGCCAAGGACGGAAAAATTGTCTTTGGACTGGCAGCCGTTAAAAATGTGGGCAAGGCGATGATTGAAAGCATGGAAGCGGAGCGGGCGGCCAGGGGGCCGTTCCGCTCGCTGACCGATTACTGTAGCCGGATGGAGGGGAAAGATGTCAACAAACGGGCGCTGGAAAACCTGATTAAAGCCGGGGCATTTGACTGTTTCGGCGGCAAGCGGCGTCAGTATTTGGAGATTTACGCCAATGTCTTAAAGTCGGTGCAAAATGAGAAGAAGGAAAAAATCAGCGGCCAGATTGGCATGTTTGAATTAGATGAGACGGAAGATGTCGGTCTGATTGACATTTTGCCGGAAATGGACGAGTTTACCAGCAGCGAGCTGTTGGCCATGGAAAAAGAGGTCATCGGGCTGTATGTCAGCGGTCACCCGCTGATGGATGACCGGGATTTATGGGAAAAAACGGTGACGCTTTCCGCCCGGAGCTTTCAGCCGGAGGAGGAAGAGGGCGAAGCCGAAGCGCCGGTGCTGCCGGCCGAGGGACGGACGGAAGTCGTGGGCGGGCTGGTCACGCATTTATCCAAGACTTTTACTCGTAATAATGAAGCAATGGCATTTGTGGAGATTGAGGATTTTTTCGGAACGATTGAGGTTGTTTTTTTTTCCGCGCGATTATGCCAAAGCGCAGGCACTGCTGGAAAAAGAAAATAAAGTTTTTGTCAAAGGCCGAATCAGCTATCAGGGCGATAAGGAAATTAAGCTGATAGCCGCGCGAGTCTGGAGCTTTGAGGAAGAAAGCAAAAATCCGCACCGGCGATCGGCGATATCGGCGCCGGTAGAAAGCCTTGACCGGTCAGGGGAAAGCCGGAAAAATCAGTCCGGCCGCCGGAGGGAAACAGCAGCCGGAAGCGGCAGGCAGAACGAGGAAGAGTCCGGAAAAGCCATCCCAAAGCTGTGGCTGGCGTTTGAAACCGAAGCCGATTATCAGGAGCGGGTCAGGGAAATCGGTGAATTGGTGCGGGAATATGCCGGTCAGACGCCGGTGATTTTATACATTAAAGAAAGCGGACAAAAAAAGAAAGCCCGCGCCGGAGCGGAGCTTTCCGACCTGCTTTTGGTGCAGCTTTACAGCCTTTGCGGGATGGATAATGTGAAGATTCAGTAAAGGCTGGAGAGGCGGACGACAGCCATTTAATAGGCGAAGTTTGGCTGCCGTTGTGTACCTCTGTTGGTGGCAGACGGGAAATGGAGGGAGTTATGGCGATGTTATCAGAATATGATTTAAAAACAGGCTTGCCAAAGGATAAGGGTTATTTGGAATGCGGTCTGCCGGATTTTTTGCGGCAGTCCATCCGTATCATGGAGGAAGCGTGGGAAAAACTGGATAACGGTGTGGAGTATCTGCATTGGGACGGCGATTATTGCAGCCTGCAAACCGACATCAATAACGCCGAGGTTAATCAAATCATCAGTCCAGAGCAGGCGTGGTATCTTAGAGAAAAGTATTTAAGAATGGAAAGGGAGTGAGGGGATGCCGGCGATTGATTTTACCCAGATGCTAAGGCGCAATAAGCTTTATGCCGGCGCGAATGGGAATAAGATTTCGGTTATTTATAATGATGAGCAGTATATGCTGAAATTTCCGGCGACAGCCAAACAAAACAAGAATTTGAGTTACAGCAATGGTTGTTTTTCCGAATATTTGGGCTGCCATATTTATGAAGTGATAGGGATTCCTGTGCAAAAAACAGTATTGGGAACTTTTACGGTAAAAGGAAAAGAAAAAATAGTTGTGGCCTGCCGTGATTTTACGAGGCCGGGGGTAATACTGCAAGATTTTGCTTCCTTAAAAAATCAAATGATTGATTCGGAAAAAAATGGATATGGCACGGAACTTGCGGATATTTTGCTTACCTTTGATGAGCAGACAGCGTTAGATAGAACAGAGTTGAAAGAGCGATTTTGGAATATGTTTATTGTTGATGCGCTGATTGGGAATTGGGATAGGCATAACGGAAACTGGGGATTTCTTTATGATACCGTAACAGATAAAATGAAATTTGCTCCGGTATATGACTGCGGCAGCAGCCTTTTTCCGCAGGCGGATGAGAAAATTATGGAAATAGTACTGCAAAATGTGCAAGAATTAAATTATAGGATTTTTGAGATTCCAACTTCGGCGATTTTGCTTGAGGGCAAAAAAATTAAATATTTTGATTTTATATCATCTTTGCAAAATATGGAATGTAATCAGGCACTGGTGCGGATAGTTCCGCAGATTAATATGGAGCGGATTAAAAAAATAATAGAGGAAACGCCTTTTCTCAACGATTTGCAAAAAAACTTTTATTTTACGGTATTGCAGGAAAGAAAAAAAAGAATTCTTGATTTTTCGCTGGAATTGCTGAAAGGAAAAACCGTTGGTTTGGGTTGAAATTGGGAACGGGAGGTATTGATATGGAAAAACTTATATTGATTTTGCTGATGTTGACATTGATAATACCTGATGCAACCGCAAAGGTGGAGGAAGAAAGAAAAAAATACGACTTAACTTTTGATGAAATAGAAAAAGGAGAACTTTCTGCCGGCGACGGGGAAAAAACAATTGATATTGGTGAGCCGGAGATTAAAGGAAAGGAAGAAACAAGCACGAAAAAAAGAAAGAATGAAAAGTATAGTTTAGCGGTCAAAGAAATATTAGAAAATGAACAATATAAAGAGAACGGACAGGAATATGAAATTGTAGTTTATGCTCAATTTGATAAGAGAGTTCAGGATTTAATTCCGGTCATACAAGAGCAATTGCCGGACCGAATGGTAAGCTTGCAGGCCAGAACCTTTGACAGCTGTTGCTTAAAAACGGATATCGAAGCCATGGAAAGGCTGTGCCAGCTGCCGGAAGTAAGAAAGATATGCCTTTTGTCTGAAGTAAAAGGCGAAACGGATTTTATGGTAGAGGGAGAATAAGCAAATTCCCTTTCACCCTGCCTTACCCGTCCTTACCCGCCGCTTGGCGCTGAAAAATCAGTTGCTTTTTTTAACAAAATAAGCTATGATAAAAGATAGCAAAAAGGAACAGCCGGAAGGAAAAATACCCATGTTTCCTGAGAAAAGCATAGGATAGCTTATAATCAGAAAGCTTAGAACTTTTAAGCGGCGGTTAAGGGAAACCGGGAAAATAAGCAGGAAGCAAAGATTAGTAATGGAGGACAATATGTCAAAAAAGGTGGAAACAATTGGCGTTTTAACCAGCGGCGGCGATGCGCCCGGTATGAACGCGGCAATTCGGTCGGTAGTAAGAACCGCTTTGAGCAACGGCAAAAGAGTGTTTGGCGTCAGAAAGGGCTATAACGGCTTGATTTCCGGCGATATTTTTGAAATGGATGCTCGCAGCGTTTCCAATATCATTCACAGCGGCGGTACGGTGCTGTATACTGCCCGTTGTAAGGAGTTTTATACTGATGCCGGTCCGCGCAAGGCAGCCGATATGTGCCGGGTATTCGGTATTGACGGCCTGGTGGTAATCGGCGGTGACGGTTCCTTTAAAGGAGCGGAAAGACTGTCGGAGTTGGGCATTAACACGATTGGCATCCCGGGTACGATTGACCTGGATATTGCCTGCACTGATTATACGATTGGCTTTGATACAGCGGTTAATACGGCGATGGATGCGATTGACAAGATTCGCGATACCTCGACTTCGCACGAGCGCTGCTCGATTGTGGAGGTTATGGGCCGGCATGCCGGATATATTGCACTGTGGTGCGGGATTATTAATGGTGCAGAGCAGATTTTGCTGCCGGAAATGGAAAATGTGACCGAAGAAGAAATGATTCGCGGCATTTTAAATAACCGGGAAAAAGGCAAGAAGCACAATTTAATCATTGTGGCTGAGGGCGTTGGCGGCTCGGCCGAGCTGGCTAAGAGAATTGAAGCGATTACCGGGATTGAAACTAGGGCGTCAATTTTGGGACATCTGCAAAGAGGCGGTGTGCCGACGGCGACTGACCGCTTTCACGCGGCGATGATGGGCGCTTATGCGGTTGACCTTCTCCTGGCGGGCAAGTCCAATCGGGTCGTGGCTTACCGGGACGGAAAATACTGCGACTTTGATATTACCGAAGCGTTGAAAATGAAGAAAAGTTTGAATGATTTTCAAATTCGGGTCAGCGGTATGTTGGAAAGTAAGTAAACAGTTGAGGAGAGTTTTATGAAATGTCCGAATTGCAACACAGTGCTCGATAATGAGGCCTTGGTTTGCTTTGCCTGCGGTCAGGAAATTCCGGAAGAGCTCCGGCGTCAAGGCCGGGGTGACCAGGACCGGGAGTTTGATGAAGCGATTCAAAGTCTGCTCCCGGATGAAGAGGCCGAGGCAGAAAAAGAGTTTCAGCAGAAATTAAAGCGCAAAAAAAAGGAAGCCCAAAAAAGAGAAGGGCTGCGCCGCCAGTACCGCTATGTTTCTTTGGCGGCACTGGGAGTTTTGGGCCTTTTTTTCCTGAGCCTGTTTTTAAAATGGTATTCAATCAGCGGCACGGCGGCGTTTCGCGGTTATTTTTATACGGCTAAAACCGGCCGGTATTTAACAGAAAGCGTGCGGCTTTATTCGCGGGACGAGTTGACTGACCGGACCGATAAAGTGGCGGCTTTTACGCCGAATCAGCTTTTAACCTATGTTCAGGAATACGAAGCGGGTACGGAGATTCAAGGGCTGCTGAGTCATTTGCAGATTTATTATGCCAAGGGCCTGATTCTGCTTTATTTTCTAATCGCAGCCTGTGCGGCGGTGTTGTTGCTTGATAAAAACGGCCGTTGGTCGGAACTGATTCGAACTTCTTCTATTTTAGCGGTTATTTTTATACTGCTCAATACATTGGCGATCAAGCTGCCCTATATCAATCTGCTGGTGCTCAATGCCAAGCGGGTGCTGAGTGCAGGCGGGATTTCCAGCCGGATTGCGGCGAAAGGGCTGCTTTTACTGGGAGGATCCCACTCTTTGGCGGAGGGGGCGGAGCAGACTACCCTGACTTATCAGGCCGGGCTGGAAGCCGGTTGGATGTTGGCGGCGGTATTGGCGGCACTGTGGTTTGTGCTGGGGACGGTCCTAAATGAGATGAACCGGGCAATGAACGACACAGCCGATACTGAGGCTTAAAAAAGACCGGAAGATTTGCTTTTCAGGCAGCGACGTCGTTTTTTCGGAAAGCGGCACCATGAATTGACGTAAATAAGCAAGCATATCAAACGGGAACATTCGCATGCCTGAACGGCAACAAAAAATATGGAGAATGAAAGGAGCAGGCAATGTATATCAAAACAGTGATTAAACCGGCGGCGGAGTTGGAACTGATTCGGATTGATGATACCGTCGGCAGCGCACTTAAGATTATTGATGAAAAGGATTTGCTGTCCCTGCCGGTGATTTCCGGCAAAAAGTTTATCGGTATGCTGTCTAAGCGCTATGTATACCAGACCTTTTTTGAGATGGATGAGCCGAAGGAGGTCTTTTTGCAGCGGCCGGTCAGTGATTTTATGCGGACGAAGATACCGAGCCTGGGCGATACCAACATGGTTGAGGATGCCATTGGCTTTTTCATTCGGTCGCCCTATCCTTTTATTCCGGTGGTTGATGAAAATGAGGACTTTGTGGGAATTATTACCCGCAAGGCGGTAATGGAGCGGTATGAGCAGATTTTTAAAAGCGAATATCCCCGCTTTTTCATTTATTCCTATGATTATAAGGGCAAATTGGGCAAGATTGTGGATATTATCAACCGCTACGGCGGCAACATCAAAAACTTAGCTTTGATGGATACCGGTGTTTTGGGTCTGAAGGAGATTTTTTTAAGCGTGGAAAGCGACCAGCTGGATAAGATTATCGAAAGTCTGAAGTCGCATCATTTTGATGTCAAGATGTAATAAGGAATGATTTTGGGAAAAAATGATGAAAGAAGTATTGAGTAAATTAAAGCCGACGCAGATTTTAATGCTCGGCTTTGCCTTGCTGATCGGGCTGGGGACGCTGCTTTTGGCTTTGCCGGCGGCCAGCCGGAGCGGACAAAGCGCGGGGCTGGTTAACGCCCTGTTTACGGCAACCAGTGCGGTTTGCGTGACGGGTTTAGTGGTAGTTAATACTTTAGCGCAATGGTCAGTATTTGGCAAAATTGTGATTATCAGTTTGATTCAAGTCGGCGGTCTGGGTTTTATGACTTTGACCGCTGTCTTATTTATTATCATTGGCCGAAAAATTGGCCTCAGGCAAAGGCTTTTGATTCAGGAATCGCTGAATCAATCTACGATTGCCGGGTTGGTGCGGCTGACTAAAAATATTTTTTGGGGGACACTGATTGTTGAGGGAACCGGAGCGGCAGCGCTTTCGTTTTGCTTTGTTCCGATGTATGGGCTGAAAAAAGGAATTGCCTACGGTATCTTTCACGCGGTCAGTGCTTTTTGTAATGCCGGTTTTGATTTAATCGGCGAGAACAGTCTGTCGCCGCTGGTGGGGCATTGGGGTGTTAATTTGGTGTTGATGCTGCTGATTGTAGCGGGCAGCATTGGCTTTGGAGTGTGGTTTGACGTGATTGGGGCCGGGCGCAAGGTTTTTCGCCAAAAACGGAGTAATCACAGCTGGTTTTGGCATATGCAGCTGCATACTAAGTTAGCGCTGATCATTACCGCCGGGCTTTTATTTAGCGGCTGGCTGCTGATTTTTCTGCTGGAAGCAGGCAATCCCAAAACTTTGGGCAGTATGCCTTTCGCTGATGGGGCGCTGGCGGCGATGTTTCAGTCGGTGACGCTGCGGACGGCCGGCTTTTTTACGGTTGATTTTGCTGACATGCGGCAGGGCAGCCAGTTTATTTCGGTTCTGCTGATGATTATCGGCGGTTCGCCCGGAGGAACAGCCGGCGGCATCAAAACGGTAACGGTTGGGATTTTGATTTTGCAGATGCTGGCGACAGTGAAAGGCCGGCAGGAGTTGGAGGTATTTGACCGCCATATTGCGGATGATATCGTCAAGCGGGCGCTGGCGGTGATTATCATTGCTTTAGGAGTGGTGGCCGGCGTAACGCTGCTGCTGACCGTAACCGAGCAGGCGGAGTTTATGCGGATTGTGTTTGAAGCGGTATCGGCTTTTGCCACAGTGGGGCTGAGTTTGGGACTTAGCCCGAATTTGTCGCTGGCCGGTAAGCTGATTATTTGTGTGACTATGTTTATCGGCCGCTTAGGACCGGTCACGATTGCTTTTGCGTTGGCGGATAAGGCCGGTAAAAGCAGTAAGGTAAAAAAACCGGAAGGGAAGCTGATGGTAGGCTAATGGGCGTGGAGTTTTCTGCGCAGCGGCCATACTTGCTGCCGGCGGTGGAGAGCAGGCAGGAAAAAGCCGGGAAAATGCAAATTGGCCGCAGCAGGAACATCGGCTCTATGGTTTGCTGCCCCGAAAGAGGGATGGCCGCAGCTGACAGGCATGGCGGCAGCGTGTATCGGCAGGAAAGGATAGAAATGAGTAAGAAAAGTAAATTTAGCGGTGAAAAAAAGGAATTCGTAGTCTTCGGCCTGGGGCGCTTCGGTCGAAGTGTGGCTTATTCGCTGGCGGCGGACGGCTATGACGTGATGGCGGTCGACAGCAATCCCGATTTGGTGCAGGACGCTTGTGAGGTGGTGGCGCACGCCGTGGTGGCGGATGTGACCGATATGGAGGCACTGGAAGAATTGGGACTGGGCAATTTTGACGTGGCGATTATAGCCATGTCCAATAATTTGCAGGCCAGTATTTTAGCGACTATTGTCGCCAAGGAAAAGGGTGTGCCGTATATTCTGGCTAATGCCAAAGACGCTGTGCATGAAAAGGTACTGCTCAAAGTGGGTGCGGATAAGGTAATTTTTCCGGAAAAGGAAATCGGCGAAAAGGTGGCGAATAATTTAACGAACAAGACCTTTATGGATTTTATCGAATTAAGCCCGGATTTTAGCATCGCCGAGGTGGAAGTGCTGGATGAGTGGATTGGCGATACTTTGCGCAAGCTGAACTTGCGGGGAAAGTATAAGTTAAATGTCATCGGTAAAAAAGCGAACGGAGAAACGTCCATCGTCCTTGATCCGGACGCACCGCTGGAGCGGGGTGAGGTGCTGATTATGATTGGCTCTTATGATTCCTTTAAAGAAATCGGGCATTAGAGTTTTTTCTGCGAGAAATTCGCCTTTGGCGTGCGTCTGGTTAAGCGGCAGAGCATATCAGCGGAAAGCTTGGCGGTTAACCGACAGGAAAATTGAGTGCGGGCGGGAAATGGTACCGGACAGGCAATTTATCCGGTTAGCGTGGGCGCAAGGAATAGTTTCGCAGAGGGAAAACGGATAGAATGGGGAAGTTATGAAAGAAATCACATCGGCGGACAATCCGCAATATAAACTTTTTGTTAAATTATTATCAGGAAGAAAATATCGGCAAAGAGAAGGCTCTTATTTGGCGGAGGGGCTAAACGGACTGGATATTCCGGCGGAACAGGTCAAGGCCTATTTGCTGCCGCTGAGCCGAAAAGAGGAAGCCCATAGGTGGCAGCTGCCGGAAAACAAGGTTATTTTACTGGCGGATTCCTTATTTGCCAAACTGTCGGCTGATCCGGCCAGTCAGGGCTTGATTTTGTGGCTGCCCGTCAAGGCGGCGCTGTGGCAGCCGGAATGGCAGCCGGAAGCGGGCGGTCTTTATCTGGCGGTCGAAGCGATTCAAGACCCCGGTAATTTGGGGACAATGATTCGCAGCGCCGAAGCGGCCGGAGTACGGGCGCTTTTTTGCTCGGCCGGAACGGTTGATCTTTATCATCCCAAGACGATCAAAGCAGCCGCTTCTTCGCTCAGTCGCCTGCCAGTCATAGTGGAGACGGATTTACCGGAATTACTGGCAGTGATGAATAAATGCGGAATTCCCGGCTTTGCCGCCGCACCGCTGAACGCCATGCTGTATACCGAGGCCGATTACAGCGGCGGCGCGCTGTTTTTCATCGGCAATGAGGGCCAAGGCTTAAGTTCCTCTGTTTTAGAGGCGGCTAAGCGCGTCGCTATTCCGATGAGCGGCGGGGTGGAATCGCTGAATGCGGCCGTTTCGGCCGCGGTTTTGCTGTTTGAAGCCAAACGTCAGCGGGGATAATTTTTCTTGAAACCGGCACCTGATTTAGCGCTTAAGCTGGCCGGTTTCATTTTTTTAGGTCAGAAAACAGTGCGTCAAGTTCAGTTTACCGCTGAATCTTGCGCGTCCCTTTCTGCTTTGGGCATAGCGGCAGTTTTCGTTATTCGGCGAATAGAGAAATTTTATTTGCCAGTACCTTTAAATCCTCGGCGGAAACGGTGTTCAGGGCGTTAAAGCTTTGGCTTTCGGCTTTGGCTAAATATTCTTTGGCCAGCGGGATATCCTTTTCGCTAAGGGCAATAACCGCCATATAATAAAGCGAGTCCATTAAGCCCGGTTTTAGCTCCAAGGCTTTGGTGAAGTTTTGTTTGGCTTTTTCGGTGTCGCCTTGGCGGAAATAAATTTGTCCCAGATTATCATAGGCGGCGGCATATTGGGGCTCCTTTAACAGGGCAACCTCGGAAAAATAGCGGGCGGCGGCCAGTTCATCGCAAAGCAGTGCCAAAAAGCCCATAGTAACAAAGTCCTGTTCGGTGAAAGTGGTATTCTTTTCCAAGCCTGCTTCCAGTTCGTTTAAATCATAGCCGGGGAGTTTATCCTTATCAGGAAAATAATAAAGCTCCAAATAGTCGGCATAGGCTTTTTCCGGCTGCCCCAGCTTCCACTGGCAAATCGCCAGATTGGCCTTGAGCGTGCGGGTGTAAAAAACATTGCGGTTGGAGGCCAGCGCCGCTTCAAAGATTTCCCGCGCGTTTTGCGCATCGCCCCGGCGCAGCAAAATCAAGCCATAAGCGGCCAGCAGCTGTGAGCTTTTGCAGCCCAGCTTATAGGCAGCCCGGTAAAAGGGCAAAGCCTTGTCCTCGCGGTGAAAAAAGGCATGCAGAACCAAGCCCGGAAAGCCGACGATATTGCCCAAAAACAAAATGGCGGTAATGCCGACATACAGGGAAATTAGAATCAAATAAAGCGACTGCTGCGTTCCCTTTAAATGAATAATAAAAATATAGTAAATGATAAACACATAAGCTAAACTGATAAAAAACCATTTCTTTTTAATTGCTTCCATAAACTCTCCTTTTGCTGAAATTTATCAAGACAGGCGCGGCGGCAAGCGACGCGCTGGTATGGCTTGCCGGAACTGTAATCCTTATTGTACTAATTTTTGGGGGTGATGTCAATATCCGGCGGCTTAGGGGTTGCGGTAAGAAATGAAGAAGTAAACTTTAACTAAAACTAAGAAAAAAGGAAAAAAAGATGTGCGTGAAGAAAGTGAACAATAAAATTGATAGTGTACAGGCAATGCGCGGTATCGCCGCTTTATCAGTGGTGGTATTTCATATTGGTTTATTCCATTTTGGGCAATATGGGGTAGATTTGTTTTTTTGTATTTCTGGTTTTATTATGATTTATATATCAGAAAAAGGTATGAATCAGTTTTTTTTAAAACGAGCGGTTAGGATTGTGCCTTTGTATTGGCTGATGACTTTGGTATATGTTCCGTTGCGGCTGCTGGTTCCTCACGGCGAGGTGGATTTGACGGATGTTTCGCAAGTGTTTCAGTCGCTGTTTTTTATCCCCTATGAAAGCTTTGGTTATAGGGCGCAGAATATGGTTGTTTTTCCACTGGTTGTTCAGGGCTGGACACTGAATTATGAAGTTTTCTTCTATATCATTTTTGGGATTGCAGCTAAAATTTCACATAAATATAGGGCGATGGTTGCAAGTGCTGTTATTTTTGCTTTGGTAGCTGCCAGTAAGATTTCAGAGTCTAATATGTTTCTGTTAAATTGGAGTGGAAATCCTATAATGCTGGAGTTTTGTTTAGGGATGTTATCCTATTATCTTTTGTTTCGAGTGGAAGGTTTGAAAAAAATGACAGATGAAAAATCAATAGCACATAAAGTATTGGTTTTTATAGCGATTTCAATTTGGGTGCTGGTTTTGATGCTTGATACTTTCAGTGTAAATATAGGACGTTTTTCCAGTGCTGGGATTCTTTCTTTTCTGTTCTTTTTGCTGTTTTTTAAAGCTTTTGAAAAAAAGCGTCCGCCGAGAGCGTTAATTTTTATAGGCAATATTAGTTATTCGGTGTACCTTGTTCATGGGTTGTTGATATCGCTGCAAAATAAAATTTATTCCGTAGCCGAGTATTCACAACAGGGCGTTATAATTGTTTTATTTATTCTGTTTCCGGTCATTATTGCGGCTTCTTATATAAGCTGGATTGTCGTTGAGGAGTGGTTTACGAATTATTTATATAAAAAATTTGGTATTTAAGAACGTAACTGGGGATTTACGGAAAGACATAATTCCCCAAAACTCAAAAAGGGCTGCTGCACTTTAAGGCCATTATACAAGATATTGAAAAGATTTATCTATCAGCATAATATCTTGATATAAGTCCTTATTATGCAGCAGCCCTTTTTAAATGCGCTTAGCTCTCCGGTGAAAGCACCGCCTATTTTAGCACGCTTTGATTTCAAACAAAATCGACGAAAAATCTCCGCCTAAGTGCTGCAAGACTCGGCGATCAATCAGGAGCCCTGCGTTCATCAGTTCGTCGCCGAAATGCTCTCTATCATAGTATGGGGCGAGCACCCGGTATTTTTGAGCGGGACAAAGTCCGGCCAGGCGCAGGCGGAAGCCGCGCTGATAGACCTCGCCTAAAGTCTGATAATAGCCGGCGTAAGCGGTTTTTTGATCCGGTGCCACGCTGATCCATGCCGTATGTCCGCCTCCGGCGAAGGGCGAAAGCAGACGGTAAAAAGTGCCGTACTGGAAAACAGGGCGGGCTTCTTTATAAAAGGCAATTTGCTTTTTCACTTCGTTAAAGTCCGCTTCGGAAATCTCATTTAAATCCAGTTCATAACCAAACGCTCCGTAATAGGCGACATTGGCTCTGGTAGACAGCGGTACGCTCCGGCCGGTTTGATGGTTCGGCACTGCCGAAACATGAGCGCCCATGCTGCTGACCGGATAAAACAGACTGGTGCCGTATTGGATCCGGCAGCGGTCAATAGCATCGGTGTTGTCGCTGCACCAGGCTTGCGGAGCAAAGGCCAAAATCCCGGCATCAAAGCGGGCGCCGCCGCTGGCACAGGATTCAAACAGGATATCCGGGTATTTTTCGGTCAGGCGCCGGTACAGGTCATAAACGCCCAAAATATAGCGGTGCATGACCTTGCCCTGATCGGCCGCCGGGGTATGATTGGAGTAGCACTCGGTGATATAGCGGTTCATATCCCATTTAATGTAAGCGATATTGGCGTTGCCGATGATGTCGTCGAGCATGGCAAAAACAGCATTAACCACTTCCGCCCGGGAAAAATCCAAGACAAACTGATGCCGGGACGGGCTGGCCGGGCGCTCCGGGTCAACCATCAGCCAGTCCGGGTGCGCGGCGCACAGCCGGCTGTTTTTATTGACCATTTCCGGCTCAATCCACAGACCGAAAGATAAGCCCATAGCGTTTATTTTTTCGGATAAGCCTTTGATTCCGTCGGGGAGCTTCTCGGTATTGACAAACCAGTCGCCTAAACCTTGTTTGTCGTCATTGCGTGTGCCGAACCAGCCGTCATCTAAGACGAAAAGTTCGACACCGGCTGCTTTGGCTTTGGCGGCAATTTTTAAGATTTTAGCCTCGTCAAAGTTCATTTCGGTAGCTTCCCAGTTATTGAGCAGAATCGGCCGGGGTCGATTTCGCCAACAGCTGCGGGTTAAATGATTTTGAAACAAAGCATGAAAGCTTTGGCTTAAAGCGTTCATTCCCTGCGCCGAGTAGACCAGCACGGCTTCCGGTGTGGTAAAACTCTCGCCGGTGTTCAGCTGCCAGTCAAAGTTTTCCGGGTGGATGCCCAGCAGTACCCGGCTTTCCTCATAGGAAGAAACCTCTGCCTGTCCCAGAAAAGAGCCGCTGTAAATCAGGGCAAAGCCAATGGCTTCCCCGGCAAACTCAGTCGTATGACTTCTTTTTAACAAAAAGGCCGGATTATGTTCGGCACTGCTGGCGCCCCGCAGACTGGCAATTGACTGCGTGCCGATAGCCAAATCTCTTTGCCGCAGCTGGCGCTCCCGTCCCCATGCTCCGGTTAAATGCAGCATCTGCCAGTCCATATCCGGCAGATCCAGACAGAGGCTCATGGCAATAGGCAGAGAAACGGGTGTTTGTCCAACTTGGGTAAAGGTGGTGTGGCGGGCAATGACCGGCAGGTGCCGAAAGAGCGTATAGCTTAGCATCATCCGGGTTTGCGTGACCGCGTCAAACAGCGTGATTTCAAGGCTGTCGGCGTCCTCCGTTTCCGCGTAAGTGGAGGGAAGCGGCAGAATCTCTTTTTTTCCGGAGAAAATCTGATGGCTTTCGTAGACGAAACCGGAGATCAGGCTGCCTTTTTCCTGCCGGATGCGGTAGGCCGGATAGCGGAAATCGCCGGTGCCGTAAGCAGGATATTCCTGCCGGGTAAATTGCAGGGTCAGGAGCGAAGTTGGGGCTGTTCCGGCATCCAGGTGCTGCCCGAAGCGTTCCCGCAGATAGGTAAAGGACTGGCGGTCGCGGATGGCCGAGCCATAGTAAAGATTGGCCAGCTGGCCATTGTCCATTACTTCTATAATATAGCTGATTTGGTCGTTAAATAAGTGAAACTGGCGGCTGCTTTCATGAAATAAAATCATGGAAAACTCCTTTCGGATGAGTTGTCGGCGGATGATATGGAATTTTATGCTGCGATTGTGCAGACATATTGTTATTATACGTTGTCGGTTTTGAAAATACAACTGCTTTTCACGGATAGAAAGCAATATTTTAGCAACAGTTTAGGCAAGCGGATTTTTACCTGTGTTGCCGGAACGGTTACATATTTTTATTTAAAAAGATATTGTACTTAAGCGCATTTTGTCATATAATTAACATGGTTCTTATAGGTGCTCTAATATCTTATTTAGCGGCAAGGTGTTTGTCGATAAAACAGCCGTGCCGCGACCGGACAGGGGATACAATTACAGAAATAGGAATCACCGTAGCAGCGTCGGAGACGGCGGCACAGGCCAGCAGATGAAAGGGGAAAAGCGGAATGAAAAAAGGGAAAAGCGGTTCCATCGGGTTAAAGCTAAGCATAATAGTTGCGGCGGTATTAATGGGTATTTTGGGCATCAAAACCGGATATGACGCAGTCAATTTATATAACATGGAAATGAAATTCAATGAAAAGGTCGAACTGGAAAAAACCAGAAAGCTGGCCCGAGAAGCAGAAGCCATTTTTACCAGTATGTATCAGAGCATGAACGATGTCAGGGCTTTGGCAGAAGAGTATTTAAACCTGCCGGTGCAGGACAGAAAACGAGATCTGGTGATAAGTTGTCTGGCTGAAATTACCAGAAAAAACACGGAAATTGACGGTTTGGGAGTGGCTTTTGAAAAAGACAGGTTTGACGGCCGGGACGACATCGACGGCCGGTTTACGGTTTACGCTGAGCTGTTTAACGGCGAAATCGAGTTGGCTGATCCCGACCCGACCGGAGAAGAATGGTATGATCGGCCGCTGCAAGAGAAAAAGATGCTGGTATTACCGCTATATGAAGATGAAGGGGAACTGCTGGCCACGTTAGCGCTGCCGATTATGCACGGGGGAGAAGCGGTCGGCGTGGTTAACGCCGATATCAATTTGAAAAACTTTCAGCACAGAATTGAAGCGATTGAGGGCAATTCTGCCGACAGCATCAAGCTGATTATTACAAATGACGGCACAATTGTCGCCAATTCCATAGATGCCGACCAAAATATGCAGGCTCTGTCCGGGGTTCAGGAAGATATTCGTCAGATTCTGAATTCGCAAGAAGTTATTGCGGAAAAAGTTTCGACGGCAACAGGAATTTACTCCAAGATTATTGCCGTCCCGATTCATATTCCGGGTGTAGCCGACAGTTGGATGTATCAATCGGTCAACACCATGAGCAGCTTTACCCGAAATGCCAAAAACAGCCTGTGGATGGCAACCACTGTCAATCTGGGCGTGATTGTGTTGATGATTGCTTTGATATACTTTTTATAGTATAAACATATCACAAATTTCCAATTATCATTTTGAATATTCTTAAATGCTCGTAAAGCCTTGTTATGTAGGTTTTCGGGCATTTTTTCTTTAGGAAGATACTTCACGTTTCTTTGTGTAATTTGTTATGAATTGATTGTTAAAAGTGGTAAAAGGGTAGTAAATTCATTTCTTTTAAAGGACTAAACATCTTGCTTGTTGTTCTTTTTCCAAGCGTTTCATTTCCTCCATAGCCGAATTACAGGTCGCATGTGCATAATAGTTCAGTGTCATGGTTATGTTTGCGTGTCCCATAATATATTGCAGGGCTTTGGGATTCATACCGGCATTGGCACAGTTGGTGCAGAATGTATGCCTAAGTGTATGCGGTGTGATATGTGGCAATTTTTCCTCATGGCATTTGTTGTACTTTTTAATGAGGTTTCTTAGTATGCTGTTAAAATCACATGCCGTTTTAGGATAGCCATTTCTGTTGAGAAAAAGAAAGTTGCTATATCCATCAATCTCAACACATTCGTTTTGGTTTTGCACTGCCAATACTCTTTTCAATGCCTGACATGTAACTTCAACCATTGGTACTTGCCGCTCACTGCTTTTGGTTTTAGGTGTTTCAATGTAATACCCAAGCTCAGTGTTTCTTAGTAGCTGATGATTAACCAAGATAAGATGATTTTCAAAATCCAAATCTGTAACAGTCATACCGCATAGCTCTGAAATACGAAGTCCGGTTTTTAACAGTATCAGAATTTCGTCATAATTCTTGTGATAGACCGTATCAGACTTTGCGAAATCAAGCAGTCTTGCTTCCTGTTCCAGTGTCAATATCGTTTTAGGAACGGTATCATCATCAATAACGGTATTAAGCTGAAAATCAAATGGATTCTTTCTTACATAATCATCCTGTATCGCAATGTAAAAGGAAGCTCGCAGTGACCGCTTATAGTTATTGATGGTGGAATAGGCAAATCCGTTTTCACTCATTCTAATAGCCCATTCCTTAGCGTCAGACGGTTTAATGCTGTCTATGCTTCTTGCGCCCAGCTTATCGTTCTTCAAAATTTCCATCAGATATTTACGTCCGGTCTTTGTGTTTGCTTTTACATTAGGACGCTGAGCATTTTGCTTGGCGTAAAGCTGGCAAAGTGTCATCTTCTTGCCGATAACATCAATCCCATCTTGAACATCTTTTTGTATCTCTGCAATTTTTTCACGCAGTGCGATACAATCCCGCTTGCCTGCCGGTACTCTGTCCGTAGATACCAGCTTCCATGAGTAGATAAACCGTGTTTCTCCGAATGAATCTATATATTTGTATAAGTATCTTCCGTCTTTTCTCTGGCTCTCTCCAGTCCTCAAAATCCGACCTTTACGGTCACGTCTTTTTTCTGACATGGTATCTGCTCCTTTCCTGTATGGAAAGAGCCTTGATACGACTTGATACGATTATACCATATCTATTCAAGACCCTTATACCCTATATGACATCTAATGTATCTATCACTTTTTCAAATTGCTTTCGCTTGATCTGAATCCTGTTCCCGTTCATAATCAGCCAGCCTGCATTCTTGTTTTCTTCTGCTAAACGACGCAGCTTATTTTCACCGATACGGAAATATTTAGCAGCTTCTTCAATCGTCAGCGTGTAGCGTTCCCAGATAGGAACATAAGCCTGATTCATGTCATCAATCCTCCTTTCAAATTTTTGGCTTTACAAGCAGTCAGACAGCCTTGGCAAGGCTCACGGGAATCTCACCCCTGCATGGTTCTCATGCAGCCGTACTCATTGCCTGCGACGGCTCACACAGGTTCTCTGTGCTTCAACGCTCGGACTGTGACTGTACGGGAGTATCATTATGTCGATAAAAAAGTCATGGCAATCATCTTGCTGATGATGACTTATGGAGTTCCGGTATCAATCGCTCACTGTCATTTCTGACAGGTCATGGCGTACCAGTCCATCAGCTCGTTTCTTATCGCAACGTATCTGACCGCTTTATTCAGTTTTCAAAGAACATAGGGGCTTATTCGCCTGCAAAAACACATATGGGAATATATGCTTTTGCAGAATAACAAGCCTCTCCAATCGGGAAGCGTGGAAACGTCATCACGCTTCCACGAAAAGAGAGCGTGTGTCACTTGATTTCAAATGACAGAATCTTTGTAATCAGCCTTGTTTCCATTCGTCCACGCAAAACCTCATCAACAACCATGCTTTGGTTTCCGTATTCGTCTTTCATCAGACGCAGGGAGCGTTTTGTCATATATCCCCGATAGTGCCGGATAATCTGATTGATTGCTTCTGAATTGCCGTCAGCAGCTTTGACAATGAGAGGAAAGGGAACAAGAGGATAATTCTTCTTCATTCTTCAAATTCCTCCATAAACTTCTTCATCATGGCAAGTCCGCCGGTTCTGTGCCGGTAAACAGTGGAACGGTTTACTTTCAACATGTCTGCAATCTCCGAATCGCTCATATTCATAAAATAGAACAGAAGCAGAATCTCACGCTTGTTGCTCGGCAAGTTCCGCAGTGCTTCGCTTAGCAGGTCATTTTCAATGCTGATGGATATGCCGTTCAGCATAAAAATCTGAAAGTCCGTTACATAGCTGTCTGTTGTGGCAAACTGACTGACAAGATAATCGCCGATTTCCGAAAAGGACACTTCATGTTTTGCCAGTCTGGAAAGCTGTTTGAAATAGTCCTTTCGTTCATCTTCCATAGCCTGCTTGCAGATGTAGTCAAACTGGTTTTCTATCGTTGTCTGAAAAGATGACGGTTTCATGTTCTCACCCCCTTTCTCTGGATTGAAAGGAAGTGAGCCTTGCTCCTTTACCTCCTTTCACTCTTAGTCCCGACGTGAAAGGGGGATTTGTTGCATTACCAGTCAAAAAAATTTCGGATAAATAAAAAACACACAAACAGACCGTTCTCTGTTTATGTGTCCATGCAGTGTTGCTTATATTATTTGTGGAAGTGAAAAACCACGGAGGATTCTTTTGTATAGATAACTGTGTTTTATGTTTGTAAGCAAATGCCGTATAAAATCGGCTTGTAGTATATATTTTTCATGATAATTCTCCTAATAAAAATAGCCGATAACATAAGATTTTATATCTTACATCATCGGCTCTGCGTCTTTGCGTCCGGCTCTTTAATGATTGTGGTTTTAAACTCTTTTATACTAACTAAAGTTTCTAATTTACACTTAGGACAGTAAAGAGGAAAATTCCTTAATTCGGTATCTTTTCGTAGTTTTATCCTCGTTTTACTTTTACATATAGGACATAACAACCATTCTGTTAGCAACATCGTCATCACTCACCATTACATATAGAATTATCAGATACAATTTCTCTAAATTCTGATAATAGTTTAATATACTCTTTTGGCTTGAAAGTATGAATAACATGATTAGCGGAAACTTTTTTATATATTATTTGCGGAGCCAAGGAAATAGCATGATGAGCGTCATCATCATCAAATGCTCCTATAAGTCCGTAATTTTCGTAGCGTTTCCAATCGGCTTGAATAAGCAGTACGGGGCATTTGGTTTTTTCAAAAGCTTCTGCATGGTCAATACCATCATAAAACCTGCCATCTACAAAGGCTCTGGCAAAATCCGGGTCAAACATAGACAATGATTTAATTAGCAAACGTAAGCTATCTGGGAAGCCAATTTCAACCGGACTATCAGGGTATTTATCCTGAAACTTCTTTATCTTTCGTGATAACCAACTAACAAACCAATTTGGAATTCTTTTGATTCTCTTATCAGAAGCTGGTACTTCCATATTTTGAAAATAATTTGCTAAATCTCTATCTGGTATATTTCCGATTTGATTAACAAGGTGCTTTAGCCCGTTATATACGAATTTATCTTGTTCTTTAAATCGTGGCATTTCAGCAGAAAAAATGGGTGCGTCCTCAAGAATAATTCCGGAAATATATTCAGGAATATTAGCAGCACACCAAAGAGCGATAATGCCACCTGATGAATTTCCGCTAATAATAACTTTTTGTTTTATTACATTTTCTATAAATATTTTTATGTCCTCACCAATAATTTTCCATGAATAATGCCCCGGTGTCCAAGAAGACTTTCCATGACCTCTCACATCTATGGCATATACTTGGAAAATTTTTGATAGTGGCAAAAGTACTTTCTTATAACTTTCCCACATACCCATTTGAGCAGGAATCAATAATAAACTCGGTCCATTTTTAGGACCAACCACATAGTTCAGCTTAACGCTCCCTGTATCATAAGTTTTTTCTGAAAAACCAGCATTTACCAGTTTTCGATTATTTAGTTTTCCAGACAATTTTTCGTATGGATTTTTATAGTTCATTCAACATTCCTCCTAACTATAATTCTTGAATGTTTTACTCGATAACAATTCCGTAAATCATTAAATCAAGATATTCTTTAACATCTTTTTTAAATTCATGAAAATTATCAAATAACTCCATTGGCTTGTCTTGATACAAATGTAGATATTTCATTACAATTGCATCAATATACAAACTTAAACTCTCTATAATTTTTTGAGTATCTATGTCTTGTCTTAGTTTCAATTTTTTAACAGCACTTAAAATAATCTTACTTGATTTTTCTTTTGATTTTTTATGATATATGCTTAAAATATTTCTAATATCTTTACTAACTTCTTTGTGTGTTTCCTTTGAAACCATATTTAAAAATTTTGTTTCATTTGGATATTTTGTGATTAAATTATATTTCATATCCATCATATAAAAAATTATTTCATAAAAATTATCATAAGTTCCTTCGTATTCTAAATCTTGTGTCAATAGGTCGACTGTATGTTTAAACAGGTATAAGTAAAAATTCTTTTTATTGCCAAAATAATAAAATAATAAACCTTTAGAAATACCAGCTTCATGAGTGATTAAATCAGTCCGTGCTTCTACAAAGGAAAACTTTGAGAAAATTTCAATTCCCTTGGTTATTATTTGCTCCTTTTTTTCATCTGAAATTTTTTCAAAATTCTTAGTAACCATTAGACACCTCACTAAATTGACCAATCAGTCAGTACTCTTGATTAGAGTATATCATATTTTGACTGATTGGTCAATTTCGGATGGTAAAGAGTGAAATGGTAATATTTTCTTTGATTAGATTACTTCACAATCTTCCAATTCCCATCATTCTTTTCAAGTGTCAGACTGAACTGTGATACCTGCGTTGCTTTGGTCTGTGGGTCAAGATATTTAACCGATAAAGACACTGTAACCTGATTTTCTTTACGATTATAAATCGGATTGACCAGCTCCTGAAAAACATACTCTTTTCCAACCGGTTTTAGGATTCCATCTGTCACATAGTAGGACAGTTCCTTTTGCGTGGCAGTCGGGTAGAGCTTGAAGAAGGTGGTTAAAAAGTCATTGATTTCATTTGCAGTAACAGAATCCACCGTGCCGTCATTTTCTATTATCTTAGGCTGATAGGAAGACTTTGACGGTATGCTTGTAATGGTCGGATTCTTAATGATGACCATGTTTCCGGCACTGTCCACATAGACACTGACAGAATAAGCAGACTGCACGTTTTTCTTGCTTTCTCCCTCTGTAATAAGCTGTTCTACACTGTAGGTCATATCAAAGGTGTGATTCCCAGTATTTTTGACGCTCCATATCTGAAAGTTTTGAAGCGAGGAGGACACCGGTATATCCTTTCGTACCGTGTCGTTATTAAGAGCTTGAAGCTCCTCTGTCAGATAGTTTTTCAGTGCTTTGGTTCGGTTGTCAATCGAGGTGCTGTTTTGCTCCCATGTGTAATAGACTTTCGAAAATTTCTCTACAAAATTTTCTATATTATGCGTATCCATATATTCTTTTTCGATGACCTTCGTTTCATGAATGGTATGGGTATCTATTGCCGTAAAATGCTTAAATACCGCAAAGCTGAAGCTGACTGCTAAGAGTATCCACAGGGCAATCACTATCTTTCTTCGAGGATTTATCTTATGAATACGGGGTTTCTTCTCTTTTGGAAGCTGTTTTTTATTGTTGTTATGATTGATGAATTTCATATTTTATTCCTTTCTTATCGTTTGATTCGTCCTGCTCCTGCCAAATGCTGCTGCCAGTAGGAGCTTGTCAAGTCGGTATAACCGATCGGGTCGCCTGCATGGTACATACGGTTATTGCCGACATAGATTCCGACATGGGTAATGTATGTTCCGGAATTGTAAGTAGAATGGAAGAATATCAAATCTCCAGCCTTGGCTTCGGATAGAGAGATGTGTTGGGTAGCGTCATACTGTGCCTGTGCGGTTCTTGGCAAAGAGATACCGGCTTTCCCATAGCACCACTGCACCAGTCCCGAACAGTCAAAAGAGGTAGTGGGAGAAGAACCGCCAAATACATATTTCCAGCCCTCATATTTAAGCGCTTCATTCATAATTGCCTGTGCGGTTTCATCATCAAACTGCGATGTCACAAGATACTGTTTAACCAGAGCTACATAAAACATATTTCCATAGCTGTATCGCCAGCCCCCGTTCATAGAGATGGCAATAGAGTTGGGGTAGTCCACCTTTACACCGCCGGAATGCTCCTTTGCAAAGCTCTGCGCCAGTTCAAAGCTGTATTTTTTGCCATGACGGGCGACATAATCTAAAAATCCACCGCCATAGTTATAGGACTGTATGACACAATCGAAATCTACTTCCAGACGCTTACTGCCTGCCAGAAGCTCACTGAAATACTTTACGCCCTGTTTGATAGAGCTTTCCGTATCCAATGAGTTCGGAGGAAGCCCCAGCGATTCCGAAGACTGCATGACATCTTTTGCCGTACCGCCGGATTCCACCTGCATGATGGCAAGCAATACATTTACATATTCACTCACACCATATTCCTTGGCGTATTTTTCTACCATAGGCTTGTGTGCCAGAACCTCCATGGAAACGGTCGCACCGCCAAATTGACTGTTCCCAAATCCGCCATCCTGTTCATCAGAAGATAAAATTGTGATAAACAAAAGTAGCGAGAATACAACTACGAAAAAACAGGAAAAGCCGATGAGAAGATGTTTTAATTTCATGACGGCTTACCTTGGTCTTTTTTTATTCTGGCGGTTTGTAACGGTCTGCTTTTTGTGTTTACAGTCTGTGTTCTTGAAATAACAGGAGCTTGTCTTTTCGCTTTAAGCGGTGTTGAATTTTCTTTTAATCGGCTTGCTCTCTGGACAGACCATTCCTGTATATTTGCTGATTGAAATTCTCTTATCGTTTTTTGTGGTTCTTGTTTCTGAGCCGTTCGTTCCTGCCTAATTATCGGTCTTTCATGGACAGATGAAGCTACGCTGTTCTCTGATTTTGCCATTTCCATCCTCAAACGGCGTTCCGCAATCGTCTGTCGTCTTGCTTCCTGCTCCTGATTGCGTCTGTCTGCTCTGTGTGTTCTTGCCTGAGTGATACCGCCGGTAAAATCATTCATATTTTCTCTGATTTTGTTTTTACCTTGAAAGACGGCATATCTTGCGTTTGTCGGCAGGTCAGTGACCTGTTCCCTGAATTGATTGACAGATGCTGCTATCGTGTCTTTTGTATCGGCTATCGTTCCGACACCTTGTCCGAGCTTTGCTCCCAGTGAAGCCGAATGCTCACTTTGTGGTCGGCTATGGTCGGCTTGTGTTTTCGGAGAATGTGTTAAGCCATCTCTTTTCTGATTTCTTTTTCCGGCAATCGCAGAACCTACTCCATAAGCAGTCATGGAACGACCTAATGTTCTTTGTAGGCGGTGCATTTGTGCGTGCATAAGCATACGGGGTCTTCTCATCATACGGCTTCCGACACCTTGTGAATCATTGCTTTGCAGAGAAAACAGGCTCATCAAGTCACCAAGCTTAAAATAAATGCCTGCAAAGGTCACGATCTGCAAGAAAGCAACCATAAAGAACGGATAACCGGCAGACAGACTGTAAAGCATGGTGGAAATGCTAAAGGCAACAGTAATAATCAATGTAATGCCTGCACGGGTCAGGATGGTATTAAAGAGCTTTGTAATGGCTCTTTTGCTCATGCCCTCAAAGGTCGGCAGCATGCTGAGCAGGAAGCTGACCGGCAGGAACATGGCATAGATGATAAAGAGTATCTGTGAGAAAATCATAATGCCGGTCAGAAGAAAGACAAAGATGGAAATACCAATATTAAAGAAGAACAGGAAAAATACCGTTCCTAACCTGCTGATTGTCTTTGTGATGGTCATATTGGCATTATCTTTATCCTCAATTTCCTCTTTGATGATGTTTTCCCTGTCTTCACCGTTATTGGAATCGGGACTTGTGGACAAAAGATTTTCCACACGGTCGGTGCCAAGACTGTCTATGTCGGTTGTTCCGTACTGGAGCAGCAGCCAGGGCTGTTTCACCTGTATGGAAAACAGGCTGTCCCGGATTAAATCCACACTGTCTTTTCCTTTGGCTTCGGAATCCGGCAAGGTGATTTTTGTGCCAAGCGATAAGCTGGCATTGCTGATGTCCGACGAAAAATCATTGATTTTCGCAATGTAATCCGGCGCATAGGCAATGAAGGAAGCGGACAGGATAAATACCAGTACGAAATTGACAATCGCATGAACCGCCTTTGTCGTTTCTCTTTTGATAAGTCCTGTATAGCTGACATAGATACCGAGTACCAGAATAAAAATCAAAAGAAAACCGACATAAAAGCCCTCTGATGACAGACCGTATGAAGTAACACCGGCTAAGGTCTGCATGTTTTTTCCGATGGCATTCGCCGTGGAAGAAATGAAATCCAAGGAATACGCTTCTTTTACCAAGTAACCTGTGGCGTTTGAGATATACAGACTGATTGTCCAGATGAAATTGGTAATCGCATAAAGTCCATACATGACCTGCTTTCCAATGCCATCTGTCCAGTTCCACGGCAGCCAGTCCCAAGAATTATCGACATAAAAATCAAGCTGGTAGTTTGACAGCGGATATTTGCTGTATTCATTGGCAGTATTGACCGTATCGTCAACCAGTCCTGCGGCGTGTACTACGGTTCCGACCACAGACAGAAATACTAAGGTGGCAATAAGAATCGCACCTGCTATCAGTATGACTTTCCCAATTCGCTTGACTACTTTTGCTATATTTTGCTGTTTCATGCTTACACCTCAATTCTTACCGGCGGTCTGGTATCAAAGGCATGGAGCAGTTCCTCAAACACAGGGTGAAACTGTATCACGCCGACACGCCCATATAAATCACTGATTAGACACTGCCCGTTTTCCAAGTTACGCAGACGCTTTTGGTTGTACTCATCTTCGGGGTCAACCCCAAAGAACGCCAAAGTCTTTTTTATCTCATTGATGTCCGTGGAGCGGAAAGCAAATTTCAGCCCCAGATTATTTTTGAGCTTTTCATCTAAGAGGTCGTCCGTATTTTGTGTCACGAAATAGACACCGGCATTCATGGCACGACCGGCACGCACTAATTTCATGGATAGGGTCTTGCCCTGCGCCACCTGTAAAAAGCTCCATGCTTCGTCCAAGTCCACAATCTTGAAAATGCTTCTGTCCGTATGGATAAAATCCAATGCAAAGGTGCTGATAACAATGAGCATTGCCACAGACAGCAGTTCCATAGTAGTATATTCTTCAAAATCGGTTTCCTTGTCCGGAAGCACCAAATCGGCAACCTGTATGATGTTTAGCTGTTTTTCCAAGCTGATGGACTGTTTTACCTCACCGTCACTAAAGAGAAGATGAGCAAAATCATAGTCGGTAAAACTTTCAATATGCTCTGCAATGCTTGTGGCGGTATCCGTTCCCTCAATTCTCAATTCTTCAATAACCTTTAATAAGCCCCTTACTTCACTGTTTGTTACGGCACGAATGGCTTTTCTAAGGACGGGGAAACGGTCGGAATCACGGGAAGAAATCCCTGTCAAAAAGGTCAATATATCAATCGCAAGAGATTCTGAATCCTTTGGATTTTTCATAATTACATAAGGGTCAAGTAATCCCATGTTTTTCTTTTCAGAGGTCAGATTGACAATATTTATTTCATGAGCGATTTCAGGCAGGGTTTCTTTCCAACTTCCACGTTCCGCTTTCGGGTCAACAATAAGAGCCTGTGCCCCGAAAAGCACCGCATAATAGACAATCAGATTATTGGCAAAGGATTTTCCACCGCCAAGAGAGCCGACAAAAGCGGAAGCCAAGGCATTCGTCACAGAGCCTTTTACTCCCTGTGAAGCAAGAGCCGGTTTCAGATAAACATTTCTTCCCGTATCCAGATTGTAACCGACATAGATTCCGTCTTTTTCCCCAAGCATTTGTGTTGCCCCAAAGCCAAGTCCGGCAAGAAAATCCGAAGTCACATACTGGATATAGTCATTCATATAGCGTTTGCTGGCTGGCAGAAATTCTCCCTGCAAGCCCAACATGTCGCCAAACGGTCGCACCAGCTTTACGCTTAAATCATCGTAAAAATCCTTCACCTCATCACAACGTCGTTTCAGCTCATCCATATCATTAGCGGATACACGCACTACATAGGAGAGCTTATACATGGATTCCTTGCTCTGGTCTAAACTGCTTTCCAGCTCACTGACACTTTCTAAAGCGTCGGCGACATTGGTGCTGGTTTCATTGTCATTCTGCCAAGCGTGGTTATCCAAATCTTTCAGTTCCTTTTTCTTATTTCTGACTGTCCCCAAAGCCTTTTTATTGGCTACAATTTCTACATTCATGGATGTATCAATCGGAAACGTGAATTGCTGTTGCTGATAGTAGAAAATTTCACTTGATGGGAAATCCAGTTCTCCGACAACGCTGTTAATCGTAAAGTAAGCAACGTACACGGTTCTATCTTCCTGTTCCAGTTTCAAATATCGCTGCTTTTCTTCAATCAGGCAACGGGTCGGCTTAATCAGGTCATAGTATTTTACCAGTGTTTCTCCATCCGTCTTTTTCTTTGAAAGATGGTAGGTATAATCTTCATAGGCTGTGCCGGTCTGTCCATAGATGTGTTCAATGAGATAACCGAAATCATCTTTATTTAATGGTCGGATTTTAAATCTTCTTGAAATCTTGTTCGAGAGCAGCTTTTCCATCTTTGAATAGCGTAAAATCTCATCATTGCTCATGCTGACAAAATCGCCCATCAGCTTATGGTTGACATCATAGATAAAATCCAAAGCCGCATTTTTGGCTTCTTTTGTAAATTCCCTGACGGATACATCCTGTTCGCCAAAAAGGAGCTTAAAGCCGATATAAAAGCGGTAATCGACCTGATTTTCTCCAATCATGGAAATCAAAGCCTCTGTCTGCTCATCAATTCTTTTTTCGGCAACTTCTTTTAATTTCCCGACGATTCCCTTTTTGGAATTTTCCTGAATGGAACGTATGCTGGATTCCGTACTGATTTGCAGAGCATGAATTTTCCCGTTACGGTTTTGTGCGATAAGCTGTCTGAAAGAATCATGCACCTGTAATTTTTGCTCAGGGCTTAGAAAAGAATAGTTATAGGGAAGAAGTTCATAGTAGGCAAAGCATTCCCCGTCATTGTTCCAGACCAGATTGTTTTCAATATATTTAATGGGATATTTCATCGTATTCACTCCTGACTGCTGTAATTGCTTCCTGCATATTGTTTTTTCTTAAATGTATGGTTTTGCCTGCATAAGTCAGCTTCGGTCTGAACCAAAAGGAAATTACCGACTTCAAAAATCCGTAAGGCTTTTTTCCGTCGAATGTTTTCTGGCTCATAAACCAAGTCAGGACGACCGGGATTCCAAAATATTTCAGGAATGCCCCATCAATAAAAGACAGTGGCGGAAGATTCCCAAGAAGTATGACTGCAAATACAGACACCACAAACCATGTCATTTGCGTAAAGGTGATAGGGAAAGGCAGCTTAAAGTCATTGATAGAGTAAAGCACCTTTTCCACCGACCAGATATTGGTATAGCTTCGTATTTTTTTCATTTTTATTTCTTTATCCTTTCATAAAAAGGGATAGTTTTTGGACTATCCCCTTAAGTCAAACCAATCTGTCTGTGTCATCAGACATCAGTAGATAATTTCAAAAATCCCACGGCTTGCATGGATAAAAGTTCCTGAAAGCTCTAAGTCACGCCCAAAGGATTCATAATCAATATAGTTTTGCAGACTTGCCGGAACTTCACCAAGCATACCCGTTTCCTCAATGTAGTAGCGTGCCACATCTGCCATATCATCACAGCCGGAATGCAGAATAATATCGTCCTGATGTTCGCTTAATTCTTCAATGCTGGGAAAGTGCGTAAGCAAGGCGGAAAGCTCTGACTGTAATTCTTCGGGCAGATCACATACCAGCTCATAAAGATGGTTCAGTTCTGCAAGGGAGGTGTATTCGTCAATGTCAAAGGGCAGCTCGTAATCATGAATGGCGTATTCCTCATACTCATCATTCAAGCCGATTTTTTCTTTGACTTCTTCAAAATCTACGGGGAGCTTAAACCAAGCTCCCACGAGTTCCCCCTCGTTATATTTGCCGAGGTTGGCAATATATACCTGCATATCGTCCATTCATTTTCCTCCTCTCTAAGCTCCAATAATTTTATTGAACAGCTCCAGTAAAATGTCCTTGACACCGGCTGCGTTGAATACCAGTCCTACTGCAATAATCGCAATGATAAGAAAGCCGATAAGTTTGGAAAATTCACGCTTAAAGCCAAGATATAAGCCAATCACAACAATAGCTAAAAGCACCAGTGATTGTGCGTTCGATAAAAACCAGTTATAAAGATTTTGTCCAAAGTTCATTGAAAAATATTCTCCTCTCTGTTAAAAATGAATTTGTGTCATACAATGACATTTTTGATATTTGCTGACTGTTGTTTGAGAATCTGCTTATGCTTGTCCGTCAGCTTTGCATGTGCAAGCAGAGTATTTACCGTCTGTGTCTGATTGATTTCGTCCAGCTTTAGTGCCACCTTTAAGGTAGGAGCGACCTGACGAGCCAGCCAGTTTAGCGTTCGCTCATAGGTATAGGGTTCCGGTTTTGTCGTGAGTTTTAAGCGGTCACGGTGATTGCCGATAAACCAAGCCCATTCATCATTCAATTTCCAGTCACAGCGAGGTCTGTTATCATCCCTGTCTACAAAACGGATATAGCGGTTGATAATCTTAAAGGCGGTCTGCTCCGGATTGTCAAAGATAAGCAGGTCACGAACGGCATAATAGGCACGCTCATTTTTCAGACGGATTTCAAAGCGGTTTTTCACTTCCGCTTCACGGATGGGAATATGATTCTTCCTGTACTGCTCATAGTCCTTTTCATAAATGCAAAAGTAAACTTCGCTTTGAAGAGAACCAATATAGAGAGTATTTCCCATACATTCCTTTTCATCTTTGCGTACCAGTTCACCGCTTCGGTAGCTTTTGAAACTGCGAAAGACGGAGATACATTCCTCATTCCTGCATTTTTCGGTAAGCATGGGAATATTCAAAATGCCGGTTCTGTCATTGATGGCTAAATCCAGTCGCTTCATCACACCGCCAGCCGATAAGGCGTCCATGAAAAATTCATACCAGCTTCGCTCCTGTGCCAGAAGATAGGCTTCAAACTGTCTGCACCCACGTCCCTTTAGTTCTACCAGCACACCCTTACTAAGCTCCGATGAACAGAGAACAAATATATCTCCTAAAGCGTAATGCTCCGAATAGGAGTAGAAGCCGTAATCCTCATGAAGAAAATAGGACAGCTTTAATCGCAGGATTTGTTCTACCACATATCTGACATCTGTTGTCGGAAAGCGAATCCTTACATAGTCAAAAATAAGCTCAAGCGGAGAGTTAGGATTGAACCGTTCCAAGGTTTCAAAGAGTACATGTTCCAGTTCCTTTGACGGTATGACTTTCCCTGTTTCAATATCACTTAAATACTGCCTTGTAATACCTGCTCCGGTTGCCAGACGGCTCTGTGAAATACCATAAGCCAATCGTGTTTCTTTTATCTTTTCGATATGATTTTCTTTCTCCAGTAAAATCCCTCCTGTCTAAAAAGGCAGATGTCAACTTTGAAAGCTCACTTGACACCTGCCGTAATTTCTATAATCCCTTGTCCTGTAAAGAATAAGAGATGATAAATAAATTGTTTTTTGTCGATTTGTACCCCCCTGTTAGATACGGGGGGTTGAATGGTTGGCGTGGCTGCCGCCACACCAACCGGCAAACCGTCCGCACGGCAAGGCTTACGCTTCGCACGCCTTTTGTGCGTCCTGCCTGCCGTCTGTGAGTTTCCGTATCTCCTCTAAAAAATCATGTCCTTTGGGAACAAGGGGCGTATAAAATTCAGATATGACGCTTGTTCCCACATCAACATAGCCACGCCCTTTGATTTGTTTTGAGAAGAAATCCTTTTGCACATCACTTCCAAACATCATGCCGTATCCCATTTCAGACATACGACCTAAAGCTACTCTGAAATGAAACTGGTCACGGATTCCGTCGCCAAGGTATTTTGCGTCCGGTCTTTGACAGGCTAATATTAGGAAAAATCCTGCCTGACGACCTAACATGACAATCTGCTTTAATTTATTTAAGACGGCAGTATTCTCCTTTGTTCCCAGCATTTCCATAAAAGCGACATATTCATCAAAAATCAGGAAATGAGCCGGAAGCCCCAAGTAGGAATAATTTTCGCCTGTTTTATAGTTTTCCATTTCTTTCATGGCGAGGCTTCGCTTCACCATTTCTTCATAGAATCTGTCAATGCAGGAAAGGATATCTTCCTTTTGAAAATACACCTCTTTCATAACAGAGCCTAAGTCGGCAAGATCGGCATTTTTCGGGTCAAGGATATACAGCTTTGCATTTGTACGGAGCAGGGCTTCAATCAGTGTCAGGATAAAATAGGTTTTACCGCCGCCTGTACCACCGGCAATTAACATATGAGGGAGCTTGTCATATTCCCACCATATATTTTTCATAAGGCGTAGCTTTCCGCTTTTTGCCTGTACCTCGTCAATGGAAATACGATTGGCAATCATGTCATAAAGCAGGGTATATTCCACATAGGAATCTTTCAGCTCCTTTTCGGTCAGCTCACAATATAAGCCGCTCTCCAGCTTTTTCTCCAAATGCAGGAGCTGTTCCTGATACTTGCCCAGCGTAATTTCTACACGTATCTGAATCAGACCGTTTTTCATGCGGTAATAGACTTTCGGGAAGTAGCTTATCTTTTCTCTTGTCCGGCTGGAAGAATCTTTAAAAATCCCCTCTGATTTTACCTGCTTTGCTTCATACCATTTGTTTTCCAGTATCATTCTGGCTAATTTCTGACGATGATAGAGCTGTTTTATCCAGTCATAGCGATAGCGTTTAATCACCAAAACAAGCAGCAGGCAGATAACACCGGAGCTAATACAGCTTATGGAAAGATAGGGAACATTGATTTCACCTGCTTTTGGTAAATGAAAATCCTGCCAGTTTATCTCTGAGATTGTCTTTGCATGAAACAGGGCAACAACAAGAATAAAAACCGGCAGGAATATTGATACGGCTGTATGAAAGACCAAATCCTTATCGCTTGGTCGAATCCGTTTACCGGAAAGAAGCCACTGTTTCATGTGCCTGTTTCTCCTTTCGATTTGCGTTCTTTACCTTACTTTTCAGATATGGGTTCTTTTTTAGGAGCTTCCCTCTTGAAATTTCCTGAATCCTTCGCCGGCACAATATCATCTGCCTTGATATACCAGTCCACCTCTGCTCCCTGAAAGGTTGCGGTCGCTACCGTATCGGCTACCGGATTGATAAGCTCTACATGTGCGTTATAGTCAAATTCTTTCAGCGGAACGCTTGCAGGAATGCTCACCTGAATCATTCGTCCCTGTCCTTTGGATTTGAGGTCATAGGTACGCTCCTTAATTTCTTCCGAAAGCGTGCCATCTTCCTTTTGAATGCGTACCTCACGGCGAAGTGCGGAGAATTTCAACTCTCCAAATGTCGCTTCCTTTTCTAAGACGATACCGTTTGCTAATCTCATTTCTTTTCCTCGCTTTCTATGCCTTTATCATGTCGTCGGCTTCCAGAATGTAATTGGTAAATCCTCGTGTGCCGATTTTATATCCCTCTGCTCTGATACGGGGATGGATGAGTTTTACTTTTTCCTCAAAGGCAAAGTTCTTTTCGCCTGCTTCTGCCGGAAGTATCACGATAATATCGTCTGCTCTCTGCACATCGGAATAGAGGTTGTAGCTTCTTGATAAGACCGTAAGCTGTCCGTTGATTCTTCTTTGTATGACTTTATCCTCACCGGCAAATTCTAAGTTTCCAAAAGTCTTTTCCATGTTGGGAATAACAAATTTTAGTTCCATATTTTTTCGTCCTTTCTGTGATCTATTGATTTTTATGTTTTCAGCGTATCTTTCGTAGGAGAACGACATTTCCTTTCCAAAGTTTTTCTTTCCATCATTATCACGACCTTTCAAATTAAATACAAAAATAGACACCTCATTGTTGAAGTGTCTACCTTTATGAATATTCAATTTGTGCTGGAGGTATCTATTAAATCTTCACCTTTCAAGGAAAATCGTCGTACCAAAGCTCATTCATACGTAGTAAATCAGTAGTAATTTAATTGGTTTTATCCTTGATAAGGTGCAGTGTCTCCAGTGTTTATGCAGATAATTGGGATTTTATGATGTTTTTAATTAAAAAAATGATCGGAATTCCGGTCGGGCTGACACAAAAGGCGATGGGGAAAATGGCGGAATACAATTTTGACCTGTCGGCCGAGCATGAGCTGGCGACGAAGTATCGCGGCAGCAACGATGAAATCGGTGCGATGCTGCGCAGTATAGAAATGATGACGAAAAATGTCAGGACATTAGTTGAGTCGATTTTTGCTAACACCCAAAATGTGGCGGCAACATCGGAAGAATTGACGGTCACAGCCGAAAATACTGCCGGCTCGGCCGGGGAAGTGGCAACGGCAGTCAACAATATCGCGCAGGGGGCAACGGCACAGGCCGAGGATACGCAAAGCGCATCTCAAAGCGTAGAAACATCCGGGCATTTGCTGACGGACATGATTCGGGTTTTACAGGAACTGGTGGCGGTGACCGACACGATTGACCGGAAAAAAGAGGAAGGGAATAAGAGTTTGGCCGAATTGGCGCAGGCTTCCGAGGAAAATAAGCGGGTATCGCATCAAATCGGCGATGTCATTATGGAAAACAGCAAGAGTGCTGAAAAAATCTCAACAGCCAGCGAGATGATTCAGGCGATTTCCGATCAGACTAATTTGCTGGCGCTAAATGCGGCAATTGAAGCGGCCAGAGCCGGAGAAGCCGGTAAGGGTTTTGCCGTGGTAGCCGATGAGATTCGAAAGTTAGCTGAGCAGTCGGCCGGCTTTGCCGAGGAGATCCGCCAGGTGATTGAGGAGCTGAAGAGTAAATCCGAAACAGCGGTGGAAATCATGAAGACGGTCGAAAACGTGATTGCTAATCAGGATAAGAAAATGGAGGAGGCCAGCGATAAGTTTGGTGAGATTTCGCAGGCAGTTGAAAGCAGTAAGCAGATTGTAGCCAATATCAACGCTTCTTCGCAGCAGCTGGAGGCGGAAAACAAAAACGTGGTCAGAGTGCTGGAAAACTTGTCGGCAATTGCCGAAGAAAATGCGGCAACGACCGAAGAAGCGGCGGCCGCGGTTGATTCGCAGACAGAATCTATCCGCAATATTTCCAGTGCCAGCGAGAACCTGTCTGCGATTGCAGTGGAACTTCAGGATGAGGTTTCTAAGTTTAGGTTCTAAAAGAGTTTCCGGGAAAAGTAAATTTATAGGCTGATAGACGCATCAATTTCAGTATAATCATAGGCATAAAACAGCAGGACTTTAGTTGCACAAAAAGAAATTAAACTTTCTTTTTGGATAATAAGTCAGATAAAGATTGTTTTTAATCTTTTTTCATGTTATCATTAATCAGATTTTAATAATCCGCTGGGAACAGCGGATTCACTTTCTTGTGTTTGTCTAAATGTTTAAGTTTGTTTCTTTATCGCTTTTGTTTGGCATTTGATGCCAGTTGATAAAGCAAAAGGTTCACCGGCAGAAAGTGAAAAGGCTGATTTGACAAAGAAAGCTTTTGCAGGCAGATAAGGAGGCGACGGACAATGAAGGCAATCGGTGGACATTCGTGAGGCCGTGTTAGAAACGTAGTCAAAGAGAAATATGCCAAATGAAAATCGGTATCAGGGGGAATTGGTGAAAATCAAGGCATGAAGAAAGGAAAAGGATATGAAAAAAGGAAAAAATGGTTCGATTGGTGTAAGATTAAGCATTATAGTAGCGGTGGCGTTGACGGTTATTTTGGGCTTAAAGACGGTATATGATGCCGTCAATTCCTACAGGACGGAAATGAGCGCCAATGAAAAGATTGAGATGGAGAAGACCAGAAAGCTGGCGCGGGAGGCGGAGGCAGTTTTTGCGTCCATGTATCAAAGTATGAGCGATGTTTATATTATGGTAGATGAATGCTTGAATTTGCCGGTTCAGGATAGAAAGCGAGATTTTATTATCAGCTGTCTGTCGGAGATTACCCAAAAAAATGCGGAAGTCGATGGCTTGGGCGTGATGTTTGAACCGAATAAGTTTGACGGCAAGGATAATACCTACGGCCGGTTTACGGTATATGCTGAATTAGCTGACGGCAACATCAAACTGTTGGACCTTCAACCGGACGGACGTGATTGGTACAATCGGCCGATGAGGGAGAAGAAGGTTATTATTTTGCCGCCGTATGATTACGAGGGACAGCTGCTGACGAGCATGGCTACGCCGATTATCCGCAACGGCGAGGCCATTGGCGTAGTTAGTGTTATTATTAATTTAAACAATTTGCAAAACAGAATCAATGCAATTGAAGGCAATTCGGCCGACAGCGCCAAGCTGATTATTGCCAATGACGGCACGATGGTAGCCAATTCCGTAGATGCCGGTATGAACGCGCAAAACCTGTTGGTCAAATCACCGGAGATCAGAGAATATATCCAGCAGATATCGAATTATCAGGAAGTGAATACGGAAAAGGAATCAACGGTGACGGGAGTTTACTCTAAGATTATTGCCGTGCCGATCAATATTCAGGGGGTGGCTGATAATTGGATGTATCAATCCGTCAACACCATGAGCAGCTTTACCAAGAATGCCAAACACAGTCTGTGGGTGGCGATTGGCGTCAATCTGGGCGTGATTGTGCTGATGATTGTGTTGATATACTTTTTAATTAGAAAAATGATTGGGATTCCGGTTGGGCTGACACAAAAAGCGATGGGAAAAATGGCGGAATATGATTTTGACCTGTCGGCCGAGCATGATTTGGCGGCTAAGTATCGCAGCAACAATGATGAAATTGGTGCGATGCTGCGCAGTATAGAAACGATGACGACAAACCTTAGGACGTTAATTGGATCCATTTCTGCCAATACGCAAAACGTAGCGGCGACAGCGGAAGAATTGACGGCCACAGCCGAAAATACTGCCGGCTCGGCCGGTGAAGTGGCGACGGCGGTTAACAATATCGCTCAGGGGGCAACAGCACAGGCCGAGGATACGCAAAGTGCCTCCCAAAGCGTGGAAACATCAAATCATCTGCTGACGGAAATGATTCAGATTTTGCAGGAATTATCGGCGGCGACCGACACGATTGACCGGAAAAAAGAAGAGGGAAATAAGAGTTTAGCTGAATTGGCGCAGGCTTCCGAGGAAAATAAAAAGGTATCGCATCAAATCAGCGATGTCATTATGGAAAACAGCAAGAGTGCTGAAAAAATCTCGGCAGCCAGCGATATGATTCAGGCAATTTCCGATCAGACCAATTTACTGGCGCTAAATGCGGCAATTGAAGCAGCCAGAGCCGGAGAGGCCGGCAAGGGCTTTGCCGTGGTAGCTGAGGAGATTCGGAAGTTAGCTGAGCAGTCAGCCGGATTTACCGAAGAGATCCGCAAGGTGATTGAGGAGCTAAAGAGTAAATCCGAAAGTGCGGTGGGGATTATGAAGTCAGTTGAAAATGTGATTGCCAATCAGGACGAGAAAATGGCGGAAACCGGCGATAGGTTCAGCGAGATTTCGCAGGCGGTCGAAAGCAGCAAGCAGATTGTGGCTAATATCAATGCTTCTTCGCAGCGGATGGAAGCGGAAAATCAAAACGTAGTCAGAGTAGTCGAAAGCCTGTCGGCGATTGCCGAGGAAAACGCGGCGACGACCGAGGAAGCGGCGGCGGCGGTGGATTCACAGACTCAGTCGATTCACAATATTTCCAGCGCCAGCGAAAATCTGTCTACGATTGCGGTCGAGCTTCAGGACGAGGTTTCCAAGTTTAAGTTCTAAAAGCTTCTGGTTTTTATGAAAAGCAAAAACCCGTTCTTATCAGCCATAGGGCTGAAAGAGCGGGTTTTGTGATGATAGGAATGTTTTATAAATCTTCTGGCTATTTTTTGGGGCTTGTGCTATAATGATTTCAGATTTGACTGATAATAAAACGTTCCAGTTCAGGCAAGCCAGACAAGCCGCTTGTAATTCGCTGAAAGCAAGCTTTCCCGTCGTATCAAGTATCGTGCTTGCCTGAACTGGAAAACAAACTGGGAGGTTTGAGCAAATGGAAGAATCCAAAAACTTTATCGAGCATATTATTGACGCCGATTTGGCGAGCGGCAGGGTGAAAGAGGTGGTTACCCGCTTTCCGCCGGAGCCGAACGGCTTTCTGCATATCGGCCACTGCAAAGCAATCATCACCAATTACAATATGGCCAAAAAGTATAACGGCAAGTTTAATCTGCGCTTTGACGATACGGATCCTTCCAAGGAAAAGATGGAATATGTCGAAAGCATCAAAGAAGATCTGCACTGGCTGGGAGCCGATTACGGCGACCGGGAGTACAAGGCATCATCGTATTTTGATGCGCTGTACGAGGCGGCGCTGCGCCTGATAAAAAAAGGCGTTGCCTATGTCGATGACCTTTCGCCGGAGCAGATTAAGGAATACCGGGGCACATTGACCGAGCCCGGTAAAAACAGTCCCTGCCGCAATCGGTCGATTGAGGAAAACTTAGAATTATTTGAAAGAATGCGTCAGGGCGAGTTCCCGGATGGGGCAAAAGTGCTGCGGGCCAAAGTTGATATGGCTTCGCCCAATATGAATATGCGTGACCCGGCAATTTACCGGATTTTGCACAAAGACCATTATGCTACCGGCGATAAATGGAAGATTTATCCGCTGTATGACTTTGCCCATCCGATTGAGGACGCGGTTGAGGGGGTTACCCATTCCCTGTGTGGCTTGGAATTTGAAGATCACCGGCCGATTTACAACTGGTTCTTAGAGCAGCTGGAGTGGCCGAATGCGCCGCAGCAAATTGAGTTTGCGGAGTTGGCGCTGACCAATACGGTTCTGGGCAAGCGCCGGATTCGGCCTTTGGTGGAGGCCGGTGTCATTGACGGCTGGGATGATCCGCGTCTGGCAACGATTAAGGGTCTGCGCCGCCGGGGTTATACCAAAGAATCGCTGTACAGCTTTTTTGAAATGACCGGACTTTCTAAGAGCAAGAGCTTAGTTGATATTTCCATGCTTGAGCATGCTCTGCGGGAAGATTTGAAGTTAAAAACACCGCGTCTGATGGCAGTGCTTGACCCGATTAAGGTAGTGATTACCAACTGGGAAAAGGGCCGGGTGGAATGGCTGGATGCGCCGAATAATTTGGAAAATGAAGCGCTGGGGCAAAGAAAAGTTCCGTTTACCGGTGAACTTTACATTGAAGCCGAGGACTTTATGGAAGAAGCGCCCAATAAGAAATACAAGCGCTTGGTCAAAGGCGATGAGGTCCGGCTGATGTATGCTTATTTTATTCGCTGTAATGAAGTGGTGCGTGATGAAGCCGGCAATATTGTTGAGCTGCGCTGTACCTATGATCCGGAAACCAAAAGCGGAAGCGGCTTTGAGGGACGAAAGCCGCGTGGTACGATTCATTGGGTTTCGATGACGGAGGGCGTGGAGGTAGAAATCCGGCAGTACGGTTACTTATTTGAAACAACTGAAGAAGGCGAGCCGAAAATCAATGAAAATTCATTGACCGTTTTCCCGCATGCCAAGATGGAGCCGTATATTAAGCAGTTGAAAAAAGAAGATAAGATGCAGTTGATTCGCTTGGGCTATTATAATGTCGATCCTAAGGACAGCAGCCAGGAGCGAATGATATTAAATGAAGCGGTTTCTTTAAAATCATCTTATAAATAAGGGGCTTTCCCATGTTCTGCAAAACTAGAACAGTCTTTTTTAGGCAGACCGCCCGCCCGGGCAGAAGTGCGTAGCACTTCGATCAGGGGAAATTGAGTAAATAAGGGAGCTTTCTCCGGCGGACTGGGCAGCTTGGTGCGCCTGTGCCGAAAGCAAAGTTTCGGTAAAGAAAAGCTGAGTAAATAACAAGAGGCCGCTGGTTTTAAGACGATGAATCAGCGGCTTTTCGACTGTCGGAAGCATAAGTGATAAAAAGCAAGAATTTCGGTCGTATCAAGCCTAAATATCTTTGCCAGAGTTGTAACAGAAAACGAGTGCGACTGAAAAAGGGAGAAAAAAATGAAAGTAATTGAAGTACGCTATAAGGAAAAAGACGAAAAACTGCCGGAATGGCTGTATCGTAAGCAAATGACCTGTCCAGTCTGTAAGCGTACCTTTCTTGACAGTTATCCCCGCTATACGAGACTGCGGGTGGAATATGTGGAACCGGATTTACGGCCGCATTATGTGTCGGATATTTTGCCGTTTGGCTATGATGTAACCGTTTGTTTTAACTGCGGTTACAGTATGCTGACAGACCGTTATGAAGAGGTCGGTGAAAAACAGAGACAATCGTTGCGGGAAAAGATTTTGCCTAAGTTTCAACCCCGGAATTATCCGCTGCTTTTGACTCGCGAGCAGTCGGAGGAGCGCTATAAGCTGGCGCAGCTGTCCGGTCAGGTTATGGACTTAAAGGCTTCCGAATGGGCCTATCTGATGCTGCACATTGCCTGGTTTTATAAAAAGACCGCTGAGGGCGAATGGATGGAGGCGAATGATAAGGTCGATTTGGGGGAGGAAACCCTGAAATATTATAAAGCAGCGGCTAAGAGCTTTGCTGAGGCCTATATCGGCGAAGATTTCCCAATCCGAGGAATGAATGATTTAACCTTGGCTTATTTGGAAGCCGTACTCTTTTACCGGATCGGCAATATGGAAGAAAGCGAAAAATGGCTGCGGGAATGTATGACCAAACGGGAGTTCAGTGCTTATGAAAATAGAAGGGTAAAAGAAAAAGTGCTGGCGCTGAAAGAAATTTTAAGTGCCGAAAGAAAAGCATCAGAATAAAGCTTTTTTAAATAGAGGCAGCGGCAGACTTTGACCGGAAAGCGGCAGGAAGGTGCTGCCCGAAAAAAGAGAATAAATAAAGAAAATATAAAACTGCTTAAAACTTTGAAAATAGAGAAAAAAAGAGAAAAACAAAGAAAAATAAAGAAAAACGGAGATTTCATATATTTTTTGACGTTTTTTGAACTTGCCAATTTCATTGATTTTATATAAACTAAAGACACTTAGCACTCGATGGAAATGAGTGCTAACAAAAAAGAAAAAGCTTAGGAGGAGTTATCATGAATTTAAAGCCACTTACAGACAGAGTTGTATTAAAGCAAGTTGAAGCCGAAGAAACTACGGCATCCGGTATTATTTTAACAGGCGATGCCAAAGAAAAACCGCAGGAAGCGATTGTTTTGGCAGTCGGCCCCGGCGGAATCGTTGACGGCAAGGAAGTAAAAATGGAAGTGAAAGTCAATGACCGGGTTATTTATTCCAAATATGCCGGAACGGATGTCAAGATCAAAGGCGAGGAATTAAAAATTGTTCGGCAGTCCGATATTTTAGCGATTGTGGAAGGCTAAGCCTTTAAAATAAAACAGAACCAAGGCTTTGGAAAGCTGAAGATAACATATCTACTTTTCCCGCATGACCCGGCTGCAGCCGGGAAAAAAGGACGATAAGTCCGGGAAAACGGAATCACATAAAAGCAGGAGGAAAGCAAAATGGCAAAGGAAATTAAGTTTGGAGCAGAAGCAAGAACGGCGCTGGAAGCCGGTGTCAATAAATTAGCCGATACCGTTAAGGTAACACTTGGCCCTAAGGGCAGAAATGTAGTTTTGGACAAAAAGTTCGGTACGCCGCTGATTACCAATGACGGTGTTACGATTGCCAAGGAGATTGAATTGGAAGATTCCTTTGAAAATCTGGGTGCACAGCTGGTTAAGGAAGTAGCCACCAAGACCAATGACGTAGCCGGTGACGGTACGACCACGGCAACGGTGCTGGCGCAGGCCATGATTCGGGAAGGTCTGAAAAATGTAGCTGCCGGTGCAAATCCGATTATTTTAAGAAACGGCATGAATAAGGCTACCAAGTTAGCAGTTGAAGAAATCCAAGGTATGAGCCGGGAACTGGAAGGCAAGGCACAAATCGCCGAGGTAGCCGCTATTTCGGCCGGTGATAAGGCTGTCGGCAGTATGATTGCCGATGCCATGGAAAAGGCATCCAAGGACGGAGTTATCACGATTGAAGAATCCAAGACCATGGAAACCACTTTGGAAGTAGTAGAAGGAATGCAGTTTGATCGGGGTTACTTGTCTTCGTACATGGCTACCAATATGGATAAGATGGTAGCGGAACTGGATAATCCCTATATCCTGATTACCGATAAGAAAATCAGCAACATTCAGGAAATCCTGCCGGTATTGGAAGAAGTAGTGCAGACCGGTGCGAAACTTTTGATTATTGCCGAAGATGTTGAGGGTGAAGCCTTGGCTACCTTGATTGTCAATAAGCTGCGCGGTACTTTCAATGTCGTAGCGGTGAAAGCACCGGGCTTTGGCGACCGGAGAAAGGCAATGCTGGAAGATATTGCCATCCTGACCGGCGGCGAAGTGATTTCCAGTGAGCTTGGCCGTGAACTGAAGGATGCTAAACTGGATATGCTGGGTCAGGCGAAGTCGGTTAAGGTGGAAAAGGAAAATACCATTATCATTGACGGCGCCGGTGATTCGGCTAAGATCAAAGCCAGAGTGGCTCAAATTAAAGCGCAGATTGAAGAAACCACTTCCGAGTTTGATACGGAAAAATTACAGGAAAGATTGGCGAAACTGGCTGGCGGCGTAGCCGTAATTAAGGTCGGTGCAGCCACCGAAACCGAAATGCAGGAGAAAAAGCTGCGGATGGAAGATGCTTTGGCAGCAACCCGGGCGGCAGTGGAAGAAGGTATCGTCGCCGGCGGCGGTTCGGCTTATGTAGCAGCTTCTAAGGCGCTGGCCAAGCTGGTTTCGGAACTGGACGGCGATGAGAGAACCGGTGCTCAGATCGTAGCTAAGGCTTTGGAAGAGCCGCTGCGGCAGATTGTTTCCAACGCCGGTTTAGAAGGTTCGGTGGTGGTCAATAAAGTCAAGGAAGAAAAACCGGGAATTGGTTTTAATGCTTTGACCGAAGAATATGTCGATATGGTTAAAAACGGCATTATCGACCCGACCAAGGTAACCCGGTCGGCACTGCAAAACGCCAATTCCGTGGCTTCTACCTTGCTGACGACCGAAGCGATTGTGGCTGATATCAAAGAACCGGAAGCTGCTCCGATGGGCGGAATGCCTGGCGGCGGCATGGGTATGATGTAAGAAAAGTGTAAGAAAAAGCAAGAAAAAAGAATAAAACCAAAGCACGCAGAGCCTTTCGGCAAAGCGTGCTTTTTGCTGCGGTTCAGGTCAGAAATGCTATCCGTTTTGCGGCTGGCGGAAGTTGAAATACATGCTTCGGGTTGCGTTCAGAACGGCGAGGATGGTTACGCCGACATCCGCAAAAACGGCGGCCCACATATTGGCGAATCCGAGAGCACCCAAAATTAGAACCAGACTCTTGACACCGATAGCGAGCCAAATATTCTCTTTGACAATGCGGAGGCATTTTCTGGAGATGCGGATGGCCATTGGGATTTTATAAGGGTCATCATCCATCAGGACAACGTCTGCCGCTTCGATTGCGGCATCGCTGCCTACACCGCCCATTGCAATGCCGATATCAGCCCGGGACAGAACCGGCGCATCATTCATTCCGTCGCCGACGAAAGCCAGCCTTTCTCTTTTATTTTTTCTGGCTGCAAGCAGCGTTTCCACCTTGCTGACCTTATCCTGCGGCAGAAGTTCGCTGTGGATTTCATCAACTCCCAGCTGCCGGCCGACACCCTCGGCCACATCTTTGGTATCGCCGGTCAGCATAATGGTTTTGCGTACGCCATGCTTTTTCAGTTCCTTGATGGCGGCCCGGCTGTGTTCTTTGAGCGCATCGGCAATCACGATATGTCCGACATAGGTACCGTTGATGGCGACATGAATAATCGTGCCGATATGGTCGCAGGGCTTCCATGCCGCACCGATGGAATCCATCATTTTGGAATTACCAACGCAGACCGTATCGCCGTTGACCGCCGCCCGGATGCCGTGTCCGACAATTTCCTCTACATTTTCCACGCTGCAGCTGTCTTGTTCATTCGGATAGGCATCGCGCAGCGATTGGGCAATCGGATGAGTTGAGAAGCGTTCAACATGAGCGGCTAAATGGAGCAGCTTTTCCTGATCAATGATTTCGGGGTGGATGACGGTGACACGGAATGTTCCCTTTGTCAGGGTGCCGGTTTTGTCAAACACAATGGTTCTGACCTCCGACAGTGTCTCCATATAATTGGAGCCTTTGACCAGAATGCCCTGTTTGCTGGCGCCGCCAAGTCCGGCAAAAAAGGACAGCGGGATGGAAACGACCAGTGCGCAGGGACAGCTGATAATCAGAAAGGTAAGTGCCCGGTAAAGCCACTCGCCCCACAGCGGCCGGCCGCCGGTCAGTGTCAGAAATACCGGAGGAAGAATGGCAAGCGCCGCGGCAGCATACACTACGATCGGGGTGTAAACCCGGGCAAACTTGGTAATAAAATCTTCCGACTTGGATTTGCGGGAACTGGCATCCTCAATCAGTTCCAGAATCTTAGATGCGGTTGATTCGCCGAACTCTTTGGTTGTCCTGACCTTGAGCAGTCCGTTTAAATTGATGCTGCCGGAAAGAATCTCGGAGCCTTTTTCCACGTCTCGGGGCAGAGATTCGCCGGTCAGCGCGGCTGTATTCAGGGAGGAACGCCCGGTCAGTACGATACCGTCCAGCGGCACTTTTTCACCGGGTTTAATGACAATGACGGAACCGATTTCGACATCATCTGGGTCGACCTGCGTGAGTGTTCCGCCAGCGTCCTCGATATTAGCATAATCCGGTGCAATATCCATCAGATCGGAAATGCTCTTGCGGCTTTTGCCGACCGCATAACTCTGGAACCATTCGCCCACCTGATAAAAAAGCATAACAGCAATCGCTTCCACATAGTCGCCGCTCCGATAAAGAGCAAGAACAATGGCGCCGACAGTCGCGATTGCCATCAGCAGGCTTTCGTCAAAGGGCTGCCGATTGACGATCCCTTTCCCGGCCTTGATTAAGATGTCATATCCGATCAGCAGATACGGAATCAGATACAGGCCGAACTTTACCGTTCCCTGCGCCGGTACAAAATGCAGGATAAGCATTAGGGCTGTCGTGCTGCCGATCCGGATCAGATTTTTCTTTTGTTTTTTATTCACGCTGGTTCACCCCTTATGATTATTCATAAAAAACCTCGCAGTCAGCTTCTACTTTCTTGCAGTTGTTTCTGACATTTTTCATAACTTCCGTTTCATTTGCTCCGTCTTCAAACTCGACTTTCATTTTCAAGGTCATAAAGTTTACGGCCACGTCCTTAACACCGGCTGTTTTCTTAGCTGCTAATTCCATCTTGTCGGCGCAGGCGGCGCAGTCAACATCAATTTTATAGCTTTTCTTCATGATAATCTCTCCTTTCGGCGGCGGATTATATTTTATAATTAAGCAATCATTTAATTGTTATCTATATATTAACCTACATTGTAATGATTGTCAATATCATTTTAAAATTTGATGATACAGAGATCATACAGTTTTAAGATAGATGCTCGTAGTTTACTTTCAGCAAATTATGAGTACAGGCGTTAAACCACTATGTATTGATATTTCCTATGAAAGTAAACTTTATGTTTGGATTACCTGTTAATACCTGCTTGCCGGAACGGTAACAAAGTATTTGACACCGATAACATTTGATGTATAATCAAGCTATTAACTCAGTTTCCCATCTTTGTCAAAGTCAGGTCATGTGCCTGTATAAAAAAGGGAGTTTTTGATAGGGAAAGTTGAGCGATCAATTTTAAATGCAGGAGTATTTATAATGAAAGAAATAAAATTACCTCACCAGCATCATTCCGAAGAAGAAAATAGGGCAATTCTTGAAAAGATACCTGACGAAAAGACTATTTCCGCGGTAGCGGACGCAATGAAGCATCTCGGTGACCCGACGCGGCTTCGCATTTTCTGGCTGCTTTGTCATACGGAGGAATGCGTGATTGATATTGCGGCGCTGGTTTCCATGTCATCGCCGGCGGTATCGCATCATCTCCGCATTTTAAAGACAGCCGGGCTGGCATCCGTCCGCCGTGACGGCAAAGAAGTATATTACAAAGCGGTTGATTCTCCGATGGTTCGTCAGCTTCATGATACCATTGAAGAAATTGCCGAAATTCATTGCCCCGGGAAATAATGGTTGATTTTAAGGAATGGAACGAAGAAACGAGGGAAAAATGTCGATTTTAACTGCACCGAATTATGCACCGGCCGTGCGCCGGACGTTTGAAAACTTAATAGAAAAAAACCAGAGCCGGCCAACCGGACAGCACGGTAAGCCTTATATTGTGACGGATTGGGACAATACCGCCATTATTTTTGACTCGCAGCAGAGCTTGTTTTTGTATCAGGCGGAAAACTTATGTTACCGTCTGACGCCGGAGCGCTTGGCCGAGGTGATTGCCATGGAGCTGACCGCAGTACAGAAAGCAGAAACAGAAGAACTGCGCCGCGATATCGCCGTTTTTTACCGGGAACTGTACAGCCGCTGCGAAGGACTGGGCGGCAGCGAGCCGTTGGCGGCGGTACAAAAAAGTCCGGCGCATGCGGCCTTTGTCCAGGCGATGGCTTGTCTTTATAAATATCCGTTTGGTTATGTCGCCGAGTGCTGCCGGATTGTTTATTTGTTCGCGGGCTATTCCCTGGCGGAAGTGAAGCGCCTGACGGAAGAAAGCATTGCTCGGGAGCAGAAGATTCGGCCGGAGCGCCGGGTCTATCGTTACACGGCAGACGGGCAGGCGCTGGAAGCGGTTTATTATGTGGGGCTGCGTTTTGTGCCGGAGCAGGCTGAGTTTTTTCATAAGTGCATGGAGAACGGGATTGACGTTTATGTGTGCAGCGCTTCGCATGAAGCCGTTGTTCAGGTGCATGCCGCTCACTATGGGATTTCGCCGGAAAATGTGCTGGCGCTGAAAATAGATGTTGATGACAGTGAAAAAATCATGACCCGTGTAAAAGCGGGGGTACCAATGCCGATTAAAGAAGGTAAGGCCGAGGCGATTCGCCGCTGTCTTTTGCCGAAGCATGGTCGGGAGCCGCTTTTGGTGATGGGCGACAGCATAGGCGATGTGGCGATGCTGACCGCCTTTTCGGCGCAGGGGCTGGCAACAAATACCCAACATTTGCCGTCGGTTTTAGCGGCGTGGCGGGAGGCGGGACGAAAGCCGGAAGAACTCCTGATTCAAGGCCGGGATGAAATCCGGGGTGAGTTTAGGGACAGCAGTGAAAGCGTGTTTTTACCATCCGTGTAATTTGTAAGCCGGAGTTGGCTTTGCTGCCCCGCAATCTAAAACTTTAGATGTTTCCGTGCCAAATGGATAAATAGCCGAAGACAGGAAAGCTGAACTACAGGAATGTCAGAAAAAGTTCTCCGGTGAAAGCTCAAGCAGGCATTAAGAAATTTTAAAAGCGCAGCGAGCAAAGAAATTATTTCAACTTTCCTATAGTCTTTTTAGGCTCTATCCCGTTCAAAGAACGGGTGCATGGACTTCACTTTCGGCAATTTGCCTATCGTTCCCGCCATGCAGTCTGCCTTAAAAAGACTGTTTGGAAGAACATAGGAAAGTTGAAATTATGCTTGCTAATTTTTGGAGCGTTGTGATATACTGTGCTTAGAATATATTGATAAGATTCTTACGGAGGAAAAGAATGGATCGATTAACCGTAACCAAGGAAAGTTTTAAACAGGCAATATTCGAGAATATCAAGAACCTTTTCAGAACGACGATCGACGATGTGACGGAACAGCAGCTGTTTCAGGCGGTGGCTTATTCGGTCAGAGACATTATTGTAGACGAATGGATTGCGACCCACAGAACATACGAGGCAGAAGACGCTAAAATAGTATACTATATGTCAATGGAATTTTTAATGGGACGGGCACTGGGCAACAATATCATCAATCTGCGCTGCGACAAGGTCGTGCGCGAGGTCTTGGATGAGTTGGGCTTTGATTTGAATGTGCTGGAAGACCAGGAACCGGATGCGGGCCTTGGTAACGGTGGCTTGGGGCGACTGGCTGCCTGCTTTTTGGACTCGTTGGCCAGCCTGGAATATCCGGCTTATGGCTGCGGTATCCGCTATCGCTACGGTATTTTTGAACAGAAAATTATTGACGGCTATCAGGTAGAAAAGCCGGACGAATGGCTCAAAAACGGCAATCCCTTTGAAATTCGCCGGCCGGAATACGGTGTTGAAGTCAAGTTCGGCGGCAATGTCCGCATGGCCAAGCAGGAAAACGGCAAGGAAAAGTTTGTTCAGGAAAACTATCAGTCGGTCATGGCCATTCCCTATGACGTGCCGATTGTCGGTTATAACAACAGTACGATTAATACGCTCCGGCTGTGGGATGCCGAAGCGGTACACAGCTTTGATTTGGAAATGTTTGATCGGGGCGAATACAATAAGGCCAGAGAAGCGCAAAACCTGGCCAGAACGATTGTCGAAGTGCTTTATCCGAACGACAACCACGTTCAGGGTAAGGAACTGCGCCTGAAACAGCAGTATTTCTTTATTTCCGCAACTTTGCAGACGGCGGTCAATAAGTTTAAGAAAAAGTACAAAGATTTTAAAAAGCTGCCGAGCAAGGTGACCTTCCATATCAACGATACTCACCCGTCACTGGCTGTGCCGGAATTGATGCGGATTTTGGTTGATGATGAGGGTTTGGAATGGGCAGAGGCTTGGGCAATCGTTACCCAGTGCTGCGCCTATACCAACCATACCATTATGAGCGAAGCCTTGGAAAAATGGCCGATTGAGATTTTCAGCCGCCTGCTGCCGCGCATTTATCAGATCGTGGAAGAAATTAACCGCCGCTTCTGCGCGCAGGTGATTGACAAGTTCGGTGATGACAGTCAGCTGCTCAGAAGAATGGCAATCGTCGCGGACGGTCAGGTTAAGATGGCGCATTTGGCCATTGTCGGCAGTTATTCGGTCAACGGCGTGGCCAGACTTCATACCGAGATTTTGAAAAAAGAAGCGCTCAAAGATTTTTATGCCATGTATCCGGAAAAGTTTAACAACAAGACCAACGGCATTACGCAAAGACGTTTCCTGCTGCACGGCAATCCGAAGCTGGCCGAATGGATTACCGACAAGATCGGCGATGGCTGGGTCATGGATTTACCGCATTTGAAAAAGCTGATGGATTACGTCGATGATGAAAAGGCGCTCAAGGATTTCAGCCGGATTAAATACGAAAACAAGGAAAGATTGGCCAAATATATTAAAGAGCATAATAATGTCGAGGTTGATCCCCGCTCCATTTTTGATGTTCAGGTTAAGCGTCTGCACGAGTACAAAAGACAGTTGATGCTGGCGCTGTACATTATGCATTTGTATAACTGCTTGCGCGATAATCCGCATCTGGATATTATGCCGCGTACCTTTATTATGGGTGCGAAAGCGGCGCCGGGCTATCATCGGGCCAAGAAGATTATTAAGCTGATTAACAGTATCGGCGATGTGATTAATAATGATCCGAGCATCAACAACAAGCTGAAGGTTGTTTTTATTGAAAACTATAATGTGTCCAATGCTGAAATCATTTTTGCGGCGGCTGATGTGTCGGAGCAGATTTCAACGGCATCCAAGGAAGCGTCCGGTACCGGCAACATGAAGTTTATGCTTAATGGTGCGGTAACGCTGGGCACGATGGATGGAGCTAATATTGAGATTGTTGAGGAAGCCGGAGCGGAAAATGCGTTTATTTTCGGTATGAGCAGCGATGAGGTCATTCGTTTGCAGCATGAGGGCAGCTATGATCCGTGGGAGATTTATAACTCCAATCAGGAAATTCGGCGGGTGGTTATGCAGCTGATTAATGGCTTCTATTCGCCGGAAAATCCGGAGCTGTTCCGGGAAATTTATGACTCGCTCCTCAACGGCGGCGGCGAACCGGCAGATCAATACTTTATTTTAAGAGATTTGCCCAGCTATATTGAAGCGCAGGCCAGAGTGGATAAGGAGTTCCGCAACGCCGGTGAATGGGCGAAGAAAACCTTAATCAATACGGCGAACGCCGGTAAGTTTTCTTCGGACAGAACGATTGAAGAATACGCTCAGGAAATTTGGCATTTGAAAAAGGTGAAGGTTAGAATTCCGGGCGAGGAATAGTCCAGGTGTAAGGTTTTTGACAGCAGGATAAAAGGAAAGACGAAAGCGGCTCCGGCAGGGGCCGCTGTGGTAAAGAGAGGTAAAAATGTTTAATTCAGATTTGGGAATTGATTTGGGTACGGCCAATGTGATCGTATATATCAGCGGCAAAGGGGTTGTTTTAAGAGAACCTTCGGTCGTTGCCTTTGATAAAAATACCAATAAGATTTTGGCGGTCGGCAGCGAAGCCCGGCATATGCTGGGGCGGACACCGGGACATATCGTAGCGGTGCGGCCGCTGCGGGAAGGTGTGATTTCTGATTACACGGTCACGGAAAAAATGCTGAAATATTTTATTAATAAGGCGTTGGGACGCCGGCTGCGCAAGCCGCATATCACTGTCTGTGTACCCAGCGGTGTAACCGAAGTGGAAAAGAAAGCGGTTGAGGATGCTACTTATGATGCCGGTGCCCGCAAGGTCAGAATCATTGAAGAGCCAATCGCTGCGGCCATTGGTGCGGGCATTGATATCAGTAAGCCCTATGGCAGTATGGTGGTGGATATCGGCGGCGGTACAACCGATGTGGCCGTGATTTCGCTGGGCGGCGCGGTGGTATCAACTTCGCTTAAGATTGCCGGCGATAACTTTGATGAGGCGCTTATCCGGTATATGCGTAAAAAGCATAATTTGCTGATCGGCGAAAGAACAGCCGAGGATATCAAAATCAATATCGGTACGGCTTTTGAGCGGCCGGAGCCGCTGGAGATGGATGTCAAGGGTCGGAATCTGGTCACGGGTCTGCCCAAGACGGTGGTGGTCAACAGCGAAGAAACCGCCGAAGCGCTCAAAGAAACGACGTCTTCGATTGTGGATATTGTTCATTCAGTATTGGAAAAAACGCCGCCGGAATTGGCGGCCGATATTGCCGAGCGCGGCATTGTCCTGACCGGTGGCGGCAGTATGCTGCATGGTTTGGATTCGCTGATTCAGTCCAAGACGAATATTAATGTCGTTTCGGCTGATGATCCGTTGAGCTGCGTAGCGATCGGCACCGGAAAATATGTGGATTATTTGGCCAAGCATCCGTATTGATGCTGAGCTTGGGAAGGCTTGAATATTGGCTGCAGTTCAGGCAAGCCATTCGCAATTCGCCGAAATGACTTTACCGTTCAGGCAAGACACTCGACATTCGTTGAAATCAACGAATGTCGAGTGTGGCGTTAAGCAAATGGATGTTGACACTTGATACTTCCCTTGAAAGCAAGCTTTTCGGTTGTATCAAGCATCAACATCCACTTGCCTGAACTATAAGCAAATTGCTCATGTATTGCGTTAAGCAAATAGGTATTAACAATGGATATGCCTTTTGAAAGCAAGCTTTCCGGCATATCCATTGCTAATACCTGCTTGCCTGAACTATGAACACAATTTTAAGAAAAGGCTAAATTTTTATTAGAAAATACCGATATAAATTTAAGTTGAGTTATAAATTTGTTTTTCAGGTCGGGCGGAGTGATTGCTGCGGCGGAAAGACAGTCAGACCGGTTTTATTTACGAGAATTGTTGACTGCAGTTGGAACCGGAAAACAGGAACCATGATTTGTGGGCAATGAAAAGGGGTAGCTATGTTTAGAGGACTTTATACCGCTTATACCGGAATGCGGGTACAGCAGGATGTGATGAATGTCGTCAGCAATAACCTGGCCAATGTCGATACGACAGGCTTCAAAAAAGACAAGTTAGGCATTCGTTCATTTAAAGAGGTTTTGGCGATTAAGCAAAACGATCCGGATTTGACCAGCCGCAGCCGGATCGGTAAAATGAATCTGGGGGTAACTTCCAGCGTAGCTTATACCAGTTTTGACCAAGGGCCGCTGAAAAATACCGAACGCAAGCTGGATATTGCCTTAGAGGGCAAGGGAATGTTTGTGGTCGGCAAACGTCAGGCAGACGGCAGTTTTAAAGAGTATTTTACCCGTGATGGTGGCTTGGCGGTTAATCACCTGGGGCAGCTGATGACTAAAAACGGCGAGTATGTCTTGGGCGAAAATGGGATTATCACTGCGCCGCATGGCAGGTTCAACATCAGTCAGACCGGCAATGTATACAGCGAACAAAATGAATTTATTGATAAGCTGCGGCTGACTTCATTTACCGACTTTTCTGAACTGCGTAAGGTTGGCGATAATTTGTACACGGCGACCGAGCGGGCAGAGCAGAAAGCATTTGAAGGTGTAATTGCGCAAGGCTTTTTGGAAACAAGCAATGTCAATACCGTACAGGAAATGGTAGAAATGATCAGCGTGATGCGCGCGTATGAAAGCAATCAGAAGGTTTTGACTACTTTTGATGCGACCATGGAAAAAGCGGCAACCGAAGTAGGCAGAGTATAAGAAGTAAGCAGCCCTGTGGCGGGCGAGGAGAAATTATTATGATGAGATCATTGTGGACGGCGGCGACCGGAATGACTGCGCAGCAGTTACAGGTGGACACCATTGCCAACAATCTGGCGAATATTAATACGGTTGGCTTTAAAAGAGAGCGGATTGAGTTTAAATCTTTGATTTATGAAAACTTAAGAGAAGCAACCGCCAATGACCGGGGCGACGGCAAGCCGGTTAATTTGCTGGCCGGACATGGTGTGCGGCCGGTGGCGACATCCAAGAGCTTTACACAGGGTAATATTGAAAGAACCGATAATCCGCTGGATGTCGGGATTGAGGGCGATGGTTTTTATGTGATCCAGCTGCCGAACGGGGAGCACCGCTATACCAAGGACGGAACGCTGAAACTGTCTTTGGCCGAAGAGGGCTTGATGATTACCAACGCTGACGGCTATCCGGTTTTGGATACAGAAGATCAGCCGATTCTTTTGAACCGGGATACCTATTTGGCGAATATTTCAGTAGCGGAAAACGGGGCGCTCAGCTATAAGCGGAACGGTGCCAATGAGGATTTGGGCGTTCGTTTCCAGTTGGTGCAGTTTAACAATCCTTTGGGACTGAAATCCGTCGGCGGCACGCTGTTTGACACAACCGCCGCTTCCGGTGAGCCGTTAAAAGAAACGGAAAATGAAGGCTTAAAGAAAAGCCGCTTTATGCAGGGCACCTTGGAGCGTTCCAATGTAAACGCAGTCGATGAAATGGTCAATTTAATCGTGGCGCAGAGAGCGTATGAGATTAACTCAAAAGCGATTCAAACTTCTGATGATATGCTGGGGATTGCCAATCAGTTAAAGAGATAAGCCTGAGGAGAAAATAAATGAGGATTGATGGACTTATGTCGTTGTCCGGCGTGTACGATAATGCCAAGTTGGGGCTGGACTATCAGACCGGCTTTCAGGAAGCTTTGCAGAGAGCCAAGGAAAAGCAAACCGAAAGTTCGGCGGAGTTAAAATCAGTTAAGCCGGCAGAGCCGGCCGATGCGGAAAAGGCCAAGGAAGAAGCGACGCTGCGTCAGGCGGTGCAGGGTTTTGAAGCCTATTTTATTCATCAGCTGCTGAAACAAGCCAGAGCCAGTTTGCCCGAAGGTGGTTTGGTGCCGCAGTCTAATGCCAAGGACATTTATGAAGATATGCTGGATGAGGCCAGAGCCGAGCAGGTGACTAAGGTTGGCGGCTTCGGGTTGACAGAAGCGCTGATGAAGCAGCTTAGCCGGAAATAATAAGAGAAAAGAAAGGAGAAATCGTTGCGGCGGCTTCTCTTTTTTGTTACCAGGGTTTGGACGGAACGGACAGCGGTATTTTCCCAAACCGGGCATTGACTTAATCCGGCTGGGGAAATCAGGGTTTTAATCGGGTAAGGCTATTTGCCCGCTGTTTTGGACAACTTCGGGAAAGGTGAAGTCGGAAGATTCGGAAGATTTTGAGGGAAAGGAGCAGAAAAATGATAGCAGAAACAGAGAAAAAAGAGTTGATTAAACAGGCGATTGCCGCCATGCAGACGGCTTATGCGCCGTATTCGCATTTTCGGGTCGGAGCGGCGCTTCTGACCCGCAGCGGCAGGATTTATCAAGGCGGCAATATTGAAAACGCTGCGTATACGCCGACCAACTGTGCCGAGCGGACGGCTTTTTTTAAGGCGGTCAGCGAGGGCGAAAGGGAGTTTGCCGCAATTTGCGTGGTCGGCGGCAAGGACGGCGTGCTGACGGATTATGCCGCCCCCTGCGGCGTATGCCGGCAGGTGATGATGGAGTTCTGCGATCCGGAAAGCTTTTTGATTATTTTGGCGATGGATGAAAATACCTATCAGGAATACACTTTAAAGCAGCTTTTACCGGAAGGCTTTGGGCCGAAGAACTTGCAGGGATAAAGGCAAGGAACGCATTTAGCGAATGGGTTTGCCGGCTTACGGCGGTCCGAAAGACTTTAGGTTGGGGGGAGCATGAAAAAACTATCTTGGGAAGAGTATGTTGAAAAGTTTGATTCTTGGGCGGAAAGTACGCAGTGCAGCTATGTGTCCAGATTGGAAAGTTTTGGCAGTCATGAAGAAGTGGCCGAGATTGCGTTATGTTTAAACGAAGCGGCAAGTTCTAAATTGATTAACATGGCAATCGATGCCGGCATTCGATTTGACGAGGAGGATATCTTTTTGACAGAGTTTGCCGTGAATCCCGAAACTTGGCAAAGAATGAAAGATACGACCGATAACAGTGAACTTTATATTCGCAGGCGACAGGAAAGGAAAGATGAGTTCTGGAGTGATACGGCAGCATTTATGTTTTTGCAGACAATGTGGGATGATCGGTCGGGGAAAAAGTAGGAAATGCCTGTCAATGAAAGCATGGAGAAGAAGTGAAGAAGTGTTTTGCTAAAGTGTAAAGGTAAAAGCCACTTAAAAAAGAGAAAAACAGGAAGTGAAAATAACTTTTTTGCTTTACCCTCTACAGCAGGTATAGATAAGATTGCGGTGAAAAAAGCTCTAAAAATGATATAAATTAAGTGATTTGTAATAGAAGCTAGGAGAGTAAAAATGGCAATAAAAAATCAAGATTATATTAAAAACTTAATCAGAGAATTGATTTCTTTGCCAAGTGAAACGGAATGGGTTGAATTTAAACATAATAATGATGGGCCGCAAATGATAGGAGAATATATTTCTGCTCTGGGAAACTCGGCAGCTTTATTAGGCAGGCCCAAAGCCTACATGCTTTGGGGAATAGATGATGAAACTCACAAAATAGTAGAGTATGTCTTAACCATTATTCCACAGGAAGAAACAATAGAAGGTTCTATCAGAAGATCAAACTTGGGTTATCCTGAAATAGCAATTCGTGAGTTGATTGCCAACATTATGATTCATCAAGCGATTGACCAAAAAGGTACAAACCCTATGGTAGAATTATTTAAGGATAGAATAGAGTTTTCAAATGCAGGTTCTCCGTTAGTTTCGATAGAGCGTATCGTAGATACCGTACCGATTTCAAGAAATGAAAATCTTGCAGGATTTATGCACAAGTGCGGTATTTGTGAAGAAAGAGGAAGCGGATATGATAAGGTAATATATGCAACGAGCAAGAACTCCATGGTAGCTCCTAAAATTGAAAATCAGAGTGATAAATTCACAAAAGTAACCTTATTTTTAAAAGTTCCTTTTGACCTGATTAGTAAAGAGGATCGAGTAAGAACTTGCTATATGCAAACTTGTTTTTTATATGTAAATGGAGAGGCGATCAGCAACAATTCTGTCAGAGAACTGTTTGGTATTGATGAAAAAGATAAATATAAGGCTTCAAGAATTATCAAAGACACCTTAGAGGCTAAATTTATCAAACCGGTGAATGAGAATACCGCGCCAAGATATATGAAATACATTCCTTTTTGGGCTTGATTTAAGTTGCGGTAAGTTGCAAAAACAGGAAGTATTATTCAAAGATAGTATGGAAAATCTCATAAAATAGAGGATTGTGAGAATGAAAAGTTAAAAATTTAAGTTGCAGCAAGTTGCAGTACCAAGAATTTAAAGGTGATTAGACTATTTAACCTATCTAACCGCCTTTTGGTTTTTTTAAAAATTTCGCTTGACAGGAAAGACAGAAAAGGCTATAATTCTAACTAATAAATCTGACATTTCCCGATGGGAAGCAGAGAATAAGTAAAATGCAGTGACGGAGAGAAAAATATCGACAGGTCATGACAGAGAATCGGGGTAGCTGAGAACCGAAATGATGGATAGATATATAATATTCACTCCCAAGCAGGTTTTTTGAACGCAAGGTCAAGTAGAGAAATCCGGCATCCGGCCGTTACACCGGAAAAAGCTGATAGGCTTTCTAAGTGATATTCCAATGAAATATACAATACTTCAACGGAATATAAACAGGGTGGTACCGCGGATAGAATCATTCGTCCCTGTAAGAGCAATCTTACAGGCTCGAATGATTTTTTGCGTTTGAAAGCCCGGCAAGCGGCCGGCGCGGGTAGCGAGCTCGCTTGCGGATCGCGCCGAACATTTGGCGGACTGAGGCGATGAGCAGCGAGCGAAGTGAGGTGCGAATGCCGAAGGATGTTTGCGGGAGTGCGAAGCACGGAGCAAACGGCTTTCAACCAAAGGGCCCGGCAAGCGGCCGGCGCGGGTAGCGAGCTCGCTTGCGGATCGCGCCGGACATTTGGCGGACGGAAAATAATTTGGCAAATGGAAAAAAATAAAAGAGAATAAAAGGAGGAAACCATGAAAAAATTAGCGTTAATACTTAGCCTGAGCCTCTTGCTCAGCGCTTGTGCGGCGGGCAGTGAGCCGCAAATGGCGCCGGAAAAACAAACTCAAACAGAAAAGACCGAAGCCGGAAATAAAAAAAAAGAGCCGATGCAGACCGATACGGCAAAGACGTATAAAATCGGGATTTTGCAGATTGCCGAGCACTCGGCGTTGGATGAAAACCGGGAAGGCTTTACCAGGGCGCTGGAAGCGGCCGGCATTCAAGCCGAAATCGATTATAAAAATGCGCAGGGCGATGTCAGCCATGCGTTGACAATGGCTAAAAAGATGACGGATGAGCAGGTTGATCTGATTTTTGCAATCGGCACGCAGGCGGCGCAGGCAGCCAAACAGGCGGCCAAGGACACGGAGATTCCTATTCTTTTCAGCGCGGTTACGGATCCGGTTGGCTCGGAACTGGTAGACAGCTTGGAGCAGCCGGGGGCGAATATAACCGGAACCACCGACAAAACGCCGACCAAAATGCAGTTAGAGCTTTTCGGTCAACTCGGCCGGGAACTGAAAACGATCGGTGTGATTTATAATACCGGCGAAACCAATTCGGAAGCGCAGTTAAAAGCGACGGAAGAAGCGGCGGCGGAACTTGGCTTAACGATTGTGCCGGTGGGGATTACCACGGTCAACGATATTCCCAAGGCGTTGGAAACGCTGTTAGCGAAAACCGATGCCATGTATACCCTGACCGATAATCTGGTAGCGGCTTCAATGGAACTGATTTCCCATACGGCGCTGGCGGAAAAATATATCGTTGTCCAGTCTTATATTGACCGGACAGCGGCGGCCGAAGGAATTTTGCTGAGCAACGGTTTCAGTTATTATGATTTGGGCAGTCAAACCGGCGAAATGGCAGTTTTGATTTTAAGCGGCGAAAAAACGGCAGCGGATATTCCGGTTGGCAGCATTGAAAAGACGCAAAATATTGTCCGGGCAAAAGCATTGGCAGCAACCGGCATTTCACCGGAGCTGGAAGTTATTAAAAACGCCGAAGTTTTGGAATAAGCACTCAGCTTTTCCGGTTACAGGTTAGGCAAGTTACTCGTAATCTGTCGAAAGTGAATTACGAGTGAGACGCTCACACAAATAGCTATTTATGATTATCACGCGGTTATAATGAAAGTGAATTTATTTTAGAAAGTGCTTGACATTTTGAAATCCTTTCATTATACTATAACCATTATATGAAAATGCGTTGACGAAGAGAAAAATATCAGGTTTACAGCAAAGAGAGCCGGGGCAGGTGAAAGCCGGCATGGAAACGGATATAGAATATACACTTCCGAGCAGATTTTCTGAAACCGACGGCGGTAGGAAAATACGGGTTTGACCGTTATATCAAAAAAGGCTGATGGGCTTTTTTAAGAGATATTTTTCGGGAACTGTATTTTCGGAAAATATAATAAGGGTGGTACCGCGGATAATCATTCGTCCCTATAAGATGACTTATAGAGATGGAATGGTTTTTTTATTACCTAAAAATCTTAAAAAATCCTCTGACAGGCCACAGCAGATTAGGCGGCAGCGCTTAATTTGCGGGGACATGCCAAGGAGCGCAGACTCCGAAGGCTTTTACACATGGTTGCCGGGTAGACGGCAAGAAAACGGAGGAAAGAATATGAAAAAATTAGCGTTACTGATGGGGATGATTTTAATGTTAAGTGCCTGTACCGGCACGACCGGCAAAGAACAAACTGGTGCAAACGGCAAAAGCTTTCGTATCGGCATCAATCAATTTGCCGAGCATCCGGCACTGGATGCGGTGCGCAGCGGTTTTGAGCAGGAACTGAAAGCGCTGGGCGTAGAAGCGGAGTTTGACTGGAAAAACGCGCAGGCCGATATCCCGGCGGCGGCTAAGATTTCGGAAAAGTTTGTGGAAGATAAAGTTGATCTGATTTTAGCGATTGCTACGATTTCGGCGCAGTCGGCTAAAACGGCCACCACCGAAAGCAAGATACCGGTACTGTTCAGTGCAGTCACCGACCCGGTTAAGGCGGAGCTGGTCGATTCAATGGAAAAGCCCGGCGGCAATCTATCCGGCACGACCGATATGGCGCCGGTTGAGAAGCAGTTAAAGCTGTTTCAGGCAGTTGACCCGGCGATTAAAAAGATTGGTATTATTTATAATACGGGGGAAGCCAATTCCGAGGCGCAGGTAGCGATGGCTGAGGAAATCGCTGCCGGACTGGGCATGGAGATTGTAACGGTCGGTATCAACAATATCAATGAAGTGCCGCAGGCGACGGACGCCATCCTGGCCAAGGCGGACGCAATTTATACCATTACCGATAATATTGTGGCTTCGGCGATCAATGTGGTTGCCAAAAAAGCAACTGAAGCCGGTAAAGTAACAATCGGTGCCGAAGAAGCCCATGTTCAGGGCGGTGTTTTGATGACGGAAGGATTAAGCTATTTTGAACTGGGCCGGAAAACAGCGGCCATGGCCAAGCGGGTTTTGGTGGACGGCGAAGAGATTGCCGCCATGCCGGTGGAAAGAGCAACCGAGACCAGCCGAGTAGTCAATATGGAAACGGCCAAGGCTTTGGGATTGCCGGATTTGGAAGTTTTCTCCGAAGCGGTTGAGGTGAAATAAAAACATTCTTTACTATTGGCTGACGTAATAACTGCCAGCTGATTACGCCAAGATTAAGCCGCTGATTATCAGCAATGTGCCAAGGCTTATCCGGCTGCGGAAAACGCCGGCAATAGGCGGAAAGGCGGCAGCCAGCTTGAGATATGCGATATGTGGAAATGGCTGATGCTTTTGGCCAAAGGATGGCGCCGTGATTGGCGGCCAAGAGAAAATAAAGTAAAAAACGGATGAGAGGTTGAAAATGGGAACAGGATTGTTACTAACATCAGTGCAGCAAGGTTTGATTTATGCGATTTTAGCAATCGGCGTTTTTCTGACCTATAAAATATTGGATATTGCCGATTTATCGGTCGAGGGCAGCTTTCCGCTGGGAGCGTTTGTTTTTGCCAAGTTTGCATTGATGAATCTCCATCCGGCAGTGGGCATAGCGGCCGCTTTTACCGGCGGCTGTCTGGCCGGGCTACTTACGGCCCTGCTCTTTATCAGGCTGAAGATTAAGCCGCTCCTGTCCGGTATCCTGACTTTGACGATTTTATACTCGGTCAATCTGCGGGTCAACGGCAAGGCCAATATTCCTCTATTTAAAACGCCGGTCATTTTTGGCAATGACAAGCTGATGAATGTCCTGCTGCTGGTGCTGATTGTTCTCAGCCTTAAAATCCTGATTGACCTGTTTTTAAAAACGGAAATCGGCTATCTCCTGATTGCGACCGGAGATAACGAAGTGCTGGTGACTTCGCTGGGAGAAAACAGCAATAAATATAAAATTATCGGTTTGGCGCTGTCAAACGGTCTGGTGGCGGTAGCGGGCTCGATTACCGCCCAGATGAACGGCTTTGCCGATATTACGATGGGGAGTTCCATTATTGTCTTTGCGCTGGCCTCCATCATTATCGGCGATACGATTTTAAAGTCCGTCACCAAGATTAAGGGCACGACCCGGGCGATTATGGGCGCGATTGTTTATCAGCTGATCGGCGGCTTTGCCATTGACCGGGGGCTGCCGGCCACGGATTTAAAAGCCGCGACGGCGCTGATTGTCATTCTTTTCATTGCAGTTAATAACTTTTCACCAAATGGCATTCGACTTGCCGGAAAGGAAGCAAAATGATTCAAATACAAGGTTTATCCAAAACTTTTAATAAAGGCAGCGATAACGAGATTAAATTATTTGATAATTTTTCCATTACCTTTGAGGAGGGAAAATGTACGGCTCTGCTCGGCTCCAATGGCTGCGGCAAGTCAACGCTGCTCAATATTATTTCCGGCAACATCACACCGGACGCCGGTTCGATTTTGATTGACGGCCGGGATGTGACCAAGGATAATGAGGAAAAACGGGCGCTCTATATCGGCCGGGTATATCAGAATCCGTCGCTGGGCGTGTCGGCATCGCTCAATATTCTGGAAAATATGTCATTAGCGGATAAGAAGGGCGAGAAGTTTGGGATTCAGCGTCTGATTCGGCCCAAGAACAAAAAGCGGTATCAGGAAATTTTAAAAGAACTGGATCTGGGACTGGAAAATAAAATGGATGTTATGGTTAAGTTCTTATCCGGCGGGCAGCGCCAGTCGCTGTCGCTGTGCATGGCGACCTTGAAGAACCCGAAACTCCTGCTGCTGGACGAGCATACGGCGGCGCTTGACCCGAAAACCTCGCGGGTGATTATGGAAAAGACCAAGGAACTTTTGGAGCGCAAGGCAATTACCACGGTGATGATTTCGCATAATATGAAAGACGCGATTGCGTATTCCGACCGGGTGGTCATGCTTGACCGGGGCGCGATTATCTTAGACCGTCCGTCGGCTGAACTGACCGAGGAAGAGCTGCTTAGTATTTACACCGCAAAATTGCTTGAATTTCAAAGAAAAGCAGTATAGCATTTTGTGACTGCCAAAAACACCGCTATCCGAATGGTATAGCGGTGTTTTGCTATGGCTATTTTACAGCATCAAGCCTGTTACTTTTTGAATATCGTCCAAGGAAAAACCCATGCTTTTCATCTTTTGGGCGATGCTTTGGGTTGCACTTGCCCGGCCTTTTTCCATGCCTTTGCCTTCGAACTGCTTAACTCTTTCGCAAATCTTTCTACATCTATCGTCAATGCTCCGCTCGCATTGATTAGATGAATCACAGGCAAGGAACTTTGTAAAATCCGATTTGCCTCCTGCAATGTTTCGGAATACTCATAGAACTGTACACCTTTTGGAAAATTATTTGTCTGCTGCCATTCTTCAAATTCTTTCAGAAAACACTTGTGAGACGGCAATTCGATTTTTTCAAACAGACCTTCATCCAAAAATCTTACCAAGCGATATAAACCGTGTATTTCCGGAACAAAACATTTGTCGATTTTTTGGACAGGATAGCCTTGTTTTTGGTATGCTTCACAAAGTTTTTGCAAACATTCCGTGATTCCGTTCACATCTTTTTTGGCAAGAAAAACAAAAAATCGAACATAGTACTCTGCTATTCCGGTGAGTTTTTTCTTTGTTAAGAAAGATTCGGCTTTTGACATCGCCTCCTCCGATTTTTTATCATCTTTGTAATAGATGGAATGGAATAGGTTGATTACATTTTCCGTATAAAAAGTGCCTTTGAGTAACGGTAATGTATGCGGGACAAAGGATTGAATTGCCTCAAAATCATTGCTGGCAAAACAAGTAAAAATTCCTTGGATGATGTTTCCCGTGTAGGCGGTTCCGCTATGTGTAGTCCCACCCCTCAGCAGATAAGTCCTTCCGTTTTGCCAAATGGTATTATTTAATGTCTCAAAATTGCCTTCGCAGAAAGCGGAATAGTAGGCAAAATATTGGACTTTATCAAGAATAAGATCTATATATAATTTTGTTTTCAATACGTTGTCGGTAGAATCATTATATTTTTTCAAATGTTCTTCAAATATCTTTTGATTTAGCCTTTCAAAGTCTTGCAGAGTTTCCGGATAGGAATATGTTCCCCATTTTTGATAATAATCCTCTCTCAGCTTTTGGTATAATTTGATATATTCTTTCACAATAAGCTCCTTTTTCTTTCAGATAAAATATTTACAGACATCCTTTTATTCTTTAATTTTGTACCAAAACTACTTGACAACGAACCAGCATAACATCGGATAGCAGTGCTTTGATTTATCTTGCCAAATTGAAATTGGAAGCGCGCAAGCATAAATGAATGCGATCGCGAAGCGGGCATATTCATTTTGCGGCGCCACGCCGGCAGACGGAGAGCACGAAGTGCGGCAAATGCGAAGCATTTTATCTAGAACCAGGCGGACAGACTTCAATTTGCCGAGGTGTTATCTCATAAATGTCTTCTGCTTTGCGGAAAGCAGAGTAGGTAATGGTAATGCTATCGCCTGTTTTAAGATGACTTTTTGGCGAGTTGCCAGTGGCGTAATTAAAGTCAGGATTTAATATTACGATAGTACCTTTCGCAAAGTTTTCATCCTCCTGTGTAACTTTTACTTTATATTGCCCATTTCCTAAGATATCCATAACTTCGGCAGACATGCAGTATTCTGTTAAGTCTGCTTTGGACTGCGGGGCAATAAACAATTTTATCGTTCCCAGTACGATTAGGCATAGACAAGCGGCAATGACAGCATAACGAAACCATGTTATTTTACGTTTGCATGGTTTGTATGTGGTCGCCCACGATATCAGATTATCGTCAATATAATTTGTAGACTCGACTATTTTTGGAATTTTCAAAGTGCAATCCCTTCTTTCTTTAAATGTTTTTTCAATTTATTACGAGAATGATACAGCATATTTTTAACTTTGCTTTCAGAAAAGGAGTACCGGGCAGCAATCTCGCTGATGGAATCAAAAAACCAATATCTGCGGATAAAAACAGCACGAATATCGGGTTTTTCTTGACTCAAAAACTCACTAATTTGCTTGCTGATTTCTGAATTTTCAATGTTTGGCATTATGCGGCTATCCGGTAAAATATCTTCCAGTTCAGCTAATGATATCAATGATTCGGGGTTACGCTTCTTGGCCTGATTGTAATATAATCGTTTCAGAGATAAGTTTCTCGTTATCTGGCAGATAAAGGCCATAAGGTTATGGGGTCTGATTGGCGGAATCTGATTCCACATGCTTAAATAGGTATCATTTACACATTCCTCCGCGTCTCTGTCATCACCTAATATATTAACCGATATAGAAAAGCACAAGCGGCCGTATTTTATGCCTGTTTCCCGGATAGCTTTTTCATCGCGCTCAAAGTACAATTCAATAATTGCTAAGTCATCCATGTACTCATCCTTCTTTCCTGATAAAAAGATATTTTGGCGTATAAATACAACTTTGTTGCGTCCATTCAATACTCTTAGTACACTACTATCTATTATACACTAATTATAAATAAATTTATACTATTCATTTGGCGGAGATAAGTTTTGATATGATTTTTGAGGGTTACCTTGAAAAATTAGAAAAATAGAACTCCGTAGCAGCGAAGCTCTATGATAAGCCATGAATATTATTAATAATCTTCAATATTGCTGGATTTTACAATTAAAGTCTGTGTGCCGTTTGTAGCTGTGATAACGCCAATTACACATGTTGTTCTGCCAGCGTCAATGGTTCCCGCATAGGCCGCACCGCCACTATCACCGGGAGATACACCGTAATCAGTCAGGATTAGGTCAGTCCAGGTTATACCATCTTGTGTATTATAATAGCTGAAAGTATTACTAATGACTTTAGTATTCGCATAAGGTGTTGTTAATAACCGATAGTTGTTGACCCATATTTTACAGCATCGCCTACGGAAGGACCATGGCCCGTTGTGATAAAACCTCTGCCATAAGTACTGCTGTACTGCCCCACGGCTGCGCTATAATAGATCGTATTGGTTTGTAAATGAGAGTTTCCGTTTATTGATACAGCATATGAAAATTCATCCTCTGGCTTTACTGTATGGAAAGATAAAATGCTGTTATCGGTAATATTTTTTACATCAGTGTTTGTCTGTATCATCATCAGCAAATCTTTTTGGAGTTCAGACCAGTGGGAATCAGATGAAATGCCGATATCAATACAGTTCCCTTTGTTACTTAAACTAACAGAAGATATCCCTTTAAGGGAATATACGTTGTTGACAAGATAATGATATACTGTCATTAGCTCTTGGTAACTGTAGGCGGCCGCTCTATTCCTTTTCACTTCATAAGTACGGTTTGATTGCCGTTGGTCGCAAACTTTATTAATTTTTTTGCGGATGGCGATTTGTCAAGCTATATTAGGCTCCTGTGAATTCTTAACCAATTTTAGGTCTTGGTTTTTGCCGATAATTTTGATATACTAAAAAATAGGAGGGTGAGCGCTTTTGCGCCGCCCGGAAAGCGAAACATTTGGCAGCGCGCTTGCGAAAAAAGAGAATACTTTTTGCCGGGCCGCTTATAGGTTTCGCGGAATGAAAAAGCGATTCAACGGCAAAGTTGAGTTAGGGATATAAAAACACAGCACAGATAGGAGAATATCATGCAGGAAATAGGATTGATAGGTTTATCGGTTATGGGCGTCAATCTGGCGCTGAATATGGCGGATCATGGAGTTAAGGTGTCGATTTTTAACCGGACGACGGCAGTGGTGGATGAGGTGATGGCCGAGCATGCCCACCCGAACTTTCGGCCGACCCACTCCCTGGCGGAATTAGCCGCATCGCTTCCCATTCCCCGGAAAATTATGATGATGGTCAAGGCCGGTGAACCGGTCGATATGCTGATTGACCAGCTTTTGCCGTATTTGCAGCCGGGCGATATCCTGATTGACGGCGGCAATTCCTTTTTTAAGGATACGATTCGCCGGGAAAAAGCGCTGCGGGAAAAAGGCATTTTTTATTTGGGCGTTGGTGTATCGGGCGGAGAAGAAGGTGCCCGGCGCGGCCCTGCCATTATGCCGGGCGGCGATACTGCGGCTTACGGTGAGGTGCGGGAGATATTAGAAGCGATTGCCGCCAAGGCCTACGGTGAGCCCTGCTGCCGCTATATCGGCCAGAACGGTTCCGGCCACTATGTGAAAATGGTGCATAACGGTATTGAGTATGCTGATATGCAGCTGATTAGTGAGATTTATATGATTTTAAAGCATTTAGGCGGGCTGGATAATGCCGAACTGCAAAAGGTTTTTGCCGACTGGAACCGGGGCGAACTGGAAAGCTATTTAATTGAGATTACTGCCGATATCTTTAAGGTCAGGGACGGCGACGGTTATTTGCTGGACTTTATTTTGGACGAGGCGTCGCAGAAAGGAACCGGCAAATGGACAAATCTGGAGGCAATGGATTTGGGTGTTGATATTTCGGTTATTACTTCGGCGGTCAATGCCCGATATATGTCGGGTTTAAAAGCGGAAAGAGTCAAAGCGGCCGGACTGATTGCCGGGCAGACGCAAACGGCGGATATTGACCGGGAGGAACTGATCACACTGGCGCAAAAGAGCCTGTATGCCGCTAAAATTGTGTGCTATGCCCAAGGCTTTAAGCTGCTGGACAAAGCGCAGTCGGTTTATGACTGGCAGCTGCATTTCGGTGAAATTGCCAAGATTTTCCGGGGCGGCTGTATTATCAGAGCCAAGTTTTTAAATGATATTGCCGAAGCGCTGACTGCCGAGGCGGGCGTGGAAAACCTGATTTTTGCCGGCTTTTTCCGGCGGGCGATTGAGGAGAGTTTAGCATCGCTCCGTCGATTGGTGGTGCTGGCGGTGCAGGGCGGCGTGGCCGTACCGGCGCTGACGGCGGCGCTGGCTTATTTGGATACCTACCGGACGGCGGACTCCGGCGCCAATTTGATTCAGGCGCAAAGAGATTATTTTGGAGCACATACCTTTAAGCGCAAGGATAGGGAAGGAAGTTTTCATTATGAATGGACAGCAGCAAGCAGACAGGAATAAAGGAAACGGCATCGTTATTTTTGGCGGTACCGGCGATTTGGCTTACCGTAAGCTCTTTCCGGCATTGTATAATCTTCATGTCCTGGGAGAACTGCCGGCAGATTACCGGATTATCGGCATTGGCCGGCGGTCGTACACGCAGGAGGAGTATCTGGCGATTATTCGCGACTGGCTGCAAAAATATTCGCGGATTAAATATTTGGAGGAGCGTTTCTGTGATTTCGCCCGGCGCATTTCCTATTATCCGATGGATTTTACGAATGCCGGAGAATATAGCGCTTTGCTCGGCTATTTTACTGAGATTGGATTAAACGGCGAAATTATTTTTTACTACGCGGTGGCGCCTCAATATTTTCTGCCGATTACGCAGAACTTAAAGGCACGTGATTGCCGCTTGAACCGCTGCAAGGTCGTTGTGGAAAAGCCTTTCGGCAAAGACCTGTCATCAGCCCATGAACTGAGTGAGCAGCTAAGGGAAAGCTTTTTGCCGAAGCATATTTATTATATCGACCATTATTTGGGCAAGGAAATGATTTTAAATATTATGACCATCCGCTTTTTTAATTCTATTTTTAAAGGCGTGTGGAACCGGGAATTTATTGACTTTGTTCAAATCAATGCCTTTGAAACGGTCGGCGTCGAGAGCCGGGGCGGGTATTATGACGAAAGCGGCGCGCTGCGGGATATGATGCAGAATCATTTGTTTCAAATCCTGTCGATTGTGGCGATGGAAGAGCCGGCCAATATGGAAAGCGAAGCAATTAAGAAGGCGCAGCAGCGGATTTTTGAAGATTTAAAACCCATTGTTCCGGCGGAGATTGAGCAGTCGATGATTTTGGGGCAGTACGAGGGCTACCGGTCGGAGGAGAAGGTTCGGCCCGATTCGCAGACAGAAACCTATGCGGCAATGCGCATTTTTATTGAAAACGAACGCTGGCGGGATGTGCCTTTTTATATTCGGACCGGTAAAAAGCTGTTTAGCCGGGAAAGCGAAGTGATTATTCAGTTTAAGGCCACGCCTAAGGCGGCGGAGAGAAATGTGCTGATTATTAAGATTCAGCCGGATGAGGGCATTTATCTGAAGTTTAATATCAAAAAGCCGGGTCTGGAAAAGGAAGTCCAAACCGTGAAGATGGACTTTTGCCAAAGCTGCATTTTGGAAAACCGGATCAACACGCCGGAAGCCTATGAGCGGCTGCTGAAGGCCTGTATGAACTCGGATAAGAGCCTGTTTTCGCAGTGGAATCAAATTGAAACCTGCTGGAAGTTCATTGATCAGGCGATAGACAGCTATCGGCAGCATTCCGGCCGGGTCTATCCCTATGCGCCGGGAACGGCCGGGCCGAAAGAAGCGGATCGTCTGCTGCTCCGGGAAAACCATTCCTGGATTGCGGCGGAAACCTGGGAGTAAAAAGGCAGAACCCTTGGCGGGTATTGCCTGCCGAAAAGGCTGTGAAGCCGGGTGGAAAGACGAAGGGTTTTGAGAGGAGAAAGTTTGGTTAAAAAGTATGAAAAGAGTAGTGGTATCAGGTTATTATGGCTTTAAAAACTCCGGCGATGACGCCATCTTATCGTCGATTTGTGCCGATTTGCGGGCGATTTCGCCGGATTTGGCGGTAACAATTTTATCCAATACCCCCGAAGAAGTGCCGGCCGAATATGGCTTTCCGGCGGTGCATCGCTTTCGCTTGGGGCAGGTAGTGACAGCCCTGAAAAACTGCGACTTGCTGCTGATGGGCGGCGGGAGCCTGCTGCAGGACGGAACCAGCTCGCGGTCGCTGTATTATTATTTGGGGCTGATTTGGCTGGCCAAGTGTTTTGGTGCCAGGGTGATTCTCTATGCCAACGGCATCGGGCCGATTAGACGGCGGGTCAATCGCTGGCTGACGCGGCAGATTGTAAATAAAGTCGATACCATTACCCTGCGCGAGCACTTATCCTTAGAGGTTTTGACCGGGCTGAAAATTACCAGACCAAAGGTTGCCGTTACGGCCGATCCGGTTTTTAATTTAAAGTTAGACGGCAGTATTTCGACGGCCGGGATTTGCCAGCGGGAAGGCATTGACTTAGAACGGCCGATGGTCGGCGTTATGTTCCGCAGCTGGCAGCAGGAAGAAGCCTATGTCAAAAAGATGGCGGCGCTGTGCGACTATTTAATGGAAACTTACGGCGCGCAGATTGTGTTTGTACCGATGCGCTTTCCGGCCGATATTCGGATTGCCGAGGACATTCAGGCCAAAATGCGGGCAGCGGCGGTGGTAATCCGTCATTATTATACGGCGCAGGAAATCATTGCTTTAATCGGACAAATGAAGCTGGTTTTAAGTATGCGGCTGCATGCCCTGATTTACGCGGCGGTTCAGGGTGTGCCGATGATGGGGTTTAACTATGACCCGAAGGTGCTGTATTATGTGAAAGAACTGGACGTGGAATGTGTCAATCACATGCATCATATCCGCTTAGAGGAAATTGAGGAAAGCATTGCCGCTATGATGGAAAGTCCCGAAGCCTACCGGCAAAAAATCGCGGTCAATACCGCCCGCCTGAAAAAAGAGGCAAAGGAAAACCGGGCTTATTTGGCGGAGCTGCTGGAATAAAATTTGACTTTTTTACTTTTTATGCTAAGCTAAAATAAAAAAATAAAGTGTGTTGTTTTGGGGATATGCATTATTTTATGTGGCAAGTTTAATTAACTAAAAGAAGGTTTTTATGAAAAAGATTTTATCAGTTATTCTTTCTATCGTAATGATTTTTACTATGTTATATTATGTTAGATAGTACATTCTCTGTACAGGCGGCAATGGTCGATGCGGATAATCCATTAGATGATATTTCCGGCACTATTTCCCTATATTATCTTCAAAATAGTACGTGGACATATAAAGATAAAAAGACTTTTAGCAAAAAGATAGTGAGAAATGGTATTGTTTATAGATGGATTGTTCCCAAGTGGGGAGTAAAGGAAAAATTTGAATATGATATTACCGTGGCAGACAATGGACTAAAGCATCATTTTAAGAATACAAATAAAGATAATTATACAAGATATAACTTTGTAGCTGCGCCGTATGATAGTTTTTCGGCAAATGGAGGTCAACGTCATCATTTTGTGCCTGCGACATCTCTGAGAAGGAATGGGTTTAATGCTTCAAAAGCATATTGCATTAGAATGATGACTGAGGATCATAAGCGAACAGGAAGCTATGGCAGTTCCTCTTATGTATCAGAAATGACAGCTTTGTTAAAGGATAAGAAATATGTAGAGGCTTTGCAAAAAGAAGTGGATGATTTAAAGGCCAAAATGGATAGTGAGGGTGTTTTCGGTACTTTGCAGCAAAAATATTATTATGAGGTCGTAACTTGTCTTTATAATTACGAAAAACTGTTTGGAGTACAGTAAGGGGAGAAAGTTTGAAAACATTATCTGTTATTCCGCATGAGGGAATTGGTTCGTTAAAATTAGGAATGTCGCCGGAACAGATTTTAACCGCATTGGCTGAGTTATACGCAGAATTTTCTATTGGGAACAGCGGTAATATCAAAATTGCCCAAGAGAAAGAAGAGGATGGTTTTACCCTACGTTATTTTAATAATTGTGTGTTTTTTATGGTTCGTTATCAAGGCGAGCGTGCGGTAGAAATAGGAGTTGATTATGAGATTCAAAAATATGCTGAGGTAACTCTTTATGACAAGAGTGTTTTTACTACTTTGGCGGAGGAAATGGTAGCTTTTTTAAAGCAATACAGTTCCTGTGTTTATGAATGGGATGATGAGGATTTAAGCACGAATTATGAATTTCCAGCGATTGGCGTTCGGCTGTGGCGGGAGGATGCCTTTCATCCTAAATTACTCTTGGATAAAAAATATATGGAAGAAATGAAACTTGTTATTGACGATATGTACCATTATTTATACTTTGAAATTGTGGCGGTTTTGTAATCGCCGGCGCAGCACAGTAATTTTTCTGGGCTGCGCTTTTTTATGCACTCAACTTTCCCCTGTCGAAGCGCTATGCGCTTCTGCGCGGGCGCGCAACCTGCCTAGCGAAAAGGGGAGGCTTTTTGGCAAATATAGTTAAGGCGTTCGGCGAACAGAAAAGCGAGAAGGCAAAGTTTTTTTGCGAACAGACTGTTCTGACGAACAGGAAAAAGTTGAGCTATAGTGTAGGGTATTTAGGATTGATATGACAAGGGAGAAAGGCGAAAGAAGATTTTCATTTTTTCGGCATAGACTATTGGCCGGACTTATTGTATAATGATGGTGACAGATTTAGCCAACGAATGGCGCGGTGATTTCTTCACGAAAAAGGTGGCTGCGTTTGGAAATCAACCGCCGGTTTAGCGGTTAAAACAGTGCTTTGTACTTTGCTGCTCAACGTTTCTCATTTATAGGCTTGGCTTTTTTAGGCGGCGCGGGATCGACCGATTGTGCGTAAGGGCAGGTTGAGCTTATTACCTTAATTATTTGAAAGGAGCATATCTAATGAAAGAAAAGGGACTTCCCAGCTGGAAAAAAATCCAGCGCAAATCCGGTGTTTTGGTGCATCCGACTTCTTTTCCGGGGCCGTATGGAATCGGTGATTTGGGCCCGAGTGCGTATTATTTTATCAATTTTTTGGAGGAAACCGGACAACAGCTCTGGCAAGTGCTGCCGCTGGGGCCGACCGGCTACGGTGATTCACCGTATCAGTCGTTTTCTTCCTTTGCCGGACAGCCGCTTATCATCAGTATTGATCAGCTGATGGAGTGGAAGCTGATAGAACCGGTTGATGTTGCCCCGCGCGAATGGGAAGCGGTCTGCATCAACTACGGGGAACTGATTCCCTATAAATATGAGATTCTGCGCAAAGCCTATGCCAATTTTAAGGCTTTGCCGGAAAAAGAGGATTTAAAGCTGGCTTACGCTGCTTTTGTTAAGGAGCAAAAGAATTGGCTGGAAAATTATGCGACATTTATGGCGGTCAAAGATTATCATGACGGCGTGATGTGGACGCAGTGGGCGGCCGATATTGCTTTTCCGACGAAGGATTCCCTGCGCAAATGGCAGGACAAGCTGCGGGATGAGATTGGTTTTTACCAATTCCTGCAATTTGCGTTCTTCAAGCAGTGGTTTGAGCTGAAAGAATATGCCAATCAAAAAGGAATTCAGATTGTCGGCGATATTCCGATTTTTGTGGCGTTTGACAGCGCTGATGTCTGGGCGAACAAGGATTTGTTCATGCTGGATACCAAGGGCTATCCGACTCGGGTAGCAGGAGTGCCGCCGGATTATTTCAGCGCCACCGGTCAGCTGTGGGGCAATCCCCTATATGACTGGAAAAAGCATAAGGCCGAGGGCTATCGCTGGTGGGTGGCCAGAGTCAGCCAAAACCTGAAAATGTATGATTATCTGCGGATTGACCATTTCCGCGGCTTTGCTGAGTTCTGGGCGATTCCTTACGGCAATAAAACGGCGATTGAGGGCGAGTGGCTGCCCGGACCGGGAGCAGATTTGTTCCGTGCCTTCCAAAAAGAACTGGGTGAGGAAATCCCGATCATCGCTGAGGATTTGGGCTTGATTACGCCGGATGTCGAGGAGTTGCGGGACGATTTTCAGCTGCCGGGGATGAAAATTTTGCAGTTTGGCTTTGAAAATATAGAAGAAAACGGCGATTTGCCGCATTATTATCCGCGCAACTCGATTTGCTATACCGGCACGCATGACAATGACACGACGCTGGGCTGGTATGAAAAGCTGCCGGAAGTGTCCAAGGATAAGGTTCGCCGTTACTTAAATACGGATGCCAATACGATTTGCTGGGATTTTATCCGGCTGTGCTTCGGTTCGGTATCGAAAATGGCAATCGTACCCTTACAGGATATCTTATCCTTTGGTTCGTTTTCCCGGATGAATACACCGGGGGTAGAGGCCGGCAACTGGCAGTGGCGCTATACTGCCGAGATGTTAAGTCCGCATATCCGTGGTCAGCTCAGCTATGTGACTAAGCTGTACGGGCGCGTTCGGCTGCCGGAGGAAGAGCAGGCTTAATGAGGAAAGGAGTTTGCGATGCGTAAAATCTTAATCTTTGCCTATGTTGGTATTTTTTTTCTGGTGACTTTGCCGCTGCTGCTGCTTTACTGGCTGCTGGGTCTGTTCAGTGTGCCGCTGCGCAACCGTCTGACCTTTGCGACCGCTCAGCTTTTTTTCCGCAGTGTGCTGACTTGCCTGGGAGCGGAAGTTGATGTTCAGGGTTTAGAGCATATTCCGGCGGAGGGAACGGTATTGTTTGCCGGGAATCATAAAGGAACCCTTGATGTGGTGCTGCTTTTGGCCTGTCTGCCGAAGCCGGCCGGTTTTATCGCCAAGGACAATCTGGCGGGGATTCCGATTTTAAGCTGGTGGATGTTGGGCTTCGGCTGCTTGTTCTTAGACCGGAATAATGCCCGGCGAGCCTTGGCGACGATTTTACGCGGGATTGAAAATATGAAAAAAGGGCAGTCCTATATCATTTTCCCGGAGGGTACCCGGCAGATGAACAGCAATGAATTGCTGCCGTTTAAGCGCGGGAGCCTGAAGCTGGCGGAACGGTCAGAATCGCTGATTGTGCCGTTTGCGCTGCGGGGAACCGATGAAATGTTTGAAGCCAATCATTATAATCCCCGGCCGGGCAAGCTTTATCTTCGCTTTGGCCAGCCGATTGACATGAAAAATCTGCCGGCGGAGGAAGTCAAGCAGATTCATGAATATGTCGAGGGGAAGGTCAGGGACTTGTTTGCGGAAACATTTACAGATACGGAGAAATGCCAATGAATTGTCCAAAATGCAGGAGTGGGAATTGTCAAATCATCACCGAGGTGAAGACGAAAGGAAAAGATTATTCGGCCGGAAACGGCTGCTGCGGCTTTCTTTTGTTTGGCCCGATTGGAATGCTGTGCGGGCTTTGTGCCGAGGGCAAGCAAACGACATCGGTCAACTACTGGGTTTGTCACAACTGCGGCCATAAGTTTAAGCTGTAAGTAAGTGTGGACGTATGAGTAAGCAAGACGTTTTGTGGCTTAAATCAATGGCGATATGCTCTAAGTATTGCCGATGCCATCAGAAACCGGAAAGAAGCTTTTTTTATCAAGGCTATCAGTTGCCTTTATGTGCAAGATGTACGGGGATTTTGGCGGGATATATAGTCGGAATGTTTAGCGCACCTTTTATCAGACGGGATCGGCGCCTGTTTTGGCTGTGCCTGCCGCTACTCATAGACGGCGGTTGGCAATATATTTCAAGTTATGAATCCAATAACAGGAAGCGGTTTATAACCGGCGTATTGTACGGATTTGCTCTGATTCCGGGCGGGGTAGCAGTCCTCGAACGGCTGGTGCGCGGTCGGTAAGAAGAGTTTTTGTAGGAAAAAGGAAGATAAAAAAGCGATTTGGGGTTTTGAATCGCTTTTTTGCTATTCACTTTTCTTGCCTGAACCGCAAAAAACTTGACAAGTATACTTGAAAAAATTCTATGTATTGCTTTGGATCAGAAATTGGAAGATATATATTATTTTGAATAAGAAAGAGGAGCGAAGGGATGCCGCAATCGCCGCTTTGATGTGCACGGCGGCATTGTATGGTATGAAGTAAAAGAACGAAAACAAAGCAGCAGAATAATTGTTCAGCATAAAAAATTGTTCGGAACGGAGTTTACCATGAAACGATCTTACGGCATTAGTATTTTCACCGGTACGCTGATTAGTATTGTCATATCGGTGTCGGCGATTTATATGATTATGAAAAGCGGCATGTCGGTTGTGCTCAATACGGCGGTTTGTTCGATTGTGCTGCTGGCGGTGTTTCGCCGGCAGTCAGCGGAAAACGCGGCCATTTCCGATATTTTCGCCCGGGCGGCGATTTCGGTCGCCAATTTATCGGCGCCGTATTTTGCGGTTATTTTTTTGCTGGGTCAGGAGGACGCCGGCAGCTTAGTTTCCTTTGGCGCGGTGATTGCGGTGTCGGGGGTGTTTGGCGTACTTTTTTTCGCTGTGCTGCAAAAGCAAGCGATTCAGGGCGAATATCCGATGTTAAAGCCAAGGATTGATTTGCTTGCGGCGCTGAAAAACAGCCGGACGGAAAAGCGAAAAATTACGCTGTCCATGCTGGCCGGTGCTGTCTTTGGCGTTTTCAAGGAAGGGATGCCGCTCCTGCCGAAAGGCTGGCCGCTGCTGGATCACCCGATGTTTTGGCTGGATAACAGCTTGATTTTAGTCGGCACCAGTTATTTCATCGGGCCCGCCACCTATGGCAAGCTGGCTTTGGGCAGCCTTTATTCTTTGGCGGTTTGGCTCTTTTTCCGGGCAGGCAGTTTTCAGGAGCATTTAATGAATCCCTATATTTTTTCGGTTACGGTCGGCTTTGCCCTGGCGACGGGGATTTTGACTTTAGGGAAGATCTTTTACCGTCAGGGCAGGGAGCTTTTGACCGGAAAAAGGAAGCTGGCCCTGAATAACAGCGCGGTTGGGGTGCTGGCTTTTTATGTGGCGGCGGCGCTTTGCTTTTATGGCTTTTTTACCGATATACCGGTGTGGAGCCTGTTGGTGGTGCTGCCTTTTTCGGTGATGCTCAGCCTGTCGACGGTTAAAGTCATTGCCGAAACCGGCTTTTGGGTTTCCAACTTAGACGAGGTGATTCCGGTGCTGCTGATCGGGATTACTTTTTTTCAAAATATGGGTCAAATCACCTTGTTTTTAACCGGAGTGATTGCCTTTGAAGCGGCCGGGATTTATTTTGTCCTGAACCGGCGGGTCGGCGAAAGCTTCGGTATCCCGCCGAAAGCGGTAACGCTTTTAGGGGCGGCCAGTTCGGTGCTGGGCAGTATTTTATGCGTTGGCGTAACCTATTTTATCGCCACCAGCGTTGGTTTTCAAACGGCCAGTCTGCCGGCGCCGACTTCGCGCGTCTTTGCCATGACGCTGGAAGGGCTTTTGCAGTCGATTCACCAGCAAATACTGCCGCCGTATATCAATCTTTATGTAGCGGCGACGGCCGGAGCGGTTTGTCTGCTGCTGACGCATTTCCGCTTGTCCCCCATGACGCTGGTGGCGGGCATGGTGCTGCCGTTTGGCATTATGCTGACGGTCGGGATTGGCGCGCTGCTGCGGCTGATGATTGGCAAAAGGGCGGAAAACTATCGCTATCTCTTTTCCGGCAGTTCCATCGGCGAGGGTCTGGTGACAGCGGCGGCGCTGGTGCTGGCGGGAATTAGGGGGATGTGAAAAAAAGAAAGGCAAAAAGCAAGCGCCAATTAACAAGGGAAAGACAGTTTGGAAAGCTGTCTTTTTTTAAAATCCGCTCTTGCCATATTTTTCACAATCTGCTATAATAGCCTTTGAGTTTAGGCAAGCCACTTGTAATTCGGTGGAATATTGACAAATTACAAATCTGGGTGTTAAGCAAGCGAATATTGATATTTGATATGCGTCTGGAGGGAGGATTCTCCGGTTGTATCAAATATCAATATCTGTTTGTTTGCCGAATTGTAAGTACAGCATGAGAATGATTTTTGTTAGGAGCAGAGCCGCAAGAGCGGCGGAATGGAGATTTTTATGAGTGAAAAAGAATTGGCAACTACCGGCGAAATGCTGCAAACCATAGTGCATAAGTTTACCAAAAAGGCGCATCGGCCGTATAAGGATATGATTTTGCTGGGCTTTTTGGCTGGTGTTTTTATTGCCTTAGCGGGTGCCGGTGCTGATATGGCGGCACATAATCTGTTGATGAATCCGGCTACCACCGGGCTGGGGAAGCTTGCTTCGGGCATTATCTTTCCGGTGGGGCTGATGCTGGTTGTGTTTGGCGGTACTGATCTTTTTACCAGTAATTGTCTGGCCTTTACCGGCGTATTGGCGGGAAAAGTCAAACTGGCGGAGCTATTGGTTAACTGGCTGATTATTTATCTCAGTAATTTTGCCGGGGCACTGCTGGTGGCTTTTTTATTTTTTCAAAGCGGCGAACTGCATTTATCCGAGAATGTGCTGGGGGGCTTAGCCGTTAAAATGGCTTACGGCAAGATTCATTTAAGTCCGGCCGAAGCGGTCAGTCTCGGGATTTTATGTAATATCTTAGTTTGTCTGGCGGTTTGGCTGGCGAGCGGTATGAAAAAGGTGTCTGCTCAGTTTATGGCGATTTTCTTTCCGATTTTCTTATTCATTACTTCCGGCTATGAGCATAGTGTGGCCAATATGTTCTACCTGCCGCTGGGAATTTGGGCTAAGACCAATCCTGCCTACGCTGCGGCCTCGGGGCTTTTGCCGGAGCAGTTGGCGCTGGTTAACTGGGGAGATGCACTTCTCCGCAATCTTCTGCCGGTAACGGCCGGCAACATCATCGGCGGTGCGCTGCTGATTGGCGGAATTTATTTTCTGCTGCATGGGAAAGAATTAAAGGGGTAAAAGAAAATAGCAGATAATCTTCGGAACGCCGTACGAGCGCGGCTAACCGGAGATTTTTTTGATTGTATTTTAGGAAAAAGTACCTATGGGCTTACAAAACGGCAGCCTTTTTTCTCTTTTATCATTAGATAGGCTTTGTTATATACTTTTTTTAAACTTTTTGTTATAATAAATTTAATTTCAGGTGACATGAAAAAAGGAGGGATTGACTATGAAATCTAATTTGCTGCCGGAGCACCGGGTCTGTCTGTTGAAATCACCGGCCGATTGGAAGGAGATTATCCGCCAAGGCTGTAGGTTAATGGAAGAAGATGGGGTGATTGCGGCTGGATTTTATCCGGAGATTATTCGCCAGATGGAAAAGCTGGGGCCGTATATGGTGCTGGCGGATGGCTTTGCGCTGCCGCATTTGGTGTCGGCGGTGCTGGTGCATGAAGCAGGCTTTGCCCTGATAATCAGCCCGCAGCCGGTTGATTTTTTAGGCGAGGCGGTGAAAGCGTTTTTGATTATGGCGACGCCCAATTCTTCAGCGCACGTTAAATTTTTGGCAAAAATTGCCGAGACTTTGTCTGAACCGGAAAACTTAGCGGGACTTTTGCGCGGCGACCGGCAGATGATAGAAATGCTGTATCAAACCGAAGGGAGGTGATGAAGTGAAAATTTTAGCGGTTTGCGGTTTTGGCGTGGGTTCTTCGATGGTGCTGAAAATGACAATTGAAAAAGCGCTGCGGGAACTGAACGTGACCGCCGAGGTGGAAAATACCGATTTGACTTCGGCCGGGTCAACCGCCTGTGATGTGATTTTAACCAGTGAAGAGCTGCTTGAAAACCTGCGCAGTGCCGGTACCTGTCCGATTTACCCAATCAAGCGCTACATGGATAAGCAGGAGGTCAAAGCGGCGTTGGAAAAGTTTTTACAGGAGCACGGCAGCTGATTCGGCTTTGGTAAATGGCGGCAGGCCGGTTTGATTTCGGCATATGCTGCCGATACACCGAAAGTCGGAGAAGAAGGACTTAACACATGAAAAAAGAAAGGGAAAGGAGCTTGTTATGAACTTTATTACCTCTAATATTTTACGGAATCCGCCGGTGTTATTGGGATTAATTGCGGCTTTGGGTCTGATTCTACAAAAAAAGAGTCTGACGGACGTGATTAAGGGTGTATTTTTAACGGCCTTCGGCATGGTGATTTTAAGCGCCGGTGTGTCAATGCTGGTTAATTCTATTTTACCGATCAATCAAGCGTTTCAGTCAGCTCTGACGCAGGCGGGCGGAGCGGAGGGACTCAATGACGCTACGTTTACGGCCACTTATGGCGGTGAAGTCGGCATGGCTATGTTTATTGGTTTGGTTTTGCATCTTTTGATTGCCCGACTGACCCCGTTTAAAATCATTTTTTTAACCGGCCATATGATTTGGTGGTTTCCCTTTATTTTTGTGGCTGCCGGAGTGGAGGGCGGCTTGCGCGGAACGGCGCTGGTGGTTTTTGGCGCGGTTTTTTCCGCTCTGTATTGGTCGATCATGCCGTGGGTACTGCGCAAATATGTTTGGGCGGTAACGGATGACAAAGGCTTTACTTTGGGACACCCGGCCGGTATGCTGGCTTTGATTGCCGGTGCGGTCGCCAAGGTCAGCGGCGATAAGAAAAAATCCACGGAAGATATTGCCCTGCCCAAGTCGCTGTCCTTTTTCCGGGAAATTTCCATTACCGGCGGTTTGGTTATCACCATTATGTTTGTAATCATTGCCCTTGTGATTCCGGCGGTCTTGCCGGAGGGAGAAAATATTATCATGTTTTCTTTTGCGCAGGGACTGAACTTTGCAGCGGGGCTTTTAATCCTGCTTTATGGTGTCAGAATGCTGATCAGTCAAATCGTGCCGGCCTTTCAGGGGATTTCCGAAAAACTGGTACCGAATGCGATTCCGGCGTTTGACTGCCCGATTTTATTTAACTATAAGCCGAATGCCGTGCTGATTGGCTTTATCTTTGCCATGATTGTATCCACGGTGATGATTGTGATTGCCAACAGCCTTAATTTGTTCGGTATTATCTTGATTCCGCTGGTCATTACTTCTTTCTTTGAATGCGGTACGGCGGCGGTTATTGCCGAGGGGCAGGGAGGCCTGCGCGGCTGTGTGATCGGCACTTCGGTGGCCTCGATTTGTATGGTCGCGTTTATGGGCGTATCGGCGCTGCTTTATGCCGGCACGATTCAGAACTGGATTTTGATTTTCGGCGGCAATGACTTTTCTGTTTTCGGTGCATTGGCCCGGTTAATTGCCAGCCTGTTCGGAATGGCGGTATAAAGATGCTGAGTTATATAGCCAAAATTAAGGAACTGATTGATCGGATTGAAGCCGCCGAAATCGACGGCATTCGGCAGGCGGCGGGCTGGGTGGCGGACGCTTTGGAAAACGGGCATGCCATTTATGTATTCGGGGCCAGTCACGCCTCTATTTTAAGTCAGGAGCTTTTTTACCGGGCCGGTGGTTTGCTGCCGGTGACACCGATTTTTGGCCGGGAAATTATGCTGGATACGGCACCGGTGACTAAGACCAGTCAAATGGAGCAATTAGAGGGCTATGGCCGGATTTTGGCGAATAGTTATCCGCTGGCGGCCGGTGATGTGCTTTTGATTCATTCCGTTTCCGGCCGCAATCCGGTGGCGATTGATCTGGCGCTGGCAGCCAGGGAAAAAGGCGTTCGGCTGATTGCTGTTACCAACCGGACTTACAGTGCGTCGGTCTCTTCCCGTCATTCCAGCGGGAAAAAGCTGATGGATTTATGCGATTTGGTGTTGGATAATCACGGCGAAATCGGCGATGCCTGCTGTTCGGTCGAGGGACTGCCGATCAAGGTGGGGGCGTCTTCCACGGTAACCGGCTGCCTGATTGCCAATGCGGTGATGGTTGAAGCGGTAGAGCAGATTCAAAAAAATAAAAAGATTCCGGCGCCGGTTTTTTACAGCGCCAACTTAGACGGCGGCGCCGAAAAAAATCAGGAACTGTTCGAGCGGTTTCGGGAGCAGATTCATTATGAGTTTTAAAAACGAAAGGTAAGGAGCAGTCCTGCAATATAGGTGTCAATTTTTTGGCACCTATATTTTTTAAATCAGTTCAGGCAACTGCAAATATGTACTTGCTTAATGTCCGGTTTTGCAGTTTATCGGAAGTTATTTATATTCAACATACTCTTTATATATTTCGAGGAACCGAAAGTGCTGGTCTGGCAGCAGATTGGAAAAATACCAATACAAAAGGGAAATAAAGCTGGCAAAACGACGAAAAAACAGATGCAAAATCCCAAAATATATAGTATAATCATTTATTATAACGTTTCAATAACAAGGAGAAGGAAAATGGCTACTATATTGGATGTCGCAAAGTTAGCAGGGGTATCCCAAGGCACGGCTTCTAATGTCTTGAACGGCAAGGGTAATGTCAGCAGCGAAAAAATTAAGCTGGTGGAAGAAGCGGCCAGACAGCTGGGCTATACGATCAACGAACGGGCTAAAATATTAAGAAAAGGCAGTGGCAATTTGATTGGTGTGATTTTACCGTCAATTGAATATAAGAAATACCGGGAGTTTTATTACAGCTTCAAGCATTTTATTGAGCAAAACGGCTATATTACCGAACTTTTTCTGTCAAACGAAAATCCGCAGACGGAAATTGAGCTGATTCAGCGGGCGCAGGCGATGATGGCGACGGCAGTGGTGACGATTACCTGTATCAAGGAGCCGCGGGATTATTATGCTGAAAAAGGCTTTGATAAAGTTTGTTTTGTGGAAAGAAAGCCGGGATTTGCGGCTGATTACTACGGCTTTGATTATGAAGCGGCCGGCCGGGCGCTGGCTCAGACCACTCTGCAGAAGAAATGCGGCAAGGTTCTTTTGATCACTGACTCGCTCCGCTATTCCAATGAAAAAGAATTTTACACCGGATTTCAGGCAGAATTCAATCGACAGGAAACATCCTTTAACCATATGTCCACTAATATTCGCCGAATTTCACATACCATTTTAAATATGCTGACAGCCAGTGAAAAAATAGACGCGATTGTTACATCGAACATCAGCTTTGCCGAAGAAATCAAGAAAACGGCGGAAGCGTTTAATGATATGGGAAAAGTTCCGATTTATACATCGTCGACAGTGGTGTCTTTGCCGGAAAGAAACTTTTATAAATATGAGTTTAATTACAGCCTGCTGGGGCGCGAGGTGGCGGCAGCAGTGACCCAAAGAGACGCAGCTCGAACCGGACGTGCTTGCATTTTGGCTAATGACGGCTTTCGAAACTGGACTGATATTAAAGCCGGTAAGCACCCGGCTCCCCGGATTCATGTGCTCACTTTGGAAAGCCCGGAAGCGAACATTATGCAGGGGTTGGCTAAATTATACACCGAAGAAACCGGCACCGAAGTTAAAATTTCCATTTTTTCCTATGATGAAATATATGAGCAGTTTCTGTATTCGCAGGATTCGGATCTCTATGATGTGCTCAGAATTGACGTTACCTGGCTGTCGTGGTTTGCCGATCGTTTTTTTGTACCGCTGGAAGAAATAGATCCTCAGATTAAAAACGTCTTTGCTGAATATATTCCGGCACTGAAAGGAAAATATTCTTATGCCAACGGTAAAATATACGCGCTGCCGGTTACGCCCAGTGCGCAGCTTCTTTTTTACCGGAAAGATTTGTTTGAAAGCAATGTCAATAAGCGACTGTATCGGGAGAGGTATAGGAAAGAATTAAAGGTGCCTCAGACTTTTCGAGAATACAATCAAATTGCCGAGTTTTTCTTCGACTTGGCCGGAGAGGGGGCGGCGGATGTCAAATACGGCACAGGATTGACTTTGGGGAATACCGGTGTGGCCTCGACAGAGTTTTTGGCCAGATTGTTCAGTCATAAAAAACGGCTGTATGACGAGCGGGGCTGGATAACCGTCAATGACGAGGCCGGCTTGGTGGCGATGTGTGAGCTGATTGAAGTTCAGAAATATGCACCGCAGAAAACAACGCGCTGGTGGACAACGGCGGCACAGGAATTTGCCAGCGGCGAACTGGCGATGATGATTAATTTCAGCAATTATGCTTCGGAAATTTTAGGACATAATTCAAAAGTGGCTGAAAACATCGGTTTTGGTGTAGTGCCGGGCGGAAATCCGATTTACGGCGGCGGGACTTTGGCTGTGTCTAGGAACAGCAGGTATAAAGAAGATGCCGTTTCCTTTATCAAATGGATTACCAAAGAGCCGGTGGCCTCGGCTATGGCCATGCTGGGCAGTGTCTCGCCTTGTTTAAAAACCTATTCCAAATACGATATTATTGATACGTTTCCCTGGCTGGAATTGTCCAAGGAAAGCTTCGCTTATTCGACGACCAACCGGACACCGGAGGATGGCGCACACCCCTTTGATGAAAAGCGCTTTTTGAATATTCTGGGAACGGCCGTTAAAAATGTGATTACCGGCATTTACACTATGCAGGAAGCGCTTGATCAGGCGCAGGAGTTGATCGATAAAGAACTTAATTTCCGGCGCTGATGTTTTATCTTTGCATTCAGAGCCGCTGGCGGCGGTGTTTACAGGAGTGTTTTATGGCTCTTGAATAAATGAGAACCAAAAGTTGAGTTTTGGTTCTTTTTTATTTGTGTTTTGATCTGGCAGGAAGAGATTTACGGAAAAACAGACAAAGAAAAAGAAAAGCTCTGAAAAAATTTAAATAAAATTTCGCCTTTTAATATTGACACGTTTCAAAATAAGATATATAATCAAAAACATAAGGAAGAAAAATAAAACGTTACAATTTTTAAAGGAGGGTTATGATGAAACGAAAGATTTTAAGTTTGCTGTTAGCGACAGCGGTGGGTGTCTCTTTATTGGCGGGGTGTACCACTCAGAAGGAAGAAACGGCCAAGACGGATCAGAAAACAGAGCAGACTGCGGAGCAAAAACCGGAACAAAAACCGGAACAAAAACCGGAAGAAAAGCAGAATGAAAATACCGGCCAACAGGCACCGAGCGGTTCAACGGTTGTGGTTTATACCAACAGCGGTTCGGAAGGCCGGAGCGAGTGGCTGACCGAAAAAGCAGCGGCAGCCGGCTTTAATATTCAGGTTGTAGCCATGGGTGCATCGAAACTGACGGAACGGATCATTGCCGAGAAGAACAACCCGCTGTGTGACGTGACTTTTGGTTTGAACAATATTGAATATGAAAAATTAAAGGCGCAGGATATCCTGCAAAAATGGCAGCCGGATTGGCTGGACGGCGTTGATCAGGACTTGGTTGATAAGGATGGCTTTTATTATCCGATTAGCACCACACCCTTGGTCTTGATCGGCAAGGATGATTTTGACGATATGCCGGGTGATTGGACGGATCTGATTCAGGAAAAATACAAGGATAAGTATCAGTTATATGGCTTGGGCGGAGGCACTGGTAAAACCGTATTTGCCAGCGTAGTCAGCCGTTATCCGGATCCCAACGGCGAATTGGGCATTTCTGAAGAAGGCTGGAAAGTTGCAGGCGCTTATTTGAGCAATTCACATATCGTTGCGGATGGCGAGGATCCGATCGGTAACGTGATCAACGGTACCTATCCCTTGATGCAGCGTTGGGCTTCGGGTGTCATCACCGAGCAAAAGACCAGAAATTACAAGTTCCAGGTGATGAAGCCGGAAATCGGTGAGCCGTTTGTGGTTGAGTCTTTAGCCATTGCCAAGGGCGCCAAAGACTATGATGAATGCGTCCGGTTTTTAAACTGGCTGGGCAGCGCAGAGGTGCAGCTGGCTTGGTCAAACGAGTTCGGTACGATTCCCTGTCAGAAAGAGGCTTTGGCCAATGTCAGTGCTGAAATCAAGGAGTTTATGGAAGGCTTAAAGCCCCAGCAGCTGGATTGGCAATTTATCGCCCAAAATATTGATGCCTGGGTGGAAAAAGCGGAATTGGAATTTATTAAATAATTTAGGCAATAAGAAAGAAACATTAAAGGAGAGGAAACCTGCAATGGTAAAATTTGAAAATGTGGAAATCCGGTATGGAAAATTTGTGGCCATTGAGAATCTGAACCTGGATATCAAGGAAGGTGAGTTTTTCACCTTCCTTGGCCCCAGCGGCTGCGGGAAAACCACTTCGCTCCGGGCGTTGGTTGGTTTTATCCACCCGTCCAAGGGAAAAGTTTATATTAATGGGCAGGACGTGACCAATTACCCGGTTGAGGATCGCAATGTCGGTATGGTCTTTCAAAGTTACGCCCTGTTTCCGACGATGACGGTGTATGAAAATATTGCTTTCGGCATGAAAGTAAAAAAAATGAGGAAAGAAGAAATTGACCGGAAAGTTCGGGAAATCGCTAAAAAAATAAAAATTACCGATGAACAGCTGGCCAAAAATGTCTCTGAGCTGTCCGGAGGCCAGCAGCAGAGAGTGGCGTTAGCCAGAGCAATCGTGCTTGAACCCAAAATTCTATGTCTGGATGAACCCTTGTCCAACTTGGATGCCAAGCTGAGAATCAACATGCGGTTGGAATTGAAGCGCCTGCAAAAGGAACTGGGCATTACCACCCTTTATGTTACTCATGATCAGGAGGAAGCTTTGACCTTATCCGACCGGATTGCCGTTTTTAATAACGGTTATGTTGAGCAGGTAGGAACACCGTATGAGATTTACAATAAATCGCAAAGCGAGTTTGTCTGTGACTTTATCGGTGATATTAATAAGCTGGGCGAAAATATTTTAAATGAAATCAACCGGCTGGCGAACTCGGATCTGAATGTTAAAAAATCCGGCTTTATCCGTATTGAGCAGTGCCTGAGTGAAAATAAGGGCGATCAGGTTAAATTGGTCGGTACGGTCAGCGAAGTCGAGTTTAATGGGGTTTTGACCAAATATACTTTGGAGTGTCTGGGAGAAACGATTAAATATCTGGAAAAAAATGACGGCTATAAATTATACGGGGAAGGCGATCAAATTGAAATTTATATTAATCCTAAAGATATTATGCAGTTTTAGGAGGGAAATAAATGAATAAAATAAAAGATGCCTTGCGCAGACGCGATATCCGGATTTCGTTGCTGCTGATTAAAATTGCGTTAATTTGGTTCATAGTCACCTTTTTAATTTTTCCCAATGTGAATTTGCTGATGCGGGTTTTCACCCGGGATGGGCAGTTTTCCCTGCAGGCGATTACCAAGATTATGAAGTCGGGCCGAGCCATCGGCAGCTTGCAGAACAGCTTTTTACTGGCGGTATTTTCGATTGTCACGGTTAATATTTCCGGTATTTTGATTGTCCTGTTTACAGAATATTTTGATATCAAAGGTGCGAGATTGCTAAGCTTAGGTTTCATGTCAACCTTGATTTACGGCGGCGTAGTGCTGGTCACCGGCTATAAGTTTGTTTACGGCGAGACCGGCGTAGTTACTAATGTACTGCTTCGCTTTTTTCCCGGCATGGATCCCAAGTGGTTCGTCGGCTTTGGAGCGGTGTTGTTTATTATGACCTTTTCAGCCACCTCCAATCATATGATGTTTTTAACCACGGCCATCCGCAATCTGGATTACCACACGATTGAAGCTGCCAAAAATATGGGTGCGTCGCAGAAGCATATCTTGTTTAAAATCGTGCTGCCGACCATGAAGCCGACAATTTTTGCGATTACGATTTTAACCTTTATCGCGGCGTTAAGCACGATGTCCGGACCGTTAATTGTCGGCGGCAAGGATTTCCAAACTATCAATCCAATGATTAAAACCTTTGCCGGTATGACCGGCTCCAGAGATATTGCGGCGCTGCTGGCGATTATTTTGGGACTGTCGACTTCGATTTTGCTGTTTTTCATGCAAAAAATTGAAAAAAAAGGTAATTTTGTGTCAGTTTCTAAAACCAAAGCCAGAATGGTTAAACAAAAGATTGAAAATCCGGTCTTAAATGTAGTGGCACACATTGTTGCATATTTAATGCTGGTCATTTATATGCTGCCGATTGTCAATGTATTGGTATTTTCTTTTACTGACGGTCTGACGGTGCAAACCGGCATTATTCGGCCTGATTCTTTTACATTGGCCAATTATGCCAAATTGTTCCGGTCTGCTGCGGCTTATAAGCCATATCTGGTCAGTATCGGTTACGCTCTGATCGCTTCGCTAGCAGTAGCGGTGCTATGTATCACCGTTGGCCGGATCGTGACCAGTCCGCGTCGAAAAACGGATAAGCTGTTTGAACCGGCAGTATTGATTCCTTGGCTGCTGCCATCGACGATGATTGCGTTGGGTTTGATGATGACTTATGATGAGCCGCGAATACTTTTGGGTAATAAAGTCTTGGTGGCAACGCCGATTATTATGCTGTTAGCCTATATTATTATCAAAATTCCATTTTCCTATCGGATGATTCGGGCGGGATTTATCGGCTTTGATAAAAATATGGAAGAGGCGGCTCAGGTCATGGGTGCCAAGCCCTTTTACACCATGCGCAAAGTCATTCTGCCGATTTTGATGCCGGTTGTCTTATCGGTCATTGTGTTAAACTTTAATTCCCTGCTGTCGGAATATGATTTGTCTGTATTTCTTTATCATCCTTCGTACCAACCGCTGGGAATTGTGATTAAAATGGCGAGCGATGAAATGGCAACGGTGGATTCGCAGTCAATGGCCTTTGTATATACGGTTGTTTTAATGATTATCTCTGTATTTACGCTGTGGATGGCCAGATATGACGGAATTAAAACAATAAGGAGTTTATTTGCAAAAATCAGAAAAGGAAGAGTGAAAATATGAGCAGAGCAGTGGATTTAATCAAAGAAAAAGGGATTTTGGTGGCGGCGCATCGGGGGACATCAGGTGGAAATATTCCGGCTAATACCATTGCGTCCTTTGATATCGCACTCAGGGACGGGGCGGATATTTTAGAAATGGATTTGGCTAAAAGCTCGGACGGTAAGCTTTTTATCTTTCATACCGGGATGGAACCGGCACATTTGGATCGGCACATCCGATTTGGTGAGCATTCGGCGGCGGAAATTGAAAAAATGAGGCTGTGTAATGTTGACCTGATCGAAACTTTTTTGCCGGTTAATACCTTTGCCGAAATACTGGAAAGGTACAAGGGGAAATGTATTTTAAACCTTGACCGGTGCATTGGCTTTGTTGAGGATGTGATGAAAGAAGTCAGGCGGCATGGTATGGTCGAACAAATTCTGTTAAAAAGCGATCCTTCTGATGAGTCTTTGCGGAAGATAGAAGCCTTCGCATCGGATGTGGACTATATGCCGGTTTATATGGAAGAAGATCCGGCTACCGAAAAAATTGAGAAAATGAATATTAAATTTATCGGCGCCGAGTTAGTATTCAAAACAGTGGATGCCCCGATTGCCCGCCCGGAGTATATTGAAAAAATGCATAAAAAAAGCAAGTTCTTATGGGGCAACAGTTTGGTTTATTCCAGCAAAGTCCCTCTGGCAGCCGGATACAGCGATGATCTATCATTGACTGAGAATCCTGATTTGGGATGGGGCAAGCTGGCGGAAATGGGATTTGATATTATTCAGACTGACTGGAGTAAGCATTGCTTAGAATATTTAAAAGCGAAACAGTACAGAAAACAGTAAAGGCTTGGACTAAAAAAGGTTTTGCTTTTTGGCTGCCGGCAGCTTGGCGTTTTATGACACAGCCATTGCCCTAATCCCCGAAAAACAAATAAATTTTGTTCGCCGCGTTTCCCTATGGAGGCGCGGTTTTTTAAAAAGGCGGTTTTTAATCGGAAGCCCTGTGTCTTTCGGAGGGAAACAAGAACATCGGGTAAATAACGATGCCTTCAGATGACAACGGGTGCCGTGCGGGCCGCACAGCCTTGCGGAAACATGAAACGTTTTGCGCGCTTGGTGCAAGACGGTACTCGCGCAAGCAAAGCTGAGCATATAAAAAAGGAGAAGCAATATGTTTTATGAGCATTTAAGAGGTATCGGCTTAGAGGCGTTAATTGTAAAAACGGTTCTGGCTTTAGTTGTGGGCGGAGTATTGGGCCTGGAGCGGGGGAGAAAAAGGCGGCCGGCCGGGTTTCGAACCTTTATGCTGGTATGCTTTGGTTCGATGTCAGTCGCGGCGGCTAATTTTTATGTATTTAAAGTTTTTCAGGTATCCGATCCCGTCCGGATGGGAGCGCAGGTGGTCAGCGGTATTGGCTTTTTGGGGGCGGGAACAATCATTACCAATTCCAAAAATCAGATCAGTGGGATTACCACCGCTGCCAGCCTGTGGACGGCGGCTTGTTTGGGGCTGTCAATCGGCATTGGCTTTTATGAGCTGGCATTGATCGGCGTGGTAATGGTGCTGCTGATAAATTCCGGTTTTCAATATGTTGATAATTATTTAGCTATGAACTCCAGATTTCTGAAACTATACATTGAGTTTGATTCGGAGCGGCAAATCAGCCAGCTGATTGAATTTGCCCGGGCGAATAAATATGATATCCGGGATATGCAGATCAAAAGAAATAAAATCAATAAAGAGGTAGCCAGTGTTATATTGCTGCTCCGCTCCGGTATTAAAAAATCTCATGCGGAAGCAATTCAGGAATGGGAAAATATAGAAGGCGTATCGTTTATTGAGGAGATTGAATAAAAAGCCCCCGGTCAATTAAATTGTTTAAACTTAGACGGCGGCGCCGAAAAAAATCAGGAACTGTTCGAGCAGTTTCGGGAGCAGATTCATTATGAGTTTTAGTGCTTAAAAGCAAGTCTGAAAAATAAAAAAATTATGCCGGCAGTCGGCACTAAAAACGTCAAAGTTTAAAGAGCTTTGGCGTTTTTGCGTAAAAAACTATGACGACTGCGGCCGGAGCAGAAAAAAGAAGTATTTCCTTAGGATAAAGTTGAGTTTGAATTTTAAAATTAAATTTGCTATAATAAAAAAACAGAAGGTGCTTCGCTGTGTGGGGACAGCGGAGGAAACAGTTTTTAAGGGAGGAAAATTTATGAATATTTGGCATGATATCAAACCGGAGCGGGTCACGCCGGACAAGTTTATTGCCGTGGTTGAAATCAGCGGCGGCAGCAAGGTGAAGTATGAAATGGACAAAGCGACCGGTCTTTTGCGGATGGACCGGGTGCTGTATACAGCCACTCACTATCCGGCCAATTACGGCTTTTTGCCGCTGACCTATGCCAATGACAAAGACCCGCTGGATGTGCTGGTACTGGCCTCGGTCAATTTTGTGCCGATGTCAATGGTCGAGTGCTATCCGATTGGGGTGGTGATCATGGAGGACGAAGGCTACCGGGATGAAAAAATCATTGCCATTCCCTTTACTGACCCGACGTACAGCAGTTTTCAGAAGATTGAAGATCTGCCGGCTCATATTATGAAGGAACTCCTGCATTTCTTTGAAGTGTATAAAACCTTGGAAGGCAAGGCCACGGCGATTGGCAGCGTCGAAGGGAAAGACGCGGCCAAAGAGATTATTCGCCAGGCTTTGGCGGAGTATTGGCAGCTCCGCTCGGAAGGCAAGCTGGGATAGCGAAAAGAGGGCGATCATGAAAATAGTGCTGATCAGTGATACGCATGGTTATTGCGACGGCTTAGCCGACAGTATAAAGCAGCAGCAGGCGGATTATATCCTGCATATGGGCGATGGTGTGACGGATGCTTACCGGCTGAAGCGGGAAACCGGACTGCCTGTTTTTGTGGTGGCCGGCAATAATGACTACGGCACACAGGAGAAAGAAGCGTTGTTTTTGATTTTAGAACACATACCGATTTTTATGACCCATGGACATCGCTACGGCGTGCATTACGGCCGGGAGCAGTTAGCGGAGACGGCCTTGCAGAAAGAGGCCAAACTGGCACTCTATGGCCATACTCATATTTTTAAGGATGAGGAAATTGCCGGTGTCCGGTTGATTAATCCCGGTTCACCTACCCTGCCCCGTGGCGGCGGGAGCCCGAGCTATGCAGTTTTAGATCTGACCGACGGAAAGCTGCAAAGAATTACCGTACCGGTGCCGAAGGGACTGCGCTGGTTTTTTTAAATGGCTGTAAAACGGTTTAAGACTGACAATAAGATAGAAGTTTTTTGATATCTGGCTGCTGTAAGGGAAATCCTTAGGGCAGCCGGATTGTTTTTTGCCGATGAAAAAGCAAATCAAACGATGAGGAAACGTGTATACAAAAAGAGCCGCCCGGAAGTATAAATCCGAGCGGCTTGCCTAGGCAGCCACGTTTTTTATTGCCTAATAATCCTAATGTTTATTTACTTTTTATTTCACCACTTTCGCATACTTAAAGGAAAGCTGACTGAGCGGTGATAAACTCCAGCCTTTGACATAGTCTTTCATCATCAGGCTGCTGGAACGATGGTACATCGGCAGGAACGGATAATCGGCCATCATAATGTCCTCGGCTTCCCGAATCAGGGTCAGGGCTTTTTCCGGATCCAGTTCGCTCTTGATCTCATTGACCTTGGCATCATAGACCGGATTAGCGTAACCGGTGTTGTTAAGATAATCGTTGCTCATAAATGACGGCAGGAAGGTCATCGGATGCATAAAATCAGCGCCCGCGCCCATAGCGGCAACCTCGTATTTCATTGCCTGAACGTCATCGTAGTAAACCGCCCACTCAGAGTTGCTGATTTCGACATTAATATTCAGGTTTTCTTTAAACATTTGCGCCAGCGCTTCAGCGATCAGCTTGACCTGCGGGCTGGTGTAATAAGACAGCTGCAAAGTCGGGAAGCCTTTGCCGTCCGGATAGCCGGCTTCGGCCAAAGCTTTTCTGGCTTCTTCTACATTGGCGGTATCGCTGATGCCATAATCCGAGCGCCCCTCAATATAATCCTTACCGTTGACCACATAGCCGGGGCCAAGTAAAGCATGCGCCGGCAAATCCGAGCTTTGCAGAACGTTTTCAATCAGAGACTTGCGGTCAACTGCCAGGTTCAGCGCTTTTCTGACCAGAACATTGTCATACGGTGGTTTCTGGGTATTGATCAAATAATAGGAAGTAGCATAGGTCGGCATAATATGCAAATCATTGCTCTCGGCTTTGAGGCGGGCAAAGTCGGCCATCGGTACCGACCGCATACCGTCGATTTCATTGCTGTCAAAAGCAATAAGGGCGGTGGCTTGATCCTTGATCATACGGAAAGTAACTTCTTCCAAAGTAACATTGGCGGCATCCCAGTAATTTTCATTCTTGGTTAAAACCGTAGCTTCGTTTAAGTTCAGCTTGGTAATCTTAAACGGGCCGTTGACGACATAGGTATCGGCCGATAAGGTCCATTTGTCGCCGTTGGCTTCTATGGTCGCCTTATTTAGCGGATCGTAAACATGGAGCGACACCAGGTCAATGAAGAAAGAGGTCGGGCTAGTCAGTTCGATCACCAGAGTCTTTTCGTCCGGTGCTTTAAAACCGACCTGATCAAAAGGAACGGTGCCCTCATAGCAGGCCTGCGCGTTCAGGACATAATTGGTAATCATGTTAACGTTTTGCGAGGCTGTTTCCGGTTTCAGCGTCCGCTCAAAGCTGTACATAAAATCCGCCGAAGTCAGGGGCGATCCGTCGCTCCATTTTAAGCCATCTCTTAAAGTAAAGGTATAGGTTTTGCCATCCTCGGAAACGGTCCAGCTTTCTGCCAGAGCCGGAACCAGTTCATTGTTGGCGTTGGATGTAACTAGGCCTTCAAAGCAGTTATCTAAAAACGGCATGGCAAAAGAGTTGTTGGTAACGATCGGATCCAGTCCGTCCGGTACGTCATGCAGGGCAAAAACAATCTTTTGCTCGACGGTACTACCAGTATCGGTCGGAGTGGTCGAAGTTTCTTTGGTGTTGTCTTTTGAGGTTTCTTTGGTTGGAGTGTTGGTGTCTTCTTCGGTTTTGCTGGCCTGATTGCCGCCGCAGCCGGACAGCAGGGACAAAACCAGAAGCAGGCTTAAACCCATCGTTAAAAATCGTTTCATAAAATTACCTCTCTTTCTTTTATTTTGCGGTTACTCTATCTTTCCACTTTCTCTATTAACCGATTTTGTCCGGCTGTGGCTGCCCAAAACGGTTTGCTGTTTTTGCAATCTTCCGTTAAAAGCTTTGCTTTTGCGGGTGCAGGCTTTTTGACGGCTGATGTTGGCACGCACACAGTCAACTTGTTTTAGCTAATAGCAGAAAGTTGGAGCTAACGCTTTTTCACAGAGCCGGAAAGAGTTCCGGTCTTCCGGCAGCGAAAACAGCGCAAAGCTTTTAGTACAAATGGCAGGCGACCTGATGGCCGGGAGCGGCTTCTTTCATCACCGGATCCATTTCCTGGCAAATCTTTTTGGCGTAGGGGCAGCGGCTATAAAAGCGGCAGCCCGGCGGCAAAGAAATGGGACTGGGGATATCGCCGCTCATTTCTGCCTGACTGGTCAGCTTGGCAGCCCGGACGTCAAGGCTGGGAATACTGGCCAGAAGTCCTTTGGTATAGGGATGCAAAGGATTCTTATACAGTTCCTTGGACTCGCTCAGTTCAACCAGCTTGCCCAAATACATCACGCCGACATAGTCGGAAATATATTCCACTACCGATAAATCGTGGGCGATAAATAAATACGTCAGCTTTTCCTTTTGCTGGAAATCGGTCAGCAGATTGATGATTTGCGCCTGAATCGAAACATCCAGCGCCGAGATCGGCTCGTCGCAGATAACCAGTTTCGGCCGCAAAATCAACGCCCGGGCAATGCCGATCCGCTGCCGCTGTCCGCCCGAAAACTCATGGGCATAGCGGGTGCTGTGCTCGGCGTTTAAGCCGACCTGCTTTAAAATTTCATTGACCATGTCGTTACGTTCTGCTTTGCTGCTCCCGATTTGATGCGCTTCCAGCGGCTCGGCGATGATATCGCGCACGGTCATCCGGCCGTTTAAGGAAGTATACGGATCCTGAAAGATCATCTGTATATTTTTACGGACAGGTTTCAGCTGCTTTTGCGAAAGTCCGGCAATGTCCTGACCGTCAAAAATGATTTGGCCGCTGCTTGGGTCATAAATCCGAATAATGGTCCGGGCGCAGGTGGATTTGCCGCAGCCGGACTCACCGACCAGCCCCAGAGTTTCTCCTTCGTTGATGTGGAAGCTGACGTCATCAACGGCATGGACAACTTGGTCTTTATAATTTTTTACCGGAAAATGCTTGACTAAGTTTTTAATTTCCAGCAGTTTCATATCTTTTTCCTCCACTTTCGTTTATTTCTGCGCAAAGGGATTCTGCTCGGCCGGCGCGTTTTCGGAAATCAGCCAGCAGCCGGAATAGTGATGCTCGCTGATTTGGGTATAGGGCGCCATTTTTTTAGCGCAAATCTTGCGGGCATAACGGCAGCGCGGTGCAAAGGGACAGCCGGCCGGGGGGTTAAGCATATCCGGCGGCGAACCGAGGATGGGCTGCAGGGGTATGGATTTATCCTGTCCGATTTTGGGGATGGACTGAAGCAGCCCCATGGTATAGGGGTGCTTGGAGTTTAAAAATAAATCCTCCATCAGCCCTTCTTCCATTTTCATGCCGCCGTACATAACAATCGCCCGGCTGCACAACTGCATGACCACGCCTAAGTCATGGGTAATAAATAATATGCTCATGCCTAGTTCTTTTTGCAGTGAGGCTAAAAGTTTTAAAATCTGGGCCTGAATCGTCACGTCCAGCGCGGTGGTCGGTTCATCGGCAATCAAAACATCGGGTTTGCAGGCCAGTGCCAGTGCAATCATAACCCGCTGCCGCATACCGCCGGAAAACTCATGGGGCAGGCTTTTGTAGCGCTTTTCCGGTTCGGGAATCTTGACCAGCCGGAAAAGCTCCAACACCCGCGTTTTCATTTCTTCCTTGCCGACCTTCGGATAATGGATCCGAATCATTTCAGCCACCTGTTCGCCTACTGAAATCAGCGGGTTTAAGGAAGACATCGGGTCCTGGAAAATCATGGAAATCTCCTTGCCGCGAATGACCCGGATTTCATTTTTGGACATGGCCGAAATGACTTTGCCGTTAAAGGTGACAGTTCCTTCTTTAATTTTGGCGTTTTCCGCCAAAAGCTGCAGAACTGACATACTCATCACGCTTTTGCCGCTCCCGGATTCGCCGACCACACCCAGTGCTTCGCCGGCCTCAAGCGACAGGTTCATCCCGCGCAGCGCCTGAACTTCTCCGTTTTGGGTATAAAAAGAAGTTTTCAAATTTTCTATTTGTAATAAAGCCTGTGTCATATCGTATCCTTTCGTGGTTATAGTTCAGTCAACTTGCTGAACGCCCTCACACCAGCAGTTTGTCTGAACGGCAACACTTATGAGGGGTTCTTGAACAGCAACTATTTTTTCAACTTCGGGTCAAGTGCGTCCCGCAAACCATCGCCGACATAGTTAAAAGCGAACATGATCAGGCAAATCATCAGCGAAGGCATAAGCAGCTGATAGGGGTTGGTACGCAGCATTTGAATCGAGTCGTTGCACATGGTTCCGAGGCTGGCCATCGGAGCGGCAATACCGATGCCGATAAAGCCCAGGAAAGCCTCCATAAAAATAGCGGACGGAATCATCATGGTGGCGGTAACTAAAATCGGCCCCATTGCGTTGGGCAAAAGATGCCGGAATAAAATCGTGGATTGGCTTGAACCGATGGTTTTAGCGGCGTAAACAAACTCATTTTCTTTCAGGGAAAAGATTTGTCCGCGCACCACCCGTGCCATTGTCACCCAGTAGACACTGGACAGGGCGATAATAATGCTTAAAAAGCCGTCGGATAAAACCACCATAATCAAAATGACATACAGCGTCAGCGGTACTGTGCTGATGATATCAACCACCCGCATCATGACGGCATCGACGTTGCCGCCGGCATAAGCGGAAATGCCGCCGTAAATCATGCCGATGGTCATATTAACCAGGGTTGCGATAAAAGCGACAATCAGCGAAATCTTAGTGCCGTACATCAGCCGGGTCAGCAAATCCCGGCCCAGGCCGTCCGTCCCCAACAGGAAAGTGGTGTTCCAAACCCGGTTATCCTTGGCCAGACGTTTTCCTTCCTTATTTAATAAGGCTGCAGGTTTTTTGGCGTAGCTGAGAACGATTTCTTTGCCCTTAAAAGTAAAATAAGTGATCTTCTCCGCCGGGTTATCGTGTTTTTTGTCCAAAGCCGACAAGAGCTTGCCGCCGGGACTGACGTTGACGACTTTTAGGTTCGGTGTGATATAAAACAGGTCGCCGTCAATATTGGTCACCTCCAAAAGCGGTGGGATATTGGTAAAGTCCAGCTTTTGCGAGTCGAAAGAGTAGGGCGTGAAGTACGGCCCGATAAAAGCGAACAGCATCAGCAGTAAAATAATGAGCAGGCCGACAAAAGCGGATTTTTTATGAGAAAAGCGGAACCAGACGTCCTCGAAAAAGGTGCGTTGCTTGCTCCATATTTTTTCGCGAAGCTCATCTTCTTCGCCCAAAGGTTCCCAATCGGAAACAGGAATTGTTAAATTCTTATCCATGATTTATCCTTTCTGCCGCCGGACTGATCCGGTGAGGCTTGCGTATATTCTCTGCTTTCATCGTGTTCCGCTCTTATCTGCTGTCAGATATTTAGTGCCGGCATATAGCCAGCCAAACTGCAAGCTCTATATCAAAGCGCTTTGTGTGTCTGCTGCCGATGCACCAGCCTTATTCTGTTAAAAGAGGCGGCTTTTTATGAGCGGTCAGTAAAAAATGTTTATGAATATTCGGAGTTTGAATTATTCATATTTAATGCGCGGGTCAATCAGCATGTAAAACATATCCACTAAAAAGATCATGACGATTAAAAAAGTGGCGTAAAAAATGGTCATGCCCATAATGGCGGTATAATCGCGCTGGGCCACGCTGTCGACAAAATAAACACCCATGCCGGGAATGGCAAATATTTTTTCAATTACAAACGAACCGGTCAGCAGTCCCGCCACTGTCGGCCCTAAAATGGTAATGACCGGAATCAGCGCGTTGCGCAGGGCATGATGAGTGATGACTTTAAACTCGGTTTGACCTTTCATGCGGGCGGTTCGGATATAGTCCTGCTTCATCACTTCCAAAAGACTGGAGCGCATCAGCCGGGCAATAAAGGAAATGGAATACCCGCCGAGGGCAATCACCGGCAGGATATAGCCCTGCCATGAATCCAAACCGAAAGTGGGGAGAAGCTCCAGCCGAAAACTAAAAAAGTAAATCAAGGCAGTGGCGATAACAAAGGAAGGAATTGTTACGCCCAAAGTGGCCAGTGTCATAACAAAAGCATCCTGCCATCTGCCGTTTTTGATCGCGGCCAGAATCCCCAGCGGCAAAGCAATCAGGACGATAAAGACCAAAGTAATCAGCCCGAGTTTGGCCGAAACCGGAAAGCCCTCGCTGATAAAATCGTTGACGTTTTTGCCCTGGTATTTAAAGGAAGGGCCGAGATCCAGCCGAACCAGTCCTTTTAAATAGTCAAAAAATTGTTTCGGCAGCGGATCGTCCAAATGATATTTTTGATTCAGGGCTTCCTGCACTTTCGGAGGCAGTTGTTTTTCTCGGGTAAAGGGACCGCCGGGCACTGCATGCATAAAAATAAAAGTAAGCAATATAATTATAAAAAGCGTGAGGAAAGTCATGGCGATTCTTTTTAAAATATAACGAAACATAATAGATGGCTCCTTTCGTTTTTGCAGGAGAAAACTGCCGTCGGCTTTGCTTTTTTCAAGCTTTCGTGCCTGAATGATAGGCAAAAGCCGCCGTATTTATCGGAACCGGCGGCTTTTGTGTTTATACCGTCTTGCCCTGAATGTGTTTGTCACGCGGCTTTTGTCGGTAAATTTATGTATAAAAATAGAATGTAGAAAATATTTTAGACATTATACCACATAAAAAAGAGGATTGCAATTTTATTTTTCGTTTCTTGCAAATATGGGAAAGAGATATAAAAACATTAAAAAAATATAAGAAATTCTGGTTATATTATTGATTGAAAAAAGACAAAGAAATAAAATCGAGTTTTTTTGATGAGATTATGCAGAGAAATATGTTCTTTTTGCCGAAAAGAAAAGCGCTGCTTGTCGGGCAGCGCTTGAGTTTTTTAAAAGACGGTCTTAGCGAATAGGGGGCAACGGAGTGTTGATATTAACGTCCAGCTTATTGTACGGGATTTCAATTCCGGCCTGATCCAGCAGCTGCTTGGAGCTTTCCAGCAGATCATAGGTCACGTCCCAGTAATCCTCGCTTTTAACCCAGACCCGGGCGGTAAAGTTCAGAGAACTGGCGGCCTGCGCCGTCATGCGCAGAAAGGGAGCCGGGTCGTTTAGCACCTTGGGATGAGTAGTCAGCAGATCCATCAGCAGTGATTTTACTTCGGCAATATCGCTGCCGTAGCCGACCTGAAAGGTCAGATCGACTCTCCGGGTCGATTTAGCGGAATAATTGATCACAATTGAGTTGATCAGTGTGCCGTTGGGGATGGTAACCCTTTTGTTGTCGGGGGTGAGCAGGTAGGAATGAAAGACCTGAATTTTCTCGATTTTACCGGAAAAGCTTTGCACCTCGATGAAATCTCCGACTTTAAAGGGCTTTAAAATCAGAATCAAAACACCGCCGGCAAAATTAGAGAGCGAGCCTTGCAGGGCCATGCCGATCGCCAGACCGATTGTGCCGAGCAGGGCAATGATTGAACTTTCCTTAACCCCCAGCTGCAAAACAACCGAGATAACTAAAAATCCCTTTAAAGCAATGCCGATAAAGGATTCCAAAAAACTGGCCGCTGTCGGTTCCATTTTGGCTCGCCGAAAGGCCGGCCGAATCAGCTTTCCGGCTCGGGCAATCAAAAATAGTCCTACCGCCAGGGTCAAACCGGCCAGCAAAATCCGCCCGCCCAATGTGGCCAAAAAATCGAAAATTGCTTGTTTCTGCCCGCTCCAGGAAAAAGAAGCAGAAGTAAGAAAAAATGATGGCATAAAATCCTCCTGTGACAACTGTTTGCAATGAACTAAACTTGTTCGACCGGAGCAGGCAGCTGGAAAGGCTCTGCCTTTTTGCGGAAACGAAATCCGCTGGCCAAACCGTCATATTCGCCAAGCCCGACGGTGAAGCGGGGAAAAACTCAAACCAAGCTTTTCTCTGATCGCAGTGCTGTGGCGTCTACCCGGGGCAATCTGCCCCTGATCGAAGTGGGCGGCCTGTCTGCTCGAAAGCTTCGCTTTCCGCTCCGAAAAGACTGACCTGCCAACTAACATGGGAAAGTTGAGTAATGATTATTTGCTTACAGTGTAAAACTTTTTCGCCGGAAAGTAAAGAAAAAAACGATTAAAACTCCCGCGATCAAGCAGAGAGCATTTTGTCAAGTACCTTTTGAGATTTATAGACGTTTTTTTCTGTTGAACGGTTGAATCGCTCACATTTTTCAAAATACTGAGGACATTCCTGCGGATTTATCTCATCTTCACATAGAGTAATTATGCTTTAATTATCCTTATCATCTTTACTATTTGCCTTTTTTATTTCTGCTCCATGCAGACCACAATTTAAAAGAAGAGCCCAATACAGCAGCATAAACATTTGATTTCCGATGCTGTTGCGTATCTGTTCCTTTCTTCTAAAATCTGAGCAATAAAAAACAGTAACCCTTTTTTGATTTACTGTTCTACATTTACTCTATTAAAATACAAGGCGATATGCTATTTGCCGTAAAATAGTTTTACCTATAAATCCAGAAGCTTTTTATATTTACTAATATTCGGCTCTTTTCTGTCAATACACCATGCTCTTACCATCTCTTTTAATTCATTCTTATCTTTTATGAGAGTTTGATATAAAGCGCCATCTTTTTCAATCTCAAAAAAATAACCGGATATATCATTTGATTTGTTTTTGTAAAGGATATTCTTAAAAAATCCTTTTGACTTATAAGACGGGGTAGCTTGAACAAAGGTACTCTCCACACCGTCTGTTTCAAACCAAATTGTAATAAATGCATTCTCTCTATTAGTTGTTCCTCTTTCTATGCTATCAAGAGTATCAATCACTCTCTCAATATTGTCAAGGTCGCATATCGTATCACCATGACTCTCTGTTCTATATTTCAAAATTTCAATTCCTTTGCCGAAAATCGCATCATTACTTTGTATGTCATAAAAACCTACCTTGTATTCGTCGGCAATGCTTTTTATATATTCAAGAGCCTTCTCGGCAACGGAATAGGAAAATGCACAATACACCCCATGTTTTCCAAGACTATAGTCTGTTAGATGGTTTTCCGATTCTTCTGATGCATAAGCAATTTCATCAGGTGGTGCATATTCTCCGTTCATCGGTGGAAATTTCTCGAACATTTTTTTCGCCCACGAGGAGATAATATCAGAACACCCATTCAAAGAGTTATAGTCTTTATCTTCTGTATACTCTGTAAACTTCTCCTGATAAGAAAAAATGTCCAAAGAAGTATTGATACAACTTCTTCTCTCAAAAACAAATAAATCAAAACTCATACCTTATCATTATCTCCATTCATATAAGTTGCTTATCTCTCCTCATGTTCCATAACTTTTATTTTACTCTATCAATTGCCCTAAATCTATTTCTTACTTCTCTAAAATTCGAATTTGTTTATTAATATTAACTAATATTATAGCATTTTTTAGGCGTTTTGTCTACTTCCAGATTTTCTGCTCACTCACTACTATTTGCCCTTAGAATGTATTGCCTTTATGAGCTTATCTTGAAATGTTTCCTTGCTTTTTTGACATCTCGCTTATCTCTATAATGCTTTTTGGTCTTGAATGACTATATCGTCACAATACTCCTGACTTTTCAAAATGTGTGTTAGGGTTGCTTTATTCCAGTTATAGCGTTTTTTTATTCGGTTTTCTGTTTTTTGCCGTTCCTCCTTTTTTGTGTGTCTATATATCACTCCTGTTCAGTTAATATTATGCAACCCAGTTTTCGTACCAAGGTAAATAGGAATGAATAGATTATCCGAAAATACTGAAATTTTGCTTTATACAGCAAGATCAGTTCAATATTGAATAATCCCCTAAGTTGCCATGAATGACATTTTTCTTTTTGCAAAGAGAGCGAAGAAAAACAAAACCAACGGTGGATTTGGTTTGACATTTGGCCGGGGCGTGCTTATAATCTGTAGTATGAAATATAATTTGCATCGGAGAGCAGCCGAAGCAGACAATAACAATGTGATTAATCCTAAGAAGTTTATAAAAACGGATGGTAACGTGACGAGTGCGACTAAAGGTGCGGCTGATATATCTGCTTTGTTTACTGATAGAGAGCACGAGATCATAGAAGCTATCAGAAAAAATCCTCAAATTACGCAAAAACAGCTTGGTGAAGCAACAGGAATTGCGGTGGGAACAATCAAGCGATTGCTGCCCAAGATGCAGGCACAGAGAATCCTAAAAAAAATTGGCAGCCGCCGCTCGCGGGAATGGCGGGTTTAAAACCATCGGCAAAAAGATATGGCGGTATAGGAAGGGAGCGGAAAATGGATAAGGAAAGCGGCAAAGAGACAGTAAAAAATATAGAAAAATGGGCGGCGGCGGCCGAAGCCAACACCAAGATTCCAAATGAGCTTTATCCTAAGTTTGATGTCAAAAGGGGCTTGCGGGACAGCAACGGCAAAGGAGTTTTGGCGGGGCTGACCAATATCGGCGGAATTCATTCCTATTATGTGGATGAGGGCGAGATCGTGCCGGTTGACGGTGAGCTTTTTTACCGGGGCTACGATATCCGGCAGCTGGTGGATGGCTTTGTCCGGGAAGAGCGGTTTGGCTTTGAGGAAATCGTTTATTTGCTGCTAATGGGCAATTTGCCGAATCGGGCGGAATTAGAGGCTTTTCAGCAGGAATTAAGCGGCTGGCGGCAAAGGTTCCCGGAGGATTTTACTCGCGGCATTATTTTGAATATGCCCAGCCATTCGCTGATGAACAGCTTTGCCAGAAGCGTTTTATCACTCCACAGCCTTGACCCGGATGCGGAAAGTGCTGAACCGGAAAAGGTACTGAAGCAGTGTATCCGACTGATTGCAATTTTTCCGATGCTGGCGGTGTACAGCTATTATGCGGCGGAGCATTATCACAAAGGGAAGAGCTTAGTCATTCACGCGCCTGAGGCCGGTTATTCAACGGCCGAAAACTTTTTGCACATGCTGCGCAAGGATAATCAGTTTACTCCAACGGAAGCGAGATTATTGGATATTTTGCTGGTACTGCACGCCGAGCATGGCGGCGGTAATAACTCCACCTTTACCGTCCATGTTGTTTCATCTGCCGGAACCGATACCTATTCGGTTATAGCGGCGGCTTTAGGGGCGCTGAAAGGGACAAAGCACGGCGGCGCGAACAGCAAGACGCCACAAATGATGAAGGACTTAAAGCAAAATGTTAAAGATTTGACGGACGAAGCGGAACTGGAGGCTTATTTGCAGGCGGTTTTGGATAAGAAAGCCTTTGATCGGCAGGGTTTGATTTATGGGGTCGGGCATGCGGTTTATACCTTATCCGACCCCAGAGAAATATTACTGAAAAAATATGCGGCGGACTTGGCGGCGGAAAAAGGACGGGAAGAAGAGTTCCGGCTGTACCAGACAGTGGAACGGCTGGCGCCGCGGCTGGTCATGCAGCAAAAAGGTTTAAAAACGCCGGTAGCGGTTAATGTTGATTTTTACAGCGGCTTGATTTATGATATGCTGGGCATTCCTGAGGAACTGCTGACACCGCTGTTTGCAGTGGCCCGGATTGCCGGCTGGTGTGCGCACCGGCTGGAGGAGTCAGTCAATCAAAGTAAAATCATTCGCCCGGCTTACAAAATGGTGGGCGAGCGCAAAGAGTATACGAAACTATCGAAAAGAGGTTAAGGAAAATGCTGGATAAGGAGAAATATCAAGCGGAATTAGAGGGCGGGCAGCACTATTTTGATATTGTCGGCTGGTGCGCAGCACATGAGGTCGATATTGATGAACTGCCGTTTTCGATTCGCTTATTATTGGAAAATAATTTGCGTCATTATGATGGGAAATACTTCACCGATGAATATTTGCGCCGGCTTTCCGGCTGGAGCAAGGGCTATGAGGCGAAAGAGGTTCCTTTTTTGCCGGGGAGGATTTTGCTGCAGGATTTAACCGGCGTACCGGCAGCGGTTGATTTGGCGGCCATGCGCGAGAAAGCGGCGGCGATGGGGCTTGACCCGGCCGCTATATATCCGCGGATTCCGGTGGATTTGGTCATTGATCATTCTGTTTCCATGGATTATACCGGCACGCCCGAAGCGCTGGCTCAAAATGTGGAATTGGAGTTTGAGCGCAATGCCGAGCGCTATCGTTTTTTGAAATGGGCGGAAAATGCCCTGCCCAATTTTAAAGTACATGCACCGGGACAGGGAATTTGCCATCAGGTCAACTTGGAGCAAATCGCCGGCGTGGTGCTGGCTGATGACGGCCTGTGTTACCCGGATACGGTTGTCGGCACGGACAGCCATACGACCATGATTAATGGTCTGGGCGTCTTGGGCTGGGGTGTCGGCGGTATTGAAGCGGAAGCGGCCATGCTGGGGCAGCCGATTTATTTGCTGAATCCCGAAGTTGTGGGAGTTGAGCTGACGGGGCGTTTGTCGGACGACGTAACGGCCACCGATTTGGTTTTATATTTGACGCATTTGCTGCGTAAAGTTAAGGTTGTAGGTAAGTTCGTTGAATATTTCGGGGAAGGCGCAGAGAGTTTAGGCGTAACCGACCGGGCAACCGTTGCCAATATGTCGCCGGAATACGGTGCGACTATGGGCTATTTTCCGGTTGATGAAAAAACATTGGATTATTTGCGCCTGACCGGCCGCACGTCCGGGCAAATCCGGCTGGTTGAAAATTACTGCCGGAAGAATAAGCTGTTCCGGGGAAAAGGCAGTCGTCAGCCGAAGTATACGCAGGTAGTGACAGTTGATTTAAGTGCCGTCCGGCCGGCTTTGGCCGGGCCGAAACGGCCGCAGGATCTGGTGCTGCTGGCGGAGACGAAGGCCAGCTTTGCTGCCGGTTATCCGCTGCGGACAGAGCCGCGACAGGCAGATGCGGCCACAGAAAAAAGCGGTACATTTACTTTGGCTAACGGCGATATTGTGTTGGCGGCAATTACCAGCTGCACCAATACCTCCAATCCGCAGGTTATTTTGGGAGCGGGGCTTCTGGCTAAAAAAGCGGTTGCGGCCGGTTTACGGGTACCTGGTTATGTTAAGACCAGTTTTGCGCCGGGTTCTTTAGCTGTGACCCGTTATCTGCAAAAGGCAGGTCTGCTGCCCTATTTGGAGAAGTTGGGCTTTGCTGTGGCCGGTTATGGCTGTGCCACTTGTATCGGCAACAGCGGGCCTTTATCCGAGGAAGTCAGTCGGCAGATCAAAGCCGGGGACTTGCAGGTGGTTGGCATTTTAAGCGGCAACCGAAACTTTGAGGGGCGGATTCATTCGCTGATTCCGGCTAATTATCTGGCGTCGCCGCTTTTAGTGGTGGCTTTTGCTCTGGCCGGCCGAATTGATATTGATTTAACAACCGAACCGCTGGGCTTTACCGCAGAAAAGAAAGCGGTTTACTTTAAAGATATTTGCCCCAGCCGGGAAGAGATTGAGGAAGCCGTTAAGGCGGCAGTGCTGCCGGAGTTTTTCCGTGAGAATGCCAGCGCCTTTACCGAAAAATGGCAGGCGCTGTCGGGTAAAAACACGCCGCTTTATCCCTGGGAGCCGGATTCAACCTATGTCCGCCTGCCCGACTTTTTTGACCGTCTGCCGCAGACAGGACAAGCACTTTGCTTTTTGGAGAAAGCCAAAGTGTTGGGCGTTTTGGGCGATTCGATAACAACGGATCATATTTCCCCGGCGGGCAGTATTGCACTGGATAGCCCGGCTGCCCGATATTTGACCGAACATGGCACGGCGCCGGCTGATTTTAACTCCTACGGCTCACGGCGCGGCAATCATGAAGTGATGATGCGGGGAACTTTTGCCAATATCCGTCTGCGGAATCAAATGGCAGGTGGCAAAATCGGTGGCTACACCATGAAAGATGGGAGATTGTTGTCGATTTATGACGCGGCGATGGAGTATCAAAAAGAAGGAACGCCGCTGATTATGCTGGCCGGCAAGGAGTACGGTACCGGCAGCAGCCGGGACTGGGCGGCCAAGGGGCCGTTGCTGCTGGGGGTCAAGGCGGTCATTGCCGAAAGCTTTGAACGGATTCATCGCAGTAATTTGCTGGGCATGGGCATTTTGCCTTTGGAGTTTTTAGAAGGGGAATCGGCGGCAGGGCTTGGACTTAGCGGTACAGAGGAATATACCATTTGCCTGACCGGCGGCTGGCAGCCGAATGTACTTTTGCAGGTTGAGGCAGCGGGCGAGGGCAACCGGAAAAGCTTTGCAGTCAGAAGCCGGCTGGATAATGAAATCGAAATCGAATACTTTTTAAACGGCGGGATTTTAAATACGGTGTTATTGGGCTTATCATAGCACATACGGAATCTTTGAACTGGTAAGCTGCGGGTAAAGTATGAGCAAGGGTTTCCCCGATGAGGGAAGGGGCTGGATAGAAAGCCGGGAGTTGCTTTCGCATTTTCGTTTGACATCGCATGAAAGAGCAATAGGAAAATCAGTAGAAACGGAGCAAATATGAAAAAAGACTTGGATTATGATATTGTCATTGTTGGAGCGGGGCCGGCCGGAGCGACCTTGGCCCGGCTGCTGCCGGATTCTTACCGGGTGCTGCTGCTGGATAAAAAGCCGCTGGCGGAGGCGGACTGGCCGATGAAATGCTGCGGCGGACTGTTGTCGGAAAGCGCCCAAAAGGTAATGGCCGAGATGAACTTAAACTTGCCGACGGAGGTGCTGATTCAGCCGCAGACCTTTGTGCTGCGGGTGATGGATTTAAATTATCCGCTGGAACGCAGCTATCAGAAGCGTTATTACAATATGGACCGGGGAAAGTTTGAACAATGGCTGGTCAGCCTGGTTCCGGATACCGTAGAAAAAAGAGGCGGCTATGCTGTTAAGGACTTTCACCGCTGCCTGCAAGGAGTTGAACTGGTTATAAAAAATCGGGCTAACGGTGAGGAGAAAAGAATCCGCAGCCGGATGGTAGCGGCGGCGGACGGGGCAAGTTCCGTTTTCCGTCATAAGCTCTATAAAAACTGTGATGATCCGCGCTATGTGTCGATTCAGGAATGGTATGAAAATACGGGCGGGATTGATTATTATGCGGCGATTGTTGACGAGCAGGTGACGGATTTTTATTCTTGGCTGATTCCCAAAGGGAATGCCGTGATTTTGGGCGGCGCGTTTCGGCAGGATAAAACGCTGGGGAGTCCCAGCGACTGCTTTTTACGGCTGAAAGAAGGCCTAATGGCCAGAGGGCTGTTGCTTGGAGAGAGGCTTCGCCGCGAGGGCTGTGAGCTGCTGCGGCCGGTTAATAACCGGATGATGACCGGAAACCGCAAGATTGCCCTATTGGGGGAAGCGGCCGGCTTTATCAGCCCCAGTTCGGCCGAGGGTTTCAGCTATGCCTTTCGCTCGGCTTTGGGCTTGGCGGAAGCCATTAAAGCGCGCGGTATAGAGAACTTTGCCGGACAATACGCTGCCGCCTGCCGGCCGCTGAGAAGGAATATTTGGCTTAGAAATGTTAAGGCTTGGGGAATGTATCATCCGCTGACCCGCAGGGCTGCGCTGCGCAGCGGCTTCGGGGCGCTGAAAGGATAAGAAAAAGAAATTAAAAAAACTTAAAATAGAGAAAATTAAGCTAAAAAACGGGAATGTTTATTTTGAAAATTTACCGGCAAAAGAATTTATCATTTTTTATTTGTTTTTTCTTAAAAAAAGAATATAATATAGATGTCAACAAAGATTATATTATATTTTAATAGGCTCTCGGAATCTTGAGCCTGCCGCTCAAGATTTCTCGGTCGGAGGAAGGCTGAAAAGTAAATATTATCCAGAACAGTACAGACGAAGGATAAGATTTGAAAAAATGGCGTATTTTAATAGACCATGAGTCAGAAATGGGGTATACTGGTAGTGCTTATTCAGTTAAGCGGCTTGCGCAAAGAGATCTTTTAAGTGGGATGACTTTGGCAAGTCCCATGCATCAAGATGTTGACACATCATGATGGCGAAGAGGCGGCAGTACCACAATTTAGTAGTGCGGTGTCTGCCGTCTTCTAATTTGTAGTCTATCTTTTCCCTCTTATTACAGCGTTCGGAAGATGTTCTTGCATTGTATTCGGCTTTCCATTTTTTGCTGCTGCGCGGCGGATCGTTAAAAAGCCTTGGGTTATCTTTCAAAACAAGGTGGACGGTACGGCCATACTTCGCATCCGAGCAAGGATGTTCACACGTGCAGGCTGGGATTCCACCGACAAAGCTGATTTTGGGGCATTTGAATTTCATACGGCCCTTTGCGTTCTCCGTGCCATCGCGGCGCATACGGAAACCTTCTTTGCAAACAGGGACGCCATCAGAATCTATCGTGAAGTCATCTTTGTAAACCGGAGGGTGTCCGCCTTTGCCATTGAGGTCAATGAAAGGTTGGATCCCCTGCTCGCGGCAGTACTCGTAGTATGCCATTGCATCATGGGCAGAATCCAGAAGGAGCTTGTTGACGTGGACGTCCGGGAGATACTGTTTCATGGAAAACCAGTTATACAGGAAGCCATGCGAGTCATGCCGTGAGGCAGGACTCAGGAAAGGGAAAAGGGGGAGATCGTTTTTGGAGTCGGAGGCCGTAAGCATGTAAAGGCTATATCCGAAGTAATAGCGATCTCTGTGGGAATCCCATCCGATATTACAATCCGGTTGATGGTAAATGCGGCTGCATGAACAGTCACGGATGCCTTTTTTCAGGCAGTTGCAGATACGTGTTTTGCGTTCTTTGGCGGCTGTATAAACGGGGGTGCCGTCACCGGAAATGGCGAGATTGTTAAAATCGATTCGCCCATTTTCGGCGGAGAGATTCAGGAACTGAGATTGGAAGATTTCAAACAGGCGTGCAGCTGGGGCGAAATCCTGCGGAGGCTGAATACCGAACTGTTCCAGAAGGTCATATACCGTCACTTTTTCTGCCGGTGCCGCTTTCTCCCCCTTCTTCTTTGGCTTTTTCGGCTTTTCCTTTGGTGGGTGGAGAGGGTTGGAAATGTTGTTTTTCTCCGACAGCCATAAGTGCTTCATAAAGTCATAAAAGGTACCGGTGCCGGGAGTATCTCCGACAGGAAATCCGGAAAGGATGGCATACAGGTGGTTTTGCTTCAGGCAGGAAGCCCAGGAAGTCAGGGAAGGGACCTTAAACTTCATGGAAAGCAGGTAAGAACGCAGCATATCAGAAGGAAGCCGTGGCTTAGGACCAAAGACAGAGTAACGATCCAGCATGATTTGATCTACCGAGGAGAGATCCAACCCCCAGAACTGTTCGAGCACGTCCCAGGTAGAGGAGTCAAAAGCAACATCGGCATCAGGATAATATTTACGAAGTTGAATCAGAACGCGATTCTGATAGGTGGCATGGCCGCCAGTGTTAATTGGTTTCAAAATGTGCACCTCCAATCAAGAGTGAATTTGCTTTTTAATTGAAGGGCGCGCCTCGCTTCCTCTGCGAGGCGATATCAGCAAGGCGCGCCGCACATTTTTGGCCTCGTGTCAAGAGTTTTTTTGAAAAACCGATGAAAAAACGTGGGGGAATTTAAAAAATGGAACATCTGAAAGCCAGAATTTATGCGGCTCAGAGATTCCGAGAGTCTATTTTTATATTAAAGGAGAAATTGAAAATGAGGAAGAAAGTGGGATTGTTGACAATCATTGTTTTTTTGTTTGGGTTTTCGGTGTTTTCCAATGCAGCAGAGAATTTATTATTAGAAGATTTTTTGACAGATACTTTTCAAAAATTGATTGCACTTGCCGATAATGCGGTTGATTTTAACTCACAGTCAATAGAACTGGAAACCGTTTTATCGGATAAAGAAATCGTGCTGGCAGAAGAGGTAAAAGATTTATTCCGGTACAGAAAATCACTGGAGGATTTGTTTTCAACCTATACTTCAACAGCAAAAATGAATTATCGCCTTTCTATTCGGTTGCTTTCTAAAAAAGAAATAGGTGAGTTGTGTTTTTATGAAGTGGCCAAAGCATCAGAATATAACTATACCGATTTGCCGGATGTTTTGTCCAAAGAGGGACGGATTGTGCAATTTGTTACTCGTCAGGATTCTTTGACGGGGAAAGTGGAAATAATAGACTTTTTTGTTCCTGATGATTACGAGTTGCGTGGCTGCTTGGAGGAGCTTTCTTTATATGATTTATATCAGGAGAACCGTGCGGATAGTGAACTGTTGTTTTTAAGGAAAAGCAATTTGAAAGAGAACTATGATAACATTTTCCGGTCGACGTCGGAATATATTAAGCAGAAAACAGAAGAAGCGGAGAATGTTACCCCAGAAGAAAATGCAGATATAACGGAGATAAATAGAATACCGCTTTCTAAATATGCTATTAAAGATTATGCGCGGAGAAATTGTTCAAAAGATCAGCCATTAGCTGGTTGGGGAGATTCCGTAGCGCCATACTATGACTTTTCTCAAATTTTCCGGGAAATTATGATTGTACTAATTTCGCTTCACACGCGATATTAGCTGGAGGAGCGAACATTTGTTATAATGGGAATCCGAGTACCGGTTGGTATTTTAAATCTCTGAATGACCGTTCCTATTCATGGTCTGGTGTCCCCAAATTAAGAGATTTTTTGGTTTCAAACAGCAATATTGGTCCATATGGACACGAGTTAAACTACAGAACATATTCAGATATAAATTCAATTCCGTATGAATTTGGTGATTTAATTCAATTTTACCAAGCAGATGGATACAATAATTGGCGACATTCAGGGATAATAACACAATTTTATAAACTTCCTTCATCTACTACACAATATGGCGTATTGTATTGTGCTAGAATTGCAAAGGGAATTTATGAATATGATGTCAAAGCAGAAAAGAAGTATGGAAAGCAACCGAAAAGAGTGATTGCTCTTGATGGAACAAGGTAGTGTTAAAATTTGAAATAATTTGAAATAATTTTAAAAAAGGCTTGACAAGATATGAATTCTCCTATATGATAATGATATTCATTATCAACAAAAAAGGAGGAAGTATTTGCAGACAAAAGAAACTTGAAAAACTCCGTTTTGAACGTTTATCAGCCATCAGCCCAAGTCTTCGGGAAATGGCAAAATGAGTGAATGAGCCGGAAGGATTATGAACTTCGTCCCGGCCGCGCTAAGTACAAGATTTTTCGATCGAATCAGGGAAAGTCGAGCCACTAACTGCAAAGAAAAAAAGAAAATGAATCAACCAGTAAACAACAAACAATTAAAAGGTTTTGCCCGGCTAAGAAAGGCGAGCGCGCTATTCTTAGCTCTTTTTTTGGTCATTGGTCTGGCCGCCTGCGGACAACCGGCGGCCAACGGGGAAAAGAAGGCGGACACGGGAGAGAAAAAGTACAATGTCGTTGCCACTTCGACCATGCTGACCGATTTGGCTAAAATTATCGGCGGCGATAAGGTCGAAGTCAACGGCCTGATGGCAGCCGGGGTTGACCCGCACTTGTATCAGCCGACGGCCGGCGATGTGGCTAAGCTCCAGGCGGCCGATATGGTTGTAATCAACGGCCTGCATTTAGAGGGTCAGATGGGCGAGGTTTTTTCCAAGCTGACAGAAGCCAACAAGCTGGTGGCCGAGGTCGGCGAGTCCATTCCGGTTGAGGATCGGCTGCCCTTTGCCGATTCGATTTATGACCCGCATATTTGGTTCAGCGTACCGAACTGGAAATTGGCGGCCAGAAATGTAACCGATACCTACATTAAATTGAGCGAAAAAGACAAGGATTACTTTGAAGCCAATTATGAAAAATACATCAAGGAACTGGATGAGTTGGACAGCTATATCCGCGCCCAGATTGAGAGTCTGCCGGAGCAGTCCAGAGTGCTGATTACGGCGCACGATGCCTTTAACTATTTCGGCAGGGAATATCATTTTGAAGTTATCGGCTTGCAGGGCATTTCGACCGAATCGGAAGCGGCTACCTCGGACGTGGCAGAGTTAGCGGATTACATCGTTAAAAATAAGATTAAAGCGATTTTTGTGGAGTCCTCGGTGCCGAAGAAAAATATTGAAGCCTTGCAGGAAGCGGTCAAGGCCAAGGGCTTTGACGTTCAGATCGGCGGCGAGTTGTATTCCGATTCGCTGGGCGTGGGCGAGGACGGCACGTACATTGGTATGTTTAAGGCTAATATCAATACCATTGTCAGTGCGCTGAAGGATTAACCGGCGGCTGACAGAACCTTATTCGCAGCGGTTGGTGCCGGCCATTTACACTTCACGGCAAGCTTTATTGGGATTCCTAAACAGGTGCTGTTTGTTTGCCTGTCCGTGCGGAAAGCGGAGATTCAGACGGAGCAAGGCGGCCGAAAAGCTTGCCGAGAAAGGAAATTAGCCCGATAGTTCGGGTAAACTGCTCGTAATTCGCTCTTCGCGGATTACGAGTGCGGCGCTCACGGAAATAGATATTTATGCTTACTGTGTCTGCGGAGAGCAAGCTTTCTATTGTCATAGCGGATTATTTAGCAGCAATAAGTTACCGGAAAATAAAAAAAGAATGGGGCATGAAATGGAGAAAGAAACGAAGTATATTATCAATGTCGAGGATATGACGGTGGCGTATCAGATTAAACCGGTGCTGTGGGATATTGATTTCCGGGTGCCGGAAGGTGTTTTGATGGCGGTAATCGGGCCGAACGGCGCGGGGAAATCGACTTTGATCAAGGCGATGCTGGGGCTGTTAAAGCCGGTTTCGGGCACGGTTCTTTTTTGGGGAAAGCCCTATCACAGTGAGCGGAAAAGAATCGGCTATGTGCCGCAGCGGGGGAGCGTCGATTGGGATTTTCCAACGACGGTCTTAGATGTGGTTTGTATGGGGCGCTACGGTGCGGCCGGCTGGATTAAGCGAATCAGCAAAGCCGATAAACAGATTGCACTGGAGGCGCTGGATAAGGTCGGTATGCTGGAGTTTAAAAACCGGCAAATCAGCCAGCTGTCCGGCGGTCAGCAGCAGAGAGTCTTTCTGGCGCGGGCTTTGGCGCAGGATGCTGAGGTTTATTTTATGGACGAGCCTTTTCAGGGGGTGGATGCCCGGACGGAAAAGGCGGTAATTGATATTTTAAAGAGGCTCCGCGATAACGGCAAAACCGTGGTGGTTGTTCATCACGATTTGCAGACGGTGCCGGAGTATTTTGACTGGGTAACGCTTTTAAATATTCAGCTGATTGCCAGCGGGCCGACAGCGGAGGTTTTTACCGAGGAAAATCTGAAAACGACCTATCGCACGACCGGCGAGGCGATGAAGGAGTAGTTATGGCAAGTATTTTTTCAGACTATACGACGCAGATTGTTTCGGCGGGAGCGACTTTGCTGGGTGTTTCGGCTGGGGTTTTAGGCTGTTTTATCGTCCTGAAAAAAGAGTCGCTGGTCGGCGACGCGATTTCTCATGCCGCGCTGCCGGGAATTTGTCTGGCTTTTATTTTGCTTGGGACGAAAAATTTGTCTTTGTTTTTAGTCGGCGCGCTGGCGGCCGGGCTGCTGTCAATGCTGATTGTGCGGACGGTGGTAAAGTATTCCAAGATTAAGTTTGACAGTGCCTTAGCCATTGTCCTGTCAGCCTTTTTCGGGTTGGGTCTGGTTTTTCTGACCTATATTCAGCGGATTCCCAATTCCAATCAGGCGGGCATGGAAAAGTTTATTTTCGGTCAGGCCTCGACCATGCTGAGGCGTGAGGTTTATCAGTTGCTGGCGGTGGGGATTATTTTGCTGGTTTTGATTGTTTTGTTTTGGAAAGAGTTAAAGCTGTATGTTTTTAATCCGGAATATGCCGACAGCTTGGGTTTTTCCACCAAGCGCATCAGTCTGCTCCTGATTTTGATGACGGTGTTGGCAGTGGTGGCCGGTTTGCAGACGGTAGGCGTTATTTTAATGAGTGCCATGTTGATTTCGCCGGCAGTCGGCGCCCGGCAGTGGACGGATCGCCTGTCGGTGATGGTGGTCTTAGCCGGATTTTTTGGCGGTGCGTCGGGGCTTTTGGGGACGCTGGTCAGCTCCTCGATCCGCAATATGCCGACCGGTCCGTCGGTGGTGCTGGCGCTCAGCGTATTTGTGCTGTTCAGCCTAATCTTTGCGCCCAACCGCGGGCTGCTGTGGCGGCAGATCCGGCATCGCCAAAATATTAAGAGCATTGGCCGGGATAAGGTGCTGATGAACTTATACTATTTGTCGCTGCAGCATCAAACGCCGCATGCTCATTCGCTGGAAGCGATTGGTCTCGGCCGGGAGAAAGGAAAAGAAAAGCATTTTCGCCGGGTTTTGGATAAATTAGCGGAAGACGGGTTTGCGGTGAAGGAAAAGCCGGATTATTACCGGATTACCGACAGCGGACAGGCGCATTTAGCGGAAAACGGACTAATCGAGGGGGTAAAACATGGTTTACTTTGAGATTCAGTTGATTGCGGTGGTCGTGGTGGCTGCCTGTGCGATTCCGGGCGTCTTTTTGATTCTGCGCCAAATGGCGATGATGACGGATGCAATCAGTCACACGGTGCTGCTGGGAATTGTTTTGGCGTTTTTTATCACAATGGATTTGGGCTCGCCGTTTTTGATTGTCGGCGCGGCGCTGATGGGTATTTTTACGGTTTATTTTGCCGAGGTACTGAATCGGACCAAGCAAATGGCCGAGGATTCGGCAATTGGCATTGTCTTTCCGTTTTTATTCAGCATTGCCATTGTCCTGATTTCGCTGTTTGCCCGCAATGTTCATTTGGATGTGCGCTGCGTCCTGCTGGGCGAGTTAGTGTTCGCGCCGTCGTACCGGCTGGTGATTGGCGGGGTTGATTTGGGGCCGCGGGCGCTGTACACCATGGGCACGATTTTGCTGATTAACTTGGGTTTTGTGGTGGTTTTCTTTAAGGAACTGAAATTAACGACTTTTGATGAGAACTTAGCGGCGGCCTTGGGCTTTGCTCCGGCGCTGCTGCATTACGCTCTGATGACGGTGGTATCGGTCACGGCGGTCGGAGCGTTTGAAGCAGTCGGCTCGGTGCTGGTAATTGCCTTTATGATCGGGCCGGCGGCAACCGCTTACTTATTGAGTACGGATATTAAAAAACTAATGCTGCTCAGTGTCCTGATCGGCGCGGTCAACGCGATCGTCGGCTTTTGGCTGGCAATGTGGATTGACGTTTCGATTTCCGGCATGATGGCGGTGGTAACGGGCCTGACCTTTGGTCTGGTCTTTGTTTTCGGCAAGGACGGCTTGGTGTCGATTGCCCGGCGGCGCAAGCAGCAGGAAAGAGATTTCGCTGATTTGACCATGCTGTTTCATATTTTCCGGCATGAAAACAGTCCACGGGCGGAGATTGAAAACGGAATGGATACGATTTCCAAGCATCTGAACTGGAAAGAGGCTAAGATTACTGCCCGGGCGGCTGACCTAATCGGCAAAGGCTTTTTGGTCAAGGAAAATAATCAGCTGATTTTAACCGAAGCCGGCCGGAATTACACCAAGGCCAGCTTTGCGTCATGGATTCAGGCAAGATAAGAAAAGGAAATAAAGAAGCGCCGGTACATTGCCCGGCGCTTTTTAGTTATTCGTTGTTTGCCCCTCCCCCCAGTTCCGCGGTTCGCCGGTTATACTGATCCTGCATCAGGGTAAAGCTTTCGCTGTGGCCGCCGGCATCGGGATGATAGATTTTGGAGAGCGCCCGGTAACGCCGTTTCAGCTCTTCTTCGGTTTGACAGCCGGCAAAAAAATCAGGTGCGGATTGATTCTGCCGGGTCTTTGTCTGCCGGCTGAGGGCGGACAATACTTTTTGCGTCAAATCATGAGAGAGCTTTTGCGCTTTTTTAATTTCGGGAATAAATAAGGTTTCAAAGTCATGGCAGGGAATTTCCTTTTTATATTTAGAAAAATCTGCCAGTATTTTTTCAAGTAAGCTCATATACTCCGCAAAATCATAGGCCAGAGCCGGATCGGGCTTGATATTCATGACCGCATCAACCTGTTGCTGCAAGCTCTCAGCCTCATTTAACAGGAGCTGCAAGCTGTCCATATACTCCTGACATTTAGCCGCATCGCCGGTGCTGCCTGACTCCGCCAGCGGAGAAAGGGGGGCATCCATCTGCATTGACTGTTCCAGCAGGGCATTGCGGTATTCCTGATAATTTTGAGTGGAGAACTTCAGCAGTTTTCCCCATTCCATCCATTCCATGCCGAGAGTCACCAAAGCCGTGGCAATGGTCAAAGCGGTAACGACGAAATAAAGGACGGAAAAAACGACGTTGACGGTGGGGAACAGTTTTAAATAAGCAAAAATACCAAGACCAAAACTTTGGCTGGTAAAGCGGTGAACCGAATAAACCAGGTAACCGATTATTCCGATGGAGGCGCAAATTGCCAGCGGTCCGGCGATAGAAAGCAGAAAAACAATCAAGGCGTTCAGCCCTTTCATCAGATAAAAGAAGGGACAGGCCAAACGCAGAGCCGGGCTGGCCGAGTCAGCGGTTAAAGCGCTGTGGTCGCGCCTGCAAATATCAAATAACCGGCAGTAAAGGTCATGACAAAGATGAAAGACCGAGTCCAAAATTGTTGTTAAAAGCGAGATAACAGCAGTCACCAGCACTGCTGCGACGGTTCCGAATAAGAACAGGATGGCGGCAACAATCAGGATAATGCTGCCAAAAACAATGAGTATGGCGAAGAAAGTGCCTAATCCGTCTAAAAAGCCGCCGGGATTATTAAAAAGCAGGTTTAAGAGGAATAAAGCGAATAAAGCTGCGCCCAGCCCAATGAAAACCATTGTTTTTTGCACTGCCTTCATCAGCAGCTGGGCAAGAATGGTTAACAGGAAAAAGGGCAGAGCCAGCAGCGAAAGAAAATTGATTTTTAAAACTTTTAGTATATTTGCCATGATATTCCCCTATTCGTATCGTTCAAACTCATATAAAATGCTGCCGATAAAATTATCCTCAGCGCCGACGGTCAGGCTGATCCGGTCGCCGCTGACGCTGTCCAGATAAACCAAAGTAGTCTTGTCATGACCGGTGCCGATCAAAGGGCTGCCCTGGCAATAAGCCGGTGTACCTAAGATACCGGTTTCTTTATGGGCGATTTCCGCCAAACTCATACCCAGCCGAATGCCTCTGGGCAGGATGACCTGATTGCTGTGGAAACGGACACCGATAAACTGGGCGTCTTTTAATGCCGCTAAACTGCCGCTTTGGTTTTGGACGACCATTGCTACCCCGGCATGACTGGAAGAAGCAATGTCATAAGTTTCGGCGGGCTTGAGCATTTTGTTTTCAAGCACGGAAAACTGCATTATCTGCGGAATGGCGGTTAAGTCAAGAATTTGCCCGTTATACTGGACTTTTCTGGAATAAGGCTCCAAAGCTAAAATTTCAGCAGAAGCCTGATTGCGTAAAACGGAAGCGGCAAAGCCTTCCGGGTCGGTCAGTGTGAGCGGCAGCTCCATTTTTTCATCCTTGCGGATATCTATTGTTTTCAGGTCAGTGGTAACGTCAAACATTGCTAAATTTTTATCGCTCATATAAAGGCTGGCGATTTCATAGCTTCCCGGCAGCAGAGCTAAGTCGGCGGAATAATGATTGGCATCGGTCAGCTTGGCTCTGAACTTTTTATCGGAGGTGGTGTGTCGCAGCGTGATGGAGATGGTAACCGCATTTTTAATTTCCGGGGAAAGCTGCTCGTATTCCGGCGGAAGCTGCGTCAAAAAAACATGACAGCCGGCGTTCCACTTGGCGGTATTTTCCGGGCCGCAGCCGGAAAATAGAAGAGCGCTCAGGCAAAACGCGGATAATAGAATGAGTTCCTTTAGTTTTAAGTTTTTCACAACAAATCCTCCTGTTTTGGGGGCATATATTTGTTAAAGTTGATCTTACTTACCTGCTTGGCTTTCCCGTTACCGTGCGGTAAACACCTTATTTGTGTCTGCCGAAAGGCTTTGCTGTTTCGCCGGCATTCGCGTTTCTGTCAGCGAAAAAGACGGTATCTTTTCGCAGGAACGGAAATCGCCGTCTTTTTCTCTCTATTTTAAGGGCTGTGCCCGGCTTTGTCAATTGGGATTTTCCGGTCAGACCGGCGAAATCAATGAAAAAAAATGAGTATTTTGCGGTCAGGCCGACGAAAATCATGAAAATAATGAGGATTTCGCGGTACCTAAATCAGAAATGCAGAAATACCGGCCGAACGATAACATTTGCTTTTGACAGAAGAAAAAAGGCAAAGCCTGTATTTGGACTTTGCCTTTGAAAATCAAACTGATAAACCATCAGCTTTGTATTGTTCTTTCGGATTTTCTTATTTTACAATCTTTGTTCCGGTCAGGCCCTTGATGGCTTCATCGGCCTTTTCCAGTGAAGTAATGATTGCTTCACGGTTTTCACCGGCCATTACAAAGTCAAGGCAGGCTTCCACTTTCGGCAGCATGCTGCCCTTAGCGAAATGGCCTTCTTGGATGTACTGATTGGCTTCGGCTGAAGTCATTACATCCAGCGCCTTTTGTTCCGGCTTGCCAAAGTGAATGCAGGCCTTTTCTACTGCCGTCAGAATCAAAAGCACATCTGCTTCGATATCATTGGCTAATTTGGCGCAGGATTTATCCTTATCGATAACCGCATCAACCCCGACTAATTTTCCGTCTTTGCGGACAACCGGAATTCCGCCGCCGCCGACCGTAATCGGAATCATATCCTGAGCAATAATCTTGTTAATTGCGTTTAACTCAACAATCGCCGTCGGTGCAGGTGAGGGCACAACCCGGCGGTAGCCCCGGCCGGAATCCTCAATGAAAGTAAAGCCTTTTTGCGCCGCCAGCTCGTCAGCCTTTTCCTTGGCATAGAACATACCAACCGGCTTGGTCGGATGTGCGAAAGCACTGTCCTTTGCATCCACTTCAACCTGAGTGACAACACAGATTACATCCTTATCGATGCCTTCCTGGCGGAACTTTTCTTCAATCGCCTGCTGCAAATGGTAACCGATATAGCCCTGCGACATAGCGCCGCATTCAACTAAAGGCATCGCCGGCATCTTGACTTCGCCTTCTGCCGCATAATCCATCGCCAGATTGATGATACCGACTTGCGGGCCGTTGCCGTGACCGATAATGATCTGATTACCGGAACGTACCAGTTTGGCAATGGTTTCGGCTACGAAATCAACGGCATCCCGCTGTTCCTTTGGTGTAAAGCCTAAAGCGTTACCGCCCAGAGCAATGACAACTCGTTTTCCCATAAAAAACCTCCGTGACTGCTCTTAGCATAAAGTAGCGTAAATAACCGCTTTGATCGTGTGCATTCTGTTTTCGGCTTCGTCAAAGACTACGGATTGCGGGCCTTCAAAGACTTCGTCGGAAACTTCCATTTCCGGCAGGCCGAACTTTTCGTGAATTTCCTTACCGATGGTGGTCTTTAAGTCATGGAAGGACGGTAAGCAGTGCATGAAGATTGCTTCCGGATTAGCGTTCGCCATAGCTGCCTTATTGATTTGATAGGGCTTTAAGAGGCGAATTCTTTCTTCCCAAACACTGTCCGGCTCGCCCATTGATACCCAAATATCGGTATAAAGCACATCGGCGCCGGTGGTGCCTTCTTTCACGTCCTCGGTGAAGCGGACGGTGCAGTGGCTCTGTTTAGCAATTTCCTGAGCCTTGGCCTGCAGTTCTTCATCCGGCCACAAAGCCTTCGGTGCGCAGCCGGTGAAATCAAGACCCATCTTAGCGCAGGCAATCATCAAAGAGTTGCCCATGTTGTTTCTGGCATCGCCCATATAGGTGAAGTTTAAGCCCTTTAAGCGGCCGAACTTTTCTTCGATCGTAAGCAGGTCAGCCAGCATTTGGGTCGGGTGGAAACGGTCGGTCAGGCCGTTCCAAACCGGTACGCCTGAATATTTGGCTAAGGTTTCAACCAAAGATTGATCGAAGCCGCGGTATTCAATACCGTCATACATCCGGCCCAGTACCCGGGCGGTATCTTCGATACTTTCCTTTTTGCCCATCTGCGAGCTGCCCGGATCAAGGTAGGTCACGCCCATACCCAGATCCATACCGGCCACTTCAAAAGAGCAGCGGGTGCGGGTTGAGGTCTTTTCAAATAACAGAACAATGTTCTTTCCTTCTAAATAGCGATGAACGGTACCCGTTCTTTTTAATTCCTTAAAGTTTCTTGATAAATCAAGCAGATAGCGAATCTCGTCGCTGGTGAAGTCCAATAAAGTTAAAAAACTCTTACCACGTAAATTTTTAGCCATGTTAGCTCCTTTCTTGATGAGTTGCTCCGCTTTTAAATAGAAGAAAGAGGAGCGGGCAGTCATATAACTGCCGAGGTTAAATAATTATAACTGCAATATTGATTATCGTGCCTTTTATTATACCTTATTTTCAATAAAAGGTGTAGCAAATCTGGGCGAAATCATTGTACAATTTTGCTTTTCTTTTGACCGGATTTTGCCTCAAACCGACGTCAAAATTTAAGAATAGAAATGAAAAAAAGGAATTAGAGCCGAGTTGTCGAATAATTAAAAAAGGATATAAATCGAGAAAAGAAAACGTAAAAACAGCATAAATAAAGGAAAAAACGGAGAAGGAGGGAAGCTAAAAACAGAAAGTCAAAAAAATATCAGACATAGTAAAACCATACAAAAAATTTAGAATTGAATGTCTTGATTCGGATTATATTACCATTTATAATAAGGGTAGGTTCGTCAAAACCCTTAAAACAGAAGTTTTATAGAAATGGGTTGGTGAAAGATGACGAAATACAAAAGAGCTGATATACAGCCAATTGATTATTCCAGCATGAAGCTGGAGGGACTGTTTAGTTTTGATCGTGAAGTGATTGAAGCACCGACACTGCCGTTGCTGCATCAGGCGGCTCGCTTTCTTTTGATTTTAGAAGGCGAAGGAGTGATCAATATCAACGGCCGGGACTGCCCGCTGACGAAGGGCACTTTGCTGGCCATGATGCCTTGGCATTTTTCTGAGGTGACCAAAGTCGAAAAACCGCTGCAATACTACATTTTAAAGTATAATGTCGATATTGTGAACCGGTTTGTCAAGACGTTGCATGATTTGGATGATAACAGCAATTTTTTGGATCTGCTTTATTCCAAGCATACCATTTCCTGTGATAAATCAGAATTGGAAATATTGAAAAATATTTTTACTTCGATTAAAGAGGAATTAGGTGAGGAATCCGTTTTCACCGAAGGGAAAAAGCGGCCGCTGACAGAAGTTTTTGTCATTTGTAAGATTATTGAGATTATTACTTTGTTTATCCGTAAGTCGGAACAGGATGAAGCGCTCCCGCCCGAGGAAGCTGCCGCCGAGGCGGAAGAAGCGGCCGGTGACGATAAGGCGCTGGTTAATGTCTTTAAATATATTTATTCCCATTTGGGCAGGGGATTAAGCGCTGAAAATGTGGCCAATGTCTTTTTTACCAGCAAATCAACGCTGACCAAATACATTAAAAAGACCACCGGCTTATCCTATGAAAATCTGGTCAATGAGATGAAGATTGGCAAGATTATGGAAATGCTGCTTTATACGGAACTGAGTATTAACGAGATTGCCTTTATTTTGGGCTTTGTCGATCAAGCGCATTTGACCAAGGTATTCAGCCGCCGGATAGGCAAATCGCCCAATAAATACCGGCAGATTTTTGGCAGCAAACTGCTTTTATATAATGAAAATGATATCCGGCTGTTTTATAAGATTTTGGATTATGTCTGTAAAGGGTACAGCGGAGATCTTTCGATTGAGGTAGTCAGCAGCGAGTTTGGTCTGACCAATGCCCAATTAAATGAGATGTTTATTTACCATGTGGAAAAGAGTTTTGCTGATTTTGTCAATTTTATCCGAATCGGCAATGCCTGCAAAATGCTTTTGAATTCGAATAAAAATATTACCAGCATTGCTTTTGAGGTTGGTTACAACAATTCCAAGACCTTTTTGCGCAACTTTAATAAGCTGCGGGGCATGGCTCCGTCCGAGTTCCGGTTAAGCGGAAACTTACAGGAGTTTGATTTATAAAAGTTTGTTTTTGAGTATTAAAAGATTTAAAATTCTTTTGCAATTAATCATGCATCGGTTTTTGAAGTTTTTGATACTTTTTATACAATATTGATTTATCGTAGGAGCAACTGTTAACCAAGACGACAATATTATTTTTATTAGGAGGAAATAATATGAATCAAGTGGTAGATTTGATCACAACCTTTACAAACTGGCTGTGGGGACCGCCTTTACTGATTTTGGTAGTTGGCGGCGGTATTTTACTGACGGTCCGGTTGGGATTTTTTCAGATCAGGTATTTTCCTTACATTATGAAACAGACCTTCGGTAAGATTTTTTCCAAGGCCGAGGGAGAAGGCACACTGACACCATTCCAGGCGGCAACAGCGGCGCTGGCTTCGTCGATTGGTGCGGCCAATATCGTAGTAGTTCCGTCCATTATTTTCGTAGCGGGGCCAGGAGCGGTTTTCTGGATGTGGGTTACAGCGGTGCTGGGTCAGGCTACTAAGTTTTCGGAAATTGTACTGGGCTTAAAATACCGCGAGAAAAATGCGGAAGGCGAATATGTCGGCGGCCCGGCGTACTATATGAAAAAGGGCATCAAGGGTACAATCGGTAAGATTTTAGGCTTTTGTGTTTCTTTCTTCTTTATGATTGAAATATTGCCGTCGATTACCTTGCAGACACTTTCAGCCGCTTCGCCGCTGGAAACTTTGGGCGTCGATAAAAAGATTGCGGTTGGTTTGATTTTGGCTTTGGTGCTGCTGGTTGTTTACGGCGGTATCAGCCGGATCGGTAAGGTTACGGAAAAATTAGTGCCGTTTATGGCTTTGGCTTACTTTGTAGTAGCGCTGATTGTCATTTTGATTAATATCGGCCAGATTCCGAATGTGCTGTATATGATTTTTGCCGGTGCTTTTAACCCGCAGGCAGTGGCTACCGGTATCGTTGGTGCAACGGTTGCCAAAGCCATTCAAAACGGTGTGGCCCGCGGCGTATACTCCAATGAAGCCGGCATGGGTTCGGCTCCGTATGCTCACTCGACAGCGGTAACCGATCATCCTTGCCGCCAGGGGATGTGGGGTATTTTTGAAGTATTTGTTGATACAATTGTAGTTTGTTCTATATCGGCGCTGGTTGTTTTATCCACTGGTGTCTGGACACCGCAGACGACACCGGATTCCGAATTTAAGGCAGTGGCTGTTACCAAGGCAGTCAGCAGTATTTTCGGCAATGTCGGTTCGGTGATTGTATCGATTTGTTTATTCCTGTTTGTTCTTTCCACCATTATCGTCATTGTTTTTTACTGCGAAAAACAAGCGGAATACCTGTTTGGCAGCTTCCTCGGCAAGATCATGCGTTTTGCCGCTACGGCCATGGTAGCAGTGGCTCTGTTTATCAGCTTTGATAATGCCGGCGTATTCTTAGACTTTACTTTGGGTCTGGTGGTTGTGCCGAATATGATCGCTTTGATCTTATTGAGCGGTGAAGTGGTCAAACTGAAAGAGGAATTCTTTAACACCCCCGGTAAATATTATCTGAAAGATATTGATAAGAACGCCGGTAAAAAATAATGAGGCAAGAGGTTTTTTGGCAGACAAAAGCAAGGCTTGCTTAAAAACGCTAAAAAATCAGGATTAACGATGCCAACCAAAAATACCTTCTTAGCGGGCTAAAAGCAGTTGTCTGTTCGGAAGGTATTTTTTGAACAGCGGCATTTGAGGAAAGGATTTAAAAACAGGAATGGATAAGAATGACAATAAGGTAAGAACCAAAAAAGAAATCAGTCTCGAAGCAGTTGTCTTTTTAGTCGGATTTTTGGCCTTTTTTATTGCGGTCGGCCGCATTATGGGCGGAACCAATATGCTGAAAACGATGATGGCTACTTCCTATGACCTGCTGATGAACGTGTGCTTTTATTTAATGGGCGTAGCGGTTCTGGCCGGCGGGATTTCCGGCGTGTTTTCCGAATTTGGTGTCATTGCCTTAATCAATAAAGGATTATCGGTTGTAATGAAACCGATCTATGATCTGCCCGGTGCCAGTTCACTGGGAATGCTGAATTGCTTTATGTCGGATAACCCCGCGATTTTAACGCTGGCGCATGACGACAACTTTCGTCAGTATTTCAAAAAATATCAGCTGCCGGCGCTGACCAACTTAGGTACGGCCTTCGGCATGGGACTGATTATTACCACTACGATGATGGGCTTTCCAGTCGAGGGCGCGATTAAAGCGTCACTGATCGGTGTTTTAGGTGCGGTTGTAGGCAGTGTTATTTCGGTTCGGCTGATGATCTTAAAAACCAGAAAATATTATGGTACAACGGAACGGGTAGAGGCCAAAAGTATTACTACGATTCCGGCCGGACAGCGGAAAATCCGGGACGGATCCGTTGGCTCCCGCTTTATTCAGTCCTTGCTGGAAGGTGCCAAGATCGGCGTGGATATGGGATTATCCATTATTCCCGGTGTGCTGCTGATTTGTACGGTTGTGATCATGCTGACTAACGGTGTCGGCGATGCCGGTGTTTATAACGGTTCTGCTCGTCAGGGCATAGAGATTCTGCCCAAGATTGGATCGTATCTCAGCTTTGTTGTAAAACCGCTGTTCGGTTTTAGTACGCCGGAAGCGATTGCCGTACCGATTACGGCGCTGGGTAGTGCCGGAGCGGCAATTGGGATTGTCAATGAGATGGCAATCAGCGGTAAAGTGACGGCTAATGATATTGCTGTCTTTACTTCGATTTGTATGTGCTGGAGCGGCTATTTGTCAACGCATATTGCCATGATGGACGCGCTTGATACTAAGGAAATGACCGGCAACGCCATTTTGTCCCATACCATTGGCGGCCTGGGAGCCGGTGTAGCGGCTCATCTGCTGTGGATGCTGCTGGGTTAAAGAAGATTATTCAGGCAGGCAGAAAGCCTGCTTGCCTGAATAGTAACATATAAAGAGGAAATACATGGATAAGTCAAAATATTCACAGGCGGCGCTTGATGTGATTAAGGAAGCGCATCAGTCGGCGATCAAAAATCAAAATGCGGAAGTGACGGACCTCCATTTGATGCAGGCGATTTTGCGTCAGCCCGATACCGAGATTGTTCGGGTGCTGACGGAAATGGGTGTGATCACCAAGGCGCTTTCGCTGGATTTAGAAGAAGCGATCGGCCGAATCCGGTCGGCTAAGGGGATTACCAGTCTTTATGTCAGCCGCTCATACCAAAGAGCGCTGCTGATTGCCGAAGAGATTTGCCGTAACTTGTACGAGTCTTTGGTAACGGTGACTCATCTTTTTTTGGCTCTGCTGCGGGAAGAGGATATGGCGGCGGCAAAGCTGGCCGGAGTTCACGGCTTAAGCTATGATGCTTTGCGCAAAGAATTAGTTCGCCGCTGGAGCAGCGCGTTTGCCAATGGGATTTCCGAGGAATCTCTGAAGACTTTGGCTAAGTACGGACGCAACTTAAATCAGGAAGCGCAGGCCGGTAAGCTGGATGAAGTGGTCGGCCGGGAGGAGGAAACCACTTCGGCGATTCGGGTTTTGTCGCGCCGGATTAAAAACAATCCGGTACTGATCGGTGAACCGGGGGTAGGCAAAACGGCGATTGTCGAGGGGATTGTCCAGCGGATTGTGAAGGGTGATGTCCCCGATCCGCTGAAAGATAAGCTGGTCTTTGCGCTCGACATGACGGCGGTGATTGCCGGCGCTAAGTTCCGCGGCGATTTTGAGGAAAGACTGAAGCAGATTTTAGAAACAATTAAGAACTCTAACGGCCGGATTATTTTGTTTATTGACGAACTGCATAATATTATCGGTTCGGGCAATACCTCCGGTACGATGGATACTTCCAATATTTTAAAGCCGATGTTAGCCCGGGGGGAACTCCTTCTGATCGGAGCAACCACCATTGAGGAATACCGGCTGCATATTGAAAAAGACGGAGCGCTTGACCGGCGCTTTCAAAAAATACTGGTTGAGGAGCCGTCGGAGGAAGCGGCGATTTCGATTTTGCGGGCTTTGAAAACCCGGTATGAGCATCATCATACCGTCCGGATCAGTGACCCGGCGATTATTGAAGCGGTGCGGTTAGCTAAGCGCTATCTGACCGAACGGCGGCTTCCCGATACGGCGATTGATGTGATTGACGAAGCCTCGGCGCTGGTGCGGATGTACCGCGATGAAAGGCCGGCGGCGCTGGAAGAAACGCATCGCAGCCTAGTGCAGCTGGAAACAGAGCGGATTTTACTGGCTAAGGAACAGGACAAGGTTTCAAAGTATCGTCTGGCTGAGCTGGAAGAAAAGATTGTCGCTTTGACAGCCGAGTTTAACCGGATGGAAAAGGCCTATCAGGCCGAAAAAAGCCGGCAGACGGAAATGGCTCGGTGCCGGCGCGATCAGGAGCTTTTGCAGCTGCAAATGGAAGAGGCCAAAGCCGAGCATCGCTTTGCTGATTTGGCGGAGCTTTTGCCGGTACTGGAGAAAACACAGGCTGCTTTGACGCGGCTGGAGGAAGCGGGCGAGGCTTTTCCGCTGCCGTCCGAGGTGGGCGTTGAAGAGGTCAGGGAAATTGTATCCAAGTTATCCGGCAGCCCGAAACAGCGGCTGGAAAGCGATCAGCTGGCACATATCGCTGAAATTCGGGAAAGTATGCGCCGGAAGATGATAGGCGGCGACGAAGCGATAGAAGGGATTATCAATGCCTATATCCGGGCGCAGTCCGGTCTTCTGCCGCGACAAAAGCCAATGGGCAGCTTTATTTTGTGCGGGCCGTCCGGCACCGGCAAATCCTATCTGACCAAATTGACGGCAGATTACTTATTTGACGGGGAAAGAAGCCTGATTACCCTGGATATGAGTGAATATACCGATAAATCCTCAGTCACCAAGCTGATTGGTGCACCGCCCGGCTATGTTGGCCATGAGCAGGGCGGAAATCTGACCGAAGCGGTTCGAACCAAGCCCTACAGCGTGATTGTCTTTGACCATGCCGAACGGGCGCAGCGGGAAGTGCAGGGTATTATCCGCCAGATTATGGCGGCCGGCGTGTTGAACGATAACCGGGGCCGGCGGATTGATTTTAAAAATACCATGATTTTTTTAACGACAGAGCCATCTGCCGAAAGCGACGGCGGCCGGATATCGCTGCCGAATGACCTGGTGCAGGCCGCAGACAGCGAGTATACACTGAACGCTTTTGACCTGCCCAAGCTGAAAGAGCTGGCTGAACTCCGGCTTCGGCAGTTGGCGGAGGGGCTGGCGGCCGGGCATATCCGGCTGGAATGGGAGGAAACATTACCCGGCTTTTTAGCGGAACGGGTCTATGCGCAGGGCATGGGTGCGGGACTGCTGAACAGGATGATAGAAAAGGAAATTATTACACTTCTTTCCATGAAGAGTTTTGCCGGCGGGCTGACCGCTTTTGCAACGGTGCGGCTGGCGAAGGACGAGCAGGGCAATATTACAGTGGAAAGTTGAGTTGATAATGAAAAGTAAACCCAAAATGACGAAAGGGAGGTTGAATATGGGATTTCAGTTACCAGAGTTTGAATACCCGGATTTTTCCGAGAAAAGGTATGCTGACGCGGCGGAGGTTCGCGTAGCGACAGTGGAGATGGATGGCGTGGCGCCGGAGGATTTTTATCTGACCTCGCATATGCCGACTTTTTACAAGTTAAACGGTAAATGGTTTTTGCCGAAGCACAATTCGCTGAACTGCGTGGCGATCAAATCCGGTGAGGAGATTGAGGTTGTTGAACTTCGTGATTTGAAAAAAGGGCAGGAGGTAGTGCTGGGTCAGAAAACGGACGGCAGCGAAGGAATTTTAGTTTACCGCGAGGGTTTTCCGGCTTGGGTATACTCGGAATCAGGTAAGGCAGTAGAAACCTCTTTTTCTGAGGATTATGATTTCCTGTTCCAGCTGATGGAATATGAAAAAGAGCATAACGGTAAAATCGTCTGGGTATTGGGACCGTCGGTGGTGTTTGACTACGATACCCGGGTGGCGCTGAATCGTCTTGCGGAAAACGGTTATATCAACTGTTTGCTGGCCGGCAATGCAATGTGTACGCATGACCTAGAGGGCGGTTTTTTGCGGACGGCTTTGGGGCAAAATATTTATACTCAGGAAAATGTGCCGATGGGCCATTACAACCATTTGGATCTGTTAAATGAAGTGCGGACAATCGGTTCGATTAAGGACTTTATTGCTTCGGGTAATGTCAAGGACGGCATCATTAAAACTTTGTCGGATATGGATATCCCCTTTGTGCTGTCCGGCTCGATCCGTGATGACGGACCGCTGCCTGAGGTTTATAAAGAAGTTACAGCAGCATTGACTGCTACTAAGGAGAAGCTGAATGAAGCCACCTTGATTATCGGACTGGCTACCATGCTGCACAATCTGTCGGCAGCGAATATGGCATCCGGTTACCGGGTACGCGAGGACGGACGGGTAACGCCGGTTTACATGTATGTAATTGACGTAACGGAAAACGTAGCCAATAAAGTTGGCGCTGCCAGAGAAAATATGGCTTTCGTCCCGATGATTACCAATGTTCAGGATTTTGTGGTCAACTGCGAAAAAGCTTTGGTTAAACCGGCCGATAAGAATCTGACGGCGGCCATGGAACTGCCGGAAATGGAATATGCCGGTTTGGATAAAAAAGAAGAAGCAAGGAAAGGAGAGATGGGACGATGAACTTTGAAATGCCGAAATATCATCATCCTGATTTTACGCAGGAGTTTTTGCAAAAGGCGCCGAATGTCACCTTGGAAGCGGTGGAAAGAGACGGGATCAGTCCCCGAAACTATCACGCCCTGTCGGTTTTCCCGGAATATTTTAAAATTAACGGTAAATGGGTTTTGGCGGAGCAGTCGCGGATGGATACGGTCTGCGTGGCGGTTGACACCCCCGGGCGGGAAAGAGTCGATATTGTTGAGTTCCGGAATTTGAAGAAGGGCGATAAGGTCGTTATCGGCCGGACTGAGGATGCCTCGGAAGGAATTTATGTCTGGACGCAGGGCTTTTTGGCGGCGGATGCCGAAGCCGATACCTTTGCTTTCCGCTCCGGCCGGTCGCGGGAAACTGCTTTTTCAGTCGATTATGATACGCTTTATGATGTGCTCCGCTACGAAAAGGCGCATAACGGTTATGTTACTCTGATTGTCGGTTCGGCGCTGGCGCTCGATCGGGATTCTCGGGCGGCGTTGGAGCGGCTGATTCGTGAGGGCTATGTCCAGGCGATTTTCTGTGGTACGGAAACAGCTGCCTTTGATCTGGAGCGCGGTATCTTTGGTACGACCTGGGGACAGAGAAACTTTACCAAAGAGCAAAACACGACCAGAAATATGTATGCCGCCATTAATTTGGCCAGAAAATACGGCTCAACCAAAGCGTTGGTCGAGTCGGGACAGGTGAAGGACGGCTTTATCAAGGCCTGTGTCGAAAAGAACGTTCCCTTTGTTCTGTCCGGTACGATTCGCGACCGTTTTGGCTTGCCGGAAACGATTGATAATGTGTATGAGGCGCAAAATATCATGCGCAGTCATGCCCGCAAGACTTCAACCATCATTATGATGGGCGCAATCCTGTTTACGATTGCCACCGGCAACATGACCCCGTCTTATAATGTGTTTGATGGCGTAGTCCGGCCGGTATATATGTACACGATTGATATTCAGGAGTTTGCCGTCAATAAGCTGTCCGACCGCGGTACCTTGACCGCCGTGTCGATGGTCACTAACGCCCAGGACTTCATCCGCAATGTTGACCGGGCGCTGAACGGGTAAGAAATAAATAAAAAGAAATAAAAAAGGCGGCGGCAGGCGATGGAATAATCGCTTACCGCTGCTTTTTGCTTTTCATTTGATTTAAGTTTTACTTTACAATACCTCGTGTGAAATGCCATATCTTTCTATCGCAATGGCACGTGCCTCAGATAGTGTTCTTGCTTCAATGTGTACAATTGTTTTTTTGCCGGTTTGTCTATCTTTAAGCGTAAAAGTAAATTTAGTCATTATCCCACCTCCTTTCATAATTTATTTTTATTGACAATACCATTATATATATATATATATATAATGTCAATGCTTTTTATAAATTATCATAATTATTGAGGCATTACTTATTGTTGAATTTCTCGCTAAGTAAGATATAATATTGCGTAATAAAAGCGTGAGTGCAGGCTGGAGGAAAAAATGTGAAGCACGCTGGTGTGCGAAAGCGCTTGCCAAACAGGCTATATGAGCGATGATGCGGAGAGAAAATCCGCAAGGATTTTCTCGCACTCATGCTCGATTTATGATATCATAAACATACTGGCAAAAATGCGGCAATAATATCTTATACTAACACGAACAGGAACGTACCGCGACTTGTTTTAGAAAATTTTTCTGTTTTATTTTATAAATGTATGATATAATCATTAATATGGCAAGTTCGCCGGAGAAAAAAGGTGAGATATCTTGCTCGGGCTGCCGGTTTAGGAGCAAAGGCAAGGTTTTTATTATGGCGGCGTTTCTGTGCCGGGAAAATTGCAAAACAGGAGAAGAAAATGGTAAATGAAAACAAAGTCAAACTGATGACAGAACTGGCCTCTTATTTGGAAGGCAAGGGCAGGAGCGATTTAAAAGTCATGCGCCGCTTTAAGCTTGATTATGTTTCGCTCAACAGCTTCCGGGTGATGCTGCTGGCGACGCTGGGTCTGCTGATTATTTTTGGCTTGGACGTGCTGAATAAGTTTTTAAGCAATATTGAAAATATTTCTGAGTTTGATTTTATCGGTCAGGGAACGGTCTATCTGACCTTATGGGTGCTGGCGATGCTGTTTTACGCGATTATCGGCGGCCGGATTTACCGGCGGCGCTACGCCGAAGCCAAACAAAGAGCGGATCGGTATGAAAGTCTGTTAAACCGTCTGGATGAAGAAAACTTGAAATAGTATTGGGGGAAAGAATGATTAAACTGTATGAGATAAAGGAACTGCTTACAAATATTTATAAACGATATGAAAAGTTTATATTGCCGGTTGTCCGCTTTGTATTGGCCTATATTATCGTGGCCAGCCTGAATGGATTTTTCGGTTATGCCGCTGTGCTGAATAAGACGTCAATTCGCTTTGGTTCGGCTCTCATGGCGGCGTTTTTGCCGGGCAGCTGGTTTTTGCTGCTGCTGGGACTGATGGTGCTGTTTCAGGTCTTTTCGGTGTCGCTGGAAGCGGCGGCGGTATTATTTGTCATCATGGCGGCGGTTTATCTGCTGTTTATGCCGATGATTACCGAATACAGCTGGATTGTTATTTTGACGCCGCTCTTGCTCCACTGGAACCTGGGATATTTAATGCCCCTGATTTTAGGACTGGTATTTACGCCGCTGACTTTGATCCCGATGTCGGTGGGCATCGGCGTATATCGTTTTGCCAGTTATTTGGGCGGAATTTTACAGGTCAGCGCATCACCGGGCAAGACCTCTTTGTTTGACGCCCCGGAAAACCTCTTGGGCATGTATAATCAGCTGATTTCGGTCATGACTGCCGATAAGGTCACGGTTTTACTCGTTTTGGTATTTTCCGCCGCGCTGCTGGTGGTTCATTATATCACCAAAGTAGAAATGGATTATGCCCATTATATTGCCATTGGCGTAGGTGCGGTTTTTCAAATGCTGACGTTGATTGTCGGCAATATTTTATGGAAAGGGTATTTAAATGTCGGCGGTATTATCATCGGCTTGCTGTTTTCGGTCTTTTTTGCTGCCCTCTTTCAGTTTATGCGCTTCCGGCTGGATTATCAGCAGGCGCAGCGCCTGCAGTTTGAGGATGATCACTATTATTACTATGTAAAAGCAATCCCCAAGGTTAAAGTGGCCAAAGCCGCCAAAGAAATTAAGAGAATTAAATGAGCAACTTTCCGATGTGCGACAGAACAGTCTTTTTTAGAAATGATATCCGTGTCAAAGAGTTTTGACACCCACAGTGACAAACGGAAACGTTAAGAATACAGGAGAAAAAAATTGAGAAATTGGGTAGAAATCTGGACAAACTTAAAAACGATTCTGTCTCAGCTTCCGTCCATTCAAGTCAAAGATGGAATCGAAATCTTAATCATTGCGTATTTGATTTATCAAATCATGCAATGGTTCTGGGGAACAAAGGCATGGACTTTGTTTAAGGGCATCCTGATTCTGCTTGCTATTTTTGCGTTTGCCTCGCTCATGGAATTCAACACTATTTTATGGATTTTTGCTAATACCATTAATGTTGGTATTATTGCCGTGTTTATTGTTTTTCAGCCGGAACTGCGGCGGGCGCTGGAGCAGCTGGGGCGCAGCAATTTTTTCGGTAAGCTCTTAAATTTGGAGGAAGTCCGCCGGACAGGCGATGATTTAAATGAGGAACAAATCAATGACATCGTACAGGCAGCCGAGGAAATGGGCAAGGTCAAAACCGGTGCTTTAATTGTGCTGGAACAGACCGAGTCGCTCAGCGAGTATATCCGCTCCGGTATTCCGCTGGACGCGGTGGTATCCAAAGAATTGCTGATTAATATTTTTGAGCATAATACTCCCCTGCACGACGGCGCGGTCATTGTCCGGGGCGGCCGGATTGCGGCGGCGACCTGTTATCTGCCGCTGTCAGACAATTTGTCCATCAGCAAAGAGCTGGGCACCCGGCACCGGGCGGGACTGGGCCTTAGCGAAGCGGCGGACGCAATGGTGATTATTGTGTCCGAGGAAACCGGCAAGATTTCTATGGCGGTCGGCGGCAATCTGGTCCGGTCGGTAGACTCGCAGTATTTGAAGAATAAGCTGATCGGGTTATTCGGCAAAAAGCCGGAAGAGAAGAAGTATTTTTTGTGGAAAGGATTTGGAAAAAATGACGATAAAAAGGCTAACCAATAATTTGGGATGGAAAATTTTATCGCTTTTCTTAGCCTGTCTGCTGTGGCTGGCGGTTATTAATATTGAAGATCCGCAGGTGACAACCACGATTCGTGGGATTGCCGTAGAAAAGCAAAACGAGGATGCAATTACCTCGCAAAAACAGGCGATTCAGTATGTGGCCGGCAATACCGTTGATGTCAAAGTCAAAGGCCGGCGGTCGGTTGTCTATAAATTAACTTCTAATAACGTTAAGGCCTATGTTGATATGCGCAACCTGTCGATTACCGATGCGGTCGATATTCAAATAGAACTGCCGAATGACGTGGAACTCATTTCCAAAACGCCGTCTTCGGTTTCGGTTTACCGGGAAAAAATTATTGTTAAGCAAATAGAAGTTCAGTATCAGAAAAGCGGAGAAGTCAAAGCCGGCTTTGTGGATTTGAATCCGACCATCACGCCGAATGTGATTGAACTGGAAGCGGCGGAGTCGACGATTTACAAAATTGAAAAAGTAGTGGCACCAGTTAATATTGACGGGATTTCCGGTGATTTTACCATCAGTGTGACGCCGCAGATTTATGATTATGCCGGTTCGCTGGTAACGGACGTGGATATGTCGGTTCAGCAGGTACAGGTTAAAGTGCCGGTCGAAAAAACTAAAATTTTGCCGGTTTCCTTTACGCCGGCTGATGCGGTGGGAGAAAATTATGCATATTTGGGCGTTACTTTAAGCCAAACCAGTGTGGCGGTTCGGGGTAAGCCCGCACTGATTGACGATTTGCAGGAGCTGTCGATTGACTATATTTCGATTGCCGGGATGACCGAAAAGCAAACCGTAACCGTCAATCTGGCCAAGCTTTTGCCGGATGGGGTCAGCTTAAATCAGGACAATTCGACGCTCGATGCAGAAATCGAGATTGAACCGATTGTGACGCAGGAGTTTAGCTTTGCCCCGACGGAAGTTGAAGTTCGGAGCTTGCCGGAAAATAAAGAATGGCTTGTCCTAAGTGAAAATCCGGTTAAAGTCAGGTACCGGGGGATAGAATCAAAGATCAAGTTGCTTACCAAGGACAGCTTGCAGCCTCATATTTCGGTGGAGGGCTTAAGTAACGGAATTCATGCCGTGATGGTGCAGTGGCAGGATCCGGATGAACTGGAACGGATTTCGGCTGATGACCGGCTGACAGTTGAAATTTTTGATAAAGAAGCGGAAAAAACGGTAGAAACCAGTCCGGCCAATAACCGCTGATTTAAGCGGCCATTATCTGCCGGTTGAAAAGCGGCGACGGCTTTGCCTTGTTGCCGTGCTGTTATGACTGAAATAAATGTTGCGCCGGAGAGCAGCAGTTGGCAGCTGCCGAGCGGGCGACAGAGAAAAGGAATGGAAGAGAGGAAAAAATGGAAGAAAATATTTTGGCGACAGTCGGCGACCGGGAGATAACCCGGGATATGATGTTAAATATTATGCGCAGCATGCCCCAGGAAGAACGGGATTTTGTTGCCGGCGAAGCGGGACGGAAGCTCCTGCTGGATGAGATGATTGCGGCCGAACTCCTTTATTTGGATGCGGCGGCGCATCACTGGGAAGAAGAAAAGGATTTTATGAAACTCTTGGCCGAGGCCAAGAAGGGACTGATGCAAAGGTATGCAGTCGGTAAATTATTTGACACGATTCAGATTTCGGATGATGAGATTAAAGCCTATTACGATGCTCATTCGGCTGAGTTTAAGCAAGAGGAAAAGATGTCGGCCAAACATATTTTAGTAGACAGCCTGGAAGCGGCGGAAAAAATCAGCGCTGAGATCAAAGCCGGGAAAGCCTTTGAAGATGCAGCCAGAGAGTATTCCAGCTGCCCGTCCAAGTCCAGAGGCGGCGACCTCGGTACTTTCAGCCGGGGAAAAATGGTCAAAGAGTTTGAGGACGCAGCTTTTGCACTGACGCAGGGCATGGTCAGCGCCCCGGTCAAAACTCAGTTTGGCTATCACCTGATTAAGGCTGGAGAGATGACACCGGCGGAAGCAGCGGATTTGGAAGCGGTTAAAGATCAGATCAGAAAGCGCCTTTTTCAAGCCAAGCAAAAGGAAGTTTACGCCAAAAGGCTGGAAGAATTAAAGGAAAGCTATCCGGTTCAAATCAATCTGGCAGCTTTAAAATAAGCGCGCAAGCATAAATGAATGCGACCGCGAAGCGGGCATATTCATTTTGCCGCGCTTCCCGGCAGACGGGGGCACGAAGTGCCGCGGGTATTTATGTAAAGTTGAGATAAGAAAGGGCGGATATGACAGTGAGCAGACAAACAGCAGCGCCGCAGATTTTAAAAAATCAGACGCTGAAAGAATATACAACTTTTCGGATTGGCGGTCCGGCCGATTTTTGGGCGGAACCGAAAACACCGGCAGAATTAAGAGCTTTGCTGGAAATATGCCGAGAGCGCTCGCTCCCTTATTTTATTTTGGGTCAGGGTTCCAATGTGTTGTTTACCGATAAGGGCTATCGCGGTATGGTTATATTTTTGGGCCAGCATTTTGGCCGAATCAGCCGGGAAGAGGAAACAATTCGAGTCGGAGCCGGAGTGCGCTTAAAAGATGCGGCTCAGTATGCGCTGGCGGAAGGTCTGGATGGCTTGGTTTTTGCCTGCGGGATTCCGGGCAGTATCGGCGGAGCGGTGTTTATGAATGCCGGTGCTTATGACGGCGAAATGAAGCAGGTAGTGGCTGAAGTCACGGTTATGGATAGGCAGGGCAATATTCACTGTTACTCAGGTGAAGAAATGGACTTTGGCTATCGCCGCAGCCGGATTCAGGAAAGCGGCGAGATTATTTTGGAGGCTTTGTTGCAACTTAAGCCGGGCGACCGGCAGGCAATGGCTGAAAAAACAGCGGAGCTGACCCGGCGGCGGGAGGAAAAACAACCTTTGGAGCTGGCCAGCGCCGGTTCCACTTTTAAACGGCCGGAGGGTTATTTTGCCGGCAAGCTGATTATGGATGCGGGACTGGCCGGGTATACCTGCGGTGATGCGGCGGTCAGCACCAAACATTGCGGCTTTGTAGTTAACCGGGGAAATGCCAGCTTTGCCGATGTGATGAATGTGATTGGGCATGTGCAAAAAACAGTGGAAGAAAAGTTTGGAGTCAGGCTGCAGCCGGAAGTGAGAATTGTAGGCGAAAGATAGGAGGCGGCATGAAACGGACAAAGGATGAACGCAGGATTGTGTGTGTCGGCGGAGGAACAGGGCTTTCCACATTACTTAGGGGATTAAAGCTTTACGCGGCGGATATTACGGCAATTGTGACCGTAGCCGATAATGGCGGCAGTTCCGGGCAGCTCCGCCGGGAAATGGGGATTTTGCCGCCGGGCGATATCCGTAACTGTGTGCTGGCACTGGCGGAAATAGAGCCTTTAATGGAAAAAGTGTATCAGTACCGCTTTTCCGAGGGCAGTTTAAAGGGACAGAATTTGGGCAATTTGATTATTGCCGCTTTAACCGATATCAGCGGCGGCAGCTTTGAAAAAGCGGTGGAGCAGTTGAGTGATATTTTGGCGGTGAAAGGCAAGGTTTTGCCGGTTACCGATGAAAAAATAGAACTGATGGCTACTTACTCGGATGGTACGCGCATTTTCGGGGAAGAGGAAATTGTTTATCAAAACAAGGTTTCCCGCAAAAAGATTCAGACCATCGAAATGCTGCCCAAGCCCCCGCAGGCCAACCGTAAAGCGGTGCGGGCGCTGGAGGATGCGGAGTTGATTGTGCTTGGACCGGGCAGCCTGTATACCAGTATTATTCCCAATTTATTGGTGAAAGGAATCCCGGAAGCGATTCGCGGGTCGAAAGCGAAAGTGATATATATCGGCAATCTGATGACGCAGCCGGGGGAAACGGATTTTTTTGCGCTGTCTGATCATGTCGGTGCGATTGAGCGGATTTTGGGCAAGAATGTGATTGATGTGATTGCGATTGACGGCAATAGCCAGCTGCCGGAGAATCTCAGCTTTTATGAAGCGGATGATTCCTATCCGGTCAGAAATGATTTACAGGACTCGACCGAATATAAGGTTGTCAGCGGCAATTTGTGTGTGGCTGACGGTGATTATATCCGGCATGATCCGAAAAATCTGGCTAAGTTCGTTTTGGGCATTACCTAAACTTTCCTATGTTTGACAGAACAGTCTTTTTTAGGCTCGTTGCATGGGTAAGAACGGAATGCGATTTGCGCAGCAAATTGCGAGAGTGGACCCATGCACCCGCTCTTTGAGCGGGATAGAGCCAAAAAAGACTATAGGAAAGTTGAGGTTATTTTGAAGATGTCTTTTTCAGGGCAAGTTAAGCGGGAGCTGGCGGCGCTGGGCAAAATGCCCCGGCACTGTGCGCTGGCGGAATTAACCGGTTTTTTGTATTTTGGGGCGGACAGCCGGTCCGGGCAGATTCGCTTTCGGACGGAAAACCTGGCGGCGGCTGGACGGGTTGGTGAGTTGACAGAAAGATTGCTGCGCTTTCGGCCGGAGGTCAGGCTTCGGCTCAGCCGGCACGGTCGGCGAATTTATGACAGCTATGTCATCCGGCAGCACCGGCTGCTCCTTGATATTTGCGGCTATCAGCCGCAGCCGGTGTTTACGTTTAAGCAGGCTTGCTGTAAGCGGGCATTTTTGCGGGGAGCGTTTTTGGCGGCCGGTTCGGTCAGCAGTCCCGAAAAGACCTATCATTTGGAATTTATGACTAAAAATACGATGCTGGCAGAGCAATTAATCGTTTTAATGCGGGAATTTGAAATTGACGCAAAAATAATTAGACGAAAGAACCTGCCTGTGGTATATTTAAAAGAAGGAGAGCAAATTGTTCGCCTGTTAAATGTTATGTCGGCGCATTCGGCGCTGATGGAGCTGGAAAATCTGCGGATTGTTAAGGATATGCGCAATTCCGTCAACCGGATTGTGAATTGTGAAACAGCCAATTTAAACAAGACAGCGCAGGCGGCCTGGCAGCAGCAGGCAGCGATTAATTTAATTGAGGAAACGGTTGGTCTGGATTTTTTAAACGAGAGTTTACAGGAAATTGCCATTTTGCGCAAAGCCAATATGGAGGCCAGTTTAAAGGAATTGGGAGAAATGCTTTCTCCTCCCATCGGCCGGTCGGGCGTGAATCATCGGTTGCAGCGGATCATGGAAATCGCCGAAGACATCAAAGAAAGAAGGGAGAACTTGAAACATGACGAAGAAGACGATAGAGATCAAAATTGATTTGGAGGCCAGACAGGTGGCGTTGTTTGTGCAAATGGCCAATCAGTTTTCCAGTAAAGTGTATATGCAGTTGAAAAACTTGAAAGTAAATGCCAAGAGTATTATGGGAATGATGTCGGTCGGAGCGATTGTCGGCGACCGGCTGGAGCTTTCGGCGGACGGCGCCGATGAGGCGGAAGCAATTCCCGCTTTGGAAAGTTTTCTGTTGGGAAGGGAATAGGCATGAGCAATTCGATTATTTTTGCAACCAGGAATCAGAAAAAAGTAGAAGAGCTGAACGCGATTCTGGCCGGCAGCGGTTTGAACATTATTTCCATGGAAGCAGCCGGAATTTACACCGATGTGAAAGAGGACGGTCATTCTTTTGAAGAAAATGCCATTAAAAAAGCATCGACCATTTCGCGGCTGACCGGAGCGACGGTGTTGGCGGATGATTCGGGGCTGGAAGTTGATTATTTAAACGGTGCACCGGGAATTCATTCCGCCCGTTTTGGCGGCCGGGATACTTCCTATATTGTAAAAAATAAATTGATTTTGGATTGTTTGAAGGACGCGGAAGGCAGTGAGCGCAAAGCCCGCTTTGTCTGCGTGATTGCGTTGTGTTTCCCCAACGGCGAAACGGAAGTGCGCCGGGGAGTAATGGAGGGCTATATTGCCGACCGGCAGATGGGGAAAAACGGTTTTGGCTATGATCCGATTTTCTTTTTGCCGGAATACGGTCAAACATCAGCGCAGTTGCCGCCGGAGGTGAAGAATCAAATCAGTCACCGGGCGCAGGCGCTGAATGAGATGAAAGAGTTTTTATTGACAATTTATAACTGCTAATTCACATCCACTCGTAATTCATTGTCAGAATTACGGTTGGTTTGCCCTGTAACGGAGTCAGCAGACAGATGAGCCTGATGCGGCCGGAAAGCTTGCTTTTAAGGGGTATATGAAATATAAATAGTTATATGCTTATCGTTTAGACAAGGAGATGGCAGGTTTGATAGAATGGAAAGTTTACTTTCAAAAGAAATATCAAGCCTGCCTATTTATTTTTGCACAATGGAAGGAAACCGGCAGACTGGTTTGACAGGCCGGAAAGTTTGTGCTTTTATAGGAATCATAACATGAAAATCAGGAAAAAAGATATTTTGTTATTGCTGGTGCTTTTGGGGCTGGCGGGAATCGGCATGGGGCTTTTGCAGCTGCGGCCGGCGGCGGATCGGGTAGTGGTTAAACAGGACGGTAAGGTAATCGGCAGCTACCTGCTGGCGCAGGATCGAGAAATTTTACTGGACAATGATTGGGGCCGAAATAAAATTCGGATCAAGGGCGGACAGGTTTCGGTGACGGAGGCCGACTGCCCGGATCAGATTTGCGTCCGGCACCGGCCGGTCAGCCGCGATCAGGAAACCATTGTCTGCCTGCCGCACCGGCTGGTGGTGGAAGTCATTCGGGCCGGGGGAAAAGGGGTGGATATGATTGCAGACTAAACAAAGATTTACACGGATGGCGCTCTTTGTTGCGCTGGCTATGATTTTTAGTTATCTTGAATTCTTGCTGCCGCTGCCCGTTCCGTTTCCGGGAATTAAACTGGGATTAGCTAATTTGGCGATTGTGGTACCCCTTTATTTATGGGGGCTTTTTCCGGCGCTGGCGATTTCCCTGCTGCGGATTGCTTTGGTCGGGATTACCTTTGGGAGTCTGGCGACGATTTTATATAGTTTATTTGGAGCACTTCTCAGCTTAGCGGTGATGGCGGGGCTGAAAAAATGGAATGTTTTTTCCGTGACCGGGGTCAGTATGGCAGGCGGGGTTTGTCATAATATCGGTCAGCTCGCGGCGGCAGCGCTGATTGTGGAAAACATCAGACTCTTTTATTATCTGCCGGTGCTGCTGGCGGCCGGTGCGCTGACCGGCTTTGCCATCGGGGCGGTATCGGCGCAGGTTTTAAAGCGGCTGCCAACTCTTTAGTTACTATGTTTGCAAATGAAAAGCTTCCAAAGAAGCGAAAAAGATAAGGAATTGTCGGTGTGGTCTTCGGATTGCAGCGGCTTCTGTTTGTTTTTCTTGGGAACCTTGATAACCTTATTACCTTTCATCAGCGTAAGCGGTGGTTGTCAATTCAAACTGGATAATGACCGCATGACCAAATCCACATCTTTGTTTTCCAGTTCTTTGATAATGTGGAGATATGTTTTTTGAGTGGTGGTCATACTGGAATGTCCTAATCTCTGAGCGACACTTACTATTGATACTCCGGCAAATAAAAGCAGAGATGCGTGTGTATGCCTAAGTCCGTGAATAGAAATAATAGGTATGTCAACACTTTTGCAATGTCTGGATAGGATGTCGTTTGCTGTAGAATTGTAGATATTACCCGAAACAAAAATAGGTTCATCTTTAGGCAGGTTTTTCACAAGTGTTGAGAACTGAATTATGAGTTGCCAATCTATTTGAATTTTTCTGATTGATGACTGATTTTTTGTTGGCATAAAACCATAACCACTTTTATAATCCCAAGTTTTATTGATTGATAATGATTGCTTAGAAAAATCATTCGGTGTAATGGCTAAAGCCTCCGAAAACCTCATTCCTGTTTTAGCTACTAATAAGATAAACCAATCCTAATTAAGATCTTGACTTGGTATTTCAAAGATCAGGGAGTGAAACAAAATAGCAAGAGCAATATCCCTACTTTAGAAGAATATGAGAGAGGAGATTTTTTATGAGCGATTTAAAGGAAACCATCATTGACGGTATTTGAACAAATTATAAAACTCGAAATAAAAAGGCGGAAATCCACCTGATTTTTTTATCTATTCTTGATTCGTTTATCGATTTATGATAAAATAAACTCGAAATAAAAAGGTGGAAATCCACCTAAATTATTCTTGCGAGGTAGTTATATGATCATTAAACGAGATTATTATCTAAAGAAAATTATAGATAAAAGAGAAAATGGTAGGATAAAGATTATTACAGGGATAAGAAGATGTGGGAAATCATATCTGTTATTTAATTTGTACCAAGAGTACCTATTGTCTAAAGGCGTCAAAGAAAATCAAATTATATCAATTGCACTTGATGAAATAGATAATCTTGAATATAGGAATCCATTCAGATTGAACGAGTACATCAAGGAAAAAACTAAAAACAGAGATCAAATATACTACATTTTCATTGATGAAATTCAATTATCTGTGGCTGTAAGCAATCCCTATATTGATAGCAAAGAAGAGAATGTAACTTTTGTTGATGTATTGCTCGGACTTATGAAACATAGCAATTTGGACATTTATGTAACAGGCAGTAATTCTAAAATGCTCTCATCTGATGTGCTGACACAGTTTAGAGATCGTGGTGATGAGATACATGTAAATCCTCTATCATTTGCAGAAGCTTACGATTTGTATGAAAAGAAAGAGCAGGCTTTTGAGAATTATACCGTATATGGAGGTATGCCATATATCTATAGTTTAAAAAGTGATGAGGAAAAGAATCAATACTTGAAGGACTTATTTAGGGAAACATATATAAAGGATATTCTTGAAAGAAATAACATACAAAATGAGAAGGAGGTACTTGAATTACTGCTTGACTTCACATCTTCCGCCATTGGTTCACTAACTAATCCGACTAAACTTTCAAGAAGATTTTTGTCAGAGAAGCAGATAAAAATATCTTCCAATACAATTTCCAAATATCTTAGTTTCTTTGAAGAGGCATATGTTATATACCATGCCAACAGATATGATGTTAAGGGTTCAAGATATTTCTCAACGCCACTAAAATATTACTTTGCAGATGTAGGTCTTAGAAATGCAAGATTAAATTTTAGGCAAGTAGAAGACACACATATTATGGAAAACATCATCTATAACGACTTGCTTCGTAGAGGATATAATATAGATGTTGGTGTGGTTGAGCACGATTTTAAGAAAGATGGAAACAGAAGAAAGGTTCAGCTTGAGGTTGATTTTGTTATAAACAAAGGGCATCAAAGGTACTATATTCAATCAGCTTTAAATGTAGACAGTACAGAGAAAAGAGAGCAAGAAACGGCATCACTTAAGAAAATAGATGATTCATTTAAAAAGATTGTGATTGTAAGGAAGCAGATTATTCCCAGACATGATAATGCTGGTATTTTATACATTGGAGTAGAGGATTTTTTGCTTAATGAATCAATCATAGATTTATAAAAATATTTTGTGTCATTTGCTTGACACGAGAGGGTTCCGCCTCACTGCTTATTAACATCAGCGTAAGCTGGAAAAGCTGCAAAATATCAAGAAATCTATGCTGGAAAAGATGTTTGTTTAGGAGGAAATGCGAAAATGGACAAGTTGATCTTATTGATTCCGATGCCAATCGTGTAACTAAGGTGTTCAGTACACTTTTTAAGGGGTGATGATTATGAGAGCCTATTCAAATGATTATTTGAATGATGTGGTGGAAAATCAGGGAAAACTCTTTGACTTCGTTGCTCAAAATTTCTCCGATAAGGACACCGATGACTTTATTAAAACCTATATGCAAAGCAAAACAAGAAAAAGCATTGATGAAGCGAAAGCTTATGTCAATACCATGAGTGCTAAAGAGTTGTGGGATGAAAGATCCCGACAGGTTTGATAAAACAAAATGGAAAGGGAAAAATTTGCTTGGATATACCCTTATGATGGTGCGGGAACGCTTGTAATTCACTCTTACTTGGGAACAGCGTAAGCTGCGCCCTTATGGTTCTCGCATTTTAGAAGAATCCAAAATCTCTCCTGTTTTTTCGCTGACACGATCTTTTTGCGTAAGTGGCAAACTCGGGATGAAAAAAATAAAACAGATTTTTTTGTTACATTTTAACAGAACTTGTGGTATACTGTTGCGGTGTCGGTCGCTCCGCCGGCACAAAAAATATTTTTGAAACGGAAGGAGGACCGTAGAACCTGAAAGGAGCAAACAATATTTAGACATTAGAAAAAGAGGAAGATTATGAAAATAGAAAGATTTTTGGCATTTATTCTTTTGATAGGGCTATTCTTGTGTAATCTGACACACATAATACAAAAAAACCATTTCATCCGAAAAAAAACGTAAAAAAAAGAAAAACCCCGAAAAAAGGCTAAAAATCAACGAAATTCAAATGTGAAAAAACGAAAAACAACCGAAAAATCAAAAAGGAGCTGTCAGAAAAAAATCGGACAAGCTCCTTTCAAAATTATCAAAAAATCGTAGTATTAAAATTTCATTCAAAAATCATTCTAAAAACGTTCAAACACCATTAAAATAAGCATTTTAAAGAAACGGCAAAATTATTCAAATCTTAAAAAACCGTTCAAATCTATCCAAATTCCCAAGAATTCTCACGGAAATTCCCAAAAAGCAGGATAAGAAAATAAAAAACCGTTCAAAACCCATTCAAATAGGTATTTTACAACTTTACTAAGTTTACCAAAAGCCAAAAATTACTGCGGACACTGCGGACATTTTTTAAGCAACTGCGGACATCGTGGCCGTCAGGCTATTTTAGCGGGATTGCTGGCAATATGTTCAAAAATTGAAAGGACAACTTTCTTTCCTTTATGATTTAAAAAAATTAGGCTTTAAAGAATCAATGATGCGACCTAAACATCTACTATTTTCATTCAAAGGAATATTATCAAATTCAGGGTTTAAAGAGATCAATTCATTTTTTCCTAATTTTTTCACAAAAACTTCATCATCAACGCAGAAAATTCCAATTTCGCCAAGGTCTACGGAGCTGGAAGATTGAACCAATAGGATATCATTATTAGAAAATTTAGGTTCCATACTTGAACCGGAAACCCTTACAGCATAATCAACCTTTTTGTATTCGATAATATCAGGTATAGATAAAGTATCGGCAGCAGAATCATCAAAAAGCAACTGACCAGTACCGGCACTTACAGCATTTAAATAATATTCGACATCTCTGGTTTCTTCTTTGATAATTTCGGATTTTGAGGCTTGTTTAACAAATAGATCAAGCAGTGTTTGAACAGCTTCTTTGTTTTCAGCAGAAATCATTTTATAATCAGAAAGAATTTTTAATTCTTCTAAATTATAGGAAGCGGAATATTTTCCGCTGGCCAACCAATCGAGAGAAAGATTTAAATAATTTGCAATCAAAATAATCTTATCGACGGATGGAGATTTTAATCTACCTTTTTTCCAGTCAGTAAGAAAACTCGTATTGATCTTTAAAGCAGTTAAAAGTTCTTTTTCTGTAATTCCTTTGTTTTTTAGGGTTTCGAGAATACGTTCTAAAATTAAATCATTTTGATAATCCACACAGACCTCCTGAAATAAGAAATATCTAACTATTCTATTGACAAATACGAAAAATCGTATTATTATATATATGCGGCAATAAATATTCCCAATAAAAGAAAAGAAATGTTTTTTATAGTATATCATAAAATTCAATATTGGAAAGGAAAAATATATGAAAAATAATAAAACAACATTTTATGGAAAAAAGGTAAAGCAAAGGCTGATTGAATTAGATATGACGCAAAGGGAATTGGCGCAAAAAGTGAAAATGAATGAGAATTACATTACTCAAATCTTAACTGGAAGAAAAGGTGGATACAAATACCGCCAAAGAATCAATGAAATCTTATGGCCAGCCGAAGAACTGGAATCTGTAATTTAAGAAGGAGAATGGGAAAGAAATGAAAAAAGAAGAAATACTAAAAGAAATTAAAGAATTAAAAGAAATAAAAGAAATGTTGGAGATGGATGTGGAAGAATGGGCGAAGATTTACGGGGAAAAATTCGGTCACAAAATAGAAGAAAAGGATGTTTACCCGTACCGAACGGGGGTTGCAATATCAACTTTAAACTATATTTTAGAAAAACACTCTATAAGAGGTAGCAAATGAACGAAATCGTTGAAAGTTTAAATGACATTAAACAGCTTTTAAATGATATTAAAACACTTTTAGAAGAACAAAGACCGACTACCAAAAAAGAGTCAGCTGTAAAAAAGGGAGCACTGGATGCGCTCTTTCGGGCGTATACAGAAGATGAAACGCTTTTGCAAAGTTTGTTTGACTTTGCGGATATGAGAAAAAAAGCACGTTCTCCGCTCACGGTTCGGGCGGCAGAAATGCAGCTGCGAAAGCTTGATGAGATAGCTAAGACAACAAAGGATAAGATTGTGTTAGTTGAGCAAAGCACAATGAATGGCTGGAAAAGCATTTATCCTCTGTCAGAAAAGTTTAAGTCAGCCGGAACGGTCAAACAAACAACGTTTAATAACTATCAGCAACGAGAAGAAGATTATGCTGAAATAGAACGCAAGATTATGGAACAAAGAATTAAAAGAAGGGAGGTGTGATGATTGCTGACCGTAAAGGAAGTAGCAGAATTAATGGATTGCTCCGTAAGGACAGTAAGAAGAAAAATTGCAGAACATAGTCTTATAGCCATGGAGCAGAAAAATAAAAAAAATGGGCAAACCGAATATCTTATAAGATTAGAAGATCTGCCGGAGAACGTGCAAAGAAAATATTTAAAACAAGAAGAATTATTTTTACCGGAAGCAAAGGATTCTGCTCATTACGGCAAGGGGTTAAAGGAAGAAAAAAAGAGTTTTTCGGATTTTAATGAAAGGGAGCGAGAAGAAATCCGGGAATGGATTGAAATCTTAAAGCAATGGCAGACCGAACGGGCACTATATCACAACAAAACCGAAGCAGATAAAAATATTATTGCAGCCATTAATGCGGAACTCTTTCGTAGAGGGAGTAACCTTACGGTCAGCAGTAGCGTGCTGTATCGAAAATTTTTCTTTTACCGCAACGGTGATTATGAAGGGCTACTGGATAAGCGGGGTGGTTGGAACAAAGGAAATTCTTCGATGCCGGCTGAAGTATGGGATGCGTTTTTGTTTTACTATCTCGATGAAAGACAACCGGCACTGGCGAAGGTCTACAAGGACACATTTCAATGGACAAAAGAGTTTTATCCGCATTTTTTGGAAGTTATGCCCAGCGAGCGTACCTTTCGCCGGAAGTTAGAAAAAGAAGTGCCGTTAGCAGTCCAGACTTATTTGCGCCAAGGCGCGAAAGCACTGGACGACGAGTGCCTGCCCTATATTGAACGAGCCTATGACGAATTGCAGGTCAATGATGTCTGGGTAACCGATAACCACACACTGGATATTATCAGTACTTATGATAATGGGAAAAAAGACAATCATCGCATGTATTTAACGGCCTTTTGGGATGCGAAGTCCGGGATTTTAACCGGCTGGAATATTACCAATGATCCCAGCATTAACTCCACGCTTTTTGCCCTGCGGCATGGGATTAAGCGCTGCGGTGTACCGAAAGTAATCTACGCCGACAACGGTAGCGAGTTTATGAGTTATGACTTTGGCGGCCGGGGAAAACGGAGTCAAAAACCGGAGAATGAAATCGAATACGCTCTTACCATTCTTGGCCGGATGGGGATTGAAATTCGGACGGCAAAGGTCAAAAATGCCAGAGCAAAACCGGTAGAGCGATTTTTTCTTAGTTTTAAAGAGCATATCAGCAAATTATTTTCCACTTACACTGGCGGCAACATTACCGAGCGACCGGAGAGCCTGAAAAGCCAGCTCAAAAAAGGGAATATTCCAACGGATTCCAAACTTCGGGATGACTTGGCGCTTTTAATCGAAAAAGAAAATTGCGAGCCTTATGGCGGCGCAGAAAAGCGGAAATATCAAGGCATGACCAAAATAGAGGTATTTAATGAGGGGTTAAAACACATAAAGCAAGTATTAATGACAGAGGATGACCTTGACCTTTTTCTGCTTCGCGGGAAAAAGCAGAAAGTTGGCAGAAAAGGGGTATTCGTGGAGATTGCAAAAGAAAAAATCTATTTTATGGCAGCGGATTCTTGGCTGCACTTTGGCAGAGAAGTTCTTGTCCGGTATGATCCGACGGATTTATCCAGCGTTCGCATTTACGACATGGAAGACAGATATATGGCGACATGGGAAGTGGAACGAACGTTGCTCTTAAACTTCCTTGAAAGCGACACGGATAGACTGGCCGAAGCAAACGAAAAGTTAGCAAGTGTTAGAAAATCAGTGAAACAGTATGCCAAAGATATGTTTGCGAATATGCGGTCAGATACCAAGATTGATATTTTGGATCTGCAAATCCGAAAAGCGCACCGATTGACCGAGGGAACGCTGATCGAGCAAAGTAATCTGGTAGAAGTAAGGCGCTTTGAAGAAAAGCAGCTTTGTCAGGCAACGGGAACAGAAGCGGCGGTCGTCATTGATATTGACCGGATGAACCGGAACGGAGAAAGGAGAAAAGGCAGATAAGAATCCGTTTTTACAAGAAAAATCGTAATATAGCCTTATGCTGTTGATTGCATAACAAAGATAGGAGGTCATTATGGAAAGAGAACAAAAAGAACATCTATTAAAAGAGTTTGATAAGCTGGCTCAAAAAGTAGGAAGTCAAGCCAAAGCATGTAGACTGGTCGGCATTTCTCCCAGCATCATGACGCCGCTAAGGAAAGGTGAGTACGGCGGGGCGGAAGAAAAGCAGTATGAGATTTTGGCGAATTACTTTCAGATCAAGGAAGAAGCCAAGGCCGGACGGCAGGCGGAAACCTATGTGCCAACTTCCATTTCCGAAAGCGTTTATGCCTATATTCGGAATGCTCAGATTAAAGGCGGGCTCTTAGCCATTTCGGGGGCAGCCGGAATCGGAAAGACCAGAGCCATCCGCAAGTATGCGGCAGAAAGCCAAGGGACTTGCCTTTGGATTACCGCTAATCCCTGTTTAAATACCGTTAAACCAATATTAAAAAAGCTTTGTAAGGAGCTCAATATTGCCAATGTACGAACCAATGATGATATGTACATGGCAATTTTGGAAAAGCTTCGGGATGGCATGGTACTTGTATTTGACGAAGCCCAGCATTTGTCCCTCAAGGTGATTGAAACGCTCCGCGGGTTTTCGGACTATTTTCTTGATAGAAACATGACACTTGGAATCGTGTTTGTGGGCAACAGCACAACGATAACAAGGTTCGGCGGCAGGCAAGATGCGGTGTTTGAACAAATCGCCAACCGAACCATTCAAAAGCCGGTTTTCCAAACTTCAGATATTCGCAAGAAAGACATTCAAATGCTTTACCCGGAGCTGACAGATGAAAAATCCATTGACTTTATGCTAAAAATTGCCCAGAGCCGGGAAGCCATCCGGGGAGCGAATAACTTGTTTAGCAATGCATACGACAATGAGAACATCAGCTATGAGGGCTTAGTGAGCATGGCCAAGCATATGCATATGATGATTTAGGAGGGTGTGAAATGAACTTTATATATGGAAAGAATTGTACATTAGGCTATGAAGATGAATATGGAAATCATCAGGAACAAGAACTAAAAAATGGGGAAAAGTATAAGATAACATTAGAGGCCGAAGCGGAATATGTTGAGTTTAAGGGTGATGATTTGATTTTTGAAGTAGCAGGAATAGAGGTCAGCATACCGATGACGCAAATTACTAAAATAGAGGAAAAATAGGAGATAGATGACAATGGATAGGGGAATGGTAAAGTTTGTATTTACAACGTTTTTAGGACTATTGTTGGCGCAATACGGATCAGAACTGGCATACCGGCAACGGGGATATCATGCGGTAGGTGGAGAAATCTTTATTCTGCCGGCCGTTTACTTGGCGCTTTATGGGATACCGGCGGCAGCGCGGAGCATAGGAGAGCTTTTGCTTGCGATAGAAAGAGAGGAAAAAGATGAAGCTAAACCGGAAGAAGTATCAGGAAATCAAAAAAATGGATCATGCCCAGATGGATCGGTATTTAGAGAGTGTGCGGGCAGAGGGCGAGAGAAAAGCAAGAGCCGCCTATCAAGAAGCGCTTGAGGGCGTACCGGGAATCGGGCAGATTCGGCGTGAGGGAGTCATTCAAAAAGCAGAGCAGATTTTAAAAGGAGAAGAAAAAAATGATGAATGAAAAGAAAATCAGTAAAACGGGAAGCATCACAATTCCCGGTCACCTTAGGCGAGAACTGGGGCTTACCGCAGGGGAAAAGGTAAAAATTGAGAAGGACGAAGCAGGAAATTTTTTCATTCAGCGAATAGAAGGAAGTTGTATTTTTTGCGGTACAAATGAAGATTTAACAAAAGTAAGGGGAAAATTCATTTGTGCCGGATGTGCGGAAGAAGTGATCAAGACAAAAGAGAAAGGAGAGAACCATGAAAAATAGAAAAGAACTTGTAGAAGAAGCCATTCGGCTGGATAAGGAAATTAAGGAGAGGACAGCCAAGTTAAATGAGGTAAAGGCGCACCTTCAGGCCGAAGGGCTTCGGGAGATGGAAAATAAAAATCTCCGTTTTTTCCAAATCTTTAGCGAAAGTGGAAGCTGCGAAATCGGGTATAAGCAAAAATTAGAGATTGATAATTACAGCCGGTTAGTGGGTGTCCTTGGCTCTATCGTCACGGAAAAAGTTACAAAGAAAGAAGAAGTCAAGTATGATCCGGATAAAAAGTTTAAAGATGCACTGATTGTCCTTTATTTAGGGGATTATGAAGATTGTGACTTAGAAAAACTTCTGCTTTCGGATTTGGGAGTTTCTGACGACAAGCAAAGGAAAATGCTGCTCAAAAAGCTAAAAGGCGAGTATGCAGCCGATAGCCGCCTTTTAAAAAGCGCAGGCGTTACTGCCCCGGCAGAAGAAGAACTGGACGCCATTCGGCGGCAGCGCAATTATGAACTGGTAACCAGGTTTTTTGATATCGAAAAAGTGGACAAAGAGGAACTGAAAAAAGCGATTTTTGTCGAGGATAGCTTATCACTGGGACTGACTTATGAAAAGTAGGGAATAATCATGGGAGCAATCACAAAAGAACAAATCGGCAAACTCTATGGCATGGCGGCTCGGGCAGGGCTTCTTGAGTCGGGAAATAAGGAAGATAATTTTCATCAAATCGTTTCCGGGCTTACCGGGAAAGATTCTGTAAAAAAACTGACAGAGGCCGAATATAAAAAAGTCCGGGGGCGGCTTTTGCAGGAGGTGGAAAATAAGAATGCATCTGGTCGGATGAGCAGCGGGCAGATAAAAAAGGCGTGGAGTTTGATGTATCAGATTATGGAGCATTCCCCAAGCGAGGAAGGGAAAACAGCTGGCGAGAGGATGTGCGGGGCAATGAAAAAGATTTTAAGCATGGATGCTGATGTAAAAAATCCGTTTTCGTGGGTATCCGCAGAGCAAGGGAACAAGTTAATTGAAATGTTAAAGCGATATTTGCAGGCGGCAAAGAAGAAACAAATACTGGAAACAAAATAAGAGGGAGGAGCTTGGCGTGCTGGATGAGCTGAAGATGGAAGATATTGCCGATGAGCAGCAAAAAGCCTTGGCAGAGCTGATTGGCATTGAAAACTACAAAAAGCTTGTAGAAGTCTACGGCGGCAGCAGCATATACGTCTACAAGCGAGATAGTTTTTTACGAACGTTAAGGGATAAAAAAATCAGAGAGGAATTTCGAGGCGATTATAAAGTGTTGGCGCAAAAATACAATTTAACGGAAGTAGCAATCCGAAAAATCGTAGATGAAAAGAACAGTCCCCTTCAAGGACAGATTGCCTTTGATTTTTAAACTCAATTTCTAAAGCGCTTTATTAGCGCAGTTTAGAGGAAAGCGTTATACTGATTGCAATGAGTATAACGCTTTTAAAATTCTAGGAGAAAGGAAAAAAGAAATGTTTGACGAAGCCACCATGCAGATCATTAAAGCAATTGCCGTTATGATCCCGGCTGTTGCCGCCATTGTTGGCGCGGTCGTCTCCTGGGTTTTTAACCGGACGATGAACCGCTTTGACGAAATGGAAAAACGGGTCAGCCAGCTGGAAAAGAACTGCAATGAGGAAGATATTAAAAATCTTCTCTTAAAAACTGAAAAACTGCAGGAAGAACTCAATGAGGTGCGCGTCAACTATATTCATAAACAAGATTTTATCCGGGAGATGGCTAAGATTGATAATAAAGTAGAAAAAATCTTGGATATCATCACGGAAATGGAAAGGAGAAGATGATGGACTTTGAGCAGGAAATCAGGCGTAAGCTGGAAGCGGAAAGCTTTGCCCGCAATAATGGCCGAATTATCCGAGTAGTCAATATCCTGGCGGGAGAATGGGTGGAACTGGAAGTGGTTCGGACAGCACTGGAGAATGACATGGCAGGATATGACTTTGACAAAAGCATGATTTTTTTAATCAAAAGCGGATATTTAGAATTAAGAAAGAAGCGAAGCAGAGAAAAGGCGAGCTGGGAAGATCGGCGCAGACAAGACTTAGAAGTTGCGCTTAGCGGTCAGGGAATGAAGCTGGCGGCGTATCGCATTACCGATGAAGCCGTAGAGGTGTAGTTATGGCAGGAAATCGAAAGCACTCCATTATAGATGGGCTTCCTGTGGACTTAAAAGAAGCGGTGGAGATGATGATTCGCAATGATTTTACCTATAAAGAAATCGTTGACTTCATAAGGCAAAGTGGATTTGATATTTCAATCGCCTCCGTCTGGCGGCATGCAAAAGGATTAAAGGCAAGCCTGCAATCCCTTCGTTTGGCACAAGAAAACTTTCGGGCAATTGCAGAGGAAATGGACAGATACCCTGATCTTGATACCACCGAGGGAATGGTGAGACTGCTTTCTCATTTGATGATGGAAAGGGTTCAGACATTAACCGCCGAGGAGCTGATGATTGTTTCGCCGGATAAGCTGCTGACTCAGATTAATAATCTTGTTCGGACGGCTGCCTATAAGAAAAATCTTGACCTGAAGAATCAAGACATTTTAGAAGCTGGGTATGAAAAGGTCAATAAAACGTTCTTTGATGCTCTTGCAAAAGAACGACCGGATTTATACGCACAGGTCAGCGACTTCTTAAATGAGAAAAAACAGGAGGAGAAGAAATGATTTATGTCCTTCAGGTTTTAACCGGAAAAGAAGAAGAGGTTTGGCGGGAACTAAAAAAGCGCAGTTATAAAGGATATGTGCCCAGGCAGGAAATCCCGCAGCGCCGGGGCGGTGCGGTTACCTTTAAAAAAGTCATTTATTTTCCGGGGTATGTGTTCTTGTCCTTAAAGGAACTAACGGATACCGACTACTACGCAATGCGAAAAGTCCCCTATGTGCTGCATTTTTTGCCGAGAGAAAAGCCAGAACCGATATCGAAAGAAGAAGCTGCCTATATTCGGCTGCTTAGTCGGCCGCAGGATGTTACGGCAAGGAAAGAGGCGGACGGCACTTGGCAGATAAATATTGAGGAACTGGCGCCTTATGTCGATAAGGTGCTACACCGGTCAGGGACAGTACGGCTGAGGCTGCCGTTTCAAGGGGAGACGGTTACTGCCCTTCTGCCCTGCCAGATCATAAAAAGCATCTAAGAAACCATCTTCGTTGATTCGCTCCGAAGAAAATGCCTTAGGGATCAAAAAAGAAAAGCCGGAAATGGGTCTCTCCTTTCCGGTCAAAACCATGCAAAAAAATGGTTCAAGATAGGATATCAAAAAATGCGTTCAAAAGCGTTCAAAATGCGTTCAAATTTTTTTCAAATGCCTTGCAGGTAGAACAGACCGCATAGAGCATTTTTTTGAAAGAAACGCAAATTAGGCGGGGTGAATTTTTGGGAAGGAGGAAAAGATGAAAAACAAAGTAAGAGAAAAGTCTGTTAAAAGGCTTTTAAAAGACTTTTTGGAGCATGAAGTAGATGAAGTCTGCCAAGATGAAAAAGAATATGACATACTTCAGAGAAAGCTACTCGAAGAATATCTTGCAAAAGATAATAGTCCAGAAAGAATAAAACTTTATGCCGAGTACATTGCTGGAAAGCCTATTTTCGGCTCAGACGGGATTCGAAAAAAGTTAGCTGCTATTGATCTCTCTTACTTTGGAAGAGCATACTTTCCGCACTTTTTCAGCAGAAAATCACCGAAGTTTCATGAGGAATTAGATGATATCTGGGAAAATGGAGTTTTAAAAAATATAAATCCAATCAGAAACGCAAAAGAAGTTAATAAAAAGCAAGGCGTTAAAAGAGTGGTGGCGGCACCTCGTGGTCATGCCAAATCGACCAATCTGACCTTTAAAGATGTGCTTCATGCGGTTTTATATGCCTATAAGCATTTTATAGTCATTATTTCAGATACTTACGACCAAAGCAAAGGCTTTCTGGAAGCGATTAAGGAAGAAATCGAAGAAAATGAAGCGATTCTTACGGACTTTGGAAGTCTTTCTGGAAAAATCTGGCGGGAAGATGTGATTGTAACAAAATCAAAAATTAAGGTGCAAGCCAAGGGCGCAGCACAAAAAATGCGTGGTTTAAAGCATAAACAGTGGCGGCCGGACTTGATTGTATTAGATGATACCGAAAACGATGAACTGGTAAGAACGGCAGAGCAAAGAAAGAAACTGAAAGACTGGTACTATAAGGCAGTTAGTAAAGCTGGAGATAGTTATACAGACTTTATTTTCATTGGCACGATGCTCCATTATGATAGCTTACTGGCGGATGTGCTAAAAAATGCAGCCTATCAGAGCATGAAATATCAAGCAGTGGAAAGTTTTTCGGCTTCTCCGCTTTGGGATACATGGGAAACGATATACACAAATCTGTCGGATAAGGACAGAGAACGGAAAGCAAACGAATTCTTTGAAAAGAATAAATCAGAAATGCTGGCAGGCACAAAGGTTCTTTGGGAAGAAAAGCTTCCCTACGTGGAACTAATGAAAATCAAAGTTTCCGAAGGTGAGGCGGCATTTTTTTCAGAGCTGCAAAATGAACCGATCAATCCAGAAGATTGTTTATTCAATGAAGAATGGTTTGAGTACTTTAATCCGCTTGATTTCGACTTTCGAGAGGCAAAGTATTGGTTTTATGCTTTTGTTGATCCGTCACTGGGGAAAACAAAAAAAAGCGACTACAGTGCAATTGTTACTTTGGTGCTGGACACGGAAACTGGCTATATGTATGTCTTAGATGCAGATATCGAAAGAAGACATCCAGATAAAATTATTATGGACACGCTTAATAAAGCGGTCTGGATTTGGAAAGAGTTCGGCAAGAAGTATAAAGATTTTGGTGCAGAAACCAACCAATTCCAGTGGTTCTTAAAAGAAGCGCTGGCAAAGGAAAGCGCAAGATGTGGAATCTATTTGCCAATTACAGAGGTGCAGCAATCATCGGATAAAACCATGCGTGTGCAAACTTTGCAGCCAGATATTAAAAACAAATATATTAAGTTCCAAGCAAAGCAAAAGCTACTACTGGAGCAGTTAAAATATTTCCCGATGGCGGCACACGATGATGGGCCAGATGCATTAGAAGGCGTAAGGACACTGGCAACCAAACGCAAAAGAAAGAACCGACTGCTTGACATTCGTAAATTTGGCTTATTTTAAAGAAAGGAGGCTATATGTATCGCACCGAAGAAGAAATCAGTGAAAAATTGATTATAAAGATGATTAACCGCTATGAAAGAGACTACGGCAAGCGCTTTTTAAAGCTGCAACAGTATTATGAAAATGACACTGCGATTTTAAGCAGAGCCTCCATCTCAGATGGAAAAATTAATAATAAATTGGCAAATGCCTATTCTGGCTATATTACGGATATGGCAACGGGTTATTTTATTGGAAAGCCGGTAACTTATTCCGCAACAAACAATGACTTTATGAAAGAAATACAGGATTTGCTGGATTATACGGATGAGCAAGAGCATAATCTGGAAGTTGCCAAACAGACATCGATTAAAGGGCGCTGCTTTGAAATCGTGTATTTAGATGCCAAAGACTTTGATAAAAACAAGCGCCCAAGGCTTAGAGTTGCAAAAGTACAAGCAGAACAGATGCTATGTGTGTATGACTATGCCTTATCACCGGAAATCCGTTTTGCGATTCGTTGGTATGATTATGAAACAGGCGAAAAGAAAATCCGAAAGATAGAAGTCTACACAGCATCAGAAATACGATATTATACTAAAAATGGCAGTTCTCTATTACTGGAAGATACCGTACAACATTTCTTTGGAATGGTTCCGGTAATTGAATTTTGGAATAACGAAGAAAAACAAGGAGATTTTGAGAAAGTCATCACTTTGATTGATGCGTATGACAAAGCCGGATCAGATAGTATGAATAATTTAGAGTACTTTGCCAATTGTTATATGTATCTCATCGGGATGGACGAAACCGACGAATCAGACATTGAGAAAATGCGAAAGTTAAGGGTTTTACTTCTAAAAGAAAAAGGAGAAGCCGGATTTTTGCAAAAACAAAGTAATTTTGAGGAAACGAAGTATATTTCGGAGCGATTGGACAATGATATTCATAAGTTTTCCATGGTTCCGAATTTATCCGATGAAAATTTTGCAGGGAATTCATCGGGAATTGCTATGCTGTATAAACTCTTAGGACTGGAACAGCTTGCGGTTAAGAAAGAAAGAAAATTTAAAAAAAGCTTGCAAAGGCGGCTGGAAATCATTTGCCGGTATCTAAACTTTCTGGGAAACAACTATGACTGGCGGGATATTGATATTAAGTTTCAACGAAATCTCCCGGTCAATGACAAAGAAAATGTAGAAATTGTTACAATGCTACAAAACATTGTTTCCAAGCAGACAGCCCTTTCACACTTAAAAATCATTGACAATGTGCAGACGGAGCTGGAAAAAATCGAAGAAGAAAAAGCAGCGTATGTTGATCTGGATGGAGTTTCTTATGAATCTACCGAATGAGTTTAAACGCTTAGCGATGGAGTTTGAAAAAGCAGTACAAGGGCAGCAAAAGGAGCTGATTGTCAGATATAGAAAAGCATTAGAAGAAGCAAGAAATCTGTTGCGAAAACAATTTGACCGCTACGAAAAGGACGGAAAGCTAAGCGACAAGTCCTTTCCGCACAGTGCCAAGCGGAAAATGCTGTCAGCTATGGATAAGCTGCTTTCTAAGCTGTATGAGAATAATAAGCAGCAAACCGAGGATTTTCTTATGCAAGTGGGAATGAAAGCGGAGAAGAATACCTTTCATATTGTTTTTCAGGCGGCAAACAGCAATAAAAAAGCCGTTCCATTTCAGATTAAGCTTTTAGGCGATGACGGTAAGACTTTAAATGCCATTCAAAAGCCATTAAATATTAATGAAATTGTGAACGAAAAAATGAAAGGCTTTCACTGGGCAGAGAGGTTGGGAAAGCATCGGAATGATATCATTCACTCGGTGAATAAGACTTTGTCGGATGGACTGGCAAAAGGCAAGACGTATAAGGAATTAAGCGATAGCTTAAAAAATGAGCTGGGCACTGATGTGGGAAAGCCGATGACAATTATCCGAACCGAGGGAGCAAGGGTATATGCAAACACACAGCAAAAAACCCTAGATAAGTTTGATAAAGCGGGACTTGCTATGGTAAAGACTTGGCGAACAGTCAAGGATGAGAGAGTTCGAGGGATGAAAGCAATCGACAAAGTGAGCCATATCAAGATGGAAGGACAGACGGTCGGGTATAAAGAAGACTTTACTTTGCCGGAGGGGAGAAAAGCAAAAGCTCCGCACCTGACCGGATATGCCGAACATGATATCAATTGTCGGTGCTTTCAGGCGATAGATTTGGAGGAGGAAAGAAAAGGACTTAGTTCGGGAAAGTACGAAGCCGACAATTCCGGTCAAGACGGCATTATCACCAAGATAGAGGATATTGACTATAACGATAGAGAGCAGATTGATAAGCTGTTTTCGGATTTTGCCAAAGAAAGTAAGGACTGGGATATTGAAAAGGCTATTGTTATAGCGGAGAATAACAAAGCCTATTATATCGACGGTATTTCGGCAAATGTCAATATCACTACAATCGGAGTGGATAACTTAAAAAATGCAATTGTAATTCACAACCATCCACCGGGGAGTGGGGTTGGAGATTGCTTTAGTGAACAGGACATTCAAGGACTATATCAGTATCAATTAAAAGAAATGCAATTGACTTGCGACCTTGGACGGTTTAAAATGAGCTATAAAGATCAATTATCAGGTTCAGAAGTTCTTGAAGCTTATCAGGAAGCTACGTTTGCCTATGGAGATAAAGCGAGAAATAAAGAAATACCAGAAAAATTATCCGATTATAGGCAATATCATATTATGAACGAATTAAAGGAAAGTATAGGTATTACTTTTGAGGAGGTGAAGGAATGACATATAAAGAAGAGTCGGATGAGCTAATAAAATGGTATGCGGAGGAAAACAGGAAAATTAGTGAAAAAATGAGAGAGCATCCTGTACCGGGTTTAGATCATCCACTTGAGGTGGAGGTTAAAGCACTGCATCAGGTTTGGTTAAAGAAGTTAAAGGAATTGCAGAAAAAATACGGAATCGAATAAAATAACAATAAGGAGCTTACAAGAGTAGGCTTCTTTTATATTGCATAAAAATGACCAGGAAAGGAAGAAAGTAATGGATCAGGAAAATCAAAACACAGAGGTAACGACCGAGGAAACGAAGGAAACCAAAGACACCAATGAAACAAAAGCAACCGGTGCAGAAAACAAGCAGCTGGCTCAGGAAGAAAAAAACACCGCCAAAACTTTTACGGAAAAAGAAGTTGAGGAAATGAAAGCAGCTTGGGAAAATGAAAAGGTAGAAAATGAGCGGCTTTCCAAACTTTCCAAAGAAGAAAGAGCCGCCGAGGAGCAAAAGAAGAAAGCAGCTGAGCTGGAAGAAAGAGAAAAAGTATTGCTGCAAAAAGAAAGAGCAGCAGATGTTAAGGATGAGCTGCTTAAGAATCATATTCCATCGGCCTTTGCCGGATATTTTACAAATCTTTCCGAAACCAAAGAAGAAATGACCGCTAATATTAAGGAGTTTGGGAAAGCATTCCGTGAAGCTGTGCAAGAGGAAGTCAATAAGAGAATTCAAGGCATAACCATGAAAACCGGGGATACCGGTTCTGAAAAAGCAAGTGCCGGCAAGGGATATGCGGAAAAGAGAAATGAAGTAGCTAGACCCGCAAACAATCCGTGGGCATAAGAAAGGGGAATGATTATGAAAGTAGAACAAACAACAATTTTACGGGAAACTGTTAATTTTTTAAAAAGTGAAAAGTTTATTTCCGCATCGGGGGCTGTACCGCAAAGCAAAGGAGTAGCCTTTGAGGGGCGAAAGATTGTTAAGGCAGGTACCATCTTGCCAAGCAATGATGCACAGGCAAAGGGAATTTTACTGGAAGATGTAGATGTAACTGCTGGAGATGGATTTGGAGCATTTTTAATTTCCGGCATTGTCTTAGCAGGCCGCTTGCCGGAAGTGCCGCAAGAAACTGCGAAAACCGCATTAAAAGAAATTAAGTTCATGTAAGGAGAGGAGAAGAATATGGGATTATTTAAGTTTGAAGAAGTGTTTTCAGCCGCAGTACTATTGGATTATTTAAAAGAAAGGAAGTTCCCGGAGTTTTTGGGATTAACTCTCTTTCCGGAGAAAAAAATTGAAGAAATTGACCTTGAATATATCAAAGGCGGTAGCCACTTGCCGGTTTCAGCTTCGGTGCATGCCTTTAATTCAGAAAGTGAAATTGCTTCCAGAGATGCCCTCGAGGCGGTCAAAGAACGGCTTGCGCTGGTCAAAAGAAAAATCCGAATGGATGAGGAGCTTTTAATTAAGCTGCAAACGCCTCGAACCAATAAGGAGTTTGAAAAAGCCAAGGAACAGGTTTTTAATGATGTCGATACCATGGTGCTGGCAGTCTTAACCAGAGCAGAAGCAATGCGGATGGAAGTGTTGACTACCGGAAAATTGGCAGTGAATGAAAATGGCGTGAATGTAACACTTGACTATGGTGTACCAAGCGATGCGCTGAAAACCAATGCCGGAAACTCCGCCTGGACACATGCCGACTCTGATCCGCTAAAAGATATTTACGACTGGACAGACAGTGTAATCGCCAGAACCGGTGTGATTCCGACCCGTGCCTTAACGAGTAGTTCGGTACTTTCCTTGCTGCTTCGGCATGATAAGGTGCGGAAGAATATTTTCGGGAATACCAATAAGCTGGTAACCAAGGCAGAATTAAATGCATTTTTAGAGCAGCAAGGGCTTCCAAAGTTTGCTTCCTATGATGCGAAGTACCGCAAAGAGCAGGCGAATGGAACTTATCAGACATTACGATTTTTTGACGCCAATAAAGTAGTGCTGATGCCGGACGGCTTCCTTGGCGAAACGGTGTACGGCTTAACGGCGGAAGAAATTGAGCTTGCCGGAACGGGCGTTGATACCGAGCAAGTCGGAAATGTGCTGGCAATGATCTATCGGACGGCTGACCCGGTGGCGAGATGGACAAAGGCAGTGGCAACGGTGCTGCCGAGTTTCCCGGAAGCGGAAAACATCTTGATTGCAAAGGTGAAATAAGGCTTTAAAATTCTGTAAAAAACTGTTATAGTAGTAAAGTATATATAATAGTTTTTTACAGGGAGGTTTTTATGAAGCAAGTAAATACGGAAAGGAAAAAAAGAAAAGAGAAAATGGTTGCGATTGTGTGTGGGGGCATTTTTGCTGTGATTGTAATTAATACATTATATCAGAAATTAACAGGAAAACTGGATATGAAAACTCCGCAAGAGTACGAAGCCATTCTGACAGCAAACTTTATTTCCAAAAATGAAATCAAAGATGTCAAGACGGATGTAGATAACAAAACGCTTACTCTGCATTTGGCGACAACAGGTGATGAGCCGAACGAAAAAGCAGAGCTTGCAGATGAAGTGCGAGCCAAAGAAATCGCAAATAAGCTGGCAAATGAATTCTTAGCCAAGCGAGAAGATTTAGATAAAGTCGAGTTATTTTTCGAGGGCGTAGGAAACGTTTCGCTGAATAGAAAAAAACTAAATAAGGACTTTGTCAAAAATAATTTTGTGATTGAAGTAAGAGAGGCGGAGGATTACAAAAAAATACTGGAAAAAGCCTATTCAGATGAAAGAATTAAGGAAGTAACGGTTGATAAAGAAAACAGGAAAATCCAAGTAAATCTTGCAGAGCCGGACGGAGATATTAAGGTAGAAAAGGCAAAAGCGATGATTTCTCAGCTATCAGAACATTATTTACTTAAAAGGTCAGAGCTAAAAGGATTTTACTTTTTGATAGATAATGTTGGAGATATTGAGCTGAAAGCAGAAGAAGCGTCAGAGGTGGATAAAAGCGATCCGAACTATGAGGTAATGAAAGAAAATGGTCTGCTTGGGAAATATTTCAAGATGGAACTATTGGATAAAAAATTTATGGAGCATTGAGCTAATCTTTTTAGTAGGTTTTCAGCAGGGAATGAAATTGTCAAATCTGCTTTCTTCTGCTAATCTGGCAAAAACAGCCTTGGAGATGAAAATCATCTAAAAGACAAAATCATCACAAAAATAGCGAGTTAATCAAAAAAGGGATTTACTGAATAAAATCAGTAAGCCCTTTTTTGATTGGGAAAAAATGATTTAAGAAAGGAGCGGCAATGAAAGCAAAAGTAATCAGAGGAAGCGTACAGTATGATGGAACGATCTACAGCGAAGGCATGGAACTTACGATTCGACCGGAAGATTTTTCTGGACTGGCAGAAGTTGTGGAGGCTTTAGAAGCGGAAGCAGAATCAGGAACGGAAAAAGAACCTGCGACAGAGGGAGCAAACCTGGAGGAAGTAACAAATTATAAAGAAATGAAAAAAGAAGAACTGCTTGAGTTAGCCAAAGAAAAAGGCTTAAATGTTTCGGCAGGAGCAAAAAGAGATGAAGTGATTGCTTTATTAGAAGAGGCAGCTGCTCATGAGTAAACTAACCGAGGATGAGCTGAAGAGGTATTGGTTAGACTTTGCCAGCCGGTACTGCAATCGGGCATTTACGGAAGAAAGCATGCCTTATGTCATCCGGCTTTTCCTTGATAGGAAAGTAAAATCCTATCGGGAAAATCCGAATGTCAAAGCGGAAAGCCTAGCGGATTTAAGTAAGACCTATGCGGAGAATGAACTGTCGGGCGAAGAAAGGGAACTGCTTAATGCTGTCCGCAGGCTTCGGGTGCCAAGATGAAAACGAAAATCAAGATAACGGACAAATCAAGAGTACCGGAACTGCTAAAAGAATTAAAAGCCTTAAAAGCCAGAAAGCTGGAGATTGGCATTTTAGCTGAAAGCGGCGAAAAAATGCTGATGATTGCCAATGTCAATGAGTTTGGCTGCGAGATAGTCGTAACAGATAAAATGCGAAAGTTTTTTGCGGCAGCCTTTGGAGTGCATCTAAAAAAATCAACTAAAAAAATAGTGATTCCAGAGCGTTCGTTTATCCGAGGTGGTTTTGATCACAATCAAAAAAATATTGAAACCACAGCGGAAAGGCTTTTGGAAAAACTGGTCGATGGCACAATGGATGCGGAAACCTATCTTTCGTTTTTAGGGGAATATACAGCCGGAAAGATAAAGGAATATTTGGTTAATTTAAGAACGCCAGCTAATTCGCCGCTGACCATTCGCCAAAAAAAGTCAAGCAATCCGCTTATTGATACGGGACATTTAAAGGATGCAATTACTTACCGGGTAACGTAAGAAGGAGGCGATAGCGATATTTCACTTTGAAGACTTAATTTCCGCATACAGTAAGGGAAAGCTGACTGCTTATCTTGCCGGAAAAGGGGAATATGACTATACCAAAGGCGGAGAATATAAAAGCGGCGAAAAAATAGAAAAAGAGTTTACTGGTGCGGTCACCGCATTGACACAGCAGGATATAAAATATGCAGAAAATGGAACCTATAAGACCGAAGACCGGAAGTTATACTGCTATGAAAACCTGCCGCTGGGGACAGAAATAAAGCACAAAGGACTTCTTTACAAGGTCGCGGAAAGAAAGGATTACAGCGATTTTGCGGGTGGACTGTTCCTTTACTTTTTAAAAAGACAAGGGGGACTGGATGAGTGAATACAACAAAAATCAGAGATACTCTTGTCTTTTTGTTGCATAAATTTTTAGAGCGTCCGGTTATTGCAAAGGAGCAGGCAGCGGAAAGGCCGGAGTATCCGTATTTGGCGTATAAGTTTATTACAAGCGGAAACGAAAGGGAAGGAATGGGCGAGATAGAATATTTTCCAGAAGGAAGAGAGGTAATAAGAAAAAAAGTTCAGGTTCAGCACTGTCTTTCCTTTTCCGCCTATGGAAAAACAGAAGCAGAAACCAGAGAATTAGCGGAAAAAGCAAAAAAATATCTGCTTTTTATCGGTTATCAGGAGTTATCAGAAAAAGAGATTATACCGCTTCGGGCAACGGAAATTCAAAACCGTAGTGTTTTAGAAACGGAAGAATATGAAGTGCGCTATGGCTTTGACTTTTTTATTCGCAGTACGCAAATAAGGGAGAAACCCGCGCAGCCAATGGAGCATTTTACTATTAGGAGGAAAGCATGAAAGATTTTACCACAAACATTCGAAAAGTGACTAAAGCGGTCAGCCGACAAGGGTTTGGCTTAATTTTGCTTCTGGACATGGAGCACGAAGTGCCTTATACCATTTGTGGAAGTATGGCGGAGGTTGGAGAAGTCGTTCCGGTAGGAAGTAAGGCTTATCAGATTGCTGGCCGTATTTTTGCGCAAAAGCCAAGGCCGGAGAAGTTAGCGATTGCAGGGAGCACCCAAAAAGAGTTTGTTGCTGGGACAAAAGGGAAATACACTTTGACCATTGCGACCGAGTTTACAGACGGCGATATTATCAGCGTAAACGGAGTAAAATATACTTGCCGTGCTTCCGGTGCAGTGGCGGAGAAAAACGAGTTTAATAGCGGCACAAAGCAGGTTGAGGCGCAGGTATTAAAAGAACTGATAGAAAAAAATGAGACCAGCTTTTCTCTTTCTACTACAGCAGACACCGTTGTTTTTACGCAAAAAATTGCAGCTATAGGAGAGATGCCTTTTGTCGAAGTTACTGGCAGCGGAAAAGCGAATATTGTTAAAACTATCTCCGGTGAAAAAGACAAAGGAATGATTGCCTTATTAACTGAGACAGCGCAAAAGCATAAAGATTTTTTCTTTTTAGTGTCAACGGAGAATGCGAACGAGGATATTCGGCAGCTCAGTGCATGGATTGATACGCAGGAAAAAATGTATTTTGTAACCAGCCAAAGTCTTTTAACACCAAAATTGCTTGCGTCGGAGCAAACGGTTGTTATGTATCATGATAAAAATAATGCTTATGTTGCTGAAGGGCTGGCGGCTTACCTTGCCACTGCTAAAATCGGCGGAGTGACCGCTAAGTTTAAGACGATTGCAGGTGTAAGCGAAGCACAGATTTCAGAGACAGAGTTAGAGGAACTCCATAAAAATAACGGCTTTACCTATTTAGAAAAAATGGGTATTTTACAGACCAGCGAAGGAAAGACGACAAGTGGAGAGTATATTGATATCGTTTTGGGTTCTTTTTGGATTAAGGTTACAATGGATGCGGCAATGGCAAGTTTGGCTGCGCAGACGGAAAAAATCAACTTCGGCAATGACGGGATTGCAAAAATGGTGGCGGTTTGCAAAAGCGTATTAAACCGAGCGGCGGAAGATCAAGGAATTATTGAAAAAGATGAAAACGGCAAGGGAGTCTTTGAAGTAAACTATCTGCCGAAAGAAAAAGTAGACGGAAATGACATTGCCAACCGCCGGTATCATCATGTAACATGGACAGCCAAGTTGGCTGGAGCAATTCATACTGGCATCATTAACGGCACGTTAGAGTATTAGGAAGGAGAAAACGATGACTTACGATGTAGAAAAAGTAAATGTTGTAGTCGGCGGCGTAGTACTAACGGGTTATGCCGAGGGCAGTATGGTATCAGCAGAAAGAAATGAAGACAGTGTGCTGCCACATGTCGGAACAAAGGGTGAAGTTGCTTATGCAGAGAATGCCGATCGGACAGGAAAGTTTACGGTAACCTTGGCAGAAACTTCCCCACATAATATATATTTAAACCGGTTAGCGACTACAAAAAATTCGCAGGTTGATGTTGCAATTGTAAGCATGAATGATCATGCAGTGCAAGTAACTGGTACGAACTGCCGGGTATTAAAACCGGCGAACGTGGAAGTTGGCCGGGAAGTCGGCGAAAGAGAATATGAAATTTTTGCAGCAGTTATGAACTTTGAAGAAAAATAGGAGGTTTTCGTATGAAAATTGATGAAGCGTTCGGTTTTGAACAAAAAAAGATTTGTGTTGCCGGAAAGGAATATACTTTGCAGAATATTCCGCTAAAAGCAGTTTATCAAATGCAAGAGAGAGCAAAAGACAAAGATGGAAATATGAGACCATCCATTTTTTATGATGAAATTTTTGACAAAATTATTCTTTCGCCAAAAGTTTCCTGGGATGATTTTAGTGATGTCGAAGAACTGGAAGAACTCATGACAGAGGTGTATTCGTTTCTTACAAGGAACCGGAAAAGAAAGATGGAAGGCGAAAGCGAAGAGTAATTGGCTGTTTTGGAAGTTGATATTTAGCGAAAAGTTTAGTTATGAAGAGGTTTCCCGCATGAGCTTTGCTGAGATTATGGAAGCACATGCGGCTCTTTTAATTTATGAAGATTTGCTGAAGAAGAAAGCAAAGTAGGAAGGAGGCATTATGGACGTTCGGGAAGTCAGTTTTCATATTGAGTTTACCGGGAGTTTTGAAGAACTTGCCAAAGCTGATAAAGCGGTGGATCAGTTTAAAAGCAATATGCAAAATCTGGGAAAGACGACGGATAATGCCTCTAAAGACATGGGAAAGGCGTTTGAGACTGTTTCCAAAGAAGCAAAAAAGGCCGGTCAAAGTACAGAAGAAGCAAAAAAAGAAGTCATTAGTCTAAAAAAAGACATTGCTAATTTTGTTAGCAGCAGTAAGATTACCAAATTAGGGCAGTCAGTTAAAAGCAACATTGGAACTGCTTTTGAAAAAGCGACGGGAAAGGCCAAAGGAGCGCTGGAATCTTTTCGCACAAAGGCAGGGGAAAGCTTGTCAAAAGCCGCTTCCAAAAGTCGGCTTTTAACGGGAGCGCTAAACGACATCAAAGCAATCGGAACCAAGGCGGCGGATACAGTAAAGTCTAAGATGGACGCACTGGGAAAGACAGCGGCGCAGACTGGTGAAAAAATCGGACAGGCTTTTAAAAAGGCGGGCGAGGTTACGGATAAAATCGGGAGTACCCTAACGAATAAAGTAACCAAGCCAATTCTTGCGGCAGCTACGGGAGCCGGATTTTTGGGGATGCAGTATGAGCAGTCCATGGCGGAAGTACGGGCGATTTCCGGCGCAAGTATAGAGGATTTTGGAAAATTAAATGCCGCAGCGCGGGACGTTAGTGCGAATCCTCTTTTTTCTGCAAATGAAAAAGCGTCCGCCCTAAAGTATATGGCCATGGCTGGCTGGGATGCGCAGCAGTCGATTGCCGGGCTTCCCAGTATTTTAAATCTGGCTACGGCCTCCGGGGAAGACTTGGGGAGCGTATCGGATATTGTGACGGACGCGATGACGGCCTTTAAAATGGCAGCAGAAGAAAGCGGCCGGTTTGCAGATGTTTTAGCCAAAGCCTCCAGCGTATCGAATACCAATGTGGCCTTATTAGGCGACACGTTTAAGTATGTGGCGCCGGTTGCGGGGGCGCTTGGCTATTCGGTGGAAGATACCGCTACGGCAGTTGGCCTGATGGCAAATCAGGGAATTAAGGCGAGCCAAGCGGGTACAGCGCTTAGAGCCGCTCTGGCTCAGTTAGCTGATCCGTCCGAGGAAACGGTAAAGGCAATGGAGGAACTCGGAATATCCTTAGTAGATGACGCAGGAAATATGAAACCGTTGTCGGCGTTAATGGTAGACTTAAGGAAAGGCTTTTCCAATTTAAGCGAAGCGCAAAAAGCTCAGTATGCCTCTTCTGTTTTTGGCCGGGAAGCCATGTCGGGAATGCTTGCCATTATTAACAGTTCGGAAGCGGATTTTAATAAAGTGGGGAGCGCTATCCGAGACTCCGGCGGCGCGGCGCAGGAAATGGCTGATATCATGGGAGATACCGTGCAGGGTCAGCTTAAGGAGTTAAAAAATCGAGCGGTTGAACTTGGACTGCAATTTTTCGACACTTTTGGCAAGGACTTAAAAAACGCCTTGGATTCAGTGACAAAAAAACTGAAAGAAGGAATGACCGCCTTTTCTAAATTGGACAGTCAAACCAAAAAAAATATTGGGAAAATGATTGCCTTAGCGGCGGCGATTGGCCCAGTTGTAAAAGGACTGTCAGTAGTATTTAAAGTCGGTTCTTTTCTGGCTCCTCTTTTTGGTAAAATTGCAGGCGCGGCCGGGTCCGGCGGGCTTGGCGGGGCGGCAGCAGCATTGGGCATTGGGTTAGGGCCGTTGATTGGAATTATTGCAGGAGTGGCCGCAGCCGGCTATTTACTGTATAAGAACTGGGAAACGGTAAAGGCAAAGGGAATGGAGTTTATTGAAGCAATCAAAGCAAAATTCTCTGAGTTTGGGCCGCATATTCAAAATTTGTTTTCCAATGTTCAAGTTATTTTAGGTGTGGTACTGCCGGTTGTAGAAGGTTTTTTTGGTGGGGTTTTACAAATGCTAGGGAAGTTGGCACTTGATTTTACGGATGTTATTGGTGGTGCAATTAAGCTCTTGTCCGGATTTACAGACTTTTTAGTGGGGGTCTTTACCGGCGATTGGAGTAAAGCATGGGAGGGCGTTAAGAGTATATTTATCGGTACTTGGGAGATGATCTCCGGCGCACTTAGGGGTAGCATTAATTTTATCATCGGTGGAATCAATGCTTTTCTGTCCGGGTTAAATAAAATAAAACTTCCAGACTGGATACCGGGAGCGGGCGGAAAAGGAGTGAATATTCCTTTAATTCCTACTTTTGCGCAGGGCGTTACTAATTTTAGCGGCGGTATGGCGATTGTAGGTGAGGAAGGCCCGGAGTTAGTTACCCTGCCAAGAGGCGCGAATGTATTTCCTAACCGAAATACAGAGCAAATACTTGGGAGCAACATGGTATCTTTTGAAAAAATGCTGTTGGAAAAAAGTCGATACTCGAATGATGCACTGGAAAGTGGCGGCACCTATACAACCAATAGAAATAACCGCAGCATAAAGTTTGCACCGGTAGTAAACATATACGGAGCCGGTGAAGGGCGGGAGATGGCGCAAATGGCAAAAGAAGAACTGCGCAAGCTCTGGGAAGAATTCATTGATGATGAGGACTTAGCGGGTTAGGGGGAGGAGAATGAATGCTTCAAAAATAGGCGAGGTCATTTTTACGGCAACGACAGAAGAAACGGTTAGTTATGAAAATGAAATTACAGAAAGGCCGGTAGAAGATTTGGGCTATATTTCCGATCATGTCAGGCAAAAGCCCATTAAGTTTAACGTATCGGGAGTTTTGGTAGGGGAAGAGGCGTTTTCTCGTTTGATGAAGTTAAGAGAGTACAGCAAAGGGAAAGAGACACTTCAGTATTATGGGCGAAATGTCTTTTATAATGTGCTCATCGAAACACTTGAAACCGGACATAATAAGGAAACCCGGAATGGTTTTTCCTTTCATATGTCCTGTAAAATCGTGCAACAGGCCGTAAAAAAGGAAATCATAAGAAACCAAGCCATTAACGCGCAAGTAAAGGAAGTTACTAAGCAAGGGAAGATTACGGTCATGCAAAAGCCGGTAACAAAAAAGAAGAAAGAAAGCATCATGCAAAAAGGAGCAAGGCAAGAAGAATGAAGGAAATAGAACTGGAAGAAAAACAAAGGGAAGAAATATCATATCTTCCTTTTCCCAAGGGAAAAATCCCATGCGAGGCGGAGTTCGATTATCAGGGACAGAGTTTTCTTTTGGTCTTTTTTTATAACGAAGCGTATGATTTTTTTACTGCCGACTTATATCGACTGGAAAATATGGAAAAAAAGCCGGTTAAGTTAGGGGAAAAGATCGTGTTAAATCAAAGGCTGTTTGAGATAGAAACCGAATTAGACCGGAGTTTGCCGGTAATTGTGCCGGCGGCGTTTTTTGAAGAGAGAAAGGCGGCCAATTGGGAAAGCATGGGAAATGGAGTAGAACTGGTGGTGATAGAATGATTTTTAACCGCAGAGCGCAAATACGGCTGGGACGCTTGGAATATGAAAGCGAAACGCTGGACTTTGATTTTTTTGTTCCTTTTTCTACAGAAATGGAGCCGGATATATCAGAAATATCCCTGTATAATCTATCTCCGCAAACCATTGCGGAAATAAAAAAAGGAATGCCCGTGGAACTTTTTGCCGGGTATGGGGAAGATATGGGCCTTTTGTGTTTGGGAGAGGTCTTAAATTACAGCACAAAAAATGAGAATGTTGATAGAAAAACAACGTTAAAGGTTGGAAGCGGCGCGGCAGCGTGGGCGGAGATGGAGATTAATAAGACTTATGCGGCCGGGATAACTTCACAGCAGATTTTACAGGATTTACTAAAGAATTATAACCTTACTGTTGCTGATATTACATTAAAGCATAACGTCAAGCACAGAAAGGCCAGAACGCTTAGCGGCAAGTTAAAAAATATTATTCAAAAAATTGCTAAGGAAACGGAAACAAAAATTTATATCAATCAAGAAAGAGTTTTTGTTCGGCCAACGGAAAAAGGGGACAACAAGGACTTTTATTTATCGGGAGCAACTGGTCTTTTGGGAAGCCCGGAAAGGTGCGAAGTTTCCGAAGGGGAGACAAGGAAAGAAGGGTATAAAATTCAATGCCTTTTGAATCACCAGATCACAACGGACAGAATTGTTGTAATTCAGTCCCAAATGGCAGAAGGTAGTTTTAGAGTAGTAAAGGGAAGCCATAACAGCAGGGAATATATAACAGAAATGGAGGTGCTGCCATGGCAGGCTTAGCAAAATTTGTCAATAAAAAAATAGAAGAAAAATTAGGAGCAATTCATACCCTTTTCTTAGGCAAAGTGGTGGCAGTAAATCCGCTGATTATCTTACCGCTTTTCGGGAACAAAACACAAGTGGAAAAGCCGATGCTATTGGGAAGTGCGGTTTATGAAGTTGGAGACATTGTGCTTTTAGGTGTTTTGCAAGAGTATGCGGAGGGTGGCATAACGCGAAGATTTGATTTATCAGATGCAGTAGTCTTAGGGAAGGTATTTAATTTATGAAAGATTTACAGGTAAAGGGGAATGACCTTGTGCTGGAAAATGGGGATTTTAAAATAATATCAGGAGAGGATGAGATTTTGCAGTCCTTAGAAAGGATATTGACAACGAGAAAGGGCGAATGGTTTTTAAATGAAGAGATAGGCCTTGATTATTCGGAATTAGAAAAGAAAGAAGTCGACCAGGAACTGCTGCGGCTTTCTGTTATAGAAGCGGTATTGCAGGAAGAAAGAGTGCAGGAGGTTTTGGATTTAATAATCGAATGGGACAGGGCTAAAAGAGCGTTAAAACTAAGTTTTAATCTGGTTTTAAAAGGGAAAGGTGATTTGTATGGCGGGCATTACGAAGTTTGGCTTTGAGAGAAAACGATATGCGGATATTGAAAAAGAAATGTTCCTTTCCGCAAAAGAAAAATGGGGAGAAGAAATCAATTTATCGGAAAAAAGCGCACTGGGGATATTGCTGCGGATTTTTGCGTGGAGCATTGCCAAAATCTGGCAATTAGGGGAATCTATTTATTTTCAATCCTTTCTTCGATATGCTGAAGGAATTCAACTGGACTATATTGCGGAAAGAGGTGGGATAAAAAGATTCCCAAAAGCAAAGTCTAAAGGTAAGCTGATCATTCGTGGGAATACAGGGAAAGAAGTTTATCGTGGATTTCAAGTACGAACAGAAAGCGGAAAGGAATATCAGGTAACAAGGCCGGGTGTTATTTCGGAAAACGGAACGGTTGTTCTTCCGGCAGAAAGCCTGCTATGTGGCTCAGAGCAAAATGCAGAGGTTGGAGAAATAACGATAGTCAGTTATCCAGAGACGGGGATTACTTCAGTAACAAATGAAGAAGCATTCGTGGGTGCAAGAGAAGAAGAAACGGATGAAGAATTAAGACGCCGATATAAGGCGGGTTTAAAAAACAAAGGAAAATCAACGATTGCTGGCATTGAAAAGCGGATTTTAGAAAATCCTTCCGTAAAGAGTGTAATCATTGAAGAAAACGACACGGAAACGGCGAATTACGGTATACCAGCGCATGGAATCCGGGTGATCGTGCAGGGCGGAAGCGATGAGGAAATTGCCAGAGCGATTTTGGAGTCGAAAGCGGCCGGTATTAGCACGGCGGGCGCTGTGGCGGTAACGATACAGGATAACAAAGGAAAAAGCCGGGTAGTGCGGTTTCAAAGAACGACAGCAATCATGGTTTATGCGGTGATTAGACTGTCTTTTTATTTGGGCGTAGAAAATAAAGAGCAGCTAAAAGAAAAAGTACAAACGGATGTTTTAAATTATTTGTTGGGGCTTTATGCAGGGGAAGATATTGTAGTTAGCCGGTTAGTATCCCTTGTTATGGGAAATAAGGAAATTAAGGACGCGGCGGTCAAAATCGGCAAAACAGAGCAAAGTTTGGAAGCAAAAAATATTGTATTAGCCGAGGGCGAGACCGTTATCACGGACAAGGGGAAAGTGAAGGTGAGCGATGACCTTTAAAGAAATATGGCAGCGACTTCCTCAAAATTACAGAAAAGTAAGCGGTAATATGGAAAAACTATTAAGGGTGATTAGCGAGCAGTTTTATTTTGCCGCCTCAATGCTGCGCAGTTTATCAAGTTTGCCTTCCCTTGAAAAAGTAAGCGGTCAGACTTTAGATCTTTTGGGGGAAGAAGAAGGAACGGATCGAAATGGAAAAAGCGACGAGGAGTTTAAGCAAGTCATTCGGTTTCAAATTGCTTCCAAGGACAGAGGAGAGGATATCCATTCTCTTAATTCAGCGCTTGATTTTTATTTGCAAGCGGATTTTGTTGAAATCATAGAAGGCGACGCCAAGATAATCGTTGTGGCCGGCCGTTTTTTAACGGCAGAAGAAAAGAGAAAAATCAAAACTTTGGCGGCTGCCGGAGTAGGAGTTGACTTTAAAACGCAGCATACTCTATATCCAGCGAAGGGGAAGACAAAAAGTATCTGTTTAAGCGGGGAAGAGACAAAATTAGAAACCAGAAAGGGGTAAAAAGTGGCGCAGGAATTTTATACCATAATTACTAAGATTGGGCAGGAGAAATTGGTCAGTGCAACAACCGGGCAAAAATTAGAATTTTACCAGTTTGCGGTTGGCGATGGAAATGGGAGATATTATGAGCCAATGGTTTCTCAGTATGCGTTGGTTAATGAAAAGTATCGCGCGAACACAAATGCAACCACGATCGAAGAAAACAGAATTACCATTGAATGCCTGATACCGGCGCATATCGGCGGATTTACGATTCGGGAAATTGGCATTTTTGATAAGCAAGGAAGTTTGGTTTTAGTTGGGAAATATCCGCAAACGGAAAAACCGGTTGATTCATTCGGCGGATTAAAGGATCTTTATATCAAGGTTCAGCTTGAGGTGGATAACCCGGAAACGATTGCTATGACAGTAGACCCCAATGTGGTTATTGTAACCAAACAAAACTTGAATCAGGAGCTATCAAAGTATTTAAAGAAGAACGAAACTGTGAATGATCTGGATTCGTCTGACAAGGATAGACCGCTGTCAGCCGCGCAAGGGAAGCGGCTGAATGAAAATAAGCTGGGGATAACAGAAAAGGCCGCCGACAGCGATAAGCTGGATGGACAAGACTGCACTTATTTTGCAACATCGCAAAAAGCGGACAGTCTGGAAACACAGATTGAGCAGCTGCGGGCGGACATCCAGAATCTTACCCAGCAATTGAATAATAAAGCGGATAAAAATATGATTACAGCCATTCATTTACCCAGTGTAACTCAAGCATGGATTACAAATGCAGGAATGATTGAAACACAAGTGATTTTTGGCAGAACCGAAAAAGTTATGCAAAACATTGATGGTATTCCAATTTATGGGCAAAATGGGCAAACAGTTCAAGTGTCTGTTGGTATGCATGCGTTGATGTATAGCAAGACGGATCAACGATTTTACTTGATTTTTTAAAAATTTACCCATTCCGTCCAAGGACCATTATTGATTTTGTGCCGCCGTTGATATTGGCCATTTGTATTCCGGCGTTCCTGCCAAATCCAGTTGTCAATATTATTATGTTCCTGATTGGATGAGTTTTGTACTGTTAAAACTCCATAGCCAAAACCGGTTTCTAATCCGAATGTGTACCAGCCTGTTTTCAGGCATTCATCAAAGTTTTTTGTCCATCCGTGATAAATGAATGTATTAGCATTTTTATCCGCTTTATTATTCTAAAGCAGGCGAAAGATGGCATGCTATAATCATTGCAAAAAGGAGATAAAGAGGCAATGATTAAGCTATCAGATGAGATTTACAGGGCAATTAAGAAGTTTACCAATCTAAGCAGGGGGGAGTTTAAGCAGCTAACGAGAGAGGTGATGGAAAAATATGAGATAATCCCCAAAAAAGAACAAAAGGAATATCAGTTGTTGGTTTTGCTGGAAAAATTTCTGTTCTCTTTACGGACGGAAAAGAAGTCAGAAAAAACGATTGATGGTTATCGATTGCAGATTACGAAGTTCAGCGAAAGAGTAAATAAGGATATTCGCCGGATAAGTACAGACGACATCCGGGAATACATCAGCTATTTGGTCAATACCAGAAAGAACGCAGATGGTACAATTAATAATTACCTGCATATTTTGCAAAGCTTTTTTAAGTGGTGCATCGTAGAAGGCTATCTTAGCCAAAATCCCATTGCCAGAATAAAAATCAATAATTTTAAACCAAAAAGAAACAGGGTAGGATTAGATGGTGAGAAGCTGGAAGCGGTCAAATATGCTTGCGAGGATTTGCGGGAAAAGCTGATTATTGAATTATATGTTTCTACTGGTTGTCGGTTATCGGAAATTGCAGAGATAGACGTTAAGGATATAAATCAAAAAGAGCGCAGCATTGAGGTAATTGGGAAAGGGAATAAGAAAAGAACTGTATTTTGCAGTGAAAAATGCAAGTTATTAATAGAAGAGTATATGAAAAAAGAAGCAATTACGGATGGAGCGCTGTTACGAAGTAATAAAAAGCCGCATGGGCGGCTAAAGCCATCGGCAATCCAATCTATTATCAAAGAAATTGGCGAAAGAACCAATATTAAGCTATATCCGCACTTGTTGCGGCATACTTTCGCAACAAATAGCCGGAAGCATGGAATGAGTTTGGAAACTATTCAAATCTTGCTTGGCCATGCAAGTATAACAACAACGCAGATATATGCTAAAGAAGATATGGAAAAGATAAAAAACGAGTATAACAGGATAGCATAAAGCATTTTTAATATGTGAGAAGACACGTTGAAGACGTGTCTTCTTGTCATGCTGAGGAAGGAAAAGAGAATGAAAAAACTGTTAATATGCATTGAAGAATTACAAAATGAGAAACCGAAAATGATAGAATCCCGCTTACTGATAGAGAGCGGGGCGGTGAAATGGAAAGTGATAGATAACCCACCAGTGATAGAAGACCGGCCCGGTGAAGTTGGGAAATATGACATTAACGAACAAGGAGAAATCATGGTTCGTTATGAACAGCGGGAAAAAACGGAAGCGGAAAAACTGAAAGAAGAAATCCAAGAAATCAAAAAAGAGCAGCTTGACATGATGGAAGCATTGGCAGAAATGAAGGAAGGCGGTGCGTAAGATGAAAGATAGATTACTTCTATTTCTCATAAAAATACTATTGAGGGAAGGGGGTGAAGAAATGGTGTGGCGTGATATTTATGTGAAATTAATTATCGCGAAGCGGAGAACCATCGACAAAATCAAGGATCCGGCTCTGAAGCAGTTAGTTTTAGAGGATTTGAAAGAACTTGGTTTTGATGGTTACGGCAATCCGCTGCCGGAACTGGCGGAAGAATAAGGCATAATGGCATGGGGCGGCGGCAGCTGCCCCATAGTCAAAAAAGAGGGAGGATTGATACATGGAAGAAACAATCAGAGTGAGCGAGCAAATTTTTGGTGCGCTTCCGTCTAATAGAAGTCCAAAAGATTTTCCGGTTTTGGCGGAAAGCGGAATCACCTTAGAAGTGGCTTATAAGCCGGAGAACATTGAAACCATATTGAATATGGTTATGTATAATCAGCTGCTTTCCGGTAGCTGTGTCGGGCAGGCGCTGGCCAAGGCAAAATCTTTGCTGGAGTATATTCAGAACCCGGACAATATATTTTTGTTCAGCGGCTGGTTTTTATGGATGAACCGGCCAAAGAATATTAGCTACTTGCTGGACACGGAAGGAACATCACTAAAAGATCAGGCCGAAAAGCTGGTCGAGGATGGTGTTTGTTTTCTGGCGCAATATGACTTAAACCCTAAGCAGACAAGTGAGCGCATTTCCTACAAGGACAATAAAGATAAGTTCTATAGGGAAGTACGGCCAGCGCTGTTAAATTCGGCTGCTGGGTACAAGGCAGATAAATACCTTTTTCCAGAAACGGAGTTAGAAATTAAGCAGGCGATTAAAAAGCTTGGGTGTGTCTGTATCTGCATTCCCTTGTATCCATCGTTTAGCTTTGTCCAGAGCAATGGGATTATTCCCAACCCGCAAGACGGTGAAAGCTTAAAGGGCTTTCATACCATGCTAATTTATGGCTGGGACGATAGTAAGGCCGTTTGGTACGGCCATAATTCTTACGGCCGAGGTTGGGGAAAGAACGGCTTTTTCACCATTCGGAAAGATTACCCGATCAAGGAATATGTCGCGATTGCCGATGACAGCTTACTTCATTGGGCGGACAAATATTTTTACTTCCTTTGGAAGAAGGGTGTGACGCTGCATGAACGGAACTTTGACCGGAACATTAGCCGGGGTGAAACAATGGCTATTTTGGCCAGAGTGCTGGCGGGCGGAGATAAGAATGTGTTCCCTGTGATAAACGCTGAACATTGGGCTGACAAGTATTTCAAATATCTTAACAGCCACGGCTGCAAGGTATTTGAAAAGAATTACGACAATAAAGTTACACGCGGCGAGTTTATGACTTTGCTTTACCGAATGCTTAACAAAAATGACGCGACTGACGTGCTGCCGAAAAAGGGCGGACATTGGGCGGAAGCGTATTTTGAAGCACTGCAAAAAAGAGGAATAACAATCCATGAAAAGCGCTTTGACGACTGTATTACCAGAGGTGAAACAATGGCGCTGGTAAGCCGGGCGTTAGGCTACAAAAAATAGAGAGGATTAGCAATGGGAAATAATGAGTTTCAAGAACTTTGCAAAGAACAAGTTGCAGCATACCATAACGAGCGTTTTGAAACGAAAATTTCAAAAGGAAATGTGTATGTGGTGTGGTTATGCAAGGTATTGCAAAACAATAAAGCGCTGCTAAGTACAACACTTTCGGACGGTATGTATTATGAGGTCACTCATAATGAGGACAAAAAGGAATTGTACTTTGACGCGTACAAGAAACAGGAAAATATCAAGATTGACTTATAGGAGGCAATATTGAAAAGAATTGTACTTGATATCGGCCATGGGCAAAATACTTTTCCGCCTTCAAAAGGCGTTTATTTTGACGGGGAGTCTTTGACAGGAAGACCGACAAGCAAATGGTTTGAAGAATACGACTTTAATTCAAAAGTTGCTATACTAGCAAGAGAAAAATTAAAAGAATATGACATTGAAGTTTTGTTTACGCAACAGCCGAGTGCAGATGATGTACCACTTAATGCAAGAATTAATATGGCGAACAAATGGCATAAAGAACAAGCAATTAATCTGCTGGTTTCAATTCATGCCAACGCTCATTATCCAGGAAGTTCCGCGAAAGGGTATGAGTCGTATTACTGGCAAGGTGACGAAGCGGGGGAAAAATTTTGCGGGTTGTGGCACAGATGCATGAAAAACACTGGAATGGTTGACCGAGGGATTAAAGTATCAAGCAATTTAAAAAATGCTTGGTATATCATCAGAAAAAGCCCTTGTACAGCAGTTTTGTTAGAACATTTCTTTTACACTAACTATGCCGAATTGATAAAATTTACAAAACCGGAATGGATTGAGGTTTTGGCAGACAATCTTGTAAATGCAATCATTGAATATTTCAAACTGAGTAGGAATGAGAAAAAAAAGAACACCCTAACAGTTAATATTAACGGCATTGAAAAAGAAATGGATTTTATTGTAAAGGATAACAGGAACTTTGTATCCATTCGGGAAATTGCCGAAAGCTTAGGGGCCGCCGTGGAATGGGACAATGTAAATAAAAAAGTATTAATCAGCAAATGAGGAGGTAAAAATTATGAAAATTGATTGGAAAAGAAAATTAACAAGCAGAAAGTTTTGGCTATCGGTTGCGGGATTTGTAACTTTAGTTATGATCGCATTAGGTCAAGACAAAAGCCAAGCGGAACAAATTGCTGCAATTATTATGGCAGGGGCAACAGTGGTAGGATATACCCTTGGTGAGGGGCTGGCAGACAGCAGACCGATTGAACCAGAAGAATAATTCAAGGGTAGAAAAACGAAAAGGGGTATTGCGAAATATCCCTTTTAAAAGCGTTTAAATGGTATTAAAATAATAGTTAGACAGCATAGGAGGACTGGAATATGAATAGTTTTATTAGTTGGATTGGCGGGAAGAAGTTATTAAGAAAGCAGATAATAAGTCAGTTTCCCAAGGAAATGGATAGGTACATAGAGGTATTTGGAGGAGCGGGCTGGGTTTTATTTGGAAAGGCAAAAGGCCGTGAATTAGAAGTGTTTAATGATATTGATGGAGAGTTGATCAATCTATATCGCTGTGTAAAGTATCATTGTAAGGCGTTGCAGGAAGAATTGGCATATTCTTTATCATCAAGAGAAATCTTTTATACGGATAAGGAACGAATAAGGGTAAAAGGAACAACAGATATTCAAAGGGCTGCGGCCTATTTTAGACTAATAAGGACAAGCTTTGGCTCAGATAGAAGAAGTTTTAATACGAGTTCCAGAAGACTATCCGATAAAATTGAGTATCTATCAGAAATTAGCCAAAGATTGGAATCTGTAGTGATTGAAAATAAGGATTTTCAAAATTTAATTGAAGTTTATGACAGAAAAAATGCGTTGTTTTATCTTGATCCACCCTATTACAAAAGTGAAAAATATTATGATGAGGAATTCGGGGAACACGACCATATAAGATTGTTTGAAACGCTTAAAAAGATAAAAGGGAAATGGATTCTTTCCTATAATAATCATGATAGGATTAAAGAAATATACCGGGAGTTTCAAATCGTAGAAATAAACAGGTTCAATAACCTGTCTAACAAAAATAGGGAATATAAGGAGTTGCTTATCAAGAATTATTAAAGTGTATTTTTTTTATGATATAAATAACCAATAAAGTTATATTATAACAAAAACACATTTTAAATATCACAAAATGATATCATCATTTGGTAGGAGGTACTAAGTGATGATAAAGATACATCTATCAAAGCTGCTTGGAGAAAGGAAGATGAGCCAAAAAGAACTTGCGCAGCTAACCGGAATAAGGCCAAATACAATTTCGGAATATTATCATGAGTTGACGGGAAAATTTGAGCAGCTGGATTTGATATGTGAAGCGTTAAATTGCAGTGTAAGCGACATTCTTGAGTATATTCCAAATCAGCAAAAAAGGACTGGTGAGCATAGGATTATTGAGCAGCACGGCAACAGAAAGAGCATAGAAAAATGACTGAAATTTCTTCTATGCTCTTTTTTATTTTGCGTGTCAGATTTTTTTGATTTGCGCGTCAAGCAACAGTAAATCAAAAAAGGTTTACTGTTTTTCTTTACTCAAAATTAGAAAGGGAGGAAACGAGAAAATGAAAAACATTGAAGAAAAAATCTTAATGGCAGATGAAGAAATCAAGCAGTTACAAAACAAAAGGAAAAAGCTCATCAGTCAGCAGAAACAGGAAGAAAGAAAAAAGAGAGATAAAAGAATATATGAAAAAGGAGCAGTCTTTGAAAGTATCTTTACCGAAAGCAAGAACTTAACCAAAGATGAATTTTATCAGCTAATCACATCTCTAATTCGTAAAGAAGAAGCCAATCTCAAAATACAGAAAATCATAGAGAAAAGAGAACAAACAGGAGCAGAAAATACAGGAAAAGAAGATGAAGAAATGGACATCGAAGAATAGTCCCTTGTTTACAAGGGCGCACATATACACCTTAACAGGTGCGTGCGTTCTCCGAAGGCTCTTAGCAGAGGGCATATCAGCTAACGCTGATACAGGGGAACTACATTCCCCTACGGAAATAAATTTCCTACCCCTTGTGTACTTCCCAAAAGAAATCGGATAAAAAGCTATCCAATTTTTTTAGGAAGTCTTATCTATCGCCACCATAACCATATCGAAAAATGGAAAGGAGGTTTTCTTTTATGGCGATATATCATCTTTGCATAAAGATTATTTCAAGAGGCAAAGGCAAAAGTGCAGTAGCAGCTTCCGCCTATCGAAGTGGCGAAAAGATAAAAAACGAATATGACGGAATAGTCCATGACTTTACAAGAAAAGGTGGAATAGCCCATACAGAAATTCTTTTACCACAAAATGCACCACAGAAATTTTCAGATAGAGGAACATTATGGAACAGTGTAGAGAAAATAGAAAAGAATAAAAATTCACAGCTTGCAAGAGAAATTGAAGTAGCCTTACCCAAAGAATTAGACCGAGAAAAACAAATAAATCTTGTAAGAGAATATGTAAAAGAAAATTTTGTAAAAGTAGGTATGTGTGCCGATATTGCCTTACATGATAAAAATGATGGAAACCCACACTGTCATATCCTACTTACTATGCGACCACTAAACGAAGATACAACATGGGGAGCAAAATCAAAAAAGGAATATATCATTGATGAAAACGGAGAAAAGGTAAAACTAAAAAATGGCAATTACAAAACAAGAAAAATAAATACAACCGATTGGAACGAGCAAGACAAAGCAGAAGAGTGGAGAAAATCATGGGCAGACATTACAAACAAATATCTTGAAGAAAATAGCATACAGGACAAAGTGGATCATCGTTCTTATCAAAGACAGGGCATAGAACAAATACCGACCATTCATTTAGGAATATCAGCAACCCAAATGGAGAAGAAAGGCATAGCCACAGACAGAGGGAATATCAACCGAGAAATCAAAAAGCAAAATGCGATTTTAAGAGAAATTTCAAGAAGAATAAAGGCATTACTAAATTGGATAAGAGGAATAGGAAAAGAAGAAAAAGCAGATAGTGAAAATATAAAGTCCACCCTCCCACCCAAAGAAAATTTATTGTCAATCTTTGAAAATCTTATCCGTAAAAATGCAGATAAGAATAATGCAGACTTGGAAAAATATATTGAGAGTTGTCAATTACTAAAAGAAAAAAATATCACTTCATTATCTGAACTGAAAGAGAGCATTACTAATTTACGAGATAAGAATTATAAGACCACAAGAGCCTTAAAAGATACCGAGAAAAAGATTGATGAAAAAACACAACTTATTGACCAATCAGAAAAATATTTGAAGAATAAAGACACCTACAAAGTCTATGCAAAATTAAAGAAAAGTAAACAGGAAGATTTTTATAACGAACATGCGGCAGAGCTTATTTTATTTGAAAGTGCTAAGAGATATCTCAAAGAACATTTAGGAGAAAGTAAAACCTTAGCCATCAGTAAATGGAAATCAGAACTTGCCAATTTGAAGAAAGATAAAAAGAGCCTATACAATAAAATATTAGAGATACGAGAAGAAGTAGAACAATCAGAAAAAGTTAAAACCTGTATAGAGCAGATACAGGAACAAGAAAAGCAACTATTACAGGTAAAGCGGAACGAGTTAGACCTATAAAACTTGGCTTAAATGTGGTATAATATTACAAATATTGCGTAAAACAAATTTGAAGTTGTGGGGGAGTAATGGACATGGGTGTTGAACTTATTCAAGCAATAAAAGAAGATATGGAGACTATTTGGAAGATGCAACTGGAAGCATTTGCAGGGCTTTTGGAAAAATATAATGATTATGATATAAGCCCTGCCGCTGAAACATTTGACAAGGTAATGGCAAGGTTTGAACAGCCATGGACAACTTATTATTTTATTGTTGCTAATTCCGAAAGAATTGGTGTAGTTCGTATCATTGATAAGAAAGATGGAAGCAGGAAGAAAATAGCTCCAATATGGATAATGCCGGAGTTCAGAAATAAAGGATATGCTCAACAAGCCATCAAGGCTGCTGAAAAAATACATGGCAGTGAAAATTGGTGTTTAGACACTATTTTACAGGAAAAAGGTAATTGTCATCTCTATGAAAAGCTTGGATATCACAGAATCGGAAAGATAGATAATATCAGCGATATTATGGATATAGTGTACTATGAGAAAGATAGCTGAGGCTGATAGATCCCATTTGTCGAAATGAAATAATTAAATAAAAACACTAATATAGTGACTTATGAAGCAGTAAACCAAATCGATTTATTGCTTTTTCTTTATCAAATGTCAAAATAAAAAGTGTCCATAAATATAAAAAGGTACTTGACAAAACGCTTTCTGGGGAAATAAAAAAGACATTGAGCCGTACATGGATGAAAAGTTTCAAAATAATATCCTGCTTACCCAGACAGAACGATTAACCATGAACGGCAGACCGGCTAATCCAAAGTATGCAAGAAATAAAAATGTACTTGTCATAGGTGGATCAGGAAGTGGCAAGACTCGATTTTTTGTAAAACCCAACCTTATGCAAATGCACTCGTCATATTGTGTTACCGATCCGAAAGGATTAACCTTTTAGGGACAGAGAAAATAACAAAAACTTGGAAAGGAGGTAATTCTCATGTCAAATACGAAAAGAACAGGACAAACAGCCCTTTATGAGCGTTTAAGTCGAGATGATGAAATGCAAGGAGAAAGCAATTCCATCACCAATCAAAAGCAACTACTTGAAAGCTATGCCAAAAGAAACGGCTTTGTAAATATCTATCACTATACCGATGATGGAGTAAGCGGAACAACCTTTGATAGAGAGGGATTTCAAAAAATGATAAAAGCAGTAGAAGAAAACAAAGTATCTACTGTGATAGTAAAAGATATGAGTAGGTTTGGCAGAGACTACCTCAAAGTAGGTTTTTACACCGAAATACTTTTCAAAGAAAAGGGAGTAAGGTTTATCGCCATCAATAACGGAATAGACAGTGAAAAACAAGCAGAAAGCGACTTTACCCCATTTCTAAATATCATGAACGAATGGTATGCAAGAGATACATCAAGAAAAATACAATCTATCTTCAGGGCAAGAATGGAAGAGGGGAAAAGAGTATCTCCAAGCGTACCATACGGCTATTATAGAAACCCAAAGAACAAACAGGAGCTACTTGTCGATAAAGAGAGTGCAAAGGTCGTAAAACGCATTTACAGGCTTGTAATAGAGGGATATGGAGTAACACAGATAGCAGATATACTAACCAAAGACAAAATCCTTATCCCATCAGCCTATGCAGAAACCCATTATCCCGAAAATAACCATAGCTCAAAGAAAAGAGGAATAGAAGACCCATATTTTTGGACACCGACCACAGTAGGTTATATCTTAGAAAAAAGAGAATATATGGGGCATACTGTATTAGGAAAGACAATTAGTTTAGACTATAAAACCAAAAAAAGAAGAAAGGCAAAAGAAAATGAACTCATTATCTTCAAAAATACCCACGAAGCCATCATTGACGAAGAAACATGGAATAACGCCCAAAGGTTAAGAAAAACAGTGAGAAGAAGTCCAAAGTATGGTACAACCTCACACCCATTCACAGGGCTTTTAATCTGTTCCGACTGTGGAGGAAAGCTAAGCTATAGAGAGCCGGCAGAACATAAAGAAAAGAAGTACGATTGCGATTATTGTTTTGTATGTCAACATTACAGACACAGAAAAGGCTCTTGCAGTATGCACTACATCAAAGTAAAAACAGTAAATGAAATTCTCCTAAAATCAATCAAAGAAATCACAGACTTTGCAAAAGAAGAAAAGCAAGAGTTTCTAAAAGTGATGAACAAGTTATCCGACGAAAAAAGAGAAGAAAAGTATCAAGAGGATAAAGAAAAGTTAGAAAAACTGTCATCAAGAAATGCAGAGCTAACAACACTCATTACAAAGCTGTATGAAGACCACGCACTTGGTAAAATTCCTGTAAAACATTTTGACAGATTATTTAATACCTATGATATGGAGCAACAAGACTTAGAAAAGCAAATACAGTATTTTGAACAAGAAATAGAAAGCTATCATCAGAGAAAAGTTGATACCGATAAATTCTTAAAGATGATAGAAAAATATACAGATATTGAAAAACTTACAGTACCAATGATAAATGAGTATATAGAAAAAGTTGTAGTCTACGAAGCGACAGGAGGAAGACAAGGCAAATATAGAAAACAACAAGTTGATGTGTACTTTAACTTTATAGGTAACTGTCAAGTGCCACAGAAAGTAGATATAGAAAAAATGGCTTAAAAGTGGTATAATATTATGAGTATTGAGTGAAGTAAATTAGAATTTGTACACAGGATGGATTAGACTAATGAATATACATGAATTTGGAAAAGGTAATGAACAAGCAATTCTGCTGATACATCCTTCTGTTGTAAGATGGGATTATTTTGAACATTTAATTCCGCTTCTCAAAAACAAATATCATCTGATTATTCCGGCTCTTCCCGGATATGATTCTGAGGATGAAAGTGACTTTACAAGCATTGAGAAGATCGCTGCCGAATTGAATGAGTGGCTTCAGGCTGAAGAGATTGCCGAATTGTATGCAGTATATGGGTGCTCGATGGGCGGCTCCGTTGCTTTAATGGTAACGCTTGGACAACTTATTCCAATCAGACACTGCATTATGGACGGAGGCATTACACCATATCAGCTACCATGGCTTGTCACACGCTTTATCGCCTTGAGAGACTATCTCATGATGATGCTGGGCAGGACAGGTGGAGTGCGCTTGCTTGAGAAGGCTTTTGCTACCGATGAATATTCGAAGGAAGATCTTCAATATGTTGCAGATGTTTTGAAGTGCTCCAGTAGAAAAACGTTATGGAGAACTTTTGACTCATGCAACAACTATAAGATTCCACAGCCCATTCCGAAGGTCGATACGCAAATGCATTACTGGTATGCCGATGGCGAAGAAAAGGAGCGAAAACTTGATATCGCCTACATGAATCAGCATTTTCCGCAAACAGAATTCAAGGTTTTGCCTAAACTGGGGCATGCAGGTCTTGTTTTATTGAAACCGGATTTATTTGTGACAATGATAAACGAATTGTTTTGAGACAGACAAATTCCAGTTTGTCGAAATGAAATAATTAAATAGAAACAATAGTATAGCAGCTTACGAAACAGTAAATCAAATCGGTTTACTGTTTTTTCTTTGCTCAAAACATAAAGAAAGGAAAACAGAAGATGAAAAACATAGACGAAAAAATTTTAATGACAGAAGAAAAAATCAAGCAGTTACAAAACAAAAGGAAAAAACTTATCAGTCAGCAGAAACAGAAGGAACGAAAAAAGAGAGATAGACGGCTTTATGAAAAAGGAGCAGTCTTTGAAAGTATCTTTACTGAAAGCAAGGACTTCACCAAAGATGAATTTTATCAGCTAATCACATATCCAAATCTCAAAGAAATAGTCAATCAAAAAATCAAGAAAATCATAGACAGCAGAGAAGAAAGTAAAAATCAAAATACAGAAAATCGAGAGGAAAGAATGGAAACAGAGGAATAGTCCCTTGTTTACAAGGGCGCACTTATACACCCTAAAGGGTGTGTGCGTTCTCCGAAGGCTCTTGCAGAGAGCATATCAGCTAAAGCTGATACAGGGGAGCTACACTCCCCTACGGAAATAAATTTCCTACCCCTTGTGTACTTACCAAAAGAAATCGGATAAAAACAATCCGATTTTTTTAGTAAGTCTTTATCATCGCCACCTTGCCCACATCAAAAAGAGAGGAGGTTTTTTCTTATGGCGATATATCATCTTTGCATAAAGATTATCTCAAGAGGTAAAGGCAAAAGTGCAGTAGCAGCTTCCGCTTATCGAAGTGGCGAAAAGATAAAAAACGAATATGACGGCATAGTCCACGACTTTACAAGAAAAGGCGGAATAGCCCATACAGAAATCCTATTGCCTCAAAATGCACCACAGGAATTTTCAGGCAGAGGAACATTATGGAATAGCGTAGAGAAAATCGAAAAGAGTAAAAACTCACAGCTTGCAAGAGAAATTGAAGTTGCCTTACCCAAAGAATTAGACAGGGAAAAACAGATTGAGCTTGTAAGAGAGTATGTAAAAGAAAATTTTGTGAAAGTTGGTATGTGTGCCGACATTGCCCTACATGATAAAAATGACGGAAACCCACATGCACATATTCTATTAACTATGCGACCGCTAAACGAAGATACAACATGGGGAGCAAAATCAAAAAAGGAATATATACTTGATGAAAACGGAGAGAAAGTAAAACTTAAAAATGGCAACTTCAAAACAAGAAAAATCAATACAGTGGACTGGAACGAACAAGACAAAGCAGAGCATTGGCGAAAAGCATGGGCAGATATTACAAATAAATATCTTGAAGAAAATAGCATACAGGAAAAAGTGGATCACCGTTCCTATGAAAGACAGGGCATAGAACAAATACCGACCATTCATTTAGGCGTATCAGCCACCCAAATGGAAAAGAAAGGCATAACTACCGACAGGGGAAATATCAACCGAGAAATCAAACATCAGAATAAGATATTAAAAGAGATTGCAAGAAGAATAAAAGCCTTACTAAATTGGATAAGAGGAATAGGAAAAGAAGAAAAGGCAGAAACTGATAATTTCAAATCTACCCTCCCATTCAAAGAAAATTTGCTATCCGTTTTTGAAAATCTTATCCGTAAAAATGCAGATAACCATAATACAGATTTAGAACAATACATCGGAAGCTATCAATTCTTAAAAGAGAAAAATATCATTTCCGTATCTGAACTGAAAGAAAACATAGTTACTTTAAGAGATAAGAACTACAAGACCACAAGAGCTATTAAAGATACCGAAAAGCGGATTGACAATAAAGTACAACTTATCGACCACGCCGAAAAATATTTGAAGCATAAAGATACCTATACAGCTTATACCAAGCTAAAGAAAAACAAACAAGATACTTTCTACAATGAGCATACCGCAGAGATTATTTTGTTTGAAAGTGCCAAGAAATATCTGAAAGAACATTTAGGAGAAAGCAAGACCTTAAATATATCCAAATGGAAATCGGAAGTTGCCAATATGAAGAAAGAGAAAAATAGCCTATACAATCAAATATTAGAGATACGAGAGGAAGTAGAACAGGCTGAAAAAGTTAAGACTTGTATTGAACAGTTACAGGAACATTCAAAGCAACTAACACAGGTAAAACGGAACGAGTTAGACCTATAAAATCAAGCGAAAAAATGGTATAATATTAGACAAGTATTTGATTTTGGAGGTGCTTAAATTCATGGATGAAAGAGAGAAAATCATTCGTTTATGGTTTGATATGTGGCTTACACAACAAGACTTAGGAATAGATGATATTTTTTTGGATGATGTGATTTATATTGAGAGTTGGTGTCCTAAGTATGAAAATCGGCAAACAGTAAAGCACTGGTTTAATGAGTGGAATACAAGAGGAAAAGTTCTTGCGTGGGATATAAAGCAATTTTTTCATAAGGATAATCAAACTATTGTAGAATGGCACTTCAAAAATAAAATGAATGAGGGGAAAGTTGAAGAATTTGACGGTATCTCTTTGATTGTTTGGACAGCCGATAATAAGATAAAAGCGTTGAAAGAGTTTGGTTGTAATTGTAACAACTACAATCCTTACAAAGAGAGTGAAACACCATTATTTAGAGATGAAAAAGTAAATTGGTTTTGAGGAGATAAAATATTGATGGAAAGTAGACCTGAGTTTGACAAAATTACATCGTTTGATGAATTTACTAAATACTATTGGTATCGTGAAGAACTTTCACAGATATGCAAGTCATTAGGATTAGAATATAGAGGCACAAAACAGGAACTCAATTATATTATTGAGCAATACTTTAAGGGCAATTTGATTAAAAAATCATCAATAAAAAATGAAAAGAAGCAAGTGGAAAATATTACTTTAGATACACCATTACTTGAATGTGGTTTTTCTTTTAATGCAAAGTTCAGAGAATATTTCGCTGTTTTAACAGGTATCTCACCATTTAAATTTACTGCTGATATGGCAACAGTTTGGAGAAAAGTAAAAAGAGAAAATGATTTGAGTTTTACAATTCAAGATATGCTAAAAGTTTATTATGGGAAATCAGATTATGCAAAGTATGATAATTCGGTTTGTCAATGGAATCAATTTTTAAAGGATTTCTGTGCAGACGAAAATAGTTGCAACTACTCAAACAAATTAAAAGTAGCTTCTATTCTTTGGAAAGAAGTCAGAAATTCAAGAAATGAAAAAATTTATTCAAAGAATCTTTTGACTGAATATGCCGATAAAATAAAAGAGTATTGCAAGTAGGATATTTTTAGCTTGCTAAACTAACAATTCAATAAAAGCTAACACGAAAGCAGTAAATCAAAAAGGTTTGCTGTTTTTTCTTTGCTTAAAAACGGAAAGGAGGACACATGGAAGAAGAAAAAAGAGTAATAAAAGAACCACAACATAAACAGTTAATAATGGATATTGGAAAAACAAAATACACCGTAAACCTATATTTCAAGCAAGGTACAGGGGAAACATACAAGGATAAAATACTAAAGCTAATCAAGAGAGAAACAGAGAAGATATAAATTTATCAAAAAAATTTTGTTTATGTCCTTGACAAATCTTCCCAAAAGGAACGATAGTTCTTGAATGTGGTAAAATGCTTGAAGATAATGGCTATGAGATAAAAATCTTAAACACCATTAACTTCAAAAAGAGTATGAAATACAATCCATTTGCTTATCTTAGAAGTGAAAAAGACATACTCAAATTAGTACAGACAATCATTGCAAACACCAAGGGTGAAGGAGAAAAAGCAGGTGAAGATTTCTGGGTGAAAGCCGAAAAACTCTACTATACGGCTTTGATAGGATATATCTTCTACGAAGCACCAAGAGAGGAAAAGAACTTTGCAACACTCCTTGATATGATTGATGCTTCAGAAGTCAGAGAAGATGACGAAACATACATGAATCCGATAGATAGACTCTTTGAAGCACTGGAAAAGAAAGAACCGACACACTTTGCGGTGAAGCAATACAAAAAGTACAAATTGGCAGCCGGAAAAACAGCGAAATCTATTTTAATTTCCTGTGGTGCAAGGCTTGCTCCATTTGACATTCAGGAACTTAGGGACTTGATGCAAGAAGATGAATTGGAACTGGATACTCTTGGTGATAGAAAGACTGCCCTCTTTGTTATTATCTCCGATACCGATGATACTTTTAACTTTGTAGTGTCCATTATGTACTCGCAATTATTTAATCTGCTCTGTGATAAGGCGGATGATGTTTACGGCGGAAGATTACCTGTTCATGTAAGATGCCTACTTGATGAGTTTGCAAACATCGGCTTAATTCCAAAGTTTGAAAAGCTCATAGCTACAATCCGTTCCAGAGAAATATCCGCAAGTATTATCTTACAGGCACAATCTCAGCTAAAGGCAATCTACAAAGATAACGCCGATACAATCGTGGGTAACTGTGATAGTACCTTGTTTCTTGGTGGAAAAGAAAAGACCACATTAAAAGAGCTTTCGGAAACACTTGGAAAAGAAACCATCGACCTTTACAACACTTCGGAAACAAGAAGTAATCAAAAGAGCTTTGGACTGAATTACCAAAAGACCGGTAAAGAGCTGATGAGCCAAGATGAAATAACAGTAATGGACGGCAGTAAATGTATCTTTCAACTTCGTGGTGTTCGCCCTTTCCTATCGGATAAATTCGACATTACAAAGCACAAGAATTACAAACTCCTTGAGGACTATGACAAGAAGAATTTGTTTGATATTGAAAGCTACATGAAGCGAAAAGGAAAAGCAAAACTGAATAGGGATACGGTTATTACAAGAATGCAGTAAGTCTAAAAAATAGATTTGCTGCTTTTTTATTACTCAAAATCAGGAGGAAAGATGATAAGGATAAGAAGTCCCACTAAGGAAAAAACTAAATAGCAAAAGCATCAGCGATTGGAAAATGAAACTTTCAGTCGCTTTTTTTATTGAAAAGAAAAGGAGAAATTAAAAATATGAAGCAGGAAATGATGAACATCAATGCCAACTTGGTTGCAGAGCCTACTTTCTCAAGTTTTGAAAAAGACGGAGAAACAGTAGAAGTCGTTAATTTTGCACTTGTAAAGAAGTACGGGAAAGGCAAGGAGTATATCAACTGTGCCGCTTACGGTGAAAAGGTGGAAACAGCGAAAGACTTTGTAAAAGGCGATCTCATTCATATCTTTGGATATTTCAAAGAGCGTGAAAAAGGCGGTAAGACTTACAAAAACTTTGTAGTAAAGTCATACAACAAAATTGAGAAGAAAGAAAATAAGGAGGAAAAATAAAATGGAATTTTTTACACAGGCAGTAGATGTACTGAAAGTATTGGTAATGGCGGTAGGAGCAGGACTCGGTGCGTGGGGCGTGATCAACTTGATGGAAGGTTACGGGAACGATAATCCCGGCGCAAATGCTCATGTACGGTAAGGAAGCAAGCAACCGAAAACAAGAGATAGACCGCCAGCACTACACTATTCCGAACCAAAGACCAAAAGATAAGCATTGTGGGAAAATCTAAACTTTTGGATTTTCCTACAATGCCGACTACGGCGGAATCCCTCCCACTCCTTATATCTTTCTTTCCGTATACATTGAATTTGTATTTAGTAAATGCTATAATGTCCCTATTCAAATTATAAATGTGTTGAATTAGTTACATGTACATATTTTTTGTGCCGGAGGAAGTGAAATGAAACAAAAAATTTATCTCATTACAGGCTTAATGGCTTCTGGAAAATCTACAGTTTCCGATTTACTGGCAAAATCAATAGAAAAATGCGTCCATCTTCGTGGTGATGTGTTCCGAAAAATGATTATTTCAGGCAGAGAAAATATGTCAGCTACCCCATCAGCGGAAGCAGTCCGCCAGCTGTACCTTCGATACAAATTGACTGCTGATGCGGCAAGGTCATACTTTGACAACGGCTTTTCTGTAGTGATCCAAGATAACTACTACGGTGATGAATTAAACCGAATGATAAATTATCTGCATAAATACCCTGTTGAGGTTGTCGTTCTTTGTCCAGATGTGGAAACAATAAAAGAAAGGGAACGATACAGGGAGAAAACAGGCTATTCCGGCTTTACGGTTGAAACCTTATACGATACATTTATGCAGACAACACCACGGATCGGCTTTTGGCTGGACAATTCCAATCAAACACCACAGCAGACAGCAGAAACCATTCTGAACACCAGGAAGCCGGTATGATTGTTACATATAAGGGGAAGAAAAATTTCTTTTAAGTACTTTCTTTCCTAAAACTGATGTGATATAATAGCTTCATTCCAGAAAAGGAGTAAAAAATATGCGGCAAGGTATTCTTAAATAAAACTATAATCAAATAGTGGGAACAAAGAATTATGATAGCTCCTTTTGTGGGGGCTTGGTTTTTTGTACCCAATTTAAGAATACTTTTGCCTTATCAATTTTGACATATTCAAAAAACAGCAATCACAAATAGGTGTATGCTGTATATGTGTATGTCCGCAAATTAGAATCCCCAGTGGTAAAAGTATTTTACTGCTGGGGATTTTTATGCCCTTTGGGGCTGTAAAGGGAGGACAATCACATGAAAATAATCAATATCGGCATTCTGGCCCATGTAGACGCAGGAAAAACTACATTGACAGAAAGTCTGCTATACACCAGTGGAGCGATTGCGGAACAGGGAAACGTGGATAAAGGGACCACAAGAACAGACACTATGATTTTGGAACGGCAACGGGGAATTACCATTCAGACAGCGGTTACTTCTTTTTATTGGAATGATTATAAAATCAATATCGTGGACACTCCCGGTCATATGGATTTTTTAACCGAAGCATACCGCTCTTTATCTGTCCTTGACGGAGCTGTTTTAGTCATTTCAGCAAAAGACGGCGTACAGGCACAAACCCGTATATTATTCCATGCGCTTCAGAAAATGGACATTCCGACAATTATCTTTATAAATAAGATAGACCAAAATGGGATCGACCTGCAGTGTGTTTACCAAAGCATTAAAGATAAACTTACCAGTGATATGATTGTCATGCAGGAGGTTTCCCTGTCGCCAAAGATAACCATGACCGATATTTCTGATTTAGACAAATGGGATATGATTATTTCCGGAAGCGATGAACTATTAGAACGATATGTTGCAGAGGATTCTTTGGATATACAGGAATTACAATATGAAAAGTGCAAAAGAACCAGATGCTGCTCTTTGTTTCCTGTTTATCATGGGAGTGCAAAAGACAATTTAGGAACAGAAAAACTGATTGAAGCGATTATAGAAACTTTCATTACAGAAACGGACGATATTCAGTCTGAATTATGTGGATATGTTTTTAAGGTTGAGTATACAGAGCGGAAAAAACGGCTTTCTTATTTACGCCTGTATCATGGGACGCTCCATTTACGGGATACCCTGCTGCTGTCAAAAAAGGAAAAAATAAAGATTACAGAAATGTGTATTCCGTCAAATGGTGAAATCGTCCCGGCTGACCATGCCTGTCCGGGAGAAATTGTTATTTTAGCTGATGATACTTTGAAACTGAACGATATCCTGGGAAATGAAAAACTCCTGCCTCACAAAACACGGATTGATAATCCCATGCCATTACTTCGGACAACGGTAGAGCCGCAAAAGCCGGAGCAAAGGGAAGCCCTGTTAAATGCCCTCGCAGAGATTGCTGATACAGACCCTCTTTTGCATTTTGACATTGATACTGTTACCCATGAGATTATGTTATCTTTTTTGGGAAAAGTACAGTTAGAAGTTATTTGTTCGCTATTAGAAGAAAAATATCATGTGGGCGTGGCTATGAAAGAGCCTTCGGTTATTTATCTGGAAAGACCGCAAAAAAAAGCGAGCTGCACGATTCATATTGAAGTGCCGCCGAATCCGTTTTGGGCATCTATTGGTTTGACTGTAACACCGCTTCCTGTTGGAAGCGGAACACAATATAAAAGCGAGGTATCTCTCGGCTATTTAAACCAAAGTTTTCAAAATGCCGTCATGGAGGGTGTGCGTTATGGAATGGAGCAGGGCTTATATGGCTGGGGAGTGACAGACTGCCAAATTTGTTTTGATTATGGAGTTTATTACAGCCCGGTCAGCACCCCCGCTGATTTTCGTTTTCTTGCGCCTGTCGTGTTGGAGCAGGCATTGAAAAAAGCAGGGACACAACTGTTGGAACCATACCTTTCCTTTACCCTTTTTGCACCGCAGGAATATCTTTCACGGGCTTATAATGATGCACCAAAGTATTGCGCAATCATTGAATCAACCAGACTTGAAAAAGATGAAGTTATTTTTAAGGGTGAAATCCCTGCCCGTTGTATCGGTGAATATAGGAATGATCTGAATTTTTATACAAATGGAAGAAGTGTCTGCATTACAGAATTAAAAGGGTATCAGGAAACTTCCGGCGAGCCTGTATTTCAGCCACGCCGCCCGAACAGCCGTTTAGACAAGATCCGGCATATGTTTCAGAAGATAATGTAACGTCTTGCGCAATGCAAGCGTTCATTGCTGGCTATTGCGAAATATCATTGATAAAATCAGCATCAGAGAGGAGGAACCATTTTGAACCAGAAACAGACGGATATTACAACAGGAAAGCAAATACGTCATCTGCGAACACAATCGGGAATGACACAGGAAGAACTGGCTGGGGAATTGAATGTTACCCGGCAGGCGCTATCGAATTGGGAGAGAGATGTTAATGAACCCGATTTAAATACGTTGAAAAAAATTTGTTTTCTTTTTGGAGTCCACATGGACGATTTTGCGAAGGAGGTAATAACAAAAATGGAAACATGTGAAAAAAAAGAGAAACGACAATTTAATAAGTATGATATGGCAATTGGACTTTTTTATGGTGTCGGGATATTTCTTGGCATTGGTATTTTCTTTGTTGGCGGTTTTATGACAATGTCGGGTGCAGGGTGGGGAGCATCACTATTTGGCGGTGGCTGTTTTTCTCTTGTATTTGGCTTGATATGCCATGCAGTTATTACATTGAGAAGAAATGACAAATGATGACATATCCTGCTTTCTAGACTTTTCGGTCATATCGCGTAAAAAAGCCGCTGCTTTTGGCTTTCCAATAGCGGCGGCAAAGGGAAATATCCTTTGAATACCTTACAGAAGAAAAGTTTTGCAGCATTATAAAAATAAAAGCCTATACCATTTTGGAAAGAAAAGATACATAATAGTCAAGACGGCAACAATCAGAAGTTATGGAGGGTAACAATGGAATATAGTAAGGAAGATTTAATGGAAGCAAAAAGGCAAATTTTGGGAGTGGGAGAGAACATGGGAACAGAGGAAAGTAAAAAAATCTGGGAGAAAAACGCACAATTTTGGGATAATGCAATGGGTGACAAATCTAATGAATTTCACAGAGAGGTAGTGCGTCCCAAAGTAACGGAACTTCTATCTCCTAATCCTGCGGATTACATTTTGGATATTGCGTGTGGCAATGGAAATTATTCTTCGTATCTTGCACAAAGAGGCGCTTCGATTGTCGCTTTTGATTACAGCAAAAAAATGATAGAATTGGCTAAAAGACGGCAATCACAATATGCAAAACAAATTGAATTTTGTGTAGCGGATGCGACCAATAGAGAAAGTATATTAGAATTAAAAAGAAATCGAGCCTTTACGAAAGCAGTTTCTAATATGGCAATTATGGATATTACGGATATTGAACCACTTCTTATGGCTGTTTATGAACTGTTGGAGGAAAGCGGAATTTTTGTCTTTGCAACGCAACACCCTTGTTTTATCACGTTGACTGAAAAATATATGACACCGCACAGTTACTATGGTATAGCGATTGAAGGGCAACCGGAGGAGCAGATTTATTATCATCGTTCCATACAAGATATTTTTAACCTTTGTTTTAGAGCTGGATTTGTCATTGATGGATTTTATGAAGAATGTTTCAAAAACAACAAAGAAATTCCTATGGTAATGATAGTAAGGCTTAAAAAGGTAAAACGTGATAGCTTAAAATAAATTCAAGTTTGCCGGATAAATAGCAAACCTGGCCGAGCCAGTCAACGGTCAAGATGAACGGGCTTCGCCCGCCGTTGACAGCCCCGCCCGGTTTTGCAGTTAGGCAGTCAAGGAGCGACAGCCTAAAGTGCTGCCGCCCCTTACTATCATAAAAAGCAACTACTAACCAGCCACAGCCCTTTTGGGAGGAAAGGGGGATTTTCCATGACCTGTACAGAAGAATATCGGGAACATATCGAGTACACTTTCCATGCCTTTTGCAAAGTCGTTATCCGAAATGCAACGATCAACGCAGCGAGGACACGGAGCAGGAAGCACAAAAGAGAAATATCCCTTGAATACCTCACAGACGAAAAGCACTACCCTTTAGGCACGACAGATGAATATTTCCAAGCCCCGGAGCCGGACGAGGAATACATACTTACCCTTTGCGGCGATACGGTCATTTTCAGCAGCGGCTTACTTGCGGAAGCCCTGTCACGGCTGGACGAACGGGAGCGGGAAATGATTTACCTGTCCTTTTTCAAGCGTATTCCACAGCACGAAATTGGCAGACAGTACGGGCGCAGCCGCAGCACAGCGGGCTACCATATCCGAAAAGTCCTACGGCAGCTCCAAGCGGAAATGGAGGGAATGGCATATGAGAAATAATAGGCTTCTCCCCTATGAAACAATCGTCCAAGCCACCAGCGGGGAGCCGGAAGCGGTGGGAACTGTATTGCAGTATTACCGCCGCCGCATACAATGTGCCGCCCGTGTGAATGGACGGGTAGACCAAGATACAGAGGACTACATCACCCAGACGCTTCTCACAGCTATTTTCAAGTTCCGCTTTGGGAGATAGCCCTACCGCCTACAACTGAATAACCGCCGCTTCGCCGGCAACCAGAAAGCAGTAAATCTATTCAACAGATTTGCTGCTTTTTTTCGTTCCTGTTTGGCATTTTTGAAAATCCCCAGTATGAAAAAACAAAAGGGAAAATTGCCGCCGCAGTTGGCAAAATCCCTTACTTATCCGTGGAGGGTATCAAAGAAAAAAATACTGCCATTGTCCGCCTTTTTCGGCTTGCGTGGTGTTGTAGGGAATAAGGGGAAATTCTAAAAATCTCCGTCCATTTTGCTTTGCGTGGTGTTGTAGGTAGTGAAAGGAAAATTTTCAAGATATGCCGGAATAGCGGGTAGCAAAGCCCTTTTGAAACGTCTTGTTAGCGGAAAGTACGGAAGCCGGGGAACGCCGGAGTTTTTCAGAGCAAGATTCTACCGCAGTACCAAAATTCGCTTATCGCTCATTTTGCCCCTGCGGGAATCTTGTTGGGGAGTGCCTTCCCCAAACCCTGCTTATGCGGCTTACGCCGCTGGAAAATCCCTCAAAATAATTTTTCGGATTTTTCAAAAACAGTTCCGCTTTACACCCTGTTTTTCTCCTATTAGTGAGAGGACACCACGCACAGCCGAAGGAGGTTTTACCATGCGAAAACGATATAACACGCCGCACCGCAGCCGGGTAGTCAAGACACGCATGACCGAGGAAGAATACGCCGAGTTTGCGGAAAGGCTTTCTGCTTACAACATGAGCCAAGCCGAGTTTATCCGGCAAGCCATAACCGGGGCAGCCATACGCCCCATCATAACCGTTTCCCCCGTCAATGACGAGTTGCTTGCCGCTGTCGGGAAGCTGACCGCCGAATACGGCAGGATCGGCGGCAACTTAAACCAGATAGCCCGGACGCTGAACGAGTGGCACAGCCCCTACCCGCAGCTTGCCGGGGAGGTACGGGCGGCGGTTTCCGACCTTGCTGCCCTAAAGTTTGAAGTCTTGCAGAAAGTGGGTGACGCTGTTGGCAACATTCAAACATATCAGCTCTAAAAATGCGGACTATGGCGCAGCGGAAGCCTATCTCACATTTGAGCATGACGAGTTTACCATGAAGCCCACCCTTGATGAAAACGGGCGGCTGATACCGAGGGAGGATTACCGCATTTCTTCCCTCAACTGTGGGGGCGAGGATTTCGCTGTTGCCTGTATGCGGGCTAATCTCCGCTATGAGAAAAACCAAAAACGGGAAGATGTGAAAAGCCACCACTATATCATCAGCTTTGACCCACGGGACGGGACAGACAACGGCTTGACCGTAGACCGGGCGCAGGAGCTGGGCGAGCAGTTCTGTAAAGAGCATTTCCCCGGACACCAAGCCTTAGTCTGCACCCACCCGGACGGGCATAACCACAGCGGCAATATCCATGTGCATATCGTCATCAACTCCCTGCGGATTTATGAAGTCCCGCTTCTGCCCTACATGGACAGACCAGCCGACACACGGGAGGGCTGCAAGCACCGCTGCACCAACGCCGCTATGGAATATTTCAAGAGTGAAGTCATGGAGATGTGCCACCGGGAGGGGCTTTACCAAATCGACCTCCTAAGCGGCAGCAAGGAACGGATAACCGAACGGGAATACTGGGCGGCAAAGAAAGGACAGCTTGCCCTTGATAAAGAGAACGCTGTCAGAGAAGCCGCAGGACAGCCGACCAAGCCCACCAAGTTTGAAACGGACAAGGCGAAGCTGCGCCGGACGATACGGCAGGCACTTTCCCAAGCTGGCAGCTTTGACGAATTTTCTTCCCTTTTGCTGCGGGAGGGTGTGACCGTCAAGGAGAGCCGGGGGCGGCTTTCCTACCTCACGCCGGACAGGACAAAGCCTATCACAGCCCGGAAGCTGGGGGACGATTTTGACAAGGCTGCTGTCCTTGTCCTGCTTACGCAGAACGCCCACAGAGCCGCCGAACAGAGCAAAGCCATACTCGAATACCCTGCCGCGGTTAAAAAGCTGTCACAAGGGGAAAAAACCACAAAAACCACCCCGGCAGACAACACCTTGCAGCGCATGGTTGACCGGGAAGCCAAGCGAGCCGAGGGCAAGGGCGTGGGCTATGACCGCTGGGCGGCAAAGCACAACCTAAAGCAAATGGCAGCTACCGTTACCGCCTATCAGCAGTACGGCTTTTCTTCCCCGGAGGAACTGGACGAAGCCTGTTCTGCCGCCTATACCGCCATGCGGGAAAGCCTTACAGAGCTGAAGCAGATGGAAAAGACGCTGAACGGGAAAAAGGAGCTGCAACGGCAGGTGCTTGCCTATTCCAAGACCCGCCCTGTCCGGGACGGGCTGAAACAGCAGAAAAACGCCAAAGCAAAAGCAGCCTACCGTCAGAAGTACGAAAGCGACTTTATCATAGCAGACGCAGCCGCCCGCTATTTCAGGGAAAACGGCATTTCCAAGCTGCCGAGCTATAAAGCCCTGCAAGCAGAGATTGAAACCCTTATCCAAGAGAAAAACAGCGGCTACAACGATTACCGGGCAAAACGGGAGGAATACCGCCGCTTACAGACTGTCAAGGGCAATATCGACCAGATTTTACACCGGGAGCGCAAGCCTGTGAAAAGGCAGGAACAGGAACGATAAAAACCGCCCCAAAATGTACCCGAACCTATACAGAACAAGGGGGCTGCCCCGTACCCTATCCGCAAATACCAAAGGATTTTTTAACGGGCTTATAGGGCAGAAAAAACCCGAAAATGATACCGAGATGATACAGAATTACCGCCGATACCGCCACACCAGCGGAAACGGCAGAAAGGAGCGCACCCATGCCAAGAATGAGCAAGAAACGGCGGCTGGAATGGTCTTTTTTCCTGCGGCAAGTGAAAGTCGGGAATTCCACCTGCGATCGTATCACATACAATGACCTCTGCCGGGGCTGTACCCATAGCTGCAAGCAGAGCTTCCGGGCGGTTATCATACTCTGCCCCCACTACTACTCCAAACGCCGGAAAAAGGAGGACAGGGACAATGGCAGATAACCGCAAGTATTACTACCTCAAGCTGAAAGAGAACTTTTTTGACAGCGACTCCATTGTGCTGCTGGAAGATATGAAAGACGGGATTTTATACTCCAATATCCTCTTGAAGCTGTACTTAAAATCGCTGAAAAACGGCGGGAAATTGCAGCTTGACGAGCATATCCCCTACACAGCGCAGATGATAGCGACACTGACCCGCCACCAGATAGGGACGGTTGAGAGGGCTTTAGAGATTTTCCGGCAGTTGGGGCTTGTGGAGCAGCTTGACAGCGGGGCTTTCTATATGACCGACATTGAGCTGATGATAGGACAGTCCTCTACCGAAGCCGAGCGGAAACGGGCTGCAAGACTGGAAAACAAGGCACTTTTACCGCCCCGGACAAAAGGCGGACATTTGTCCGACATTCGTCCACCAGAGATAGAGATAGAGTTAGAGAAAGAGATAGAGATAGAAAAAGAGAGAGAGGGAGAAACGGGACACCCCGCCCCCGCCGCTTATGGCAGATACAACAATGTGATACTGACCGATACAGAGCTTTCCGGGCTAAAAACAGAGTTGCCCGACAAGTGGGAGTATTATATTGACCGGCTTTCCTGCCATATCGCTTCCACCGGGAAACAGTACCACAGCCATGCAGCCACCATTTACAAGTGGGCGCAGGAGGACGCTGCCAAAGGCAAGGCTGCCCCGAAACAGGGCATACCCGATTATTCATGCAAGGAGGGCGAGAGCTTATGAAAAACGGAATTGAAGCTATGATTACGGACATTACAGCCACTACCGCCGAAGCGGAGGACTACACAGGCGAGGACGGGCTTTTATACTGCGGTAAGTGCCATACGCCCAAAGAAGCCTATTTTGCAGAGGGAAAGACTTGTTTCGGGCGTGACCGCCACCCGGCAGAGTGCGACTGCCAGCGGGCAGCCCGTGAAAAGCAGCAAGCCGCCGAAAGCCGACAGAAGCACCTTGAAAAAGTGGAGGACTTGAAACGCCGGGGCTTTACCGACCCTGCTATGCGGAACTGGACATTTGAGCATGACAACGGCAGAAACCCGCAGACCGAAACCGCCCGCTTTTATGTGGAGAGCTGGGAAACCATGCAGGCTGAAAATATCGGCTACCTGTTTTGGGGCGGCGTGGGGACGGGAAAAAGCTACCTTGCCGCCTGTATCGCCAACGCCCTTATGGAAAAAGAGGTTGCCGTCTGCATGACAAACTTTGCAACGATACTGGGTGACCTTGCCGCCAGCTTTGAGGGCAGGAACGAATATATTTCCCGCCTTTGCAGCTACCCTCTGCTGATACTTGATGATTTCGGTATGGAGCGAGGAACAGAATACGGGCTGGAACAGGTTTACAGCGTGATTGACAGCCGTTACCGAAGCGGCAAGCCGCTGATCGCCACGACCAACCTCACGCTGGAGGAATTGCAGCACCCGCAGGACACGCCCCACGCCCGTATCTATGACAGGCTGACTTCCATGTGCGCCCCCGTCCGCTTCACGGGCAGCAACTTCCGAAAGGAAACCGCACAGGAAAAGCTGGAACGCTTAAAGCAACTGATGAAGCAGCGAAAGGAGAGCCTATGACAGAAACGAAACAGACAAGCACCACCAAAACAGACCGCCGCCCGGACTGTGTGACGGAAATCCGCATGGGCAACTCCGTCCTTACCGTTTCCGGCTTCTTCAAGCAGGGCGCAACCGACACCGCAGCCGACAAGATGATGAAAGTGCTGGAAGCGGAAGCTGCTACACAAAAAACGGCGATTTGACCGACCATAAAGAAGCAGATTTGACGCTTTTGCCGCTATACAGACAGCCGCCCCATGTGGTACAATCAAGGTACGGAATAGTGGGGCTGGCTGTCGGAAACGGAGGATTTTATGTTAAGACAGACCAACCAACAACCAATTACCGCCCTTTACCCAAGACTATCCCATGAGGACGAGCTGCAAGGCGAAAGCAATTCCATTTCCAATCAGAAGCGTATCCTTGAAACCTATGCAAAGCAGAACGGCTTTTCCAATCTGCGCTGGTACACGGACGACGGTTATTCTGGTGCGAACTTTCAAAGACCCGGTTTTCAAGCCATGCTTGCGGACATTGAAGCCGGAAAAGTCGGGACAGTTATCGTAAAGGATATGTCGAGGTTAGGGCGAAACTACCTGCAAGTGGGAATGTACACGGAAATGATTTTCCCACAGAAAGGTGTCCGCTTCATCGCTATCAATGACGGAGTGGACAGCGCACAGGGCGACAATGACTTTGCCCCGCTGCGGAATATCTTTAACGAATGGCTGGTGAGAGATACGAGCAAGAAAATCAAAGCAGTAAAACGCTCAAAAGGCATGAATGGCAAGCCCATCACAAGCAAGCCTGTGTATGGCTACCTCATGGACGAGGATGAAAATTTCATTATTGACGAGGAAGCTGCACCCGTAGTCAAGCAGATATACAACCTCTGTCTTGCCGGGAATGGTCCGACCAAGATAGCCCGTATGCTCACAGAGCAGCAAATCCCCACGCCGGGAACGCTTGAATACCGCAGGACGGGCAGCACCCGCCGCTACCACCCCGGCTATGAGTGCAAGTGGGCGACCAATACCGTAGTGCATATCCTTGAAAACCGGGAATACACAGGCTGTCTGGTAAATTTCAAGACAGAAAAACTTTCTTACAAAGTCAAGCACAGTGTAGAAAATCCCCCGGAAAAGCAAGTGATTTTCGAGAACCACCACGAGCCTATCATAGACACCCAAACATGGGAACGGGTGCAGGAGCTTCGCAAACAGCGCAAACGCCCAAACCGCTATGATGAAGTGGGTTTGTTCTCCGGCATACTGTTCTGTGCGGACTGCGGCAGCGTGATGTATCAGCAGCGATACCAGACGGACAAGCGCAAGCAGGACTGTTATATCTGCGGCAACTACAAGAAACGCACCCATGACTGTACGGCGCACTTTATCCGCACCGACCTCTTGACCGCTGGTGTACTCTCCAATCTGCGGAAAGTGACCAGCTATGCGGCAAAGCATGAAGCCCGGTTTATGAAACTCTTGATTGAGCAGAACGAGGACGGGGGCAAACGCAGGAACGCCGCCAAGAAAAAGGAACTGGAAGCCTCCGAGAAACGCATAGCCGAGTTATCCGCTATCTTCAAGCGGCTGTATGAGGACAGCGTGACCGGGCGCATATCAGACGAGCGTTTCACAGAGCTGTCGGCAGACTATGAAGCAGAGCAACGGGAGCTGAAAGAAAGAGCCGCTGCTATTCAAGCGGAGCTTTCCAAAGCACAGGAAGCCACCGTGAACGCAGAAAAGTTTATGAATGTTGTCCGGCGGCATACCAGCTTTGAAGAACTTACCCCTACTCTGCTGCGGGAGTTTGTAGAGAAAATCGTTGTGCATGAGTGCAGCTATGACGAGAACAAGACCCGCAGACAGGACATTGAGATTTATTATTCTTTTGTTGGCAAGGTGGACTTGCCCGAATAACCGCCCGACCTATCCGACACAATGCGCAAGTGCCGGATAGGAACGGCAAAATTTTTTACACTTCTATTACTTCTTTATCGCACATCAGTAAAGAGTCAAGGCGTGAAGCAGCTCATGGCGGGAGGCGGTATCGTCCTTATCGGCTTAAAACTCATTCCGCTTCTTGCCAATGTACTAAAGTAGGAAGAAAAGGAGCGATGAAATGTTTGGGATATTCGACAAGATAGAAGAATTTTTCAAGGAGCTTCTACTGGGCGGTATCCAAGCAAACTTAGAGTCTATGTTTCTTGACATTAACAATCAGGTTGGGAAAGTGGCAGCAGATGTAGGACAGACACCGATGGGATGGAACGGAGAAGTATTTAACTTTATCAAGAGTATTAACGACTCCGTTATCATTCCAATAGCAGGACTAATCATAACGGCAGTCCTTTGTATCGAGCTTATCAATATGGTCATGCAAAAGAACAATATGCACGATACGGACACCTTTGACTTTTTCAAATACATCATCAAGATGTGGGTTGCCGTATGGTTAGTATCCCATGCCTTTGAATTTTCGATGGCAGTCTTTGATGTGGCACAAAGTATGGTAAACAAAGCGGCGGGGGTGATTAACACCTCTGCTGTTGTTTCCGGAGATCAAATTGTTCAGATGGTAGAAGCTTTAAAAGATAAGGGACTTGGAGAACTCATTATGATTCTCTTTGAAACCTCACTCATTAAGGTTGCCATACAGGGAATCTCCATTGTTATCATGCTCGTTGTATATGGAAGAATGTTTGAAATCTATGTTTACTCATCGGTTTCAGCCATACCGTTTGCGACAATGGGCAATAAAGAATGGGGACAGATCGGAACAAACTACATTAAAGGACTGTTTGCCCTTGGACTGCAAGGACTCTTTTTAATGGTTTGCCTTGGAATTTACGCAGTATTAGTTAAGACCATACAGATTACAGACATTCATACCAGTACCTTTACGATACTTGGGTATGCGATTTTGTTGGGACTGATGATGTTAAAAAGCGGAACACTGGCAAAAAGTGTTCTCAATGCTCACTAAAAGAAAGGAAGATAGTATGAAGAAAAGAAAAAAAATATGGAAAGCAGCCCTTCTTGTAACAGGCATTGCCTTTGTGATGGATAGCATAAAAAAACATAAGAAAATGAAAGAATTGAGCGAAAGAATCACAAGAATCGGACATTGCCACAATGATTTTTGTCTGATGCAGGGAAGAATCAATCAAAGCACAGATGAACAGCTTGCCAGTATTCAGGAAGAAATCGGCTCCGTATATGAACACATGGAGGAGCTGTCAAAGGAAAAAGAAGATGGGAGGTAAGCTATGGCGTATGTACCGATCCCGAAAGACTTAAAGAAAGTAAAAACGAAGGTCGCTTTTAACTTAACCAAAAGACAGCTAATCGGCTTTACTTTCGCAGGACTGGTAGGAATACCGGTCTATTTATTTATGAGAAAGTTTGTAGCAAATGATATAGCGATTCTATTTCTCATCGTGTCCACACTTCCCATTTTTTTCATTACACTGTTTGAAAAAGACGGACTGACCTTTGAAAAATATTTTAAGTATATTTATTTACACAAGTTTTACCAACCGCAAAAGCGTGTGAGAAAGGAGGTTTACCTTGAACAGCAAAAGAAAAATTCAGCAGATAAAGCTCACGCAAAACAAAAAGGCGTTAAGAAGGGAGAAACAGGAATTAAAGCAAGATAAAACAAAGATAAAAAAAGAGAAAGGCGGATTTTTAAGCCTTATCTTTAAGAAAGAGCCGAAACGCTATACCGTAGAAGATACCCTTCCCTATCTTAGACTCTTGAAAAACGGGATATGTCAGCTTGACGAAAAGCATTTCAGTAAGAGCATTGTCTTTGAGGATATTAACTATCAGCTTGCCTTAGAGGAAGATCGAGATTTGATTTTTAATCAGTTTGCCAACTTCTTAAATTCCTTTGATCCGAGTGTCGGGATTGAACTGTCATATATCAATCAGCTTGGAAGAAACGAAGAAATGCAGTCGGCAATTCAGATACCGGATAAAAAAGACGGCTTTGACGAGATACGCCTTGAGTTTCGAGAAATGCTAAAAAATCAGATTGTAAAGGGAAATAACGGGATTAGAAAATCAAAGTATATTACTTTTACTGTCGAAGCGGACAATTTAGAGCAGGCAATCTCAAAACTGGAAAGACTGGAGATTGACATCTTATCGTCCCTAAAAAGTATGGGCGTGCGTGCAGAAAGCCTAAATGGAGAAGAAAGGCTGAAAATCCTTCACGATATATTAAATCCGGGCAAGACCTTTGAGTTTTCCTACAAAGACTTAAAGAAAAAAGAAAGCACCAAAAGCTACATTACTCCTAATGAATTTAACTTTACACCGAGTAGATACTTTAAGTTCGGGAAGTTTATCGGAGCGACAAGCCATTTTCAAATCCTTGCCAGTGAGCTTTCAGACCGTATGCTTGCCGAGTTTTTGGATATTGATGATAACATCAATATTTCCTTTCATATTAAGGCAATCGAGCAGTCGGAAGCCATTAAGATGGTAAAGAGAAAAAACACCGACATCGACAAAATGAGAATTGAGGAAAACAAAAAGGCGGTAAGAGCGGGTTATGATATGGACATTTTACCCTCAGACCTAATCACCTATGGTGAAGATGTGAAAAGCCTACTCAAAGACTTGCAGACAAGAGATGAGCGTATGTTTGTCGTAACCATTGTCTTTATGAACTTTGCAAGGACAGTACAGAAACTGGAAAACACCATTGCACAAATCAGCTCCATTGCCAATAAGCATAATTGCAAGATAAAAAGACTTGACCATGCACAGGAGCAAGGACTTATAAGCGTACTTCCTCTTGGAGTAAATAAGCTTGAGATTAACAGAGGACTAACTTCCTCATCAACAGCCGTCTTTATACCGTTTACCACAGAGGAGCTTTTTATCAATTCAAGCAACAGTCTTTACTACGGACTGAATGCACTAAGTCATAACCTAATTATGGCGGATCGAAAGAAACTCAAAAATCCAAATGGGTTAATCTTAGGAACTCCGGGCAGTGGTAAGTCATTCTCGGCAAAGCGTGAAATGGCAAATGCGATTTTGGTAACGGACGATGATGTCATCATCTGCGATCCGGAGGGCGAATATGGCAACCTTGTGCGTCAGTTTAACGGAGAGGTCATTAAGGTTAGCAGTAAATCAAAAGACTACCTCAATCCCCTTGACATCAATATGAACTACGGCGATGGAGACGCACCGCTGAAAGACAAGGCAAATTTTATCATGAGTATGCTTGAGCTTGTAGTAGGCGGTAGTGGTCTTACTGCAGAAGAAAAGTCGGTCATAGACAGGTGCTTACCTAAGATTTATGAAAAGTATTTTAACGAACCTGAACCGAAAAACATGCCTATCTTACAAGACCTATACGATATGTTAAAAAATCAGGAAGAAAAGGTCGGGAAAAAACTGGCAACGGAGATGGAGATTTATGTAACAGGCTCTCTTAATGTCTTTAACCATCAGTCCAATGTGGACTTAAATAAACAGCTCCTTTGTTTCGATATTAAGGAATTGGGATCGCAACTTAAAAAAATAGGTATGCTTGTGATTCAGGATCAGGTTTGGAATAAGGTATCCCAAAACAGAGGAAACAAGGCAACAAGGTATTACATCGATGAGTTTCACCTACTTTTAAAAGAAGAACAGACCGCCTCCTACTCCGTTGAGATATGGAAACGATTCAGAAAATGGGGAGGAATTCCGACAGGCATTACGCAGAATGTCAAAGACCTACTGATGAGTAAGGAGATAGAAAACATCTTTGATAACACAGATTTTGTTTTAATGCTCAATCAAGCAAGCGGAGATCGGGAAATTTTAGCAAGAAAACTGAAAATCTCCAAACCGCAGCTTAAATATGTTACCAATTCCAATGCGGGAGAAGGACTGTTATTCTTTGGGAACACCATTGTTCCCTTTATTGACAAGTTCCCGAAAGATACCATTCTCTATCAGAAGATGACAACTAAATTATCCGACATGTCAGATAATTTAGTTTATTAGGTAACTATTGTTATTAGAGAAGCCCATAAAACACTCCAATATGGAAGTGTTTTCGAGCTTCTCACCGAATAACGATACAGTATTATTTCAGAAAATCAGGGATCTGATTATTATCCTTTAGAATCTCTGTATCGCTCGGATTATTTTGTGAAAACCATTTTTCGTTCCATTCTTCCAATGTACGATCAACAGTCTGCTGAGAAATATCCAAGTAAATCTGAGTTGTTTGTATCGAAGAATGTCCTAAAATGTTTTTCACAATAGCTAATGGAACACCTGCTTCTATCAGATGTGTTGCCGTTGTGTGTCTCATTACATGAGGGGTATACGGTCCATGAACAAACATCTCCGGATGTTCTGATTTGGCAAGAGTAACATATTTTGCAAATATGTCTTCAATTGCCGATACAGATAAATGTTCATTTCTTTGACTTGGAAAAACATGTCGTTCATAGTCGATGCTAATTTTCCTTGAGGCAACATATTTATCCAAAAGTCTTGTTGCCTCAGATGTTATTTTTACACGGCGTGCCTTATCCCCTTTTCCAATAAGAGTAAGGATTGCATTCCCTTTTTCATCGTGTGCAATATCTCCAACAGTCAGGTCACAGATCTCTTGCGCTCGTGCTCCACTGGAATACATCACAGTAAAAAGAACTAGATCCCGCCACCCAAGTTTTTCAGACGGATCCGGCAATGAAAATAGGATGCTCAATTCAGGACGTGTAAATGATGTTCGGCTTTTCCCTTTTACTTTGCGTAATGATTTCTTTGAAATTTTCTGCAAACTGTTTTTGAAAACATATGCGGCCGTAAGATTCCTTCCCCCGGCATAGTCTGCAAATGAAGCAAGTGCTCCCATGCGCTGTTTCGCTGTTGTTCGGCTGTTACCACGCTCTGTAATAAGCCAGTCGAAAAAATCGGTTAACAGTTCAAAGTTCAGAAATTCAAAGGTGATAGCTTCAAACTTTGTACCGGTATTATCTCTGATATATTGAAATAGCAGTCGGAAGGCACATTTATACGAGGTCATTGTATTCGGACTTGCATTTACTGTATTTGGAAGATAGTTCGTAAAGAATCTTCCAAGTAGAGCGATAAATTCTTCTTCTGTTTTATTCTTCATAAGGCACCTCCACAGACGGAATCAAGCCTGATGAAAAAGTCTCAAAAGCATCCAGAGAATCCGAAACCTGCACACCGGAAAAACGCATGTATTTATCTGTATCAAGCAGACACTCATGCCCTAAATAGGTTGGCAACAAGAGATCATTCATATCAACAGATCTTCCCGCCGTTTCCAATTGCTTAATAGCTTTCAAAACAAAAAGATGACGAAAGCTATGCAGGCAGGCTCCACGCTTATTAGGAGATTTTTCCCGCTGATCAATATTTGCAAGCTTCAATATTTCAGAGAACCAAGTAACAACTTGTCTGGTTGTATAGTGGGTGCCGGATTTCATTCCGGGAAAAAGATAGGCGTCCGGCTGTTCCATTATTCCGGTAACTACGCAATAATGGAACAGGATTTTATTCAGAGAATCATGAATCGGGATTAGACGTTCTTTAGAATTCTTTGTTTCTCTAAGAAATAAGGTTCTATTTTGGAAATCAATATCGCTTCTTTTAATGGCGACGGTTTCTCCGATTCTTGTTCCACACCCATATAGAATCCGCAGAATCATCGGTACTTTAATGGTATGATACGGTCTTTTGTGACTTGTTTGTTTTAAGGGAAGACGATCGGCATAGTAGAAAATCTTCTGTATCTCTTCGTTAGAATAGATATACGGCATAAAATCTGATTTGACAGTGGGTACATCCGGAATGAAAGCTGTGTATCCAAGTGCGTTAAGAAAACGTGTAAACCCTCGAATTGTACCGACCTTGTTATAAATGGTTTTGCTTTTTCCGGTTAATGTAGCAATAAAATCGGTCAGAATTTCTTCCGTCAACTCTTTGTCTGTGACTTCGGCTTTTACAAGAAATTCGTCTAGGTCATCCAAGACTTTTTCATCCGCATTTGCGGTGGATACAGATACAAAAGCATATCTGAGTCTTATATAATCTGCTATTTCAGAAGAAAGCAGGCTGTTAAGCATTTGAATCATCTCCTTTCGGGTGGAGTTCTTTTAAAAATGTTCCACTTGGAGAAATGACTTCAAGTGGACAAAGACGCATGCTTTCTATGTCCAGCCTTGCATAATGTTTGATAGCATGTTTCGTTCCGTGACCTAAAATACGACGAACAACCTCTGTAGGAACATGGTCATTTACCATGTTGCTTGCAATTGATGAACGGAATGCTCGACTGCCATGTCGTCGTCCGGATATTTCTATCCCTGATTTCTTGAAAAGTGTCCAAACTGCTGTATCAATAGCAAGATAATTCAATGGTTTATATGGTATCTGTGATGTAATAAAAAGGGTTGGGGAATTCGTAAGATTGGCTCTGACAGAGAGAAGATAGTTCAAAATCGCCTCTTTTACTTCGGGAAGCAATTCACTTTCCCATGGCTTATCTGTCTTTAATTGAACGAATTGGATTCGATTGTTTTCGAAATCGAAGTTATCCAAAGTAAGTGCCGCAATATCCCTTGAGCGAATGCCATATCTGGACATCAGTAACATAATGGCATAATTTCTGATTCCGGCCGGGGTAGAACGCTCGATAGACCTTTCTACAATTGCTATCTCATCGGGCGAATATACCGTAGGAAAAGGATTCTTTTTCTTACGATAAACAAACAGTTTATCATAGTTACGAGATACCATTCCTTGTTCATACAGAAAGCGCAGAAAAAGACGGATACGACACCAGTACTCATCGTATTTCAGAGCAAGAAATGCTTGCAGCACTTGCTCTCCTGTGAGCTTGGATAAATTCGGACACCTGAGACCGGCAACATTTTCTAAGAATTTGCCACAAACAAGAAATTTGATATGAACAGTGGATGCTCTGTTGCCGGCTTTAAGACAATGATTCGCATATTTGTTCAATACATCCATATATTCGCCTGGAATATCCGGAACATAGCATTTATTGCCCCATAAAGCTGCATCCCCATCCAATCCTTGCGATAAGCGATTCAGCTTTCTTACAATTCCTTTTGCACGCTTTACTCGGGATTTACAAACATGAAGCTTATCGCTACAGTATTCGACCATTTGGTCACCAATTTCCGGAGAATATTCTTCCAGCTTCATCACCTTCATATAAGAAGCAAACGCTTGAAGAACAAACTCCATATCTTTTGTAGTGGAATCACTGTAGGAAGCTTTCTTCATAAGTTCCCGCAAATGTAATTCCAACTTAAAATAATTTGATTGATTCATTTAAAAATCCTCCTCTGTATATTTGTATCGGGTCGACACGATTTTATTATACAGAAGAGTTCATATAGATAATTATTATTCAAGAAGTTTTTAAAAAATATAGTAAATATAAGGAGGAAATATGACTTACCGAATAACATTACTTGCCGAATACACGAAACCGGAAGAAGTGAGGTGATAGCTTGTGGAAAAGAAATTAAGGCGAGATTTTAAGGAAAGGCAGAAAATCAAAGAGGAAGCAAAACTGTTAGGGAAAGAATATATGGATGCGGATGAAGCCGGTAAATTAAAGCATGGCGATGATTACCGAGGGAAAATTATTCACGAGAAAGACCGATTTCAGGATAAGATCCACGAAAAGGAAAGCAAAAGAAATTCCAAGAATGAGCTTTTGCAAGGAAGTCCTAAAAGAAAGGGAAAACAGCCTAAAAATGTTGTAAAAGACAAGGAAACAGATACATTAAAAGAAGATACTAAATCCCCTCTTGTATCCGGCGATGAAAACAGTGCTTTTAATCCCTTTGCAAATGATGAAACCATAGCCGGTGAGATAGTTTCTGCATCAGAAGGCGTAAAAAAAGAGAAAGTTTTTCCTCAAAGGTCAAATGAAAATTCCTTTGAGAAACAAAAAGCCGAGCTTTTAAATAAAAGAAAAATGGCTGAAAAGGTCAGAAAAGACCTAAACTCAAAAGAAACATCTCAACAAAATGAAGAAGTCTATGATCCTTTAGGAAAAGACCTTGATAATGACGGGATCATCGACCGTTATGACAATGATTTTAGGGACAGCGACTATTTTGAATCGACTTATGATGTGGAAGATAATCTTCATACCAAAGAGGATATAACGGAAAGCTCTTCTAAAAAGCACAATGCTCAAAAGAAGCTGTATAAACGAAAAAACTACTCGGATAAGGTCTATACAAGGAAAAAGGAAGATAATCCCGCAGACGATAAGACGGAAGGGAAAAAGTCTTCCAAAGAGATGATTCAGGGCAGAGAAAAGAAAAAGTCTGCAAAGGTATCCGTTCTGTCAGGCTTAGCAAAAGGAAGTGAAGCGGTAAGGGATTACTTATCCCATGGCAGCGATGAAAATCAGGGTGTGGAAACAGGAGAAAAGATTGCAGACGCAAATTCAAAATTACTTCATGGGATAAAAAACTATGCCGATAAGAAAAAGGCTAAAAAAAGCTATAACCTAAGCAAAAAAGATTACAAGATACGAAAGCGTAAATCAAAATTGGAGTTTCGGGAAGCCAAAGAGGAATTAAAGAAAACAAAGGAATATAAGCAAGCAAAAGCCTTTAAGAAGTTTCAAAAGAAAAAGCAGATGAAATCCACTATTGGAAAACGAAATAAATCAAGGCTTAGAGATCGTATCAAAGAAAGTCTGATCGGAACACTGAAAAGCTCCAAAGAAATGCTGATACGAAAAGCAAAGGGACTTATGATGATTGTCATAGGTCTTATTATTTTGGGGACTTTTATCATTCAATTTGCAGGCACCTCCATGACCGGAATGATAAACTCTACAAGCGGCGTATTAACTACAACCTATCTTTCCGACCAAAATGTACTAAGTGAAATCAATCAGCAGTTTTCGGGATTGGAGGAAGGACTACAGGACGAGATAGATTCCGTAGAGGGAAATTATCCCGGCTATGATGAATATCTCATAGAAAAAGAGGGAGAAATCGGACATAACACCCATGAGCTTTTATCCTATATCACTTCAAGATGTGGAGAAATTAAGGATTCAAAGGAAGTTCAAAGTATCATCCATGACCTTTTTACAAAGATGTATGATTTATCTTATCGGGAAGAAATTGAAATCCGATACAGGACAGTTACGGAAACATATACCGATGAAGATGGCAATGAGCATACCGAAAGTCATGAAGAAGCCTACGAATATAAGAAGCTCATAGTAACACTGAAGAAAAGGGAAATGGACAGTATCGTAAGAGAAATCTTTGAAGAGTATCCCGATAATGTTCTTCACTATGAAGCCTTGCTTGCCTCTAAAGGAAATATGGAAACTGTCTTTGGAAGCGGAAACGGAAATTTATCGGAGATTGTAGACAATCCCGACTTTTCAAATCCGGGGATTGCCTTTGATGATGTAACGGTGAAGGCATTGTTTAACGAAGCGGAAAAGCATATCGGAAAGAGATATGTATTTGGGGCGAACGGGCCGAATAACTTCGACTGTTCGTCCTTTGTGTGTTGGAGCTTTACCCATTTGGGCGTAAAAAATATGCCAAGGACGACCGCTTGGGGAATTTACAAAACTTACTGCAATCCTGTATCTCCATCGGAAGCAAAGGCGGGAGATATAATCTTTTTCAAAAACACCTATAACAGTGGAAGTCCAATATCTCACGTTGGCATTTACGCAGGAAACGGAATGATGATACACGCCGGTGATCCGATTCGCTTTGTCAGTATCAATACACCTTACTGGAGGGAGCATTTTTACGGCTTCGGCAGAGTAAAATAAAGAAAGGACGGTAAAATGTGAAAAAAGAACTTACAGCAGTAAAAAACAGGATAAAGAAGTTAAAGGATAAAAAGGCTCTGATTGATGAAGAATTGGAGCCTTTATTGATTCGTGAAGAAGAACTTGAAAATGAGGAGATTATTGCCATTTGCAGGAAGAACAACATCACAATTACGGATTTAATGGCAAAGGCTAAAAAGGAACAAACGGAAATAAAAAAGGAGAAAAATCATGAGAACAGTTATGAAAAATAAGGTATTTACAAGGTTAATGACAGCATTACTTCTTGCTGTTATGGTCATTATGGCAACTTACCCATCGGTAGTCTATGCACAAGTTGATGAAAAAGAAGCAGCACAGGAAACACTAAAAGAAGAACCGAAAAAACCGGAAATTACAGTTATTAAAAAGGAAGAAGAAAAAGAAGTGCGTTATCCCAATAAATTGACTGCAAAAGAGCCGGAGAATTTAAAGCAAAAAATGGCTTCAAACGGAGAAACAACCAATACCAATAAAGGGATTCCGACCGAACCTACCAAATCAAGGGCAAGTGTTACAGAGAATGTAAATAATGCCAATCAGGAGTATCCCATTCATCATGGAGATAGTAGCGATAACAAAGAAACAGACAAATATTCAGCCGATGCAAGACAGTTTATTACCTTTCAGACGAAGAACGGTAAGACCTTTCACCTGATTATCAATCACGATGAACAGGGAGAAAATGTAATGCTCCTTACCGAAGTTTCCGAAGATGATTTACTAAATATGGTTGAAGCAAAGGAAAAACCGAAAGAAGTAGTTAAGGAAGAACCTGTAAAACAAGAGAAAACGGAAGAAGCAAAGTCTGAAAAAAAGGAAGAAAAAAGCAGCACCGGAACATATATCCTGCTTGCTCTTGTAACTTTGGGGGCATTGGGAGCGGGCTATTATTTTAAGGTGGCAAAAAAGAAAGAAGATAAGGAACTGGAAGCCTTCGAGGAAGATGATGATTTCTTCTCGGAAGCGGAAGGCAGTGAAGAAACGGAAAATGAAGAAGTTGAAAATCAGGAACTGGAAGATGAAACAGAGGACAGCGAAGAAGATTAGGAGTAAAAAAGATACTATTTGCTGTAAAACACAGGGCGAGAGAAAATCTTTCGCCCTCTTATATTGAAACAGGAGGAAAATATACATGGAACATAAACTTGTGATAGCAGAAAAACCGAGCGTAGCCATATCTATCGCAAAGGTTATCGGAGCGAAAAATAAAAAGGACGGATATTACGAGGGAAACGGCTATAAAGTATCATGGTGCGTTGGACACTTAATTCAGATGGCAAATCCCGATGCTTACGATGAAAAATATGCAAAATGGAAGATTGATGACTTGCCGATTATTCCAAAAGAGTACAAATATGAAGTGGCAAAGGCAACAAAGAAGCAGTTTGCAGTCCTAAAAAAACTGATGAATGATAAGGAGATTGATACTGTTATCAATGCCTGCGATGCAGGTCGTGAGGGAGAAGCAATCTTTAGACTTGTATATCTTCAGGCAAGCTGTAAAAAGAAAATGAAAAGGCTTTGGATTTCCTCCATGGAAGATAGTGCTATTAAAGAGGGCTTTGATAATCTAAAAGACGGAAATGTTTATGATAATCTCTTTGAATCAGCACAGGCAAGAGCCATTGCAGATTGGCTTGTTGGAATGAACATCAGCAGGCTATACTCTTGCCTATATAAGCAAAATTACAGTGTTGGGAGAGTTCAGACACCTACCCTTTCCATGATTGTTAAAAGAGATGACGAGATAGCAAACTTTAAGAAAGAAAAATACTATACGGTAGAACTTGAACTTGACGGCTTTACTCTCTCGACAGAACGAATTGACAGCTTGGAAGTGGCGGAACAGCTTAAAAACTTACTCGAAAACAGAATAGAAATTGCGGATGTGGTACAGAAAGAAAAAGTTACAAAACCTGACTTGCCATTTGATTTGACAACACTTCAAAGAGAGTGCAATAAGCATTTCGGATACTCAGCCAAACAGACACTTGATTATGCTCAAAGTCTTTATGAGAAAAAGCTTATCACCTATCCAAGAACAGACAGCAGATGTCTTACCGAAGATATGATTACAAGTACAGTCAATAATATACTGGGACAAAATGATTTTGATACAGAGCGTATCAAGGTAGTATTCAACTCTAAAAAAGTTACGGATCATCATGCGATTATTCCTACAGTAAGCTCACTGAGTGAAGATTTATCGGGTATTCCTGAGAGTGAAGCAAAGGTATATAGGCTTATTTCTAATAAGCTCCATGCAAGTGTGGGCTATCCTTTAGTGGAAAATACAACGAAGATTGTAGCTGAATTTGACGGCTTTCAATTTACGAGTACTGGTAAGGTTATTAAAGACGAGGGATTTACTAAGTATTTGAAAGAATATATGTCTAAGAAAAATGAGGAACCTGTTTTGCCGGAGGTAAATGTGGGAGATGTCCTTGAAATAAAGGAGAAAGAGATTAAAGAAAAGTACACTCAAGCTCCGAAACACTTTACAGAGGTTATATTCTATGAAGTGTAGATTAGAAAAATAAAAAGGGGGAAAAGTCAATGGCTACAAACAAAAAGATAACTGCCCTCTACGAAAGACTTTCTCGTGATGATGAAATGGTAGGGGACAGTAATTCAATTATAAACCAAAAGAAAATGCTTGAAGATTATGCTAATAAAAATGGCTATACCAATATCTTGCATTTTACCGATGACGGATATTCAGGAGGCTCATTTGAAAGACCGGCTTGGAAGAAACTCATTGAGGGAGTAGAAAATAACATCATAGATACTGTGATAGTTAAGGATATGAGTCGTGTCGGGCGTGATTATCTTCAGGTAGGCTTTTATACCGAAGTGATGTTTAGAGAAAAGGGAGTACACTTTATAGCTGTCGCAAATAGTGTTGATAGCAATAAAACAGAAAGTGCCGAATTTGCTCCATTTCTAAATATTATGAATGAATGGTACATTAGAGATGCCAGTAAAAAGATAAAGAGTGTATTAAAGTCAAGAGGATTGGAGGGAGGACATCATACATCAAACCATGCTATATATGGCTATCGTAAAGATAAAGACAATCCAAGCAAATGGATTATTGATGAAGAAGCTGCTGAAGTAGTAAGACGCATATTTCAAATGAGTTTAGAGGGAAACGGTCCGTATCAAATAGCCAAGATTCTAACAGAAGAAAAGGTTGAAAGACCATCGTATTATCTTGCTCAAAGAGGAATGGGAAACCATATATCTAACTATAACTCAACAGAGCCATATCTTTGGAGAGGAACAACTATAAGCAATATTCTAAGTAGACCTGAGTATATGGGACATACTGTGAACTTTCGTACCTACAAAGAGTCCTATAAAAGTCATAAAAGCAAGAAAACGTCCAAAGACGAATGGGTAATCTTTGAAAATACACAAGAAGCCATTATTGATGAAGAAACCTTTAATACAGTTCAAAAACTTAGAAAGACCATTAGAAGAACGGATAGCGTAGGCATAGCAAATCCATTAACCGGACTTGTTTTTTGTGCAGATTGCGGAGCTAAAATGTATAATCATCGTGGAAAAGCAGGATTTAAGAGAGATTGGTTAGGGAGAAAAACAGATAAAAGGCGTCCTCTAAAAGATGAATATATTTGCTCAACCTATAACTTGGCAAGGGGAAATTTTGAAGAAAAATGCTCATCACACTATATCCGAAGTGAAGTTATCAATAAATTAGTTTTAGATACCATAAGGGAAGTAAGCGAATATGTAAAATTGAATGAAGAAGAGTTTATTAAAAAAGTATATCGGGCATCAAAGGAGCAACAGGAAAAAACCTCAAAGCTATTAAAGAAAAGATTAGCAAAAGAAGAAAAAAGAATATCTGAAATAAATAGTTTAATCCGAAAGCTATATGAAGATAATGTAAGCGGAAAACTCTCTAATAAGCATTTTGATATGATGTTAAAAGACTTTGAAACAGAACAGACGGCATTAGAAAAATCAATAGAGCAAACAAAAGACACATTAAGAGATTTTGAAGAAGACAGTATCAGAGCGGATAAGTTTATTGCACTTGTAAAGAAATATACTGACTTTAGCGAACTCACAACCCAAATGATCAATGAATTTGTAGATAAAATATTGGTTCATGAGGGTAAGTGGGAAAACTATGAGAGAATACAGGAAGTTGAAATCTACCTAAATTTTATCGGTAAGTTTGAACTACCACAGAAAGAAGCTAAAGAACTGACACAAGAAGAACTTGAGGAACTCGAAAAACTAAGGAAAAAGAGAGAAAAGAAGCGTGAGTACAATTATAGGTATATGAAAAAAGTAAAGGATAGAATTGAAGCAGAGGGAATATCAGGAAAGGTATAAAGTAAGGAGAGAGAAAAAAACATGAAAAGCTAAAGAGTTTAAGAAAAGACTATGAAAAAGCATAAAATAACAAGATTAAAATCAATTGACAATTTGTCAGTTTAGATGTATTATATAAATAATAGGAGGTATAAAATGAGAGATGTAAAAGAACCTGAAATACGACGTGCAGAGATTATGGATGCTGCAATGATACTCTTTATGGAGAAAGGATATACTAATACAACAACTCAGGATATAGTTGATAAAGTAAATATATCAAGAGGGTTGTTATATTATCACTTTAAGAATAAAGAGGATATCTTATATTGTCTTGTAGAACAATATTCAGATAGACTACTGAAAGATATTTATATTATTGCTTATGATGAAGATAAAACTGCCATAGAAAAAATCAGATCTTTTATAGATGTCACAATTATATCTTCGGAAAATATTTCAGCAGAGGGTATAGTGCTACAAAAAACTGTTGACCTTAAAGAAAATCAATATATGATAGATAAGTTATCTCATAAACTTGTCGAAAAACTAACAATATATTTTGAAAAGATTATAAATCAAGGAATAACAGAAAAAGTTTTTTCTGTAAAATATCCATTAGAAACAGCAGAATTTCTTATGACAGCTTATGTTTTTGTTTCAAATAACATAAGTATAAGATATCTAAAGAAAGAACCTGTTAATAGTTACTTAAATGCATTTAAGGTAATGCTTGAACAAAGCTTAAATACGAAAAAGCTCTTTAGTAATTAAAAAAAGAATAGAATGTTTACAAGGAGAATAATATGCCGATAGCTACTGCTAAACAAGTTATCGGTTTTATTTCAAGGAATAACTGACAAATTGTCAATGGAGGTGGAAATTATGTTAGAGATAAAGAATTTTAGTAAATTCTATGGGAACAAAAAGGCTGTTGAAAACTTATCCATTTCAGTACAGTCTGGAGATATTTATGGATTCATTGGTGCAAATGGAGCCGGAAAAACTACAACGATAAAAGCGGTAGTTGGAATTCATGATTTTGAGAATGGAAGTATAACGATTGACGGGCATTCTATTAAAGAAGAGCCTGTTATTTGTAAGAAAATAATGGCATACATTCCGGATAATCCGGATTTATATGAACATCTGACAGGATTTCAGTACATCAATTTTATTGCAGATTTATTTGAAGTTTCTACTGAAATACGCAGAGAAAGAATTCAGAGATACGGCGATTTATTTGAAATGACGAAACATCTTTCGGGAATGATATCTTCGTATTCACATGGCATGAAGCAAAGAACGGCGATTATTTCTGCACTGGTGCATTCTCCAAAGTTACTAATTTTAGATGAACCTTTTGTTGGACTTGATCCGAAAGCAACTTTTCTACTAAAGAAAATAATGCACGAATGCGTATCAGATGGAGGAGCTATTTTCTTTTCAACACATGTATTGGATGTTGCAGAAAAATTATGTAATAAAATTGCAATTATAAAAAATGGAAAGTTAATTGCGAGCGGAAATACAGAAGAAGTCAAAGGCAATAAATCTTTGGAAACTTTTTTCATGGAGGTGCAGGATAATGAGCAAAATTTGGATACTAATTAGAGCACAATTGATAAATTTCTTTCCGATCAACGAAATGAAAGAGCCGGGAAATAAAAAACAAAGTTCAATTGTTATTGCAAGTTTTGGAATAATAACTCTTGCTATATTTTTCTTTGTTTATAATATCATAACAGCCAAAACATTGGTACAACTGGGACAGCAGGAGTTGATACCGGCATATATGGTATCGGTATCAAGCTTTGCAATATTATTTTTGACAATATTTTATTCGAATGGGATTTTATTTGGCAGTCGTGATATGGAAAATCTTTTGTCATTGCCTGTAAAAAGTTCGGATATTATAAGCAGCAAGTTTATGTTTATGTATTTATTGAATTTTTTAATAGGATTGATGTTTATGCTTCCGGGGGGAATTGTTTGGGTGTTAAACGGAAGTTTAAATGCATTACAGATTATATTGTATTTTACTTCCATAATTTTTGTTCCGTTGATACCTATGTGTATAGCAGCATGTATGGGAATCATTATTGTTGTTGCTTCATCTTTCTTTAAGAGAAAAAATGTTATTGCTTTAATTTTTTCATTTGCAATGATAGGGATAATTGGATATATTGCAGTGTCAGCTATGAAATCAGGTAATGAAAATAGTATTGGGATTATGCTTTCTAAGCAAATTACCGGATTGTACCCGTTATCTAAGCTATTTATGGAATACTATAATTTTCCAATGTACATTGGAGTAGGATTATTTATTGTTCTTTCAATAGTATTTTTTTATATATTTGCCAAAGTGGTTTCATTGAAGTATGGGTTGCTTAATACTCTTGCTAAAACAACAACAAGATATTCTGACAACAAAAATTCGAATAATAGAAAATCAGTATTTTTTGCCCTATATAAAAAAGAAATGGGACGATTTCTAAATTCATATATGGCAGTATTGAATGCAGGTCTTGGTGTAATACTTTTATGTGTTTTCAGCATATTTCTTCTTTTTAATTCTTTACAACAAATAGGGGAATATTCGGGAATCGAAAATGTTAATGAATATCTTTCAAATTTTGCTCCGATGTGTATTGCTTCAATGTTTTTACTTAGTTGTCCGGCAGCATTTTCCATATCTTTAGAAGGTAAAAATGTTTGGATTTTGCAAAGTTCTCCTATTAGGGTAAAAACGATTTTAAATTCTAAGATTGCAGTAAATCTTACGCTTCATTTAATTGGATATATTGTTTCTGTGTTTATATTTTTGCTAAAGCTTGATATGGACATTATTCAAACCATCAGCTTAATAATTGTTCCTATTTGTTATTCCGTTTTTATAACAGTGATTGGAATTTCTTTGAATAAAAAATTTCCCAACTTTGAATGGGAAAGTGAGATGATGATAGTAAAACAGAGTATGCCTGTTATTGTGTCTGCAATTATTGGAATGGCTGCGTTAGTTATACCAATTCTTCTCCATTGGTTTTTGCATTTTCCTATATTATTAACATTGTTAGGAGTAGCATTTATTTTGCTTATTATTGCAGGTGGTGTTTATATAAAAACTTGTAAATTAAATTTTTAGTTTAAGGAGGCGATGTTCTATGAAAAAAAGATTTTTAAAAGATGTATTGGTGTTGATAGGGATAATGTTTGTAATATTTATTGTTTGCATATTTCTCCCAGAGAAAATTCCTGTTCATTTCAATGCAAAAGGAATCCCCGATATGTTTGCTAATAAATATTATCTTCTATTTGCTGCGGTTATTCCATATTCTGCATATTGGAAATTCGTACGAGGAAGAAAAAATAAAAATAAATGAATGTATATCTATATTTGCAAATTGCTTCAGCGTTAAGAGTGTCTATTTTAAGAGGCGATTATATTACGGAACAACAGATGCCACCTATAAGGGCTTTAGCACAGAGGGAGGGATGTAATCCTGCAACAGTTCAAAAAGCTTTAAAAGTTCTTGAGAAACAGGGACTGATTGTTAGTCGTGGAAGTAAAGGATATTTTGTTATTGAAAGTGATCAGAAAATAATTGAGTTAAGAAATCAGGATTCGAATACACTAACAAAAATGTTGTTGGAAAAACTATATGAGTTAGGATTTTCGGATACTGAGATAATCAAGATGTTTGAAGAATATGTTGCAACTAAAAATAAATGATTAACATGGAAAAACTAATCTAAGAAGGGAGAAAGATTTGATTTATATAAGTTTTATGGAGGGATAAATAATGGGAACATCAAATTCTGTTATTAGCATAAGATATATTTATCCTTTTTTATGTTTGTAATTGCTTACACATAGCAATATCATTTTATCAAAACCAACAAAGTAGAAAATCATATAAAGTATTAGTTTTTAACCTAAGAGGACATTTTACGCCAAAGTGTAGAAGTCCTCCTTTTTTATTCTCAAAAAGCAAAATCAGAGAATAGAAAAGGAGGAATACTGGGTGGATAAAGATAAAAGAGAATATTTCATTTATGTCAAAGGAAAAGCGGTTAAGGTAAGTGAAGAAGTATATAAAGCCTATTGGAAGATAACCGAGCATGAAAAATACCTTATCAAGAAAGATTGGAAAAACAATGTAATACCGTTTTCAGCACTGGATTATGACGGACACTTTGTAGACAATATCATAGATGAAAGAGTAGACTTAGAAAAAATTGTAGAGGTCAAAATGCAGATTGAAGAATTAAACAAGGCGTTGGCAACACTCACAAAAAAAGAAAGAGAGCTGATAGAAGCCATTTTCTACAAAGAAGAAAGTCTAAGGTCGATTGGTAAAAAAGAAAAAGTAAGCTATCAAGCAATCGGAAAAAGGAGGGACAAGATTTTAGAAAAACTAAGAAAACTTTTAGAAGATAAATTCTAAAAAATGCTGAAAGGTTAAGTATCAAAGAAAGGTGCTTAGCCTTTCTTTGTTTGGAACACAACAATATTGAAATGGAGGAATGAAAAATGAAAGAGTTAGAAAATGTAATGAGCCAGTTGGAAAAAGAAACTAAGAAAAAAGAACAGGCGGAAAACAAAATCAAGCAACTAAGACAAAAGAAATCACAGCTAAAAAGAAAGGCGGACACGAAACGAAAAGTAGAAAAAGGAGGCGTGTTTGAGAAATTTGAAAAACAGATAACCGGAGTAGAAGAAAATACAGATAATGATTTAATCTATGCCTTTTTAGATTATGTACTTTCTGATAATCGAAATAGAGAAAAGCTAAAAGAACTTACAGAAATTCATTTAAGAGAAAAAGAAATCTCATTAGAAGAAAATCCAAATCTTGAAGAAGAAAACACAAATGATAATTTTGAAGAACCGACTGATGAAGAATAAGAAAAACAGAAAATGTATTAGGAATTGAGATGGAGCAAAGTGAGAAACATTTTAACACTTTGCTTTTTTGTGGATTTAAAAATCTACAAAAAGCAAAGTTCACAGGGGTCTAAGGGGGAGTAGCCCCCTTGAACAAATAAAAATGCTTTAGCGTTTTTGTTTCCTTAGCGGAGCGTATAGCTTTCCGCAGGAACGCAAAGCACCGAATGTAGTCGGTGTATCTTTGCGCCCTTTGAAAAAGGGAGTAAAGATACCTTTCAACATCAGGATATTAAAATATGAAAATTAAATAATGGATAAAGATAAGCAGATAGAAAATTATTAAAGAAAATCTATCTGCTTTTCTTATGCCCGAAAATACAAAAATCATAAATCAAAAGGAGCGAAAAAGAATGGAAATCAAAAGTTTGCATACCCATGTAGATATTGTTACAAGGTCAAAGGGACATAGCGTAATTGCAAAAGCTGCATATAATGCAAGAGATAAATTACAAGATGAATACTATGGAAAAACACATGACTATTCTAAAAAAGAAGACCTTGTATTTTCAAAAATCTTTCTGCCGGAACATATCCCAAAAGAGTTTTCAAACAGAGAATACCTATGGAATAGTGTTGAAAAAATCGAAAAAAGTAAAAACTCACAACTTGCAAGAAATCTACTCTTTGAATTGCCAAGAGAATTAAATGAACAGAACAGAATAAAGTTAATCAGCGAATTTATAGAAGAAAACTTTACTTCGAAAGGTATGATAGCGGACTGTAATATTCATAATCCTATGGCAAGCGATCATGAAGAACAACCACACGCACATATCTTACTTACCCTAAGAGAAATGGATAGTGAGGGAAAATGGAAACCGAAATGCAGAAAAGAATATATCCTTGATGAAGACGGAGAAAAGATAAAACTGAAAAGCGGAAACTATAAATCAAGAAAAGTAAACTTAAATGATTGGAACGAACCTGACAAAGCAAAAGAGTGGAGAGAAAACTTTTCAAAAAAAGCAAACGAATATTTAGCAAGGAACAACATAGCTAAAAGGATAGATCCACGCACCTTTGAAGAACAAGGCAGAGAAGAACTCCCGCAAATCCATTTAGGAACAAGCAGTTACCAAATGGAGAAAAAAGGCATACAGACAGAAAGAGGGAACCAAAACAGAAAAATCATCGCCTTGAATTTAGAATTTAGAAAATTAAAAGAGGAGCTATCCAAACTTACAGCTTGGATAGGCTCGTTACTTGGAAGTCTGCAAGTAAAATATGATGAATACAAACAGGAGAAAAAAGAAGAATATGAGAACAAGGCGGAACTCTTTAATCTCTATGAGTACATCAGTATTTATTATGACTTACAGGGAGAAAAAGCAAGAAAGCTAAACCCCTATGTAAGCAACAAAAAGATAGGTGCAGACTTAAGACGATTTTCAAAGGCAAGAATATATCTGAAAGACAATAACCTTAAAACCATAGCAGACCTACAAGAAAAGATAAGCACATTACAATCCCAAAATAAGAAGATTAGTCAAGACATCAAAGTCAAAACCCAAAGAATAGAAACACTTCATCAGTGCCTTGTCTATGCAGACATCATCAAAGCAAACAGAAAGGTTTATGAGGAGTGGAAAGGTAAAACCTTTTTGTTCAAAGATAGCTTCTACAATGTCCATCAAGAGGAAATCGACAAATACCAAAGAGCAAAAGGACGGATTGAAAAACTAAGCGGTGAAAGTGCCTTAAAGCCAAAGAGTTGGAAGAAAGAGATTGAAAGCCTTGAACAAGAGATAAAGAACTTAAACCGTCAATCTCAGCGAATAAAAGACGAATACGAGCAAATCAATCATATCAAGTATGCCGTAAAAACCGTCAATGATGATTATGGAATAGACCTATCCATTGAGATTGATAAGGCAGTCAAGAGAGGAGAAAAACCGAGTGTCATTGCTCAGATTAAGAAGTACCAAGAGCAACAAGAAGCCTATGAAAAACGAAAGGAAAGGACAAAAGATTATTACAGGAATGAGGAAAGATGAAGTCCTGAAATGGGATACCATTTAAGGGGGGTGAACAAATCGTTCACTCCTACAAGCAGACGCACTGTTTCAGTGAATAAGGTCTGTATACCCATTTTAGGAACGCAGATATAAAGCAGAGTCCTTGTTTTAGGGACTTGCACAAAAACGAAGGGTGTCGTAAATCACGACTTCCTTAAAGACTATGAGGGGAGTAATGATTTGTTACTCCCTTTTGCGTAAGAAAAGAAAGGAGAGAAAAATGGCAGAAAGACGAATGTTTTCCAAGTCCGTTATCTGGTGCGATATGTTTTTAGAAATGCCTTTATCCTCACAGGCACTTTATATGCACCTGAATATGAGTGCCGATGATGATGGATTTGTAGGCAATCCCAAAACAATCTTGAGAATGATAGGAGCAAGTGAAGATGATTTTAAGATATTAGTTACCAAAGGCTTTGTGATTGTATTTGAGAGCGGAATTATTGTGATTACCCATTGGAAACGAAACAACTACATTCAGAAAGATAGGTACAAGGGGACAATCTATAAAGACGAAAAAAGCTATCTAAACATCAGTAACAACAATCTTTACGAGAAAACGGAGCGTATCTGTATCCAAAATGTATCCGATTTGGATACACAGGATAGGATAGGTAAGGATAGGTTAGATAAGGGTAGTATAGATAAGGGTAGAGGAGAAGAAGAAAGCCCCCCACCCCCAAACTCAAAAACCTACGGGGAATTTCATAATGTCAAATTAAGCGATGAAGAATATCAAAGACTAAAGGAAAAGTTAAAAAGCCACACAAACACAATGATTGAAAAACTGTCAAGATATATCAAGAGTACAGGAAAGACATATCAAGACCACTATGTAACTATCCTTAATTGGTATGAACAGGATAAAGAAAAACTATCACAGAAAAAGACCGGCAAGATTCCGACTATTGAAGATTATGACAAGGGAGAACATTTATAGTTATCCTATAAGGCGGTGTAAAGGCATTTTTAGAGCGTTAAGACTAAAAGAGGTATCAAAGTATACCTAAGATAAAAATTAAGCTTTAAAACTCGATTTATCCCTTAATCAAATAAAAATATTTAGAGTGATTAGAAAAATAAAAGTCTAATCGCTTTTTTTTATTGCAAGGAAAGGAGCAATGCAAATGACAGATGTGAAAAGCAAAGCTGAAAATACATTCCATAAAAAGATTGGAAAAACAAATTATAAAGTTACAGTACATTTCAGCGAAACAAGTAATGAAACAATTACAGATAAAATAAATAGGCTTATTCAAAAAGAATGTGAATATATGAGTTATAAAAAAGGCGAAGAAATTTCTTAAATACCCTTGACAAAAGCTATCAGAGGACACACTTTTAAAGGCGATGGAGATAGCCGGAAATGACAGTTTAGACAAGAATGTGGAAGTCGAACGAAAAGGACTGGGAACTCCTGCAACTCGTGCCGGAATCATAGAGAACTTGATCTACAAAGGCTTTATTGAAAGGGATAAGAAAAATTTGATTGCAACACTGAAAGGAAAAAGTCTGATTGAGATTGTTGCAGATAACTTTAAATCAGCAGAAATGACGGCACAGTGGGAAATGGAGTTGTCTGATATAGCACAGGGCAAATCTTCCAAAAAAGAGTTTTTAGAGGGTATAGAGGCGGAAATAAAAAATACTATAGCTAAGTATAAAGAGGTTTAGCCTATGTTTGATACTTTAATGAAACTTGATGAAAATAGAGAGATTTTAGATTTTTATGCAACTGATAAAAGAGCCATAGAAGAACTTTTAAATAGAGAAAAATTCAGAACAACAGTCTATGAGCCTGCGTGCGGACAAGGACATATTGGTAAGGTGCTTAAAGAATATGGATATAAAGTGAAAGCGACAGATATTTGTTACAGAGGTTATGGAGAAGAAAGAGAAGTAGATTTTTTCACAGTTAAAGAAAATACCTTAGACATAGTAACTAATCCGCCCTATTTTTGTGCTGACAAGTTTATAAAACACGCTCTTGAAATATCTAAATCAGGAACAAAAATAGCGATGCTTTTTCGTTTGGCATTTTTGGAAGGACAAAAAAGATATGAGATGTTTAAAAAATATCCGCCTGAAAGAGTATATGTATTTTCCAAAAGGCTTAATTGTGCTAAGAATGCTGAATTTGAGAAGTATAAAAGCAGTGCGATCGCTTTTGCATGGTTTGTATGGGAGGTGGGCTATACAGGAATAACAGAGCTTAGGTGGATAAAATAATTTAGTTTAAATCCCTCGAAATCGGGGGAATTAGAAGAAGGAGGTAAAAATGCGAATCAATGATTTTCATAACATTTTGGAGCTTGTAAAACAGGATATTTTGCAAAGTGAAGCGGAATATTTAAAGCTCCTAAAGGTTGTCGGAAACAATCAACGATATGATTTTAGAAGTCAGTTAAGTATCTATGATAAAAATCCGGAAGCAGTGGCTTGTGCCAAGTTCGATTATTGGCGTGAACGCTTTCACCGAACTGTTATGCGAGGACAAAAAGGGATTCCGATTTTAGAGGACTACGGCACATACAAAAAGGTTGACTACATTTTTGATGTAAGTCAAACCGTTTCAAGGAACAGAGATGTTAATGAGGTCAATCTTTGGAAATTTGATAAAGAAGCTCATCAAGATGTCTTAAAGGAAATGATAGCAAGTGAAGGCTATGAAGAAAGCGAAAGTAACCTTGAAAATATCTTTTCTTTAAGCAGAATTTACGGTGATGAAAAGATAGACAGCCTGATGAATGAGCTTAGAATCGCCGATGAGGACAGCATATCCTTTGTCAAATTTGTAAGGGATTCCATCAGCTATGCGGTAGCTTCAAGATTTAAGATGGATTATCCGATGGATAAGGAGCTGTTAAGAGAAAATTTCAAAAGACTGGACAGCATATCCATTATGAGTCTTGGTGAAACCGTATCGGATATTAGCGGAAATATTATAGATACAACCATTCAAAAGAGCAAAGAGATAGAGCTTCAAAAAGGAGTTTTAAGAAGCAGAGAAGCAGGATATAATAAGATTAGAGAAGAAATTGAGAAAGGAGATAACCATGTACTTCGACGAGATGATCAGGAAAGAATTAGTGAAACAGAGCGAGTTCTCCGAAATGGAGAGTACGGACGAGATAGCAGGCAAAATCAGGGAGAATACACTGAACAGTTTGGAGGAACAGACGGAATTCATCGAGAAATATCCCAATCCGACCTACGCAGTGATGAGGCTGGATTATCTTTCACAGAGCGAGGAACAGAGCCGCTTCGAGATGTTAGTGGATCTATACAAGGAGAAGAAGCTGACAGAACACCTGATGGACATTCAGAAACAGGCGATAGCATTTATGAGAACAGAGAAGCCGAAACTGATGGAAGCTTGGAAAATAGAGAGCGAGGAAAGTCCTCAGTATGGAGCGATGATTTCAGCCCTGAAGGAAATGACCATCAAGGAAATCGTGGAAATCTAAAAGAAAATACCGAATCAGAGATAAGAGAAGCGGACGAGGCTTCTTTTTCTTTGCCTGAAAATGCTTATGGACAACTGATCCTGACTATTCCTCTTAGTCAAAAGGAAAAAGATGTGTTCTTGATCAACGGAGGAAATCATGATGGCGGCAGACTTCCTGTTATCGCCGAGTTTTCTAAAGGAAAAAGCAATGAAGAATTAGGAGAATACCTTAAAAACACTTTTCAAGGGGGAAACGGCTATATCATTGACGGAAATGAAATCTCAGCGTGGTATTCGGATAAGGGGATTCATTTTGCTTCCGGAACATCGGCAAGAGAGGATCATACGCAGGTTTTAAGTTGGAGTGATGCTGCAAGTAGGATAAATGAACTTCTTAATAGCGGAGAGTTTGCCACAAATGTGGAGCTGAAAGAAGCCTTAGACTATGAAAGAGATCGGATTTCAGAGTCCCTATGGTATCTCATTCACGATTTGAGTGAGGAAGGAAAAGAACAAGGCTTTTTTGAATTTCTCGAAAAGGGAGGTGGCTTTCCGGATGAAACAAAACGATTATCCGAGGCACTGAAAAATCCTGAATACCTAAAGGAAACAATCAAAGAATATGATAGATTTTTAGCAGGATACAAAGAAAACAGAGATATACTAAGGTTTCACTATCATAAGGTGGACAGCCTTTATCAGAAGTTACAGGAGCTTGCACTGCCAAGAAAAGAATATACTTCTAATCTTATTGAACTTCCGATAGTGAATGCCTTTATTACGGAAGATGAAGTCCTTGCTACCCTTTCAAGGGGAAGCGGAATTGATAGAGGAAAAGAGCGAATTACAAAGTTTTTCAAAGAAAATCACACTTTACAGGAAAAAGCCAACTTTTTAAAAGATGAGTATGGAACAGGAGGAAGAAGCCATGCGGTATCAGGCTTGACAGGTAGTGGAGAATGGCACGATGCCAAAGGAATAAAACTGGAAAAGGATAATTGTAAAGATGTGTTTCTTACTTGGTCAAGCGTGGCAAAGCATATTGATGAGCTGCTTTCTAAAAATCTTTATCTTGAAGAAAAGACGGTAGAGGAAAAGAAAGCGGAAGATCAGAAACCAAGCTATTACTCGAAAGATAATCCCGAAAACCTGATGACTGAGGAAATGCTGAAAAGAGTACCGGAGCTTTATGCACAGGAAGATGTGGAGTTAGCGGATAAGGAAGTTCATGCAGCATATATCATTCCTTTCCGTTCTAACTGGACTTGGTATATGACAGAGTACGACAGAGAAAGCGGTGATGCTTTTGGTCTTGTTTTAGGGATTGAACCTGAATGGGGATATTTTAACCTTGAAGAATTAAAGGAACTTAATGCTGAGAGGCTTATCTTGGAAGATTTTCCAAAGACTTTTCGAGAAATCAAAGATACCGAGCTTGTAAAACAGATGAGCGAGGAAGAAATAGACCGAGTATTTAACGGACAGCTTTCCTCAAAAGATAATCATAAGGAACAGGAAATTTTTTATCTTAGTGATAAAATGGGAATTTCCTTAGAAGAAGCCGAGGGTATTATCAACGATAGGAGCAGGTTGTCAGGGGTTAGTACAGAGAATACAAACAACAAAGATAATTTACTTGATGAAAAAAGTCCTGTTCAATCTACCCTATTTGACTACATTCAGCAAAAAGAAGAAGTAGAGCTGAATGAAAAAGAAGAAAGTCTTGCAGAACAATTTGCAGTGAAACAAGGTGATACCGTATATTTTGACCATGAAGCATATATCGCAAGGGATATTGAAAAAAATAAGGTAAATGGAAAACCGGAGGTATGGCTTTATCCGGCAAGAGATGGGAATAGGCAAATTGCAATCGTACCGTTTATGGATAATGAGGATCTGTTAAGAAAGATAAGCCTTGAAAGACCGAGCTTTTTAGTTGGCGATGAAGTGAAATACAAGGATAAGGACTGTACTATCACACGCTTTGACAATATGGGAAACAACTTAAAGACGGTAACGGTTAAGGATAATACCGAATATCTTGGAGGCATGATAACAGGCTCCGATGTCATTCCCTATCGTTTAGAAAGCGATCTTGATCGAATATTTGAAAATCTGACATACACGAAAGCTAAAGATACGATTCAAGATATTGATGAAAAGGCAGAAAAACCTAAAATAGAAGCTCATAACTTTAAGATTACCGAAGAAATCCTCCCTGAAAAAATAACGCCAAGTGAAAGGTTAAACCAAAACCTTGAAGCAATCTCCATGCTTAAACGAGTGGAGAGTGGACAAAGAGAGCTTGACAATACAGCTCAGGAAGTCTTGGTAAAATATGTCGGTTGGGGCGGATTATCTGAAGTATTTGATGAAGACAGAGGTGGTCAATGGAAAGAAGCAAGAGCATTCTTAAAAGAAAATCTATCGCCATCAGAATACGAAGCTGCTAAGGAATCAACCTTAACAGCTTTTTATACGCCTAAAACAGTCATTGACAGTATCTACTCTACCCTCTCAGGAATGGGTTTTAAGAGTGGTAATATCTTAGAGCCGTCAATGGGCATCGGAAACTTTATCGGCAATCTTCCTGATGAAATGAGTGAGTCAAAGTTTTATGGCGTGGAGATTGACAGTATAAGCGGTCGCATTGGAAAACTCCTTTATCCGGAAAGTGATATACAGATTAAAGGATTTGAGGAAACTTCCTTTTCCAATAACTTCTTTGATGCGGTGATTGGAAACGTGCCGTTCGGAGAATACAGGCTCAATGACAGAGAGTACAACAAAAATAACTTTCTTATCCACGATTATTTCTTTGCAAAATCCATTGATAAGGTAAGAAATGGCGGTGTTATCGCCTTTATCACATCTTCAGGTACGATGGATAAAAAGGACGAAAGTGTTAGACGATACCTTGCAGCAAGAGCGGGGTTTTTAGGAGCAATCAGACTTCCGAACGATACTTTTAAGGGTGTTGCCGGAACAGAAGTAACCTCGGATATTATCTTCCTAAAGAAAAGGGACAGTATCAGAGAGCGTGAGGAGGACTGGATACATCTATCTGAAGATGAAAATGGTCTGACATATAACAAATACTTTGTAGATCATCCTGAACAGGTACTCGGCACAATGCGTGAAGTATCAGGCAGATTTGGAAATACCCTTGCTTGTTTGCCAAAAGAAAATACAGACATAAAGGAACTTCTTACAAAAGCAAGCGAAGAAATTTCTAAAGATGCTAATTATGAAGAAATAGAGCTGCTTGATGATGAAATCACATCTATCCCTGCCACAGATGATGTCAAAAATTTTTCATATACTATCATTGATGACGAAGTGTATTACAGAGAAAATTCCCTTTTTGTAAAGAAAGAGATAATCGACAAAAATAAGGAAAAGATTAAGGACTATCTTGAACTGAATACTGCCCTTAAAGATGTTATCTACAAGCAGAAAGAGGACTATTCCGATGACGAAGTGAAAAAAGCTCAGGAAAAGCTCAATGAAGTCTATGACGGTTTTTCAAAGAAACATGGCTTTGTAAATAACCTTTCCAATACCAGAGCCTTGAAAGAGGACAGTAACTTCCCGCTTGTTTCCTCCATTGAAATCCTTGATGAAGAAGAAAACTTTAAGGCAAAGGGAGATATTTTTTCAAAAAGAACAATAACAAAGGCAAAGACAATCGAACATGTAGATACTTCCCTTGAAGCCCTTGTCTTATCTATGTCTGAAAAAGGTTATGTGGACTTTGACTATATGGAAAGCTTGACAGGAAAAGAGCGACCTACTTTGATTGAGGAGCTTCGAGGAGAAATCTATCTAAATATCAGAGAGGAGCAAAACTTTTACAGACCGATATCCTTTAACTTGGAAGATGGGGATTTACCTTTCGCCTGTGCAAATGGCAGCAATTCATATAAGTATGGCTATGTTACAAAGGACGAATACCTATCCGGAAATATCAGAGAAAAGATTACCATCGTAGACAGTTATCTTGCAAAGTTAAGACAGACGGAACGGGAACTACCTCATCTTGGCTATGCGGAAGATGGCAAAGAAAAAGAGCTGATAAGCTATGAGATGAACCGTTTGGAATATCAAAAAGCTGAACTTACCAAAGTATTACCGAAAGAGCTTGAAGCAAGTGAGATTAGTGTTCGTCTTGGTGCTACTTGGATACCGATGAAGGATATTGAAAAATTTATCTTTGAAACACTGAAAACTCCGGGTTATGCCAAATGGGATATTAAGGTTAAATTTTCAAATCTTACAAGTGAATGGAATATTGAAGGAAAGAGCAGAGATAAGGGTAACGATCTTGCAGAAATGACCTATGGAACATCAAGGGTAAACGGATATAAGCTGATTGAAGATGCCTTAAACCTTAAAGAAACGAAAGTATTTGACCAGATTGAAAATCTGGATGGCTCGAAAAGTTCTGTACTAAATAAAAAGGAAACTCTCCTTGCAGGACAAAAGCAGGAGCTTCTAAAAGAAGAATTTAAGAACTGGATATTTAGCGATCAGGAAAGAAGAAACAGACTCGTAAAACTGTATAATGAGCGTTTTAACTCTATCCGAAATCGTGAATATGACGGAAGTAATCTCTCTTTTGAAGGAATGAATACGGAAATCAAACTCAGACCACACCAAAGAAATGCCATTGCACGAAGTTTGTATGGAGGAAATACCTTGCTTGCCCATGTGGTGGGAAGCGGAAAGACCTTTGAGATGGTCGCTTCCGCAATGGAAAGTAAAAGGCTTGGAATGTGCAGTAAATCTCTCTTTGTTGTACCGAATCACCTAACAGGACAGATTGGCAGAGAGTTTATGCAGCTTTATCCGTCAGCTAACATTATGGTGGCGGATAAAAAAGACTTTGAGCCGAAAAACAGAAAAAGATTTATCGGCAAAATTGCAACAGGCGAATATGATGCGGTTGTAATCGGTCATACGCAATTTGAAAAAATCTCGATGTCAAAAGAATACCAAGAGAAGCATATTCAGGATCAGATTGATGAAATTTTGAACTATATTGAGGAATATAAGCACGACAGAAACCAAAATTTTACGGTTAAGCAACTTGAAAAGACCAAGAAAAAACTGGAAGCAAGGCTTGAGAAACTAAACGATGATTTTAAGAAAGACGATGTCATTACTTTCGAGGAACTTGGTGTAGATAAGCTTTTTGTGGACGAAGCACATGGATTTAAGAATTTGTATCTTCATACAAAAATGCGTAATGTTGCAGGAATCGGGCAATCGGAAGCCTTTAAGTCCTCCGATATGTTTATGAAATGCAGATACATGGATGAGATGACAAACGGGAAAGGTATTGTCTTTGCCACAGGGACTCCTGTATCAAATTCCATGACAGAGCTTTATACTATGCAGCGTTATCTTCAGTATGAAAACCTAAAGAAAAATCACTTGGAGCATTTTGATGCTTGGGCAAGTACCTTTGGAGAAACTCAGTCCGCCTTTGAACTTGCTCCTGAAGGAACAGGATACAGAGTGAAAACAAGATTTTCCAAGTTCTACAATCTGCCTGAGCTGATGAGTATGTTTAAGGAAGTGGCTGACATTCAGACCGCAGATATGCTTAATCTTCCTACACCTGAAGCTAATTATGAAGTTATTAAGACTGAGCCGTCTGAGGAACAAAAGGAAATTCTAAAGAGCCTTTCTGAAAGGGCAGATGATGTAAGAAATAAGGTTGTTGAGCCTGATGTTGATAATATGCTTAAAATTACCAACGATGGTAAAAAGCTTGCCTTAGATCAGCGTTTAATCAATCCCCTACTTCCTGATAATCCTGACAGCAAGGTGAATGTTTGCGTGAAAAATGTCTTTAGTATTTGGGATAAGACAAAAGATGATAGGTCAACACAGCTTCTATTTTCCGATATGTCCACACCGAAAGGCGATGGAGAGTTTAATATCTATGATGATATTCGAGAAAAACTTGTAGCTATGGGCATACCGAAAGAAGAAATCGCCTTTATCCATGAAGCTAATTCAGATAAACAAAAAGATGAACTCTTTGCAAAGGTGCGAAAAGGAGATGTGAGGATATTACTCGGTTCAACACAGAAAATGGGAGCCGGTACAAATGTTCAAAACAAGCTGATTGCACTTCATGATTTAGATGTCCCTTGGCGTCCAGCGGATTTAGAGCAGCGTGCGGGTAGAATTGTTCGTCAGGGAAATGAAAATAAGGAAGTGAATATCTATCGTTATGTAACGGAAAATACCTTTGATGCCTATTTGTGGCAGACCATAGAGAATAAGCAGAAGTTCATTTCTCAGATTATGACAAGTAAAACACCTGTCAGAGTGGCAGAAGATGTGGACGAAAGTTCCCTTAATTATGCAGAGATTAAAGCACTTGCCACAGGTGATCCGAAGATTAAGGAAAAGATGGATTTGGACAATGAGGTTACGAAACTTAAAATGCTGGAAGCAAACTTCAAGTCCAATCGTTATAGATTAGAGGACAAGGTTGCTAAAAATTATCCGGAAGAAATCACAAGAACGGAAAAGCTGATTGAAGCTGTAAAGAAAGATATAGCTGATGTAGAGCCGCAAGGAGAAGGCGAAAATAAATTTACTTCCATTACCATTTTGGGAGAAAAGATTACTGATAAGAAATTAGCAGGAGAAAAGCTCCTTGAAGCCATTTCTAAAGTAAAACTCAATGAAAGCAAAGTCATCGGTCAGTATCGAAATATGGATTTAGAGGTCAGTTACAACTTCTTTACCAATGAGCATAACTTCAGCTTAAACGGTGCTGCAAAGCATTCAGGAGAGCTTGGCACAAGTGCAGACGGAAATATCATAAGATTGGATAATGCTCTTGAGAAAATGCCTGAGAAATTAAATAGACTTGAAGAAAAACTCATCAGCACCAAAGAACAGCTGGAAAATGCTAAAGAAGAACTTAAAAAGCCGTTTGAAAAGGCTGATGAGCTGAAAACTAAGGTATTAAGACTTGCGGAACTGAATAAACTGCTTGATATGGGAGAAGTGGAAGAAAAGAGAAATGACAATCCTCTTGTGGAAGATGTAAAAAGAGCGATTATTGACTTCTGCAACAGAGAGTATGAAGAAAACCACAGCTATGATGAGTTTGACAAGTTATACCCTGACTTAAAGCATATCGGGATTGCCTATACCGATACACCGGATGAAAGGCATGGGATTCAGTACGAACTGAATTTAGAAGCTAAAACATGGACACAGTATATTGATGATACTCCAATCAAAACAGAGAGCTTCGACTATGAAAACAAGGGAGAAAATGAAGCTCTAAAGAACATGAAAAATGAGATTGAGCTATCCTCTTTTGAAGATTTGATCTATGTGGATTCCGAAGATTTAAGAGCAGCAACGGGACTTGATATTGATGATGAGGGGAACTTCTACGATCCGCTTGCAAAAGACCTCGATAATGACGGTATCATCGACAGATATGACAATGATTTCAGGGACAGTGATTACTTTGAATCAACCTATGATGTGGAAGATAATCTTCATACAAAAGAAGAAACTGCTCAAAGAACAGATGACAAGCCTTCTATTTTAGGACAGATAAGAGCTTATCAAAGTGAAAGCAAAACGGAAGAAAAACAAACTACAAAAGAACAGGAATATGCAAGATAAGGGAGCGAACAGCTCCCTTTTACCATGAAAGGAGATAAAAACATGGATTACAAAACAATAAGGGATAGGATTGAAGATATGGCAAAGGATAACCACAAAGATTTTGTGAAGGCGGTTATCAGCATGGAAAAAGGCATCAATGATGAGAGTGCCTTGGATAAGCTTTATGATGCTTATATGGCAAATGATACCATCAATCTGCTTCATGAAGATTTCGACTATATGATTGAAGATTTAAGAGAACAGGGACAGATAAAAGACCTGCCCTATGTTCAGCAGGAGAAAGATGACCTTGTAAATATCGTCGGAAATGTTGTAGGAGAGGTCGATGTAATCGAAAGAGAAAATAAGAACGGAGAAGCCTTTAAGGTGGCAAATTTCTCTGTTGTGTCCAAAGATGATGCAGGAAACAAGGTCTATCATAATTGCTCCGCTTATGGAGAAAAGAGTGATATTCCAAAGGACTTTAAACAGGGAGATTTTGTGAAACTCTTTGGACAAATCAGAACTTCCGTTGATGATAACGGCAAGGAACATACTAACATCAGGATACTTTCTTCAAAACTGTTAAAGGCAAAAGAACAGATGAAAGGACAGGAGGAAAAGAAAGAATCCGTCCTTGGAGCTATCAAGAAATATCAGGTGGAAGATAAGGAAAAGCCTAAAGTAAAGCAGGAATCGTCAAAAGAAGCAGAGAGATAAATTTATGGTCGGTGCGGTCTTCGGATTGCACCGGCTCTTTTTTGTTGCTCAAAAAAGGAGATAAAGATTATCTCTCCATCTCCTTACCCATGTAAATTCCATAGTTTTTGCGTATCTTGTAAAGTTCGTCCATTGTGGATTTTGAGGAAGAATACTCTTTCATCAGGGTATTCTTTTTTTCTTGCAGATTATCAAGTCTTTCTAAAATATCTTTTGAATTTGGAAGTTTGGAATAAGACTTTTTAAGTTCAGAAAGAGCATTTTCATAGAGGGTAATCTGAGTTTTGTATTCTTCAAAGAATGCCTTATCAGATGGATTAGAACGATATTCTTTGTAGTATCCTCGATATTTTTTAACGGTATGGACTTGCTCCATCGTAGCGGATAACTGTTCCATTTCCTTATCAATGGATTTGATTTTATCTTGCAGATGTTGTCTTTCATCAGCGGTTTTTTGAATGTATTCGTCAAGCTGCTGAACGGATTTAATCCCATGTTCTCTGATAAAGATAACGGATTCCGCCATCGTATTAAGATTATGTTTCGTTGCCCAGTATTCATAGCCTTTACTCTCTTTGACTTTAGCATTGGTATTCATATCAATGATATTTCCGATGCGTTTTTTAACAGGAGGAGTCTTAATCATTTCCCTTTCTGCTATGCGTTCTTTTAATCGTTCTTCAGTATAATCTTCACCAATCGTCTTAGCTCTTGTAAATCTCGGTTTATCTTTCGGCTTAAAAGCGATGTGCTTGCCATGCTTTATTTCATAGCCAAGCTCAGCCATTTTCTTTAGAAATTCGTCCCAATCCTTAGACTGTTTTATCATGCGATCAATATCAAATTGTAACCTGCTTTTCCAAGAAGTACCTTTCTTTGCTTGCTCATTTTCATACCAAGACTTACCGTTCGTCCTATATTTTTTCTTAAAGCTTTCGTAGTGTTCATCAATGACGGAGAGGTTGTTTTCTTTGCATAGCTTATCACTCTGGTAACGGATCTTATGATAGCTTTTCTTGTTCGACTGATAGCATTTACCGGTAACCATATTTACATTATTGAAGATGATATGATTATGGATATGCCCTTTATCTATGTGCGTCGATAACACAAACTCATACTCATCTTTGAGTATCTTTTTACATAATTCAAGACCGATTCGATGTGCCATTTCAGGCGTTGTTTCTCCCGGTAAAAAAGATTGAATCAGATGTCTTGCAAGGACAGTTCCCTTAGTTCCCGCCTCCCCTCTTGTCCTTAAAAACTGAGTATGAGCAGTTGACTGATGGCATTTATGCGTACTGACTAAAAGCTGTTCATCTGTTTTATCTCCATTAACAATATAGTCAATAGCAAGATGAAGGGTTGATTTTATAGGATGTATTTTTGTAATCGCCATAAATTTTAATCACCTCCGGAAGTCCTGTTTAGAAGCAAGGAATGAATTTGCCACAGTTCTTTTGAAAAATGTTCAATCTCTTGTTTCATATCGCCTATGTCCTCTTTGTAGATAACACCGGTCGAATTTACACGCTTTGCAATCTGATTGATGTTGTTTGTTGCGTTGGAAAGTAAGCCTTGTAAATCCCTAAAAGGCTCTAAATCTACCTGATAAATTTCCTTTTCCAAAACGCATTTGCGGATAAAGTGGCTCATATTTCTACACTTTGCAAGTTTCCTTTTCTCCTCAAAAAGAGCTTTTTCTTCTTTGGTCAACTTAATTTCAAGTCGTTCATTTCGTATTCTGTTTGCCATAGATATTTCCTCCTTTGTATGATTTTCGGGGTATTAGGGTTCTCCCTAACAAGCTAAAAATTGATAAAAAAAGAAGCAGATCCCGAAGGGCTGCTTCATCAATTTTCCGTAAGTGTCCGTACACTTACTGTGCTTGCTCTTATACTAATAGTATAAGAACAGCGTTAAGCATAAATTAGATTCAATGATTTATTATAACATGGAAAAAGAGGTGTTGTCACATTTATTGTTATTCTTTTAGAAAATGAAAAAATAATTATTTTTACTTGAAATGAAATATAACAAGTGTTATAATATAACAAAGTTATTTTTGGAGAAAGGAGGTTGAAATAAGGTGGCAAATGGAGATTATGATTTAACTCATAAAAAGATATTGGAGAGTGGCAAGAAGATTTTTAAAGAGCAAGGATTTGAAAAAGCAAATTTAAGGGCTATATGCAAAGAAGCGGGTGTTACGACTGGTGCTTTTTATGGTCATTTTGAGGATAAAGAAAGTCTTTTTGCAGAATTAGTAGAACCTCTTATAGCTGAAATTAAAAGATATTATGCTATGTATGAGAATAAGAGCTTTGATGCTTATAAAAAGGAAAAAAGAATAGGAAAAGAAACTATTCAAAAGATTTTGGAGTCAAAAGCACAGGGCACGATTGATACAGTTTTGCATTTTTTTGAAAACAAAGATGTGTTTGAACTTTTAGTATTTGGATCTTATGGAACTAAATATAGCAGTTTTTTAGATGAACTTATAGAAATTGAAGATAAAAATCATTTTAAAATATTAAGTATGATTTATGGTGCAAATCATGTTAATGACAGAATAACAAACAGAGGTATTCATTTGCTTAATCATGCGTATTTTTATGCCTTGTCTGAGATTGCTGTACATTCTGAAGATAAAGAAGAAGTAAGACAAAACGCAATTCTAATTTCAAACTTTTTTAATGAAGGATGGGGGAAAATACGAGGATTATAAAAAAGTTTTTTTTACACTAAAAATAACTAAGTTATTTTTAAGTTCAATAAGACTATATTTTTTCTTTCAAAAATAAAATTAAGAATATTATTTCTGGAGGATAAACAGAAAAATATTAAATAAAAAACTAAGGAGGAAGTATCATGAATTTAAAAGGTATTGTAAAGATAGCAGTATTCTCTGTTATTGGATTTGTTTTGACGATGGGATTGGGATTTTTGACAGGATCATTTGGTATGATTCCAAGTTTGTATTTGTCATCTGCATTGCCAACAATCATTGTTGCACCCGTTTTTGTAATTATGTGCAAGCAGGTTGGACAGAGAGGAACTGCTTTTTCATACTTTCTGTTGCTGGGGGTATTCTATGCTCTCATGGGAATGTGGCCCGTAATTGTTGTTTGTGCTATTGCAGGAATTTTGGCGGAATTTGTAATTGGTAAAAAAGAGAACTATACAAGCAAAAATATGAAAGTTGGAATTGCTTTTGGAACAGGTATGTTTATCTATTCCTTACATGCTATGTATTTTGCTTTTGTATTTGGTGTCGAAGGACTTACAAAGCAATTTCCAAAGATGTTTACAACCGATTACGCAACATTCCTTTACAATTTTTACACACCTAAAAATATCTTGATTTGTTTATTGATTGCAATTGTGGCTTCAGTTATAGGTGCTTATTTTGGAACATATATTTACAACAAATTTTTTAGCGATAGGAAGAAAAAAAGTGTTTTGTAAAAATGATAAAAAGAATATAAATCAATACCAACTATCAGATAAAATCAACCCACTTACTATAGTTGGGTTGATTTTATTCTTTTCGGTGGTTTTAACAGTGGGCGAACAATTACACTACCTCATTTCACTTGTTTTTGTTTTAGTGTTACTACTATTATTCTCTCCTAAAAAAGCATTTAGAATGATATGCTCATTGATCATAGTATGGGGAATTGTTCATTTACTAAAACCTTATTTAGGAAATGTTTTGATTGGTTCCATATATATGATGCTACTTATAGTATTGAAATTTTCGCCGCTTTTCATTTTGGGGAGAGTCTTATCTTCATATAGTTCATCTCATCTCATGGCGGCATTTAGAAAAGTTGGTATAGATGGTGGAATAGGTATAGGAATTACAGTGTTTTTTCGCTTTATTCCAGAAATTTCTATTCGAATGAAAGAAATAAACAACGGCATGAAAATTAGAGGATTCAGAGCAAGTATATTTAAACCACTGAAGACATTTGAATTATATTTTGTTCCGCTTATGTATAAGTGCATAGATATAAGTGATACTTTGACTTGTTCAATCATATCAAAAGGTATTGAGTATGACGGTAAAAAAACAAGTTTTCATGAAGTGAAAATCACATTGATTGATATTGCAATGCTGATGGGTGGAATAGCTTTAGTGGGGGTGAGTGCATGGAAAATATTTTAGAAGCAGAAATACGAGCTTTTTCTTATGGAGAAGATTTAATACTAAAAGATTTAAAACTATCTGTGAAAAAAGGCGAAATCGTTGTTTTGACAGGACTTTCAGGTTGTGGCAAAACCACGCTTTTAAGGCTTTTGAATGGGTTGATACCATCCTTTTATGATGGTTGTCTAAACGGCGAAATCAAGTTATTAGGAAAGGATATAACTCTATATAAAAAAGGAGAACTTGCAAAATATATAGGGAATGTATTCCAAAACCCTAAAGATCAATTTTTCTGTGATGTGGTTGAAGATGAAATTGCTTTAGTGGGTGAAAATTTAGGGTTAGAGAAAAAAATCTTAAGAGAAAAAGTTGACGAAGCAATGCAGTTACTTGAAATAGAGTATCTAAGAAAAAAGTCTATCTTCGAGTTATCCGGAGGTGAAAGACAAAAAGTAGCAATAGCAGGAACTCTTATTTATGACACAGACATTATCTTTTTTGATGAACCATCAAGCAGTTTGGATTATAACAGTATAAGGAAATTTACGGAGATCCTTATTAATTTAAAAGCATTAGGAAAGACAATCATTATAGCCGAACATAGACTTTACTACTTAAAAGATATGTTTAGTAGATTAGTCTATATCAAAGATGGAACAATACAAGATGTTTTTCAAAATGGACAGCTTAATAATGAAAAATGTAGAGAACTTGAATTGAGGACATTTAATGAAAAGGAGCTTGTGTCAGAAATGGAGCATATTGATACTGAAATCTGTATCAAAGTCAATAAAGCTAATATTCATCAAGGCAAAAGACTTTTGATAAAAGATTTGACTTTTGATATTAAAGAAAAAGAAATCATGGGAATCATCGGCTCTAATGGAATTGGGAAAACGACATTGGGGAAAGCGTTGTGCGGACTTTCTGAAAAATATTTAGATGTCAGCTATGGGCAGAAACAAAGAGAAAGGCTTAAAAATTCATATTGCGTGTTACAAGATGTAGATGCTCAGATTTTTTTAGACACAGTAGAAAATGAATTGATATTTTGTAAAGATAAAAACTCGGAAAGTGATTTAGAAAAAATACGAGAATATCTAAAAGATACAGACCTGTGGCATAAAAAAACCAATCATCCGCAGAAATTATCCGGTGGACAAAAACAACGATTGGCGATTATTACTTCGTTTTTATCTGGTCGTAAACTGATAATTTTGGATGAACCAACATCAGGTCTTGATTATAAAAGTATGAAAATTATGTCCGATTTAATGACAGAAAAAGCAAAGGAGATTCCAATTATAATAATTACTCATGACTTAGAGTTGTTATTTAAAACCTGTAATTCCGTCTTAATGCTCGGCGATAAGGATTATAAAAAAATATCTGTAAAGGGAAATGAAGCGTTAATCATGGATTTTATGGATAAAAAAGGAAATTTATTGAAGGAGAAAAACTATGTTAAATAAGGTTTTTGAATATGCAGGTTCGCATAAAAAATCAATTCACTTAGCAAGTTTTATTATGCTTATTAGTGTAATTATGGGTGTGCTACCCTTTCTATTTGCATATCAGATTATCAATCCACTTATTTTAGGTGAGCAATTAGAATTTGAAAGACTTGCTATTTTATTGATCAGTATTTTAGTTTGTTTAGTGTTGCAAGCTGTCTTAGGAGGTTTAGGTCTTAATGTATCCCATAAAGCAGCATACAACACGCTACTTGGACTTCGAACATCCTTACAGAAAAAAATGGAAAATCTACCATTGGGTGTTGTTGAAGAAAAAGGGACTGGTACAATCAAAAAAATGTTCGTGGATGATATTGGCAGTTTAGAAGTGCTTTTAGCTCATTCACTTCCTGAAGGAATAGCGAACCTAATTGTACCTATTATGGTTTATATTTCAATGTTTTTTATTGACTGGAGATTAGCGTTAATGTCATTAGCTTCTATTCCGATTAGCATTCTTGCAATGATGATTATGTACTCTGTAGGTATGAAGCAAATGGGACCATATTATATGGCAAGTGGAAAAATGAACAATACCATTATTGAGTATGTAAATGGTATGGAAGTTGTAAAAGTATTTAATAAGCAAACAGAGTCTTATGAACGTCTTTCTAAAGATATCAGCAGTTATAGAGATTATGCACTCGCTTGGTATAAGACGGCATGGCCATGGATGGCGTTATATAGTGCCTTACTTCCATGCACGATTATTTTAACATTGCCTCTTGGTGGTTACTTTGTGTATATGGGCTATGCAAGTCTTTCTAACTTAATATTAGTGTTATGTCTTTCTTTAAGTATAGGATTGCCACTCTTGAAAGCTCTCGGATTTTTACCAACTATGCCGCAGTTAAATTATAAGATTTCTGCTTTAGAACAAGCCTTAAATATGGCTCCTTTAAAGCAGGGAGAAAATGATTTTAAGGGAACAGGACAGACTATTTTATATGATAATGTTACCTTTGGCTATCAGCTAAACAAGATGGGAGAAAATGGACAGCCCGAAACCTATATTAAGAATGTTATTCATAATGTAAGTTTTACGGCAAGAGCTGGTGAAAAGACAGCGATTGTCGGTGAATCAGGTTCAGGAGATAATGATATAATGATGATAGTGCAATAAATCCAAGAAAAATCAATGGTTAAAGGCTTCCACAAAACTTTTAAACTTGATGATGGATTGAGACTATCATCTTTTTTTATACTTAAAATCATATAAAAGTATATCACAAAATGAAATCTCTGTATAGAGAAGAAAGGGGCGTTCTATGGCACAAGTTATAACTATAGCTAATCGAAAAGGCGGAGTCGGTAAAACAACCACAACTCTAAACCTTGCCTGCTCGCTAAGAGAACTGGGTAAAAAAATATTAGTAATTGACCTTGATCCGCAAGCTAATCTTACAAGATGTTTTGATGTGGGAAATTCAGAAAACATAAAAACAGTAGGACATTTGCTGACAGCTGAATTAGAAGAGGAAAGTTATTCAGTAGAGGAATATATCCTATCTTATGATGAAATGGATATTATCCCCTCAAGCATTTTCTTATCAGCCGTTGAAACACAAATGAGGTCAGAAACAGGGAGCGAAAGAATATTATCAGAAATTATCAATCAGATAAGAGAGCATTACGACTATATCCTTATAGATACATCTCCATCACTTAATATTCTAAACATCAATGCCCTTTGTGCATCAGACAGTGTGCTTATCACAGCCGATACCGGAGTTTTTGCAGTAGTAGGAATTGGTGAACTCTTAAAAACCGTTCAGAAAATTAAAAAGAGAGTGAATCCGAAACTGAAAGTGCAGGGGATTTTACTAACCATGTGCGATAACAGAACAAATCTTTCAAAACTCCTTACTCAGCAGGTAGAAGAAATGTACCAAGGAAAGATAGCGGTATTTAAAACCAAAATACCCAAAACGGTCAAAGTGGGAGAAGCCATATACAGCGGACAAAGCATAAAAAAATATGCAAAAGGCAGCAGTGTAGATATTGCATACGACAATCTGGCAAAGGAGATCTGCTATGAGTAAAAAACTTGTAAAAAGAGAAATAACCGATGCCGTAGATTTTTTACTTGATGATACAGGCACCTTGGAACAGGGAGATATACAGAATATAGAAATCAATCTACTTGAAAACTACCACGACCATCCATTTACCCTATACACAGGCAAGAGATTAGACGATATGGTGGAAAGTATCAAAGAAAATGGGATACTTAATCCAATCATTGTTCTAAAAAAAGAGGATGGAGCTTATGAAATACTTTCTGGACATAACAGAGTAAATGCAGCCAGACTTGTGAATCTAAAAACTGTTCCTTGTATTATTAAAGAAAATCTTTCCGAAGAACAAACCTATACCTATGTGATTGAAACCAACCTTATGCAGCGTTCTTTCTCCGACTTGCTGCCGACAGAAAAAGCCTTTGTTCTTAAAATGCGATATGAAAAAATAGCAAGTCAGGGAAAGAGAAATGATTTGCAAAAAGATATAAACAATTTAGAGCAGGGTATCATAGAAAAAGAAAGCAAGGAAGAAGATAAGACAGACAGCAGAAAAGTACTTGGAAAAGAATACAATCTTTCAGGTGCATCTATTGCAAGGTATCTTAGATTAAATGAATTGTCAGACTCTTGGAAAAAAGAGATTGATAATGAAAAAATAGGACTGACAATGGCAGTAGACTTATCCTATCTTTCAAAAGAAATACAGGAATATCTGTATCAGCAGAGCGAAGAACTGGAACTAACCTTAAAACCAAGCGACACCAAAGCACTTCATCTGATGAACCGACAGGAAGAGCTAAATCAAGAGATGGTTACAGCATATTTGTTGAACTTGAAAAAACCGAAGATAAAAGAGTATCAGAATATCAAGCTGTCTCGGAGTGTATACAAAAAATTCTTTCATGATGAAACAAAAGAAGATGTGGAGGAAATCATAGAAAAAGCACTAGAAATATATTTTAAAGGGTATACCGACAAGTGAAAAGACAAAATTATAAATTTAGGGTATAATATAAAACAATACACAAGAGAAAAGGCTGTTTAACAAACTAATATATAAAAGAGGCAGGTGTCATAATGGACGAAATAAAACTATATGAAAATAAAGAGATACGCTCCGTTTGGGACGAAGAAAAAGAAGAATGGTATTTTTCAGTAGTAGATGTAGTATCGGTACTGACAGAAAGTAAAGATCCACAAGTATACTGGAGAGTACTGAAAAAGAGATTAAAAGATGAAGGCAACGAAACCGTTACAAATTGTAACGCTTTGAAAATGAAAGCAGCAGATGGGAAAATGCGTCTAACTGATGTGGCGGATATGCAGGGAATTTTCCGTATTATCCAGTCCATTCCATCACCAAAGGCAGAACCTTTCAAATTATGGCTTGCGGAAGTAGGAAAAGAGCGAATTGATGAAATCATCGATCCGGAACTTACGATTGACAGAGCCTTAGAAACCTATTTGAAGAAAGGGTACAGTCGCGAATGGATTAACCAACGCCTTCAAGCAATCCAAGTGAGAAAAGAGCTAACCGATGCTTGGGATGATCATGGGATTGAAAAAGGAATTGAATATGCAATACTAACCGATGAAATTACAAAAGCATGGTCAGGCATGACAACAAGAGGATATAAAAATCTGAAAGGTTTGAAAAAAGAAAATCTAAGAGATAATATGACCACTCTTGAAATTGTTCTAAATATGCTTGCAGAAGCTACAACAACAGAGCTTACAAAAACCACCAACCCACAGGGTTTGGAAGAAAATAAGAAAGTTGCAAAAAGAGGAGGCAGTATAGCAGGAAACACAAGGAAAGAAATTGAGAAAGAAACCGGGAAACCTGTAATTACCTCAAAAAATGCAGTAGATTTATCAAGACTGATTGAAGATGTGGTCAAAGAACCTTTCAATAAAAAACAAGATAAAAAAGACGATACCGATAAGGAAAAATAGATAAAAATAAAAGATAAAGAATTCATTTATCAAGAGATAGCAAAGAAAAACAGCTATCTCTTTTTTGATGCTTAAAACATAGGAGGAGGTAGAGAGCATGGATATAAAATTTAACTACTATTACGGAAAAGAAGCGGAAAACTTCTCTTTTTTTCGTATTCCCAAGCTGTTATTTACAGATCCCATATTTACAAAACTGAGTAGTGATGCCAAAGTGCTATACGGGATTTTACTTGACCGAATGAACCTGTCCATGAAAAATAACTGGATTGATGAAGAAAACAAGGTATATATCATCTTTACCATAGAAGAGATTGCAGAAATTATGTGTTGTGCCACCCAGAAAGCGACAAAGATACTTCAGGAATTGGATGATAAAAAAGGGATAGGACTTATTGAAAAGAAAAGATTGGGACTTGGCAAACCCAACATACTCTATGTGAAGAACTTTATCATTCAGGAAACAAATGAGCAGGAAAATTCTGTGCAGGATAAAATCACCAATCAGGAATTATGGAAATCACAATTTAAGAATGATGAAAATCACAATTCAGGAAATGTGAATTTCACAAAACAAGAATTGTTAAAATCACAATGTAATAAGACTAATATAAATAAGACTGAATATAGTGATACTGAATATAATAACACCTCCCCCATATCCCCCTCAAAAGAAAATAAAAAAGAGGATATGGAAGTAGAGGAAATAACAAAAATACTCAAACAAAATATTAACTACACTTTTCTTGTGGAAGAACAATTAAAAGACAAAGAAAAAATTGACCTTATCGTAAACTTAATGGCAGAGGCAATTCAAAGTAAGACAGACATAAGAATCAATCAGAAGATGACAGCGTATGAAACCGTAAAAGAACAGTTTTTATCACTACAAAAAGAACATATCAGCTATGTTCTGCTTGTTCTTGATGAAAACAAGAGAAAAATTACAAACCTGAGAGCCTATTTGTTATCCCTGCTATATAATGCACCCATCAATATCTTAGGGATGACAGCATATCAAGAGACAGATGATGCTGATTACAGCAAAGATAAAGAAATATGGCAGGAGCTTTTCAATGCCACGTAGTAGTTACACATAGCAGTTAAAGATGATGATAGGAAATATGTTTAAGGTTTAGGAAAATTAAATGAAACTATAAAGATTACGGAGGAATCATATGGATAATACGGAAAACATCTTCGGGAGAGTATTTGAACGTTTGCAAAAAGATATTTTAAACGAAAAGAACGGAGATTATGTCAATGAGAATGACGGACTTGTTTATTGTGGAGTATGTCATAGTCCCAAACAGCAAATCAGTAATATAGGTGGAGGTTTAAGGAAAATACCTAAAAACTGTATTTGCAGAGAAAAAGAATTGGAGAAGGAAAGACAGCATTGGAAAGAACTGGAGCATCAAAGTATCCTGTCGGATTTAAGAAAACAGGCATTTGAAGATAAGCTGTTGCAAAATCAAACCTTTGAAGCGGAAGATGGCAGCTTAGAGCATAGAAAAATCGGAGAAAACTATGTGAAAAAATTTGAAGAAATGGAAAAGGAAAATATAGGCTTACTCCTTACAGGACCTGTGGGAACCGGAAAAACCTATTTGGCATCGGCAATAGCAAATGCCCTAATTGAAAAAGAAATTTCCGTTAAAATGACCAACTTTGCCACCATTCTAAACGATATGATGAATTTGGACATCAACAAAAATAAGTATATTGAAAAGCTTAATAAACATAGACTTCTTATCATTGATGATTTCGGAATGGAAAGAGATACCCCTTTTGCCACAGAGCATATCTTTAATATCATTGACAGCAGATACAGAGCAAATAAACCGATAATTTTGACTACGAATCTTAGTGCAAAGCAGCTTACAAGCCCCAATAATCTAAAAGAACAGAGAATTTATTCAAGGCTTCTTGAAATGGCAACACCCATTCTTTTTACAGGAGAAAACAGAAGAATATCAAAGATGAAAGAAAAAGCACGAAAGGTAAACACAATACTCATGGAAAGCAGGTGATATATTGATCAATGAAGAAGTTACAAGGCAAGTAATTGCAGTAAAGAAAAAAGCACTTCATCTAACGGCAAGAGAAGTAATAAAACTGATGAAAATGATACTTAACAAGGCGGAAAAAGAGAAAAACGGATTGAAGGATTTCATCGGCAAGCAAAAGCCAACTACGGTAAAAGATTTAGTAAAAAAGGGAAAAGTTGAAACCTTAGAGTTAAATGATGTGGACTTAAAGAACTTAAAAAGAGACTTAAATAAAAATGGAGTGAAATTCAGTATTAAAAAAGATTTGACAACAGGAAACAATATTATCTTTTTTCAGGCAAAAGATGAAAAGGTAATGGAACAGGCATTTAAAGAAGCAGTAGCAAAATTTGCAGGAAAGAATAAGAAAAGAGAATCTGTAATAGACAAGCTAAATCACTTTAAAGAGAAAGTGAAAAATACACCTCAAAAAGATAAAATCAAAGAAAAACATAAGGAGCAGAGTTTGTAGGAAGGAGTGGTAAAGACGAAGATTGTAAAAGAAATACTAAAAGATATAAAAAATATATTTCACATAAGAGATAAGAAAAAGTTTGTAATTAAAAACTTTCCTTATCTCTTTTTCTTTTATCTGGCGAATATATTTTCAAGGCATATAAACAGTTATGTAGGTAGTGATTATGTAGATAAGATGATAGTAGCTTTATCTGATATAGGAACACTGTCTTATCTGCCATCATTTCATATAGATGACTTATTTGCAGGTATTTGTTTTTCAGCAGTTATTTGGCTTATTGTTTATCAAAAAAAGAAAAATGCAAAGAAATTTCGCCAAGGAGTAGAATACGGTTCGGCAAGATGGGGAGGTCCGAAAGACATCGAACCGTACTTGGATGAAAGGTTTGATAATAATATCTTACTGACCAATACGGAACGATTGACTATGAATTCAAGACCGAAAAATCCTAAATTTGCCCGTAATAAAAATGTGCTTGTAGTAGGAGGATCCGGAAGTGGAAAGACCCGATTTTTCTTAAAACCCAATTTAATGCAAATGCACTCATCCTATGTTGTAACCGATCCGAAAGGCACCGTTCTTGTCGAATGCGGAAAGATGCTTGAGAAAAACGGATATGATATTAAGGTGCTAAACACCATCAATTTCAAAAAATCCATGCACTACAATCCCTTTGCATATTTAAGGAGTGAGAAAGACATATTAAAACTGGTACAGACGATTATGGCAAATACAAAGGGGGAAGGAGAAAAGGCTACGGAGGATTTTTGGAGTAAAGCGGAACGCCTGTATTATACGGCACTTATCGGATACCTTTACTATGAAGCACCGCAGGAAGAACAAAACTTTGAAAGTCTGCTTGCCTTTATTGATGCAAGTGAAGTCAGGGAAGAAGATGAAAATTTCAAAAATGCGGTAGACTATATCTTTGATGCACTGGAAAAAGAAAAGCCGAATCATTTTGCAGTCAAACAATATAAAAAGTATAAACTGGCTGCCGGAAAAACGGCGAAAAGTATATTGATTAGTTGTGGTGCAAGACTTGCAGCATTTGACATTGAAGAACTTAAAAACCTTATGGAATATGATGAAATGGGCTTGGATACCATAGGAGATAAAAAGACAGCCCTTTTTATTATCATATCAGACACTGATGATACCTTTAACTTTGTGGTAGCAATGATGTATACCCAGCTTTTTAATCTTTTATGTGATAAGGCAGATGATGTATATGGCGGTAGACTCCCTGTTCATGTGAGGTGCCTGCTTGATGAGTTCAGCAACATCGGGCAGATACCCAAGTTTGAAAAACTCATTGCCACCATTCGTTCCAGAGAAATATCGGCAAGCATTATCTTGCAAGCAAAATCACAACTAAAAGCCATATATAAAGACCATGCCGACACCATTCTGGGCAATTGTGATAGTGAGCTGTTTTTAGGAGGAAAGGAAGGAACAACAATAAAGGAACTTTCAGAAAACTTAGGGAAGGAAACCATAGACCTTTACAATACAAGTGAAACACGCTCCAATCAAAAATCTTTCGGACTAAACTATCAAAAACTTGGGAAGGAACTCATGAGCAGGGATGAACTGAAAGTAATGGACGGTGGAAAGTGCATCTTGGAAATAAGGGGAGCAAGACCTTTTTACTCCGATAAATTTGATATTACCAAGCATAAGAATTACAAACTGCTTTCCGATTACAATAAGAAAAATGCCTTTGATATAGAAAAATATCTAAAGAGAAAAGATAAAGTTAAGCTAAAAGAAAATATGCAAGTAACAGTGGTTGATATGGATGTATAAGAATTTAAGGCGACCTTTGTTCAAAATGAGCAGAAGTGCCTATCGAATTAAACTTTGTAAAGGAATATTAAAAAATGACTGAGCCTAAAAAATAGAAAGATGAATTGAAAAAATAAAGGAGAAATAATTCAATGAAAGAAAAAGGAAGAAGCCCGCCAACTTTTGTTCATAATGAACAGAAGTAAGACGGATAAAAATATGAAGTAAATATAGGAAATTATAAAAATAGAAAAGAGGTGATGTAAGGTAAAAGAAATAACACTTGGAAGCTTATTTGACGGAATCGGAGTATTTCCTTTAGCGGCAAGAAAAGTAGGGATAAAGACAGTATGGGCAAGCGAAATTGATAAAAATGCAATCTCTATATCAAAGAGGCATTTTCCTGATGTAGAGCATTTAGGGGACATCACAAAATTAAAGGCAAGAGATATAAAGCCGGTGGATATTATTACATTCGGCTCTCCTTGTCAAAATTTTTCAAAAGCAGGAGATTTAACAGGACTTAGTGGAGAAAAATCATCTCTTTTTTATCATGCAATAAGAATTATTAAAGAGATGAGGAGGTTTACAAATGGCAAGTATCCAACTTTCGCTATTTGGGAGAACGTCATGGGAGCTTTTGTATCAGGAAATAGGTTGGATTTTAGAGCCGTCCTCGAATCCTTCAGCAGCACCTGCCTTCCAATGCCTGAGTCTAAATGGGCAAATGCAGGAGTGGTGCGAGGGAGGGAATTTGAACTTTCTTGGAGAGTCTTGGATGCCCAATATTTCGGAGAGCCTAAGCTCCTTCAAAGAAGAAAGAGAATATTTATTGTCTGTGATTTTGGAGGATTCCGTTCCCACAAAATACTATATAAGCCCGAAAACCTGTTCAAAAATTCTAAGATTATCAGAAAACTCGAAGATAAGAATACCCGATCCAATCGAAGGTATTCTGATAAAGCAGGGAGGCAAATACCAAACGTCAGACCCTTTCAAGATAGAAAAATGCGAGGAGGAGCAAAAAGAAAAAATAAAACCCTTTTTAGAAACAGCTTCGTGAAGCCAAATGAACCTTTTCCAACCCTATTAGCATCCAATCCTACAATGTTTGCGTACTGGAAAAATGGAAAAGAAGAGGAGGGATTTATCAGGTATTTAACACCGGTAGAATGCGAAAGGCTGATGGGACTGCCGGATAACTACACAAAGTACGGAGCGGATGGGAATATCATACTTGACAGTGCAAGGTATAAGGCACTGGGAAATGCGATAGCACTGCCCTGTGTAGAGTATATTATGGCAGGAATAAAAGAAGAATTTCTAACCTCTGCTCAAAATGAATAGAAGTTGGAATGAACAAAGGATAAAATTGAATATGAAAAAATATAGACAAGACCATAACAAAGTAAAACGTTGTGGTCTTTTTTTTATGGAATCAAAAGAAATGAAAATGGAGGAAAGAGATGCAAAAAGAAATGCTGAATATTAACGGAAACCTGATAGGTGATGTAGAAATCAAAACCATTTTAGGAAAAGATGGGGAAGTTTCAGTTGCAAACTTTACACTTTTTAGAAAGATGGGAAAGACAGGAGAAAAAAAGAAAGAATATATCAACTGTAATGTCTACGGTGAAAAGACGCAGCTTGTGAAAGACTTTGAAAAAGGCGATTTTATCCATGTCTACGGATATTACAAAGAGGTTCAAAAAGCGGATAAGACATACAGGAATTTTATTGTAAAGCATGTCAACAAAATTGATAAAGAAATGGAAAATAAAAAAGAACAGGAAGAAAATGAGGAGGAATAAGTTATGGATTTTTTTGTACAGGCGGTAAATATATTAAAGATACTCGTTACGGCAATCGGAGCAGGACTTGGTGCATGGGGAATTGTTAATCTGCTTGAAGGATACGGCTCGGATAATCCCGGAGCCAAATCACAGGGTATAAAGCAGCTTATGAGCGGTGGAGGAATTGTTTTAATAGGGCTAAAACTTATTCCGCTACTTGCTAATGTCTTGAAATAATGTTTGATTTATTTGAAAAGATACATGAGTTTTTCAAGAATATTATGATTGATATTATTAAAGATAATCTTTCTGCAATGCTTGTAGATATTAACGACAAAGTAGGAACCGTTGCAGGAGAAGTGGGAAAGACCCCGAGTTCTTGGAACTCGGAGGTCTTTGCCTTCATCAAATCAATCAATACCAATGTTGTTTTGCCCATAGCAGCCATAATTCTAACCGCAATACTTTGTATAGAGTTAATTCAAGTTGTGCTTAGGAAAAATTCCATGCAAGACACGGATACCTTTGAATTTTTTAAATACATTATCAAAATGTGGATTGCCGTATGGCTTGTTTCTCACGCTTTTGAATTTTCTATGGCAGTCTTTGATGCCTCACAGGTCATGATAGGAAAGGCGGCAGGTGTTGTGGGAAGCAGTGCAAATATTACGCCGGGTAATTTTGATGCTATGGTCGATGCCCTAAAAACAAAGGAACTTGGAACACTCATCGGGATTGCACTTGAGACGGGATTGGTTAAATTTTCTTTAATGATTCTGTCAGTTTTAATCACTGTAATCCTATATGGAAGAATGATTGAAATATATGTCTATTGCTCCATTTGTGCAATACCGTTTGCTACAATGGGAAACAGGGACTGGTCAAGTATCGGAACAAACTATATTAAAAGTCTGTTTGCCCTTGGGCTTCAGGGATTTTTCATCCTAATCTTTTTTGGAATCTATGCAGTTTTAGTAAAAACCGTAAACTTTACGGATATTCATGCAAGTATTTTACAAGTGCTTGCATATGGACTGATTCTTGGAGTTATGATGATGAAATCCGGAAGTATCGCAAAGGCAATCTTAAACAGCCATTAGAAAACTTTTGTTCATAATGAGCAGAAGTTGATGAAATAATCCAAGCAAAAAAATATACAAGGAGGCAGTTATGAAAAATATCAACAAGAAAACAGGAATATTTTTAGGAGTTGCAACGGTAATCTCACTTGCCTTTGCAGTGGCAAGAGTGGCAGGAATGATAAAAGTGAAAAGCAAAAAGCAGGACAGATTTTGCGAATTTGAAGAAGATGATATGGAAACGGACGATGATATTCAGTTTTGGAAAGAAGAATATCTTAAAGAGGAAGAAAAACAGCAGGAATTTAGAGAACTGTCAATTACGGCATTAGAGGCTCTTTTCAAAGAAGTTCTTTTCATTAGTGAAACGGTAAAGAATGTGGAGGAAGAAGTAAAAAAACAAAGCGAATATAAAGGACTGTTAGAAGAATTGGAGAGAGGGAAAGAGGAAATCATCTCACTTTGGGAGCATTTAGAAGCACTTTCCAATATGAGAGAAGAAAACATAATAGAAAAAGATAGTATAGAAAAAGATAGGAGATAAGCGATGGCATATGTAAAAATACCAAAGGATCTGACAAAAGTAAAAACTAAAGTAGCCCTGAATATGACAAAAAGGCAGCTGATTGGATTTAGCATAGCGGGGCTTATCGGTTTTCCTGTATATATGCTTTGTAAAAATTATCTGAGTACGGATATTTCTATGATTGTAATGAGTATAGTAGTCTTACCTGTTCTTTTTGCAACGCTTTATGAAAAGGACAATTTACCCTTTGAAAAACATTTGGCATATATCTTGAAGTTTCATAACAGTAAAAAGATTAGGCTATACAAAGCAAAAAGTATTTATCATACCAAGAGAACAAAAAAGCAGGATGCAGGAAGTAAAAATAAGGCAAACGGAAGGAGGAAAAAAATTGAACAAAGACAAAAGAAAAAAACAGGAACAACGAATTAAAAAAGAAGAGTTGGAGCTTAGGAAAAATAAAAAAGAGTTATCGGAACTTAAAAAATCAGGAAAGAAAAAAATAAAGTCTAAAACAAATGGGAAATCATCAAGGAAAAACGGGTGGTTTCCTTTTTTTATGAAAGAGGAGAAAAAGGAAACCGTACAAGATACCATTCCCTATAAGCGAATGTTAAAGGACGGAATTTGCCAGATTGAAAAGAATAAATTTAATAAAACCATTCGATTTTTGGATATCAACTATCGCTTAATGGAAGAAGCAGATCAAGAAAGTATTTTCTCGGAATTTTCTTCTTTTCTAAATTTCTTTAATTCCTCTGTGGAAGTGGAATTCAGTTATGTCAACAGTATCGGTGAAAATGACGAAATAAGTAAACTGATTGACATTAAAGAAAATATAGATGATTTTAACGAAATTAGAAATGAATACAGACAAATGCTCTTAAACCAAAGCTCTAAAGGAAATAACGGACTGTCCAAGAGTATGTACCTTACCTTTACCATAGAGGCGGAGGACTTAAAGCAGGCAAAGAGCAGACTTGAGAGAATGGAAATGGATGTGTTAAATAACTTTAAGCAGATGGGAGTAAAAGCCTATGTACTTGATGGTGAGGAGCGTTTAAAAGTTATTCATGATATTTTAAATCCCAACGATAAACTTGTTTTTTCCTTTGAAGATTTAAAATACAGTGGACTGACGACGAAAGAATATATTGTTCCTCCGTCTTTTAATTTTTCCAAACCGACCTATTTTAAAAGTGGAGAAGTCTTTGCTGAAGTGAATTTCTTACAGCTTTTAGCATCAGATATTAAAGATGAGATGTTATCGGAGTTTTTGGCATTGGAAGAAAATATGGTTGTTACCTTTCATATCAAAGCCATTGATCAGATGGAAGCGATTAAAAATGTAAAAAGAAAAATAACGGATTTAGACAAGATGAAGCTTGAGGAAAATAAGAAAGCCATACGTGCAGGCTATGATATCGACATCTTGCCGAGCGACCTTGTAACTTATGGGACAGAAGCAAAGAACCTGCTATCAGAACTACAAAATCATGATGAAAAGATGTTTTTGGTAACCATTCTCTTTATGAATATGAGTAAAAGTAAGGGGAAACTGGACAATACGGTATTTACCTTAAAATCTATTGCAAACAGACATAATTGCAGTTTGAAAAACCTAAATTACAGACAAGAACAGGGACTTGTTGCAAGTTTGCCGCTTGGAATCAATGAAGTGGAGATAGAACGAGGACTTACCACAAGTGCAGCCGCTATCTTTATACCATTTACAACGGAAGAACTCTTTATCAAGGGAGAAAGTCTATACTATGGTTTAAATGCACTAAGCAGAAATATTATTATGGCAGACCGTAAAAAGTTAAAAAATCCGAATGGACTTATCTTAGGTACACCGGGTTCCGGTAAATCCTTTGCAGCGAAGAGGGAGATTACCAATGCGTTTTTGATTACCGATGATGATATTATCATCGCAGATCCGGAAGCCGAGGTGCGACACGAAGTTGCATAATGAATTGCTGTAATAAACAGATACTCTATCCATTTGGAGTAATCCTACCATAGACCGCTTAACTGGTAACGGTTTCGTTGGTGAGCCTATGGGACAATACAGAAAATCTGACAGCCTAAGTTGGACGTACTGTTAGGATAAGAGTGCTATGGTGAACGTAAAGTGATTCATCGTAAGAGTCGTTACAGGGAATAAGTGAAATAAGGCTGATACACTTACACCAAAATGGTGCAGAGGTGGTTGTTGGAACTTTCTGCTTCGAACAACAAATGGACAAAAATCCTCTCGGCTCAAAGATGGCACCTAAGGCATTCATAATTATTCATTATGTAGAACGTGGTAAGCCCTATATGTTCCTTTTATAACAAAAGGTATGAAACTCGTAAGAGTAACAAAAGACATAGAGGGTAGGGGAAAAGATAAAAAGCGAAAGGTACTGCCGTAATGGCGGTGCATAGGGGTTCAAAATTTGCCCTGACTCGAAAGAGTGCAGACTTATCTTAGGTATTTTATGACAAGAAATGGAGGTAAACCTATGAAAGGTAATAATTCAACGACAGCGAAAGCTGAGAGATTGCCAAACAACAAAGAGCTTTCATATCAATGGAAAACTATTGACTGGAAGAAAGCTGAAAAAGAAGTGAATAGGCTACAAGTCAGGATTGTCAAGGCAACAATGGAAAAGAACTATTTCACAGTAAAAAGACTTCAATATTTACTGACACATTCATTTTATGCGAAAGCTATTGCCGTAAGACGTGTAACAACGAATAAGGGCAAGAAAACAGCGGGAGTAGATAAACAATTGTGGACTACACCTGCAATGAAAATGAAAGCATTGCTTTCATTAACGGATAAAGGCTATAAAGCCAAACCATTAAGACGTGTCTATATCGATAAGAAAAACAAGAAAAAGAAACGCCCTCTTGGTATTCCAACAATGTATGATAGAGCAATGCAAGCATTATATGCACTTGCGTTAGAACCGGTGGCAGAAGCAACTGCTGATACTAAATCATTCGGATTTAGAAAAAGTAGATGCTGTCAAGATGCTTGCGAGTGGATTTTTCACGCACTGTCAAGGGAAACAAGCCCTAAATGGATACTTGAAGGCGATATAAAAGGCTGTTTTGATAACATAAGCCACGACTGGCTTATTGAAAATATTCCTATGGATAAGTCAATATTAAAACAGTTTTTAAAGGCTGGATTTATTTTTAAAGGGGAACTATTTCCTACAGAAGATGGAACGCCACAAGGTGGAGTAATTTCTCCAATCTTAGCAAATATGGCACTCGATGGAATGCAAAAAGTCTTATCTGACAAATTTCACACAAATAGGTTAGGAAAAATAGACCTAAGATTAAAAAATGTTCATAAAGTGAACTTAGTAAGATACGCTGATGATTTTATTGTTACAGCAGCAACTAAGGAAATCGCAGAAGAAGCAAAAGAACTAATTAAGAATTTCTTAACTGAAAGAGGATTAGAATTATCAGAAGAAAAAACTATTATTACACATATTGATGATGGATTTGATATGCTTGGTTGGAATTTCCGTAAATATAAGGGAAAACTAATTGTAAAGCCATCAAAGAAATCTATTCAAACAGTTGTAAGGAGTTTATCTGATACAATACTAAGACGAGGAAAAGCGTGGAATCAAGATGTGTTAATTATGAAGTTAAATCAACAAATCAGAGGGTGGACAAATTACCATCAATCAGTATGTGCAAGCGAAGCATTTGCTCACTTAGACTATATACTGTATGAATTACTATGGAGATGGGCAAAAAGAAGACACCCTAAGAAAGGCAAATGGTGGATATCTACAAGATATTGGCATAGAAAAGGAAGTCGTAACTGGGTTTTCAGTACGGACAAACACGAGCTTATACGAGTAGACCATACACCAATAGTAAGACACACAAAAATCAAACTTTCAGCCAATCCATACCTTGATACAGAATATTTTACAGAACGAAAATTTAATCAAGGAATGAAACGTCTTTCGGGTCGTTTTAAAATAATATGGAGAAATCAAAAAGGCTGTTGTTATCACTGTGGAATGCCACTTGAGGTTGCGGAAAATAGAGAGATATTCTTTAAAGTTCCAAAAGCTGATGGTGGAAAAGAGGAAGTGACAAACATGGCGTATGTACATGCTGATTGTCAACGAATATACATTGAAAGCCGCTCGAAAGAGTTATAAAATGCTTGAGCCGTATGAGGGGAAACTCTCACGTACGGTTCTTAGAGGAGAAGGCGGTAGTAATACCGCTGACTCACTCGACTACGCACCACTGGTAGAAGCTCTAAAAGGTCAGGTTGTTAGAATTTCTCCGACAAGTAAAGACTATGTTAATCCGCTTGATATTAACATAGATTATGCTGATGAAGATAATCCGCTATCCTTAAAATCGGATTTTGTTCTTTCGCTTTTTGAATTGGTAGTTGGAGAAAAGAAATTAAGTGCAGAAGAAATCTCTGTCATAGACCGTTGCTTGCCGATTTTATACAAAGCCTATTTTGAAAATCCTGTGCCGGAGAATATGCCTATTTTAGAAGATTTATATAACCTTCTTCAAAAACAGGAAGAAACAGTAGGAAAGAAACTTGCAGTAGAAATGGAGATTTATGTAAAGGGAAGTTTAAATGTATTTAACCACAGAACGAATGTAGACACTAATAACAGAGTGGTTTGCTATGACATCAAGGAACTGGGAAAACAGCTTAAAAAAATCGGAATGTTAATTATACAAGATCAGGTTTGGAATAGAGTTACTGTCAACAGGGCAAGTAAAAAAACAACAAGATATTTTGTTGATGAATTTCATTTGCTCTTAAAAGAACCGCAAACCGCCAATTATTCCATTGAAATTTGGAAGCGATTTAGAAAATGGGGAGGTATGCCGACTGGACTTACCCAAAACATAAAGGATCTGCTTGCAAGTCCGGAGATTGAAAATATCTTTGACAATACCGACTTTATTTTAATGCTTAATCAGGCAGGAACGGATCGAGATATTTTAGCTAAAAAACTGAATATCTCCAAACACCAGCTTTCCTATGTAACCAATAGCAATGAGGGAGAAGGACTTATCTTTTATGGAAATACGATTGTTCCTTTTATCGATCAGTTTCCGAAAAATACAAAGCTGTACTCCCTAATAACAACGAAATTATCTGACATGTCGGATAATTTAGTGTATTCGGCAAGTAATGTTATTCGGTAAGTCATATTTCCTCCTTATATTTACTATATTTTTTAAAAACTTCTTGAATAATAATTATCTATATGAACTCTTCTGTATAATAAAATCGTGTCGACCCGATACAAATATACAGAGGAGGATTTTTAAATGAATCAATCAAATTATTTTAAGTTGGAATTACATTTGCGGGAACTTATGAAGAAAGCTTCCTACAGTGATTCCACTACAAAAGATATGGAGTTTGTTCTTCAAGCGTTTGCTTCTTATATGAAGGTGATGAAGCTGGAAGAATATTCTCCGGAAATTGGTGACCAAATGGTCGAATACTGTAGCGATAAGCTTCATGTTTGTAAATCCCGAGTAAAGCGTGCAAAAGGAATTGTAAGAAAGCTGAATCGCTTATCGCAAGGATTGGATGGGGATGCAGCTTTATGGGGCAATAAATGCTATGTTCCGGATATTCCAGGCGAATATATGGATGTATTGAACAAATATGCGAATCATTGTCTTAAAGCCGGCAACAGAGCATCCACTGTTCATATCAAATTTCTTGTTTGTGGCAAATTCTTAGAAAATGTTGCCGGTCTCAGGTGTCCGAATTTATCCAAGCTCACAGGAGAGCAAGTGCTGCAAGCATTTCTTGCTCTGAAATACGATGAGTACTGGTGTCGTATCCGTCTTTTTCTGCGCTTTCTGTATGAACAAGGAATGGTATCTCGTAACTATGATAAACTGTTTGTTTATCGTAAGAAAAAGAATCCTTTTCCTACGGTATATTCGCCCGATGAGATAGCAATTGTAGAAAGGTCTATCGAGCGTTCTACCCCGGCCGGAATCAGAAATTATGCCATTATGTTACTGATGTCCAGATATGGCATTCGCTCAAGGGATATTGCGGCACTTACTTTGGATAACTTCGATTTCGAAAACAATCGAATCCAATTCGTTCAATTAAAGACAGATAAGCCATGGGAAAGTGAATTGCTTCCCGAAGTAAAAGAGGCGATTTTGAACTATCTTCTCTCTGTCAGAGCCAATCTTACGAATTCCCCAACCCTTTTTATTACATCACAGATACCATATAAACCATTGAATTATCTTGCTATTGATACAGCAGTTTGGACACTTTTCAAGAAATCAGGGATAGAAATATCCGGACGACGACATGGCAGTCGAGCATTCCGTTCATCAATTGCAAGCAACATGGTAAATGACCATGTTCCTACAGAGGTTGTTCGTCGTATTTTAGGTCACGGAACGAAACATGCTATCAAACATTATGCAAGGCTGGACATAGAAAGCATGCGTCTTTGTCCACTTGAAGTCATTTCTCCAAGTGGAACATTTTTAAAAGAACTCCACCCGAAAGGAGATGATTCAAATGCTTAACAGCCTGCTTTCTTCTGAAATAGCAGATTATATAAGACTCAGATATGCTTTTGTATCTGTATCCACCGCAAATGCGGATGAAAAAGTCTTGGATGACCTAGACGAATTTCTTGTAAAAGCCGAAGTCACAGACAAAGAGTTGACGGAAGAAATTCTGACCGATTTTATTGCTACATTAACCGGAAAAAGCAAAACCATTTATAACAAGGTCGGTACAATTCGAGGGTTTACACGTTTTCTTAACGCACTTGGATACACAGCTTTCATTCCGGATGTACCCACTGTCAAATCAGATTTTATGCCGTATATCTATTCTAACGAAGAGATACAGAAGATTTTCTACTATGCCGATCGTCTTCCCTTAAAACAAACAAGTCACAAAAGACCGTATCATACCATTAAAGTACCGATGATTCTGCGGATTCTATATGGGTGTGGAACAAGAATCGGAGAAACCGTCGCCATTAAAAGAAGCGATATTGATTTCCAAAATAGAACCTTATTTCTTAGAGAAACAAAGAATTCTAAAGAACGTCTAATCCCGATTCATGATTCTCTGAATAAAATCCTGTTCCATTATTGCGTAGTTACCGGAATAATGGAACAGCCGGACGCCTATCTTTTTCCCGGAATGAAATCCGGCACCCACTATACAACCAGACAAGTTGTTACTTGGTTCTCTGAAATATTGAAGCTTGCAAATATTGATCAGCGGGAAAAATCTCCTAATAAGCGTGGAGCCTGCCTGCATAGCTTTCGTCATCTTTTTGTTTTGAAAGCTATTAAGCAATTGGAAACGGCGGGAAGATCTGTTGATATGAATGATCTCTTGTTGCCAACCTATTTAGGGCATGAGTGTCTGCTTGATACAGATAAATACATGCGTTTTTCCGGTGTGCAGGTTTCGGATTCTCTGGATGCTTTTGAGACTTTTTCATCAGGCTTGATTCCGTCTGTGGAGGTGCCTTATGAAGAATAAAACAGAAGAAGAATTTATCGCTCTACTTGGAAGATTCTTTACGAACTATCTTCCAAATACAGTAAATGCAAGTCCGAATACAATGACCTCGTATAAATGTGCCTTCCGACTGCTATTTCAATATATCAGAGATAATACCGGTACAAAGTTTGAAGCTATCACCTTTGAATTTCTGAACTTTGAACTGTTAACCGATTTTTTCGACTGGCTTATTACAGAGCGTGGTAACAGCCGAACAACAGCGAAACAGCGCATGGGAGCACTTGCTTCATTTGCAGACTATGCCGGGGGAAGGAATCTTACGGCCGCATATGTTTTCAAAAACAGTTTGCAGAAAATTTCAAAGAAATCATTACGCAAAGTAAAAGGGAAAAGCCGAACATCATTTACACGTCCTGAATTGAGCATCCTATTTTCATTGCCGGATCCGTCTGAAAAACTTGGGTGGCGGGATCTAGTTCTTTTTACTGTGATGTATTCCAGTGGAGCACGAGCGCAAGAGATCTGTGACCTGACTGTTGGAGATATTGCACACGATGAAAAAGGGAATGCAATCCTTACTCTTATTGGAAAAGGGGATAAGGCACGCCGTGTAAAAATAACATCTGAGGCAACAAGACTTTTGGATAAATATGTTGCCTCAAGGAAAATTAGCATCGACTATGAACGACATGTTTTTCCAAGTCAAAGAAATGAACATTTATCTGTATCGGCAATTGAAGACATATTTGCAAAATATGTTACTCTTGCCAAATCAGAACATCCGGAGATGTTTGTTCATGGACCGTATACCCCTCATGTAATGAGACACACAACGGCAACACATCTGATAGAAGCAGGTGTTCCATTAGCTATTGTGAAAAACATTTTAGGACATTCTTCGATACAAACAACTCAGATTTACTTGGATATTTCTCAGCAGACTGTTGATCGTACATTGGAAGAATGGAACGAAAAATGGTTTTCACAAAATAATCCGAGCGATACAGAGATTCTAAAGGATAATAATCAGATCCCTGATTTTCTGAAATAATACTGTATCGTTATTCGGTGAGAAGCTCGAAAACACTTCCATATTGGAGTGTTTTATGGGCTTCTCTAATAACAATAGTTACCTAATAAACTAAACCTGAAGAAGTAAAAAAGGCAGGTGAATAGGGATGAGCGTGGACAGAAGTAAAGAGGCATTTCTAAAAGAAAATGAAAATAGAATTATTTGTGGGGATGCACTTGAAACATTAAAGAATTTTCCGGATGAAAGTATAAATTGCTCAATTACATCACCCCCGTATTATGGGCTTAGGGATTACCATAAAAAAGAGCAAATCGGAAGAGAAAAAACGGTAGAAGAATACCTCGACAGGCTAATAAATGTATTTAGAGAGGTAAGAAGAGTATTAAAAAAAGACGGCACTTGCTTTATTGTGATTGGGGACTCTTATGCAGGAACAAGCAGTAAGAAAGAACAAAGAGATCCTAAATATCCAAAGGGAAGAAACGGGCAAAATCCCTCGATTACACAAAAGGTGTTAGGATACAAGTCAAAGGATTTAATGGGAATACCTTGGAGATTGGCTTTTGCTTTAAGAGAGGACGGATGGTATCTTCGCTCGGATATTATCTGGCATAAGGAAAATGCCATGCCGGAGGCTTGCAAGGATAGACCTACTCGTTCTTATGAACATATCTTTTTACTTTCCAAATCGCCAAGATACTACTATGACTATGATTCTTTAGCAGAGCCGATGAAAGAAGTCAGTAAAAAAAGATATGTAAGAGGAAGAAGTAAGGAAAATAAGTATCTAAACGAAAATTCCGGAGCAAAGATACAAAAAATCAATGAAGCAAGAGGATATGGGCAGTACAAAGGAGATAATATCCCTCAGTTTCGCAACAAAAGGGATATTTGGACCATCAATACCACCTCTTTTAGGGGAAATCACTATGCAGCCTTTCCTCCAAAATTGGCTGAGATTTGTATGATTGCAGGTTGCCCGAAAGGTGGGATAATCCTTGATCCTTTTATTGGAAGTGGAACAGTTGGACTTATAGCACTGCTTCATAATCGAAAGTATATCGGAATTGAATTAAATGAGGAATATGTAAATCTTACAAAGAAAAGAATTGAAACGGAGGTGAAAAAACTTGGCAAAGAAAAGGAAGATACAGTATAGAAATAACAGGGCAAAATCATTAAATCAAGAAAAGCAGCCTTTGCAGGTTCAAACTCAGGATAATTATAAAGCAGAATATCTCAAAAATCAGAATGAAACTTTTCACTTATCCGATAAGGGAGATATAAAGCAAAATCAGTCTGTCTTTCAAGCCGAAAAACGTAGAAAAAAGATGCAAAAGCAGATCAATAAATTTCATAAGCAAGAAAAAGAGGTTTATGATCTATTGTCTAAAGATATGGATAATGATGGCGTAATAGACAGGTACGATGTGGATTTTAGGGATAGTAAAGTATCGTATCGAACTCTTGCAGATGATGAAAAGTACGATAACAGGCAAAATGATAAGGAAAAAAATTATGATGAATATGTAAAAAATCCAAAACTCAAGAATAAGAGATATAAAAATTATGCAAAAGATACCTTTTTAAAAGAAAGTCCAAAATCGGAAAAGCAGAAGAAATATGTGAGGAGTAATTTTGAGGATAAGGAGTTTACAAGAAATAAGGATACAAAAAAGAATTCCGCTCAGGATGGAAAGGATAAAAGAAAAACTACAAAAACGACGGATAAAAACATATCACAAAAAAAGGCAAGGAAATTTGAAAATAAGGAAAAGAAAATATCTAAGTTACGCAAAAAAAAGCAAAAACAAGAGCAGAAACTAAAAAATAATGGACTTGACGGAAAAACGCAAAGTGCTAAAAGTGCAGTGATAGCAACGGGGATGGTAAATCGGTATTTGGAAAGTGGAAAAGAGGATAATGCCGCAGTTGCGGCTGCTTATAAGGTTACAGATCAAGTCGAAAATATTTCAAGGAAAATATATCATTCTGGAAAAAAGAAAAATTTAAAAAGGCAAAAAAAGATAACAAAATTAGGTAAAAGGATTGAAAATCAAGAAAAGAAACTCTTTTTTCAAAAGAATATGGAAGAGATGAAAAAAAGTGCGGATTACCAAAATACCTCAAGGCTCAGACAGTTCTTTAAGAGAAGGCAGTATAAAAAGCAGATTCAAAAGAAGTATAAAGACAGTGTAAAAAACAGAATAAAAAAATCCTTGATAGAGTCAAGCAAACACTTTGGCGAATTTGTAAAATCCAGAGGGAAAAAGATAGTATTTCTATCGCTCTTAGCGTTAGGAATATTTTTTATGCTCTTTCAGGCGGGAAGTATGATGATGAATATGGGAACGGGGATGGTAGGCAATACCGTTTCAACCACCTACTTATCATCAGAAGATGTACTCAAAGAAACCAATCAGGAGTTTTCATCTTTAGAACAGGCTTTGCAAGAAGAAATGGACAGTGTAGAGGAAAATCATCCGGGTTATGATGAATATATTATAAACGGGAAAGAAAAAATTGGTCATAATGTCCATGAACTCTTGTCTTATATCACAGCCCGTTATGGAATTGTAAAGAATATCTCTGAGGTGGAAAGTGAACTTCAAAGTCTGTTTCAAAATATGTATACCTTAACCTATAAGGAAGAGATCGAAATCAGATATAAAACCGTTACAACAAGCTATACGGATGCTGACGGCAATGAACATACGGAAAGTCATGAAGAACCGTATGAGTATAAGAAACTCATTGTAACCTTAGAAAAAAGAGAGATGGACGATATTATCAGAGAGGCATTTCAGGCTTATCCCGACAACTTATCTCATTACGAAATCTTACTTGCAAGCAAAGGAAATATGGAGCGGGTCTTTGGAACCGGAAGCGGAAATCTGTCGGAGATTGTAGATAATCCCGATTTTTCAAATCCCGGACTTGAGTTTAATGAGGAAAGTGTAAAGAGAATTGTTCATGAGGCGGAAAAACATATCGGAAAAAGATATGTTTTCGGGGCAAATGGACCGAATAACTTTGACTGTTCTTCTTTTGTCTGCTGGGTGTATACCCATTCGGGGATAAAAAACATGCCAAGAACAACAGCTTGGGGAATTTATAAAAATTACTGTAATCCCATTTCACCAAGTGAAGCAAAACCGGGAGATATTATCTTTTTTAAAGGAACATACAATTCAGGCTCGCCAATAAGCCATGTCGGTATCTATGTAGGTGGTGGTTATATGATTCATGCCGGAGATCCGATTCGGTATGCAAAAATAGATACGCCCTATTGGAGAGAGCATCTTTACGGCTACGGCAGACCAAAGTAGGAGGTGGAAATTTGAATAAAAAATACAGAAAAAATATAGAAAAGCAAAAAGATATTCAGAAAAAAATAGAAGAACTGAAGTTAAAACAGGAGATGTTAAAAGAAGAACAGGTGGAAATGGAAAATACCCATGTTCTAAAAGAGTATCGAAGTATTGATATTTCCATAGATGACTTTTTAGAGATGATGAGAAATTATAAAAAAGAGGAAAAACAGGAAAAAAGGAAGTTACAGGAAATGACACATACCAAAAATCATAATAATATGGAGGAAAATCATGAAAATCAAATTGAAAAATAGGAGAACACAATTAAAAAGAGTATTTTGCGTATGGATGCTGCTTCTTATTGCTATCATCCATACAAATACGGCTTTTGCTCAGGTAAAAGAAAGCGAAGCGGAAAAACAAACGGAGCAGGAAACAGAGCAGGTACAGGAGAAAAAAGAAGAAAAAGTGCTGCGATTTCCAAATAAACTGGAAGCCAAAGAACCGCCAAAGAACAGTCAGGATAATGAAAACAGTTCAAACAATAAAGGAACTCCCACAGAGCCAAGCACTGCCAAAGCACAGCTCATAGAAAATGTAAACAATGCCAACGGGAACTATCCGATTCATCATGGAGATGCAGAAGGAGAGATAAAAGATAAATACTCCGCCGATGCCAGACAGTTTATCACCTTTAAGACCAAATCCGGCAAAACCTTTCATCTCATCATTAATCACGATGAAGAAGGACAAAATGTCATGCTCTTAACCGAGGTTAGTGAAGATGATCTGCTCAATATGGTTGAAGTAAAAGAAAAACCGAAAGAGGAAATTAAAAAGATTGAAGATACAGAGATTAAACCTGAAATAAAAAAAGAAGATCCGAAAATAGAAGAAAGCAAAGGCGGAGGCTCTTATATTTTCTTAGGAATCATCGTTCTTGCAGTAGTTGGAGCAGGATACTACTTTAAGATTTATAAGAAGAAGCAAGATGATGACACGGAAGATGAGGAAGAATATGACGAATTGGAAGATGAGTATGAAAGAGAGGATAGTGCAGAAGATATGGCAGAAAAAGAGCCGCAAAACATAGATGATATGGCAATAGATTCCTATGATGATGAAGATGAGGAATAAAGTTATAAAGAGAAATACAAACCTTAATGTTGTAATCGTGCGTACCATATGATATAATGTAAGCATTATTGCAACAAGAAAGGGAATGTACTATGGATTATATAAAAATGATAAAAGAAAAATTGGATAAAACAGGTGGAGTTATTACAAGTAAAGAACTTAAAAACTCTAATATTCCTACCATATATCTCACACGAATGATGGAGAAAGGGGAACTGATTCGTGCGGATAGAGGAATATATATAGATTTAAATGGAGATTATGATGAGTATTATTTTTTTCATAACAGGTGTAAGGTCGCTGTTTTTTCTTATGTATCCGCTCTTTATCTTCAGGGATTTACAGACATTATCCCAAATGAAATGGAAGTTACAGTATACAAAGGGTACAATCCACATCGTATAAGCAAAAATGTGAGAATTCACTATGTAACAAGAACAATTTATAATTTGGGGATTACAAAGTGTCAAACAATGTTTGGGAATATAGTAAAAGTTTATGATTTGGAAAGAACGGTTTGCGACCTTATTAAAAACAGAAGCGAAATAGAAACTGAACTGTTTTCAAAAACGATTAACAAGTATGTCCATTATGAACATAAGGATTTGAACAAACTATATGAGTATTCAAAAACGATGAAGATATATGAAAAAGTAAAAGAAATTTTGGAGGTTGTTTATGAATAAGGATAAGCTAAGGGCTATATGCCAAAAACTGTCAAAAGAAACAGGCCTTAGTTTTAATGCTGTGCAAACACACTATTTTTTAGAAAGTATTTTAGGAAAGATAGCAGATAGTGAAGAAAATGAAAACTTTATTTTCAAAGGAGGTTTTTTACTTGCAAATGTAATCGGAATCAGGCAGAGAAACACAGTAGATATTGATTTTTTGATAAGAAGATTTTCTCTTACCGAAGAAAATATAAAGCAAAGATTTGAAAAAATATTCCAAAGCGGAAAAGATATGGGTATTACTTATGAGATTCAGAAAATAGAAGAAATCCGCAAAGAAGATGAATATGGCGGATTTAGGATTACAGTTCTTTGCAGACTAGAAAATATTAGGCAAATTATTCCGCTTGATATAACAACAGGCGATCCTATTACACCAAGTGAAATATCCTATGAATATAAAAGTATTTTTGATGATAGCATTTTTGAGATTTGTGCATATAATATAGAAACAATCCTTGCCGAGAAGATTCAGACAGTATATCAAAGAGGGGTATTCAACAGCAGGAGTAAAGATTTTTACGATATTTACATTTTATATCATTTGAAAAAAGAAGAGATTGATTTTGAGCGGTTAGAGAAAGCGTGCCAAAATACATTTAAGCATAGGAGCACAATTTTTAATATTGACAGCATTCTTGAGGTATTAAATACTCTAAAAGCTGAGAAAGATCTTAAAATACGATGGAGCAGTTATCAAAAAAGATTTAGTTATGCAGGAGAAATAAGCTTTGATGATGTAATAGATACGATGATAGGATTGGTAAAAAACATAAAATAAATTTAATAAAAAGACGTGACTTCGGACTTAGAAAAATTATTGAAGCCTATGAGTCCTGCAAAAATTATAGAGAAGAATTGAAACCTAAATTCAGGTCAACAGAAAGTGCATTTTTTACGGTTTTGAAAAATCTAAATTATGAGGGTCAAAATGTCGGTCAAAATGTCGGTCAAAGTGTCGGTCAAAAACTAAAGCCTGATGATAGGCGAAAGCATATTATTGAGATTATTGAGGGAAATTCAAAAGTTACTGCCCTTGATCTATCAAAAATATTCTATGTTTCAGAGCGAACAATAGAGAGGGATTTGAAAAAATTAACTGAAGAAAAAGTCATCGAATATGTCGGTGGTGCCAAAGACGGCCATTGGACAGTAAAGAAATAAATAGTAATAAGTAAATATAAACGTTCTTAAATATGGTGCAGTATTTAAGAGAAAACTTTGAGCGAGAGAAAAATCTTTCGCTCTTTTTTTATGGAAAAAGGAGGAATTTATGAAACATAAATTGGTGGTAGCAGAAAAACCGAGCGTTGCCCTATCTATTTCAAAGGTACTTGGGGCAACAAAAAAACAGGACGGATATTATGAAGGAAACGGATACAGGGTTTCTTGGTGTGTGGGACACTTAATTCAGATGGCAAATCCGGAGATTTACGATGAAAAGTATGCAAAATGGAATATAGAGGACTTGCCAATTATTCCAAAACACTACAAGTATGAAGTATCTAAGGCAACGAAGAAGCAGTTTGCTATCCTTAAAAAGCTGATGAATGATAAAGAGCTTGATACTGTTATCAATGCCTGTGATGCAGGACGAGAAGGAGAAAGTATATTTAGACTTGTATATCATAAGGCAAATTGCAAAAAGAAAATAAAACGCCTTTGGATTTCCTCAATGGAAGATAGTGCAATAAAAGAGGGATTTGAGAATTTAAAAGACGGAAAAGATTATGACAATCTCTTTGAATCGGCACAAGCAAGAGCCATAGCCGATTGGCTTGTCGGAATGAATATCAGCAGGTTTTATTCTTGTTTATATAAGCAAAATTACAGCGTTGGCAGAGTTCAAACCCCTACTCTTGCCATGATTGTAAAAAGAGATGATGAGATAGCAAATTTCAAAAAAGAAAAATATTACACGGTTGAGCTTTCTATGAATGATTTTACGCTATCGACAGATAGAATTGATAATTTGGAGATAGCAGAGCAGCTTAAAAATTTAGTCGGAGAAAAAATTGAAATCACTGATGTGATTCAGAAAGAAAAAATCACGAAACCAGACTTACCCTTTGATTTAACCACCTTGCAAAGAGAGTGCAATAAATACTTTGGATATAGTGCAAAACAGACACTTGATTACGCCCAGAGTCTATACGAAAAGAAACTTATTACTTATCCGAGAACGGACAGCAGATACCTTACAACAGATATGGTTACAAGTACGATAAATAACGTATTGGAAAAAAATGAATTTGATAAAGAGCGTATTAAGGTCATTTTTAATTCAAGTAAGGTTACGGATCACCATGCCATTATTCCGACAGCAAGCTCATTGAATGAAGATTTATCGAGTATTCCGGGAAGTGAAACAAAGGTGTATCGGCTTATTTTAAGTAAACTACACGCAAGTGTGGGCTATCCTTTAATTGAAAACACAACAAAGATTGTAGCTTCATTTAATGGATTTCAGTTTACAAGTAACGGCAAAGTGATTGCAGATGAGGGCTTTACTAAGTATTTGAAGGAATATAAGTCTAAAAAGAATGAAGATATTATCTTACCAAGTGTTAGTGTTGGAGATATTCTTGAAATTAAGAAGAAATCAATCAAAGAAAAATATACGCAGCCGCCAAAGCACTTTACAGAGGACACTTTGCTTAAAGCTATGGAGATTGCAGGAAGTGAAGCCTTAGAAAAAGGTGTTGAGGTTGAAAGAAAAGGGCTGGGAACACCTGCAACAAGGGCAGGAATAATTGAGAACCTGATTTACAAAGGCTTTATTGAAAGAGATAAGAAAAATTTGAAAGCAACCCATAAAGGAATCAGCCTTGTAACGATTGTTGCAGATGTCTTTAAGTCCGCTGAAACCACCGCTAAATGGGAAATGGAATTATCGGATATTGCACAGGGAAAATCTTCCAAAGAAAAATTCTTAGAAGGCATTGAAACTGAAATAAAAAATGCTGTTACCAAGTATCAGGAGGCTTAGCCTATGTTTGATACTTTAATAAAATTTGATAAAGACAGAGAAAAATTAGATTTTTATGCCACTGACCAAAGAGCGATTAAGGAATTGCTTAAAAGAGAAACTTTTAGAGAACATATCTATGAACCGGCTTGTGGACAGGGGCATATCGGAAAAGTATTAGAAGAATACGGTTATAGAGTAAAAGCGACAGATATTTATTATAGAGGCTATGGAGAAGAAAAGGAAATTGATTTTTTCACAGTTAAAGAAAATACCTTAGATATTGTAACCAATCCACCCTATTTTTGTGCAGGCGAATTTTTAAGACACGCACTTAAAATATCAAAAGAAGGAGTAAAAATAGCAATGCTTTTTCGGTTGGCATTTTTAGAAGGTCAATCAAGATATGAGTTATTTAGAAAGTATCCGCCAAAAAAAGTGTATGTTTTTTCTAAAAGACTGAATTGTGCAAAAAATGGAGAGTTTGAAAAATGTAAAAGCAGTGCCATAGCATTTGCGTGGTTTCTATGGGAGGTGGGCTATAAAGGATATACAGAGTTAAAGTGGATTCGATAAAAAAATGGAATAAAACGATTGAAAAAAAACGAAGGAGGAAAACATGGATAAGAACAAAGTATTACAATCACAGCAATCACAGGAAAACAGAACAAAAGAAGTAATGAGCGAGATTAAAGAGGAATATACAAAGACAACAGGCTTTTTAGAAGAAAACACTAATCAGCAGCTTAATATAGCTAAGGAAATGAAAGATGAGATGAAAAATAAGGACTTTGATACAAATATCGAAGAATTAAAAGCCTTAAAAGAAGAAATCACAGGACTGAAAGCAGAGATTAAGCGATTAAATGAAATGGAAAACATAGGGTTAAGTTCACTGATTGTGCGAGATATTAAGTCTGTAGGAAATGCCCTTATGAGTTTACAGGAAAAAGCGATAGGAAGTATCAAACATCTGTATGACAATATGAAACATCAGCTTTCCTATAACCTCACCAAAGCACAGGAAAAATTTGTACAGATAAAAATAGGAATTGTAAAAGGGCTGGTAAACTCCATGCAGGATTTTATCAGGGAACAACAAAAGAAACTGGATAGCTGCCTTGAAAAGTTAGATAATCTATCCAAAGAAATTCAAAAAGACGAAGAAAAACTTATCCAAGATGGGCAAAACCATGAAGATAATACACGAAAAGAAGATATATCTATAAAACACAATGAGGATAAACAGCAAGAAGAGAAAGAAACTACTCCAACAGAAAATGAAGAGAAAAAGGAAATAAGCTCAAAAGAAATATTAAAAGCGGAAATGGCGGACAAGGGCATAGTGAAAAGGGAAGAAAAAGAAAAACCAAAAGAAAGACCGGCAGAGAAAAAACCGTCTGTACTCAAAAAATTAAAAGAAAATCAGCAAAAAATCAAGAAGGAGGAAAAAGCAAGGGATGTAAAAGTACCCAAAAAAGATAAGGGAATGGAGCTATAATAGAGGTAAATATTATGGATAATCTCATAAAAAATTATGAAAACATTCCTGATAATCTTAAAAAAGAGAAACGCTGGTGCTTATATAAAATCATTCAAAGAGATGGGAAAAATACAAAACTACCCTTAATGCCAAGTGCAAAACCTGCCAAGTCCAATGATAAAGCGACATGGTATTCCTATGAAGATTGTATAGCCGCACTTAATCGAAATATTGGAGAGGGGCTTGGCTTTTTCTTAGGCGATGGATATATCGGAATTGACATTGACAAAGTAAGCGATGATATTATGGCATATAGTTTAGATTATGATGCAAGCTCTATGACAGCCGATTTTTTAAGAGAAATTTCCACTTATGCCGAATTATCACCGTCCAAGACGGGATTACATTTTATCGGCAAGGGTAAAGTTCCGGGAGAAAGAAAAAGGCATAAAAATTTAGAGATTTATGATGAGGGACGATTTTTTACAGTAACAGGGAATGTAATAAAAGACAAGGATAGAAGCCATATCAAACCTATCGAGCAAGAGTTATTGCCTCTTTATCAAAAGTATATGCCTGCTGTGGGCAATCAAAGTGAAGATAAAGAAAAAAGGAATGAAAAAGAGAAAAAAAGTATAAAAGAGAATCCTTTTGTGCAAAGATACAGGCAATCATCTAATGATGTGTTGGAATTACTCTTTGAAAAAGGATATTTTTCATACACCGGAGAAGATTTAAGAAGAATCTATTATGGTAATTATGAAAGCTATTTTAACAGCCGATCGGAGGCTGATTTTTTTATGCTACAAAGGCTACTTTACTATACAGGAAATGTAGAAATGGCAATATCATTAATGGAAAACAGCGGACTAAAAAGAGAAAAATGGTATAAAAGACGAGGAAATACCAACTATATCCACTATATAGCAAATAAAGCAATAAGCTCTATCAATCAATTTTATCATTGGGAAAAAGCATATAGACCTAAGAGAAAAACAGACAAAGAAGAACAGAAAAAGATAAAGGAGGGAAATGTAGTGCCAAGATATAAATTTGATGAAATCAAACAGATTCTTGATTTTGCAAAAGAAGAATTTAGGGAAAATACAAACAGGTATGAAAGCTATCTAAAAGTTGTAGGAAACAACTATAAATATCCGTATTTTAATCAGCTTAGCATATATACGGTAAATGAAAAGGCAACCGCCTGTGCGGAATACGACTATTGGAAAAGTATTGGAAGAAATGTAAGCAGGGGAGAAAAAGGGATTCCCGTTTTAGATATTCAAAGGGAGAAAATAAAATATATCTTTGATGTAAGTCAGACAGTGAGCTTAAATCATAGTATTTCTGAGGTGAAATTATGGAAATATCATAATGAAAGGCATATCACCGCTTTAGATACCTTGATTGATACTTTTAAAGAAAAAAACAGCAACCTTATATTTTCTACAGAAGATAAGATAAATACGCTTGTTTTGCTATATACAAGGCAGATATTAAATAAGGTGCTTGATTCTTTAAGTGATGAAACCCTAAAAGAAAACAGTAAAGTAAATATACTTCATTTTTTAGAAGAATCTGCAAAGGTGTCGGTATATGAAAGAATGGGGCTTCCTTTTTTAGTTGATAGGGAAAAATTAAATCTGCTATCAAGAGTTTCAAGTACGCAAGATATTGACAGATTACTTGCCTATACTTCAAACAATGTGAAAAGAATCCTTATGGATATAGGTAGAGAAATTTCAAAAGTGGAAGAAAGAGAAAAATTTTCAGAAATTCAAAAAAGGGAGCAGACAAAAAAGGAGCAGGAGCGTTATAATAAGGTTGCAGATGAAATTAACAAAGCTACTGAAATGATAGAAAATGAAAGAAATAAAGGAGGCTTGGAAGATGAAAGAAACCGTAGTATTGGCGAAGAAGGAATACATCTTGGAAAACGAGATTTATACACCGATCGTGAAAGAAAGTCCGTTCGAGAGACAGGGAGGAACTTACAGACTGGAGAAGATGGCAGACGGAGCGGAAGTGTTAATTCCGAATATGAAACTGCCGGAGAAAATCGAGCTTGGCAAGCTGAACCGATTCGGCAAAGCGAGACTGAAATATCTCAAAGAGGAAAGACAGGAAGATTATCAGATTATGCTTATGGAAGAAACCCTGATGAATCATCTGACAGATATTCAGGAACAAGTGGAGAATTTCTTAGAGATGGAGGAGCTGAGAATGAAAGAAGCTTGGGGAATGACACAAGAAATGCAGGATCAGGACTTTCTAAAATACGCAGGGCTGAAGAAGAACTTGGATATGACACTGACAAAAATGGCAATGGAACAAATCGTTTGGGCATAAGTGAGCAACATGAAGAAAATACACAAAACTTAGAACAGGAACATATAGAAGACGAGGAAAAAGAAGTCAATCAGGCTTCTTTTTCTTTTGCTCAAAACGAAAGCTCTAAATGGGACAGACAAAGAGAACAGGAAATCCTAATGCTTCAAGATGAAAGAGAAATATCCTATGAAGAGGCAAAGAAAATTTATGAAAGCAAAATGGAAATAGGGAATAATGGTTTTTCGGCAGATAATGCAGTGCCAAATCAAACTCAAAACGATTATTGGGTTGTAGAGTTTCATGAAGATGGAGGGCTTATAGAAAAAAATTATACCGGAGAGCTTGTTACGAAAGAGTTGCTTGATGAAATCAAAGAAATAGATGAAAAAATTAGAGTTCATAACAAAACGGTAGGTGAAGATGAATATGGAGAAATGACTGACGAGTGGGTAGGTTATTCTAAATTCTATTTTGATCATATTGTAGACGGAGAAGTGGAAGAACACTTCAGAATGGATATCGGGGATGGAAATGAGGTAAACCAAAGAGGTTTTCAGTATCTTTATGAACAGATGAACATAAGCAGAGAAACCGAAGAACACAGTGCAGAAGATATAGATAATACCTTAAAGGATATTTTAGAAAATGAGTCTATGACTGTGGTATCGAGTAAAGATGATTATAAGAAACTGTTACCACATTTTAGAAACTTTGTATATACCGATGGTTTAAAGTTTGATGAATATAATCCTTTTGAGGAAGATAAAGAATTATCCGATTTAGCCCGTTTTACTTTTTTCAAAAATAATGACGGAGAGTATAGAGTAGTATACAACAATACGGACAGCTTAATCTATTCAAGTAATGTTGACAGGTTCTTAGAAAAAATAAAGGCTGTAGAAACTGAGGTAGAAGATGACATAGCAAAGACAGCTACTGAAGATAAGATTGCAGTCAAAGTCGGTAATTACTATGCCGTTGTAGAAAAGGAAAAAGTAAAGGATATATCTTTAGAAGAAACAGGACTTAGAATTTATCCGAAAGAAAATAACTTTGAGGGGAAAATCTATCCGCTATATCGAGGAACAACCTTTGAAGAAAGCACCAAGATTGATGCACTTTTTGACGAGATTGCTGCAAGTATGAAAGAGGTAAATTTAACCTATTTAAATGATGTATTTTATCTTGAAAATCAAGGGATTTATGAAATTTCATCGGATAAGGTAACGGAAGAAAAAGGCGGTTTTGATTTTGAGGTGGCAAGTTTTAATGAACGGTTTCCGGACTACTATAACGATATTTATGTGTATAACAGAAACTTAAAAATAGATGATGCCTATCAAAATATTGCCTATATCAACCGAGAAAATGAAATACACTTTAATGTAAATCTACCGGAAGAAGAAAAAGCCAAAATACTGGAAATCAGAGATAAAAAAGAAATTTTATCAGCCCTTATTTTTAAAGATATAAAGGAAATTGGTGAGTATCAGTTTCGTCCTCAAAGCGAAGAGTTTATCTTAAATGAAAAAAATATATCTAAAGAACACTTAACAGCACCAAAGCATATAACAGACAGCATTGATGGAAGAAAAGGCTATGAGGCAGAGCTTGTTTTGGATATGAAAAATAAGCAGTTAAAACAAAATTTAAGATACAACGGATATATGCTAAACACCAATGTTGCAGTTTCCTATGACAGCTATCATGAAATGCTGCAAAACCTGCCTTATCTGCTTGATGATAATCATAGAAATGTTATGCTCACAGGTTATATTAATCAGCAGATTGAAAGAGCCAACGAGGAAAAGAAAGAACAGACAAAAGAGCCGATTTATCAAGAAAGAATGCAGGTAAAGTATCAGGGCAAAGAATATGTGATTTCTGAAATTCAGGACTATAAAACATATAAGACAATAAAATTAGATGATAATGAAGGCTATTTAAACGGCTTTATAACAGGCAGTGAAATACTTTCTTTTAGAAATGAAAGTGAACTTGATTTAGAGATACTTTCTGAAATGAAAGAGGACAGGGAAAAAAGAGGAGTTCCGAGAGTAGCAGGTTCTTCCATTACCTCACCTATTACGGATGAAATGTTTTGGCAGATGCAGGAATATAAGGAAAAAATAAAAGAAAAAGAAAGATATGCCGAAGATGATGAATATATGGGCGGGATTCCACCGGTTAATTATAAAATAACAAGAGAAGATGAAATCTTGCCGCCGTCGGAAAGGCTTAGAAACAATATTGAGGCAATCAAAGTTTTAAAAGAAATCGAAGAAAGACATAGCCATGCCACCAAGGAAGAACAGGACATATTAAGTAAATACGTTGGTTGGGGCGGACTTTCCGATGTGTTTGATGAAGAAAAACAGGGACAATGGAAAGATGCAAGAGATTTTCTAAAAGAAAACCTGTCATCAGATGAATATGATGCGGCAAGAGAAAGCACCCTTACCGCCTTTTATACCCCAAAGGCAGTGATTGACAGTATCTATCAGACATTATCTAATATGGGTTTTGAAAGCGGAAACATCTTAGAACCGAGCTGTGCAACAGGCAGGTTTATTGGCAATCTGCCTGACAGTATGCAGGAAAGTAAATTTTATGGCGTAGAGCTTGACAGTATCAGCGGACAAATCGCTAAAAAGCTATATCCTAATGCCAATATTCAAATAAAAGGCTTTGAAGAAACAGTCTTTTCAAATAACCTGTTTGATGTAGCGGTGGGAAATGTACCGTTTGGAGAATATAAAATATCGGATCGTGAGTATGAAAAAAATAATTTTCTTATTCACGATTATTTTTTGGCAAAAACTTTAGACAAAATGCGTTCAGGCGGTGTAATAGCCTTTATAACCTCATCCGGCACAATGGATAAAAAAAGCGAAGATGTAAGAAGATATATCAGTGAGAAAGCAGAGTTTTTAGGAGCAATTAGATTACCTAATAACACATTTAAAGCAGAAGCCGGAACAGAGGTAACAAGCGATATTATCTTCCTTAAAAAAAGAGACAGATTATTAAAACTTGATGAAGATTGGATAAAGCTTGATACCGATGAACAAGGACTGACATATAACAAATACTTTGTAGATAATCCCACCATGGTGCTTGGGAATATGCAGGAAATATCAAGCAGGTTCGGGACAGCCTTAGCCTGCATTGCAGATGAAAGTATTACGCTAAAAGAACAGCTAAACCATGCAATCAAAAATATTAAGGGCAGTTATGAAAAAGTAGAGTTAAATAATGAACTGGAAACCGAAACCGTCTCGGCAGATGACAGTGTGAAAAACTATTCCTACGCAGTAATTGATGACAAGATATATTTTAGAGAAAATTCTGTAATGCAAAAGGTGGATTTAAGTAAAACCGATGAGGAGAAAGTAAAGGCATATCTTAAAATTGAAAAAGCATTAAGACAGGTAATTACCTATCAAAAAGAAGATTATTCCGATGAAGAAATTAAAGAAAAGCAAGGGGAGTTAAACCGCCTTTATGATGAGTTTTCTAAGAAATACGGAATTTTAAACAGCAAGGCAAATAAAAAGCTGTTTCGTGAAGATGCCAACTATTCCCTACTTTCCACTTTGGAAAAGCTGGATAAAGAAGGGGCTTTTATCGGCAAATCAGATATATTTACAAAAAGAACCATAAAAAAAGCGGTGGCAATTACTCATACGAATAATTTGATGCAAGCCCTTATTTTATCCGTTTCCCAAAAAGGAAACGTCAATTTTGACTATATTAAGGAGCTGACGGATAAAACAAGAGCAGAAATTATTGACGGACTAAAAGGAGAGATATTCTTAAATCTCGACAGCTTTGAACCGACAGAGATTACGCCTTTTACATCGGCAATAGACTTGGGAGATTTTTCAAGAGCTTATGTAACTTCGGATGAATATTTATCAGGCAATATCAGAGAAAAGATAGAAATAATAGATTCGTATATAAAAAATGTAGAGCATGAAATTAAGCAAAATGAAGCCGATTTTGAAGCTGATTTAGAAAAATTATATGATTTGCAAGGCAGCAATGGATTAGATATAGCAAACAAAGAAGAAATGCCAAATAAAGAAGAAATACGAAAAGACAATGAAATATTAAATAAAGAACTGTCCGCCCTTCATTACCAGAAACAAAAACTATTGGAAGTAATGCCAAAAGAACTTGATGCAAGTGAAATAACCGTAAGAATGGGGGCAACTTGGATACCTGAGAAAGATTATAAGAGTTTTATGTTTCATCTGTTAAAGACATCTGCTTCACATAGATGGAAGATTGATATTAAATATACCAATTTCACAGGGGAATACAAAGTAGAAGGTAAAAGCGTAGATAAAGGAAATGACCTTGCCGATTTCACATACGGAACAATCAGGGTAAGTGCCTATAAGCTGATTGAAGATACCTTAAACCTTAGAGATACCAATGTATACGATCAAATCATTGATGAAGAAGGCAGGAGAAGATCGGTCTTAAACCAAAAAGAAACAATGCTTGCAAGGAGTAAACAGGAAATCATCAAGGAAGAGTTTAAAAACTGGATTTTTGATGATATAGACAGAAGAACAAGACTGGTAGGAGAATACAACAAGAGATTCAATTCCATAAGGCTTAGAGAATATGACGGCAGCAACCTTACTTTTGACGGAATGAATCCCGAAATAGAGCTTAGACCTCATCAAAGAGATGCGATTGCACGAGGACTTTTTGGCGGAAATACTCTGCTTGCACACGAAGTAGGAGCCGGAAAGACCTTTGAAATGATAGGAATTGCTATGGAATCTAAAAGACTTGGTATGAGCAGCAAGTCGATGATTGTAGTTCCCAACCATATCGTGGAACAATTTGGCAGAGAATTTAATGAATTGTATCCTTCCGCTAATATTCTTTGTGCCACAGAAAAAGACTTTGCACCGGATAAACGAAAAAGATTTTGCTCAAGGATTGCAACCGGTGATTACGATGCGGTAATTATAGGGCATAGTCAATACGAGAAAATTCCAATTTCAAAGGAAAGACAGGAGTATGAACTGCAAAGCCAGATTAATGAAATTTTGGATTATATATATGAGTATAAAAGGGATAAAGACCAGAGGTTTACGGTTAAGCAACTGGAAAAAACAAAGAAAAACTTGGAGGCAAAACTTAAAAAACTAAATGATGATTACAAAAAGGATGACGTTGTAACCTTTGAAGAATTGGGGATAGATAAGCTCTTTGTAGACGAGGTGCAGGCGTTTAAAAATTTATATGTATTTACTAAGATGAGAAATGTAGCCGGAATTACAACCACGGATTCACAAAAATCAAGCGATATGTTAATGAAGTGCAGGTATATGGATGAAATTACAAATAATAAAGGCATTGTATTTGCAACGGGAACTCCCGTAAGTAATAGTATGGCAGAGCTTTATACTATGCAGCGTTATCTTCAGTATGATGAGCTTAAAAAGATGCACCATCAGCATTTTGATTCTTGGGCTTCCACCTTTGGAGAAACCGTAACAGCGATTGAACTGAATCCGGAAGGAAACGGATACAGGAGCAAGACCAGATTTGCAAAATTTTTTAATTTACCGGAACTGATGAATATTGTAAAACAGTTTATGGATATAAAGACGGCGGATGTATTAAATTTACCAACGCCAAATGCCCATTATGAAACCATAAAGACAAAGCCGACTGGGGAGCAAAAACAAATTCTTGAAACTTTTTCCGAACGAGCGGATAAGGTTCGCTCAAAACAGGTAGCTTCCTCTGTCGACAATATGCTCCTTATTACCAATGACGGTAAGAAAATGGCACTTGACCAAAGGTTAATCAATCCGTTGCTTCCGGATGATGAAAACAGTAAGGTAAATGCTTGTGTCAGTAATGTATTTAGCATTTGGGATAAATACAAAGATAAGAAGTCAGCACAGTTAGTTTTTTGCGATATGTCTATACCAAGTAATGAATTTAACATCTATAATGATATAAAGGAAAAACTTATAAAAATGGGAGTGCCGGAAAATGAAATAGAATTTATTCATAATGCAAAAAACAACAAAGAAAAAGATGCTATTTTTAATAAGGTGAGAAAAGGAGAAATCAGAGTATTACTGGGTTCTACCGGCAAGTGCGGGGCAGGAACAAACTGTCAGGATAAGCTGATTGCCATTCATGATCTAGATATACCATGGAGACCTGCGGATTTGGCACAAAGAGCAGGTCGTATAGTCCGTCAGGGCAATGAAAATCAAGATGTTTATATCTTTCGCTATATAACGGAAAACACCTTTGATGCTTATCTTTTCCAGACACTTGAAAATAAGCAAAAATATATCTCTCAAATTATGACAAGTAAAACGCCTGTGCGTATTGCAGAAGATGTCGATGAAGCTACATTAAATTATGCCGAAATCAAGGCACTTGCTACAGGAAATCCGCTTATTCGTGAGAAGATGGATCTTGATGTCGAGGTAAGTAAACTTAAAATGCTGGAGTCCAACTTTAAATCCAACTTGTATAAAATGGAAGATAAGGTTGTAAAGGTATATCCAAAAGAAATTGAACGCCTAAAAGAAAAAATAGAAAATTTGAAAAAGGATATCAAAAAAGTAGAGCCGTATGGAGAAGAAAAGACAGCAAAAACAGAAAAGTACGCTCAGACCGCTTTAGAAAATATAGAAAATATAGAGAATATAGAGAATAATAAAAAAGAAACAGAAACAGAGAAAAAGGCGGATAAAGAAACCGCATCAAAATTCACCTCTTTAACTTTAAGTGGGAAAAAATATACCGATAAAAAGCAAGCCGGAGAGTTTTTAATAAACAGAATAAAAGCTATAAAAAAGACAGATGATTTTAAGTCTGAGCAAGTAAAAATCGGAGAGTATCGAAACTTTGATTTATTCGTATATTATGACAGTTTTTCCAATCAGTATAAATTCAATCTCAAAGGAGAAGAGAGTCATTACGGAGAGTTTGGAACAGACGAGATAGGAAATATCACAAGAATGGATAATGTCCTTGATAAGCTGCCGGAGAGATTGGAGCAGACACTTGGAAAACTGAAAGACACCGAAAATCAATTAGAAACGGCAAGACTTGAAATTATTAAGAAATTTACACAGGCAGAGCTTTTAAAAGAAAAGACATTAAGACTTGCAGAGGTAAATCGCTTGCTTGATATGGGACGAAAAGAAGATATAAAAGAAGAGAAAAATCCGCTTTTGGAAGAAGTAAAGGAAGAACTCATTCATTTTCTTAACAAAGAATATGACGAAGCCCATAATGTAGAGGATTTTGACACCATGTTTCCTGATTTGACAGATGTGGGCGTGGCTTATACAACTACACCGGATGAAAAGCATGAAATACAGACAAGCCTTGATTTAATTAATTACAAGCTAAATACCTATGTAGACAGTACCTTAATTGACAGCTTCCAGTATACCTATGATCCGCTTGATGCAAGTGATACAAAGGAACTGATACAAATTAAAACAGGGATTGCATTTTGGGATTTTAATGAACTGGTCTATGTTGATGAAGAAAAGCTAAAAGCAGCACTTGGACTTGAAATAGATGATGACGGCAATTTCTATGATCCGCTCTCAAAGGATATGGACTTAGACGGAGTAGCCGACAGGTACGATGCAGATTTTAGAGATAGTACGGTTCAAAATATCGGTGATTTATATAAAAGAGAAAAAAGTTCGGTAATAGACAGGCTTGGATATTTCAAAGAAAAAATAGAAAAAAGAGATTTACAAGATGAAAATATAGATAGGAAAATAGAGTGTAAGGAGGATGTTAGATAATTGGAATATCACAAAAATATTAGAGCAACAACTATTCAAATGCAACAACTTTTTGAAAATGAGGAGTATAACTACTTAGTAAGATATTTTGAAAGAATAGGAGAAGATTTGTTTAAAACAGTGATTCGTACACCGGAGAATATAGAGTTTCCAAAATCTAAAACTCTGTCTATAAACACAATAAAAAAACTCTTAGAAACAAAAGAAAACATTAATCCTATGTATATAGAAGATGAATTTACAAAAATGAAAGATAAGGTGCATGAATTTAATCAAAGGAAATATCCGGGTTATGAGGATATGGATATAAAACTGATAATATCCAATATTAAGGGTATCGAGGATTTCGATGCCCTTAATGATTTTTATGAAGATTTAAAAAGACAGGGATATTTAAAGGATATAAAAGAAAGCATTAAAAATATTATTGACAAAGAATTAAAAGAAAACACACAAGGTAAAAAACAGGGGGATAATACTATGAGATTAGAAAAAGGCGATGTTATAAAAACGGCATTAAGTGAAAATACAACAGTTTTAGATGTGAAAGACAATCAGGCAATCTTGTTTTCAGGTACTCAGTTTGTACTTGCAACAGGGGTAAAAGAAAACAAGGAAAGCGGAAAATTTGAATGGGATAACGGACGATATGCCGATGACTTAAAAAGCATTTCCGATATGCAAAACAATAACTTTGAAATGATGAAAGATACACTTTCCTTTTTAGCGGAGTACAATCATAGCGATTTTGTAAAAGGAATGATCTCTTTGGAAACCGGAATAGAAAACGAAGATACCCTTGATACTGCCTATGATAACTATATGAATGATAAGATTATGGGCTTGATTGATGAAACATTTTATCATTATATAGATGAAAATGAGATTAAAACGCCTGCTTTAGAAAGCGGAAAAGAAGATAAGAGCAGTGCCTTATCTGCAAAAGAAAATACAAAAGAAAATGAGAACACTATGACAAATGATAAGTCAGATGAAAATATGGAAAAAGCAGATACTATAAATATTGACGGCAATATTGCTTCGGATATAGACATTAAACATTTGACATCAAAAGACGGCAAAGATTTTACGGTTGCAAGTTTTGCGATTGCTGAAAATGACAAAGAAGGAAAAGTAAAATATACCAACTGTTTAGCCTATAACGATAAGGTAAGCAGCGTGGAAAACTTAAAAAAAGGAGATTTTGTGCATATATTCGGAAAAGAAAAAATCAGTCAGGGAAAGGACGGGAAGGAATATATGTCCCTTAAAGTGTACTCTGCGAAGCTGTTAAAAGCCAAAGAACAGGTCAAAACAAATCAAAAGACAAAGGAAACAAAGAAATCTTCAGCACTTGGCAAGTTAAAGGAATATAAGGAAAAGGCAGGCGAAAAATCAAGAGAACAAAGCGGTATCAAGAAAGAGAAAAATGTAGAGCGATAAAATTATAAAAAATTAAAATAGTGGGTAAATAGCTGATATGGCTGTTTATCCACTATTTTTTTTATTTCTCCAAATGATTATCAAGATACAAATCTGTATTTTTCTTTGCCTGTTGCAGGCTATGAAGCATAGAGTTTTGAGAGGAATATTTTTCCATAAGTGTAGCTTTTTCCTGTTCTAAAAGCATATATTTATCAGATAAATTTTGAATGCTTAATAGTTTATGCTTGGAATTTTCAATCCCTTTCATAGCCATTTCATAGGCGATTATCTGCGGCTTATACTCCTCATAAAAGGCTTTATTTTCCTTATCTTTCCTATACATATCATAGATTAGTTGATTTTTAGAGATTGTATTTTTATTTTCAATGGCAGAATAGATTTCTTTCATAGAGCTTTCTATTTGCTTGATTTTACCTAATGTATCTTGCCTTTTGGAAGCCGTTTCTTGCAGTTTTTTATCAAGCTCATTATAAGAATTTACACCATAGTTTCTCATTTCATTTAAGGCATCTGCCATAGTTTTCATATTATGTTTGCCTGCCCATATTTCATAGCCCTTAGAGGATTTTACCTTTTCATTGTTTTTCATATCTACAATAGTATCCGGTTTCTTGTAGAAGCATTTTTCATAATGCCGTTTCTTATTGGCATAAATCTGATATTTATTCGGCTCTTCGATGCGTTCCTTGATTCTCTCTTTTGTATAATCTTCCCCTAAAGTAGATGCTTTGGCACGAGTAAATCTTCCCTTATCTCTTTTATCTTTATGCCGAAAGGAAAGATACTTGCCAATCTTAATTTCATAACCGAACTCTTCCATTGTCTTTAGAAATTCCTCGTAGGTTTTGGCCTTTAAAACAGCTTTATCAATCGCAAGCTGTAGCATATTTTTCCAAGAATTTCCCCTCTTAAATTCCGTATATTCCATATAGCTTTTGCCATTTGTAGAGTATCTGCTTTTGAATTTTTTGTAGTTTTCATCAATAACGGATAAGCCATTTTCTCTACATAAATCATCACTGACCGTTCGGATTTGATGATAGCTTCTTTTGTTACTTTGATATGCCTTGCCTGTTTCAAAGCTGACATTGTTAAACAGAATATGATTGTGCAGATGTCCTTTGTCGATATGGGTAGTAAGTACATACTCATATTTTCCTTGCAATACTCTCTCGCATAGTTCCAGCCCTATTTGATGTGCCTGCTCAGGCGTAGTTTCACCCGGAGCGAATGCTTGGATTAGATGCCTTGCCAAGATTTTTGCTTTGGAATTACATTCTCTTTTTGTCTGTTCAAACTCAAGATGGGCTGTTTTAGGATTGCAGCCAAAAGAGGAAATAAGGATTTTTCCATCGGTTTTATCCTCATTCATAATATAGTCTAAGGCTAAATATAGTGTTTTTTTAATCGGATGAATTTTTGTAACTGCCATTAGATCTCCTCCGTGGGATTTGTTCATAAGTTCCCTAATTCATACAGCTTTTTGCGAAGAAAATAGATGTCTTTTCCTTGCTTTTCCAAAAGTTTTTTTAAATCATTGATGTCATCTTTGTAGATTACAGCTGTTGAATTTACTCTTTTTGCAATTTGATTGATACTGCCTGTAATTCTTCCGATATTTGCGGACATCTCCTTAAACACTTTCATATCCAGTACAAAAATATCTTTTTCCAATATACATTTCATCATAAACTGACGGAGAGTTTTACAACCGGACAGTTCATATTTTTTGTTCAAAATTTCAAGTTCATCATCGGAAAGCATAAGGTATATTCCGTTTTTTCTTATTCTGTTTGCCATATCATATCCCCCAATTCATAGATGTATTAAAAATTTACAAAAGAAAAAAACCTGCAAAATCAAGTCCAAACTCGATTTACAGGTTTCATTTATCTATATATTTCTTTGTCAAGAAATCTCCTGCTAAGAGATAAAATTATCATATAAAATTACAAGGATAGTATATCATTTTTTGAAGAAAAATTCAATAAAATAAAGGCATCACACGACTGAATTTTTGAAAAAATTTCGATAGAAAAATAAAAAATATTGTATTTTTCATAGGGGTTTGGGGACTTCCCCAACAAGCTGAAATGGACGAAAAGAGCAGTTCCCTTGTGGAACGCTAAAGTCCATTTTTTCGTAAGTGCATATGCACTTACTGTGCTTGCTCAATTACCCGGAATTCCGGATAATAATAGTTATACCGACTTTAATATTATGCTGACTTTTAAATGAATTTCTTATATTAAAATGAATTTCGCATAGTTGACAAAACTATAATAGTAAGATTCTGTAAAATAAGTTTCTTATAAATAAACGACAGTATAATAACTTTTAATCCAATAGATTATTCTTCTACTATATGATACAATATACCATATAGTATTATGCAAACTTGTTGAAAGAAAATAAGTATGATCAATCTTATTTACATAAAAATGTCGGTATCTTACCCCCACAACCTGACAATAGAAAAGAGAGTTGATAACTATGAACATTGCCATTGTAGATGACAGGAAAGAGGACAGAGAAAAGCTTGGCGGCATTCTTTTAAAGTATGCGAATGCCGGCGGTGAAAAACTGAATATAGAGCATTTTGAAAGTGCAGAAGCTTTGCTTGACAACTATCAGCCTTTCCTCTATACGATTCTTTTTCTGGACATCTATATGGACGGGATGAGCGGAATGCAGGCGGCTGAAATTATTCGTAAAACAGATTCCGATATTATTTTGGTTTTTCTGACGACCAGTGCGGAACACCATGTAGCAGCCTTGCACAATCATGCCTTTGATTATATCGAAAAACCGGCAAAGCAGGTGCAGGTTTTTCGGATTATGGACGATATTTTAAAGAGAAAGACAGATTTAACTCAGAGCCTTTCCTTTTCTGTAAACAGGACAGAGTATCATCTTGCCCTTAATGATATTGTGGCAGTAAGTGCCTCTGCCCACAATGTTGAGATTTATGATAAATACGGAAATACCTATGCACCCCGCTTGACCTTTTCAAGCGTTTGTGATGAGATTTTTCAGGATAAAAGATTTCTCCTCATCCTACGGGGCGTGATAGTCAATATGGACTTTATACAGAGCTTTAAAAGCGGAGTCTGCTACCTTGAAAGCGGGGTTGAATTTCCCTGCAATCTCAGAAAAGAAAAGCAGTTTGTATCCACTTGGCAAAATTATATTTTCCAGAAATTAAGAAAAGAAGCTATGGAAAGGAGGCACAAGACAAAACAATGAATGAACAGCTTGCCCGAACCTTATTGGAATATTTTGTGCTGATACCGGCGGCTATCCTTTGTTATCTTCCGATGAGAAAGCAGATTAGATACCTGCTTTGCCGGCTTTTGATAATGGCAGTCCTTGCGTTCCTTATCCTTTCCGTTTTAGGCTCTTTTGCGGAGATATATTTTCCTTCCGATGCCAATGTCATCCTGCTTCCTGTACTGATAGGGTGCTTTACTTTTTATGTCCACAGTATAAAGGCACCTATCAGCAAGGCGGCTGCAATATTTGTAAATGTGATGGCGGTGATGTCCATACTGGCAAATTTTGCCGCCTGTTTTGATGCGGCAAAACATCCGAGTCTCGGTATCAATTCTGCGAGCATGGACTACACCCTTTTTCTCTTAGCGGCAAGTACGATACTGGCAATTCCTGTCGGATTTTTCTTTGGAAAATATGGGAGTAAACTGGTGGAACGACTGCATATTGCAAACGTGTATCTTATGACACTCCCTTTTTCAGGCGCTATCTTAATGATTAATCTTTTTATGCGTCCGCTAAAATACGAAACCTTTTATGTAAACAGGGTCGGTACTGCGGTACGGATTATCCTTTCGATTGTCTTTTTTATCTGGATGGTCATGAATGTCGTGTTTTATTTCATTGTAAGTATATTGCTGGATGCAGCAAAGTCCGAGCAGGAAAGAAAAATCCTGAAAATACAGGAAAAGCAATACGATACCCAGATGAAATATATCAGTGATTCGGCGAGGGCAAGACATGATTTCAGACAGATACTGATAACCTTAAAAAATATGGCAGAATTGGGCAATACAGATGCCGTCAATGCCTACCTTGCAGACTATATGAGAGAGCTTCCGACAAACGAAACGCTTATCTATACCAAAAACAATGCCGTAAATGCCGTTTTGAATTTTTATGCGGCACAGGCAAAAAACGAGGGAATAGATGTCAGTTTCAGCATTGACATTGATAAATGGCAGATACTTTCCGATGTTGAGCTGTGTACGATGATTGGCAACCTTTTAGAAAATGCGATAGATGCCGCGAAAAATGCTGACGACAAAGAGCGTTTTATTGAACTCACTATGACGACACACGGAGGCTGTTGGCTCTATATTGTGGAAACCAACGGCTTTGACGGAAATATAAAGAGGAAAAGCGGAGAATATTATTCCACAAAAAGAAACGGCAGAGGTCTTGGGATTGCCTCTATCAAATCCACAGTGGAGAAATACAACGGGCAAGTGGAGTTTTCCCATGACGAACAGGAATTTTATGTCAATATCGCCATTCCGCTTAATGAAGATTAATTTGTCATCTCGTGCCGTTTTGATTGCAACTCATGCCGCTTTTCTTGTATAATTTTCAATTTTATGTTTTAAATAGAATAGACAAATTATGTAGAAAAGGAGTTGACATCCATGGCAAGTAAGAATAGAATTTTCACAGCACAGCACAGCACAGCACAGCACAGCACAGCACAGCACAGCACAGGGATAATTGCGTCTATTTTTACGCTACAATTTTATATAAATCAGGCTAAACGCTACATTTAAGTCTATGACTTGGGTGTGGCGTTTTTACGTGCAAAAAAACAGATTGGCTGAACTATATTTTGGTTTAGTTTGAATATTGTTGCAAGGATTGCGAGAAGCGTAAGCCGTAGCAATCCTGTATCAATTAGCTGTAATATTTAAGATAGGAGATGAAAAAATATGGAAAATAACAAAAGGCGAAGAATGTATCAAAACAGGAGAAGTTTGCCGACCCGTTTGCTTGCTTTTGTCCTGTGCATGGTATTGACTTTGACCTATTCGGGGGTGAATACTTTTGCCATGTCAGACGATGCAAGAGGGGATAGCGAAAAGGAAATTATCGCCTTTTCTTCCTTGCCTGACGGCGTGCGGGAACAGGAAATCCGGCAAGGTGAGGACTTATCGGCAGTAACATTTCCTGATACCTTGCAAATCTTAGTGGAAGAAACTGCCCTTGTAGATAAAAACAGTACGAGCAAGGATAAAGCACTTCCCAAAGCAATGCAAAGTGAACTTCCTTTAGTAGAAACAAAAGAGGAAGAAGCGGAAAACTCTGTAAAAGCAGATGTAGAGGAAACAGCAGAACCGGCAAAAGATAATACATCAGCAGAAGAATCGGTAGAAGCAGAAAAATCTGATACATCAGTAGAGCCGGCTCAAAGCTCCGATGAAAATGAACTGCTAAAAGAAACTACATTAAAAGATGTAACTCTCCAAAATGTAAGATGGGAGATAGACGAAGAAAATAGCAGTAAACCTGTCTTTTCATCCGAAAATATTGGAGATAGCTTTGTATTTGAGCCTGTTATACCGGAGCAGTACAGGATAGCGGAGGATGTGGAACTTCCTAAGATTCATGTAAGCATTAGGGATAAGGAAAGTGTCAAAATAGGCTTTGAGCAGTCGGCAGTTGTAGACGGCGTTAAGATATCCGTCAAAGCGGATGATGGCGTATTCCAAGACGCCAAGGCATTAAAGGTCAGAAAAGTCAGCAATTCAGAGGCAGAAAAGGTCGAAGAGGCCATCGAGGACAAAAGAGAAGGAGACAGAAAGGTCGCCGTCTCTTATACCTTTGATATTTCAGTATTAGACCATGAGGGCAATGAAGTGCAACCTGATACGACAAAGGGAGAAGTGTCTGTCAGCTTTCAGATGGAAGAGGCAAAAAATCAAAACCTAAGTGCAGACATCTATCATGTGGATGAGGACAGTCAAGCAGAAAAGCTTGAGACCGAGGTAAAAGGGGAAGAAGTCAGTGCCAAAACCGACGGTTTTTCTTTCTATACCGTCGAGTTCACTTATGGTAATATGCAGTATGTCCTTGCCGGAGATAGCACAATTGACCTATCCGAGATTTTGGCGAAAGTGGGTCTTAGTGGCGAGGTGACAGCAGTCTCTGTCAGCAATAGCGCCCTCTTTTCTGCCACAAAAAACGCCGACAATCAGTGGCTGATTACAGCACACAGGGCTTTTGACACCAAAGAGTGGATGAAAGTCACGATAAATGGTGTGGTACACGAGATTGCCGTCACAGATAGTCAACACCCTCTAACCGTAACCGGTGGAACGGAGCATGTAGACTATGAATGGAGAGATTACGGCTACATTGAAACTTTAAATAATCACTCTGCTTTTAAAGTAGAAATTAGAAAGAAGTATATCCTTCATATTTTAACCTCGAAAGCCATGGTGATTGAGGGTGATGCCACTAAGTTTAAAGAAACGGACGGTATACTTGCCGGACAAGGCGGTGCCATTGTCATAGCTGAGGGCGTACAGGCAAATATCACCTTAAAAAATACGAAGATATTTCCTATGGTTAATATTCCTCCAATGGTTGTGATGAAAAATGCGGAATGTAAGCTTACCCTTGAGGGAGAGAACACCCTGACACCAAGACTGCTCCATGTAACCGCCGGTGCGGGAGCATTTGATAAAGTGCCTGCCATCTGGGTGCCGGAAGGAGCAAAGCTTACGGTTACCAAAGAAAGCACCGGTACGCTGACAGCAGACTCCGCTTATCAAAATGCTGTTATCGGTGGCTGGCGGTATGGACATGCGGGCACTATTACGATAGATGGCGGAACCTTAAAACTGAATAATGATGGAGATATAAACAGCATAACCAATATATCCGGCCCCTGTATCGGCGGACATGGGAAACTTGACGGTATTACCATCAACGGTGGCAAAATAGAGGCGACCTGTGTGCAAAGTGCCCCTATCGGAATGAGTTATGAGCCTATAGTCGACGTAGACGCAAAAGGAAGAGTTATTGTAAATGGCGGCACGATTGTTACAAAACATCAGACCCGTGATGGTGTTAATCCTTATTATGCAGACGGTATAGGAGATACACAGCATCATACAGCGGTAGACGTTAGAATAAAAGGCGGCAATGTGGATACGGATTTTGATCGGACAAGACCAAAAAATGACAGTGCCGATGTCTATAGAGTAAAGATAAGCTTATCAGGAGTAGGGGAAGGACAGACGATTACAAGCTATACTATGCTTGACGGTACAACTGTCAGCCTAAAAGATGCCAAGACCTTGCCAAACGGAGAGTTGTATCTATGGTTGCCCGTAGATACGATAGTAACAGGCGTTCACTGCAATGGACAGGACTATACAGGTGTGGTAAAAGCGGTAAACAATGATAATGACGCTCAGGCAGTGTTCAGACCGGCAATCGGCACATTAACAGCAGCTATCGGTAAGGCGGAGGATTTTCAAGAGGTTAAGCTTAGTAATACCACAGGCTTGTCAGCAGGGGATACGGTATATCTGTTCTATGCCATAAAACCTGATTGGCGTATATCGGGTATGGCTCTGCGTAAAGCGACAAATCCTGCCATAGTGCCACAGGAAATCAGCAGCGACTTTACTAAGGTCTATGATAACATATACAAGTTTACCATGCCTGATTATAATGTGTGCGTAGACTTAAAATGTGAGGAGATACCAACAAGCGAAACAGAAGCAGGTGATTTTATCATCGATGCCAACTGCAATCACAGCTTTGATGATGTAAGGCGTGTGCTTAGGTTGTCAGGTAATGGCAAAGCAACCATATCAATGAAGCCCGGCGTATCCTCCACTTCAGACCATATCAGAGTAGAACCGGGCTCAAGCATCAATCTGACGATTAGAGACCTGACCGTTTCAACTTCAATTGAAGGTCTATCGGGACTGACTTTCTCTAATAATATCGGAGATTGCCAGCTGATTTTAGAAGGAACGAATAAATTTACCTCAGATGATGAAAATACGCCGGCTGTACGCAAACAAACATTTGGTAAACTGACCATCTCAGGAAAGGGAAAGCTGATAGCGATTGCAACAGGGGCTAAAAGTAACGGGATAGGGTCAGGCGATTGTGGAGATTTGTATATTGAGGGCGGAACCATCTATGCCAAAGCGAGCCATGATAATATGGCAATTGGACATGCAAAAAATGGTTCTGATTCTGTCGTATATTATACAGGAGGCACCGTAGAGGGCATATGCGAAAACGTTCAACTCTACGGCGGACTGACAGGAAAGAATGCACAGGTAATCATTACAGGCGGCAGTCTCCATTCTGTGAATTGGGGCAATTTACCACAAATCCATACTCACCCAACCAACGGCTCTACTAATGTCTATCTGACCACTATCACCCTCGGCGAGGGAGCGACCCTTGCTGCGCAGGCGTATGTAACGGCACTGACAGGCGCAGGCAATTATGGTATCAACCAGATGCACACCGATGATGAGGGTAAGCTCTACCTCTGGTTGCCGGAGAATACAACTGTTACCAAAGTAGAGACGGATAAAGGCATCTATCAAGGCTCAGTGACAACCAATACCGCAAACTATTTTGGCACGGCTAATGCTGTATTTACTTTAGCAGAAAAGCAAGAGGGCAGCGGAAGCGTAGCGATTGAAGGCTGGACTTATGGAGAAAGTGCCAAAGCCCCTGTGCCGACCAGCACAACCAACGGCACAGCTAACGTCAGCTACACCTACTTTACCGATGAAGCTTGCACGACTAAGACCACAAGCGATAACAGCGGTACCGACAACATAGGCAGTGTACCGAAAAATGTAGGAAGATACTGGGTACAGGCAACCTTTGCCGAAACCCCACGCTATAAAGCAGTGATAGCCAAAGCCGGCTTTGCCATCAGCAAGGCGACGGTGTCCTTCACCCCACCGACCCCAAAAACAGGTCTTACCTATACAGGCGAGAGGCAGGAACTTATCAATACCGGCACAGTGGATACTGGCATAGGGAAACTAGCCTATAGCCTAAGTGAAACAGGCACTTATAGCGAAACCATACCGAGGGCACAAGATGCCGGCACCTATCGTGTGTACTACAAAGTTGTCGGCACCAATGCCAACTATGATTACACTAACGCTAAGGGCAGTGTCAATGTATCAATTGCCAAAGTATCAATCACGCCGACAGTGGCGATTACCGGCTGGACTTATAAAGCAAGCCCAAATGCACCGACTGTTACAGGAAATAAAGGAAACGGTGCGGTAACATACGAATACTTTACCGATGAAAATTGCACGACTAAGACCACAGCGGCGAACAGCCTTTCAAACAGCGAGGGCGGAGTGCCTAAAAATGCAGGTAAATACCGGGTTAAGGCAACGATAGCAGAAACAGAAAATTATAATGGTGCTACTGCGAAAGCAGGCTTTGAAATAAAAAAAGCAAATCAGACGGCACTTAGTATTAAGAGTGTTACTGATAAAAAATACGGCGATGCGGATTTTACACTGGAAACAACAGGCGGCAGCGGAAACGGAGCGGTCAGCTACAGCGTGCCTATGGGTAACGGCATACTGGAAATAACCGGCGACACGGCAAAAATCGTCGGAGTCGGTACGGTAACCGTTACGGCAGTAAAAGCCGGCGGCAATAACTACAACGAAACAAGCGCGACCCTTGATATAACCATAGCCAAAGGCGATGAACCTGCGATTGCTTTTCCTACGGCAAGTGAATTGACCTACGGACAAACATTATCCGAAAGCACGCTTACAGGTGGAAGCACCCAGTATGGAACATTTGCGTGGAAAGACGGCAGTATCATTCCTACGATAGATAATACAGGCTATGATGTGGTATTTAAGCCAAATGCTACGGCATTAAAAAACTATAATATTGAGGAAAAAACAAGAACAATAGAAGTAAAAGTAAAGAAAGGAAATCAAACAGGCTTTGCAATTACAGCAATACCTCAAAAGACTTACGGCGATAGCGAATTTAAGCTGACCACAACAGGCGGCAGCGGAAACGGAGCGGTAAGCTACAGCGTATCTGCAAATAACGGCGTGCTTTTCATTGCCGGCGATACTACAAAAATAATAGGAGCCGGAACCGTAGAGATAACAGCCGTAAAAGCAGCAGATGCTAACTACAATGAAGCAAGCAGTAGTATCAGCATTACCATAGCCAAGAAAAAGCTGATAGTAAGAGCCGATGACAAAATGATTGCAAGGAATGACCCGATGCCAACCTTTACAAGTACGGCAGAGGGGCTTGTAAACGGAGATACCTTGATAAATCCAACTTTTACGACAACTGCCGCAAATACAGGCACTAACGGAAAATATGAGATCATAGTAAATGGCGGTACGGTGAAAAATACAGCAGAGGCAGAGGTAACAGGCAACTATGAAATCACCTACCAAAAGGGAGAACTGACAATCGTAGAGAAGCTCTACGAAGCAGAAGTCATAAATGGAAGCGGCAGCGGCAGATACCTTGACGGACAGACCGTTCATATCAAGGCACTTGACAAGTCCGGCTATACCTTTAGCGGCTGGACAAGCCCTGACGGAGTCGTTTTTGCCAAACCATTAGAAAAAGAAACCGACTTTGTAATGCCTGCAAAAGATGTTAAAGTAACAGCAACTTACCGGTCAAACAGCAGCGGTTCCTCGTATGGATATGACAGCAGCGATCCGAAAGACGACGACAGCAGTATAAGCATAAAAACCGAAAAAGCACCGGATTTACCGACAATAGCGGAAATCACTGTCAAAGCCAAAAAAGGAGAGGACAAAACAGCAACGGCGAAACTTTCCGAAAAGACGACCGAAAAAGCCATAAAAAAAGCAAAAGAAGAAGCAAAGAAAAAAGGTAAGGAAGCAAACGGAATAGCCCTTGAAATAAATATGACTATGCCGAAAGGCACAGATAAAGTACAAATGCACCTTTCTGAAAGTACTTTGGAAAAAATGGTAAGTGGTGAAGTAAAACACCTTACTGTAAACGGCTCTTTTGCAAAAGTGGTATTTGATAAAAACGCCATGTTTGAAATCCAAAAGCAAAGCAGTGGAAATGTTACAGTAAATGTCATTCCTGTTAAAAAACTTTCCAAAGCAGCCGAAAAACTCATTGGCAAAAGACCGGTCTATGACATCAGTCTAAGAAGTGGAAACGGCAAGAAAATAACCGCTTTTGGAAACGGCACGGCAACCGTCTTTCTTTCCTATAAGGCAGAGAAAAAGGAAGCAATCGGCGGACTGTATGCAGTGTATGTGGACGAAAAAGAAAAAGCTTCCAAAATAGAGGCTTCCGCATATGATGTAAACAGCAGCTCGGTGATATTTACGACCAATCATTTATCCGTATACGGCGTAGGCTACACCGCACCTTCTGAAAGATTTGACGACACCAAAAACCACTGGGCGAAAGATTATATCGACTATGTGGCAGGCAGAGGACTTATTACCGGAAGCACGGAAAATACATTTTCTCCGAATGAGAAAATGACCAGAGGAATGCTTGTAACGGCACTTGGCAGACTTGCCGGAGTAAATAGTAAAGATTACGATACAAACAGTTTTTCCGATGTGCAAAAGGACAGCACATACCGTCCGTATATCGAATGGGCGTACAGCAAGGGCATTGTTTATGGAATCGGAGACGGAACATTTGCACCGGATAAAAGCATAACGAGAGAAGAAATGGCGATCATCTTGGAAAGATATGCAAAGGCGACAGGCTATAACATTCCCGCATCCCGTGAAGCAAGCACTTATGCAGATAAAGAAAACATCGGAAGCGAGTATAGGACGGCAGTGACAGCTATGCAGCAATCAGGAATTATGATGGGCATAGACGGAAATAAATTCAATCCGAAAGGAACTGCTACCCGTGCGGAAGTATCTGCAATGTTAAGTCGCTATATTAAGCTGACGATTACACCCGAAACGGCACAAGGATTTGCCATAGACGATGCCGGAAAATACCACTGCTACAAAGACGGCAAAGCTATGACAGGAAAACAGACAATTAACGGCATGGTATATTTCTTTGATGAAAGCGGAGTGCTTCAAACAGGCTGGGTCAAAGACGGAAACCGCTGGAGATACTATGACGGAGCTAAGGCACATAAAGGCTGGCTTCACTTAAAAACAGACGGAGAAGAAAAAATCTACTATCTGAATAAGGAAGGACTGCTCGAATCCGGCAAATGGGTAAAGATAGACGGAAAATGGTATTACTTCTATCCCGACGGCACACTTGCGGTAAATACCAAAATAGACGGATACGAGATCGACAGTAAAGGAGTGAGGAAAGAAAAATAGCGATAGTAAAAAAGGCGTTCTACGGGATTTATTCCTAACATAAATTAGCTAAACGCATTAGCGGCTGTTTTTGCACACAGGTGCAGGGATAGCCGCTATTTTTTATGTAATAGAGAATTTCTCTGAAATTCCCTATTACATAAAAAAATCACATTGCGGCAGAACCTGATAATTTTCTTATACGACCCGCCACAGGCGGAAAATCCGGCAAGATTGATTATTTGCTTCTTGAGCAAAACCGTAAACAAGTTGAGGTGCGCAATAAACTTTTGAATGTGATTGGAAAACTTTCGTCAATAACAGAATATAATAAAAATCAAAGAACTTTTCATTGTTTACATCAAAGAGGATTTCGCATGTCAAAATGCCGAGATCCTCCTTTTTTTGTTCAAAGCAGGAATTGTAAAGGTTTGAACAAAAAGGAGGATTTTGCAAATGACAGATGAGAACAAATACATTTATGTCAGAGGCAGGAAGATAAGGGTATCTGACGAGGTGTATAAGGCATATAAAAAAGAATTAAATCACGAAGCTCATTTAAATAGACAAAGCAGAAAGTATAAAGTCTACGGATTTGAGGACTATAAGCTCGATTTAAATTCCATTGCAGATGAACATGTAGATATCGAAAAAATCATTGAAACAAAGATGAGGATTGAGGATCTGTATAAAGCATTGGAAAAGTTAAATGATGAAGAGAAAGAACTGATTTATGCAATCTACTTTGAAGAAAAGACACTCAAAGATATTGCAAATACACACGATACCAATCTGATGAAGATCAGCCGTATTAGAGATAAGATTCTAAGAAAGCTGAGAGATATGTTGGATAGGTAGTTTTTGTGGGGAAGGCAAAGAGATTTATGCTCCTTGCCTTTTCTTTTTTCTCTTAAAAATAAATTTTTCAAAAAAAGTGTTAAAAGCACTTCTGAAAGTAAGGTTTATATATAGAGGGAAAATTTTACCTTGGAAAAATTGAATATATTCTTTTGAAATATAAGAGCGTTGTTCTTTGACAATTTCATAGACCAAAACAGGACGTTAACCATTTATGGAGCAACCTATCTTAAAACGCCAAGACCTTTCTGCTGAGAAAAGATGTATCATAGCAAACGGATATATCCGTTAAAATCTCGGTTTTAATGAATACTTGCAAATGCAGAGGATAAAAGAAAGTGAGCGACAAATTGCAAGGTAAAAAATAGGTGTGGCAGCCTATGTGCGAAGATATAAATGGGGATAATGATACATCTACAGTTGATTGCCGGCTCATCTGGAAAAGGGGCGGAGGTGAAATTCCTATGTTGTCAGCCAAGACACCTGTTAATGTCGTAAAACTTAAAGAAAATGGAAGGAGAAATTTCTTATGAAAGAAAATAACAGAAATCCCACAAAAAAGAAAGCAGGAATGGGACTGCCATATAAAGATAAGCAGAAGATAAATCAAATAGAGGGATATACCGTAACCGTAAGATTTTCCGATAGCGGACTTCACTTAGAATCCTTAATTGACGCATATATCAAAGAAAAACTTTTTGTAACATGATATTAAATCATAATAAAAAGAAAGATATAACGGAAAATAACGGAAACTGACGGAAAATAGAGGAAATTAACGAAAAAGCAGAAGCTTCAGCTTAAAAATCGGTATTGCAATCATTTTTAAGGAGCGGTATAATAAGTACGTGGAAGCCTAACCTTTGTTTGGTTTATTGTATAAATCAAATTGAAGGAGGCTTTTTTATGTTTAAAAATAAGGCTTGTATGTATTTAAGGCTATCAAAAGATGACGGTATGAATAGCGAAAGCAACTCAATTACCAATCAAAGAGAGTTGATACAAAGCTATGCAAAAAACAATGAAATCGAGCTTGTCAAGGAATATGCAGATGACGGATATTCTGGCACAAACTATGACAGACCGGCACTAAAAAATATGTTGGAGGAAATCAGCAAAAAAGACAGGGCATTTGACATCATCCTTGTAAAAGACCTGTCCAGATTCGGAAGAGATTATATCGGAGCCGGAAAGTATATTCAAAAAATATTTCCGCAGCTTCATATCAGATTCATCTCCATCGATGACAACTACGACAGCAAAAATGCGGATATGAGTGATAGTAACCTGATCTTGCCGATTAGAAACTTTATCAATGACAGCTATGCCAGAGATATATCCAATAAGATAAAAAGCTCACAGAAGATTAAAAGAGAAAAAGGAGAGTACATCGGCTCTTTTGCTCCCTACGGCTACAAGAAATCGCAGGAAAATAAGAATAAGCTGATCGCAGATGAAAATGTCAGGGATATTATTAAAAGTATCTTTGATATGAAACTAAAAGGCTATTCTTCTAAAGCCATTGCAGAGGAATTAAATGATTTAGGGATAGATTCTCCTAAAGTATACAAGGAAAAGCAAGGACTAAACTATAAAGGCGGATTTAAGGTAAAAAAGGGAAGAAACTGGTCGGCTAAGTCCATTAACCGAATCATCGAAAATGAAGTATATATCGGCACCATGCTGCAAGGCAAAAGTGCCACAATCAATTACAAAAATAAGAAACAAATTGAAAAAGACAAAAGAGATTGGGTTAAGGTGGAAGATACCCACGAAGGAATCATCAGTAAAGAAGTATTTTACATTGCAAACCGTATGTTAAAAAGAGATTTTTATAATACAAAAGAGAAAAAGACAGACCTTTTCAGTGGAATGTTATTTTGTAAAGATTGCAACAGTGCTCTTGTAAGACGAGTTGTAAAATATAAAGAAAAAGAGCAGGTGTTTTATATCTGCTCAAAGTACAACAAAGAAAAATCCTGCACAAGACACAGCATTAAAAACGAAGATTTGGAAGAAATAATGGCAGGCATTTTTGACCATTACCTGATATTTCACGAAAATTTGTATCGAAAAATTAAAGAGATTGATGTTTCCAAAAATATTACAGACACTCATATAGGGATACTTGAAAGAGAAAAAGAAATGACACAAAATCTATTGTCCTCCCTATATGCAGATTTGGAAGAAGATATTATTTCCAAAGAAGAATATCAGATGTTTCGTGCCAATTACTTGGAGCAAATTGCAAAATTAAATGAAAATATTGAATGCAGGAAGAAAAAACAGGAAACGGTCAAAGAGAGAATTAAAAATAATGAGAGCTGGCTGATAGACATCAAAAAATATAAGGCACTCACAAAACCGGACAGGCTTTCCATTGTTATGCTAATTGATAAAATCCTTGTAGGAGAAAACAAAGAAATTGAAGTAATTTTTAATCATCAGGAAGAAGTCGCCCTGTTGGAAGCTATGGCAAGTAATAGTGAAGAAAAAAACATAACAGATAAAACAGGGATAAACGATAAAAAAGATAAGGAACAATTCTCTCAAGGCTATAAGCAGCAAACATCATTACAGTTTGTAACAACTCAAAAAGCTGTAGGAAGTGAGGTTTGCCATGGCTAGAACAAAAAAGAGGTATGAGGTATCTGTTACAGAGAGAAAAAGCGGAAAGAACAATATTTTCTATCGGGCAGGGATTTATACCAGATTATCCCAAGAGAGAAAAGAAGAATACAGGGATAAAAGCAATTCTCTTGCTATGCAGGAAGAACTTTGTATCAAAGAAGCCAAAGAAAAGGGAATCAGCATAGTTAAAGTCTATCAGGACTATGAATATACCGGAACAAATTTTAAAAGACCTGCTTTTAATGAAATGATGGCAGACATTAAGGAAAGAAAAATCAACTGCATTATTGTAAAAGACCTTTCCAGATTTGGAAGAGAATACTTGGAGATTGGAAACTACATCGAAAAAATATTTCCTTTCTTGGAAGTTCGCTTCATATCCGTAAATGATCATTTTGATACGGAAAATAAAACAGATGATAAAAAATCCTTTGAAGTTACAATCAAAAATATCATCAATGACCTGTATGCGAAAGATATTTCCAAAAAGGTAAGCAGCACCAAGCAGGCAAAGATGAAGCAGGGATACTTTATAGGAACTTTTGCCCCTTACGGCTATAAGGCGGTAAGAAAAGATAAGGGAAAAGTCTTAATCATAGATGAAAAGGTGAGGGAAGTGGTAGAGCTTATGTTTGACTTAGCCTGCAAAGGAGCATCTCAGGTAGAAATTGCAAGAGAGCTGACGAAAAAGTACACAACCCCATGGCAGTATATGAAAACTGGAGAAGTTTTAAGAAGTCCGGATAATAAAAAACAATGGAATCCCGGTGCGATTGGACAGTTTTTTGAAAATGAAGTCTATATCGGAAATATGGTACAGGGGATGCACGAGAAAAAAAGCGTCCGAAAAGAAAAAGGAGCATATAAGCCTGTAGAAGAATGGGTTAAAGTGGAAGATACGCATGAAGCGATTATTGATAAAGAAACATTCTTTGAAGTTCAAAATCTTAGAAAAGAAAAAGGAAATATTCAAAGAGAAAAATATAATTTATATACAAAGACCGAAACAACAGATAACAAATACAAAGGACTTTTGATATGTAAACACTGCGGGCGGTTATTAAAAATGCGGTACAGAAATATTTCTAATGAATATTATTTCTTTTGCAGAGGAGAAGACTGTCTGTTTGAAAATGAAGTACACTGCAAGATACGGGAAAGTGAAATTGACAAAATCCTGTTTCACACTGTAAAAGAGAGCATCGGCAGTTTAAGCCCAAAAGACGACTGGAAGAATAAGCTGGAATATTTTTACAAATGTCAATTAAAAGATATGGAAAATAAGCTTAAAAAGCTTCAAGGAAAGAAAGAGCATAAATTATCAGAGCTTCAAAGGAAATATGAAGAATACGTGAAAGGAGAGCTTTTATTAGAAAATTACCAAAAAGAAAAAGCTGATATTCAAAGGCAAATTTGTTCTGTTGAAAAAGAAAGTGGGATATATTTTGAAAAGCAAAAAATAGCAAAACAAAAAAGAAGAGAGCTTGAATGTTTTATCAACAGTCTGTTTGATATAAAGTCTAAGGATACGGACAGTATAGACGAGGAGTTTATCCGTAAAATCATTGATTTTATTACCATATCAAAGGATAGAAAAGTGATAATACACTTTAAGTTCGATATAGTAGAAGAAATGGAGCTGTTAGGAGGGCTTGGTTATGAGTAAATTAGCTATTTATCTAAGATTATCCATAGAGGATTATCAAAAAGAAGGAGAAAGTGAAAGCATTCATAACCAAAGGGAATATATCAAAAGTTATATAAAAGAGCATAACGATTTAACAGGATATGAAGTATCGGAATATGTAGATGACGGATTTTCAGGCACCAATCCGAACAGACCGGCATACCAAAGATTGCTTGAGGACTTAAAAAACAATCAGATAGACAGCATTATCGTAAAGGATATGTCCAGATTTTCAAGAGATTATATCGAAATGGGAAACTATTTAGAGAATATCTTTCCATTTATGGGCATTCGGTTTATTGCTATCAATGATGCTTATGACAGCTCAAAAGAAAGAAATAACGGAACAGAAATTGATACCCAGTTTAAAAGCCTGTTATATGATTTCTATTCAAAAGAATTATCCCAAAAAATAAGGGGTATCTCTCAAGAGCTAAAATCGCAAGGAAAAAACACGAATGGCTTGGCACCGTTCGGCTACCTGAAAGACCCGAATAATAAACACCGTATTATCATAGATGAAAAGACGGCATTTATTGTAAAAGAAGCCTTTGAACTTATCTTGCAAGGATATTCTTGCAGACAAATAGCAGGAATATTTAATGAAAAAGGATATATTACCCGCTCCGGAAGAAAAGAAGAGCTGGGAATCATAAGCTATGAGAAGAGTTTAAAAACCGGAACGGAAGTAAAAAAGAGAATGTGGCAGGGAATGACAATTACCCAGATGACCGGTATGGAGCTATATACCGGAGATTATGTGTATAATAAACTGAAAGAAACCCATATAGGCGGACGAAAAGTGGAAAGGCTGCCCAAAGAAGAGTGGAAAAGAGTAGAAAACACGCATGAAGCAATTATATCCAAAGAAATCTTTCTAAAAGTGCAGGAGATAAAAAAACAAAGGAGAGGTGAAAATTTTAATCATCGAAAAGAAGCTACAGATGAGTTTATTCCAATATTCAAAAGAAAAGTATTCTGTAAAGAATGTGGAAGCTCGATGTACTATAGAGGAGAAAGCTATCAATTAAAAAAAGGCGTATATCGGTATAAGCGCTATTATTGTCTATATTGCAAAGAGAATAAAAGAAGTAATAATATAAAAGAACAAACTTTGGAAGAAGCTGTGTTGAAACGGTTGAAGAATGCCCCTGCTCTGACGAGTAAAGAAAACCCTGCACTTGATACAAAAGTAAATCAAAATTATATCAAAGAGATTGAGGATATAAACAGCAGCCTGCAAAAAGAATATGAAAAATATAAAAATAAAGAGCTATCGAAGGAGGAATATTTACAGGAAAAACAAAATCTCTTGCTGAAAAAACAAAAGTTAGAGCAGGAATTGGAAAAAGAGAGTATTTCCAAACCTGCAAATGAGCTACCCGATTTCGCAGGTGGTAGCAAAATCACGAAAGAACTTGTGGATACTATGGTGGAAAAAATTGTGGTATCAAGATATGGAGAGGTAGAAATTGAATTAAAAGAAAGGGAATAATTTATGACAAAAAATTTTACTTATAAGGATAACAGATATTTTAAGTAAAAAAAGTGATTGAAAATTTTACTTAAAACTGATATTCTGATTGTAAGTAAAAAAAATTTAACTTAGAGGATTGGATTATGAAATTAGAAACAAATAGAGCCGGTATATTGAAAAGGATGCAAAGTGATTATGAGTGCTTTATTCCCCATAATTTAAAAGAATTGAAATTGGACATAGATGATCAGCTTCAGAGTTTGATAAATAAAGCCTATTTGCTTTTAGGAAGGTTAGACGGTATGGCAATTACCTTGCCGGACATTGATCTTTTTGTGTCTATGTATGTGCAAAAAGAAGCAGTTATCAGCTCTCAAATAGAGGGGACACAGGCTTCTTTGATTGATGTTTTACAAAAAGATAGAAATAACGAAAAAATAAAAGACACAGAGGAAATTGTCAATTATATAAAAGCAACAAATTATGCGTTTAAAAGATTGGAAGAGCTGCCTTTATGTATGAGATTGATTAAAGAAACGCATTCTGTTTTATTGTCGGGTGTCAGAGGCAATGAAAAATCACCGGGAGAGTTTAGAAAATCTCAAAATTGGATTGGATATACCGGATGTACATTAAATACAGCAAGCTTTGTTCCGCCCTCTCCGGAGGAAATGGAGCATTCTCTGAGTGATTTAGAGAAATATATACATGAAGACAGTTCTATTTCAAATCTGATAAAGACTGCATTGATTCACTATCAGTTTGAAACGATACACCCATTCTTAGACGGTAACGGGAGAATGGGAAGATTGCTTATTGTATTGTTTTTGAAAGAGCGAGGGTTGATTGAATATCCCGTTTTGTATTTAAGTTACTTTTTCAAAAAAAATAGAAACAGATATTATGAATTATTGAATAATGTTCGTATCAAAGGAGAATTTGAAGAATGGATTAAATTTTTCATAGAAGGAATATGTGAAATATCTGAGGATGCTATTTCATCAATCCAAAAAATTCTAAAATTAAAAAGGATTGATATGGAAAAAATTCGTAATATACCAAAGGGAAATATTTCAAGTCTTCTTTTGGTATATGATTACCTGTTAAAGCATCCATTCTTGGAAACGGAAGACATCAGGCTCTTGTCAGATTTGAGTAAACCAACGGTAAATAAATTACTTGAAACTTTAACAGAACTTGAAATATTGGAACTCGTGGAGGAAAAGAAAAGATATAAGCAATATGTATATAAAAAGTATGTCGATATTCTTTCTGAAGGAACAATATTATAAAGAACGATTAGAAGAATCACTTAAAGAAATTTAGGTGATTTTTTTATATCATATACTTGACATTGTAGGGAAAAAGTACTTTAGCTAAACTTTTAATTCACTACTATGATGTTTTAGATGGAAGCATAAGCATTGGGGGACAAGACTTACGAGATATAAGATTGGAATCTCTCAATAAGCAAATTTCTTATGTAGCACAAGACCAATATTTATTTAATACTTCGCTTTTAGAGAATATTCGTATTGGTAATTTAGCTGCAAGCGATGATGAGGTTATGGAAGCAGCTAAAAAAGCCCAGTGCATGGAATTCTTAAATAGACTTCCGGATGGTATTTATTCTTTAGCTGGGGAAGCAGGAAAGATGCTTTCAGGTGGAGAAAGGCAAAGAATATCATTAGCGAGAGCTATTTTGAAGAATGCTCCGATTGTTGTACTTGATGAGGCAACAGCCTACGCAGATCCGGAAAATGAAGAAAAAATGGAAGGGGCTATTCGTGAACTTGTAAAAGGAAAAACCTTAATTGTTATTGCACATAAGTTGCCATCTATTGTAGATGCAGATCAGATATTGGTCATGGATCATGGTAATTTAGTTGCGAATGGAAAGCATAAAGATTTATTGGAATCTTCAGCAGAATATCGTAAATTATGGGATGCGACACTATTTAGTAAAGATTGGAAAATCAGCAGAAAGGAAGGTGAAATGAATGTTTAGACTAATTTCAAGAATTTTAAATTTATCAGGTAAATACAAAAACAGAATAAAGTCCGCATTTATATTTGCCTTTGTTGAATCTATATTAAGTAAAATGCCTATATTTGTTGCATTTACCGTTTTGATTGGATTTTATGAAAAAACGAACACCTCCAAAACTTTTCTATATGTAGGAGTAGGACTTGTTTTAGTGGTTTTATTACAAGCAGTGGATCACTTCTTAAGCGATAAATTGCAAAGTGCCGCCGGCTTTATGATTTTTGCTGATAAAAGAATGGAGCTTGGAAATCATCTTAGAAAGCTCCCGATGGGATACTTTACAACAGGTAATTTAGGAAAAATAAATTCTGTTTTAAGTTCGGACATGGCTTTTATTGAAGAAGTTTCCATGAGTACGATTGCAAATATGATGAGCTATGTATTATCAACGCTTGTACTAACAATATTCATGTTTGTTTTAGATTACAGAATTGGACTGATTGCGGTGTGTGTAACATTGGTTGCAACACTGCTTGCAAATAGCATGAATAAGATGTCTTTATCGGAAGCGGCTATTAGACAAGAACAAAGTGAAAAACTAACGGATGCAGTTTTATCATTTGCTGAGGGTATAGGTGTCATTAAAAGTTACAACCTTTTAGGCGAAAATTCTAAATCTCTTACAGATAATTTTGTATCCTCAAAGGACACATCTATAAAATTTGAAAATAAAATAACACCATGGACAACCGGTTTAAATATTATTTATGGAATTGGCATTACATTTATTTTAGCAGCAGCTCTATATCTTAATTATCAAGGAACTTTGGGACTTGCGTATATGTTGGGGCTTATTTTGTTTGTGTTTGACTTATTCAGCCCTTTAAAAACACTTTACGGAGAAGCTACAAGGCTTACCGTAATGAACGCTGCTTTGGATCGCATTGAAGAAGTGTTAAATGAAACTGAATTACAAGATGTAGGCAAAAAACATATCTCAAAATCTGATACCTCAGAACCTGAAATTTGTTTTAATCATGTTAAATTTTCTTATGGCGAAAAAGAGGTCTTACATGATATGAGTTTCAAAATGAATAAGAATACAATGACGGCTTTAGTTGGACAGTCCGGAGGAGGAAAATCCACAGTGGCAAATCTTTTGGCAAGATTCTGGGATGTAGACTCCGGTGAAATTTTGATTAGAGGAGTGAATATAAAGGATGTTTCACTGTCTGAATTGATGTCGGAAATCAGTATGGTTTTCCAGAGAGTTTATTTATTCCAAGATACAATTTTTAATAATATTGCTATGGGAAAAGAAAATGCAACGAAAGAAGAAGTTATAGAAGCTGCCCAAAAAGCAAGATGCTATGATTTTATTATGGCACTTCCTGATGGATTTGACACTATGATTGGAGAGGGAGGAGCAACTCTATCCGGTGGTGAAAAACAAAGAATTTCTATTGCTCGCTGCATATTAAAAGATGCTCCTATTGTAATTCTTGACGAGGCAACAGCAAGTGTTGATGTGGACAATGAAAGCTATATACAGGAAGCAATCAGTGAATTGGTAAAGAATAAAACCTTATTAGTTATTGCTCACAGATTAAATACGATTAGGGATGCCGACAATATTGTTGTAATCAAGGAAGGGAATATTGCAGAACAAGGAAACCATGAGGATTTAATGAATTCAAATGGAATCTATAAAAATATGGTTGAGTTACAAGAAAAGAATAAAGGCATAAAAATCTTATAGAAATATATTTATAGCAATGGAGGAAAATAATTGAAACAAGAAATGAAAGAACAACTACTAAGCAAAAGACCGATAGACTTGCTCTTTCAGCTATCTGTTCCGGCAGTTATAGGAATGATAGTCATCGGTCTATATCCGTTAATGGATGGGATTTTTGCAGGTAAAATCATAGGACAAACAGCAATGACCGCTTGTGGTGTTGCAATGCCCCTCACCTTTTTTAACAGCGGTGTTTCAACCTTGCTTGGTGTAGGTTCTGCGTCTGTCCTATCACGAGCCATTGGAAAAGGGGATCAGAAAACTGTAGATAAAATTATGGGTAACTTAATCTTTTGGGTGATTTTGTTCTCTGCTATCATCACAGTCGGAGGAATCCTCCTCGCACCACACTTTTTAGATATGGTCGGTGCAACAGGTGAAATTAAAGCCTATGGTATCAGATACCTTAGAGTGATTTTTATAGGTTCTCTATTTGTGAACTTTACACAGTCTGCCAATATGGTGATGCGTGGCGAAGGACTGATGAAAAAAGCCATGCTGATTATGGGTTTTGGTGCTTTGCTTAATATCATACTTGATCCGATACTAATGACCGTTATGGGTGAATACGCTATTGAAGGTGCTGCCCTTGCAACGATCACAGCCCAATTTGTTCAAGCTGCTGTAACACTACATTATTTCTTGAAAAAGAGTAAGGTCGTTAAAATTCATAAGATACAGTCTGATGCGGAAATTAAAAAAGAAATGTTTTCTGTCGGTTCATCCGCTATGATGATGCAGCTCTTATTTATGATACAACAAACAATGCTTTATAAAATGGCATTTAAGTATGGTGGGGATACGAACGGAATTTTGATGGCAGCATCGCTTCGTGTATATGCCTTTTCATTTATTCCGCTTTGGGGAATGAGTCAGGGGCTGCAACCTGTGGTTGGTACAAACTTCGGAGCAAAACAGTTTGACAGAGTAAGACAAGGTATGAAGGTATTTTCTATTGGCGGACTTATCCTTGCAGCAATCTTTTGGCTTCCATCTTTACTGTTTTCAAGTCAGATCCTTTCCTTGTTCGGTGTAGAAGCAGGCATTATTGCACAGGGAGTAGGAAACTTCAGATTGTTCTATTCTGTATTTATCTTGTACGGAGTAATGGTGATGACTATTACATTCTTCCAATCAATCGGAAACGGAAAGAAAGCCGGAACTATTGTTATGCTTAGACAGTTATTCTTATTTGTTCCTGCAATGATCTTTTTACCAATGGTATTTGGAATAAAAGCGGTATGGTTCACACAACCACTGGTGGATTTCATTATGATTATGGTTGGAATACTTATGATGCTTAGTGAACTTAATAAAATGGGAAAAGACAAAGCGTAAATACAAGGACATTTGATATAAAAGCGAAAATAATCAAAAGAGGCTGTAGGTATGGATGCTATTTATCTATAATGAACGGAGGGAAAGGGAGATGAACAAGTGTATAAGTTACCTTGTAGAATTGAAATGGAATAAAAACACTCCTTTTTTCTATAATCCTTGTAGTTGTCTGTGATTACGCATACTTTCTTAAACAATTAAATATAATTAGTGTAAAGATACATTTCTTTCATTGTGTAGGACTTCTTATGCCCAGATGCAGAAGTCCTCCTTTTTTTGTCTGAAAAACGGTCAGTCAGAAGAAACGGAGGACTTCAAAATGAAAAAAGAATTTTATCTATATGTAAACGGACAAAAGGTAAAAGTCAGTGAGGAGATATACAAAGTCTACTGGCGGGAAAGAGAACATGAAAAGTATTTAGAGCAGGTGGACAGAAAAAACCACTTGCTCTTTTTTTCGTCCTTGGATCAGGATGGACATTTTGCAGAGAACATCATTGATGAAAGTGTTGATGTCGAAAAGATTGTCGAAACACAGATGATGATTGAAGCAGTCAGAAATGCCATATCAAGACTCAATGCAGAAGAAAGGGACATCATAGAGCGGTTGTACTTTCAGGACGAAACCGTCCGCTCGGTAGCAAGGCTAAAAAGTATCACACACCCGGCTTTGATTAAGAAAAGAAATAAAATCTTAGAGAAGCTGAAGAAATTTATCGAAGAAATTTAGAATTTCGGTAACCAAAGGGGTCAAATTTTCCTTATATAAAGTGAAGGGGAGTTTGACCTCTTTTACTTTCTTTTATTAAGAGATAGGTTGCTATGGCAAATTGGAAAATAGAAAGAAAAATCCCTTTCAAATATTTTGTTCTTTGACAACTGAATAGACCAAGGTAGGACTTTATCTGCTTGTGGAGGATTATGACTTACGCCAAGACCTTTCTGCTGATTGATTTCGGTTTTATGAATACTGGGTAAACCAAGGAAATAAGAAAGTGAGCGACAAATAAGAAAACATAAAAAACAGATGTGGCAGTCTGTTCGTTGATACAAGCAGTGATAATGATACTTCAATAGTTTATGCCGGCTCGTCTGGAATAAGAGGCGGAGGTGAGATTCCTATGTTGTCAGCCAAGACACCTACCAATGTCAAAAAACTTAAAGAAAGAAAATAACGGTGGAAGGAGCTTTTTTATGAACACAGAAGAATTAACAAGATATAAAAATATGTCGGTGAATGAGATTGATCAAAGACTCGTTCCGGACATTGAAGATATAAAGAATAAGAAAAATATGGATCCGCTTTCCATGTATTTTATGAAAGTCGGAAATGTTATCGTCAAATGCAGTTATGCAGGGAACGGAAGAAGCTTAGCGGATTGCTTTTTGTCCTATTTAGAAAAGAAAGCGATGCTGCTTGATTAAAAATATGATAAAAGGGGCAGACTTTTTTACGAATTTATGGTATAATACGAATCAAATAGGGATACAACTTAAATAAGTGCTTGAAAAGACTCCAAGTTATCATATTTCTCTTGAAAAAGAATATGAAAGTTTGGAGGTTTTGTTATGTCTAAAAGAATTTCGGATACCTGTCGGGTAGCCATGTATCTTCGACTATCTCAGGATGACGAAAAATACGATAAAGATTTCAAGGCGGAAAGCAACAGTATTTCCAATCAAAGACTTCAAATCCAAGATTACATTGATAAAAACGAGGAGATGGAGCTTGCAAAGGAATATGTGGATGACGGATATTCAGGAATCAATTTTGTTGAAGTGGGATAACGTAACTTTTTCAAGGGGTGCGTTGTCCCGCTTATTTTTTGCGTCAAATTGCATAGCTCTTGACATTTGCTCCTATCTGTCTGAAATAGGAGATGCTTTCCGTGGGCTGATCGCCCGTTTCTACTCGACCCACAAAGCTATACATGATTTCAATTTTCCGCGTATTTGTTTCCTTGTCCAGCTCGTGGATTAGGATGCGGTCAATAAATTCATGGACATTCTCGTAAGTCAGTTCTTGAATTGCCGTGTACTTGCGCACAATGGCAACAAATTTTCTTACGTCTACGCTGCGCTCGGTAACCTTGTCGATCTCCTGTGACAGCTCTGCAATCCGGCGGGTTAATGTTTCTTTTTCCTCATCATAACCGGAAGTCAGAAACACAAACTGCTCGTCCGAAAGTTTCCCCAAAGCGTTATCCTCATATAGCTTGCGGAACAGGATGTTCAACTCGTTCATTCTTACGGTTGCTTTTTCCAGCTCCTTTTTCTGCCGAGACAATGCCTTTTGCATGGACTTTGCGTTATATTCATTGGCATGCCGGATAAATTCCTTTTCGTGAGTTTTGACATAAGATAATACCCTTTGCAGGTCGGCAAGGACAAGCTCTTTTAGGACACTCTTGCGAATATAGTGGGTGGTGCAAATTTCGCCTGTCCTGATACGGTTACGGTATTTACCGCAGGTGTAGGCGTGTTTTCGCTCCGGCGTTCCGGCTCCCTGTTGTAGATACATCTTGTAGCCACAATCTCCGCAAAAGAGAAGCCCAGAAAACAAATCAATCTCATTTATTTTGTTTGGTCGGTGTTTTGTAGCAATCCGCTTTTGTGCGAGATCGAAGGTTTCTTCGTCAATCAATGCTTCATGGGTATTTGGGAAAAAATATTGCTTTTCTTCAGGGTTTTTCTTTGTCTTTTTTGACTTGTATGACACCTTATAGCTCTTTCCCGTGATAGTATGTCCCAGATATTCCTTTCGGGAGAGAATATCATACAGCGTCTTATCCGGCCAGTTATAGATGCAAGTCGGATGCGGGCGCGGGTGACGGCATTTCCCTGTACGCCGATAGCGTAGTTCGGCGACGGTCAGAATTTTGTTTTCTTTCAGCCAATTCTGTATTTCGCAGATACGGTCGCCTCTTATATACATAGCGAAAATTTGTTTTACTACATGTGTCGTTTCAGGATCGGGCAGGAGATGATTTCGGTTATTTGGATCAGCAATGTATCCGTAAGGTACTTCTCCGTTGACGCGCTCTCCCTTTTGAGCTTTTGCCTGTTTCACGGCACGGATTTTCTTTGAGGTATCGCGGGCATAAAATTCGTTAAACCAATTCCGCAAAGGAGTGAACTCGTTGTCCTCTCTTGCAGTATCCACACCATCATTTATGGCAATATAGCGTACTTCATATTCCGGGAACACAATCTCAATCAGTTCGCCGGTTTTCAAATAGTTACGCCCCAGACGGGAAAGATCTTTGGTGATGACGGTTGACACATTTCCGGCTTCTACCTCTTGTAACATAGCTTGAAGTCCCTTGCGTTCAAAGCTCACTCCGGAAAAACCATCGTCAATGAAAAATCGAGTATTGAAAAAATGGTGTTCATCCGCATACTTCTGTAAAATCAATTTTTGATTTTGTATGGATTCACTCTCACCGGTTTGTACATCCTCTTGACTTAATCGACAATATAAGGCAGTTATCTTGTCTGCTATCATAAAGTAGCCTCCTTTCTATCAGCAGACAAGCATGGTATGTGTACTAATAATATTATACCATAAACCGCTGCTTATATCATGGCTTAAATATTAAAGAACACCCTGATTTCGGGCGTTCTCTTCAATATCTTTTCGGATCAGCTTTTCAATTTTTTTATCAAGGTTGTCCGTTGCTTTATCGCTGAACGACGAACATATAATGTAGGTCGTCTTGCCTATCTTATGCTCCGTCTTTGTGACGGCAAGTTTCTTTTCATTCAAAAGATCAACCCCTTTCATCTGATGTTAAATCAGTCTCTGAATAATGGTTTGTCCATTATTCAGAGTTAATTGATAAAATGGGCTTTAATCGGATGGCTATAAGCATTAGCCTCACGGGAATTTCACCCCTGCATGGTTCTCATCCAGCCCTACCCATTGCCTGCGACGCTTTGAACGCTCGGACTGTGGCTGTAGGGGAGTATCATTATGTATTTTGTGCCGTCATGGCTTGCAAGGTGCTACGCTTGCTTTACGGTAGAATATTTCTCGCTCGGCTTCCGTGTAGGGAAGCGTCATGGCGTATTCTCCGTACAGCTAAGGCACAAAAGGAAAGTGTCCGGTTTGCCCTATGATACGCCGCCGTTATCTTACGGGTATATTTGTCAAAGTACAGGCGGCAGCTTCTTTCTGCCTTGTCTGCGGAAAGGGGAAGGCAGACAGCTGCATTCTTAAATCTTAAAAATCAGGACAGCCTGCATGAGCTTTGAGCGAAGGCGATCCCGCATATCCTCATCTATGCCGTAATAGGTATTTCCCCGTTCATCACGGAGCTTTCTCATAGAAAGGTGTGCGATATAGCCTGCGTAGTGCTGGCAGACAATATTCATTGCCTGCGGCTCTCCTTTGGTTGCGGCTATGATTACCGGATAAGGTAACAGGCCGCGTTCATCGTTTCCTGTTTTACCAGTCGTGGTAGTCATAAGCGTGTTCCTCCAAATAGCGTTTTAACAGCTCAAATGAGCTGGTTCTCCGATACTGCACTGTGCTTCTTGGAATCTGATAGAGCGCTGCTATTTCCGCATCACTCATATCAAAGAAGTAGTAGAGCAGGACGGCTCTTCTTTTTTCTTCCGGCAAGCTGTGGATTGCATCAGCGATAAGCTTTGCACTCAATTCTTTTCCGCCTGCAAAAAAGGTCTGTTCTTCTTTATCTTCTGCAAAGAAATCTTCACAGGTATAAAGCTGATTTTCCTCTTTCGGTGTCAGGTCGGAAAAGTTAATTTCGTTTGCCTGCCGCTTTCTAAGCTCTTTATGGGCATTGATACTTTCGTTCTTCAATGTCCGCTTGCAGAAGCCGTTAAATGCGCAGCGTATCTGCCATTCGGTTCTTTCAGGTTCATCCATGGTATTCACCTCCTTTCGCAGCCGCGAAAGCGGGTAGAATTTCCCCTTTCGTAAACCCTCAACAACGCAGAGCCCAAAACTGCCAAAGAAAAGCGAATATTTTTAGAAAAGAGTTTTTGCGAATGCAAAAAATCCCGACTGCACAGGGCAGCCGGGATCGGACATGAAAAGATAGCTATATGGATATGATTCAACAGGTTATCTGTAAAGACACGGAAACCCGGAAATAGAATATATCCCTTTTAACAAGATTTTAAGATAACGAAGAATGAACACGGCGATACCTCCTTTGATACCGCCGCTTTTCGTAAGCTATGATTGAGTTTAAACTTCCGCTCCTTTATTCATAAGATTAAAACGGCGGCCTTATACAACTCGTATATTGCATTTCTTTGCATAAGAGACTCTCTCCTTTGTAAAATAAGCCGGTAATTACAGCTTCATAAAGTGAAAAATCTTCGTAATCTTTTTCTGCTTATGCTGTTCCAGCCATCACTCCATAACACCCTTCCGTTTTCAATAAATACAAAGTAATTGCAGCACTCCACAATCAATTCGGGATCATGTGTGATTATAAAAATTGTTTTCCCTGTCAGGCTCAATTTTTGCAGATTCTCTGCCACATTTTTCATATGGCGATAATCTAATCCGCTTGTAGGCTCGTCAAAGATAATGACCTGTTTATCGGACGCAATCGCACCGGCAATCGCTACTCGCTGTTTCTGCCCGCCAGACAATGACATAGGATGGGCATCTCTAAATTCTGAAATATGCAGACTTTCCATAATGCTTTCTGCCTCATGCACCGCTTTTTCTTCGTCCGAATTATCCAGACTAAGCAAGATTTCATCCATTACGCTTTCCGTAAAAAGCTGGTGGTTTACATCCTGCATAACCATATAGCAGGTCTTGATTCTCTGATTTGCCATATAAGTTTTTCCATCCATACTCATACAGCCTTTTGCGCTTTGGAGCAATCCGCATAGATTGTGAGCAAATGTCGTTTTTCCGGCTCCATTGTTGCCGACTACTCCAACCACTGAACCTTGCGGAATCATCAAATCTGATATATCAAGCACCTTTCGCTTTTTCTTCTTCCCGCTGGAAGCGCTTTTATAAGAGGCTTCAAAGTCCCTGATATATAGCTGCCTTGTCGCACACACCGCGCTCTGCATTTTGCTAAAATCTTCGGACTGTAAAGCTCTAAGGCCCAGCACGTGCAATTCATCCGTAGATTTCTTTTTGAAGTCAGAAATGGAAAGATTTTCTTTTATTTGCCCGTCCTGCATATACAGAACACGATCTGCAATATCCATCAGGTAATACAGACGGTGTTCTGCAATCACAATCGTTTTTCCTTGTGCTTTCCATTCCCGCAATACATTTTTTAATTCTCTGATTGATTTAATATCCAAATTGGAAGATGGCTCGTCCAATACAAATATATCCGGCTCCATTGCGGAAATGGACGCACAGGCAATTTTTTGTTTTTCACCGCCAGATAATGCAAACAGACTCCGGTTCAACAAATCTTTAATTTTTAATACACCTACGGTTTTTTCTATCCGCAAATTGATTTCATCTGCGTCTATTGCTAAATTCTCGCATCCAAAGGCAATTTCACTGGTGGTATCCACCGTAAAAAACTGTGTTCTTGGATTCTGAAAGACGGAACCAACCACACCGGACAAAGCATAAAGAGATACATTTTTTACATCTATCCCTTTCACAATCGTCTGCCCGGTAAGCGTTCCCTCATAATAATGTGGGATTAAACCATTGATTAAACGTGTGAGCGTTGTCTTTCCGCAGCCGGATTCTCCGCAGATCAAAACAACCTCGCCGTCATGGATTGTCAAATTTATATTTTCGATTTTTCCTTTGGAATTGCCTTGCTCATACTGAAAGGACACATCCTTAAACTCTATCATTTCAGCCCTCCTGAAAAAAGCAGGAACACCAACAGGGCGACAGTAACAATGAACATAAGCGCAAAATCTTTCCAATGGAAACCGATTTTGCAAATGCTTGTACGCTTTTTACCGTTTCCTAATCCCCTTGTCAAAGCTGCCGCAGACAGGTCATTCCCTATTGTTACTACGGACATCATAAGGGGAACAATTCGATATTCTAATACTGCTTGTGGATTCTTGAAGAAATTTTTCCCTGTAATTCCTCTCATACGCATAGCGTTTTCAATAGATTCCGCTTCTTCGGAAATTGTAGGAAAGAACCGGAACATAACAGAAAACGGAATAATAAATGCTTCTGGTATGTGCATACGCTGCATGGCAAGAACAAATTCACTAACCTTTGTAGTCGAAAGAAGATAGTAGCCCATCATGGCGCTGGGAAACCATCTTGTTCCGAATTGAGCCAGCAGCGATATTATAATTGTCCCTATCAGTCCCATATACGGAACAAGAAACACGTTTACCGTCCATGAAACAACAAAAACAATCAGATAGATGATGGCAACCTTTTTCCTCCTGCCCGAAAGCAGGAGGAAGAAGGGTACTAATGCCAGAACCGGCTTTAACCAGAAACTAATACCGTCCGTCTTTCCATCAATCATTACAATACTGAATATTACCAGCATATATAGCTTTGTTCTTGGGTCAAGCCATAAACGCCGCTCCGAATCAACTGACAGTAATAACTCTGGTTTCATTAAACAATGCCCGCCTTTACAAAATGCTTCTTTAAAATGGCCTTGCCTAAATAAGCTCCGATCAATCCGCCAACGATACCTAAAACAATAACCACCGGCAGCATCCAGTTGGCGGTAAGGCCCATCACCGCATTGATGTATTCATCTGTACCTCCTTTGTTTTTGTACGCTTCAAAGAAAGTATCTCTCATAATCCACATAGGCAGCATGGAGCCGATTACCCATTCAGTAAACACACAATATCCCAACACAGTATGCTTCCAGCTTTTATATTCGCCAGCCTTGAACAGCAGATCAGCCAGAAAGCCGAACACGATTCCGAATGGAATTGAAATCCAGCTTTGTCCCATCAAAAAGCAGAGAACACTCACCAGCGTACCCATAATGGTAACAGCGCCGAATTTCCCGGTCTTTGTCAGAAACAGCATGAGCGGGATGCCGCCCAGTATTCCCAACACCAGCGGGATAATGACTGCAAAGATCGGGATGTAGCCCAGCATACCCGCGATGAAGAACATCACAAAGTAGATAACAGTAAAGATACCGATGTTGATAAAATCTTTCGCGTTCAATTTTTTCTTGTCCATTGTAGGAACTCCTTTCTTTTATGCAAGGCTGTCAGCCTTGATTTTCCAACCGATGGCTTTTTCTCTCATTCCAACAAAATCCGCATAAATACCAGCTTGTTTAATAAGCTCGTCATGCGTACCTTGTTGAGAGATTTCGCCCCGGTTGATAACGATGATTTGATCCGCATTTTTTACGGTTTTCAACCGATGAGCAATCATAATGATCGTCTTTCCCCGTGTCAATGCTTCAATCGCTTTCTGAAGCTCTGCCTCGTTTTCAGGATCGACATTTGCCGTGGCTTCGTCAAGAATAATGATGGGAGCATCTTTCATAATTGCCCTTGCAATAGAAATTCTTTGTTTTTCGCCGCCGGAAATGGTTGCGCCGCTTTCTCCAATCACAGTCTGGTAGTCCTCCGACAATGCTGAGATAAAGTCGTGGCACCTTGCAGCCTTTGCCGCCTTTACCACATCTTCATGGGTGGCATTAGGGGAGCCGAATTTGATATTGTTCTCAATCGTGTCCGGGAATAGATACACATTCTGAAATACCATGCTGATATTTTTCATCAGGCTGTCCAGCTTGTAATCTTTGACATCAATACCGCCGATACGGACACTTCCGCTGTCAACATCCCAAAAACGTGCAATCAGATTTACCAGCGTGGTTTTTCCAGAGCCGGACGGACCGACAATCGCTGTCGTGGTTCCTTGTGGAATCGTGAGAGATATATGGTCGATCACTTTTTTATCTCCGTAGGAGAAACTCACATCCTGCATTTCAATATCTAACCGGGCGGGGGACTGCTCCTTACCGTCAATGTCAATCTGAGGACTTTGATTGATTTCCTCTACACGGTCAATAGAGGCGTCGATCATGGAAAGCATAAAGAACATTTCTCCCGCGCTTTCCAACTGGCTATATACCATAAATGCCGACACTAAGATTATCAGGCAATACGTTAATTCCAGCGTACCATTTATAAAAAGCGCGATAGAACAGAAAACGGCGGCGGCACTGGCAATCCGAAGGACAACCTGCTCGGCAGCTATATAGGGAATCCTTTGCCTTTCAATAAGCTGGTTCTTCTTCTGTGTTTCATCAATGGATTTTTCCAGTGTAGTATTTGACTGCTTTGCCATGTGAAACGCCCGCACAACGCCCATTCCCTGTATGTATTCCAGTACGGCATCCATAAATTCCGTTTGCGCCTCTAACCGTTTGGGGGATAATCTTTTTGAGCAGCGCAGGAGCATTGTGTTGATTACCATAAACAAAATCACGCCAGCCAAAAAGATCAAACTGATCTTCCAGCTAAAGTAGCACATGGCGACAGAAAAGATACTGGCGTGGATTACACCTACCAAAGTTCGCACGATGATAGCAAAGGACATACTTTCAAGGTCGCTCATGGTCGCTGTTGAAACGGATGTGAGATTGCCCAGACTATGGCTGTTGAAATAGCCCATCGGCATATATTTCATGCGGTTGCCAATTTGAATCCTCTTGTCCTCACACATTCGGTAGCTACCTTCGCCTTCCTTGCCATGCGCCAGATACCAGAAAATAATGGTGCCGATCACACTGACTAACATAATGCCAAAGGCAAACAGAGCGGTCTGTGCGGTAATATTGTCACGAACCAGTCCATCCAAAACTACCAGAAGGGCGGCAAATTGCAGAGCTTCTAAAATGCAACGTATGATTTCATAAAAGAGTCCCAAATACCAATTCCGGCTCTGGCGGCCTGCAAATTCAAAGAATTTCCGAAAAGAACGTATCATACTGTTTTCACCTCCTTTGCGTCCATATGAGCTGTCCACATCGTATGATAAAGACTGCACTCTTTTAATAATTCCTCGTGCGTTCCTTTTGCCTGAATTGTCCCATCCTTCACAACAACAATCTGGTCGGAATCCGTTGTTGTTGACAGGCGGTGAGCAATTACAATCAATGTTTTTCCCTTTGTCAATCGGCTGATTGCCTCCTGTATCACCGCTTCATTTTCTGGGTCAGTGTAGGAAGTTGCTTCATCAAGAATCACAATCGGGGCGTTTTTCAGCATGGCTCTGGCAATCGCGATTCTCTGGCGTTCTCCACCAGACAAATGCCCTCCGGCACCGCCAACCACAGTTTCATATCCATGATCAAGGTTCATAATAAACTCATGGCAGCCGGAAGCCTTTGCAATCTGTTCCACTTCGGAATCACTCGCCTCCGGCTTTCCCATACGGATATTGTTACGCACCGTATCGTTAAACAGATAATTGTCCTGCGATACATAGGAAATTAAATCGTTCAGTTGGTCGCTGGAGATTTCTTTTACGCTTTTATCGCCAATCGTAATCAATCCCCCTGTCACATCCCAAAATGACGCAATCAATTTTGCAATCGTTGATTTTCCGCTGCCGGACGGACCTACAAAAGCTGTAATCTTTCCCTGTGGAATTGTCAGATCAATTCCTTTCAATACCTCTTTTTCCTCGTATGCAAAATGAACATTTTCCAGAGAAATATCAAGGTTTTGCAAATCGCATTTCCCCTCTGGCCGGACAAGCTCCGGCTGGTTTAATATACTGTCAATCTCACCCATTACAGTGCCTATTTTTGCAATATCATCGGTAAAGAACATTGCGGCTACAAGCGGGCCTGCAATTCCCAACGACAGGACAGTTACCGTAATAAAGGTGGCGGCTGATAGGGAACCATTTATGTAAAACAGGCATCCAACGGGGAGTACACTAATCAACGCTGCAGGCCACACACTCATCATAATCGCTGAATATTTTTGTGTATCTTTCATCCAGTCTAAAATCAAGTCTGCGTTTGCATGGACGGCATCTGTAAATTTCTGATAGGAATTATCTGCCTGATTAAACGCTTTAATGACTTCGATACCGCCGATGTATTCTACCGTTGTTGCGCTCATGTGATTTCCGGCTTTTACAACTTCACCATACTTCTTGGGATATTCCTTCATCATTCCCATGTAACACATCATTCCAACAGGAATAGTAATCAGCGATACTAACGCCATTCGCCAGTCCAGAATGAACAGATAAACGATGATTGCGATTGGGACAAGAAGATTTGAAGTCATTTCCGGGATTACATGAGCAAGGGGAACCTCTAACTGTTCAATTCGCTCCACCATACCGTTTTTTAACTGCCCGGACGGAGTATTGAGAATATAACCCATAGGCACTCTGGTAAGTTTTGAAGCAATTTTCCGCCTTGCCTCGGACAGGACTTCAAAGGTCGCTTCATGGGACGCCCTTGTGGAAATCCCCATCAATATTGCTTTTAGGACAAAGCAGCCGCCGGAAATCAGACACCACACCATGTAAAATAATAAATCCCGATTCCCGGAGAGCAATTCAATCGTCATTCTGGCTGTTGCAAAATATGGAACGATACCAAAGGCAACTCCCAACACAGCAAGGACGACAGAAACGATGTAGCCAGTCTTATGCGGTCTTGCAAACTCTACAAGTCTGCCAAATGGATTGCCGCCCTGTGACTGATTCATATAAATCCCTCCTTTGGTTAGATTTTGCTAACTCTTATTCAAAAGAATAAGCCGATAATCTGTCATGTGATTTACACAAACAAATTATCGGCTCTGCGTCTTAGCGTCTGGCACTACTGATAATCGTATTTTCATGTTGTCAACATTTATCAAACATTCCTGTTTGCATTTAGGGCAAAATATTGGAAAGTTCTTCAATGAAGTGTCTGCCCGTATCTTTGTTCGCGTTCTGCATTTACAAAAGGGACAGTGTATCCATCCGCTTTCGTCCACACAAAATTCTTCTGTCTTCTGCATTTCCTTCGCACCTTCTTTCCTCCTATTTTCGGTAATATTCCTTCCAGCCATTCCCATAAAAAGCACGCAGCTCATTGATATAATTCTTTGCTTCTTCCATCGGCATATCGTGAATCACTACTTCAAAGATACCAGAGTAAAAAGCACTGGAAACAACGTGTAAGAATCCATCTGTAATTCGCCCTTCCGCCAGAGCTTTACTTTTAACTTGAATCAAGAATTTCTTTGTGCAGTCCGTATCCAGTTCTACCAATCCTTCTAAAAATTCCTGATAATAGTTTCCCGGCGCTCTGGTAATCAGCAACTTAAATTCAAAAAAATATTCATAAATATATGCGATCATCTCTTCAAAACCACGATCTGAATGTTCCATAAGTTTTTCGTTCTGCTCGCGCTCCGTCAAAGAAGAAAAACCATTTAATAATTGTCGCAATAATTCTTTCAGACCTTCAGCCGCCGGTTCCACAAGAAAGCGGAACAATCCCTCTTTATCTGAATATCGCGTATATATCGTGCTGGTACTGACACCTGCATTTTGGGCAATCGTTCGTATGGAAGCATCTGCATAACCCTTATTTAAGAATTCTTCTTTTGCACAGGCAATAATTCTTGCGTCAAATCCTTCAATCCTACTTGCCATTGTTATCGCCTTTCTATATAAAACAACGTATTAAAAACATTGTTTTTATTATAGCACCGTACTACGTTAGAGTCAACTAACAAGTTGAATGTTCTCAAAATAAACACAAACTCACAAAATAATTAGCAACCTTACAAATAGATATTTTGCACTTATTAAAGAAGTCAGTATACTTTATAGTATTTTGGTCAAAAACAACTTTTTATTGTTGTAGGGATTAAGGAATAAGAAGAATAGCAAGCATAGGAAAGGGGTACCCTTTCCGTATTTTCAACTCCTTGCACCATTAGTGCATAGGCTGAAAATTGCTTGTTGGGAAGTATCCCAAACCCTCTATGAAAACGGAAAGGAAATTCACCATGAATAACAGAAAAAGAAATGTGCAGATTAAATTTCGTGTGACGAAAGAAGAACGATCCTTGATTGAAGAAAAAATGAAACAGGTGCCTACAAGAAATATGGAAGCGTACCTTCGGAAAATGGCGATAGACGGATATATCATTCAGGTCGATCACAGCGATATAAAGAAAATGACGGCAGAGCTTCAAAAAATCGGGATCAACATCAATCAGATTGCAAAGAGAGCTAATGCCACAGGAAATGTGTATCAGGAAGATATAGAAGAAATCAAAGGAGCCTTAAAAGAGATATGGCGGTTACAAAGATTAAGCCTATTAAAAGCACATTAAAAAAAGCCCTTGAATATATCCAAAACCCTGATAAAACCGATGATAAAATGCTCGTTTCCTCCTTCGGATGCAGCTATGAAACCGCAGATATTGAATTTGAATTTACCTTATCGCAGGCACTTGATAAAGGGAATAACTTAGCCCATCATCTGATACAGTCCTTTGAGCCGGGAGAGGTCAGCTTTGAAAAAGCCCATGAGATCGGAAAACAGCTTGCGGACGCTGTAACAAAAGGTCAGTATGAATATGTCCTAACCACTCATATTGATAAAGGGCACGTCCATAATCACATCATTTTTTGCGCCGTCAATTTCGTGGATTATCACAAATATAATTCCAACAAAAGAAGCTATTACGGGATCAGAAATATCAGTGACCGTTTATGTTATGAAAATGGATTGTCGGTTATTACTCCGGAAAAAGGGCGAAAAGGGAAAAGCTATATTGAGTATCAAACGGCAAAGACAGGTACAAGCTGGAAAGGAAAGCTGAAAGAAGCGGTTGATCTTCTGATTCCTCAGGTAAAGAATTTTGAAGAGCTTTTAGAGAAGCTTCAAGCTTCCGGCTATGAAATAAAACGCGGGAAATATATATCTTGCAGGGCACCCGGACAGGAGCGATTTACAAGATTGAAAACGCTGGGAGCCGATTATACGGAAGAAGCAATCAGAAAACGGATTGCCGGAATAAAGAGCCGCGCTGTAAAGAAATTGACACAGGAGAACGAAATATCTCTACTGATTGATATTGAAAACAATATCAAGCTGCAGCAGTCGGCAGGCTATGAGCATTGGGCGAAAATCCATAATCTGAAACAGGCTGCAAAGACAATGAATTTTCTTACGGAAAATAACATTAGGCAGTATGAGGATTTAATCAGTCGAATAGATGAAATCGTCCTTGATAGTGAGCAGACAGCAGATAACTTGAAGCAGGTGGAAAAGAAGCTTTCCGATATGTCTGTTATGATAAAAAACATCTCAACCTATCAAAAGACAAAGGATATTCACAGAGCATATATCAAGGCAAAAGATAAGGAAGCATATAGAAATGAGCATGAAAGCAGTCTGATTCTTTATGAAGCTTCCGGAAAGGCTCTAAAGGATGCAGGTGTTACGAAACTTCCGGATCTTACTGCATTACAGAAAGAATATTCTGCCCTGCAAAAGAAGAAAGAAGCCATATATTCCGACTACGGAAAGCTGAAAAGGAAAGTAAAGGAATATCAGAAAATCAAGCATAATGTTGATACGATTTTACAAAGAGAAAATACAGGCAAGGAGCATACAAAGACCCTTGAATGATTCTTCTTGTGGATGGGTAATCAACTTCATGGTATGATATAGCTAATTAAAAAACGGGAAAGACAAGATATTTAAGGACAGAAAGCAGTTCCCTAACGAAAAGGAGCTGATATTATGACGCGCGGAGAAATATGGAAAGATTTTTTCAAGAAAGTAATAGTACCTGTTTTGCTGACAGCATTTCTCTTTTATTGGGGAACGAAGATATTTACGCAAAACGGAGAAACAAACTATTTCTATGTATGGCTGTTTTGCGGCGTTCCTTTCGGTATCAGAAGAATGTTTTTATGGCTGATTCCGATAAATCATGACTTTACTGCAACGGTGGGAATATTTGCCGTAAATATCATAGCAGGCGGATTGATCGGCTGCATTGTGATTGTCTGGCAGCTTCTCGTTGCGACGTGGTATATTCCGCTTACGATATACAGACTTATAAAGGAATAACGGATTTTCGGACATAAAAAATACGGACGCAGCGGCCACAAATTCATGGCTGCCGCATCCGTTTTTCTCTTGAAATTTTTCCTTATGTTACGCAGTTAAACCTCGTTTTTAAGGATTTAGGTATGAGTCCCTGTCATACGCTGAAATGCTTCTAAAAAGCAAGGTTTTATAAGGCATTTGCACCCTCTATTTCGTAACAAGGCTCCGTTTTTTTCTCATGCGCTCTGCCGCCTGTTTTCTTGTGATTTTCTTTCTGCAATCGGGGCAATATTTCGCATTGTTGGATTTTGATGCAAAAGGCATCCCGCATACTGTGCAGCGGCGTTTTTCCTCCGGTGCGTAAAGCTCTGCAAAAAGTTCTCCGTCAAGAGGAAGCACCGCATCTGAAAACCAGCGGCAAATAAGCGAACAGGATATAAGCTGCGGACAATGGCAGGCTTCCCCGTCATCAAGTAAAATGCAGTTTCCGTTATCAAAGTTACAGCATTCTTTTCTTACAAGGCGATTGACACGCTTTACCTGCTTAGGTGAAAGCGGCTTTGTTTTTCTCATATTTCATCGGCAGGATCAATGGAAAGCGCGGCAAATTCCTGATCGGACAGGCTGTTTACCTTTTTGACCGTGCGCTTTGCAAGCTCCCGCATATCAGGATCCATAAAGGAAAGTGCAAATGCAATCTTCTCCGTTACTTCCTCCTTGGTTTCGCCTCTGTAAATGCTTAACAAATTCATTTCTTCAACTGTAAAAGGATTCATGCTATACCTCCAATTCATGATTTTTTATTTTCGTGTTATGTTTTTTCTGTTCAGACTGTTTCTTTGCTTCCTTTAGCTGCTCCCTGATAGACGGCTTTTTCTGGGGCTCTCCGGTGCTGCGATTTTCCGCTTTAACCGCCTTTGCAAGCTCGGTAAGGGAAATGGCTTCTCCCGCCTTTATCTTTTGTTCAAGCTCACTTACGGTAGGCGCATTCGGAGTATTGTTGATAATCCCGTCAAAATTATTGTCGTTTTGCTCTACTATATCCTCCACATGCTTTAAGTAATTTTGCGGTTTCAGAAATTCCGGTGCATCCTTGTAACCGAAACGGTCAACATAGTGGGCGCTGTCCTTTCCGTCCTTATGAAGCACGACCACATCGGAAACGGAAAGGCTATGTCCGTAAAAATCCTTTGGATGATCGATATTAAAACGGGTGTAAATATCTTCAAGGGAAAGTCCATTTGTAAGCTCCGCCTCATATACCTTGACATAGTTATCCGTATTAAGTACCTGTCCCGATTCTTTTAAGCGGTCGTAGGATTCAAATTGAAGCTCTCTTGTTTTTTCTCCACGCTTTAGCTGATAAATCCGAAAGGTGTCTTTTTCAGGCTCGGAATTTTCAGCCTTTGCATAAAGCTCTTTTATCTGTCCGTTTGTGAGCTTGCCGGACTGCACCTCATCTAAAAGCTTCTTGCATTGCTCCTTTGTTCCGCCATATAAAAGCTCGGACTGTGCCTTTCCGTTTTCCTTTACGATATAGGCTTCAAGGCGAAAGTTTTTCATGCTGTCTTTTTCAGCAGGATCTTCCAGCACCTTGTAGATATATTCCGGGGCAGCTTTAATGCTGTCTTTCTTTCTGAAATTTCTTTGAAGCTCTATTACCCGTTCTCCCGTAAGGGGCTTTATGCTGCTGACAGCATCCGCCGCATAAATTGCATTGGAATTAAGCTGCCTTTGCCATGCTGAAGCCTTCGGCGACCAGCGAAAGCCGTTTGCCTTTAACTCATCTCTGATTTTGCCGTCCGGCTTATCGTCAAAGAAAAGCTGCAGGCGGTTATCCTTTACATTGATTTCGGCTCTGCCTCCCGCAAACTCCCAGCCGGTATAAAGCTCTTCCTTATTTACGGAAAGGCTTTGAATACGGTCTTTAATTCTTCTGATTTCCGAATTGTTGTTGGAAAGTGTCCATGACGGATAGGGCTTATCATGAACGCCTCTGATTTCCATTCTTGCCTTTAGCTTTTCGATTGCTTCGCTGTCAAGCTCCGGGCAGCCCTCAAGGCTTTTATGCTTTCGGTAGTAGGCGTTGACCGCTTTCATGGTTTCCTGTGCCTTTGTCAGTTTTTCAAGCTTTGCATTCAGTTTTTTTACAGCGTCCGGATCGTCTGCACTGATTCCGCCCATTCCGGTGCTTCTGATTTTTTCAAGAAGTCCTTGAATTTCTTTCCATTCTCCATAGTTTTTATCACGGGCGGCGTTTTGCTTTTCCTTTTTCCGTGTGGGGAAATTGGAACCTCCCGCAATCAAGACAGAGGGAACGCGGGCATCGATGGCAAATCCGTTATTCATATTTGCTGCAAGCTTTTTTGAGTAGGTATCAAGCAGGGCGTCGATTTTGTTATGAAAGGACGGATCAACTCTCTTTTTCTGATTTTCAGCAATTTCCGCCGCCTGATCCACAAGGCTTTTATATTCAAGGGTTGCACTTCCCGGCGTGTAGCCCGCAAAGCTGTTCATTTCCTTTGCCCTCTTTGCCGAAGCCTCATTGATGGGATAATACCTTACTTGTGTGCCTGCATCCCTTTCCTGTGAAGCTTCTTCCTGTTTTTCTTCCTGCAGGGAAGGCTCTGCTTCCTTTTCCGTAAGCTCATTTTCTTTTGTCCTTTGAAGTTCCTTAAAATGCTCGTCTATGCTGTCGATAAGTTCCGATGCGGCAAGGCGGATGGTTTCAAGAGAGCCTTTGAGTTCTGACAGTTCCTTTCCGCTGCTCCAGCCTGCAACATATCCGAAAGAATAGTCGGAGGTATCAAGCCCGTAGTGCCGGCATACCGTATATGCGATACTTTCCGCCTCAACCTCGCGGGTACGCTGATCGAGGCGATTTTCCTGTTTTTCTTTCGGCGCGTTTAAGTCAATATCATAAAGCTTTGCATGGGCGATTTCGTGAATGGCGGTCTTTAATGTTTGCAGCTCGCTCATGTTATCGTCAATGGCAATTCTTTTTTCTGCAAGGTGATAGTAACCGTGGGCGCTTCCCTCGATATGCTCAAGGGCAATCGGAACAGGGGATGCCTTTTTCAGTGCCGTAAAGAAGTCCTCATACTGCGACACATCGCCGGTCAGCTCATTTACTCCGATAGAGGGAATCTCTTTTCCTTCCGTCTGCGATACATCAAAGACAGATACCACCTTGTAGGCCGGGATGGTGATTTCCCTTTCTTCGGTAACTGCCTTTCCGTCCGCTCCCATAACAGGCATATTGGTTTTCGGATCAAGCTTTTCCATTTCCTGCTTTACCTTAAAGGGTGCAGGAGCGATAATGCGGATTCCTTTTTCTCCTTTTTTGACCGTTCTTCCGTGGCTGTTTTTCCATGCACTAAAGCCTGCAATCAGAGAAGCGTCGGGCTTTTGCAGAGCAATCAGCATGGTATTATTAAAGCTGTAATGATGAAACTTTGATATGACGCGAAGATACTCCTTGTACCTTTCGCTTTCAAAAACTTCTAAAATCCCTTGCTCCAAACGATCCGTGATTTCCTTTAGCCTGTCCTTTTGATTTTCAGAGGTCAGGACAATGGGTTGAACTTCTTTTGTTTCTTCCGTTATTTCCGTTTTTTCCATATATGGCATAGTTTTTCTCCTTTCGTTTTTTTAAGGGCCCGGGACTATCCCGGAAAGCAAAAATCTCCGCCGCCGCATCTGCGGAAAACGGAGATTTTTTACGGAAAGGGTACCCCTTTCCTATGCTTGCTGTTCTTCTTTTTTCTTCCTCTCTATCTTAATACGATAGTTCACATACTTATCTCCGGTATCATAAAGAACGACATTTCCGTCATAGGTTTTTCCTGTCTTGTGAGAGTAGATGTTTTTAATCTTTGCCTTTTTATCTTTCAAAAGTGCAGAAGCTATCTTTTGAGTAAAGGTGATTTTCCTGCCCTCAAAGAAGCGGTCGTTTTTCCACATGGAGAAGAGGCAATCCCTGTTACTGCAATAGTAATTTTTCTTTCCCTCATAAACGGGACTTTTACAGCGCGGGCATAAGCCGATTACCGTTTTTTCCTGCTTGAAAAGTTCTGCTTTTACTTTTTCGGCGTCTGCTTTTTCTACAAGCTCTTTTGTCAAGGCTTCTATCTTTTCCATAAAGCTGTCCGCCTCCGTTTCTCCCTTTGCAATCCTTGAAAGCTCATTTTCCCATTCGGCTGTAAGAAGCGGAGAGGTCAGGGCTTCGGGAAGTACGGAGATAAGATTCATTCCGTCTTTGGTCGGGATAAGCTGTTTTCCTTTTCTTGTAACAAAGCCTGCCTTAATGATTTTTTCAATTACGCCTGCACGGGTTGCAGGAGTACCTAAGCCTTTGCGCTCTGCATCCTCTGTTGTTTCCTTGTTTCCTGCACGCTCCATAGAAGATAGAAGCGTGCTTTCCGTGTATGCCTTCGGCGGAAGCGTATCATGCTCCGTAACTTTTATCGGGAAGCTGTCAAAGCGTTCTCCCTCACAAAATGCCGGAAGCTCTTTTTCGTTTTCTTTTTCCTGCTTTTCTTTTACGCTCATAAGAAAGAATCTTTCTATTTCTTTCCAGCCGGAAGAAAGCACCGTTTTTCCCTTTGCTGTAAAGGTATGATCCTCGCAGCTAAATGTAGCCGTAACCGTTTCATAGACATGAGAGGATGCGGAAGCCATAAGAAGCCTTGCACCTGCAAGAAAGAGAATGTTTCTCTCACTTTCGGGAAGCAGGGAAAAATCCGTTTTTTCAAGCTCCATTGTAGGAATCACGGCATGGTGATCCGATACCTTTTTGCTGTTAAGAAGCCTTGTAATCTCCGGTGTAAATTCTATGCTTTGCATAAAGGAAAGCTTTGAAAGAAGCATGAGAATAACCTTATCCGCCGTTTCTTTCATATCGTCCGTCAGGTAATTGCTGTCCGTTCTCGGATAGGTTAAAAGCTTCTTTTCATAAAGGCTCTGCGCAAGGTCAAGGGTCTGCTTTGCGGTGTACCCGAAAATGCGGTTTGCTTCCTTTTGAAGTGCGGTAAGATCAAAGAGCTTCGGCGGCAGCGCTTCTTTTTTTTCAGAGGTAATAGAAGTGCAGACTGCCGTTTTTCCTTTGCAGGATGTTGCTATTTTTTCTGCCGCTTCCTTACTTGAAAATCTATCGCTTACAGCTTCCGTACCGTCTAAAACAAGGTGCACATGGTAATACTTTTCTTTCTTGAAATTGGTAATCGCATCGCTTCGATCCGCAAGTATTTTTAAGGTCGGGCTCTGCACCCGTCCTACATTCAAGGTATGGTTATATAAAAGGGAAAAGAGGCGGGTTGCATTGATTCCGACAATCCAGTCCGCTTTTGCTCTGCACAGGGCGGACTGATAAAGGCTGTCATAGTCCGCTCCGTCTTTCAGGTTTTCAAAGCCTTTTCGGATTGCGCTTTCTTCCATTGAGGAAATCCACAGCCTTTTTACAGGCTTCTTGCAACCTGTTTTTTCCATAACAAAACGGAAAATGAGTTCTCCCTCGCGTCCGGCATCGCAACTGTTTATAACCTCGGTAACATCCTTTCTAAAAAGAAGTGCCTTTAGAATAGAAAATTGCTTTTCCTTATCCTTTGATACGGTAAGCTGCCATGTTTCAGGCAGGATGGGTAAGGCTTCAAGGCTCCACTTTTCATAGCACTTTCCATAACAGGACGGCGCGGAAAGCTCTGCAAGGTGTCCGATGCACCAAGACACAAGAAAGTCCTCGCTTTCCATATATCCGTCTTTTTTCGTTTCGATTCCAAGTGCGGACGCAATCGCTATTCCGACACTCGGTTTTTCACATATAATAAGTTTCATATCTAATCCTTTCTAAAGCTCCGGTTCGCTTTTTTCTTTTATTTTCCTGATACAGTAACCTATGCATGGGGACTTTCCCCTGTAAGGGCAGTTCGCATTTTAAGGAAAAGGAAACGGGCGGCTCTTTTTCAGGCCGCCCGCATTTCGGTTTTTCCGTCATCAGTCGTTCATAGATACTGTCTGTAAACCATGTCATAGTGTTTCATCCGGCTCTGCTTCTTCTAAAGTTTCCTCGCCGTCCTCGTTATCATCCTCTATAAAATCGTCCTCATAGTCCTCAAAGTCGAACTCGTCAAGGTCGGTCGTTCCCTTTATATCCTGCTTCGGTTTTAGGAACTTAAAATAATAGAAGGCTCCGCCTGTAAGTCCAAGAATGAGAATAAGGGATAAAGCGATCATGCCGGCAGGATTCTTTTTCTCCGATTTTTCTTCTTCCTTTGGTTTTTCCGTCTCCGGCTCTTTCTTTTCCTCCTCTTTTGGAAGCTCCGGCTTTGCGGTCAGGCTGCTTTTTTCGTCAATGATAGAGAGCAGATCCTTTTCATCCACCTGATTTAAGAAATGAACCGTGTTTTCTCCCTGCGCCGCATGGTCGATTACAATATAGAAGTAATTTCCTCCCTTGCTTTTTACAATGATAAATTCCTTATCCTTTGCGGCATATCCCTTGACATTATCCACAAGACTCATGTTGCCGTCAGGAGTAAGGGGCGTTTTTTCTTCTTTCTTTTCCTCTGTTTTTACATTGCTGTCATTGGTAGCTTCACCGCCGCCGTTTGCATAAGCGGGAATAGAAAAGCCGCCCATAAGGATCAGGGCGGCAAAGAGAGCTGTCGTTATTCTCATCAAAATTTTATTCTTCATTTTCTATATCCTCCATATACTCATTTTCATCTGCAGACATATCAGCAGGAATCACGCCTTTGGCTAAAAATTCTTCAAGCTCTGCAGGGGTCATGTGAAGCGACCTTACCATTTGCACGATTTCAAGGTTTTCCGCCTCTGTTTTCTGCATCTCAAGTCCTTTCAGCTTGTTCTGATATTCCGTGATTTTCTCACGGGTCTTTTTGATCTCGTTTTCGATTTTCAAGATTTTTCTGTTTGCCATAAATGTTTTCTCCTTTCATTTTTTGTTAATCCCAGTTCATCAGGCCATAGCCTTTAATATAGCCGGAATTTAGGTCATAGCTTTTAATCTTGCAGGCATCGCCTGAATTTCCTTCAACGGTATAAACACGGCTTCCGTCCGTTCCAATGACAATTCCCACATGATCCGCACCGCCGTCACCGTCCCAGTCAAAGAAAATGGCGTCGCCCGGTGCAATGTTTTTGTAGCCTCGGTTTCCCCATTGACCATGAGAGGTAAACCACGGAACGCCCTGCGACTGACAGCCTGCAAAACGCGGCTCGCTTTTTCCAGCCTTGTGATAGCACCACGATACAAAGCAGGCGCACCATTCCACACGTCCGTTAAAGCCGTACCAGCTCCAATAAGGATAACCGCCTACATTTCCGACCTGCTTTTTTGCAAGATTTACAAGCTCCGGATTTCCGGGGCGGGTGCCGTTTACAAAATGAACGCCGCTTAAATCCTCCGAAGCACTGCCGTCAGGGGAACCTCCGCCAAAGACAAGGGGTTTGTTTCCGCTGGTTTCAAGGTAGACACGGTACATTTTAAGCTGCTCTTCATTCAGTATTTCCTTTGCAATATCGGAAAGCGGCATCGTTTTCAGCTTTACATGAAGAATGTAATAGTTGTATGGGACTTCTTCCTCTGTGGTTTCTCCGGTGTCCGGATCGGTATGGGTTTCCGTTTTGTAGCGCACCTCAATTTCTTCCTTAAGAGTAAAAGAATACTGCTCTGTGAAAATTTTCTGTAAGTCAGCCTGCACTTTGGAAAGGGTATAGCTTTGGTGTTTTGCCGTAAGAATAGAAGCAAGCTCATGGGGATTATGTCCGATACTGTCAAGCTCATATTTGTACTCGTCATAGCCGGGATGATTCTTTTCCACCTTGTCGATTTTTCCCTGCAGCTCATTTTCCATAGCAGCATAGGCATTTTCTACCGCCACAAGATCGCTGTCCTCGGATGTATAGCTTGTACCTAAAATCCCGTTTAAGCCTCCCGATAAAAGAGAGGAGCAGGACGATAAGCCGGTAAAGATCAGAATGAAGATTAAAAGCAGGGAAATGATAAGGGCAAGCCCTCGTCTGTGGCGTATGATAAAAGAGCCTGCCTGTTTTATCTTTTCTGCGGATGTTTTTGCCGCCTTTGCCGCACTCTTACCTTTTTTACGAAGCTCCGCCGCATACTTTCTTTTTAGCTTCCTTTTCTGCCACATACGGCTAAAGGGATTTGCAGATGAAAGATTCGGATTTTCATACATGGTTTTTTTGTAAAAGTATTTTGCATTTGCTTTCTCTGCGGCTTTCTCCGCTTTCCTTGCCTTGCGGTAGGGCTTTAGCCTCTGATTTCTGTAATTTTCTCTTGCCTTTCTTACGCTGAATCTTCCAAGTATTTCTGCGGCTTTTTCGGTTTTGTGGGCTGCTTCAACGCCTGCATTGTCATGCTCCGTTTCATGGATTTTCTTATGCACAAAAGCGCCTGCTTTATTAAGGGTAGGAGAAAGAGGATTTGCAGACTTACCGGAGACTATGGGCTTTTCCTTTTCTTCAAAGTGAAGCCTCGTTTTTCCTTTGCCTGTTTTTTCATCAAACTCCCGCTCAAAGGAAAGACTCTTTTTCTTTGGTATTTTATCCCTTGCCTTATCCAGACGGTCCGCCGCCTGATCGGATTTTTTGATATACCTTTGAAGCTCCGGGATATTTCTTTCTTCCTCGGTAAAGGTAAGCCTTGAGGATTTTCTTTTCGGCATTTCCTTATCCGATATAGGATTTTGGGGAATATCATTTTCGGGATTTTCCTGAATCCTTTTTGATATATTTTCCGTTTCTCCGGTTGTCATATTTTCTCTTAAAAGTCCGTCCCGGCTCATTTTCTGCCTGAACTTATCACGGGGCTTTAGCGGTTCTTTCAAAGTGCATCACCTTCCTTTCCTGAAAAGACGCAAGCGCTTTTGCAGCGTCCAAGCTCAATATCCGCAATGTATTTAAGTATCGGGTAAACCTGCGCGGGAACGACGGCATTGCCCAGTGCCTTTAAGCGTTTTACCCTGTCTTTTTTATCCTCTGTAAGCCTCGGAATATCCGTAGGCTCCGTTATCCAGAGGAAATTTCCGTCCATGCTCGCGGGAATCCCATCAGCCACTCTGCCCACTCCGGATTGAAGCGAAGATTGGGATCGGCATCCTTTTCCAGATAATAGATTGCCTCCGAAAGATTCGCCGACCAGTGCCCCGTTTTCTTCTTTCTGCGAAAGGAGCCCGCAGGAGATAGGACTACCTGCGGCACCTTTGGGCGCGTTCCCGTGTCGGAAGCAAGGGGCGTAGGAAACATCTGCCCCCACGATAAAAGTTCGCTTGCGTTCATGCCACGCGCCGACGCTGCAAGCAGGAAGTACGAATGTCCAAACGGCATATCCCGCTTTCTCCAAGTCAAGGATCGTTTTGTTGAGCCCCATATTGATGAAGTTAGCAACATTTTCGCCAAGCACGAAACGGGGCTTAAGTTCTCTAATAACTCTGCACATCTGCGGCCAGAGATAACGGGGGTCTGTAAAGCCCTTCTTTGCTCCGATGGCGGAAAAGGGCTGACACGGGAAGCCTCCGGATATGAGGGTAATGCTGTCTTGTCCTGTTTTTTCAATAAATGCCTCCTTTGTAACTGTGGTAATATCCTGAAAACGCGGAACATCCGGCCAATGCTTTTTTAATACGGCAGTCGGAAAGTCCGCCCATTCGCATTTACAAACAGTAGAAAAGCCTGCGGCCTCCGCCGCAAAGTCGATTCCTCCGATTCCGGTAAACAGGCTGAAATGCGTCAGTTTCTTCATTCGCTGCTCACTTCCTCCGGCTTTGTCGTCATGACCTTGTAGAGCTTTGTATATTTCGGGAAGTGATCTACAAATGGCAGGATCACATTTCCGTAAAAGAGAAGTCCTTCGCCGGATTCCGTATGGGTTACATATTTCATCTGCTGTGGAGAAATATTAAGCTGCTTTGCAAGGATATTTCTGTCGCTTACCGCCTGATTAAGCATCAAGACAAAGTCGCTGTTTTCAAAGATATTTTCCACTTCTCTGCTGGATAAAAGATCCTTTACATTTTGAGTAATCCCTGTGGGAATACCCGACCACTTCCTGAAACGCTTCCAGATTTCAACGCTGTATGCTGCGGTCTGTTCCTCACGGAGCAGAAGATGAAATTCGTCCATGTAGTAGCGGGTTGCTTTCTTTTTTGCTCTGTTTATGGTTACGCGGTTCCAAATCTGATCCTGCACGATTAACATTCCAAGCTTTTTTAGCTGCTTTCCAAGGCTCTTTATATCAAAGCAGACAAGGCGATTATTAAGCTCTACATTGGTTCTGTGATTAAACACATTAAGAGAGCCTGTTACATAAAGCTCAAGGGCTGCCGCAACTCTTGCAGCTTCCGGCTCCGGCTGTCTTAAAAGCTCCTCATAAAGATCCCCTAAAATAGGCATCCTTTCAGGCACGGGTTCTGCAAGAAACTCCCTGTAAACCGTTCTTACTGCACGGTCGATGACCGTTTTTTCCACAGGTGCAAGTCCTTCCTTTCCTCCGACTACAAGCTCACAAAGGGAAAGGATAAAGTCCGATTTTAGGGCAAGGGGGTTATCATCCTCGCTGTAATTTAAGTTTATATCCATCGGGTTGATATATTCTTTACTTGTTGGAGAAATGCGGATGACCTGTCCTAAAAGGCTGTTTACCAAAGGGGCATACTCGGCTTCGGGATCGGATATATAGATGTCATCGTCCGTAATTAAAAAGGCGTTTGTAATTTCACGCTTTGCCGCAAAGGATTTACCGGAACCGGGCGTTCCGAGTATCAGGCCGTTGGGGTTTTTAAGCTGCTTTCTGTCGCATAAAATCATGTTGTTTGAAAGAGCGTTAAGCCCATAATAGAGGGCTTCTCCGCCCTGAAAAAGCTCCTGCGTGATAAAGGGAATGAATACAGCGGTGCTTGAGGTAGTAAGCCCTCTTTGGATTTCAATTTCATTTCTTCCAAGCGGAATACTTGACATCAGGCCTTCCTCCTGCTGAAAGTCAAGACGGGTTAAGGCACAGTTATATTTCTGTGCGATTCCTGCGGCGGCGAACACATCGTTATCCAGCTTTCTTTTACTATTCGCCATATTCACCACTAAAAAGGTAACAAGAAACATTCTTTCGTTTCTGCTCTGTAAATCCTGCAACAGATTTTTCGCTTCGCCTCCGTAGGTGGCAAGGTCGGACGGGATAATATCCATGTCATAGCCGCTTCTGACGGCTTTTTTCTGCTCGTCAATTTTCATCTTGTCAAGGTCGGTGATTTTTCTTTTAATCGTCTTAATTGCCTCCGCCTGATCGATGCTTTTGATATGCAGGTTTACGATCATTCCCGTTTCCAAATCCAAAAGGTCGGATAAAATGCGGTCGTTTAATTCCGGCGCCAAGATTTCAAGAAAGCTCACCGCGCCAAGCTTACTACCCATGCGAAAGGTTCTTCCTTCTCCGAAGTAAAAAGAGGACGGTGCGATAAAATCCTTTGTCGATAATCCCGACGGAACAAGATAGTCCCAAGAGAAGAAAAAAGGCTCTCCCTCCGGGTGAAAGATGCCGTGCATGGTTTTCAGCCTTTCATAGCCGTTCATGGAATGGGCACTTACACCAAGCACCTTAAAATTGTTTAACATATCCGTTTCAATGCGGTTAAGCCTTGCCTTTGCCGCATTCATATTTTCCGCTTCCACGCTGAATGTTACGAATTTCAGCTTTACAAGACCGTTGTTTCCTTTGGAAAGCTGATTAGAAAGCATTGTCTGATACTCGCTTCTTATGGACTGAAAACCATCCTCACGCATTGGAATTTCGATTGCGGCCTTTGCTTCTCCGCGGCTTCCCTGATTGATAAAGGAAAGCTGCACATCCACAGAGGAATCAAAGTAGTTTAGAAAGTCGCACCAGTTTTCAAAGATAGCGGTTTTTTCATCCGCACCTGCAAGCTGATAATTGATGTCGGAAAAATAAATGCACTTGCTGTATCTGTTTTCTGTTACTCTGCATATCCCGTCCGGGTGCATGGAAAGATAGGGGATGCTCTCCTGCGAGGAAGAAGCCTTTTTATCCGGCTTTGCTTTTCGGATAAGCTCCGCAATCTGCTTTTTCTCACTTCTTGTCAGCTTTCTTTTATTTTTGACGCTGTTTTTTTCCTTTGTTTTGTCCTTTAACAATATGAAATACCTCCTTTTCAAGTTCTCGCTGCCTTATGAGCAGGGCATAATAATTTCTCGTCCTGTAGGGACGCTCTTTCTTTCTGATAAACTTTGTCTGCACGATATGCTTTAGGACGACCTCAAGGGGCTGTCCGTGCTTTTCGTACATGGCAAAGAGAAAAAAGGGAAGCATCACTAAAATCATGAAAAATGTCGCAAGGCTTGTTCCTGTGCTTCCCTTTAGGAGAAAGAAAACAGGCAGCCCTGCGATTAAGGCTGCCGTAAAGCAAATGATCTGCCTTTTTGTAAGATTAAAGGCAACCTTTGTTTTGACCTTTGTTAAGTCCTTTGGTACGGGTACATATGCCATAAAAACCTCCTTTCCGTTAAAGCGTAATACTGCTTTTTACTTCGTTTCCCCATACATCCCAGCCGGGACTTTCTTTTCTTGCAAAAAGCTCTATTTTAGGAAGATCTCCCATAAGGGCAACTATGTTTTCCCTTGCTTTCTCCGGCTTTTTGCTGTGTGCTTCAATGGGGCTTACGATAAGCTGATGAACATTTTTCGCCTGCCTTTTGGGATGACCTTTTGTTGCAAGAAGGCAGATTTCCGCATTTCCTCTTGTCCAAAAGCCAAGCCCGTAAAACCATGTTTTCGCTTTTTTATTTGTTTTTAGCCATACGAAAGCAACCGTCTTATACTGAAAGCCCCATGCTTTGATTAGCTGCAGGGCTTCTTTCAGCTGCGGGAAAGTCGCCCATAAAAAAAGTGCGCAGTCCTTTTCCGCGATTTCAGAAACAGGAAGTGCACAAAGCTTTTCTATGCTCATGGTTTTGTAGTGATTTTCCGCCGCACCTTGTACCTTGCTTCGTTCGTACTTCCACGGCGGATCGGCATAGATAATATTATATTTTTTACTGATTGTTCTGATCCCTCCTTTACATTAGGGCTAATGTGCCCCGAAAATTGATTTTGAAATAGCACTTGATTTTAAGAGCATAAAGCAAAGCAGCACGGTATATGCCGCAAGAGAAAATATCGCGGTATGCAGGTTGTCCGATACGGTCATAGCCTTTACCAAGACAGCATATATTCCGACGCATACCATGATTAAAAAGCCCTGAAAACCGAGTGCGAATAAGCTTTTCAGATAGTTGTTTCCGATCTGTCCCCATTCTTTATTTGTCATAGTGGCAAATGGAATCGGGGCGACGGAGCAGACTAAATAGATCTCTATCATTCTGCCGTAGATGACAACGGTAATAAAAACGGACATGATTTTCATAGAAATGCTCACAAGTCCGGTTTCTATGGAAAGCCGTAAAAGCTCCGGTATTTCCATGTCCTTCAGCTTTCCTTGTAGTGCGGTAAGAGAGGATGCCACATCAATGCTTGTGTCCGAGCTGATAACGCCGGATGCGCCCGATACAACGTGCTGCGCCACATCGAATACCGCCATGGTAATATCAAAGGTATGGGTAACGATAAATACCGCTACCCACGCCTTGAAAAACCACTTAAAAAACATAAAGGTGTCCAACTCGTGCAGATTATTTTTATCAATAATCATGCTGATCAGCTCGTAGCAAAGAACATAGGTAATGACAAGCCCCGCAATGGGGACGATCACATTTTCCGACAAGGTTTTTATCATGGAAAATACGCTGCCGTTCCAGCCCTGCGGGGTCTTGCCTACCTCTGCCGCTATGGTTCCTACCTTTTCGTTGACATCTCCGAACAGAGCTTCAAGATTTCCCTGAATGGATCCAATTAAAATTTCCTTGATCCATTCATTGATTGCATCAAGTATGCTCTGCACCTTTTACCTCCTTATCCGAACAGTCCGCGAAGAAGCGGAACAAGGGTTGTACCGATAAGGGCAACGCCTCCTCCTGCCATAAGCTGCTTGATTCCCTGTGATTTAGCGCCCGATAGTGATAGGTAATCCTTTGATTTTATCTCCGGATTTTCCCCCACTTCACACCGTGCATGCGACTTTCACCGCACACGGCGTTCCATCACAAGAAAGATTTTCACGTTTTAACTAAGACTTACACACTTCGTAACAAATTATTTTTTCTCTAAATTAGTGGCAATTCTGCCATTTTTCTAAGCTTATTACATTTCTCAATCTGCTTGACTGTTAACCCAAGCTCTTTTATATATTTTTGGATTGTATCTTCTTTTGTTGCATGGATGAGTATATGAACTGCTTCCGTAACAAGAATTAAGTTGCTGTAACTGTCTGTACCGCCTTGTTCAAGCGGTATCTTGTGATGGCAATGTATATCGTTTGGTATAAGTTTTACACCTGTTACTCCACATCTGCCATATTGAGCTGCAAAGAGCGAGATTCTGTTGTCTGCAAACTCTATACTTTTATCAAGCACAGGGTGTTTCATCAGCCAGACAAGTGTATCTACATCAATTTGTAGATTTTTATGAATGAAAGCTCTGCCCTTTACAGTGTATTTATTTACAACCTTTTTCTTGTGTTTTGCGTCCTTTGTCCTTATATATCCCACCGGAATTAACGGATATCCATTAAGGAAGCGAAGCTGTTTACTTTTTCCATATTTTTCTTTGACAAATCCTTTGTTTAGTGTTCCACTGGTTTTAATATCAAGTCTGTTGTTCATCTGCTTTTTAATGTGAAAGGCTATTTTAGTAAAGTCCAAACTCACGTTTGTTGCTATTTGGTAATAATTATGCAAGCCTGAAACAGTGGCATTATACTTAGCTATTGCTTTGTACTGCTCCTTTTCATTTGCAGGTCTTTTTATATCCGCAACACATTTAGAAATATTTTCTTTTGCCTTTTTCAGTGCCTTATCACTTATATGCGACTGTACAACAAACTTTTTGCCTTTTGGTTTAACCTTAAGCTTGAAGCCTAAGAACTCCGAGTACCTTTGTTTTAGATTTGTTATTTTAGATTTTTCTTCACTTACATTTAGTTTTAATCTGTCTTGCAACCATTTTGTAACTGCCTGATAGGTTCTTTTTGCATCGTAGTAATTACGGCAAAATATCTTGAAATCATCGGCATACCTTACAATGTATATTTCTTTCAGGTTGCTTGTTCTTAAAGCTCTGTAGGTATGGCTTTTTATCTCTGTTCCTTGACTGTTCGTTCTCTGTTTATATGGATAATGAGTGGGCATTGTCAGCCACTGGGAGGACACCCACCAATCTAATTCGTTCAAGACTACATTAGATAGTAGCGGTGATAATATTCCGCCTTGTGGTGTTCCCCTTGTTGGTGTAATTACCTCTTTATCGGGCATAACAATATCTGCTTTCAGCATTTCCTTAATGATACAAAGTAACTTTTTGTCTTGGATTCCCAAATTCCAAAGCTGCCTTATGAGCTTTGCATGATATACATTATCGAAAAATCCTTGTATATCAATATCAACCACATAATGTAAGTGCTGTATCTGCATTAGTCTTGCACATTCTGCGATTGCATGTTCCGTACTCCTGTTAGGTCGAAACCCATAGGAGCTGTCATGAAACTTGGCTTCACATATCGGCTCCAATATTTGCAAGATACATTGTTGTACAATTCTGTCTACAATAGTCGGTATTCCTAAAGGTCTTATTTTCCCATTAGGCTTTAGTATCTCCACTCTCTTTACAGGGCGTGATTTATACCAATGAAACTGTTTTTGTATGAGAGAAATGTATTCTTCTTCATTTAGCCTTGATAGATGTTTTATTGTTCTGCCATCTACTCCGGCTGTATGACTGCCTTTGTTCCCTTTGATACTGCGATAGGCAAGTTTTATATTTTCTCTTGAAGTTATCAACTCCATTAAATTTGAAAATATTTTATTCTTACTACTATCTTCATATAAATCATCAAGGACTTTTTGCAAGTCATAGTATTCCGTATAACGGATTTTGCTTTGTTTCAGTGTTTGTTTCGAAGTGGACACAGTCACCATCTCCTTTCGGATTTGATTTTCTTTGTCATACTCGAAGCTGTGTTTGTCTTAATTTCAGTTCTTGTACTTTCCTGTGACTGGTGGCTATCCCTCCACGAACTTATTATTTTCGCTTCATAGGTACTGTGCCACCGCTTTCACCAAAATAAAGAACGGTTATATGCCGTTTTTACAGTCATTTTCCCATTCAACACTTCATTAGCATTAGACTGCTTCCATGTTCCTGGCTTACCACGTTCCGACAATCTTATCTTTGAATACGTTTAGGGTCTTCCTCTAAGCCTGTGTTTAGCTTTCGCCATATCGCCTGTAACGATATATGGATTTTCATAACAACCATTCTTACTCATCCACAAACACCCCATCTTTGATGGGAATTGCCGTTAGGCAAATTCAAACGTTTAGACTTGTACATTCGGAAGTACGTCAGTGCTTTGGTATACACATTCTCACCATGCGTATTCGACACCCGACATATAGGTAGCACCGTCCACCTCTGAACAGCTTTCGTGTCTGATATGAAATATCAGTCTTACGGCTACTCTCTGCCGACTTCACCGAGCTTTTGACAATGAAATAGTCTAATATTCATTGCCAATCGGAGTATCAGTGTAGGCATTTCAGGGCGTTACCCCATCATTCTACCTATCAGATTGTCAGTTCTCCTAAGTTTTGAACTTTATGTCCTTTGACTTAGTGCATAAGCTTTTCACCTATGAACGTGTCGCACGGTTATCGTTCCCATATCCTTCCAAAAGGTTTACAATGCCCCAGATTCCAAGGCCTGCGCCAAGTGCGATAACAAGTGTCTGTAATACTCCGACTGCTGAATTAAAAAATCCCATAGATTCATCCTTTCTGCCGATACCTCGGCTAAACATAATTTTTGCTGTTTCCCTCATAAAAAAACCGCCGGATTCGGCGGATAAGCATTCAGGCATCAGGTGCCCGCGCTCTATATACTGCTGTCTTATATATCAAGCTTTTTCCTCCTTCTTTTATTCTTCCGTTAATTTTTCCGCATCGATTTCATAGTAGTCAAAGACTTCATTTTGCCTTACGATAGCGGGGCGGCGTTTTATATATCTTTCCGCATCAAAAGAGTTTTTCTTGTCATAGTCGGAAAGATATTTGTAATTTGGGTGAGCTGTAATATCGTACTTATCCGAAAAGAACGGTCTTACGCCTCTTATTTGCAGGATGCATTTTCCTCCGTCCATTACCGCAATCTCATCCTGTGTCATAAGCTCTTTACCGAGCTTTTGGTAGTTCAGCCCGTGAGATAATTCCCGACCTCTTGTTTCAGAGGTGTTAAAGCTGTCGATGGTTTCCTTACCGAGTATTTCAGATACGTCCTTTAGTGTTGTTTTTTCCTTTCCTCCAAGAAAGAGGAAGCTGTCGCAATTTCCTGTGATGGTGTCCGCATTTTCCTTATAGATTGCTTTAAGCTGGGACTGGGACTGCAAAATAATAGAAGCCGATATTTCACGGCTTCTAATGGTGGCAATCAGTTTTTCAAACTTTGGAATCTGCCCGATATTCGCAAATTCATCAAGTAGGCAGCGTACATGAACAGGCAGCCTTCCGCCGTACACATCGTCCGCCTTATCGCAGAGAAGATTAAAAAGCTGAGTGTAAAGAATACTTACAACAAAGTTAAAAGTATCATCGGTATCGCTTATGATAACAAAGAGGGCTGTTTTTCGATCCCCTATGGTATCAAGCTCCATTTCGTCCTTTTCAAGAAGCTCCCTAAGCTCTCGGATGTCAAAGGGGGCAAGACGGGCGCCGCAGGAAATTAATATTGAGGATCTTGTTTTTCCGGCAGAAAGAAGAAACTTCTTATACTGCCTTACCGCAAAATGCTCCGGGTCTTTTTCCTCCAATCTCTGAAACATAAGGTCAACAGGGCTTTGAAACTCCGGATCGTCCTCCCTTGCTTCCGATGCGTTTATCATTTCAAGAAGCGTGGTGAAATTCTTTTCTTCCTCCGGCGCTTCATAGAAGATATATCCGATCAGGGCAGAGTAGAAAAGGCGTTCTGATTTCGTCCAGAAGTCCTCAGCGGCTTTTTCACCGTCGCCTTTGGTGTTCATGATGATTGTGTTTACCAGCTTCAAAATGTCCTTTTCACTGCGAAGATATGCAAAGGGATTGTACCGCATGGATTTTTTGAAATTGATGGTATTAAGTACCTTTATCTTATATCCACCTCGCTGCAGGAGCTTCCCGCAGGAGAGAAGCAGCTCGCCTTTGGGGTCGGTAACCACATAGGAGCTGTGCATCTGCATCAATGACGGCTTTACAAAAAATCTCGTCTTTCCGCTACCGGAGCCTCCGACCACAAGAATGTTTTTGTTTCTTGCGTATTTGGGATTTTTCGGACGGCTATTCATGGTAATGCACTCCGTTTTGGTAAGAGGAATGTTGTTCCTAAATACCGGATCAATATATGGTTTTATGTCTTTTTTATTTCCAAAACGGGCTGATCCGTACTCTGTACCTTTCCTGTATTTTTTTGCATTTTTTCCTTTCACATAGACAGCAAAACGAATGAGTGCAGCCGCTATAACTCCGATAAAAAGATCGGATAAGTGAAAGCTGATAAGGGGAGAAGAAAAGGCTTCTGTAAGTCCTTCAGGAAAATGGAGAAGCTTTATTCCCATATCTATTCCGTATGATAGACGAAAGCCTTGTGCTATCTTGTCAAAGAGATAGACAAAGAACAGATAAGGCAGATGCAGTAAAATTTGTTTCTTTGTTTCTTCCGTCATCTCTCAATCCCCCTGTCCTTATGTTTTACGATATCTCGTCCTTTGTTGATTGCCTTCGCCTGCTCCTTAAAGGCGGAAAGCACTTTTCTTATAGAGGGCAGCTTTTCCCTTGACAATTTCTTTTGTGAAAACTCGGTAAATGCCGCCTTTAGAACATCCGCATCCCGACCCTTAAAAAATACAAGGTGCCGGGGCGGCGAAGTGCTGCTGTCTTTTTTCAGTGCAAAGTCGATTCCGTATTTCTTTGCCGTCGCTTCAAAGGCTTTGATATTCTCATCTGTGATTTCAATGTTGGAAACGCCGGCGTTCTGCTTCATAAGTTGTTTTAGGCTTTGCTTTCCGTGGGGAAGCTGCCGCCTTGCTTCTTGCTTTTTCATCTCCGCAAGGAAAAGCTTTATCGCCTTTTGTAACAGCTTTGCCGTGATTTTTCCACCCTTGATATATAGGGCGATCACTTTTTCGTTCATTTCATCCTGCAAATGTCATCCTCCTTTCCTATAAGCAAAGTTTTCTCACTCCTTTATTCTTACGCGAAGCCCGTTTAACTCTCCGCGGATTCCTTTCAAATACCATTCATCGCTTTTGTTTATGTCCATCTCGGTTTTTTTCCATTTTCCATAGGCAAAGACTTCAAGCTGATCTCCGGGATAAAGACCTCCTAAATAGTCTTTTAGGTCAAAACGGATGTCGTAGCGGTCACGGTATTCGTCAAAAATAAGGGTTCCCTGTTTCATAAATTTTCTCCTTTAGAAGTCATTTCCTCCGTACATATCGTGATTGACAAGTGCGGTGTAATAGTTTCCGATTGTGGACGGAGCATTGAAAAGCACCGCTTTTAGATACTGCTTGATGTTTCTTACCTTTGTGGTATTTTCCTGCATACAGTCAAGGACAAATTCAATATGGCTGCTGTTAAGTTTCATGAATTTTGCCTTTACAAGCTCCGCCGGGTATTCATCACCTGCAATTAAGATTTTCTTTCTTTTGCTGCATACGGTTTCAAGAATGAGGTCAAGGATTTCATCAATTCGATCACGGTCAAGTCGTTTTGCGTTTATGAGGTGTTCATACTCGATATTGTCCTTGATAATTTCCTCATAGATTTTGTATGCGTCTTTCTCATCCGTTCCTTTCTTTTCCGGTAAAGGCTCCTGCTCACGCAAAGGAGAGGGGACAGGGGAAAGGATAGGAATGGAATCGGTATTTAATCCATCTTTATTTTTTTCTTCTTTTTTTGATAGATCCGTATTTTGTATATCTTTATTTAATTGCATTGGATTTTCCGATGTCGGATTATCCGCTTTCGGTTTTTCCAATATCGGCTTATCCGATGTTGGATTTTCCAATACCGGCTGGTCTAATACTGGACTAATCGGCTGCTCATAAATGGTGTAGGTAATGGCTGTCATTTTTCCTTTTTCATCTCTGCCTTGCGTTCTCGTGATATATCCCGCTTTTTCAAGTTCTAAAACTGCTGTACGAATAGCATCGATGCTTTCTTTGTTGATATGGGATAGTCCTGCAAGGGTATAGTCCCAGTTTTCCGGAAGCGACAGCATTTGAGAAAGTAAGCCTTTCGCTTTTAGTGTCAGTTCCTTGTTTCGCAGGTGGTGATTGCTCATGACGGTATAGCCCCTGTTTTTCTCTACTCTGAAAACTGCCATGATTTCTGCTCCTTTCGTTTTTTATTTGTTACGCAGTTAAAGGGCGATTTTGAAAGAAAAGGTATATTGCCCTTACTTTGTCAAAACCGCCCTCAAAAAGCCTTGTATTTCAAGCCTGTATATGCTTCAACTTCGTAACATGGACATGAAAAAAGCGGTGTCCTTATGCTTCCTTTGACAGAAGCGAAAGATCACCGCTTGGGATGTGATATATTCAGTTTTTTGTACAATACCAGCTTGTCTGCTGTTATAAAAATGTTGGATTTACTTGTGTTTTAGAAGTATCGTTATCTAACATCAGCTTTTGAGCGACCGGCATTTAAAGAAATGATGGAGGATGTAATCACAGGCAGTATCAACTGTATTGTGGTAAAAGATTTATCCCGTTTCGGCAGAGATTATATTGATAGCGGGAGATATTTGCAAAGGGTGTTCCCCTCTCTTGATATTCGGTTTATTGCCTTAAATGACAATTATGACAGCTTCACAGCCAGTGAAACGGAAAAGAATTTGGTGATTCCTTTCAAGAATTTCATCAACGACAACTATTGCAGAGATACCTCCGCAAAGGTCAGAAGTGTTTGTAAAGTAAAGAGAAAACAAGGACAGTTTATATCAAACTATGCTCCTTACGGCTATGAAAAAGATAAGGAAGATAAGCACAAAATAGTAATTGATAAAGAAGCGGAATATGTGGTGCGAAAAATCTTCTCCATGAAACTGGAAGGATACAGCTCCTATTCGATTGCCAAACACTTAAACGATAATGGAATCCCCTCACCGATGGAGCATAAAAAGGCAAAGGGAATACGGTATAAGACAGGCTTCAGCACAAAGGCGGTTGCCAAGTGGGATACGCCTGCGGTCAATCGCATTTTAACCAATGAGATCTATATTGGAACACTTCAACAGGGAAAACGAGAAAAGATCAATTATAAACTGGATAAAGTGGTTTCCAAAGATAGAAGCGATTGGATTGAAATTGAAGATAACCATGAGGCGATTATTGATCCCCATGACTTTGAAATCGTCCAAAAACTTTTAAAATGCGATATCAAGGCGAAAACTGTCGGAGAAAAAGCGGATTTGTTTTCCGGACTTCTCTTTTGCAAAGACTGTAACGCACAGATGACAAAGAAAGTCGATAAACGAGGGAAAACACCGACCGTCTATTATATTTGCTCCTCATACAATAAGGGGCAAGATTGTAGCAGGCACTCTATAAAGCAGGAAGAATTGCAAAGGACAGTGCTTGAAATGATTCGGCATTATATTCAGTATCTTGGGGAATACGAAAGTGTTTCAGAGAAAATCAAAGAGATGGAAGTATCCTATGAACTGTTTCAAAAAATAGATAAAAGACAGGAATACACCAAGAAAAGCAAGGCAAAATTTGAGCTTTTAAAATCTTCTCTTTACCAAGATTTGAAAGAAGGCATTATTGCGGAAGAATAATTCTATGATATGAGGGAGTTTTACACGAATCGTATCGTAGAAAGTGAGCTGGTTTTAGAAAAGCAGAGCAAAGAAATTGCAAGGCTCTATAAAAAGAGTGTGGGCAATCAGAATTTCCTTACAGATATCAACAAGTATCAAAACATCGGTACTTTAGAAAGAGGACTTCTTGTTCGACTTGTTGATAAAATCTATGTTTCGGAAGACAAGAAAATAGAAATTCAGTTTAATTATGACGAAACGATCGAGATTCTGGATAAGTTGAGCAGCTATACCTCTCAAACTCCTGAAATCAGGGAGGTGGTATAGATGGCAAGAACAGCAAATCGAAGGATGAAGTCGGAAGAAATGCTTAGCAAAGAAAATATAAACAGCTTTCAAACGGCAATCTATGCAAGAATCTCAAGAGATAAAAAAGAAAAACCGAGTGATTCCATTGAAAATCAAATTGCTCTTTGCGAGAGCTTTATTCAAAAAAGTGAGGATTTCAGTTTAGCAGGAATCTATAAAGATATTGCAAAGACGGGAACGGACTTTAATCGCCCCGCATTTCAAAAGATGATTGCTATGGTCAAGAAAAATGAAGTAAAGACTATACTTGTAAAAGACTTATCTCGTTTTGCCAGAGATTATATCGAATCTGGAGCCTATATTGAGCAAATTTTTCCCTTTATGCAAGTTCGGTTTATTTCTGTGAATGACAATTATGACAGTAAGAACAACGAAAACGGAATCAGCAGTTTGGAAATTCCTTTTAAGAATCTTGTCTATGACTACTATTCCAAGGACATCTCACAGAAAATTCGTTCCTCCGTTAAAATCAGACAAGATAAAGGCTATTACTTCGGTTCAAAAGCACCCTATGGATATGTAAAAGACGAAAATGACCATCATCAGCTCATTGTCGATGAAGCAGTAAGACCGATCGTGAAAGAAGTGTTTGCAAGATATTTAAGCGGAGAAAGTATGCTTGCGATTGCCAAAGACTTGAATGAGAGAAAAGTCTTAACACCCGGAAAGCACATAGGACTGAAAAGAGGAAGCGGAATTTGGACAGGACAGATTGTTCGCTATCTCTTAACCCAACGAGTTTATACCGGAGCAATTGTCGGCGGAAAGACCAGAGTGTATGAAGTCGGCTCGGATCATCGACAATGGACGGATAGCGAGGACTGGATTATACGGGAAAATATGCACGAAGCCATCATATCCCAAGAGGATTTTGCGGAAGTTCAAAACCGATTAAGCAGCAATGCAAAACATATCAGCCGAGAACGGAAGCATTTTCATATTCTTCAGGATAAAGTCTATTGTGGGCAATGCTATCATAAGATGAGTTATACCATTTACTCCGGAAAAAGTGACGGATATTATTGTCCATATCGGTACAAGGCAAAAGACTGCGGCTGCATGAAAGGAAAGATACAAGCCTCGGTACTGGAAGAAATCGTGTCAAAAGAAATTCAGCTTCATACCGAACATTTTCTTGAGGAAGAACAGACGAGAAGGATTGAGTATAGAGTCAAGGAAAGTATTTGTGAGAGCCTGCTTGAGCGAAAGAAAAAGCTGGAAGCGGAACAACAAAAAAATCAAATTTCCAAAATGCAGTGTTATGAAAGGCATAAACAAGGTATCATAGAGAAAGAAGAATACCTTTCAAAACGGGAATCCCTGACACAAAGAGCAAAAAACATCGAGCAGGAAATATTGATCATAGAGGACAAGATACAAGAAAATACCGCTTCAAGACATCATCTAAATGTCGATAAACTAAGAGAAGCAGTAGCCGAAGGAGAACTTGTTTTAGACTGGATCAACGAAGTGATAGACAGAATCTATGTTTATGACAAGGACAAGGTGGAGATTGTTTGGAAATTTGAATAAAGAGGACAAAGAAATGGATAAAAAAGATGAAATGATGATTGTAAATCATGAATCCCTTGTAAAAAAGATTTATATTATTAGGGAACAAAAGGTTATGCTTGACTTTGAATTAGCTGAAATCTATGGATATGAAACGAAAAATTTCAACAGGCAGGTCAAGAATAATATTGAGAAATTTGAAGGCGAAGATTTTATGTTTCAACTAACAACTCAAGAAGTTGAAGAACTTTCAAGGTGCAAAAATTTCACCTTGAACAGAGGCACCGGACGAGGGAGTAATATTAAGTACAATCCTTATGTCTTTACAGAGCAAGGAATCTATATGTTGATGACTGTATTAAAGGGTGATCTTGCAGTAAGGCAAAGTAGAGCTTTAGTTCGTACTTTCAAACAAATGAAAGACCACATTGTAGAAAATCAAGGTTTGATTGGGAAAAGAGAGTTTTTGCAGCTTTCGATGCAGATTACAAGCAATGTCGTGGAAATGCAGGATTTAAGACGGGATTTAATGAATGTGGAAGATAAGGTGGCAGGATTAGTGGACAATTTAGGGAATGTTGTGCATAAATCCGAACTGTCTGACCTGATTCTTGACCTCAGTAATCCACAACTCAAATACGGATTTTTACTCTTGAACGGACAGCCGATCGAAGCCAATCTTGCTTATAAGGACATTTACAGAATAGCGAAACAGAGTATCTATATCGTCGATAACTACATCGGAGTGAAAACTTTGGTCTTGTTAAAAGATGTTCCTTCATCAGTAGAGGTCATTATATTCAGTGATAACATCGGCAAAGGACTGCACAGTCTTGAATATCAGGATTTTTGCCAAGAATATCCTTTTAGAAAGATAACATTCCAAAAATCCGGTGGCGAGTTTCATGACAGGTACATCATTATCGACTGTAATACCGAACAACAACGAATCTATCATTGTGGAGCGTCTTCCAAAGATGCAGGGCAAAGAATCACAAGCATAACGGAAGTGGTCGATCAGATGATTTACACCGACCTTATCAATAATCTCTTGAAAAATCCGGTGTTGCAATTAAAATAGAAGTAAATCAGATTGGAAATTTGAAAAAATATGTATCCAATACTTGACACAAGGGTGGGAATGCAAATATCATATTGGACTATAGTCAAGAAAATGGTAAAAAATCTATATTTGGTGCTATCAAAGAATATCAGGCAGAAGATAAGCAAAAGCCGAAAGTAAAGCAGGAATCGTCAAAAGAAGCAGAAAGATAATGATGGTCGGTGTGGTCTTAGGGCTGCACCGGCTCTTTTTTTTCTATATGTTTACTTTTACGCTTATATAATATATAATAAGAGCGTGAAAGGAAGTGAGTTCATGAACCAGTTAGAACAGATTGGGGAAATTTCAACTGTGGGTAATGGAGTTTTAAGAACTTCAGAAGTCATCAGTAAAGGAATTTCTAAAACGACTTTGGCAAAATTTGTAGAAAAATATAATTATGAGCGTATTTCACATGGAATTTATTGTTCTCCAGATGTATGGAAAGATGGACTGTACTTATTACAGCTTCGTTGCCCGAAAACAATCTTTTCTCACGATACAGCCTTGTTTCTGCTTGATATGACAGATCAAGAGCCGCTGCAATATACTGTTACGGTAAAAAGCGGATATAATGCCACTCATTTAAGAGAAGATGGTGTAAAAGTATTCTCTATTAAAAAAGACTTTTTTGAACTTGGGATTTCAAAAGCAAAAACACCTTTTGGAAATGAAGTTTTCATCTATAATCCTGAGCGTACTGTTTGTGATATGATTCGTAGTCGTTCACAAATTGAAATTCAAATTTTTCAGGATGCAATAAAGCAGTATATCAGGCGTAAAGACAAGAATTTGCATCTACTTATGGAATATGCAAAAAAACTTCGAGTAAATCATATGTTAAGTAAATATTTGGAGGTGTTATTATAATGATTCATTCATCAAAACAACTAAAAGATTTGATACGAAATTTGTCAAAAGAAGTCGGTATTGAAGCCCATGTACTGATTAGAAAATATATGATGGAGCGGTTTTTAGAGCGAGTATCTTCATCAAAATACAATGGAAGTTTTATCCTAAAAGGCGGAATGTTGGTAGCAGCTTTTGTAGGGGTAGAGGCAAGGGCTACAATGGATATAGACACTACCATTAAAGGTATTCCTGTAACGATGGTTGATATGGAGCGTACAATTACAGAAATTTCAAATATAGATTTAGAGGATAATGTGAAGTTCAGAATTAAAAAAGTATCGGAAATTATGGATGAAGCAGAATATTCAGGAATACGATTCAGTATGGATGCTGTATTAGATGGAGCAGTTATTCCTTTGAAGATAGATATTTCTACAGGCGATGTAATTACTCCAAGAGAAATAGCCTATTCATACAAACTGATGTTTGAAGATAGAACAATCCCCATTATGACATATCCTATTGAAACAGTCTTGGCAGAAAAGCTGGAGACTGTCATTTCAAGATCCGTAACCAATACAAGAATGAGGGATTTTTATGATATTCACATACTCTTAAAATCACAAAATATAGATGCTGATATATTAGCTTTAGCGTTAGAGAGAACTGCTAAGAAACGAGGAAATTTTAACCTTTTAGAAAATGCAGAAAGTGTATTGAAGGTAGTAAAATCAGATGAAGATATGAAAAGGCTGTGGGATATTTATCAGAAAAAATTTAAATATGCAGGCGAATATACTTGGGATGAAGTAATACATTCGGTTAGGGAACTATCCATAGAAGCTAAATTAGATGTTGAAAAAATATCTGTTGCAGAAAAATAGAGTGAATACAAAAAAAAGACAATGTAGATCCAGGAAACTCAAGATCAAAAATCTTGACGCAACTTTAAATATATGTTAATATACCAGTGGTATATACCACTGGTATATTAACATGGAGGAAAATATGAGTATATCGGAAACACAGCGGAAGATATTGGAAATCGGCAAAAAAGAGTTCTTAGCCAAGGGCTTTAAAGACGCTTCGCTTAGAAAAATCGTGGCGGAGGCGGGTTTTACCAAAGGCGCTTTTTACGGCTATTACCCGGATAAGGCGGCTCTGTTTGAAGCGCTGGTATCAGAGGCGGCAGACGGACTGGTTAAAATGTTCAAGGACGCGCAGGCGGCACATTTTGATTTAGTACCGGCGAATAAGACGGCGGAAAGCAGGGAACTGTCAACCGAGTATTTGCGGCATTTTGTTAATTATGTTTATGACCATTTTGCGGAGTTTAAACTGGTCATTTGCAGTGCGGAAGGTACAAAATATGCGAATTATATCCATGAGTTGGTGGAGCTGGATGTGGAGCGCACCGAGAGGTATTATCAAATCCTGCGCGAGAAAGGGAAAATCAAGGGGCAGGTTAGCCATGAACTGCATCATATGATTACCAGTGCCTATTTTACCGGGGTATTTGAGACGGTTGTCCATGATATGACCAGAAAGCAGGCGCTGGAATACATAGAAGAACTGGCGGTTTTCTTTAATTCTGGCTGGGACGGACTTTTAAGGCTTTTATAGCCTTAAAAAATTTAGAAGCGGGTTAGTTAAAACTAACATGATGACACAAGGAGAAAGAATTATGACAAGCCAAAAGACAGATTCCTTACAAACCAAAGATTTTATTTCCATCGGCATTTTTTCACTGATTTATTTTGTGATTGCCTTTACCATCGGCGGCGTCGCGCAAATGACACCGGTTACCTTTCCGTTTATGCCGATGATTGTGGCCCTCTTTACCGGCAGCATTTTTATGCTGTATACCGCTAAAATCCCGAAACGGGGCGCGATCAGCGTTTTGGGGATTTTATCAGGCATTTTGTTATTTGTGACCGGAATGTTTTGGATGATGTCGGTGTTTTTCATTTTATTTGGCTTTATCGCTGACGCGATTGTATCGGCCGGCGGTTTTCGGTCTTTTAAGAAAAATTTGACAGCTTATTGCGTTTTCGCGTTGGGGCCGATGGGAGCGTATGTGCCGATGGCGGTACTGCCGGAGCAATTTGATCGGTTTATGCGTAAAAAAGGAGATTTTTCGTCTTTTGCCGCGGTAATCAGCTCAATCGGCGCCAATCGGTGGGTAATTCCGGCCATGCTGCTCGGAACGATTATCTGCGCGGCTATTGGCGGCATAATCGGCAAAAAACTGTTGAAGAAACATTTTGAAAAGGCAGGAATTGTATAAATGCGGCTGGATCCAAGAACTAAATTACTAATTCTCGCTCTGACCAGCATATCGGTCTTTTTGAATGAAAACCTTTGGATTGAGTGCGCCTTTGTGCTGATTCCTTTCTTATTGCTTTTACAAGCCAAAAAAATTGGGATTGCTCTTAAAAGCGGCACGTTCTTTATTATTTTGCTGATGATACAGCTATGGGCGGTACCGGCGCTTCCGGCGGCGGCCGGCGGTATTGTCTATATGTTTGCGGTATATATCCGCAAGCTGATTCCCTGCTTTCTGCTCAGTTCCTTTTTAATTCAGACGACTAAGGTCAGCACTTTTCTGGCGGCGATTAGCCGGCTGCCCTTGCCGAAGGGCTTTACGATTGCTCTAGCCATTACGCTCCGCTATTTTCCGACCATGACCGAGGAATGGGGCTTTATCAAAGATGCGATGTCGCTGCGGGGGATATTGGTTTCGCCTTTGGGTTTGCTGCATCATCCGCTGCGGACAATGGAATATGTATATGTGCCGATGCTGGTGTCAGCCTCAAAAATATCGGATGAGATAACCATGGCGGCGGTTACCAGAGGAATTGATCATACCGGAAAGCGAAGCTGTCTGGAAAATGTCCGGTTTTCTGTCCGGGATGGAATATTGCTTGTTATTTACACCGGCATTATTATTTTGCTGATTATTTTTAACTTTATGATATAAGCTAAAAGCATGAAAATCCAATGCGGAACTTCGCGGTAAAAAGATTTATTAATTTCGTTTTGTAAAGGAAGGTATTTTTCTTTGATTACTTTAAATAATGTTTTCTTTTCCTATAAGGGCACGGAAGAAAATAGCCTGCGTGATGTCTCACTTCATATTCCCCGCGGGCAGTGCGTGCTTTTATGCGGCCCGTCCGGCTGCGGCAAAACAACTTTGACCCGGCTGCTAAATGGTCTGATTCCGGATTTTTTTGACGGCGACTTTACAGGAGAAGCGGAAGTGAAGGGGATAAATATCGCGAAAGCGGATATTTTGCAGCTTTCCGAAGTGGTCGGCACGGTGTTCCAAAACCCCAGAACCCAGTTTTTTAATACCGATGCCGACAGTGAAATTGTTTTTGGACTGGAAAATCGAGGGCTGCCGACGGAGCAATTGGTTAGTCGGCTGGAACAGGTGACGGAAGATTTAGGGCTGCGGGATTTGCGGGGGCGCAGTATCTTTGAACTTTCCGGCGGGGAAAAACAGAAGATTGCCTTTGCCTCGGTTTACGCGGCCGGGCCCGAATTATTTGTTCTGGATGAACCGTCCTCCAATCTGGATTATCAATCCATCAAGGAACTAAAAAGACTGATCCAAAAGATAAAAGCGCAGGGCAAAACCATTGTCATTGCCGAGCACCGGATCTGGTATTTAATGGATATTGCCGACCGGGTGATTTTGATGGAAAACGGACAGATTACGGGAGATATGAATATTTCGGAGTTTAATCAGCTTGCGCAAATCAGGCAGAGGAAGCTGCGCTGCCGAAACCTGTCGGAAGTTAAAGCAGAAGCGGCCGGCGCGGCCCTAGGAAAGCATCGTTTTGAAGTGGCCGGACTGAGTGTAAAGCTCGGACATAAAATGGTTTTGCGGAATATTTCATTTAAGGCGGCCGGCGGAGAAATCATCGCTATTACCGGAGAAAACGGCGCCGGCAAGACGACATTAGCCCGCGTTTTGTGCGGTCTTGAACAAGAAGAAATCGGTCAAATCGCCTTTGACGGCCTGACTTTGTCGGGAAAAGCACGGCGGGAAAAGTCCTATCTGGTAATGCAGGATGTGGGGCATCAGCTTTTTACCGACAGCGTCGATGCCGAGTGCCGGCTGGGCATAAAAAAGGACAAGGAGCCCTTTATTGACCGGACTTTAGCGGCGCTTTCACTGGCGGCACTGAAAGACCGGCATCCGCTGTCCCTCTCCGGCGGTCAAAAGCAAAGGCTGGCGGTGGCGGTCAGCCTGCTGTGCGGCAAGGAGGTGCTGATTTTTGACGAACCGACCAGTGGTCTTGACCTTAACAGCATGGAAGAAGTCGGCGGTTTGATTAAAAAACTGGCGGCGGAGCACAAAATCATCTTGATTATGACTCATGATATTGAGTTTATCAAGACTATTTGCTCACGGGTTTTGATTTTATCGCAGGGGGAAATGGCGGGCGAACTTGGCGGGGAAGAAAAAGATGAATTAGAGAAATATCTAAAATAGAGGAAAATAGAGGAAAATAGAGGAAAATAGAGGAAAATAGAGGAAAATAGAGACATAAGCGGCTCTGTCAAGGGGCTGTCTGTTTTGGTACGGGCGTGCGCTCAGCCTAAAAAGGCGGTTCTGACGCAATAGGAAAATGTGAGTAAAAAGAGCAAAAATAAAGAGGGAATGCGCTTCCAAGGGAGAAAAAATGAAAACATCGGAAAACAACATGCGAAAAAGTTCTGCCCGGTATCTGCTTGAATTTGCGGAGCCTTGCCGAAAACTGCTGGTCAGCTCAGTAATTTTGGCAGTATTGGGAGCGGCAGCGGGGATTATCCCGTATCTGGCCGTTTCCAAAGGCATCATTTGGATTTGCGCGGGTGATTACAGGATGTCGGATATTCTTTTAATGGCTTTGGCCGCGCTGACAGGTTATCTGGGACAGCTGGTTTTGTCCACGCTTTCGACGATCCGGTCGCATCGGGCGGCCTTTCTTGTGCTGAAAAACATTCGAACGCGGCTGACAGCCAAGCTTGCGCACGTGCCGATGGGCTTTATTCTGGATACGCCCTCCGGAAAGTTTAAAACCATGCTGGTCGATACAATCGAAAAGCTGGAGCTGCCGCTGGCCCATATGCTCCCGGAGCTGACAGCGAATCTCCTGATTCCGGTTTTGATGCTGATTTATTTCTTTTACCTTGACTGGCGATTAGCATTGACCGCGCTTGCTACTTTTCCGCTGGGATTGCTTTGCTATATGGGCATGATGGAGGATTATGAGAACCGATATGCTAAAGTTTCGGCAGCCGGCAAAAATATGGACGCGGCCATTGTCGAATATATCAGTGGCATTGAGGTGATTAAAGCATTTAATCAAAGCAGCAGCTCATACCGGAAATATACGGATGCTGTCCGGGAAAACGAAGCATCCAAAGCCGAGTGGTTTAAACAAACAAATCCGTATTATGCGGCAGGAATGGCCGTGGCGCCGTCAAGCCTTTTGGGCGTATTGCCGCTGGGCAGTTGGTTTTTTATAAACGGAAGTATCTCCGCCGGCAGTTTTATCGCCTGTATTATTTTATCGCTCGGACTGATTGCGCCGCTGATTCAGGCGCTGCGCTACACCGACAGCTTTGCCATGGTGGACTCGACCATCAAGGAGATTGCCGGCCTTTTGGAAGCGGAGGAAATCCGGCGGCCGCAGGAAGAAGCGGAGCTGGTCGGCAATGAAATTGAGTTTTCCCATGTTTCCTTTGCTTACGGGGTGACGGAAGTGCTGCATGATATCTCTTTCCAGACGGTTACTGACGGGATTACCGCCCTGGTCGGGCCATCCGGTTCAGGCAAGTCCACGGTCGCCCGCCTGATTGCCTCGTTTTGGGAAGCGAGCGCCGGGACTGTCCGAATCGGCGGGCAGGACGCGCGCAATATTCCGCTGGCGCAAGTGATGAAGCAGATTGCCTATGTTTCGCAGGATAATTATTTATTTCATTTATCGATCAAAGAAAATATCCGGCTGGGCAGGCCGAACGCCACGGACGAGGAGGTTAAGCGGGCGGCTGAAAAGGCAAGCTGCCATGATTTTATTGCTGCTCTGCCAAATGGTTATGATACGATGGCAGGCGATGGCGGAAACAGCCTTTCCGGCGGAGAAAAACAGCGGATTGCCATAGCCAGGGCTATTTTAAAGGACAGCCCGATTATTGTGCTGGATGAGGCCACCGCCTTTACCGATCCGGAAAATGAGGCGGTTATTCAGCGCTCGATTGGCGAACTGGTATCCGGCAAGACGCTGATTGTCATTGCTCATCGGCTTTCCACCATTACTATGGCCGATAAAATCATCGTCATGAATCACGGCCGAATTGAGGCCGAGGGTGTTCACGAGGATTTGCTGGAGAGTTGTGCGCTTTACCGGACGCTCTGGAATGCGCATATCAGCGCCAGTGACAGAAAGGAGACGGCGTATGCTTAAAATGTTTAAACGGCTGTTAGCTTTTTCGGGACAGGAAAGCAAAAGGCTGGTTTTATCTTTTGTGTTTCATATGTGCCATTCCTTTTTTGAAATGCTCCCGATTATGGCGATTTTGACGGTTCTGTCGGCGATATTGGGAGCGGTGGCCGGTCGGCCGATGTCCAATCGGGTAATAGGAAGCTCATTGGCAATTATGCTGCTTAGTATTATAGGAAAAATCTTTTTTATCAATTTGTCTGCCGTCAAAAGAACCCTGGGCAGCTTTGCCATGTGCAGCAACTGGCGAATAGAACTTGGTGAAAAATTAAAGCGGGCGCCGATGGGCTATTTCAGCGCGCACCGTTTAGGTAATATTACGGCGGCGGTGACAACCACGCTCGGTGATTTGGAAGCCAGTGCGGTAACCATAATGGAGTCGGTTGCCGGCGGATTTATCCATGCTTTTATTATTGGGATATGGCTTTTGACGTATGAATGGAGAATCGGTCTGCTGATGATAGCGGGGCTTCTTATTTCCTTTCTGATTTATGCTCAAACTCAGGCGGCGGGAGAAAAATATTCCCCCAGACGGCAAGCGGCGCAGGCGCAGCTGGTCGCCGGAATTTTGGAATATATTCAGGGTATGGCAGTGGTTAAGGCTTTTGGACTGGGAGAAAGAGCGGGCAAAGCGGTCGATATTGCCATCGCAGAAAGCGCGGAGGCCAATATTGTTTTGGAAAAAGTTTTCTCCTCTTTAGCGGCGGCGTTTCAAACCGTATTTAAGTTAATCCGAGCGCTGATTCTGACAGCGGCGCCATATCTTTTGCTGCATGGAGAAATTACCGCCGAAAAATGCCTGCTGCTTATGGTTGCCAGCTTTATGATTTATTCGACGGTGGAATTGGCCGGCAGTACGGCGGCGGTTGCCAGGGTAGTGGATGCTTCTCTTGACCGGCTGGAGAAAATATCGAATATGCCGCTTTTGGATGAAAGCGGTCAGGAACAAAGCCCGGATAATTATGATATTAGCGTTCAAAGTGTATCGTTTGCTTATGACCAAAAAGAAGTGCTGCAAGACGTCAGCTTTTTCATACCGCAGGGTACGAGCTGCGCGCTGGTCGGTGCTTCCGGCTCGGGCAAGACTACTTTATGCAGCCTGATTGCCCGGTTTTGGGATGTCAGCCGGGGTGAAATCTTACTGGGCGGCATAAATGTCAAGGATTATACCTGCGACAGCCTTTTAAAGAACTTTTCCATTGTTTTTCAGCAGGTGTATTTATTTGAAGATACGATTGAAAATAATATCCGGTTCGGAAAGCCCGATGCTACGGAAGCAGAAGTAATTGCGGCTGCCAAAAAGGCCTGCTGTCATGAATTTATTGCTGCGCTGCCCGACGGCTATCAGACGAAAATAGGCGAAAACGGGGCGACTTTGTCCGGCGGAGAAAAGCAGAGAATTTCCATTGCCAGGGCAATCTTAAAGGACGCACCGGTAGTAATCTTAGATGAAGCGACCGCCAGCGTTGATCCGGAAAATGAGCAGGAATTGCAGACGGCAATCACAGAACTGACGCAAAATAAAACTTTGCTGATGATTGCTCACCGGCTCAATACAGTGCGCCGGGCGGATCAGATTCTGGTGTTGGAAAACGGGCGGATTACGCAGCGGGGAACGCACAGCGAGCTGATGCAGCAGGAAGGAATGTATAAGCGCTTTGTCGATATTCGGGAAGAAGCCATCGGCTGGAAGGTAGGTGAATAAAATGACATATAAAAAGTTTTATCAGGGAAAGCTGCCGCCGCACTTATTGGAGCAGATTGACGCGGAGCATAAAGCCAAAATGAGTTTGCTGGTTCAAAAAACGGAGCACGGAAACTGGACCAAAGAGCAAAGGAAACGACAAAAAAGCAGTATTTTGCCAAATATTGCCCTATATCAGACTTTTCTGGAGAACGGCATACCGCCGGAAAAGGCGAAAGCACTGGTCAGGGCATATTCGTTTTATAAGGCTGAAAAGTTTCATGGCATTTTGGAAACATTGTTTTATTTGCCCGGCTTTTTCCGGCTGTTCCGTTTTTTTATGCGAATGGGAATGAAAGGACGGGAAATTTGGATCAGTAAACTTCGGACGGATAATACCGCCGAGTATTCCATGGATGTCTTAAAATGCCTGTGGGCGGATACCTGCGCGGCTTTTGGCTGTCCGGAAATTTGCGAGATATTTTGCCTGTGCGACTTCATTGTATTTGGCAATATAAAGCAAATGCGGTTCAAGCGGAGCCAGACCTTGGGCATGGGCGGCGGTAAGTGTGATTTTTGCTTTCGGTCTAAAAAGTCCAAACACCCATGATGAAGAATTGATAGTAAAATGTTGTGATTACAGGTTAAAAATGAAAATTATACGGGGGTATTTGCGATGGATGTGCGAAATAAATTATTGACGGAAAAACCCTGGAAGCTGATGATTAGTTTGAGTATTCCGGCGATTTTAGGGCAATTTATTGTAGGGCTGTATGCTTTTGTGGACTCGATTTACGTGGGGCAAATGGTTGGCACGGACGCGATGAGCGCGGTGTCGGCTGCCTCGCCGTTTGTGCTGGTTAATAATGCGATTGCCGTATTGGTGGGGATTGGTTCCGGTTCGGTGCTTTCCCGGGCGATTGGCCATAAGGATCAAAAAACGGTCGATAAGATTATGGGCAATCTGGCATTTTTGGTGATTTTATTGTCGACGGTCGTGATGGCAATGGGGATTTTATTTGCACCGGCCTTGCTGCAATTATCCGGCGCACAGGGAGAGGTTCTTGAAATGGGCGTTTCTTATCTGAGGACCGTATATTTAGGCTCTGTTTTTGTGAACTTTATGCAGGGCGCCAATATGGTTATTCGGGCAGAAGGACGCATGGGCACGGCGATGGGGATTATGGCGGCGGGGGCGATTTTAAATATTATTTTAGACCCGGTACTGATTCTACTGCTGCCTAACCGCGGTCCGCAGGCAGTGGCAATCGCAACGGTGCTATCTCAGTTCGTTCAGGCGGCGGTAACCTTGCTTTATTTTCTGAAAAAGAGTCCGGTAGTGCGTTTTCATGGAGTAAAACCGGCGAAAGAGTTAAACCCGGAAATCTTTTCGGTCGGGGCCAGCGCTATGCTGATGCAGATTATGATGCTTGTTCAAATGACGGTTGTATATAACACAGCGGTGCGGTTTGGCGGGGACAGTCAAATTGCCCTGATGGGAGCGGCGCAAAGGGTTATGCAGCTGGCTTTTGTTCCGATTTGGGGAATGAGTCAGGGCATGCAGCCGGCGGTTGGGACCAATTTCGGAGCCAAAGAGTACGTCCGGGTGAAAAAGCTGACCAATGTGTTTATCATTGGTTCTACTTGTTTGGCCGGATTATTTTTCCTTGTCATTGAAGTATTTGCAGCGCAGATTTTGTCGGCTTTTATCACCAATCCCGATATCGTTAAAGCAGGTTTATCCAATTTCAGGCTGATGTACTGTATTTTTCCGACTTACGGACTGCTGATTATGGTAGTTACTTATTTTCAATCGCTGGGGAAGGCCAAACAGGCTGGTTTTTTAGTCATCCTCCGTCAACTGGCCCTGGTGATTCCTTTGGTTCTGATCCTGCCTCGTTTATTAGGGGGAAATGTGCTGGGGGTATGGCTGGCTTTGCCGGTGAATGACATTATCATTCTCTTGGCGGCGTTGTTGCTGCTGGTGCGGGAATATAAGGAATTAAAGAAGATGGCAAAGATATTACCTGAACAGTAGCACAATATTTTTTATTTTTCTGATTTTATACACTTTAATTGACAAATTAAACGAAAGAGAGGTATAATGCAAGTGAATTAACACAAATGAGAGGAGGAAAGTCATGAACGGAAAAGGGAGAGAGAAAAAGAAATGGAATAAGCTGTGGAGTTTGCTGCTGTCTGCGGCATTAGTGCTGACCTTGCTGCCGGCGGCAAAAGTCTCGTCATTGGCGGCGGCGCACCCGACCGCGGAGGAGATAATCATAAACAAATTTGATTTTAGCGCTGCTCCGTATTATAAAAATGGCGGGCAAGCGGGAACAGCAACGGACTATAATGTCTGGTACAACGCGGAAACAGGCGTATTGGAACTGAAAGACTTTCACGGAACCGACAGCCCTATTTGGAATCAATCAGCGCTGCCTCTGACCATTAAGGTAACAGGAAAGAATACTTTAAAAATAGCGGTCGGTGATACGGCCAGTGCGATAGGAATAGATTCTTATTATGGTGAGCTTTCCTTTGTCGGCGACGGCTCATTAAATATTGATATCACCGGCGGAAACCCGATGTGTTACGCGATAGGAGGAAAGCGGGTAACGGTTGGCGACCGGGTGACAATGAATATTTCTGCACAGAGCAAGGCGGATGTCTGCGGTATTTACGCGGTGGAGGGTGTCCGAATTAAGGAGAAAGCCGCGGTGAATATCACCAGTACCGGCACCGGCGCCGGTTATGAGGGAATAGCGATATTTGTTGATGGGGGAGATGACTCGGGGGAAATACGGTTTGAGTCCGAAAGACCTACCACCATCAAGTTAGCGGGTGAAACCGGAAAGTTTAATTATGCGGTATATAATACGGTCTATGTTAATCAGAACCCGGGGGCTTTAAATAACGGCAACAGCAATATTTCTTTTTTAGGTAAGGGCCGGGTCAGCATCATCAATACGGGAAAAGTTTATGCAGCCGGGATTGTATCGGATAGTAATCTTGATGGAAAGCCCGGAGAAATCCTGCTGCGGGGAGCAGAGGTTGAAATCCGGGATTGTAATGACGATATTGTGAATAGATATAACAAGACGCCTTTGAACAAGGCTGACATTATCATTAAAGATAACAGCAAAGTGACGGTCGTGTCAGATAAAGAAGCGGGATTCTTTTTGACCGATCGCAAGGGGATCGTATCGGCTGCGAACGGTATTTTGATCGAAGACAGTGAGGTGTCGGTGACAGCAGTAAAAGGCGGACTTGATGTTAATTGGTATTATGAGCATGCCGCTAATCAATCCCCTTATGGGATAGATATCAAGGGAACCTCCAAGGTTTCCCTGACTGGCGGAGAAAACGGAGAAAACAGTTATATTTTGGCAGGCAACAACCGGGCGGTTTGTGATTTTGACCTTTTGCCGGGCGGGTGGATTACGATTAAAGATGGCAGCGGCAAAGCTGCAGATATAACCAGGAATGTTTTCATAAAAACGGGTGCCTGCACCAAAGCTGCGGGAGAAAAAAAGACACAGCACAGTACAGACCCGAATGCTTTTACCTATGTCAATCCTGGCGAAGCACTAAAATTCACGGGAGAGACAGGGATTGCAGATAGAAAAGAGCCAAGTAAGGAAGCGAACAAAGAGCTGATTAAAAACATTGTCGACCCGGAACAGGCAAGGCTGGTGGAAAAACTGTTTGCAAACGGGCCGGTCACAGAAAAGAAAACAGCACTGAGAGCCCTGACTGCGGACACTAAAGCGGCGCTGGCAGCGGGGATGCTGCCGAAGTATACCGATGTCAAAACAGGCCGGTGGTACTCCAGTGATTTGGCTGTGATCATGGCGCTGGGGCTGGCCAAGGGTACCGGCGCAGGTACCTTTTCTCCGGATAGGAATGTTACCGGTCAGGAAATGATGGCTATGCTGGTCAGATGTATGGGCAAAGAAGTAACGCCGGTTACGGGCAATAACTGGTATGCTCCCTATAAGAGCGAAGCGGCAGCGCTGAAGCTGGACGAGGGGCTTCGGTTTGATCTGGCCAAAGAGTTGACCAGAGCGGAAGCAGCGCAAATGATGTACCGGTATATTAAGCTGAACGAAAAAACAGCGGCAAAACCCGATAGCAATGCCCTTGCCCAAATAAAGGATAGGGCAGAAATCCCGACGGAATACCAGACAGCGGTGGCGTATATGTACCAAAAGGGCATCTTCAAGGGGTACGAGGATGGCAGCTTTGCGCCGAATAAGAGTGTTTCCCGAATTGAGGTGATTGTTCTGCTGGTCCGACTGTTGGTAATGTAAAATTATGAATATTTATTGAGGTTTGCACAGGTTTTGTTGTAAAAATAGCCGAAATATATTTACAAAAGAGTGAAGATATGATATACTTTATACAAATAAACGGTTCGAGTGAGCCGATTGCAGTTCGGCAAAATGCAAAATGCAAAATGCAAAATGCAAAATGCAAAATGCAAAATGCAAAATGCAAAATGCAAAATGATTATATGCTAATCATGCTAATAAAAAATGAGTTTTGATGAATTATTCAGGTGAGGGATGAGCAGACATAGATATCTGCTCATCTGAATTACAGCAAATAAGTTACGCGGGTAAATACCTGGCAGAAATCTTTTGAAGGGATGATAAAGTGATAGCTACCAGAAAAGATGTGGCGGAGCTGGCAGGCGTATCGGTGGCAACCGTATCTTATGTCATAAATAGAACGAAAAATGTTACTGCGGAAGTACAGGAGCGGGTTGAGGCGGCGATAAGAGAATTGAATTATTCGCCCAATTTAGTTGCCCGCAGCTTAGCTACCCGTAAGACTCAGCATGTGGCAATGCTTGTCAATAACTTAAAGAATCCATATTATACTGAGATGTTAGCCGGAGCCCAAGCAGTTGCCAGTAAAAAAGGCTATATCGTATCGATTATCATGGTGGATTACGCTGCTCCGGAAGAAACGCTAAAGCTGGCTTCCAGAGGACTGGACGGCGTGATAGTGGCGACAGTTCAGGCGGATGAGACAATAAGGTTCTTAGACGGCCGGATTCCATATGCCACGGCGAGTGAAAATTTGTATTGCAGTTATAAAGAAGGGATTTTTGAAGCGGTTAAATCACTCAAGGAATATGGACATACCGATATTGCCTTTCTTAGCGGTTTGCGGATGGGGGAGAGTCATGAACGGTACCGCTATTTAACGGAAGCCCTGAAATATTATAATCTGCCGGTAAACCGGAACTTAATGGTCGATGGGAATCAGCGGGAGGAAACCAATGAAGCGGCCGGGGTTGAGGCCATGCAGGATCTTATAGACCGGCGGGAATCATTTACGGCGGTTTTTGCGGTAAATGATTTGATGGCATTCGGGGCGATGAGTGCACTGGCTAAGAATGGCCTAAAGGTGCCGGAGGATGTTTCGGTCATAGGCTGCGATAATCTGGAAATCGGGCGCTATTTTTTGCCGGCCCTTTCCACATTGGATGTGTCTGCATTTAAAATGGGAAAATATTTGATGAAAGAACTGATTTCTAAAATTGAAAATAAATCGGAAACAAGAAAAATTGTGATTTCTGCTTATGTGGAGCGAGCGAGCGTAGGCAGACGCAAAGAGTAAGAAAAGGGAAATATTGCGCCGGATATTATTTTTTGGCGCTCAAGTTACACGGGTAACTTTTCCCGTACCCAATCGAACAGCCTTTTTGCTTGGCGGTGTGCGGAATGTCCGTACTGTTTTGATGGAAGTGCACAGCGGAAAATGGCGCCTTTTCGCTGAGCAGGCCGTAGTCAGAAAGACTGTGCCTTTGGATAGGGGAAAGCTGAGTTAAGAACTTTTTCACAATGAAGACTTGAAGGAGGAATAATTATGAAAATGAAGAAACTCATGGCATTGGCCATGGCGGCGGCGATGACTCTCAGCCTTGCCGCATGCGGTTCTAACTCCGCAGATAAGGGGAAAACGGTGACGGATCAACCCACTCAGAATCAAACCGTTAAGGAAGAGACCCCTAAAGACAAGGAAGAAGCCGCTCCCAAAACCGACACAGCGACCATTACCATTTGCACAACGAATGATCCGGGAAAGCAAGCGGCCTGGACAGCGGTGGCGGAAGCTTACATGAAAAAGCACTCGGATGTTAAGGTAGTGGTCGATTTAAAGGCTTCAGAAAACTATGACCAATGGGTTCAGACCGAATTTACATCAAAGGAACCAACCGCGGATATTGTCAATATTAACTTAGCGGGTGATACCAGCAAGGGCAAGTCCATCAACTATATGGAATATTTTGACAATAAGAGCCCTTATTCCGACGGGACATGGGCAGAGCAGTTTGATGTTTCCAAACAAAAGGTGAATATGGCTGACAATACCATGGATGCGTTAAGCCTTGATACCGTTCAGGTTATTTGGCTGTATAATGCGGACATCTTTAATAAGGCCGGAGCCGAGCCGCCGAAAACATGGGATGAGATGATTGCGGCCTGTGAGAAGATTCAAGCCGCGGGCTATCAGCCAATCGCGTGCGATGGGGACTACACCAGCTTCTACGCGTTGACGATGGGCTGGCTGGCACAAATTTACCATGACCAGACCAACAGAAGTGAGGTAGAAATTACCCGGGCGAAAGAAGGCGACTATTGCTATGACCCGGATATTGATGGCAAGTGGAAATATGACCCCACCGATCCCTACAATGATGATGCAGATCATTTGACCCAGAACCCGATCAGAGCGTTTGCAGCCGTTAAAGACGGCTCCAGAAGCGGCAATACAGAAGGATTTAAGGCGGTATGGACTAATCTGGCCAAGGTATATCCTAAATATGCCGGCGGTGAATCCTTCTTCGGGACAAACTTTAATGGTTCAAAGGCATTATTTTATCAGGGCAAGGCGGCGATGATGGTTAATGTTGCCTCCGGTATCGTGGAATTTAACAATGATATGAAGGCGCTGGCTTCCGGTGAAAAGGTACAGGATTCCGAAGGAAAAGCAATTGAGAATGTGCAGAAGTTCACGCTGGGTACATTTAATATGCCTTCCATGGAAGGGCCGGAGTTTGAAGCCAAAGCCAGAACGATTGAAGTTGCGAATGGATTTATTGGCTGTATTTCTAAGGATCAGGATCATGATGACAAAGTTATTGATTTCTTAATGTACTTCTCATCAAGTGAAGGGCAGAGCGTGTACATTGATGCCGGTTTGGAAAACGGTATGGTTCCCGCCGGTCAGAGTCTGGTTTATAATATTTCCTATCCGGATGAAATTCAGAATGCGTTTGATTCGTTGAAACTGATCGGTAATGTCCAGAAAGATTTTAATAATCAGCTGGCCAGAGGAATTGGTGAGTCGGCTGACAACTTCCGTAATTTCTATGAATACAGCTATGATTTCTTAACCGCTAAAATTGATGTTAACGCATGGGCGCAAAAACATCAGGAAAATATTACCAGTCATTTTGAAAAGGCGATGGCAGAAAAAGGCGTTGGCGCAAGCGATTTGGCCAACCCGCAGAATGCACCGACGGGCAACTGATAAATAGTAAGAGAGGTCGTGGGATTTAAGACTGACAGATACGGCAGAGAGACGGGCTTTCTCTGCCGTATTTAAAAAGCGCGGTGAAGGAGACGGAAGGATGAAGGATAAAGTTGCAAAAAATAATATTATCCTTATAGTGATAGCTGCGGTGTGTTTAATAGCCGGCGTCGTTCTGCTGCTGGGCCAGAGATACTGTAATCGTAAAACCCAGGGAATCGAAAGCAGCGGAATTGCGATAGGCGCTCAAAACGGTTGTATCGCTTATGCTGCCGAAAATGATATTCTGATGGTGGGCAATCAAAATAATGAAGCCGTAGCGTTTCGGGGCGGAAATGAGATATGGAGGACTTCCGCCAATGGCGCTTATCGAACGTTTGTCATTGACGCGGATAACAGCAAAGTATATGCGGGCAATGAGGATAATCATATCTATATATATAACATTATAGATGGAACGCTGATTTCAGACATTGATACGCGGCGCAGGATTGTGGCTATGGATGTGGCGGCGGACGGTAAAATTGCAGTCGCGACCAGTACCGGTGCCACCAAGGCCAATGTTATTATTTACGATAAAGACGGGAATGAGCTTTTAAACAGCGGCTATAAGATAAAAATAAATGGGATTCGGTTTACGGCAGACAGTCAAAATATTATTATCGGTAATAACCGCGGTGAGCTAATCAAGTTGGATATAGCCGGCAGTGAGACTGGTATGTTCGCAGCCAAATATACGGTTTTGCAGATGATAAGGTATGGCGAGTATCATTTGGCGGTCTGCAAAAACGGCGGTTACTTTGGATTTGACGATGATTTACAGATAGTCAGAAAAGGAGTGATTACCAATACTGCTCAGGCGGTGGTAAACAGTATCGGAACGGATGCCGCCGGGGAATATATAGCCGTAGGTTCGCAGGAAGGATATGTATATATTTTAGATAAAAAGGATAATCAGGTTTATGTCCAAAACACACATGCGACAGTAAATGCCTTTGCGCCATACGGCGATTATATTTATATGGCAGGTGCCCATGCGTCAATTCAGATTATTCATGTCGCCGATATGGCTCATGTTCGGCTATACGGCACATTGGCTGCGGTCTTACTCGGTGCAGGCGCAATCATCTTTGCTATTGGTATATTTTTGGCGTTTCTGGCTATTCCGGCTGCCAACCGGAAGCTGCGTAAGCTGGGAAAAAATATGTGGAAAAATAAAATCGCATATATTTTGCTGCTGCCGACATTTTTGCTGTTATGGTTCTTTAATTATAGAGGGATTTTAACGGCATTTGTACGAGCCTTTACCAATTGGTCGACTACCAATAATACCGTAGCCAAAATGGATTTTGTCGGCTTAGAGAACTTTCGCCGGATGTTTCATGAAGGCTATTTTCTGATGGGCATGAAAAACTTGGCACTGCTTATTGTGACCGGTATTTTAAAGACAGTTACGATGCCACTGGTAACAGCATGGCTAGTGTATGCCGTCAGAGGAAGTAGAAAAAAATATTTATACCGCTTTCTGTTTGTGCTGCCCGTAGTTGTTCCGGGGGTAGTCATGGCGATGACCTGGCAAAAAATATACGACCCCAATATTGGTCTCTTAAATGAAATTTTAAGGGCAGTGGGGCTTTTTAAGTGGCAGCAGGTTTGGCTGGGGAATTCTAAGACGGCTATCTGGTCAATCATATTTATGGGCTTTCCGTTTATATCGGCAATGGCATTCTTGGTTTATTATGGCGGATTTATCAATATTGGCAGGGAAGTGGAAGAGTCGGCGCGGGTAGACGGCGCCAGCAGAAGCCAGGTGTTTTGGAAGATTCAGCTGCCGATTATAAAGCCGCAGCTGAGCATTATGGTAACCTTAACATTAATCGGTGTCATGCAGGACTTTAATAATATTTATATCATGACTGGCGGCGGTCCGGGAACATCAACCTATGTGCCGGCTTTGGAATTATATTTGAATGTTGCCCAGTTCGGCCGATATGGATATGCTTGTGCGTTGGGCGTGGTGTTGTTTGTCTTTACAATGACGGTCATTTTAGTCAATATGCGGCTGACCCGGGAGAAGGAGGTGTAAGCGGATGGGAAAGAAGCGGGCAAACTTTCGTTTTCAAGTGATGATAACGCTGATTATCCTTTTCCTGATTCTGATATCCTTTGTCCCGATTGCGCTGATGATTATGCTGTCTTTCAAGACCAATGCCGAAGTATACAGCAACTTTTTCGCGCTGCCCAAGAGCTTTAACTGGGGTAATTACTCGTCCGCGCTGGGACTTTTAGGGCAAAATATGTTTAATACCGTAGCGGTTGTGGCGATAGCGGTAGCATTTACACTGGTGCTGTCGGCGGTGGGGGGATATGTCTTTGCGAGAATGAACTTTCCCGGTAAGAAAATGCTGTATCTGCTGCTTATGGCGCTGCTGATGATTCCCGGAATCCTTTACCTGGCGCCCAATTATGCTTTGATTCAGCAATACGGTATATTTAACACATGGTGGGCTCTGATCCTGCCGTGGGTTTCAGGCGGACAGGTGTTGGGCATTATTCTTTGCCGCAACTCCGTAGAGGCTCTGCCGATTGATTTATTTGAGTCGGCCAGGCTGGAAGGCTGCGGAGAAATCCGAACGCTGATTTATATTACCACGCCGTTGATCAAGCCGATTCTGTCAACCATCGCCGTGCTTAAAATGGTGGATTATTACAATGATTTTATTTGGCCGATGATGGTTATTGAATCAAACAGCAAGCAGGTTATTACCGTGGCGGTTCGTGTGTTTGCCGCGTCCCAGTCGGCAGGCGGCGGCCGGATCGGCCCAATGTTTGCCGGTTATGTGATAGCAACCATTCCTGTTTTTGTTCTTTTTTTATTTACTTCTCGGCTATATATGGAAGGAATGACAGCCGGCGCGATAAAAGGATGATTTTTGAAAGGTGAAAAATTATGCGCATTAGAAATTTAAAAACAAATCATTTTGAAAACCCTATCGGATATCAGATTTCGTCCCTTTCCCTATCATGGAAAGTGGAAGCGGCCAAGGGAAAGAAAACAGCACAGGCCCGTGTAAAGATTGCGGAAGATGAAGCATTTGAAAATATTGTATGGGACAGCGGATTAAGAAGCAATATGGACAGTGCGGCTTTTGCACCGGATTTTAAGCCGGCGGCAAGAAGCAGATATTATTGGCAGGTAGAGGTAATTGACGATGCGGGGGAAGGCGGAGTCAGCGATATTGCCTTTTTTGAAACGGCGCCGGAAAAAGTCGAGGGAAAGTGGATAACGATGCCTTTTGCCAAGGAGATTCATGGTCTATATCGGAAATTAATAGAAGTTCCGGCCGAAACCGGAATAAAAGCAGCCCGGCTTTATATTTCCGGTCTTGGACTCTATGAGGCATATCTAAATGGAAAAAAGATTGGTGATGAGTATTTAACGCCTTTTTATAATGACTATAACTACTGGGTTCAGTATCAAAGTTATGATGTGACGGATATGCTGGCAGCGGGCACGAACGAACTGAGAGTTATGCTGGGCAACGGCTGGTACAAAGGGCGGTTTGGCTTTATTGACAAATTGGATAGACTCTATGGCGATACCCAGACCATGATCTGTCAGCTGATAATAGAACTGGCTGATGGAAACCGAATTTCTGTCGGCTCGGATGAAAGTTTTCAGTGCCGGCAGTCGCCCGTATTAGAGAGCAGCATTTATGACGGAGAAGTTTACGATGCCAATCTGGAAGTGGTTGAAGAAAATTGGGAACCGGCAGTTTTGGCTGATGAGGAGATTCAGCGCTGGTCAGAAAAGCTGATGCCGCGCTATAGCTTGCCGCTGACGATTCATGAAGAATTTAAGCCGATAGAGATTATTCATACGCCGGCCGGAGAAACGGTGCTGGATTTCGGGCAGAACCTGACGGGGCTGTTTTACTTTACCTGTGATGAACCGAAAGGTACGCGCGTTTATCTTCAGATGGGAGAAATCCTGCAAAACGGTAATTTTTATAATGAGAATCTGCGGACTGCCAAACAGGAGTTTGTCTATATTTCTGGCGGGAGCTGCCGCGTAGTCAGACCGCATTTTACATTTTACGGATTCCGCTATATGAAAGTCGAGGGGATTGGAGATATCAAGGCGGCTGATGTTACGGCGTGCGCTCTTTATTCGGATATGGAGGAAACGGGGCGGATTCAGACCTCTAATCCGAAAGTCAATAGATTGTTTTTAAATGCGCTGTGGGGTCAAAAAGGTAACTTTGTAGATATACCGACCGATTGTCCGCAGCGGGATGAGCGGATGGGCTGGACCGGTGACGCGCAAGTGTTTGCGGCTACCGCATCTTTTAATATGTATACGCCGGCGTTTTACAGCAAGTTTTTATACGATATGCGTTTGGAACAAGAGGATTTGGATGGGGCAGTACCGCATGTTGTGCCGGATATCTTAGATCAGATTAATGTTGTCCTGAAAGACCCGGAAAGAGCCGGTCAATTGGGGATAAAGACCAAAAAGGCGGACAATGGCAGCGGAGTAGCGCATGCGGTCGGAGCAGATGAGGAAGACGAGGCGGCGGCACCGGTTGAGGAAGGCGGGGCTGATTTGGCCGAGCCGGAAAAAGCGGCGGGTTCCTGCGCATGGGGGGACGCGGCTACTGTGATTCCCTGGACCACTTATATGTTTTATGGAGATAAAGCATTGCTGGCAGCGGAATATCCCAATATGAAGATGTGGATTGATTATATTCATAAGATTGACCGGACAAAGTGCGGTGGTCAATATCTATGGACCCATGGATTTCATTATGGCGATTGGCTGGCCTTGGATAATTTTCACAAGGACACCTGTATCGGGGCGACGGATACTTATTATGTGGCAAGCAGCTACTATTTATATTCAGCTGAACTGACAGCCAAAGCGGCAGCGGCACTTGGCAAGGCGGAGGATGCTGATTATTATGTGAAGCTGGCTGAAAAAGTAAGAGCGGCTATGCGCAGGGAATACTTTACGGCAAGCGGCAGACTGGTGGTAGACACGCAGACCGCTTTGGTCTTGGCTCTTTATTTTAACATTGTCCCGGAGGAAGCAAGAGAGAGGACAATAAAGGCTCTTCAGCGGAAACTGGATGAGGAAAATATTCATCATACGACCGGATTTGTCGGCACGCCGTATTTGTGTCCTACCCTTACCGGGAACGGCCTTGTCGATTATGCGTATACCTTGCTGCTCAACGAGGATTTTCCCAGCTGGCTTTATGAAGTAAACATGGGCGCTACGACTATATGGGAAAGATGGAATTCCGTTCTTCCCGATGGCAGTATAAGCGATACCGGAATGAACAGCTTGAATCACTATGCGTATGGCTCCATTGTTGAGTGGATGTACCGCTATATGTGCGGCATCAATCCAGATGAGAAAAAAGCCGGATTTAAAGAGTTTGTTATAAAGCCCTATCCGGACAGGCGCTTTGAGTATGCCAAGGCAGAATATCAATCGGTTTATGGATTGATTGAAAGCGGTTGGCAAAAGATAGAAAATGGCTGGAGATTTAATATCACCGTTCCATTTGACACCCGGGCGATATTTGTTCTGGAAGATAGATTGGCGGGTGCGGTAACAGTGGAAACCGAAGCGAATATAGAGGCAGCGGATATTGAAAAATTATTAAACGGTGAGCGTCAGGCGGTTTTGCAGCCGGGCAAATATGAAATCCAAGTGACGGAGCGTTAGGCGATAATATAAACTTTCACTGCAAAACAGGCGAAGCTGTCCGGTCAGGGAGATTTGGCGAAACAGGCCCAAGCCGTGTATTATCGGAATGGCAGGCCTGAATCACCGGTGCGTTAATCGCAAGTTGTTGTCCAGTTTAATAGGTTAGAGAAGGCGGTCAGAAGTGGCTGCCTTTTTTGATAACAATACTATCTTTTTTGGTTTCGCAGTTGTTATACAAAGTAAATGGAGATTTTTCCGGAACAGAAAGCAGGGTGCATGTGGATACGGATTATAAGCTGATAAAAAGAATGCGGCAAGGCGACGACGCTGCCTTTAACATTTTTATTCATAAATATTACACGGATATATTGAGGTATTGCACATACCATTGTTACGACAGTGAAGAAGCCAAAGACCTCACGCAAGATACATTTTTGCGCTTTTTTGCCGGATTTTCCGGTTACACGCATAGCGGCAAGGCAAAAAACTATCTTTACACGATTGCCGGCAACCTTTGCAAAAATTATTACAAAAAAGCAAGAGTCCGGTCGGGGGAAGCACTTGATGAGGGAATACTTTCGGAAGACTTAGAAGATGAATTGACTTCTCAAATTACAGTTCGCATGGGTCTTGACCGATTGCCGGAAGAATTGCGGGAGGTGATTATCCTGTATTACTATCAGGGGTTGAAGCAGACCGAAATTGCAAGTATTTTGGGAATCGGACTTCCGCTGGTGAAGTACCGGCTGAAAAAAGCGAGAGAGCAACTGGAAGAATTATTAAGGATGGAGGGATAATGTGGATATAAAGAAATTGCTGGACCAAGGACGCATAGAAATTGCAGCTGAGGAGACGGAGATTCAAGCCGTCACCCGGAAAGCAAAAACAATTTTTCTGGAAAGTGAAAGCAGGCAGCTTCTTTCCTGCCATGAGTTTATCCGGGCGCAATTCCGTATGCTCCGTAAGAGATGGTGGGTGCTTCAATTTGCTGTTTTGTACTTGGCATGGCTGTTCCTTTTAACTGAAAACGAAGCATTTTATGTGCGGCGCGGAATGGGGGTATTTGCGGCTTTATTTGCGGTCATTTTGATTCCGGAATTATGGCGGAATTTGACAAACCGTTGTATGGAAGTTGAGATAGCCTCCTACTATTCCCTGCATCAGATTTATGCGGCAAGAATACTTTTGTTTGGCGCTGTAGATGTACTATTACTGACAGCATTTATTGGCGGTGCACATTATTTTCTTAGGATTGCATTGACGGACCTTGTTACACAATTCCTGTTGCCTATGGTCGTGACCGCCTGCATTTGCTTTGTGGCACTCGGCAAGCAGCACCGTAACGAATGGCTTGCGATAGGACTTTGTGTTTTGTGGAGTGGTGTTTGGTGGGCGATTATTGCTAACGATTCATTATATTTGGCAATTACTCTGCCAATCTGGGTGGCTGTTTTCGCTTTTGCATTTTTGTTCCTTGCATTTTCCGTTTATCGGCTGCTGAAAAACTGTAATAAGTACAGGGAGGTGAATCTAAGTGGAACTGTCTTTGAATAGTTTAACCAAAAAATACGATGCGCTCACGGCGGTAAAAGATGTGAATCTGACCATGACGAGTGGTGTTTATGGCCTACTGGGTGTGAATGGGGCAGGAAAAACAACGCTGATGCGAATGATCTGTACCCTAATCCGACCATCTCGGGGAAACATTACTTACGATGGCAAAGACATCTGGGAAATGGAAGGAACTTATCGGCGGCAGTTAGGGTATCTTCCGCAGGATTTTGGCTATTATCCTGATCTGACGGTGACAGATTACCTGATGTATATCGCGTCCATAAAGGGATTGCGGCCGGCCTTTGCCAAGAGCCGGATTAACGGTCTTTTGGAGCGGGTCGGCATGATAAAGGCGGCTAAAACCAAGATGCGAAAACTATCCGGTGGTATGCTGCGGCGGGTCGGTATTGCGCAAGCCATATTAAATGACCCTAAAATTCTGATTCTGGACGAGCCGACCGCCGGTCTTGACCCGAATGAGCGAATCCGGTTCCGAAATCTTATCAGTGAGCTTGCTGAGGACAGGTTGGTTTTGCTGTCAACCCACATCGTTTCGGATGTTGAGTTTATTGCAAACGAAATTATCCTGATGAACAAGGGCGAGTTTTTCTTTACCGGAACGGCCGCGGAAATCGTGGCTGCCATCGGCAAAGAGGTATGGACTTGCACGGTTCCCCGGCAGGAAGTCGATGAATATTTGAAACGCTATTTGGTGGCAAATGTGAAAACGGCCCCGCACGGTGCGGAACTGCGTATTCTTTCGGCTTATCCTCCCGTGGCGGATGCCCGGCAGGAACAGGTCACTTTGGAAGATGCGTTCCTCTTTTATTTTGGGGAGAAAGCAGGTGAAGCAGAATGATATTGAAATATGAACTAAAGAAAATCCTGAATAAGCGGATGAATCGTGTATTGCTTGCGGCTGCGCTGCTGCTGATGGTTGTTTTCAGCATCTTTGCAGTTGGCAGTTTTCGCGCCCGGACTGTAAGCACCGGCGGAGAAATCGTGACCGGTCTTTCGGCTGCGCGCATTATGATTGCCGATAAAAACCGGTGGCAAGGAGAACTGACGCCGGAAGTAATTGCCAAGAGCGTAGAAAGCAGTCGAGCCGGTGATTCCCAGTCTACCATAGACATCATATTTTGGGCCAGCAGAATGTTGGTTGGTGAGTTTAATAGCTTTGATGACTATGAAGCGATTCTCTCCGCAGATTCAGCTCAAATTGCCTCGCTCTATGATATTTATCATAAGAACTTGAGAAAAATGAGCAAGGAATATGGAGATACCCCGGAGAAACAAGCGTTCCTGATGGAGCAGTATGAAAAAATCGACACTCCTTTTATCTATGAGGCATACGATTCTTGGGAGACGATGCTGCTGTATGCTACAACAGGCAGTCTTATTCTGATTATTGTGATTGGCTTTTTATCTGCCGGCATCTTTGCAGAGGAATTTCAGTATAAGGCTGATGCAGTGTTCTTTTCGACAAGGCATGGACGGAGCAATGCGGTATACGCGAAAATCTGTGCCGGTTTGATTGTTGCAACCTTGGTTTACTGGATTGGGATTGGCGTTCTTTCTGCTATTTCCTTTGCTTTTATGGGTATCAGCGGCGCAGCCACTACGTATCGGTTAAGTCGGCCGTATGCTGTTTATTCTGTTACGTTTGGCCAGATGTATGGCATTCTCGTTTTAGGGGGGTATATCGCAAGCCTGCTTGCCGCCTCTGTGGCCATGTTGATTGCCTCAAAAACAAGGACGATGAGTATTGCGGCAGTGGTTCCGTTTGTTTTATTCTGCGTGTCGCCGTTTATCGGACGCGTCCTGCCGTTTCGCACATTTTTCAGCCTGACGCCGGATCAGTTGACGAACATATTAAACTGCGCCCGTATCCCATACGTCTACCAGATCGGAGGCATCGTTTTCCGGCAAATTCCTTTCATCATAGTTTTTTATGCCGTGCTTGCTGTTGCCCTGCTTCCGCTGGTATATCGAAACTTCCACAGGCTGCTTTTGAAATAAGGGGAAGGCAAAAATCCACGTCCCCCCTTCCGTGTGGAAATTACTTTTTCACTTTACAGTCAAAAAATAATTGACAAACGGCATAATATAATATATTATATTATCACATTATATAACGTTATATACAATGCGAACTAATATAAAAATGGAGGGCGATTATGAAGCAGGAACACATTGACCAGATTAACAAAGCGGTTGCAGCAGTTGCAGCCAAAAAGCGTATCAATCATTTTTATTTTGTGGCGTGTGGGGGATCTCAAGCCTTTATGATGCCGGTGCGGTTTATGTTTGACAAAGAGATTGAGATTCCGGCGAGTATTTATACGGCAAATGAGTTTGTACATGAAAAGCCCAAAGCGTTAGGGGCAGATTCGGTTGTTATTACCTGCTCTCATTCCGGAAATACACCGGAGACAGTCAAGGCGGTTGAGGTTTCCAGGGAAAAGGGAGCAACTACTATCGCATTATCTAATTTGGTAGATTCTCCATTATGGAAAGCGGCAGAGTATCCCATTCATTATGATTGGGGGAAGGATGCGGATGCTAGTGATTTAAATAAAGCTATATTGTATTCTTTGGCATTCCGTATTTTAGATGCTATTTCGCCTTGCGATAAATTCAAAGAAGGAGTCGTTTCGGTAGATCATATAAACGAAGTCTTAAATAAAGCAAAAACACAATATGCAGAGACCTTAAAACAGTGGGGAAAGCAGTATAAGAGAGAAAACTTAATCTATACTATGGGAAGCGGTGCTTGTTACGGCGAGGCGTATTCTTTTGCTATTTGCTTGCTGATGGAAATGCAATGGATTCATTCCAACTGTATCCATGCCGGTGAATATTTCCATGGGCCGTTTGAGGTTACAGATTATGATGTTCCGTTCATTATTATCAAAGGGCTTGGCTCTACCAGACCTTTGGATGAAAGAGCCTATAATTTTTGCCAGAAATATTCGGATAAGATTATGCTGGTGGACTGCGAAAAGTTTGACATGACAGGTATTGCTGAGAGTGTCAGAGAGTACTTTGCCCCATTGGTTGCCGGTGCGGTTCTTCGGGCTTTGGCAGACGAATTTGCATACCAGAGAGGTCATGAACTTAGTGTTCGTCGTTATATGTGGAAATTAGAATATTAATTGGATATTCGATTTTGACGGAAGAAGATGATGTAAGAAGCATAAAAAGGGTGATTTTTCATTGTTTTGTTACCAAGAAGTGATAAGGAGGAAACATTATGAAGATGAAACGAGCAGCAGCAGTATTATTATCCGTAGTCACATTGGCTGTACTTTCTTTGGCAGGATGCGGAAGTAACAGCAAAGAAACAGATACGACAAAGCCGGTAGATGCTTCAAAGCCGGCAGATACCTCAAGTTCTGGTGAGAAAGTGGTGATTAATTTCTTTCATCGCTGGCCAAATGATCCGAAAAACTCTATGTTTAAGGAATTGATTCAGAAATATATGGATGAAAATCCAAACGTTACCATTAACATGGACTGTATTTTGAACGATCAGTACAAAGAGAAAATTCGTATGGTTGTTGGTACGGATGAGATTCCGGATATTTTCTCTTCTTGGTCGGGTACTTTCGCTCAGGAAATGATTGCTCCGGGCAATGTTGCTTCATTAAATGATATGTATAAAGACGATACGGAATGGTCTTCCAAAATTGCTCAAGCCAGCATCGACAAGTTTACATTTGACGGTAAAATTTATGGTGTGCCATGGTCTCAGGACGGCAAAGTGTTTTATTACAATAAGAAAATTTTTGAAGAAAATAAGTTAACGATTCCAAAAACTTGGAACGAGTTTATTGCAGTATTGGATACTTTAAAGGCAGCTGGTTATGAGACGCCGGTTATTGCCGGTTTAGCCGATGGCTTTGAATCTCTTCACTATTTGGGAAGCATGAATCAGAGAATGATTGATCCGGAAGTTTTAGCAAAAGATTATAATGCGGCAACGGGTGAATTTACAGATCCCGGTTATACGGAAGTTTTGAAAAAATGGCAACAGTTAACGACTTATATGGGAATGATGAGTACGGCAATTGATCATCAAACTGCAAGAAATACTTATTTTGCAGCCGAAAAGGCGCCGATTATGTACTTGCAGTTCGCAGAAATTACTATGTTAGAAAAGTCTATTCCGGAGGGGTTTGAGTATGGCTTCTTCAATTTCCCTGCATTTGAAGAGGGGAAGGGTGATGTGAATGCTCTGACAGGCGCACCGGAAGGATTTATGATTAGCAATAAAACGAAAAATCCCGAAGAATGTAAAAAGTTCTTGAAATGGTTGGTAAGTAAGAACGGCGGAGAATATTTGACAACAAAATGTGGCGATATTTCATCTGTTGCAGGTGCGGTAGATGAAACCAATGCGTTACCGGCACAATTAGAGGCTATGAGTATTATTCAAAATGCAAGCCAATTAGTTCCTTGGTTTGATAATGCGTGTGATCCGGCTGTATATACTGTATATGGCCAAATGGCACAGGCAATAGCAACCGGGGATGAAACGCCGGAAAGTGCAATGGAACAGGTAAGAGCAGCAGCGGCATCGTTACATTAATCCTAGATTCAAAGGGGTTCAGGGGCAAAAGCTGCCCCTGAACCAAACAAAAGATGGGGGTGGATGATTTTGACAAAGAAAAAGAACTTGGAAGCATTTATTTTTGCGGTACCAGCACTTCTGCTCCTTGGAACATTTATATATTTTCCCTTGATTGAAAATATTGTATATAGTTTTCAGTCTTTTACGCTTTCTTCGGTTAGCAGAGAATGGGTGGGGCTGACCAATTATAAATATCTGTTTTCTGATAAAACTATTTTGACCTGCTTGGGAAATAATATTCTCTATGCAGTGATTTCAATTATTATTCAGGTAGGATTTGGGCTGTTACTTGCGGCTGTACTGGAGGATACGGTATTTCGTAAAGTGGCTCCATTTTTCAGGAGTGTGTATTTTATCCCGACCGTTATTTCGATGACGGTTGTATGCTTATTGTTCAAATTTATTTATAATCCTCAAATGGGATTGCTAAATAGTTTTTTAAAAACGATGGGGTTGGAAAGCCTTGCCAAGATTTGGCTGGGAAGCAAAAAAACGGCTATGCTTGCTGTTATTGCGGTATCCCAGTGGCAGAGTACGGGCTATGTGGCTATGCTCTTTATTGTAGCAATTCAGAAAATTCCGAAAGATTTGTATGAGTCTGCAGAAATAGACGGTGCTGGAAAAATCAAAAGATTTTTTTATATTACGGTTCCGCAAGTAAAACAAATGTTTTTTGTCACGATGATTTTGACGGTTGTAGGTGCTTTTACCGTATTTAATGAGCCGTATATTTTAACCGGCGGAGGTCCGGGTACAGCGACTATGGTATTATCCTTGCATATGTATCAGACTGGCTTTATAAAAAACAATATGGGCTACGCATCGACGATTGCGATGTTGATTTTTGTAATTACCGCTACACTATCTTCCGTGCAATTTTTCAGTTATGGCACAGAAAAGGAGGATGGCAGATGATGAAAAAACGATTAAAACGGAAAAAAATTGGGATAGGAGAGGCAATATGGTTTATAATCCTTTGTATTTTGGCCGTTTTGATTATTTATCCTTTGTTATGGATTTTAATGTCTTCTTTTAAGGACTATCAAGGGATATATGGTGATGTTTGGGGCTTTCCTCAGAAGTGGCTATGGGGAAATTATGTGACCGCCTGGAATAAGGGAATTTCGCTATACTTTGTAAATAGTTTAATCGTAACTATCGTAACCCTAATCGGAGTAGTGTTCGTGGCATCTTTTGCCGCTTTTGGAGTGTGTCAAATTAAAGGAAAGTTTGGCAATTTTGTGTTTTTACTTTTTTTGTGCGGATTGTTGCTTTCCCCGCAGGTATGCCTACTTCCTTTGTTTATGCTGTTAAAGACGCTAAAACTAAAAAATACGCTCTGGGCAATGATTTTGCCGTACATTGCGTTTCGACTTCCGGTTTCGATTATGCTTGTTCGGTCGTTTTTTGTCACCATTTCCAAGGAGTTGGAGGAAGCGGCTATCATTGATGGAGCAAAACTATTTGGAATTTATAAAAGCATTTATTTGCCGTTATCCAAGCCGATTTTGTCTACGGTGGTGATTATGACGGCATATTATGCATGGAACGAGTTTGTGTTTGCGACAATTTTTGTGGATAGTTCTGCGCTTCGCACGATTCCAGTCGGCTTGATGACTTTTAGCGATGGCTTGATGACGGAATGGGGTGTGGTTTTGGCTGGTATGGTAATTGCTTGTTCCCCGATTATGATTTTATTTATTATCATGCAGAAGAACTTTGTTCGGGGTATGACTGCCGGTGCGGTGAAAGGATAGAGGCCTGCCTATCATAACCAATATTTGAAACTTTGATAAGAAGAGGAAGGGTTTTAAGATATGAGATTGATTGCGATTGGTGATAATGTGACGGATTGCTATATAGATGAAAAAATATATTTTCCGGGTGGAAATGCCCTTAATGTAGCGGTGAATTGTAAAAAAAATGGGGCGGAAAGAGTCAATTATATCGGAATATTTGGAGATGATGAACGTGCGGAGTATATCAAGCAGTGTTTGACGGAAGAGGGGGTTACTTTTGAGCGATCCAGAAAGGTATACGCTCCCACAGCTCAGCCAAGAGTGTATTTAAAAGATGGAGATCGAGTGTTTGCGCCGGGGATACGGGATAGCTGTCAGCACTTGTTTGCTATTAGAATTGTCGAAGAGGACGAAGCGATTATCAAAGAATACGATGTTTGCCATACCAGCTGCTATTCCAGTTTAGAATATGAATTGGAAAGGCTTTCGCAGATTTGCCGGATATCGTTTGATTTTTCTGATAAAAAAGAGCAAGAGTATTTACGGAGAGTCTGTCCATATCTGACATATGCGTTTTTTTCCGGTTCGGATATGACGGTTGAGGAATGTGAAACGTTCTTAAAACAGGTGCACAAGTTGGGAACCAAGATTGGAGGGATTACCAGAGGATCCAAAGGGGCAATTTTTTATGATGGAGAAAAATTTTATCACCAGGGGATTAAAAAAATAAATATAGTAGATACGATGGGAGCGGGGGATAGTTTTATTGCTGGATTTTTGACTGCTTATGAAGATGGAAAAATAATGGAAGATGCTTTGGACTATGCAGCGGAACGAGCGGCTGTCAGTTGCACTATTCATGGAGGATTTGGGCATCCTCATTCGATGGATTAAAGAGCATAGCCGGATAAGGTAAGTTGACAATTTGATTTTAAAAAGGTATGATAAGCAATTGCGAGATATTGAAAGGGAACTTGTAAAAGAAAAGGTTAAAAGAGGAGATTTGGACAGTATGAATCCCGGGTATGACATTGAGGCAAAATAGAAATGAAAAGATTTCTAAAAGGCTCAGTTTTACCTGTACCAGCAGGTTTCATTGAGGAAAGACGTCGTAAAATAAGAGAAAATAGGAGAAGAAGTCAATGCTGGATCAAAATGTGTCAACACCGCTGTATGAACAACTCAAAAATGTAATAAAAAAGGAAATTGAAAGTAAGAAGTATAGCTATAGAGATCGTATGCCCAGTGAAGCGGAATTAGAAAAACAATACAACGTCAGTAGAATTACGGTTCGCCGGGCGATTAAGGAGTTGTGCGACGAGGAGGTATTGGTTAAAAAGCAGGGAAAAGGAACTTTCGTTATTGGTCCGGAAACTAAGGCGAGACTGGATCAAGGCGTGAGCGGCTTTCATGAGGCTATTACCCAAAACGGGAAAAAAGTCAATTCAGAAATCATAGAAAAACAGATTATTAAAGTGACGGAGTCTTACGCAAAAGATTTGGAAATTAACTCGGATGATGAAGTAATTTATTTGAAACGTGTTATGTATGCAGACGAAAGACCGATTATGATTGATAATAATTATATTCCGCTAAAACGATTTCCGGGAATTTATGAAAAGTTAACAGGTGATTTTTCTTTGTATAAGTTGTTAGAACTGGAATATGGAGTAGTTTTAGAAAAGTATTATAAGGTTTTGAAAGTGCAGAAGGCAAATAAAGAGATAAGCCGGATACTACTATGCAAAACCGGCGATCCAATCTTTGATTTGTTTAAACTTACCTTTGATAAAAAAGGAAATGCTCAAATTGTATCCGTGTCTTTGTTAAGGGGAGAAGGTACTTATTATGTACTTTCGAATGAAGAGAGCGATGAAATTAAACATAATGGGATGAAGTGGAAAATATAAATTTTGTTAGTCTAATTTTGAATGGAAAGATTATGAATTTAAATGTCATAGAATGGAATCTTAATTTTGGAAGTTACAATAAGGCGAAACCGGCAGAATTTAGCAGAGATACGGAACATTCTGATGTTCAAGATTTATATCAATATAAAATAAAACCGGAACGAAAGAGCCAAGTGAGTTGAGGTTTTATAATTTTCATAAAATAAGGGATCTACTGGAGAAAAAATATGTATTAAAAGAAATCGAGGGTGAGGAGAACTCGTGGGGCTTAATAAAAAAACGACAAGATTGAGTTTGGGTATGGTTGTGTGAAAAATGATTTGATTTTTTGGTCTATAGATATCAAAGGAGAAGCGGAAGAAGAATTTTTCTTTTGAAAGCTCAAGAGTAGAAGAAAAACCAAGAAGCCCCTTTTTTTAATGGATAGGAAGATAGACTCTTTGTCAAATGGTGTTGGTCAGTTTTTGAGAATAAAATCAGGGCTTAAGGTGAGATGGCATTTGGCTATCTCGCCTTTTATAGTAATATGACAATTCGCTTTTCAAACTTTTGGCCTGCGACAACAAAAATGTCGGGGGTTATTCTGAGAGAGCTTCTGCTCCCTGCCAATTGACAAAGCCCGAAATGCTGATATAATGTTACTGTTATGGCAACAGCCGGTGAAAAGATAAGAATAGATAATGCCCTTAATGCAATTATGACGGCAGCGATAAAAGGGTGTATTTCCAGTGTTTTCATGGGTTTGCCGCTGAATTGGATGAAACAGCAAGTCACAAAATATTCGCAAAATAAAACACAATCAAAGGAGAAGTATATATTATGAAATTAGGAATCATAGGCCTCCCCAATGTGGGCAAGAGTACATTATTCAATTCTTTGACCAAGGATAAGGCAGAGGCTGCCAATTATCCGTTTTGTACGATTGACCCCAATGTCGGGATTGTTACCGTACCGGATAAGCGGCTGCAGGTTTTGACGGAGTTATATCAGTCGCAAAAAACAACGCCGGCGGTGATTGAGTTTGTGGATATTGCGGGCTTGGTGAAAGGAGCCAGTCAAGGCGAAGGACTGGGAAATAAGTTTTTAAGCCATATTCGTGAAGTTGATGCGGTGGTGCATGTTGTTCGCTGTTTCGAGGACAGCAATATCGTCCATGTAGATGGTTCGATTCAGCCTTTGCGCGATATTGAAACCATTCAGCTGGAGCTGATTTTTTCGGATTTGGAAATCTTGGAACGCCGGATTGCCAAAACGGCAAAGACGGTGAAAGCTGATAAATCATTACAGGGCGAGATGGACTTTTTATTGCGGATCAAAGAAGTCTTAGAAGGCGGAAAATCCGTTCGGCGGATGACGATGACGGAAGAAGAAGCCGAAATGCTGAAAGAATTCAATCTGCTCAGCGCCAAGCCGACGATTTATGCGGCCAATGTGGCGGAAGAAGATTTGGCGGACGACGGTGCGGCCAATCCTTTTGTGCAGTCGGTGAAAGAACTGGCGGCAGCTGAGGGGTCAGAGGCTTTTGTGGTCAGTGCTAAGTTAGAGTCGGAAATTGCCGATTTGGACGAAGCGGAAAAGAAAGAGTTTTTGGAAGAACTGGGCTTAAAGGATTCGGGCCTGGATAAATTGATTCATGCTTCCTATTCGCTTCTTGGCCTAATCAGCTATCTGACGGCCGGAGAAAAAGAGGTGCGGGCGTGGACGATTACCAAGGGAACTAAGGCTCCCGGAGCGGCCGGTAAGATTCACAGTGATTTTGAGCGAGGCTTTATCAAAGCGGAGATAGTGTCCTATGATGACCTGATTGCCTGCGGCAATTATCAGGCGGCCAAGGAAAAGGGACTGGTGCGGCAGGAAGGCAAGGAATATGTGGTCAAGGACGGCGACGTTATTCTGTTCCGGTTTAATGTTTAAATAATTAACTCAACTTTCCCATGTTCGCCAGAACAGTCTTTTTTAGACTCGTTGCATGGACTCACTCCCGCGATTTGCAAAGCAAATCGCGGGAGTGAGTCCATGCAGACTGCCCGCCCGGGCAGAAAGCGAAGCTTTCGATCAGGGCATCTGCTCTCCGAGCGGGATAGAGTCAAAAAAGACTATGGCAGATTGCCCGCCCGGGCAGAAGTACGAAGCACTTCGATCAGGGGAAAGTTGAGTAATTAAGTACCGGCAGTTTGACAGGGATGTTGAAAGCGTTAGCCAGGGATTGCTGATGCCGGCGGGTGACAACATCGGCTAAGTTGTCAAGCAAGTTACCGGCGAAAAAGAAAGCAGGGAAAGCATGAAGATAGATAGCCATATTCATATTACGCCACCGGATATTATTCGGGATTTTAAGAAAATCGGAGAAAAAGAGCCCTATTTCCGGCTGTTATCGGAAACGCCGCATAATCGCTTTGCTACTTATGAGCAAGTGACCGCTCATTTGCAGGACAATGATTTTGATAAAGGAGTTGTCTTTGGCTTTGGCTTTCAGGATATGGGGCTGTGTCGCTATGTCAATGATTACACAATGGAAGCGGTGCGGCAAAATCCTGACCGCTTGATTGGGTTTATGGTTTTGCCGGTGCGCCATCCCGATATGGCTCAGGAAATCCGCCGCTGCTATGAAGGTGGATTAAGGGGCGTGGGTGAGCTTTTTCCCGAGGGGCAAAAAATGGATCTGACGACGCTTCATCAGACTCACTTCAAAAATTATTTGCAGGAATACCGACTGCCGCTTTTGCTGCATACGAATGAAACCGTAGGACATGTCTATGCCGGAAAAACCAAGGTAACGATGAAGGAAGTGGAAACCTTTATTTATCACCATCAGGAGTTACCGATTATTTTAGCGCATTTTGGCGGCGGGCTGCTGTTTTTTGAACTAATGAAAGAAATACGGGCGGCGTTTGCAAATGTTTATTATGATACGGCGGCTGCCGTCTTTTTATATGATAAGGCGATTTATCGGGCTGTCCGTGAGATTGGTATTTTGGATAAGATTTTATTTGCAACCGATTATCCGCTGTTGCCGATTTCCAGATATCAGGAAAGTCTGACCGAGTTAAATGATCAGGAACGGGAAAAAGTGCTGGGCACAAATGCAGTCAAGGTTTTGGGTTTATAAAAAAGGATTGCGGCCAGGTGCGTTACGGTTCAGGCATAGCGTTAGAAAATAGGCATAAATGATGGATATACTTTTTTAAGCTAAGATTTTCGCTGGTATCAACCATGCTGGCCGGAACTCTAATCAAAATTCAAAAAAGGTACTTGACAGCAGAAGATAATTTTAATATAATAACTAAATGTGAATTCATATATCCCTTAGCCCCGGATCTTATGAATGACAAAGAAAACCGGAAAAGAACAAGGAGGAAGATTGATGAAAACATTCATGCCAAAGGCAGCCGAAATCAGTAGAAAATGGTATGTTGTTGATGCTGAGGGACAAACTTTAGGAAGACTTGCATCGGAAGTAGCTAAGGTGCTGCGCGGAAAAAATAAACCGACATTTACCCCCCACGCTGATATGGGAGATTTTGTGATTGTAGTGAACGCCGATAAGGTGGTATTGACCGGAAATAAATTGGACAAGAAGTTCCATTATCATCACACCGGATATCCCGGCGGATTGAAGTCAGTTAAGTACAGGGATTTATTAAAGAATAAACCGGAAGAAGTTGTTATGCATGCCGTTAAGGGTATGCTGCCGAAAAACTCTTTGGGCCGTCAGACCTTGAAGAAGCTTCGGGTGTACAGCGGTGCGGAGCATCCGCATGCAGCACAGAAACCGGAAACGATGACACTGAACATTCAATTAGGCTAATAAAGGAGGGTAATCCATGGCTTCAGTACAATATTACGGCACAGGTCGCAGAAAAAGCAGTGTAGCAAGAGTATATTTAGTTCCCGGTAATGGGAATATTACGATAAACGGAAAGAGTATTGACGAATATTTTGGTTTGGAAACCTTAAAGACGATTGTTCGTCAGCCGTTGACTTTGATTGGCGCATTGGGACGCTATGATGCCAAAATCACCGTTAAAGGCGGTGGATTTACCGGTCAGGCCGGTGCAATCCGGCACGGTATTGCCAGAGCACTTTTGGAAGTAGATGCCGACAATCGTCCGGCTCTGAAAAAAGAAGGCTTCTTAACTCGCGACCCGCGGATGAAAGAGAGAAAGAAATACGGTCTCAAAAAAGCCCGTCGCGCCCCTCAATTTTCCAAAAGATAAGCAGATTTGCATTTTCAATCAAAAAAGAAAGCCGGAATGCTTGCATTCAAGGGCTTTCTTTTTTGATTGAAAATATAAGAATGCCAGAAAGGACCGAGGGCGAAGCCCGAGGTGGTTTCTGGCAGCAAATCTGCTTATCGGAGAAGAAGGAAAGGGAAAGAAAGCCGGAATGCTTGCATTCAAGGGCTTTCTTTTTTGATTGAAAATATAAGAATGCCAGAAAGGACCGAGGGCGAAGCCCGAGGTGGTTTCTGGCAGCAAATCTGCTTATCGGAGAAGAAGGAAAGGGAAAGAAAGCCGGAATGCTTGCATTCAAGGGCTTTCTTTTTTGATTGAAAATATAAGAATGCCAGAAAGGACCGAGGGCGAAGCCCGAGGTGATTTCAGGCAGCAAATCTGCTTATCGGAGAAGAAGGAAAGGGAAAGAAAGCCGGAATGCTTGCATTCAAGGGCTTTCTTTTTTGATTGAAAATATAAGAATGCCAGAAAGGACCGAGGGCGAAGCCCGAGGTGGTTTCTGGCAGCAAATCTGTTTATCGGAGAAGAAGGAAAGGGAAAGAAAGCCCGAATGCTTGCATTCAAGGGCTTTCTTTTTTGATTGAAAATATAAGAATGCCAGAAAGGACCGAGGGCGAAGCCCGAGGTGATTTCAGGCAGCAAATCTGCTTATCGGAGAAGAAGGAAAGGGGAAGAAAGCCCGAATGCTTGGCATTCAAGGGCTTTCTTTTTTGATTGAAAATATAAGGATGCCAGAAAGGACCGAGGGCGAAGCCCGAGGTGGTTTCAGGCAGCAAATCTGCTTATCGGAGAAGAAGGAAAGGGGAAGAAAGCCCGAATGCTTGCATTCAAGGGCTTTCTTTTTTGATTGAAAATATAAGGTTCTTTGTCAAATGGTGTTGGTAAAGAATAAAATGATTCTTTGTCAAATGGTGCTGGCAGAAATTAAAGAATAAAATCAAGTTTCAAGGTGAGACGGCGTTAGTGATCTCACCTTTTATAGTTGATGGAATTTTGATATAAAATGAAAAGTTAAAAATACCGTTCATTGATATTGCTAACAGTTTAGAGTATAATAACTTTTTGAAGGGGGGATGTCTTGTGGATTCAAAAACTTTAAAATCAATATTGAAAATCGGTGAAACTGTCGCAGTTGAGTTTAAACGCTGTGGTAATGGTATTGAATCTGATACTTATGAAAGTGTATGCTCCTTTTTGAATCGATTTGGCGGAGACATATTTATGGGAGTACTGGATGATGGAACGGTTAGTGGTATTCCACCGAGAGCCGCACCAGATATGGTGAAGAATTTTATCGCTGTTATCAGCAACCCTGCTATTTTCACTCCAACAATTAACGGATTCATTACGCCGGAAAATCTGGAGCCAAATCCGAAAAATCCATTGATTGCATCTTTTTTCAGAAATATTGGCAGAGCTGACAGATTAGGTTCTGGTGTGCATAAGTTGTTCAAATATACAAGAGCCTATTCTGGAAAAGATCCTGTGTTTGAGGAGGGGGATGTGTTTCGGATTGTTGTGCCATTAGATGATAAGTATTCATTTGATAGGGAAATCGGTTCAGAAACCAATCGAGAAACCAATCGAGAAACCAATCGAGAAACCAATCGAGAAGATTTTCTAAAAATCAATATGGCGAAGGCGTTGGTAATTCTTACAGAGGAACCGTCAATTACACAGCTGGAATTAAAAGATAAACTACAAATTTCTCTGATGTCTGTTAAGCGTGTTATGAAAGGGCTGCAGGACAGCAGCATGATTGAACGAATAGGTTCCAGCCGAAAGGGATATTGGAAGATTATAAAAAGGGATAAGAAATAATTTGGCAATCCGATGGTTTCGGATTGTCGGATCGTGAGATAAATACAAAAACTTTTGAAAGCCCGAATGCTTGGCATTCAAGGGCTTTCTTTTTTGATTGAAAATATAAGAATGCCAGAAAGGACCGAGGGCGAAGCCCGAGGTGGTTTCTGGCAGCAAATGGACGGAAGCTTGATAAAAAATAGATTATAATGTTTTAAGCTATGAGTTGATTAATATGGCTATACATGATAGTATAATAAATATATAGATTTAGGGCATATTTGAATAGGTATAAAGTACTGAGATATTTCATAGATGATGCTGAGAATATTTTGAAAGAAGGCGCAAAGTGAAGCACAAGAATATAAAAAAAGAATGTGAAGATGTATGGGCAAAAAATAAATATTATGTGCTGAGTAAATCGCATAAGGCATATCTGGAGATAAGAGAGTATTTGAAAGCAAAAGAAGTAGATATTTTATTTTTAAATGAAAAAATACAAAAAGCAAGGGATCTAAAAGAAAGTAAAAAAGATTTTAGTAATGCTATTCTTCATGTATGGGGATATTTCAAAAAAGAGGCAAGCGAAATTGAAAAACAAGGATTATTTAATATATTAGAAGAATATATGGCAGGGAAGAATAATCAGAAATCTGTGATTGAATATATCAATACCTTACTAAAGAAATATCCAAATAAATATTTACAAGAATCTACTTTATTAACAGGAGAACAAGATGAGACTCTGGCATGAACAAATGATTCATCTATTGCCTAAAAATCAGCTTCTTGGACAACATAGAGAATGCTGTGCGCTTAGGGGAAATGGGTGGAATAAGAAACATAAAACAGTAGATTATGTATTTTTATATTCTCCATATCACTTATTTATGTATCATTCATTAGTTATGGATGAAATGGAAAAAAGAGGATATAAGGTTTCTGAAGAATGGAGAGATAAGAATTATAGAGGAAAGAAAGCAGAAAATTACTATAATCTTGAAGAAAAAAAGATAGATAGCCCAATTTACAAAGAACATAATACGGAATATCTATTTGAGTGTATAGAAAACTTACGAAAAAAAGGGATACAATTGGAACTATAAAAGTTTTGATTGATTTTACTACTACAACTCATTGTCCCACAAGGGAGGCACGAGCCAATGATTTTTGTAGTGATTTTTTGAGCTGACAAAAAACGCTATTGAAGGAGGATTATGAAAAAAGTATTGGTTATAGGTGCTGGAATTGGTGGACTTTCTGCTGCAATTCGTCTCCAAAATGCCGGATATGAAGTAGAGATTTATGAGAAAAATGCTGTTCCCGGCGGAAAGATGCATCGATTGGAATTTGATGGTCATTCTTTTGATGTCGGGCCGACCTTGGTGATGATGCCGTCAGTTTATCGAGAAATTTTTGAAATCGCGGGGCGCAATCCGGACGACTACATTCCTATGGTCAAATTGGCTCCGATGTATGATGTATATTTTAATTCGTCGACTTTAAGATCCTATTCTATTTCGAATGATTTGGAAGAACTGCATAAAACTTTTGAAAGCAAGGGCTTTGAAAATTCGATGGGATTGTATGATTATCTCAGCTCGATTTACAAGCGCTATCAGGTTGCGTTGGAGCATTTTATTACCAAGCCTTTTAGGCATAAACGTGATTTTTACAACCCGAAGGTTCTTTGGAATGCCTTGAAATTAAAAACTTTTGACAGTGCGGATCAAATGATGGCAAAGTTCATACCGGACAAAGACTTCCAACAGATGCTCAGCTTTCAAACTTTATATATTGGGGTTTCTCCGAAAAAAGGACCTTCTTTATACAATATCATTCCCATGATTGAGTTGCTTTACGGAGTTTGGTTTATAAAAGGCGGAATGTTTACGATGGCTGGTCAGATGGCGAAACTGTTTGAAGAACTTGGCGGGGTGATTCATTACGAGATGCCTGTGGAAGAAATTATTACGAAAAATAATAAGGTGAGAGGTATTTCGGTTTTGGGCAAAGAAATTCCGGCAGATTTGGTGGTTTGTAATGCCGATTTTCCATACGCGATGAAAAATCTGATCCGGGATGATTCCGCCAAAGGAAAATATGATTCCGCCAAGATCGATTCTATGGATTATTCCTGTTCCTGCCTTGTCTTTTATTGGGGAGTGGAAGGAGTTTATCCGGATCTTGCTGCCCATACCTTTGTCGTCGCAGATGATTTGGATTCAAATTTGAAAAGTATTTTTGACGGAAGTAAAATCAAAGAACCATCCGTATATCTTCATATTCCTTCCAATGTCGATTCAACAATGGCACCTGAGGGTAAATCTTCTTTTTATCTTCTGATTCCGGTCTCGGATGTGGAGGCATCGCAGTACGAATGGGATGATGCGACAGTCGGTTATTATAGAGAGCATGCCATTTCTGCATTGGAGAAGTTGCCTTCTTTGAAAAACTTGAGAGAGAAAATCTCTTCCGAGCGCTATTTTACGCCTCGCGATTTTATGAACTCTTTCAATGCCTATCGAGGTGCGACTTTTGGATTGCAGCCTACTTTAACTCAAAGCAATCATCTGAGACCACAGGCAAAATGTCTTTCCTGCGAAGGGTTATATTTTGCCGGCAGCAGCATGCATCCGGGAGCCGGAGTGCCTATTGTGATGCAGAGCGGCAAAATATGCGCCGAGGAACTTCGCCTTGATGTGGAAGGAGCGAATTTCTCATGAACTTACAGCCATCATACCAAGTCGCCGAAGAGATTATGCAAAAAAACGCATCAAGTTTCCATGCGGCATTGGAGAAAATTGAGCGAACCAAGTTTTTAGATATAACGGCGGTCTATGCATTTTGTCGATATGCGGATGATTTGGCAGATATAGAATCGCAGAGCAAGGAGACGCGGCTTCAACTCTTAAACCTTTTGGAAGAAGATGTGAAATCTTTGTATAACGGCAGTAGTCAGAGAGAAAATTATAAAAAATATGCCTGGTGGCCTGCTTTTGAAAATGCCGTTCGAATTCGGCAAATTCCACTTGAAGCATTGCTTGAGCAAATTGACGGACAAAAAAGCGATATTGATTTTAAAATCATAGAGGACAAAGATGATTTAATCCTATACTGCAAAAAAGTAGCCGGTACGGTAGGGCTGATGTTAGCACCGATGCTGCGAGGTGAGAACGCGGATGAGCGCTATGGATCGATGTGTGAAGAATTGGGAATTGCGATGCAGATTACAAATATTCTCAGAGATATCGGAGAGGATTTGAGAAACAGAAACAGAATCTATATTCCGCAAACTTTTATGAAAAAATATAGCGTTACAAGAAAAGAATTGGAAAATCTTTCGGCTTTACCCACCGTTTGGCAAAGATGGCATTCATTTTTTTAACCGAATTTTAAGGTGGCGGATAAAGTGGTTCATCTATGGGAGGAGATGGCTCTGCTCGCGGAGTATTACTATGATAAATTTTATAAGCATTTATATATGTTCAGTTCGGATGCGCTCTTTCCGGTGACGGCTGCGGCTGTATTTTATCAGACGATTTTGGAAGAAGTCAGAAAAAATAATTACAATTGTTTTACCAAAAGATGCTACACCAACGCCAAGTGCAAGAGTGATTTGCTGAAAATGGTGGCGAGCAGAGTTGAGCAAGTTAAGAGGAAGAACTTCAATTGTAACGAAGGACATGAGGAAAAAGGAAAGGTGAACGAACGAGTTCAGGATAAGGAGAATCTATGAATATTTTGTTGATAGGACTATCTTTTATATATATTTTTGCTATAATTGGTTTTTCAACATTGTTTTTTAAGAAGAATCAAGGCGAGCTGAGCCGTAAATTTATTCATATTATGCTGGGGAATTGGGTTTTTGCTTCCGCTTTTTTTACCGATGTCAAAGCGGCAATCTTCGTCCCGGCACTGTTTGTCATTATCAATGCATTGAGCCGAAAATACAATTTGATTTCTTCAATGGAAAGACAGGATGACAGTTGGGGAACGGTATATTATTCCATCAGTCTTTGCGTGACGATCGTGGTTCGCTTTGCTACCGGATGGGATATGTTTCCGATAATCGGAGTCCTGATCATGGCTTATGGTGATGGTTTGGCGGCACTGGTTGGAGCAAAATTCGGAAAGAAAAAGCCCTATTATTTTGCGCCGGATAAAACTTTGGCAGGCAGTGTGACAGTCTTTGTTGTAGCGACGGTGGTCACCGCCATCACTCTACTGACGGTCGGAGAGGCTGAACATATCTTGCGACTCGGCATAGGCATGATTATTTTAATCGCTGTATGCAACGGATTTTTGTCTGCATTTATCGAAGCAGCGGGAATCAAAGGCGCGGATAATTTGACACTGCCAATCGGTTCGGCGCTCTTTGCCACCTTGTCATTTTACTATGGCGATATTTTCTTTTTCATCTACTTCATATTCTCAATTGGCGTTCTTTTGGTGAGTTTCAAGTTCCGATTGCTGACATCAGATGGTGCTGTGGCTGCTATTTTGACGGCGATAACCCTTTATCTTCTGGGTGGCGTTTGGATTGCTTTGAGTCTGTATGCTTTTTATTTTCTGGGAAGCGGTGTCAGCAAGATTAAGAATGAACGAAAGCTGGAAGCAGATCGATTTCAAGAATCTGGTGGTGCCAGGACATGGCGGCAGGTGGTATCCAATTCTTTGCCGGCTTGTATATTGGTATTTTGTAAATATTTTTCGCCGAATAATATGGTGTTTTCTTTACTGAGTTTTGTGGTTTTTGCAGCAGCAACCGCGGATACTTTTTCGTCAGAGATTGGTGTACTCGGGAAAGGAAGGGTTTTTAGCATTATCACAGGAAAAAATGTTCAGCGAGGTGTTTCGGGTGGAATAAGTTGGCTGGGATTGTGGGCAGGATTGACAGGAGGATTTTTATCAGCTTGGCTTGCTTTTCCGCAGTTTGGATATCAGGGCATGGCATTCGTAACACTTATGGCTTTTGCAGGAACTTTGATTGACAGCGTTTTGGGAGCGTTGTTCCAACGAAAATATTTAACAGCGGAAGGTGTTTTTAGCGATAAAAAAATCTATGCGGGGCAAAATCCTGTTCAGGGTTTCTCATGGATGTCCAACAATGCCGTGAATCTATTCACTCTGTTTATTATCGTTATCGTAGGGCATTTCGTAAATTTGATTTGGAAAATTGCTTAAAAAATATATTGCTTTACAGGATTGGAGATAAGCAATGTTGTTTAACGAGGGAAGCAGAAGCCGCAAATGTTTTCCGCGTCATACGGCGTTTGGAGGCACCTCATAGATTTCCTTCCGAAAAGCAAGGAATAAAAAAGTATTTTCCCCGGAGAGAGAACTCTCTTGCTTTTGGGGATAGCATAGAAAAGTGCTTGCAGAGCATCTTGGAGAAATCCGGGGTGCTTTTCTTTTTTGGAATCGATGTGGCGGAGACATATTTATGGAAGTACCGGATGCTGCAGCGGTCAGCAACGTTCCACCCAAAGCCGCACCGGCAGGGTGAAGAACTTTTGTACGCCGTTATATACAAAAAATAAAATGCTATTGACAATCATTCTCAAAAGTGATATCTTTTAGTAAACATTGTTTACCAATCAAGCTTTTTTGATGGCAGACTTTATATTTTTAGCCGTATACGCTCAGCCCTGTCAAAACGCTGCGTACAGTCAGCTTAAAAATATGATTTTTTGGCATGAGCAAGCCAAGCTACCAAAAGAAAGAAGGGATAACTTTGCCTAAGGATAAAACGGATTCTCATCGGCTGATTCTGGAGAATGCGAAGCAGGAGTTTTTGCAGTGCGGCTTTGAAAAAGCATCAATCCGCTCCATCGCGAAAAAATCGGGGTTAACCGGCGGAGCGCTGTACAAGCATTTCGGCAGTAAGGAAGAAATCTTCAATGCGCTGGTTGAACCGGCTTATCGCAAGCTTTTGCGGCTGTTTGACCGGCACACAGATGCGGTGATGAATGATATGAAAGAAAATCCGGAAGAGATGTTTGCAGATTCTCTGCGGGGAACAAGAGAAGCGCTGGCGCTGATTTATGAAAACTTTGATGCGTTTCGGCTGATGTTTAACTGTGCCGGCGGAACAAGATTTGAACACATCAGAGAAACGATTGTTGATATTGAAGCGGCATCGGCCAGGCAGTTCCTTAAAACGGCGGAGAAGCACGGACTGAATCCGGCAAAGTTGTCAGATCAGGAGATTCATATCTTTTCAACCATGTCATTAACACCGATGTTTGAGATGATAACGCATGGTTATCCGTATAAAGAAGCGGTCAAGATAGCAGAACGGATGGCCGAGGCGCAGAATTATGCCTGGGAAAAAATAATAGATTTAAAACTGAAATGATACTTTTGAAATCGAGCTTCGGCTCGGTTTCTTGCATTTTAGGAACAGTAAACAATTTTGCAAAACGATTACTTATGATACAAGAGCATAGGAAAGCTTCAGCCGGAGCCATTGCATCATGGGTACCAAATATTTTTGACATTATAAGGAGAAAAACGAAAGTGAAGGTTTTAAAAAATCATACCGGTCAAATTGTATTTTCGGTTTTGACGGCAATCATCGGAGTAGCCTGCGGCGTGCTGCCGTATTACGGGTTGGCGGATATTGTGGTGAAAATCATCGGTGAGGAGAAAGTGTTTGCGGGTTATCAAAGCGATTTGCTTCTGATTTTTGGCGGATTCATTTTAAATGTTGTTTTTCATGAAATATCGACGCTGACCTCCCACAATTTGGCGTTTCGTATTATTGAAAGCCAAAGAAAAGAACTGACCGGAAAACTGAGCCGGCTGTCGATGGGAGAGATAGAGAAAAAAAGCAGCGGCCAATGGGTGCAGTTTATGGTTGAAACCCTGGATAAGCTGGAACAACCGATTGCGCATGTGATTCCGGAAGTGCTGGCCAATGTCATTATTCCGGTAGTAATTGTAGTTATTATTTTCACGCTGGACTGGCGGATCGGGGTGGCCAATCTTTTGACTTTGCCGCTGGGACTGCTTTTTTCCATGCTGATGATGTCGGGCTATACGGAAAGGTCAAAACGCTATCAGGAAGCGGCTAAGGCTATGAATACAAGCATTGTTGAATATATTCGGGGGATTGAGGTGATTAAGGCTTTCAATCAGTCGGCATCTTCCTACGGCAAGTTCAAAGCGGCAGTTAACAATAACCGCGACGCGATGCTGGACTGGTACCTGCATGTTTGTTTTGCCATGACGGCGGCTATGGAAAGCCTGCCGTCGACCCTTTTCTTTGTCCTGCCGACGGCGCTGTACCTTTATATGACGGGCGGAATCACAGTCAGCACGGCGGTGATGGCCATTCTGCTGTCGTATGCTTCCTACCGGCCGTTGATCAAGGCCATGAGTCATGCCGATACGATGGCCAATGTGGGTGTTATTTTAAATGAAATTAGCCGGGTAATGGAACTGCCGGAGTTAAAACGGGGAGATAAGGCGCTGGATGTTTCGTCTTACGGGGTCAGGTTTGACCATGTGGGCTTTAGTTATGACGGTGATCAGCCGGTATTTGACAATCTCTCCTTTACAGCCGGGGAAAAGAAGCTGACGGCGATTGTCGGCTATTCGGGCAGTGGAAAGTCAACGATTGCCAAGCTTCTGGCCGGGTTTTGGAATGTCAGCGCCGGTCATATTTATATCGGCGAGGCAGATTTATCAGCCATGCCGCTCAGTCAAAACATGGATTTGGTGACTTATGTTTCGCAGGAAAACTTTTTATTTCGGAAAAGCATTCTGGAAAATATGAGATTGGCTAAGTCGGATGCGAGCCTGGCGGAGGTAAAAGCAGCCTGTCAAAAAGCCAGCTGCCATGATTTTATTATGAGCCTGCCAAGGGGCTATGATACGGTGGTGGGCGATGCCGGCGATACTCTTTCCGGTGGGGAAAGGCAGCGGATTACGATTGCCAGAGCCCTGTTAAAGGACAGTCCGATTGTGCTTTTGGACGAAGCGACGGCCTATTCCGACCCGGATAACGAGGCGGAAATCCAAAAGTCAATCAATGAGCTGATTCGGAGCAAAACGGTCATCATGATTGCGCATCGACTTTCGACCATCACTCACGCCGATAATATTTTGGTAATGGACAGGGGCAGGATTGAAAATCAGGGCACACATCCGGAGCTTTTGGCTAAAAGTCCGGTTTACAGAGAACTTTGGGAGGCTCATATCGGAACGGAAAAGCCGGAGGAGGGCAGATAAGATGAGAGAGTTGGTACGCAAACTTTATTTGGTGGCAGGTGAACAGTCCGGCCGGATTACGCAGATGCTGATATTTCATACCCTGAAATCTTTTTTTGAAAGTTTTATGCTGGGCGGGATTTTGTTTTTGCTAATGAAGGCATGTGCAAACATATTTGAAAGCAGGCCGGTGGTTATAAGCGATGTTTACACGCTTGCCTTGATCGCAGCGGCTGGAGTGACGGGAAAAATTATATTCGGATATTTGGCCGATAAAAACAAAAACATTGCTTCCTACAGTTTTGGGGCAGAAAACCGGCTGATCGTCGGTGACCGGCTGAAAAAGGTCAATATGGGATATTTCAGTGATAACGGTCCGGGCGATATTTCCGGTCAGATGTCGGCGGCGATCACTGAGCTGGAAACGGTTGGTATTTTTATTATCACGGCGTTAATTACCGGCACGATTCAAACCGTGATGATGGGGCTGTTTTTGCTCCCCTTTGACGCCGTTACCGGTATTTTGGTCTTAGCCACTATCTTTATAGGTGTTTTTATCAATACCCTGGTTCAGAAAAAAGCGGATCAGCTGACGACGGTGCTGCTGAAAATTAAAATTAAATTAAGTGCCAAAACACTGGAATATGTAAAAGGAATCAGCGTCTTAAAGGCCTTTGGCAAAAATAAAGAGGCAGCAGCGGAACTGCAGACCGCTATTGCCGAAACCAGAAAAGGCTTTCTGGATATTGAAAAAATAACAGCGCCCATTCAGCTTGTGTATTTATCGGTCTTTAAGCTGGGCATAGTCACTATTATTGGGATTTCGCTGCTGCGTTTTATAGCTGGCGGTATTTCTGCCGAAAAAGCCATTATGCTTATCGTTTCAAGTTTTGTGGTATTTTCCGGTATTGAAATGGTGGGCGGAATGCAGAACTTAAAAGGAATTGCGGTACAGGATTTGGATACGGTGATAAAACTCCGGTCTCTGCCGGTGATAGAGGAAGGGAAGCAAACGGAGGTAAAAGAAGCAAAGGTAGAACTGAAAAATGTCAGCTTTTCTTACGGCCAGGGCGAACTGTTTCATAATCTTAATCTGACGATACCGGCCGGCAAAACGACCGCCATTGTCGGATTTTCCGGCAGCGGTAAGACAACGCTCTGCCACTTGGCATCGCGATTTTGGGATGTAACCGGCGGCGAGGTGCTGGTTGACGGCAAAAATGTAAAAGACTTCAATTATGATGCTTTTCTGGCTAACTTTAGCTTTGTGTTTCAGGATGTGTATTTGTTTGATGATACGGTGCGCAGCAATATTAAGTTCGGCAGTCCGGCCGCTTCTGATGAAGAAATGATGGAAGTGGCCAAAAAAGCCAGGTGCCATGATTTTATTATGAGTTTGCCGGCCGGCTATGACACGGTTTTGCAGGAGGGCGGTTCGAACCTTTCCGGCGGGGAGCGGCAGCGGATAGCCATTGCTCGGGCGATGTTAAAGCCCAGCAAAATCGTCATTTTAGATGAAGCTACCTCCAGCATTGACCCGGAAAATGAAAAACAGCTTTTGCAGGCGCTGGCAAATCTGTTAAAGGATAAGACGACCATAGTAATTGCCCATAAGCTGAATACGATTAAAAATGCCGATCAAATCGTGGTGCTGGGGCGGGGCGGCATTGAAAGCAGCGGCACGCATGCCGAGCTGATGGCGAAATCGCCGATTTATCAAAGGTTTGTGGCTTACCGGGAAAGCGCGGCCGGCTGGGAAGTCGGGGTGTAGGCAGGGAGCAGGCGGCAGCCAAGTTGATGGAAAAAGGCTGCGTCAGCTTTGAGTTTATATTTTAACAAGGAAATGTTAAAAGAAAGAAGTGTTGCCAAAATCATCAAACCAGTTAGCAGATAAAACGAAATATGAAAAAAGCACGTTGATGGCAGCGTGCTTTTTTAAATGAAATTTAGCAAAACCGCTTTACTGTTTGATAGATATGAGTTAAAATGAAAAGATAAGGATTAAAGAAAGAAATGCCGGTTGTTTTGGATTTGTGCCTATCATTAAAAAAACGGCTTTTCTTTTACAAGCAGGAGGAGAATTATGCCCAGAAAACAAATCGCAGCCATTGACGTCGGTTCGCATTCGATTCAAATGACCGTCGGCGAGATTAACCGCAAAGGCGAATATCGGGAATTGGATCATTTTTATAAAACGACAACCTTGGGTCGGGATACTTTTAACGACGGCAAGATCAGCTTTGAGTCAGTCGATAAGCTGTGCGAGCTGCTGGAGGTTTTTGCTCAGGTGATTCGAGACTATCAGGTCTCCTATTATAAGGCGGTGGCCACTTCCGCGCTCAGAGAGGCCGGCAACCGGGACTATATTATCGATCAGATTAAACAGAAGACCGGGATTGAGATTCAGGTAATCAGCAATTCGGAGGAGCAGTTTTATCATCACCGGGCGATTAAATCATGCATGAGCGGAATTGATAATATTTTAACAGAAAATACGCTGATGATTGCCGTGGGAGCGGGCAGTATTCAAATTACGGCGTATCATGACCAGACGCTTCATTCCACTCAAAACATCAAAATTGGAGCGCTTCGGCTGCGTGAGGTGTTCGGCACCTTGGAGAATGAGCTTCTGGATTATCAAATGGTGATTGAAGAATATATCAAGGCCAATCTGGATGCGATTGATATTTTTCAGGAAAATCTCTGCTATAAGAATTTGATTGTAGTCGGCGGAGAAATCGAGTTGCTGAACCGGATTCAGCAGTCCTTTTTTGGGCAGAGCAGCGATCGTTTTCCGGCCGAAGATTTTTACCGGCTGTATCAGTTTATTCTCCGGCAAAATGTGGAAGAACTGGGAAAAAATTATGAGATTTCTTATGAGAGAGCGGAAATTCTGCATCCGATCGTTATGCTGTTGGGGAACCTGATTATGCAGATTGATGCCAAACAGATTATTTTGTCCAAGGCCGGTTTAAACGAAGGCATCATCAACGAAATGCATGAAGAAATTTATTCGCTGACCAGCAAAGCGGCTTATGCCGATGATATTTTGGAAAATGCCAGAGAAGTGGCGGGGCGCTTTTATTATCATGAAAAGCATCAGAAAATATTGGAAAACTACGCCGCTTTTATCTTTAAAAAGACAAAGCGCCTGCACGGCATGAATGAAGAAGAGCTGCTGCTGCGGGCGGCCATCATTTTGCAGGATGTGGGCAAAGCGATTGACCAAAGCAATCATTCGCTGCATTCTTATCATATTATCGGAGCGTTGGAGATTTTGGGCTTATCGGAGCGGGAAGTTAATATTATTGCACATGTGGCCGGCAATCATACCGACAGCCGACCGAAGCTGACGGACGCGGCCTACCGGGCTTTGCCGCAGCGGGATCGGATTTTGGTATCTAAGCTGACGGCGATTATCGGTTTGGCCAATGCTCTGGATAAATCGCATCAGGGCAAGTATGTGTTGCAGTCGATCAATATTAAGAATAAAGAATTGATGGTAATTGCCACGACCCGGTTTTTGACCAATACCACTTTAGAAGAATGGAGCTTTCGGTCCAAAGCCAAGTTTTTTAAAGAAGTCTTTGGTATTATGCCGATTTTAAAGATTAAAAAGGAGTATCAATGATGATGCAAAAAGCAGGACAAGCCGTTGATTTATCAAATCCGCAGTATTATGAAAACAGGGAGCTGAGCTGGCTGGAGTTTAACCAAAGAGTATTGGAGGAAGCGGAAAATCCGGAAAATCCTTTATTTGAAAGATTAAAGTTCCTGTCGATTGTCAGTTCCAATTTGGACGAGTTTTTTATGGTTCGGGTTGCCTCGCTCAAAGAACAGGTTGACGCCGGTTATACGAAAGAAGATTTTGCCGGTTTTACGCCGAAAGGTCAGTTAAAAGCGATTTCGGTGCGGACGCATGTGATGGTGGAAGAACAGGTGCAGCATTTTAAAAGAGGAATTTTGCCGCAGCTGCGCAAAAAGAAGATTATTTTTCATTCGGAGCTGCCAAAACTGACGGCCACGCAAAAAAGCTTTGTTGAGCAGTATTTTACCAATATGCTATATCCGATTTTAACACCGATGGGCGTTGATTCTTCGCGGCCTTTTCCGCTGATTATGAATAAAACCCTGAATATCGGGGTGATTGTTGAAAATAAGGGCAGGGAGGAGTTTGCCACCATTCAGGTGCCGTCGATCATTGACCGGCTGATTAAGATTCCGGCGGCGGAGGATGGATATCATGAATTTGTGTACCTGGAAGATGTTATCACGGAATATATCGACCGCCTGTTTGTCGGCCGGCAGGTGCTGGCCTGCGGACAGTACCGGATTACGCGCAATTCTGACCTCTTGATTGATGAAGAAGAAGCCGAAGATTTATTGCTGGAGATTGAAAAGTCCATTCAGCAGCGAAAATGGGGGCAGGCGATCCGGCTGGAGCTGAAAAAAGATATTGACCAGCGGATTGTCGATCATTTGCAGAAATCCCTGGAAATTCACCGCAAAGATGTTTATGCCATTGACGGGCCGCTGGACTTTACTTTTTTGATGAAGTTTTACGGCGACGAGTGCGGCGCTGATATGAAATATTCTGAGTTTACGCCGTGTCAGCCGTGGGCGCTGAAAGAGGATATTTTTGCGACCATAAGGGAGCGCGATTTGTTCTTGCACCATCCGTTTGAAAGTTTTCAGCCGGTGGTTGATTTTGTTAAGACGGCGGCAGAGGATCCGCGGGTGTTGGCGATTAAGCAGACGCTTTACCGGGTCAGCGGCAAATCGCCGATTATTCAGGCACTGGCCAGAGCCGCTCAATCCGGCAAGCAGGTGACGGTGCTTGTCGAATTAAAAGCCAGATTTGATGAGGAGAATAATATTCAGTGGGCCAGAAGCTTGGAAAGAGCGGGCTGCCATGTTATTTACGGCTTGGTTGGTCTGAAAACGCATAGCAAAATTACGCTGGTCGTGCGCCAGGAGGAGGACGGGATCCGCCGTTATGTTCACTTAGGCACCGGCAATTATAACGATGTGACGGCCCGGTTTTATACTGACATGGGCCTGTTGACTTGCAATGAATTGATTGGGGCGGATGCCTCGGCAGTCTTTAACACGCTGTCCGGTTATTCCGAACCGCCGAAGCTCCATAAGCTGACCATGGCGCCGACCGGGCTTAGGGAAAAGTTTTATCAGCTGATTCGCCGGGAAGCGGAGCATGCCCGGCAGGGGCGGCCGGCCAAAATGATTTGCAAGATGAACTCGTTGTGCGACCTCGGCATCATGAAGGAAATCTATCAGGCGGCGATGGCCGGTGTTCAGGTTGAGTTGATTGTCCGGGGAATTTGCGGCCTGATTCCGGGGATTCCGGGCGTCAGCGAAAATATCAGTGTCCGTTCCATTGTCGGCAAATATTTGGAGCACAGCCGGATTTATTATTTTTATAATGACGGCCGGGAGGAAGTTTATTTGTCGAGTGCGGATTTTATGCCGAGAAACTTAGACCGCCGGGTGGAACTTCTCTTTCCGATTGAAGACGAAGAAATCAAGCAAGGCCTTTTTCGGATTTTAGAGATTGTTTTAAAGGATACCGTTAAAGCCAAGCTGAAAACCTTAGAAAAGCAATACCGCAATATTGACCGGCGCGGCAAGGAAGTTTTGAACTCACAGGCTAAGTTCGAAGAATTAGCCCGGGGAAAAAGCAGGCAGCTGGCGGAAAAGGAGCATGCCGATATTTTCATTCCGATTACGGCTCAAAGCGAATAAAAATTTGATTAGAATGAAAAGATAGACTACTCAAATTCGGTCTTTTGTGATATGATGAGTCAGGTGATTACAATGCTGCCGTTTTTAACGGCAAAAGAAAGCCGGTAATTTGGCGCTGTGCATTTTGTTCTGGCGGAAAGAGAGAAGTTCTTTCGGCAGTTTAGGCGTGCCTTGCGTTTTTGCTGCCGCATGGACGATGGTTCTTTGCAGCCGGCAAGAGGTACGGCTCTGAATTTGACTTTCGGAATAAAGATTAAAGTATAGGAGCGTTTTTAAAGAAAATGGGGAAACAAAGTAAGATATTGGCGGTGCTGTGTGGCCTGATTGTTATTTTATTGGTTGGCAGTTATGCGCTGATCCAGATGACAGACAAGGCCAAGGCAAATCAGGCGGAAACGGTTGAACCGGAGCAGGAAAAACAGTCAGAGCCGGAAAAGGAACCGGAACCGGAAAAGGAGGTTGTGCCGGAATCAAAAACCGGCTTAATGATTGGCTTTGACCAGTCCAATAAGCTGACCGATGTGCTGATGGTGGGACGGGTTGATACCGAGCAGAATAAGATTAAGGTTATCTCTGTGCCGCGGGATTTTTATATTGATTTTAGTCAGGAGCCGTTTAAAAGTATTAAAAAGGCCAACCCGAATATTCAGATTGCCCACTGCCGGATTAATGAAATTTATATCAATATGGGCGCTAAAGAAGAGGGGCTGCAAGTACTGAAGCAGGTAATTGAGGCTTTGACCGGCCTGACCGTTGATTATATGGCGACCATCAATGTCAGCGGGTTTAAGGAAGTGGTTGATATTGTCGGCGGCGTTGAGTTTGACGTGCCGGAGCGGATGTACAAAATGGATCCGTACCAAAACCCGCCGCTGCGGATTGATTTACAGCCGGGTCTGCAGCTTCTAAACGGTGAACAAGCGCAGGGCCTGGTCCGGTTCCGTGGCTATAAAATGGGTGATTTTCAGCGGATTAAGGTGCAGCAGAGCTTCATTACGGCTCTGTTTCATAAGATTACCGCCAGCAGTACCGAGCAGATGACGAGCCTTGTAAAGCAGGTTTTTACCATGTTTAAAGCAGATTTCGGCATCGTTGTCATCATGGATTATTTAAATTATTTTTTGGATAAAGATATTGCTCATGTTATGGATACCGACAATATGATTACTTTGGAGGGCTATAACGACAATGTTAACGGGGCGGCTATTCTGCGTTTTGATGTTGAGAAAAATCGTGAAAAGGTTAAACAGCTCCTGACCGGGGAGGCGGCCGAGACAGAAAAAGACGCGGAAAAAGCGGCAGACGAGCCGAAAACAAACGAATCAAAAAAGGCGGACGGCCAAAAGGATTCGGCCGACCGGAATAAGACAGAAGAAAAACAGCAGGAAAAGAAATGAGGTGAAGTTGTTGGCAAATAAAAACAAAGTTCGCAGAAATAAGTTTTTTCGGGTATTTTTTATGGCCGTGGCCGTTTTTGCGGTCATCTCTGCGCTGGCAACGACGATTTATGTGCTGGTTGCCAAAAATAATTTGCTGAGCAAGGTTTTGCAGAATCCGGTCTTAAAAAATGAAGATGCCAAGACATCAGCCAAGGATAAAGCTTTTACCGTAGTTGCTTTGTTTGGGGTCGATCAGGTTGGCGCATACCGGACCGATGTCAATATGCTGGTATTTTTTAATCATAAAAATCAGGAAATCAATGTGGTTTCCGTGCCGAGAGATACCAAGTTTAATTGGCCGGAGGAACTGTATACCGAAATTTCGGCCAAGCGCAGGGACATACCGAAGATTATACCGATTAATGAGGTGCCGGCCTATGTTAATGCCGATGCCCGGAACGAAGCTTCGGTCAAGGTACTGGAAAATGCATTTCATATGAATATTGATTATTATGTTAATTTGGATTTGACGGCCTTTAAATATATTGTTGACGTTGTTGGTCCGATTCCGTTTGAGGTGCCGGAGGACATGAACTATTCCGATCCGGCCCAGAATCTGCACATTCAATTAAGTAAGGGATTACAGAACTTGAACGGAGCCGAGGCTGAGCAGCTGGTTCGCTATCGCGGCTATCCGGACGCCGATTTAGGCCGGATTAAAACCCAGCAGGCATTTTTAAAAGCCTTTATCGAGCAGGTCTTAAAACCGGAAAACAAGGTAAATCTGCCCGGTATTATCAAGGGGATTTATCCTTATATTCAAACGAACTTTAAAGACGCGGCCGATTATTTGGTATACTTGGATCAAATCAGTTTGGATAAGGTTCAGATGACGACGCTGCCCGGCAGCGCCACCGAAGATAAGAAATATGCTTATGATTCGGCCAAGTCCAAGGAATTGTTTGAAACAATTCTGACAACCAAAAACTTGACGCAGGACAGTGAGAAGCCGGGAGAGGCGCCGCAGCCCGATCCGAATCAAAAACCGGATAATCAGGCGCAGCCGGTACCGGATCCGGCACCGGAAAACGATCCCAACACCGGTGTTCAGGTTAAAGAAGTATACGATGTCAAGCTGATGCCGATCGGTGTTTATAACGGCACGGATATCAGCGGCTTAGCGGCGAAGACCAAGGAAACTTTGGAAAAAGCCGGTTATCGGGTGGTAAAAACCGGCAATTATCCGACTAAGCCGGTGGAAAAAACAATTTTAAAGGTTTACGCCGAAGCCATCGGCGAAGAATTACTGCCTTATTTTGCCGGTGCGGAGATTCAGGTCGATGAATCCCTGAAGGGCAAGGAAGAAGAAATTGTGATTGTCTTAGGTCTGACCGAAAAACGGTAAGTCAAGATTACTTTTTTTGGTCGCTCCGAGTTTGGCGGTTTGCCGGCAGAGGGAATGGCGGCCGGAGAAAGAGGAATCAGTATAAAAAAGACGACCCTATCAGTGATAGGGTCATCTTGTGTTAACAGGAGGAAAGAATGCAGCCCCAAAAACAGGAAAAAGAGAAAAAGACAAAAAAAATAGAAATTTTGGGCGTGGGAATTGATGTGCTGACTATGGATCAGGCGGTCAATACCGTCCGTCGCTGGCTGACGGAGCCGGAAAAAAGAATGATTTTTACGGTCAACCCGGAGATCATTATGCTGGCTAAGGATGATCCGGATTTCAGCCGGACGTTAAATCAGGCGGATATGGTGACCGCGGACGGAATCGGTGTGGTGATGGCGGCTAAAAAGTTAGGAACACCCCTGCCGGAGCGGGTAGCCGGTTATGATTTGCAGCTGCGCCTGTTTGCCGAAACAGAAGCAAGTTATTATTTTTTGGGGGCAGCCGAAGGCGTGGCGGCGGAAGCCGCCCAAAAAATCATGGCCAAATATCCGACAGCGAAGGTACTGGGAACGCATAACGGTTACTTTAAAGACATTGAGGAAATTGCCGAGGAAATTAATCGCTGTGCCCCCGATATTCTGTTGGTCGGACTGGGCGCTAAAAAGCAGGAGGAATTGATTGCCCGCTGCAAGGACCGGCTGAATGCCAAAGTTTTTATTGGGGTCGGCGGTTCCTTTGACGGTTTTTCCGGCCGGGTGAAACGGGCACCGCAGTTTTTTATCCGCCTGCATTTGGAATGGTTTTATCGTTTGCTCAAGCAGCCCAGCCGTTGGCGGCGGATGCTGAAGCTTCCGCAGTTTTTACGGGAGGTTCAAAAATACAAAAAAAATAAATCAGGAGTAGTCAAATGTTAAGATGGAAGCAGAAATATAAGGCAATAGATTATGTTTTGATTATAGTAGGAACAACTTTGCTGGCGATTGCGCTCAATGTTTATTTTGAAGCAATGGGACTGGTTATCGGCGGGGTGACGGGACTGGCTATTATCATCAAGGATTTTACACAGGGACTTTGGGCGGGCGGCATACCGCTGTCGGTGACAAACTTGGGAATCAATATTCCGCTGTTTTTCATTGCTTTTATGATCCGGGGCAAAGAGTTCGGCGGCAAGAGCTTATTTGCGACCGTCTTTTTGTCGATTGCACTGGAATATACCAAGTTTTTGCCGAAACTGACGCATGATTTTTTCTTGGGTTCTGTATTTGGCGGGCTTTTGGCCGGACTGGGGATTGGTCTGGTTTTTGCGGCTAACGCGACGACCGGCGGCACGGATCTGGCAGGCGGAATCCTGCACCATTTTTTTCCGGGCTTAAGTATGGCTCGTTGGATGCAGGTTATTGATATTTTCATCATCTTGGGCGGATTTATGGTATTCGGCAGCGAACGGACGATGTACGCAATCATCAGTGTTTATGTTTCGATGAAGGTGATTGATGCGATTTTAGAGGGCCTGAACTTTTCCAAGGCGGCTTATATCATTTCCGACCGGCACGAAGCAATCGCTGCTGAGATTATGAAGCAGATTGAGCGGGGAGTGACCTCACTTCACGGTGTCGGTAAATATACCGGCAATCAAAAAGAGGTGCTGCTGTGTGTTATGTCCAAGCGCCAGATTATTACGGTTAAGGAAATTGTCAAGCGGATCGATCCCCGGGCATTTATGATTGTGACCGATGCCAGAGAGGTGTTTGGTGAAGGTTTTATTGAGCACCCGGAAATTGCCAAGGCCGAAAGCACTATGTCAAAATGACTAAAATATAACAAAGCGTGGTTCAGCGGCCGCAAAATTTGGTTGAAAGCATAAGGATTTGTTTGCTTTTTGTGAAAAACTTTGTAAAAAAAACAGGGAGATGACATTTCCAACAGAAAGCTTTCCTTATTTTTGGGTATTTTATCCATTGTCGATTATTTGAAATTAAGGTATATTAATAGCGATGAAGCTTGAAGAGCAGGGATGCGGCTGCTGGTAAGAGTTAGCGGTGTTCAGGCCAAATATTTTTTTCAGAAGGGAGCTATTGTTAATGGCAAGTTTATCTTTAAGAGGTGTAAAAAAGGTGTATTCCGGTAATGTTACAGCAGTTTCGGATTTTAATCTGGAAATTGCGGACAAGGAATTTATTATTTTCGTTGGTCCGTCCGGCTGTGGTAAGACCACTACGCTGCGGATGATTGCAGGTCTGGAAGAAATTACCGAGGGTGAGCTTTATATCGGCGACCGGTTGGTCAATGATGTTGAGCCGAAGGATAGAGATATCGCCATGGTATTCCAAAACTATGCACTGTATCCGCATATGACCGTATATGACAATATGGCCTTTGGTTTAAAGCTGCGGAAAACACCGAAGGAAGAAATTGAAAGAAGAGTTCGGGAAGCTGCTAAGATTCTTGGTATTGAAGCGCTCCTTGATCGTCGGCCGAAGGCTTTGTCCGGCGGACAAAGACAGCGGGTAGCAATGGGTCGGGCCATCGTGCGGGAACCGAAAGTATTCTTAATGGATGAACCGTTGTCGAACCTTGATGCAAAACTGCGTGTCCAGATGCGGGTTGAGATTTCCAAACTTCATAAAAAGCTGCAAACAACGATTATTTATGTAACGCATGATCAGGTGGAGGCAATGACCCTGGGTACGCGGATTGTTGTTATGAAGGACGGTGTTATTCAGCAGGTGGATTCTCCGTCAACCCTGTACTCCAAGCCGGCTAATCTGTTTGTAGCCGGATTTATCGGTTCGCCGCAGATGAACTTTATTGAAGCAAAAGTATCCAAGGAAGGCGAGCGGGCGAAGTTAACCTTTGGTGCTAACGCGGTTGTTTTATCGGCCGAAAAGTCCAAGGCTGTATTGGGCGGCGGTTATGAAGGCAAGACGGTTATTTTGGGTATCCGGCCGGAAGATATTCATGATGAGGGAGAGTACATGTCCAATAAGGACGCGATTGTTAATTTTGAAGTAGCCGTTACTGAAATGCTGGGTGCGGAAGTAATCTTAATCGGAAGCATTGAAAACTTTGATACCACCGCTAAGGTTGGCCCGCGGACAGTTGCTAAGGCCGGTGATAAGATTCAGCTGGCTTTTGATTTGGAAAGAATTCATGTTTTTGATAAGGATACGGAAAAAGTAATAACAAATTAGTCTGAAATATGTAAAAAAAAGAGGAAATGCACAAATTTTTGCTTTCCTCTTTTTTTTTTGCGCAAAATGCTATACAATATATAATGAGTAATAGTATGACATAAGTGTCAAAAGGATTTAGCGTTTTTTGACAAGCCAAACACATGAGTAAGCAGCCGTTTTTGCAAGGATTACGAATATTTTTTTTGCAAGGATGATGGGAGGCGTTAGCCGAAGCAATTCTGTATCATGGGTGTCCAGGAAATTGGTTCACGGAACCGGTAAAGGAGAAGACAATGATATCAAATCAAATTTTACAGACAACAATTGAGGGACTGAAAACGATCACCCGGATGGATCTGACGGTCATGGATGCCGAAGGCCGGGTACTGGCATCGACGGAAGAGGATGCCTTTAGCGATTATAATTTTTCAGTGGTGGATTTTGTTAATTCACAGGCGGAAAGCCAGTTAGTGCAGGGCTATCAATTTTTTAAGGTGTTTGACGAAACATCGGTCGAATATATCATTACGGTCAAGGGCGAGGCCGAGGATGTTTACAAAATTGGTAAAATTGCTTCTTTTCAAATTCAAAATCTTTTGGTGGCGTACAAAGAACGTTTTGATAAAGATAATTTTATTAAGAACCTGTTGCTGGATAACCTGTTGTTGGTTGATATCTATAATCGCTCCAAAAAGCTGCACATTGAAGTCGATACGCCCCGGGTGGCTTTGATTGTGGAAACGAAGTTAGAAAAAGACAACAGTTCGCTGGAAGTGGTTAAGAGCCTGTTTTCGCCGAAGTCGCAGGATTTTATTACGGCAGTGGATGAAAAGAATATTATTATTGTCAAAGCCTTAAAACCGACCGATACGCGCAAGGATATCATCAATTTGGCCAATATGATTGTCGATACCATTAATTCGGAAGCGATGAGTCAGGCCTATGTAGCGATCGGCACGGTGGTTAATGATATTAAGGATGTATCCAAATCCTATAAGGAAGCCAAAATGTCGCTGGAGGTAGGCAAGATTTTTTATCAGGAATATAATGTCATTGCCTATGAGAATCTGGGGATTGGCCGCTTAATTTATCAGCTGCCGGTAGCGCTTTGCCGGATGTTTATTGATGAAATTTTCCACGGCAAATCGCCGGATCAATTTGATGAGGAAACCTTGACAACGATCAATAAGTTCTTTGAAAACAGTCTGAATGTGTCGGAAACCTCAAGACAGCTGTATATTCACCGTAATACTTTGGTTTACCGGCTGGATAAGCTGCAAAAAAATACCGGCCTTGATTTGCGCGTGTTTGAGGATGCGATTACCTTTAAGATTGCTTTAATGGTTGTCCGCTATATGCGCTATATGCAGGATAACAGCATGTATTAAGAATATACTCAACTTTCCCATGTTCGACAGAACAGTCTTTTTTAGGCTCGTTGCTTCCAGAAAGGCTACGCCTTTCGGCGGCGGGCAGGAATGAAATGCGATTTGCGAAGCAAATTGCGAGAGTGAGTCCATGCAGACCGCCCGCCCGGGCAGAAGTGCGAAGCACTTCGATCAGGGGAAAGTTGAGTAATATATCTATTAAGGAGAAGAAATGATTAGGCTGGAGGATGTAAGTAAGGAATATCCGGGCGGGATTAAGGCATTGGACCGGGTTTCTTTTAAAATCGGCAAGGGCGAGTTTGTTTTTATTGTCGGCGACAGCGGTTCGGGCAAAACAACCTTGTTTAAACTCTTGCTCAGAGAAATTGAAGCCAGCAGCGGCTCAATTTATATTGAGGACGTGGATATCGCCAGACTTCATAAAAATAAAATACCCAAGCTTCGCCGTAGTTTAGGTGTAGTATTTCAGGACTTTCGCCTGCTCAAGGACCGGACGGTTTATGAAAACGTGGCTTTTGCACTGGAAGTGACGGAAACGCCGCGCAGTATGATTCGCAAGACGGTTCCGGCGCTGCTGAATATGGTCGGTTTAAAGGGCTATGAAAAAAAGAAGCCGAACCAGCTCTCCGGCGGTGAACAGCAGCGGGTGGCTTTGGCCAGAGCGATTGCCAATAATCCGCCCATTCTTTTGGCGGATGAGCCAACCGGCAATCTGGATTCGGAACGGTCGTGGGCCATTATTCGCTTGCTCAAGGATATCAATTTGCGCGGCACGACGGTGGTAGTGATCACGCATGACCGGGAAATTGTCAATTCCATGAAAAAAAGGGTCATTACCATTCAGGACGGCAAAGTGATTCGGGACGACGCAAAAGGAGAATACTGGCATGAGCTTACGCACACTGGGATATAGCTTTTCCAAAGGCTTGCAGAATATGTTTAAAAATGGCTGGATGTCAGTGATTTCCATTATGACGATTGCGGTCAATGTCTTTGTCATTATCGTATTTTATACCGTCGTGACCAATGTTGACTTTATGATGACGGAGTTTGAGAAAAACATCGGCGTAGCCGTATTTTTTGAAAAGAATACGACCGAAGAGCAGATTTTGGAACTGAAAGCCAAGATGGAAAAACGAGCCGAAGTGTACCGGGTAGAATATATTTCGGCGGCGGAGGCATGGGAAAGCTTTAAAAGTCAGTATTTCGATCAAAGAGAGGAGCTCCTTACCGGTTTCGGCGAGGATAACCCGCTGGCCGAATCGGCTTCCCTGCAGATTTCACTGGCTGATATTTCTAAGCAGGGAACTTTGGTTCAGGTTTTAAAAGCGGAAAACATTGTCCGCTATGTCCGTGAAACCAGAGATGTTACCTATGTGGTCGAGGCGGTAAATAAGCTGGTTACTTATATCAGCGTCGGATTGCTGACTATTTTGATTTTGCTGGCGCTGTTTTTGATTTCCAATACGATTCGATTGGCGGTGACGCTGCGCAATGAGGAGATTGGAATTATGCGCTATATCGGTGCCAGAAATATGATGATTCGCGGGCCTTTTTTAGTGGAAGGAATTTTGATCGGCTTGATTGGTGCCAGTATTCCGCTGATTTTGTTTTATTATGTCTATCCGGATGTGGTCATTCAAATTCAAAAGAGTTATGCGATTTTAAGCGATTATCTTATCTTTTTAAGCCGTGACCGGATTTTGCAGACATTGATTCCGATTGCCCTGCTTTCAGGCGCGGGAATCGGCTATTTAGGCAGTCGGTTTACCGTTGGAAAATATTTAAAGGTCTGAGCAGTTGTTGCAGTTTTGGGCAGTGCCGTGGTGAAATTTGGCGCTTTGGCTGACCGGCGGCGATGCCGGTAGGCGGCTCAGCCAGCAGGCGGCGTGCCAGCAGGCGGCAATGCCAGCAGGCGGCAATGCTTTAACGAGAGTGAGGGGAGCCGGAACGCTTGAGTTGAACAGGGAAGCGGCCGTGATTTTAGCCGGAAGGAGGAAACAGTTTGAAGCGAGTTTTTTGGCGAGCGGGACTGGCGCTGGTAATTGCTTTGGCTTTTTCCAGTATTATATATGGAACAAGTACCCTGAAAAATATGCAGGAGCAAAAAAAGGCGATTCAGCAGCAGATTAAGAAAGAGTACGAGGAACTGAAAGCCAAGAAAGATGAAATTTCTTTGGTTTATCAGGAAATTTTGAAATATGATCAGCAGTATTTTGAGGTGCAGCAGGTGCTGGATGTACTCGAGACCCGGCTGACGGAAAAAAAGACGGAAATTGAAACTACGCAGGCGCAGTTGGTGACAGCCAAAGAAAAAGAGGATGTTTATTATAAAAATACCAAGGAACGGATTAAAGTCATGTACGAGTACGGCAATACCGAATATATTGCGGTACTGCTTGAATCCAGCAACGCCATGGATTTTTACAATCGGCTGGAGTATTTAAATAAGGTTGTTGAGTATGACAAGACCATGCTTCGGCGCTTAGAGGATATCCGTGAGGAAATTGAGGAAACGGAAGGCCGGCTGATTATTGAAAAGGCGGAAATGGAGCACACGCAAGCGGAGGCTCTTATTCGCAAAAATGATATTGAAAATATCCGGGTCTTAAAATCGCAGCAGATTGCGGCAGCCAATAAGAAAAAAGAATTTATTGAAAGCGAGATTAAGGAGCGCCAGCGGGAAGAAGCGCTGCTGGATAAAAAAATTGAGGAGCATATCGCGGCCATTGAGCGGGAGCGGCAAAAACAGAACAATAACGCGCTTAAGTTTAAAGAAGGGTTTTTAAAATGGCCTTTACCGGGACATTATCGAATTACCTCGCCTTTTGAAAAGAGGGAAGACCCTTTCACACACAAAATTGCCATGCATAATGGTACCGATATTGGCGCGCCGAACGGCACGCCGATTTATGCGGCGGCTGACGGCGAGGTGATTTACGCGGCTTGGATGAACGGCTACGGCAATACGATCATGATTGACCATGGCAAGAATTCGAGCGGCCAGCATGTAATTACGCTTTATGCCCATTGTTCCAGTTTAGTGGCGACCAAGGGCGCGCAGGTGGTCGGCGGCCAGACGGTGGTGGCCAAGGTCGGCAGTACCGGCCGGTCAACCGGCAATCATTTGCATTTTGGCCTGAAAATCGGCGGCGCTTGGGTTGATCCGATGAAGAATACCAAGAAATAATATGGAAGGAAATAAAATGAAAGCAAAATACTATGGACTTGGGGTACTGTCCACCTTGTTAGTGGCGGCCGTGATTTGGCTGGGCGTTTTGGTGGTCAGCAATACCCGCGATATTTTAGAGCAGCTGCCGGCGGCTGAAACCGGAAAAACAGCAGCAAGCGCTTCGGCCGAAGGCAAAACGGCCGAGAGCAAAACCGACAAGTGGTTTCGAGCCAAGATAAGAGATATTGATCAGCAGTTAAATTTGCGCTACATTGAAAAAATTGATAAGAATCAGATGTATGAATCGGCTTTGAAGGCTTATGTTGAGGGCTTAGGCGATCCTTACACCAATTACTTTACCAAAGAAGAATATCAGGCCTTTGAGCAGGATATGTCGGCTACCTATGACGGAATCGGTGCGCCTATATCGAAGGATCAGGAAACCAAGCTGGTGATGATTGTTTCGCCGTATAAAGATTCTCCGGCGGAAAAAGCGGGTTTGAGGACTGGCGATATCATTTTGGCAGTCAACGGAGAGGACGCAACGGCGCTGGATCCGGACGAAGTGGCGAAAAGAATTCGGGGCAAGAAGGGGACACAGGTAACACTGACCATTCAAAGAAAAGCGGGTGAGAAGACGACGATACTGGAAGTTCCGATTATTCGCGATACCATTGAGATTCCGACAATTGCGGCCAGAATGTTAGAGGATAAAATCGGTTATATTGCCATTTACGGCTTTGATGCGCCGACGGCCGATCAGTTCAAAAAAGAGCTGCGCACTTTGAAAAGTCAGGGTATGAAAGGGCTGGTGATTGACCTGCGGGGTAATCCCGGCGGATATTTAGAGATGGCGGTGGAGATTGCCGATGAAATCATATCTCAGGGTCTGGTCGTTTATATTGAAGATAAAAACGGCAACAGGGAGGATTTTTCGGCGGTTAATGCGGCTAAACTGGATATGCCGATTGCCGTCTTAGTCAATAAAGGCAGCGCTTCGGCTTCGGAAATTTTGGCCGGTGCGCTGAAAGATCATGGTTTGGCTACGATTGTTGGTACGACCACTTTTGGTAAGGGGCTGGTGCAAAATACTTTCCCGTTTGCCGATGGTTCGGCGCTGAAGGTCACCATTGCCAAATATTATACGCCAAACGGCAATTATATTCACAGTAAAGGAATTGAGCCGGATGTGACCGTCGAGCTGAAAACAAGCCAAAACGGGGAAGATACGGAAAAACCGGAAAATACGCAGACCGATCAGAAAAAAATGGACAATCAGCTGCAAAAGGCTTGGGAGATATTAAAGAAAAAGCTGAAGTAGCGCGGGAAAAAAACCACGGTCTATGAGTTGGCTTGGGACGAAACAGAGCGCCTGCGCTTGAGTCAGGGAAAAATGAAAAGCCTTGCGGGCTTCTTATCCGCAAGGCTTTTTTGTGTGCCTGGCAACGCATATTTTTAAGGGGTAAAAGTCCTGAATGCATCGGACAGTGGAAGGAGTCGCTGAACCCCAATTTAAAATCCTTTGTATGGCTAACGATAACAGGGCTTTTTACAGCATCAGTCCGGTTACCTTTTGAATATCATCCAAGGAAAAGCCCATGCGTTTCATCTTTTGGGCGATACTCTGTTTTTCATCATTTCGGCCTTCCTCGCGGCCTTTTTCCATTCCTTCTGCCAAAAGATCGTCTCGAGCAGTATCTATTACTTCCGCTCGAATCCGCTCTTCCCACCTCTCTATACTGGTTTTGCTCATAGAATCGACTCCTTTCAAAAGGTCAAGTAAATCTTTGTTTTCTTCTTTTAAATCGTTTCTGGTATTTTCTGCATAAATCAAGATGCGCCGGAAAATAGTGATAAATGTCGCCGAATCTTCACCGGCTGCTTGGTTAATGAAATATAATATCTCAATTAACTGTTTTAAAAAGGTTTCCTTATCTTCTAAATATACGGTTTGAATTATCTGCAATAGCTTTTTAATTCGATGCTTTCCGGCAATTTTTGCAACTTGTTTTCCAAGGAAAAATCAAAAAACAAGGTTTCATACAGTGGTAAATATGCTTTCCACTCATCCGGCAAGTCTTTAAAATATTCCCCTATCTGCGGGTAATTCCATTTGTTTTTGCCTTCATAAATCACGACCGGCAAAATCGGTGTCAGTTTCTCTTTTTTCGCTAACTGGCTTTCCCAGATATCAACAAAATAACGCAAAATCTGAAACGGTGTTTTTCGGTCTTTATAGCTTTTATGTTCCATCAGAAATAGGATATAAATCGGTTTGCCCATCGCCTGTACTTTAACCAGCAAATCCGATTCATTTAGTTGAAAGGTTTCACTGATAAAAGATGGGTTGACCTCTTCAACGGTTGATAAATCAATTTCTTTGGATAGTTCCATCGGCAGATAAGTCTGAAGAAAGCTTTCTTTTACACCTTTGTCTGTAAAAGTTAACTTAAAAAACTTATCATGTGCCTGATACACGGATGGTTTCTTTGCTTTGGCCATGTTTGGATTCCTTTCTGTATCTTTATTTTAAGCATTTTCAGCGTTTTTGTCAAGAAAATTGATGGGGTATAGAGACCCGTTATAATTCTAGTTCAGGCAAGCCATTCGCAATTTGCCGAAATAAATTTCGTCAAATTGCTCATGTATGCGTTAAGCAAATGGGTATTTATGCTTGATATGCCCTTGGAGAGCAAGCTCTCCAGATGCAAATCAATCATAAATACCCGCTTGCCTGAACTAGAACAAACATTCGCTTTGGTGCTGTACTTTTTATTTTTTTTGTGGTATGATAGTCGAGGCATAGAAAAGTGTGCGGCGCAAAGGAGAAAACAATGGAGCATTTTAAATTACATTCCGAATTTCAGCCGACCGGCGATCAGCCGCAGGCAATTGATACGCTGGTTAAAGGCTATCAGGCCGGTAAAAAGAACGGTACTCTTTTGGGTGTGACCGGTTCGGGCAAGACATTTACCATGGCCAATGTGATTGAGCGGCTGAATGTGCCGACGCTGGTGATTGCTCATAACAAAACACTGGCTGCCCAGCTTTACAGCGAGTTTAAGGATTTTTTTCCGGAAAATGCGGTTGAATATTTTGTATCCTATTATGATTATTATCAGCCGGAGGCCTATGTTCCGTCCTCGGATACTTATATTGAAAAGGATTCGTCGATTAACGATGAAATTGATAAGCTGCGCCACTCGGCTACGGCGGCGCTGAGCGAGCGGCGGGATGTCATCATTGTGGCGTCGGTGTCGTGTATTTACGGCCTGGGTTCGCCGATTGATTATCAGCAAATGGTGATTTCACTGCGGCCGGGGATTGAAAAAGAACGGGACGAGTTGCTCCGTAAGCTGATTGATATTCAGTATACCCGCAACGACCTGGACTTTAACCGGACGAACTTTCGGGTGCGTGGTGATGTGGTTGAAATTTTTCCGGCCGGGTCAAGTGAAAATGCGATTCGGGTGGAGTTTTTCGGTGATGAGATTGAGCGCATCAGCGAAATCAATTCCCTGACCGGCGAGATTGTTTGCGAGTTAAGCCATGTGGCTATTTTCCCGGCCTCGCATTATGTTATTCCGCCGGATAAGATGGAAAAAGCAATTGTTGAGATTGAGCGGGAAATGGAAGAAAGAATTGCTTATTTTAAAGCCAATGATAAATTGATTGAGGCACAGCGGATTAAGGAAAGAACGCGGTTTGATATTGAAATGCTGAAAGAAACCGGCTTTTGTTCGGGAATTGAAAACTATTCCCGGGTGCTGGCCGGCAATCCGCCCGGAGCCAAGCCGCATACTCTGCTGGATTATTTTCCCGATGATTTTTTGCTGATTGTCGATGAGTCGCACATGACGATTCCACAGGTCGGGGCAATGTACGCCGGTGACCGGTCACGCAAAACGACATTGGTGGAATATGGTTTTCGGCTGCCGTCAGCACTGGATAACCGGCCGCTGAACTTTGCCGAGTTTGAAAAAATGATTGGTAAGGCGCTGTATGTGTCGGCTACACCGGCCAAATATGAGCGGGAGCGGGAAGAAATTTTTGCCGAGCAAATCATTCGGCCGACCGGCCTTTTGGATCCGGAAATTGATGTTCGCAAAATTGAAGGACAGATTGACGATTTGTTAAATGAACTGCAAAAAACGATTGGAGCGGGCGGTAAGGCGCTGGTAACAACTTTAACCAAAAAAATGGCGGAAAACCTGACCGACTTTTTAAAAGAAGCGGGTGTGCGGGTGCGCTATTTGCATTCCGATATTCAAACCTTGGAACGGGTTGAGATTGTGCGTGATTTGAGAATGAATGTGTTTGATGTGCTGGTCGGCATTAACTTGCTGCGCGAGGGCTTAGACATTCCGGAAGTGTCCTTGATTGCTATTTTGGATGCGGATAAAGAAGGTTTTTTGCGGTCGGAAACCTCGTTGATTCAAACCATTGGCCGGGCGGCTCGAAACGTTGACGGACATGTGATTATGTATGCCGATACGATTACCGGTTCTATGGAGCGGGCCATGAAAGAAACCGAGCGGCGGCGGAGCTTGCAGCAGGCATATAACGATGAGCATGATATTACGCCGCAGTCAGTACGCAAGGCGGTTCGGGATTTGATCAGTGTTTCCAAGGCGGCGGAACCGAGGGCGAAATATACCTTGGATAAAGATGTGGAATCCATGTCGGCCAAGGAGTTGGAGGCACATTTGTTGAAGCTGACCAAGGCGATGAAAAAAGCATCCGATAACTTAAACTTTGAAGAAGCCGCCCTGATTCGGGACGAGATTTTGGAGATAAAAAAGAGCCGGCTGGGCTGATAAAAAGGAGAATAAGGTGTCTAAAAACGAAATAAAAATTAACGGAGCAAAAGAAAATAATTTAAAAAATATCAGTTTGGCGGTGCCCAGGGATAAGCTGGTCGTCTTTACCGGCCTATCCGGTTCGGGCAAAACCTCACTGGCTTTTGATACGATTTACGCCGAAGGGCAAAGGCGCTATATGGAGTCCTTATCTTCCTATTCCCGCCAGTTTTTGGGGCAAATGGAAAAACCGGACGTAGAAAGCATTGAGGGACTTAGCCCGGCGATCTCCATCGACCAGAAAACAACTTCCAAAAACCCGCGTTCGACTGTGGGGACAGTCACCGAGATCTATGATTATTTTCGGCTGCTGTATGCCCGTGTCGGTCGGGTATACTGCCCCAAATGCGGCAAGCCGATTGCACGGCAAACCATTGACCAGATTGTTGATCAGGTCATGGCACTGCCGGAAAAAACCAGAATTCAGCTGCTGGCACCGATTGTCAGGGGGCGTAAGGGTCAGCATGAAAAGGTGCTGGAGCAGGCTAAAAAAAGCGGTTATGTCCGGGTGCTGATTGACGGGCAGATGTATGAACTGTCCGAGGAAATTGCGCTGGAAAAGAATAAAAAACATAGCATTTCGATTGTGGTTGACCGGCTGATTATGAAGCCGGGGATTGAAAAACGGCTGACCGATTCGATTGAAACGGTAATGAAGCTGAGCGGCGGCCTGCTGGAAGTCGATCAAGGCGATAAAATCAGCACTTACAGCCAAAACTTTGCCTGTGTGGATGATGATATCAGTATGCCGGAGTTGGAGCCGCGTTTATTTTCGTTTAATAATCCGTTCGGCGCGTGTAAGGAATGTCATGGTTTGGGTTTTAAAATGGAGTTTGACCCGGATTTGATTATTCCGGATCCGGGTAAAAGCATCAGCGGCGGAGCAATTCAGGTTTTGGGGCAAATGGGGACGCATGAACAAAGCCATACCCGCCGCTTATATGAAGCGCTGGCTCAAAAATATCATTTTTCTCTGGATACGCCCTTTGCCGATTATCCGCAGGAAATCAAGGACTTGCTGTTTTACGGGAGCGGGACGGACACGCTGGAGATTCATTACGAAAACCGAAGCGGTCAGGGCGTTTACAAGACGGTCTTTGAGGGGATTATCCCGATTTTGGAACGGCGCTACCGGGAAACTTCATCGGAATATGCCAAGCAGGAATATGAGTCGCTGATGACCAACTATGACTGTACGGCCTGCCACGGTGCCAGATTAAACGAAGCGGCGCTGTCGGTCCGGGTCGGCAGCAAAAACATTGCAGAACTGATGAATGATTCGATTGTCGAAATTCAAAAGTATGTGAAAAACTTGGAATTAAGCGACCGGGAAAAGCTGATTGGCGAGCGGATTTTAAAGGAGATTACTGCCCGGATTGATTTTTTGGTTGATGTCGGACTGGATTATCTGACGCTTTCCCGCTCGGCCGGTACCCTGTCCGGTGGCGAGGCGCAGCGGATCCGGCTGGCGACGCAAATCGGTTCCGGTCTGATGGGGGTTTTGTATATTTTAGACGAGCCGTCCATCGGTCTGCACCAAAGAGATAATAAAAGGCTGCTGGCGACGCTGAAGCATTTGCGGGATTTGGGCAATACGCTGATTGTGGTTGAGCATGACGAGGAAACGATGTTAGAGTCCGATTTTATTGTAGATATCGGGCCGGGAGCGGGCGTGCATGGCGGGGAAGTGGTTTATGCCGGAACGCCGAAAGGGATTTTAAAATGCAAAAAATCCATTACCGGCGCATATTTAAGCAAGAAAATTGAAATTGCCGTACTGCCGCGCCGTCAGCCCGATGACCGCTGGCTGACGATTGTCGGGGCGGCGGAAAACAATCTCCAAAATATTGATGTCGCCATTCCGCTGGGAGTGCAAACCTGTGTGACCGGCGTGTCCGGCTCCGGCAAATCGTCTTTGGTCAATGAGATTTTGTATAAGCGCTTGGCTCGGGATTTAAACCACGCCAAGACCAAACCGGGCGCGCATCGGGATATTTTGGGACTGGAGCATTTGGATAAGGTGATTGCCATTGACCAGTCGCCAATTGGCCGGACGCCGCGCTCCAACCCAGCTACTTATACGGGTGTTTTTGATGCGATCCGGGATTTGTTTGCCGAAACAAATGACGCCAAGATGCGGGGCTATAAGAAAGGCCGATTCAGCTTTAATGTCAAGGGCGGCCGTTGTGAGGCGTGTGGCGGTGACGGCATTATTACGATTGAAATGCATTTCCTGCCCGATATTTATGTGCCCTGCGAGGTCTGCGCCGGCGCCCGATACAACCGGGAAACACTGGAGGTTCGCTATAAGGGCAAAAATATCTCCGATGTTTTAAATATGACAGTAGAAGAAGCATTGGCTTTTTTTGAAAATATTCCGTCGATTCAGCGCAAGATGCAGACTCTTTATGATGTGGGTTTAAGCTATATCAAGTTAGGGCAGGCCTCGACTACCTTGTCCGGCGGCGAAGCGCAGCGGGTTAAGCTGGCAACGGAACTGTCTAAGCGCTCGACCGGTAAAACGCTGTATATTTTGGATGAACCGACGACCGGCCTGCATTTTGATGATGTCAATAAATTAGTCGGCATTTTGCGGCGCCTGGTTGATCAGGGCAACTCGGTCGTGGTCATTGAGCATAATTTGGATATTATCAAGACTTCCGATTATATCATTGATATCGGGCCGGAGGGCGGCAATCGCGGCGGTACAGTGGTAGCAAAAGGTACGCCGGAAGAAGTGGCCAAGGTCAAGAATTCGTATACCGGCCAGTTTTTGCGGGATTTACTGAATTAATTGTTTAACAAAGCCCGAAAGCCTAATCGAAAAATTGCTAATGTTGCGGGGAAAACGCAAGTGGCAAGAAACCAGTGATTTTGAGTCGGGCTTTTCTACGTAAGGTTTTTAGCGTGAATTGATTTTTGGGGAGGAATGGCTAAAAAAATGGAATCAATAGAAATAAAACTTTTATATGGAGTCTTATTGTTGGGCTTGGGTTTCTTTTTTCTGCGTAAGATGCTAAATCCGCCCCAAGGGCCGAAATATACTTTGAAGTCTATTGCTTTTCGCTCCGGCCGGCTGCCGGCAGATGTTCTTGGCAGTTTGCTCTATACGGCGAAGGGAGCCGGTTTGATTTTGCCGACGGAGTTGGATTTATGGAGCGAAGTGCGCCTGTATGAACATGGGCTTGTTCTGCGTCGAAATAAGAAAGAAAAAACACTTTTTTTCAGTGAAATAGCAGCCATTGAGCCGTTCCTGGTTAATTCCTTATTTGTTAAAGGCAAGTATTACGGCTATGATATTCAGTTGCGGAATAAAGACAGAGGTGGTTCTATCCTGTTAAAAAGTAGCGATATTCCACAGCTGGGAGAGTTGATAGACAAATTGATAGAAACAGCGGGAGAAGAAATAGAGGAAATTGTTAAAATCGGTTGACGAAAAAATTGCTTGACAAACCGAAACGAATCTGATAAGATACAAAAAGCAAGAAGCAGAGATATTCCTCTCACCTAAGGGTAAAGGCGCGCTTGGGTTCATAGATTCCGGTTTCCTTATTTTATTAAGGAAGTTTTTGTGAGCATATGAGAGGATAGAAATATCCTCTTTTTTTGCGGGAAAAATCAAATCAAAACAGGAGGTGCTTACCATTAGCGAACACATCATTAACGAACAAATCAGGGATAAGGAAGTAAGAGTTATCGGCGCGGATGGAGCGCAGTTAGGAATTATGTCCTCGAAAGAAGCCCAAATGTTAGCCAGAGAAGCTAATTTGGACTTAATTAAGATCGCTCCGAAAGCGGTTCCGCCTGTATGCAAAATCATTGATTACGGTAAATACCGCTATGAACAGGCTAAGCGGGAAAAGGAAAACCGTAAGAAGCAAACCGTGATCAGCGTCAAAGAAATTCGCCTGTCACCAAACATTGAAGATCATGACATCAATACCAAAATGAATATGGCGACCAAGTTCTTAAATAATGGCGACAAAGTAAAGGTAGTTGTTCGTTTCCGTGGACGCGAAATGGCACATACTGAATTTGGCAGAGAGATATTAACAGATTGCTTTGCAAAATTAGAGGAAATTGCTGACATCGAAAGCCAGCCGAAGCTTGAAGGCAAGAATATGGTGATGGTTTTGATGCCCAAGAAGACAAAGTAAATTGCAGAAAAAAGGAGGTTATCATTATGCCTAAGATTAAAACACATAGTGGTGCAGCAAAAAGATTTAAGAAGACGGGAACCGGCAAGTTCAAGAGAAGCCAAGCTTTTACCAGCCATATTCTGGAAAAAAAGAGCCCGAAAAGAAAGCGTAATCTGAGAAAGAACGTTGTTGTTTCGGAAGCCGATCAAAAAGAATTGAAGAGATTATTACCATACTTATAGGAGGAAATCAGAATGGCAAGAGTAAAAGGTGCAATGCACACCAGAAAAAGACGCAAGAGAATAATGAAGTTAGCCAAGGGCTATTATGGCGCCAGAAGCCGCCAATTTAGAACCGCGAAACAAGCGGTAATGAAAGCAGGCGTATACGCTTACGCCGGCCGGAAAATGAGGAAGCGGGATTTCCGTCAATTATGGATTGCCCGGATTAACGCCGCTGCCAGAATCGGCGGTCTGAGCTACTCCAAGTTTATGCATGGCTTGAAGTTGGCCGGAATTGAAATGAATAGAAAAATGTTGGCTGAGATGGCAGTAAACGACAGCCAGGGCTTTGCTTCGCTGGTAGAAACAGCCAAAGCGGCGCTCTAAAAAAGAAAAGTATAAGCCGGTTCTGATAGTGAAACCCCTATCCGAACCGGCTTCTTTGTTTCCAGTTCTGGCAAGCAGATATTTAGACGTGCTACGACAAGGGAGAGCGTGCTCTCAATTGTCGTAGCATGGATAAATATCTATTTGCGGAACGCATACACCGATAATTCGCAGCAAGCGAATTATCGGTGCAGCTTGCCTGAACGATAGAGGCAGACAGTTAGGTGGATACGCGGGGAGAGCTTGCCAGAACATTAGGGACGACAGCCTTGTGGTTGAATGGAGGTACCAATGAAATTAAGATTGGAAAATATAGAATCAAAAAGAACACAAGAACTGGGAGATTTGATCAGAGCATATAATAAATCAAAGAGAGAACCGTCGAAAAAGGAACCTCTTAATATCTATGTGGAAGATGAACAAGGAAATCTAATAGCCGGTGTGGCAGCGGAAACTTTTGGAAATTGGCTTGAGATTGAATATTTGTATGTGAGAGAGGATTTGCGGAGACAAGGAATAGGTTCGAAAATTTTAAACAGGGCAGAAAAGGAGGCCGAAGAAAGGAAGTGTAAATATTCATTTGTGAATACTTTTAATTTTCAGGCACCGGTTTTTTATAAAAAGCACGGTTATAAAGAAGTGTTTGCATTGAAAGAATACCCCTATACCGGCGAAAGATACTATTATACAAAAGAGTTATGATTTGGCTGCAAAAATATAGAATCAATTAAGGAAGAAAAGGCAATAATCTGTCGGCAAAGCTCGGATTGGCAATAGTTTGAACTGAATTTCGGTGATTGTACTTGCGTCGTAAAGCGCTTTCGGGTAAAATAAAGAGGAAAATCGATAAACAGGCGGTTAGGCAGGGGAGTTGCCGCGCTGCCGGTTATTTTATGAAACGGCGGTTTGCGGGGAAAGGAGAACGAGATGGTTCGATTTGGCGTAGTGGGAACAAACTTTATTACCGATGAATTGATTCGCTGCGGCCGGCAGGTACAGGATTTTCAGCTGACGGCAGTATATTCCAGGACGGAAGAACGAGCGCGGGAGTATGCCGGCCGGCACGGAGCGACGCATTGGTTCACGGACTTGGCGGCGATGGCGCAAAGCCAGGAGGTGGACGCGGTATATATTGCCAGTCCCAATTCGTTTCACGCATCGCAGGCAATCCTGTGCATGCAGCAGGGCAAACATGTGTTATGTGAAAAGCCGCTGGCTTCCAATGTCAGGGAGGCGGAGGCCATGTTTCAGGCGGCTCGGGAAAACGGCGTTTTGTTAATGGAAGCAATGAAAACCTTATTTTTGCCTAATTTTCAGGCGGTGAAAGATGCCCTGCCGGAAATCGGACGGGTGCGGCGCTATATGGCGCAGTTTTGTCAGTATTCTTCCCGGTATGACCGCTATTTGCAAGGGGAAAGGCCAAATACTTTTCAGCCGGAGTTTTCTAACGGTGCGTTGATGGATTTGGGAGTATACTGTATTCAGCCTTTGATAGCCCTATTTGGCCGGCCGAAAGAAGTAAGGGCCAATGCCGTTATGCTGCCGACGGGGGTTGACGGTGAGGGGAGTCTGCTTTTAAATTATGGGGAAATGGAAGCGGTTATTTTTTATTCCAAGATATCCGATTCGGCTCTGCCGGCTGAGATTCAGGGCGAGCAGGGACGGCTGCAAATGGATAAAGTTTCCCGGCCGGATAAAATCACTTTGATTAAGAACGGACAAAGTTTTGACCGGTCGCGGCAGCAGGCCGATCACATGACTTATGAAATTGCCGAATTTATTCGTTTAATACAGAATGGACAAACCGAATCGCCGGTGCAGAGTTTTGACCAAAGCCTGGCGGTTATGGAAATTGTCGAAGCAGCCAGAAGGCAAACCGGAATTCGCTATCCGGCGGATTTGGATGATTAGGCTGCAATTTGTCGCGGGAAGGCTTTGGCGTTTTTGTTGGTGTGCTAGGAGCGAAATGCGATTGCCGGATTTGGTCAAAAAGGGGAAGCCTTTCGATAGGGCAAAGTTGAGCATAGAAAAATTCAGTTAGGGAAAATGGTGAAAAGCTATGAAAAAAAAGAAAATGATAAAAACGGCCGGTTTGCTGCTTTTATGCCTGCTAATCAGCGCCTGCGGGAAAATGATTGCCGATGAGCCGTTTACACCGATGCCGAAAAAAGAGGATTTGAGGAGTACGAAGCAAAAACAGGCGGATAATAAGGCACAAACACCGGTTCAGGAAACGAAAAAGACACCGGAGCAAACTCCTCCGGATGAATCGCTTTCATCTGACCCCAATTTGGCATTGGCGGATATTGAAACGCTTTTAGCCGGAATGAGTTTGGAACAAAAGGTGGGACAAATGTTTCTGGCCAGATGTCCAGAAACTGGAGCAGCCGAATCGTTAAAAAAATATCATTTGGGCGGTTATCTTTTATTTGGCCGAGATTTTAAGGATAAAAGCAAGGAAGAAGTGATTGCGGTGATTGCCTCTTATCAGAAAGCGGCTGCTGTTCCGCTGTGGATTGCAGTTGACGAGGAGGGCGGCGTGGTTAATCGGGTCAGCCGAAATCCGGCACTGCGGCTGACGCCGTTTGCTTCCCCGCAGTTTTTATACCAAAACGGCGGCTGGGACCGGATTAAAAACGATACTGCCGAGAAAGCCGAACTGTTGAAGTCCTTGGGGATTAACCTCAATATGGCACCGGTTTGCGATATTCCGGAAAAAGAAACGGATTTTATCTATGACCGGGCGGTCAGTACGGATCCCCAGGTGGTTCAGGAATATGCGGGGCGCGTGGTGGCGGTGATGAATGAAGGAAAAATGGGGTCGGTGCTGAAACATTTTCCGGGCTATGGCAATAATATTGATACCCATACCGAGTTTGCCTATGATCAGCGTCCGCTGGAAACCTTTAAAACCCGTGATTTTTTGCCGTTCTTGGCCGGAATTAAAAATGGTGCCGGAGCGGTTTTAGTATCGCATAATGTGATGACAGCGGTGGATGACCGGATGCCGGCTTCTTTATCGGCGCCGGTGCATCAGCTTTTGCGCAAGGATTTAGCCTTTAAAGGAGTGGTTATAACCGACGATTTGATGATGGATGCTGTTAAAAAGCTGATGACGGAGGAAGAAGCAGCGATTTTGGCGGTATTGGCCGGAAATGACATGCTGTGCGCCACTTCCTTTGAAGTACAGGTGCCGGCAGTTATTGAAGCAGTCCGTTCCGGCCGGATTCCGTCAGCCCAAATTGACGCCTCTGTCCGCCGGATTCTTTTATGGAAGCAAAGTTTTTTAAAGGCACAGGATTAGGATTCGATTAAAGCCGGATTAGGAATCGCCGCCCGCCATTGACAAGCCACCAGAAAAAAGCTATGATAAAAATATGGATATTTTATTCAGCTTTTGTCCGGTGAAATGCTGCGCTTTTGGCAGCTTGTCTGAAAAAGAGAAAGCTGAGGTATTATTGACAGGCGAAAGAAGCGGAAAGGAAAAGAAATGCGGAAGATCAGCCGAAAGGGCGAAAAGAAGAGAACTTTGCTGAGGCAGAGTAAGGGCTTTTTTTGGCTGTGTCTGTTTTTACTGCCTTTGCTGGCCGGCTGCGTTCAGGAGAAGAAGGCTGAGGCTTCGGATTTCAAGGGGAGCACCGCAGCAGCGGAATCAAAAGCGGCGGATCCGGTTATGCGGGAGCGGAGCCTGAAAGCGCAGGAGCAAATCGGAACGGAAATAGACAGCACACCGGTTACGGAGACGGAATTTCGGCCGGAACAGGCAGACGGAGAGCAAAAAGAAAAAAAATATATCCGGTCCGTTTATTTAAACGGCAATAAGAACTGGATTGCGCCGGTTTTTTTGCTGGGGTCAGAAGCCGCTGCCGCAGCGAATCGGGAAATCAGAGCAGAGCTTCAGGAAATTACGAAAAACAGCGGCAAAGCCGGGAAAATGCGGATAACATACCAGTCATGGGTTAAAGAAAATATATTGTCAGTTCTCATTCAAGCAGAAAACGGGACGGAAGCCGAGACCTATTTTTCGGCTTACAATTTTGACATCGGCACCGGAGAAAAACTGACGGTTGATCAGCTTTTGCAGACAGCGGGTATGGACTGGCAGGCAGCCGGAGAAATTTTTGCCGGTGAGCGGAAAGCGTATTGGCGGGCAGTAGCCGTTCAAAATGGCCGAATGCAGGACAGCTATCTGCCTTATGCGGAAAAAGAAATAGAAACCTTACGGAACTTTTATGCGGAAGGCCGGTTGGCGATTGTTTTGGATGAAGATAAGCTCCTCAATTTACTTGTTTTTTTAGAGGATGGATACGGGGAATCCTATTGGCGGCTGTATTGCCTGACGACGAACCGGACAACGCTGCTGCAGCGCAACGCTTACGGCGGCGATTTTCCGGCGGTTGTGCTGGCTGATCCGAGTGCGGAGGAGCTGGCCAATGTCAAGATTGTTAAGAAGTTTTTGGAATCGTCCGGAGGTAAGAAAAAGACATATTTACTTTTGCCTTTGTGGGATGGTTTGAGCTTTGAGTGGAGCAAGAAAAATGCGGCTTTGGTCAGATCCGGGGCGGAAACCAAGCTGCTTTGGATGTCAGGCGAGCTGCCTGGTGAAGATACGATTTATATTGAATTAAACGCGGAGAATGAATCCGATGCCTATTATTACGGAGTTTTTCGCCAGTATGGAGAGAAGAGTATCTTTGAGCCAAAAGATTTTCGAACACTGAGTCAGGAAGAAAGAGGAATTTTATATCTGCCGGTACAGTAAGGCCGGCAAACAAAAAAGCGGGAATATCTTGCGCGGTTAAGCATAGCCTAAAATCTAATGCTTGAAAACCGACACAAGAAGCCCGCTTTTTTTGATTCCCTGCCAAGGCAGTTTTTGCCTGAACGCCAAATCCGCTTTAATTGCCCGGCGGCTTATACTCTTTCTACTAAGCCGGAACGCAATGCCTTAGTTGAAACATACATTCTCTTGACTTGTCCATCAATCTTAACCCGAACCTTCTGCAAATTTGATTTCCATTTACGTCTTGATTTATTGACGGCATGGCTTACCTTATTTCCGAATGCCGTAGTTTTTCCGGTGATCGCACATCTTGCCATTTTCCCACCTCCTTGCTCTCAATCTACATAACTTCTATATAATATCAAAAAAAGCGCTAAATAGCAAGAAAAAAATTAAAATCCCTCAAAAAAAGTAATGGCTCCGGCAAGACATTTGTAATCTGCCTGCCGAACCGGAAATAAAATTTTTTTTAAAAAAAGGGGTTGACAATTTTCATTATATGGTATATAGTTAGTTACACAAGTAATTAACCACTTAACGAAATAACAAGTAAACCATGAGAATAATTAAAGCCGGTTCCGATACTGAAACAGCATGCGTTCTCAGTGGGGAAGCGGCATCAGGAAGGAGAAAATGATGTTAGAAGTAAAAGATTTTACCAAAATATATAAGCTCAGCCAAAAGCAGAGAAAAGAAATGCGGACGGACGAGCACAACAAAATAGCGGCTAATCATATTAGCTTTCAGGCCCAGAAGGGTGAGATTTTTGGTTTGCTCGGGCCGAATGGAGCCGGCAAGACCACAACGCTGCGCAGCGTAGCAACACTCCTGGTTCCGACCGAGGGAGAAATTACCGTCGACGGTATCAATGTGGTCAAGGAACCGGATAAAGTCAGAAGTATGATTGGTTTTTTAACCAATGAAATCAAATTAGATGAGCATTTTACCGCGGAATATATGTTTGAGTTTTTCGGCCGACTGCGCGGTATGAGCAAGGAACAGATTGAAAAGCGGAAGCAGGAGTTATTTACTTACTTTCAAATTAATGAATATAAGGACAAAAAGATTGAGGAGCTGTCAACCGGCATGAAGCAAAAGCTGGCGATTGCCGTATGCATCATCCACGATCCGGAACTGATTATTTTTGATGAGCCGACCAATGGACTGGATATCATTACTGCCAGAGCGGTGACGGACTATTTGCAGGAACTGCGGACCCGGGGCAAGACGATCATTATTTCCACACACATTATGGGAGTGGCGGAAAAGATTTGTGACCGGGTGGCAATCATTATTCAGGGCAAAAAGATTGAGGACGGAACAATTCCGGAAATACTGGAACGTTGGCAAAGTGATGATTTAGAGGATGCTTTTTTCAAAATGTATGTGACCCACGGAAAGGAAGATAAATAAAATGTTAAAAACAATTATCGATAAAGAATTAAAACGGATTTTTTCGGACCGGAGGATGGTATTTTCGGTATTTTTATTACCGGCGCTCAGCATTTTTTTGATTTATAATTTAATGGGTATTTTGGCCAGCAACCGCATTAATGAGATTAAGGAGCATCAGGCCAGAGTGGCCGTTGTCCGCGCACCCGAATCTTTTCAGAACTTTTGGGCGGGCTATGAGGAAAAAGAAAAGTATGACCTTAGCTATGATACGCAAATCAGTGCCGAACTCAAAGAAATGGTCAGAAGCGGTGAAGTGGAGGCAATTGTTGAGTTCCCGGCTGACTTTGGCGAAAAGATGACGGCTTATGAGCGGGAGACGACACCGGACATTCATATTTATTACAATCCGACCGAGGATTATTCAGCTACAGCCAATCAGCAGCTGCAAACTTCGCTGCTGAAAAATTATCAGGATGCTTTGCTTCAGGAAAGATTTGGTGATTTAAAAAAGATTAGAGCCTTTACCACCAACGAAGACTTTAAAAATAAGCCGCAGGAATATGAGATTAAAAATGAAAAGAAATCTTCCGGTTTTGGTATCGCTCAGCTTTTGCCGATGATGCTGTCGATTATGCTTTTTGCCAGCGCTATGGGCATTGGCTTGGAAACGATTGCCGGGGAGAAGGAGAGAGGGACGATGGCGGCGCTCCTGTTGACACCGGTCAGCCGCAATACGATTGCCTTGGGCAAAATGATCAGTTTAGGGATATTGGCGATTATCAGCACCTTGACCTCAGTGATAGCGCTGGTGGCCGCATTTCCAAAATTAGCGGCTATTTCCGGCACTATGCCAACCAACCTGATGTATGGTATGACGGATTATCTGCAAATATCTGTTATTCTTCTGTTGGAAGTGGGGATTTTTGTCGGGATGATTTGCCTGATATCGGTCCTTTCCCGCACGGTCAAAGAAGCAAGTACATATGTTACGCCGGCTTATATGGTGGTCATGATGGGAGCATTTGCAGCTATGTTTTCTTTCGGAAAGCCCGGACTTTATGTCTTTGCCATTCCGGTAGCCGGCAATATTTTCGCTTTGAAGTCGGCACTGAACTTTGAGTTGACATTGTCCCAGCTCCTGCTGACCTGCGTGGTTTCGCTAATCAGCATTGCTCTGTTGGTGCTGGCTACGGCGAAGGCCTTTAAGAGCGAAAAAATTATGTTTAACGCATAACTCAGTTTTCCGTACTTGCCGGATATTTCGGAAATATGCAGTTTGCGCAGTCTGAATGTTCCGGCAAGGGAAAGAAAGAGATAAGAGGTGTATGACTTATGAAAGGAGGAGTTGTTTTGATTGATGAAAAGTTGACGATCCCGATTTATCAGCAGATCGCCAATGAAATCGAAGATATGATACTAAACGGAGAATTAAAGGAAGAAAGTCAAGCGCCGTCAATGAATCAGCTGGCCGATCATTACAAGATCAACCCGGCGACGGCCAGAAAAGGGCTGGAGCTGCTGACCAATGAAAATATTTTGTACAAAAAAAGAGGAATTGGCATGTTTATCAGCCTGGGCGCGGCTGACCGGATTATTCTAAGCCGCCGGGAAGCGTTTATGCAGGATTTTATCATTAAATTATTGGAAGAAGCGCAAAAACTGGGATTTAGCAAAGCGGAAGTTATTGCGCTGATTGAAAAAAGCGGAGAAGGAAGGAAGTGATAACATGGATCAGTCCTGTATTTTAGAAATCAAAGAATTGACGAAGCAGTTTGAAGAAACAATGGCGCTGGATCATATTAACCTGAAGCTGGAAAAAGGAAAGGTATACGGTCTGATTGGCCGTAACGGCGCCGGCAAAACCACTCTGCTGAAGTTGATCGGTCGATTGCTTTTTCCGACCGAAGGAGAAGTTGCCGTCAACAGCGATTGGATAAAGGAAAAGACGGAAATTTCTTTTGGCCGGGCGTACAGTATTAAATATTTTTCCTATAAAATAAAAGATATTTTGAAAATTGCAGCGTTGTCTTGTCCGAATTGGAATGAGGAATACGCTGGAGAATTAATTGAGCGTTTTGAGTTGAATACCAAAAAATATTATCACAGCGCCTCGGCCGGGATGCAGACGATGACCAGCTTAGTGCTGGCACTGGCAGCTGATCCGCAGCTTTTGCTGCTGGATGAGCCATATATCGGGCTTGACCCGATTAACCGGGAAGTGCTGTATGACTTTTTGCGACATCATTATTTTGACGGCGAAAAAACGGTGGTCATCTCCAGCCATATGATTAAGGAGATTGAAGGCTATTTTGAACGGGCGGTTATCCTTGATAAAGGCCGGTTACTTTTAAATGAAGAAGTAGAAACTTTGAAAGAGCAGAGCTTTATTATTTCCGCCGATGCGGTGCTGGCCGGGGTAGTGGAGGAAAGCTGCAAGGTGCTGGATCGGGAGAGTCTGGGGCGGCGCAGCACTTATTATGTTTACGGGCGGTTAAGCGAGCAGCAGCGGGAACAAATTTTAGCCGGCGGCGGTGAGCTGCAGAGCATGGATTTGCAGACTTTGATGATTAAAATGCTGACCCGGAAGGAGAGAATATGAGTTTAGCGGCACAATTTAAGATTTTATTCAAGATTATGAAATTAAAAGTGTTTTTAAGCGTGACGGCGATTTATACCATAATTTACGGCCCGATATTTAGCCTGCTGGGAAGAAAAGGATTAAAAGTTGCGATATTTCAAACTTTAGTACAGATGATATTTTTTACATTCATATTTTTGGGCACGGCTTTCGGCTCGGGGATTTTATCTGCGTTTTATATGATGACTTCCTTCGGCTGGGAACGCAAGAAAATCTTTAAACTGTGGTCCAAGGCGATATGGCTTAATTTGCTGATCGGGGGGCTGGTGAGTGGCTTGCTGGTGCTGGTCGGGATTACCTTAAACGCGGATACCAGAGGGGCACTCAACCTTCTTCCGTGGCTGACCATTAATTGGATGGCTAAGCCCGGCGTGCTGGCGGCGATGCTGCTGTTGGGGATGGGCTGCAGTTTGCTGCTGATGCTGCTGATTGCTTTTTTCTGTGTGCTCGGCGGGCGATACGGCTGGCAGATTACAGTCGGGGCGATATTACTGGCACTTGCTTTATTCCTGGTGACTTTTGTGGCTAATATTAATATTTTAGTACTGACCGGTTGCTTTTTGTATCATTATTTAGCCGGAGTTTACGCGGCCTCAGCCCTGCTTTATACGGCCATTTATTTTTTGAGTCAAAAATTGGAGGTGAAAAGCTGATGAATCGGAATGTGGTCAGATATCTTTTTTTATCGGTCAGTATGCTATTGCTTGGCCTTAGCATTTGGTGGCTGGTGCTTCATTTCCAAAAGCCCAATCTGCGGACGGTTAAAATTGAGCAGGATTTTTATGGGGAAGTTCTTAGGCAAAAGGAAAAAGAGAAAGCCGAAGCGCCCATTCTCGTGGAAAACGAAGAGGAGTTTGCAGTTCATGAAAATGAGCGGGTTTATCTAACATTTCGCAAGGGCGGGCAGCTGGCAGGATTGATAGACAGCGGTAAGCTGACACTGCAAAATGCAGAGGGCATTGTCTTTGAACAGGATTTGCTGGCCGATGCTTTCAGCGGAGAAATCCGGCTGGCGGCGGGAAAGTACCGATTGACGGAAAAAGCGGTTATCAATCCGCAGTATTTTGCCAAGGTGGTTTGGCAGGAAGGACAAAGCATGATGCCCGGGGAAAAGAAAAGCGGCGGTTTTGAGCTTTATCCGGAACAGTATGAGCTGGTAATTCAAATTTTTTAAAGAAAATGAAAAAATGGGTTGACAAATTGGTCAAACTTTTATATAATGCTACTTGTCGCTGAGAAATCAGCTGACAATCGAAGTGTGGCTCAGCTTGGTAGAGCGCTGCGTTCGGGACGCAGAGGTCGTGGGTTCGAATCCCGCCACTTCGACTTATTATATATTTGAGCTTTAAAGAGGAAATCTGCTTTCAGGTTTCCTCTTTATTTATCGTTCAGGCAAGAGGCAGTGATGCTTAATGCTGGTATTTGCAATTTACCGCAAACGAATTGCAAGTGCATACCTGAAGGGGAGCCGGTAATGAGTACAGCGCTATTTTGAACTTTCTAATTATTTTCTAATCGTTTCATAATAAGTATTTAACCAAATTCCACAATCAGCGGACGACTTTTGTAAATTGATTTGATATAATCAGCCTAAAGCATGAGAGATATTCAAATCAAAGCAAGTTCTTTGCTTTACCGCTTTTTTCTGGGCGCCAGCCATATCGGGGAATAAAAGAAAGACAAGCAGATAGTTATGCCTGATACGACCGGAAAGTTTACTTTCACGGGAAGTATCAGGCATAACTATCTATTTGCGTGAGTGAAAGCATTTTTCCGAACAGACTATATGAGCGCTGATGCGGAGAGAAAATCCGTAAGGATTTTCTCGCACTCACGCTGAGTTTGTGGTATAATGATAAAACACAAACGGAGGATGCCTAATGAAAGAACGGGAAAAAATCATCAACTTGTGGTTTGATATGTGGCTGCAACAAAAAGATTTGGGAATAGACGATATTTTTACTGAAGATACCATTTATACGGAAAGCTGGGGTCCGAAATATGAAGATCGGCGGACGGTAAAGCATTGGTTTACTGAATGGAATACCCGAGGGAAGGTAGTGGAGTGGGATATCAGACAATATTTTCACGGCGAAAATCAAACCGTAGTGGAATGGTATTTTAAAGCCGAGATGAATGATAGCAGGGTAGATGAGTTTGACGGTATGACCCTGATTGAGTGGACGAAAGACAACAAAATCAAAAGCTTAAAAGAATTCGGCTGCGATATCGATAATTATAACCCCTATCAAAATGGCGAGATCCCTCGGTTTAGATAATAATTCAAAACGGCGAAGCTTTCCGTGGGGGAAGGTTTAGATATTCATTTCCATTGCCGATAAGCTGCATTTGGTGCTGGAAGCAAAGGTTAAAAGGCGCAAGGCCGATAAAAGGACAAAAAAGATGACAGGAAAAGAGCAGGAACAGGATTTAACCGCTGCGATTTTGACGCATTATGACCGGCATAAGCGAAAGCTGCCGTGGCGGGATACCGGCAATCCCTATTATATCTGGCTGTCGGAGATTATGCTCCAGCAAACCAGAGTGGAGGCGGTAAAAGATTATTTTACCCGCTTTGTGGCTGAACTTCCGGATATTAAAGCCTTGGCGGCCTGTGAGGAAGACCGGCTGCTTAAGTTGTGGGAAGGGCTGGGTTATTATTCCCGGGCGCGTAATTTAAAAAAAGCTGCCGGTCAGATTATGGCAGAGTATAACGGGCGCTTGCCGGAAACCAAAGCGGAGTTGCTGCAATTAGCGGGAATCGGTGAATATACGGCGGCGGCGATTGCGGCGATTGCCTTTGGCCAGCCGGAGGTGGCATTAGACGGGAACCTGATTCGGGTGTTTAGCCGGATTTGGGCGAGGGAAGAGGACTTTAGCCGGCAAGCGGCCAAAAATGAACTGCGGGCTAGGATTTCTGTGTATTTGCCGGAAAATCGTGCCGGTGATTTTAACCAAGCGGTGATGGATATCGGTGCGCTGATTTGTCTGCCGAACGGCCGGCCGTTATGCGGAGAGTGTCCGGCGGCTCATTTTTGCCGGGCGAAGGCGGCCGGAGAAGTGATGCGCTATCCCTTAAAAAAAGAAAAGAAAAGCCGGAAAATTGAGGCGAGAACGATTTTAATTATTCAGCGGGGGGAAGCGGTCAGGCTCTGCCGGCGCGGAAACAAAGGTGTGCTGGCGGGATTATGGGAATTTCCGGGATTATCGGGTCATTGCAGTCAGGAAGAGATTCGGGAACAGTTAGCCGAGGAATTTTCGGTACTGGCGGCGGTAACTGCGGAAATAGAAGCGCTGCCGCCCGCAAGGCATATTTTCAGCCATTTGGAATGGGATATGACGGCATATTGGATTTATTTGCCGGAGCCGGATTTGGTGGCGGAAACGGGCGGAGATTATCATGCGAGTGCGGACGGACCGGCGGTTATAGCGGCGGCTGGGCAGTCCTTTGAATTGACCGGGCAAGCAGCAGTCTGGGCAGACAGCCGGATGATTCGGCAGGAGTTATCTTTGCCGTCGGCTTTTAAGCCCTATCAGCAAGAAGCGCTGAAGCGGCTGGACGGGTAAGCAATAGAAAAAAACGGCAATCCGGTAGTTATGGGCTAAGCAGCGGAAAACAGGCGGAAAGTCTTAAAAAGGCTAACACCAAGCGGCAGAATCAAAGGACAAAGTTAGAGGCAGCCGGGTAAGCAAAGCCGGTAAAAAGCGGCGAATAGAAAGGGAAGCAATGAGCAAGCAAATTCGAGAATTAGACGCGCTGACGGTTAATCAGATTGCGGCCGGCGAGGTGGTGGAGCGCCCGCTGTCGGTGGTTAAAGAGCTGGTAGAAAACGCGATTGATGCGGGAGCCACGGCTATTACTGTGGAAATCAGAGAAGGCGGGCTGAAGCTGATTCGCGTGACCGATAATGGCAGCGGGATTGATAAGGAACAGGTCAGAATGGCTTTCCGCCGGCATTTTACCAGCAAACTCCAAAAAATTGAAGATTTGTATGCGATTGAAAGTCTCGGCTTTCGGGGTGAGGCTTTGGCGGCGATTGCCGGGGTCTCGGTCAGCGAAATTATTACCAAAACCGAAGAGGCGCTGACCGGTGTGCGGCTGGTTCAGGAAGGAGTCAGCGAAACGGCGTTTGAGGAAATCGGTGCCCCGAAAGGAACAACACTGCTGATTAAGGAGCTTTTCTTTAATACGCCGGCTCGTAAAAAGTTTTTAAAGTCGGAAAAAACGGAAGGCTCTTATGTGATTGAGTTTATGCAGCGGATTTCATTGGCCTATCGCCAGATTGCCTTTAAGCTGATTACCGACGGCAAGGTCAGGCTGCAAACAAACGGCGACGGTGATTTGCGGGCGGCGATTCTGTATATTTTCGGTGCCGAAACAGCCAAAAAATTAAAGGAAGTCCAATATTCAGAAAAGGGCGTTACAATCAATGGTTTTGTCGGTACGCCGGAATTAAACCGGGGCAACCGCAGTTATGAGATTTATTTTGTTAACGGCCGCTATGTGAAAAGCAAATGGATTCAGGAGGGCATTGAAGAGGGCGCATTTGGCTATGTGATGCAGCATCAGTTTCCGTTTGCGGTTTTGGAAATTGAAGTTGAGCCGGACAAGCTGGATGTCAATGTTCATCCGCAAAAAGCCGAGGTGCGGTTCGAAAACGGCTATTTGGTTAAAGAAGCAGTACGGCGGGCAGTAGCGCAGGCATTTGCGGAAAAAGAAGTTATTCCGGCGGTTCGGCTGGAGGACCGGCCGGCGCCGCATTTTCAACCGGATCAGGCGCAAAAAGCGGCCTATAACCGAGCGGAGCCGTTTGAAATCAATCGGCTGAAAGCGGAAGAAACTAGGACAGATTTTGCGCCAAATCAGAGCAATGCACCGGATTTTGGCAGAGAAGCATTTCCGGTGCCGGCGGAAGGAAAACCGGAAGCACCGAATGAAGCGGGCGCTTTTATCCGTGAGCCGGCAGGAAGCTTTGTGCCTGAATTTTCGGAGTATTCCACCCAACCGGTGGTTATACCGGCCGAGCAGCGCGCCGACCTGCCTTCAAGGGGAAACCAAATGACGCTTTCCGGGCCGGAGGCGACTCAGGAGTTCATTGATTTGAGCAGTGTCAAAAGCCACAAGGTGATTGGTCAGTTGTTTGATACTTATTGGCTGATTGAGTTTCAGGGCGCTTTATACATTATCGACCAGCATGCGGCTCATGAAAAGGTGCTGTATGAGCGGTTTGTTAAGCGCTTTAACGAGAGTGATATTCATACGCAGCAGCTGCTTGAACCGCTGGTGATTGAAGTCAGTGCCGGAGAAATGCAAAACTTTTTGGCGGCGCAGCCCTTTTTTGATCGGCTCGGCTTTGAAACAGAGCCGTTCGGTGCGGGGGCAATTAAAATCAGCGGTGTGCCGTATTTATTCAATCAGGCTATGAAAAAAGAGAACTTCATTTATTTGCTCGATCAAATGGAAGAAAAAAACTTTAAGCTAAATGCCGAAACCATTGACCATGAGCTGGCGACAATGGCCTGTAAAGCGGCGGTCAAGGGCAATGACCGTTTGAGCCGGCAGGAATACGAGGGCTTAATCAGCGAACTTTTAACCTTGAAAAATCCCTATCATTGCCCGCATGGGCGGCCGACTCTGATTAAAATGACGAGGTACGAGCTGGACCGGAAGTTTAAACGAATCCTGTAACAGAAAGCGGAGAGATTATGGCAAAACAACCATTGATTATTATTGCCGGGCCGACGGCGACCGGTAAGACCAAGCTGGCAGTGATGCTGGCCAAACAATTAAACGGAAGTATTATTTCCGCTGACTCAATGCAGGTTTACCGCGGCATGGATATTGGCTCGGCCAAAGCCAGTGCCGAGGAGCAGGCAGCAGTGAAGCACTATTTGCTGGATATTCGCGAACCGGAGGAGAGTTTCAGCGTTTGGGAGTTTCAAAAAGCAGCCAAGGAGGCAATCGCTGAAATTACGGCGGCCGGGAAGATTCCGATCTTAGTCGGCGGAACGGGTTTTTATATTCAGGCGCTGCTCTATGATATTGCCTTTGAGGAAAGCGGACCGACACAGGTCAGGGAAAAATGGGAAGAAATCGCAGCTGACAGGGGGTATGAATATTTATACGAAGAGCTAAAGCGGATTGACCCGGAATCAACGTCTAAAATTCACGCCAATAACCACAAGCGGATTTTACGGGCGCTGGAGTATTATGACCTGACCGGTGAGAAAATCAGCCTGCACAACCAAAGGGAAAGTCAGAAAGAAAGCAGCTATCAGGAGTTATTTTATGTTCTTACCATGGATCGGGCGATGCTGTATCAAAGGATTGAGCAAAGAGTGGATGCGATGCTGGCCGGCGGGCTGATTGAGGAAGTGCAGAAGCTGTATGACCGGGGCTGCCGCCGGGAAATGACGGCAATGCAGGGCCTTGGTTATAAGGAAATTTTAAATTACTTATCCGGCGAGTGGAGCTTGGAAAAGGCGGCCGAGGAACTTAAAAAAGGAACCCGCCATTTTGCCAAACGGCAGATTACTTGGTTTAAGCGGGAAAAAAATGTAGAATGGATTGATTTAAACAATTATACATTTGACTATCAGCAAATATGTGATAAAATAAAGAGAGATTATGCAGTTATTAATAGATAGACTAAAAGAAAGAGAGAAAAACTATGAATAAAACGGTTAATTTACAGGATATATTTTTAAATCAGGTCAGGAAGGAAAAAATTTCAGTTGTGCTTTATTTGACAAATGGCTTTCAAATGAAAGGCTATGTCAAAGGCTTTGACAATTATATTGTGATTTTAGAGGCGGACGGCAAGCAGCAGCTTATTTTTAAGCATGCGATTTCAACGGTTATGCCGTCGCGGGATATTCATTTATCCCTGACGGCTGAGGACGGAGAATAATAATGGGGCAAGCTATGAAATTTCATGAATTGGTAACGAATCCGAAACTGTTAAGAGCAATTAAGGAAATGGGATATGAGGAAGCGACACCGATTCAGGAAGCCGTTATTCCCATGATTGCGGGCGGCGGTGATGTCATTGCCCGGTCGCAGACCGGTACCGGCAAGACGGCAGCTTTTTCTATTCCGGTGTTGGATAAAATTGACGAGAATTTATCAAGACCTCAGGTTTTGATTTTATGCCCGACCAGAGAATTGGCCGTGCAGGTAGCCGGAGAAATTCGAAAGCTGCTTAGCTTTTCCCATAATATTAAGGTTTTGCCGGTTTATGGCGGCGAGCCGATTTATAAGCAGATTATGGCGCTGAAAAAAGGCGTGCAGGTGATTGTCGGCACGCCGGGGCGGATTATGGATCATATGGAGCGGAAAACCCTGCGCTTTAGCGAAGTACATACCGTTATCCTGGATGAGGCGGATGAAATGCTGAAAATGGGATTTCGTGAGGATATTGAGTTCATTTTGACGGCAGTTCCGGCAGAGGTGCAAAAACTGCTCTTTTCGGCCACTATGCCGGCAGAAATTATTGAACTGGCCGGCAAATATTTGAAAGAACCGGGCGAGGTCAAAATCGAGGCCAGCGGCATTACTACCGATACGGTGCTGCAAAGCTACTGCGCGGTGAAAAAGGAATTAAAGCCGGAGGCGCTGTTTCGGATTTTGGATGATAAATCGCCGGAGCGGTGCATGGTATTCTGCAATACGAAAAAAATGGTTGATGAGATCACCGATGCTTTGCAGGAAAGAGGCTTTTGGGGCGATAAGATTCATGGTGATTTAAAGCAGGAACTGCGCATGGGCGTGCTGGAAAAGTTCAATAAGGGTATTTTGCATATTTTGGTCTGCACCGATGTCGCGGCCAGAGGGCTGGACATTCAAAATGTTGATCTGGTAGTCAATTATGACGTACCGGATAAGGAAGAATACTATGTTCACCGGATTGGTCGTTCCGGCCGGGCAGGCAAGGCGGGCGAGTCGATTACGATTGTGACGCGTCCTGACCGGATTCGCTTCCGTAACGTGGAGATTTATATTCAAAAAAAGATTGAGCGGATGGAGATTCCTTCCAGAGTTGAAGTGCGGGAGAAGCAAATTACCCGCTTTACCGAAAACCTGCTAAGTAACATGGAAACCGAGCTTTTGTATGATTATGAAGAAATGGTGGAAAAGTTACAGGCCAAGGGCTATTCGGCCAAGCAGATAGCAGCTGCGCTTTTGAGGCAAACACTGGCCGTTGAGGCAGCGGACGAGGAAAGAGATGTCAATGACTATCGTTTTGACGCGCCCAAACGGGAGCGCTCTGTGCCGGAACGCGGCCGGGAGCGGGGAAAGGAACGCGAACGCAGCAAAGACGGAGGTGCAGAGCGAAAAAGAGAGCGGGCGGAAAAGCCGGCCGGCAGTGAGCGCCGGGAGCGGCCGTTTGAGGAACGGAGTAAGCACGGTAAGCGGAAAGGAAAACCGGAAGAAGTATTTTTCGAGCGGGGCAAAAGAAAGGGGAAAGCGGTAGCCGAGCAGGTTCGGTTGTTCCTGTCGGCCGGCAAGAAGCACAAGGTATCAGTTGGTGATGTGGTCGGTGCGATTGTCGGCGAAGCCGGTATTGATGCGGCACATATCGGTACGATTGATATGTATGATAAGTTTTCCTTTGTCGATGTCAGCAAGGAAAGCGCCAAAAAAGTGCTGAACTCTTTGCAGAATAAGCGGATCAAAGGCCGTAAGCTGAATGTAGAGATTGCCAAGGGCTAATCCTCCATGTTTGTAATTGCTGTAGATGAGCAAGGCTGATGAGCCGAACTTGCAGCCTTTGAGATTGCGGGGGCTTGTATTTACAGGCACAATTCCTTGATATTTCAATGGATTATCAGCGGCTTATCTCATGGCTGCAATTTTTTAAAATAAGTAGTTGACGAAATACCGCTTCATGCGATATAATAAACAAAGTGCTTGAAAAAAAGCTTTTTTGTAGAGTTTTGTTTCGAGGCTTGACGGGCGGCAAATTTGCCGTATCCATCAGAGTTGCAAAGCTTTCTTGAGCTGAGTAACAGCGCAGAGCTTTTTGAAGTCGTAAGGGAATGCTTTGGGTTTGCCGGAGTTTTACCAAGCGGCCAAGCATAAATCGTAACCGGAGGGGGTGTAAAAGGTGTCAACTGTAAAAGTCAAAGAAAACGAGAGCTTGGACAGCGCATTGCGTCGTTTTAAGAGAAACTGCGCCAAGGCCGGTATCATGCAGGAGTTGCGTAAACGCGAGCATTATGAGAAGCCGAGCGTTCGCCGCAAGAAAAAGTCAGAAGCAGCCAGAAAACGGAAGCATAAATAAGCTGGCTTGGTTTCGATGAAATATGCTGAAAAATAAAGAACTCTTTTCCGATTACGGGAAGGGGTTCTTTTAAAATTTAAATCTGAAAAAAGGATTTTCAGTGTGTAAAGAGAATATTAAAATGATATAAGAATTGCGAAGGCGTTAGCTGAAGCAATCCTGTATCGTGGGGACACCACATTATATAATAGGGAAGCCGGCGCAAGCGGCAAGGCTGACATTTTCTCGGAACACGGAGAGGTGAAAGGAGTTTGTTATGAGGTATATTATCAGTGGTAAGAACATGACCGTAAAAGAGGGATTAAAGGAGAGAATCGAGGAAAAGCTGAATAAGCTGGATAAGTTCTTTTCCGAAGAAACAAAGGTGCAGGTAACATTAAGCACCGAAAAAAGAGATAGTATCATTGAAGTAACGATTCCAATCCGTGGGTCGGTGATTCGAGCCGAAGAGCGCGGCGAAACCATGTATATTGCCCTGGATAATGCGGTTGATAAGCTGGAGCGGCAAATGGTTAAGCACCGGAAAAAATTGGTTGACGGTCATCGTCAGGCCAAGGAATTAAAAATTGATTATTTTGAGCAAATCAGCGCTGAGCCTGAGGATGCCATCAATATTGAGCGGACGAAAAAAATCAGCGTGAAGCCGATGGATCCGGAGGAGGCCTGCTTGCAGATGGATTTGCTGGGACATGATTTTTATGTTTTCCGTAACCGCTATACCAATGATATCAATGTAGTTTATAAAAGAAAGAATACCGGTTACGGCCTGATTGAAACAGATGGGGAAGAGGCCGAATAAGCCCAGCCGTTTATCGGAAAATTAAGCGGGCCGCGAATATCATCACAAGGCTGCGGCAAGCGTTAGCCGAAAGATAGAGGCCTGCGTAATTTTATAAAAAATCAGAAAAACAAGGGGCTGTTGCACTTTAAGTCCATTATACAAGATATTGAAAAGATTTATCTGTACCAAAGCAATATCTTGATATCAATCTTAATTATGCAACAGTCCCTTTTCCGTGTCAAAGTTTGGCAGTCAAGTATCGGCCGGCCTAAGCAGTAACGGCTGTGGGAGTGTCAGGGCATTCCCCGCCGGAAAATTTGCCTCCGGAAAACTTTTGCTTGCAAGTCAAAAAGGATAGTGTTAAAATAGAAATAATTATGATTATATGAAGTTTGAAAGCGAAAAGTAAGATAGAGAAAAGAAAGGGAAGGCATGAAACTACTGGAAAAAATATTTGGAACCCACAGCAGCCGGGAGCTGAAAAGAATAGAGCCGATTGTTGAAGAAATTGAAGGGCTGCAGGCGGAATACCGGCAAAAATCCGATGAGGAACTGTTAGCCAAGACAGCAGAGTTTAAAGAAAGACTAAGCAAGGGGGAAACCCTGGATGATATTTTGCCGGAGGCTTTTGCCACGGTCAGAGAAGCGGCGACGCGTACCTTGCAGATGACACCTTACCGGGTTCAGTTGATCGGCGGTATTGTTTTGCACCAAGGCCGGATTGCGGAAATGAAGACCGGTGAAGGTAAGACTTTGGTTGCGCCGCTGGCGGCGTACTTAAATGCGCTTGAAGGCAAAGGCGTACATGTCGTGACGGTCAATGACTATCTGGCTGCCCGTGACGCTGAATGGATGGGAGCTATTTATCGCTTTTTGGGTTTGAGCGTCGGCGTGATTTTAAATGATATGGATAATGACAAGCGTCGGGAAGCCTATAACTGCGATATTACTTATGGCACGAACAATGAGTTCGGTTTTGACTATCTGCGGGATAATATGGTGGTGTATAAGGAAAATCGGGTGCAGCGGGATTTGCATTATGCCATCATTGACGAGGTTGACTCGGTGCTGATTGACGAAGCCAGAACGCCGCTGATTATTTCCGGCAGTTCCAGCAAGTCAACGCATTTGTATGATCAGGCCGATATGATTGCCCGCCGTTTGAAAAAAGGCCGGGTCATCGGTGAGGTCAGTAAATTAGCAGCCGTACTGAATGAAGAAGTAACCGAAGAAGGCGATTTTGTGGTTGATGAAAAATCAAAGCAGGTCAGTCTGACGGCCGAGGGTGTTGCCAAGGTGGAAAGCTTTTTCCAGATTGAAAATCTGTCCGATCCCAATAATATGGAGATTCAGCATCATATCAATTTGGCCTTAAAAGCCAATAACCTGATGCATTTGGATAAGGACTATGTAATCAAAGATGATGAGATTATCATTGTGGACGAGTTTACCGGCCGTCTGATGCCGGGACGGCGGTACAGCAACGGCCTGCATCAGGCAATTGAAGCCAAGGAAAAGGTTAAGGTAAAAAGAGAGTCAAAAACGTTGGCGACGATTACGTTTCAGAATTATTTTAACCGTTATGTCAAAAAGGCCGGTATGACCGGTACGGCGCAGACGGAGGAAGAAGAGTTCCGGGAGATTTACGGCATGGATGTTATTGTCATTCCGCCGAATCGGCCGGTAATTCGGGTGGATCAGGACGATCAGGTTTACCGTAGCCATGAGGAAAAGATCAACGCCATTGTGGAAGCGGTTAAGGAAAGCCATGCCAAAGGTCAGCCGGTGCTGGTCGGCACGATTACAATTGACGCCTCGGAGGAATTAAGCAATCGCCTGCGCAAGGAAGGAATTCAGCATAATGTCTTAAATGCCAAGTTCCATGAAAAGGAAGCCGAAATCGTGGCGGATGCCGGTCAGTTCGGAGCGGTCACGATTGCGACCAATATGGCGGGCCGCGGTACCGATATTAAGCTGGGTGATAAGGTAGTCGAGGCCGGTGGGCTGCGGATTATCGGTACGGAGCGGCATGAGTCGCGGCGGATTGATAATCAGCTGCGGGGCCGGGCCGGACGGCAGGGTGATCCCGGCGAGTCGATTTTTTACATTTCGATGGATGATGAGTTGATGCGCCTGTTTGGCAGCGAGCGGATGAAGGGCACGATTGAACGGCTGCGGCTGCCGGAAGGCGAGCCGATTGCGGCCGGAATTTTAAGCAATACGATTGAAGGTGCCCAGAAGAAGGTGGAAGCCAATAACTTTAGTATCCGTAAGCATTTGCTGGAATACGACCAGGTTATGAACGACCAGCGTGAGATTATTTATGAGGAACGGCTGAAAGTGCTGGGCAATCAAAATCTGCGCCATGTTATTTTGCAGATGATGGATGAAGTCATTACCCGCATGGTTAATAAATACTCTGCTGGTGTCGATGAAATAGATGAATGGGATTTAGCGGGATTAAACGACGCGCTGCGGGAAATTATTCCTTTCCGGACGCTGACCCTGCCGGATACCGAGAAAGAGGACATTACCAGAGAAAAGTTTATTGAATTTTTAAAAGAAGAAGCGCATAAGCTCTATGAGAAGAAAGAGCAGGAGTTTGACGATATTGAAGAGTTCCGGGAAGCGGAAAGAATTCTGCTGCTGAAGGTGATTGACCAGAAGTGGATGGATCATATCGATAACATGGATCAAATGCGGCAGGGCATTGGTTTGCGCTCTTTTGGACAAAAGGATCCGCTGGTTGAGTACAAGTTTATCGGTTTTGAAATGTTTGACGAAACGATTGAAAGTATTCAGGAAGACACCGTGAAGGTGCTGTACCGGGTTGTGCCGAGGGAAAAACTGGAAAGAGAACAGGTTGCTAAAAATATTACCACCAACCGCGGCGGAGAAGAAGTCAGGAGAAGACCGGTTCGCCGGACAGCCGAAAAAATCGGTCGGAATGACCCGTGTCCTTGCGGCAGCGGCAAGAAATACAAGCAGTGCCACGGCCGGGAGGCGTAAAGCAACAGAAAGCGATAACATAATATAACATAACTCAAATAAAACAAATTGACTCTGAAGAAGGAAGTGATTTTGTGCTGGAACTGGAACAGTTAAACGACAGTTTAAAGACCTATACCGACAAGCTTAAAGAATTGGGTGTTTCCCTTTGACCTCGCCGGGATTAGGGAAAGAACAAAAGAATTAGAAGAAAAAATGCTGGCGGACGGCTTTTGGGATGACCCGGAAGCGGCCCAGAAAGTAAATCAGGAGTTAAAGTCGCTGAAAGCCAAAGCTGCCCGGATGGATAAGCTGACCGGTGATTTTGAAGATATGCAGGTGATGATTGAGCTGGGAATCGAGGAAAACTCCGAAGAAATGGTGCGGGAAGTGACGGAGATGCTGGCGGACTTTGAACGGGAAATAGAAAGCCTGCGGGTGGAAACGTTGCTAAACGGCGAGTTTGACCGGGGATCGGCCATTGTTTCGCTCCATGCCGGTGCCGGCGGAACAGAGTCTTGCGACTGGGCATCGATGCTTTACCGGATGTACTGCCGCTGGGCGGAAAACAAGGATTTTCAGGTTGAGGTACTGGATTATCTGGACGGGGAAGAAGCGGGTATTAAATCGGTTACTTTTCAGATTAACGGGGAAAATGCTTACGGCTATTTACAGGCGGAAAAAGGCGTGCACCGTTTGGTTCGGATTTCACCATTTGATGCTTCGGGGCGGCGCCATACTTCTTTTGCTTCCTGCGACGTCCTGCCGGATGTGGAAGCGGACAGCGATATTGAGATTAAAGAAGAAGAAATTCGGGTGGATACTTATCGAGCCAGCGGAGCCGGCGGTCAGCATATCAATAAGACTGATTCGGCCATTCGAATTACGCATTTGCCGACCGGAATTGTGGTGCAGTGCCAAAATGAGCGCTCTCAGCATAAGAATAAGGAAAGAGCCATTAAAATGCTGAAGGCCAAGCTCTATGAGATTAAAGAACGGGAGCACTTGGAAAGAATTCAGGATATTCGCGGCGAAATGAAGGACATCGGCTGGGGCAGCCAAATTCGCTCGTATGTGATGCATCCTTACAGTTTGGTCAAGGATCACCGTACAAACGAAGAGACAGGTAATGTTGATAAGGTAATGGACGGCTACATAGATCCGTTTATCAATGCTTATCTGATTTGGAAATCACAAAAAAATATAGGGATATAAGACATTTGCTTAAAGGAGGTATAAAATTGGCGTCAACCAAACAAGTAGTATTTCATTTGGATAATGAAGAATATGGCGTAGATATTATGAAGGTCAATGTGATTGAAAAATATCAGGAAATTGTGAAAGTCCCGAACAGCCCGGAGTATGTCGAGGGAATCATCAATTTGCGCGGTGAAATTCTGCCGATTTTTAATCTGCGCAAAAAGTTTGGCTTGAAAGAAAAGCCGGTTGATGAAAATACCAAGATTATCGTAGTTTTTTTGGGGCAGATGAAAGTCGGTTTTATTGTGGATTCGGTTTCGCAGATTATTAATATTGATGATACGCAAACCGAAGCGGCACCACGGATTGTAACCGGTGTCAGCCGCCGCTATATTCAATCGGTCGCTAAGGTTGACGAGCGGATGATTGTGCTGCTGGACGTTGATTTGATGCTGGAAGATGAGGAAAAGCTTTCATTGGGAGCCATTCTTGAAGAAGACAGTAAATAACTCTCAAGATAACAATAACTAAGGATAGTAGGCCGGAAATCCTATATTTTCGGCGGTTGGAGCAAAGAATGTTAATTGTAAAAAAGTTTGGCGGCAGTTCGGTGGCGGATGCCGTAAAGATAAAAAACGTAGCAAATCGAATTATTGAAGACTACAATAAAGGGCATCAGATTGTAGTTGTGTTGTCGGCGCAGGGAGATACGACCGATCTTTTACTGGAAAAAGCGGCGGAGATTACGGAAGTACCATCCAAGCGGGAGTTGGATATGCTCCTGACGACCGGCGAACAGCAGTCGGTCGCTTTGATGGCGATGGCGATTAAAGCAGCGGGGTATCCGGCGATCTCGTTGAATGCGTTTCAAACCGGGATATCGACGACCCGGGTTTACGGCAATGCCCGAATTAAAAATATTGAAGTGGAGCGGCTGCAAAATGAGCTGGAAAGACGCAGTATTATTTTGGTCACGGGCTTTCAGGGAATCAATCGTTACGAGGATTATACGACTCTGGGTCGGGGGGGCTCTGATACGACGGCAGTGGCACTGGCAGCAGCGCTCAATGCCGATTTATGTGAGATTTATACAGATGTGGACGGCGTTTACACGGCTGACCCCAGAGTGGTTCCGGATGCTCGCAAGATTGAGGAGATTACCTACGATGAAATGCTGGAACTGGCCTCGCTGGGCGCCAAGGTGCTGCACAACCGTTCGGTTGAATTGGCGAAAAAGTACAAGGTCAATTTGGTGGTGCGTTCCAGTCTGAATAATCATAGCGGAACTTATGTTAAGGAGGAAACAAAAGTGGAAAGAATGTTGATCAGCGGCGTGGCAAGCGATGCCAATGTTTGCCGGCTGGCGGTATCAAATATTAAGGACGAGCCGGGAAAAGCATATGCAATTTTCTCCCTGCTGGCCAGAAACAATGTCAATGTGGATATTATCCTGCAGTCAATCGGCCGGGCGGATAAGAAAGATATTTCCTTTACGGTTGAAAAGAAGGACAAAGACGAGGCTATCCGACTGTTGCAGGAGCATCAGACGACAATTGGCTTTGAAACGATTGAGGCCGAGGACAATATCGCCAAGGTATCCATCGTCGGCGCCGGGATGGCGGCTAATGCCGGCGTAGCATCCAAGATGTTTGAAGCACTTTATGATGCGGGTGTTAATATCAATATGATTTCCACCAGTGAGATTAAGATTTCGGTGCTGGTTAGTGCCGAGGACGAAGAGAAAGCCGTGACGGCGATTCACAATGCCTTTTTCCGCAAGGAGAAATAAGTAATTGCTAGTTTTAAACTTAACAAGACCTATTCCTTTAAAGATAAGGGATAGGTTTTTTTTGTTAGAAAAGATGAGAGAAATATAATAAAGTATTACCAATAACGTTAACAAAAGATAATCAAAAATATATAAAAATAGCAGAATAAAAAAGCAAAAATGTAGAAAAGTTGGAAAATACTTGACGAAAGATAATAAAAAATATATTATCTTACATAAGAGATAAATTAGAAATGCAAAAAAATACAAAAATGATTTAGAAAAGGAAGGAGGAAATTTATACTAAAACAAAATAATTTGTTATGTTTTTGTTTACGAAAAGTTGTTTACAAATATTCAAAGAACTGTAAGCAATGAAAGAAATTATGATTCAAGATTTAAGGAGAAATTGATGAAAAAGCACTTAAACTGGAAGAAAAAGACGAATAAGATAGTATCCTTACTATTAGCGGTGCTGCTTTTGGCAGGAACTTTTGCCAATAATGCTTATGCGGTCAAGGTCAGAGAAAATGAAGAATATAAAGCCGGCTTGACTTTAAGGCCAATCTCGGAGATGTTTTATTTGGATAGAATCTTAGAGTGGACAGCTTGGAAAAACCCGGACGATAATTTAAATCGAGCTAGTGTGCCGCTCAGAGAGAGATTTACCGGTCATGTGGTCAATCCTCTGGCCAGCGCCGAAGCCAAGGTGCAGTCGGTGCCACTGATGAACTCCAAAAATGATGAAGACAACTCGGTCAACGGTGATGAGTTTGACTGTTTTGCTTTTGATTTTTGGCAATATGTTGATCAAATGGTCTTTTGGGATGGCCCGATTCCGACGGCCGATGTAATTGACGCCGGTCATAGAAATGGGGTTCCGGTTTATGGCACTTTGTTTTTTAACTGGTCAAGTTCAGCGTCTGATCGGGAAATTTTGAAAAAGTTTTTAACGAAGCAAATCGTTGATGGAAAAACAATTTTTCCGGTAGCGGATAAACTGATTGATATGGTTGAATTCTATGGTTTTGACGGTTATTTCATCAATCAGGAAACTGATATGTTTGAGCCGTGGGGTGAAACCATGCGTGAGTTTATGCTGTATGCACAGCGTAAAGCTAAAGAACGCAAAGGCCGGATTCGTTTTTCTTGGTATGACGCAATGTCGAACAGTGGTGATAGATTTCATTACGATGGGGTAACGACCGGCAATGATTATTTTGTCAAACCCTATGGTGCGGATCAGCAGTATGCCGCTGATGAGTTTTTTGCTAACTTTAACTGGTCAAGTGCGAAAAATGACAATACGGTCAGACATATGGAAGAAATCGGCCGCAATCCGTTTGATGCCTATGCTGGTTTTGAATTACAGCAAAGAAGCTATAACACGGGTATCAGTTATAGAAGCCTATTGGATGGTGAAGGTAAATTGAAGCTGTCAATCGGTCTTTATACGCCGGACTCGATTCGGGGAATGGCGGTTAGTCCAGAAGATTATCATGAACAGGAAAGAAACTTCTGGGTGGGCTTTGATGGCGATCCGACAACCAGCGGTGATTCTAACAGCAAGGGAAAGATGTGGCGGGGAATTGCCCGATTTGTAGCCGATAAGTCAGCGGTGATGGAGCTGCCGTTTAATACCTATTTTAATACCGGACATGGCCGGCAATGGTTTATCGACGGACAAGTATCCAAAGATGCCGAATGGAACAGCCGCGGCGTGCAGGATATTCTGCCGACTTGGCGCTGGTGGATTCGGACGGAAACAGGAGCCGGGGAGGCGCTAGCGGCCAAATATGACTTTACCGATGCTTATAACAGCGGCGATTCGGTTCAGTTTTACGGGAGCCTGGAAAAGGACAATGCCAATCAGATTATGCTGTACAGCACTCATTTGGAAGCGGGAGCCGATACCAAGCTGAAGGTAGCCTATAAGGGCGGCAAAAACAGCAAAGCATATCTTGAACTGGGAACAGCCGAAGATTATGCTGAGGATGGATTTTATTCCTTTGAACTGCCGCAGGCAGCAGATGAAAACTGGCAGACAGCGGAGATTGGCGTGGGTTCTTTGGCCGGTCAAACGATTCACTCCATTCGGCTGCGTTTGGAAGCCACGGAAAATGAAGCGGATTACCGTTTTAACTTAGGCCAGTTGGCGCTATATGACGATGGGGAAAAGCCGGAGAAAGTGGAAGATTTGCAGGCGGATGAGGTTATGTTCCGCACTTCCGCCAATGCCGAAGCAAGACTTTCTTGGACTCCGGTCAAAGACGCGGAATATTATGAGGTTTATCAGGAGAATGCCGATGGAAGCAAAACCATCGTCAATGCGACCTCCAGTCAATATTTTTACGCTGAAAAGATTTTTCGGACAGCCGATATGACCGGAACAACACAAAAACTTTTTGTGGTAACGGTCGGCAAAAACGGCGTTAAATCCGATCCGGCGGAAATGATACTGGACTGGCAGATGGAAGTAGCGGATACCGATGCACTGCCGAAGAAAAATCCTAATCTTTGCTTAGAAGCGGAAGTAACGGATAAATCACATGAAAATGATTCGGAACCGGCGCGCAATGCTATCAACGGAACAATCAGCGGTAATACGGATAAGTGGTGTGCATCGGGAGCGTCTGGCTGGATGAGCATTGCTTTTCCGGAAGCAAAAACGGTGCGCCGGGTAGCGGTTTATCATGCTGAAGCCGGTGGTGAAGGCGCAATCATGAATACACGTGATTTCAGTATTCAGTATAAGGACAACAATGGCCAGTGGCAGATTGCGCATAGTATTTGGGGCAATACTCAGGCGGTAACGGACTTTGATTTGAGCGAACCGATTACGGCCAAGGAATGGAAACTGGATATTACGCGGGGCGATATGTCCCCATGGACAGCAATTCGGATTTATGAATGGCAGATGTTTGAGCAGGCCAAGGACAATAAGACGAATTATATCCCAATGCGCTGGGTAGAGGCCAAGAATATAGCTGACGATCAATATCAGGTTACTTTCAAAAATATCGAAAAAGATATGGAAGTGAGGATTTATAAAGATAAGGATTTGACGGAACTCTTAGCGGAAAAAACGGCGGATCAAAAGGGCGATTTGGTATTTGACGACCTGACACTGACGATACCGGCCGGTGAAAAATACGGCAAGGTCTATTATGTGTCCAAAGCAGCAGGGATGCTGGACAGTATCCGCATGACTTTGATTTATCATAAGAAAGAAACAGAGATTAAAGAAGTTGAGTTGGTAAAGGTACCGGAAAAGAAGATTTATGCCTTTGGCAGTCCGCTGCGGGTTGGTGACGGAAGATTGAAGTTGATTTATGAGGATGATTCGGAGCAGGAAATTGCACTTACCCCGAGTATGGTAAAAGGCTTTAACTCCAATTCTCCGACCGAGCAGGAACTAACAGTTGAGTACAAAGGCTTTACCGCACCGCAGACTTTTACAGTCACAGTAAAGGCCAAGACGGAAACGATGGCTGTTACAGGTTTAACGATTAAGGAAGAACCGAAAAAGAATTATTTCTTAAATGAACCGCTGGATCTGAGCGGCGGCAAGCTGGAAATAATTTATGAAGATTTGGAAAAAGAAGTGATTACCATGACCGGTGCCGGCATTGAGGTCAGTGGTTTTGATTCGACCACAGAGGGCGAAAAGCAGTTGACATTTACTTATATGGATGTGCAGGCGGTTATGACGATTTATGTCAGCAAGAAGGAACCGGTTAATAAAGAAAAGTTGCAGGAAATCATTGGTCAAGTCCGCCTCTTGATGGAAGAAGAAATGTTTGAAAAAGCGGAAGAAGACTTGCAGCAGGATTTAAAAGCAGCACTTGCCGCAGCGAACGCTGTTTTTGAAGATGAGGACGCAGACAAAGACCAGGTGGCTGAAGCGGCAGCGAGCCTTCAGCAGGCGATTGACCGCTACCTGCAAAGAGTAATCAAGAGCGTCGAGTTGAAACAGGCTCCGGCTAAGATAGAATATGATTTTGGCGAAGAACTGGATCCGGATGGCGGCGTACTGATGCTGACTTATGGCAATGGCCGAACGGAAGAGGTGCCGATGACCAAGGGCATGATTCGGGGCTATGAGGCAGAAAAAGCCGGATATCAGACGTTGACGGTAGTTTATGAAAGCTACTTGGCCGGAGAAATTAAGATTCGGGTCAGAATTGAACAAACCGAAAAAATCAAAGCCCTGAAAGCGGCAATCGAAGCAGGCAAGGCGGCCAAAAACGGTCCGGAATATGAAAGAGCAAGTCGGTTGGCCAAAGAAGCGCTGGATAATATTCTTGACCGAGCCGAACTTTTGGCTGAAGAAGGAGCGGACGAAAATACGCTGACGCAGGTAATTCGTGAAATTGAACAGGCAATTTTGGATTTATCAAGAGAAATTGCGCCGTTGGTACCGTATACGCCTTCGGAAAGCCAAGAACCGCAAACTCCGAGTTTCCCGATTCTTCCCGGTAAAAAAGAGGAAAGAATTGAAGATGAGAAAATCGCACAGGCTTCCGCAGAAACTTTGCGGGCGCAGGAATTATCCAAGACACTGAGTCAGGAAGACGATAAAAGCCGGATTATGGATTGGGCGGCGAAGAGGATTACCGATCGTCAGCTGATTCAAAGTCTGAGTGATACGGCATTAACGGAGTTGGCGGAAAATGTGGCAGCCAAGTTTAAAGACGAAGCCAAAACCAATTGGTACGCCAAGGAATTAAGTGCAATTCAGTTGATCGGCTTGGTAAATGGTTATGAGGATGGTACTTTTGGAGCGAATAAGGAAGTAACCGGTAAAGAATTGACGGCAATATTGCTACGGGCAGCCGGAATGGCACCGGCGAAAGGCGAAAAGGCCGGTGACTGGTTTGCTCCGTATTTACAGGCAGTGGAAAAAGCGGGCTTGCTGAAGAAAGTTTCCTTTGATTTAAGCAAGGAATTGACCCGGGAAGAGGTTGCAGCTTTAGCCTATGCTTTTGCAGAGCTTATCGGCAAGAAACCGTTGGTAGCCGGAACAGAAGTGAAGTTTACGGATAAAGAAATGTTTAGTGCCGGTTATGAGGAAGCAATTACTTATCTGACACAAAACGAAATCCTAAAAGGCTATGAGGACGGCAGCTATCAGCCGAAAGCGCCGGTAAAACGGTCGGAAGTTGTTGCGATTGTATACCGTTTGCTGAAAAAATAGGATTTGGCTGGTATGGCGAGTTTAACAGCAAAAAAATAAAAAACTAAAATAAAAGACGCCGGTTGTTCTGGTAAAAAGAGAACAATCGGCGTTTTTGGTCTTAACTGATCTTTAATCTCCGGTTGAAGCCTTAAATATCAATTCGGACAGAACGTAGGTTACCGCGTAGGCGGAGGTCGGGTATTTCATCCGAAATAAAAGCTGGGCAGCTAAGCGCTTGCCTAAGTTGTCGGTCTGAACCAGCGCTGTGGTCAGCATATCGGCTACATTGCTGTATTCCTTTCGGCCGTCAAAGCCGGTCATAAGAATGTCGCCCGGAATCGAATAACCGTTAGCGGATAAGTAGCTTTCTACATATTGAGCAACAAAATCACTGACGCAGACAAAGGCTTCGGGCATTGATTTCAGCCCTTTTAAAAAGGTATGGATTTCTTCCTCGTAGTGATAAATATTGATCGGATCGGTCAGGCAGATTGCGGGGTCGACCTTTAGCGAGCAGTCGGCCATGGCATCTAAATAGCCGTGGTAGCGTTCAAAATTGGTTTGGGCATAATGGATATCGCCGATAAAGCCGATGCGGGACCGGCCCTTGGCCAGAATATGCGCTGTCAGCCGTTGAGTAGCGGAACGCCCTTCAATCAGCACCAAATCGCCCTTTAGGTTTTCTGTCTTGGTCTGCGGCGGAATATCCAGAAAAACCAGAGGAATCTTTAATTGATTAATCAGCTTCGTCATTTCGGGGTCATTGACATTTAAAACGATAGCGCCGGCAATCTGACCGGAGGTTAAAATGGCCGGCAGCTGATAGCTGCCCTTGCGCTGGGTGGGAACATAGGTATACATTAGATTAATATTATATTTATTTAATTCCTTGGCAATCTGATGAATAATATCCATCCAAAACTTGGAGGAATCCGGTCGGGAAACAATAACTGATACCGTTTGTTCGGCTTCTTTTTCTTGATCGGGGGGAAGCATAGAAGTGATATTATTTTTTAAATAACCCATTTCTTTGGCTTTTAAAAAGATTTCTTCTTTCAGCCGTGCTGAAATTCCGGGATAGTCATGAAAGGCTTTCCAAACAGAAATTCTGAAAATACCGATTGCATCGGCAATATCCTGCATCGTTGTTTTTTTCATAGTCTGCAAACTCCCTCTTTAATGTAAGTAACTCAATTTTATGTTACTCAACTTTCTCCTGATTGAAAGCTCCGCTTTCTGCCCGGGTGGGCAACCTACCTGAAAAAGATTGTTATGGTTTGGCAGAACATAGGAAAGTTGATTATGTTACATAACATTTTACCATAATTTTTTTTTGAGTACAATGGAAAAATGTTATTTTTGTTTACAAAAAAGCAAAAAATGGCAATCTGTCGTGATGCCCTTTGCTCAAAGCAAAAGAGAATAATTAAAAAAAGAAAAGCCATAGAATTTCAAATAGATAGTTAAGTAGGATTTTAACATTTTATAACAGATTTTGTATATAAAAAGTATTTTTCCTCTTTCTTTTTTTAGGTTTTCCGATTATAATAAGAGAGAATTGAGAGTTGGTTAATTGGCGAACATGGGAAAGTTAAGTTAATGAAATATCATATTTCAGACAGGAGGTATTTATGTTTTTTGAAGCAGAGAGAATTCAAAAGATTACGGCTGATTTGCAGGAGTTGATTACCGTCGATAAGCTGGAGCTGGCGGAAATAAAGATGAAAAGGGGATTGTATAACAGTCCGGCCGAGGCGGAAGCGGCAGTCGAGCCGTTTCAGAGTTTTGGCTTTCACGACCGCTGGGGCGGGAAAAATATTTACGTTTGGTTTCGGGCGGAATTTTCTGTGCCGGAGGCCTTTGCCGGCAAGCGCTTGGTTTATCGGGTAACAACCTCGCACGAGGGCGAATGGGACGCCAAGAATCCGCAGTTTTTGATTTTTGTCAATGGCCGGTTAATACAGGGGCTGGACGTTAATCATACGGAAGTTCTGCTGACGGAGCAGGCAGCGGCCGGTCAGAAATATGTTGTTGATTTACAGGCGTTCAGCGGCATGGAAGAACATTTATCAGAGTGCAAAAATGTCGTCTGTGTTTCCGACAGCCGGATTGAGCAGCTTTATTATGATATTCTGGTGCCGTTAGAGGCGGCCAAACTGTTAGCTAAAACCGATTATTACCGGATTGAGATTTTACGCTATTTAACGGCGACTGTTAATTTGATTGATTTGCGTCAGCCTTATTCGCCGGAGTTTTATGCCAGTGTTGACCGGGCGCTGGCCTATATGGCGGATGAGTTTTACGGCAAATACTGCGGTCATTCCGATATGATCGCTAACTGCGTGGGACATACGCATATTGACGTGGCGTGGCTGTGGGATTTGGATCAAACCAAGCATAAGGTAGAGCGGAGCTTTAGTACAGTGCTTGAGCTGATGCGCCAATATAAGGAATACATTTTTATGTCCAGTCAGCCGCAGTTGTATCGCTTTTTGCAAAAGTCCAGACCGGAGCTTTATGATCAGATTAAGGAAAGAGTAAAAGAGGGGCGCTGGGAGCCGGAGGGGGCAATGTGGCTGGAGGCTGACTGCAACCTGAGTTCGGGCGAGTCGTTGATCCGGCAGGTTGTTTTGGGCAAGCGCTTTTTCCGGGAGGAATTCGGCGTGGAAAGCAAGATTCTCTGGCTGCCGGACGTATTCGGCTACAGTGCTGCCTTGCCGCAAATTTTACAAAAGGCGCATATTCCTTATTTTATGACGACCAAAATCAGCTGGAATGAATACAATAAGCTGCCCTATGATACTTTCCGCTGGGTGGGTCTGGACGGCAGCAGTGTTTTGACGCATTTTATCACGACGGCCAATTTTGATGAACTGCCGGAGAAGTTCTTTACTACCTATAACGGCGATATCAATGCCAATTCGGTGCGCGGTGCGTGGGAAAGATACCAGCAAAAGGATTTGAGCAATGAAGTGCTGATTAGTTACGGCTGGGGCGACGGCGGCGGCGGACCGACCAAGCGGATGATTGAATACGGCAAGCGGCTGGCCAAGGGGATTCCGACAATGCCGAAAGTCGAGTTTACCAATTCGCTTAGTTTCTTTGAAAAATTAGAGCAAAAGACGAAAAATAATAAGAAAACGCCGAGCTGGGTGGGTGAGCTGTATTTTGAATATCATCGCGGCACCCTGACCGGTATGGCGCGCAATAAAAAGTATAATCGGAAATCCGAGTTTTTATATGAGGAAATTGAATGGCTGTCGGATATGGCGCTCGAGCTGGGCGGCCAGAGCTATCCGCAGCAGGAAATTACAGATGCATGGGAAATTATCTGCTTGAACCAATTTCATGATATTATTCCCGGTTCTTCGATTAAAAAGGTTTACGAGGATTCCAAGGAACAGTATGAGCAGATATTGGCGGATGGTCAAAAGCTGAAGGATAACGCTTTGAGCAGCTTACTGCCGCAGATTACGGCTGACGGCAAATCAGTGGTGGTGTTTAATCCGACCGGTTTTGAGCGGACAGATGTGGTTGATGTGGCGCTGCCGTCTGCCCATGGTGCATATTTTGCCGGTCAAAAGCTGGCCTCTTATTATTGCCCGAACTGCGGCGAGCTTAGCTTTTTAGCGGAAAAAGTTCCGGCCAAGGGCTATAAGGTCTTTCTCTTAAAGGAGGAAGAAAACGCCGCGCCGGAATATTTGACGGTTAGTCCGACCCATTTGGAAAATGAGTTTTTGCGGATTTCCTTAAATGACAAAGGACAGTTTACCTCGATTTATGATAAGAAAGCGGCGCGGGAGATTTTGCCGGCCGGCAGACTCGGCAATGTCTTGCAGGCGTTTGAAGATCGGCCGCATAACTGGGACGCGTGGGATATCAATATTTACTATCAGGAGAAAATGTGGGAAATCACGGAGATCAGCCAAATAAAAGTGGAAAGAGTTACGCCGCTTAAAGCGGTGCTGAAAATTGTCCGGCCGTTCCTATCTTCAACGATTACGCAGTGGATTACGATTTACGCCCATACGGCCAGAGTCGATATTGTAAATGAAATTGACTGGAAAGAAAAGCAAATCCTTTTGAAAGCGGCCTTCCCGGTGGATATTCATGCCGAAAAGGCAACATATGATATTCAGCTGGGCAATGTCGAGCGGCCGACGCACTGGAATACCAGCTGGGATACGGCCAAGTTTGAGGTGTGCGGCCATAAGTGGGCGGATTTAAGCGAGTATGGTTATGGCGTCAGTTTGCTCAATGACTGCAAATATGGCCATGATATCAAGGACAATGTCATGCGGCTAACGCTCCTTAAGTCGGCGGTGATTCCCAATGAGGATGCGGATCGGGAGGTGCATCACTTTACCTATTCGCTCTTCCCGCACAGCGGCGATTTCCGCAGCGGCCGGGTGGTGCAGGAGGCTTATTTCCTAAATCAGCCGTTGACAGCCCGTCTTGTGGAAAAGCAGGCCGGAAAGCTGCCGGCGGAGATGTCGTTTGCTTTTGTCGATGCAGAAAATGTGGTCATGGAGGTAGTGAAAAGGTCGGAGTATGACGACGCGCTGATTTTGCGGGTGCATGAATGTTACAATCAGCGGACAACAACCAGTATCTGCACCTATTTGCCAATCGAAAGCGTCTGCGAATGTGATTTGGAAGAAAGGGAAACCCTGGAAACCTTAAAAGCAGAGGGCAATCGCTTTGTCTTTACCATCAAACCTTATGAAATCAAGACTTTTAAGATTGTGTTTAAAAAATAGCAGGCTCTCCATTGTTATATTTGGCATAAATATTGGTTTGCCTTAAACTGTAATCAAATAACCGAAACGGTCAAAACAGCCTTTGAGTGGTGGTTTTGACCGTTTTTATTGCAGGGGCTTTAACGTATAAAAAAAGTTGAGTAAACAGAGGCGGAAAAAGTTAAGAATGAGATTAACTTTTTTAATATAAAGAAACAAAAAAAGAAACAAAAGGGCAAGTACTTAGTAATAATCAATGGATTAGAAAGTAATTACTCACCAAAATGCATAAATAAAAAAAGAATCTCTTTAAAAATATAGTAATAAATAAGTGGAAACAGAAAAAAGCCCTTGACATTTAAGAAAGCAAATGTTAAAATCGAGTTAATAAAAGGACGGCAATAAAAAAGAAAATGTTAACTAATTATTTGTTGGTACAGATGACAGCGGTAAATGGCGGGATAAAAAGCAAAATGTTCGCTGTTTTGCGGCCAGGTGAAGGCGCAAGATGCTTAAAGAAAACAAGATGCCAAAAGAAACGAGGAGGAATATGGCAGATCAAAGTAAAAAAAGGCTGAAGAAGAAAAGCTGGACAATGGATGATACCGAATTGGCTTTGTTGGGGCTGCCGACTTTTGTCTGGTATGTGATTTTTTGCTATTTGCCGATGTTTGGATTGATTATTGCATTTAAGAAATATAAGATTGCGACCGGCAAGAGCTTTTTAGTCAGCCTGCTGCAAAGTAAATGGGCGGGTTTCAGCAATTTTACTTTTTTTATTAAATCCAATGCGTTTGGACTTTTGCTGCGCAATACTATTTTATATAATATAGTTTTTATTGTTTTGGGAATTGCAATACCGGTTGTTTTGGCAATGATGATTAGTCAGCTTTACTCAAAATGGAAATCCAAGACCTATCAGACGATGATGTTTTTTCCGCATTTTATGTCATGGGTAGTTGTTAGCTTTTTTGTATATGCTTTCTTAAACCCGGATAAAGGTCTTTTTAATACGATTTTGCAGGCTTTGGGCAAAGATAAAATTGATTGGTACACTGAAGCCGGATATTGGCCGTTTATTTTAACCTTTATGGCATTGTGGAAATCAACCGGTTACAGTATGGTTGTGTATTTGGCCAGTATTACCGGGATTGACCAGAGTTTATATGAGGCAGCGGTGCTGGACGGAGCCAGTAAGTTTCAGCAGGCCAGATATATTACGCTGCCGTCAATCAAGCCGATTATCATTATGATGTTTATTTTGAGTTCAGGGCGAATTTTTTATTCGGATTTCGGTCTGTTTTATCAGGTCACGCAAGGCGTGCCGTCTACGCTTTACGAGGTGGCATCAACCTTTGATACCTATATCTATAATGCGGTTATGAATGGTACTATTAAGTTGGAGAGAATAGCGGCCGCCGGACTCTTTCAATCGGTTGCCTGCTGCCTGACGATTTTGCTGACGAATTACATTGTAACTAAAATTGACAACGACAGCGCTATTATATAAGGAGAAGAAAATGAAGAAAAGAGCCTTAAATCAAATCAAGCCGGCGACAAACTTCATCTTTAATATTATCTTTGCTGTAGCGGCGGCTGTTTCGATTGTACCGGTTATTTTTGTGCTGATGATTTCTTTTAGTTCGGAGTTTTCGTTAAATCATTATGGTTACCGGTTCATCCCGACAGAGTTTTCGATGGCGGCCTATAATTATTTGTGGAGAGAGCGCCGGATTATTTTTAACGCCTTTGGGATTTCAGTGTTTGTTACAGTGGTCGGTGTACTTTTGGGTTTGGTTTTGACAACAACGATGGGCTATGTCCTATCACGGCGGGAATTTAAATTAAGAGGCTTTTATACCGGCGTTGTGTTTGTGCCGATGATTTTTAACGGCGGTATGATTGCCAGCTATGTTGTTATGGTTCATGTGTTGGGACTAAAAGACAGCATTTGGGCGCTGATTTTGCCGATTGCGGTTTCTTCCTTTAATATTATTATCTGTAAGACTTTTTTCCGCAGTACGATTCCCGATTCCATTATTGAATCCGGAAAAATAGACGGTGCTTCACAGCTTCAGATTTTCGGTCAGATTGTACTGCCGATTTCCAAGCCGGTTCTGGCGACCATTGGTTTATTCTTATCCTTTGGCTACTGGAATGACTGGTTTCAGGCGGCACTTTATATTACCAGCACGGAAAAGAACTCTTTGCAGTCGCTCTTAAATCAAATTTTGCAGAATGTGGAATATATGAACAAGCATCCGGAATATGCAACGGCGCTGCAAGAGCAGATTCCGTCCGAGTCAGTGCGGATGGCGATTGCGATTGTGGTTATTATACCGATTGCGCTGGCATATCCGTTCTTTCAAAAATATTTTATTACCGGCCTGACGATTGGTGCGGTTAAGGGCTGATACTTGAAAGATTATCAGGGCAGGTGGTGCGGCTGCTCGGAAAGGGCAAGTCTTTCCGCAGGGGAAAGCAAGTTAAGAAAGGGTATCAGATAGCAGCAGATACTTCCGGCAGCGGAAGGCTGTTTCTATAAAAAAATGTGGCGGCATTTTGAGTGCTGCTGTAAGGAAAGCCGATTTTGACATGCTGTGTCAGGCTTTCAGGAAAAATAACATGCAAAATAAAAGGAGGAAACAACATGAAGAAACTAATGGCGCTGATGTTGTCGCTGGTTATGGCTTTGTCTTTAGCGGCCTGCGGACAGACGACGGAACAGCCGAAAAAGGAAGACACCAAAAAGGAAAATACGGACAAACCGGAGACGAAAGACGAAAAGACGCCGGAAGCAAAGAATGATGAAAAACAGCCGGAAATGAACAAGGATATTGTTCCGTTAAAGTGGGTCTTAATCGGCGGCGGTCAGCCGAAGAATTATGATGCATGGAAAGAGCATATCAACAAGTATTTGGCTGAAAAAATCGGCGTAGAGTTGGATGTTCAGATTATTTCATGGGGTGATTGGGACAGCAAAAGAAAGCTGATGATTAACTCCAATGAGCCGTATGACATTATGTTCACCAATGTAGGAACTTTTGTTGACGATGTAAATGTAGGCGCTTTTGCCGATATTACCGAAATGCTGGATACCGTTCCGGAATTAAAGAAACTGATGCCGGAAAAATACTGGGATGCAGTCAAGGTAAACGGTCAAATCTATGGCGTACCGACCTACAAAGACAGCTCTTTGACCGGATATTTTATCTGGGATAAGGAAATGCTGGATAAGTATGAAGTAAAAGATGTAGAAAAATTAGATACCTTGGAAAAAGCCAAGGATACTTTGCAGAAGATGACGGACGGCGAAAAGAAGCCGGCTTTATATCTGACGACGATTAATAGTATTGATCCGATTGAGTTTTACGATGGCATGGGCTTAAATCTGCCGATTGGCGTTAAGATTGACGATGCTTCCCGCAAGGTAGTTAAGACTTATGAGCAGGAAAATATCATAAAGCATTATGAAACTTTGCACAGCATGTTTAAGAGCGGAATTATCAATTCGGATGCAGCGACCTTAAAGGAAATGCCGAAAATTCGGACTTTCTTCTGGGCACAGGGCTGGAGCGGTGCTGCTAAGACGGTTTGGGGTCCGCAAATGGGCAAAGAAGTAATAGCGATTCAAAACGGCGAAACGATTTTGACCAACGATACGGTTCGCGGTTCGATCAACTGTATTTCGGCGAATTGCAAACATCCGGAAAAGGCATTGCAGCTTTTACAGCTGGTTAATACCGATACTTATGTTCGGGATGCTTTCTTCTATGGCTTAGAAGGCGATAACTTTGATTATACTGCCGATAAAAAAGTACATAAGAATAATACCGATTGGAGCATGGCCGGTTATGCACAGGGAACTTTCTTTAATGTCAGTATGCTGGATGATGTTGATTTCAATCAATGGGACGAAGTAAGGGCATTAAACGAAAAAGCAATCGCTTCTGTTTTACTGGGCTTTAACATTAATACGGAAGAGTTTGAAGATGAATTGGCTAACTGCGCAGAAATTTTCAATAAGTACAGAGATCAAATCGTTACCGGTATAGGCGAACCGTCGGAAGTATTTGCGAAATTGGACGAAGAATTAGAAAAAGCTGGTATTCAGACGATTATAGAAAAAGTACAGGCCCAGATTGACGCAGCGTATAAATAAAACTGCTTGCCTGAACTGACGTAAAGTGTTAAGAGGGAATACCCGGAAAATATGTATGGTATGAACCGGTGTATTTCCTCTTTTCCTTAAAATGTGATAGGAGAAAAGAAATGGCAAAAATTATTGGACATGACCTGCCGAATATTCCGTGGGAAGAAAAACCGGCGAACTGCCGGGAGCCGATTTGGCGTTATAGCCGGAATCCGATTATTGGCCGGAATGTAAGCAAACGCTCGAACAGCGTGTTTAACAGTGCGGTTGTACCCCTTGGCGATGAATTTATCGGCGTTTTTCGGTGCGACAGCCGGTCGATTAGTATGGATATTTTCTTAGGCCGGAGCAAGGACGGACTTGATTGGGAAATTGAAAGTGAGCCGATTCAGTTTGTCGGCGCGGATAAAGAGATTCTGAATCGAGAGTATCGCTATGACCCACGAGTCTGTTTTTTGGAGGATCGCTATTATATTACCTGGTGCAACGGTTATCACGGACCGACCATCGGCGTGGCATATACTTTTGATTTTAAAGAGTTTATTCAGCTGGAGAACGCATTTTTACCGTTTAACCGCAACGGCGTGTTATTTCCCCGCCGGATTGGCGGCAATTATATGATGATGAGCCGACCCAGCGATAACGGTCATACTCCGTTTGGCGATATTTTTGTCAGTCAGTCAAAGGATTTGGAGTTTTGGGGCAGACATCGCTATATGATGGGGGCGGTCAAAGGGGATGTGTCGGCTTGGCAGTCAACTAAAATCGGGCCGGGGCCGATTCCGATTGAAACCGATGAAGGCTGGCTCTTGATTTATCATGGTGTCATTACTACCTGCAACGGTTTTGTCTATCGGATGGGAACAGCGCTGCTGGATTTGGAGGAGCCTTGGAAGGTGCTTAGCCGCAGCCGGGATTATTTGCTGGCGCCGTATGAATATTATGAATGTGTTGGCGATGTGCCGAATGTGGTCTTTCCCTGCGCTGCGCTGACCGATGCTGCCACCGGCCGGATTGCGGTATATTACGGCTGCGCCGATACCGTAACCGGTGTGGCGTTTACAACAATTGATGAATTATTAACATTTACGAAAGAAAATGCGATGTAAAATTGTTTGACAGTTTTTTACTTGCTGCCGGTTGGTTTAATTTCCGACTGGCAGCAGTTTTTTTATCCGCAAAGATAGGCGGTTGATTCCGTAAAATTGGCTGATTTGCTAATCTGACCATGCTTTCTGTAAAAATGTCAATAATCCCAAAAATCTTGACATTTCTTTGCAAATACCGTACGATACAAAAAAATAGTCTACAAAAAATGGAGAATACTTATGTATAAAATAATGCTAATTGAAGATGATCCGGTGATTGCCGGGCAGTTGGCCGATTTTTTAAGAAGCTGGAATTATGAGGTGGTGTTGGCGGTTGATTATACGGCGGTTTTGGCGGAATTCTGCCGGGAGATGCCGCAGCTGGTGCTGTTGGATATCAGCCTCCCCTATTATAACGGCTATTACTGGTGCGAGCAGATTCGCAAGGTATCGAAAGTGCCGATTATTTTTATTTCCGGACAGGCGGATAATATGAATATCATTATGGCGGTCAATCAAGGCGGCGATGATTTTATTGCCAAGCCTTTTGATTTGTCGGTGCTGGCGGCGAAAGTCAGCGCGCTGCTGCGCCGGACGTATGATTTCGGCGAAAGCAGCAGTTTTATGGAATATCAGGGCTTTATCCTGAACTTGGCGGAAGCGCGGCTTTTATATCAGGAAAGAAGTGTGGAGCTGACCAAGAATGAGTACCGCATTTTGCAGACTTTATTTGAAGCCGGCGGCTCGCTGGTCAGCCGGGAGGAAATGATGCGCCGGCTCTGGGAGAGTGAACTGTTTATTGATGATAATACCTTGACTGTGAATATGACCCGGCTGCGAAAAAAGCTGGAAAAAGAGCAGATTCCGGAAATCATTGAAACCAAAAAAGGAATTGGCTATCGGCTCGGAAAGGCAGAAAAAAATGAGTAAAATAGGAGAAACGCTGCGGGCTTATTTGGCCGACCGCTTGGGCGGGGCGCTGCTGTTTTTGGCTGAGGGCGCTGTGATATGGCTGGTATTGTGGTTGGGCGAAGTGGCAATGGATATCCGGGATTATATTCTGCTGCTGCATTTCGTGCTGTGGGGATTGGCGTTTTGTTTTGATTTTAGCAGCTACCACCGGCAGTACCGGTATTTGCAAAAGCTTCGGGATAAAAAGGGTGAGCTTGACCGGCAGGAAAACCGAATCGGTTTAGGGGATAAAAAGCTGTTTCAGCTTTGCGATGAGATCTTGGAAGAACAAAATCATCTGCTCCGTCAGCGGGAAGAGGAAGAAAAAAACCGGCTGAAATCGTATCAGGAATATTACAGTTTGTGGGTACACCAGATAAAAACGCCGATTTTTGCATTAGAGCTTTTGTTGCGCGGCGTAGCTGAGCCGGGACTTTCTTCGCAAATGAACGCGGAGCTTTTAAAAATCAAGGATTATACCCAGTTGGCGCTGCAATATATCCGGCTGGAGGATATGGCGGCTGATTTGGATTTAAAGACATACGCGCTGGAAAACATTGTTAAAAACCAGTTAAAAAAATATGCGCTGCTGTTTATCAACCGAAAAGTTCGGTTGGAGCTGGCGGAGTTTCAGCTGGATGTTATCACCGATGAAAAATGGCTGGCCTTTGTTTTGGGGCAGATTTTAACCAATGCCTTAAAATATACGGCGCCGGGTGGTCAAATTCGGATTTGGTTAAAAGACCGAACGCTGATCATTGCCGATACGGGACTGGGGATTCGGGCGGAAGATATCCCGCGTCTTTTTACCAAGGGCTTTACCGGCGACAATGGCCGGCGGCAAAAAGAGGCCAGCGGTATGGGCCTGTATTTATCGGCCAAGGTCATGCAGACTTTGGGTCATGCGATTTGGCTGGAGTCGGAGCAGGGGAAGGGAACACAGGTGTTTCTAAACTTCCCGGAGCAGTCTTTGCAGGAGTATTAAAGTTGTTTTATGCCTCTTTCTCATTACTGACGTGCAGGCGGTAGCCGCTGTTTGCGCGCATATGGGGAAGAGGATTTTATTTTTCGGTATTCGGTCTTTTAGCAGCTTATATGGCAGAGGACGGTTTCTTACAGTTAAACTTACGATTTTGTAAGATGAAACGGCTTTTTGTAAGTCAGCGGCAAGGACAAAAACGGAAAAACCGGATATAATATTTTCAGACAGAAGGAAAGCCGATGGCCAGAAAAACGCCTTAAAGCAAATCCAAAGAGGCGGCTTTCAGGCGCTCACAGAGGGAAGAAGCTTGCTTCAAACTTCGGAGAAAGCAGAAAAACAGACAAATGGGAGGAATTTATGAAAATATTGGAAGTTCGGGAATTACGAAAGGTATATACGACCAGGTTTAACTTAAATAAATGTGAGGCACTGCGCAGCGTCAGTTTTCAGGTGGAGCCGCAGGAATTCGTGGCGATTATGGGCGAGTCCGGTTCCGGGAAAAGCACCTTGCTCAATATTATTGCCTCATTGCTGAAACCGACCTCCGGTCAGATTTTGCTGAACGGCCGCGATATGGCGGAGGTGAAAGACAGCCAGCTGTCGGCTTTTCGGCGGGAGCACTTGGGCTTTGTTTTTCAGGATTTTAATTTGCTGGATAATTTCAGCGTTAAGGATAATATGCTGCTGCCGCTGGTACTGGCGCAAAAACCCTATCCGGAAATGATGAAAAAGGTAACGGAGGTGGCCGAACTTCTCCGGATCAGCGATTTGCTGGAAAAGTTTCCCTATGAGATTTCCGGCGGTGAAAAGCAGCGGACGGCGATCGGCCGGGCAGTTATTACTGCGCCGGAGCTGCTGCTGGCGGATGAGCCGACCGGGGCGCTGGATTCTAAAGCGTCGGAGCGGATTTTAAAATTATTTCAGCAGATTAACGAGAGCGGACAGACCATTTTGATGGTAACGCATAGTGTCCGGGCGGCCAGTAAGGCAAAGCGGGTGCTGTTTATCAAAGACGGTCAGGTATTTAACGAGATTTATAAAGCGGAGCAGAGCGATGATGATTTCTACCAAAGAATTATGAATACTCTGTCTGTTATGGCGAATAATTAACTCAACTTAAATAATGGATGATATAGAAACCAAGAAAGGAAAATAGACAGTGAATTTCCAGAGGAGTTCATTGTGAAAGGTGAGTAAATGAACAGTCGTTTTTTTTATCTTCAGTTGGCGCGGAATAACCTGAAAAGAAATCAGCGCAATTTTATTCCGTATTGGCTGTCCTGCGTGGTGGTAGTGGCGTTTTTCTTTAATTTGGCCAATTTGCAGAAAATTATAGGGGCAGCCGAGCATGTTTATGGCAATACGACGGTGGCTGGTATTTTGAGTTTTGGTACGGTGATTGTGGCGGTACTGGCGGCGATTTTTATTTTTTATGCCAATAGTTTTTTAATGCGGAACCGGAAAAAAGAGATTGGCTTGTATGGCATTTTGGGACTGGAAAAAAGACATGTGGCCAGGATGCTCTTTTATGAAAGCCTGGCGGTGGCTGTTACTTCGATTGCCGTTGGGCTTTTGCTGGGGATTGTTTTCGGTAAACTCCTGTTTTTGCTGATGGCCAAACTGATTCGCTATCAGGTTGGAGTTAGCTATATGATTTACGGCCAAGCAATCCTGTACAGTATTTTGGTGTTTGCGCTGCTTTTTGTGATGGTACTGATTTTTAATTTGATTTCTATGCACTTGACTGAGCCGATTGAACTGCTTAAAAGCAAGAATCAGGGCGAGAAGAAAATGCGTTTTGTGAAGCTGATAGCGTTGCTGGGGCTGCTTTGCCTATCCGGCGGCTATTATATCGCCATTGCCGTAACTGCCCCGCTGACGGCGCTGCTCCTCTTTTTTGTAGCGGTGCTGCTGGTAATTGCGGCGACGCATTACCTGTTTCGGGCGGGCAGCGTGGTGCTTTTGGGGGCATTAAAGAAAAACCGGCATTTTTATTATCGGCCGTCCAACTTTATTTCAACTTCGGCGCTGATTTACCGGATGAAGAAAAATGCAGCTGGCCTAGCCAATATTTGTATTTTAAGCTGTATGGTGATGGTGACGGTGGCTGGGACGGCGGCGGTCTACCATACGACCGAACGCCGAACGCAGGCGGAGTTTCCGACCGCTTACACGGCATCATGGGGGTGGCAAGAAGACAAGGACTGGTTTTCGCTTTATCGGGATGTGGTGCTGAAATATGCGGAAGAAAGCCATGTCACTGTCGACAGGCTTTATGATACGCAAAGGCTGGGGCTGATGGTGCAGGAAAAAGACGGTGGGTTTATCGGGGTACAGGGCTGGGACAGCAATGAAGCATCGACTTACCGGTATCTGTCTATTCTCCGGCAGGAGGACTATGCCAAAATTACCGGTGAAGATTTGCCGGTTTCTTTGCAGGGCAAAGAGATTGCACTGTCGACCGGGCAGGGCGAAAAACTGCCGGCTGAGTTTGTCCTAGAAGGGGTAAGCTATCCGGTCAAAACCGGACTAAATGAGGAAAAGCTAAAAGACGCGCGCATGGTCGGGCTATCCGGGCAGATTATTTTGCTGGTGGCCGGCGAGGAAGAACTGCGGGCGGTACGGACCAGCATAAAAGAAGCGCAGGCTGCGCGCTCCGATGTGCCGGAATTCAGCAGAGAAGCCTGCTGGATTGAGCAGACTATGTTTTTTGATGTCAAGGGCGATGCGGAAGCAATTGCTGAGTTTGAGCAAAAAGCTAAGGCCGGTACCGGTTTGCCGGAAGAAGAGCGGCCGTTGGGGCTGAGGATTCGGGAAGAGTATCAGGCGGAGTTATACAGTGCGAACGGGGGACTTTATTTTATCGGTATCTTTTTAGGGAGTCTATTTTTGCTGCTGACGGTTTTAATTATTTACTTTAAGCAAATTTCCGAGGGCGAGGAGGACAGAGAGCGTTTTGCTATCTTAAAGCAGGTCGGCTTATCGCAGCGGGAAGCTAAACAGGTGATTCACAAGCAGCTTTTAATGATCTTTTTCCTGCCGCTGGCGACAGCTATTTTGCATGTCAGCGTGGCGACCGTGATTATCGGCCGGATTTTGACGGTCAGCTTTGGGATTTTGACGGCGGAAGTGATTCCCTATATGGCAGTGACGATAGCGGTCTTTGCGCTTCTGTATCTGGTGGTTTATCTGTGGACATCAAGAGTGTATTATGTTACCGTTCAGACCAGCCGTTCGTAATGAGGTGAACGAAGAAAGAGCAGACCAGGGCTATTTTTTAAAACAAGAAAGACGAGGCAGAATGTACCGCCCCCAAAAGTTAGACCAAAAAATCTAAAGACAAGGACGATAAAAATCAGTGGATTATCGACGAAAAAGCGGCAGAGATTGTCCGAAGAATATTTCATCTGACAATGGACGGAAAAGGGCCCTATGCCATTGCAAGGATATTGGAAGCCGACAAGATAGATATACCCGCTTATGATACTGGAGAAGATACCGAATAACCGATATGAAATTCTAAACAATCAGTATGAAACCGAAGGGAACTTAGCAAAGAAATTGATGGGTTGGAAAAAGCCGTCAAGCGATACGAAAAAGAAACAGACAGAGCCAAAAAGTTTATCCGGTTGATTGAACGCTATGATAACTTTGACGAACTGACACCGACCATCATCAACGAGTTTGTAGAAAAAATCTTAGTCTACGAACGAGATCGAAAAGGCAGTCAAACCGCCAATCAGAAAGTCGAAATCTACTTCAACTTTATTGGTAACTATGAACCGTCGAAAGAAGAATTATCTGAAGAAGAAATGTAGAAATTAAAGGAGGAGGAAGAAAAAGAAAGAGCAAGAAAAGACAGGCTTCATCAAAACTACCTCAAGCGTAAAGCAAACGGCAAGCAAAAAGAATATGAGGACAGATATAGGGCAAGGAGAGAGGAGAAAAAAACAGGAGAAACTAAAGGTTTTGAAAAGAGCAGGGATACCGGTAAGTGAATATGAAAAGAGAGATTGAGGTTAATCAATCTCTTTTCATTATGAAGAACCGGTATTTTTTGTGTATTTTTTGATGTCTTTAGGGTAAAACCCTTTGTATTTTTTGAAACAGGTACTAAATTTACTGTGAGAGGAATATCCTACAGCTTCCGCTATATCCAGAATTCTAAGTGTGGAGTTCAACAAAAGAATTTCCGCCATATTCATTCGCCGTCTTTGAGTATATTCTGTAATTGTGCATTGATATTTTTGCTTAAATAATTTTTTTAGCTTTGTACCGCTCATAGTGGATATTTTTTCTAAAGTATCTTGTGAGATTGATGTTGCATAATGATCGTCTATATAATTAGCAACATTTTTCAAAGCTTCATCATCAGCAATTGATATAGGATTGTTGTATTTATTTAAAAATGAGTCTATTGTAATGCTTAGCCATTCTTTTGCCTTTGATTCAAAAAAGATTTCAGCAGCAGGAGATATCATCTTGCAATTAAGTATATCTTTTGCAATTCTTTCTAAAGGTTTGTTTATGATGGTACTGGTATTGAAAAATAAATCTTCATAGTTACAAACTTTATTTTTATAAGAGGACAGGCATTCATCTATCATAGATTGTTTGAAGTTTATGCCTATTCCTAAATATGGAGAATTTTTATGAAGTATGAACCTATAATTCTTAGAATTTTTTGTATTTATAATATAGAGTGAGTTTGAAGAAAGATTTTGATAAGGATTAAAACATTCTCCATTTGCAGTAACTAAATAAGAGGAGTAAAAGGAATAGAAATTATCCAAGCCGGAAAAACTTGTATGGATAATTTCTTTTTTTATGAAGACATCATGGATGTCGATTGTAAAATTTTCTCCTTCATAAAACCAAAATATGCCTTCTGCATCATCCGTATCGAAACGGAATGTATGCCCTACAGCGGAGTATTTTGTATTACCCACACATTCATCTGTAGAAAAAAAGCTTTTAACGAAGTTATAAAAATCACTCATAGAATGCCTCCATCCTTATATTTTATCCCAAACAGACATTATCCCGAATAGACATAGTTATCTGTGTTTAATTGATTAAAATTCTCATTTATTATACAATAAATAAGAGATAAAAACAAGGAAAAGGCATGTGTATTAAAGATGAATTAAAAACAAGTTCATGCAATTAGTCTGGAAAGGCTATTTTTAGAGCTTATTGATTTCAAGAAAAGGAGGAGTTATTCAGTGGAGAATAAGAAAAAATCAATACTGAAAAGATTAATGCCTTACGGTGGTAAAAAAAGTTTTTTGCTGTATATTGCTATGGTTATGTCTGCTGTATCAGGAATCATGGTTTTGATGCCTATGGTTTATATTCATAGAATTGTAAATAACTTAATTTTGAACGGGGCGGTAAATTTTGATTATGTAAAGGAAAACTCGATATATGCGGCAGTCTTTGCCGGAATTGGTCTATTTATATACTTAATAGGTCTAATTTTATCTCATATTTTTGCATTTGAAGTGGAAGATAACATTATTAAGAGTTCAGTGACAAAACTAATAAACAAACCGCTTGGGTATTTCGATGACAAAGAAAGCGGAAGGATAAGAAATGTCATTGTATCCGGAGCTTCTGAAACCCATTCTTTTTTAGCACATCAACTTCCTGATATGGCGATGACGATTATATCACCGATCGTTCTAATTGTGTTTTTCTTTATGTTTAACTGGAAGTTAGGACTTGCCAGCATGATACCGATGATTATCGGCATGACATTAATGTCATCAATGATGACAGCCGAAACCAAGAAAATGAAAGATGAGTATTATGCAGAGCTTTCCAACTTATCTTCTCAGACTGTGGAATATGTTAGAGGAATTCCGGTTGTTAAAACATTTGCGCAAAGTGTTGAGAGTTTTGATAAGCTATATGCCTTAATCATAAAAATAAAAGATAATGTACTTAAACTTACTATGAGTTACACGAATAAAATGTCATGGTTTGAAACAGTTTCTACATCGACTGCATTTTTCTTAGTGCCTGTGGCATTACTCTTAATAAAATTTAATGGAAACTTATCTAATGTAGTTGCAGATTCTGTTATTTACTTTCTGATAGGACCGGCATTTGCTATTTTTATTATGAGAACTGCGACGATTACACAATTCAGCTACTTTGCAGAACTTGCTTTAGATAAAATTGAAAAGATACTTGAATTTGATGATTTTGTTTATGGAGATAAGACAAGTTCAGAGGTTGGGATAGAATTCAAAAATGTAAGCTTTTCTTATGGCGGCGAAAATGTCTTAGATAATATTTCATTTAAAGTAAACAAGGGAGAACGAGTTGCTTTAGTTGGAATGTCGGGCAGTGGTAAAACCACTGTAGCAAGGCTTGCTGCCAGATTTTATGATATTAAATCAGGTGAAATTTTAATTGGTGGGGTTCATATAAAGGATTTTGAAAAAGAGGCTTTGATGAAAAAAATCGCTTTTGTTTTTCAAAATTCCAAGCTATTTAAAATGAGTTTAAGAGATAATCTTTTGCTCGCAAAACCTGATGCGCTGGATAAAGAAATAGATAGTGCTTTGATAAGTTCAGGATCTAAAGATATTGTTCAGGGTTTGGAAGAGGGACTCGATACGGTTTACGGGACAAAAGGCACATATTTTTCGGGCGGAGAAGCTCAAAGGCTTTCTATAGCGAGAGCGTTTCTAAAAGACGCAGATATTATCATTTTGGACGAAGCCACAGCTTTTGCAGATCCTGAAAATGAACATTTGATTCAGGAGTCTTTTAAGAAGCTGTCAAAAAATAAGACAACACTAATGATCGCTCATAGATTATCTACAGTAATCGATGCGGACAAGATTCTCGTTATTGATAAGGGAAAAATTGTAGAAGAAGGCAAGCATGCAGATTTAATAGATATAAATGGGCATTATAAAAAGCTTTGGGATGAATATCAGAGATCCATAAATTGGAAGATAGGAGGTTAAAATATGGTTTCTTATTTTATGAAACGCTATGCCATGTCGGAAAAAGGAGCGATTAACTTAAAAAAAGCCATCCTTTCGCACACCCTTGTTAATTTAACAAAATTATTTTCGCCCATCATTGCCTTTATGTTTTTATTCCAGTATATAGGCATTTTAAAAGGCGTTGAGAGCTATAATTTTACTCCTGTTCATTATATGGCACTAATTGTAGTGATGATGATAGTGATGTTTTTAATAGCAAGGTGGGATTATGTAAGGCTTTACACCAATGTGTACAACGAGAGTGCAAGTTCAAGAATTGATTTGGCGGAAAGATTAAAGAAATTACCTCTTTCTTATTTTGCTAAAAGAGATTTGGCAGACCTTGCTGAAACCATGATGAATGACATGAACTTATATGAAACAATTTTTTCTCACGCTGTACCTCATATATATTCAACGGCTATCTCCACAAGCATTATTGCTTTCATGCTCGTTATCTATAATTGGAAGCTTGCGCTTGCAGCGTTATGGGTGATTCCTATTTCCATCCTGATAATATTCTTAACAAAGAAAAGCCAGAAGAAAATAGTACAAAGCTGGATAGACGATAACCGCATGGTATTTGATGATTTACAGGAAAAGATAGAGCAGATTGAACAAATAAAATCTTACAATTTAGAAGAACGAATGCTGAATGATTTTTTTGAAAAATTAAACAAATCCACAAAACAGAAAACGAAAGGGGAAGTTGTTGCCGGAACGCTTACAGGAGTAGCTACTGCAATTTTAAAGCTTGGAATTATAAGTGTTGCCGTTATCGGAGTAAACATGCTTATGGCAGGTGAGGTAAGTGTGCTGGTTTATATAGCTTTTCTAATGCTGACAACAAGCATTTATCTTCCTATAGAAGGAATCATCACCTTCATGTCCATGATAGTTATGCTTGATGCTGTTGTTGGAAGAATAAAGGAAATAAAAACTATGCCTGTCCAAGAGGGTAAAAAGCATATGAACATCAAAAATTATGATATTGAGTTCAAGGATGTTCATTTCGGTTATGATGATTATTCCGTTATAAACGGTGTGAGTTTTACGGCAAAGCAGGGTGAAATTACGGCTCTAATCGGCTCAAGCGGAAGTGGAAAAACAACACTTACCAAGCTTGCTGCAAGATTTTGGGATGTAGATAAGGGGGAAATCTCTATAGGCGGAGAGGATGTAAGTGAGATTGATCCGGAAGTACTCCTTAAAAATTTCTCTATAGTATTTCAAGATGTTACTCTCTTTAATTCAAGCATCAAAGATAATATAAAAATCGGTAAAAAAGGAGCTACGGACGAAGAGATTGTAAGAGCAGCTAAAATAGCAAGATGCTATGAATTTATTAATAAAATGCCGGAAGGGATAGATACCATAATAGGGGAGAATGGACAAAGACTTTCAGGAGGAGAAAGACAGAGAATATCCATAGCAAGAGCTATTCTGAAAGACGCACCGATTATACTTCTCGATGAGGCTAGTGCTTCTCTTGATGTTGAGAATGAGAGTTTTATTCAAGAAGCACTGTCCGAACTTATAAAAGAAAAGACGGTTATGGTAATTGCCCATAGATTAAGAACGATTAGAAATGCAGATAAAATCGTTTTGTTAAATGCTGGGAAAATAGAAGCCATGGGAACTGATGATGAACTTTGTAAAAGTTCAAAATATTATAAAAATATGTTAGAAAAATCTATCGCAGGTTAAGGAGGGCATTATGAAAACGGAAAAATTAAGAATCAAGGACTTAGTCACAATAGGCGTATTCACAGTAATATATTTTGTGGTGATGTTTATTTCCGGAATGCCTGGTATGATTCCGATTTTATTCTTGGCAAATCCTGCAATAGCCGGAATTACAACCGGTATTGTAATGATGCTGTTTATGGCGAAGATTCAAAAACCTTATGCAGTATTTATTTTAGGCATAATTTGTGCTCTTATTGTATTTGCGATGGGAAACACATATATAGTGTTAATTCATACGATAATTATCATGGTAATTGCTGAACTTTTAAGAAAAAAAGGTGAATATAAATCTTTCAAATATAACACGATCTCTTTTGCTGTGTTTAACACATGGAATTGTGGAATGATCATGCAAATAGCATTAGCAAAAGATAGATTTATAGAAATGGCTAATGCAAGAAATATGAGGCAAGAATTCACAACAGGTCTTTTGAATCTTATCAATTATAGAAACATTTTACTTGTGTACATTGCCGCAATCGTAGGTGCTATTATAGGTGCTTATATTGGGAAACTTTTCTTGAAAAAGCATTTTGAAAAAGCGGGTATTGTATAATGCCTGCTTTTCAAGATAACCCTTATAATCCCAATCCTATTACCAAGATGTGCATTATTATTTTACTTGGATTTACAGTGTTTCATCAAGTAAATATATATTTTGAATGGGGCATAATATTTTTAATTTCATTTCTTTTTTATAAAAATGGATTAAAAAAAGAAGCTTTAAAAAATGCAGCTTTTTTTGCTGTATTTTCTTGCATAGTTCCTAATATTGGGGTTATTAAAAATATGAACCCTTTTATTATGATGTTTTTCATAGTGTTTGTAGTTTGCAGGATGATTTATTTGCCGTATAGTGCCGGTAAATTTTTTATAAGGACATCCGACGTGGGGAGCATTATATCTTCGATGGATAAAATAAAAGTTCCTCAGAATATTTCTATACCTATCGCTGTAATGTTTCGTTTTTTTCCATCATTTAAGGAAGAGTGGAAAAATATAAAAATGGCAATGAAGATCAGAGGAATTACCTTTAAAACCCCTTTTTCTTATATGGAGTATGTAATTGTTCCATTGCTTGTGGTTTCATCAAACATTGCTGATGATATTGCAAAGGCGGCGGAAACAAAATGTATTGAAAATCCTATTAAAAAAACAAGGTATATATCTGTTAAGATAAAAGCAGTTGATTTTGTCTATGTGTTTTTAATGCTAATTATGATTGTAGGAGGAATTTTATGGTAGAAATTGAAAATTTATCTCTATCTTATGGGAATTCCCCCAAAGTGTTAAAAGACATTTCTTTAAGTATAAATAAAGGTGAATGTGTATTATTTACAGGAAAAAGTGGAAGCGGAAAATCTTCGATTATAAATTCTATCAATGGATTAGCTGTACGATATGATGGGGCTATCATGGAGGGGGCTATCAAGATAGAAAATAGAGATGTTAGAGATCTCCAATTGTATGAAATTTCCAGTTTGGTATCAAGCGTATTTCAAAATCCAAAGACACACTTTTTTAATATAAATACTACCCTTGAATTACTTTTTTATTTAGAAAATATAGGGCTTTCAAAAAAACAAATGGATGAAAGACTAAATAATATGTTGGAGTTATTTCCGATAAGGCACCTTTTGAATAGGGATATTTTCAAGCTTTCAGGTGGAGAAAAGCAGATTTTATGTATTGCTGCAAGTTATATAGCAGGAACGGAAATAATTGTTTTAGATGAGCCTTCCTCAAATCTTGACGAAGAAAACATTAAAGTCATAAAAGAAATGCTTACCAAACTTAAAGATAAGGGGAAAACTCTTATAATTTCAGAGCATAGAATATTTTATCTCATGGATATTGTAGATAAAGTTTTTTTGATTAAAGATGGTGAACTACAAAAGGAATATACGAAAACAGATTTTATGAAAATACCGTCTGAAAAACTAAACGAGTTAGGTTTAAGAGATAAAGCTAAAGTAAATCTTACAGTACCTGAAATTCAAAATGGGGGAAGTTTTCAGATAAAAAATATTGAATTTAAGTTTGGCAGAGAAAACAATAAATTGCTTTTCAAAGATATCTCGTTTGAAATGGGCAAAATTTATGGAATAGTGGGAACAAACGGACTTGGGAAATCTACTTTATTGAGGTGTCTTATAGGCTTAGAAAGAAAATCTAAGGATGAAATTTATCTGGATGGTAAAAAACTTTCAAAAACAGACAGGCTTAAGATATCTTCACTTGTAATGCAAGATGTTAATCATCAGCTTTTTACAGATTCTGTTATAAATGAAGTAAGACTTGGAATAAAAAATATTGAAAGTAGTTATGTTGAAAATATTCTAAAAAAGCTTGATTTGTATGAATTGAAAGATTGTCATCCAATGAGCTTATCAGGCGGGCAAAAACAAAGAGTGGCAATTGCATCCGTATTGTGTAAGAATTCTAAACTTATATTTTTTGACGAACCGACAAGCGGAATGGATTATTATAACATGATGAATATATCGCATCTAATTAATGAATGCAAAAGTGATAATAAAATAATATTCATTGTTTCCCATGACCAAGAATTTTTAAATTCTACAGCTGATTATGTTATGCATTTATAAATATCAACAGAGGATACTACTATTTTTCAAGACTAAAATAAAGGAGATTAAAAAATGTTAATGTTAAGGAGATAAAGTTATGCGATGGTATGACATGATAACAGAAAAGAAATGAATGGATATTAGCTAATGACGATTAGAGAAAATCACGAATCGTCATTTTTTATTGCAATGAAGGAAAGCGATGGAGATTAAAAGAGCGGAAATTATTGAAAAATTAGATTTGGTGATTGATAAACTGATGAACTTAGAGGGGCCGGAAAATGAGGAAGAATTGAAAGCCAAAGGCGGCGAGGCGATCGGTTACTTTAAAAGAGATTTCGGCATCAAGGAATGGGACTGGCCGCAGGGCGTCGGTTTATATGGCTTGTTTAAGCTGATTAAATGCCTCGGCCGCGAAGAGTACAAAGATTTCTTGTATCGCTGGTTTAAGGATAATTTAAAAGCCGGTCTGGGGTCGCGCAATATCAATACCACCGCGCCGCTTTTGACCTTGGTGGAGGTCAATGAGTTTTTTCATGATCCGGAGTTTGAGGCGCTGTGTTTGGACTGGGCGGCATGGCTGATGAACTGCCTGCCGCGGACCGAGGAAGGCGGCTTTCAGCATGTGACCAGCGCCAACGGCGACCGTTACGGTGTCCGCTTAAATGAGAACGAGATGTGGATTGACACCATTTTTATGACGGTTTTGTTCTTAAACAAGATGGGCCATCGCTACGGGCGGGCCGACTGGGTGGCGGAAGCCGAGCATCAGGTGCTGATGCATATCAAATATTTGTATGATAAGCAAACCGGGCTGTTTTATCACGGCTGGACCTTTAACGGCCGCAATAACTTCGGCGGTATTTTTTGGTGCCGGGGCAACAGCTGGTTCACCGCCGGGATTCTGGAATATATCGAGGCCTTTGACGGCCGGATGAACGCCGGTTTAAAGACCTTTATCGTTGACACCTATAAAGCCCAGGTCAAAAAGCTGAAGGAACTGCAGGCCCCCTCCGGCTTATGGCACACCGTGCTGACGGATGAGTCCAGCTATGAGGAAGTATCCGGTTCGGCGGCAATCGCGGCCGGCATCCTGCGCGGCGTTAAGACCGGGATTTTAAGCGATGAATACTTAGAATGCGCTTTTCGGGCGATTAAGGCGATCCTGCAAAACATTGCCGCCGACGGAACGGTGCTGAATGTTTCCGGCGGCACCGGCATGGGCTATGACGCCGAGCATTATAAAAATATCCTGATCGCGCCGATGGCGTATGGTCAGTCCTTGACCATTCTGGCGCTGGTCCGGGCGATTGAGTATTTGTCCCGATAAATAAGGAGATTATGATGAAAATAGGAGTTCGGGCCCATGATTATGGGCGGTTTACAGTGGCGGAGCTGGCGGCGCTCTTAAGGCGTGAGGGCTATGACGCAGCCCAGCTGGCACTGCCCAAGGTATTTACCGGGGTGGATAGCTACGCCGTGATTGATGGCCGGCTGATCGAAAGCATTCGGCAGGAGTTTGACCGGCAAAAGATAGAAATCGCCGTATTTGGCTGTTACATGGATCTGGCCAATCCCGATCGGGAAATCCGGCGCAAGGCGGTGGAGACGTTTTGCGCTTGTCTGAAGTGGGCCAAAGAGTTAGGTGCTAGGGTGATCGGCACGGAAACGGCTTATGCTAGGTTAAGCGGTGATGACCGCAAGGCGTGGCGGCCGGATATGCTCGACAGTATTTGGCGCATATTAGAAGCAGCCAACCGGATCGATATGACGGTAGCGCTTGAGCCGGTGTATTGGCACCCGCTGACGGGTTTAGAAGAGGTGCAGGAGCTTTTGCGTCAGGCGCAGGATAAGACGCATTTAAAACTGATTTTTGACCCAGCCAATTTGTTGGAGTTGCCGGAGGCGACCGATCAGGACGCTTACTGGCGGAAGTGGCTGGGCGCGGTCGGCGAGTGGATTGAGATTTTTCATATCAAGGATTTTACGGTATCGCCGGCCGGCGAGTATGTACCCAGACTTTTGGGGGAAGGCGTCATTCGGTACAAGCCGATCGCAGCTTGGATCAAGGCCAACCGGCCGGATAGTTGTCTGATCCGCGAGGAAATGGCGCCGGCCGAGGCGCAAAAGGACATTCGGTTTTTAAAAGAAATGTTTTGCTAAAGCGGAAGATTACCGTCAGGATTCGCGGAAAATTGGCAGATCAGACCATAACCTGCCGGTCTGAATGGTGGGTAAAAAGGAAAGCCTGCCGGATTTTAATCAGAAATCTGGCAGGCTTTTCGATGCTTTTGTGCTAAGGATGACCCGGCGGCGGAAAATCTTGGCGGGCAAAAAAGGATTCGCTTTATTGGCGCCTTACTTTTGAGCGGCGCCGGCTTTTTGTTCTCCTTTTTGGATCTTTGCCGGAACAGAAGAATCCCGCTATCGGCCAATTAGAAATTTATACCGGAGACTTTCCCTGAAAATAAGTCCATCCAACCAGTCCTATCGAAGCGCTCTGTGTTTCTACCATGAGTGCGAGAAACGAGAAGCGTTTCCGCAATGCCGCGCAACCTGCCCTGTCGAAAGGCTTCGCCTTTCTGCGCGGGCGCGCAACCTGCCAAGCAAAACGCCATAGGCGTTCTGCAAACGGCAAATATCGAAGCGCTCCGTGCTTCTGCCAACAACGCAAGCGACCTACTAAGCGGAATACCCAGCGAAAAGGCGAAGCTCTTTGGCGAACATAATTAAGATATTTGACGATCTCTTACCTAAATAAAAAAGATTGCTTTGACGAATGTGGAAAAGTTGAGTAAATCGCTTTGCTCAAACGGAGATAAAAATCATTCGTAAGAAATAGCGCCTCGGACACAGGTGACTTCAATTTCCACTTTCGCGCCCAGCGGCAAGGCAGCTACCTGAACGCAGGAACGAACCGGATAAGGCTCCTCGACATATTCAGCATAAGCTTCGTTGACCGCGGCGAAATCATGGATATCCGCCAAAAAGATAGTGGTACGGACGATATCCCGGTAAGTCAGGTCAGCGTCTTTTAGCAGCGCGCCGATATTTTTCATGGCTTGCCGGGTTTGTTCCCTAATGTCCTCGGTCTCGATCCGGCCGCTGGCGGGGTTGATTGGGAGCTGGCCGGACAGCAAAACCAAACCATTTAGACAAAGGCCGGGCGAATAGCTGCCGATGGCTTTGGGCGCGTTTTCTGATGAAATCACATTATGAAACATTTTATTTTCCTCCTTGGAAAGCTGAAAATTTTCCCCGGTAAGCGCGGCGCGCAATTGCCCCAAAGGCCGTAACCGGGAAAGCTTGGTTTATAATTTCATAAATTTTCCGCTCCGGCCGGGCCGGCGGAACGGGCGATCCCATGCTTTTGGCGCGGCAGCTTTTGTATCGCTGCCGCGCCTGACCGGGAAAAGCAAAGGGTTTTCCACTATTATAATTACTTTTGGCGGATAAGTCAAAGAGTTTATTCGCTTTGACCGGTTCTTATAAGGCACAAATGAAAATGTTCCGTTTATGCCGAGAAAACTAGTTGATAGTGAGTTAACTTTTTGATATACTTGTAGACCAGATAGCTTCATGAAAACGCCCGGCTTAGATAAGCCGCTGAAATGGCGGCGGATCATGAGGATGACTTAAGCCGGCTGGGGGGGCGACCAATATTGGGACTTGACTTACTTTTCCCCTGTTTTATATAATATTCTTAGAAACGACGGGCGCTGGCATACGGCGGCCTATTACATAGGAAGAAAGCGGAAAGCAAGTCAGACCGCTCTTTCCTAGGAATGGAGGGAATATGGAGATTCCGGCAAAATGCCGCCGCTGTCAGCAGCGGTGCATTGACAATGTGACGTTTTTAACGGATCTGACTGAGGAAAAGCAGCAAAAGATCATGCAAAGCGCGGTCAGAAAAAAGTATAAAAAAGACAGTTATCTTTTCATGGCAGAAGACCCGATCGACGCGATTTATATCGTCCACAGCGGAAAAGTAAAGCTAAGCGTGTGCGACCGGGAAGGCCGAGAGCAGATCATCGGCGTTTTCACCGAGCGCGATACTATTTGGGAAGGCATTTTTACCGAGGAAAACAAATATCCCTACGGAGCGGTCTGTATGACGGACGTGGATTGCTGTAAGCTTTATCGCCGGGACGTGGAAAGTATCATGCGGGACTCGGCGGTTGCCCTTCGGGTGATTGGACTGTTGAGCCGGAAGCTGAGTGACGCCAATGAGCGGATCTTGCTGCTGGCGACCGATTCGCCGAAAGCGCGGCTAGCCGGGTTTCTGTTGCAGCGGAGCCGGCAGCTTGGCCGGGATATCTTTGTTTCAAGGCTGGAAGAGATCGCCGCCTCGATCCATTTGCGGCCGGAAACGGTCAGCCGCAAAATTAAGGAAATGGAAAGAGAAGGCCTGATCGTTAAGAGCGGGCAGAGCGGCATTCAGATTTTGGACAGCGAAGGGCTGCGCCGGGTCTTTCAGGAATAGCGGCCATGAAGGAGATAAGTTTTTGCTTTTAGCGGATGGTAAGACAAGCGGCCTTGGTTGAGGAAAATATACGCAGCTTTTGCCGGCCAAAAATAAAGTATTAAAATTTGATTCCAATCAAGTTTTTACTAAAAAGAATAAGATATACTGTCTTCATCAACAGCCAGAAAGGCGGAGCTTTAATTAAAAATATTTCGCGGGCAGGCGGGGCGGAAGAAGCCTAGTCCGAAAGCGGTAATGCTTTGAGCCCGCGTCACTTATCAATAGCAAAACGGAGGAATTAAAATGGCTAAAGTTTTAGATTTAAAGAAAACAGTATTTGAATTGGTGCAGGAAAACCCGGAAGTGGCTGAGGTATTAAGCAGCATTGGACTAACGGAAGTTAAAAATCCTACGGTCTTAAACACGGTCGGCAAGCAGTTTACTATCCCGCAAGGAGTGGGCCAAAGAGGCGTCAGCCTAGAAACTGTGATCGCCGCCTTTCGGGCGCACGGCTTTGAGATCAAGGAATAAAGCGATGGCGCAAGTCTTTTCGATTGCCGCGGACCGGCCGCCCCGAAGCGGCATGACGATATCAACCGTTTCCGGGCTACGGGCTAAGGCGGAGGTCGTTTATTTTTCGCTAGGAGCGGGCACCGATATCAGCGCCGAAACCTATCCCTCACCGAAACTATATATCGGTGCGGCCGGAATGACGGTATTTGAGCTGGGCGGTAAGGAACACAGAAAAAAGGCGGAAGTTAGATCTGGCGAGCTGCTGATCGTACCGGCTGGGACTTTATGCGGCATGGCGGCGGCAGACGGATCAGTTTACACGGAAATTATTCCGGGAGAGGAGCTTACTATGAATCAAGCGGTCAAAGCCGGGGAAGTTTTTCAATTGGCGGATCTGGTCGCCTATGAACCGGGCAGTATCGTGAATATGGATGTGGCCTCGAATGAGGCGATGAAGTTTGTAATCATGGCTTTTGACGAGGGCACGGGGTTATCTCCGCACAGCGCTCCGGGTGACGCGCTGGTGTTTGCGCTGGAAGGTAAAGCCGTAATCGGCTATGAGGGGCAGGATCATCCGATTCGGGCCGGCGAGAACTTTCGTTTTGCCAAGGGCGGATTGCACAGCGTAACGGCTGACGGCCGCTTTAAAATGGCGCTGCTGCTGACGCTGAAATAAGAAAGCGCCGGCCGCTTACGGCGGTCAAAGAAAAGATGGACTAAGCAGAAGCAACCGATGCCATCAGGTTTCCGGTCTTCTGCTTTTTGTTAATTGTGCAGACAAGAAGCCTTTAGGCGGACAGGCCGTAGAAAGCCTGCTCACTATGGTCTGTAAGTCTATTAGGCTATTGGGATGAACGCCCATATGTGTCGCTTAATACGAATTATGCGTGGCTTGTCTGAATTATGGCGCGCAGTAAGCCAGGCAAGATCTCAGCGATACGCCAACGGAAAACTTGTCGTAAATGGCTTGGTAGGGATAAACGGTTATGGTATAACGAAAGGAACATAGGATATGAAACAACTGGGAATGGATATCGGAACGTCCAGTGTCAAGCTGGTGCTGATGGAAGACGGCGTAATTCGCGGGAAGTGGATGGGTAAGCACCACGGGCGGCTGCTGGCAACGATTTTGGCCGGACTGGAGAGCCTTGCACCCCGGGATGAGGATTGGCTGTGCGCTGTGACCGGCGCTAACGCTAGGATCGTGACGGAGCGGACGGACGTCTTTCGCTTGGGGGATGTTCCGGCGCTGACCGAGGGCCTAAAAAAGATTTGCCCAGAAGCCGGGAGCGTGATTGATATCGGCGGTCAGGGTGCCCGGTTTGTCACCGGTCTAACTGCGGGAATGCCGGAATTTAATATCAACGAGCATTGCGCGGGCGGAACCGGTTCTTTTTTTGAGGATCAGATGTCCCGGCTGAACATGAAGATCGAGGATTATTCGGCACTGGTTCGGCAGGCGCGGTCGGTGCCGAGATTATCCGGGCGCTGCGCGGTCTTTGCCAAAAGCGATATTATCCATCATCAGCAGGAAGGTGTGCCGGCACCGGATATTTTGCTGGGGCTATGCTATGCGATGGTCAGAAATTACAAAGCGGCGATTGTCAAAAACTTGCCGGTCGTTAAACCGGTTGCCTTTGTCGGCGGAGTAACCCTGAATGAAGGCGTGGTACGGGCGGTGCGGGAAGTCTTCGCGCTGATGGATGGAGAATTGCTGATCCCGGAGGAGGCGCTTTATGTCTCGGCTATCGGCGCGGCGGTTAAGGCGGAAACGGTAGTATCCTTGGAAGGGCTGACCGCCGACTTGACCAAAGCCGGCGAGCGGGAGGCGGAGCGGATCTTGCCCAAGCTGCTCTTAACGCCCGGAACGGTGCTGGCGGAGCCGAAAATGACCGGACTGATCCCGGCGGACGGCTGCGCGCTGGGAATAGATATCGGCTCGACCAGCACCAATTTGGTACTGATCGGCCGCGATGGCAGGCTGCTTGACGCCCAATACCTGCGGACGGCCGGCGATCCGGAAGCAGCGGTTCGGCGCGGCCTAAACACGATCCGGCGCAAGTACGGGGAAATTCCTTTTCTGTCAGTCGGCGTGACCGGCTCTGGCCGGGAGAGGATCGGCCGGATGATCGGTGCGGACGCGATCAGGGACGAGATTACCGCCCAAGCGAAAGGAGCGGTTTTTGCCGTACCGGAAGCGGATACGGTCTTTGAGATCGGCGGGCAGGACTCCAAGTATATTTCCCTGAAAAACGGAGAAGTTGCTGATTTTCAAATGAATAAAATTTGCGCGGCCGGAACCGGCTCGTTTGTCGAGGAACAGGCGGCTCGAATGAATATTCCGATTGGGGAGTTCGGGGATTTGGCGCTGACCGCAGAAATGCCGGCCGAACTAGGCGAGCGGTGTACAGTTTTTATCGAGACGGCGATTGAGTCAAAACAGGCCGAAGGCGCCGAGCCCAAGGATATTGCCGCTGGGCTTTGCCATGCGATTGTCCGGAATTATCTGCATAAGGTGGTCGGCAATCGGCCGGTCGGCCGGCATATTGTTCTTCAGGGCGGGGTTGCTTATAATCCGGGAATTGTGGCGGCGTTCCAGCAGGAGTACCGGGAGCGGCTGACGGTCTCGCCTTGTTTTTCCGTCAGCGGGGCATTTGGCGTGGCACTGCTGGCGCTGGAAGCGGCCGGTACCGAGCCAAGCGGTTTTAAGGGCTATGATTTTCCGGGCGCCGAAGCCGGGAGCGCGGTCTATTCGGCCGAAGTGGAAAAAAATATTGCGTTTTACCGCCGGGCTAAGCAGTCCTTTTTCAAAGGCTATGAGCCGGCAGCCGTCCCGGGCCGAAAAACCGTGGGTATTCCCTATGTTCTGATGATGCATAAGTTTTTTCCGCTGGCCAACGCGTTTTTTAAAGCGCTGGGCTTTAACGTGCTGTTATCCGACCCGTCTAACCGGGAAACGATCCGGCTCTCCCAGGAAAGCGCCCGGGGCGAAACCTGCTATCCGGTCAAATTGATTTACGGGCATATGCTGGAGCTGGCTGCCAAAAAGGTCGATTATATTTTTCTGCCGCATGTGCGGACAATCAAACATGAAAAATCAGGGGCGGTGTCCAATTATGGCTGCGTTTACATGCAGTCGGCAGCGGTTTCAATTGCCCGTGTCCTTAGACTTGAGGAAAAGGGGATCAAGCTTTTAAATCCAACCTTTGATCTGGACTTTGGCAAAGAAGCAATGGCCGCGGCGATGCTGGCGGTCGGTCAGGAGCTGGGGCGGCCGAAGCCGCTGTGTGTACCGGCGCTGATGGCGGGGGCGATGGCGGTTCGGCAGTATACCGCTGCCGCCGAAAAACTAGGCCGGGAGCTACTGGATACTTTGCGGCCGGAGGACAAGGTGCTGGTCATGATCACCCGAAACTACGGTCTGCAAGATCCGGTGCTGAATATGGGAATTCCGGAGCTGCTGCTGGAAAGAGGCTACAAGGTCATTAATTTGGAGCATTTGCCGGCACATGATCTGTCGCTGGAAGAGGATTACCCCAATCTGTACTGGCCGTTTGGGCAGCATATCCTATCCGGCGCCAAACTGATCGCCCGCCACCCGAACTTATACGCGGTTTATCTGACCAATCACGGCTGCGGGCCGGATACGATGCTGGCGCATATGTTTAAGGAAGAAATGGGCGAAAAACCCTATCTGCAAATTGAGGTTGATGAACATTTTTCCAAGGTTGGGGTAATCACCCGGATCGAGGCGTTTTTGAACAGTCTGTCGCGCCGGCCGGCTCTGCCGCTGCCGGATGATTTTGAGCTGACAGCGGTTAAGCCGCGGCACCGGCGGTTGTTTGTCCGACCGGAGGAGCTGCGCCGGGAGCGGGATTTGTACCTGCCGGAGCTGGGCGCCTACACCGAGTATATCCGCGATTATTTCCGCCGGGCCTATGGTCTGGAAACCAAAGTAATGCCCGGCGCCGGCCGGCTGCAGCTGATGCTGGGCCGGGCGGAAACGAGCGCCAAAGAATACCTGCCGTTTACGGCGCTGCTGGGCAGCGTCTTGCACCAACTGCAAAAAATTAAGCCGGAGGAAAGAGCGCGCGCCGATTTTCTGATTCCGATGACGGAAGGGGCGGAAGCGGACGGACAGTATGCCGGCGGGATTCGCAGCGTGTTAAACGGCAAGGGCTATGAGCAGACGGGGATTTTTGCGCCGATCTTGGAGCAGGCGCCGATCACGCTGAAAGAACCGGAACTCCTGTTTCGAGCCTTGCTGGCCGGTGACCTGTTTTACGCGGCACCGCCGGAGAAGCGGGAAAATACCAAGCGGCAGCGGATACCAGACGCAGCCGAGCTGGTACGGCTGGCGGCCGAGAGCCGGCCGGAGCAAGCGGCGGGGGCGGTCATTGCCGTAGTTGGGACGCCGCTGTGTCAAACCGTCTTAAATGAGGGCGTGCTGGATACGCTGGAAGCGGAAGGGATCCGGATCGTCCGTGCGCCGTTGGCGGAAGCCTTACTCTTTCAGTGGCGGGAAGAGGCGCATGTCCAAAAAAACGGCGCCGAAACGCTGCGGCGAATGCGGGCACTATTAGCGGAAGTGTTTGCTTGTCTTGGTCAGGCATCGGCCGTTACGGCCGATATGGATCAGTTGACGCAAACGGCCGACCGCTATGTGAAAGGCGTGCAGGGCGGGAACCTGCGTTATCGCTACGCCAAAGCGGTGGAGCTTGGGGAGCGCTTTTCGGCGGTCTTGGCGCTGGCACCGCGCTATGAAAACGCCGCTATGGTGATGGAAATGAGAAATCTTTCGGCCGAGGTCAAAGCCCGGTTTATGCAGATATATTTTGACGGCGACTGGGACGAAACCGCCTGGGCCAGACTCCGCTCATTTTTGTATTATTTAAAGGCTGGGAAAAACCAATAAACGGACGTGGCTAAGCGCTTCATCGGATTGCGCTACACTCGTGATTTGCCGATATTTCGGTGAAGTACGAGTGACTTATTTGGACGGTAATTCCTTGTTCGGAGCTTTTGTTTTTGAAATTAAATGCTTATAAAATACTGAAAATTTAATCAATCTATCCGGCGTGATTGACAAAACCGGAAAAACCATTTAAAATAAAGATGTTAGGGAATATTTCTGGACATTTTATTTTCCGTTTTGCGCCGATATACTCTGGCAGCGGGATAGAGCGGAATTTCAGGAAAAAATTCAGCCGAAAACCGGTCAAAAACTTTTTGCGCCGATAAATGAATTTTAGCCCGCTCCCAGAGCCGGATTGCAAGGATGGGGTATGAACTAACAAATCCCCGCAAGGGGACGGAAACTATGTTACATACCCATGCAAAACTAAGAAATTTCGTGTATGAACTAACAAATCCCCGCAAGGGGACGGAAACCATATACTCTTCTTTCTTATCAATTGAAATCTTAATATTGTATGAACTAACTAATCCCCGCGAGGGGACGGAAACGACTTCTATCATCTCAAGAACCGTGAACAGATCCTTCGTATGAATTAATAAATCCCCGCGAGGGGACGATTTCGCAATCTTTATGTAACTGTAAACAAAATAAGACTTTGCTTTGGGCAGGTCTTATTTTGTTATAGTGCGGACGATCGAAAGCGGTTGTGGGCAGTGCATATTTGGGGGGAAGTCTGGGGAAAGGAAGAAATAAACCATGAAAATAGCAATTATCAGTGATACGCATAAAGTACTGGGCAACTTGGTCTCAAGTTTGCGGCGGCAGGCGCCGGACTGTCTGATTCATTTGGGTGATGGGATTCGGGAAGCGGCGCTGCTGAAAGAGGAACTGGAAATCAAGGTTTACGCGGTCAAGGGTAAGATGGACTCGGAAGACGACGAGCTGGCAATGCCCAGCACCAAGGAAACGTTGGTGTTGGAGCTGGAGGGGATTCGTTTTTTGCTGACGCATGGCCACCGATTTGGTGTGAAAGAAGGAAAAGTTGCCTTGCTGGCTGAAGCCAAGAAACAGAGGGCAGCGATCGCGCTGCATGGCCATACGCATATATTTTGCGATGAAACGGTAGACGGCATTCGGATCATTAACCTCGGATCGCCGGTTCTGCCGAAAAACGGCGATTCGGCCGGCTATGTAATTTTTGACACCGAAACCGGCCGAGCGGAGCGGATTTTTATAGAGGTATAGAAAAAACAATGAAATATCAAGTTTATTTCCTCCCATAATTATTAGGCCAATTTTTATTAATGTTCCGTTTCCTGTTTCCGTGTTTAATTAAATCTATTCGACTTATCTGATTACAGTACAGACCCCGACAATAAGTGTTGTGAAAACTGCTGAAATTAAAAATTTTATTTTGTGGATGAGCAAGAGCATTTCGGAGCAACCTGAGGATAGGAATCTGGAAATGCTTTTTTTCGTCAGGCAGATGGCTTCTTTTGTTGGTTTTTCCCTTCATTTTCTCTTTTTCTTCGTAGTTATCCACAGTCAAAATGACGAGAGCCCTTTTGGGGGAAACTTGCTTTTTTTCTTTTTTCCGGTACAATGGTTTTCATCAGGGAGGGGAAAAATGGGTACTATGAATTTTAATCAAAAAACGGAGAAATATATTAAAGAACTGAAAACTCAGATAGAGCTTCAAGATAAATTGATTGAATCGCAGGACGAGATTATTACAAATCTGAAAACGGAGATAGAGTACTATAAAAAATACATCCAAGACATTGAAAAACGGTTTGATCGAATGCTCCAGTTAGGAAAAGAATTAATGGAAAAGGGCTCCAAAAAATGAAGAATCCTTTCGAATCGCTCACCACGGTACAATATCATCTTAAGGCAGTGAGGAAGGAATTAGCCGCCTTTAAAAGCGGAGAAAAATATATTCAGATGAAAGCCTATTTTTTGGGCATTATCCGGGGGCTGGAAGCGAAAGTCAAAAAGGCAGAACAGGAACTGGCCAAGGCGCATGTTCAAATCGTAACGGTACGCAATTACTGGTTTGAAGTAGCCAATGATCTGGAACGAGAAAAGCAGAGGCAAGTGCAAAAAGTTGAAAAAGAATTAGAAAAGATGAAAAATCGGGCGCTAAAGGCAGAAAAAGAGAGAGACGATGCCAAGGATAAAATAACCGCCCAAAGACAGGAAATCTATCGTTTGGGAACCGCATTAGAAGAAGAGAAAGGAGAGCATATGCAAGAAAAAAGAAATGAACAAAATACAGGAACAAAGACAACAAAGAAGATTGGAAAGACCAGTTATGAGGTGATTGTCCATTTTAATGATAAAAGCAGTGAAACTATGCAGGATAAGCTAAAAAGGATAATGCTGAGGGAGCTTAGGAGAGAATCGAACGAAAAAAAAGATGATTTTGATTAAAAAGTCCTTGACAAGTAGCAACAGGTAAGACTGCTTGATGTAGATGTCTTGATTGCCTTTATTTCCAGTAATAGATACATACACAATGCTTTTTTCCTGTAAAAAAAATTTGGTTTTCTTTATTATACCACAAAGCGTACAAAACAGCACTATAAAAATCATAAAATTTGACAAAAATAAGCCGAAAATAAGCCGAAAATGGCTTAAATAAAGAAGCTGCATTAAACCGCTAAAAAAAGAAGTGTCAAACTCCCGGCTTAAAAAAGGAAAAACTGCAAGGATTCTCTCGCACTCAGGCTGAGTTTGTGGTATAATATTGCGCATTAAAAGCGTGAGTGCAAGGTGTGAGGGAAATGAGCGGGACATGCTTGCATGTCCAAGCGCATTTTCCGAGCAGCTTATATGAGCGCTGATGCGGGGAGAAAATCCGTAAGGATTTTCTCATGCACGCACGTTACGGGCCTTAATAAGTGAGTGCAAGGTGTGAGGGAAATGAGCGGGACATGCTTGCATGTCCAAGCGCATTTTCCGAGCAGCTTATATGAGCGCTGATGCGGAGAGAAAATCCGCAGGATTTTCTCATGCACGCACGCTAAATTTATGATATACTTAAAGAAATAAGGCAAGTTGGAGGAACCATGGAAAAATACGGTAAGAGTTTTAAAGAACTAAATAATCGGGAAAAGAAAGAATACATCATAGAATATTATAAATTTCATATTATCGGCGGAATTGCGGCGCTGGTGATAGTATTTTCGCTGCTGAACCACTATGTTTTTAATCCGCCGAAGCAAGTGATTGTTGATATTACGATTACCGCACCCTATGCTGATCCGGAGGGAGTTGAAGAACTTCAGGCGGAAATAAAAAAATGCGTAGAAGCAAAAACAGCGGATAAAACCGGTCTGGTTGAGATTCTTTATTTTTCTGAAAAAAACGATCCGCAGATGCAGATGGCGATGACGGCGAAGCTGATGGGTAAGGCCGGCACCGGCGAATTAGACATTTTGATTTTGGATCAGGATCATTTGGCCTATTTTATGGAAAATGAAATATTGCTGCCCTTAGCCGATTATCTGACCGCGGACGAGCAGGCAGAATATGCCGCCAAATCACCGGTAATGGGGGTAAAGGACGGTCAAAAAACGGCAGTGGCTTTTGCCGTTCCCAAAGACAGCCCCGTCGGGCGGCTTTTGCCGAGTGATTTTCAGGGATATTTGGCGGTTTATGTGAACGCGCGGGATATGGAACTGGTTAAGGAATTGCTGCCGATTTTACTGCGGAAATAAACAAGCCGCTTCTAGTGGCAAAGGAAAAATGGTGTTTTAGACTTGGCGAAAAATAAAGCTGCTGTTTAGGCAAGAAAGCTTGGTTATAAAATGCCAAGGAAAATACGGAGAAAATATTTTATTTTTGGGGAATCTATGGTATACTAAGACGACCCCAAAAGGAGAAATCATGGCACAGATTATAAAAAAATCAAATCATTTGCATTCTCAAATCCGCAAGCTGTACCTAGAGTGGCTGTTTTACGGAATACTGGCGGCGGCTTGTCTGGCGCTGCTTGAGATTACGCAAATGTTTTCTTTTTTGGGCATTCAGTTGATTTTTCTGAAGATACTGGACAGTCTGAATAATTACCGGATTTTAAAAACCGGTCTGGGCGGCGAAAAGAAAGTGTTTGAACTCATCAACCGGCTGCCCAGGGGCTATAAGATTCTGACGGATGTTAAGCTGGTCAGCGGCAATAAGTCCAGTCAGATTGACTTTGTGATTATCGGCCGAAACGGTATTTTTATCATGGAGGCCAAAAATATGCGGGGCATCATTCGCGGCAAAGAAAGCGATAAAATGCTGAAAAAAACTAAAATCGGTAAGAGTAAGGATAAGTATGTGTCGGAAATTTACAATCCGATTCTGCAAATCCTAGGGCATAAAAAGGGAATCGACAGCTTTTTGGCCAGCCGCGGCCACTCCTACCGGGCGATACCGATTCTGTACTTTTCGGGAGAAGGGCGGCTTGAGGTGGAAAGCGAGAAAGTAAAAATCATTGACCAGCCGGTGCTGGTGATTGATTATATCAAGAGGCATGACCAGGATCATATTTCTGATTTTGTCCAGAACAAAATCATTGAAGATTTGATGGAAACCATTGATTAAACTTGTCTATGTTCGTTAAAGCAGTTTTTGGGCAGCCTGAAATGGCAGATACATTGTCAGGCTGCCGGCTGACAGAAAACCATGCGGGCGGCTGCGTCCGGCCGGAATCACTTTTGGCAGGGTCAGCCCGGCGGTTGGTGAAAAATGAAAATGAAAAATCAGGGCCGGTGACAGTAGCCGGTGCGCCGGATGGAATAAACGGAAAAACAGGAGGAAAGTTCCTTGAAAGAATTGACATTAAAAGCCCGGGAGGCTTTGGAACATGCCGCCGCGGCGGCGCAGAATTTGAGCAGCGGCCAAATCGGCACGGAGCATATTCTGCTGGGGCTTTTGCACAGCGCCAATTTAGCCTCGGAGGTGCTGGAAGCGCATAATTTAACCTATGGCGCAGTATCGGAAAAATTAAAAGAAATGAAGCGAAAGGAGCCGGTTGTCCGCAAGGAAGCCAAGGGCTATACGCCGGGCGCAGAGCGGGTGCTGGCGGGAGCGGCAGAGGTTGCCGCCAAAATGAAAAGCCAGCAGACGGGTACGGAGCATATTTTAATCGCCATTTTACAGGATGCTGACAGCATGGGCAGCCGGATGCTTGACCTTTTGGGTGTGTCCGGCACCAATGTCTATCAGGCCCTTTTAAAATCAATCGGTCAGGATTACCGCAGCCAAAAATTAAAATATACCCGCGATAAAAAAGAGGGCGGCGTGTTGGAAAAATATGCCAAAGACTTAACGGAAGAAGCCAGGGCTAAAGTTTTTGATCCGATTATCGGCCGTCGCCGGGAAATCAACAGGCTGATTCAAATTTTAAGCCGCCGGACCAAAAACAATCCCTGTTTAGTCGGCGGGCCGGGTGTAGGCAAAACCGCTATTGTGGAGGGCTTGGCGCAGCGGATTGCCGCCGGAGAAGTGCCGGATAATCTGAAAAAGAAAAGATTGATGGCCTTAAATCTGTCCTCAATGGTGGCCGGGTCAAAGTACCGGGGCGAGTTTGAGGAGCGGATTCGGGCAGTACTGGAAGAAGTGATGAGCAGCGGTCAGATTATTCTGTTTATTGACGAGATTCATACCATGATTGGGGCGGGCGGTGCGGAAGGCTCTCTGGATGCAGCCAATATTTTAAAACCGCAGCTGGCCAGAGGAAATCTGCAAGTTATCGGCGCTACCACGCAGGAGGAATACCGGAAATATTTTGAAAAGGACGGGGCACTGGAAAGACGCTTTCAGCCAATCCATGTCGAGGAACCGACGGAAGAAGAAACGATTCAGATTTTGCGTGAGTTAAAGCCGATTTATGAAGAGTTTCATCAGGTCAGCATTACCGATGAGGCGCTGATCGATGCAGTCCGGTTGTCGGTTCGCTATATTTCCGACCGGCTACTGCCGGATAAAGCAATTGATGTTTTGGACGAGGCGGCTTCCAAGACCAAAATGGGGCGCTGGGAGCTGCTGCCGGAAACGGGCGGACGGGAAATCCGCAAATGGCAGGCGGAAAGAGCCGAAGCACTGAGACAAGGGGATTTGCCGTTGGTGAAAATGCTGCAGCGCAAGTTGGAGCGGAAAAAAGAAGGGCTGAAGCAAAGCGGCGATGGCAGCTATGTGGTGGATAAAGAACGGATTGCCGAGGTAGTGTCAGACTGGTCAGGCATTCCCGTTAAGCAGCTAAGCGAAGAGGAAAGCGAGCGGCTGCGGCATTTGGAAGAGCGTTTAAAGCAAAAGATTATCGGTCAGGATGAAGCGGTGGAAGCGGTCAGCCGGGCAATCAAAAGAGGCCGGGTCGGGGTCAAAGATCCGGCGAAACCGGTTGGTTCGTTTATGTTTTTAGGGCCGACCGGTGTAGGTAAGACGGAACTGTCCAAGGCTTTAGCCGAGATTTTATTCGGGGATAAAAATATGCTGATTCGGGTTGATATGTCCGAATACATGGAAAAGCACAGTGTGGCCAAGTTTATCGGCTCGCCGCCCGGTTATGTCGGGCATGAGGACGGCGGTCAGCTCAGTGAAAAAATCCGGCAGAAGCCTTATTCCATCATCTTATTTGACGAGATTGAAAAGGCTCATCCCGATGTGTTCAATATTTTGCTGCAGGTGCTGGATGACGGGCATATTACCGATTCGCACGGCCGCCGGGTTGATTTCAAAAATACAATCATTATTATGACATCGAACTTAGGTGCGCAAAATCTGGTCAATCAAAATTCACTCGGTTTTCAGACGACGGAGAACCGGGAACAGGATCATAAGGCCATGAAGAAGAAAGTCATGGACGAGGTCAAGCGCCTGTTCCGGCCGGAGTTTATTAACCGTCTGGATGAGTTGATTGTTTTTCACAGCTTATCCGAGGACGATATTAAACGCATTGTCGGTTTGCTGTTTGAAGATTTGGCGAAGCGGCTTTCGGCCGCCCGGGGGATTTTCCTGCGTCTGACCCCGACAGCGGTCAGCTTTATCGCCCGGAAAGGCTATAATAAAAGTTACGGAGCCAGACCGATTAAGCGGGCGATACAGGAACATATTGAAGATGAACTGGCCAATCAGATCTTAGAGGGCCGGATCAAAGCGGGCGATACCGTCAGTATCCGGGCTGTCAAAGAGAAGTTGACCTTTACGATAAAACAAGGAAAAGAAAATTAGGAGGACAAAATGAAACTGGAAAAATTGATCTCGGCGGCTAAGGGTTTACTTAATTTCGGCGATTGTGAGAGTGTCGAAAAGCAAAAGCAGGAGGGCTTTGAATTAGACGGAAACATTTATAACATCAAAAGCCATAAGGAGATCACCCGACTGGAAAAGAATTCGTATCTTTTATATGAATCGGTGCCGGGAACGGTGGTAACGGATTTTTGTGTCGGAGCGAGTGAAGTGACATTTACGGTTAACGGAGTGGAGCCGGTGCAGGTTACGCTGGGCCTGGAGCCGGACGCAGAATACCGGCTGCTGATCAATTCAACTCAGGTTGGTAAAGTCAATGCCAATCATTCCGGCAAGATTAGCTTTAGTTTGAGCTTTGATGCCGGCGCACAAAAGATTAAAATGGAAAAGAAATAAGATGGCCAAGGAAAAAGCGGCTAAATCGGTTTTTTTCTGCAGCGAATGCGGCAATGAAAGTCCTAAATGGCTGGGTAAATGTCCGGCTTGCGGCGTCTGGAACAGCTATGTGGAAGAGCCGAAGGCAAGGGAAAAAGGGGTCTCAGGGCCGGTCAGACGGAATCTGCTGCCGGAAGCCGCCCGGCCGGAAAAGCTGAAAGATATTTCACTGAGCGAAGAAATCCGGATCAGTACCGGCTTGCAGGAACTCGACCGGGTTCTGGGCGGCGGCGTGGTGGAAGGTTCGGTTATCTTGATCGGCGGCGATCCGGGCATCGGCAAAAGTACTTTGCTCTTGCAGATTTGTCAAAGGCTCGGCCATCAGGATAAAAAAATCTTATATGTGTCCGGTGAAGAAGCACTTCGCCAGATTAAGCTGCGGGCTGACCGTTTGGGCGTGAATGAGGAAAATTTGCTGATTTATTCGGAAGTGGGTTTTGACGCGATTGCTGATACCATTGCTCAGGAGAAACCGGATATTTTGATGCTGGATTCCATTCAAACGATTTATCAGCCGGAAATCAGTTCGGCGGCAGGTTCTATTAGCCAAGTGCGGGAAGTGACGGCCGAACTGGTGCGACTGGCCAAAACAACGGGCATGGCGGTTTTTATCGTTGGTCATGTTACCAAGGAAGGCCTGATTGCAGGCCCGCGGGTGCTGGAGCATATGGTGGATACGGTTCTTTATTTTGAAGGCGATAAAAATGCCGCTTACCGCTTGCTGCGGGCGGTTAAAAACCGGTTCGGCGCGACCAATGAAGTCGGCATCTTTGAAATGAAGCAAACCGGTTTACAGGAAGTCCTGAATCCATCCGAATATATGCTGAACGGCCGGCCGGTGAATGAATATGGCTCGGTGGCTGCCTGCGTGATGGAAGGTACCCGGCCGCTGATTATTGAAGTACAGGCGTTGCTGGCGGGGATGGCCTTTAATATTGCCCGCCGGACGGTAACCGGTTATGATTATAACCGGCTGCTGATGCTGTTGGCGGTTTTAGAGCGCAAGGGCGGCTTGAAGCTGAATATGCTGGACTGCTTTGTCAATTTAGCCGGCGGTTTAAAGGTCGATGAAACGGCCGTTGATCTGGGTGTAGCTACGGCGATTTATTCGGCTTATTTGGAGATCCCGCTGCCGCAGCCGGTGCTGGTCATGGGTGAGGTTGGTTTGACCGGTGAAATCCGGGGGATTCCCTTTGGCGAACAAAGGATTAAGGAAGCAAAAAAGCTGGGCTTTGAAAAGGTGATTATTCCGCAGGCTAATCTTACCAAGTCAAATGCGGATAAAAGCATAGAACTGATCGGCATCAGGCATATTAAACAGTTAAAAGAACTTTTGTTTTAAGCAGCTGATTCAGTTGTTAGGCGGGTCATATTTTGACTGCGGCCGGTAGGAAAATCGAGCTGTTAAATAAGGCCGGTGTCAGAAGTATAAAACAGGTATTCCGGATCGGACAGGCATGTGCAGTTTGTCGAGATAAATGCGGATGTTAAGCCGATAGATATTTATGCTTGCCAGAACCGGAAAACAAATATATAAGTGGAAAGGAACCAGAGATGATTAAATTGATAGTGGATTCTTCGGCGGATTGTCCGGATTTTGTAGTTAATGATGAGAGAGTGACAATTTTGCCCTTAAGCATTAACTTTGGCGATAAGGAATATTTTGACCGGAGAACCCTTACTCCGAATGAGTTTTTCGAGAAACTGAAAACCGAAAAAGAAATGCCGAAAACGTCGCAGGTAACACCTGAGGCTTTTATCGGAGAGTTTAAAAAAGAACTGGCAGCCGGCAATCAGGTGGTTTGCCTGACGATTGCGTCAGTGGCCAGCGGCACCTTTCAATCAGCCATGATTGCCAAGGAAGAAGTCGGCGGCGGGGATGATATTTTGCTGATTGATTCCAATATGCTGTGTCTGGGCGAGGCATACCTGGCAATTAAGATTTTAAACTGGATCGGGGAAGGCAAGAGTCTGACAGAGATTGAAGAACTGGCGAAGCCTTACACTAAAAACAAAATTGAGCATTTGTTTTCAGTCGATACTTTGGAGTTTTTAAAACGAGGCGGCCGGATTACCGGAACCAAAGCCTTTGTGGCTGAGCTTTTGGATTTAAAGCCGATTTTGATCGTCGAGGATGGGATGACCAAGCCAATTAGCAAGGTCAGAGGCCGCAAGCGCGTCATTCCCTACTATATTAAACACATGAAAGAAAATCTTGACCGTGAGCAGACCGAGTTTATCTGTCTGGGGCACGGAGCCGATCCGGCGATTGCAAAGCAGCTGGAACAGACCATTCGGGAAGAACTGCAATGGGAAAAGCCGATTTTTATTTCCGAGATTGGGCCGACGATCGGTACACATGCCGGTCCGGGCGTATTTGCGGTCTTTTATGTAAAAAAATAATGATACAATAAGGAGGCAATTTGTTGCGGTGTTTTTTTTCTAATCAAAGAAAGTTTTTGGTATTGGCAGTTTTGCTTTTAGCCATTCTGACGGCCTGCGGCCAGAAAGCAGAGCCGAAAACGGAGCCTGAACCGGCAGAACAGAAAGCGGAAACGGGCAGCGAAGTGAAAACGGATGAAAGTACGGAGGAAGTGATTTCCAAAAGTTTTGTGCCGGTGCCGGTCAAGGATATTACCGAGATAAAGAGAATGAAAGCCTGGCTGGAGTATTTTTATTATAATAATCTGTTTGATAAGGAGTTAAACAATGAGACCGGTGAGATTTCACCGGACGCGATGCTTAGTTTTGCCGTTTCCTATATCATGCAGATGGAAAGTCAGGGTCTGCGCTTTGACACGGATACTTTCCGGCTGTATATTCCCAAAAAACAAATGGAGGAAGTCGTGCTGCGTTTTTTTGACAAAAAGATTGAGGCGCATCATTCCTTGAGTCAGCACGAGATTTTGTTTGAGGACGATAATTATGTAATCAAGGCTGACCTGAGAGAATGGCCGACGCGACTGGATATTTTATCGGTGACGGAAACAGCGCCCAAGGTGTATTCGGCGGTTTTAAACGGCAACAATACCGAGGTCGGTCAAATTGACCATCAGGTTAAGGCCGAGTTTCAACTGGTCAGCGACCGCTATGTGTTAAAGAAATATCAAATGATTACCGATCCGGCCGCTTTTGTCAGCGGCAATCCGATTGATGTCGGCAATCCGCCGGAAGATGAAAGTACGGTCGAAGATTCCGGCAAATATGAAGAAAGCGGCGAGCAGCAGGGAAGTTCCGATAAAACGCCTGCTCCGTCCGAGGGCCAGCCAGAGCAGCCGGCAAATCCTGCACCGTAAGGCGCTGCATACACGCCATTCAGCGCCGGCGAAAGCAAGGTGCGGGTACGAAAGAACAGGTGTATTTTGGCAGCAGGCAAGGTATTTTGCACAAAGGATCAGAACAAAAAAAGGAATTTTAACAGAGAAACGTGAGGGCGTTTCGATCAGAGGAAAGCGGAGTTAAAAACTGTTTTAGAAAACAGGGAAAAATGAAGCGAAAGATTGAAGCAATATCAGAAAAGGAAAAGGGGCAAATCATGAAATATGAACATCGAAGCATAGAAGCTAAATGGAGAAAACATTGGCAGGAAAATCCAATCAATCAGCCGGGAGCGGGCAAGAAAAAATATTATTGCCTGGATATGTTTCCCTATCCGTCCGGCAGCGGACTGCATGTCGGGCATTGGCGGGGATATGTCTTAAGTGACGCCTGGAGCCGTTATAAGGTGCTGCAGGGCTATCATGTCCTGCATCCGATGGGCTGGGACGCTTTCGGACTGCCGGCAGAGAATTATGCAATTCAGCAGGGAGAACATCCGGCAGTCAGTACGGCGGCCAATATTGCCAATTTTAAAAAGCAGCTCCATGATATCAGCGCGATTTATGATTGGGAAAAAGAAGTCAATACGACCGATCCTGACTACTATCGCTGGACACAATGGATTTTTGCCAAGATGTTCGAGGCGGGTTTAGCCTATGAAAAGGAAATGCCGATTAACTGGTGTCCGTCGTGCAAAACGGGTCTGGCTAATGAGGAAGTAAAAGAGGGCCGGTGCGACCGCTGTGGCATGGAAGTAACCAAAAAAAATCTGCGTCAGTGGATGCTGAAGATTACCGCTTACGCCGAGCGGCTGCTGCAGGATTTGGACAAGCTGGATTGGCCGGAGAAGGTAAAAAAGATGCAGGCCGATTGGATTGGCAAGAGCTTCGGTGCGGAAGTGGATTTTCAGATTGAGGGCCGCGAGCAGAAAATAAAGGTCTTTACTACTCGGCCGGATACGCTGTACGGCGCGACCTTTATGGTTTTGGCGCCGGAACATGCTTTGGCTCAAAGCCTTGCCACCGAGGACAACCAAGCGGCTGTTGAGAAATATATTTTTGAAACTTCCATGCGTTCGTCGGTTGACCGGATGCAGGGCAAGGAAAAAACCGGCGTATTTACCGGCAGCTATGCGCTTAATCCGTTCAGCGGCGAGAAGATGCCAATCTGGCTGTCGGATTATGTTCTGGCTGATTACGGCACGGGCGCAATCATGTGTGTACCGGCCCATGATGAACGGGACTTTGAGTTCGCCAAAAAGTTTGGCCTGAAAATTACCCCGGTTATTGCTAAAAGCGGTCAGGCCGAGGAATTGCAGGCCGCCTATATCGAGCCGGGCATCATGATTAATTCCGGTCAGTTTAACGGCCTGGATTCGGAAGAAGCCAAAGCGGTTATTTCTGATTATGTCGAGCAGCAAGGCATCGGCAAAAAGACGATTAACTATAAGCTGCGGGACTGGGTATTTTCGCGGCAGCGCTATTGGGGCGAGCCGATTCCGATTGTGCATTGCGCCAAATGCGGTGCGGTAGCCGTGCCGGAAACCGAGCTGCCGGTGCGTCTGCCCGAGGTCAGCTCTTATGAGCCGACCGGTACCGGCGAATCACCGCTGGCAGCGATTGAGGAATGGGTTAACACCACCTGTCCCAAATGCGGCGGGCCGGCCAAAAGAGAAACCAATACCATGCCGCAGTGGGCGGGGTCGTCTTGGTATTTTCTGCGCTATCCTGATCCGAAAAATGATAAGGCATTGGCAGACCCGGCCATTTTAAAGGAATGGCTGCCGGTTGATATGTATGTCGGCGGGATTGAGCATGCGGTTTTGCACCTGTTGTATTCCCGCTTTTATACCAAGTTTTTATATGATATCAAGGCAGTTGACTTTGAAGAACCGTTTACGCGCCTGTTCAATCAGGGTATGATTGGCCGGAATGGTGTTAAAATGAGTAAATCCAAGGGCAATGTGGTTTCGCCCGATGAATTGGTTGAGAATTACGGCAGTGATTCCCTGCGGATGTATGAATTATTTGTCGGCCCGCCGGAGCTGGATGCCGAGTGGGATGACAAAGGCATTGACGGTGTATACCGCTTTTTAAATAAGCTGTGGAACTTAATCAGTGCCAATATCGGCAAATCCGGCCGGGAAACCAAAGAGAGCTTAAAACTGCGGCATCAGCTGACTTATGAAATTACCGAGCGGCTGAATGCCTTTCGGCTGAATACGGTGGTCAGCAGCTTTATGGAGTTTACCAATAAATTAAATGAGTATGCCAAAAAAGAAGCCTTGGATCAAAGGACGATGGAAACACTGCTGATTTTATTGTCGCCGTTTGCGCCGCATATCGCCGAGGAGCTGTGGGAGCAGTTAGGCCATAAAACCTCGATTTTTGAGGAAAGCTGGCCGGAATACGAAGCCGAGCATATGAAGGAAGAAGTGCTGAATATTCCGATTCAAATTAACGGCAAGATGAGAGGAATGGTGGAAGTAGCGGCGAGCGCATCCAAGGAGGAAGTGCTGGAGCAGGCCAGACAAGCGGTCGCCGGACGGCTGACCGGGGTTTCTCTGGTCAAAGAGATTTATGTGCCGGGTAAGATTGTAAACCTGGTTGTGAAGGAATAACTTAATTTGACGGCAAAAGCCGCGGCGTTGCTGACTGATTTATGAAAACTGCCGGTTGACCGGCTGCAGAGGCGGTCGCCGGCGGCAAGGGAGAAAGGGAAAATGGATTACAGCAGGCATTTTGAAGAATTGGTAAAGGAACAATTAGCCCGGGTAGAGCGGATAAAAAATGATCATACCATGATTGATTATTCGGCCTTATCCCCGGTTATCATCGGCGTAATCGGCGGCGACGGTATTGGCCCGGCGATTACGGCAGTCGCCCGGCAGCTGCTGGAATATTCCTTAAAGGACGAAATTGCAGCCGGCAAGGTGGAAATTCGGACGATTGAGGGCCTGACTATTGAAAATCGGGCCAAAGAAAATGCCGCCATTCCGGCGGCGGTCCTGGCGGAAATCAAGCAGTGTCATGTGCTGCTCAAAGGCCCGACTACCACGCCTCGAGCCGGTGATGGCTATCCCAATGTCGAATCGGCCAATGTGGCGATGCGTAAGGAGCTGGATTTATTTGCCAATGTCCGACCGGTCAGTGTACCGGAGGAGGGGATTGACTGGACTTTCTTTCGGGAAAATACCGAGGGTGCTTATGTCTTAGGCAGCAAGGGGATTGAGATTACCGAGGATTTGGCCTTTGACTTTAAGGTTATTACCAGTCCCGGAGCCGAGCGGATTGCCAGGGCGGCGTTTGATTTTGCCCGCCGAAACGGCAAAAAAAAGGTAACTGCCGTCACCAAAGCTAATGTCATAAAAACGACGGACGGCAAGTTTTTGCAAATTTGTCAGGAAGTGGCCAAGGAATATCCGGAAATTGAGTTTGATGACTGGTATATTGATATTATGACGGCCAAGCTGATTGATCCCAAGCGGCGGACGGATTTTCAGGTGTTTGTCCTGCCGAATCTGTACGGTGATATTTTAACCGATGAAGCGGCGGAGTTTCAGGGCGGGGTCGGAACGGCCGGCTCGGCTAATATCGGTAACCGCTACGCCATGTTTGAGGCCATTCACGGTTCCGCTCCCCGAATGGTGGCTGAGGGCCGGGACAAGTATGCCGATCCGTCGTCGATTATTCGGGCGGCAGCCATGCTGCTGGCGCATATCGGCTATGCCGATCGGGCAGCGGCGATCGTTCAGGCGCTGGAGGCGGCGGCCAAAGAGCCGAAATGCCGCCTGACCGGCCGAGCAGGCGGTATGACCGGTCAGGAATACGGTCAGTTTTTAATGGAGCATTTGCAGACTAACAAATCGTCATTTTAAAATCGGAGCCGGTCATCTTTAGGCGCAGGCGATAGAGGTCGTGATCCCAGGACCACTTTAGCCGGGCATCGGTGATGGCCAGGGTTTCCAGGGCGAAAAACTCGGCGCCTTCAGTCAAAACCTCACAGTTTTGGCCGATTTGCAGCCGGCCGGGAGCGGTCAGCACCGGTTTTTCATAGGTGATAAAGTTTAAGATAACATTTTCGGCATTGGTGTGATCGTGCAGATCAACCGTGCCGATTTCTTTATTTAAGACCATTTCCCGGGTATAGGAAATCGCTTCCGGCAGAGAATAGGCGGTGGCCAATTCCATTGAGATAGCGGGCGCGGCCGCATCCGGCCGGGCAAGGACATGGCTGGCCTGAAACTCTTTGCCGGCCTGCTGCTGCTGGCCGTTAATGGTCGGCAGATTATGATAATCGCTTTGCATTGTCCAGATTTCATAGCGCTCGGCAGAAAAGGTTTTTTTGGTATAAGTTTCAACGCCGATATCGGCAAAAAGCGGCTGCCCGTCCTTATATAGGATAAAGCTGCCGGTATCGTTGTGATTATGGCTGTCGCCGTTGCCGCCGGCCTTGACGGCCAGAGCCAGGCTGCTGCTGCGGGCAATCAATAAACCGGTGCTGGGATAAAAAATATCATCGCAGGCGACGGGCCGGCTGGTATCAAACCGCATAATTTCCGAATAGTGAAACACCGTTTGCAGCAGATAATAAAGATTGATATGCGGCTCCTGACCGGCAAATAAATCCTGCGCTCCGGCCTGAAAATCCTGCGCAGCAAACAGCATCAAATTCGGCAGCCCGGCGGCCCGGCCAAATAAGTATTCTCTGGCGCCGCAGGGGCCGGGAGCGGCTGCGCAGTCAGCAAAGTTAAAGTAATATTTGCCGCTGACATGCACATTTAAAATATAGGCGGCGATATTTTGGATTTTGCTCCAGCGGTACAAGGATTGGAAATGTCCGGCGCTGACCTGATTTAAAATGTCCAAGGCGCCGAATAAAGTCAGGCCGGCATGGCGGTAATAGCCGGCGCCTTCTTCGCAGCAGCCGTCCTCGCCGTAGTCTTTCAAAAAGAAATCGCAGCTTTGGCCGGCTTTGTGAATGCATTGCCGCCGGATGTCATCGGTAAAAGGCGCCAGGAAAACTGTTAGCAGGACATTTTGGGTACACCAGGTCGTCCAGTTGCACATCGGTTCAGTGCCGTGCCCCATCCACCAGAAATGCCGATTCAGGTACGGGCGGATAATCCGGTGATTTAATTCCCGGATGATGCGCGCGCCGATTTGACTGCTGATTTCTTCTAATTTAGTGTGCAGCAAATAAAAAACGCAGGCCAGCAGCGCACCGGTTTCGCAGGCAAAAAGATCCAGCACCGGCGCGGCGGTATCGGGCAACAGGTGAGTAGTAGTATTCCTGATATAGCTGTTATGCGCTGGCAGCTGCCAGGCACTTTCTTCACAAATCGCCCAAATACCGTTAATGATGTCATCCAGGAATCGGCCCTGATCTTCAACACATTCGGCTAAAACTAAAAAGTTTAAAGCCTGACGGCGGGCAAAATAACGGGCCTCAAAATCAGCCCGGTTGCCTCTGCGCTTGAAGCTCATAAAATCGGTGGCCCGCAGCACCGGAAAGTTATAGTTTAAATAGCTTTCCCCCATTTTTAAAATTTGATTTTTCACTTCCGGCGGCAGGGCGGCATAAGCTGTCCGGTCAACGGCAGCGGGAAAAGGAGAAAAGCGTTGCAGCTTTTCGGGTAAAGAATTGACTAATCGGGAAAAACGCATTTCCATATTGATATCCTCCTGATGTTCTTATTTTAATAAACGCTTATTTTTTTAAATCTTACAGAAACATTTTGTCGAAGGCGTTGTTTCGACCGGGATTAAGGGATAACGGATTCCAATACTGGTCAAAGAGCGGTTAAAGACCTTGCCCGGGAAATAGATTTCTACGGAAATTATGAATGTTGGCGGAACAGTAACATTTTTGGCCGAAACAGCCGATGTTAGAATTAGGCAGTAATAAATTAAATGAAAAAGCCAATGCAAGCCAAACTCAAAGATAGGAGATGTCTAATTGGACAAGAAAAGTTTATCACAGATGGCATGGAATGTAAATCTAAACATATGTTTACAAAATCTAAAAACAGAGGGATGAATATGACAGACAGAAATCAAAAATATATAAATACAGCAAAGGTTGAGGAAATACCTTGGCACCGGCTGACGACATCTTATGGCAGAGCAACCTTATTTCCTCAATATTTTAAAGTGCTGGAAACGATGCAGGATACGGATATTATTCTTTTGAGGTTTTAAAAACATATCGGGAAGAACTTGCAAAATTGAAAGATACGGAATTTGCCGATTTTGATTAACTGCCATACTTGCTTACCTGAACGCAAAAAACAACTATAAATTTTTCGCGACTTATGATATACTGGTATACAGTAAGAGCGTGAGCACGAACCGCTGCCAAAGGGTATTTGGCGGATATCTAAGCGAAATAAGGGGGTTGGTTTGAAAAGAGCATGGGGTTATCAATCGATTTTTAAATATTTTATTTTACTATCCTGTCTGCCGTTGATTATTATTTCCATCGGTGTATTTTTGGTGACCAATTATACGATTCGGGAGCGTCTTTTAGAAGAGCAGATCAGGATTGTGGAGAATCAAAACTACCGTTTCCATGAGCAGATTACGCAGCTGGAACTGGAATTTCGCTATTTTGGCTATGAACTGCAAAAAAAGGTAAGCGAAATTCAGAGTGTGGATTATGAAAACAGCCGGCGAATCAATGAAGTGGCTGGTTCGCTTTTTTATTTTACCAACAGCAATCTTTTGGTGACCAGCGCGGAAGCACTGCTGACCGGAATTGAACAAAATGATTTTTACGCGGCGATCGGCGAGCAGGGCAGCTTTTATAAAAAAAGAGAAGGTGAATATGCCCTGTTTGACCAAGGGATCGCGGCCGGAGGCTGGCTTGAATACTCCGGCCAAATTTATTTTGTACAAAAATTGAACGTCAATTCTTATTTGCAGGTCAAACTGAACATCGCGGAATTAAAAAAACTATTGTTTTCCGAAAGCGAAAATTCCTATACCGCCTTTTTATTTGACGGCCAAAAAATTATCAGCAGCGATGACGGGGCCGACCGGTACGATAGTTTGACGGATTCGGCTGCGGCTCAGGCTTTTAATCAAAAAAACAGAGGGCGGCACGCGGTCTTAAATACCGGCCGGCATTTGTTGTCCGAATGGAAGATCCTGACGGTTTTAGATATGGAGAGTGCTTTTCGGCCACTGATTCTGTATTTTAAGATTGTATTTTTTATGATTTTGGGTTTGCTCCTGGTGATGCTGGCGATAGAAGGGCTTCTTTATACCCGTTTTTCCGGCTATGTCAAAACAATTTTAAGAAGCATGTTCGGCAGTGATGAGTTGGGGCAGACCGGTGAACTGGAGCTGATGCAGGCCAAATGGACATCCATTGTGCAAGATAAATCTTCTTTGCAGGGGGAGTTATTGACTAAAAATCAAAGACTGATTTCTTCCTTATTGCAGCAATTAGTGAATGGGCGAAGCAGCCGGTATATTGATAGCATTGCCAAGGAGATTGAAAAACTGGGATTTCCTGCGGCGGAGGGTTTTCAGATTTTAAACTTGACCCTGACTGAGCAAATTGGCCGGCCGGGGACGCATGTCTTTGCCGGTGAGGGACTCCAGCCGCTGTCGGAAGCGCTTCAGCCGATTCTGGCGGAGCTTTTGCCGGAGACGGAATATTTTATTTTGGCGCAGGGCCACTATTCGGTCTTTATTCTGATTGCCGGTCAGACTAAGAAGCTTGCTCAGGAACGGCTGGCGGAGCGGATTAATACCGCACTCAACCGCTATGTGACGGTGATCAGTCATGATAAAAAAGTACAGTTAAATGAGCTGTATGAGGAAGCGGCCACACTGCTGGCGTACCGGACGTATCAAAAGCTGATTTTGGCTAACCAATTTATTGAAGTCAGCAGCTTTGACCCGGCTAAGCTGGAGTATCACCCGTCAATTGCCGACGTATATTTGAACTCTTTGCTGTCGGCTTTTGAAAGCGAAGATTTGAAAACCATTGAAGTTCAGTACTTTCGCTGGATTGAAAGCTTAGCGGAAAATTATCGTTATCAGTTTATGATTATGCAGGAAGTTCAAGTCTTTTACGAAAAATTAAAGCTGCTGCTGCGTACAAACAAGCTGAACTTGACGGAACTGGAGGATTATTATGATATTTCCCGCAGTTTGATTGGTCAAGTCAGTATTGAGTCAATCGGCGATATGATTTGGGAGCGGCTGCTGATTCCCTGTTATTCTTTATATGCCGAGGAAAAAGGACAAAGGATTGAAAACTCGGTGCAGCTGTTGATTGAAAATATCAATCAAAATTATCAGGATCAATATTTATCGCTGGATCAGCAGGCGGACGAGCTGAATATTCCGGTGGCTAATCTGAGCCGCTGGTTTAAAAATGTGGTCGGTGTCAGCTATATTGATTATTTAACCAAAATTCGAATGGAACAGGCGGTCAAGCTCCTGATTACGACCGAGGAGCCGGTTAAACAGGTGGCGGTTCGGGTCGGCTATGAACCGACCTATTTCAGCCGGATTTTCAAAAAGCAGTACGGTGTTACGCCGGGAACATATCGGCAGGAAAACCAGTCGGCGGAGTAAATCGCGGAGATTAGTAAGGCATTCCGCAAGCTGCCAATTAAAAAGAGTATTCGGACCAATAGGGAAAAATAAAGTTTTTCAATGCTCAAGGCAAGGCGCTTTGAGTATTTTTTTGCAGTTTGGCAGGAAAAAAGAAATGATTTTTGGTCGGTTGAGTTCATAGGGCGCAAGACATTATGAACAAAACAAGGCAAAAAAAATATGAAATATGACGATTGTAAGGGATTGGACTTTTTTGCAGAACAAAAAAACAGTGTATTATCAACGGTTTTTAGAAAAAATTCCAATTGAATTTAATGAAATAGAGCAATAAAATAGGTGATGAAAAGGAAGCATTGAATCATACAGCAGCATATTGGATAGCGCGAAGGGAGAACCCATGAAAGAGTTAAAGGAAATTTATTTCAATTCTCTTTGTCAAAAAAATGCCATTCAGGATTGGGTGGCGGAAGGCAATATTTTAATAGAAGAAAATGAGGCTGGGATTATTTTAGCAAACGGTGATGATGAAAGTCTGGGTGACCACGCGCACTGGACGATCTGGCTGCCGCAGAAGTTTCCGGACAATCTGCAAATTGAATGGGAGTTTTTTCCGCTGAGAGAGCCGGGCTTATGTATGACATTTTTTTCGGCGCTCGGCCGTCGGGGGGAAAGTATTTTTGATGAGAGTTTAGCCAAGCGGACCGGTTATTATCCGCAGTACCATTCAGGCGATATTAATGCTTATCACATTTCTTATTTTCGGCATAAATATGAGTCGGAAAGGCAGTTTCGAACCTGTAATTTAAGGAAGAGTTATGGTTTTCACTTTGCTCACCAAGGTGCCGATCCGCTGCCGCCGACAGAGGATGCCAGAGAGTTTTTCCGGATGAAGATTGTCAAGGATGGCAATCAAATCAGTTTTTCCATTAATGACTTGGACATTTTCTGCTGGACGGATGACGGCGAGACTTTTGGTCCGGTTCTGAAGGAAGGCTATATCGGCTTCCGGCAGATGGCACCGATGAAGGCGCAGTACCGGAACCTGAAAATCTCTCAGATTTTATCATAGATTCGGCTAGAAAGTGAAAGTTTAGTAATAAAACAAATGCAAAGATTATAAAGGAGAAAAAAATGCTGACATGGTTAGGACTTCCCCCGGAGGGGAAAGCGGGGAAAAGCTTCGGCCTGCCGTGGAGTCAGGGCCGGCTGGAGCCAGAGGAACTGGCGGCAAAAGATTTTTATTTGAATGATGTTCCGGTACAGAGCCGGATTATGGCGTACTGGCCGGACGGGAGCGTCAAATGGACGGAACACGCGGCGGTGATAGAAGCGGATGGTACGCGGTTGGAGCTTACGGAAAAGTCAAAGGTTGAAAGTGATGAGTCGGATCTGCTGACGGAAAAGTTTAACGCCTTTTATATTCAATCGGGCCGGATGCGGGTTAAGGTTTCCAAACACAGCAATCGCCGCAATTTAATTGATTATGTTAAGATAAATGAGCAGATCGTTGCCAAAGATTTTCAGTTGATTTTAGGTCTTGATGGCCGGCAGACCCGCTCCTGGGTTGAAAGCCTGACCGTCCGGCAAAATGGGCCGGTGAAAGCGGTGCTGCGTTTAGCCGGCAGATATGTGCCCGCCGAAAGCAGTCTGTTTGGCGGCAGCACCGGGGAAAGCGGCAATCGCTTTGTGATTTACCTGACAGTTTATAAAGAGCTGAACCAGATTGAGGTTTCACATACTCTGGAAATCGGCCGGGTGGAAAAACTGCAAAGTGTCGGCCTAAGCTATAAGGTTGAATTAAAGGGCGAGTTGTGGAACCGCTTTATCGGCCTACCCAATCAGGAAAATGTTTATTTTGAAGCGGCTCAGTCCCTACTGTCGCGGCGCCACATGAAAAATAACACCGAATATGCCCGGCAGGTGGAAGGGAAGATCACCCAGCCGGAGGAAAATACCGATTTTCCGCAGTTATTGGCGCATGCTAAAGAAAATGCCGTTTGGGACAGCTTTAGTCTGTATCAGGCAGCGCATAATGCCTTTGAACTTACTAAGGGGACACGCAGCGGGCTAGCCCGGATTAAGATCGGCGACGGACAGCATAGCGATGGAGTGCTTTATGTAGGTGGAGCGTCCGGTGGAACGGCAGTTAGCGTCGATAAGTTCTGGCAAAAATATCCGGCAGAGTTGGAAGTATCGGGCCTGAGCAGGGAAGAAGCCGAGGTTCGGGTCTGGTTTTGGAGTCCCAAGGCAGAGCCGATGGATCTGCGCCATTATGACGACCGGGATCATATGCTGAGTGCTTATGAAGGGATGAAGGAAGTACGCTCTACGCCCGAGGGTATTGCCAATACATCATTGCTGCGGCTGGCTTTTTATGACCGGGCTGTCTCGCGGGAAGAGCTCTCGGCTTTTCGCCGGGACAGCTTAGATAATCCCAGAATTGTTTGCCGGCCGGAAGATTATTACACTACCGGTGTGTTTGGCCCGTTCAGTCTGCCGGATATGGAAAAGCATAAAGCCTTGGAAGATAAACTGAACTTTTTCTTTGACTTCTATCAAAGACAGGTCGAGCAGCAGGGCTGGTACGGTTACTGGAATTACGGCGATTTTATGCACACTTATGACCCGTACCGGCATACATGGCTTTATGATTTTGGCGGATATGCCTGGCAAAACACGGAGCTGGTGCCGAATATGTGGCTGTGGCTTTATTTTCTGCGGACTGGCCGCCGGGAAGTATTTGATCTGGCCGAAGCCATGACCCGGCATACATCGGAAGTTGATATATATCACTCCGGTGAATATGAAGGGCTGGGCTCGCGCCATAACGTCATTCATTGGGGCTGTCAGGCCAAGGAAGTTCGGATTTCGATGGCTGGTCTGCATAAATATTACTATTACTTGAGTTGTGACGAGCGCAGCCGGGAAATATTGGAGTCCTTAGCCGAAAATGAAAAGGCGTTTGAAAGATTAGAGCCGCTGCGTGAGTTTTATCACCGCCCCGCTGACCGAATGCCGATCCGAACCGGGCCGGACTGGACGGCACTGGTGTCAAATTGGTTCACTAACTTTGAACTGACGGGTCGGGATAACTTTCTGCGAAACATTGAGCGGGGGATTGAGGACATTTACGCCATGGAAGATAAGCTGCTGTCGGGGCCGACGGTACTGTTTGACGCAAAGACCAAGCAGCTGGAGTACTATGGTACCGGTAATGTCGGTGAATACCATATGGTCATTTCCTTCGGCGCGCCGGAAGTGCTGATTGAGTACGCTGAGGCTAAGGGAAATGATAAACTTCGCCAAATGATCGCTGAGTTTGGCCGGTATTACACTTACACCAATGAGGAAATGCTGGAACGGTCAAACGGCCGTTTGCATGAAAAAAGATTTGCCTGGCGGATGTTTGCGACTACCATGATGGCCTACGCAGCTAAATACTACCAAGATGAGAGCTTAGCGCAAAGAGCCTGGCACTTTCTGCTGGATCCAGAGCTATCCGGTGTGCCGAAAGATCCGGCCGCAACGCTGCGGGCAGTCAACAACTGGAAAACAGTGGAAGAAATGCCGTGGGTTACGACCAATGTGGTTTCACAGTGGTGTCTGAACACCATTATGTGTCTGGAGCTGATCGGCGGCAGCTTACCGTCGGAACGATACTTTTAAATCCAATAAACATGACAAATAAAAGGAGAATAATATGAAGAAAAAGAGCTTTTTGAAAACAGGTATGATACTGGCCATGTGTGTAGCACTTTTGGCAACCGGCTGCGGACAGACTGCGCAGCAGCCGGGCAACGATCAGACCACGGCGCAGGACAATAAAGACACGGGTAAAACCGAAACACCGGTCAAAGAGTTGATTCCGGAAATTAAGATTATGTCGCCGTTCTTAGAGCCGACTGCGCCGGAAGAGGGCAACCTGATCGATGCTAAGCTGGAAGAAATGACCGGCAAGAAAGTAACAGTTTCCTGGGTACCGAACAGCAACTATGAAGACCGGATGAATATTGTTTTGGCTTCCGGCGACCTGCCGCATATCATGGTCGTTACCCAAAAATCCGGCGGCTTTGTAACTTCGGCAAATGCCGGTGCATTCTGGGATTTAACCGATTACTTGGCAGATTATCCGAATCTGGCAAAGGCTGACGCGGCAACCACCCAGAACGCCAGCTTAAACGGCAAGGTCTTTGGCATTTATCGTAAGCGTGACCTGATCCGCTCCTGCGTTGTACTGCGTAAGGACTGGCTGACTAAGCTGGGACTGGAAGAACCGAAGACGGCAGAAGACCTGTATAATATTGCTAAGGCCTTTACCGAGAAGGATCCGGACGGCAACGGCAAGAACGATACGACCGGTATCATTATTCCGCAGTGGCCGGCATCCATCAATACCAACAGTCCGCTGGACGTGATCGTTAACTGGTACGGTGCGGCTAATGCCTGGGGCAAGGACAAGGACGGCAATTTAGCACCCAGCTTTATGCAGGAAGAATATATGCAGGGCTTGGAGTTTATCAAGAAGATGTACGATGAAAAATTGATCAATGCCGACTTTGCCACCCTTTCTTCCAATAACTGGAACGATGAATTCTTAAACGGTCACGGCGGCATCATCATTGATACCTATTCCCGGGGCTTGCAGCTTCAGAAAAAATTAAAAGAAGCCTACCCGGATACTTTCGGTGATATGATCACCATGACCGGAAATCTGGCCAGTGAAAACGGCAGCTTTGCTTTGCCGACAGCCGGCTATGCGGGATTTTTGGTTATCCCCAAAACCAGCGTTAAAACTGAGGAAGAATTAAGAGAAGTATTGAGTTTTATTGACAAAACCAACGAAAAAGATGTTCAAGTCGTGATGAACAATGGTTTGGAAGGTGTTAACTTTGAAGTCAGCGAGGGCTTTTCGCAAAGCATCAACTCGGATTCGGCCGAAACGAAAGCTTTGATCAGCCTGGTTAGATGCTATGCTCAGATTGGTACCAATGTCGGCGGAAATCAATATTATGTAGATAAGCCGGCGACTGATGTGGAAAAGGCAAATTATGAAAAGCAAAAGCAGCAGATGGCAACGGACTCCGGAAAAGCGGTGCATAATCCGGCAGCATCTTTCATCTCGGAAACCTACACCAAGAACGGTGTCCAACTGGACAATATTATTCAGGACGCAAGAATTCAGTTTATTGCCGGTCAGATTGACAAAGCCGGTTTTGAGCAGGCAGTTGAGTTATGGAAGACTTCCGGCGGCAATAAGGTGATTGAAGAAATGAATACCCTTTATAAAGCAACAGGAGAGAAATAAACTATGATGAACGGAATAGCAAAACAAAAGACGACCAATGCCGGTTTTTTTTCCAAGCAAAACGTTAAGAATATTAAAAAACATAAGTGGTTATATGTTTTGCTGATGCCGGGATTGATTTACTTTATTATCTTTCGTTATCTGCCGATGTATGGATTGATTATTGCCTTTAAAAATTATGTTCCGTTTTTGGGCATCAACGGCAGTGAGTGGGTGTATTTTGAGAACTTTAAAAACTTTTTCATTAATCCCGATTTTTTCCGGTTGCTGAAGAACACTTTGGCGATTGCCTTTTTGAATATCGGGATAGGGTTTCCGATTGCGATTTTATTAGCCTTGCTGCTTAATGAACTGCGTTGTCAGACCTATAAGAAATTAATCCAAAGCTTCATTTATATTCCGCACTTTATCTCCTGGACGATTACCGCCAGTATTACCTTTATCCTGCTGTCGGTTAATACCGGAGTGGTGACTGAAATCATAGAAGCTTTGACCGGTCAAAGAATTGATCTGTTGACGAGTGTGGGGGCGTTTCGCCCCCTGATCGTCCTGCAGAGTATCTGGAAAGAATCCGGATGGGGCACCATTATTTATTTGGCGGCTTTGGCCGGAGTTGACCAGGAGCAGTATGAGGCGGCGATCATGGACGGTGCGGGGCGGTTTCGGCGAGTCTGGCACATCACCCTGCCGGCTATCCGCAGCACGATTGTAGTCATGCTGATTTTGCGGGTAGGCAGCTTTTTAAGTACTGGCTTTGATCAGATTTATCTGATGACCAATTCCCTGAACCGGACGGTGGCGGACGTTTTTGACACCTATGTTTATACGGTCGGTATCACTCAGGGAGCATACAGTTACAGTACGGCGGTTGGTTTATTCAAGTCCCTGGTCGGAATTATCCTGGTGATGACGACGAACAAGATTGCCCGGTCAATGGGCGAAAACGGATTATATTAAGAAGGAGGACGATATTATTATGGATAGCAAACGATTTAATACGCCTCTGGGCAGAGTATTTGATGTTTTCAATATCATCTTTTTGGGGTTGATTGCTCTGGTTATGATTTTGCCGTTTTTGTATATTTTAGCCGGTTCATTTGCCACGGAAACAGAACTGACGGCGCGTTCTTTCTTTATTTGGCCGAACGAGTTCAGCGTTGAGGCGTACCGCTATACTTTTTCCACGCCGACTTTTTTGCGGTCGCTGTTTGTCACGGTCGGTGTAACGGTGGTTGGAACGATGATTCAGCTCTTTGCCACTTTGACAATGGCCTATCCGCTGTCGCGGACGGATATGCCGGGCAGAAAGTTTTTCCTGAATATGGTCATTTTCTGTATGCTCTTTTCCGGCGGTATGATTCCGACGTTTTTGGTGGTAAAAAATCTGAAACTTTTGGACAGCTACTGGGCACTGATTTTGCCGATCGCTGTCAGTCCTTTTAATCTGTTGATCATCAAAAACTTTTTCCAAGAACTCCCCAAAGAGCTGGAAGAAGCGGCTCGAATTGATGGCTGCTCGGATATCGGGGTGTTTGCTAAAATTATTTTGCCGTTGTCCAAGCCGACTATCGCGACCTTTACACTTTTTTACGCCGTTGGCATCTGGAACGACTTTATGAGCGGTTTACTGTATATCAGCGATAACAAAAAATGGCCGATTCAGCTGCTGCTTAGGCAAATTACTATGTCGTCGAGCGGCGCCAATGCGCTGGGGACGATGGACATGAACTATACGCCGCCGGAGCAGGGTATTAAGTTTGCGGTAATTGTAATTGCGACTGTGCCGATCCTGCTGTTTTATCCCTTCCTGCAAAAGCATTTTGCTAAGGGATTGCTGGTTGGCTCGGTGAAGGGATAGGATATGATTAAGATATTTATTGCGGGCGATTCAACTGCTTCGATTAAAGACGCAGCGGCTTATCCGGAAACAGGTTGGGGCGAGGCCTTCCGTTTTTTTCTGCGCAAAGGGGCGGAGCTGCGTAACTACGCATATAACGCCAAAAGTACCAAAAGTTTTCGGGACGAAGGAAGACTGGCGCGGATTTTAGAAGAAGCCGGGCCGGGAGATTTTGTTCTGATTCAGTTTGGCCATAATGATGGCAAGGAAGATGATCCCGCCCGCTATGCTGCTCCGTTTGGAGCGTATCAGGAAAACCTAAAGGATTATATTCAGAAGATCCGGCAGCGGGGGGCGACGCCGATTTTATTGACGTCCTGTTCCCGGCGGCTGTTTGGCGCTGATGGGAAACTACAGCCGGATACACTTGGGCCCTATCCGCAGGCAATGCGGGAAGCGGCCGAGCGGGAACAGACCGAATGGGTCGATATGTACGCCCGGTCAACGGAATTGCTGGAAGCGTACGGCAGCGAAAAAAGTAAAGATTTGTTTATGCATCTGGCGGCGGGCGAACATGAAAATTATCCGGAGGGAAAAGAGGACGATACGCATTTTTCTCCGTTGGGGGCTTATCAGCTGGCGAAGATATTGGCTACAGAGCTGCTAAAGACCTCAGCCGGAAAATGGATTTGTCCGGAGGTTACCGAATAACAGCAAACGGGAAGGAAAGCCATGGAGATTAAAAGAGCGGAAATTATTGAAAAACTGGATTTGGTCATTGATAAGCTGATGCATCTGGAAGGGCCGGAGAATGAGGAAGAACTCAAGGCAAAGGGCGGCGAGGCAATCGGCTACTTTAAAAGAGACTTTGGCATCAAGGAATGGGACTGGCCGCAGGGAGTCGGCTTATATGGGCTTTTTAAGCTGATCAAGTGCCTGGGCCGGGAAGAATACAAGGATTTTTTATACCGCTGGTTCAAGGATAATTTGCAGGCCGGTCTTGGTTCGCGCAATATCAATACGACCGCGCCGCTTTTGACCTTAGTGGAAATCAATGAATTTTTTAACGATCCGGAGTTTGAAGCGCTTTGCCTGGATTGGGCCGAATGGTTGATGAACTGCCTGCCGCGGACCGAAGAAGGCGGCTTTCAGCATGTGACCAGCGCCAACGGCGACCGCTACGGTGTCCGCTTAAATGAAAATGAAATGTGGATTGACACCATTTTTATGACGGTTTTGTTCTTAAATAAAATGGGACATCGCTATCAGCGGCCGGATTGGGTGGCGGAGGCCGAGCATCAGGTGCTGATGCATATAAAATACCTGTATGACAAGCAAACCGGTCTGTTTTATCATGGCTGGACCTTTAACGACCGCAATAATTTTGGCGGCGTTTTCTGGTGCCGAGGCAACAGCTGGTTTACCGCTGGTATTTTGGAATATATTGAGGCCTTTGACGGCAAGATGAATGCCGGCTTAAAAACATTTATCGTCAATACCTATAAAGCGCAGGTGAAAAAGCTGAAAGAGTTGCAGGCACCGTCCGGTTTGTGGTATACTGTGTTGACGGATGCGACCAGTTATGAGGAAGTATCCGGTTCGGCTGCCATTGCTGCCGGAATCCTGCGGGGCGTTAAGACCGGAATTTTAGGCGACGAATATTTGGACTGTGCTTTTCGGGCGATTAAGGCAATTTTGCAGAACATTGACGCCGACGGAACGGTGCTGAATGTTTCTGCCGGCACCGGCATGGGATATAATGCGGAGCATTATAAAAATATCGTGATTGCGCCGATGGCCTATGGCCAGTCTTTAACCATTCTGGCGCTGGTGCGGGCAATTGAGTATTTATCCAGATAAATGAAAACGTTCAGGCAGGCAAAGGCAAGGAGAACAGGATGAAAATAGGAGTTCGGGCTCATGATTACGGGCGTTTTGAAGTTAAAGAGCTGGCGCAGCTTTTAAAGCAGGAAGGCTATGACGCGGCCCAGCTGGTGCTGCCTAAGGTATTTGCCGGCGTGGACAGTTATGCCGCCATCGACGGCCGGCTGATTGAAACCATCCGGGAAGAGTTTGACCGGCAGAAGATAGAAATTGCTGTATTTGGCTGCTATATGGATTTGGCGAACCCCGATCAGGAAATCCGGCGAAAGGCGGTGGCAACCTTTTGCGATTGCCTGATTTGGGCTAAAGAACTGGGAGCCGGGGTGATCGGCACGGAAACGGCTTATGCCCGGCTATCGGCGAAGGAGCGAAAAGAGTGGCAGCCCTATATGTTAGACAGTATCTGGCGGATATTGGAAAAGGCCAACGCGGTGGATATGACGCTGGCGCTGGAACCGGTGTATTGGCATCCGCTGACCGGTCTGGAGGTGGTTCAGGAAGTCCTGCACAAGGCACAGGATAACAAGCATTTGAAACTGATCTTTGATCCGGCCAATCTTTTGGAGTTTCCGGCAACGACCGATCAGGATGCTTATTGGACAAAATGGCTGAGCGCGGTGGGGGAGCAGATTGAAGTCTTTCATATCAAAGACTTTACTGTGTCGCCGGCCGGTGAATATGTGCCGAGGCTTTTGGGGGAAGGCGTCCTTAAATACAATGCGATTGCCGCCTGGGTCAGAGCCAACCGGCCGGACAGCTGCCTGATTCGGGAGGAAATGGTGCCGGCTGAAGCGCAGAGGGATATTCGTTTTTTAAAAGAAATGTTTTAAGCGGCGCTCCGGGCGAACGGGCTTTTGAGCTGATGCCAGGGTGCCGGATATCTTGCCTCGAATTACGATATCACAAGCAATGAAGGAGTGACAATGGCTGAAAATCAAGTTTTTTCAATTGCGAAAGATCGGCCGCCCAGAAGCGGCATGACAATATCCACGGTTTCCGGGATACGAGCCAAAGCGGATATTGTTTACTTTTCTTTGGGAGCGGGAACCGATATCAGTGCTGAAACTTATCCTACACCGAAGTTCTATATCGGCGCGGCCGGAAGAACAGTATTTGAATTGGGCGGTCGAGAGAACGGAAAGCAGATGGCCGTTCAAGCCGGCGAGTTGCTGATTGTCCCAGCCGGGACTTTATGCGGCATGGAAACAGTAAATGGGTCAGTTTATACGGAAGTTATTCCGGGAGAGGAGTTTTTGATGAATCAGGCGGTAAAAGCTGGTGAAGTTTTTAAATTGGCGGAACTTGTTGCCTATGAGCCGGGCAGCATTGTTAATATGGATGTGGCTTCCAATGAAGCGATGAAGTTTGTGATTATGGCTTTTGACGAGGGAACGGGTCTTTCTCCGCACAGCGCTCCGGGCGATGCGCTGGTCTTTGCCCTTGAAGGAAAAGCCGTAATCGGCTATGAAGGACAGGATCATCCGATTCAGGCCGGCGAGAACTTTCGGTTTGCCAAGGGCGGCCTGCACAGCGTGACAGCTAACGGCAGATTTAAAATGGCGCTGCTGTTGACGCTGAAATAAGAGACTGCAGCGGGCGTTAAGTGCAGGGTCATAAGAGAATAAATAATAAGCAGAAGCAGCAGATACTAAGAGTTTTCTGTGCTTCTGCTTTTTGGTTTATTTTCGGGATATAATCCTGGCATTATGACCGGCGCGAAAGAAGCGGAAAACGCATCAAAACAAACAAATTGACAAACCGCCGGATTTTAAATTGACAAACCAGTCGGCTTTTTCTATAATAAGGATAAGGCTTTTTAAGCAAAGGATGGCTGCCTGCCCGGCAGAAAGCGGAGTTTTCGACATTTTTCTGCTTGTAAGAAGATGCGTCTTTTCGTTCAGCCGGATGCCGCCCGGGCAGAACCGGGAAGCGGTTTGACCGGAGCCGGCCGCTCGTTCTGGCAGGATAGAGAAGTTTTGGGCAGGGCAAGTTAAAAAAAAGGCGGTGGACGCAAGGACAGCAGCTTTTTACTGGCAGTATTTGGTATTTGAGCTTGAGCGGAGATAGAACGGAGATAGAACGGAGATAGAACGGAGATAGAACGGAGTAGGTATGAAAAAAGAAAAGTTTGATATTATGGGGATGAGCTGTTCCGCCTGTTCGGCGGCGGTGGAACGGACAATCCGCAAAATGGAAGGCGTAGCGGCCGTAGAGGTTAATTTGCTGGCTAATAATATGCAGGTCGAATATGATGAAGCCAAGGTCAGCGCCCAGCAGATGGTGGCTGCCATTGAAAAGATTGGCTATGGGGCTTGTCCGGTCGCACCGCCGGAAACTGCCGACCGAAAGAAGGAAAATACCGCTTTGCAGGAGCAAAAAAGTATTCAGGCAGCGGAGCAGAAGGAAATGCGGATTCGACTGTGGGGATCGGTTATCTTTATGCTGCCGCTGATGTACCTAAGCATGGGGCATATGATTGCCGCACCTTTGCCGGCTTTTTTAAGCGGCGTGGAAAACGGCGTTGCCTTTACCCTGACCCAGTTTTTGCTGACTTTACCGATTGTGCTTTTAAATAAAAAATATTATACCGGCGGCTTTAAGGGACTGGTACATCGGGCGCCCAATATGGATAGCCTGGTGGCGCTCGGCTCGTCGGCTGCCCTTGTTTACGGCATTTTTGCTTTGTACCGGATTAGTTACGGGATTGGTCACGGTCAACTGGAAATTGCGCACCAATATTTACATGACCTTTATTTTGAGAGTGCGGCGATGATTTTAACCTTGATCACGCTCGGCAAAAGTTTGGAGAGCATCAGCAAGGGCAAAACCAAGGCAGCGATGGAAGCGCTGATGAATCTGGCACCTAAAACGGCGATTCGTTTAAGCGGCGGGCAGGAGCAGGAGGTGCTGCTGGAGGAAGTCAGGGTTGGCGATATCTTGGCGGTTAAGCCGGGCAGCCGGGTACCGCTGGACGGCTTGGTGCTGGAAGGGGTGTCGGCGGTGGATGAATCGGCTTTGACCGGTGAAAGCATGCCGGCAGAAAAGCGGAGCGGTGATACGGTTACCGGTGCGACGCTCAATACCAGCGGTTATTTTACTATGAAAGTGACTAAAACCGGTGAAGATACGGCGCTGGCTAAAATCATAGCCTTAGTTGAAGAAGCGGGCAGCTCGAAAGCGCCGATTGCCAAATTGGCGGATAAAATCGCCGGTGTTTTCGTGCCGACGGTGATCGGACTGGCGCTTTTAACGATGGCAGGCTGGCTCTTGGCCGGACAAAGCTTTGAATTTGCGCTGGTCAGGGCGATCTCGGTGTTGGTTATTTCCTGTCCCTGCGCACTTGGATTGGCTACGCCGGTAGCGATTATGGTTGGCACAGGAGTAGGTGCCAAACACGGAATCTTATATAAAAACGCGGAAGCGTTGGAAAATCTTTGTCATGTCAAGGTCATGGCGATGGATAAAACCGGTACGATTACCGAGGGGAAACCGGCGGTAACAGATATGGAAGCCTTTGCGGTTTCACCGGAGCGGCTGTTAGCCATTGCGGCCGCTTTGGAAGCAAGATCCGAGCATCCGCTGGCGGCTGCGGTTTTGCGGGAAGCGGAGGCCAAAGGAATCAAAGCACCGGAAGCTTCTGATTTTCAGGCTTTATCAGGTCTGGGCGTCAAAGCCCAAATCGACGGTCAGGATTATTTTGCCGGAAATGAAAGACTGATGCGGGAGCAGGGCTTAGCAGCCGAAGACAGCCTGCACTGGCAGGCCGGATACAGGGCAGCCGAAAAGTATGCAGCCGAAGGCAAGACGCCGCTTTATTTTGCCGGAAAAGATGGGCTTTTGGGCATGATTGGCGTGGCTGATTTACCGAAGGAAAGCAGCAGGGCGGCAATTACCGGCTTACAGGCCGAGGGAATTCAGGTGGTGATGCTGACCGGCGACAATAAGGAAACGGCCGAGGCGGTCAGAAAAAGCGTGGGGGCTGATCAGGTGATTGCCGAGGTCTTGCCGCAGGATAAGGATAATGAAATTCAAAAATTAATGGCGGCCGGCAGCCGGGTGGCGATGATCGGCGATGGAATCAATGACGCCCCGGCTTTGGCCAGAGCTGACGTCGGCATTGCGATTGGGGCGGGGACCGATGTGGCGCTGGAGTCGGCGGACGTTGTGCTGATGCGGAGCGATTTGGCAGACGCTTTGACGGCGTATGAGCTGTCGGGCGCGACTTTGCGCAATATCAAAATGAATTTGTTCTGGGCGTTTTTTTACAATGTGATTGGGATTCCGGTGGCAGCCGGGCTTTTGTACCGCTGGGGGATTTTGCTCAGTCCGATGATTGGTGCGGCAGCGATGAGTTTTTCCAGTGTCTTTGTAGTGACGAATGCCCTGCGGCTGAATCGGTTTCGGCCGAAAAATCTGTACGCGTATAAAAATATAAAGGAGCAGCCGAAAAAATGATGATTCCCAAAGATTATGGCAAAGTTGAGCTGTTATTGTTTGATTTGGACGGAACGCTTTTACGCAGCGATAAAACAATATCCCCGGTTGTGCTGGCAGCGCTTCGGGATTGCCGCCGGCAAGGGCTTCCAATTGGAATTTGTACTGCCCGCGGTGAGCAGAACAGTTTAGTTTTTTTGAGAGAGCTGCAGCCGGATTTTTTGATTGTCAGCGGCGGTGCTTTGATCAAAGCAGGTGGGCGATGCATTTATGAAGCTGCTTTTTCGGCTGAAGAAACCCGGCAGATGATTCAGGCGGCCAGGGAAATTTGCGGCGCCGAGTGTCAAATTACGGTTGATACGGCGGCGGCTCATTATTGGAATTATAAAGTCGATCCCAGAAGTTCCGAAAAAAATTGGAGCGGCAGCGTCTATACCGATTTTAGTGATTTTTGCCAGGATGCGTTAAAGCTGTGCGTTGAGATTTTTGAGACGGAGCAGGCGGAAAAACTTAAAAAAGCCTTGCCGGAGACGGACAGTATTCGTTTTTCTGACAGCTTCTGGTATAAGTTTACCAAAAAAGACGTAACCAAAGAGACGGCGATTCGGAAACTCTGTGCGGCCAGCGGTATTTTGCCCGATAATATCATTGCTTTTGGCGATGATTTGGCCGATATCGGTATGCTGCGCCTGGCCGGAGTGGGCGTGGCGATGGGCAATGCGCTGACCGAGGTTAAACAGGCGGCCGATATCGTCATTGGCAGCAATGACGAGGACGGGATTGCCGAGTATTTGCGGGAGCTGATAGGAGAATCCTAAATTTCCCTTGATTACTGACGGTCAGCTTCAGACGGATATTTTGGAAGTTATCGGTAAGGACGGGCATAGAAAGGCATGGCAAGTTGAGTTTGTAAAAAACGAATTTTTATTGTTTTTTACAAATAGGTATGCTAAAATATTTTTTAAGACACATCTTCTTTCTTTTATTTCCCTTGACCAGAAGGACCTAATTTCAGACTGTTTGTTCTTGGCCGGTTCGGGCCTTAGAACTTTGAAGCGAGGGAAAAGATATGATGAATTTATTGGCATGTGAGATGCCTTATGAAAAGCTGGCTAGGTATGGGGCGGAAAACCTGACGGATGTTGAGTTATTAGCGATTTTGCTGCGAACCGGCACTAGGGAAAAATCGCCGCTTGATTTGGCCAGAGAAATTTTGCAGGCAGGTCAGGGCTTTCGCGGAATCGGGAAACTCACTTTGGCGGAGCTGCAAAAAATAAAGGGAATTGGTGCGGTTAAGTCGATTCAGCTGACAGCGGCACTGGAAATTGCCAGACGTTACAGCCGGGAAAAGGGCAAAGCCTGTTACCGAATCGGCAGCCCGAAGGAAGTGGCCGAGTATTATATGGAAGAAATGTGCGAACTGGGGCAGGAGCATTTTAAAGTAATTCTGCTCAATACCAAAAATGAAATTATTTCTGACCGCAACCTGTTTGTCGGTACCATCAACCGTTCGCTGGTCAGCCCGCGCGAAGTGCTGGAATATGCTTTGAAAAATTCGGCGGTGTCGCTCGTATTTATGCATAATCATCCCAGCGGCGACCCGGAGCCTTCGGCTGAGGATGTGCTGATTACCAAAAAGTGCAATGAAGCTGCGAGGCTGATGGATATTACGCTGTTAGACCATATCATTATCGGCCGGCATCAGTTTGTCAGTTTAAAACAAAGAGGATTATATTAAAGGACTCAACTTTTCGCTGTCAAAAGATATTGTCTTTGTGTGAGGAGAGCGGCAGCGAAAAAGTTTGATAGTAAGGGAAACGTAAGTAAAGGATAGCAAAAATGAAAGAACCGAAAAAGGTCAAGAATATAATCATTGTACTGGGCGTATTGGCGCTGGTCATGAGTTTTTTAACCAGCGGTAATTCCGGGTTTCCGGGCCGGGTAGTGTCTTTTGTGTTGACTCCGGTGCAAAAAATCGGAAGCGATTTGTTTCAGCGTTTAAACCGCTCCTGGGAAAATGTTAAAGATGCGCAGGAGCTGGAGGCGGAAAACGAGCAGCTGAAAAAAGAGATTGATACGCTTCGCTATGAAAAAAAGCTGTTGGAGCAGGAAAAAAATGAGTTGGACCGGTTAAGGGCTTTGTATCAGTTGGATAAGCGCTATGCCGACTATCCCAAGACCGGCGCCCGAGTGATTGGCAAAAATCCGGGCAACTGGTATGAAACTTTTATTATTGACAAGGGTGCGGCGCAGGGGATGAAGGTCGATATGGCAGTGACTGCCGGCAATGGCCTGGTCGGCAAGATTATTCAGGTTCGGGAGCAGGATTCAACGGTGATTTCCCTTCTGGACGAGTTGTCCGGTGTCAGTGCCAAGATTCTCAGAACTTCGGATCTTTGTACGGTTTCGGGCAATAAAAAGCTGGGCGAGGACGGAATGGCGCTGATTGAACAAATGGCTGAGGATACGCATTTGATTATCGGAGATGAGATTGTCACCTCGCATTTGGGCAAGATTTATCCGCCGGGCATTTTGATCGGAACGGTCAGGGATATCAATGTCAATCCCAATAAATTATCAAAAACCGCAGTTTTGGAGCCGGCGGTTGACTTTAAGCACCTGGAAGAAGTGCTGGTCATTATCGGTGAAACGGCGGATGCGGAGAAAACAGAATGAAGCGGGTCGGAATCATAGCATTTTTGATAGTGCTGATTTATTTTTTACAGACTACGGTTTTTACCTGGATTGCGATCAACGGGATTAAGCCGAACTTTATCATTGTGGCGGTGACTTTGATTGCGTTTTTGCGGGGCGAATATTATGGACTGGCATTTGGCGCCTCTCTGGGGCTATTGCTTGACCTTTTTTTCGGCCGGTCGCTGGGTTTGAACTTTTTTCTGTATGCCTGTGTGGGGCTGTTAACCGGTAAGACCTATTATGTATTTTCCAAGGAAAACTTTATGTTTCCGCTATTAATTATTGGCTTGGCGGACATGAGCTATAATTTATGCATTTATATCATCGGTTATTTATTCCGTGGGAATTTGAACTTTATTTATTTTTTGGGACGGATTATTTTACCGGATATGATTTACACGGTTTTGGTCGGTGCGGCTTTTTACCGGCTGTTTGTGTTTATTCATCACAAGTTCCTGAAATGGGAAAAGAAATTGGAAGAAAGTGAACTGGAATGAAAGAAATCTTAAAATATATTTTTTCCCTGGTGACGCATCGGATGGTGGTGCTGCTTTTTGTCATCGTCTTTGCGTTCAGCATTTTGGCAGCCCGGCTTTTTCAAATGCAGATTGTCAACGGTCAAAAGTTTGACCAGGAGTTTGAATTAAAAGTCCTGCGGGAAGTGGCGATTGACGGGCGGCGGGGGAATATCTATGACCGCAACGGCGTACCTTTAACCGAAAACCAAATCTCATACAGTGTTACTTATGATACCGGCGTTTATACGAAAAGCCAGGTTCAGGATCTGTTGACTTTTTCCCGAATTCTGCTGCGCAACGGCGAACATTTGAATATTGATTTTCCGGTATTTTTAAATGAAAATGGCGAATTCCGCTATAAGCCTGAACTAAGCGAAACCAAAATCAGCCGTTTTCAAAAGGATCTGTTTGAAAAAGAAAATATTTCGGCGGCGGAAGTAATGAGCGCTTTGGCGGAGCGCTGGTTTAAAAAATCCTTTAAAGATGAGGCGGCCTATGGTGAGTGGCTGAAAGAGCTTCTGCCGACGGAAAAGTTGTATTTGATTTCCCTGCGCTACGCTATTTGGGCCAATGGCTTTTATAAGTTCATTCCCGAAAAGATTGCCCGCAATATCAAACCGGAAACCTTGGCCGAGCTTCAGGAAAACCGGGAAAAGCTGCCGGGCTTTCAAATTGTCGAGGACTATAACCGGGTGTATTTTTATCCGGAATATTTTTCTCATATTATTGGCTATATCGGCTCAATCAATGAGGAAACTTTTAAAGAATACGAAGAATACGGCTACAGCCGGGAGGACCAGGCGGGCCGGATCGGGATTGAAAAAAGTATGGAGCTGATGCTGCACGGAGCCAAGGGCTATCAAACCGTGGAAGTCGATAGTCTGGGCCGGATTAAAAAGGTTTTGGCTACGGTAGAGGCCAAGGGCGGCAAAAATATTTTTCTGACGATTGATAAGGATTTACAAATCAAGACGCAGGATATTTTAGTCCGGCAAATGGCTAATATTATCAAGACCCGGCTGGTGCTCCGCCGCGGGCAGAACAAAGATCGCACCGCCCCCTTATTAAAGGAGGCCTATGTCAATCTGGTCGATAATAATACCATTAATCTGGCCAGGCTTTTGCAGGCGCAGCCGGACGGAGAAAATCAGGTCTATCAGTCCTCTCTGAAAAAAGCGGCACAAAACTACAAGCAGAAAAGACTGGATAAAATAAAAAAAGTGCTGGAAACTTCCGATGTTTCGGCCAATGAGGATTTAAAGGAGTTTTTTGCTTATTATCTGGAGAGCCTGGTGCATGACGGGATTTTAAGCAAGGATTATAAAAAAACGACCGGTTATGAAGATTTTGAAAAAAAAGCGATCAGCTTTAAGGGGCTGCTGGAGTTTTACTTTAAAGAGGGCTTTATTCCGGCAGAGTACAGCTATGACCAAGTCAGCCGGGAAAAGATAGCGGAAAAATATTCAGAAAACTTCACTTTTGAGAAAAAGCTGTTTTTGGAAATGCTGGATAAAGAGCTTTTGCCTTACCGGGAATTATCACTGACTTTAATCGAGCAGGGAGCGGTTGAGGTGGACGAGGCCACTTATCAGGCGGTCAAAGCCGGACGGCTCACGCCGCTGGAGTTTATGAAAAAAATGATTGGCGAACTGAAATTGACACCGGCACAGGTGGCACTGGATCCGTGTACCGGAGCGGCGGTGGTAACTGACGTCAATACCGGCGAAGTCTTGGCGCTGGCGATGTATCCCAGCTATGACAACAACCGTTTGGTCAATCAATTTGATAATGAATATTACCAGCAGCTCTTAGCAGATAAGGCCAATCCTCTTTATCCGACGGCTACTCAGGGCAGGACTGCGCCCGGCTCGACCTTTAAAGTGCTGTCGGCAATTGCCGGCCTGGAGGAAGGGGTTATCACTAAAAACTCACTGCTGCCGTGTACCGGTGTCTTTACCAAGCTGACACCGCATATCAGCTGCTGGATTGGCTCGTTGGGTGGAAGTCACGGCAGCATTCCGCTGCGGCGGGCAATCGGCGTCAGCTGTAATTCTTATTTTAACGAAGTCGGTTACCGGCTGGCTACCGAAAAAGGAAATTATGATCCGGCGGCCGGCGATGAAGTGCTGCGCAAGTATACGGCGATGTTTGGACTGTCAACTTTGTCCGGCATTGAATTGCCGGAAGCAATGCCGATTGCGCCGGGGAGTCTGAATCCGGTTGAACATATTGCCAATCCGGCTACGGCTGCGATGGGACAGGAACAAAATGCTTATGCGGCGGTGCATTTGGCCCGTTATATGAATACCGTCGGTAATGGCGGCACGCTCTATTATTTGACCCTGATTCACCAGATTAACGAAGCGGACGGCAGTATTTACTATAAACAGGTACCGAAGATAGAAACGGAAACTGGTATCCCGGAAGAAACTTTTCGGGCGGTTTATGAGGGAATGAAGGATGTAAACTTTTCCTCTTACGGAACTGGTTTGGCTGTTTTCAGGGGCTTTCCGATTGAAGTCGGCGGCAAGACCGGTACGGCGCAGCAGACTAATCTCCGGCCGGATCACTCGGTTTATGTTTCGCTGGCGCCGATGTCCGATCCGGAAATAGCGGTCGTGGTCACGCTCCCCTTCGGCAGTACGCCGCTGATCTCCTCAGCCGGCATCACCGGAGCGGTTGCCAAGGATATATATGCGTATTATTACGAACTGGAAAAAGAATACGGCAGCCCGCCCGATTCTTTAACACAGTAAATTTGAGGATTTTTGAAAAATCACTATACAAACGATTTTTTTTTGGTATAATAAAAGACGAGAGTTTTGACGGTAATTAAAATTCAGGAAGCGAGGGAAATCCTTATGAGTAAAGAGGCGGTTTCGATCAAAGGAACGCAGGACGGCCTGATTATACAAATAGAAGAAACAGCCGGGTTGTCGGAAATGATCGCAGCGCTGCAAAAAAAATTAACGCAGGCCAAGGGATATTTTGATGATGCCAAAGTTGCTTTGGAATTTTCCGGCAAGGCTCTATCCGAAACCGAAAAGCATGAGCTTTTGGAAGTGATTCGCAGGTACTCGAAAATGGAGATTCTGTCGGTTGGGGATCATGACAAAAACGAAGCCCCGATTCTGAAAGAAAAAGTAACGGAGCTCAGTCATTTGCTGGCAGCGGCTCAAAAGAAAGGCATTTCCTTTCATAACGGCACGCTTCGTTCCGGTCAAAGCCTATCGGTCGATACGGCAATTGTTATTTTGGGCGATGTCAATAACGGGGCAATCGTGAACGCCGGCAGCAGTGCCATTATTTTGGGCAAACTCCGGGGAGTGGTTAACTGCGGTTTGGCCGATAAGCCCAATGCTTTTGTTTTTGCTTTGGAAATGCGGCCAACCTTGCTGCAAATCAACAATGTATACGGACGTTTTGAGAACGAAGGCGAAGCGGGCGGCGATCCGATGATTGCGTATATTCATGCTGAGCAGATTGCGATTGAACCGCTTTCGCACAGTCTTAGTAAAAATCTGGAATTATAGAGCGTAAGGAGTAGAAAATGAGTGAAGTAATCGTAGTAACATCCGGTAAAGGCGGAGTAGGAAAAACCACGACTTCAGCCAATATCGGTTCGGGGCTGGCACTGAGCGGCAAAAAGGTAGTATTGGTGGATGCAGATATCGGACTGCGCAACCTGGATGTGGTCTTGGGGCTGGAAAACCGAATCGTTTATAATATTGTCGATGCGGTTGAGGGAAACTGCCGGGTGTCGCAGGCCCTGATTCGAGACAAGAAAAATCAAAATCTGTATTTGCTGCCGGCTGCCCAGACCAGGGATAAAGACGCGGTCAATACCGAGCAAATGAAGAAATTAACCGACGAACTGCGGACAGAGTTTGATTATATTATTATTGACTCACCGGCGGGCATTGAGCAGGGGTTTAAAAACTCGATTGCAGCAGCTGACCGGGCGCTGATTGTAACGATGCCGGAGATTTCGGCGATTCGGGATGCCGACCGGATTATCGGCTTATTGGAAGCCAATGACATTAAAAATAACCGGCTGATTGTCAACCGGCTGCGGCCGGATATGGTTAAGCGCGGTGAAATGATGTCGGTCGATGACGTCATTGAGATTTTGGCAATCGAGCTGATCGGTGTGGTACCGGACGATGAGAATGTAGTCATATCAACCAATACCGGTGATCCGATTGTGTTAAAGTTTGAAAACTCTTTAGCCGGTCGGGCGTATTTGAATATCGCTAAAAGAATCATGGGCGAGGATGTTGAGTATTTGAATCTGTTTGAGCAAAAAAACCTGTTTCAGCGGCTCATGAAGGCAATTAAAGGAAATTAGGAGGTGCGGCATGGGATTAATGGACTTTTTTAAGAAGAAAGACACCTCAAAAGATATCGCCAAGGATAGACTGAAGCTGGTTTTGATTCATGACCGGGCGGATTGTAATACTGAGCTGTTGGAAATGATTCGGGCAGATATTTTGCAGGTCATTAAAAAATATATGGATTATGATGAAAGAGAAATGGATATTAAGATTGGAACAACCGATTCGGACACGTCACATTCACCGGTACCGGCTTTGTTTGCTAATATTCCAATCAAGAACATCCATAAGCCCCGCTAAATGTTGAAAAAATATCAATTAAAGCGCTTTGACTGGTTTAGCCTGCTCCTGGTGACAGCAATTGCCGGTATCGGAATTGTGGCCATCAGCAGTGCAACTTACGGTACGGATTATTATGTCAAAAGACAGGTTTTAGGCTTTGCGACCGGCTTGGTGCTGCTTTTGATTACGGCCTTTGTCGATTATCATTTTATAGCCAGGCTTTCGCCCCTGATTTATTTGCTTAATTTGGGGCTTCTCTTAGCGGTTTGGAAGTTTGGCGAAGCCAAATACGGCGGTACCAGATGGCTGGGAATCGGCGGCTTTCAGATTCAGCCGTCCGAGTTTGGCAAGCTTTTTATGATTATCGTTCTGGCCAAGTATTTTGACCTTTTTAAAGAAAAGATCAATCAGCCCCTTGTTATTCTTGGCTCTTTGATACTGATCGGTGTTCCGTTTGTGCTGGTGCTGAAACAGCCGGATTTATCGACCAGTATGGTTTTTATTGTTTTGTTTGCGGTTATGATTTACGGCGCAAAGCTCAGCTATAAATATATTGTCGCGGTGCTGATGGTAGTGCTGCCGGGAGGGATTTTTCTGTTTGGCTATATTCAGCGGCCGGATCAGGTCCTTTTAAGTGCCAATCAGTACCGGCGGGTGATGGCAATGCTGCATCCGGAAAACTTTCCGGATATTTATTATCAAACCATTAACTCGATGCAGGCCATTGGTTCCGGAATGCTTTCCGGCAAAGGCTTGTATCAGGGTAAGCTGCATCAGTATGATTATTTGCCGGTACCGGAATCTGATTTTATTTTCAGCATTATTGGCGAAGAGTTTGGATTTATCGGCTGCAGTATTTTATTGGTGCTGTTTTTTCTTTTGCTGATTCGGATTTTGCTGATTGTCAAGGACAGTCCGGATATGACCGGGCGGCTGATCGGTATGGGTTATGTCGGGATGCTGACGGCACAGATTTTTATCAATATCGGTGTCACGACCGGAATCCTGCCCAATACCGGATTGCCTTTGCCCTATGTCAGCTATGGGATTAGTTCTTTATGGGGTAATATGATTATCATGGGCCTGGTTTTAAATGTCAGCATGCAGCGGACAACGGAGTTGATGAGGCGAAAGGGCGAGTTTGAGGCGTACTGATGGGGTAGTGCGCTTGATGTAAGACGGAGAACGTAGGCTTGTGTTTCTATTTTTACAGGGGTAGTATTTTGTTTCGATGTTGAAGAAAGAGGGGTAGAAAATGAGGATAGGATTAGTCGCTCATAATGCCAAGAAGAAGTTGATGCAAAACTTTTGCATCGCGTACCGCAGCATTTTGCATAAGCATGAATTGTACAGTACCGGCACGACCGGCCGGTTGATTGAGGATGTCACCAACTTATCGGTGCATAAATATTTGGCGGGACATTTGGGAGGCGAACAGCAGCTTAGTTCGCGGATTTCCCATAATGAAATTGATATGGTGATTTTCTTAAGAGACCCGGTTACCAAGCAGCAGCATGAGCCGGATGTTTCGATTATTGTGTCGATGTGCGATATGCACAATATTCCGGTGGCAACCAATTTGGCGACGGCCGAGCTTTTGATTAAGGCTTTGGAACGCGGCGATTTGGAATGGCGGGAAATTATCCGCTGAGGTAAAAATATGGCAGTTCAGACAAAAGACGGTGCATTAGGCTTAAGGCCGGGTAATGCACCGTCTTTACTGTTTCATTCAATTTTTCTGCCAAAGGGGCAGATTGCAAATAAGTTTATTTTATTCCGCACGTTCAAACTCATGGAAAGCAGCCGGTAATTTGTCCGATGAGCAGCCGATTCCCAGAGTCAGGTTAATACCGAACTTTTCTGCCAGAACTTTTAATTTTTCGGTAAACTTTTCGGGATTGTCGATTGCTTTTAAGTTAGCCAGTTTAAGCAGGCCGTCAACATAAATATCACTGATATCGCTATCGCGGGAAAGGATTCCGCAAAGGAAGCCGAAGAATTCATAATGATTGTCAAAGGGGAAGTCAGAAGTGCTGATATAACGAATTTGATGCTTTAATTCATACATGTGTGAGCCGTCGCCGTCAATAAAAACGACATGACCCTTGGTTACCTTCAAGTTTTCGTTGGCCATAGCGATCAAGCTTTGGCTTTTTCCTTCGCCGGTGGCTTTTGTGACTACTCTTATCATAATAATTTACCTCCTGATTTGTCAAAAATTATGCAGCATCGGTCTTCCTGGTGTATGCTTATATATTCGCTGAAAAGGACAAATTTCCTTTTTTATTTAAAAAGTTTATGAACAGCCTTTATTGTACTGAATTGATATAGTAGGCCAAAACGTCAACCGCCTGATCAATGCTTAAATCCGAAGTGTTTAAGCATAAATGATAATTCGCCGGCTGACCCCATTTCCGGTCGGTGTAAAACTCATAATATTTGGCCCGCTGCTTATCGACATAGCGGATTTGCTTTTTCATTTCTTCAGCTGAAATCATGGGCTCGTTATTTTCCTTTAACAGGGAAAGCTTTCGCTCAATCTTGGATTCCATGGAAGCGTAAACAAAGAAATTGAGCGGATTAAACTCGTGCAGAACATAGTCCGAGCAGCGCCCGACAATGATGCAGGGGCCTTTGGCGGCGATATCCTTGAGCACATGACTGATGGAAAAAAAGACCTTATCGGTCGAAATCTGCGGATAAAAAGAAGTGTGTCCGCTGCCGTAAAAGGGGCCGTTTAAAAGCGAGGGCACCTGTTCCTCGTTTTCCAGTAAATAGGCTTCGGAATAGTGGGTTTTTTCTTCGACAATGCGTAAAATATTTTTATCATAAAAAGGCAAATCCAGCCGCTTGGACAGGCGTTTGGCAATTTCGTGACCGCCGCTGCCGAATTGCCGGCTGAGGGTAATAATCCGATCCATAATAACCTCCGTTGGGTCAGCTATTGATATAATATCATAAAAAAACGCTTCGCAAAGGAAGCGTTTTTGAGAAACATTTTTGCGATGGAGATAAGGGGACTTGAACCCCTGGCCTCTTGAATGCCATTCAAGCGCGCTCCCAGCTGCGCCATACCCCCGAAAAATAAAGGCCGGAATGCTGCTGCCATTCCTATGATGAAAAATAAAATGTTTCCTAACTGATTAGAAAATAACATAAATAGATTGATTTGTCAAGAAATTTTTTCTGAAAAGGAGAAAAAAGGGAAAGGAAAAGGAGTAAACGGGAAAAACGGGAACAAACCGAAAGAAACCGCAAAAGAAATCGGGAAAGTTTAAGAGCGAAAGCGGAAAGCGGGCGGGAAAGTTGAAGAGGGAATTGACTTAAAGAAAAATTTATATTATAATTAAACATGACACAGATAATTTCGCGGAATACCCGGCAGGAGGTTTGTTTTTATGAGGAAAACGGACGAAAGCGGAAATGACGAGGAGAGTCGTTTCAGAGAGGGATGAGGGCGAAATTATTTTTTTTGGGGTTATTTTAAGGAGGTGCTTCTATGAGGAAGTATGCAGCAATACTGATGGCACTTGTTTTGTGCCTGTCAGCACCGGGATTTGTGAGGGCGGCGGAAAGAGATGCAGTCAACAGCCTGCAGGAATTGAACTTGCTGGATAGAGAGGGAAATACGGCGGAAAAATTGGACGCCCAGCTTTCCCGGGCGGAAGGCTTGACCATGGTATTAAAAGCCATCGGTTATTCACAGGCCGAAGCAGAAAAAGAAGAATATGTTAAATTAAACACTTTCGAAGATGTGCCGGAATGGTTTAAAGGTTATGCCGGTTTGGGACTTTCCCTGAATATCACGACCGGTAAGAGCGAAAAAGAGTTTGACCCGCAGGCCAAACTGACGCATCATGACTTTATTACCTTCCTGCTCCGGGCTTTAAAGCATGATGTTAAGAAAGCCTGGACGGCGGCGGACAGTTTAGCAAAAGAGTTTGCCCTAATAGCGGCGGATACCGATATTGAAACGCCGGTCAGCAAAAGAGCGGCGGCCGCTATTGTTTTAAATGCCTTAAATGCACCGATGCAGACGGGTGTGGCCAATGAAACCTTAGGTCAGTTTTTGGTTTACCGCGGACGTATTTCCAAGGAAAAAGCCAAAGAGCTCGGCTTAAAAGAATTAACCCAGCCGGAAAACCGGGTAGACATTATTTATTTTAATGACTTTCACGGCAATATTAAAGAAGAAATTACCGGCCGCAAGAGAAATATAGGCATGAGTAAGTTAGTTGGCTTTGTCAATGAATATATCGCGCAGAATCCCAATTCCTTTGTGCTTTCGGGAGGCGATAACTATCAGGGAACGGCAGAATCCAATCTGACCTACGGTAAGCCGGTCAGTGCCATGATGAAGGGCATGCAGGTTGTTGCCTCGGCAGTCGGCAATCATGAGTTTGACTGGGGTTCGGAAAGAATTCCGAAATGGGCGGAAGAAGGTAACTTCAAATATGTAGCTGCTAATATCATTGATCAGAAAACCGGCAAACCGGCTACATGGACGGAGCCGTATCTGATCGTGGAAAAAGCGGGGATTAAAATCGGTCTGATCGGGCTGGCGCATCCGGATACGCCGTCTTTGGTCAACAAGGGCGCAACCGACGGCTATACCTTTGCCGATCCGGTCAAGACGGCACAGGAATGGGTTGATTACTTAAAGGCCGGTAAAGCCAAAGAAGGCAAGCCCGATGTGATTATTGCTTTAACCCATATTGATTCGATTCAAGACAATAAGACCAATGAAATTACCGGTAACGCCGTAACTTTGGCAAATCAGGTTAAGGGGCTGGACGGTATTTTATCGGCACACAGCCATCGGCCGGTTTCCGGTAAGGTCAACGGCGTTGAAATTATGCAGGCATTTTGCTACGGCAGAACGGTTGGTATTATGAGTGTCGAGAAGAAAGACGGCAAGTTTGTCCTCAGTTCCAAGCTGAATCAGGGATCTGACATGAAAGACGTTATTTTGAAAGACAATGCCACCGAAAAGTTTTATGCTGATTTGCAAAAGGAACTGGAGCCGATAACCAAGGAAGTAATCGGTCAGGCAACCGAAGCCTTTACCCACAACCGGGCTGATAAAGGCACCATTACTTTATTGGGCAGATGGGCCTGTGATGTCATGGCGGAAAAGACCGGCGCGCAGATTGCCATTCAAAACGGCGGAAGCTTGCGCCGAACCTTGGAAAAGGGTGATATTACCATGGGCGATATGTATGAGATTATGCCGTTTGATAACTATCTGGTAGTAATGGACTTGCCGGGTGAGGATATTAAGAAGGCAATTGACCACGGTATCATGAATCCGAGTGTAACTGACGGTGCGTTCACCGGTCTGATTGTTGAATATGATTCTTCCAAGGAGTTTGAAAACCGGATTACTAAGATTACATTATCCGACGGTACGCCGTTAGATATGAAAAAGACCTATCGGGTAGTGGTAAATGACTTTATGTTTACCGGCGGCGATAACTATAACTTTAAGAATGCGGTTAACGTCGATGAAACCTATATTCCGGTCAGAGACATTTTTGTTGAAACCATTAAAAAAGCAAAACAAATTACGCCGAAAAAGACGGATTATCTAAAAGATATAAAGAAAACGGCTATGGTTTTGGCTCCGGCGGCATAACGCGGAGTTACGCAAAAAGGCAAATAAAGACGCGGGGAAGATCGTCAGGTCTTCCTCGCCTTTATAAAGGAGAGCAATTTGAGAATATACAGACGACAGATGGCCTGGGGTTGGCTGCTGCTGTTCCTTTTGGGGATATTTGGCGGCAGTGCGGCGGCGGCTCAAAATGACGATACCGATCTGCGGGCGTTTTATGAAGCCGAAATGCAGGAAAAGGATTATAAGATTGCCAAGGCGATTGTGCGAGGGATAGAGTATGATGATACGGCCGAGATCCGCAGTGACATCCCGGTTGAAGCGGACATCCGCTATCAGCATTTGATTTTGGAAATTCTGACCGGGGAGCACCGCTCGGAGGTGCTGACGGTTCGCCATACGATTGAAATGATTATGCCCGGAAATTATATATTTAAAGTCAATGATCAGGTTTTGATTCGGTTGACGGAGAACGCAGAGCGGGAAATAGAAACCGTTAAAATAGAAGAAAGGGTCAGGGATACTTCCATTTATGTCATTACCGCCTTATTTGCGGTGATGATGCTGTTAATCGGCCGAAAACAAGGACTGAAAGCGCTGCTGTCACTGATTATAATGGTTAGTCTTATTTTTTTTGCCTACATTCCCATGATTTTGAAAGGCTTTTCGCCGATTCTCCTGTCGGTGGCGATATCGGCGCTGGCGATTACGGTTACGCTGGTGATTATCAGCGGCCGGCATAAAAAAACAGCGGCGGCAATTTTAGGGACAATCAGCGGTGTGCTGATTGCCGGGCTTTTAGCAGTGATTTTCGGCGAGGCCGGTCGGCTGACTGGTTTATCAGCCGATACGGCTATTAGTTTGGCGTATATTCCACATTTCCGAGGGCTGGATTACAAAGGGCTTTTGTTCGGCACAATTATTATCGGCTCAATCGGAGCGATTATGGACGTGTCGCTGTCGATTGCTTCTTCGTTATGGGAGATTTGGGAGCTGAATCCGGCAATTCCCGTAAGGCAGCTGATTCGTTCCGGCATGAATATCGGCCGCGATATTATGGGCTCAATGTCAAACACGCTGATACTGGCTTATGTTGGTACTTCGCTGCATTTGATTATTTTATTTATGGTTTATCAGATTAGTTTTACGGAAATTATTAATTATGATTCGGTCAGTTCCGAAATATTAAGGGCAATGGCGGGCAGTATCGGCCTGATGTTTACGATTCCGGCGACGGTTTGGATTTCGGCGGCGCTTTACCCCGGATTAAAGAAAATAGGAGAAAAGAAACATGGATAAGGGACAAGATTTTTTTGAATATATGCAAAAGGCGACAGTGGCAGTCTGTACTGTTCGGGAAACCAAAAACCGACTGCGGCAGGCCGGATTTGAAGAACTATCGCCGGCGGGCAAGTGGCAGTTACAGGCCGGGCAAGGCTATTATACGCAGACTTCGCCGTCAATGCTGTTGGCCTTTCAGACGGCGGCAAATGGCAATTATGAAGAGTTGCGGATTATCGGCGCTCATACCGATAATCCGGCCTTAAAGCTAAAGCCCGCTCCGGAAGTAGATAATGACGGCTATCGCCGCTTAAATATGGAAATATACGGCGGCCCGATTTTTCATACCTGGTTTGACCGCCCGCTCAGCATTGCCGGAACGGTTGCCCTGCGCAGTGACCGGCCGCTGGCTCCGGAATTAAGGATTGTAGATTTGCAAAAGCCGGTGGTTACGATTCCGTCGTTGGCGATTCATATGAACCGGGAAGTGAACAAAGGCGTTGAAATTAAGGCACAGAAAGAGATGCTGCCGCTGATTGCCACCCTGAAAGAAAAAATGGAAAAGGAAAATTATCTGCTGCGTCTTTTGGCGGCGGAACTGGGAGTGGAGCCGGCGGCGATTTTGGACTTTGATTTATTTGTTTACTGTGCCGAAGCAGGAAGTTTAGTGGGAGCGGAGGAAGAGTTTATTTCCTGCCCCAGAATTGATGATACGGCCATGGTCTATGCAGCCATGCAGGCGCTGATTGCCGGAAAACCGCAAACCGGCGTCAATGCGGCGCTGTTTGTTGACCATGAAGAAATCGGGAGCTTAAGCCGGCAGGGGGCGGATTCGATGAACTTTAACCTGCTGCTGGAAAAGCTGCGTCAGGGTCTTTCCATCGAAGCAGCAGCCTGGACGGATACGCTGCTGCGTTCTTTCTTTATCTCGGCGGATGGGGCGCATGCCTGCCATCCGGCTTATCCGGAAAAATGCGACCCGACCAATCGCCCAAAAGTGAATCGGGGGATTGTGATTAAGCAGAGCGGTAACAAGGCTTATGCGTCCGAAGCATTCAGCACCGCAGCTTGGCAGCAGGTGTGCGAGCAGGCGCAGGTACCTTATCAAAAGTTTGTCAATCATGCCGATATTCCGGGCGGAAAGACAATTGGTTCTTTAATCAGCCGGTACCTGCCGATTCCGATTGTCGATACGGGTCTGGCGATGCTGGCAATGCATTCGGCCAGAGAATTGGCCGGCTGGCAGGATATGGAAGATATGATTCGGGCAATGACTGCTTTTTACAGCTTATAGCGTTCTGCAATTTTTTGCAAAAAGGCTTGAAAGCGGCAGCAAAATAACATATAATTGATTCAACTTTCCCATGTTCCGCAAAGCCAAAACAGCCTTTTGCAGGCAGACTGCCCGCCCGGGCAGAAGTATGCAGCACTTCGGTCAGGGGAAAGGGAGTAAATGAGTTCGGCTTTTCCATGCTCATTAAGGCGCTTTTCATTTAGCGGCTTACCGGAAAAGAGCAGCTTTTTCACATCTTTAAAAAAGGGAGCAAGATATGGCATATAAAATTGTAGCAGATAGTAGCTGTGATGTTACTGATAAAATGAAAAGAGAAATGAATATTACTTTGGTTCCGCTGACCTTGGAGGTTGACGGCGAGTTTTTTGTCGATGACGACACGATGGACGTGGACGCTTTCTTAAAAAAGCAGTCGGCTTCCAAAACAGTTTCGAAATCGGCTTGTCCGTCGCCGGAGGCTTATATGCAGTCCTATCTGGGAGAGGAAGAAGTATTTTGTATTACGATTTCTGCTAAGTTAAGCGGCAGTTATGCTTCGGCGATGCTGGCTAAGGATTTGTACTTGGAGGAATATCCGGCTAAAAATATTCATGTTTTTGACAGCAAGGGTGCTTCTTCGACTCAAGTGGCGATTGCCTTCAAGCTTGAGGAATTGATTCAAAAGGGTTTGAACTTTGAGCAAATTGTGGAAAAGGTCGAGCAGTATATCAGCGAACTGAAAACGGTATTTGTCCTGCAAAAACTGGATAATTTGGAGCGTTCCGGGCGCCTCAGCCTGCTGCAAAGCAAAATCGCCAGTGTCCTGAATATTAACTTGATTTTGGGCAGCAATGACGGTGAGATTGAACTGCTGCAAAAAGCGCGGGGCGTTAAGAAGGCGATTGAAAAAATGGTGGCGATGATTGCCGACTTAGGCGGAGATGTGACCGAAAAACGGCTGGTCATTGCTCATTGCCAGGCAGCGGAATATGCTAAGCTGGCAATGGAACGGGCCAGTGAACTCTATAATTTTAAGGATATTATTGTGGTGGCTACCAGAGGCTTAAGTTCCAATTATGCCAATTCCGGCGGTTTAATTTTGGCGTACTGAGTGCTTCATGGCGGATAGCCGGCGAAAAGTATATTTTAAAAGTTTGAGGTTGAAATGAATAGAGATGCGGAATTAAATAAGGAACAAAGAGAAGCGGTTCAGTCTACGGAAGGGCCTTTGCTTTTGCTGGCCGGAGCGGGTTCCGGCAAAACCAAGGTGCTGACCCATCGAATCGCTTATTTGATTGAAGAAAAGGGTGTGAGGCCTTGGCATATCATGGCGATTACTTTCACCAATAAAGCGGCCAAGGAAATGCGCGAGCGAATTGACCGTCTAATTGGCGATGCCGCGGCGGAGATTTGGGTCAGCACTTTTCACAGCAGTTGTGTCCGGATTTTAAGGCGGCATGCCGATGCGGTTGGCTTTGACCGGAGCTTCAGCATCTATGACGCGGAAGATTCCAAGAAGCTGATTAAGCAGGTTTTAAAGGAAATGAATATTGACACCAAGGCGCTGTCGGAGTCTTATGTTGCCAATTTGATCAGCTCTGCCAAAAACCGTAAGCTGACGCCGCCGGAGCTGGCAAGAGAGGTCAGGGGCGATTTTCGCCGGGAAATGGCAGTCAGAGTGTATGAGAATTATCAGCAGCAGCTCCATCAAAATAACGCCATGGATTTTGACGATTTATTGATGATGACGGTACAGCTGTTTGAATCAAATCCGGATATTTTAGCGGTTTATCAGGAAAAGTTTCATTATATTATGGTTGATGAATATCAGGACACCAATGGCGTACAGTTTGAGCTGGTCAGCCTGCTGGCCGGAAAATACAAGAACTTATGCGTGGTCGGTGATGACGACCAGTCAATTTATGCCTTTCGGGGAGCGGATATCACCAATATTTTAAACTTTGAAGAGGTGTACCCGCAGGCCAAGGTTATTCGGCTGGAGCAGAATTATCGCTCGACCAAAAATATTTTGGCTGCGGCCAATGCCGTGATTGCCAATAACAACAGCCGAAAGGATAAAGCACTGTGGACGGAAAATACGACCGGCTATAAGTTGAAATACAAAAGTGCGGAAAACGAAAAGGAAGAAGCCCGTTTCCTGACGGAGGAGATTAATCGGCAGCGCCAAAACGGCCGGGATTATAATGATTTTGCTGTGCTGTACCGGACGAACGCGCAGTCCCGAAGCGTGGAGGAAGGCTTTGTCAAGGCTGGGATTCCCTATACGCTGATTGGCGGAGTCGCCTTTTATCAGCGTAAGGAAATAAAGGATATCATCGCCTATTTAAGAATGATTAGCAATCATAGGGATAATGTGTCTTTCCTGCGGATTATCAATGAGCCCAGACGCGGCATCGGCGACAAAAGTTTGGAAGAGTTGCAGAAAATTGCGCTGCAAAAGGACTGCTCCTTTCTGGAAGCGGCCGGGCAGTGCCGGACTGCCGGTTTTCGGGGAGCAGCGGCGGTATCGGAGTTTTATGAAATCATACAGTATTTAAAAGCTAAGCTGGCAGAGGGGATAGCTTTAGAGGACTGGATTAAGCTGGTGCTGGAAAAGACCAAATATACGGCAGAACTGCTTAAAGAGGGCACGCCGGAAAGTCTTGGCCGGATTGACAATATCAACGAACTGATTTCCAAGGCCAAGGAATATACCCTGCAAAATGAAGAACCGACTTTGGACGGCTTTTTGGAGGATGTGGCTTTGGTGGCATCGGTGGATACCTTGGAAGAAGATGCCAAAAGAGTGGTGCTGATGACGATTCACTCCGCCAAAGGCTTGGAGTTTCCGGTTGTCTTTATGATTGGCATGGAGGAAAATTTGTTTCCCAGCTATATGAGTGTTAATTCCGGTCTGGAAAAAGATGTTGAGGAAGAAAGGCGTTTAGCTTATGTCGGCATTACCCGGGCCAAGGAGGAGTTGTTTTTGACGAATGCCAAAGAGAGGCTGATGTACGGCAAAACTCAGGTCAATCCCAAGTCCCGCTTTTTAAAAGAGATTCCGCCGGAATATGTGGAGGAGATTGTGCCCGTGAAAGAAAAGACATCGCTTTTTGCGGTCGAGAGCAAGGCCGGTCGGGACTTTGGTAGGAGCAAAGCGGCGATGAACCGCAAGCCTTATGCCGCCGGCAAAACGGAAATTCCGGCACCGCAGGGCAAAGCTTTGGATTACGGAGTCGGCGATTTGGTTAAGCATAAAAAATATGGAATCGGTCAGGTGCTGAGCATTGAAAACGGCGGGGCTGATTATCAGGTTAAGGTGCTGTTTCCGGGACATGGCGAGAAAAAGCTGCTGGCGCAGTTAGCAGGGCTGACGAAGCAGGAATAAGGGGGATAAGCGGGAGCATTTCTGCTTTCCTGCTTTGAAATTGTAAGCCGCTGCGTTTCGGCAAAAGCGGGTTGGCGGCAAAGGGTTTTTAACAGTTCCAGTGCCGCCGCAGTTTGGTGCCGGGAAACGGAGCAGCTGTCAGCGGATAACCGGATAGGCAGGAGTATTTAAAGTTGCGGAGGAATCGTTATGATGAATGAACGCATGGAAAAACAATTAGCCTTTGCTTTGGAAATAGACAAGGCGAAAAATGTATTTCGGCAAACTCATTTATCCGGGCACGGCCGAAATGAAAATGATGCGGAACACTCATGGCACATGGCGATTATGGCGTATCTGCTTAAAGAATATGCCAATGAGCAGATAGATATTGCCAAGGTAATGCTGATGTGTTTGATTCATGATATTGTGGAAATTGATGCCGGCGACACCTACGCGTATGACGCAGAGGGGCTGAAAACCCAAAAAGCTCGTGAGGACGCCGCCAAAGAACGAATATTCTCGATTTTGCCGGCAGATCAAAAAGCAGAGCTGGTGGCCTTGTTTGATGAATTTGAGGCATACGAAACCGCAGAATCACGGTTTGCGCACGTGATGGACAATCTCCAGCCTTTGCTTTTAAATAACAGCAATAACGGCGGTGATTGGAAGGAGCGGGCAACTGCGGAACAGGTTTACGCGCGGCAAAGCAAAACAAGGCTGGGCTCGGAAGCGCTGTTTGAGGTAACAGACCGGATCCTGCGGGAGCATATAGAAAAGGGCAATTTGAATTAGAACTAACAATTCCCCGCAAGGGGACGGATTCACAATCTTTTATTTTTTACACAGCTGTAAACTCCCAAGACCTGCCGGGGCAAAGTCTTGGGAGTTTATCGTTCAGGCAGGACTTATACTTGCTGTGACCGGAGGACTTGCTTTTAAACTCAAAAAAATTTATAATATTTGAAACAAAACCCAACCTTCATGACGCTTAAGTAATAAGAAAAGAGAATTCTCATTCGAAAGGGGGCAGGACAAGTGGAAAAACGGCAAGAGGTAGAATGTTTTGACCAAATCTACGCGCAGACGCGGGAGGCGGTTTTGACGCAGATTACCGCTAAATGCGGCAATCCGGCCGATATTCAGGATATTTTTCAGGATACCTATACGGAAGTTTTTACGATTATCTGCCGCAAAGGAATAGATTATATCAAGCAGCCGGAGGCCTTTGTCCGGCAGGTTGCCCGGCAAAAGATTTACCGCTATTACCGGCTAACTGATCGGCTGAAAAGCCTGTTTTTATGGCCGAAGGCAGCGGGGGCGGATGAGGACGAACCGGATATGACGGAACTGGCGATAGATACCTTTGAAATCGAGGACTGGCTCGATCAAAAGGATATGAGCCGAAAAATTGAGACTTTTCTGGCGGAACGGCCGGCAGAGATTCAAAAAATTTTTTATTTGTTTTATTCCCGGGAAATGCGGATTGCCGAAATCGCCGAATTAATGGAGATTAGTCAGTCAAATGTCAAAAATAAGCTCTACCGGACAATTAAGGAAATGAGAAAACAGTATCACACAGCAGAAAAAGAGGAGGTGAGCGGGTATGAAGGAAAAAGCGCTGATTAAAGCGGTATTAGATAAAAATATGCCGGATTTTGCCGAAGTCCGGCAGCATTGCCTGCAAAATGTGCCGACAAATCAAAGGCTGCCGCTGCGCCGGATTGCTTTTGCCGGAGCACTGGGCTGCACGGCGATAGCAGCGGGGCTTAGTTTTTATCTTTATATTACGGAGCCATCCAAAAGCGAGGCGGTGAATTTGAGCGAGGGAGCTAAGACGGAGGAAGCCGGGATTGCAGCGGAAAGTATGGCCGAAGACAGGGATGGTGCAGTGCTGAAAGGGGCATCGAAAGAGGCTTTCAACACGCTTGGCAGCGAGGAACAAATTGTTATCAATGAAGTCAAAGAGGAAGCTGCCGCTAAGATTGCGGCGGAAGGCAGAGAAGTTTCTCCGGCGGAAGCGGAGGCGTGGGGCTTTGATTTTATGAAAGACTTGTATCTGCCGGCGGAGTTAACGAAAAGCTGGTATGCGGAAGTTTACACTCCGGATCAAGACTGGCGCTATACGGTGCTGCATGATTATAAAATTTCTTATTGGGACGGAAAGAATGACGGCAAGTCGCTGCGTATTTCTTTTTCCCAGGAATTTACGCCGCTGCGCGATTGCTTTTATTCGGCGGATGACCAAAAGGAATCGCAGATTGGAGATACCCCGGTGATTATTTATCATCGTGGGGATGTTTATATCGCCTGGTTCACCTGCCGGGGGATTAACTTTGATATTGAGGCATATCATTGGTCAGAGCGGGAGTTTTTAACCATGCTCCGTTCTATTATAGAGCAGAGTGGGGATTAAACTATTTTACTCAACTTTTTCCTGATTGAAGTGCTGCGCGCTTCTTCCGGGCGGTCTAAAAAAATGGTTATAGTTTTACAGCACATGGAAAAGTTGAGGGTTTTACTTGCCTTATTGCCTGATTCGGGTTGCGGCTGCGATGGGAAAGTGCTGTAATCGGAGCAAAAGGCGGTAACTGTTCAACCTAACGAAAAGCGAGTAAAAAAATGAAGGGAGGATTCAGGTTATGAAAAAAATAGTTTGGGTATTGGCGTTGATTTTAGCGCTGTCCGGCTGCACCGGCGGAGCAGCGCAAACAGAAGCGGGGAATGGAGCAAAGGAAAACACCGACAAGAGCGGAAGCAGGATGGAGGAAACTACTGTTCCGGGAGATGTCGCTCAAAAGGACTCAGGCGTTTCAATGGCCAAGGAGGACATTATCCGCCAGCAGGAATGGATTGACTATACGCTGCCGGAAAATCAGGAGAAGCTCCGCCGGCAGGACAATGAGGCGTGGCTGGTAAATCAGAAAAAATATCAGGACTTTTGCCGCGACTATTGGGCATTTGCCAATACGGTTTTTAGTCAGATTGCCGGAGAAGGAAATGTGATTTATTCGCCGCTGTCGGCATATTTGCCGCTGAGTGAGCTGTCCTATGCCTTAGAGGATGGGAGCGAGCCAAAAGCCGATTTGATTCGGCTGCTGCGGGCAAACGCACCGGAGGAGTATTGGACGGATAAGCTGATGCAGCATTTTCAGAGGCGGGGATATTTAACGGCCAGTTCGATTTGGATTAGCAAAGAAGACCAGCCGGATTTGGAGTTTTTACAAAAAAACTTAACTTCGGACATCTACCGGATTGATTTTGCGGACAAAGATGCGCCGCAGCTGCAAATGGACTGGATTAACCGCTGGACGAAGGGATTTTTAAAGGATCAGGTGAAGCCGGAAGATTTTAAAGATCAAAATAAAGATCAAAATGGAGAAATTTCGGCCGGTAGAGAGGAACTGTTTTGCCGGCTGATTGGAACCACTTATGTCAAAGCGGCGTGGCGGGAACCTTTTTTCCATGAGAAAGAGGACATTTTCTATGGGGCTAACGGGCAGGAACAGAAAGTGCCGTTTCTGCTGTCGAATCCGGTAAATATGATGTGTTATTTTACCGACCGCTATCAGGCGGTGCGGGTGCCGCTGGAAAACGGCGATATGCTGGTGCTTTTGCCGAGAGAGGGTGAAAGCGTCGAGCAGCTTTTGCAAGCCGGCGTTTTACAGGAAATAGCAGCGCAGCCGGAGTGGACGAAAAAAAGAGTAACCCTGCATATGCCGGATTTTACTCAGAGCAGCCGGATTGAGCTGCTGCCGGTTTTGGAAAAACTGGGCTATACCGAAATCAGCCAGCGTCATACCGGCTATGTTAACCTGGCGGGTAAAAATCCGGATGGGAGCGAGAAAGTGTGCCGGATTTCGCAGGTTTTGCAGGAGAGCAAGATTGAGGTCAAAAAGACCGGAATTGAGGCGGCTTCGTTTACCAAGGTGGATGGTTTAAAAACAACAGCAATCGAAGAAGAACCGGAAAATGTGGAAGTTTATGTCAATCGGCCGTATCTTTATGTTATTACCGAAAGTAGCGGTCTGCCCAGCTTTTTGGGGGTAAACCGGGATTTTGTCAAATAACGGCACGATAAGCAGAAAAGGCGGTCTGCTTTTTCCCCTTTGGTGGTGTTGAGAAACAGGATATTTATGTTTAATGCTTGTCGGGAGAGTATACTTTCCGGCGCAAATATCGGTTTATCAGATCCGCAAGATGTTAAAAAAATAACTTTTATTTTTTAAAAAAGTGCTTGACAAATCATTTTTTTTCGGTATAATCTTGACCATTACCAAACAGCATAATTAAATACATTTAAAAACTATGACAAGAATAGTAGTTCTTTGAAGACGGTGACAGAGAGTCCGCGTAAGGTGAAAGCGGAACCGGGGTAGGAGAATGAAGATGGCCTTTGAGTTGTGTATCCGATAGGTAGGGTATGCCGGGATCGCCCGTTAAAGCGATAGAGTATGTCTGTACTCGAAGAGGTATCAATCGTGAGGTTGATATGAAATAAGGTGGTATCACGAGCTAATCGTCCTTTGTGGGGGATTAGCTCTTTTTGCGTTTATCCGCGGTAAACGCCGGGAGCTTCCCTTGCGGCGGCTGTTTGGTCTGAGAGATTATTAAACAAGAATGAAAGATAATATAAAAAAAACGGAACGGAGGAAGTAAGAATGGGTTTGGAAAAAAGCAGAATTGACCGGGTGGTGGATGAGAGAATTGACGCATATAAACAAATTGCTTTGGATATTCACGGCAAACCGGAAGTGAGTAATTATGAATTCTTTGCCTGTCAAAAGCTGGCTGACCAGCTGAAGCAGGAAGGTTTTGAGGTTAAGGTTGATGTTGCCGGACATCGAACCGGCTTTGATGCCAGATACCGGGCAGCCAAACCCGGACCGGTAGTGGCCTTTTATGCCGAATATGACGCTCTCGGCGGAATCGGCCATGCCTGCGGGCACAATCTGCTCGGGACAACTTCTTCGCTGGCTGCGGTCGCACTCAAGTCACTGATTGATGAAACCGGCGGTGAGATTCGGGTGTATGGTACACCGGGCGAGGAAGGCGGTGAGAACGGCAGTGCCAAAGGCAGCTTTGTGCACGAAGGATTTTTCAGGGATGTGGATTTTTCCCTGGGGGCGCATCCGGGGCATCTGCATCACCGGACCAGTGAAACATTGGCGGTCAACCCGATTGATATTGAGTTTTTTGGTCGGTCGGCACATGCCGCTTCCAGTCCGGAAAAAGGAATCAATGCTTTAGACGGAGTGATTCAGGTCTACAACAGCGTGAATGCGTTGCGCCAGCATTTGCCGTCGGATGTGCGGGTTCATGGCATTATCACCAACGGCGGTTTGGCACCGAATGTAGTACCCGATTATGCCAGTGCCCGGTTTTATCTGCGGGCCAGATTTCGCCCGACTTTGGACGAGCTGCAGGAGAAGTTTGAGCAGATCGTAAAAGGCGCAGCACTGGCGACAGGCGCCGAGTCGAAGGTAACGCTCTTTCAAAACAGCGTGGATAATACCGTGATTACACCGCTTTTTGATGATGTGTATGAAAAAGTGCTGAACTCTTACGGGCAGGAGATGACGGTGCGGGAGGATATCCTCTCTCGAGGCTCATCGGATGTCGGCAACATCAGTCAAGTAATTCCGGTCATTCAGCCGGTCATTAGCATTTCGGATGAATATATCGCCGGACACAGTGTAGAGTTTCGGGAAGCGGCAAAAAGCGAAAAGGGCTTAGAGTCCATTCGGCTGGGAGCAAAGGTTTTGGCACATACCGCCCTGACGGTTTTGCTTGATGCCGAGCTTTTACAAAGGATTAAAGCACAGCACCGGGAAAGGGTGGAAAATCAAGGGAAATAAGGAGATAACCGGAACGGAGATAATATGATAGAGATAAAAAACTTAAGCAAAACATTTGCAGATGCCAAAAGACAGGTTCACGCAGTCAAAGATGTAGCCCTGACAATTCAAGACGGTGAGATTTTTGGCGTGATTGGGTATAGTGGCGCCGGCAAGTCCACCTTGGTTCGCTGCATCAATCTGTTAGAAAAACCGACGCAGGGGCAAGTAATCATCAATGGCAAAGATATTACGCAGCTAAAGGATAAGGAACTGCGAGGAGAGCGCAAAAAGATCGGTATGATTTTTCAGCAGTTTAATCTGCTCAGTTCTTTGACCGTGGGTCAAAACGTTGCCTTTAACCTAAAGGGACAAGGGTTAGAGAAAAAGGCTGTTGATAGCAGGGTAGATGAACTGCTGGATCTGGTCGGGATTTCCGAGAAAAAAAGCGCCTATCCGTCGCAGCTATCCGGCGGGCAAAAGCAGCGGGTGGCAATTGCCAGAGCGCTGGCAAACAATCCGGATATTTTATTATGTGATGAGGCGACATCGGCACTGGATCCGCAGACGACCAATCAGATTTTAAGCCTGCTTAAACAGCTGAACCAGACGCTGAATATCACGATTATCATTATCACACATGAAATGAATGTGATAAAATCCATTTGCGACCGGGTAGCGGTCATGGAAAACGGCAAGGTAGCCGAGACCGGAACGGTGCTTGAACTCTTTTCTGCACCCAAGTCGGAAATCGCCAAGCAGTTTATTCGCTCGACAACCCGAATTGAGCATATTGAGGAGCTGCTTGCCAGTGGCGGCAATCTGCTGCCGGAAGCCGAGGATCAGGTACTGCTCAAGCTGAGGTTCTTTGGTCCCAGCACCAGAGAGGCGCTGATTCATGAGGTTAGTCAAAAGTTTCAAACCAGCTTTAATATCGCTTTTGCCGATACAGAGCTGATTCAGGGACAGGTTCTGGGCTGGATTGTTTTGGCAATGAAAGGTGAAACAAAAGCAAGAGAGCTGTCAATTCAAGCGTTTCAGGAGAAAGGGCTTTATGTGGAGGTGTTAAAATGAATGGTTTTTTACAGCAATATCTGCCGAACTTTTTGGACTATCGGGCGGAGTTCCTGCTGAGCTTGCGGGAAACGCTGATTATGATGGTTGCCTCCGGTGTTTTTATCCTGCTGTTTGGCTTGATTATCGGAACAGCACTGGTGGTTACCCGGGAAGGCAATATTTTGGAAAATCAGTGGGTAAATAAAGCCATTGATATCATTGTCAATGTGTTCCGGGCGATTCCCTTTGTTATCCTGATTTCGCTTCTGATTCCGATTACCAAGACAATCATGGGCACTTTTATCGGGGTAAAGGGGGCGATTTTCCCGCTGATTATCGGAGCAACGCCGTTTTTTGTCAGGCAGGTGGACGCGGCTCTGTCTGATGTGGACAAAGGCATCATTGAAGCAGCGCAGTCAATGGGACTTTCGCCGCTGGAGATTATCTTCCGCGTGTATTTAAGGGAAAGCGTTCCGGCTCTGACCCGGTCGATTACGATTACGGCGATCAGCCTGTTGGGGTTGACGACGATGGGCGGAGCGGTTGGCGGCGGCGGAATCGGCGCGTTTGTTCTGCGCTATGGCCACCAACGAAGATTTTATGATATTTCCTTTGTATCGGTGCTGACAATTTTGATTTTTGTTACACTGATTCAAAGTTTAGGGAATATAATTGCGCAAAAGGCAAAACATTAAACCAAAAAACAAAACATTAAATCAAAAAGCAAAGAAAGAGGAGAATAAGATGAAAAAAAGAGTTTTAGCAATTTTAACAGCATTAATCCTGACAGCCGTTTTGGCAGCCTGCGGCGGACAAAAGAACGACAATCCAAAAGCGGAAACGAAAACCGCGCAAACGGAAGAAAATAAGGCTGATCAGGCCAAGACGCCGGAAAAAGAGGAAGTCAAAGGCGAGCCGGTGACGGTCAAGGTCGGACTGACCGGAACGGACAGCAAGGTGTGGAACTATATCAAGGAAGAAGCCGCCAAGGAAAACATCAAAATCGAGTTGGTTTTCTTTGATGCCTATAACCTGCCGAACGCCGCGCTCAATGACGGCGAACTGGATCTGAACGCTTTTCAGCATCATTTTTACTTAGACAAAGAGGTTGAGGAATTGGGTTATCAGATTGAAGCGATTGCCGATACGGTGGTTGCGCCGCTGGGGCTTTATTCCAAGAAAATTACATCCATTGACCAGCTCGAGGATGGTGTGAAGGTTGCGATTCCGGAAGATGTAACCAACGGCGGCCGGGCGCTGGTGCTGTTGCAGCAGGCTGGCTTGATTAAACTGGATGAAGCTGCCGGCAAGTTACCGACCATTAAAGATATCACCGAGAACCCGAAAAACCTGCAGGTGCTTGAACTGGCGGCGACCAATATTCCGCCGGCTTTAGATGAAGTGCAGATTGCGGCTATCAATTCCGGTGTGGCATCCGATGCCGGTTATGTTCCAGCTCAGGACGCGCTGGTGTTGGAGGACTATCAAAACAGCGGTAATCTGTATGTCAATGTAATTGCTGCCAGAAGTGGGGACAAGGATCGGCCGGAGTTTAAAAAGATCATAGACATTTATCATACCGATGCGGTCAAAAAGATTATTGAAGACGATACCAAGGGTTCGTCCATTCCGGTTTGGTAAAATTAAGAACAGCGGAAAGGGGCGGCTGTATTTTAAGGCGCTGATGCGGGGAGAAAATCCGTAAGGATTTTCTCACACTCACGCTTAATTTATGATATAATGCTGCGCACTAAAAGCGTGAGTGCAGGCTGTTCGGCAAAATGCGGTCACGCTTGCGTGCAAAAGCATTTTGAGCGAACAGACTATATGAGCGCTGATGCGGAGAGAAAATCCGTAAGGATTTTCTCACACTCACGCTTAATTTATGATATAATGCAATAAACATAAAAAAGCGGGAGGAAAATAACAAATGAAACATGCGGGAAAAATAATTATCATTGGAGTTGGTATCGGTGTGGTGCTGTTAATTGTGCAAAAGAGCCTTCGGATTGACGAGGCTGCCTTTAGCAGAGCGTATTGGCTGGCCGCCCCGATCGTTATTATCGGCGTGGTGCTGATTAATCTGCTGTATAACCTGTTTTATATCAATAAGATGCGGGAAATCGGCCGCTTGCTGTATACGGGGAAGGCGCGCGAATATGTTGCCGGCATGGAGGCTTTGCTTAGAACCGCCAAGGGCAAAAACTTACGCCATATCTTAGCACTGAATTTGACAGCCGGTTATGTGGAACTGAAAGAGTTTGATGCTGCGATCGGCATATTGGAAGAGCTGTCCGCCCAAGGTTTGAAAGGTGATGCCGCCAATGTTGTCCATCATATCAACCTGTGTACAAGCTATTTTGAAACCGGACAATATGAAAAAGCAATGGCACTGTACCGGGAAAGCCGGCCGCTTTTCGAGAAATTTCGCTCCAACCAAAGTTACGGCGCTTATATCGCGGTTTTGGATATGCTGGCCGCGGTCAGGGAACAAGATTATGATCGGGCGGAAGAACTGTTGAAAGCGGCAGTGCAAATGTATGACGATCCCCGGGTGCAAAAAGCCTTTCTCAAGATCGGACAGAAATTAGAGGAAGGGAAAGACAGCTCCATGAAAATCAAATAAAAAGTGTGCCGTCTTATTTTCCCTTAACGGCTTCCGGCTTGGCACTGAAATCGACTTTCAGCAGGAAAACCAGTCCCAGAAGAAACAGCGGAATCAGGCTCAGCACGCCGAGTCGGGTATTATTAGTCAAATAGCCGACGCCGCCGATAATCATCGGTCCCATTGCTGCCGAAAACTTTCCGAAGATACTGAAAAATCCAAAAAACTCGGCTGAGTTTTCCTTGGGAATCAGCTTACCGAAAGAGGAACGGGAAATGGCCTGAATCCCGCCCTGCTGCGTGGCAACCAGTACCGCCAACAGCCAAAAGTGAGTCGGTGTCGTCATCCGGTAGCCGATATAGGTAATCAGTACATAAACCAAGATAGCGACTGTCAGCAAAATCTTGGCGGAAAACTTATTAATAACATGGCCGAAAATAATTGCGGCCGGAAAGGCAATGATTTGAACGACCAGCAGGGCAATCATCAGGGTATTGCTGGAAATACCGATGCCGCTGGCGTAAACTGTCGCCATACTGATAATGGTATGTACGCCGTCAATATAAAAGAAATAAGCAATTAAAAACAGGACGACGTTGCGGTAATGGTTGATTTTCTTTAAGGTGTTGAACAAACGGCGGAGCGAGGAGCGAACCGGATTTTTTTCCTGCTCGACATAATACTGTTGGTCGACATTTTTTAAGATCGGCACCGAGAAAACCAGCCACCAGACGGCAGTAATAATAAAGGAAATCTGCGTGGCCAGCAGCGTGGTCAGGCCAATCGCCTCGGCTTTCATGATGATAGCGATTGAAATGACAAAGGGAATACAGCTGCCGATATAGCCAAAGGCATAGCCATAGGTCGATACTTTATCGTATCGATCCTCGGTCGTTGCGTCGGTCAGGAAGGAGTCGTAGAACAGGTTGCTGCCGCTGAAGCCAAGAACGGACAGGACGTAAATGGTCAGACAAAAGATATAATTATCTTCCCGCACCAGCGACAGGGCGGCAGTTGAGAGCAGACCGATTGCCAGAAAAGCCGAGAAAAACTTTTTCTTAAAGCCTTTATAATCGGCAATTGTGCCTAAAACCGGTGCCAGTACCGCGACCATGATCGTTGCAATCGTATTGGAGATTCCCCAATAATATTGTTTTTCAACGGCAGTTAAACTTTTGGCAGCCACATTGGTATAAAAAATCGGCAAAATGGTTGAAGTGACGGCCATAGAATACGCGGAATTGGCCCAATCATAAGCAATCCAGCTTAATTCTTTTTTCGTGAACTTGTTTTTCATTCAGGAACCTCCTAATAGAATAATGACATAGTTGCTATTTATAAAAGGAAATCGGATCATGCTCAAAAAAAGCACGGGGATTGACATAATATCCGTTGACGATAACGCCGTAAGTAAAAACCGGAGCCGGCGTTTCTTCCGTTTTGGCGCAGCGGCCCACTTTCTGCCGGGCAAAAACATAGCTGCCGGCACTGACCGATAGCTCAGACAGTTCGGAATAGACGCTGAACACCCCCAGTCCGTGGTCGATCACAACGGTATAACCGCCTTCAGGCGTTTGCTCGGCTACCCGGACGCTGCCGTTGGCAGCAGCTGAAATATCCGCATCGCCGGTAAAAGCATAAAGCTGACAAAAAGGCTGATAGGAAAAATCCCGGTGAGTTAATGTTTGCCCGTAGATATAGGTAACGGGAACGGCGGCCGGATAGTTAAAAACACCATACCACAGTTTTTCGGCGTGGGAAGAGCCGGTGATTTTTTTAGCCAGAGCCAGATAATAGGGGTCAGTTTCGGCCTTTTTGCTTAGCAGGGCGGCGTTTTTGGCACTGACGGCGGCTTTCTCGGGCGTGCCGGTCGATACAGTCAGGTTTTCCTTACACAGTAAGGTTTCACTGCTGCCGCTGCCGGTAATTGTCAGCTCATATTCGCCGGCGGCCGTACCTGCCGGCACCGGCAACAGGCCGTAATACTTTCCATTGATCAGGGTCAGGCCGATTTCATTTTCCCACAGGGCCGAAGCGGCGCTGATGCGGCCGCCGGAATCGTAGTTTTCAATCGTCACCGCAATCGGAAAACCGGCAGCCACAGCCAAGTCCAATTTAATCTTTGGCGGATAATTCACTTCAATTTGAAAAACATAGGTTAGTGCTGCGTTATAGGGCAGCTCCGAATCAGACCAGACTGCTTCCACCTCATAGGTATAATCGCCTTCCTGCACAGGAATTTCAAGGCTGTTTGAGCTTAACAGGGCGTGATTTTTAACCGTTTGGCCGCCAACCCGAATCGTTTCATAGACATGATCGGGCGGCTTTTCCGCAAAGGTATAGGTCAAATGAAAATCAGTATCCGTCACAATATAATTGGTTGACTGCTCCTGCTGGCTGTTAATTTGATAGGATAAAAAATTATTTTGGTAGGTTTCATAGTTCCATGTGCCGGAAACGGAGTATTTAATATCCTTGCTGTTTAAATAAAACTGCGCGGCCGGAGCGTGATTTTTGCGAAAAATCATGTTAAAATAGCCGGTTTCGATAATCTGATGAAAGTATTCCGGTGCCACGGCGTAAATATGGCGTTCGTTTTGGAGGAAAGCAATATCCTTTTCAAAGTCGAAGGACAGCCGGTAGATGGCTGTTAAGACCGTGCCGGAAAAAAGCTGTAAGGAAAAAGTATGAGGAAGTCCGGGCAGGTCGGCATCATCGTCAATTTGGCCGTGAGCAAAGGTATCATCAAAAACTGCCAAAAAAAGCTGAAGCTGTTCCTGATGCTGGGCGGCGGAAAGGGTAAACTCGCCTAAATTGCTGTACGGGAAGTTAAGCGGGGTAAAACGGATGGAAGTTACCGGCCGCGAGTCTGCTTTCGAGGCGCAGGCAATCAGGAAAATACAGAAAAAAATTAAACAGAAACCTCGCCGCATACTCTCTCTCCTTTTTTTATTATCCGGCTCCCCCTTCGCCGAAAAATGCAGTCTTTTACCGCAGTGCGCTCCGGTTGAAACATTCGCTTTCTGCCCGGGCGGGCGACCTACCCTGATCGAAAGCTCCGCTTTCTGCCCGGGCGGGCAGTCTGCCTAAAAAAGATGATTTTGACGAACATAGGAAAGCTGAGTTTATTATAATGTTTTTTATGGGATTTGACAACTGATATATTTAAAAATAATATGTATTTGCTTGTTAGCTGTATTTGCCTATATTGAAAGTGAACTTTCATATAGGCAACATAAGCTAACAATCTTGATAATATGTTTTTGTTGCCTATATAAGAGCTTGCTTTTAATATGGGCAAACAGAGCATATTAGCGTGTGTAAGCGTCCATGCCCGCAGTTTGCCGACGGTTTCACAAATTATCAGTCGCTTATCGATGGTAACTTTTAAAAAACAAAGAAAGTTCAATGACAAAACCATTGAAAAAAAACAGGCCTTATAGTAAAATGGGAAATATCATCAGAAAAGAGGGAAAGGAAAATGAAAAATCAAAGAATCAGAACCAGATTTGCGCCCAGTCCGACCGGCAGAATGCATGTCGGCAACCTAAGAACCGCATTATATGCCTATTTGATTGCCAAGCACGGCGACGGCGACTTTTTGCTGCGGATTGAGGACACCGATCAGGTCAGACAGGTGGACGGGGCGCTGGATATTATTTACCGGACAATGGATTTTGCCGGCCTAAAGCATGACGAAGGCCCGGATAAGGACGGCGGCTACGGACCTTATGTCCAGAGCGATCGTCAGAAAGAAGGGCTTTATTTAAAATACGCCAAAGAATTGATTGAAAAGGGCGAAGCCTATTACTGCTTTTGCAGCGAGGAGCGTTTGGAGAAGCTGAAAAATGAGCAGGAAGCAGAAAAGGGAGTGTACCGCTATGATAAGCATTGCCTGCACCTCAGCCCCGAGGAAATTGAGGCGAAGCTTGCAGCCGGAGAGCCTTATGTGATTCGGCAGAACAATCCGAGCGAAGGCACGACGACTTTTTCCGACGTGATTTTCGGCGATATTACCGTACCCAACAATGAATTAGAGGATATGATTTTGATTAAATCAGACGGCTATCCGACCTATAATTTTGCCAATGTGGTAGACGACCATCTGATGGCCATTAGCCATGTGGTCAGAGGCAATGAGTATTTGTCCAGTTCGCCCAAGTATAACCGGCTGTATGAAGCATTTGGCTGGGAGATTCCAACTTATGTGCATGTGCCGCTGATTACCGATGAGGAGCATAAAAAACTGAGCAAACGTCTGGGGCATTCTTCCTATGAGGACTTGCTGGAGCAGGGCTTTTTAAATGAAGCGATTATTAACTTTGTGGCGCTTTTGGGCTGGAGCCCGAAGGATGAAAATGAAATCCTGTCTTTAGAGGAACTGGTGGAGCAGTTTGACTATCATCAGATTAAAAAGTCACCGGCGGTGTTTGATATGCAGAAGTTCCGCTGGCTGAACGGTGAATATATTAAAAAGTTGTCGGATGAGAGTTTTTACCAAAAGGTGGAGCCGATGCTGAAAGCGTATTTTGATACCAATCCGGATCTGGATTTGCCGTTTATGGCAGCTTTGGCCAAAACCAGAGTGGAAACCTTAAACGATGCGGTTCCGTTATTGGCCTTTTTCAAAGAAATGCCGGAGTTTGGCGAAGAACTTTATACCAATAAAAAGATGAAGACAAGCCCGGAAACGGCGCTGACCATGCTGGAGCAGATTTTGCCGGTGCTGGAACAGATTGAGGACTGGACGCAGGATAATCTTCATAATACGGTCATGGACTATTTAAAGGCGCATGAGATTAAAACCGGTATGATGCTCTGGCCGCTGCGGATAGCGGTTTCCGGTCAGGAATCAACGCCCGGCGGCGCTTTTGAAATCCTGAAAATATTGGGTAAAAATGAGGCGTTAAAGAGAGTCAGAAGCTCAATTGAAAAGTTAAAAAAATAAAAGCTCGGGGCGGTCAAAAGCCGATAGAAGCTTTTACCGGAAAGTTGTGCTTGGATTTTTAGTGCTTCAGAGAAACGGGCCTGCTTTTATAACTTACCCGGAAGGAATACAAACGGAAGCCTATGTAATAGGAAGAAACAGGGGATGGCAATGAAACAGATATTTCATAATGACTGGCAGGCAATATTGCAGCCGGAGCTGGAAAAGCCGTATTATCAGGAACTGCGTTCGTTTTTGATTCAGGAGTACCGCAGCCGGAAAGTTTTTCCGCCGATGCAGGAGATTTATTCAGCGTTCCATAAGACGGCCTATCAGGACGTGAAGGTTTTGATTTTGGGACAAGACCCTTATTTTAATGACCGGCAGGCGAATGGTCTGGCTTTTAGTGTGTCGAAAGAGGTTGAGATTCCGCCGTCCTTAGTTAATATTTATAAAGAGTTGGCAGATGATTTGGGAATTCCGCCGGCGGCGCACGGCGACCTGAGTGCTTGGGCGGAGCAGGGGGTGATGCTGCTGAACGCAGTTTTGACGGTCAGAGCTTATCATGCCGCTTCCCATCGGGGCATGGGTTGGGAAACCTTTACGGCCGAGGTGATCCGTAAGCTGGATCAGAGAGAGAAGCCGGTGGTTTTTATCTTATGGGGCAATGATGCCCGCCGCCAGAAAAGTCTGATTACCGGGCGGCAGCATTTGATTTTAGAATCGGCGCATCCCTCACCGCTGTCGGCTTACCGGGGATTTTTCGGCTCCCGGCCGTTCAGCAAAGCCAATGAGTTTTTGCGCCGAAACGGAGAAACTGAGATTGATTGGACGATCAGATAGGAGAAGAGGATTGAAGATTGGGATTGGATTATTGGGTCTGGGGACGGTCGGCGGCGGAGTATATAAGCTGCTGACTGACCGCGCGGCGGCGATTGCTCAGCAGATCAACAGTGAGTTGACGATTAAAAAGATTTTGGTCAGGGATATTGCCAAAGCCAGAAAACTGGAAATTCCGGCGGAACTGTTGACAACGGATTACAGCCGGATTGTAAATGACCCGGAAATTGATATCATAGTTGAGCTTTTGGGCGGGCTGGAGCCGGCGTATCAGTATATTACCGAGGCACTGCAAAACGGCAAGTCGGTGGTGACGGCCAACAAGGATGTGATTGCCGGTTATGGCGTGCGGCTGCACCGGCTGGCGGCCGAGTATGAAGCGGATTTGTGCTATGAAGCCAGCGTGGCCGGAGGAATTCCGGTTTTGCGCGGGCTGGTGCAGGGCTTGGCTTCGGATGAAATCTATAAGGTGATGGGCATTGTCAACGGTACGACCAATTATATCATGACCCAGATGGCGGAAAGCGGGCTGGATTATCAGGTGGCGCTGAAACAGGCGCAGGAGCTTGGCTTTGCCGAGCCGGATCCGACCAATGATGTTGAGGGCTTTGATGCGGCCCGGAAAATGACGATTTTGGCATCTCTGGCGTTTTCAATGGGACTAAAGTTGGAGGACGTTAAGGTTAAAGGCATTTCCGATGTGACCTTAGAGGACATTCGGGCGGTGAAAGAGTTTGGCTATGTCATTAAGCTGATTGGTGTAGCCAAGCAGGATAACGGCAAAGCGGAAATATCGGTTGAGCCGACGCTGCTCAAAGAAACGCATCCGCTGGCTTCGGTCAAAAATGAGTTTAACGCCATTTACCTGTACGGCAGCGCTGTCGGCCAAACCATGTTTTACGGGCCGGGCGCGGGCGAGATGCCGACGGCGATGGCGGTGGTATCGGATATTATGGAGAGTGCCAAAAACAGAAAAATGGGCGTGGGCGGCAAGGGCTTATGGCGGCCGAATCTGCCGGCGGTGATGAAAACGGCGGAGGAGATGGAGGCCAAGTATTTCCTGCGGCTGGTAGTCAAGGATGAAATCGGGGTGCTTAATAAGATTACCGAGGTTTTTGCCCGATACCAGATCAGTATTGAGAATATTTTGCAGGAGCTCCACGAGCAGTCGGGACAGGCCGGGATTATCATTATTACGCACCGGCTGGTGCAGAGCAACTTTGAAAAAGCGATGGCGGCTTTGCAGCACATGAAGGAATTGATCGATTTAAAAAGCTGCTACCGGGTCGAAGAATAAAACAGCGCTTTTGCCGAACCGAGCGGAGGCTAAGTTTGTCCTGAAAATAAAAATGAGCTTGTAAATTTGTGAAAAGTGCTGACGGAAAGCGGTTAAAATAAGATTTTGACCGCTTTTTTGCAGTTAATTGTGCGCGAAAATATTAAGATACTTTAAAACTTAAAAATGGGCTTGTAAATTTGACGAAAGAAGTTTATAATGACCATGAGTACAAGGAGGTACTCGGAACTTTAATTTTGCCGGTTTGAGCGGGCGTTAATCAAACAGCGGTGCTTTGGCCGGAAAAATGAAGTCGGTGGCCAAAAGAAAGGAGTTGAAAAAATGGTAACAGGAGTGAACAGTACACAGTTATACCCTTATAAGCTGTACGGCAGAACCAGCCAGTCGATGACGGTGGCGCAGATTAAGGAACTGAATCAGGCCAATCAGCCGATGGCAGCCAAAAAGAAAGAGAACCCGGAAGTACAGAAGAGGACATCTTTTGTTGAAAGCTTATCCAAAAAGTATCCGGGAATTACTTTTGGCATCGGCAAAAATACGGTAACTTCAAAAGGCGTCAGCGATAAACCGGCAGTGAATCTGGCGGAAGAACTGGTTGACAAAATGCGGACGGATTCGAAGTTTGCCAGGAAAATGGAAACAAAAATCCAAAACGCAGCCGAAATGCAGCGGGGAGCAGCCGCTAACGCAGCCGCAGCCGGAGCGTCCTATGAATCGCTGGCCGTTAATTTTGATAAGGACGGCAAAGCCGAACTAAACGCCAAGCTGTCGGATAAGAAACCGGATTACTCCACGGCCGGAATGTATCAAAGATATCTGCTAAATGCAGGTCGGGAAAACGGACTCGGACAGCAGACGACAGGAACAAATACCGGTGCGCAGACTTACAAGGTAACGGCGGCAACGGATTCGTATGAGCGGGTGAAGAATTCGCTGAATCAAAATTGGGCAGAAAAGCCTAAAACAGCATCTAAGGATAAGTACGCCGGGATAGACGACGCTTATGGCCGGATTGCCAGAAGCCAGGAATATCAGCGCTATTCCCAGGCGGATAAGCTTGCTTCGGGTAAGGGAATAAGAGATTCTTTATTACAAAACTCTTATAAAAACAGCTTTACGGCGGATCCTTTCTCCTATCGGGGCGGAATGAATTATTTTTTATAGACAGAACGTAAGCGAAGGCTTTCGGGATTTTTCCGGAAGCCTTTTAATTTTGTTTTGTGAAAAGAAAAACGAACATAATTAAAAAACCAAAAGACAAGACTTTTAATACGGCAAGAAATGTGGTATACTTAGAAGAAGTAAAATTTACAGGCTAATACGGCTGGTGTTTGACGGAAGATTTTTGATGGCGCCAGGAGCGCCGGAATATGGTTTTCAGCCGCCGAAAAAGCCGAATGAAAATAAAGCAGAAAAGGAAGAGAACTTATGAGCGCATTATTAGAAGTAAAAAACTTACATTCTCGGATTGCCGAGAGAGAAATATTAAAGGGCATTGATTTAACGGTCAAAGCCGGTGAGATTCATATTATCATGGGGCCGAACGGCGCGGGCAAATCAACGCTGGCCTATACGCTGATGGGGCATGAAGCCTACGAAGTAACAGCAGGCGATGCTTTTTTGGATGGTCAGGAACTGCTCAATATGAGAGTTGACGAAAGAGCGAAAGCCGGCTTATTCATGAGCTTTCAGACACCGGAGATCATTCCCGGCGTTACGGTCGAAAACTTCCTGCGGACAGCGAAGGTGGCAGTGACCGGTCAGGCTCAGAAGGTGATTCCTTTTAAGCGGGAACTGATGAAAAATATGGATCTTTTAAATATGGACGTGAAATATGCCAGCCGCTATTTGAATGAAGGCTTTTCCGGGGGCGAAAAGAAGAAAAACGAAATTTTGCAGATGCTGACCTTGCAGCCGAAAGTGGCGATTTTGGATGAAACCGATTCGGGACTTGACGTTGATGCCATCAAAGTGGTGGCTGACGGGGTCAAGGCCTTTGCCAATGATACCAACGCGATTATCGTGATTACCCATTATGATAAATTATTGTCGTATTTAGATCCGGATTATGTTCATATCTTAGTGGACGGAAAGTTTGTTAAGACCGGCGGAGCGGAGTTGACCAAGGTCATCAATGAACAGGGCTTTGAAGCCTTTTTGGAGAAATAAGAACCTGTGACGGCAGAAAGACAATGAGGCCGCTGGCTGCCGGGAACGCTAAGCCCTTTAATAAGGGAAAGCGGAACGGATAACGAGGCAAAAGAGGTTGGCGCCGGTTAAATCATAAGCGGCGGAAGATGAGGAAAACAAGGAGAAAACAGTGGAAGAGAAAAGAAAAACATATGTCGCCGATGTGGAAAGGGGCATTTACGATATTAAAGACGAAGAAAACTTCGAGTTTAAAACCGATTCCGGTTTGACCGAAGAAATCGTCCGGGAAATATCCGAAGAGAAAAAAGAACCGGCCTGGATGCTGGAAACCAGATTAAAGGCCTTACAGATATATAACAGCAAACCGTTTCCAACCTGGGGCCCGGATATTTCGGGACTGGATATGGATAACATCATTACCTATGTCCGGCCCAAGACAGCCATGCAGCATACCTGGGACGAAGTGCCAAGCGATATTAAAAATACCTTTGAGCGCTTAGGTATTCCGCAGGCGGAAAGGGAATCCTTAGCCGGAGTAGGCGCACAGTATGATTCGGAAGTGGTTTATCACAATTTGCAAAAGGAACTGGCCGATCAGGGTGTGGTTTATCTGGATATTGAAACGGCTGTCAGGGAATATGAGGATATTGTCAAGGCTCATTTTATGAAGCTGGTGCCGCCGACCGATCACAAGTTTGCGGCGCTGCACGGGGCAGTCTGGTCGGGCGGCTCGTTTGTGTATGTGCCGGCCGGAGTGCAGGTCGAGATTCCCTTGCAGTCCTATTTTCGGCTGAATGCCAAGGGGGCGGGTCAGTTTGAGCATACTTTGATTATTGTGGAAAAAGGCGCAAGACTGCATTTTATTGAGGGCTGCTCGGCGCCGAAATATGATGTGGCCAATCTTCACGCTGGCTGCGTTGAGCTTTATGTTCGGGAAAATGCGTCTTTGCGTTATTCAACCATTGAGAACTGGTCGAAAAATATGTATAACTTAAATACCAAGCGGGCAGTGGTCGGGAAAAACGCCCGGATGGAATGGGTATCCGGTTCCTTTGGTTCCAGAGTGTCAATGCTTTACCCGATGACGATTTTAAAGGGCGAGTATGCCCAGGCCGAGTTTACCGGTATTACCTTTGCCGGTGAAGGGCAGCATTTGGACACCGGCTGCAAGGTAATTCACGCCGCCAGCCATACGACCAGCAATGTCAATACCAAGTCGATTTCCAAAGACGGCGGCTTTGCCTTTTACCGGGGGCTGGTGAAAACGACGCCGGAAGCCGAGCATTGTAAATCAACGGTATCCTGCGAATCGCTGATGATGGATAATCAGTCCAAGTCCGATACTTTGCCGATTATCACGCTGGCCAATGATAAAATTGATATGGGACATGAAGCCAAAATCGGCCGGATCAGCGATGATGCGATTTTTTATCTGATGTCCAGAGGAATTGATGAAATCGAGGCCAAGACTATGATTGTCAGCGGCTTTGTTGAGCCGATTACCAAGGAGCTGCCGCTGGAATATGCGGTCGAGCTGAATAACCTGATCAGTTTGGAATTTGTCGGTTCGATAGGATAGGAGAAAGCAATGGGAAATTATTTGAAATACAGAGAAGCGGCGAAACAGAGCTTTGCTGCGCTGCCTTATCCGGTCTGGAAACGAATCGGCTTTGGCGGTTATGAGGTGCCCGCACCGGAGTCGGCGTCGGCGGAAGCCAGGGCCGAGATTGTTTCGGAGATTCCGCTGGCTGGCCTGGAGAGTTTAAGCGAAGAGCAGGCGCAGGCTTTTTACCAGAGAATCAATCAGTATAAATATGGGGTTGACCCTAAGTTTGTTCATTTAACGGAGGGCTGGAGCAATTTCAGCCGGGTGTATCATTTAAAGCGGAATCAAGTTGCGGCTGAGCCGATTCATATTTGCTTTGACTTATCCGGGGAAGCGCTGCTGGCGGATGAGCATTTGATTTATGCCGAGCCGGGTGCGGAAATGACTTTAGTTTTGGAATATCGGGCGCAGAAGGCGGACGTTCCCAAGGCCGGTGAATATCATGTCGGTCTGATTAAAGTCATTGCCGGGGAAAATGCGCAGATTAAGGTTTATGTGGCGCAGACCCTGCCGGAAAACAAGGTCCATATCATGAATGCCGTCGCCGAATGCGCGGCCGACGCCAAGGTGTCGTTTTACACTGTGGATTTAGGCGCCGAGGTCGTTGCTTCCGATTATCACAGCTATTTGCTGGGCGAAAGCGCGGCGGGGGCGATGGAAGGCGTTTATTTGGGCGAGGCGGAAAACCGGCTGGATTTGAGCTACAATATTCAGCATTACGGGGTGCGGACGGATTCCTTCATTGAGGTCAATGGCGCGCTGGCCGGCAGCGCCAAAAAGGTGTTTCGCGGTGATATATATTTCCACAAAGGTTCCGGTCAGTCCACCGGCCGGGAAGCGGAATATGTGATTTTGCTGAGTGAAAATGCCCGGGCTGACGCGATTCCGGCACTGTTTTGCGATGAAGATGACGTCTCCGGCGAGCATGCCGCCAATGCCGGAACGGTTGATGAAAATAAAATGTTTTATTTGATGAGCCGCGGTTTTACGGAAGCGGAAGCCAAAAAACTGATTATCCGGGCGTCCTTTTCCGGTGTATTTGATCAGCTGCCGCTGCCGGATTTAACTGAGCGGATGGAGAAAGAGCTGGAAGGGAAGTTGGGAAATGTACGATAACAGTCAAATCCGAAAGCAATTTCCGGCGATTGCAAACCACCCTGAGGTGATTTACTTTGATAATGCGGCTTCCACCCAGAAACCGGAGGCGGTTTTGCGATGCCTGACCCGCTACAATCAGGCCGGTCACGCCAACATTCACCGCGGCGCCTATCGCTGGTCAGTGGAAGCAACGGAAGCTTATGAGCGAACCAGAAAAAAAACGGCGGCCTTTCTTCATGCCGCTGCGCCGGAGCAGATCATATTTACTGCCGGAACGACGGCTGGTATCAATTTGGTGGCCTCGACTTACGGCCGGGCGAATATAAAAGCCGGAGATAAGATTGTGGTCAGCCTGCTGGAACATCACAGCAATTTTGTGCCTTGGCAGCAGTTGGCGGAGCAGACCGGCGCAGAACTGATTTTTTTAAATATTGACGAACAGGGCGCTTTGATAGAAGCGGAATGGGACAAGGTGATTGTCCCCGGTGTTAAGCTGGTGGCGGTGACTATGATGTCCAATGTACTGGGGATAGCAACGCCGATTGAAAAATTGATTGAGCGGGCACATGCCGTCGGGGCAGTGGTGATGATTGATGCCGCACAGATGGTTTCACACCGGCCGATTGACGTTCAGGCCTTAGATGCGGATTTTTTAGCGTTCAGCGCCCATAAATGCTTCGGCCCGACCGGAACCGGCGTGCTTTATGGCCGGAGAGAGCTGCTGGAAGCGATGCCGCCGTATCAATTCGGCGGTGATATGATTGAATATGTGACCAAAGAGAAAACAACCTTTGCCCCCCTGCCGCAGAAGTTTGAGGCCGGGACGACCAATATTGACGCTGTCATTGCCTTTGCGGCGGCGCTGGATTTGATGGAGCAAATCGGCTGGCCGGCGATTCAAAAGATAGAAGGAGAGCTAACGGCCTATGCTTTGGATAAGCTTCGCCGGACGGAGCATATTCAGCTTTACGGTGATGTGCCCGGAGCGGATAAAGGGCCGGTAATTGCCTTTAATATCGAGGGCGTTCATCCGCATGACGCAGCCAGTATTTTGGATAATGCCGGCATTGCCGTGCGGGCCGGGCATCACTGCGCGCAGCCGCTGATGAAAGAACTGAAAATACCGGCGGCGGTCAGAGCCAGCTTTAGCATATACAATACCAAAGAGGAGATTGATGTGTTTGTCGAGAGGTTAAAGGAAGTCAGGAGGTGGTTGGGCTATGGATCTTAGTCAGATTTACACGGAGGTGATTACCGAGCACAGCCGGGCGGCGCATAACCGCAAACAGCTGGCCGAAGTCACCCACAAGGAGCATGGACATAACCCCAGTTGCGGCGATGATATTATGCTGGAACTGGATATTAAGGACGGCAGGATTGCAGATGCGGCTTTTTCCGGCAGCGGCTGCGCCATCAGTCAGGCATCGACTTCAATGATGATTGATTTGATTCGGGGGCTGCCGGTAGCGGAAGCAAAGGAAAAAGCCGAGAGCTTTTTGGCCATGATCAAAGGAGAAAAAACAGAGGAAGAATTGGCAGACGTCTTAGAAGATGCAGCGATTTTGGCGAATATTAAAAACATGCCGGCCAGAGTAAAGTGTGCAGTTTTGGCCTGGCACACCTTAGATGAGATTCTAAAGAAGGAGTCAGGAGAATAGTATGGAAACTTCGTCGCAGCTGGATTATATGGATTTTTTGCTCAATAAAACAATGGAAATGAAAGGAACCGATTTGCATTTATGTGCCGGCAGTAAGCCTTTGGTTCGGGTCAATTCCAGTTTGATTGATATTGAAGGGAGCGAGCGGCTGCGGCCGGATCAAATTTCCGAATTTGTGCATGAATATTTAACCGAGTTTCAAATACAGGAACTGCAGCGGGAAAAGTCACTGGATTTTTCCTATTCCCGGCGAAGCTTAGGCCGGTTTCGCTGCAATGTTTATTATCAGCGGGGCACTTACGCGATTGCCATTCGGGCGCTGCCGATTGAAATTCCGAAGTTTGAGGATCTGGGTCTGCCGGAAGTGATTAAGAGTTTTGCGAATAAATCCAAAGGTCTGGTGTTGATTACCGGTGCTACCGGCAGCGGAAAATCTACGACTTTGGCCAGTTTGGTCGATTACATCAATGAGAATAAGAAATATCATATCATTACGGTTGAGGACCCTTTGGAGTATCTGCATAGTCATAAAAACAGCATGATTACGCAGCGGGAAGTGGGGGGCGATGCCATTAATTTTGCTTCGGCTTTAAAATCTGCTTTAAGAGAGGATCCGGATGTGATTATGGTTGGGGAAATGCGGGATATGGAAACGATGCAGACCGCGCTTACAGCCGCCGAAACCGGACATTTGGTGCTGACTACGCTCCACACCGGCAGCGCGGTCAAGGCGATTGACCGGATTTTGGACGGTTTCAGCAAAGAGCAGCATACTCTGGTGCAGAGCCAGCTGGCAAGCGTACTGGAAGGCGTTGTATCGCAGCAGCTTCTGCCCCGAGCCGATAAAAGAGGATTGATTGCCGTGGCTGAGGTGCTGTGCGTAACACCGGCCGTGCGCAATATGATTCGCGAGGGCAAGCATTTTCAGATTTCCAATTTGATCCAGATGGGCGATAAACAGGGGATGGTGTCAATGGAAAGAACCTTGGCCAAACTTGCCAGGGATGGTGTGATTAGCCATGAGGTCGGCTATCTGAAGTCGGCGGATTCGCAGCTTTTTGAAAACTATTTCAAGCAACCTAGTCTCTAAGTAGGAGGAAAGAATGAAAGCAAGCAAAGGAAAATTAAGCAAGCCGGCCCGGATTCTATTTTCCCGGCAGCTGGCACTGGCTCTTAACTCGGATATTACGATTACCGAGGCCTTGGACATTATCCGTTCCAAATCCGAGGAGCCGCTGTTAACCAAAGCGTTGGAGGAAATGACGGCGAAGATTTACATGGGCTACAGTTTTGGCGATGTAATTAAGGAGCATGAAGAAATCTTTTCCAGTTTTTATGTCAGTATGGTTGGAATCGGTGAGGAAAGCGGCAACTTGGCTGAGATTTTGGAGCAGCTCGCCCAGACCTATGAGCGAGATATGCTGACTCTGAAAAAAGTACGGCAGGCGGTTACTTATCCCTTGATTTTAACGGTGTTAATGTTTGGCGTAATTGTTCTGCTGATTACCGAGGTCATGCCGATGTTTGACCGGGTATTAAAATCCCTGGGCGGAGAGATGCCGCAGGCAACGAAAGCTATTTTACAGGTGGGCTTATTTTTAAGAGGTTACGGCTGGATAATTTTGTTGGTACTTATTTTACTGGGAGTCGGGATTTATTATTACGGCCGGACGGAAAAGGGCAAAGTGTTCTTTGACGCTTTGAAGTTTCATATTCCCTATCAAAAGGAATTGACGGCATCCATGCTGGCGGCTCGATTTGCCCGGAATTTGGGCCTTTTGATGAACAGCGGCATTGCGGTCAGCCGGGCGCTGGAGATGATTTACCCGGTAATTGACAATGAATACCTGGCGGAGGGGATTAAAGGCAGCATCCGTTTGGTCAATGAGGGTACAAGCTTAGACGAAGTGATTGAGCGGCTGCGGCTTTTCCCCCGGCTTCTGATTAAACTGTTTGCGGTCGGCGTGGCCACCGGTCAAATGGATAAGGCGCTTTTGCGGGCGGCGGAGGAAATGGACAGAGAGGTTGATGATAAGCTGGCCAGACTGACCAGCGTATTAGAGCCGATGCTGATTATTATTTTATCGGTGATTGTGGGTATTATTTTGATTTCGGTAGTTCTGCCGGTGGTCAGTATTATGAATAATATCGGATAAGGAGGGACTATGAAACGTGTCTCGATGAATACCAGTTTTGTGGCGCTTTTTTTTATCGCCGCCGCACTGATTATTATTGTCTGGCAGCTGAACAGCTATGATATTTCGGATAAAGAAATGGGCACGGAACAAATCGAAGATATTATCCGCCATTACGCCACGGCCTGCTATGCCTTGGAAGGAAGTTATCCCTCCAGTTTAAAGTATTTGCAGAAAAATTACGGCCTGATTTTGGATGAGGAGCAGTATGCCTATTATTATGATGCTTTTGCTTCCAATATTTTGCCAGATATTAAGGTGATGAAAAAAACAGAAAGCGAGGCCGGATATGAATAAGAAAGCGCTTTCGATTGAATCGCTGTTTGTTATGGTACTGTTTATGGTGTTTGCCGTTTCCATGGTGATGATGATTATCAGCGGCCGCAGCAGTTACAGCAAAATCCTGGATGAAAAGGAACAGGCCGAAGATTTGCGGATTGCAACTTCTTATTTGCGGATGAAGCTGAAACAAAACAATCAGGTGGATTCGGTTTTTACTGCGCGGCTGCCGCAGACGGATGAGGAAGCTTTGGAAATTTGGCAGGATGGCGAGGAGAAACAATATCGGACGGTGATTTATTTTCGGGAAAACAAAATTTGGGAAGCCTATATGGCAGCCGAAGATGAGTTTGACTTGGCTCTCGGCGAGCCGGTCATTGAACTGGACATGGAATCGGTTCATTTTAACCGGACGGAAAAAGGGATATGGATTATTTATGATACGGGGCGCGAAGAAATTCGGCAGTTTGTAGCGCTGCAAGCGGAGGAATGAAGATGCTGAAACGAAATAATAAAGGCTTTACCTTGATTGAAATTATCATTTCGATTGCCGTTTTGTCCATTATTTCCGCGATTTTTTTGGAGCTTTTTATTAAAGCGGATTCCGTACAGAAACAGGGAAAAAATATCGATGACAAGGTGTTTTTGGTCAGCAATTTGCTGGAAATGCTGACGGCCGAGAAGGATATTGACAGTTTTATTCAGCAAAGCGCACCGGCAGCGGAAAGAGCGGAAAACAGCCGGCGGGAGTTGGACTTTTACTATGATAAGGCACTAAAAGCTGTACCCCAAGAGGAGAGCGTGTATTATCTGTGTCTGGTGCTGGAGAAAAAGGAAACCTTAAAAACCGGCGTTTTGTACTCAGCCAGAGTAAGCGCCTTTGAAGATACGGAGGAAGCCCCGCTGCAAATGGCGACCAGTTTTTATGAACGGAAAGGGGAATGAAATGCAGACAGTAAAAAATCATCTCCAGAATAACCGAGGGGCGACTTCGGTTCTGATTATGATTATGATGATTATTTTAATGGTTTTTGGCGTAGCAGCCCTGACTACGTCCGTTGCTTCCCGCAAGCTGGCGCAGAAAAATGCCGGCTGGCTGACCGAGTATTACGCCTTGCAGGGAGAAGCGCAAGTTGTTTATGCTCATTTGGATGAGGCCCTAAATTTGGCGGATGCCGGCGAAGATATCAGCCGGATTGAAGCTTCGCTGAACCGGTTCTTACAGGAGAACACCAATTGCAGTTTTCAAAGAACGGATTTGGAAAGCCAGCCCTTTATCATCAATATGAAGGTCAGAGAATCCGGTAAGGAAGTGCCCAAAGAGATTCAAATGGGCTTTATCCTGTATAAAGGCGAGGGCCGTTATCATTTGAAGGCAACCAAATGGCTGCAGTATCAGGCCGAGATTTTTGATCCCGAAGACGAACCGCATTTTTCCGATATAAATATAAAGATAAAGTGATATTAGGGGAAATTCGATACGAAGATTCTCTGCAAAAGGATGTTTATAGGAAAAAGCAGATTGCGGCAGAACCGGTACCGGCAAGGAGGAGTTTATGAAAACAGCGGCTTTTTTTGATATTGACGGAACGCTTTACCGGGAAGGACTGATTACCAGTATTTTCAAAAAGTTTATTAAATCCGATATCATTGATCAAAGTGTGTGGTATCAGGAAGTGCGGGACAAATACAATAAATGGGATAAGCGGGTCGGCAATTACGACGATTATCTGGTTAAAATGGCGGAGATTTATATCGAAGCCGTGCGCGGCCTGCATAAGAGCCAGGTTGAGTATATTGCTCAAAAGGTGGTTGAGCAAAAAGGCGATAAAGTTTATATTTACACCCGGGATCAGATTTTATGGCATAAGGCGCAGGGGCACATGGTGATTACCGTATCCGGCTCGCCCTATGAGCTGGTGCGGGCAATGAGCATCAAGCATGGGTTTGATGCCTGTCGGGGAACCGTTTATGAACTGGATGAAAATGACCGCTATACCGGCCGCTTATTGCCGCTGTGGGACAGCCGCAGCAAACAAACGGAAATTCAAAAATTAGCCGACGAGTATGAGATTGATTTGGCCGCGTCCTACGCTTACGGTGATACGGCCGGCGATTTTCTGATGCTTCGGGCGGTTGGCCATCCGGTGGCCATGAATCCGACCAGAGAACTGCTGCAGCAAATTACGCAGGATGAGGCAATGAAGCGGAAAGCCAAAATTGTGGTGGAGCGGAAGGATAATATTTATCAGCTGACGCCGGAGATGCTGCAGCCGCAAAAGGACGGCTGATGAGCAGCGAAAAACCCTGTAAGCCAAACTCAGGATGAGCGGCTTTCAGCCCAACCGGAGAAGAACAAGTGTCGCCGCAGACGGCAAGAGAAAAACGGAGCAAGCGCCAAAGTCTACTTTGCTTTGATGCTTGCTCCGCCTTAGTATATATTAGGATACGGGTGCCAAAAGGATTTGACATCCATGATACCGGCTTGCTTCGGCTGACGCCATTACTTCAGCTTAATCTTGCAGACCGGTTCGTTAGCGGCAATTTCGCCGTAGGTAACGTCAAAATTATTGATTTTATCGGGATTCATCAGAACGACAATAACATCGGTTTTCTTGCCCTGTTCCTTGATATAATCAAAGTCAGCTGTGATTAGAGGCTCGCCGGCTTTCATTTTTTGACCGTCGCTGACATGAAGGGTCATGCCGTCGCCTTTTAATTCAACGGTATCAAGGCCGACATGAATCAGCAGGTCAATTCCGCCGCCGGTATGGAAGACAACCGCATGCTTTGTTTTAAAGGCCTGTGTTACCACACCGTCAGCCGGTGCATAAATGACGCCGTCTTTGGGCCGGATGGCATAGCCGTCACCCATCATTTTTTGGGAAAAGACTTCGTCTTCTACTTCGGTAATCGGGATAACCTTGCCGCTGACGGAGGCATTTAGAGTTTCTGTCTTTTTAAATAAACCAAACATAAGATATCCTTTCTAAATAAAACTGTTTTGCCAAAAATAATAAATTCTTTTGTCGCGGGACTGACATGGATTTTTATGATTTTGGCGCTTGTATCATAAAATTATTATAAACATAAAATACCATTTTTGATAGGGAAAGTCAAGAGCTATCCGCGAATGCTTTCCTGATAGAAGCACAAAGGAGAAAACATGATTGACTTTTTAACGGAACAGGGAGTTTCTGATAAATTGATTGAAGATTTAAAGGCATTTCGGCGCTTTTATCAAACGGCGGAGGAAGTCAAAGACCGGATCCCTCAGCCATATTATCGCTATCATGGCCGGGAGATTTGGGAAATGGCACTGGCGGCGCTGCTGGGTGGTGAAAACTTACTTTTATCCGGGATGAAAGCAACCGGTAAAAACGTATTGGCGGAAAATCTGACGGCGGCTTTCGGCCGGCCGCAGTGGACGGTGTCTTTTCACACCAATACCGATCATGGTGATTTAATCGGCACGGATACTTTTATCGGCGGTGAGGTTCGTTTTCGGCCCGGTAGTGTGTATCAATGTGCAGTTTATGGCGGATTTGGCGTACTGGACGAGGTCAATATGGCCAAAAATGAAGCGATTGCCGTGCTTTATCCGGCGCTTGATCATCGGCGGCAAATTGATGTGCCGGGTTATCATGCGGTTCGGCTGCATGAGGCGGCGCGATTTATCGGCACTATGAATTATGGCTATATCGGTACCAGAGAAATGAACGAAGCCTTTGCTTCCCGGTTTATGGTGATTGATGTTCCGCCGCTGGCAGAGGAAAATATCCGGCTTATCTTGCAAGCCGAGTTTCCGGACTTGACGGCAGAGGGGGCGGCGGTGCTGGCCGGAATTTTTCTGGATTTGCAAAAGAAATCGCTTCATTCCGAAATTTCAACCAAAGCCATTGATTTCCGGGGCCTTTTGGGTGCAATTCGGGCAATGAAACGGGGCTTGGCACCGCAGATTGCTTTGAAAATGGGAATTGTTGACCGGGTGTTTGATGAGTTTGAAAAAGAACTGGTACAGGATGTGATTGATTTGCGGCTGCCCAAAAGCAGTGCGGACAGTATGTTTGTATCTTAAAATAGATGTCAGAGAATCAGGAAAAAAATCATGATTGATACAGAATTAACGAAAGAACAAATAGAAGCATTAAAACTGAGAAGCCAAAATATTTTTTGGACGGTGCAGGGCGATTATTCCCAAAAGCTGCCGGAGGTCTTTTGGCTGCCGGAAACGGTAAAAGCCAAGCATGACGCGGTTTTATGGGCAGCAGTTTTTTTATATGCCGATCCGGCTTTGATTAGCCGGTTTATTGGATATCTGGCCGCTAAGCCAAACTTTTATGCGGTTTTTTCCCGAATTCTTTGGATTGCTTTGGAAGAATACTGTATGCCTAAGCTGTATCTGGAAAGGCCGGCGGTCAGGGAGCTTTTTTTCGGATATTATCGACAGGCGGCGCAGCCGGAAACAGGCATACTGCCCGATGCTGCCCGGATGATTGAGCGGGCCTACGGCGAAGAAAAATTAGGCCGGCTGGCGGAGGAGGAGCGCTGGCTCAAGGCTTTGCTGAGAGACATTTTTCAAATAGCGGCATCGGCGCCGGATACGGCCGGACTGTTGGCGGCATTGGAAGAACTATACGGCCGGTATTTTCGGGAAAAGCATTGGACGGACGCATTGACCGCCGGGGCAGCCGACCGCCGGGCAGTTCAAACCATGCCGACCGGCTATCAGCCGGAAGAGAGCTTTTTTCAGAAAAAGCGAATCAGTGCCGGCGCAGACGTTGAGCAGATAAAAATTGTGGATGCTGAGTTTAACCCCAACAGCTATCGCGGCAAAGCTTCGGCTGAATATTTGGCGCGGGAACGGGAAAAGAGTGCCGGACTGGCAAATCCGCTGAGGAAAAAGAAACTGACCGACCGGGAAAAGGTTTGGCAGTTTTTTGGGGAGCTGCTGCTGCCGAAAGCGGAAGTGGAGCAAATCGAGCAGCGAATCAGCACCGGAATCCATCAGCATAAGCGGCTGTATATCAGCGATGGCAGTTTTGCTACGGTTTTCAGCGAATATCAGCTTCGCTTTTTGCAGGAACAAAGGCGCCTGAATCTGGAATATTTAGAAGCAAATTATCACGCCTGCCGCCGCCATATTGAAAATATGCGTCTGTTGTTAGCCAATACTTTGCTGCCGGACAGTCAGGCCGAAAGCTGCCGGGCGGATGCCGGCCGCTTTCAGGCAGGTCTGGTGTGGCGGGCGGAGCGACTGCATGACAGTGCGGTTTTTAAGCGCCAGATCAGGAATGAAATCGGCAATTTTGCCGTGGAGCTGCTGCTCGACGGGAGCGGTTCGCAAAGCGAAAGACAGGCGCAGGTGACGTTTCAGGGCTATATTATTGCTGAGGCCCTGAGTTTATGCGGGATTCCCTGCCGGGTCAGTGCTTACGCTGCTTTTTTGGACTATACGATTTTGCGCCAGTATAAAGACTATGACTCGCCCCGGGAACAAAATAAAAAGATATTTGATTTTTTCGGAACAGGCATGAACCGGGATGGTTTTGCTCTGCGGGCAGTGGGAGAGAGAATGGCCAAACGGCCGGAAGAAAATAAGATTTTGATTGTTTTAAGTGACGGTAAGCCCAATGACGTCCGGGTTTTTAAAAAGGACGCGGAAAATCCCGAGGCCAGTGAATACACCGGCGATATCGCTGTGAAAGACACCGCCGCCGAAGTCAGAAAGCTCCGTTTTCAGGGCATTTCTGTCCTTGGTGTTTTCACCGGCCTGGAAGTCGACCTTCCCGCCCAGCAAAAAATATACGGCCGGGACTTTGCCTATATTAAGGATTTAAGTAAGTTTGCAAAAATAGTGGGAACCTATCTAAAGAAAGAACTGCGCAAACGGATATAAAAAACCGGCCCATTTACATTAATTCATCTAATTCCTCATAATAGCCGAGCAGCTTTTCCTCCAGCTGCTCCTTTTGCATGGAGATTTCATGCGCCTTTTCATAGTTGGTAAAAACTTCCTCGCTGGCCAGCAAAAGGTCCAATTCCGTGATGCGCTGCTCCGTTTGGTCAATCATTTCTTCCAGTTTCTTTTGCCGGCTGATCCTCTTTTGACTGCGGGCCTTTTCTTCTTTTTCCAGCAGCCAGTCTTTTTTGGCGCGGCTTTCCGCTTTTCCGCTGCAGGGTTCTATCCGGTTAGACGGCGCCAAATCCAAGAAGCTGGCCGGTCGAGCCGGGGTCGTTTCGCCGGAAAAAACCGGATTTTGGCGCTCGCTTTTCTTGGTGATAAAATCATCATAATTTCCCAAATATTCGGTTAAAGTCAGATTTTCCAGTTCGGCTACCCTGGTGGCAATTCGATTGATAAAATAGCGGTCGTGGGAAATAAATAAAATCGTACCGCTGTAATGAACCAGTGCATTTTCCAAGACCTCGCGGCTGACTAAGTCAAGATGATTGGTCGGTTCGTCCAGCAGCAGAAAGTTTCCTTCGGCCAGCATCATTTTAGCCAAGGACAAACGCCCTTTTTCCCCGCCGGAAAGGGAACTGATTTTTTGAAAAACATCATCGCCGGTAAATAAAAAAGCGGCCAGGAGATTCCGGATTTCGGTATTGGTCATTTTGGGAAACTGATTGGAAATCTCATCAAACAGGCTGTTATTCGGGTTTAAGTTGCTGTGCTCCTGATCGTAATAACTGATTTGCACGTTTTTGCCCAAACGGACAGTGCCGCTGTCGGGTGTGAGTTCATTTTGCAGGATACGGAAAAGTGTGGTTTTGCCGCTGCCGTTCTCGCCGACCAGCGCAATCCGGTCGCCTTTAAAAATCGAATAGTTCAAATCCTGAAACAAAGTCAGTTCGCCGAAGGCTTTGCTGATATGTTCCAGCGCCAGCACATCATGGCCGGATTCCTGTTTGGGCGCAAATGAGATGTGCATGGCTTCGTTTTCGGTCAGCGGTTTTTCCAAACGTTCTATCTTATTTAAAAGTTTTTCCCGGCTTTCCGCCCGGCGCACGAACTTTTCCCGGTTGCGCGCCCGCAGGGTATCGATAATGTTCTGCTGGCGGTCGATTTCCTTTTGCTGGTTGAGATAGGCTTTTTCAGCCAGTTCCTGCCGAATTTCCCGCTGCTCCAAATAATAAGAATAATTGCCTTCATAAAAATCCAATTGGCCGAAAGATAGTTCAAAGACCCGGTTGACAACCTTATCTAAGAAATAACGATCGTGACTGATAATAAATAAAGCGCCCTGATACTCCGCTAAAAAGTTTTCCAGCCAGGTGATGGCCTTTAAATCCAAATGGTTGGTTGGCTCGTCCAACAGCAGCAGATCCGGCTTTTGCAGCAGGAGCTTGGCCAGAGCCAAGCGGGTTTTTTGTCCGCCGGAGAGGGTGGCGACCGGCTGGTTAAACCGGTCTTCCTCAAACCCTAAGCCCCGCAGGATGCCGTGGACAAAGCTCTTATAGCTGTAACCGCTTAACCGGTCAAAGCGCTGATGCAGTTCGTCATATTCATGAATGATGCGAAGCTGTGTTTCTTCGTCATTGGCCGGAGCAGCCATCTGTTCATTTAGCCGAGCCAGCTTTTTTTCCAGCGAAACGATTTCCGCATTGGCGGAGTACAGCTCGTCATACAAAGTTTTAACCGATTCAAACTCGGCGTTTTGCGCCAGATAGCCCAGACGCAGGTCGGCTTTTTGATAAATTTGTCCGGCAGCCGGTGCCAACTCGCCGGTTAAAATCTTGAACAAAGTGGTTTTTCCGGCACCGTTGTTGCCGATCAGGGCAATTTTTTCATTTTCATTAATATGACAGGATAAATCCTTTAAAATCCAGTCTTCAATATAAGCAAAGGATAAGTCTTTGACCGACAGCAGCATAATTTATTCCTCATTTCTTTATTTTGGCTGCAATTCAGGCAAGCCGCTCGCAATCAATGGAAATGCCAGTGAATCTGCTTGCATGAATGGCAGCTCATTTTCTTCGCCTATTTTATCATCAATTTAGCGGAAAGTCAAAACAACTGTTATCAATAGGCTCTGTATGGCAGGGTTTTTGTTAAACTTTTTGTAAAAAAAACTAAAAAGATTGACGTTTGGCTGGGCACATGATAGCATGAAATCATAGACTTTCAGTTCAGATGTTGGTATGTGAGAAAGAAGGTGCTGACGGATGAGGAATATTTTAGTTGTTTTATTATTGATGGTGTTATTGATTGCCGGCTGTCAGACAAGGGAAAAACCGGTTGATGGTGAGCCGCAGGCAAAAGCACCGGAGCAGATAACCGAGGACAGCGACGCGGCGCAGCAGTCGGAAAAAACAGCAGCGGAAGGAGCAAAGGAAACCAAGCCGGGGCAGTTGACCGAGGACAGAAGCGCTGAGCAGCAGCCGGGGAAAACAGACGATCAGAAAGTGACCGACACGAGAAAAACAGAGGGAGCAAAAGAACCGGAAAAAATAGGAGACGGGGAAATGCCGATGTCAGCGCTAAAAATCGCACTTGACTATGTGCCGCTGCCGGACATTAATCCGGAAATGGTCAGGGAAAAACATTTAGAAGCAGGGCAGGCGGTAGCAAGTGACGGCCGGGTTTTCCGGGATACGCCGGGATATGGGAAAATACTGAAATATCAGCAGTCGCCTGAGTTAATCCTAAATGAGCACGGAAATTATATCCTCATGCAGCGGATAGGCGGGCAAGAAGAGGATTGGCTGTTTAAATGTAATCCGGCCGGTGATGTTATCCTGAAGCAAAGCGCCAGGAGCTTAGGCTGGGATGACCTGGATCAGCTTCAGTATCATCAGGGGATGGGCATTGTGATTAGCGGCCGGCAGTCGGATGGTCGTAATTTTTTAGCTTGTCTTGATTCGGAAAGTTTAGCGCCGCGCTGGACCTATTCGGTATGGGGAACGGTTGATGCTTTCTACACGACCGGTAAAGCGGTAGTGGCCGTGCTGGAGAACTCAGCGGAGCAAAAAATCAGAGTAATAAAGCTAAACTTCGAAGGGCAGGAACTTTGGTGCAGTGAAGTGCCGGGGCGGTGGCCGGAAGTGAGCGTAACGGAATTATCGGACGGCCGGGTGATTGCCATGAGAAACAACAGAGGGGAAAAGGGTGCCGCTGTGATGGACAGCTATGCTGCAGCGGACGGTGCAAAGACAGCAGAAATAGCGATGGATTATTATGGAGAGCTTACGCCGACGGATGATGGCGGATTTATTCTGGCAGGCTATCGGCCGATCAAAACTGTGCCGCAGCCAGAGGTGATTTCAGCGATTTGGTTTGACTATGAAACGGTGGCGGCCAAGTATGATAAAGATTTTAAGTTGGAGTGGCGGAAAACCTATGACAGCTTGAAAGATACCATCGGTCGGGATATTATTATTCCGCAGCCGGGCGGCAGCGTAGTCCTCACATTAAGTGATGCGCCGTTTTAAGTTTCTTAGCTTTCCCAAAAGACATTCTGACAGGCAAGAGAAAGCGGAGTAAGGTTGATATATTTTTGGATAGCAAGTTGGTATGGAGGACATTATGGAGTTTCAGTTAGTCAGTTCACTGGAAAAAGTATTTTTTAATCAAGCACCGAAAGCAATGGTGCGAAAGTATTTGTCAGGCTTACGCGGCGAGGTGCTGTCTTTTCAGGTCGCCTGCTTCGGCGAAAAAAGGAGCATTGATATTTTAGACTGTGCGGTCAGTCTTAGGCTGAAAAGCCCTTTGCACAGCCAGCTTCGCTGCCGGGTAGTGGGCTCGGTACCGTCAGATTATCCGGCGCATCCGGCCGAGGAAAGAGATGATAATTATTTGCGGACGGAGCCGGGGCTGTTTCCCGATGTGCTGCTGCCATTGACGGTTCGGTTCGGCCGGTGGGAGCAGGAGGAGGACGCGGCACTTTTGCAGCTGCGGATGCCCTTTGGCCAGTGGCGGACTTTTTGGTTTGATTTAGAACTGCTGCCGGAGCAGCCGGCCGGTCGATATCCGCTGGAGATTTTGGCGGCGGACAAAGACGGTCAGATGCTATGGCAGACAGAACTGGAAATAGAAGTGATCGGGGCACAGCTGCCGAAGCAGGAGCTGATTCATACGGAATGGTTTCACGCCGATTGTTTGGCGGATTATTACAGAGTGCCGGTTTTTTCCGAGGAACATTGGCGGATTATTGAAAACTTTATGCGCACCGCCGGCCGGAGCGGAGTAAATGCGATTTTAACGCCGGTGTTTACTCTGCCTTTAGATACTATGGTCGGCGGCGAGCGGACAACGCATCAGCTAGTTGATATCACTTGGACGGAAGCGGGCTATGAGTTTGCCTTTGACCGACTGACCCGCTGGATCGAGTTAGCTTCTGACTGTGGGCTGGAATATATTGAGTTTGCCCATTTATTTACGCAGTGGGGAGCAAAGGCCGCGCCCAAGATTATGGTTTGGGAAAACGGCGAATTAAAGAAACGTTTCGGCTGGGAAACGGCAGCGACCAGCCCGGAATATACTGCTTTTTTGCGGGCATTTTTGCCGGCGCTGAAAGAGTATTTGGCAGCGAAGGGGCTGAAAGACAAAGCGATTTTCCATATTTCCGATGAACCGCATAATGATGCCGATAAGGAAAGCTATTTGCGGGCTAAGAATACGGTTAAGGATTTGCTGGCAGACTGCTTTGTAACGGATGCGCTCAGCAGCTACGATATTTACATTCAGGGCGTGATTGAGCATCCGGTGGTAGCCACCAACCGGATTGATTACTTTATTGAAAACGGCGCCAAAGACTTATGGGCATATTATTGCTGCTCTCAGAAAGACAAAGTCAGCAATCGCTTTTTTGCCATGCCCGCAGCGCGCACCCGGATTTTGGGAGTGCAGCTGTATAAGTTTGATATCAAGGGCTTTCTGCATTGGGGCTACAATTTTTATAATTCCCAGTTTTCATTGGAAAAAATTGATCCGTACCGGGTAACGGACGCAGGCGAGGCTTTTCCGTCGGGCGATACTTTTTTGGTCTATCCGGGTGAAAACGGCGAAGCGGTTGAATCGCTGAGGCTGATGGTTTTGGCGCAGGCGTTTTATGATTTTAGGGCTTTGAAGTATTTAGAGAGCCTGACGGATAAAAGCTTTGTACTGGAACTGATAGAAGGGGAACTGGCGCAGAAAATCAGTTTTGCCGACTATCCGGCGGAAGAAGATTATTTATGGCGGCTGCGGGAGCGGGTCAATCGGGAAATCGGTAAGAGAATGGCAGAGGGAAATTGAGAAATATCTTTAAAAATATTTTTATAGATATTTCCGGCACAATCGGCTATAATAAATAAAGTGCTGTAGTTTGGAAAAATTACTCGGAATCCGGCGAAATGCGGACGAATTCCAAGTGTGGATGTTAAGCAAATAGATATTTATGTTTGCTGTGTTTCTGGAGAATGAGTACTCGGTTGGCATGTCAAGCATAGATATCGGCTTGCCTGAACGGTAACTCAAAATCAAAGTTTCAGTGAGGACAAGAATATGAAAGGTTGCGGAGACGCCCACGGCAAGGTGATTTTGATGGGCGAGCATTCCGTTGTATATGGCTATCCGGCGATTGCATTGCCGTTTATGCAGGTAACGGTCAAGAGCGAGGTCAGCCGGCGCGAGGGCGAGATATGGCTGGAATCCGATTTTTATACCGGCGCTTTAAAAGACGCGCCGCCGGAACGGGCGCATGTCGTTACAGCCATACACGCCGGTTTGGACTATTTGCAAAAAGAGAAAAAAAACTTAAAAATTGTAATTTTGAGCGACTTGCCGGCCAGCCGGGGACTGGGTTCTTCGGCGGCAGTGGCGGTCGCTGTTATTCGTTCACTGTTTCAGTATTTTGAGCGGCAGCTGACAGATGAAGAACTGATTCTTTTGGCTGATCAGGCCGAGCGGGTCGCTCACGGCAATCCGAGCGGCATTGATGTGCTGACAACGGCTTTTCCGCAGCCGATTTGGTTTCGCAAGTTGCCGGATAAAAAGGGAATGAAAGAGTTGAAAGTTTTTCCGATTTCTTTACCGGCCTATTTGGTAGTAGCCGATACGGCTATTTACGGTCAAACCAAGGAAGCGATTGCTGTCATTGCCCAAAAGAGGCAGGAGCAGCCGAAGGAAACGGAGCGGCTGTTAAATGAGTTGGGTGATTTTGCTGGGCAGGCGGAAACGGCGATTAACCGGCAGGACTGTCGCCGCCTAGGGGAACTGATGACCGGTGCACACCGGAACTTACAGGCACTGGGAGTCAGCCATTTGGTGCTGGATCATTTGGTTGAACAGGCACTGCGACTGGGGGCGCTTGGCGCCAAGATGACCGGCGGCGGTTTGGGCGGCTGTATGATTTGTTTGGCGGACGAGGAAAAGACCGCTCAGGTGATAGCGGATGCATTACAGCAAGAGGGAGCAAAAAAGACATGGATTTATCCGATGAAAGGAAAATAAAAAGCTATGCCAGAGCCGGGGCTAATATTGCCTTGGTTAAATATTGGGGCAAAAAGCAGGAAGATTTGAAAATTCCCTATAACAGCAGCTTGTCCATGACTTTGGAGCAACTGTATACCGATACGGGGATTTGTTTTCATTCGGGCGGAGAGGATATTTTTTATTTAAACGGTCAGCGGCAGGAGCAAGCCGAAACCCGAAAAATAAGTATTTTTTTAGACCGTTTCCGGCAGCTTTCCGGTCGGCGGGAAAGGGTTTTTATCAGCAGTTACAATAATTTTCCGACGGCGGCGGGCCTGGCTTCGTCCGCTTCGGGCTATGCGGCCTTAACAGCGGCGGCGGGGCGCTTGTTCTTACCGGAAATGGACGATAAGGGTCTGTCCCGGCTGGCCCGGCAAGGCTCCGGCTCAGCCTGCCGCAGTTTATTTGGCGGCTTTGTCGTTTGGTATGCCGGAACAAATGATGCCGGCAGCTATGCCGAGTCCTTAGCGCCGGCGGACGAATACGCGATGTTGATTTTGGTTTTAAACAGCGGGCAGAAAAGCCGGCCGTCAACTGCCGGCATGAAAACAGTTGTGGACAGCTCAATTTTTTATCCGGCTTGGGTTAAGCAGGCGGAACAGGACTTTGCGGAAATGCGGCGGGCGGTTTTAGCCGGGGATTTTAGCCGGATTGGTCAAATTGCCGAGGCGAATTGCCTGAAAATGCACGCAACCACCTGGGGCTGCGCCGAGCCGTTTACCTATTTGCAGCCGGAAAGCATCGCAGCGATGGAGCGGGTGCGCCAGCTTCGCCGGCAGGGAACAGAGGCGTATTTTACGGTTGATGCCGGGCCGAATATTAAGATTTTTTGCCGGAAGGAAGATTTGCCGCAAATAACGAAAGAAATGCAAAAGCATTATGCTAAGGAGCAGCTGCTGCCGGCTTATGCCGGGAGGGGCTATCAGATAAAGGAGTGTGAAGGCTTTGGTCAACGTTAAGGTAGGGGGAAAGCTGTATTGGGGCGGCGAGTACGCGGTGGTGGAAGCCGGACATACGGCGGTTGTCATGGCGGTCAACCGCTATTTGGAGGCAAAATTGGATTTTTCAGCCGGTTTGGGTAATATCCACTCAACGCTGTATCATCATCATTTGCTGTGGTCTTATAAAAACGGCAAGCTCCATATTGACCATCATGATGATTACAGCCTGATTATAAAGACGGTTGAGTTGATGAGCGAGTATTTGAGCGAGCAGGAAATTCCGTTAAGAGTATTTGATTTGGAAATTGACAGTGATTTGCATGACAGCGCCTTTCAAAAATACGGTTTTGGTTCGAGCGGCGCGGTGGTAGTGGCGGTTGTTCGCGGGATTTTGCGCCTGTACGGGCAAAAGGAAGATGATTTGCTGGTCTTTAAGCTGGCTTGTTTGATTTTACTGAAAATCGGTAACAACGGATCGATGGGTGATGTGGCCAGTTGTACCTACGGTGGGCTGATTGCGTATACATCCTTTGACCGGCGGCAGATTACGGACTGGCTGGAGCAGAAACCGATAAAGGAAATTGTAGCAGCCGACTGGCGCGGTTTAATGATTCGGCGGCTGACAAATCATTTGCCGGTGGAAACGGTGATTGGCTGGACGGGAAAAGAAGCGATTTCTTCGCAGTTGGTTTATGAGGTCGGTCTGGCCAAAGAGAAAAAAGAATATGCTGAATTTTTACGGCATAGTCAAAAATGGGTGGAGCATTTGATTCAGGCCATAGAAGCCGGAGAAAAAGAGGATTTTAAGCAGGCGATTCGCCGGCTCCGGCAAGGGTTGGCGGAATTGGCCGCTGTGTGCCGGATTCAAATTGAAACTGTTGAATTAAAGGCTTTAGCGGAATTGGCCGAGCGCTATGACGCAGTGGGGAAGCTCTCCGGCGCGGGCGGCGGCGACTGCGGGATTATTTTCCTGTTTGCGCCCCAGCAGAAGCAGGCACTGCTAAAGGATATGGCCGAGCAGGGGATTTACCGGCTGAGTTTTGCGGAATAACTGCCGAGGAAAAAATGCGGAATCCGCAAATAAATTTCAAGGAGAGGGTGTCAACAGAATGGAATTTGCCAGAAAACAATGCAGGAAAAGGCTAATGAATACACCACAATACTGCTGGAATATGAAATAGAATTATTACGAATAAAATAAAAGAACCCCGCTTTTTATAGGCTTCTTAGGCCTGTAAAGAGCGGGGGTTTCATTAAATGGGGTTATGTCATTGATATCCCGATAGGATTGGCAATCCGCCGTATATTATGGGGACATCAAAAGTATAAAATCCTTATCATTAAATCAACTTTTCCATTTCATCCATCATGTTCTCAAACACTTTAATCGCGCGGAGCATCGGTTCTTTTTGAGTGATATCGACGCCGGTGTTTTTCAGAATATCCAAGGGGTATTTGGAGCGGCCGGCTGACAGGAACTCGTTGGTGTAGCGGTCAACAGCCGTTTGTCCTTCGGTCAAAATCATGTCGGCAATCGCAACCGAACTGATCAGGCCGGTGGCATATTGGAAAACATAATAATTATAGTAAAAATGCGGAATTCTGGACCATTCATAACGAATGTCATCATCGGATACGACCGCGTCGCCGTAATATTTTTGATTTAAGCGGTAGTACATTTCGCTTAAAGCCTCGGCGGTAATCGCTTCGCCCTTTTCCACCAATTCATGGGTGGCGCGTTCATACTCGGCAAACATGGTCTGGCGGAAGACCGTACCCCGGAAGCCTTCTAAGAAATGGTTCATATAGGCCAGCCGCAGCTTCTTGTCCTCGGTATTTTTCAGCAGATACTGAATCAGCAGGTTTTCGTTGCAGGTCGAAGCAATTTCCGCTAAGAAAATCGAATAGTCATGGTTGACATAAGCCTGTTTTTCACTGGACAGGTAAGAATGCATAGCATGACCCATTTCATGTGCCAAGGTAAACATATTGTTTAAAGTATTGGTATGATTGAGCAGAACATAGGGATGAACGCCGTGAACGCCCCAGGAATAAGCGCCGCTGCGTTTGCCCTTGTTTTCGTAAACGTCCAGCCAGCGGTTGTCAAAAGCGTGTCTAACCGTGTTGACATATTTTTCGCCCATCGGGGCAATTGCTTTTAACACGGTTTCCTTAGCGTCCTCAAAGCTGATTTTGGTATCGGTATCCGGGAAAAGCGGTGTATAAATATCATACATATGCAGTTCCGGCAGCTTTAAAATCTTTTTGCGCAGGCGCATATAGCGGTGAAAAACCGGCAGAGATTCATTGATGGTGCTAAGGAGCTGGTCATAAATGGAAACGGGAACATTATTGACAAATAAAGCGGCTTCGCAAGTGGAGGCAAAGCCTCTGGCCCGCATATTCAGCAGATGGCTTTTTAAGTTCATATTATAAATCGAAGCCAGGGTGTTGATATTGGCCTTATAAGCGGCATACATTGAGGAAAAAGCCGCTTGCCGGACTTGCCGGTCAGCACTTTCCATAAAGCCGATATAATTACCGTGGGTCAGTTCAACCGTTTCGCCATTCTCGTCGGTAATCGGCTGAAAGCGGATATCGGCGTTGTTGAACATGGAGAAGGTATTGTCAATCCCGGCGGTCACGTCACCGACCAAAGCCAGCAGTTCTTCCTGCTCTTTGGGCAGAACATGCTGCTGGGTGCGGAATAAGTTGTCAAAATACTGACGGTAGACAGTCAGTTCCGGCTTTTCGGTGAAATACCGCTCTAAATCAGCAGCGGATAAGGTTAACAGCATTGGCTCCACAAAGGAAAGCTGTGACTGAATCAGTACTAATAAAGCCTCTGATTTTTGCGCCAGGGCTTGTTTTTCGGCATTGGAGGTGTCCTGATGCCAGCCCATTTGGGCATAGCCGTAAATTCGGCCGAAGTTTTCTTCCAGCCGGTCCTTGGTTTGCAGGAAATGAAGGAGCTTTTCGGATGAGCTTAAAAATTCCTGCTCTAAGCCAGTTAATTCTGTAACGGTTTGCTCGCACTGCCGGTAAAGCTCCTGCCAGGCGGCGTCGTCTTTAACAATATGAGACAGATCCCATGTAGTTTCCGGGGCAACCTCGGAACGCTTAGGTAATGTTTTAGCCATAATATAAATCCTTTCTGTGTGGTGTCAAAAAATATGGAAAATCACCTTTTTTATACTACCAGATTTGAAGGAATTCGTAAAGAGATTCTTTATTCAATTTTCCCCTGATTGAACCGCTTTGTACTTCTGCCCGGGCGGGCGGTCTACCTAAAAAAGACTGTTCTGACGAACATGGGAAAGCTGAGTTCTTTATTTAACATTTCTATGACAAAATTGGGAAAGGGCTTTGCTTTTCAGATAAAATATGATATATTTTACACATTGGAAAGAGAAAACAGGGATCAAAATCAAAACGTAACACCGGACTTTCTGCAGACTGTGCCGGCGGCATCCGCGGCGTTTCGGCGGAGAAAGTCAGGTAAGGCACAGATAAAAACCAGAGTTTAGAGCAACATGGCCGGTGGGCTTTAGTCAAGGAAGGAGTATAAAATGCAGGTAGTCAGAAATGAAGAAGCAATTACCAGAAAAATGGGAGAGGGGACGCTGCATAAGGTCCTGAGTTATGATGACAATTTAATGGTCTGCGAGCTGACCTTTGAGGCCGGAGCAACCGGCAAAGAGCATTCACATCCGCATACCCAGATTACTTATGTGATTTCAGGTGAGCATTCCTTTATTATTGATGGAGAAACCACGGTCTTAAAGGCGGGCGATTCGATTTATATTCCGTCGGGAGCGATGCATAATGCCACTTGTATTAAACCGGGCAAGATTGTAGATATTTTTTCCCCCAAGCGGGATGACTTTTTGTTATAAGTTCAGGCAATTATATATGTTTATTTGCTTATCGTTCAGATAAGCAGATATGTATGATTGTTACGCCGGGAAAGCTTGCTTTTCAAAGACGTAGCAATCATACATAGCTATTTGCTTAACGTCTGAAGTATAACGGTTTTTTGAAATAAAGAAAGTAAAGAAAGAAGAATAAAAATGAAGCGAAAAAGAATAACAGTAGCCGTGCTGGCACTTTGTATTCTATGGCTGCAAATGCCGGGAGCACTGGCCGCTAACGGGCAGATGACAGTTAAAATCGGCGGGCAGGCCTATACCGCGTTTGCCGCACAGGTTAAATTAAACGGGCAGGAGGTACCGATGGCGGTGCCGCCGTATGTGCTGGACTCCCGGATTGTAGTGCCGGTGCGGTTTTTGGCGGAGCATGTCGGCGCCGATGTAAAATGGGATCAGGCGGCGCAAAGAGTGGTAATTACCACCCTGAAAAAAGAAATTGAGTTGTGGATAGGCCAAAACCGAATGTTGGTCAACGGACAGGAGATTACACTTGATAATGGCTCAATTCCGCGGATTGCCGTTTTTGAAAACGGGGAAATGAGGACAATGGTGCCGCTTCGGGCAATCGGCGAAGCGCTTGGCTTTACCGTGGGTTATGAAGCGGCCAGCCGAACCGGAACGTTGACACCGGCTGAAGTCAGTGATTCTCCGGCCGTACCCGGTCAGCCCTCTTATCCCGGCAGCCCGGCGGGCAACAGCATTGAAAAAGCCGAGGTCATGGTTTATAACGGTAAGGTGGTGCTGCGCCTAAGCGGCATTGGCCAAAAGAAAGTAAAAGTTTCCGCTCTGGAGGAGCCGAATCGGATTATTTTTGATGTTGATGGAGCGGTGTTTACTCCGGGCAAATGGGAGTTTTTACCGATTTCCTATGATAATATCAATAAAATTCGAGTGGCGCAGTTTCAGGGCAATGGCGATGGCAAGGAAGCAATCAGCCGGGTTGTCTTTGAAGTGTCTAAAATCGCCAATTTAAGCGAATTGCAGTATTTCTTTGAGGATAATTCCCTGCAAATTGATATTCGGGCGATCGAGGCAATGGCCGAAGGACGGCGGCAGGAAGATGTGGCCGATAAAACCGCGCCGGATAAAAAAAATAATGAAGGTTCCGTCAATCCTTCCCCAACTGACCCGACCGGGCCGCAGCTGGTGGAAGACTGGCGGGATACGCTGGAAAGACGGATCAGTCAGGCGAAGCTGTTGCCGCTGCCCGGCGGAGCGGAGATATCGGAACAAAATAAATATGTTCATATTTTAATTGATCCGGGGCATGGCGGCCGGGATTCGGGCACGATTTCCGCCGGTCAAAAAATGGAAAAGGATTATGCTCTGGCGGCTTCTTTAAAGCTAAAAGAAGATTTGCAGGCGATGGGCTATGTTGTGTATATGACCAGAGAAACGGATACCTATCCGGATTTGATGACCAGAGCGAATATGGCCAATTCCCTGAAGGTGGATATTTTCATCAGTATGCATGCCAATTCGGCCGATCCGAATCGGGCGGCCAATGGGATTGAGGTCTGGTACAGCGGCGTCGGCAAGGTCGGCGAATATGCCTCCCTGGAGAAGAAATTAGCCGCGAAAGTCAATAAAACTTTAATTAACGCAACTTCGGCGATTGACCGCGGAGTGAAAACCGCCAAACATGTGGTAACAGCCAATTCCAAGATGACGGCGATTTTGGTCGAAGCCGGATTTTTGAGTAATCCGGTGGAGGAAGCGCTGCTCTTTACCGATAACTACCGCAGTGTTATTGCCAGAGCGGTGGCAGTGGGGGTGAATGAGTTTGTTCAGGAATACCGCAGCGCCTTGGCTAACTCTAAGAACAGCATGATTGCGGCCGAGCCGATTGCGCCGGTGATTCCCTCGGGCAGTAAGCGGGTCAGTTACCGGGTGAATGCCGATGCGTTAAATGTCCGGAAAAATCCGGGTTTGGATGCTCCCAGCTTAGGAAAAGTTTATGGCGGCGAAATCCTGACAGTTGAGTATGGTGTCGAGGAAATTAAGAAAGACGGCTACACTTGGCTGTATACGACCGATAATTCCGGTAATATTTCCGGCTGGCTGGCCAAGGAATTTTTAATTGAGCAGTGATTGGAAGGGCAAAAACGAAATTAAAGAAAAAGTGAAATTGGCCGATAAAGAAAGAGTAATCATTTGATTTGGTTTTCTAAAGCCGCCGGGAGGCGGAAGAAGGCCGCACCGGAGAAAGGGATTGATCCGGCAGCGGAATGAAGCAAAGAAAGCTGAATCCAAACCAATAGCACAAGGAGGAATGCTATCATGGTAAATCAGGTAATGCAGGCAGGTTATGAGTACGCTAAGGAAATACTGCCCAAGAACGAAACGGTAAAAAAGGAAGAAGTAAAGGAAGAAACTCAGGAAAAACCGGCAGCGACGCTGGAGGTGTCGGAGCAGGAAGCGGCGAAAAAAGCCGGCTATGTTAAGCCGGACCTAGTTAAGATTCGGCAGATGCAGGCGGAAAGTCAGCAGAAGATGCTGCAAAAAATGCTGGGTACAGCCAAGGATACCTTTATCAAGCAGGCCGGCGGCTTAAAAAATATTTTAGGCCGGGCATTGGCTGGGGAAAAGGTGGAAGGTTTTGACTTTGACTTTACGGCGGCTGATATTGAGCAGGCGAAGAAAGATGTAGCAGACGGCGGTTATTGGAGTGCAGAAAGCACATCGGACCGGTTGGTTGAATTTGCCAAAGCGATTTCCGGCGGCGATGTCAAGCAAAAAGATGCCTTGGTAGCGTCGATCAAGGAAGGTTTTAAACAGGCCGAGGAACTGTGGGGCGGAAAGCTGCCGCAGATCAGCCAGGATACCTATCGCCTGACCATGGAAAAACTGGATAACTGGGCCAAAGGCGAATAGTAATTCTTTTTTGGTTAAAATCATAGTTCCGGTTCAAACGCCATTTGCAATTCGCGAAATGCAAAACAGCTGTAAACAAATCATGACAGTCCTATAAGCTCCTTTTACCGATATTTTGGAAAAGGAGCTTATTATTTCAATTTTTTAAAAGGATTCCGCTCAGATAGGTCGAATAATAAAAGGCGATACCGGGAAAATCAAAGACCACGAAAAGGCGGCGCGGCAGCGGCGCAAGGGAGGTTTTGGATGAATTTAAGAGAGCGGCAATATGAACGGGAAAAATTATTGTTAAGTCCGTATGCCTGTTTCAGCGAAAATGCGCAGAACAGTCGGGAGTGGTTGGAGGCGCCCTGCGATATGCGGACGGATTTTCAAAGAGACCGGGACAGGATTCTGCATTCTAAGTCCTTTCGCCGGTTAAAGCATAAGACGCAGGTCTTTATTGCGCCGGAGGGCGACCATTACCGGACGCGGCTGACGCATACCTTAGAGGTGGCGCAGATTGCCCGGACGATTGCCCGGTCGCTGTCACTGAACGAGGATCTAACTGAAGCGATTGCACTGGGGCATGATTTGGGGCATACCCCCTTTGGCCATGCTGGTGAGCGGGCGCTAGCTGATGCCTGCCGGGAAATCCTTCCGGAAGATCCGATTTCTTTTGAGCACAATGAGCAAAGCCTGCGGATTGTGGAATGTCTGGAAAATAATTATCAGGGTTTAAATCTGACCAAAGAGGTCAGGGACGGGATTTTAAATCATCCCAGCCGCTGTCAGCCCTCTACGCTCGAAGGTAAGGCTGTCCGGCTGGCAGATAAGATTGCCTATATCAATCATGATATTGACGATGCACTGCGGGGCAAGGTGCTGCAGGAGGAAGATTTGCCGGAGCATTTGACGCGGGTTCTGGGCAGAAACATCAAGGAGCGTTTAGATACCTTGATTCATGATGTGGTGTGGAACTCTCTGGATAAGCCGGATGTCTATATGTCACCGGAAATTGACAAGGCGATGATGGAACTGCGCCAGTATATGTTTCAGCATGTTTATACCGGCTCGCGGGCTAAAGATGAGGATTTTAAAGCTCAGCGCATGCTGAAAGCGTTGTTTGAACATTTTATTCGCCACCCGGAGGAGCTGCCGGAGGAATATGTCCGGCAGATAAGTAAATATCCTTCGCCCAAGCGAGTGGTGCTGGATTATATTTCCGGCATGACGGATCAATATGCGATTCGCAGGTTTGAGGAAATCTTTGTTCCCGGCGTCTGGAAGGAATAGCTATGTATTACAAGGAAGACCTGATTGAAGAGATCAGACAGCAAAACGACATCGTGGAAGTGGTCGGGCAATATGTGCATTTGGAAAAAAAGGGCGGTTCGTATTTTGGGCTATGCCCTTTTCATAATGAAAAAACTCCGTCCTTTTCCGTCAGCCCCGACAAGCAGATGTACTACTGTTTCGGCTGCGGCAACGGCGGTAATGTTTTTACCTTTATCATGGAGTATGAAAACTTCAATTTTCAGGAGGCGATTGCCTATTTGGCGGATCGGGCCAAGATTCGCCTGCCGGAAGCGGAACTGAGTGAAGCGGAACGGAAAAAGCAGGAATACAGGAAAAGCCTGTATGACGCTAATTACCAGGCGGCGCGGTACTATTATTATTGTTTAACGCATGAAGCCTACGGCCGGGTGGCTAGACAGTATTTAGAGCAGAGAAATATTTCCGCGGAAACGGCTAAAAAGTTTGCGCTGGGCTATGCTACGGTCTACCGGGACGATTTGTTCCGCTTTTTAACCGGCAAGGGTTTTTCCCCGCAGCAGTTAGTGGATGCGGGCCTGGCCATGCCGGATAAGCAGAAAAAAGACAGATATTATGACCGTTTTTTTAACCGGCTGATGTTTCCCATCTGGGACAGCCAAAACCGGGTGATTGCTTTCGGCGGTCGGGTTTTTGGCGACGCTTTGCCCAAGTATTTAAACTCGCCGGAAACGGAGATTTTTGACAAATCGAAAAACCTATATGGTTTGAACCTGGCCAAATCCAGCCGCCAGCCGTATTTTTTGCTGGCTGAGGGCTATATGGATGTAATCAGTTTGCAGGAAGCGGGGTTTGACAATACGGTGGCCTCTTTAGGCACGGCTTTTACCAAAAATCATGCCCATACGATTAAGCGCTATGTGCAAAAGGTGTATTTGAGTTATGACTCGGACGGAGCCGGTGTTCAGGCAGCGCTGCGGGCGATTCCAATCCTGAAATCCGAAGGGATTGAAGCCCGGGTGATTCGCCTGCAAACAGCCAAGGATCCGGATGAATTGATTCAAAAGCAGGGGAAAGCTGCTTTTGAACAGGCGATTGAACAGGCGCTGCCCAGTTTTATGTTTGAGATTGAGCAGGAAGCGAAAAAATATGACTTGGCTGATCCGGCCGATCAAGTCCGTTTTTCCGAGGAAGTTGTCCGCCGGCTTTTGACACTGGATTCCAAATTGGAGATTAACAGCTACCGGGATGCGATTATTCGCCGGTATGCCTTGAATGCCGAAGGAATAAATGATTTTCTGGCAAAAAAAGGAAAAGAGCAGGGGATAGCGAAATTTAATAATAGCGAAAATTACAAAAAAGAAAGGCAGAGAGCCTTTGGCGGAGCGGAAGAAGAACTGATCAGCGTGATTGTATCGCATCGCCGGGTCTTTGCAGCGGTGCAGCCGTATATCAAAGCCGAGCATTTTCAAAATGAGTTTTATCGGAAGCTGTTTGAATTGACGGCGGCGGTCTATGAAGAGGGAGGGACACCGGATCCGGTGGTTATGATGCATCATTTTCCGGAGGTCGGTGACCAGAAAAAGATTGCGTCGCTCTTCAGCCGCAGACTGGAGCCGGATAATCAGGCGCAGCTGGAGCAGCTGATTACCGATGCGGTGCGGACGATGCGGGAGTTTGCCTTGAAAGAAAAGCAGAAACAGGAAAAGGATCCAAACGAGCTGCTGAAGATGATTGAGGAAAAGAAAAAATTATTGCAGTTTAAAATAGAGTTGGGCGATTAGATAATGAGGGCGGTCGGCAATGCGGTTTAAAACGGCAGGGCAGAAAGCGGGGATGGTTTTATCATGTCAGCAGAAAGGAAAGAAAAATGGGCGATATTGAAAATCCAAAATTAACGGAATATTTAGAAAAACTGGTCAATGAAGCAAAACGGAAGAAGAATGTGCTGGAATACCGTCAAATTGAGGATTCTTTGAAAGATATCGAACTGGACTCGGAAGATATCGAGCATATGTATGACTATCTCGATAAAATGGGAATTGACGTTCTGGGCATGGCCGTTGACGAGGAAGAGGAAGAAGATGACGACGAAGAAATCGAGTTGGATCTGACTCTGCCCGACGGTATCAATATTGACGATCCGGTCAGGATGTATTTAAAAGAAATCGGAAAAGTGCCGCTGCTGTCGGCGGATGAGGAAGTAGAACTGGCTCAAAAAATGGGCGAGGGCGATGTTAAGGCCAGACAGCAGCTGACGGAAGCCAATTTGCGTTTGGTGGTCAGCATTGCCAAGCGCTATGTCGGCCGGGGAATGCTGTTCTTGGACTTGATTCAGGAAGGCAATCTGGGCCTGATGAAAGCGGTGGAAAAGTTTGATTATACCAAGGGCTATAAGTTCAGTACCTATGCTACCTGGTGGATTCGGCAGGCGATTACCAGAGCCATTGCCGATCAGGCCAGAACGATTCGGATTCCGGTGCATATGGTCGAAACAATCAATAAGCTGATTCGGGTATCGCGTCAGCTCTTGCAGGAACTGGGCCGCGACCCGCTGCCGGAGGAAATTGCCGAGGAACTGGATATGCCGGTTGATAAGGTGAGAGAGATTTTAAAGATTTCGCAGGAACCGGTTTCTTTGGAAACGCCGATCGGCGAAGAAGAGGACAGCCATTTGGGCGACTTTATTCAGGATGACAATGTGCCGGTACCGGCTGATGCGGCGGCTTTTACCCTGCTGAAAGAGCAGCTGGTTGATGTCCTTAAAACCTTAACTGACCGGGAGCAGAAGGTGCTCAATCTCCGTTTTGGCCTGACGGACGGCCGGGCCAGAACGCTGGAAGAAGTGGGCAAGGAGTTTAATGTTACCAGAGAGCGGATTCGTCAGATTGAGGCCAAGGCGCTGCGCAAGCTCCGTCACCCCAGCCGCAGCCGGAAATTGAAAGATTATTTGGAATAGGCTTACAGGTCAGGTAAGCGGGTAGTTAAGTTATGAAATTAACAAGAAGATTGCAGCTGATTGCCGATTTGGTCAGACATCCGGGCGGTATATTAGCTGATGTCGGAACAGATCACGGCTTGATTCCGATTTATTTGGCGAAGCGCTTTCCCGAACGGGAGATTTATGGACTGGATGTACGGGAACGTCCGCTTTTGCGGGCGGCGGCTAATGCCGCCAGTTACGGCGTGCCGGGACAAATTCATTTTTTGCAGTCGGATGGTTTGGCCGCCTGCCGGGGCAGGAAGCTGACCACGCTGATTATTACCGGCATGGGCGGCATCATTATGGACGCGATTCTGCAAAATGGAGCAGACTGTCTGACTGAAAAGACAGAATTGATTTTATCGCCTCATGCCGACCGGCATTTGGTGCGGCGCTGTCTGCACCGGCTGGGCTACCGGATTCGGCAGGAGCATTATCTGAAAGAAGCCGGCAAGTATTATGCGGTGATTTATGCCGACTGGGGGCAGGATGAACCGTACAGCGAGAGCGAATACTATTTCGGAAAAGCCGAAAAGACAAAAGATAAGGAAATGTTGCGGGAATTAAGGCAGTTGGAATTGCAGGAATTGAAATTGATTTGGCAAAGCCTAAAGGACGCGCCGCCGGAAAACTCGGCAGCCGGGCAAAAAAAAGCCGATACCGAAAGGCAGATCAAAGGTTTGGAGGCTTTGCTGCGGGAAGAATAGTTGCCGACCCCAAAGGAGAAAGAAGTGATTCATTTGATGCAAACCGAAAAAAAACAGGAAAAAAATCTTTGTTTAAAAGATCTGGCAGAAAAAGAACAAAAGAGTTTTGCCGGCCGGATTGTATTAGCGGAAGTCAATGGCAGCCTGAAGGAATTGACCAGAAAAGTGAAAGCAAATGATCAAGTCCGCTGGCTGGATGCGACAACACCGGACGGGTATCGGACGGTGCAGAGAGGGCTGTCTTTTTTGCTGGTGTGGGCAGTACAGCAGGTACTGGAAAAGCAGGGCAAACAAGGTTATGAAACGGAGATTGAGTTTTCCATTAATCAGGGCTTTTATTGTGAAATCAGGGCGCTGAAAGATGGCACCTGTCTGCCGGCGGATGCCGCTTTTTTGCAGCAGGTGTCAGAGCAAATGAAAAAGTGCATCAAAGAAGATATGCCGCTGCGCAAGCATCAGTTAAAAACCAAGGAAGTGGCCGGGCTTTTTCACAAACAGGGCATGCCGGACAAAGCCAAGCTGATGAAATACCGTCGGGCATCGGAAACCAATGTTTATGAGCTTGAAGGCTATTTGGATTATTTTTACGGCTATATGGTGCCGAGTGCCGGATATTTGCCGGATTTTTCGCTGCATCCCTATGAAAACGGCTTTATTTTGCAGATGCCGGAGCGGCAGACGCCGGATAAGGCGGCTGTTTTTGCACCGGACCGGAAACTGTTTGAAGTCTTAAAAACAACGATGGACTGGGGACGTCTGATTCGGGTGGAAAACGCGGCGGAACTAAACGGCATGATTGAAAACGGCCGAATGAAAGATTTGATTTTGGTGACGGAAGCGCTGATGGAGAAAACGATTTCCGAGATCGGCGCCCAGATTGCCGCTAATATTGATAAGAAAAAGTTTGTCTTTATTGCCGGTCCCTCGTCTTCCGGCAAAACAACCTTTGCTCACCGGCTGGCGATTCAGCTATTGGCGAACGGAATTCGGGCTAAGATTATTTCGGTCGATGACTATTTTGTTGACCGGGAAAAAACACCGCGGGATGAAAACGGCAATTATGATTTTGAAACGATTGAAGCAATTGACGTGGCCGGCTTTAACCGGGATATGGCTGACCTTTTGGCCGGTAAGCCCGTGCGTTTGCCGAGGTTTGACTTTGTGGCCGGAGTCAGGGAGTACGCCGATACTCCGACCGAGCTGCTGGAGCATGAGATTTTGGTGGTTGAGGGGATTCATTGCTTAAACGATGCCCTGACCTACTCTTTGCCGGCGGAAAATAAATATAAAATTTATATCAGTGCGTTGACTCAGCTGAACTTGGATGAGCACAACCGGATTCCGACCACTGACGGCCGCTGTATTCGCCGGATGGTGCGGGATTTTCAGTATCGCGGGGCATCGGCTGAAAAAACTTTAATGATGTGGAACTCGGTGCGCCGGGGCGAGGAGAAATATATTTTCCCCTATCAGGAATCGGCGGACTTTATGTTTAATTCGGCGCATATTTATGAACTGGCGATTTTAAAACAATATGCCGATCCGCTGCTGTTTCATATTCCGGAAACTTCTCCGGTTTATAATGAGGCTCGGCGGCTGTTAAAGTTTTTGGACTATTTTCTGGGCTACGGCAGTGAAAATGTGCCTGGTAATTCAATCCTGCGCGAATTTATCGGCGGCAGTGTATTTCGCAGTTAAACGCCCGGCTTCTTAGCAGTGCTGAGCATAATAAGGTAAAATGAGGAATTATGGATAAGAAGAAAATAAAAAGACTAAGTAATGGCATTTTTGCAGTGGCCATTGGTTTTGCTGCTGTCACGCTGGCGATTGTGGCGAAAGATTATCTGCCGGCAATCAGCCAGGGCGCTTGCCCGTTTAACCGGCATTGGACTCTGGTTTATACAGCCGTGGCGCTTTTGCTGGTGTCGGTGGTGATGACATCAATATTAGACGCTAAAGTTAAGAAACTGGCGCAAGCCGATGAAACAATGGCGGCAGAGAAAAGCGCAGAACCGGCGGAAAAACCGGCAGCAGAGGAAAATGCAGAGCCGGCGGAGAGACCGGCAGCAGAGGAAAGTGAAATAACCGCTGAAACACCGGCGGCAGAAAAATAGAGTTATCAGGAAAGCAAACGGAGGAAGAAGTGAAACCGGAGGAACAGACTTTACAGACAGACAGGAAAAATTATGGCCTGACAGCGCTGATTTTAATGCTGAAAGGTTTTTTTATGGGGGTGGCGGACGTGATTCCCGGAGTGTCCGGCGGTACGATTGCCTTGATTGTCGGGATTTATGAGGAATTGATTGACACCATCAGCGGTTATGACGGGCAGATGCTGGGACTGTTATTCGCCGGCAAATGGCAGGCGCTGATTAAACGAATGAACCTGCGCTTTTTGCTGCCCTTGGTATTGGGCATTGGGGCGGCAATTTTCAGCCTGGCCAGCGTAATGACTTATTTACTGACCTATCATGAAGCACTGACTTTTGCCGTGTTTTTCGGTTTGATTTTAGGCTCGGTTGTTTTGATGAGCAAGGATTTGAAGCGGACAGCCGTCAGTTTTGGCTTTTTGGCGGCAGGGGCGGTTCTCCTTTTTTGGCTGGTCGGTTTGTTGCCGATGGAAACGCCGGCAACGCTGGCAGCTTTCTTTTTCAGCGGAGTGGTAGCGATTTGCGCCATGATTTTGCCGGGCATATCGGGTTCTTTTATCCTGCTGCTGCTGGGCAAATATAAACAGATTATGGCAGTGGTCAAATCGCCTTTTGCCGATAATCATATTTTTATTATCTTGGTTTTTGCCGCCGGCGCGGTCATCGGCATTATCGGTTTTTCTAAGCTGTTAAAATGGGCGTTAAAGCACTATCATGATGCTTTGTTTGCTTTTTTAATTGGTATGATGCTCGGTTCGCTTCGCAAGCTCTGGCCTTTTAGCGGTATCACTAACCCGTTTTCAGCGGCGGCGCTGGCTCGGGTCGGACTGGCTTTTGCGGGACTGGCAGTTATTTTGGTTATTCATCGAATAGAAGCTTGTCGGGCGGGGAAAAGCTGTCCGCTGAAAAAAAAGCAGAACTGAGAATGGAAGCGGAGTCAAGTCCGGTTATCAGGAGCAATTAGGGAAGCCGGCTTTTCAGAGTGTTGCGCAGCTTAAACAGAAATCAAAAAGTTTTTATCAAGAAGCGGAGAAAGTATGAAACAATTTATTTCATGGAATGTCAATGGAATCCGGGCTGCTGTCGGCAAGGGTTTTTATGAATATTTTCAAAATCAGCAGGCAGATTTTTTTTGTTTGCAGGAAACAAAAATTCAGCCGGAGCAAGTAACGCTTGATTTGCCGGGCTATCATCAATATTTTAATTATGCCAAGACCAAGAAGGGCTATTCGGGCACAGCCATTTTCAGTAAAGAAGAGCCGCTGGCCGTGACTTATGATATCGGCGTGCCGGAGCATGATCAGGAGGGGCGGGTGATTACGCTGGAAATGCCGGAGTTCTTTCTGGTGACGGTCTACACGCCTAATTCCAAGCGGGAACTGGAGCGTTTGCCCGACCGCATGAACTTTGAGGATGCGTTTCGCCAATATCTTGTCAGCTTAAATCAAAAGAAGCCGGTTATTGTTTGCGGTGACTTAAATGTGGCGCATCAGGAGATTGATTTGGCCAATCCCAAGTCGAACCGCCGCAATGCCGGATTTACCGATGAGGAAAGGGAAAAGATGACCGCTCTTTTGGCGGCCGGATTTACGGATTCTTTTCGCTATTTGTATCCGAATAAAACCGAGGCGTATTCGTGGTGGTCTTATTTCGGTAAGGCCAGAGAGCGGAATATCGGCTGGAGAATCGACTATTTTCTGGTGTCGAATGATTTTAAGGACAGAATCGCGGATGCGGAGATTCATGCCGATGTGATGGGGAGCGACCATTGTCCGGTGGTATTATATCTCTCTGAGTAATCAAGTTGACAACATGGGAGGTAATAAAAATGAGAGTACAAATCTATATGGGAGGATTTCGTTATATTCGTAAAAGCGGAATCGGGAGAGCGATTTTGCATCAAACCAGAAGTTTGGAAGCGGCAGGAATCGAAACGACCAATTCATGGTGGAAACCCGCGGATATAATTCATATTAATACCATCTTTCCGGATTCTGTGATTGCCAGCCGTATTGCCAAGATGCAGGGAAAGTCGGTCGTTTATTATGCTCATTCTACGGAAGAAGATTTTCGCAATTCCTTTAAGGGTTCAAATTGGCTGGCTCCGTTTTTTAAGCGCTGGATACAGTTTTGTTATAATTTGGGGGATATTATTATTACTCCCACTGAGTATTCCAAGAGTTTACTCCGAAAATACGGAATTGATAAACAAATTTATCCGATTTCCAATGGAATTGATATTTATTTTTTCTTGCCGAATGATAAGAAAAAGCAAAGTTTTCGTCAAAAGTATGGCATTGCCGAGGGGACACCGGTGATTATATCGGCTGGTCATTTTATTGCCAGAAAAGGAATTATCGAATTTGCCGATTTGGCAAGGCAAATGCCAAATGCCGAGTTTATGTGGTTTGGCAATACCAATTTGTCCATTGTTCCGCAAGCAGTTCGGGATGTAGTGGAAAATCCGCCGAAAAACTTGCATTTTCCGGGATTTGTTACACCGAATGAATTGCGGGATGCCTATTGTGGTGCGGATGTATTTGCGTTTATGACCCATGAAGAAACCGAGGGCATTGTGGTACTGGAAGCATTGGCGTGCGGGATATCGGTGGTTGTTCGGGATATTCCGGTGTATGACCATTGGCTGGAAGCGGATGTTCATGTCTGCAAAGCAAAGACGACAGAAGAATTTAAAGAAAAGATTGAATCTATTTTGCGTGGAGAAAAGCTGCAATTAAGAGAAAACGGATTGAAAATAGCAAGGCAAAGAAGTATGAAAGAAATTGGCTTAAAGCTCAAAGCCATTTATGAAAAAGAAGGATTTGTGAAATAATATGAAGCAAAACAATGTGATTCTGATTGGTATGTCGGGTTCGGGCAAATCAACACTGGGAGTAATTTTAGCCAAGCGCATCGGCTATGACTTTGTGGATACGGATTTGCTGATTCAACAGAAATATCATAAGTTATTGCAGGAAATTATTGATACCGAGGGCAATGCCGAGTTTGCCCGCAAGGAAGAAGCCGTCCTCAGGGAGGTTGATTTTAAGCGGACCGTCATTTCTACCGGCGGCAGTGCGGTTTATTATGAAAAAGCAATGGAAAACCTGAAACGGCAGGGCATAGTCGTATATTTGGCAGTTCCTTATCAGGAAATCCTGCGCCGGATTATTTCGCCGGGCAAGCGGGGAATTCTGATTCCGGAAGGCCTGACCCTGGAAGATGTTTGCCGGGAAAGAGAGCCGCTGTACCGTAAGTACGCCGATATTATTTTGCCGGTCACGCGGGAGAGAACAGAAAAAACGGTTCAAAGGCTGCAGCAGGCAGTCAAGGAATTTGTATTATAGTTCAGGTAGAGATGGTTCAATTTTGTTTCTGCGCGAGTGGGGAGCATTTTCAGCCGGAAAGGCGATCTCCCGGCGTGCAAGAGCGGCTGCTTGTGCACCGCTGGGGAAAGATGAATGAAAAAGCGGAGAGCGGAATGGAAGGAAAGATATGTGCGGATTTGTAGGTTTTATTGATGAAATTGAAAGAAAAGAGCAGATTATAAAGGATATGGCCGATAAGATTATTCATCGCGGCCCGGACGAGGATGGTTACTATGTAGGGGAACATGCTGCACTTGGCTTTCGCCGGCTCAGTATTGTGGATTTGGAGTTATCGCATCAGCCGATGTACAGCGCCGACCGCAAAAAAGTAATGGTCTTTAATGGCGAAATCTATAATTATCGGGAGCTGAAAGCGGAACTGACGGCGCAGGGCAAAACCTTTCAGACCAACGGCGATACCGAGGTTTTGCTGACGGCCTATGAAACTTACGGTCAGGATGTGCTGAATAAATTAAGAGGGATGTTTGCCTTTGCTGTTTATGATATTGAAAAGAAACAGCTGTTTGCAGCCAGAGACTTTTTTGGCATCAAACCGTTTTATTATGCGCCGAACATGGGCGGCAGCTTTTTATTCGGTTCGGAAATTAAGGCTTTTTTGCCGCATCCGAACTTTGTCAAAGAGCTGGATGAGGCGGTGCTGGAAAATTATTTGTCGTTTCAGTATTCGGTCACTGAGGACTGCTTTTTTAAAGGCGTCAAAAAACTGCCGCCGGCACATTATTTGATTTATGATGAAACCGGCTGCCGGACTTACCGCTATTGGGAGCCGAAGTTTGCCGCCAGGGAAATGCCCCTGGAGGAGGCGGTTGATGCGATTGACCGGCAGATGATGGAGTCGGTCGAGGCGCATAAAATCGCCGATGTTGAAGTTGGCTGCTTTTTGTCCTCAGGCGTCGATTCCAGCTATGTCGCCTCGGTCTTTTCCGGCAACCGCAAGACTTTTACGGTTGGGTTTGATTATGATAAATATAATGAAACCGAATATGCCAAAAGCTTATCGCAAAAAATAGGGGTCGAGTGTTATGACAAGATCATTGACACCAGGGAATATTGGGAAGTCCTGCCCCGGCTTCAGTATTATTTGGATGAACCGCTGGCCGACCCGGCGGCAATTGCGCTGTATTTTGTATCCAATATTGCTAGAGAGCATGTCAAGGTAGTGATGTCGGGCGAGGGGGCTGATGAGATTTTCGGCGGTTACCGGATTTATCACGAGCCGCTCAGTTTGGCTAAATATGAAAAACTGCCTTTGTTCCTGCGAAAGGGTGCGGCAGCGGTGGCCGGGGTTTTGCCGAATATTAAGGGCAAGAGCTTTTTGCGTCGGGGGGCTTTGACGGTCGAGGAGCGATTTATCGGCAACGCCAATATTTTTTCGGTCAGGGAGCGGCAGAAGCTGTTGAAACGTTCCGGTCTGGCCAAGACGCCGCAGGAGATTACAAGACCCTTTTACGATAAAGTTAAGGATCAGCCGGATATTACCAAAATGCAGTATTTGGATCTGCATCTGTGGATGGTCGGTGATATTTTGCTGAAAGCCGATAAAATGAGTATGGCTAATTCGCTTGAACTCCGGGTACCGTTTTTGGATAAGGAAGTGATGGCCTTAGCCGGCGAGTTGCCGGTGGATTACCGGGTCAATCAAAAAAACACCAAATACGCCATGCGGCTGGCTGCTAAAAGGCATTTGCCGGAGGAAGTAGCGAAACGGCGCAAACTCGGTTTTCCGGTGCCGATTCGGGTCTGGCTGCGGCAGGATAAGTTTTATTATATGGTCAGGAACGCTTTTTTGTCGGAAACGGCCGAGCGCTATTTTCATACCGATCAGCTGCTGCGCCTGTTAGAGCGGCACCGGGCGGATGAGGAGGATAACAGCCGCAAGATTTGGACGGTATATATGTTCCTGCTCTGGTATGAAAAATATTTTACGGAAATTCATGGGCTGGAGTCAGCGATTAAAGAAGCATTTGAGAGGTAGGCGGAATGCTGCCTCCGAATCGGCTCTCCGGTCAGATCAAAACTGCCGGATGCTTGGCCTGAACTTAAAAAAAGCATTTGCGGCCTGCCCGAAAATATGCTATACTGAAATTGTTATTTATGGGAGAGCGGAAGGCCTATGAAAGCTGAAAAGAAAAGAGGTGAAAAAGGAATTTATCCGCTGATGTCAGCCTTTTGCCGGTAAGCCGGTATCCAATTTTCATGCTGTGGTACTTTTATTATCAAATGAGAAATTGTTAAAGGAGAAATTGTGAAAAAAACTCATCAGTCCAATGGAAATGTATCAAAGTTAAAAAGCGTTCGGGTAAAATTACTTTTATCGACAATAGGAGTTATGTTTTTTCTGATTGCGGCACTGATTGGCTATTCTTCATTTAGTATAATGAGAAATATTGAGCAGGAAACCAAGGATAAGCTCCGAACCACGGCCGACAGCTTAGCGGATGTTGTATATGAAAAGATTAACAGCGAATTAAAATATTTATCTGGACTAGGCAGGAGAGATGCTTTTAATGTAGCCAAAAGCAGCAAAACAGAAGTTAGTATGCAGCTGAAACGGGAAGTCGAAAAAACAGATTATATAGATTTTGATACCTTTGATCAAAAGGGGCTTGCGCTTTCTGATGGCCGAGATGTTAATGCTAGAGAATATTTTCAGCAGGGAATGCAGGGCAAAGCAACAATTTCTGATTTGATTATTAATGTGAAAGACGGCAGCAAGATTTTTGTTGTTTCGGCTCCGATTATGGATGGTGATAAACCGGCTGGTGTCATTTCTGGTGTCCGGGCGGCCTCTTTTGTATCGGATTTTGCTAAGGAATTTAAGTACGGTCAAAGCGGCTATGCCTATATTTTAAACGATAAGGGACAGATCTTAGGCCATCCTAATCAAAACCTGGTTGATCAAAACAAGACGATCCATGAATTGGCGGCGGCTGACAGTTCCTACAGTTCTTTTATTAATGTGTTTCAAAATGATATGCAGTCTCTGCGCACCGGCGGCGTGCAGGACGGTGTGACCGAATATGACTGGCATGGTAAAAAAATAATGGCCTTTTGCCGGATCAAAGGCACCAACTGGGCAGTGTTGGTTCAGGTTGAGAGACAGGAAATCATGGGGCCGATTTGGAGTATGGTGCTTTCTTTGATTTTAATCGGTCTGGTCTTTTTGATTTTGGGCGGCGCCGCCATGTATCTGGTGTCCAATTCGGTGACGGTGCCGATTGGCAATATCAGCCAGTTGATCGGACGGATAGCGGATTTTAATCTGATTTTGGAAGAAAACCGTCCGACTAAAAAATATTTGACCCGGCCGGATGAAATCGGCGCGATGACCAGAGCAATGTCGCAAATGATTGGCAATCTGCAGGAGGTGATTACATCGATCAGCAGCAATGCCGAGCATTTGTCGTCTTCCTCACAGGAGTTGACGGCGGTGGCCAATCAGACCGCCAGCTCGGCCGATGATATTGCCAAGACGGTGGAAGAAATCGCCAACGGCGCGTCGATGCAGGCGGAGGATACGCAAAGAGGAGCCGAGGCGATGGAAACCTTAAGCTCGGTTTTGCAGACCAATTTGAAGCTGCTGCAGGACTTGAATGAGAGTACCGAGAAGGTAAATCAGCTCAAGAACAGCGGTTTGGAAACGATTAAGATATTGAATAAGACTACCGCTCAAAATAAAGAAGCGGCCGGACAGGTCTATGAGGTGATTGAAAGAACCAACGAATCAACCAAGAAGATTGAAGCGGCTTCGGATATGATTAGCTCGATTGCCGATCAGACCAATCTGTTGGCCTTAAATGCGGCCATTGAAGCGGCTCGGGCCGGAGAGGCCGGTAAGGGCTTTTCGGTGGTAGCTGACGAAATCCGAAAATTAGCCGAGGATTCAACCCGCTTTACCAAGGAGATTAAAGAGATTATTGCTGATTTGGCGAAAAAGGCTGAATTTGCGGTTGGAGCGATGAACGGGGTTGGTAAGATTGTAGCAGAACAGGAGCGGAGCGTAGACGACACCAATCGGCAGTTTGAAGGTATCGCCGAGGCAATTGAAAGCATCAAGGCGATTATTGTTCAGATTAACGAGATGCAGAAAAACATTGAAAACAAGAAAGAAACGGTTATGGATATGTTGGAAAATCTGTCGTCTATTTCTGAAGAAAACGCGGCCAGCACCGAGGAAACGGCAGCTTCGATTGAGCAACAGACCACTCTGATCAGCGAGGTATCCAATGCCAGTGCCCAATTGGCAGGAATTGCCGAAGATTTAACTAATTTAACACATCGTTTTCAGTTAGATTAAGCGAATCGGAACACGGAATCACCATGAATGCAAGATTTTCGATTGTATCAATATAGATATTTAACCATAGATATTTGCTTGCTTGAACTAGAAAAAAGTATTTGCAAATTGTTTTAAAATGTGATATACTTGCTTGGTTCTTTGTGGGAGACTCCAACTCTCATAAAAATTGAAAAGGAAAGAGGTGAAAAAAAGTGAAAAAGGGAATTCATCCGGATTATCATCCAGTTGTATTTATGGATTCTACCTCCGGTTTTAAGTTTTTAAGTGCGTCGACCAGAACTTCAAGCGAAAAGGTGGAATGGGAAGATGGGAACAGCTACCCGCTGATTCGCATGGAAGTGACGTCCGACTCGCATCCGTTCTATACCGGTCAGCAGAAGGCAACCGCTGCCAGAGGCCGTATCGAACAATTTAATCGTAAGTACGGAATCAAAGCCGAATAATTTCAAGTCTCTGGAATTAGAAGTATGGCCGCTAAAAAGATTACTATTTAGCGGCTTTTATTTGTTAATCAAAAATTATCAAGATTGTTAGCTTATGTTGCCTATATGAAAGTTCACTTTCAATATAGGCAAATACAGCTAATCATCAATCAGAAGATTATCAATCAAAAAATCAACAATTAAAAATTATCAATCTAAAAACTTACGGTTTGGGTAAGTATAAGCAACGGCTTGCCTGAACCACGATACACATTGAAATTTTATACTAGAACCATAACATAAGGAGAAACACGTGAGCAGAATTCAACGACAAAATGAGAAGTTGCAGGGTTTAAAGAGCGTTCGGCTGAAAATGATTCTTTTGACGGGGGGAATCATGGTTTTACTGACAGCGGCGCTGGTGGGCTACGGATCTTTGAAAGTAGCAGGAAATATTGAAGAAGAAACAAAGGATAAGTTGCTGACCACAGCCAATAGCTTATCGGATACGATTTATGAAAAGATAAACGGTGAACTTAAATATTTATCCAGTCTTGGCCGGAGAGAGTCAGTTAATATAGAAAAAACAAGTAAAGATGAGATTATGGCGGCTTTAGCCATAGAAGCGAAAAATACGGATTATTTAGAGTTCGATACTTTTAATAAAAACGGGATTGCTCTTTCCGACGGGCGGGACGTTACTGCCCGGGCATATTTCCAGCAGGGAATGAAGGGACAGGCAACCATTTCCGATTTGATCATTAATATGAAAGACGGCAACAAGATTTTTGTTGTTTCCGCTCCGATTATGAACGGAAATACCCCGGTCGGTGTAATTTCCGGTGTTCGGCAGGCGAGCTTTGTATCTGATTTTGCCAAAAACTTTACTTATGGAAAAACCGGATATGCCTATATTTTGAATGATAAGGGTCAAATTTTGGGGCATGCCGATCAAAATATAGTTAACCAAAATAAAACGTTAAAGGAACTGGCAGAGAGCGACAGCAACTTTGCGCCGATGCTTAAAGTGTTTGAGCAGGGGATGCAGTCTTTGCGCGGGCCGGAGTCCGGCGTTGTGAAATATCAGTGGAAAGGCGAGAAAATAGCGGCGTATTCCCGGATTGAGGGTACAACTTGGGCGGTAGTGGTTCAAGTTGGAGAGGCCGAAATTTTGGGACCGACTCGTTCGGTGATGTTGTCTCTGGTTCTGATCAGTGTTTTATTTTTGGTTTTAGGTTTGACAGCCGTTTATTTTGCAGTAGGTACACTGACAGTTCCGATTACCAATATCAGCCGTTTAGTAGAAAAGTTTGCTGCGTTTGACTTGACTTTGGAAGAAGACCGGCCGACTAAAAAATATGTGTATCGGGCAGATGAGATCGGGATTATATCCAGAGCCATGGCGAAAATGAATAGCAATATGAAGGAGTTGATTGCGGCCATCAGCAGCAATGCCGAAAGTTTGTCGTCTTCGTCGCAGGAATTAACGGCAGCGGCCAGCCAGACAGCCAATTCAGCCGAGGATGTTGCCAGAACGATTGAAGAAATTGCTAACGGCGTTTCCCTCCAGGCCGATGATATGCAAAAGGGCGGAGAAGCTATGAAAGAATTAAGCGCGGCTTTGCAGGTTAATTTGCAGCTCCTGCGCGATTTGAATGACAGCACCGAGCAGGTAAATCAACTGAAAGACAGCGGTCTGGAAACAATTAAGGTATTAAACAAGACCACCAGCCAAAGCAAAGAAGCGTCCGATAAGATTTATGAGGTGATTCAAAATACCAATGAATCAACCAAGAAGATTGAAGCGGCGTCAGATATGATTAGCTCAATTGCCGATCAAACCAATTTATTGGCCTTAAATGCTGCGATTGAGGCGGCCCGGGCTGGGGAAGCCGGCAAGGGCTTTTCGGTGGTAGCCGATGAAATTCGAAAGCTGGCGGAGGATTCGACTCATTTTACCAAAGAAATTAAGGAAATTATTTCTGAATTGTCGAGAAAGGCTGCGTTTGCGGTTGAGGCAATGAATGGAGCCGGAAAAATCGTAACTGAGCAGGAGCGGAGTGTAGACGAGACCAACCGTCAGTTTGAAGGAATCGCGCAGGCGATTGAAAATATTAAGGAAGTTATTCTGCAGATTAATGAGATGCAGAATAATATTGAGGAGAAGAAAGAAAGCGTCATCGAAAAACTGGAAAACTTAGCTTCTGTTTCGGATGAAAATGCAGCCGGCACAGAGGAAGCGGCGGCTACGATGGAGGAACAGGCGGGGATGATTGGCGAAGTATCCAATGCCAGTGCACAGCTGGCTGCGATTGCCGATGATTTAACCGGTTTAACGAATCGTTTTCGGATTTAAGCAACCATAAAACAGCAGATTCCATAAAGGAGGGAAGACTATGGATTTAATGGAATTGATGAAGGAACGGTTTTCGGCGCGTGCTTTTGAGGATAAGCCGGTCAGCCAGGAAATGCAGGAGCAGATATTGGCAGCGGGCTTGGCGGCTCCGACTGCCCGTAACAGCCAGCCTTTTCGGTTTTATGTGGCGGGAGCGGACTGTTCGGAAGAGCTTATGAAGCAATGCACCCGGGCCAACTTTCATGCCCCCCCTCAATATTCTGATTACGGTTAAACCAGAAGAAGCTTGGGTCAGAGTAATTGACGGCTGGAATGCGGCGGAGGTTGACAGCGCGATTGCCGGTACGCAAATGATGTACATGGCGGAAAGCCTTGGTCTGGGGACCTGCTGGATTTGTGCTTTTTCGCCGGAGGATGCCAGAAAAGCCTTTGGCATCGGCGAAGGAGAAAGACCGGTATCTATTCTCTCCATCGGTTATAAATCTTCGGACTGCAAACCCGGACCGATGCATGCAACCAGAAGGGCGGCAGAAGAACTGGTTACGTACTGTAAATAACTCAACAATAAATAAAGCTGCTTTGGGCCGAGTGTCCGAAGCGGCTTTTTTAATAGGCTGACAGAAGCAGCAAAAAAGTTTTACTAAAGATTTTACCGGAATTAACCGATTTAATAGTAAGAAGGATTCTGATTGCAAACGCAGGGAGAGCGGATTTAGGCGGTAAATTTGGTGCTGACAAAAGGAAATGAATATGGTAAAAAAAATTGATAATGTGATGCAGAGCATTGCCAGTGAGGCCTATCAAAAGACATCCCGCCGCACTCCGGCCTGGTCGGTGGCGGGTGAGGAGGAAACCGGTTCTTTTAAACGGGAATATTTGCAGGCGCTGGTCAGGGATTATTTTTATTCGGGGCATCAAAGCGAAGCCCCTAAAGAAAAAATGGTGCATTTGCAGAAGCTGAAAGCCAGTATTGACAGTCTCCGGCTCCCGGATAATTTGAAGCTGGCTGCCTCAAGTGAGGAGATTTCACTGGGCAGCTTTGTTCGTTTGCTGGAAGAAGAAATGGCCGGTTTTGAAGAGAACAAGGAAGAAAAAATTAAAGAAGAAGAGAAAAAGCTGAAAGAATTGACGCCGGAGGAAATAGAAAATGTCGCCGCCAGAGGGAAGGATAATTTGACTTTGGGTGACGTGGAGAAATACCGGCACGGTCACATCAAAACCGAGCGCAAAGAACTGCCGTCGGAAATGGCTGCGCAAATTAAAAAACATTTTGAAAATCAAGGCATCACGCCGACACCGGAGCATGAAGCGATTGCCGGGAATCTCCTGGAGAAGGGAGTAGAATTGTCGGAAACCGTCTGTGCCAATATTGATGTGCTGATTCAGGCCAAAAATAAGGAATTGAGTCAGGAACGGGTTGAAGAATTGGCCAGACAGTACGCGGCGGTGCAAAAGATTGGTTTGGCGGAATGGAATCGCGACTTTCCGCTGACATCCGGCCGGGTCAAGGAGATTGTTGAGGAACTGGCCAATCTGGAGGATGGTTATCAGCAAAAGATCGGTACCAGTTTTCACACGATTGAGGAAGCGCTGGACAACTATCGCCAGAATAAAGCGAATGCGGTTAAGCAGCCGGTCAGTGAACTGAGCCGAAGCCAAATCAGCTTTCAGTATATTCGTTATAAAATGACAATGGAAAAGGCAATCACCTTAAACAGCCGGGGAATTCCAATTGATAAAGCGGAATTGATTACGATTGAAAAAGAGCTCCTGCGCTTAGAACTGACAACGGAAAATCTGGAGCAGGCAGCCAGCGGCAGCGGCAAGACGGAAGACGTCGTGCTGACGGAAATGCTGGATGTTGAGCATGCCATGATGAATATCATGGGGAGCGACTACGGCAGCATCACCCAGATGATGACAGTTTTTTCACTGAGGCAGGTCAGCGGTCTGACAGCGGCCAATCAGGCGGCAGCGGCCATTCATCGCTATGACGCTTTGGGGACACAGGTACGGCCTTCCTTGGGCGATAGTATGAACAAAGCCTTTTACCGGCTGAACTCGCTCCTGTTGGCTAATGGGATTGAAGTAACCGAAGACAATTTGCGGGCGGCCGAAATCTTGGGCCGAGGACAGGCGGAAATCAATGACCGGTCGATTGACCGGATTAAAGAAATTGACCAAAAGTTACAGCTGGTGCTGCGCGGTTTAACGCCGGAAACAGTGCTGGAATATTTAACAGCCGGTCAGGACTTATTAGAAGCAAGTTTGGATGATTTGGCGGCGCTGGCGGATCAAAGAGAAAGCAAGGATTTGCGAAAATTAAGTGACCGGGTGGCGCGGAAGATTAATCAGTTGGAAAAGGCAGGCAAGCTGGCAGCCGAAGACAGACAGCAGTTGATTTTGTTTTACCGGTTGCTGCATACTATTGAAAAATCAGAAGGCGGCGCGGCGGCGTTTTTGCTTAAGGACGGCCGGACGGTTAATTTGGAAAACCTGTATGATGCAGCCAAATATTTGCGGGACCGGACTTCGATTGACGAGAAAGTTACGGCCGAAACAGGGATGTTGGAAAGCAATGATTTTATTGATTTAAAAGAGCAGATTAAAAAAGGCTTTTTGGAGCGGAAAAGAGAAATCAGGGAAACTCTCAGGGCAGCGGAAGAAAGCCTGTTGGGCGATGCAGCCGAAGAATCGGCTAAGGACAGGCTGGAACTGCTGAAGAGCTATTCTCTGCGCGAGCTGGAAGCACTGTTTAATGCCTTTAAACAGCCGAGTATGCGGGATGTGGAAATGTATAAGGAATTTCAGAAGATGCCGTTTTTATGGTCGGATTCCCTGCGCAGACTGGAAAAAACAACGGAAAACAATGAAAAAGCCAGGCAGAAGCTGGACGCCCTGAAAAAGGTTTTAACAGCCGGTCAGCCGGCAGCCGAGCAAGATGAGGAAATCCGGCAGATTTTAAAGGACTTGGAAACGGATTTGATTGCGGGCAGCACTGCCGAGGAAAAGGAAATGTTTTCTTCGCTCATAGAGGCTAAAAAGCAATGGGAATACGGGAGACGTTTGCAGGATAAACATGAATTTATTCAGATTCCGCTTTGGGTTGGCGGCAATCTTCGTCAGGTTAATTTGTATTATCCCAAGGATAAGCAGGCCGAAGCGCGGGAACGCGGCGAACTGAGAACTTTGCTTTCCTTTGAAACGGCTGGGACGGGCAAGGTATCCGGCTTTCTGCAAATATCACCGGAACGGGGCGAACTGCTTTTGCAGGCGGATTCGGCGGCGACGGAAAATGCGTTTAAGGCCAAAAAGGATGAGCTGTGTCAAGTTTTTCGGGAAGCCGCGATTCCACTGACTTCTTTGGCGATTGGCAGTTTTACCGAATTGACGCCGTTTCATGAAACCGGCAAAGAAGCCAGACCGGTCAAGCAGACAGAGCTGCTGACGGCGGGCGAAGAAGCGGCGGTCGGAGAAGTTACGGTAGAGGTACTGGAAGAAAAGCTGCCGCAGCTGGCCAAAGCGCTGGCGGGTTTGCTTTATCAACTGGAAACGGCGGCATAGATGGCACGGAAAAGGAAAGTTACGGCCTGAACTGAGTCTAAAGTTACAGCTTAAAATAGCCGATAAATAAAAAAGGAATGGAAAAGGAATTAAAAAATGCAGGGAAGCGGAACCATAAAGAGAGGAGATCATAAATGAAGATCAATCACAATATGCCGGCGCTCAGAGCGCTGCGACAGTTAGGCAAATCGGAAACACTGCTGTCCGATTCCTTATATAAACTGAGTTCGGGCAATCGTATCAACCGCTCGGCTGATGATGCGGCGGGGCTGGCGATTGCACATAAGCTGAAAATTCAGCTTAATGGCTTGTCGCAGTCAAGTAATAACGCCTGGGACGGAATATCGCTGATTCAGACAGCGGAGGGAGCGTTGAATGAGGTTCACGCCATGCTGCAAAGAATGAATGAGTTGTCGGTTCAGGCAGCGAACGGCTCGAATCTGGCGGAAGACCGGATGAATATTCAAAGAGAGTTAAATCAATTAAAGCAAGAAGTCGACCGGCTGGCGAACTCAATGGATTTTAACGGTGTTAAAATCTTAAACGGCGAGCTGGATTTGATGGGGCAGATTTCGGATAAGACCAAGGCACAGCTGGAAGCGATTCATGAATCTGTCAATCCCGGAAAATACGGTTTTACCGTGACGCGGAAGGCAACCAAAGCGCAAGTTACCGGCAGTGCAATGACCGGTACGATGGCAGCCGATGGAACGATTCAAATCAATGGCGAAAGTTTTTCCTATAAACAAGGCGAGAGTAAAACGGAGGTATACGGCCGGCTGCAGCAATTTGCCAATGATTTGGGAATTACGGCCGGACTGAATGCCGGTAATTTGTTTTTGGAAAGACAGGAGTACGGTTCTAAGCCGATTACGCTGGAAGGCACGCCGGCGGCGCTGGCTGAGTTTGGTCTGACAGCCGGCACAGTAACCGGACAAGACGCCGATGCGGCACCGACCGGGACTGATTTTCCGGCGGGAACGATTGTCAAGGCTTCCGGACAAGAACTGACATTCCAAGGTCCGGACGGTTTCAGCATCAAGGTTAAGATTAAGGACGCCGCGAATGCCGGCGATACGATTGGCATGGAATTGCTGAAAGAAGGGCCGGCGGTTTTGCAGATCGGTGCGAATTACGGGCATACCATGCAGGTCAGAATCCCCAATATTTCATCGGCGGCAATCGGCATCACCGATGTTGATGTCCGCAGCCAAAAAGAAGCGCAGGACAGTATTGGCTTGGTTAAAGATGCAATCACCCTTGTTTCATCCATTCGCTCTAAGATGGGAGCCTATCAGAATCGGCTGGAGTATACGATTACGAATATTGATACCTCCAGTTTAAATATGACAGAGGCTCATTCGCGGATTATGCACATTGATATGAGTGTGGAAATGACGGAATATACCAAGCAAAATGTAATTCAGCAGGCGGCGACCGCTTTGCTGGCACAGGCCAACCAGAAGCCGCAGGAAATGTTGCAGCTGCTGCGTTAAGGATTAGCATTTAAAACTTTTCAGATAAGCCGGGAGAATAAGAAATGGATGAAGTATTAAAAAAAGAGTTTCAAAACCGGATTGTCAGTGCCGGGCGCAAGGAATTGCTGCTGATTCATCTGGAAATGATTTTGGCCGAAGTGAAACTGGCCGAACAGGAAATGACGGAGAATGAGGAACGTTTTCGCCGGAGCATTGGCCTGACCATGGAAATGGTCAAAAAGCTGGCGGAGAGTTTGGATTTTAGTTATGAGATCAGCCATGTGCTGCTGCGGGCATATCAGCAGGTCAATGCTGATTTGATTGAAGCCAGGTGCAAAAAAGATTCGGCTGCGCTGACCCGGGCCAGGCAAATGATGGAACAGCTTCGGGAAGCTTTTGCCGGTTTGGAATTGCCGGCCGATACTTCGGTGGTGCAAAACGGGGAAACAATTTATGCCGGGCTGACCTATGGCCGGAATAATCAGCTTAAAGAAAGCGTGGATTACCAGAAAAGGGGCTTTCAGGCTTAGTTTTTAATGGCAGGATGTGCCTAAAAAATCAGACTTTTTTAGGGCTGTTGCACGATGGGATTGACATCAGGATATTGTATTGATACGGATAAATCTTTTCAATATCTTGTATGATGAACTTAAAGTGCAGCGGCTCTATTTTTATGCAGTCAAAAGAGAATGAGGTCTTTTGCCGGAAATGTTACGCCGGATTTTCGGACTTTGGCTGCTTACCGCTTAAAGCATTAAAAAAAAATAAAATTAGCTGTGAAAAAGGCTAAGGACTTTACGGAAAAGGATTGGTATGATAAAATAGTAAAGTATTTGGGAAAAAATAGGGCGGTTGATTTTTTGGGAAAGAAATTGCTCTAAAATATTAACAGCAGCAGGAACGCAGGAGGAAGTTATGAAAAAGCCAATTTTAGTTGTTTTGGCCGCGGGTATGGGCAGTCGTTACGGCGGATTGAAGCAAATCGACCCGGTTGGTCAGAGCGGTGAGAAAATTATTGATTACTCGGTTTATGATGCGATTGACGCAGGTTTTGAGCGGGTAGTTTTTATTATTAATCATAAAATTGAAAAGGATTTTAAAGAGTTGGTCGGAGCGGAGATTGAAAAGCACGCAGAAGTGCGTTATGCCTTTCAGGAATTGACAGATTTACCGGCAGGCGTGACGATTCCGGCTGACCGGCAAAAGCCCTGGGGAACTTCTCATGCCGTTTATGCGGCCCGCGACCTGCTGGATGCTCCGTTTGCGGTCATCAATGCTGATGACTTTTACGGCCGGGAAGCCTATCATCAGATTTATCAATTTTTGACGGAAACCGCAGAGCGTGAAGACGAATACTGCATGATCGGCTATCTGGTTAAGAACACAGTGACCGATAAGGGCTCGGTTTCCCGCGGCGTATGTGAAACCAAAGATGGCTATTTAACTGCCATTGTAGAAAGAACCAAAATTGAATCGAGAAAAGACGGGATTGTTTATATTGAGGATGATCAGGCTTATCCGCTGGCGGACGATACGGTCGTATCAATGAACCTGTTTGGCTTTAAGCCGAGCATTGTCCGTGAGATTCAAAACCGGATAGTCGGTTATCTGAATGAAAAACTGCCGGCCAATCCTTTAAAGTGTGAATATTTTCTGCCGGCCACCGTTGATTCTTTGTTGAAGGAAGGCAAGGCAACGGTTAAGGTGCTGCCGACCAGGGAAAAATGGTACGGCGTGACCTATCACGAGGACAAAGCGGAAGTGGTAGCGGCGCTGAAGGCTTTGGCGGAGCAGGGAAAATATCCGAAGAGTTTGTGGGGGAAATAGGACATGAACGATAAGAAAAGAATTTGTGATCAATTTAATTTCGACGGGGATTTTGTTTCGGCGGAGTCTTACGGCGGCGGTCATATCAACGACACCTATAAAGTCGTTTATCAGGCCGGCAATAAAGAAAATCAATATATCCTGCAAAGGATTAATTCCCATGTGTTTAAAAAGCCGGATGAAGTAATGGCCAATATTGGTAAGGTGACGTCGTATTTGAACGGCTTGGGTAAAAATGGCCAGTACGAAGTCATGGAACTGATTCTGACCAGAGACGGACAGACCTATTATCAGGAAAACGGCAATTTCTACCGGGCATTTGTATTTGTCAAAGATGCGCTGTCCTATGATTATTCCAAAGATTTAGAAACGATTTATGAATCGGGCCGGGCATTTGGCAATTTTCAAAAAATGCTGTCGGATTTTCCGCAGGCCGAACTGTATGAAACAATTCCCAATTTTCATAACACCTTTGAACGTTATAAGACTTTTTGCCGTTCTTTGGAAAAGGATGTGCAGTTCCGCAAAGACGATTGTTTAGCGGAGATTAAGTTTGCTCTGGAGCATGAAGCTCTGACGCATATTGTAGTGGACGAGATTGCCAAGGGAACGGTACCGGTCAGAGTAACGCATAATGACACCAAAATCAATAATGTTCTCTTTGATGTTCATACCGGCAAAGGGAAATGCGTGATTGACTTAGATACTGTTATGCCGGGCAGCCTTTTGTACGATTACGGCGATTCGATTCGATCGTCGGCGGCAACGGCGATTGAGGATGAACCGGATTTGGATAAGGTGTGGTGGGATAAGGAACGCTTTACTGCCTTTACCAAGGGCTATTTGGAGGAAGTAAAGGATACTTTGACCGATAAGGAAAAGGAACTTTTGCCCTATGCTGGCATTCTGATTACCTATGAAATCGGACTGCGCTTTTTGACTGACTATCTGGATGGAGATATTTACTTTAAGACCCACTACCCGAAGCATAATCTGGTTCGGGCCAAAAATCAGTTTAAGTTTGCGGCTGATATGGAAAAGCATATTGATGAGCTGAAACAAATTGTGGAAAGTTGTTTGGCGTAAGTGCGGAAACTTTTATCTTTTAGCCGACTGAACAAAAGCCTGAAATGTATTGCTTAAAGGCTATGGTTACTTATAAAACTTTTATCTTTTAGCCGAATGAATCAAAGCCGGCAGTGTATTGCTTAAAGGCTGCTGTTCCTTATAAAACTTTTATCATTTAGCCGACTGAACAAAAACCGGAAATGTATTGCTGAAAGGCTGCTGTTCCTTATGAAACTTTTATCTTTTAGAACTTGAAAGTTTATTGAGAAATCGCTAAAATAAAAGAGTAGCGACGTTTGGTTTGGCAGGAGATAGGAATGAAAGTAGCGATTCGATATTACTCAAAGACCGGAAATACTAAAAAATTAGCATGTGCAATACAGGAGCAGCTGGGAGTGGCAGCGGAGACGATTGATATTCCAGTTCCGTATGATATTGACTTGCTTTTTTTGGGGACATCGACCTATGGCGGTCGGATGGCCAGAGAGATTGCTGATTTTATTCCGACTTTAAAGGACAGGCAGATTAAAGTAGTGGCTTTCAGTTCGTCGTTTTTTCGGAAATCGAACTATAATTTTCTGCATAAACAACTAAACAGTGTGAAAATTGCTCTTTTACCGGAAAACTTTCATTCCGGCAGTATTTTCAATTTATTCCGTCACCGCTATCCGAACGAGGTGGATTTAAAGAAAATCAAGAGCTTTTCGCAGGAGATTGTCAGAAAGTATTTGGGATAAGAAAAGTGACCGGCCGATATTATCAATGATAATAATAGGCCGGTCTTTGCATACAGTTCAGACAAGCAGATATTTATATTTAATACGCAACGGAGAGCGAGCTCTCCAGAGGCGTATTAAATATAAATATCTATTTGCTTAACGCAAACACGCATAATTCGCCTACGGCGAATTATGCGTGCAGCTTGCCTGAACTGTATGCAAACTCACTTCAACAAATTGCGAATGGCTTGCCTGAACCTCACTCGCAAAGGAAAGGAACTTTACTATGTCAAAAATAAAAATTGGAATTGTCGGCTATGGTAATTTGGGTAAAAGTGCAGAAATTGGCATCCGGCAACAAGAGGATATGGAACTGAAGGGAATTTTTACCCGCCGGGATCCGGGCAGCTTAATGCTGGCGACTCCGGGGGTAAAGGCGTATTCGCTGGAAGCGGCTTTTGCGCTGAAAGAAGAAATTGACGTTATGATTCTGTGCGGCGGCAGCAAAGATGATATTCCCAGCCAAGGCCCGCAGTTTGCCGCCGGTTTTAATACCGTGGACGGCTATGACACGCATGCTCATATTCCGGAATATTATCAGGCCATGGAGCGGGCGGCGCAAACAGCCGGCAAGCTGGCCGTTATTTCCAGCGGCTGGGATCCGGGCATGTTTTCACTGCAAAGGATTTATGCCGAGGCCGTACTGCCGCAGGGAAAGACCTATACTTTTTGGGGGCGGGGGGTCAGTCAGGGACATTCCGACGCCATTCGCCGGATTGCAGGGGTAAAGGATGCCAAGCAATATACCATTCCGGCGGAAGAAGCGATTGCGCAGGTCAAAAGTGGAGTGATGCCGGAGCTGACCGCCCGGCAGAAGCACCAAAGAGAGTGCTTTGTTGTGGCCGAGGAAGGCGCTGATTTAGAAGTAATTGCACAGCAGATTAAAACGATGCCGGATTATTTTGCCGATTATGATACGACGGTACATTTTATCAGTCAGGCGGAACTGAAAGAAAAGCACGCCGGACTGCCGCATGGCGGCCGGGTCATCCGCATGGGTCGGACGGGCGCGGCTGAGGAAAATATGCATGAAATTGAATATCGGCTAAAGCTGGAGTCCAATCCCGATTTTACCGCCAGTGTGCTGCTGGCCTATGCCAGAGCAGCCTATCGCTTAAACTGTGAAGGCGTCTGCGGTGCTAAAACGGTGGCCGATATTGCTCCGGCCTATTTGCTGAATAAAACGGCGGAAGAGATTCGGCGGAATTATATTTAGATTTGAGATAAAGATACTGACGGTTAAGTGGCGGAGGCGATGAGCATACGAAGATGAGGAGGACAAAGTGAAAAACATTTGGCGGCAGTACGGGCGGATTTTAGCCGTTGCAGGGCTGGTGATTGTGATTAACAGTATTTTTTACGGTTACAGTTTATTGCCGGTATTGGCAAAAAAAGATATTTTTTGGGCAATTACAGCCACATCCGCGGCCGAATTGATTTTATTTTATCCGCGGCGCGGCTTAAAAAAATGGCTGCGCCGGGTTCAGGCGGCGGTATATTTGGCGGCTGCTTTTTTTAAACTGGCGGAGATGATATTTTTTAAGCAGTACGGCAGTTATGATTTGTTCAGCCGGGTCAGACAGGCCAAATATCTGGCCGACGTGGTCGGCTATATTTTAGGCCAGATAACGGCGCCGATGATCTGCTTTTTGGCGCTGTCCCTGTTTTTCCTGGTCATTTTGCTGTGGCCGGAAAAAAGTCAAGCTGGCAGTAAGAGCGGCAGTCATCCGGCGGTCAGCGAACAGAAGCAAGAAACGGAAAATGGTGAAAGCAAGCGACTGCTCCCAACAGGCAGCCGGAAAGTGCGGATCGCGGCGGCGCTTATCCTATTGGCTGCTTGGGCGCTGTTTTGCCGGCAGACCGAGATTTTACGAAGTATTGAGGTTTATCATGCGCTGGGTGGTTCGGCCTACCGGGCAGCGGTGGGAAAAAGTGGCGCCGCCGGCAGTATGACGGAAAATGAGATACAGCAGTTGTTGTTTCGCAATTACCGGCATCAAAACGAATATACCGGCATCGGAGCCGGGAAAAATCTGCTGATTATTCAGGTGGAAAGCCTGCAAGACAGCTTTATTGGCCAAAGCTATGACGGCAAAGAGATTACGCCCTATCTTAACGGCTTAATTAAGAAATCTTTTTATTTTCAGGATTATTTTGAACTCCTGGGCTTCGGCAATTCTTCAGATGCCGAGTATGTTTCACTGCAAAGCACTTTTTCTGATACCGAACTGGGAGCGTACGAGGACTATGCCGGGACGGAAACGATGGGGCTGCCCAAGCTGGCCCGGAGTCAAGGCTATCATACCTTTTCCATGCACGGCAATACCGGCACTTTTTATAGCCGGCAGGAGGCGCATGCCCGGGTTGGCTTTGAGCAGGTATATATGGGCGAAAGCTATGAGCAGGATGAGATTATCGGCATGGGCTTATCGGATGAATCCTTTTTCCGGCAATCGCTGCCGCGCATTGAAGCGGCCGACCGCGCCGGTAAGTTTATGGGCTTTATGATTACGCTGACCTGTCACGGCCCGTTTGATATGCCGGAAAAAGATCAAGTCTTTGCGGTTGAGCCGGAGCTGCAAAACACTACCTTTGCCCGTTATTTAAATGCCGTTTTCTATACCGATAGGGTACTGGCGGAGCTGATGGCTGCGCTGGAAGAAAGAGGGATTTTGCAAAATACGGTCGTGGCCATTTATGGGGATCATCATGCTTTTGCCAATGTCGATCCGGAAAGCAGTAAGTATTTGGCGAAGTTTTTGGGCAAGCCCTTTGATTTTGACGAAATGATGCGGATTCCGCTGATTGTGTATGTACCGGGCTATGAAAAACAGGTGACGCTGGAAAATATCGGCAGTCAAATTGATTTTATGCCGACGCTTGCCAATATTATGGGCTGGAACGATATCGCTGCGCCAATGTTCGGTGTTGATTTGCTGGATCCGGAGTTAAGCCGGGATAACATTGTTTTTCCGCAGACCTACATGCTGCGGGGCAGTTATATCACCGATGAAGAGCTGTTTGAGCGTTCCCGGTTAAAAGGCGGTGCAGCCGGTCGGTTAATTGATCGTCACAGCCGGGTGCAGTTGCCGGAAGAAAATGCCCGGCCGAATTATGAGGAGGCCAACCGCCGGATTGAAACAGCGCAGCAGATGTATTTGCATAATCAGGTGATGGACAGCATTCAGGAGTTTCATTTCCTGCTTGACAAAAAAGGGGAAAAGCATTATAATCAAAAAAATTAAGGAAACCGTTACAGTTCAGCAATTTGTCAAAGCGAAGAAGTAGCTGAACTGTACAGTAAACCGATGATGCGGAGATAAAGGCAAATACTAAGCAGACAGAGAGCCGGCGGCGCTGAGAAACCGGCAGCGGATAGGTTGTCAAATGGACCGCGGAGGGCATAGTCAAAAAGGCGAAAGCCTTGAGTATTCTATGACGGGAGACGGCCGTTATTTTGTCAGAAATATGTTGGTATTTTATGAGTGCGGGAATTTCCCGAAACAAGGTGGCACCACGGAATGATAACCGTCCTTGACAGAAGTTTTTGTCATGGGCGGCTTTTTTATGAGGAGGAAAAAGTTATGGAAGCACAAGAGAAAAAATCAGTGATATACAGTGGGATTCAGCCAACCGGCGTCATCACAATCGGCAATTATTTCGGTGCCGTTAAGAACTGGCTGGAGCTGAACAAAAGCCATGCCGATTATCTCACCTATTGCAGTATTGTTGATTTGCACAGCATTACCGTGCGCCAGGAGCCGAAGGCGCTGCGGGAAAACACCAGAAAGCTGCTGGCCTTTTATATTGCAGCCGGACTCGACCCGCAGAAAAATATTTTATACTTACAGTCCTCGGTTCGTCAGCATGCGGAACTGGCTTGGATTTTGAACTGTTTTACCTATATGGGTGAACTGAGCCGGATGACCCAGTTTAAGGATAAGTCACAGCGGCATGGCGAAAATATCAACGCCGGTTTATTTACCTATCCGGTTTTGATGGCGGCTGACATTTTGCTGTATCAAACAGATTTGGTGCCGATTGGCGATGATCAGAAACAGCATTTGGAACTGGCCAGAGATATTGCGATTCGCTTAAATAATGAGTATCAGGGGCTGTTTAAAGTACCGGAGGGCTATTTCGGCAAGGTCGGCGCCCGGATTAAGAGTCTGCAGGAGCCGGAGAAAAAAATGAGCAAGTCCGATGATAATGCCAATGGCTATATCAGTGTTTTGGATGACCCGGCTGAGATCCGGAACAAAATCAAAAGAGCAGTTACCGATTCGCGGGCGGAAATCAATTACAGTGATGATCAGCCGGGGGTTAAAAACCTGCTGGATATTTATATGTGCGCTACCGGCGAGAGCAAGGAAGAGTGTTTGACTAAGTTTGCCGGTCAGGGCTACGGTTATTTAAAGGAAGAAACGGCGAATGCCTTGATTGCCGAATTGGCGCCGCTGCAAAAGGAATTTGCCAGGATTTTGGCGGATAAGGCGTATCTGGAAGAGGTGCTGAAGGAAAACGGACAAAAAGCCGCTTATGCCGCTGAAAAAACTTTGCGCAAGGTTAAAAAGAAGATCGGTTTTTTGGAAACCAACTTTTAAAGTGCAATGAAAGCAGAAAAGCAGAAAAAAACGGTCGGTGTGGTCTTGGCCGAAGCGGCGTATGGCGAAAATGGGAAAAGGCTGACTCTCTTTACCAAAGAGCTGGGGCTGGTGACGGCCTTTGCCAGCGGAGCCAAAAAGGCCAAATCACCGCTGCTGGCCGGGACGCAGTTGTTTGTTTTCGGCAATTATGAACTTTATCGGGGAAAAGAAGCGTATACCTTAACCGGTGCGGATATCATTGAAAGCTTTTATGGCTTGCGCTCCGATCTGGAATTAACGGCCTACGCGGCGTATTTGTCAGAATTGAGTCTGGCTTTTTTGCAGGACGGAATTGTCGGCGAGGAATTGCTCCGGCTCATTTATATCGGCTTTGAAGAATTGGTGAAAGGCGAAATCAAACCGGCGCAGATTAAAGCGGCCTTCGCCTTAAAGCTTCTGGCTTTGGCCGGCTATACACCGGAGCTGGATGTATGCGTCCGCTGTGGCCGCAAAGAGGAATTACCTTTCTTTTCCGCGGCTGATGGCGGAGCAATTTGTCCGGTCTGTGCGGTCGGAGCGGATGATGCACTGCCGGCACCGGTTCGACAGGCTATGGCCTATGTCTTGACGATACCGGCGGAAAAGCTGTTTCGGTTTCGGCTGAAACCGGAATATGAACAGGCGTTTTTTTCTTTAATGAAAAAATATACAGACTATTATTTGGATTATCCTTTGAAATCCGAGCGCTTTTTGCAGGAAATCGGGATTTAAATCGGGGATGCTGCCCGTCTGAAAGCGGCAGAGAGTCTCCGCTTCTAAGCAGGCAATGAGAAAGCTGCCGCATTACCGGCCGGCAAAAAGAAAAGTTTGGAAGGAAGCAGCAACATGGAAATCAAAAGAAAGCCAAAACCTAAAAATGTATTAGTATACATGGTTGTATTTTTATGCATGTTAGGGGCGGCTTTTTTCTTTTTTTTCAGCAGTCAGGGAACTTGGCGGCTGTTTTGGACGCCGGAGCAGCCGGCAGCAGATAATGGAGCGGAACAAGGTTTATCACAGGCGGAACGAGAGTTTATCGACAAAAACCAAACGCAAATCGAAGCACTCCGTCAGACTGTCGCTAAGCTGGAGGAAACTTTGCCGGATTTGGGCGTAACCAGCCGTGAGTTTAATGAGGGACTTTTGCCGTTGATTGAACTGCTGCAGGGGCTGGGGGCGGAGCTGCGGCCGGAGGACTGGCCGCAGTTTCAGACACAATTTGCATATCAATATGATAAACTGAATACACTTCGGCAGGAGCGGACAAATTTGCCAACGCAGGTAACAGAGAGCGAAGATAAAGTTATGCAGGTTTTACAGGAATTGAATCAGATCATTCAGAGAATGAATAAATAATAATAAAATAGAATAAATATAAAATTTTGACTTGACGCCGCCGAATTTTAGGCATATAATAACGTTCATAGCAAATAAGCTGAGTTACTGACTCGCTAAAGCAGGCAAAGCGGGAATTGAAACAAGGAATCGGCACGGTTTGATAGTTAAACGGAAAACACGGCCGAAGGAAACAATAACTGCCGGCGGCAGAAAAGGGAGGAAAATATTATGAAGAAAATGACGAGTTTAATCATGGCGTTATTGGTGGCCGTGTCTTTAGCGGCTTGTGGCGGGCAGACCCAGACCGGAGAGAAAAAAGAGGAAGTTAAAGCCGAAACCAAAACTGAAACCAAAACTGAAACTGAAACCAAAACCGAAAACACAGCGGCCGAAGCGACCAATAAATTGGAGCAGATAAAGGCCAAAGGCGTACTGGTGATGGGTACCTGCGCCGATTATCCACCGTATGAGACCCATGCGATTATTGACGGAAAAGATGAAATTGTCGGATTTGATATTGAAATCGGCAAAGAAATCGCCAAGGCGCTGGGTGTGGAATTAAAGATTGAAGATATGGATTTTGATGCGCTGCTGGTATCGCTTAATTCCGATAAGGTCGATATGGTCATTGCCGGGATGTCAGCCACGGAAGAACGGGCGAAAGCGGTTGATTTTTCCGTGATTTATTATAATCCGCAGCAAAAAATTGTAATCCGCAAGGAAAATCTGGATACCTTAACCAGTCTGGAAGCGTTTAACGGCAAAACCATCGGCGTGCAGAAGGGAACGATTCAGGAGGAGTTTGCTGACAAAAATATGACCGGTGCCAATAAAATTGCTTTGGGCAAGATTCCGGCTTTGATTATGGAATTAAAATCCGGTAAGAGCGACGGTATTGTGCTGGAAGAACCGGTTGCGGCTGCTTATATCAGCAAAAATGAGGATTTGGCAATGGCTACTCTGGAGGTGGCAATTGAGGAAGACAGCGGTTCTTCGGTGGCATTGAAAAAAGGGGAAAGTGAACTTTTAGCAGTAGTGGATCAAACAATTAAGGCACTGGTCGAGGAAAAAAAGATTGACGAGATGGTAGTGGAAGCCAATAAATGGATGGAACAGGACTAAGCCATGTGGATACTGGAACTGATAAAGCAACCGCTTATTGATTTTGTAGATATGGTGGCAAAGTATTATCCGTACTTTTTGAAAGGTACGGTTAATACTTTGCTGCTGTCTTTGCTGGCGACCACCATAGGTTTTCTGCTGGGTATGATTTTAGCGCTGCTGCGCATCAATTCTTCTAAAAACTGGTTTTTGAAACTGCTGCGGACACTGGCCGGAGCCTATATTGAACTGATCCGGGGGACACCGCTGCTGGTGCAGCTGCTTTTAATCTTTAATTCCACAACCGGAATGTCGCGCTACGCGGCCGGGGTAATTGCTCTGTCGCTGAACTCGGCGGCTTATGTGGCGGAAATTATCCGGGCGGGGATTCAATCGGTTGATAAGGGCCAAATGGAAGCCGCCCGTTCTTTGGGTTTATCTTCTTTTATTACTTATAAGGAAATTATTTTACCGCAGGCGGTTAAAAATATTTTGCCGGCGCTGGGCAATGAATTTATTGTTTTGATTAAAGAAACGGCAATAGTGTCAATGGTCGGCATTGTTGATTTGATGTACGGTGTCAGCATTGTTCAAAGCAAGACCTATAAGCCGGTGCCGCCGCTGATTGTGGCGCTGCTGATTTATTTGGCGTTAACCCTGACCTTATCTAAAGGTGTGAAAGGTGCGGAAAGGAGATTGAACCGGAGCGATGGACGATAATGCAAAAGAAAAAAAATTAAGCGGTGAGGTTCTGCTGTCGGTGAAAGACCTGCACAAAACCTTCGGCAAACTCCATGTCTTAAAGGGCGTGTCTGAGGAGATTCGTCGGGGCGAGGTGGTGTTTGTCATCGGGCCGAGCGGTTCGGGCAAAAGCACCTTTTTACGTTGCCTCAATTTACTGGAGGTTCCGGAGTCCGGGTCAATTATTTTTGAGGGCAGTGAGCTGCTGGCGAATGATTTGAACTTAGATAAACACCGGCAGAAAATAGGCATGGTATTTCAACATTTTAATTTGTTTCCCCATAAAACGGTGCTGGAAAATATTACCTTAGCGCCGATGAAGCTCTTGGGATTATCGGCGGCCGAGGCGGAGGAAAGAGCCGACCGGTTGCTGGAACAGGTGGGATTGACCGAGAAAAAATACGCTTACCCCAGTACCTTATCCGGCGGGCAAAAGCAGCGGATTGCCATTGCCCGGGCGCTGGCGATGCAGCCGGATGTGATGCTCTTTGATGAGCCGACATCGGCGCTTGATCCGGAAATGGTAGGCGATGTGCTTCTGTTGATGCAGAAACTGGCGAATGACGGCATGACCATGGTGATAGTCTCGCATGAGATGGGCTTTGCCAAGAACGCAGCCGATAGAGTTGTGTTTATGGACGAAGGCGTCATCATTGAACGCGGCACGCCGGCTGAAATCTTTGACCAGCCGAAAGAGCAGCGGACAAAGGACTTTTTATCGAAGGTGCTGTAGGTTAGGTGTTTTTTATAAAAAAACCGCTTGCATTTCTCCTGAAAGTGTGATATAGTGCTTGGGTATGAGCATGGGTGTTCCGCTGGCAGACAGGCTGCGTAAGAACACATTGGCAGGAAGGAGAAAAACTCATGAATGAAATTATCAGAAAGATTGAGCAGGAACAGTTAAGAGACAATGTAGCAGACTTTAAAGTGGGTGACACGATAAAGGTACATGCTTTGATCAAGGAAGGAAACCGGGAAAGAATTCAGGTTTTTGAAGGAACTGTTCTGAAAAGACAAGGCGGCGGTTCGAAAGAAACTTTCACCGTCAGACGGATTTCTTACGGTGTCGGCGTGGAAAAAAGCTGGCCGCTGCATTCGCCGGTTATTCATCATATCGAAGTGGTTCGCCGCGGTAAAGTTCGCCGGGCAAAACTGAACTACTTAAGAGAAAGATCCGGTAAGAGTGCTAAGATCAGAGAAAAAGTAGAAGCTCGCTAAGAGGTGTTTGACCGGAACTGTGTGCAAACACGTTTTTAGGGAAGCACAACCATGGACATGAAAAGCCTATCTTGAAGAAAAAAAGATAGGCTTTTTTCCTGAATTCAGAAATATGGCAAGGGAGGACAGGAGGAATTTATGAATATACAATGGTATCCGGGCCATATGACCAAAGCCAAACGCATGATGGCCGAGAACCTGAAACTGATAGATATTGTGATCGAATTGGTTGATGCCAGAGCGCCGCTTTCTTCAGCCAACCCGGATTTGCGGACTCTGACCAACGGCAAGCAGCATTTGATCCTGCTGACAAAGCCCGATTTGGCGGATGCAGAAGCAACCGAAGCATGGCTTGAATATTTGAAGAGCCAGAATAAGTTTGCGCTGGCCGTGAATGCCAAGACGGAAACAAATATGAAAAAAGTACAGGCCATGATTGACCGGATTATGCAGCCGATTTTGGAGCGTTATAAAAAGAGGGGCCTGATCAATAAACCGGTCAGAGCGATGATTGTCGGTATTCCCAATGTGGGCAAATCCACCTTTATCAATAAAATGGCCGGAAAAAATATGGCCAAAACCGGCAACAAACCGGGGGTAACTAAAGGCAAGCAATGGATTAAGCTGAAAAACGGACTGGAGCTGCTGGATACGCCGGGCGTGTTGTGGCCCAAGTTTGAGGATCCGCTGGTCGGCCGGAAACTGGCCTATATCGGTACGATTCGGGAGGAAGTGATTGACAGCTATCAACTGGCACTGTCTTTATTTGAATTTTTAGCAGAATATTTTCCGGCAAGGTTTATGGAATGTTTTCCTTTTGCCGATATAAATAAGGAAAGCAGCCAGAACTTTGAACAGTTAGCCAAGGAACGCCATTTTGTGAAAAGCGGCGGCGAGGCCGATACGGAAAGGCTGTCCCATGTTTTTTTAGAAAACTTTCGTAACGGCAAATATGGGCGGTTTACTCTGGAAAAGCCGGAGCAGTTTGAGACGGCGGAAAGCACAGCCGGTAAGCCGGTGAATTGAGAAATAGTTATCAAGTTCCGGCTAAACCGAAAGACACCGCTGCGAACCGGGGAAGTTTCGGCGGCTGGCAAGGAAAAGCCGGGTAAATAACGAGGAAGAAAAAATGCAGGAAACGGATTTGTTTTTGCCGCTGAAACAGTTTTATGAGCAGCTGGGTTATTCGGTTGAGGGCGAGGTTAAGGACTGCGATGTTTTAGTGAAAGCCGGAGAGGACTTTTTAGCGGTTGAACTGAAAAAAGATTTGAATCTGAAAGTGATTTTACAGGCAGTCAATCGGCAAAAGCTCTTTGATTTGGTTTATATTGCTGTGCCAATGCAGAAGATTAAGCCAAAAAGCCGAAATTACTTAGATAAGCTGCACCTGCTCAGGCGTTTGGGGATTGGGCTTTTGCTGGTTCATACCGTCACCGGCGAGGTGGTTTGTGTGCAGCAGCCGGTAGAAGCCGAGCGCGGTCGGGTGATGGCGGCAGCCAAAAAGAAAAGGGCAGCAGTGATTGCTGAGTTTGAACAAAGACTGCTGAAAAACAATACCGGCGGTGCTGTCCGTAAGCCGATTACCACCGCTTACCGGGAGCAATGCTACCGATTGGCCTATTTATTAAAGGACGGGCCCAGAACGCCGGCGGAACTGGCCGAAACGGGACTTGTCTCCAAGCGGGTGTCCGCGATTTTAAATGCCAATTTTTACGGCTGGTTTGAGAAAGAAAAAAGAGGCGTCTACCGGTTATCGCCGCTGGGCCGGGAAGTTTTAAAAACTGAAAAAAAGACGGTTGCGGCGCTGATGAAACAGGCGAGTCTTGAAAACGGCTGTGGATTATGATAGAATGGAAATATTGAGGTAGAAACCGTAATAAGTTTAAAGTAATGGGTGAAAAAATGCAAAATGTAGGCAAAGAATTTCAAAAGAAATATAAGATCCTATCTGTGCGGGACGAAAAAGAAACCTATTCCTTATATGAAGCGGAAGAAATCGGCACGGGGCATTTGTATGTTGTCAAATATTATCGGTTAAGTCTTTTTTCTCAGGCACTGGGCTCTTTGAAGCAGCAGCTGGAAAAATTAGCAGCTGATGAAACCGAATTTTTACCGGCTATTTATGATATTGGGGAAGAAAATAACGAGCTTTATGTTGTTACGGAAAAAATAGAAGGCTATAAGCTAAGCGATTTGATTAACCGTAAGGAGAAGTATGATATTGCCTGGGTGCTGCGGCTGATTAAAAAAATTGCCGAGGGGATTCAATATTTTTTCAAGAGTGGCATCGCCATGTATTTGGTCAATCCCAAAAATATTTTTATTGATATGGGGGAAAACGGAGAAAGTCTGAGTGTCAAGTTCAGTGAGCTGGTTTCCGGCGAATATGTGGAAGAAAAAGACAGCGATTTTATGATGGAGCAGGCCGTTTACATGGCGCCGGAGCAGGTGGGAATAAACCGGAAAAAGTTTGATGTCCGCAGTGATTTGTATTCCCTGGGCGTCATTACCTACCAGCTTTTGGCCGGCCGGCTTCCGTTCAGGGCCAAATCTTTAAACCAATATATGTACCTGCAAATTGCGCAGGTCCCGAGCAGTATTTCCCAGTATAATCTGGATGTTAACAGCAGTTTGGATCAGATGATTCTTTGTCTGCTGGAAAAAGATCCGGCCAATCGCTATCAGTCGGTTGAAAGTTTACTGTATGATATCCGGGAATATTTAAACGGAAATGTTAATTTTACTTTCAACGCCTATGATGCGATTTCTAAAATTACCTTTCATGAAAAAGACTTTTTGCCCAGTCGGCAGATTCAGCAGTTAGAAGTTCTTATTGGTCAGAATAAGGGCTTTGTTGTTGCGTCCGGAGAAAAAAACACCGGTAAAAGCGTAGTCATGGATTTGGTTAAGCTGGGAAGCACAAAGCAGAAAAATGTTTTGCTGTACAGTGATTGCAGTTATGAGCCTTTTCGGTTGGAAACTCTTTGGGGCTTATTGGCTGAATATTGGAAAATATTTGATACCTATCCGATGCGGCGCAAGGATATTTTACGGCAGGAAGTAGCCCGGAGGGGTAATGTTTCCCGGGAGGTTATCTGCGCCAGAGGCAAGTATTTTAGCGACTTTTTTGAAGAAGACTTCACTGCCGCCGCGGGGAATTCGCAAGATGAACTGGAAAATCTGCTGAATCTGTGGCAGGCAATCAGTGAAGTGGAGGATCCGCTAGCGGTAATTCTGGAAAATTTAACGCTTGATGAGGTCAGCAATGAGCTGCTGCTCCGCTTTTATGAGAACTTTAAAAAAATATTCCTGGCGGTCAGCGGCCGGCAGGCGGTGCCGGATTATGAACAGCTGGATTTGAAGATTGAGCTGGAAAAATTAACACAGGCCGATGTTTTAGATACTTTAAATAAAGTGTTGGAGCATCGGCTGGAAGACGCGGCCGGCATAGCTGAATATGTTTATCATAGAAGCAAGGGCAATATTTATTTATCAGCCGAGGTGGCTAACTGGCTGTTTCAAAAGGATGCGCTGACTTACCGGGAAGGCCGGTGGCGGGTTAATCCTTTAATTTTGGTTGATTTGGGTTTACCGGCTGAGATTGCGACCGAGATTATCAGTCAAAGCGATCGGCTTTCGGCCGAGGCGGAAAAGCTGTTGGCTATTTTAGCAACGCTGGAAGAGCCTATTCCGTGGACTTATGTCAAGCGGGCGGCGGAAATGGAAAGGATTCATACCGATGCGGTGCTGGAGGAATTGGAAAAAGGCCAGTTTGTCGAGCAAAAGATTAAAGATACGGTTTATTATACTTTTACCGATAAAGAGATTTATCTTCATTTCCGCAAACGTCTGAACAAGCAGGATATTTTATATTACAGCGAAAGGATTGCCCGGGTGCTGGAGGCGGAGTATCTGCGTTTCCGCAAAGCGGAAGAAGCGATTGCCATGGCGCATTATTATCTGCGGGCGCAGAATAACGAAAAAATCAAGGCTTATTCGCTGGAGGCGGCTCAGTTTTTAAAGAATCAGGGTAAAAATGAGCAGGCAATTGAAGCGTTGAACGGCTTCTTAAATGCGCTGGAATATCAGGACGATCAGATTGAACTCTTTTATAAGGCGCAGAAAATGGCCGGTGAAATTTATATTGCCGAGGGCCGGCCCGATGATGCCAAAAAGACCTTTGAGGAGCTTCTGCAGCTGGACTTGAACTCGGAAATGAGGGCCGATATTTTAGAGGAACGGTCTTGGGTGGCCTTTTATAAAGGAAATTTTCAAGGGGCGCTGCATTATGTCAAGGAGGCGCTGCGGGCAAAGAAAATTCATTTTCCGGAAACCGGTTTTGAATTGTATGTCAGTATTTTGTGGCAGATCATCATTCGGCTCGGTCAAAGCCTGCTGGGAGAAGTGAAGATAACATCCGAGGAAAAGCCTCAGCGGAGCCTTAGACAAAATATCAATCAAAATATCTGGTGGGCCTGCCTGCTGGTTGACATTCGTTACTTTGCTTATTTTTCGCTGTGGACGACCAATCGTTTCTGGGCGCGGCGCAAGATCTCGCAGGAGTTGGCAATTTCTTATTTCAATATGGGACAAATGTTTATGGGCACGCCGCTGCGTAAATTGGCAGACAGTTATTTTGCCAAGGGACTGAAGGTGGCCGAGGAGATTGGCGATGACCATATCACCATGATTTCATATACTTTGCTGGCGTATAAAAGTGAGACTTTGGGTGATTATGAAACGCAGCTCAATTATGCGCTGATGGCTCTGCAGATTCATAAAAAATTACAGTTTTCCCCATTCCACGGTCTGACCATCAATGCGCTGATTCATGCGTATAATTATTTGGGCGATTTCAGCAATATGCTGCGCTATAATGATTTTTATCAGAAGAAAGCCTATGAAAGCGGCGATAATTACGGCGTGATTTCGGCTGATATTTATTATGTTCAATATTACCGGGGGCAGGGCAATACGGTCAGCGCTGTTAAGGCCGGACAAAAAGCATTGGCTCTGGCGGAAGAAACCAATGATTATTTCGATCAGTTCTGCAGCTTGGCTGAGCTCGGCGTGACTTATTTTTATGCCAATCAGGATGACAAGGCAATGGAATGTTTTGAAAAGGCGATGGCAATTAAGCAGGGAAGATTCTTTCCGCTGCAGTATACTTTGGTGGCCTATTCTTATTATGCCATGGTGCTGTGCCGCCGGCAAAAAAAGATTCAGCAGGATTTTCCGGAGGATAAATCGCTCCTGAGTCTGATTCAGCAGATGTTGAGTGTACCACTCCGGGAAAAGAAATATCCGACTTATTACGGGTCGGCATTACGGGCGCTGGCAGAATGGCATGTTCTGCGCGGCAATCCTGTCAAAGCTAAAAAATATTATCAGGCCAGTATTGACCATTGCATCAAGTATAAACGGCAATGGCTGACGGCCTCTACCCAGATGGCTTACGGCAAGTTTTTGACGGAAATCGGCGAACAGGCGGCGGCTATGCAGCAGTTTATATTAGCCGAATATAATTTCCGGCATTTGAAGATTGAAGCCTATGCTCTGCTGGCGCAGCGGGAAATGGAAAGCCTGCAGGCCGGCTTTGGCGGAGCGGAAACCGAGTTTGATAAGTTTCAGCGGCGTTTGCAGCTGGAACGGAACAATATGTTTTTTACTGATTTGCTGCGGGACTTGAGTTCGGTGCTGGACTACCGGGAGTTGATTCAAAAAATAATCATGGTGCTGCTGGAAGCATCCGGCGCACAGCAGGTAGCGGTCTTCTTGCCGGAGGAAAACAGCGGCGAGCTGAAGGTGGAAGAGTTTTATACCAATGAAAAGCAAAGGCTGAAGAAGGATGACATTCCTCAGGAAATGCCGATGAAGCTGATTCGGATGGCACTGAAAACCAAGGAGATATTGGCACTGGATAATGCCGAAAAGAGCGAATATGCCAAAATTGATGAAATGCTGACAGAAAAGCATATTAAATCGCTGATGATCCTGCCGGTCATGTATAAAAACAGTCTGCGGGCCATTTGCTATTTAGAAAACTCATTGTCAACCGGTATTTTTACTAAAGAAATCATTGAAAATATGAAGATTGTTGCCAGTCAAATGGCGATTTCCATGGAAAACGCGATGCTTTATAAGATTGCGACAACCGATGATTTGACCGGTTTATATACGCGGAAGCATTTTGACTATCTGTTTCAGGAAGAACTGCGGCTGGCCAAGGAAAGCGGTACCCATGTAGGCGTGGTCTTTATTGACATTGATAAGTTCAAAAGAATCAATGATACTTACGGGCATATGATCGGCGACAAGGTGTTGATTGAGCTATCAGCCTTTTTAAGGAATAATTGCCGGACGACGGATGTAATCGGCCGCTTCGGCGGGGAGGAAATCATTCTGCTTTTACGCGGCAATTCTTTGGCGGACAGCTATACCTTTGCCGAACGCCTGCGCCGCAAACTGGAAACCTTCCCGATTGATACCGGTACGGCGGAGGGAGTTTTAAATATTACGGCCAGCTTTGGCATCAGCAGTTATCCGGAAAACGGTGAAACCATGACCGAGCTGATCAATAAAGCCGATACGGCGCTGTATCGTTCCAAGAACGAGGGAAGAAACCGGGTTACCTGCGCCAAATAAAGCGACAGATGAAAACACTCGTAATTTGCTTTCGGCAAGTTACGAGTGTTTTGTCTAAACGGAAATCCATGTTTGTAATCCGCTGCCATATCCATGAATAGAAGTGGCTCATCTGAAATTCCGGAGCAGGAACACTAATTTTCATTTTGCACTTGTATACAGGCAGTGAGAATGATATAATAAAAATATATGGGGTCAGGCAGCGGCCGAGCGGCAGCCGGAGAATTGCCGAATATTTCAAGGGTTACCAGCGGCTGGCCTGAACCGCAGAAGCTTTTTTGTAAGGCGTTATTTAAATTTTCCGGAGAAAGGTATTATTTTTGCCGAAACAGGTTATGGCAAAAATAACGGGAAAGGGAGACAATCATATTTAAGGAGGTTATTATGGGAAAACACATGAAAACAATGGACGGAAATACAGCGGCAGCTTATGTGTCCTATGCATTTACCGACGTAGCGGCAATTTATCCGATTACGCCTTCTTCGCCGATGGCGGAATATGTGGATGAATGGGCGGCTAAAGGTCAGAAAAATGTTTTTGGCGAAACGGTGACGGTATCCGAGCTCCAATCTGAGGGCGGTGCTTCCGGTGCAGTTCATGGTTCGCTTCAGGCAGGTGCTTTGACAACGACCTACACGGCTTCGCAGGGTCTGCTGCTGATGATTCCCAATATGTATAAAATTGCCGGTGAGCTTTTGCCGGGTGTATTTCATGTCAGTGCCCGGGCGCTGGCCGGACACGCACTGTCCATCTTCGGCGATCATTCCGACGTGATGGCGGCTCGTCAGACCGGTTTTGCTTTCTTAGCTTCCGGCAGCGTACAGGAGGTCATGGATTTGGGCGGAATTGCGCACTTGGCGGCGATTAAATCCCGAGTACCGTTTGTTCATTTCTTTGACGGCTTTCGGACCTCGCATGAGATTCAAAAAATTGAAGTAATTGAATATGATGATTTTAAAAAGATGCTGGACATGGAAGCGCTGAACGAATTTCGGCAGAGAGCGCTCAATCCTGAGCATCCGGTTACCCGCGGTACGGCGCAGAACCCGGATATTTTTTTCCAGGCCAAGGAAGCATCTAATCCTTTCTATGAAAAGGTACCGGGGATTGTTGAAGATTATATGAAGCAAATCAGCGATTTGACCGGCCGGAAATATGAATTGTTTAATTATGTCGGCGCACCGGACGCAACCGATGTTGTTATTTGTATGGGTTCGGTCACGGAAACAGCCGAAGAAGTAGTTAATTATTTAACAGCCAAAGGCGAAAAGGTCGGATTGGTTAAGGTTCACCTCTACCGTCCGTTCTCGGCTGAGCATTTCCTAAAAGCGTTGCCGAAGACGGTTAAGCGGATTGCGGTATTAGATAGAACCAAGGAGCCGGGCGCTCCGGCTGAGCCCCTGCACTTGGATATTCGGATGCTGTTTTACGGAACCGACTGGCAGCCGCTGATTGTCGGCGGACGTTATGGTTTGGGCTCGAAAGACACTACGCCGTCGCAGATTTTGGCAGTCTTTAAGAATCTGGCCTCAGATCAGCCGAGAAATAACTTTACGATTGGTATCGAGGATGATGTTACCCACTTATCCCTGCCGGTTACTGAGCAGATTCATACCGAAAAAGAAGGAGCCAAACGCTGCAAGTTCTGGGGTCTCGGCTCAGACGGAACGGTTGGCGCCAACAAAAACTCAATCAAGATTATCGGCGATAAGACGGATCTTTATGCGCAGGGATATTTCAGCTATGACTCCAAAAAATCCGGCGGTATCACGGTTTCGCACCTGCGTTTTGGCAAGGAGCCGATTCAGTCAACCTATTTATTGCAGGAAGTAGACTTTGTTGCCTGCCATCAGCAGTCCTATGTTGATAAGTACGACTTGCTGGAAGGTCTGAAAAAAGGCGGTGCTTTCCTCTTAAATACCAAGTGGAGCGCCAAGGAACTGGACGAGCATTTACCGGCTAAGCTGAAAAAGGAAATTGCCGATAAGGAAATTCGCCTGTATACGATTGATGCCCGCGACCATGCCGAGAGCATTGGTTTGGGCAACCGGATCAACACGATTATGCAGTCCGCTTTCTTTGCGATTGCGCAAGTTATCCCGACCGAAGAAGCAATCGGCTATATGAAGGAATATGCTGAAAAGACTTACGGCAAAAAGGGTGAAAAGATTATTCAAATGAACTTCCAGGCCATTGAGCTCGGCGCCAAAGCTTTTGAGCAGGTGACCGTGCCGGAAAGCTGGAAGAACGCCGAACCGGAAAAGAAAGAAGTTGTTCAGAACAGTAAAGAACCGGAATTCGTACAGAAGATTTTGCATCCGGTTAACGCTCAGCAGGGTGATAAGCTGCCGGTATCGGTTTTTGTCGGCAAAGAGGACGGTACCTTCCCGCAGGGCTTGGCTGCTTTTGAAAAACGCGGCATTGCCGCCTTTGTACCGGAGTGGATTCCGGCCAACTGTATCCAGTGTAACCAATGTTCGTTTGTCTGCCCACATGCTTCGATTCGTCCGTTCCTGGCGACCGAAGAAGAAATGAAGGGCGCACCGGAGGCTTTTGTCGGTGTTCAGGCCAAAGGTAAGGGCTTAGAGCCATATCAGTTCCGGATGCAGGTGGATATTTTGGACTGTCAGGGCTGCGGAAACTGTGCCGATATTTGTCCGTCCAAGGAAAAATCGCTGGTGATGAAGCCGATTGAAACTCAGGAAGTGGAAGTTGCCAATTGGGAATATGCGCATCATAATATTACTTATAAAGATACGATTTTGGCTAAAAATACAGTTAAGGGCAGCCAGTTTGCTCAGCCGCTGTTAGAATTCTCCGGTGCCTGTGCCGGCTGCGGCGAAACTCCGTATTTGAAGGACGTAACCCAGTTGTACGGCAGCCGAATGGTAATTGCCAATGCGACCGGCTGTTCCTCGATTTGGGGCGGTTCGGCGCCGTCAACCGTATACACCACCAACGCCGAAGGCTGCGGACCGGCTTGGGCAAACTCCTTATTTGAAGATAATGCCGAGTACGGTTACGGTATGGCAATTGGTATCCGTAAGCTTCGCCAGCAGCTGACCGGCCTGATGCAGCAGTTAGCGGCTTTAAATGTAGCCGAAGATGTAAAGGCGGCAGTGAATGAGTGGCTGGAAGTGAAAGATAATAAGGAATTGGACGAAGCAGCGTCCAAGAAAGTGAAAGCTCTGTTCGGCAAAGACCTGGGCAGCGCCGAAGCCAATCAGATTTTGGCGGAGATTGAAAAGCTGGGCAGCTATTTGGTCAAGAAGTCGGTTTGGATCGTCGGCGGCGACGGCTGGGCATACGATATCGGATACGGCGGATTGGATCAGGTGCTGGCTTCCGGTGAAAATGTCAATGTCCTGGTCTTTGATACCGAGGTTTACTCCAATACCGGCGGTCAATCGTCGAAATCGACGCCGACGGCAGCGGTTGCTAAGTTTGCCGCTTCCGGTAAGAAAACCAAGAAAAAAGATTTGGGTCTGATGGCAACGACCTATGGCTATGTTTATGTGGCACAGGTGGCAATGGGCGCGGATAAGAATCAGTTTATGAAGGCGCTGAAAGAGGCGGAAAGCTATGACGGCCCATCGCTGATCATTGCTTACTCGACCTGTATCAATCACGGTTTAAAGGTTGGCATGGGCAAATCGCAGGAGAGAATGAAGTTAGCGGTAGAAGCCGGTTACTGGCATCTGTGGCGGTTCAATCCGGAACTGGCCAAGGAAGGCAAGAATCCGTTCGTTTTGGATTCCAAAACGCCGACCACCGATTTCAAGGAATTCCTGCGCGGCGAGATTCGTTACACCAGTTTGGAGAAACAATTCCCGGAACTGGCACAGGAGCTCTTTGCCAGTGCCGAAGAAAACGCCAAGGAGAGATACGAATCCTATGTGCGGATGGCAAATATGGAATATTAAAAGAGCAGCTTAGGCGGGAAAGCCCGCAAGCGGCCTAATACACAGAAAAAAGGAAGCAGAGGAATCCGCTTCCTTTTTTCTGCTGTGAAGGCCTAAAACGCAGTTCTTGACATCTTAAGAAAAAGTATATATACTTATATTACTAAGTAAGGTTACTAAGCAATTGAAAGGAGGAGAGATTATGAATAAGAGCAATACAGTGACTTGTTCCTTTTCCATGGACAGAGAAGTCTATAATGCCTTTAAGAGCATTATTACTCGTAATGGCGAGAATGTAAAAGGCAATATCATAAGGTATATGCAGAATGTGATTGCATATGAGATACCAAATGCAGAAACCATTGCGGCAATCGAGGAAGTTCAGAGAATGAAAGCCGATCCTACGATTGGTAAGACCTACAACACGGTGGATGAAATGATGAGGGACTTGCTTGATGTATAAAATAAGACCCTCAATAAAATTTCAAAAAGACGTAAAGAGAGTGCGGAGAAGAGGCTATGATATTTCTTTATTAACGAATGTGCTTACTATTTTAGCAAATGGAGAGCCTCTTCCTGCCAAATACCAAGACCATAATTTAAGCGGAAATTATGAAGGGTGCAGGGAATGTCACATCACACCCGATTGGCTTTTGATTTATGAGATATCAGAGGGTGAGCTGATTTTATATTTAACTCGAACAGGAACAGGAACGCACAGCGACTTGTTTTAGGATTCAGGGGTTGGACTGTCAAAGGGGAGAATGAAATGAAAACGTTTGAAAGATTGGATGAATGTTATCAAAAAGCCAAGGTCATAGAGTTTGATGACAACGATAAGTTTATTTTATTCAGTGATGTTCATCGCGGAGACAATAGTATCAGCGATGATTTTGCTACCAATCAGCATCTGTATTTTTCAGCACTGCAGCATTATTATGACCGGGGCTTTACTTATATTGAGCTGGGCGATGGTGATGAATTGTGGGAGCACAGCAGCTTTGAGCATATTGCTTCGGCACATCATGAAGTGTTTATGCTGCAGCGGGAATTTTACCGGCAGGGGCGAATGTACCGGCTGTTTGGCAACCATGATATGATTTTGCGCGATAAAAACTGGGTCAGACGCAATTTAATGCATTTTGAGGACGATTATCAGGAAGTGGAAACCGATTTATTTGAAGGGATTGAAATTCCGGAAAGTTTGATTTTAAAATATCGTAAGACAGGTGATGAGTTTCTTTTGGTACACGGCCATCAGGGGGATTTGGTCAATGACCAGCTGTGGCTCCCGACAATGCTTTCTTTACGCTATTTTTGGCGGTTTCTGCATATCGTCGGTTTTCATAATCCGGCCAGTCCGGCCAAAAATCGGGTCAAGCGGCATAAGATTGAAAGGACTTTCAGCAAATGGATTTATAAAAATAAAAAAGCCATTATCTGCGGTCATACGCACCGGGCCAAGCTGGCTAAAACCGTAGAATTGCCATATTTTAATACCGGCTGCTGCGTTCAACCGCGGGCGGTTTCGGGAATTGAAATCGAAGACGGCAATTTGACTTTAATTCAGTGGAAGGTGGAGGCTGATTATAACGGCGTGCTGCGAACAATCCGCAAGGTGATTCAGGGGCCGCGCGATATTGAAAACTTCCTGTTTTTTAAAAATTATAAAAAATGGCGGCAGATGTATTTTAAGGGAAGCCGCCGGCAGAAGGCGGAAAACGCTGTTGCCGATAAGCTGATTAAAAAGGTAAGGAGTATATTGGATTAACTCCGTGAGGGCCGTAGCGCCGGGAAAAGAGAAAAAATAAAAAAAGTTCCGAAAGTTGTGCAATGAAAATCAAATTTTGTTGTGTATATGAGTGAAAGGCCTTTACATAAAGAGAAGGGAGGGCGTATGAACGATCAGGAAATCATTGATTTATATTGGACGCGGGAAGAAAGTGCCATCACAGCAACAGCCGAAAAATACGGCAGTTACTGTCATGCAATTGCCTACCGGATTTTGTATAATAATCAGGATGCGGAAGAATGTACTAACGATACCTATCTGGGAGCATGGAATTCGATGCCGCCGCGGCGACCCAATCGTTTATCAACTTACCTGGGGAAAATTACGCGTAACCTTGCTCTTAACCGGTATAAGCGGTATACCGCAGAAAAACGCGGCGGCGGACAGGTAGAGAGTGTATTATCGGAATTAGAGGACTGTATTCCGGCAGCAGGAAGCGTTGAGCAGGCGGCCGAGGAGGAAGTGCTGGTTTCGGTGATTAATCGCTTTTTGCAGGCGCAGCCGAGCGAAAAACGCAATATTTTCATTCGCCGTTACTGGCATTTGTGGGCAGTCCGAAACATTGCCGATGCCTATGGTATGAGCGAAAGCAAGGTGACTTCGATGCTTTTTCGGATGCGCGGCGAATTAAGAAGATGTCTGGAACAGGAGGATATTGTGCTATGAAAACCGAAAGACTGTTATATGCCATTGGTAAAATTGATGACCAGCTGATTGCTGATGTGGAAAGTGAAAGCAGAGCAGCTGCGAAAAGCACTTGGCTGAAATGGGGTCTCATGGTAGCCGGCTTAGCACTGGCGGTTGGCCTGGGGATTGCTGCAAGTTCCATTTACAGCAACATGGCGGTCGGAGCTTTTACAATGGATGTGAATCCGAGTGTCGAATATATTGTGGCGCGGAACGGAATGGTTAAAGATGCCGTTTTCCTGAACAGGGATGCCGAGCAGGCGCTGAAAAATGTGATGCTGAAAAAGCAAAGTGTGGAAACGGCGGTAACACGGACAATTGCTGCTTATGAAGCCGGCGGTTATATTAAGAACGGTCAGGCAGCGGTTTTGGTTTCTTTTGACTGCCGGCTCAGCGCTGACAGCAAGCTGAAAAATACACTTTCGGACTCCATTCAAAAGGCCTGGAAAAGAGCGGATGTGGACAGTGAGTTGATTTTTCAATCGGAATCAGGCAGTGCCGAAGCTGACAAGTTGGCGGCAGAATTAAATGTTTCCCGGGGCAAGGCGGATCGGATTTTGGCGGCGGCGGCTCAAACCGGCAAACCGGCGGCAGAGCTGGCACAGCTGCCATTAAACGAACTGCTTCAATTACCGGGTAAACCCAAGGAAAAGTCGGAAGAAAAACCTAAGGAAAAATTAGAAGAAAAGCCCAAGGAAGAGCCGGAGTTTATCGGTTTAGATGCAGCCAGGGCGATTGCGTTAAAGGACGCAGGGCTGGACGCTGCCGAGCAGAAGGTAGTCTTTACCCAGGAAGAGCTGAACCGCAATCAGGGCAAACCTTGCTATCTGCTGGCGTTCTACACCGGTCAGTATGAGTACTTTTATAAAATTGATGCTAAAACCGGCGATATATGGATGCGCCAGCGCTATATCCGGCTGGAAGAAGCCAAGCGGATTGCGATAGCAGACGCGGGCTGTGCGGATAGTGTCACCTTTAGCGAGGAGAGCTTAGTAGCACCCGAGGGTGTTAAAACGCCGTATTATCATTTGATTTTTGCCAATGCCGAAGCACAGTGGGAATATAAAATTGACGCGGTGCTGGCCAGCATTTTAGAGAAAAAGCAAAAGAATACGAGCGTCAAACCGGAGTTTATCGGCCTGGAAGCCGCCAAAGCGATTGCGTTAAAGGATGCCGGGCTGGATGTTGCCGAGCAGAAGGTGGTCTTTACTCTGGCTGAACTGAACCGTAATCAGGGCAAACCCTGTTATCTGCTGGAGTTCTACACCGGTCAGTATCAGTATTTTTATAAAATTGATGCCAAAACCGGCGATATATGGATGCGCCAGCGCTATATCCGGCTGGAAGAAGCCAAGCGGATTGCGATAGCAGATGCGGGCTGTGCGGATAAGGTCACTTTTACTCAGGAACTTCTGGTAGCACCCGAAGGAGTTAAGACGCCGTATTATCATTTGATTTTCGCCAATGCGCAAAGTCAGTGGGAATATAAAATTGATGCGGTGCTGGCCAGCATTTTGGAGAAGAAGCAAAAGGATATCGGCATTAAGCCGGAGTTTATTGGCTTAGAGACAGCCCAAGCGATTGCATTAAAGGATGCCGGGCTGGACGATGCGGCGCAGAAGGTGGTCTTTACTCTGGCCGAATTGAATCGCAATCAGGGTAAGCCCTGCTATCTGCTGGAGTTCTACACCGGTCAGTATCAGTATTTTTATAAAATTGATGCCAAAACCGGCGATATATGGATGCGCCAGCGCTATATCCGGCTGGAAGAAGCCAAGCGGATTGCGATAGCAGATGCGGGCTGCCGGAAGGAAGTAACCTTTATTCTGGAAGAGCTGGTAGCACCCGAAGGCGTTAAGACGCCGTATTATCATTTGATTTTCGCCAATGCGCAAAGTCAGTGGGAATATAAAATTGATGCCGTACTGGCCAGCATTTTGGAGAAGAAGCAAAAGGATATCGGCATTAAGCCGGAGTTTATTGGCTTAGAGACAGCCAAAGCGATTGCGTTAAAGGACGCCGGGCTGGACGAGACGGCGCAGAAGGTGGTCTTTACCAAAGAAGAATTGAACCGCAATCAGGGTAAGCCCTGCTATCTGCTGGAGTTCTACACCGGTCAGTATCAGTACTTTTATAAAATTGATGCCAAAACCGGTGATATATGGATGCGCCAGCGCTATATCCGGCTGGAAGAAGCCAAACGGATCGCGATAGCAGATGCGGGCTGCCGGGAGGAAGTAACTTTTATTCTGGAAGAGTTGGTAGCACCCGAAGGCGTTAAGATGCCATATTATCATTTGATTTTCGCCAATGCGCAAAGTCAGTGGGAATATAAAATTGATGCCGTACTGGCCAGCATTTTGGAGAAGAAGCAAAAGGATGTGGGGAATAAGTTGAAATCGGAATCTTCCGCAGAGTCGTATGAGCAGGAAAGCCGAGAAACTACAACGCCCGCACCGAAACCGGAGCCAAATAAAAAGTTTTAGACGATACTCAACTTTCCCATGTTCGTTAGAACAGTCACCCGGGCAGAAACGCATAGCGTTTCGACTAGGGGTAGACTGCCCGCTCGGGCAGAAGTGCGAAGCACTTCGATCAGGGGAAAGTTGAGACGATAATAAATGTAAGCAGGAAATATAAAAAGGGCTGTTGCACTTTAAGATTTTTACACAAGATTCAGGAAAAATCTTTGCGATATATCGCAATATCTTGTGAAAAATCCGGATTTTGCAACAGCCCCTTTTTACAGCTTAAAATACCGGACGGTCTGATCCTGCCATGACCAGATAATCAGTTCATTACCGTTTAAGGCAAAATCAACATCCTGGTTTTCGGAGCGAAAAGCGGCTTGCGCGATACCGTCGCTGGCACAGACAACGATATAGTGTTTGCCCTGATGAGTAGCGCGATAAACCAGATGTTCGGCATTGCGCTGGCAGCGGTAATCAATATCGGCCACCAGCCGCTGCCACTGGCCGTTATAACTGCGGTACAGATCCGAGGACTGATACTGAATTTGAACTAACATGGCCACGCCGTTATAGACCGACAGGGAGCGATATTCTTTTTGCGGCAGACTGATAAAGGTTTCGCTTTGACCGGTAGCGGGGTTTAGCCGGTAGAGCGGCGAATCGGTTTGATTTGCGGTATAGTAAATGCTGTTTTGATCGGCCAGATACTGATTGATATTGAAAGCTAATTTCTTCTGCTCATTGGTTTTTAAGTTAATTTGATAAAGATCTTGGCGGCCGCCGCTTTGATTTTTGGCGGAAACAAACAACAGGTCGCCTTGGACGCAGTACTTTGAATCATCGGGAACAGAAAAAATCTGATCGGACGAATCGATGTCTTTGACTTCGCCTTGTTGATTCATCAGGAAAAGTCCGGGAAGAGGGCCGGTAACACTAAAATACGAGCCAATCCATTGCTCCCGCCAGGGAATCAGCCAAGACAGGCGCTGGTTGGAAATAAGGCGGCTTTGGCCGCTGGCCGGCAGAAAATATTGCTGCTCACTGCCCATAATGGCGCCGCCAAAATGAGAAGTAAAGAATAAATCGTTATTCGATAAAAGCCAAGGGTAATGATAACCAATGGGCATCTTAATCCCATCGGCAATTTCCGCGCTGCCGATTTTTTCCGCCTGACCGTTTAGGGGGCGCCGCCAAAAATCAAGGGAGGTGCTGTTCTCACCATGATTGACAAAATAAAAAAGCAGGCCGTTTTTATAAACGATCGGGTCGGCAAAAGCGCTTTTCGGCAAAACAAGGCTTTGCGTTTCTTTGAGTAACGGCAGGATCGACGGATCGGCGTTTAACGGAGCAGGTAGATCCTGGGGCGCGGCCTCTGGCTGGTAGCCGCTGCTCTTGATCTCCAGGCCGTCCGTGGCCGTAAAACGGTAGTTTAAGTCAAAAAGATCAACGGCAAAGTGCCAAGTCAGCGGAAAATAGGTAATATTTCTAAAGCTCAGAATCGGATAGGGCTGACTGTTTAAATCCAGCGCTTCTCCATTGACACTGACCGGATACCAAACCGGCTGAGCATATAAGTTTTGGTTGGTTACGCCTTGAGGCAGAGTAGGACTGGGATCATAATAGGAAAGGGGCGAGAACGAGATGTTCCAGGAATAAATGGTCATCATGGATTTTTCCTCGACCCAGTGCGCCATTAGGTTTAAAAATCTACCGTAATCCGCCGTCATGGGCAGATACGTAATGCCTTGATAAACCAGCATCGGATAATAGGACTCTTTTTGATCGCGAAGCAAAACGCCGTTTAAGCGAATGGGAAAATTGGCCACGCTGACCGGTACTTTGGCCGGCATGGCGGCGGACAGGGTAACATTTGCGCTCAGCACAGAAAATACCAGCCCAAGAGCCAACAGCTGCCGAAAACAGGATTTCGGCCGGTTCCAATTAAATCCTTTCATAGTGACCTCCTTCGTCCGGCATTTGACCGGTTTTTAATGTAAAAATAGTTTTAAAATGAAAACAGCGGTCAAGCTATTTCTCGCGGGCTATCCAAAAACTTTAGGAATTCGTCAGGAAAGCCAGCGAAAGCAAGAAATCTGTTTTTTATAGTATACGCCTGAAGTTTTATGAAAGCAATGGATGTAAAGGAATTGTAAATTAGTAAAGGAATTGTAAGAAATTGCCAAAATATTTTATTAACAAGGTAGAGTTTTATAGAAGATTACTATTGTTTCTTTTCTTATTTCTGTTGCGGCAAGTGTAGTTGGTTACTATGTTTGCAAGTGGTTAGACAGAAAGAAAAATGACAACTAGCCCAAATGAAATCCCTCAGAGTTCGTGGCTCTGAGGGATTTCTATTGTTTGGAAATCGTTTCTTTCTTGGTTGCTTTTATTATATCATAGGTGCCTATTGGAAGCAAGGGGAATTTCGATAATTTTTTATCGGGAAATTTGGTTTGCAGGCTGAGGGAAATATGCTACTATAAATTTAAGTTTCCAGAAAAAGAGAATGAAATTTTAGGTCAGGAGATAGCAAGGAAGAAATGGAAAAAATAAAGAAAATCAAAAAAAGAGACGGCAGTGTGGTTGATTTTGAGGCAAAAAAAATCGAAACTGCCATGGATAAAGCATTTCATTCGGTGGGCGAGTCCGTTTCTGCGGAAGAGTTGACCGCTTTGACGGACGCGGTGACGGAATTGATCTGGCAGCGCTTTGGAACAGAAGGAGTTCCCGGTGTGGAAGAAGTGCAGGATTTGGTTGAGTTGACGCTGATTGACCGCAAATATTATTCGGCAGTCAAGGCATTTATTTTGTACCGGTCAGCTCACAATGACAAACGTCGAAAAATAGACGGATTTAAAGCATATATTCAGGATCCGGATACGCTGGCACTGATTAAGGGGATTGCCAAGGAGTTCAGCGCTGAAGAATATGATTTGAAATATTTGCTGGCCAAGTTGGAGAGTTTTGCTAAAAAGGAGATGACGGAAGAGGATTATTTGAAAGCACTGATTCGGGGAGCGGCGGAACTGACAGCCAAAGAAGCGCCGGATTGGGAGTTTATTGCCGGCCGTTTTCTGCGCCTTGGCCTGCAAAATGAAATTGATCAGGAAAATGCCCGGCACGGAGTGTTCAGCTTGCCGGAAAAAATCAAAAAATGGGAACAAATGGGACTATACGGCGCTTATATCAGGAAGAATTACAGCAATGATGAAATCAGCCAGCTGGAAAGCTATCTGGTACCGGAAAGAGATGCCTTATTTACCTATTCGGCACTGGATCTACTGATGAAGCGCTATTTGATCAAAGATACTGACGGCCGTATTCTGGAAACTCCGCAGGAGATGTTTATGGGCATTGCCATGCACCTGGCGCTGCCGGAGGGCGAAAATCGGGTTAAGTGGGCGAAAAAGATTTACGATATTTTAAGTAAATTGCAGGTAACGATGGCAACGCCGACTTTATCCAATGCCCGCAAGCCTTTTCATCAGCTTTCGTCCTGCTTTATCGACACGGTGCCGGATTCGCTGGAAGGCATTTACCGGTCGCTGGATAATTTTGCTCAGGTCAGCAAACATGGCGGCGGCATGGGGATGTATTACGGCAAGGTCAGAGCGGCGGGCTCGGATATCCGCGGCTTTAAGGGCGTGGCCGGCGGTGTTATTCGCTGGGTGCGGCTGGCTAACGATACTGCGGTGGCGGTTGACCAGCTGGGCGTACGCCAGGGCAGCGTGGCGGTTTATTTGGATGTCTGGCATAAGGACGTACCGGAGTTTTTGCAGCTGCGGACGAACAACGGTGACGACCGGATGAAGGCGCATGATGTTTTTCCGGGAATTTGCTATCCCGACCTGTTTTGGCGGCTGGCCAAGGAAAATATTGATGCCGTATGGTATATGATGTGTCCGCATGAGATTAAAACAGAAATGGGCTATGCCTTGGAGGATTTTTACGGCCAGCAGTGGGAGGAAAAATATTGGGAATGTGTTAAAAACCCCCGAATTTCCAAGCGAACGATGGCGGTTAAGGAGATGGTCAGACTGATTATTCGGAGTGTGATTGAAACGGGAACGCCGTTTGCTTTTAACCGCGATACGGTCAATCGCTTAAACCCGAATAAGCATCAGGGTATGGTTTATTCCTCGAACTTGTGTACGGAAATTATGCAGAATATGAAAGAGATTCGTTCGCTGGAGACGGAGATTGTAACGGATGGCGGGGAAAGCATCGTGCAGACGAAAACAGCGGCCGGGGATTTTGTGGTTTGTAATCTGGCTTCTCTGGTGCTGGGCAATCTCAATTTGGATTCGGCGCAGGAACTGGAGGAAGTGGTCACCACTGCTGTTCGGGCGCTGGATAATGTCATAGATTTGAATTATTATCCGCTGCCCTATGCCGAAATTACCAATCAAAAATACCGGGCAATCGGCCTGGGTACCAGCGGTTATCATCATGCTTTGGCGCAGCGGGGGATTGCTTTCAGCTCGGAGGCACATTTGCGCTATATGGACGAGGTTTATGAAAAAATTAATTATTATGCAATTAAAGCCAGTTCCGATTTGGCAGCCGAAAAAGGGAGCTATGCTTATTTTACCGGCAGTGAGTGGCAGGATGGCCGGTATTTTGAGCGGCGCGGCTATGTTTCGGAAAAATGGCAGGCTTTAAAAGGCAAGGTGGCGGAGCAGGGACTGCGTAACGGCTATTTACTGGCGGTGGCGCCGACCGGATCGACTTCGATTATCGCCGGAACGACGGCCGGGGTTGACCCGGTTATGAGCCGGTATTTTCTGGAAGAAAAGAAAGGAGCAATCATTCCGCGGGTGGCGCCGGGACTGAACGCCGAGACTTTTTGGCTGTATGAAAACGCGCATGATATTGACCAAAACTGGGTTGTTCGTTCGGCGGGCATGCGCCAGCGCCATATCGACCAAGGGCAATCGGTTAATTTTTATATTACCAATGATTTTACGATGAAGCGAATCTTAAACCTCTATCTGCGGGCCTGGGAAGAAGGCGTAAAAAGCATTTATTATGTCCGCAGCAAATCGCTGGAGGTTGAGCAGTGTGACAGTTGTTCCGCGTAGCAGGATAAAAATACCTCAGCTTTTCTCCCGCAGGCCACAGAGCGCAAAGCGTTGTGCGGGACAGGGCATACGCCCGGTTTAAACAGACTGTGTTGTTAAGCGGGGAAAGAGGAGAACATAAGGAAAGGAGATCATCTATGGATAATAAAATTACTAGAAAAGCGTTGTTTAATGAAAAGGGTGATATTGAGCTGAGCAAACGGCGGCTGATTAACGGCAATACCACCAATTTAAATGATTTTAACAATATCAAATATAGCTGGACGAGCGATTGGTATCGGCAGGCGATGAATAATTTTTGGATTCCGGAAGAAATCAATATGAGCCAGGATGTCAAGGATTACCGGCTGCTGGATGAGGCGGAAAAGACAGCGTATGATAAAATTTTATCATTTCTGATTTTTTTAGACAGTATTCAAACGGCCAATTTGCCCAATATCAGTGAATATATTACCGCCAATGAGGTCAATTTATGTTTAAATATTCAGACCTTTCAGGAAGCGGTGCATTCGCAAAGCTACGGCTATATTTTAGACAGTATCTGCTCGCCGGAGGAAAGAACGGAGATTCTTTATCAGTGGCGGGATGATCCGCACTTGCTGGCCAGAAATAAGTTTATCGGCGACCTGTACAATGAGTTTTATGAGGAAAAATCGCCGTGGCTTTTGGCCAAAACCATGATTGCCAACTATATTTTGGAAGGAATTTATTTTTATTCGGGCTTTATGTTCTTTTATAATTTGGGCAGAATGGGCAAAATGCCCGGCACCGTGCAGGAAATCCGCTATATCAACCGGGATGAAAACACGCATTTGTGGCTGTTCCGGTCAATGCTGCTGGAGTTGAAAAAAGAAGAGCCGGAGCTGTTTACCGAGGAAAAGGTGGCGGTGTACAAGGCGATGATAAAGGAAGGGGCGGAGCAGGAAATCCGCTGGGGTCAGTATGTGCTGGATAACAAGATTCCGGGGCTGACCAATCAGATGGTGGAGGCCTATATCAAGTATTTGGGTAATCAGCGCAGTATGGCGCTGGGATTTGGCCCGATTTATGATGAGTATCAAACCGAGCCGGATGCGATGAGCTGGGTTAGCGAGTACTCCGATCCCAATCAAATCAAGACGGATTTCTTTGAAGGCAAGCCAAGTGCTTATTCCAAGGCGGCAGTGATTGAGGATGATTTGTAGATGACAGTTTAGGCGAGTATAGATATATATTTTACAGCAGACAAGCAGATATTTGAGCTGATGCGACCGGAAAGCAAGGTTTTCACGGAAAGTGTTCGGCATAAATATCTGCTCGTTTGATGTCCGCCGGAATAATCGCTGAGATATTGAACTTTTGAATTGATATTATTTGCCTGATAAACCGAGAAAAAAGGGGAATTTAACAGCAATATGCCCGATTTTCTTTTACGAACAGAAACAAACTGAAAAAAACAACTGATAAAACCTAAAATTTTAAACATAATTCCTGATATATTGCCTTTACTTATCATCGAAAATTGATAAAATAAAAATATACAAGGTTTTCTTGGTTTCCTGTTTCTGGCAACTTGACTTTGACTTAGTTTAAAGACAGAAAAAGGTGCATTTAAGATGAAACAAAGAAAACCGGAAACCGGCAGTCAGCAATTTAACAGGAGGGTAGGATATGAAGCCACGGGCAATTTTAAAACTGATCGCAGCAGTAATGTGTATAACATTCCTTTTGGGCGGATGTTCAGGGCAAAGCAGCGGAGATAAGAAAACAGAGGAGACAGCTAAAGAGGCAACGGGGGATAAGACCGGCACAACCGGACAAACAGACGCGGCCGATCAGCAGAAAGAAAAATCGGAGCAGACCAAAACGGTTATTAATATTTGGTCCAAAGACCGGCATGATGCTAAGTATGTGCAGGCCAAGGTTGATGAATACAATCAAAAACATCAGGATGTCGAGGTCGTTTATACTTTATACACGGATAATTATCTGCAGGCGGTTGATTTAGCCGCTCAAAACGGAGAGCTGCCGGATGTCCTGGTGTTTCAGGAAATGGTATTTGAAAAATATTTAGCACAGGGACAATGGCTGGATCTGTATCCTTATATGGATGATGACATGAAGAAATATTTTGCCGACGTAATATTTGAAGGCTTAAATGAATTGGACGGCAAGCTATATTTTATTCCAACCACCGGTACGACTTGCCGCTTGTTCTACAATAAGGAAATTTTAGAGCGGGCCGGAATTGCCCAGCCGCCGAAAACGATGGAAGAGGTTTTAGAGGACGCGCGCAAGATCACCGCCCAGCTGAAGGGCGAGGGGATCTATGGCTTTGCTGCCAATATGAAAAGCGCCGCTTCGGCATTAAACCGTTCCATGCTGATTGGCCTGCAAAGAGAAACCGGCACGGTCAATGGCTATAATTTTAAGGAAGGAAAATACGATTTCTCGGTGTGGAAAGATGAGCTTTTACTGTGGAAAGAGTTGCTGAAAGAGGATTCAGCTATGCCGGGCTGTGAGTCTTTGGATATTGATCCCCTTCGGACACAATTCGCTGCCGGAAAAATCGGCATGTATTTTTCTTATTCTCATGCCGAGCCGGGAGTTTACGCTAATCAATTCCCGATGGATTCGGCTAAATGGGATGCGGTTCCGATTCCGACAATTGGCGGCAAAGAAGTAGGCAAACAAAACTTTGGAGCGACCTCCGCTTATTTGATCAATGCCAAGAGCGCTAATGTGGAAAAGGCTTTTCAGGTTTATAAGGAACTATTTACTTCGGAGGACTATCTGCGGGGATATTATGAAAGCGGCTGCGGTGTCAGCATTATTCCGGCGATTGTCGCCAGTGCCAATCCCAGTGATGATTTTAAAAATAAGGAATGGCTGCGCATCAACCCGGATATAGACGCGATTATGCCGAAAGATCCAAGTCGGGCTTTTGCATCGGGAGTGATTGTTGAAGGCGAAGATATGTTTAAAGTGGCTGAGTCTGTTTATTACGGTGACGCCGATGTTGATCAGGCTTTGGCTGATTTAACCGAGCGCTATAACAAGGCTTATCAGGAGGCGGTTAAAAACGGCAGTGCACATGAAATTAAATGGCCGGATTATGATCCGATGAAACCAACTCTGAAATAAAAAGTTAGGGAACTGCCGCGTTCTGTCATAATTTCAGCTCTGAGTCAGGCTCAGTACAGACGCTGAAATCGGGACGCGGCAGCCTTTTTAGAAGGAGACAGCATATGAAGGCTCAAAAACGAAAATTGCGGCCTGCCAAAAGCCGGAATCTTGTTGGCAAACAAGCAAGCAAAAAAATCAGGGAAAATATTGATTCCTATGTATTTATGCTGCCCAATTTGATTTTATTTATTTCCTGCTCGCTGTATCCGGTTTTGTGGGCGCTGAAATATGTATTTTATCAATATGGCGGCTATGGCAGCGGCGAGATTCGATTTGTCGGTTTGGCTAATTTGGAACGAATTTTTCGGGACAAAGTTTATTGGGAAAGTCTTGGCCGGACATTTATTTATGGCTTTGGCAAGGTGGGCATCATTATTCCGCTGGCTTTTCTGCTGGCTTATTTTTTAAATGAAAACAAAAAGTTTCATACAGCGGCGCAAAGCATTATTTTTTTACCGACCATCATGAGTTCGGCGGTGATGGGGCTGGTTTTTTACCTGCTGTTTAACGCCTATAACGGTGAGATTAATAAAATGCTGATGACCGGCGGCATTATCAATCAACCGATTAACTGGCTGGGCAAGCGCCATGCCATGAAAACTTTGGTTTTAACCGCAATTTGGGGAGGTCTGGGCAATTACATGGTTTATTTTATTGCCGGGATTCAGCAGGTATCGACAGAAGTAATCGAAAGTGCTAAAATAGACGGAGCAGGCCGGATAAAAACCATCTGGTATATCCTTTTGCCGATGCTGGGGCCGGTGCTTAAAATTATTTTAATGCTGGCGATTACGTCGGCCTTCAGCGATATTTCCAATGTTATGGTTTTGACCGAGGGTGGGCCGAACAATCAAACGATGGTGTCATCTTTGTATAATTACCGTTATTTTTTTCCGGTGTCAGCAACTGAATCAACGGTTCCCCAATACGGCTACGGTGCGGCTGTCAGTGTGATGACTGCGTTTGTGGCGGGGCTGGTAACTTTGCTTTATCTGAAAATTGCCCGTAAATTGGATGACATTTATTAGGAGCAGCCGATGGAAAAAATTAGACCAAAACAGAAAAAGGTTTTCCGGCCGGGAAAAATAGCAGCGGCGGGAGTCCGGTATGCTTTTGTGCTGGCGATGATGGCGTTTACTCTTTATCCGGTGATTTATACTCTGGTCGGTTCGTTTAAGACAAACGCGGAGCTGACGCAGGGAGTCAGTTTTTTCCCCAGTGAGTGGCAGCTTCAGAATTATTATCACGCTTTTGTGGAGGCGGATTTTCTTCGCTATTCCGTTAACAGCTTGATTGTATCCGGCTCTGTTATGGCTTTGGCGATGCTGACTTCCTCGTTGGCGGGTTTTGCTATGGCCAGATGCAGTTTCGCCGGAAAAAAACTTTGGCTGGCGCTTTACTTATCGATGATGTTTGTTTCGCTGGGGTCGATTACTTTGTATCCGATTTATGGGATTATGCGCGCCTTCAATTTGCATAAAAGTTTGTTGGGCTTAATCTTAACAATGACCGGCGGGCAAGCGGCCAATGTTTTTTTGATTATGGGCTTTATTAAGTCGATTCCCCGCCAGCTTGATGAGGCGGCAATCATTGACGGCTGTTCGGTTTATCAGGTCTATGGCCGGATCATACTGCCGTTAATTAAGCCGATTTTAGGTGTAGTAGCTTTATTTTCTTTTCGCAATACCTGGAATGATTATATTACCGGTTTGATCATGACCATCGGCGCACCGCAGCTGAAAACCCTGACGGTGGCGGTGGTTCAGCTGAAGTATTCGGTCAATGCAGCGGCTGAATGGCATATTATGCTGGCGGGAGCTTCGATTGCAATCATTCCCATTCTACTGGTCTATTTGCTGGCCAGCCGCAGTTTTATTGCCGGGCTGACAGCCGGAGCTATGAAGGGATAGATCGCGCGGTGACAGAGGGCTGCAAAATTCCGACCCAGTGCCGAAAAGACAGTTCATGGACATCTTGGGGAGAACATCAATGCGGACAGGAGAGAAAATGAAAGTTCAGATCAGAAACCTAAAGTTCCGAAATCAAATATTGCTGATATTTATGATGGTTTTTATCCTGATTGCAGCCGGCAGCGGCTTGGCGTTTTATCATTTGGCGGCGGCCAGCAGTATTGAAACGTTTTCTCTTAGCGCGGAGAGCAGTCTTGCGCAAATGGAAGATACTTTAAATACCCGGCTGCAATTCATTGCCCAAAGAGCGGAAACGATGCTGATTAATTCCAACTTTCATCTGGCCCTGGAAAATTATGTGGCAGATAAGGATTTGGCCTCGCGGATTCGGGCGCAAGATGCGATTAGTATGTATTTAAAGGATTTTGAACAGGGTGAGCCTTTGATTTCGTCATCTTATCTATATACCAGCAATGGGGCAATCGATACTTATATTCATTTTAGGCGCATGGAGTTTGACTTTTTAAGTTCACTGTTTCCGGCGGCTTATCAAACGGGACAAGAATCAGCAGTTCAGTATCTGGCCCCGATGCAGGATATTATTTTTCAGGGGGAAAGACAGGTGCTGCCCTGTATTCGGCGATTTACTTTGCAAAACAGCTCTAAATGGCAATATTTTATTTATCAGCTGGATATAGAGAACTTAAAAGCCTTGGTGATGGGCAAGGACCATTTTTTTGATGAGGTTCTGATTTTGGATGACCAAGGGCGGATTCTATGGGGTGAGTTTCCGCTGAAAGAGGAAACGGCGGTGCTTCTCTCCCGGGGAGAGGAACAGGATATTATCTGGAATGGCAAAGAATATTTAGTCAAGTATGCCGAATTGTCAAAAAATCGGTGGCGGGTTTATGGTCTAAAGTCGAAAGCAGAACTGCTGGCTAATCTGAAAAACTTACGTGCCAATATTTTGATGACACTGCTGTTTTTATTTGCTTTGATTTTACCGGTACTTTATTGGCTGGTGTATCGGCTGACCGACGCGCTCAGCAGTTTGCAAAGCAAGATGAATGAGGTGGAAAAAGGCGATTTATCCGTTCGTTTTTATTATCCTTATGAAAATGAAGTTGGGAATTTGGTCAGAAGCTTTAATTATATGCTGGATGAAATTCAAAGAATGGTGGGTAAGCAGGAAATAATGATTGATTCCCTGCGCCGGGAAAAAGAACGGATTACCCAGATTCAAAGCCAAAAAAGAAAATCGGAATTGCAGGCGCTGCAAGCGCAGATTAATCCTCATTTTTTATATAATACATTAAATACGATTACCTGGCAGCTGGCGGATAAGGGCGATGCGGAAGGCAGCCGGATAGCCAGTGAGTTGGGAAAGTTTTTTCGGCTTAGTTTAAGCCGGGGAGCGGAGCGGGTCAGTCTGGCGGATGAACTGGAGCATGTTCGCTCTTATTTGTGGATTCAAAGCATTCGCTATCAGGATAAGCTGAATTACCGGATAGAGGCGGCACCGGAGCTTTTAAACGGCATGGTTTTAAAGTTGATTTTACAGCCGCTGGTGGAAAATTCGATTTATCATGGGATTAAGGAAAAAGAAGGCAAGGGTGAAATTGTTGTGACCGCGTCCGCCTTTTGGCGCAGGTCAAGAAAAATGCTTTGTTTACAGGTAACGGATAACGGCATCGGAATAGAAGCAAACAGACTGGCGGACATAAATCATCGCTTGCGCTGCGGAGAACGCGGCGCGCAAAAGGGATATGGAATTTATAATGTAAATGAAAGGATTCGCTTGTTTTACGGTGATCTGTTTGGTTTGTCCTATGAAAGCCCGGCCAAGGGAGGTCTTAAGGCGACGATTATCATTCCGTGGCATTTACCGGAGGAAAAAGAAAATGTATAAGGTTTTACTTGCCGATGATGAAGGATTGGTCAGGGAACTGCTGAAAAAGAACCTAGAATTAAGCGGCTTGCCGGTTCGGGTGGTGGCAACGGCCGGAAATGGCCGGGAAGCGCTGCAAAAAGCGGAGGAATTAAGACCGGATATTGTAATTGCTGACATTGTCATGCCGTTTATGAATGGCTTAGAATTTTTGGGCCAGTTGCAAAAGAAAAATTTAGCGGTTAAAACATTGATTATCAGCGGTTATGATGAGTTTGAATATGCCCAGAAAGCAATTTCGCTGGGAGTAAGTGAATATTTGCTCAAGCCCTTTTTGCCGCAGGAGTTGTTTGCCGCCGTGCGTAAAATTATTGACCGGTTGGAGCAGAAAGAGGAAATGACGGCGAATCCGGACGCGGAAACCGCAAACGGCCAAGAAACGGGGCAAACGGAAACAGCCGACAGGAAAGACCGGCAGGCAGTCAGAGCGGTTCGGGCGGCGCAGGCTTATATCAAGGAGCATTTGCAGGACGGACGGCTGTCAATTGATGAGACGGCGGAAGTAGTGCACTTCAGTGTCAGTTATTTAAGGCAGATTTTCAAGGAAGTAACCGGCGATAATTTTAATGAGTACCTGATTCGGCAAAGAATGGAGAAAGCGGCAGAGCTTTTAGGCACAACTTCACTTAAAATTCAGGAAATTGCGGAGGCGTGCGGCTACGATGACCAGCGCTATTTTGCCAGCAGCTTTAAAAAACAGTATGGCTGTACGCCGACAAAGTTTAAAACAGACCGGAGGAATGAATAAATGTTTCAATTTACCGAATTACAACAAGCAGAACTGCGGCAGCGGCAGATGCGGTTTCCGCAGGCGATGGCTGAAAGCCGGGCGGCGGCAGAGGCTTTTTGCCGGCAGGAGTTATTGATTCCGGCATCGGGAATTGCCAATTGGACTTTATATTATTATTGCCCGGATTGCTCCGTGCAGCTGCACTTTGATCGAAACCGGCCGCAGGCACATACCTGCCCCAGCTGCGGAAAAGTTTACCGGGGGGAGCCATATGACAGCGCCTGGTGGGGACTGGTAAATGATGAAAACCGGCGGGCGGCGTATCATCTGGCAATTACTTGGTTGCTGACCGCAGAGCCGCACTATGCCGAAAGAGCAAAACAAATCTTGCTGGGCTATGCCGAAAATTATGCTGATTATCAGGTGCATGGCGATATTCCCTATAATGGGCCGGGGCGGGTTGGCGCGCAGACTTTGGATGAGGCTAATTTTCAAAGGACGATGGCAATGGCGTATGATATTGTGCAGACAGTGATGACAGAGGCGGAAAGAGACTGTGTCAGAGAACAACTGCTTTTGCCGGCGGCTGATTTTTTGCGGCAGCACCGGACGCCGCAGCTGCATAATCATGAAGTTATCATTGATTCGGCGATGGCGGTGATTGGTATTTTATTTCAAAAGGAAGAATATATTTTACCGGCCTTGTATGGGAAATATGGATTGTACGACCAGCTGGAGAAGGGTGTGCTGGCTAACGGAATGTGGTTTGAAGGGGCGTTTAGCTATCATTTTTACGCACTGGCCAGTTTTTTTGAATATGAAAAGTTTGCTCTAAATACGAAGTACAGCGGGATTACGCACCCCAATTATCGTAAAATGATTGAGATGCCGGCGCCATATTGGCAGGCGGGGCAAGGCTTTCCGCTGCTTAATGATGCCAATTTCGGCCATGAAAAGCAATGGCAGGCCTTGTATGAGTTTGCTTATGCTAAGCTGGGCGGGGAAGCGGCGGCTTTTTTACTGCAAACATGCTATCAGCAGAAAGAAAGGGATAATCTGGAGGCGCTTTTATATGGAGCGGAGGTGCTTCCGCCTGTAAAAAAAGAATGGGGTAATTTTCATTTGCCGGCCGGCAGCAGCGGGCATACTGTTTTGCGGGCAAAAGACGGACGTTATTTGCTGTTTAAGCATGATTGTTACGGCGGAGAACATGATCATTATGACCGGCTGGGAATCAGTTATTGGGCGTTTGGCCGGCAAGTATCGGCGGATTTGGGAACGACGGGCTATGGGGCTAAACTTCACTATGATTACTATAAAAATACGGGCAGCCATAATACGGTGATGATTGGCGAGCAGAATCAGGCGCCGGTGAATGCGGTTTTGACCCGATATGAGGAAAAGGACGGTGCAGTTTATGCCGAAGCGGCGGCAGATTGGGAAAAACCTTATCAGATGCCGGACAGCTTTACTATTCGGCAGTGGTCGGAAGAGGATTATCAAAATGTCAAAATGAAGCGGCAGCTGATTTGGATGGAGGATTATTTTATTGAAGTTTTTTGGGTCTGGGATATTCCGGCGGGAAAGAGTGCCGACTGGATTATGCATTTTAACGGTGAGCGAATGAACGCGGCCGAGGGTGTGCCGGCGGAAAAAGGGTATTTCCGGGCCAGACCGTTTCAGCATCTGAAACGGATAGAATTAACGCAGCCGCAAGCTGGCACCTATGTTCGGGAGTATTGCGGAGGCGGGATTAAAAGCCGGGTTTTTGGACTTGCCAATGGACAGCAGGTTTTTGATGCCTATGGACCGGATAATCCATCGGTCAAAGAGGCCGCTTATTTAATTGAGCGCCGCTTCGGCAGCAGGATGTTGGCGGCACATGTGATTGAAAGCTGGCGGGAGAAGGCAAAAATAAAGGAGGTCAGTTTTCATAACGAAAATGACTTGTTAAAAGTAGAGGTTGTTATGGGGGAAAGCAAACGCTGTTTCGAGTTTGGTCTGGCAGAGGGGAGCGGTGGCTTGACAGCCGGGAAGCCGGATTTTATTGTTTGAGAAAATTTATTTAAATTTAGCTAAATTGACAATTCCTGTTTTGTATACTATAATTGCAGCAAGTGGGGAAGTGTTTTTTCGGGTTACAAAAAAGGCTTAGGATTTGGAGTGAATCATGCGAAATTGGCTGGCCTTGGGCTATTCTTTCGGCTATGTATTTTTGGTTTTGGTGCTGGCTGAGATCGTGGGCAGGAAAATAAAAAGCAAGCAAATCAGTCGGAAAATCATACATATCTTATGCGGCAACTGGATTGTGATTGCATTTACCTGTTTTGACAGTTTGTGGGCGGCGGTGATTCCACCGATTAGTTTTATTTTTATCAATTATATGTCTTATCGCAAAGACCTGTTTCAGGCAATGGAAGGGAAAAAGTCAATGGGAACGGTTTATTACGCCGTATCGCTTTTGGTGCTGACGGTTTCCGGCTGGCTTTTAAAGTTTCCGGCCATGGCCTATACCGGTATTTTGAGTATGGCTTACGGCGACGGGCTGGCGGCGGTTTTAGGAGAAAAGTTCGGCAGCTGGAAATGGAACAGCGGACGTGATTCCAAAAGTTATATCGGCAGCGCGGCTGTTTTTGTGCTGAGTGCGGGAGCGGCGCTTGGGGTCAGTATATTTTTTGATTTGCCGCAGGCTTTGCCGATTGCGCTGCTGTGCGGGGCGTTTGCGTTATATGTGGAGCTCTATGGTCACAACGGCTGCGATAATCTGTCTTTGCCGATTGGTACGGCTACGCTTTATTACTATTTTCATATTTTGCGGATCAGAGGGGAACAAAATGAATTTTGGCTGATTGCCGGAATTACGCTGATTATTTTAGTCGCGGCTTTGTCGCGGGATTCGATTACGGAAAACGGAGCCGGAGTGGCTTTTTTGGTGGGGATATTGGTTTTTGCCGGAGGCGGGTTTGGGCTTTACGGCGGATTGATTTTGTTTTTTATCATTGGTTCGGTGACCAGTAAGTTTAAAAAGCAAAAGAAAAAGGATAACGAAAAGCTTCAGCAAAGAACCGGAGCCCGCAGCTGGGTTCAGGTGCTGGCCAATTCGGCGGCCATTATAGCGGTGCTGTGGCTGGGACAGCTTTCGAATGAGCAGCGGGTGGCTTTTTTGTCCGCTTTTTCCGTTTTGGCAGCAGCGGCGGCCGATACCGTTTCTTCTGATTTGGGAATGCTGACCAGGGGCAAAACTTTTTCGATTTTGACCGGAAAACCGGTGACCAAAGGCTTATCCGGCGGGGTTTCCGTTAAGGGCTTGGTTTCCGGCTTTTTGGCAGCAGTGGCCTTGGCACTGCCTTTGATGGTGAGATATCACTGGCGGGAAGTACTGGCGGTGATTGGCTGCGGCTTTTTAGGGACAATTGTTGACAGTATTTTGGGTGATCGGTTACAGGTCAAATATCAGGCGGAAGACGGGACTTTAACGGAGGTACGGCTGGCCGGGGACGGAAGAGAACGTCCGAAAATCAGAGGCTTTCGCTGGATCAATAACGACGCGGTCAATCTGATTACTTTGTTTTTTGTTGCCCTGGTGTCATTTTGGCTGTTTACTGAAATTTTGTAGAGTCGGGCAGAAATACAGGAATTGTCCGGCAGGGCTCAGATTGGGAAATATTTAGGAAAAAAGGAATCACACGGAAAAGTATCTTTTCGCTTGGGAATTTGCTCAATTGGTTGGGAAAACAGCTTCAATCGTGCAGAAAGGAGATTCTATGAGAGTTGCATTATTTACCGAAACTTATCTTCCGCAGATTAACGGAGCAGTGACACATATTAAGATGCTCAAGGACGGCTTGAACGCGCTGGGTCATCAGGCGATTGTGGTTGCGCCCAAAGCTGTCAAGGAATATTCTTTGACGGATGACGAACTGATTTGCCCGGGATTGCCGCTGAAAAAGCTGTATAATAATAATTTGGCGGCACCGTACAGCCGAAAACGAGAGGAGTATATCCGCCGCTTTAAGCCGGATGTGATTCATATCCACAATGAGTTCGGCATGGGCTTTTCGGCGTTGAAAATGGCTAAAAAGCTAAATGTTCCGCTGATTTATACTTTGCATTCGGAATATAATAAATATTTATTTTATATTGCTTTTCCGGGAGCACAGCATTTGGCGGAAAAGCTGTCGCATAAGTATATGGCTCATTTTGCCAAAAATGCCGATGCGATGATCAGTCCGTCGGCGAAAGCACAGGAATATTTGAAAGAGATTGGCGTTGACCGTGAGGTGATTGTCATTCCCAACAATGCCGATGTTGATACTTTTTCGGCCGATCACCGGGATGAGAAAAAACGGAATGAGCTGCGGGACAGTTTGGGCACACCGCATTCCGCTCTGGTTTTCTGCTTTGTCGGCCGGATTGGCAAGGAAAAGAGCATTGATGATTTGATTGATTTTTGGGCAGCGGCTGAAATCCCGACCGGCCGGGCGGAGCTGTGGATTATCGGTGACGGGCCGCAGCTGGAAGAACTCCGGTCAAAGGTAAAAGCGGATGGTTTGGACAGTTCGGTTCGCTTTTTAGGCAGCATGGAGCATGGGCAGATTCCGCAGTACTTATGGGCGGCGGATTTTTACGCGACAGCGTCGCTGTCGGAAATGCACTCGGTTTCCATGCTGGAAGCAATGGCGGCCGGACTGCCGGTCTTGCAGAGATTGGATGAGCAAAATCTGTCGCAGATTAAAGAAGGGGTTAATGGTCATATTTATAAAGATGGTGCGGATTTTAAAGCAAAAGTTCAGCACCTTTTAACCATGTCCGATGCGGAAATCAAGGAGTTTCAAAAGCGGACGGCCGATTCGATGAGGGCGCACGGCAAAGAGGAATTGGCGCGCAAGGTACTGGAAGTTTATGAAACGGCCATCCAAAATAAAAAGCGGGAAAAGAAGAAAAACGGCAAAAGTTTTTGGGACAGATGGCGGCGATGAAAAAATATATTGCGGATTTGCATTTTGGGCATGAAAAGGTAATTGCCTTTGACGGCCGTCCTTTTGAAAATGCGGCGCAGATGGATGAGGAAATGATCCGGCGTTGGAATCAGGCGGTCGAAAAAAAGGATGAGGTTTATATTTTAGGCGATTTTGCCTATCGGAGTGAGCATGATTATGTTTGGTATCTAAGTCGCCTAAACGGCAAAAAACATTTAATTTTGGGCAATCATGATTACCGGATTTTAAAGGATGAGGCGGCGCAAAGTTACTTTCAGTCAATTCATCATATGCTGAGTGTGCGCGATGAAAATAGGGAGTTGATACTTTGCCATTATCCGATGTTGGAATGGCGCGGCTATTTTCGGGGAAGCCTGCATATTTTTGGCCATATTCATGAGGCCTGTCATGCCATGTACGAACATATCTGCCGGCAGCCCAATATGCTCAATGCCGGCGCCAGTGTGATTGGCTATCAGCCGGCGACTTTGCCGGAGCTGATTCAGTATAATATCGGTTACAAAAGTCGTTTGGCTGCTGCCTTGGCGGAAAAGCATGGAATTCGCCGGGAGAGCGACAGCACTTCGGCAGAGGAGATAACGGCACAAGCGGAAGAAGATGCAGAAAAATAGGCTATTAAAAGGAAAAACAAGAAAAAGTACGCGGGGTTGGTCTGCGTGCTTTTTTGATATGAGGATTTAGATTGTATTATCATAAAACAGAATAGAAAGTTTTGTAAGAATTTCATAAATAGGCTTCGCTTTTTTAGGGAAAAATTTATTAGTAAACCGAAATGAGTGAAAAAAATTTCAAAATTGAAAACTCCATATACAAATGTTCTAAAATTTGCTAGAATAGAGTTGATGAATCATCTGCAGATAATTCAGCCGAGGATTAGCGGCAGTTTTGCCGCTTAATGAGTAGCATACAGCCATAAGAGCAGGGATTGCTTTATGGCCATGTTTGGCGTGAAGAAGCGTTAAGCAACAATCAACAAAAACCAAGCAAAGCTTCCGGGTCTCTGATTGAGATTTCAGCCTGCCGCAGGGCAAAAGGCAGGGGAAGCGGAGGAAGAAAAGGAGAATAGTATGGTAGTGGAGCTATTTAGGGAGTTTGTCAATAAGTTTTTAGGACAGGCTCCTTTGATGTTGGGATTTGTGGTATTCATCGGATACTTGTTATTGAAAAAAGAATGGTATGTAGCCTTGTCCGGTTTTATTAAAACCTTTGTCGGCTTTAAGATTCTGCAGGTTGGTACCGGTGGTCTGGTATCGACCTTTAAACCGATTATTGAAAAGCTTTCTGCTACCTATGGTTTTTCTGCTAAGGTGATTGACCCTTACTTTGGGCAGGCTTCGGGCGAAAAGATATTGGACGCGGTCGGTTCGCTGACCAATGTCGGCTATGTGATGCTGATTGCCTTTGCTTGGAATATTTTGCTGGTTGCGTTTCGCAAGCAGACCAAAATTCGGACTTTATTTATTACCGGGCATATCATGTATCAGCAATCGGTTGTGCTGCTGTGGGCTTTGTACTGGGTAATTGAAGGTGCCACCGGTGCGCCGGTGTCGATGATGCTGACAGTGGTAACCGGCTTTTTGCTGGGAACTTACTGGTCGGTGATGAGCAACCTGATTATTGAACCGACGCAGGAAGTAACCGACGGCGGCGGATTTACCATTGGCCATCAGCAAATGCTGGGTGCGTGGTTTGCTTACCGGCTGGGCAAGTATGTCGGTGACAAGAAGCATAATGTTGACCATACCGAAGCGCCGGGATTTTTCTCGATTTTTAATGACAACGTTGTGGCGAATGCCTTAATTATGACGGCCTTTGTTGGAACGATTATGGTTATTTTAGGCAAGGACGCTTTTACCGGAGTCAATGCCGAGGGCGTAAAATACGGCTATGATCAGTCAAAATACTGGTTCGGCACGTATATTTGGGAAACGACCGCTTACTTTGCCGTATACATTACGGTAGTACTGACCGGTGTGCGTATGTTTGTAGCGGAACTGACCACTTCGTTCCAGGGCATTTCCGACCGGCTGCTGAAAGGTTCGGTACCGGCGGTTGACTGTGCGGTTACTTTCGGTTTTTCGCCGCAGGGGCCGACTTATGGCTTTATTTTTGGCTTTATTGGGCAATTACTGGCGATTTTGACGCTGGCCTTTGTAGTCAAAGGGAATGTATTGATTATTGCCGGTTTTATCTGCCTGTTCTTTGATAACGGTACTTTGGCAGTTTTTGCCAATAAATCCGGCGGTCGTCGGGCGGCAATGATTATTCCGTTTATTTCCGGCATTATTCAAGTATTCGGTTCCGCGCTGGTCTTGTCCTTCCTGCTGCCGGCTGCCGAGCCGATGAACAGTCTGGTTGTCGGCTGGATGGGTATGTTTGACTGGGCAACGCTGTGGGCCGGGACAACAATCTTATCCAAATGGGTCGGTATTGTTTTGCCGATTGCGCTGATTCCTCTGATGCTGATTATTCCGCAGCTGCAGTATAAACGGCATAAGGACACCTATTTTACGACCATGAGAGATGAATAAAGACAAAGGGGCAGGTATGCCCCTTTTCTTGAATGAAATAAAGCACACCGAAAAGAGGAGGGAAAAATGGAAGGATTTGAATTAACCACACAATTAGTTCGATTTGAAAAATCGGCCAAAGATTGGGAAGATGCGATTCGGATCGCAACAAAGGACTTACTGGCGGGCGGTTATATTAAAGAATCTTATGTAGACGGCATCATTGATTGCGTCAAAGAGTTCGGGCCGTATATTGTAATTGCGCCGGATATCGCTCTGCCGCATGCCCGTCCGGAAAAAGGGGCGATCAAACCCGGTTACAGCGTGACCCGGTTTGAAGAACCGGTGGCTTTTGAGGCGGACGGTTCAGCCAATGCCCGATTGTTCATTTCTCTTTCCTGCGTGGAAAGCGATACGCATATTTTGGTGCTGCAGGAGATTGTCGGCATTTTATCGGATGAGGAAAAAAAGAATATGCTGTTTGAAACGGATGATGCGGCAGAAATCGTGAAGGCTTTTCACCCGCAGAATTAAAGGGAAAAGTTGGCTTGGGCTGATTATAAATAGCCATTGCTTAACGCCCGCATCTGTAATTTGACGGCATGTCAATGAATGGCTTAGCTGAGCGGTAACTTTGTTAGCCAAAAAGCGAAACTGTCAACTCAGTAAATTGATGAATGAAAGGAAGTAAGAATGAGTAAAATTGATACAATTACAAGAGAAAGCTGGATTTTAAGCGTATTTCCCGAATGGGGAACCTGGCTGAATGAAGAGATTGAAGAAGAAGTCGTAGCACCGGGTACCTTTGCCATGTGGTGGCTGGGCTGTGTCGGCCTGTGGGTTAAAACCGAAAACAATACCAATTTGTGTATTGACTTATGGGTTAAAACCGGCAAAAGGACAAGAAAAAATAAATTGATGGCCGAGCAGCACCAGCATCAGAGAATGATTGGCTGCGTGGCTTTGCAGCCGAATCTGCGGAATGTACCGGTAGTGATTGATCCGTTTGCCATTCGGCAGGTTGATGCCATCATGGCAACGCATGATCACGGCGACCATATTGATGAAAATGTGGCGGCGGCGGTAATTCAAAACTGTGACGCATCGGTTAAGTTTATCGGCCCGAAAACCTGTGTTGATTTGTGGACGGGCTGGGGAGTTCCGGCTGACCGCTGTATCGTGGCGAAACCGGGGGATGTCATTACGGTTAAGGACACAAAGATTTCGGTGGTGGAAGCATTTGACCGGACAGAACTGGTGACGGCCCCCAAGGGCGTGATTTTAAAGGATAAAATGCCGCAGGATATGGATGAAAGGGCGGTTAATTATGTGATTGAAACGCCGGGCGGTACGATTTATCACAGCGGCGACTCGCATCATTCCAATTATTTTGCCAAACATGGCAATGATTTTAATATTGATGTGGCGCTGGGCGCTTACGGCGAAAATCCGAGAGCAATGACGGATAAGATTACGGCTGAGGATATCCTGAGAATGGCGGAAAACCTGAAATGTAAGGTAATTATTCCGGTGCATCACGATATTTGGACGAACTTCTTAGCCGACCCGAGGCTGATTTTAGAGATTTGGAACTTTAAGAAAAACCGGTTGAAATATCAGTTTAAGCCGTATATTTGGCAGGTTGGCGGCAAGTTTGTCTGGCCGCGGGATAAGGACGACTTAGAGTTTATGTTTGATCGCGGCTTCCATGATGCCTTTACGATTGAACCGGATTTGCCGTTTAAGTCGTTGCTGTAATTGGCAGATTGCGGGGTAAAGCGGGCCTTAACTGTTGTGTGTCAAGGCGGATAGGCGGCCTGCATCGCATGAAAATGAGAAATCGGAAACATTAAATAAAAAACAAGCGGACAAGGCGCGGCCTGCCGGGGCAGGGCGCGCTTCACCGCGCAGAAAATGAATGAATCGGAAGAGTATGAAGGAGGATTCAAATGTTAAAAGTATTAGCGGCTTGCGGTAATGGTATGGGTTCCAGTATGATTATTAAAATGAAGATTGAAAAGATATTAAAGGAAATGGGCAAGGATTGCAGTGTCCACCATGCCAGCGTGGGCGAAGCCAAGACGCAGGCCAAAGATTTTGATGTGGTGATGGTGTCGCATATGTTTGCCAAGGATTTCAGCGTACCGGCGAATGTAAAGGTAATCGGTCTGATTAATTTATTGGATGAAAAAGAAATTCGCACCAAATTGGAAGAAGCGTTAAGTTAGGAGGCAATATGAAACCAAAATTACAGGTAGCTTTGGATAATACTTCGTTACAAGACGGACTGGCAGCGATTCGTGAGATTGGTGATGTGATTGACGTGATTGAAGTGGGCACGATTTTGCATGTTGCGGCTGGGCTAGAACCGGTGCGCTGCCTGCGGGCGTTGTACCCGGATAAGATTATTTTAGCTGATATCAAGGGCGCGGATGCCGGCAGCCTTTTGGCCAAGCAATGCTACGGCGCGGGCGCGACGTGGATGACGGCGATTTGCTGTGCAGAGCTGGCAACAATGAAGGGTATGCTGGAAGTGGCGAAAAGTATGGACGGCGAGCGCGATGTTCAAATCGAACTGTACGGAGACTGGACCTATGAGCAGGCCCAGGGCTGGCTGGACGCCGGACTGAAACAGGTGGTTTACCATCGCTCCCGGGATGCGCAGGCAGCCGGTAAAAACTGGGGCGAGGCCGATTTGCAAAAGATTGGCAAGCTGTGCGATATGGGCTTTTTGGTCACGGTGACCGGCGGCTTAAATGTAGAAGATATTGAACTGTTTAAGGATTACCCGATTTACTGCTTTATTGCCGGCCGGGGAATTCGGGATGCGCAGTGTCCGCGCAAGGCTGCGGAAGAGTTCCAGGCCACGATTGCCAAATACTGGAGTTAGTATGAAAAAGAATCCGATTGGAATTTATGAAAAGGCGATTCCCAATTGCTTTGATTGGGCGGATAAGATACGAATAGCCAAGGAGGCCGGTTTTGACTTTATTGAGATTTCAATTGATGAGTCGGACGAGCGGCTGGCCAGACTGAAATGGAGCAGGGAAACCAGGAAATACTTAAGGGAACTCTTGGCTGAGCAGGATTTTGAAATTCGGTCAATGTGTTTAAGTGCTCATCGTCGTTTTCCGTATGGCAGCAAAGAGGAGGGGGGTCGGCAAAAAGCGTATGAAATTATGACGCAGGCAATTCGTCTGGCTCAGGATTTAGGCATTCGCAATATTCAGTTGGCCGGTTATGATGTTTATTATGAACCGGCAGATGCCGAAACCAAGGCCAGATTTAAGGACGGATTAAGGCAGGCGGCCAAGGAAGCGGCGGCGGCCAATGTTATGCTGTCGATTGAAATTATGGATACGGAGTTTATTGGCACGATCAGCCGTTGTCTGGAGTATATTGATGAGATTGCTTCGCCGTGGCTGAAGATTTATCCTGACCTTGGCAATTTATCGCGGTGGACGGAGGATCCGGTCAGTGAATTAAAGCTGGGCTGGCAGCACATTGTAGCCATTCATTTAAAGGATACGCAGCCGAATGTGTTTAAATGTGTGCCGTTTGGCGAGGGAACGGTTGATTTTGCCGGCTTGCTGGCTCAGATTAAGGAATGGGAGTATACAGGACCGTTTTTAATTGAAATGTGGGCCGATAACCAAAAAGAAGTCAGCCGGGCAGAAGCGGCCGAGCAGATTAGGGCAGCAAAAGCATGGCTGAGTCAAAAGGCAGGAGGAATGTTTTAATGCTGGAAAAATTAAAGGAAGAAGTGCTGCTGGCGAATCTGGAGTTAAAAAAGCAAAATCTGGTTATTTTTACCTGGGGCAATGCCAGTGCGATTGATGATAAAACGCAATATGTGGTGATTAAACCCAGCGGAGTTGGCTATGATGAGATGAAAGCCGAGGATATGGTGGTGCTTGATTTGGACGGCAATGTCATTGAGGGGCGCTACCGGCCGTCGTCGGATACGCCGACGCATTTGGTGCTGTATAAAAAATATCCGGAAATAAAGGGTATTGTTCATACCCACTCGGAATGGGCGACCTCATGGGCGCAGGCCGGTCGGGATATTCCCTGCTACGGTACGACGCATGCGGATTATTTTTATGGGGCGGTGCCCTGCTGCCGGCTGCTGACGAAAGCAGAGATTAACTCGGCTTATGAGAAGGAAACCGGCAATGTGATAGTTGAAACCTTAACCGAAAGAAATATTAAGCCGCTGGAAGTACCGGGTGTGATTCTGACCGGACACGGGCCGTTTACCTGGGGTAAGAACGCAGCGGAAGCAGTGCATAATGCCAGAGTCTTAGACGAGATAGCCAAAATGGCGCTGCGCACCGAAGCCATCAACCCGAACATCAAACCGCTGCCGCAGGAACTGCTGGATAAGCATTATCTGAGAAAACACGGCAAAAACGCCTACTACGGGCAGATATGATATTTTAGCTTCGCTAAAATATCAGGCGACGTAGGATTTGCGAAGCAAATTCAGTCGCCAATTAGCTTTGCCAAAATCTCAGGCGACATAGGATTTGCGGAGCGAAGCCAAAATCTCCGGCTGCAGTGTTTGCGGCGTAAATTTAATCGCCATGTAAGGGGTGAAATAAGCCTTGAAACGGCGGAACGGTAAAATGGGATAGACAGAGTAGAGGGACTTATGAGCAAAAACGACGAGCAACAGCTGCTGATTGATGTGGCGGAAATGTATTATTTAGAGGATAAGACCCAGAGCGAGATTGCAAGGAGCCTTTATCTTTCCCGGCCAAAGGTGTCCCGGCTGCTGAAAAAGGCCAGAGAAAGAAAAATCGTGGAGATTATCATTCATTATGGCGATGATCCGTATCAGCAGCTGAGCCGTCGGCTGCGGCAGGCCTTTCGGGTGGATAAGGTAGTGATTACCAAAAGCTATGATGATGAGGAAAAGACGATTCGTGACTGCGGCCGGGCGGCGGCCGGAGAGCTGGCCAAGATTTTAAAAGACGATATGGTGCTGGGGATTTCCTGGGGCCGGAATATCAAGGCAATGGCCAAATATACGCCAAAGTCAAATCATCGGGATATCAAAGTGGTGGAGCTGTTTGGTGATATTCAGTCCGGGAGCGACCCGGAAAATGTCCGGCATGCAGGGCTCTTGCTGGCACAAAATCTAGGGGCGGAGTTGTATGGGCTGCATTGCCCTTTATACATCAATGACCCCAAAGCCAGAGAAGCGGTTAAGAATACACCGATTGTCCGCAACACGCTGAATATGATTCAAAACTGCGATGTGATTATCAGCGGAATTGGTCATATCGGCAATGCCACTTCGCTGGCAATTTGGGATAATTATATTGATTCCGATATCCAGTCGCAGATTATCAAAGCCAATGGCGTCGGTTTTTTATGCGCTCATTTTTTTGACCAAAACGGCGAGTTTTTGGATTTGCCGATTAATCGGGAAGTGATAGGCGTGGATATTGAAACGATGAAAGCCAAGCAAAATATTTTGGTGGCCGGCGGCCGGTATAAGACCCGGGCGATTCTGGCTCTATTGCAGGCAGGCGGCATCAATACCCTGATTACCGATGAAGAAAATGTAAAAGAAATACTGGCTGCAATTCAGTAAGGCCATATGTAATGCCTGAAATATTGATAAATTACTTGTGTACTGCGCCAATAGATATTTATGCCGGATACGACCGAAAATTTTGTTTTTATGGGAAGTATCCGGTATAATTATTTATTTGTCTAAACAGCAACAATATTGGGAGAGGCCGAAAAAAGAAGCTGGCAACCGGTAGCCCGCACCGCAGCAGTGAAAGAAATCAGAGAGAATGACCGGCGCTTTAAAGAAAAACGGAATAAAATCACAGCAAGAGACAAATAAGGGTTTGCAGAGGATAATCCTTATTTTTTATTGTGCCGGAAGAAAAAAGGATTGACGAAGTTTCAATTAAATGGTATTTTTTGAAAGGAAATATGCAAAGTTTTGACAGAACATTTCGTAATAGGAGAGAGCACCAAGAAATGAAAAAAGGAATTGTATGGCTATTATGTGCGGCACTGCTGGTGGGAATAACGGCGTGTCAAAACAGCGGAGATTCAGGAGCAGGCTATCCGAAAAAGGAAATTACAATGATTATTCCTTACGGAGCCGGCGGAACGACGGATGTGACCGGCCGGCAATTTGCTTTGGCGCTGGAAAAGCAGTTGGGCCAATCGATTGTCATTATCAATCAGTCGGGTGCGTCCGGTTCGGTCGGTACCAAAACGGTGCTGGATGCGAAACCGGACGGTTATACCGTTCTTTATACGGCGGATTCTTTGGGGACGCAAAAGGTAATGGGGATTTCGGATTACAGTTATGCTGATTTTTCACCGATTATGGCGGTGGTCGATGATCCCAAGGTAATTGTAGTAAATAAAAATTCAAATTACAACAGTTTAGAGGACTTAATCAATGACATGAAAGCGCGGCCGGGGAAAGTTAAAATGTCGTATACCGGCCCCGGTGGTTCCGGTCATGTTCAGGCGCTGATTTATAATCAGTTGGGACTGGAGATGGCTTTGACGGCGTATGCCAGTGGAGCGGAATGTATTACTGCTGTTTTGGGCGATCAGGTTGATTTTACCAATTCCAATTATTCAACGGTAACCGGTTATCTGGAAAGCGGCGATTTAAAACTGCTGGGTGTTTCAGCCAAAGAGCGTCTGGTGCAGCATCCGGATGTGCCGGCTTTGACTGAGGTGATGCCGGAAGCGGAAAAACATTTATCGATGCCGTTTACACCGCTGAGTCTGGTGGTGGATAAGGACTGCCCGGAAGAAGTAAAAGAGGTGCTTCGAAAAGCAGCTTTGGAAGCGGTTAAGGATAGCAAGTGGCAGGAATTTGTCAAGCAAAATAATCTGAAAGAACTCTATGTAGACTATCCGGAAATAGCCGACATTGAAAGCTTTTATCAAAGCTGGGAATCTTTAGTTTGCTGGCTGCTGTGGGACGCGGGTGCTGCTAAGAACGATCCGGCTCAGTATAATATTCCCCGGCCGTAAAAAATAGTTTGGTGCACCATTGGACCGATACTCCAAAATCGTTACGGTGCGGGCAAGCCGCTTGTAATTTGCCGATACTGTGCTGTATTACGAGCGGGGCGCTGAACAAGCAGATAGGGGGAGCAATATGAAAACTTTGAAAAATGAAAACTTGAAAAAAGAAGGAGTTCAATGTCTTTTGTTTTTCGCAATAGGAGCCGGTTTGCTGGTTTATTCACTTTATCAGCATAGCCGCTTTAACATTGATTGGGCCATGTCGCCGTATTTGTTTCCGCTGCTGATTTCAATTTTTTTGCTGCTGCTGGCGGTTGGCTTGGTGGCTGAAACGATTGGCAAGACTAAGGCGGAAACCGGCCAGGAGGAAACAAAAAGTAGCGGAAGCGCTTACCGGGGTAAGCTCCTGCTGTCTGTGGCCGGGATACTGGTCTATTATCTGGCTATGCCGTATCTTGGCTTTGTTTTTTCCAGCCTGCTGTTTTTGGCGGCAATGTTTTGGCTGCTGGGCGAAAGACGCTGGCAGTTGATTCTGCTGCTTTCGGCCGGAACTACTTTTATACTTTACGGCATCTTTCATGGACTTTTGCATGTCATGCTGCCGTAGAAAGGAGGAGGAAATGGGGATTTTAGATGTTTTAATGTATTTTGTCAATCCGCAGTTTATCCTCTTTGTTTTTTTGGGAGCTTTAACCGGTCTTTTGGTTGGGGCGATTCCGGGGCTGTCAGTCACGATGGCAACGGCGCTGCTGGTATCGGTGACCTACACATGGAATACATCAAATGCCATGGCGATGATCATGGGCGTTTATGTGGTCGGTGTTTTTTCCGGAGCCATACCGGCGATTTTAATTAATATTCCGGGAGCGCCGTCATCGGTGGTAACAACGCTGGACGGCTATCCGCTGGCAAAGCAGGGGAAAGCTTATACGGCTTTAAAATATGCGACGGTTTATTCTTTTGTCGGCAGTGTTTTCAGTTTTATTTTGCTGTGGCTGATGGCCCGACCGATTGCGGCGATTGCTCTGCGCTTCACGCCGATGGATTATTTTCTGCTGGCTTTGTTCGGACTGACAACGGTTGGTTCTCTGACGGCCAAAAGTTTTTCCAAGGGGCTGATCAGCGCGGCGGTTGGACTGATTATCAGTATGATCGGTATGGATTCGGTTATGGGGATTCCGAAGCTGACATTTGGCATTGCCGATTTGCGCTCGGGTGTATCAATCGTTCCGGTGCTGGTCGGTTTATTCGGTTTGTCGGAGGTACTGACGGTCATTGCTGAGGGAGATTCCGGTCAGATTTTAAAGATCAAAAAAGAAATTGTCAAGACACGGGATGTGTTAAAGCATTTAGGAATGTCGATGTATTACTGCCTGATTGGAACTTTAATCGGTGCGCTGCCCGGTGCAGGCGGGCCGGTGGCTTCTTTTATTGCTTACAGTCAGGCGACCAAACTGGTGAAGAAGCCGTCGGTACCATTTGGCGAGGGAGCGGTTGAAGGGATCGTGGCTAGTGAATCAGCCAATAATGCCGTCATCGGCGGAGCACTGATTCCGCTGCTGACTTTGGCGATTCCGGGCGATGCGGTTACAGCCGTTATCTTATCGGTTTTTTATGTGCATGGCTTACAGCCGGGGCCAATGTTTATTAAGACCAATCCGGCGATGTTTGCGGCGATTTTAGCGGGCGGGCTGATGGCCTGTGTTTTTTTGCTGCTGTTGGGTTTGGGACTGGGGCCGCGACTCAGCCGTTTGATTTCGATTCCCAAGAAAATCCTTCTGCCGATTGTAATTGTGCTGTGTGTCATCGGTTCTTTTGCCGGAAATAACCGGCTGTTTGATGTGCTGCTGATGTTTGTCTTTGGCCTGCTTGGTTTTTTTATGCGCAAGTACGGGTATTCGATTGCATCGATGACGTTGGCGGTGGTGCTGGGTGGCATGATGGATTCCAATTTCCGGCGGGCGGTTTCACTGGCCGTGTCGGAAGAAAATAAGCTGCTGGCTTTGTTTGGACGGCCGATTTCGATGGTGTTATTCGTTGTGACGGTTTTAACAATTGCTATGAATATTCCGGCGGTGAAAAGAAAGCGGCAGCGCAAAGGCTGATTCCCTGAAATGCATTTTGCAAAGGATAAAGATTTCTTGTTTCGGCGAATTGCAAAAGCTGCCAAAACTGCAGCAGAAAATTGGAGCGATCAAGGCTGTCCGAACAGGGTAAAACGGCATTAAAAGCAGAGGATGCAAAAGCAACCAGTTTACGGAAAGGGGGCTTATGGAGGTAATTCAATTAGCGGAAAAGCAAAAGGAACCCATTTTATACGAGGACGACAATTTTTCCCGGGGCAGATTCGAGGATGATGAATCTTTATATTTGGTGGACAGGGAAAAGCAAATAGCTTATCGACTGCCTGATAAGTATAAGGATACGCCTTGTTATGAGGGTGGCTATCAGGACGGCTTGATCAAAGTCAGCTTAATGGGTAAGATATCGCTTTCCTATTATCGGATATTTGGTGAACACGGCGGATTATGGGGCTGGATTGATATGCAGGGCGAAGAAGTCATAAAGCCGCAATATGCCTATGCCAGCGATTTTGAAAATGGGATAGCGATTGTCTGTCAGGCGGATTCCTGGTATGAGGATGAGCGGGGAAGGTACTGGTGCGATCATGAAAAATGGGGAGCGATCAACCGAAAGGGAGAGGAAGTAATTTCCTGTCAATACGATGAACTTCGGTTTATGGACAACATTTTTTATGATGAGGACGGCACCAAATATCTGTTGGCACATGCCGGCGGCTGGGAAAACGGAACGGATTATATTCTGAATGCATCAGGAGAAGTGTTTTTAGAGCTGGATTTTGAATTAGAAAGAAATTGGACTTATCCATATCATTTTTACTATGAGGAATTCATTATTTTGGAAACACTTGATTTTAGTATTGAAGATGAGGATATTGTCGAGTATGAGGAAAACGGGGAACAGTTTTGCAATAATGAGAGAATTTATATTTACGATATAAAAAATCGGGAATGGATTGCCTATTATGATAATTATAAGCTGCGGGAAAGCGGCGACAAGAAGCAGATCATTCGCTTACGGAACGGCGAGGAGAAGTTTATGCTGGAGATGCCCGAGGAGTATTTGCGGTAGAGCGGTATCTGTTGTCGAAACGGTATGTTACCGGCAAAGACAGTAAACTTATTGCAAGTTTGGCCGGAATAGGATATATTACTTTATAGGGAGCTTTTTAAAACGGCGGTTTGAGGAAATGATACTTGAACAGAAGAGCAAGGAAAGCATATTTTAGGGAGGAAGGTATGAAGGTAGTAATCCTGGCCGGGGGATTCGGCACGCGAATCAGTGAGGAATCACATTTAAAGCCGAAACCGATGATTGAAATCGGGGAAATGCCAATCTTATGGCATATTATGAAATCTTATTCGCATTATGGGTATTATGATTTTATCATTTGCTGCGGATACAAAGGCTATGTTATCAAAGAATATTTTGCCGATTATTATTTGCATAATTCCGATGTGACTTTTGACTTTTCCCGGAACAATGAAATGACGATCCATAACAATATCGCTGAGCCGTGGCGGGTAACGCTGGTTGATACCGGCTTAAATACCATGACCGGCGGCCGGGTAAAGCGAATTCAAAAATATATCGGTGAGGAGCCTTTTATGCTGACCTATGGCGATGGTGTCTGTGATATTGATATCCGGAAGCTGGAGCAGTTTCATCATGCTCACGGGAAAACGGCGACTATTACGGCAGTTCAGCCGGGCGGCCGGTTTGGGGCACTGAATATTGAAAGTACCGGCCTGATTCAGTCGTTTACCGAAAAGAAAAAGGAAGACGGCGGCTGGATTAACGGCGGTTATATGGTTTTTAACCCGGAAATCTTTGACCGGTTGGCAGGAGACAGCACGGTTTTGGAGCGAGGGCCGCTGGAGGGATTGGCGGAGGCCGGGCAGTTAATGGCTTATCAATACGATGGCTTTTGGCAGTGCATGGATACACTTCGGGATAAGCTGTATTTAGAGGAGTTGTTGACACAGAAGAAAGCACCGTGGAAGGTATGGTAATGGAAGAATTAAGAAGTTTTTATCAGGGGAAGAAAGTTTTTATTACCGGCCATACCGGCTTTAAGGGGGCATGGCTGTGCCGGATCTTATATGATTTCGGGGCGGATATCTGCGGCTATGCGCTGGCAGCGGAGGAGCAATCGCTATATCGGATATTGAAACTGGACTCAAAAGTAAAAAACATCACCGGTGATATTCGTAATCTGGAGCAATTAAGCCAGGCGGTAGTCGATTATGAGCCGGAGATTGTGATCCATCTGGCGGCACAGCCGCTGGTGATTGATTCGTATGAGCGGCCGGTCTATACTTATGAAACGAATGTGATGGGGACGGTTAATATTTTAGAAACGCTGCGCCAGAGCAGGGGCGTCCGTTCCTTTTTAAATGTGACGACCGATAAGGTCTATGAAAACAAAGAATGGCTGTGGGGCTACCGGGAAAATGAAAATCTGTGCGGCTATGATCCGTATTCCAATTCCAAATCTTGCAGCGAGCTGGTTACTTACAGTTATAAAAGTTCATTTTTTCAAAACAGCGGCCCGGCAATTTCAACGGCTCGGTCGGGTAATGTGATCGGCGGCGGCGATTTTGCTGCGAACCGGATTATCCCGGATTGCGTTCGTTCGGCTTTAAAGGGCGAAGATATCTTAGTTCGCAATCCCCACTCGGTCAGACCCTATCAGCATGTGCTGGAATGTTTATCCGGATATTTGCTGATTGCCATGAAGCAGTATCAAAAAAAGGAGTATGAAGGCAGCTACAACTTTGGCCCGAATGAGAAAAGCTGCGTGACGACAGGTGAGCTGGCTGATATTTTTTGCCGGGCTTGGAACGAAGGCGAAACCGGGGAAGGAATCACTTGGTACACAGAAAATCAAAACGGCCCGCATGAGGCCAATTTCCTGAAACTGGACTGTTCCAAAGCCAAGACGGTCTTGGGCTGGCAGCCGAAGTGGGATATTAAAAAAAGTTTGGAAGAAACCATTTTCTGGAGCAAAGCTTACCGCGATCAGCAGGAGATGGACCAGGTGATAGGCCGGCAGATAACGGAGTATTTTGGGGAAAAGTGATGAGAAAAAAAGTATTAGTAGCTGGCGGGACGGGATTTATTGGCCGGAATCTGATTGATATGCTGTTAAGCAATGACTATGAAATTAGCTTAATTGTCCGGGAAAAGAAGGCGGAAACTTATTATAATGGCGAGCAATACAAGGATTTAAAAGTTATTACGGTTAAAGAACTGTTTGACCAGGCAAGGGAGTTTCCACCCTTTGACGGCTGCTTTAATTTAGCGGCTTACGGCGTAGCCCAGGGACAGGAAGAAATTGACGGACTAATTGATGGGAATTTAGTTTTTCCGCTTAAATTATTGGAGTTTTGTCAAAAAAATAAAACGAAAAAGTTTATTAACACCGGTTCCTGCTTTGAATATGGCCGAGCGCCCGAAAATGAAAAACTAAAAGAAACCGGCAGTATCGCACCACTGTCACTTTATGGCGCAGCTAAGGCAGCCAATACAATGCTGCTGAAAATCTATGCTCAAAATCATCAAATCCCCTTTTTAACCCTCAGGCCATTCGGAACTTATGGGAAATATGAAGCGCCGTACCGGCTGACCAGTCAAATTTTAAAGACAATTAAGGAAAAAGTGCCGCTGGCTTTGACCGGCGGTGAACAGATTCGGGATTATTTATATGCCGGCGATGTGGCGGCGGCCTTTTTGTCGGCATTAGAAGAGGAATTACCGCTCTATCAGGAATATAATGTCTGTTCGGGTCAAGGAATCCGTATCCGGGATTTTATTATGGAGTTTATCATCGTCAGCGGCGCAGATCCGGCACTGTTTCATTTTGGCGAGTTGACTTATCGGAGTAATGAACAAATGTATTATGTGGGGGACAACAGTAAGCTGGTGAAATATTCCGGCTGGCGGCCGCAGACAGCGCTGCGGGATGGAATCAAAATGGTACTTGACTGGAACGGAGAGAAAATAATTGGATAAGTTAAGACAGGAGATTCTGGAGAAGGTAAAGCAATATTATCAGGAATATCATCGGCCAAAGAATGAAGGGTTTATGCCCGGCAAGGATTTGGTTACTTTTGCCGGCAGGATTTATGATGAAGAAGAAATGATGAATCTGGTTGATGCGTCGCTGGACTTTTGGCTGACAACCGGGCGGTACGCCAAAGAGTTTGAAACGGAGTTTGCCAAGTATATGCAGAGCCGGTACTGCCTGCTGACCACTTCCGGCTCCTCGGCTAATTTGCTGGCACTGACGGCGCTGACATCGCCGCTTTTGGGTGAAAGACGGTTAAAAAAGGGCGATGAAGTAATCACGGTAGCGGCCGGGTTTCCGACGACAGTCAATCCGATTGTTCAAAACGGTTTGATTCCGGTCTTTGTTGATGTCGAGATGGGCACTTATAATATAAAAATCGAAGAAATGAAAAAGGCGCTGTCGGATAAGACCAGGGCGGTGATGATAGCGCATACCTTGGGCAATCCCTTTGATTTAGAGGCAGTAACGGCCTTTGCCCGGGAAAACGATTTGTTTTTGATCGAGGATTGCTGCGATGCGGTTGGCAGCTTATACGACGGCCAGATGGTGGGCTCGTTTGGCGATATTGCGACTGTCAGCTTTTATCCGGCGCATCATATTACCATGGGCGAGGGCGGTGCGGTTTTGACCGGTAATCCGGTACTGGAAAGAGTCATTCGGTCTTTTCGGGACTGGGGGAGAGACTGTTACTGCGAGCCGGGTGAAAACAATAGCTGCGGTAAACGTTTTCGCCAGCAGTATGGAACGCTGCCGCCGGGCTATGACCATAAATATGTCTATTCCCATATCGGCTATAACCTAAAAATAACGGATATGCAGGCGGCGGTTGGCTTAGCCCAGCTAAAGAAGTTGCCGGACTTTGTCGAAAAAAGAAAAGAAAACTTTCGGAAGTTAAAGGAAGGTTTAAAACGCTGGGAAGATTATCTAATCTTGCCGGAGGCAACGCCGAAGTCAGAACCGGCGTGGTTTGCTTTTCCGATTACGGTCAGGGCAAATGAGCGGTTCGGCCAAAAAGATATCGTCGGATACTTAGAGAAAAATAAAGTCTTAACAAGGCAGCTATTTGCCGGAAATATCACGCGACAGCCCGCGTATCAGGACATTGTCTGCCGAACGGTTGGTGAACTGGCGACTACCGATGAGATTATGAACAACACCTTTTTTATCGGAGTTTATCCGGGAATTGACGAGCCGAAAATGGACTATATTTTAAGTAAGTTTGCGGATTTTTTTGCGGAGAAAACTAATAATGGCAAGGCGTGAAGAGCAGTAAAGAAAAAAATAATGGCTGGCAGTTAATTGGATAACTGGCATTTTAGTTAGAAAGGACGATGCGATGGAAATGAAGAGGGCAGAGCAGGAGATTCTGACAGACAAGGTGCGGGTGCTGTTTTTTAAATTGTTTGAAGCGGCGCAGTATCAGAAGGCGTTTGTTTTTTTGCATAAGTACAGTCAAACGCAGCCATTGCCGCAGGATATCATTGATTTTATTATGGCGGCGTTTGTCGAGCCGAACCTGGTGGAAATAAAAGGCAATGTCGCAGCCAATGGTCATTTGCTGGAACGTCCGGTTGGCGCCGAAGGATTAAACTATTATATTCTACCGTCGGAGGCCGGGTTTAATTTTATATTGGATTTGGCCCTCAGAAGACTGATTGAGATTAAAAATGAATTTACGGATGAAATAAATGCAATAGTTCAAAGTGCGGATAAGTTTTCGGATTATTCTGTGTTGCTTAAAGGAAAGGAAAATATTATCAATTTCTTTTCCTTAGCACAGGAATTGAAAAAAATCAATCGAAATTTGTATGTCGTAATAGGATCGGAATGGGAAGCACTTTTACAGATGAAAAAATACAGCCAAGAAGAAGTGGATAATATCAGGTTGTTCCCTGATCTTTTTGATTTTGAAAAGCACTTTCTTAATACGGAGGATTATTTTCCCAGAAATATTATCAAATATGACGACAGCCCGGTTAATCAACTGGCGGAAGTAAGGGAGCGGATTCATGCGTACCGGCTGGCTCACAAATGCGGGAAAAGGCCGTTGCTGTCGATTGGCATTCCGTCGGCGGAACGGGGAATGTTTGCTCTCAGTAATATTTTGCATACGTTGAAAGCACCGTTTGATTATGAAATCGAGGTGGTTTTATCGGATAATGCTTCGACGACCCTGCCGGAATACTATGAACTGATCAAAACTATGCCCGACAGCCGACTGGTTTATCACAGGAACGACAGTAATCTGGGCTATCACGGCAATGTAAAAAAGTTGATTGAATTGGCGCGAGCCAAGTATCTGCTGTTTAACTGTGATACCGATGTTTTAAAGTTGGATAGATTAGATGAGATCCTGATGATCATCAGAGATGCCGGTCAGGAATATTCGCAGATCAAAACGGATTTTGAGAATCAATGGGGCGGCAATTATGTGGAATCCGCTTATGATACGATCAAGCTGTTTTCGTTTCAGTCCAACTATTTGTTTGGTAACATTTTTAATATTGATTTGGTCAAAAACGGCGGTTTTCTTAACTATTTGGATGAGCAGGCACAAAACAGTGAATTTATCCTCAATTATTATCATATGGCGATTGATTTGTTTTTGGAAGGTTTTGGCCGCACTTATGTGATTAAGGATATGGTAGTTGATGAATACCAGGGTGAAACGCCGTACTTAGTCGGCCGGAAGTTTATCTATGCAGAGCAGGATGAATTTGAGGATTTTGAAAACTTTACACAGAAATATAATTCGGAATATATGACGACCGGACTGTCGAAAAGACAGCGGATCAATGGGTATAAAATTGGCCGAAATAAAGTTCAAAATCTTCACCGGGCTTATACCATTGCCGGCCGGACAGCTCAGCATATATCCTGTGCCAAACTGCTGAGGGATATTTTCTATAATGATGAACGCATAGAGGAATTTAGCATTGCTTATGTTAAACTTTATCGAAAAACTTTGGTGATGATTGCATTAAATACAGATTGCAATTATGCGGAAACAGATTTGGAAAATACAGAAATCATTCAAAAAATCAGGCAGGCAATGGCTTATATCGAAAAAGAAAACGAACAGTTTTATCAAATGCTGGAAGGACTGGGCGGCATCGATTTAAAATCACTGAAAGAAAGTATGCGGGAAATATATGATCATTTTGAGAGGAAAGTAAATTTAGTGCTAACGGAAAGATTTGCTTGACGACCGGAAAGAGTTTTAGTTATAATGAAAAGATAGGAAGGAAGCCGCTTATGTTGCAGAGGGTTTCCTGCTATGTGCAAGGATAAGAGAGGAGCAGTCATGAAACATGAATTAATTATTGTATTGGACTTTGGCGGGCAATACAATCAGCTGATTGCCAGAAGAGTGCGGGATGCCGGGGTTTACTGCGAGGTGTTGCCTTATGATACACCGGTGCAAGAACTAATCGGCCGCAGGCCAAAGGGGATTATTTTTACCGGCGGGCCGAATGTAGTGACGGCAGCGGATGCGCCCAAAGTGGAAAAGGAAATTTTTGAAGCGGGAATCCCGATTTTGGGGATTTGCTACGGCTGCCAGCTGATGAGTTATGTGCTGGGCGGGCAGGTGCAAAAGGCGGCGCAGCGTGAGTACGGAAAAGCGGATTTGCGGATTACAAAGCCGGGCAGCGCTTTGTTTGAGAAAGTGAGTGCAAATACCGGCAGCTGGATGAGTCATACATATTATGTCAATCAGGCGCCGGCAGGCTTTGAAATAACGGCTGAGACCGATACCTGTCCGGTTGGTGCCATGGAAGATACGAGCCGTAAGCTCTATGGCGTGCAATTCCACCCGGAAGTGGCACATACGCCGGAGGGACAGAAGATGCTGGAAAACTTTTTGTTCCGGATATGCGGCTGTATCGGCGACTGGACGATGAAAGAGATTGCGGTGGAGCAGATTGAAAAATTAAGAGCCAAAATCGGGGATAAGAAGGTGCTGCTGGCTTTATCCGGCGGTGTTGATTCCTCGGTTGCCGGGGTACTGCTGCATAAGGCGGTCGGCCGGCAGCTGACTTGTATTTTTGTTGATCATGGTTTGATGCGCAAAAATGAGGGCGACGAGGTTGAAAGGGTTTTTAAACAACAGTTTGATATGAATATGATTCGGGTCAACGCCGAAGACCGCTTCTTAGGGCGCCTTGCCGGGGTAACCGATCCGGAAACCAAGCGGAAAATCATTGGCGAGGAATTTATTCGTGTCTTTGAAGAAGAAGCCAAGAAAATCGGCACGGTTGATTTTTTGGCGCAGGGCACGATTTATCCGGATATTATCGAAAGCGGCACCAAGGATGCAGCGGTGATAAAATCGCATCACAATGTAGGCGGCCTGCCTGACCATGTGGATTTTAAGGAAATTGTTGAGCCGCTGCGCGATTTGTTTAAGGATGAGGTTCGAAATCTTGGCCGCGAACTGGGGATTCCGGAGTTTTTGGTCTCGCGTCAGCCTTTCCCGGGGCCGGGTCTGGCAGTACGGGTGATTGGCGAGGTAACGAAGCATAAGCTGGATATCCTTAGAGATGCTGATTTCATCTTCCGGGAAGAACTTGAAAAATCGGAGCTTAAAGGTACCGTCGGACAATACTTTGCAGTATTAACCAATCTCCGTAGCGTGGGTGTCATGGGGGATGAAAGAACTTATAATTATACTCTGGCACTGCGGGCGGTCGATACCTCCGATTTCATGACGGCAGACTGGACGCGGATCCCGCATGACATCTTGGCGAGAGTGAGCAACCGAATTGTGAATGAAGTCAAAGAGGTCAATCGGGTCGTGTATGATATCACCAGTAAGCCACCGGCAACGATTGAGTGGGAATAACAGTAACAAACATATTTCTGCTGCATAACAGTTGAAAACAGTGCGTTTTGATGGTTGAATCTTGCTAAAAACTCCTGAGTGATACTGTTTTGATACTAAAAAGCTGAAATAGTAGGTTCAAAAGGGAGTTGTTGAATTTAGGTGAATTGTTTATAAAAGCCTCCCATCGTTTTGGAGGGAGGCTTTTGTGGAAACAGTAGATTATAATGTATCCAAGTATTTTGTAGGTGAAGATAAATGTGTGAGAATAAAATTGTTGAAAGTAGTGGGAATTTAGTTGAGCAAGTCACGAAATTTGAATTAATGTTAAATAATTTGGGATTACCTTCTGAAAATATAATTGCTTCAGTAAATGAACGTGAAAACATAATGAAAATGCTGCCGCAATTAATGAATTCTATTCCAGAAATTCAAAAAAGAGATGCAACATATTTGTCAAGATTTGTTGCAGGTGCAGCTATAGGACTTTTTGATGCTTCGTTAAATTATGTTTGGAATGAAGTAGTTATAAGTTTACGACAAAAAATAATCTATTTTGGTATTGATACATTTTTTGATAATGCAGTTGCAGATAAAGTAAGAGATCAATACAAAAATGAAGATGACCTTCCTGGAATTAAAGATAAAACAATGTTGGAAACTCTCAGAAAGTTAGAATGGATATCAAATGTTGTATACGTAAAATTATGTCACATATTGGATATGAGAAATCAGATAGGTGCATCTCATCCAAATTCATATGATATTAATTCTTTTGAATTATTAGGATGGTTAAAAACATGTGTAACAGAAGTAATAAATGATAAGCCTTCTAGTTCAGCTGTACATATAAGAGAAATTGTGGAACAAATAAAAAAGAGTACTAGTCCGTTGGATGATATAACGATTGAAACAATAGGAAAGGGAGTCGAAAAATTTTCTTCAGTTATGTCAGGTACTTTATTGCGTGCATTATTCGGTATATTTATTGTAGAAAGTACAAGTGTTGAAGCAAGAGGGAATGTTCTTAAACTATCAAAGGAAATTTGGAAATACTGTAAAGATGATATCAAATATGATATAGGTGAAAAGAAGCTTTTTTTTCGTAACAATCTTCAAAAGAATAAAGAGGACTTAACTTATAAGTTTTTGGAGTACTGTGATGGTTTACCTTATTTGTCGTTGACAGAGCGAAGTCTTGAAATAAGTAGTTTATGTGATGATCTGCAGGCTGCTCACAATGGATGGGATAATTACTACTATGAACCACCAATAGCAAGAAAAATTATGGAGTATATTTCTCTGTCATCAGATATTCCTGATGACAGAGAAGGAAAACTGATTAAAACTTTTTTGGAGTGCAGAATTGGTAGAGAAGTATCTTATTGTCAAGGTGTATCCCCGGGAGCAGTTAAGTATTATGATTCTTTATTTAAGATATTAACCGAAGAACAAATAATAATTGCTTTGACCGAAATAAAATATCAAATGGAATCAATATCTAGTGGGACTTCTGTACGAGCGAAGAATACTAGAAAGATTATCGATATTTTTTCGCGAGATGATATTAGTGATAGATTAAAAGAAATACTGGAATACATTGTTGAATTTGATGAAAAAAATATAATTAATAATGTATATAAAGATAAAGGTTTTAAAGATCTTTCAAAGGGGATTTTGAAATTTGATTAAATTCAAATATAAATCTAATAGTTTGTTTGAATTATTTAAAACTTAAAACAAAGCGCATAACTTTAAGACTTAAAAATCTTTCAGCTATGTGCTTTTTTGTGTTTATTTTATTTCCGGTGGGACTTTGACTGACATGGCGTTATTAAAGCGTTTGAGATTACTTTCCTCAAAAGGAACATAATCTTTTTTCAGGCTGTCAGGATAGTTTGCCTTCCAATCCTGCAAGGCTTCTTTAGTGATTTCATTATTCTCATATTTTTCTTTCATTTCCTGCCACTGTTCAAGCATATTGCGGATTCTGAGAATAGCTTCGCTACCGAAATATATACCTGTGGTAGTGTATTCGGGATCTTCATCATTTAGAATAACAGGACGTATTTTCACTTCAATGCTGTCGTCCAGCTTAAACAAAAATCTCATCAAATCATGTTCCGTGTAGGGATAATCAGGTTCTTTTAAATACTCTTTATTTACATGGAGTGCAGTAGATATATTTTCCAAAACATCCTCTTTGGGAGTGCGAATATCAAGCTCATATTGTCTGATTCTAACATCATCTAAATGCGTTCTGTCTCCTAATGCTTTTTGAGTGATTCTCCGTAGTTCACGGAATTTTTTTATCAATTTACCTAAACTCAATTTTATCACCTCCTTAGGAACAAATTTGTTTCTTTTATTACTATAATCGAAAACAAGAAAAAATTCAATAGAAAAATTAAAAATAAAAAAGGACTTGACAGAAACAAAAAAGCTACTTATAATCTAGAATAGAAGCAGAAACAAATATGTTTCTAAAAAAGAAAGGAGGAAAGTACGATGGAGAAATTATTTCTTACTTCAAATGAAGTTGCCGATTTATTAAATATATCGCAGCAACAAGCTTATAAAATCATACGAGATATGAATAAGCAGCTTGCTGAACACGGCTTTCTTGTCCTTAGGGGAAGAATCAATAAGAAATATTTTATGGAACAAATCTACAAAGCAAAGGAGGGAGACTAATGCCTGCATATAAGGACGAAAAAAGCGGAAAAATGTGAACTATAGTCAAGTAAGTAGACACAAAAAAGTGAAAAATATCTAGGAGCAGACTATGGGTTCTGCTCCCAGAATAAAGCTTCCGCTTCGTTTGGAGCAAGCATATTAAGCGTAGAATGAGGCCTTTTTGAATTGCAAAAGCCTTCAATATATTCAAATATAGAAAGCTGTAACTCATGCATGGAGTGGTAGAGTTTGCGGTTCGTTTCCTCCTTCTTAAGATATTAAAAAAAGCATTCACAGCAGGCATTGTCAAAAGGATAAGATTTCTTTGAAAAAGACTGCACAACATTTAGAGAATCCAGAAGCTGTCGAAAAGAAAAGGCGGTGTACTGGGTTCCCCGGTCAGAATGGAAAATTAAGCCATAAGGAGCTTTTCGTTTCTCATAAGCCTTTCTAAAGGTAGCGATAACAAGTTCAATATCGGCGTTGGTGGAAATATGCCATGAAATGATTTTTCTGGAATATAGATCCATTACAATGCAAAGATAATGCCATTTGTTGCCCGCTTTGATATAGGTTATGTCACTGACCCAAACCAGATTGGGAGCTCTCTGAATAAAGTTTTGTTTCAAGTGATTGAGACAGTCAGAGTTTTCTAACTGATTTAAATATGAGGTTTTCCTCCTCCAACTGGGCATTGCGTTTTTGAAGCTCCTTTACCTGCTTTGCCGTAAGGACTTCGCCATCATCAATTTCGACAGTAGAGTATTGTTTTACCCATTTGCCGAGTGCGGACTGTGAAATACCATATTCTTTGCAGAGTTGAGTCTGGTTTTTTCCGTTTTGGTGGAGAGAGACGAGAGATTTTTTGAAATCCTCATCATACCTGTTGTATTTGTAGCCATGATAATCCTCCTTCTTTGTGTTTAGTTTATTGTACTGGATTGTACATATATGTGTCTACTTTTATAGTATAGATCCAATTAAAGAAATCGGGGAAGAAGATCGGGAAAGAAAGTTACCTAAAAATTGCCGGTTTCACTGTTAGACTCGAAAAGCTCATGCTTTGAAAATTCAGTTCCCCGATCCGTAAGCAGAAGAGAGAAAATCTTCTGGAAGTCATTCTTGCCAAGTCTATCTTGCAACATATCCAGAGTGCTTGCCATAGATACGCTTCTCTTTTCCTTATGTAGGAAGCCTATCATAACCGGTGCATTTTCAAAGAGAAAGGTCTGAATGTAGGGTCCCTCAGGAGCATTCCATACGGTGTCCATTTCCGTGGTAGGAACGTTCCGGTTTGCAGCCTTGAACTCTAAGTAATCCTCATACCGGAAACCATCGTAGCATACCGGTTCTTTTCTTGGTTTAAGAGGTTTTCTCTTTCTCATAGAAACTTGCCTTCGTAGGGAGAAGTTATCGATCCCTTGTGTGGAGAAGACACCAGACTCAATGTAGGTATAAAGACTCTTTACACAAAGACCTATCTCCGGATGATTTTTAACGATTTGATAAATCGACTGCCCTTTTTTTAAGAGTGGTCCGATGATTTCGGCTATCATAATCATTCTGGTAGAAGTCATGTTCACCCCCTCTCTGCTGTCAGAAAGGGTCTTTAAGTAGATTTCATGGGCTTTTGCAGCATGATAGTAGTATTTATCCAGTCCACACTTTTGGTTGTCCGGGCAGCGGTTACAGACACCAATTTTCTTGCGTCGTTTGCATTAACGTTTCTTAAAGTTTTCGCATTCTTTCTTGCAGCCAAAACATTGTTTGAGCGTACCGGCATTTTCGCAGAAATACCGAGTGCCTCTGCCGTAGGCACTTGCTACCTTGAAAGGCCTATGTTTTTTAACTTCCTTAGATACTGTGGAAGGAGACTTGCCAAGCTCTCGTGCTATTTTTGCTTTACTAAATCCTTCTTCAAGACCGTGCTGAATAAATTTGCGTTCCTCTAACGTTAGATGAGTTCCTTTCATTTTCATCCTCCTTGTCCGTTCCGGAACCCCCAATTAGATCATAAAACAGAGAAGTTAAACTTACAATAACTTTATGTAAGATTAACTTCTCCATTCTTAATTACAATCGTGAACTTACTTTTTCATTTACCCCCCCCCAGCCTGTCCAAAAACTTGATTTTCAGACATAAATTTAGCCCTTTTCTTCAATCTGTGTCATTGAAAACTGAATAAAATACACAGGATTAAGAAAGAGGCTTATGCCTGTTCCATTAATTCCATCATTTTATGAAATCCCAGAAGATTTTTCGCTCTTTCTAGGTTATATCCCAGGCAAAAGAGCGCAAACTCCCCAGCCACTTTTTGCATTCCTTTTAGAAGAAAATAAGTGGCTCCCATACCACGCTTTATAGTTCCGAATGGATGCTCTGACAGGCACATCCTCTGGTTTGTTTTCTCCCTGTCTGGTTTCAGAAAGAACTTTACAACCTGCCTCTTTTCGTAATGCCATTTTTCTTTTGGCTTTGTTTCTTCTGGTGTATTTCCTTCTGATTTCAGCCAGTCTTTACATGGTTTCTCCAGCTGATCTTTTGTAAAATCAATTTCTTTCCATTCACCTTTTCCCTTGTAACATTTATTCCGATTCGGGCAATGCTTACACGCATTTTTGTTTGCATAACGGATATTCCCATTTTTCTTTATGCATTTCTGCCTCAGGATCTTTCCTGCCGGACAGTATACCAGATTTCGCTCCGGATCTCTGACAAAATAACCTGTTTCTGCCTTTCTCAACATTTCTTCTGGACTTCCATATACACCACTTTTTGCCGGCTTTTCATCTACTACTTTCCGGCGCACAGTCTCTACCTTTATATCCTGTATTACTGACGCATAAGCTTCCGGTATCTGTCCTGCATGCAGTGCTTTCTTTAATTCCTCCGGATCTGTGCTGGTAAGATCAGCTTCCGATTTTTCATAAGGTATTTCAATTTCATAACCATCTTTTCCGTCATCTGTTATGACATGGGGAATAATACCATTTTCCAGGCAGCCTGCCATATCTTCCGTATCCTCATAGCCTTTATCAGCCACTACCTTTACGATTTTTCCCGGCTCCGCTTTCTTCACTTCCTCCATGGTGCTTTCTAACAGTCCGTGATCAGTTACCTGATTTGTCATCTGGAAATCCCGGATCAGATGAGTCTCTGAATCCACTGCTGTCTGAGGATTATATGCTACCGCAAACCCATTCTTATTCTTCATAAGTTTTGCGTCTGCATCTGTGATTGACAGCTGTGATGCTCCTGTCTCTTCCATCAGTTTCTGATATCCTTCATACCTTGCAAGCCGTTCCTTCGCCTCTTCTAATTTAGCCTCAAGTTCCTCTCTGGTTAATTCACCCGGTATTTCATCGTATTCTTCCTGCCGATCCATTTCATTAAGTATCCGCAGATATTCATCTGTATATCCATTCAGCCACTTAATTCTGTCATCCAGTTTATTTTTTGTGAAGTTGTTGTCTTTCGAATTATTAGTCTGGATCTTCGTTCCATCTACAGATGAAAACCCCCATTCTACCGCACCAGAAATTCTCCTGTTAAATTCATGAAAGATTTCTTTCAGACTGTCTATGTTGTTTTTTCTAAGATCTGCAATCGTTCGGAAATCAGGTGCTACTCCACCAGTCATCCATTTCACTTCAAGATTCACTTTGCAACTCTCTGCGAGTTTCCGTGAAGAACGGATTCCTTTTCTACTTCCATAGATATAGAGCTTGTAAAGACTTTTCGGATCGTATGATGGGCGACCTTCAATTGCTACAGTCTTTACTCCCAGTTTCTTTATATCAAGATGCTCTACAAATGCATCTATTATCCTCGCAATACTTTCTTCATCTACTAATACATCCCATGAACAGCACATCAACTGGTCACGGTCAAAACCTGAAACATATGGCATCTCATCACACCTCAAAACGGAATATTTTCTCTGGTTTTATTACACTATATTTGAACCATCGCTGCATGATTTCTGCGTACGTTATTCAGTTTTCAATGTACATTTTTTATTCATATTGAACACTCATGTGAGTGAATCAACCTTAATTTCAGTGAAGACACATCCTAGTTTTCGGACAGTCTTCCCCTAAAAATCGATGTATTGAAAGATAAAATCGAGATTTCATTTTTAACAAAAAAATGTTATAATAAAACATAGAAATTCTATGTGAATGAATAGAGAAGAGGAATATTATGAAATTCTCATATAACAAGTTATGGAAGTTGTTAATCGACAGAAATATGAATAAAGGCGATTTGCAGAAATTAATAGAAACCGGTCCGTCCACCATTTCAAGAATGGGACGAAACGAGCCTGTAAGACTTGAAATCTTAGGAAGAATATGTGAGAGATTGAATTGTAACATTGAAGATATCATTGAGTATGAAAGAGGAAAACAAGATGTATAAATCAATTGATTTGTTTGCCGGAATCGGAGGGATCAGGCTTGGATTTGACCAGGCATTCGGAAATAATATCAAGACTGTTTTTATAAGCGAATGGGATGAAAAAGCGGTAGAAACTTATAAAGCAAATTTTAATGACAGTATCGATGTAGTCGGAGATATTATAAAAGTTGATGAAAAAGACATTCCCAATCACGATATATTGCTTGCAGGCTTTCCTTGTCAGGCGTTTTCCCTTGCAGGACATAAAAGAGGGTTCGAGGATGGTGAATTAAGTGAAAACTAATATGGAATAAGGGGTTCAGATATAGATTAAACTATAAGGAGTTGCCCGGAAGTCCTGATTTATATATTCCCAAATACTGGGTTGCTATTTTTGTAAACGGTTGCTTTTGGCACATGCATGAAAATTGCAGGTATTCATCCATTCCTAAAAACAATCATGATTTTTGGAAAAACAAACTTGAAGGGAATGTTGAAAGAGATAAGCAAAACTACATCAAACTTGAAAACAGGGGCTTTAAAGTGATAGTGGTTTGGGAATGTGAAATTAAAAAGGTGATGAAAGATGAAGTAATTTCAAAGCAGTATATGGATACAATTTTATACGAAATTACAAACAGTATGAAGTGTAAGAATTGATAAGAGGAACGATACATTTTTGGTTTATGGTCAAGTGAGTAAATATAAATAGTGAAGAAATTTAAGACTAATTCCGAAAGAGTTTTTCAAATCCTTTAGGTGCTGGCATTTTAAAAGAACCATACGTTCTTACTATGTTTTGGAAGCCGTCTGTATACTCAAATAAAGATTTTTAAGTTCTTGTAAAGAGTAGTATATTCTTTGATTAGTCTTTTTTTAATACTTAAATAAAAGTTTACAGCAGGCATTATCATAAGGATATTCTTTTTGAGAAAATGACTGCACAATATTTGATTAAGAAATAATATTCAATGAATAATAAGATGGCGGTGAAAATTATGGGATATTCAGCAAAAACAAAACCGGGAATGGCAGATCCTTATTGGTATGAATGGTCTGTGGGGCAGAAATATATCGTAGAAATGCTTAATCCGGATAGCCATATTCAGTATGTTGAATTACAGGCAGATGTTCAATTAGGTTTAGATGATGTAGTAATCACATATGATGATGGCAAAACGAAATTTATTCAAGTAAAGCATACTAGAGTTGATGATACGATAACTTTTGGGGATCTTGTTTCTGTTGATAAATCTAAAAAGGATACTAAGTCTCAATGTTCACTATTAAGAGAACTTGCAAGGTCATGGAAATTGGAAAAAGACTTGTATACAGATTCGGAAGTATATATCTTTACAAATAGAAAAGCAGGGAATAGGGAATCATTGGCTGGAAAAGGAAGAAACGTTAAAAGACCATCTTTAAATAAGTTTTTGGAAGAATTACAAGAAAAAGTAAGTAAAGTAGAGCAGTTTTCAGATTTAGTTTTTCCTGATAATAAAGAAGCGTGGAAAGAATGGTGCAGTCAACTTCAAGATATCGAAATGGATGAGGACAAGCTTACTTTTTTGCAGAATCTACATATCAAAACAGATCAGGAAAGTTTAGAAGAGTTAGGAAATTCTATAAAAAATAAACTGCAGATTTATTTTTCGGTCTCTGAGGAAATGTCAGATATCTTACTTGGAAAACTTGATCATGCACTGAGAGAGTGGACTACATCGGGACGAGAAAGTTCAAAAGTAACAATTGAAAAACTGTATTCCGCATTATCTGTAAAAGAGGAGGTTATAAATTACAATCATGATTTAATTCCTGTGAATCCTTTTTTTGATAGTAGGCAGGAATTAGTCACTCAAATCGAAGCTGATTTGTTAGTAGGTGAGGAAAAAGTTTTTTATGTATCAGGTGTACCTGGAACGGGGAAAACTAACATTATTAGCAAATTATGTAGTAAAAAAGATAGTATAGTTGATATTCGTTATTATGCATATGAGCCTATTGACCCGGCAAAAGAGTATTTACCGGCAGATGTTTCTGAAAGAGTGAAAAGAGAGGTGTTTTGGAATACATTACTGAACCAATTAAGAGAACTATTGGTTGGTAGGCTATATAAATACAAGGTGCCTGTGTCTAATAGTTATCTAAAGCTCGAGGAAAAGAAAAAGGAATTTTTTAGAATAGCTTCAGAATTTGCAAAAGATAGAGATCGTGTATTTATACTTGCGGTTGATGGACTAGATCATGCTGCTAGAGCAGGTGTGGTAGAGGAAACATTTCTACCAACACTGCCTAATCCGGAATATATTCCAAGTAATGTGAAAATTATTCTTGCAGGTCAACCAAAGGAAGATTATAAAAATTACCCAGATTGGTTGTATACAGGTTCTAAGCAAATTAAGGAATATTTAGTTCCAAATATTCAGCCAAGTGATATTGAAGAACTTGTAAATGAAAGATGTACTAACTACAGCTCATCTAACAAAAAAATCGTTACTAATATTGTTTGTAAATATGCGGGTGGTAATACATTGGCCGCAATTTTTGCTGTACACGAAGCTTTGAGTTGCGATAATCCTGCGTCACTTGATGCTAAACTTAAGTCTAGAAAATTGAGCGGTAACATTCAAGAGTATTATCGGACGATATGGGAAGATACGAAAAAGAAGATGCAGATTCCGTTTGTGGATTATAAGATGGCTGGAATATTTGCATTTTTTAACGAGCCTGTTAGTGGAGAAAATCTTAGCCTGATTTTCAAAGAAGAAGGAATTAGCTCTTCTTCATGGAATAACGTTCTGAAGGCGTTGAGTCCGCTTTTGCTAGAAAGAAAGGGTGCATATACCATACTTCACAATGATGTGCGTGTGTATCTTTCAGGAATTATTGGAAGGGATCAAGAGCATGTAAAGGAAGTGTACTCCGGTTTAGCAGATTACTATCTTGCACAAAACGAGAAGACTATCGGTTTTTACCGAGATGTTATTAGACTTTTGGTGTCAGCAGGAAGAATACAAGAATTTCCAATAATATATACTCCGGAATATGTGCTAAATGCCTATGTTAATGGAATTGAATTGTCAGAACTATCTCATATTACAGGGGGATTAATGCGCTTTGTTATTAACGAGGATTACCTTGATTGGAATAAACTTCTGAGTGTGACATTGGGATATTTAACCATTGAACAGATACAAAAAACCTCATATGAGATAGAGGGCTTATCTTTCCGGTCAAGTGTTAAAACTATAAGTGTTCATCCTTATGAATGCTATGTTGTATCATCCGATAAGTGGAATTCTAGAATACTATCAGAAGTGCTACAGTTAATTGATGATTTGTTTGAAAATGGAGAGGAATACCGTGGAAAAACTCTATTTTTAAATTGGTTTACTGATATTAAGTTTTCAGAAATACAAAAAAATATAGATGATGAAAATGATGACTTCCGACCGGGTGATGATAGAAATATCGCTGAATTACTAAGTAAAGCTTGTGTTAATACAGAACATTTTGAAATTCTAGATGGTATTTCTGAACTTGAAGGTGACAAATTTTTAATAAATACTGTTGAACATGTTATAGGTGAAATTATTGAAAATCTTCACGCAGAAAAGCTGGAAAAGGCTCTTGGGTCTCTTGATCTAATTTTAATAGATCCTCTTGTAGTTGGAATAAAAAAACTAATTGAGCAAAATCGTTATGAAGATCTGAAAATTCTAAAAAAGTCGATTCAAAAACGAAAAATTTCTAACTCCATGAGTATGATGATATTCTCTTTTCTAAAAATTGTGACAGGAGACGTTGATTGGGATGATAATAAAGCTGGTGTTGTTTGGGGTGAAATTGAATCAGTGGAGATGCCGGATGATAAGATTGAAAACTTAATGACCTACTATACTATTTATGCAATCGTAGCATCATATATACAGAAAAAAAGTAGAGCAACAGTAGCCCAAGAAATCACCGATAAATATATTAATGCTCATAAATATAACAAATCAAAGTATTTTTTGTTGTATTTTAATGCTGTCACTTATTTAGGAAAATGGCTTAAAGCGAGAAATGAGAAAAAAGTTTTTTTTGAATCGAAGATGGATCTTAAGGTTATAATAGAAAATCTATTCTGTAAGCCTTGGAATACGAATGAAAGAGATTTTGAAACTTTCTATCTCCGAGCTTATATCTTAAAGGTATATATTATGCTTTCTGAAAAGGAGAATAATCAATTTCAAAATGACATTGAAGAATCATTAAAAAAGGTATTCGCTGAGAATCCGATCAATCAGTTGCTTGACCCGGGAATGCTATATTACAGAACCAATCCTGAAAGAATGCAGCAATGGATTGATGAATGGCTGGATGACAATGGAAAAGTATGGTCAGAACCTATTGGTGATAGGAACAGTATAATAAAGAAATTCACAGAAGCGAAAGAAAAATATGATAAGAACAATCATCTTAATCTTCGAGGTGCTGCGGATAGAGTTAAATGGTCTGTTATCGGATTTGCATCACATAAGGAATACAGTGTAGACTATTTGTTAAATTGGTATAATAATCTTGTTGACAGATTTCCTGAGTATATTTCCAAGTATGGAGAAGTGGTTAAAGACATTTCTGATAAAATTGAGGTGCTTGGAGATAATAGGATAGAATATATATTAAACAGTAAAATCTATTCTGACTTTGGAAGCGAAGGGGCTATTCGGATTCAAAGTATATTGGACAATAAAGTATTATTTGGTCAATGTATTGCTCAACCATCATATATAGTAGATATATTGATTGGATACCTCAAAGATCGTAAATTTGATAAGAAACAACTTCTTACAATTTGGGCGATAGGAATAGGTTTACTTGATTGGAGAAATGACGGGGATTATGATGCTATTTCTGCATTACAAAGATCAATTGAAATTTGTGCAACAAAAAATGGAATACTTGATATAAAAAAAGATTTGTCAAAGCTTGGACCTGCATATATTGATTTTTTGACGGATCCGGGGAGATATATTATTCCAGGCAGATGGTGTGATAATAAAAATAATGTTAAAGAATTTGATAATGCAGAAGAGATATTGACATCATATATTACAAATAGCGATGAAGATTTACCAGAATATTCTGATGTTATTAAGGCACTAAAGTCTCTTTATACTGATAATAAGTTAAGTGAAACTCAAGTTAATCAAGTGCTTGCTGTTGAGCTAAGCAAAGACAATTATGGCATTAATCAAAATAGTATCTTAGAATTTATATTTGGTATTGCAAAAGATAATGATATAGATGAATTCTTAAGGCAATACATTAGAAAGGCTATTGATAATAATAGATTCTATCCATATTTAGATCTACCATATATTATTGGTTGGAGACTTAAATATAAAAAAGAAGATTATATTGTTGAATGTCTTGAAAAATTAATTGAAACTTTCAAATGTTGGATTACAGCCTCCAATCATATTAAAGAACCTGAGTTGAAAGAGGAATATGATTATTCTAAATATGTAGATTTTGAGTCAGAAGATTTATTGGATAACTTAATTGAAGTTCTGTTGTTAGTGATTATATCGGATGATGCTGATGCTGCAAGAGTAGCTATTGGAGGTATAGCGGCTATATTACGTGTAAATATTGATTATATTTCTAAAATAGAGAAACATTGGAATAGATTACATTATCGTGCAAAAGAATGGATTCTAATGGTATATGAATTCGTTTATGAATTATGTCCTGAACATAGAGAAAAGATTTATGAATATTTAGTTCTTCATTCAAAAGATGATGATTTTAATTCGGCTCTGTACTCAAAACTACTTTGTGAGAATATTAATCCTGAATATTCAGAAGTGTATTGTGTTGAAAAAAAAGACTGCTTTTCTTCAATTCCTACGAATGGTCAAAAACTATTTATAAAAACAAATCGAAATAGCTCTTGGATTAATGGATATGAATGCGTGTTGGAGCAAAAATCATTAATAGAGGAACGTTTATACATTGATTTGATGGATATTGAAAGACGTACGGCAGATTATTTGGAGAATATAGCAGTTCCACTCGCGTTATTACCTCTTTTCAGAAGCAAAGTCGGAGGGTGTAGAGTTGTATGCGATAAAGTGAATTTAGCTTTTTTCCGTGTCTTATACAAGGATTGGTATTACGGAAGGTGGGATGGCGTAGAGGCTGAATTGGCGAGAGTTATACTTTCTGCTTCTGAACCATTCACATTATTATTGTCTCCCTATAAATGGAAATGGAATGGTGGGAGATTATTCGACAATCTGAAGGACGTGATTTCACTATCTGAAAAAGAAAGAAATTCTAGTATAGACGAACTGTTTAATACGGGTATCAATTCTGATGATATTGTACTGGCGGGTGCGATTGAGGACTATACATATAGTCAGCAACTTTTTGGTTATATTTTAGGGTATTTAGACGTGCCGGAAATGAATGAACAATATGCGCTTCCAGAAGTTGAAAGAAATGCACGTTTATTTTTAATGAAGAGAGAAGACTATATTGAATATCAAAGTCCAAATGTAACAATACATCAGAATGGAATTGAGAGTTTTAAGCAAAGTAATATTATGTGTGGATTTAGAAAAATAATACTTTCAGCATTAGGGTGGGAAACGAGATTTGATTCGGATGGCTTGGGAATTGTAAATTCAAACGATGAAATAGTAGGAAGATTAGAGTGTTTTTACGGATTAAGAACAGGCATAGGAAATAGATTTCTGTCGAATCAACCGTATGTACAGAGGTGGGTTGTAAAGAAAGATTCTTTGAAGAAAGCACTTGAAGAATCAGGATGTCCATTTCAAATAAAAACAGTAATAGGATCTTTGATACTAGACGATGAAGAATGAATAAAAAACTAAAAATTGTTTCTGAAATCCTTTAACTTATAGTCGATAATACTAAGGAAAAAAGCAATACTTGAAAGATATTTTATAAAAATATAACCTTTATGTTGTTGAAGTATTTTCTGAAAAGTAATAAATAGAAAAGACTTAATATAATTTAGGTTGGTATATTTGAAAAGAAAACAAGAGAGGATAAATAAGGAATATAGGTTTTTAAAATGTTGCTTAATGAAAAATGATATTTTAATTTCGTAGGTAAGGATGAATGCTCAAGGATAAATTAAAGTTTTGTGCTTGCAATATGCTTGCAAAAAATCAGATAAACAGAAATAAAATGGATAATAAGGCTAAAATCGATAACAAAACCATTGATTTTATCCAGATTATATAAAATGAACTCAATGGACATATTGAGTTGGAGTAGATAAAAACAACACCACACCCCCAGTAAATACAAGGGGTTGTGGCGGTTTTATATGTATTGAGTACAGAATGAAAAATATTATAATCATTTTTTAGGAATGCTGCTGACTGAATTTGCAGCACGCTTTTCATTTGGTGCTGGTGTGGTATAGTAACGTAGTATAAGGCTTGCGAATAGAAAACAAATAGAAAAGAATCGAAAATACAAAGAGTAGCGTTAAATTATCTTTTGTAGGAATACTGAGTGCTACAAAAAAGTAGCCGAGATAACTTGGAAGATAAGCATCGTTTGCTGACTCAATTTCAAGAATATTGCCATTTATGCAGTTGTTCGATAGAAGATAGCTAAGTTTTATACAAATTATTGAGTTCGTCTAGCCAAAAACATTGGAGACTATTTAAACATTTGAATTTTTCGTACAAGCAAGAAGGGGGAAGAAGTGGAAGATAATGTATGCCGAATCATAAAAATAAGTAAGGAAGCCTTGTTGGAATTTATATATGAAAATTTCATAAATCAGGAAGAAAAGCTCTTTGATTTAGACACGAAAGTCGGTATCAGCAATTATTTTGATATAAATTGGGAGACAGGTGAGTTTCTATTTTTAGCACATAATGGTGAAGATGCAGAGGAAAATACTATCCCATTTCCTAAGGACATAGATATCAAAAAAGTTATGGGCAAATTGCCTGATACGACGGATTCTGTTTTGAATTCAGCTAAGAATTATAAGGAATTAACTTTCGAAGAATTAAGAAGCTTAAGCAATGATTGAATCTGTGAGGAAATGAAAATGGGAATAATAGCCAATTATCAATATTTAAGTGACAAAAATTTAAAAGAGCTTAAAGCTTTTTATGCGAAAGAAGATGAGATTTTTGAAGAAGTTGAAGAGCGGAGTAAAGAGGCGGATATACTTTTTGATTTAGACAAGATGTGGGATGCACTTCATTTTGTGCTTACAGGAGTAAGCAGTCTCGAACCGGTAAAAAATGATCCTCTCAGTGAAGCTGTTGCGGGACGGGTTCCTATTGAAGATGTGGAAGAATATCTAGCTTACACAGAAAAATCAAGGATTAAAGATATCGTTTTTGCTCTTGAGCATTTTGACATAGAGGAGGCTATGGAAAATTTCAGTATGAAAGAATGTAAAAAAGCAGACTTATATCCAAACATTTGGGATTATGAGGAAGAAGTGGATGAAATAAAAGAAGAACTAATGGACTGCTTTCAAAAGCTGAAAGATTTCTATAAAAAAATATTAGAAGTGAATGGTAATGTAATGGTCACTATTTGCTGAAATAATATTGGAGAGATTTTTAATTGGATGGTGAGGTGAGAATATGGGAGGATGCGGACTAAAATAATTTTAACAGTGATAATTAGAGGACGAATACGAGGAGATAATTGAAATGGAAAACTTAGAGGTTTTTGAAAACGCATGTAGATACTTCTTGGAGAATATCAGTGAGTTTAAGGATCTCTTATCTGAAAAAGTACCTGCATTAAAAAATTCGGATTGGTTATATAATAAGGGAAGTACCAAAACCTGCAAAGCAGATGACACCGGTAAGAAAAAGAAGTGCAAAGTCGGACTGGAATATACCTCAAATTTCTATTTTAGGATTTATCTCTGCAAGATATAAGAATAGTGATTTTTAATAGGCATGCGTTACGAAGTATAAAAATTGCAGAAATATTATAAAAAATTCAAATAATTCAAGGAGAAAAAATGGCATATACACAAGAGAATTTTCAGGAATGGATATTTCACATATCCGATAAAATGGATGAATTTACAGATGAGTTCGCCAAAGAGAATCATTTAATTCTGGATTATACGCTGGCTTCTTTGGATGACTTGGAAAAATGGATCTTGGAGCATTATTCCGATGCACATGAATTAATAGCGGACGCCAAGATTTTAGACCGATTGGGCATTTATATCGGGGAGACTTATAGAAAATATCTCGGCGGCAAGTGGGTCATAGATTTGAAAAATAAAAAAAATGTTTATTACGCTATGCCGGCTGTGTCGGATCCATATTATCAAGATAAGTTATGTATTTCTCCTATGCCTGATGCAACTGCTTGTATCAGTAGGAATAGAGGGAATTATATCAGCCGGATTCTAATAAATCGTATATCAGAAAGAACAAAGACAATCGACAAGTTGGTGGAATTTATGGAAAATGAGTGTTATGCCATGGATTCATTTTCCGTCGAGAAATATCAGATTACGGAAGATTTGTTTTTAGACAGGGATGGCGAAGACTATGTCTTCGGATATTCGGAAAAAGGCAATAGACATGTAGAAAAGCGCTTTGAAAATCAACAAGATGCCGTTAAGTATGTGTTTAAACAAATTTATGAATGCCGGTTAGATGATTCTCATCTGGTGGCATGGACATGGGATAGTAAAGAGATTGAAGCAGCGGAAAAAGAATTGCAGCAGATGTTTATTTCTTTTAAACGAAATGACATTCCAGGCTTTGACTTAGACGGAAGAACCGCATATAGAATCTATGCATTCGGAAAGAATATAAAGTATCTGGATGATTTTCAAAAGAAGTACAGAAGGGACTTGTCAAATAGTTGATAAATCCTGCTTTGTAGATATATTAGGATTTTAATATTCAAGGTGAAATAATAAATCAATAGCAGGAGGGATTATTTCAATGGGTGAAAATATCGTAATTGATTTGAAGCAATATTTGATTGAATTAATAGAACATCTATGCAATGAAAATGTTATTGCTCCTATGAGAGTAGATGATTTAGATAGTCAAACTTTTAACAGTCTTGTTATTTTATTAAGGGATTCACTCAAAGAAGAATATCCAAAAACAAAGCTGAAACGAACTATGAAAAGCATTCATTATGCAAACGGATTCCGTGACTTGCCTTTAAAAGAAAGTGCTTTTTTACTTGATGAGATTGAACAGTATCTCAGTATCAATAAATTTCTTGATCATGATAAATCGGTTGAATACTTTAATACGCGGATTACATCTGACGGATTTGAAATAAACCCGGAAAGTTTAGTTTTGGTTATGATAGAAAGCTTGCTTTATTGTAAGAAGAAATCTAAATGATACATGTATGAATTGAGATTTGCAAGGCTGGGATTGGTATAAGTATGTATATAGATAAAATAGTCATAGAGAATAAAAAAATCAATAAAGATCAATTTTTTACAACAGGTTATTGTCCCGAGATAAAGAAACATTTGCTGTGTGTTCATATTTCTTGGGTTGCTGGATATGACAGATATTATAAAATGGATGAAGGAGATTTAGCACTTTATGAAGCCGAGCAGGAGAAATTTTGCAAAAAATATGAAAAAGAAATCAACGCATATAGAACAGAGAGATTGATTGGTGCAGGGGCATTAAGAGATTATGATTTTAGATATTTGCCTGATGAAGTACTGAAGACTTTGGACAAGTATCCTCCGTTTGAAGGATATTGTTATAAAGACGGACTTCTTTATGCAAGAATAAAGATAGGAAATATCATTTTTAGCATTCCGCCAGTTCAAGATGAAAAACAGATGTAACGTTTAGTATAAGAGTAGAAATTGATAAATCTAGGTTTGAATAAAACGGAAAAGAGAGTAATAGAGATTTTGATAGAAAATTCGAGTGTAACATCCGTTGAACTGGCAGAACAAATAGGAGTAACAAAGAGGACTATCGAAAGAACATTTAAGACTTTACAGGAAAAGAAGAGGATAGAAAGGATCGGATCAAAGCGTGATGGGAATTGGATTGTGGTGAGATAAATAAACAAAAATGAAAAAAATCAAACAATTATTTGGAAATGTGTTATGATTTCCGTTAAGCTGATAGAAAATATAATTAAGAGGAGATTTTATCGATTTTAATGAGTTGGTTAATACAATGCATAAAATATTTGTAAGGGAAGAAGATAATATGAGGCCCCATATTTTGGAGTGAAAAACAGATTAAAAGAGTCATAGAGAGTATTAGTGAAGATTTAGTAACTATATACATGGAGGTGTGAGTATTGAATAATGTAAATCTTATTCAAAGAGCAATCATCCAATTGGAGGGAGGGGCCTTTCAAAAATTGTTTGATGTGTATCTGTATAAAAAATATAAGTTTAAAAATATTCAAACATTAGGCGTTCAGACGGGCACTAATAAACCTACAAAGGGCACACCTGATTCCTATGTCTTAACTGATGATGGAAGTTATATTTTAATAAACTACGGAACTGTGAGCTCACAGTCAGCAAAGAAAATACGTGATGATATTTTATCATGTTTTGATGAGTCGAAACTTTTGCTGCCTAAGAATAAAATAACAAAAATCATTTGCGGTCACTGTTCCACGAACATTCATATAGAACAGTTTAATAGTATTATGGAATCTATTGAAGGTGTTGAAATTGAACTTATCGGAATAGATACGCTTTCACATGATTTGGCATTGCTTTATCCACATATTGCAAAAGATGAACTTGGCATTACAATAGATACAAATCAATTTTTTGAGGTAGAGGATTTTATTAAAGCCTACGATTCTAATGGTATAAATGCACCTATTAATTGTGATTTTTATCACAGAGAGTCAGAGATTACTGAGACATGCAATAGTATACGTAATACTAAAGTTACCATATTGACAGGACCATCAGGAATCGGAAAGACTAGATTGGCCGTAGAAGCGTGTCGAAAACAAGATGATGGAATAACAAAAGTTCTCTGTGTCAAAAGCAATGGAAATCTCTTATATGAGGATATTAAGTATTACATTTCTGATCCAGGAAGATATTTGGTTTTCTTCGACGATGCTAACATGGTTGTAAGCCTAGATAATGTGCTTGGTACTATTTTGACATTGTCAACAGATTTTGATATTAAGGTACTTATTTCGGTAAGAGACTATGCCAAAGATAGAGTAATAAAGGCGGTATCGCGGTACGCAACACCGAGCATCATTGAAATTGGACGATTTAAGGATGATGAAATAAGGGATATTTTGAAGTCTGATTTAGGAATAGTGAATTCGGATTATCTTAAGAAGATTGTTGAAATTGCGAATGGAAACATAAGGCTTGCTTTTCTTGCTGGTATGAGGTTAATAGATGATGGATATCGGGCAATACGTAATGCTGAGGATATTTTTAAAAATTACTATGGAAGAATTATTGATGAAGCGAAACTGACAAAAGAAGATATTCTTATGTTGTTCTTCATTGCTATAGCTGGCCCGGTAAAGAATAATGAAAACCAGTTGTATAGTGATATGAAGAAATTGTATGGTGCGGAAATTGTTGAGGATAATATAATTGAACATTTGTATTCTTTGGAATTAGTAGATTGGTTTAAAAATGAGATTACAAAAATTGCAGATCAGAGTCTCGGTAATTATATATTATACTATGTGTTATTTGAGAAAAGGTGGGTAAGTGTAGAAAGTTTGATTTCCATTGGATTTCCTAGATTTCGTAATAAGATTGTATATGCATTGAATACGGTGATGGAAATATTCAACTCGCAAGAGTGTGCAAAATATATGAAAGATTCAATAATTGCTGCTTGGGAGAATGCGCCTGTTGGACAGGGAAAGGAATATCTCGAATCATTTTGCCAGGTTAATCCTGATAAAGCCTTATCTATAATAAAGAATCACATTGATCAAGAAGCACCTGTGAATTTTGACTTATGTAGTTTTGATATTAACTCTAAGAAAAACTATCACAATATTATGACTAAGGAAATAGAAATATTAGGCGGTTATAAGTACACGGAGAACTATGAGGATGCAGTTGATCTTCTGATGCGGTACTTTAAAAAAAGACCGGATCTGATAATGGATTTTTATCTTGTACTAAGTGAGCGATTCTTATATGACGAGCATTCATATAAGTATAAATATAATCATGAAACACGCCTAATAGATAAGTTGTGGTGCTATACAGAAAAGGGAAAAAATTACAATAACAGTATATTATATTTACAAATTGCGGAAAGTGCATTAAAAACAGAACTATCCTTCACTGAAGAGGTTAGAAATAGTAGAGCGATAAATTTCGTAAGAATGACAATCGGGTTCACTGAAGAAATAGCTGATATGAGAACTCACATATGGAAGAATCTAGCTATTTTACGAAAGAATGAAGAGTATCATTATGTTATTAATGGTATTCTTTTAGGAGTGCACTTTAATGGATTGAATAAAGAGGACTCCAAGAAATATCTATATTCAGATTTTAATACAATATATGAATATATAATTGACAAAAATACACCAGATTTTTTTGATGCGAGGTTTGTGGCAAGATACAAAGAGATAGCGGAGCAAATCGGCATAAAGCCAGACCGACGATTCATGATTGCTGAACGAAATCCAGAATTCAGAATATATAAAATGTTGACTCGTGAGCATGTAATTGGTAGAACAATAAATGAAGAGGAGCGATTACGTAAAGAGTCTATCTCAAAAGAAATAAGCGCATATGATTTGAAAGATTTCCGTGAATTGTTTAGGGTATGTAACTTTTTGAAAAAGACAGTCGATGATAGAGAGCAATGGCCTTTAAATAGGGGCTTAGATTATATTTTTGAAATCATAGAAGACGATAGTAAGCTGTATTTGAAGGTACTCGAAGAGTATTTTAATGCAAATGCACCATTCAGGCTAAATGGATATCGCCAGATAAAATATATGCTTGATCATATTGGATACGAAGCAACGTATTGTTTTGTAAATAATTCTGTGTTTGATAAGAAAGATGTTTGGTTGTCGTTAATTTGGGAGTGCGTACCGGAAGAAAATATAGATGAAAAGATAGTTAATGACTATAAAACATTTGTACTAAATAATTTAACGAAAGATAATCCTATAATTCCTGCAGTTCAAGTTGTGATACGTTATGGTGAACGAGACAGTGAACTCAAAGCGGAAGTAATCAAGGCGATAGTGGGTAATCCAGAACTTTCGGCAAGCTTTTTGGGCTATGCCTATTATGATGACGATATTGAGGAAATTTTTAATTTTTTTAGAAATGATATTAATGCATTGACGTGTATTTATATAAGCGCTTTAACAGTTGGTTGCCATGTTGATTACGATGGGAAGCTTTTTGTAAAGATATTTGAACAGCAGCCTGCTATTTGGAATGAATATGTAGATTGGGTTAAGATTAAAGATAATATGCGCGGAGATGGTAATGAACATAAAATTTTTGAATTAATATGGAATGTCGATCAGTGGCGTGAATGCGTGGAATATGCATTTAAGGTTTTTATAGATGATGACAAGTTTTTTTGTATAAAAGAACCAGAGGGGTTACTGTTTGTTAAAGCAACTGATGCAACCATATTTGAACGAAAAAAATCGTGGTTGATTGAAAAGTTACGAGAAAACAGCTTAGACATTGAAAGATGTAAAAAACTCATTGATGTGGTTGTAAATTTTCTTCCGGATTGGAAAATGGCATATATTCTCGAATTTTTGAAAGCCAACAAGAAGCTGGAAGATTTCAAGAAAATACACTTATTTCCTTCAACATGGTCATGGTCAGGAAGTGAGATTCCACTTATTATGGAAAAAATAGACTTCCTCAGATTATTGAAGGACAACCTTAAGGGAATTGATTATATTGACCATAGAAAATATATTGAAGATTATCGTATGGATCTTGAGAAGTATAAAGAGAAAGTGGAATTAAGAGAATATCTTGAAAATGCCGATTACGCATAATGAAAATGTAAACTGTAGGTTTGTCAAACATATGTTACACCATGATGTAAAAAATTAAATAAGTTTTCTTGGGGAAAGACTCATTTAAGAAGGCGAATCGGGAAGCCATTATATCGTCTGTTATGTGCAATTAATTGTTTTTTAAATAAAAGGTATGAGAGGCATAAAAGTATTCATTGTCTTTTCGGTGAGAATGTTCCACCTTCCCATTATGTCGGGGAGTAAACTGCCGGATTTTCTGTGGTGGATACCATAGTCGGCTAATTTTTCTTCAAATAGAGTAAGGTTGGATTCAGTTGAAGTCTTCCTGAAGCGTTTTGTAAACTCAAACCTATTATCTGCTTGCACGCACTCGACCGGGAAAGGAAACGCTTTTCGGACATGATCTAAAAAAGCTAGAAGAGTAGGTACTGGCTTTTTCAAAAGGTTTTACGAAGCGATAGCGGGGAAAACTCATCAATGGCAGTATATTGATAGAATTTAGAGGATGCAGCCTCTCCTGTTAAGCAAGAAGAAGGCGCGTGTTTCACATTGATTTGAATGCATTGTCCCAGATAAGTCCTTACACTTATGGGTAACGGAACTTACAGGTATGACTAAAGAAGAAATCGAAAATAGCAGCAACAATCCGAACTTGTAGAAATTAGCAATGTCGTCTGGTTGTTCACCGGCAGACCAAATGCTTTGCATTTGCCGCACTTCGTGCTCTTTATCTGCCGGTGAAGCGCCGCAAAATGAATATGCCCGCTACGCGGTCGCATTCATTTATGCTTGCGCGCTTCAAATTGAAAGTTGACGATGATTGGAGTTGAGAATGTCTGTAACAAGCTTTATTCATCTAAAAGAAGCAGAAAATAGGGATTTTGATATAAAAAAATTTAATAGAGATATTGAGGAAAAATATCCGGGTACAAGTACAGAGCAGAGTAATAATCAGTCACTGTCATACGATATTTGTTGGGAAAAATATTCGGCTCGATATCAATTTGAGTTAAGAATAGATAGAAAACGATGCACGTTTGCAATAGAGTATTTTAATTCAAAGGATAGGATTTGGGACTACGCAAATTTTATTCTGTGGATAAGGATGTATTTTCCAAAAGAAAAAGAAGTGGTTTTAGTTGATGAAAATTATGAGGATCAAATGCCGCTTTCACCAAATGAGTCAATAGAGGATATCAAAAAGTGGTTAGAGAGAGTTGGTATATAGATACCAAAGAATACCTTGTAAAAGACGGCTCGCTTTGTGGTTATTTGTTCCGTTATCTGCACTGTGGAACATCCATGGGTAGATGCTAAAGGGAAGGGGAAAATATGAAAACTTATTATGTATGGATCGGAACGCTTGAAGAGAGCGATTTTGAGCAATACTGGGATAATGAGCCTTATGAAAATGAAAGGGAACTATGGAAGAAAGGACAGAGAGCTAAACCGAGTGAGAACTTAAAGTGTGGATTTTGCAGGGAAATGGGCTTAGAAGAATTGGACAAAAAAGATTTTTGGTTTTCTGTTAGGGCTTCTTTATGTAATGTACGAGAATTGGCCAAAGACTATATTGCAGATTTAGGTGAATTTGAGAGAAAATGTAAGGAGAAAGGGATTTCAGAGGGAAACGTAATCTGGGGTGCCGCAGTGAAAGATTTTCCTGATTTAGAGCCGGAAGCTTGTAATAGTATGTATTATGTTGGGACGATAGAGGTGTTATTTTTCAGATGAAATCTATTATGATCCTTGTGATGAAGAAGCTCCGTTTGGGAGTGATGAAGGGCATGATGCATTGATCGAATTACAAGATTTGCTCAGAAAAAATCCTCAGGCAATGGAACGAATGTATCGCCTTATTTGGGGATGGGAGGATGAACAAAGCCCTTATCATATCGGTAGAATGAGAGAAGATTTAAACAAATTTGTGAAAGAAATAGGTTAAGCTGATATAGAAAGGAAGATGTGATAATCCGTTTTATAATTATCACACAAGAAAAATATGGTTGGAAAGTATCCGGTGGTTACATTATGCGGTAGTACCCGTTTTAAAGATGAGTTTTTGGAAGTTCAGAAAAAGCTTACACTGGAAGGCAATATTGTTATTAGCGTAGGCCTTTTTGGCCATTCGGGCGACTCTGAGGTTTGGGAAAATATGGATGAAGGGACATTAACTAAAACCAAGGAAATGCTGGATGATATGCATAAACGTAAGATAGATATGGCAGACGAGATATTCGTGATAAATGTTGGGGGTTATATTGGGGATAGTACAAAGTCTGAGATTAAATATGCTAAAGAGCATGGAAAAACCGTAAGGTATTTAGAAGAGGCATAAGGAGAAGACGTAATCTAAATGGAGGTAATTCTTACTAGAAAAGGATATACAAAATTGTTTATATTTTAGATAGAAGCGGATCAAGAAGATTACATCAGAAGTGTGGTGAAAAGAAAAGGGGGCGCAAGTAATGTCAATAAAAGGAGCGGTTTTAGGCGATATATTAGGTTCGCAGTATGAGTATAAGAGGCCAAAGAATTTGGATTGGCAGAACATTCCGCTAATCATAGAGGGTAAGGCAAAATTTACTGATGATTCGGTTATGATGCTTGCAATAAAAAAGGCGCTTATTCAAGAAGCTGATTTGGTAGAGACTATGGTTGAAGTTGGACAGAAATATCCGTTTTGTGGCTATGGTTCTAAATTTTTCTGGTGGATAAATGGACAGGACCACGAGCCATATAACAGTTGGGGTAATGGTTCTGCTATGAGAGTGGCTTTTGTGGGGGAGTTTTACGAAGACCATGAAGAAATGCAGACTATGGCAGCAAAAACAGCGGAAGTCTCCCATAATCATCCGGAAGGTATTAAAGGGGCAGTTGTAACGGCAACTTGTATCTGGATGGCAAAGCATGGTAAATCTAAGCAGGAAATTTATGATTATGTTTTATCGGAATATCCGACAGGAGAATATGAATACAGCATAGGATACAGCTTAGATGAAATCAGACCACGTTATAAATGGAATGAAAGCTGTCAGGGCTCAGTTCCGGTTGCTATGCGATGCTTTTATGAAAGCAGTAATTATGAATCATTTATTAGAAATATCTACAGCTTGCTGTGTGACAGTGATACTTTTGGGGCAATTGCCGGCAGTGTAGCAGAGGAATTTTATCATGGATTTGGAGATATAGATGCTGATGGTATATTAAAGAATCATTTGACAGAGGATTTATATGAGATCCTTGTAATGTAAAAATACATATGCTCATTCCAGGGACGGCTGTGATAGAACGTGCTGGCAGGAAGGCTTTGACTCTCCAATTTCTTGTTTGAGAGCCGGAGCCTTTTTTATGGCTTTTAAGCATGGCTTTGGGTTCTTGCAGTCAACGCATTATATCACCCGGACTCGGTTAATGCGTGTAGGGCGCATTTTCGAAAAATATAAAAGAGCGCAATTTTAATGAAAAATGCATTTATATGAATAGATTATCATGAAGATATTTTTGCGAAAAAATAAAAATCTGACAGAAGCTTTAGTTGAATATGGCAAAGAAATTGCAGAGATCCTATTTGACGAAAATGCCTATATGATTTATAAAAACCGATATTTATATTGGAATGAGGATTTAAACAAAGGCTGGGAGTCATCGCATAAAAATCGGGAAGAATTGTTTGAGAATATGGGTGAGAAGGGAGCGATGGATTTAGAGAAAATGTATTTTATAAAGTCAATTATTCATAGCCTGATAGAGAGGCTCTTTCAGGAAGGCTGGAATAAGGAACAGTTTATAGAAAAATATATGAAACATTTGAGTTGGATTGAGAAAGGGATAAATTATGGCAATCGTTGAAAGCATATTTGATATTGCATATTTAAGCATAGTTTTATCATTGGGTATAAGACTGCTGTTGGAGAAGTCGAAGGAAGCGAAACTGTTTGGAGTGATGGCGATAATTTTGGGCTTAGGGGATTCGTTTCACTTACTTACAAGAGTTATATCACATCTGAGCTATGGGGGCTTTGAAGCTAACGCTCCCGCTCTTTCGTGGGGCAAGTTTATAACCAGTATAACCATGACAATTTTTTATGTTTTGTTCTACTACTATTACAGAAGTCAAAGCCAGGATGACAGCACATTGAAAAGGAACATCATATATGCTTTGGCATTGATTAGAATTGTGTTAACGGTTCTTCCGCAAAATAACTGGGGTACGATGTCTGAAAATTATATGTTCGGGATATACAGAAACATTCCCTTTGCGATAATGGGAGCCTTGTTGATTTATTGGTCTTACAAGGAAAGGGCCAAACCCGGGCTGAAAAATATGAGCTTATATATTTTGCTGAGCTTTGCATTTTATGTTTCGGTGGTGCTTTGGGCGGATAAATATCCTATGATAGGGGCTCTTATGATGCCGAAAACTATGGCATATTTAATCATCGTTGTTTTGGGATATCGCCATTTCATCACCGGATTTGAAAAGAAAAACATATTAGGGTTATCCTACACATCCTTAATTATGGGATTGATCGGCGGTGTTTTTTACAGAGAATTCACAAAGTTTTATGGCTATCAAGCCGAAAATCATCTTTCAAAGCTGCATGTCCATGTTTTAGTCCTTGGATTTTTATTAATGTTGATCCTTTATATGATATCTAAAGAATATGAGGCTAAGAGAATGGTATCTCTGAAAAAACCGATTTATGTGTTTATGTCAGGATTTACCTTTACCATAGTAAATATGACGCTCTTAGGAATTTATGAGGTCGTTAGTGAAGGAAAAGATATAGTAAGCAAACCTGCTCTGGAAGGGCTTTCCGGCCTTGGACATATTGTTTTGGCAATAGGGCTTGTCCAGATAGTTCTAAAAGTTTTTCAACATGAAACGGTTAGCGGTTTTAAGCAGACAGAAGCATAATAAGTGTTTGCTGATTAAATAATTTCAAAGCGATTTATGCCCTTGTTTCCCTTCCTTTCGGGTTCGGAATGAGGGCTTTTTTACATGCTTTTGCAGCAAAAACCTTCGCCTGTATCGGGGAGCCAAAAGATTTAGCTACAAGTAAAAAACTTTCTGTGGTATAATATACGCGAATATACTGTGAGTGCAGCTTCCTGCGAAAACAGGCGTAAAACGCTTGCGTTTTAAAGCCCGCTTTCGCAGGAAGCTATATGAGCGGTAACGCGAATCGAAAAATGGTTTCATTTTTCGATTGCCCTGACAGCTTAATGGTGGAGTATATGCGAATCGTTTCCTGAGAAACAGGCGTAAAACGCTTGCGTTTTAAAGCCCGCTTTCGCAGGAAGCTATATGAGCGGTAACGCGAATCGAAAAATGGTTTCATTTTTCGATTGCCCTGACAGCTTAATGGTGGAGTATATGCGAATCGTTTCCGGAGGAACAGGCGTAAAACGCTTGCGTTTTAAAGCCTGCTTTCGCAGGAAGCTATATGAGCGGTAACGAAGGAGAGCCGCAAGAGAGCCGCATGTGGAGGATGATTTATGAATGAGGAAAGGATAGAAAAGAATCGAAGGGATGAAATACAGCTCGTCTCCCGGATGATTGAACTTTATTGTCGTAAAAAACACAAAAACTTATATAATACCACGGTATGCGATGATTGTAAAAAATTGCTGGAGTATGCTTGTTCAAGAAGTGAACGCTGTCCGTTTATGGAAAATAAGACGTTTTGCAGCAACTGTAAGGTTCACTGCTATTCCCCGACAATGCGAAAGAAGATAAAGGAGGTGATGCGTTATAGCGCTTCAAGAATGCTCCTGTATCATCCGGTTATGTGCATCCGGCATGCAGTGGTAAGTTTAAAAGGAAAATTTAAAAGGGAAAGTAAGATGCGGAAACGATAGGCAAATTGATACGCCAATTCCTTTCGGAAAAGCAAATGATACCAGAGAATGATAAAAGGGTACGAGGAGTAAATGATATGAAGATAAGCAGCGAGTTAAAAAAGATAGAAAAGTATATATGTGAAAATTTTGAAGATTGGGATTTGGATGATCCGGTGGAGGAAGAATATCTTGATGATTATCAGGAAATAGCGGGAGCCTCTGAGGAAGATATGGCATCATTTGAGGAGAAATTTGGTATCATTTTGCCTGATGAGGTAAAAGAGCTTTACAGGTATAAAAATGGAAGTAAATATCTAAGTATATTGCCATGTGTTATTGATGAAAGAGAGATGGCATTTTGCTTAATGAGTTTAACGGAGATGGAAAACAAAAAGAATTATTTTCAAAACAGGGATGCCCTCTTAACAGAGTTTACTGAGTATTTTACAAGTGAAGACCTTGATAAAATGCGAAACAGCAAGATAAAGCCTTATCTCTTTAATAAAAAATGGATACCTTTTGCCCGGTATTGCGATAGCTGTTATCTGATACTTGACTTTGATCCGGATAAAGAGGGAAAAGAAGGTCAAATTATTTGCTATATCCATGATCCGGATGAAGTTATCTATGTTGCAGAGGGGATTACGGAATTGATTTCTAAAATTATGGAAGAGATTAATTGATATGACAAATTTTTAAGAGGAATCATTATGAATGGGCAAATGTTTCCAGTGGGAGAGTGACGGAAAGCTTAGATGAGTTGTTTTGTTTAAGACAGGAGCAGCGAAAACGATTCAAAAGGAGGTGGGACAAATGTTACAACTGAAAGCATTATCAGGGGTGATACTGTCGCTATTATTCACTCTGTTTTTAACCAATGCTGTATTGGCAGACCTTCAGCACATCATCCAAAATATGCCCCCCTTTATCGATGTGGATAGGGCGGCTTGGTATTATGCGGATGTACAGATTGCTTATCAGAGCAAATTAATCAACGGCAAGACAGATACTTTATTTGCGCCCGAAGATGATATGACAGTTGTGGAAGCCGTTAAACTTGCGGCGTGTATGCACCAGCTAAAAAAAGAAGGTGCGGTCAGTTTATCGGCGGGAGCCGATATTTGGTATCAGCCCTATGTGGACTACGCTAAGGATAAGGGCATCATAGCTTCCGATCTTAATTGGGGTCAAAAAATCACTAGGGCAGGCTATATGCAAATCTTTGCCCGGCTTATTACGGATGACGAGACGAAGCTGAATGATGTACCGGATGACTTCATACCCGATGTCAAGATGACCCACCCGGATGCAGATGCTATTTACAAGCTCTATAGGGCGGGCATTGCCCAAGGGGTAGATGCCGACAGAAACTGTCAGCCATCCGCCTATATTAAGAGAAGTGAGATTGCGGCCATCCTCACCAGAATGGTAAAGGAGAGTTCAAGGATAGTATTTATGCCGGGGCAGAACTTAATGATCAGAGTGCAGCCCCAAGACGCTGAGGATAGGTTGGGCAATAGGGTAAGTCTCGAAGTTATAGTTAGTGGCGGCAAGGAACCTCTAAGCTACCAATGGGAATATTTTGATGAAGCGGATAGAGTATTTAAGAAAAGCGTATCCGAAGGCAATACCAGCAATCAACTGAAAGTTCTGGTAGAAGATAGAGTCTGCGAATACCGCTGCATAATTCGAGATGCGGCCGGCAAACAGATTATAAGCAATACGGTGAAAGTAGAAAGATACATTTCTGAGAAACTAACGATAACAAAGCAGCCGGAGCCCCAAAAGGGAAATATCGGGAAAATTGTGAAGCTAAAAGTCGAAGTGAGCGGAGCGAAGGCCCCCGTCACTTATCAATGGGAGTATTCTGAAAATTCGGATGGACCTTTTTATAAAAGTGAAGCGATAGGCAATCATACGAAAGAGCTGACCGTAGCCATAGAGAATACAGCCTACTATTATCGCTGCTATATCAAAGACAAAGAAGAAAAATCCATCCATAGCGCCGCCGTCCTTGTGGCAAAGTAGGACGAAGGGGATGAAGATGAAAGTGTAAATAAGCGTTTGTTGATGAATGATTGCAGCTTAGGCTTACTAATTTTCCTTCTTTGTTTTTTTATATTCATTTTAGATACCTCTTGTGTTTTTAGATTTTGCCAACTGTCAGGTCAGTAATAATCTAAAGTTACTTGAGGTATTTTCTTTGTTAATTTCCGACCATATTTTATAAACAGAGAAGGGACATTTTCTACCGGGAATAAAAAAATATTTTTTGTCCCAAAATGTATACATTTGTCCTAATGTGTGATATAATGATTATCAAAAATAGAAATGGAATAAGCCAAACAGATATAAGATTATAATTGCCGAAAAACTTTCGATACATACCCAAAAATAAAGTAGTAAACAGGAGGAGTCGCCATGAAGAAACAAAATGTGCTCAATTTAATAAAGTTTCATGTAGAGAGAAATGAAACAGCCTTTCGCAATGAAGCCATTCAGATCGCAAGGTATTTTGATAGCATTGGGGATAGTGAATTAGCAGAGTACATTATGGGATTAATTTCAGAAGCTAATTTATATATTCCGCAAAGTAGTGATTTTGAAAGTGAATTTTTAAAGCAAATGGATATCAGAGAAATGAATCCTTTAAATCTTCCTGTAGAGATTACAGATGATATTAAAGGGATTATCAATGCAGTCAACCATAATGTAGGTATCAATAAGTTCCTATTTGAAGGGCTTCCGGGGAGTGGAAAAACGGAAGCGGCTAAGCACATAGCAAGATTGCTGGACAGGTCGCTTTTTTATGTTGATTTTGAGAATTTGATTGATAGTAAGCTGGGACAAACCAATAAGAATATTACAAATGTTTTTCAGGAAATCAATATGCTTCCTTATTCCAATCGGGTGGTAATATTGTTTGATGAGATTGATGTGATTGCTCTGGATAGGATTAATTCTAATGATGTTCGGGAAATGGGGAGAGTGACATCTACTATTTTAAGAGAACTGGACAGATTGACGGACTTAAATAAAGAAATTGTAATTATTGCAACAACCAATCTATTTTCAAATTTTGATAAGGCATTAATTAGGAGGTTTGATGCGGTTATTAGCTTTAATCGTTACAGTACGGATGATTTGATTACCGTTGCAGAACATTATTTGTCTTCTTTTATAAAGAAATTTAAGGGCATTTCCAAAGATAGCAGATTATTTAAAAAAATTCTCAAATCAGCGGATAAATTGCCTTATCCGGGAGAGTTGAAAAATATTATTAAAACTTCCTTGGCATTTAGTGATACTCATTTGGAGCATGATTATTTAAGACGGCTTTATAACAGTCTGGTTGGAAATCTGGAACAAACAAGTATCAGTGAGCTATATGAGAAAGGTTTTACAGTTAGGGAAATAGAAAAACTAAAAGGAGAATCTAAAAGCACGATTTCCAGAAAACTGAACAAGGAGGATGTGAATGAATAATGTATTGGAGCTTAAGGGAAAACGGTTCATTCAAGCTAACAAAGATGGAAGTGGAGGTGGGCCGGCAATCAATGGCAAGGTAATCGTATCAGAAGAAAAGATGATTCAGTTAGCAAATAAACTCCATCAAATCAAAATGTTTTGGAAAACACAGAAAAGACCATTTCCGGGACTTTTAATTAGCGTTCATTATAATAAAATTGCGGCCAAGAGCAATCGAATCAGTGGACTGTTTAAGGGAAAAGATTCCAATTTTTTAGTGGTTGGTGTCAAATTTAATAAAGAAAAAACGAGGCATATTATTACATATTACTTAGAAGAAAAAGACATAGATAAAAGTATTCAACTGTTATTAGAAGCAAGAGAAGTGATGAGCAAGCATTTCTCAAAAGGGATACAGAAAGCAATCTTTGATAATAAAAAACAGATGGCTGCCGTTCCCTATAATAATTTTTCAATCAATAAATCGAATTTTAAGCAGGTGGTAGCAGATGTTTCGTATATTGATGATTTTGCAATAGAAGAACCGGAACTTGTAAAAAAACAAAGCATTATCACTTTATATAATGTGGGGATAGATACGAAAAGTCTTTTAAGGGAAATAGGAATTGATATTTTATCCAGTAGAATTTTGGATAACCAAACTATTTTCTTAGATGAAAATCAATTGGAAATTTTATTTGAGAAAATGCCATATTTGGTTTCAATGGCAACGGTTGATTTATCGGAATTATCTCCCGAAGATTTCATCAAAGAAAAGCAACAAGATTTACGCTATATTCCGAGTCCTACGATAGAGCCGACCATTGGGGTAATTGATACTCTGTTTGATAAGACAGTCTATTTTCGTGAATGGGTGGATGCTTATGATATGATTGATGAAAATATTCCAACAAATTCAAAGGATTATCGACATGGAACGGCAGTATCTTCCTTGATTGTTGATGGGCCAAAGTTGAATCCGTGGTTAGAGGATGGATGTGGCAGGTTTCGGGTTCGTCATTTTGGAGTAGCTACGGGAGGACAATTTTCATCTTTTTCGATTATAAAAAAAATAAAAGAGATTATCATGAAAAATAGAGATATCAAGGTTTGGAACATTTCTATGGGCAGTAATCAGGAGATCAATGATAATTTCATATCAGCCGAAGCGGCTGTATTGGATCAAATCCAATATGAAAATGATGTGATTTTTGTAATTGCAGGCACTAATAAACCAAATGAGAGTATAGAAAAAATTGGTTCACCGGCAGATTCCATCAATGGCTTGGTAGTAAATGCAGTGACTAAGCAAGGACTATCCACCAAGTATACAAGAAAAGGTCTTGCTTTATCTTTTTTTGCAAAGCCGGATGTCAGCTATTATGGCGGCAGTGAGGAGCAATATATAAGAGTATGTGAACCATTAGGCGCGGCGTATGTAGCAGGAACTTCTTTTGCTGCCCCTTGGATTGCCCGTAAGCTATCCTATCTTATAGATATACTGGGATTTAGTAAGGAAGTGGCAAAGGCGTTGATTATTGATGCAGCTAGAGGATGGAAAGAAAATCCGACCCCAGAGGAAGTGGCTGTTTATGGGCATGGGATAGTGCCGACTAGAATAGCAGACATTGTACAAAGCCAAGAGGATGAAATAAAGTTTATTGTGTCCGATATTAGTGAAAAATGGAATACTTATAATTATTATTTTCCGGTTCCATTAAAGGAGGAGAAATATCCTTATATTGCCAGAGCAACTATGTGCTATTTTCCAATGTGTAATCGTTCGCAAGGAGTTGATTATACGAATACAGAATTAAATTTACATTTTGGCAGAATTAATAACAAAGGAAAGTTAAAAGATATTGTCGGGGATAAACAAAACCAAGAAAACATAGCAGGGGAGGAGATAAGCTATATTCTGGAAGAGGAAGCAAGGGAGCGATTTCGGAAATGGGATAATGTCAAGTATGTAGCCGAAGTGCCAAAAGAAAGTATGCGCCCCAAAAAATCATACACTAATAAAAACTGGGGCATGGAAATTAAAACAAGTAATCGTCTAAATCCCGAAGACGGTAAAGGGATTCGCTTTGGTGTTATTGTCACGTTAAAAGAAATAGAGGGTGTCAACCGGATTGATGAGTTCATAAGAAACTGTACTCTAAATGGCTGGCTGGTAAACCAAATTGACATTCAAAGCAAGGTTGATATTCATAGGAAAGTGAATGAGGAGATAGAATTTAGGTAGGGGGAATATTATCTATGGGAGGAGAAAAGTTGAAATCTAAGATATTTTTGAAAAAAGTTAAACTTGAAAAATATAAATGCTTTGAAAATATGGAGATATCGTTTAAGGATTTAACGATTATTGTAGGGGAAAATAATGCAGGGAAGTCATGTTTAGTTGAAGCATTGAGACTGATTGCTACTGCAGCACGGCAGTCAAAATCTAGAGAATTTAAACAAGCACCGGGGTGTCTTGAATTACCATTAGCAATTAGAGGTTTTGTTATAAAAGTGGAGAAATTAAAAATCGATTTAGAAAAAGCGATATATTTTTACGGTGATGAAGCAGCAAAAATTACAGCTGTTTTTTGCGATGATTGGAAAATAGAAATACATGTAACAAAAGAAGTAGCGTTTGCAGTTTTCTATGATTCCGATGGAATGAATATTAAGAAAAAGATCAAGCCAGATGTGTCGCATTTTAATAATATTGCTATTCTTCCACAGATTGGATTAATTAGAGATAATGAAAGACTCTTGAGTACTAAAACTGTTGAAGAAGATAAAGACACTTATCTAACTTCTTTACATTTTAGAAATGAAATTTTCCTGCACAAAGAAGAATTTTTTGAGGAGTTTAAAAAATTATCAGAAACTACATGGTTTGGATTGGAGATAAATGAAGTTGAATATAATTATGGTACAAGTGAATATTTAGAGTTTTTTTTAAAAGACAATTCTTTTCCAGCAGAAATTGCAGACATGGGAAGTGGTATAAAGATGTGGTTACAGATAATGTGGTTTTTAGCTAGAACTAAAAATAATGATATTATTATATTAGATGAACCGGATGTGTATATGCATGCAGATTTACAAAGAAAGCTATTAGACATTGTAAAGATGAGATATCCACAAGTCATTATTGCAACGCACTCCTTAGAAATAATAGGTAGAGTAGAACCAGAAAATATTGTATCGGTAAATAAAAAAGATAAACAGTTACGATATGCTACAGACTCAAGTGCAGTACAAAATATAGTTGATAATATTGGAGGTATACATAATTTGTCACTAATTAGGCTTGGATTAGCAAGAAAATGCCTCTTTGTTGAGGGAAAAGATTTGCCATATTTAAATCGATTTAATGAGATTCTTTATGGGAAAAAGATTGATCTACCAATTTTAGAATATGGTGGCTTTTCGAAACTATCAAATACATTTGGGGCGTCTAATTTATTGTTTTCGGAGAGCAAAGGGAATATTAAATGCTATGCACTTGCGGATAGAGATTATAGAACTGATGATATAGTTGATCAGCAAATAAAAGAAGCTACAAAACAACATTTAGAACTTCATATTTGGGAGAAAAAAGAAATTGAAAACTATTTGATAGATACAAAAGTATTATATAGAATAGTTGAAAGGTATCAGGAAGAATCTTATGAAGATTTTTGTGGCCGGATTGAGGAGCTTGTTGAGGGGATGAAGGATTTAGTCATAGATGGATATGCGGATATGCTGCAGCAGAGAAACAGAGGTATGGAACTTTCTACCTGTAATATTAAGGCAAGAGAAATTATAAAGAATTGTTGGGGGACTCTGGAAAGTAAAATTTCTCTAGTAAATGGAAAAGATTTATTAGCTAAGATTAGAGAATATTGCCAAAGTAAGTATAAAGTTACTCTAACGGATAACTTAATACAAAAAAGTTTTACTATGGAGGATGTACCGATGGAAATAAAAACTGTGCTAGCAAAGGTGCAGTAGATAATAAGATGTGTGTAAGAAGAAAATATAGAAAATAAATAAATAGATAGATAATATATAGAACAAAAAATAGATTTAAAACAAATGATTTTAGAGGAGCAAAAATGAAAACATTATACGATGTACCATCATATAGAAATATGATGAAAGAATTATTTCAAGCAATTAAGGAGTTAGGCGGTTCAGGAACCATTCGTGAAATTGATGAAAAAACGATTGAAATATTAAAATTACCAATAGAAATACAGGAAATAATGCATGGAACTACTAGTGAAACAGAGGTGGAATATCGGCTCGCATGGACGAGAACATATTTGAAAAAAGTAGGAATTTTAGAAAATTCTGCGCGGGGAATATGGGTGCTAACGACTAAGGGAAGAGAAATTCAAGAGATTAATCCAGATGAAATTGTAAAAAAGGTTCAAGAAATGATACTTTTAAAAGAATCAGGTAAAAAAGAAATCAATACAGAAGATGAAAATTTGGAGAATGACGGTATTGATATCCCAGAAGAAATTCAATCTTGGAGAGAAAAGTTAAAAAATGTTCTATGCAACCTAACTCCGGCTGCATTTGAAAGGCTTACGCAGAGATTATTAAGAGAGTCAGGTTTTATGCAGGTGAAAGTTACCGGTAAAACAGGAGATGGCGGGATTGACGGTATGGGTATTGTAAAATTAAACGGTATCATCAGCTTTCACATGTTATTCCAATGTAAACGTTATGCAGGAACGGTTGGAGCGGGTGAAATACGAGATTTTAGAGGAGCCATGCAAGGGCGAGCAGATAAGGGACTTTTTATTACAACAGGAAAATTTACAAATGCAGCCATTGAAGAAGCAAATCGAGCGGGAGCTGCACCGATAGATTTAATTGATGGGGATGAATTAGTAGAAAAATTAAAAGATTTGCGATTAGGTGTTATTCCTATCAATGATTATAGTATTGATGAAGAATGGTTTCTGTCAATATAATTTAGCGAATTTAATTATCTCCCAACCGTAAATACGGGAAGAAAATTTTATCTTAGCTGGTCGCACTATTTGAAACTGATGCGAATTGACAACGTTGAAGAACGTCACTTTTATGAAATTGAGTGTATTACAATCGTATATTGCGTTGTTTTGTATTGTTTGATTTGAAAATTGGTGAACTGAAGCATCAGGATATCGGTCAAATGCAGATGTATGTAAATTTCTATGACCGCAAAGTTAAATTAGAAGAAGAAAATAAAACGATAGGCATTATTTTATGTAAGGATAGGAATAAGGCTATTGTTGAAATGACTTTACCTGAGGACAATGCTCAAATTTTTGCGAGTAAATATGAGACTGTTCTGCCTCAAAAGGATGATTTAAAAAAACTATTGGAAGAACATAGAGCGGATGAGGAAGAAGATTTGTAATTACCTACGATGCCATGGACGAGAAGTACGATACAAAAGCCTTTGCTCCTACTATGAAAGGGGCGACTTGGTAAAAATGCAATAATTGGAGATATTCGTGCATAAAATGTAGCGGGAAAATGATAGATAGTGTTAAACCAGAATTGATAGGGGGGAGGAAACTCATGAGTCTGATTCAGGAATTACATCAAATAGGAGCAGAAAATGTAAAAGAGGCATTTGTTGACTTTTTAGAACAATATTTAAATCCGGCATTTGGTTCAATGTCAAAGCGGGATATTGATATTTTATTGTTTATGAAATTGCAAGATTTAGGGTTAATTCAGCATAATCCGGAACTATATGAAATTGTGTCAAGCCTTAAGGTCACCAGAGCAAAAGCAAGGAATCTGCTATATGAAGCCAAAATGCGGACAACTACCGTGGAGGAGCTGGATAATGAATTAAAAAATATTCTTAAGTCCCCTGTTTTCCTGAAGGAGAATGATAAGATTTCTTTAGAAATTGGGAATCCGCTGTTAATTGATCATTTAAGAGACAAACTAAAAAAATTGAAACATATAACAGATGGCTCATTTTCCCCGGAGTTAGTAAAACTGACAATAGGAGCGTATGCAGCTTTATTTGAAAGTATGTTAAATGAAAAGAGTAAAGATACCATCCGAAAAGCATTGATCCAGTGCGGTGCAATAGAAGAACCTACATTAAAAGGTATTTTAACCAATGTGTTTAAGAGTTTGGCAGGCAAGTTTTTAGGAAAAATGGGAGATGAAATAGTGGCAGGCACATCTGAATATTTTTCAGCTATTATGGAGGAAGATATACGATTGATCCAACAACTTTTTCCCCGCTTGCTGCAAAGTGACGATAGTGAGCCAAGCAACTGATTTGTGCATTTTCAAATGAGGATTATAAAATATTTTAGTATCAGCCGGCAATAAGAAAAGTTGTGTTGAAATAAATATGTTTTGCGAAGAAGCAATAATTTAAAATAGGAAAGGGGAAATCTTAAGGGAATGATTGGACAAATTTCTGCGACAAGATACTTTTGCGGCACATACTTCAAAAGAGGGTTTCAAGGAATGCAGAAAATCTGATCTATCCTTTAATGGAACCAACCATAACCCCTTTAACAAAGTATTTTTGAATAAATGGATAAACTGTTAAAATTGGCAGGGTGGTAATGACAATGGTGGCTGCCCGAATGGATTGAGAAGGCGGAATGACATCAAGGGAATTGTAGGCTTCTGCGCCCAAATCACCAATATTAGAGGCGGCAGTAATAATATTGCGTAAAATATTTTGCATGGGCAATAAGGACGTTTTATTGATATAAAGCATGGCATCAAACCATGCATTCCAGTGAGCAACGGCATAGAAAAGCCCAATTGTGGCAATGGAGGCTTTGGACAGTGGCAGAACTACTTTAGTTAAAATTTGCATATCATTAGCCCCATCAATAATAGCGGCTTCTTCTAGGCTTTTGGGGATAGCATAAAAGAAATTACGCATAATCAACAGATTCCAGGTATTGATCAAACCAGGAAAAATCATGGACCAGCGGGAATCGAGCAAATTTAAAGATTTAACCAGAATAAAAGTCGGAATCAGGCCACCGGAGAAAAACATAGTAAAAAAGACAAAGGCAGTAAACAGATTGCGGCCTTTTAAGTTTTTTCGGGATAGACCATAAGCCAGCGTAATGGTAAATAATAAGTTTAAAAAAGTACCAATTAATACCCGAAAAAGGGTATTGCCGTAAGCACGTAAAATATTTTTGCCGCTGGCAAGCAACATTTTATACGCAGAAAAATCAAACTTTTGCGGAATGATAATAAAAGTGCCGCGCTGAGCAATCTCGGCTTCACTGACAAAGGAAGTCATTAAAACCGTAAACACCGGGATCAGGACAAGAACCATAAAGATACACATTAAAGTAATGTCAAAGATCTGAAAAATTTTTTCGCCGGAAAATTGTTTTTTCATTACCAGATCCCTCCTTGTCCCATTCTTTTGGTGATTTTATTGGTGCCGAGTACCATAATCAAGGAAATGACAGAAGTAAATAAGTTCACAGCCGATGCAAAAGAATAATTTTGATTAATGACGCCTTCTCGGTAGACATAGGTGCTGATAATATCAGCGGTTGAATAAATTTGTGCTGAATAGAGCAGTAGAATTTTTTCATATCCCAGATTTAAAATGCTGCCCACTCTTAAGATCAGCATAATTGAAATCACCGGAAAAATACCGGGCAAGGTAATGCTCCACATACGGCGAAAAACCCCGGCACCATCAACCATGGCTGCCTCATAAAGTTCTTTATCAATACCGGTCATGGCAGCAATAAAGACAATACTACTCCAACCAATGGTCTGCCATACTTCCGAAACAGTGTATATCGTCCGAAACCATTCAGCAATCCCCAGAAAATGAATGCTTTCACCGCCAAAAGCATGAATAATCGTATTGATTAATCCACCGTCAACTGAAGTCAGATTACGAATCATACCGCAGACAATTACTGCAGATAAAAAGTGGGGCAAATAAGAAACGGTTTGCACGACTTTTTTAAAATGACGGTTGTGCAGTTCATTGATGAATAATGCCAAAGTAATGGATAGGGGAAATGTCCATATCAGAGAATAAAAACTTAAAAGCAGAGTGTTGCGAATCAGCCGTAAACAATAGGCTGAGCTAAAATTTAATTGGAATTTGATTTCTTGATATCTTAATGCCATGTTGCTACCTCGATTCAGATATTTGTCCGGAAAGTTAGTTAAAAAATGAATCAGGTTGGTTCGGTGAATAAATTGGTAAAAATAAATATAATAAGAATTGAAAAATGAAAATTAAAAGATATTATTTACAAGCTTTTGCTTTGTCGTCTCCTATTATTTTAGCAAAAAAGAAAATTAAGTCAATATTTATAGAAAATTTTAGGCATGTTTTTAATAAAAATAGGCTGCTTTTGTAAAATAAGGTTATTTTTATTCAAAAGAAAAAGAGATATCGCTGTCTGTGGCAATCACCAATTTTCAAACCGCCTATCTCAGATCTGAGGCCTAAAAAGTATGCAAGGAATCTTCTCGCGCTCCTGTTGAATATATGGTAAAATAGAGTTTGAAAACAAACACCCTGATAAAGCAAAGAAAGTAGGTTATGCGGGAATGGCGGAACTCTTTCTTTGTGTTTGATCTGTCAGACAGACGGACGAGCGATTTTCATAGGACAGAATCAAAAAAGTGGCAGGATAAAGCCGAGAATATCAAATCAACTGCCATGCGGAGGAATCATGAAAGAGTTTTCATTGCTGATTGTCGAGGATAATATTTCCAGCCGGGAAGGTTTAGCCAAAAGCATTACCGGCATGGAACTGGGAATTGCGCATATTTATACGGCTAAAAACGGACAGGAAGCATTGACCTATTTGCGGAAGCTAAAAATAGATATTGTCCTGACCGATATTTGCATGCCGCAGATGGACGGTCTGGAGCTGATTCAGTGCTGCCGGGCGGAAAAACATAGGGTTGAGTTTATTATCATCAGCGGCTTTGAAGACTTTCGTTATGCCCAAACCGCCATCCGTTACGGTGTCAAAGCTTATTTGCTGAAACCGGTATCGGTTGAGGAATTGTGTAAAGAGTTAAAAACAATGATCGAGAGCCTTAAAGAAAAGGGCAGAGAATCGGGCCTTTCGGGGGCAGCTTTAGCAGAGCGGGAGAAAGAATTATTTTTGCAGAAGATAATAAAAGGCGATATTTTGCCGGAAAATATACAGGCAGCGTGGCGCCGGTACTTGCAGCCGGAAACCGGTCGGTATTTGGCAGTGGTTATGGATTGTTTGTTTTTTCATGAAGAAGGCTATGATAAAGGCTTGATTGCTCAGGAGGCAGCGGCTTTTTTCCAAGACCGTGCTTTGAGCGGACGCTATGAGATTATTTTAACAAATGCGAATCAATTTGTTTTGCTCCTTTTTCCGGAAAAGGAAAGTCCTGAGTTTATGCGGGAAACAATAGAGGAATTTAATCGCCGTTTAAACAAAAAACTGCGGCATGATGTTTATTTCGGTGTGGGGAGCGAAGTATCCGCGCCGGCGGAGCTGACTTTATCCTGTCAGACAGCGGGGAAAGCGGCTGCTTATTTGTTGTTTGAACCGGAAAATAAGGTGATCTGGGGAGAGGAACTGACTTTAAGCAGTGTAATGCCGACGGCCGCACAGACAGAGGCGCCCCTTGCCGTTTATCAGGCGATTACCGAACATGCCGAGGAGAAGATCAAAGAGCATTTAAACACTTTTTTTTCCGGCTTTTTCAGCGAAGGATTTCCGCCGCCGCATTTTGTCCGCGGTATGTGCACTTATATGGTGATTTCGGTGCAGACCGAACTGGAGAAATTAGCGGTAGAAAATGACTCTGACTGGGGCGAAGCGCTTTCCTATGACGTAATTAATAATTTATGGACGATTTCGGAAATTCACCGACTCTTGGAAGGGCTTTTTTTGTCATACAGCCGTTATTTGCAAAAGGCGCACACAATTATTGACCCGATTATGAAAAAAAGTCTTTTCTTTATTAAAAATAATTTGGATCAGCCCCTGCATGTCAATGATGTGGCCGGCTATGTTAATTTAAGTCCCGGCTATTTTTCGGCTTATTTTAAGACTAAAATGAAATGCAATTTTAAGGAATATGTTGTTGAGCGCAAGATGGAGGAAGCGAAACGCTTAATTTCAGCCGGGGATTTAAGTCTGGACGAGATTGCACTCCGCGTGGGTTATGATCAGTATCGTTCCTTTCACCGGGTTTTTAAAAAAGCAGAAGGCATATCACCGTCAGAATACCAAAAGCAGCGGACGGAGAAGGGGTAGGGAATGTTAGCGTACATGAAAAAATATTTCGGCGATTGGCCGATCCGCTCTAAGATTATGCTGCTGACCATCTCGGTTAATACCGTTACTTTATTTGCGGTGGTACTGGCGATGTATTTAATTTATCAGGCAGACTCTCTGGAGCGGATTAACCGCAGTATCGGCAAGAATATGGAGATTGCCGAAGGGCAAGTAATTGAAAAAATCAATAAAATTTTAATTGATTCATTTGAACTGACAGCCAATCATCTTTTTCAAGTTTGCACCAAGCAGGAAAATCTGTCCAAGCAGCAGTACCTGATCAATTACCTGACTCTGCAAAACAGTCTGTATAAGATGACGCAGAGCAGCGTGTTGATCGATACTGTCTTTGTGGCACATAAGCAAAAAAATATTTATAATCTGGAGCGTTTGGGTATGAAACAGCCGGAGGAAGTATTTTCCGGTTGGGAATTGGAGCGAATTGATGGCATTACCTTTTTGCCGACCTGCATTAATCCCTACGGCGATCACGGCCGGGTGATACCGCTGGCGATACCGGTGGACGAAATTGAAGGCTTGAATGTTCCGATCATCGGCACGGATATGGCCAAAGCGGAGATGACAATTTTTGTCCTGTTATCGCAGGAGCGGCTGCAGGGGCTGCTGCAAAGCTTAAATACGGTAGCGGATTCTTACTTATATTTGGCGGATGCTCAGGCTCAAGGATTGTCGCTGGTCTTACCGGAAAGCTTGGCGCGGAGCCTGAATCAGGATATGACGGCAGATTGGGGAGCGGTTAGGGAAAAAATAGGGGTGGAAAGAAAGGACTATTATTTGTCCTTTCGCAGCCTGCCGGATTTTCCGCTGAAACTGGTGCATCTTTTGCCTAAATCCGTGTTTGGTGAAGTAACCAAAAAGGTACGGCCGATTTTTTTGCTGATTTGGCTTTTGACATCGCTTTTGGCAGCCGGAATGACTGTGCTTTTATCGGATGTGATTACCAAGCCCTTGCTTTACATTATTCAAAAAGTTTCCGCCAATCAGAGAATTGAGAAAAAAGCGAAATATAAAGATGAAATCGGTATTTTAATCACCGCTTTAACCGGCATGTATGAAACGATTGACCGTCAGATTCAAACGATTGAAAAGCAGGCGGAACAGGTGCGGACGGCGGAAATGGAAATGCTGACCCAGCAGATTAATCCTCATTTTTTATATAATGTACTGGATAATACCAGGTGGAAGATTTTGGCGGAAGATAAGGCAGCAGCCGATATTATTGAGAAATTGAGCGCTTTTTTGCGGCTCAGTTTAAATCAGGGCAACCGGGAACTGCCCTTTGAGCAGGAAATACGCCATATTCAGCTGTATCTTAATATTATGGCCTATGTCGAACGGCAAGATATCCGACTTTTGGTTGATTACGAAAATGCGCTGAAAGAATATTCCATCATACATTTGATTTTGCAGCCGATGGTTGAAAACTCGATCAAGCATGGTTTTTCGGAGCCTTTTCCGGAAACGGTGAGCAAAGAAATCCGAATTGGCTTTTATCAGGACGGTGAAAATCTCGTTCTGGAAGTGACGGACAACGGCAAAGGCATGAATATTGCTAAAATGAAAGCCTGCTGCGGTGAGCAGGTTTTGGCGGAGGATGCACCGAAAGGCTCAATCGGCCTGCGCAACGTGTATTTGCGACTGTGCCGGCGGTATAATACAGCAATCAAAGCCGAATTCTTTTCTATTCCTTACGTGAAGAACTCAATTTGCTTTTATCTTCCTAAGGAATAAACCGTAGCCTTTTCTTTAAATGTCGATGTAAAGAATTCAATCCGTTTTTATCTTCCTAAGGAATAAACAGTAGCCTTTTCTTTAAATGCCGATGTGAAGAATTCAATCCGTTTTTATCTTCCCAAGGAATAAACGAAAAAAAGGTAAATAGGCGGCAATAATCTGCCGCCTGCTATTTATGTCCGCGTTTTTCCGTCGGCACACAGAATGAATTTTCACGAAACGATACCCCAAAGTCTTTGTCAGACATGAGAAAGCGCAACTAAGGATTAAACATATTGCGTATCATCGGGATAAGCTTTATACCGCATTTCAATCTGGCTATGATCCGACAGCAGCAGTTGACTGTTATCCCAATGCGGCGGCGCAGCCAGACAGCTTTTGATAAATTCTTCTCTTTGCTCCGAAACAACGCTTTCACAAATGATATAAAAAGCGGTTTGCTTACCATAGCAGCGAAGTTCGCAGCCGGTGAAAGCGTCGTCAAAGGGCTCGGGCAGAACCGATGACCACAGGGCAATCGCTCCCTGACCGAAAAAGGCAAATGTCCAAAGGCCTTCCCGCCGGACTTCATCAAACTTAACTGCAGGCAGGTAAATATGAGTAAAAGTCACCGGATAATCGTCCGGAATTTGATAAATGACACCAAGCCGGTTTTGCCGCTGCATGGTCATCGGCATGATGCCGTTGCCGTACCAATAACCGGGGCGCATCCCGGTAAAATCAGCTGCACCGGAGGGATGGTTGATAAACAGCAGCGCTTCTTTGCTTAGAGCGGCATACCCAAAATGCTGCTGATAGCCGTATACGCCGGGGCGGAAATTGGTTGTGCCGTGAAACTTTTCATTTAAGAGCTTAACCGCTTCCTGCTCGGAGTCAGCCGGCTGGCTGCGACGGCCGGCCGAAGCGGGGCTTTGCACCGAGGTTAATATATAGTCCTCGGTTTTATGGAGCGTTACTTCAGCGTTGCCGGAAAAATAAGTCTTGCTGACCGGTGTCTGCGCGAGACTCCGTAAATCTGCCGGAAAGCGATAGGCCGAGGTGGCAAAACAAATATTCCACATACATTCCCGGTCAGAATAGGGGAGCTCTGGGAAAATTAAGCAAAGCAGGCCTTGGACTGTCTGACGGTAAGGATAAAGGACATCCCGGTAAACCCGGCCTTGCGGACTGATGACAGAGCCGTCAAAAACATGGGTCGCCGCCTGTTGCAGCAACTGGTCGGTAATGCTTTGCGCCAAAGCGGCAATATCTTTCGGGGCAAAGTCAACTAAAAGCAGAAGGGCGGCTAAGGTAACGGACAAATAGCCGGCGCTGTTAAACTCTTCCGTTCCGTTTTCGGCAACATCGGCCAGCCAAAGCCGGCAGCGGGCGGCGCCAATTTGAGCCTGAAGGGTGCCGGTTCGGCCGCTGCACCGGAAAATATCATTGGGATACATTTCCCCGATCATCATTTGAATGGCATAGAACATTAAAGAATGATTTTCACTGAAGAAGCACATACCGTCCTGACCGGCTTCATCCATAAAATAGCGAAAATCCAAAAAGCTTTCTTTTATTTCATCCAGCAAATCCTGGGGCAGAGAGTACTTTTTCATCAGCCGGAGAAAGCCGATAATCAGGAAATCCGAGCAGTCAACCCGCTGCCGGATCAGCTTTAAATCCTCGCGCAGGAGCTGCAAATCTTCAGCAGTTTGCTTACCAAAATAATAGCGGGCCAAAACATGATACACGCTGAAAAAAATGCCGGTGGCTCGGGGCTGTCTCTTTTTTTCGGCAATCAGGCGATAAACCGCGTCGGCACCGCCGGCGATATAGCGCGGCCGGATTTGGCTGATGGCTTCCAGCTTGCGCCGCAGCAAAACCTGATCATTTTCATCCGTCCAGTAAAACTCCGCTTCGGTTGCCGGCGCGGGTAATTCCCATGTCTGGCTGTGATTGGCCAGTGAGAGGGTTTGACCGGAATAGGTTACAAACAGTCCATTCTTATCGCCTGCCGGTAAAGAAAAAAAATTTTCCCGGCAGTTAATTTGAAACAAAAGTTCTTTTTTGCGGCGCAGCTCTGCCACCGGCAGGCCTTGTAAATCAAGACGCAGATCAGGTGCGGCCGGCAGCTGAAGGCCAAGAATATCGCGCGAATCGCGGACGCCAAGACCGGTCATATAAATCAGAACTTCATTATAGCCCTCCGCTAAGGGCAGAGAAAAGGGATAACGGCCGATTGGCTTATAGCGGGAATCAGTGGCTTGAAGTAAAAGTGAACCGCCGCACCAGACCAAAACATTTTGATAAGTCCATAAAACCGCCGAAACAGTCTGCTTGACCGGTGAATAAATCCCGGTTTTCAGCCACAGCGTGTTTTGTACCGGTGTGCTGTAAAAGTCACTTTGATCGACAAAATAGTCGTGTCCCGTGCTGAAATAGGAAAATGGTAAACCATCCGCTTCTTTTTCGCTTACGCCGGCTAATTGGCGGCCGATTTCCTGACGCAAATAGGCCTCATAGGCAAGCTGATCGCTGAAATGCCGACTGTCGGCAGTCGGGCTGATATAACCCTTGCTTTTTAGCGGCGTCGCTAAAAAATCGCGGATAAAGCCATCCTTTTCTAAAGGAAAATACATCATATCATCTGGAATCATTCTATAAACCTAACCTTTCTGTGAATATAACGGATGAAACGATTTGTCGCAGGAGGGAAACCATTCTTGCCGCTGTTTTCATTTCTCTGCAACAATATCGGACTGTCACGAATGAAGCGGCTTGGCAAAGGAATATCCTTGTAGCTGTTTTCGCGCCTGCCAAAAGCGTCGGAATTCTCCCGCAAGAGGGGACAATCAGCCTTTGACAGCGCCGACCGTCATGCCGGACATAAAATACCGGCTAGTCAGCAAAAAGAGTATAATAATCGGCATAATTGACATGGTTGAGCCGGCAAACATAATATTCCAGGCGGCGGCGCCGTCGGAAACGTTCTTCAGGGAAATAACGCCGACCGTTAAAGGCCGCTTATTCGGGTCGTTGATGGTAAAGACCAGCGGCAGAATGTATTCGTTCCAAGCTTCCCGGAAGGAGAGCAAGGCAATTGTTGCCATAACCGGCTTTAAGAGAGGCAGAATAATCCGGTAGTAAATGCCGAAAAAACTACAGCCGTCGATGGCGGCAGCTTCATCTAATTCCTTGGGCAGCGTATTCATATAGCCCCGAACCAGGAAAATATTGGTCGCCTGCGACATGCCGATGCAAATCAAAATAACCGACCAGAGCGAAGTGTGGAGATTAAAATGGATTGTCAGCTCAAACAGCGGCCGCAGGCTGACGCTGCCGATATTGACAAACATAAAGGCAATCAGCAGACCGTAGATCACATTTTTCAGCGGAAAATCCTTGCGGGCAAAGCAGTAGCCGGCCATACTGGAAAGCAGCAGAATACCGAGCATGACCATGGTACTGATAAAGATGCTGTTTAAAGTATAGCGGGCAAAGTTAGCCAGCTGCCAGGCCTCAATATAATTATCGATAATAAAGACTTCCGGGAACAGTCTGGCGCCGCCCAGCACCAGTTCCTGATTGGTTTTGAAAGAGCCTAAAACAACATATAAAATAGGATAGAGAATAAAAACCGTCAGAATGAGAAGAAAAGCATAGGCCAATAGGGTTGAAGCTTTTATTTTTCGTTTGTTCATAAAAATACCGCCTTTCTAATATGCTTCGTCCATTTTTTTGCTGACGCGCAGGTAAATTACAGTGATAATGGCGATAATGATTGAAGATGCCAGACCGACAGTTGAGCCGTAGCCGATCTGTACCGCGCCGTCGCCGTTTTCATTGCCGAACATCAGTTGATAAACGTATAAAAACATAACCTGACTGCGTCCGGCCGGACCGCCGCCGGTCAGAACCATAATGCTCTGATAGTCCTTCAGCGCAGTGGTGATGGCTAGCATCAGGATGACTTTCAGCATGGGCTGAAGCATAGGGATGGTGATATAGAAAAAATCCTGCAGCTTATTGGTGCCGTCGATTTTGGAGCTTTCATAAATACTGTCGGGAATGGATTGCAGACCGGCTAAAAAAAGCACCATATAATTACCAAGCCCGCCCCAGATTGCCACGAAGATAATTGACAACATAACCAGACCGGGATTGCCCAGCCAGTCAATTTTCATATTAGTGATATGCAGTGCTTTCAGCGTTCCGTTTAAAATACCGTTGTAGGGGCTGTACACAAAGTAAAAGACCAAACTGGCCACGGCGGCGCTGATAACAGTCGGGATAAAAAAGACCGTCCGGAAAAAGTTTTTGCCGCGTAGCTTTTGATTGAGCAGAACCGATACAATCAGGGCCAGAGGAATAATGGTAATCAGTTTAAAAAAAGCGTATTCCAAGGTATGCAGAATACTGACGTCAAATAATTTATCTGAAAATAACCGTTTGATGTTATCCAAACCGATAAAATATTCAACGAAGCCGTTGTAATCATAGAAAATATATTTACTGATCCAAATAAAGGGATACACCGATACTACTAAAAACAGAAAAATTGTCGGGCTGAGCATCAGCCAGACAGTGAACCGATCTTTATGGGCGCTGGTTCGGAGAGAGCTTTTTTTCTTGGAAGTCATTAGCGTCAACACTCCTTTCTTAAAGGGGAAATGCCGTGATAAGAGGGCTTTAGGTGATAGATGCTGTCTGGGGTCTATATTAGAAAATGACAAAGGAAGAGTTATAAAAATTTCACCTGCCGGATAGAAATCGGATCCGGCGGGTGAAAATGATTTTAAAACTTAATTACGCTGTGAGGTATTCGCTTTTCCGTTTGGCTTTTACACGGAAAGCCGACAGACATTATTCGGATAAATATTCCAAAGTTCCGGCCAACGGTTTCATCGGATCAAAGTCCTTAATCACCAAACGTTTGATTTTTCCGGCTTTGACATCGCGATCAAGTGCTTCGTTGTAGATCTTGTTCATTTCTTCAATGGTTTGATCAATATCGGTACCTTGCGGAATAACAGTTTCCCACAGTGCATCTTTCCATTCTTTGCCTTGCGGGGTAACAGCCGGCGGCATCGGATAAACACCTTCGTAGCTGATGGGCAGGAATTCCTGAAGCTTACCGATTTTGCTCATATCAACCTTGCTCATGATATCTTGAGTGATGGACAAAGCCAAACCGTTTTCGACATACTCAACCATAAAATCTTCACTGCTGAACCAGCGGATGACTTCAAAGGCTTCCTGCGGATGCTTGCAACTGGCACTCAAAGCCAAACCATCAAACGGAGTTGCGGATAAAGCACCTTTAATTTCTCCGGTCAGTGACGGCAGTTCAGCGGCTTTCCATTCCATTTGTGCCGGGAATTGAGTAGTCAAAACACCGACTTCCTGAGAAGCGTTGCCGTAAAAACCGACGTTTCCGGCTGAAAACTGAGCTCTGGTCGGGTCAACCTTCATGCTGGCACAGCCGGGCAGCATGCTGCCATCGGCAAACATTTGCTTAAAGGCTTCCAGTACCGGCTTGTAGCCGCTGAAATCATATTTACCGTTCTTATAATCATAATATTGGATGCCGCTGATTTCAGCAATCGGAATAATCATTCGGCCGATGGCGGCGGATTGTCCGGGCACAACGCAGCCAAACTTTTCGCCTTTGCCGGCTTCGGTGATTTTTTTAGCGGCTGCGACCATTTCCGGTACCGTCTTAGGCGGGGTAACACCGGCTTCTTCCAGCAGCGGCACATTGTAAATTAGCCGGTTGCCGCTGCGCAGTGTGCGCGGGAACCAGTAGACATCGGAGCCTAGCACATTAACGCCTTCCATTTTATAGTTATCGACATTGGTAAACTTGCGGAAATCGGGATCAGCGTCTAAAAACTCGTTAATCGGCCGAACGATTTTAGCTTCGGCGTAGGAACGCAGGTCATAACCGCCGGTGACACCGCTGATACTGAAAACATCAGGTGCCTGATTGGATTTGGCGGCCATGGTGATCATATTGGTGTAGTTGTCGGTTTGAATAACATATTCAATCTCGATTTGTCCCTTATGGGCTTCATTGAATTCGGCAATCTTTTTCAGGGTGTATTCCGAATCATGACGGTTATTACTCCAAACCAGAACTTTAACGGCTTCGCCGTCCTTGACAGTCGGGGTTTCTTTGGCCGACTGTTCCGCCGTATTTTGATTGTCTGTTTTTGTTTGGTTTTGCGGAGCTGCTTCTTTATTGCCGCAGGCGCTGAGAGTCATGGTTAAGACCAACAGCAGTGAAATGATAAATGATACAGATTTTTTCATATTCCCTCCTTAATTTGCGGTGAAAGCCGCTGCTCCCGGTCTATGTTCCGGCAAAGCCGGTATGGGGCATACAGTCGCTTTCGCTTTTGTTTTGTTAGGACGGTTTTATCTTATCATTTACCTCAAAGTTTTGCGAGGACAATTTTCAAGGAATACAGGACATTTTTTAAGATTCACTGTATCTCAAATTCTGTCGTATATCCAACCGCCTCAAGGCGGTATTTGCCGCCCGTAAGAGGTTCTTCCAGTTCAATGGAACCTTTCTTTGTGGAGTTCGCATCAATTTCTGCTGTGACCTCGGAGGATCTTTCATAGATCGGAGTGCTTTCACCATCCCTGTAAAGGCGGATAACAAATTCGGCCTTCTTTGTCTCCTTTGTACCGTTTGCAAGGCGGTAGCAGAGACATTTCTGATAATACGAATACGAATAAACGGACAGAACAATTTTTCCGTTATTAAGGTCATACGGCAGTTCCCAATCGTCTTTCGTAACGGTATCGTCAATCCGAAGTCCCGGAAGGAGCGTTGCATTTTCCCAATACTTATCCCATACTTCATTGAGCTCTTTAAGTTTGGAAGCATACTTTTCCGGATAATGCTGGGAGGAGAATGACACGATCTTTGTTTCAAATTTGAAGTAGTGGCTGCTGCTTGCACCGTCGGCAATAAACATGTTCGTAAACTTCTTATTGTCCCAGTTTTTCATCCGGTATTTAACAAATACGGCCTTTAATTCATTAAGGATTTCTTTATCAACAAGATACTCTTTTATCACATCATCAGCACCGTGCCATTTGCGCTGCATGATAGTGACAATAGCACTGTCCTCATTGTATTCCTGCACCGATTGGGAATAGGAACCTCCAAGCATATCACCGCCACTGCTGTATTCATATTTTTTAAGCCTTTCTTTTTCAATGCCTGCAAACTCTCCAAATAAACTCATAGCTGCAAATACACCTCCTGTAACGAATAGAGTAGCAACAACGACTGCGCACACAATTTTCGTACTCCTTTTCATCATTCACACCACCTTCATGCATCATTGGTCGTTAATTACACCTTAGCAAGCTGTATAAGCTCTCCATGTTACATTCCATAAAAAACGCTTTGCCGTCATCAGCCGAAACTTCTTTTCATGCCTTGATTATACCATAAAGACGATATGTTTTCTATCTAAAGTAAAAATAGAGAGAGTTCTATAATTGAATAGGCAAATAGGGTATAGTATAAAAAAGCTTGATCTTAAGGACTCTGATTCATAGAAAGGCAATTGTCAAAGCAGCAGAGGAAATAGAATGGGAAAATAAAAGGAATCGCCGGTTTCGGATAAATATCCTTAACCGGCGATTCCTTATTTTATCGTTTGACTTTTATTTTCCCAAGTTCTCCTTAACCTGCGCATTCATTTCCTGCTCAATGGCCGTGCCGCCGTTTTCATAGAATAATTTAACATATTCGTCAAAATAGTCGGCCGGTTTTTCGCCGGTGATAATGCTCATATAGGTTTCTACCGTCAGGCGTTCCAAGGCACTGATGTTCTTGGAGTAGCTTTCGGTTTTGGGATACATTTCATCGGTATAGCTGGGGCCATTGTATTTTTCGATGAATTCGTAGTAGTCGGGCAGTGCTTTTTTGCGGAAATCCGGCTGCTGCAAAAGCTCGAAGATATAAACCCCGTCTTTTCTCAAATCGTTATCCTTGGGGAAATCGGTAGAATTGCGGACGAGTTTGCCATCAGCATTCTTGGTGTAATGCACGCCTTCAATTCCTTTGGTTAAAAGCAGGTAAAAATCATAATCGGTGAAAGTATCTTCAATCAACTGAAGCAGGGCATTGGTTTTTCTTTCATCCTGGACACACTTGGTAGTAAATACGCCGATATTGGAATTGACGGCGCCCCATTTATGCAGACCGGACTTGCCGTGCGGACCTTCGATGGCAGTACCGATATCAAAGGTTTCCCCAAACTTGGCGTTGGGGTTGGCAGCCAGCATTTCCTGATAAACCGCACCGCCTTGGCCTTCGTTGTCATAAGGCGGATTCCAGTGGGTAGGAAGAACTTTGCCGGTTACGCCGATACGGCCGTTGATAAAAGCGTGAGAGGTTGCCCAATAGCCGCCCGTGTTTTCACCGGTTACAAATTCCGGATCAATGACACCGTCCTTATAATACTGCTGAAGTTTAGCCAGTGCTTCTTTCATTTCCGGCCGGGTACAGGCAAATGCCAACTCACCGGCTTCGTTTTTGGTGATGAACAGCACTTGCCGGCCTTTGCCCAGTGTCTTGAGCGGAATTGCACCAAATGCTCCAAATACAGCGTCAAACGCGGTTTCGGATAAGCCGTAGGTGTTGGCCTGCCCGTCTTTATCCGGGTCTTTTTCTTTGAAAGCATACATTGCCTTTTCAAACTCTTCCAAGGTTTTGGGGATTTCATTAATGCCGACATTTTTGAGCCAGTCTGTTCTCCAGATTAAGACGGTCGGATAAGCGCCTTGCGAGGAGATGGGCTTTAAACCGTAAAGCTTACCATTGCGCTTGGCATCAACCCACATATTGTTGTTTTCATCATATTTTTCCACAACTTCAAAATAAGTCGGGATTTTAGCTTGCATTTCCGGGGTGATTTCGGCGGCTAACCCCTGTTTGATATACTTGTTGATATCACCGGAATCGGGCAGCATCACGAAATCAGGCATTTCTCCGGCGGAAAGCTTAACGCCCATAATTTCGTTAAACTTTTTATTGTCGACTACCCAGTCCCAATTAAACTTGACATTGTATTTTTCTTCTACCATTTTAACAATTCGGGCATCAACGTCTGGTTGGGCAGAAGAAACAATTTGAATTTCGACCGGTGCTTCTTTTGGAGCATCTTTGGCGGTGTCTTTTTCAGCAGCACCATTGTCCGCCGGTTTTTCACTGCCGGTTTGAGCAGCTTTTTCATCGGTTTTTGTTTCCGGTGCTTTGGTTTCTCCACAAGCAGCCAGACTGAGCAGCATAGTCAGCGCCAGCAGCAGGGAGAACATTTTTTTAAGTGCATTTTGTTGTTTCATAAAATCCTCCTTATATTTGATAAGTTGTTAAAAGTTCAGGCAAGCACAAAAATAACGCATACACTCATAATTCGCGAAAGCGAATTATGAGTGGCTTGCCTGAACATTAGTGAACGGTAGTTTTTACGGCTTGCCCAAACGGTTTTCCGTTTTTTACTCTTTTACGCCGCCCAGCTTTAAGCCTTGAACGAAATGCTTTTGCAGGAAAGGATAAATCATCAGTACCGGAATAATCGAAAGAATCAGTGCAGCCATTTTCATGGTGTCGGAGTTCACAAAAATTTGTGTGCCGGCGGCCATTTCTTCTTCAATCGAAGTGCCCTCTAACAGTAGTTTCCGGAGCACAAACTGGAGCACCTGTTTCTTTTCATCCCGAATATAAAGCATAGAATCAAACCATTCGTTCCAATGTCCAACGCCGACCCATAAAGAAACCGTAGCGATAATCGGTTTAGACAGGGGCAGATAAACCTGGCGCAAAATCTGAAAGTGAGAAGCGCCGTCGATTTTAGCCGCTTCTTCATAGGAGAGGGAAATATTGCTGAAAAAGTTTCGCATAATGATCAAGTTAAATCCGCTGGCTAAGCCCGGAATAATCAAAGCAAACATCGAATTTCCCATTTTCAGAACATTATTCACCAAAATATAGCGGGGAATCAGGCCGCCGCTGAAATACATGGTGAAGACAATAAACAGCGTCCAAAACCGACGGTGCGGGAAATAGGGCTTGGATAGGGCATAAGCACCCAAAAGCAAGGTACAAATACTTAAAGTCGTGCCGCTGACGGTCCGGATAATGGTATTTAGATATGCCAGCCAGATGGGAGCATAGGACAGCACCCGTTCATAGCCGGCCAAGGTAATTTGCTTCGGGAAAATGTGCATTCCGTATTTGGCCAATTCTTCCTGTGGACTGAGGGAAATGGTGATTACCTGCAAAAAGGGCGTAATCGTAAGGAGGCCCAGTCCGATCAGCAGGAAATAGACTACCGCATCAAAAACTTTATTTTCAGTTGTCTTCTTTTTTCTTCGCATAGTCTCCGCCTTTCCTTAAAACAGGGTTTCCTGACCCATCTTTTGAGCCAGCCAGTTGGCACCCATTACAAAGATAAAGGAAATGGTATTTTTAAATAAACCAACTGCTGTCGCATAACCGTAGTTCATTTCCTTGATGCCTTCACGATAGGTATAAGTACTGATCACATCGGCCACCTGCATTACTTGATTGTTCATCAGGTTAAAAATTTGGTCGAAGTTGTCATTGATAATCTTACCGACTGCAAAAATCAGCATGATCACAACGACATTGGCAATGCCCGGCAGAGTGATGTAAAAAATCCGCTGCAGGCGGTTAGCGCCGTCGATTTTAGCCACTTCATATAAAGTCGGGTCAATATTGGTAATTGCCGCTAAATAGATGATAGAACCCCAGCCGATTTCTTTCCAGATATTGGAGCCGACCAGTACCGTCCGGAACCATCTGACATTGGCCACAAAAAAGATAGGCTCAAAACCCAGCCACGACAATAAGATATTGATCGGCCCGCGCGAAGGCGAAAGCATTTCATAAACAATACCGGCCAGTACAACCCACGAAATAAAATGCGGAAAATAAGTAACTGTTTGAATCACCTTTTTAAAGCGGCGACTGGAAACTTCATTTAACAGGATGGCTAAAAGAATCGGAGCGGGAAAGCCGAAAATCAGGTTATAGCTGCTGTTGATTATAGTGTTTTTTAACACCGGCCAGAAATAAAGTCCTTGAAACATCGTCTTAAAATGCTCCAGGCCCACCCAATCGCTGGCCAAAATTCCTTTCGTCGGATAAAAATCCTTAAAGGCAATCAACAGCCCATAAATCGGTCCATAATGAAATATGGCAAAATAAATCAATAAGGGCAGTGCCATCAAGATCAGCGATTTATGTTTTTTGTAATCCTGCCAGGTTGTTCTTTTTTGTTTTTGTTTCAGATAAATTTCACTTGCTTTTTCCATAAATTAACTCCTTTCCGGCTGCTATTTTATCGTTTTTTCGTTAAAATCACAAGAATAAAAACTTATTATCTTAGTGAATTCCTTATCGTTTATGGGAAGAAGCTCAAAAGATACAGGGTTTTTGAAAACGGATTATTCTTTTTGAACAATCAGCGGGTATTCATATTTGAAATAACCGAAAACTTGTTTTCGTGGAAAGCACTAAGCATAAGCGTTCATTTATTTAACACCAACATCGTCATTCATTGAACGCTCAACAAATTGCGGAGAGCTTACCTGAGCTGTTACAGAAGTCCAGGAAGAATATAAACGGTAAAATAAAGTGTTCGCTTTTTAGGCCAGAAGAATCGTTTAATAGGGAAGAAAAGAATTTTGACTTGTTTTTTTTCAGGTTTTCTTTTACAATAGGAAATAAGTATTTTAGTTGCTGCTTTGAGGTGAAAATTATGTTTTTGCGAAAAAGTCATTCCTATTTTTATTCCATCAGCCTGGCACAAAAGATTTTTTTGGTGTGCTTTTTTCTGTCAACTCTCAGCCTGACGATTGTGCCGGGGTTACTTATGCTGCAATATACCAATCTGCTGCAAAGTCAGATTGAGCAAAAAAATATCAATGTGCTGAACCAATTAGCCAAGCATGTCGACGCAGCTTTGGCAGAAGAAAACTTTCGGCATCTTCAGCAGCTGACTTCCATTTGGGAGGATTCGGATTTTACAGTGGCGGGGTCATCGGTTGCGGCGTACCATCTGTTTAAAAGCTGGGAACATTATACGATGCTGCATCCGACACTTGATTCGGCTTGCCTTTATCATTTGCCGTCAGATACGATGCTTTCCAGCCAGGAGGGTCTGAGATATCATTTTTTAAGTCGGGCCGAAACGCCGTACGCCCAGTATTTAAAGGACAATGCCGATTTCTCTAAAAAAGCGCAGTGGTTTCCGGCCTTTGCCTTGGTAAGAGCCGAAAATAAGAAAGAACCGATTCAGCTGATTTCGTTTTTTCAGCCCAGTTCCGATTTGTTTTTGTTTAATCCGCCGCATTATTATTTATTGCTGAATTATGACGTGGCATATTTGGAGCGTCAGATTTTGCCGGTTCTCGACCCGAACGGCTATTTTGAAATAGCTGATGCCGGTCAGCTTTTGTATTCCGGCCGGCCGGGCGGAGCAGAAGACAGAAAGTTTTTGATGTATTCTATGGTTTCTTCGGTCAGCGGCTGGACCTATCGCTATTTTGTACCGGTTTCTTTTTGGGGCAGCCCGTGGCTGCTGATGCTGTGCTTTGGGGTGGGCGTCAGCTTGACCGGTCTTTGTCTGGCGTTTTTTTTAAGTAAACTTTTATCGAAAAAATTATATCGTCCCTTGGGCAATCTGCTTGCGGCGATAGGCGCGCATTCGCCAGAAAAAGAAATTTCGCCGAATGAGATTGATTTTATCCAGACCGTTTTTCATGAGTTGTATTCTTCCAAGGAAATTTTGGAGGCCAATCTGCCTTTGTTTGAATATCAAATCGGCCGCTTGATTTTTAATGGAAAAATTACTGGGCAAGAAGAAATCGCCGATAAATTAAAGCTGACTTCCCTTACGCTGTCAGCGGAGCAATTTCGTTTGTTTTTGCTGGCATTTCCCCAGACGGCGCTGCACAAAAATCCAATGCTGCCGTATGAAAGCGTTGCCTATATAAAGGAAGCATTTTTCTCCGAGCATAACGCGTTGTGCGTTCCCTATCCGGAAAACTGCATTAGTATTTTGATAGCGGCAAAGGAAACGGCGGCGGATTTCGAGCAGATTCGGCGGGAAGTTTCGGCGGTGTTTGAATCTCCCTGCGGTCTGTTAATATCGGACTGCTTAAAGGATTTTTCGGGGATCGGCAAGGCCTTTTCGGTGTTAAAGGCAGGGCGTTCCTATTTTGCTTTATATGGCTATGAGGCTGTTTTGACGCAGAAACAGATCCAGCAGCATCAAGAGACCAGACTGCATTTAGCGCCTTTATTTATGGCGTCTTTGGAGGAAAGTCTGGCGCATAATCCGGACAAGTTTTTGGAAAAATGCCGGGAGGTCTTGTGCTTTGCCAAAGAAAAAACGATTCATTTTGAGGATTGGATTGATTTTTGCCGGGGGCTTTTTTATATGCTGGAGGCTCATAGCCAGACGGTTGGCTTATCCTCGGCTTTTCTGGGGTTAAAGAAATCTTGTTTTTCTATTTCTTGTCCGCAGGATTATGAATATTTATGTGAAAGTTACAGTGATTTATGGAAAGCGGCAGCCGGCGCCGGCAAAGAAACCGATTCATCGGCCGAGTATATTGAGCGGATTAAACGATATGTTTTGCAGAACATTAACGCAGATTTATCTTTGGAGGCGGTGGCGGATAAGTTCGGTCTGACTCCGAATTATTTAAGCCGAATATTTCATGAATACAGTCAAATCACATTTTCTAATTTTTTAAAAGAAGCCAAGCTGAAAAAAGCGGCAGATTTGCTGAAAGAAAAAGATACACAGGTTCAAAATGTAGCGGCGGCGGTCGGTTATCAAACGCCCAACTATTTCAACCGTATTTTTAAAGAATATTATGGGGTAACACCCTTGCAGTATCGGCGGAAGTATTTACAGACGTGAACAAGAAGTGGAGTTATCAAAGATTTTTGCCGGGACTACGGATTTCCGAGACTATGGTTTTACCTCATGATCAGGCAATTAAGGACGGAATGCTGGACGGGACTTTAAAACCTATTGCTCGGGATGGTGAAATTTACCATATTTTTTAAAAATCAATTAAAATTGATTAAAATTATTTTTCGGATAATTCGTCGGTTTGACTTGACAAATTAGGTAAAAAGTAATAAACTAATTATAGTGTTCGGCGTAAGCCGGATGCAAAATAAATGAGGAGGTCTGTGGGTATGCCACAAGAAGCATTGTACGGCATAGCAGCAGTTGCAATTCTTCTCGTAAGTTGTTATATTTCATATAGGGCGGGGGAAAATCACCGCAAAAAGGTAGCCGAAGCTCAGTACGGCGGCGCAGAACAAAAAGCGCGGACAATCGTTGATGAAGCGATTAAGGAAGCGGAAACTGTGAAGCGGGAAGCAGGACTGGCGGTCAAAGAGGAAACCTTTAAACTGAAAAATGAATTAGAACAAGAAGTGAAAGAACGACGGAATGAGCTGTCCCGGCTGGAAAAACGCGTTCTTCAAAAGGAAGAAGCCTTGGATAAGAAAGCGGCGGATTTTGAACGGAAGGAACAATCCGTAGCCGACAAGGAGAATTCCCTGAAGAAAGCGAAGCAGGAAGTGGAAGAGCTCAAAGCACAACACCTGTCAGAGCTGGAGAAAATCTCCAGTTTATCTACGGAACAGGCCAAAGAATATCTTCTCCAGTTAGTTCGGGAAGATGTTCAGCATGAATCAGCAATTATTATCAAAGAGTTTGAAGCCAAAGTTAAGGAAGAATCAAACAAAAGAGCCAAAGAAATCCTGTCGACAGCCGTTCAGCGCTGTGCATCGGATTATGTGGCCGAGTCCACGGTGTCGGTAGTTAATTTGCCGAATGATGAAATGAAAGGCCGGATTATCGGGCGGGAAGGCCGGAATATCCGGGCGCTTGAAACTTTGACCGGCGTAGACTTTATCATTGACGATACACCGGAAGCCGTTATTTTATCCGGCTTTGATCCGATGCGGCGGGAAATTGCCAGAATTGCTCTGGAAAAGCTGATCGTTGACGGTCGGATTCATCCGGCGCGGATTGAGGAAATGGTAGAGAAGGCCAAAAAGGAAGTCGATGAATCCATTCGCGAGGCCGGAGAGAATGCCATTATGGATACGGGTGTTCATGGACTGCACCAGGATTTAGTTAAGATCTTGGGTCGAATGAAATACCGGACCAGCTATGGTCAAAACGTTCTCAAACATTCGATTGAGGTTTCGATTTTATGCGGCCTCATTGCCAATGAATTGGGTGCGGACGTGAAATTGGCCAAGAGAGCGGGACTTCTGCATGACATCGGCAAGGCGATTGACCATGAAACGGAAGGCTCGCATGTCGAGATCGGGGTAAATCTTTGTAAGAAATACAAAGAAAATAAGATTGTTATCAATGCCGTTCAGGCGCATCATAATGATGTCGAGCCGGAAACGGATATTGCGGTAATCGTTCAGGCGGCCGATACCATCAGTGCCGCTCGCCCCGGAGCCAGACGGGAAACTTTGGAATCTTATGTCACCAGGTTGACGAAACTGGAAGAAATTGCTGACAGCTTTGACGGCGTGGAGAAATCCTTTGCCATTCAGGCCGGTAGAGAAGTCCGAGTTATGGTAGTACCGGAGAGAATATCGGACGATAAGATGGTGTTGCTATCACGAGAAGTTGCAAAACGAATTGAAGAAGAACTTGATTATCCGGGACAAATCAAGATCAATGTCATTCGGGAAACAAGAGCTGTTCACTATGCCAAGTGATTGACTGAAAATGAAAGAAAAAAGAGCGGTTGTGGGTATCATAGCTGCTCTTTTTATACATTCAGCGGTATTTTCGGTTTGTGAAAAAACGCTTCTGCTCAAGATTAAAATGATAGGAGATGGAGAAATGGACGCAGAGCTTTATATCAAAAAAGCTTCCTTACAGATGGCAAAAGGGGAAATAGAAAAAGCGGTTGACAGTATGAAAAAAGCGATCGAGGTCGGGGGTGACATCGTTGCTGCGGTTCAGGCCCGTTGTTTTCTGGGAGAATATTATTTTGTTCATCAAAACTATATGTTATCAAAGGAAAACTTAGAATGGATTTCGGAACGGGCGGAGGAATTGGAAACGGACTATGACGACTTGCTGAATGATGAAATGGCCAAGGCTGATATGCTGTTGGAAATGATGGAGACATTTGCTTTAATTAAATAGTATAATGGCTGAATGAGAAGGTGAGGAAAAGTCATGCATAAATACTACGCGGAGAATAGAGAAAAACTAAAAAAGGATATGGATAAAATGCTCTCCCTGATAGCACCTGAATTAGAGGAGGTCAGTCAAAAAAGCTACCGCCAGGTGTTTTCTGAAATATGGAACTATTATCAGGCGGAGCTCTTGGAACGGTTTCCTTATATTGGGGGAAAGAGCGTCAGTGGAACGCATAATTTAACCGGCGCGTACTGTTTTGTCGCTATGGGTGAAGTCCTGAAAAAGTATGGCTGCACCGTAGAAAAAAGCGGCTACCTCATGATGTTGTCTTATGAGCGGATGGCGTTAAAGATTCCCAGAATTGCCCGTTGGCTGATCCGTCGGCTGTCCGGCAACACCAAACTGCTGACCAGACTATTTGTTAAAAGGGACGCTAAAAACAGAGCCAATGCCGCAAAGAACGCCGGCAGCTTTGAAACCAAAACGCAGATTCCGCCAGAGGCGGGCTATGCGTTTAGTTTTCATAATCTGGTCTGCCCGCTGGCAAACTTTGCTAGGCACTATGGCTATGAGGAATATATGCCCTATCTTTGCAATTTGGATTATGTGGCCTGCGGCGTTATGGGCGTACCGCTGTTCCGGGAGCATACCTGCTTTGAGGATGGGGATTACTGCGATTTCAAATTAAAACTCGGTGCCGAACCGATGCCGTACTGGCCGCCGGTGTTTGCGCAGGGCAAGGGGTATAAGTAATCCAACTTTCCCCGTTAGTCATGGAAATTTCAGGCTTTTTCTTGTACTGACGAGGGGAACGTGTTATAATTAAAGATAGTAGTTGACTGGCATGGTCAAGTTATGTGAAAAGTTCAAAAAACAAGTTCTCGAATTTCCGATGTTTGATTGGCAGTTTGTAGGCGGATTGTGCGTTTCTGTAAAAGTGCAGGGCTTTCGGCGGAGGAAAGGGGAGATAATCTTATGAATAAAGGAGCAGTTATGGAAGATTTAAAAAAATTAAAAAATTATGCGAAATTAGCAGTTGAAATCGGAGCCAATCTGCAAAAGGGGCAGCCAGCGATGATTATATCATTAGTGGAAACAGCCGATTTTGCCCGGATGCTGGCGGAATGTGCCTATGAGGCCGGAGCCAGTAATGTAATAATTTATTGGCGGGATGAAAAGCTGGCCAGATTAAAGCTGCAATACGAAAGCAAGGAAACACTGGCCGAAGTGCCGGCCTGGCAGAAGCTGCTAGAAGATACCTATGTTGAAAAGGATGCCTGCTTTATTTATGTTTCAGCGGAAGATCCTTGTGCTTTGCAGGGACTGGATATGGAAAAGGTGACGATTTATAAAAATGCGATGAATCAGGTAGCGGAAAAACGGCGGGAAGCGCTGATGAACAGTGAAAATACCTGGACGATTGTGTCAGTGCCAAGTCAGGCCTGGGCAGAGCAAGTGTTTGCGCCGGAAACCGGCAAAAAGGCAATGGAACTTTTGTGGGATGCGATTTTCAAGGTAACGCGTATGAATGAGGCCGATCCGATTCAGGCATGGCGGCAGCATATCCGGACTTTAGGCCAAAAGGCAGATGAGTTAAATACCCATAATTTTAAATATTTGCGCTATAAAAGCAGTAATGGCACCGATTTGACGATCGAGCTGCCGGAGGGGCATATTTGGCTGGCAGCGGCTGAAAAGAGCCGGAAAGGAATCGATTTTGTGGCCAATATGCCGACCGAAGAAGTCTTTACCCTGCCAAGGCGTGACGGTGTCAACGGGATTGTGTACAGCTCCAAGCCGCTGGTTTATTTGGGCAATGTGATTGATGAGTTTTATATTGAGTTTAAGGACGGAGCGGTTGCCCGATACGATGCCAAGGTCGGCAGAGAGGTTTTAAAATCGCTGATCGAGGCTGATGAAGGCTCGAACCGGCTGGGCGAAGTAGCGCTGGTGCCCTATGATTCGCCAATCAGCAACAGCAATATCTTGTTTTATAATACTTTATACGATGAAAATGCATCCTGCCATTTGGCTTTGGGCAAAGCCTATCCGACTACGGTCAAGGGCGGCGACGGAGCGGACGAAGAACAGCTGAAAGCGCTGGGCGCGAATGTATCGGCGGAACATTCGGATTTTATGGTGGGAACCAAGGATTTGGAAATTGTCGGTGAAACGCATGACGGCCGATTGATTCCGGTTTTTAAAAACGGCAATTGGGCCTGAGCGGATTTTATCAGGAGGTGAAGGAAGATGAAGCTATTAAAAGACCGAATTCGGGAAGAAGCGAAAATTGTATCTTCGGAAGTTATACGGGTAGATTCCTTTATCAATCATCAGTTGGACGTTGATTTTTTGGAGCTGTTGGCGCAGGAGTTTTACGCCCGTTTTAAGGATAAAAAAATTACCAAAATTCTGACGATCGAAGCTTCCGGCATTGCGATCGCAGTACTGGCGGCCCGTTATTTTAAGGTGCCGGTTGTTTTTGCCAAAAAAACAGCCTCCCGCAATTTGGATAAGGAAACCTACCGCAGCAAAATCTATTCCTTTACCAAGCAAAAAGAGTATGATATTCAGGTCGGAGCCGAATATTTAAATGCTGAAGATACCGTCCTGATTTTGGATGATTTTCTGGCTAACGGCAAGGCGGCACTGGGGCTGGCAGATATTATTGAGCAGGCCGGTGCGAAGGTCGGCGGTTTTGGCTTTGTGATTGAAAAAAGCTTTCAGGAGGGCGGCAAAACCTTAAGACAAATGGGTTTTGCGGTGGAATCTCTGGCAATAATCCGGGAAATAAAAGATAATAAGATTGTTTTTGAAGAAGTGGAATAAATCAAGACCCGGGAAGGAAAAAGAAATGACGGCGGAAAAGCGGATGCAAAAAGTTTCCCTGAAAAAAGAAACCTGGCTTGGGATTTTGTTTTTTGGTCTGATTTGCCTGCACGGCGGTTATTTTTATCATGAAAGTATTCTTTTCGGGCTGATTGGTTCCGGGCTTTGGGCGCTGGCGCTTTGGCGGAGCCGGAAAAGCCGAATTAAAATCAAACTGTTTGAAGGGCGGGAGCCGTTCCTGCCCTTTTTGTATTGGCTGGCTTATGCGATTCCGCTTCTCTGGAGCGGGCCGATGCATCTTTACGGTATTTGGAAAATGCTGGCGCCGCTGTGGCTGGCGCTGACGCTGCTTCTTTTTGCGGAGCCGCTGACTTTGCTGCAGCAAGCATTGCAGGCGTATTTGTGGTCGCTCTTAGCGGCGCTGCTTTTGTATGCCGTTCAGCTGGCTTTGGCTAAGCTGGGCTGGCCGGCAGCGGATAACTTTTTAACGACGGTGGCAATCAAGGGCCGATTTACCGGCTTTTTGCAGTATGCCAATGTCAATGCGATTCTTTCTCTGCTGGCTGGGGTTTATGCGGTGTATGCCGGAGAAAAGCTTGGTTTTGTGATGCTGGCCGGTTTTAGTTTGGGACTCTCGGGCAGCCGGACGGCATGGCTGATTGCCGTGATTTTGTGGTTTGGCGGCCTGGCGGAGCAGGTTTGGGCGGCCAGTCAAAAACGGAAAAAGAAGTTGTCAGCGAAAAACAGGGAAATGGCACTCAAACAGCAAGAGCAGACAGATCAAGAAGAACAAGAGATTCAGATAAAACAAGAGATTCAGATAAAACAAGAGATTCAGATAAAACAAGAGATTCAGGAAAAACAAAACAGTCAAGAGCAAAAAGATGCCGACCGGCTGAAACGAAAAAAGGAAATCATCAGCGGTTTTCTTTTTATAGCGGCGCTGTTTTTGGGCGGACTGCTATTGACGCTGAGTTTGGGCGGCGGTCGCTGGGGCGAGGGTCTTAGGGCGTCGGAATGGCAGACCCGGCTGCTTTATTATAAGGATGGCCTGATGATGCTCTTAAAAAAGCCGTGGGGCTACGGAACATACGGCTATTATATGGTTCAGCGCCGGTTTCAAACCGGATCGACCTATTTTGTCAAATATATTCATAACTTTTTTCTTCAGATTTTGTTAGATGGCGGGGTAATCAGCGGTTTGCTGTTTGGCCTGCTTTTATTGAAAACACTGTATTCTTTGATTTGGGGTCGAGTTTCTGTGACGGCGAAACGGCAGACCGGGCTAATTGGGGTCTTGCTTTTGGCGCTGACAGGCCATGCTTTTTGGGATTTTGATTTGGAGTTCAGCTATGCTTTTTTATTGATTTGGCTGATTTATTTTTATGCGGCCGGGTTCAAAAGGCAGGCATCGCCCAGCCGAGGTTTGGAGTGGAAAAGACGATGCCGGACGGGTGTTTTCGCTTTTTTTATAGCCGTTTTAACCGGCGGCGGATTGTTTTTAGGATTGTTGTCCTGGCAGACCTATGAAGGGCAATATGATCTGCCTGCCAGCCTGGGCTTTCCCGACGCGGCGCTTGGTATTTTGCAGGATCCGAATCGGCCGGTCGAGGAGAAATGGCGGGCGGCTAAAAAAATGGAGCGGGCGGCAGTAAAAAATGTGGAAACATTTGCATTTTTGCGGGATTATTATTATAATAAAGGAGAATGGGAGCCGGCGATTGCTTACGGCCGGCAGGCGGTTGAACTGGCGCCTTTATGGCTGCGGCACCGGCAGGAGCTGATGCGGATTGAATATGCCTATGCTTTGACGCATCCGGCTGATTTAGCGGCGGTGGCAGAGGATATTTTGGGTGTGCCGGAGGCGCTTGACCGGTTAAGGCAGGAACGCGCCACGATGCTGAATGTCAGGCATCGTCCGGTATGGGAAATGACAGAGGAAATGAAGATTTGGTACAGGCATTTTCAGGAATTGGATAAGGCTTGGAAGGAGAGATTATGAAAAAAGATTTGCTTACCAAAATGCTGATGATCGGCGGCGCCGGTTTCGGCAGTTTGATTGTAACCATTGCACTTATTTGGGCGATGTCCGGCGAAAAAACGGGGAAACCGAAAAATAATCAGAATCATACGATTCCGCAGGAGATGACGGGAGATAGTTCATCTCCGGTGCTGGACAGTTTAGATGGCGAGCGTTTTTTTGCGCTGGTGCGGACGGCCCCGACCGAGGACGGTATTTTGCCGGTATATGATTTGGATAAGAAAAAGGAACTTTTGCTTAAAATCAAGGGAGAAACCAGTATCAAAAGCCGGTACGGCGAACCGATTGCGGCGGCTCAAGTGCGGCCGGGTCATATTGTTGAAGGAAAATATGAAGCGGAAAGCTTTGCTGTTTATGCCGTGCAGATTTCCGGCCGAGCATGGGAAAAGAAAGATCCGGCCGGGCTGGTGATTTCCGCCGAGCAGAAAAAAATTGGGATTGGCAGCGATGAATACACTTATGATCCCGATTTTTTAATGGTGCTTAAAAATGGGAAAGCCATTACTTTGGCCGAGGTATCGGCTTCGGATGAGGTGATTGTCCGCGGCTATAAAAAAGAGGTCTGGTCGGTTGAAGTAACCGCCGGGCACGGCTTTTTAACGCTGAAAAACGCCGATGCTTTTACCGGCGGAACGATTGAAATCGGTAATCGCGATATTCGGACGATTGAAAAGGATATGCGGATTGAGCTGTCGGCCGGGGTGAAACGGATTATTATTTCCAAAGACAATATGAATCCCTATGCCAATGACGTGTTTATTGAAGAGGGCAAAGAGGCGGTGATTGACCTCGGTGAGTTCAAACCTAAGGTGGGCAAGGTTACTTTCAGCACAGTGCAGGACGGAGTGACACTCTATATTGATGAGGAAAAGCAGGCCTTGGCCAATGCCGAGGTTACGCTCGATTTTGGCCAACATAAATTAAAGGCGGAAAAAGACGGCTATGTGCCGTGGGAAAGTACTCTGACGGTCAATCAGGTGGTTATGCAGGTGAAAATCGACATGAAGGTGGAGCCGCAGTATTTGGATGTGCAAACGCCGCTGGGGGCTGAGCTTTATATTGACGGAGCCAGAGTGGGTGTGATTCCGGTCAGAACGGCGATTACGCCGGGCGAACATACACTTAGTATCCGCAAGGAGGGATACTATTCCAAGAATCAGGCGATTACCGTGGAAAATAACGGCAAAAATGTAAATTATGCTTTCCCGGATTTAATCCGAATCGGCAGCAATGAAACCGAGCAGCCGAATAATGGCCTAAGTCCGACCGCGCCGAATGTGACAACTCCGCCAACGCCAGCCAATCCGAACCTTAAATTGAATCCGACCGAAGATAATTATTGACTCAACTTTCCCATAGTCTCCAAAACCAGAACAGCCTTTTTTAGGCAGATTGCCCGCCCGGGCAGAAACGCGCGGCACTTCGATCAGGGGAAAGTTGAATTATTGATTATCAGGCAACCGGAGTTATAGAATTAAGAAGAAGATTTCTTACTATTTTAGTAAAATGATGAAACAGATAACCAGCCGACAAATTAGAATTTGAAGCGCGCAAGCATAAATGAATGCGACCGCGTAGCGGGCATATTCATTTTGCGGCGCTTCACCGGCAGATAAAGAGCACGAAGTACGGCAAATGCGAAGCATTTGGTCTGACGGTGAACAACCAGCCGACAAATTTGAATTTTATGAGGAGCTTGTATGGATTTTAACAATTTGATTCCTGAATTATCAGTTTTTGATATTGTTCAGACTAAAAATTTTTATGAAGAATTAGGATTTAAAATAGAGTACGAACGACAGGAAAAGAAATTTGTGTTTATGTCTTTTCAAGGCAGTCAGCTTATGTTTGAACAAATTCACGATGAGGGGTGGAACACAGGGGAATTAGTTTATCCTTTAGGAAGAGGAATAAATTTTTCAATAGCGGTTGATGATATTGAAAAACTATATTCATTGGTGAAAAGCAAACAATTAGAGATTTACAAAGAACTGGTCAGAAGTGTATATCGGGTCAACGAAATAGAAGAAATACAAATGGAATTTCTGATTCAAGATCCCAATGGATACTTATTGAGATTTACAAACTGATAACTCCCAGTTTGTTGAATCAACACAGTTAAATAAAACTACTAAGAGGAAGTAAAAGCCAAGCCGATACTTCCTTTTTTCTGCTCGAAATTCAATTTTGTTAAAAGAATAAGCCTTTAAAAACTTCCTTTGTTTTTTGAAACTAAATCTGACTTTGGTGACGCTTTAAAAGTAAAGATGAAGAATAAACAGCAGCAGACAAGGGAGGACGGATTATGAAGAAGATAGCTTTTGTTTTGGCGGCAGTGTTGATAGTAACCGGTTGTACAGGGCTGGCTCAAACGCCGGCGGGAATGGCAAAAGAAGCTGTGATTCGCAGGCAGGAATTTATTGATTATACCTTGCCGGAAAATCAAACGAAACTTCAAACCCAGGAAAAATCGGAGCAAACTCTGGCGCGGCATGAGGACTACCGGAAATTTTACCGGGATTACTGGCAGTTTGCCAATCAAACCTTCCGGGAGATTGCCAGTGAGGGAAATTGGATTTATTCGCCGCTGTCGGCTTATTTGCCTTTAAGCGAACTGTCCTATGCCTTAGAGGACGGCAGTGCGCCGCAAGCAGATTTGATTCGGCTGCTGCGGGAAAATGTGCCGAAGGAATACTGGACGGAGCTTTTGATGAAACATTTTCAGGCGCAGGGTTATTTAACGGCCAGTTCCATTTGGCTGAGCAAGGACTATCAGCCGAATTTGCCGTTTTTGCAGAAAAATCTGACCTCGGATATTTATCGGATTGACTTTGCGGCGAAAGATGCGGCGCAGCTGCAAATGGATTGGGTTAACCTGTGGACCAAGGGCTTTTTAAAGGATCAGGTCAAGGCCGAAGATTTTAAGGATAAGGTCGGCCTTTTTTGCCGGCTGATTGGCACGACTTATATCAAGGCAGCTTGGGCAGATGATTTTTTCTCGGAACCGGCAGAGGATGTTTTTTACGGAGCGGACGGAAGGGAGCAAAAAGTGCCGTTTTTGTGTTCACGGCCGACGAAGATGGAGTGCTGCTTTACCGACCGGTATCAGGCAGTGCGGGTACCGCTGAAAAGCGGCTATCTGCTGGTGATGCTGCCGCGGGAAGGGGAAACGGTCGATGCCCTGCTGCAAGGCGACGCGCTGCCGGAAGCAGCGGTCAGCCGGAACTGGTCGGAAAAGCGGGTGATACTGCATATGCCTGATTTTACAAAGAGCAGCCGAATTGAGCTTCTGCCGGTACTGGAAAAACTGGGCTATGCCGAAATCGGTCGGCCGAATATCGGCTATGTCAACTTGGCGGGAAAGACAAAGGACGGCCGTGAAATTGAGAGCTTTGTGGACAGAATTTTTCAGGAGAGTAAGATTGAAGTAAAAAAAGCTGGGGTTGAAGCGGCGGCCTATACCGTGGTGGACGTTTGTGAAGGAGCAGCGCTGGAACCCGAGGTGCCGGAAATGGTTGAGATTTTTGTCAATCGGCCCTACCTTTATATGATAGCAGATGCCGACGGCCTGCCCAGCTTTTTGGGGGTTAATCGGGATTTTGCGGCAGGACGGGACAGCGGACAAGCACCGGCGGCAAAAGCGACGGCTGGGCTGCCGCCTTACCGCTATGACGGGACAGATCCTTATGTGGATGCTATTTGCCGGTATTTGCTGAAGGAATCCGGCGATTTGGAAAATGAGGGGGAGGTTACCATTCCGGCGCCGGTGGTTTTTTATGTTGACGAATCTGGCGATGAAGTTCAGGTTTTCGGTAATTTTTGGCTGTTCCGCTACCGGCTAGAGGGCACGACTTTGCAGCTGCAAAGCGGTCGTGAACTGCCGGGGCGGTTCCGGCTGAAAAAGGACGGCAGCGCTTATACAGTGACGGCCTTTGACCAAGTCAGCCGCGGTCGCGGGTATGAACAGGAGATTCAGGCGCTGTGCGCGGGGAAAAGAGGCGTGTATCCTTCGCTGGAGGCACATTATCAGGAGCATGATTATACCGGACAGACCGATATTGCTTATGTTCGTAAAATCTTTATTGACCGTTATGTAGAAAAAAATAATTTGACAATCCGTGCCTATCAGGATCATGGGCGGGAATCGGCGGCGGTTGAACCGGTTAAGAAACTCCGGCTGAATGATAAGCTGTATCTGGATACCGGTCAGTTTTCTTATTTATATGGCTGCGGGACAATGGATTTCAGTGCCGGCATGGCAGTAGCGGCGAATCAAATACCGATGCGGGACCGGCAGACCAATTTCGGTGACTGCGAAGGGCAATGGGGCTTAGGCAACCGGATTTTGGTTGTTTATGATGGGAAAAAGCATATTTTTGAGGAAGCGAAGTGAAGTTTGGAAGATATTACTCCGCATTGATGTTAGCTGGTGGTTTCTTTTAAAATCAGTCTGGCTGGAACAATGCTTTCATATAGCCGATAATTATCAAGCGAATCAACGGCAATTTGCGCCATCAAGGAAATATTCTGTGCAATCGAGGTAATTGGATAAGCAGCATAATCAGAGACTGGCGAATTATCATAGCCAATTAACTCAATAGTTTGAGGAATAGAGACACGGTTTTTGATGCACTTTCGTTCGACTAAATTAGCGATGTCGTCGTTAGAGCAGAAAATACCGATTTTTTTATTGGCGTATTTATTCAAAATTCTAGCTAAAAGTTCTTCCATGGCGAAAGAGGCTTCTTTGGTATAGGCATCACTGAAACGTTGCTCAATGATTCGTTCATAAGTTAAGCTTTTTATGGCATATTCGAAACCAAGAATCCGCTTAAAAGAGGGCCAATCTTCATGGTAACCGTTATTAATATGAACAAAAACCTCACAACCATTGGCAATTAGGCATTCGCCGGCCATTTTTCCGCCGGCAAAGTTATCACTGTTAATCTGCATATAGTTTCCACCAGTTCTTTCAATGGAAATAACAGGAATGGTCAACTGTTCAATTTCAGCAGGCGATAATAAATGACTGAGTAAAATCAGGCCTTTAATGCGGTAGGACACCATGTCGGAAATTAGCGATAGTTCGGATTCTTTGGAACTATTGGAAGTATATACAATAAAATTATAACCCTTAGTTTTGCCATGTTCAATGACCTGATTCAGCAATTCGGTATAAAAGCTTAAATGTAAATGAGGAAAGATAATGCCGACCAGGTTTGATTTGCCGGTAACCAGAATTCGAGCCAGATTATCCTGACTGTAATTTAATTCTTTGATGGCAGTTTCTATTTTTTCTTTTGTTGATAACGCCAGCAATTCTGGTTTATTGAAATAACGCGATACCGTTGTCAGGGAAACACCGCTGTGGGATGCGATATCACTGATTTTAACTTTATTCATGACTCTCCGATCTGCCGCTGTAAAGACGGCTAAAATAGTAATGAAAATAACGTCCTCATAAACGAGCAAACCAGCCGAATTTTATAAAAGTTACAGCTTGTTGCTTAATTGCCTGAAATCTATTTTAACATGTTTTTATAAAGATAGCAAGAAACTTATGAAAAATTTTTCATTCACTTGAAAATGAAAAAAATAGTTAGGTAAATTAAGTTTATTAGGCAATTAAGTTTTGGGATAGAAAGAAGCTAAGTTATAAACAATAAAAATTTGGAAAAGAAATTAAGCAATCCATACAAAATGAACAAAACAATCTGGATAAAATTGACAAAAATGAAAATATACAATGAAAACGCTTGACATTTTATTTTTCATAAACTATGATGAGTATAAGAAAGAAACCAAGGGAGGAGATGAAGAAAAAGATGAAGGGATAGGAAGTTAAAAGCGCTGATAGTATAAAGGTGTAGCGTTTAGATAGTGGCAAGGAGAAAAATCCATTTATTATCAAACGAAAAAGCAAGGAGTATGATTATGAAGAAACGCGGTAAAGAAAAAATATTTACTTTCGTATTTGGCATGATGTTGGTTGTATTTTTACTGGCGTCTTGCGGCAAACAAGCAACGAATGAAAAAAAAGAAGAAACATCAAATGATGGCCAGACTAAAAAATTAACAGTGATGGTTGAAAGCGGTAGTCCGGGAGAAATGGTCGCCAAAGCAACAGCTGCTCAATTTAAAGAGCAGACCGGCTGCGAAGTAGTAGTAGACGCCGTGCCGTATACTGGTATTTACGATAAAATTTCAACCGAGCTCAAAGCCGGAGCAGCTACTCATGATATCGCTACCTTGGATGTTTTATGGTTGCCGGCTTTTGAAAGCGGACTGCTTGCTTTAAACGATGTGGCGACCGAGGAAATTAAGGCGGATTTTTTGCCGACATTATTGGATGGCGGAACATTAAACGGCAATCTTTATGGATTTCCAATGTGGATTAATTGTAAGGTGTTAGTGTACCGTTCGGACTTATTTAATGATGAAGCCAATAAAAAGGCATTTAAGGAAAAATATGGTTATGATTTAATCCCACCGACAACTTGGCAGCAATATTTGGATGCGGCAGAGTTTTTCACCAAGGACGGAATGTATGGAACGGCTGTTTATGGAGCTAATTCAGGCGATACCGTTTGCAGTTGGTTGGATTTTTGTGGGCAGGCTGGCGCTAAGCCGTTAGTGCTGGGAGAAGGTAATAGCGTATTAATCGATCAAAAGCCATATGTAGAAGCCTTGCAGTTCATGTGCGATCAATTTGCCAGCGGTTATGTACCAGAAGAAGCCTTAGCAATGGCAACGACCGAAGTACAGGAAATGTTTAATAATGGAAAACTGGCCATGCAATTGACTTGGAGTCACCAATATCCAGCCTGCTGCACGGCGCTGCCGGATAAAGTGGCAGTTGCGCCGATGATTGGAGGTCAAGCGGGTGTGGCCGCTACGACTGGTCCATGGTACGAGTGCATTTTGAAAAATTCTAAGAATATTGATTTGGCCAAGGAGTATTTGAAGTTTATGTACGATCATAATGGTGACTATATGGAAGCGGCTTTAAGAATTGCCGGAAGAACTTCCGTTTATGAAAAATACAGCCAACAGCCTGGAAATGAACATTTGATGGCAGTATTGACTACGTTGGCCGCGCCTGCTTCACAAAATCGACCGGCGACACCGCATTGGACGGAAATAGAAGAAAAATTAGCCGCGGCTATTCAAAATGCGATGTCAGGAAAAGCCAGTCCGCAGGAAGCATTAAATGCCGCTAAAGCAGAAATTGAACAAATTTTGAAATGATTTGAGTGAATTATCCGCTTGAGGCAGAAAAAATACAATCTGCCTCAAGTTCTGCTTAAACAAGACGAAATACTGTTTTTTAGAAAGAGAGGTTTCTATGAAACTGATTTCACGCAAAACGTTGCTTTTATTTTTTGCGCCGGGAGCAATATTTATGGGATTATTTTTGATTTATCCCATTATAAAAATGGTTTTTGACAGTATGTTTACTTTTTCCCCCACCGGGGTCCGCTCCTTTGTTGGAATGTTCAATTATGTGGAGGCATTTACAAATGAAAGTTTCCTGAAACCATTGCAAAATACGATAATTTATATAGTAACGGCCGTTATGACCGAACTGATAATTGGATTTGTGTTTGCGCTTTTTTTAGAAAATGAGTTTAAAGGCAGCAAGATATTACGTTCGCTGATGCTGACCCCGCTGATGGTTGCGCCTTTAGTGGCGGGTCTTATTTGGCGGTTAATGTTTAGCGGGCAGTTTGGAATTATCAATCAAATTTTGATAAATTTTCATATTATTGGGAGCAGCAGTGATATTTTATGGTTGGCAGATGAAAGGATTGCTTTGTTTTCCTGTGCCATTGCAGATATTTGGCTGACGACTCCGTTTATGATGCTGATGCTTTTGGCTGGACTTCAGGGAATAGACAAAAGTATGCTGGAATCAGCTAGTATCGACGGCGCAAATATTTTTCAGCAGATTTTATTCATTAAGCTGCCAATGATTAAACCCATTTTGCTGACAGCTTTGTCGGTCAGAATTATTGATGCCGCTAGGACATTTGACATTATTTGGGCCATGACCCAGGGCGGACCTAATCGTTCATCGGAAGTAATCAGCGTTGTAATTTATAAAACCTTGACTCGGTATGGCAAACAAGGGTATGCTAGCGCAATGGCGGTTTTATTTGTAATTGCTCTGGTTGCATTCACGTTAATATTTATGCAAAGTTTGTGGCGACCGTCCAGGAAAGGCGAAAAATGATGAAAAAGCAAAAAATGAAGTTTGGTTTAATTGCCGGCGTAACCGTTATGTTTTTGATTATTTGGCTATTGCCATACCTTTATCTGATTAGTTCTGCCTTTAAAACCAGCGCAGAAGTGATTTCGATTCCGGTTAAGTTTTTTCCGACCGCATTATCAACGGAAAATTTTATGGCTTTGTTTAGCCGGTTACCGGTTTTGACTTATATCAGCAATAGCTTTATTTGTGCGGTAGCCTCGACCGCTGTCGCTGTAGTTCTGGGGTCACTTTCCGCCTATGCCATTGCTCGGTCAGGTGCGAAGTTGTCTACGCTATTGATTGTATTGATTCTGTGCTTGAAAATGATTCCAACATCCAGCATTGCAGTGCCAATTTATGAATTGATTATTGGTTTGGGTCTCTATGACACCAGATTTGCCTTAATCATAGTTTATGCGGCAATCAATATGCCCTTTGTTATTTGGACAATGATTAGCTTTTATAGAAATATACCTGTCACATTAGATGAAGCAGCTTGTATTGACGGAGCCAGTAGTTTTCAAACTTTTTATAAGATTATTTTGCCGATTTGTGCTCCGGGTATCGCGACAGCAGCCATTTTTACCGTTTTCTTAGCGTGGAATGATTTCTTATTATCGCTCCTGCTGACTAGCTTGAATGCTAAAACTTTTACGGTTGGTTTATCGGAGTTTTTGTCGGCGTATAGTCTGGACTTGGGGCCGATGTGTGCTGGGGCTTTTCTCTTTAGCTTTCCGGTTATGATCTTAGCGATGATGGCGCAAAAGTATATTGTTCGCGGGCAAACGGCCGGGGCGGTGAAAGGATAAAAATTATGAACAACGAAAAGCATGAACAACGAATCAAAGAAGCGGAAAAAGCCATTACTGCTGGCAGCTTTTTAGCCCAGCAGGGAAAATACCGGCAAGCCTACCATTTTATGGCTCCGGCAGGTTGGATTAATGACCCTAACGGTTTAATTTATTTTCAAAAGAAATATCATTTGTTTTATCAATATAATCCTTATCAGGCAGTTTGGGGAAGTATGCATTGGGGGCATGCCGTTAGTGATGATTTGCTGCATTGGGATCATTGGCCGATTGCGCTTGCTCCGTCTGAAAGCTATGATGATCATCCGGAAGGCGGTTGCTTTTCTGGTTCGGCTGTAGAGGATAACGGGGAGCTAAATCTGCTCTATACAGCCGCAGTCAATACGGAATATGGTTCTGTCCAAACGCAGTGCTTAGCAGTGAGCACGGACGGAGCGAAAAGTTTTCAGAAATACGATCATAACCCGGTAATTTCTGCTTTGCCGGCGGGAATTTCAGAGGATTTTCGGGATCCTAAAGTGATACGTTATCAAAATTTTTGGTATTTAGTACTGGGAGCTTCTTCCGGCAGTGGAGCCAGAGGAGGAGGTGATGGCTGCGCACTACTTTATCAATCATCTGATTTAAAAAAATGGGAATATCGGGGAGTAATTGCCCGGTCAGATGGAAAATTGGGCTCAATGTGGGAATGCCCAGATTTGTTTCCACTTAGGGATAAATGGATATTGCTGTTCTCGCCAATGCTTTGTGGGGAGAAAAAAACCATATATCTAATTGGGAGTATGAACTTTGAAACGGCTTGCTTTTTGCCGGAGCAGCAAGGAGAATTAGACTTTGGACCTGACTATTATGCGCCGGCTTCCTTTCTTGACCCAAAGGGAAGGCGAGTTTTGATGGCTTGGGCGAATGGCTGGGAATGGATGCCTTGGCATACGGGTTTTGGGAAAACGGAAAACGAAGGTTGGAGAGGGCATTTGGCAATTCCCCGTGAGCTTAGACGATTAGAGAGCGGTCAATTACAGTTTATACCAATTCAGGAATTAGAGACATTAAGAACTAAGCCGAAAAAATATACAGCATTTACTCTTCCGGCAGGAGAAGTATTTGAAATTCAAGCAGGGAATGGAATTCAATGTGAATTGATTTTTGAAATTAGTTTAAAGAATACTTCGGCTGAGTATATTCATTTTAATTTGCGCTGCGGTGCAGCCGAGCGAGTGAGAATAACTGTCAATTTATTAGGAAAAGACTTAATTTGGCAAAAAAAGGAAAGTTCAGGTGAAATAACGACAATTTGCCGACCGCTTTATGCTGAGCAAAACGAGAATTTTAAAATGCATATCTTTATGGATACTTGTTCTGTTGAAGTGCTGGCGGATAATTACCGGTTGGCAGCTTCGGGAAATGTTTATTTTTCAGCAGACAGCAATCGAATTTATATTGAAGCCGAAGGTGGCGAGGCGAGCTTTAATAATATTTATACATATGGCTTGAAGTCGTGTCAGCAGAATTAAAGGGAATTATGTTATGGCCAGTAATAGAAATAATTACGACGGGAGCTTAAAGTGAGAACCAAATAACTGAATTGGAGGTAATTATGACAGGTGAAAATTTTTATAATGTTACCGAATGGCAAAACGGTGATCCTTATACAGATATTGGAAGTGTAATTAATAGCATTATTGCGGATATTAAAAGACGGCAAAATAGCAAGGATCAAAGAAGCGGAGGCAAACCCGGGGCAGTTATTTATATTCCGCCAGGGGATTATCATTTGACCAGTCAGGTAGTAATTGATATCAGTTATCTTAAAATTATGGGATCGGGGCATGGCTTTACATCATCCAGCATTCGCTTTAATACATCGGCACAAGAACTGGAAAGCTGGCATGAGTTGTGGCCGGGAGGCAGCCGGATACTGGTAGATCTAAAGCCGGAAATAAATGCTGGCGAAGAGGCTGGAGCAGCTTTTTATATTAAGCGGGAGGGGAATCCAAGACTCAGTTCAGTTGAATTTTCAGACTTTTGCATAGATGGACTCCATTTTGCTAATGATGGTGAAGAAAAAGATAATATAGAAAACACTTATATTAATGGCAAAACCGGGATTTATGCAGCTAGCGCGCAAGATTCTTTTCGGATTACCGGCATGGGATTGGTTTATTTGGAACATGGTGTTGTTATGTATTATTCGGACGCATTGAATATTCACGATAATTTTATCGCTGAGTGCGGAAACTGCATTGAATTGAGAGGTTGGGGACAAGCATCTAAAATTACAGATAATTTGATAGGGGCTGGGTATAGAGGATATTCGATTTTTGCCCAAAACTGCGGAGGACTTTTGATTAGCGCAAACAATATTTTCCCGCGGGGAGAAAGCAGCATTTATTTTGACGGTGTAACACGCTCGACGATTACCGCAAATCGGCTGCATGCTTTTTATTGGGGAATGATTATATTGATGGGAAATTGCTCGGAAAACTTGATTTCAGCCAATCACTTTTTACGCGATTATGAGCCGTGGACTCCCATGCAGAAATACAATAACAGACGAGGCAGTAAGTATGGAATAGTTTGGATTACCGGCAATTATAATTCAGTGATTGCTAATCATTTTTCGCTGGTTCTTATGCAAGCTGATTTTGAGAGTAATGAGGCGAAACCGGTTATTATCCGTATTGCTTCGGGCAGGGGAAACTTTATTTCCACTAATCATATGGTGGCAGTTAAGGGAAAAGCAGAAGCAAGTGATGCTTGTTTTTCAGCGCAGGTCGGGGCGCTGCTGACCGCTGAATCAGAACTTTTTTCAGTGACAGCCGTGATGGTTGAAGCTAATGCTGTTGATAATACAGTCTTAGACTCAGGAAGTGAAGGCCAAGTAATTATAGATAAAAACCAAAACTCTTTTCGACCAACTCCGACTTTATAATTACATTTGAATAATTAGAGAAAATATAAAAATCTTAAGGTTCTTTCTGGATTATATGCGTAGTAACAAAAAAATCAATTGTGCAGGGGGAGAGACAAAAGCTTTAATTATAAGTAAAAATCTCCTGCGTTATTACTGGAGTTTGTCACTTGTGAATGGAATAAGGAGCTCGTTCGGCTCCTTATTCTTAATTCAACCCAGCAATCGAACATTATAAACAAAATATAAAAAAATATTTACTTTTTATGCCTCTTTTGGTATAATAAAAAAAGTAATGATATATCTTTTAAATTTTCCGATTCAGGATGCAACGCCGGTGGAAAAGGGCTGGGCGGAATAAGTTTGGAAAAGTTGAAAGACTTTTTTTATTGGTGCTTTAAGGAGGAAATGAAATGGCAGCTTTTTTTGAAAGATATTTTAAGCTGAAAGAAAATTCAACGAATATTCGGCAGGAGGCCATTGCCGGATTTACTACTTTTATGACGATGGCCTATATCCTGATCGTCAATCCTTTAATGCTGGCGCAGGACGGGGCGACTGGCATGGATTTTGGTAAGGTCTTTACGGCCACAGCCTTATCGGCGCTGATCGGTACGCTGATTATGGCATTTTTGGCGAAACTTCCCTTTGCTTTAGCGCCGGGAATGGGCTTAAATGCTTTTTTTGTCTTTTCAGTGGTGCTGGCCCGGCAAAAGTCTTTTCAATTTGCACTGACGGCGGTTTTTATGGAGGGTATCATTTTCCTTCTGCTGTCGGCTTTTAATGTGCGGGAAGCGATCATTAAGTCGATTCCGGTTAATATTAAAAAAGCGGTTTCCGTGGGAATCGGCCTGTTTATTGCCTTTATTGGGTTAAGCAATGCCGGAATTGTGGTCAATGGGGCAACGCCCTTGGTGCTGGGCGATCTGAAGCAGCCGGCGGCGCTGCTGGCGCTGATTGGGCTTTTAATTACCGGAATTTTGCTGTGTTTAAAGGTCAAAGGTGCTTTATTCTTTTCTATCATTATTACAACGATAATCGGAATTCCGATGGGGCTGACTCAGCTGCCGGAGAAGATAATATCCTTGCCGAGTACGCCGTATTTCTTTGACTTTGACTGGAAAAATGCCTTCAGCGGCGAAATGTTTGTTGTGATGCTGACATTTTTATTTGTCGATATTTTTGATACGGTCGGCACTTTGGTCGGCGTATCAACCAAGGCAAAAATGCTGGATCAAGACGGCAATGTGCCCAGAGCCAAACAGGCGCTGTTGGCGGACGCAATTGCCACCACGGTCGGGGCGGTGCTGGGAACGTCAACGGTGACGACTTTTGTTGAGTCGGCAGCCGGAGTGGCCGAAGGCGGACGAACGGGTCTGACCTCTTTCTTTACGGCGCTGTTATTTGCGGTTTCTCTGTTTTTATCGCCGCTCTTTATTATGATTCCGTCGGCGGCAACGGCTCCGGCTCTGATTATGGTTGGTCTTTTTATGATTGAGCCGGTACGGGAACTGGATTTAACCGATTTTACCGAAGCGATTCCGGCCTTTTTGGCGATTATTATGATGCCGCTGAGCTATTCAATTTCCGAGGGGATTATTTTTGGAGTTGTATCGTATGTTCTTTTAAAGGTGACAACCCGGCGCTGGCGGGAGATTCCGCTGGTAACGCTGCTTCTTGCCATTGCCTTTGTGGCGTATAAGCTGTTTATGTAAGGGCAGCAGGGCGGAAGTGATGACAAAATGAGTAAATAATGATCTACTCAGCTTGCCCATATTCGACAGAACTGTCTTTTTGAGGCAGACCGCCCGCCTGGGCAGAACCGCAAAGCATTTCGTTCAGGGTTTGAGCGGGATAGAGTCAAAAAAGACGGTGGGAAAGTTGAGTGATTTATATAAGGAAGCTTTGAAAAGGAATGAAAATGTGACGGTTCCGCCTTATTAGCAACTCGAATAGGAAAGCGGAGTTAAGGACTAAATTCCCGTCGACTGGAGCCTGCATACCTGCTTCCGGTAAATAGGGAAAGAGATGTAATATGGAAATGATAAAAATCCCGCGCCAAACTGCAAGCCGGTTTGGCGCGGGATCTTTATTTGGAAAGAAATAGAATCAAAAGTGAAAATAGTAAATTTGCTCAATACAAAAACAATAAATAACAGCAAAATAGATAAAAAATATTTTTAAAATTATATATTTTGTTCATTTACAACAAAGAAAATAAGGAGTAAGATAAAGCTGTAAGCGCTTACATATAGAAGGATAGTTAAAAGACGATGAATATACAGGATATTGCCAAACAAGCAGGAACTTCGATTGCCACGGTGTCCAGAGCAATGAATAATTCCGGTTATGTCAAATCGGAAACAAAACAAAAAATATTAAAAATCGTGGCCGAAAATAATTTTGTGCCCAGTGCCATTGCCAGAAGCCTGAGCCGCAGTCAAACGGGAAATATCGGCGTGATTGTGCCGGATATTGAAAATCCGTTTTTTTCCAAGATTATTGTGGCTTTGGCTGAAGAAATTCAGGGCAGCGGTTATCATTTGCTGTTCTTGACCAGTGATGAACAGCGGGAGAAAGAGCATCGCCTGATTAACCTGATTGAACAGCAGCGGGTCAGCGGTTTGGTTATGGCGCCGGTAGCGGAGGATGATGAAATCAGCCGTCAGCTTTTGATTCAGCTGGAGAAAAAGAATATTCCGGTGGTGCTGGTTGACCGTGATTTACTGGGCGGCAATTTAGATGGCGTTTTTATGGATAATCTGCTCGGTGCTTATGCCGGAGTGGAGGCCTTGATTCAGGCCGGACATCAAAAAATCGGTATTATTACCGGCCCGATCAGTTCTAAGCCGGGCAAGGAACGGCTGGACGGCTACACTAAGGCCGTGCGGGATCATAGACTGGAGTATCGGCCGGATTATGTGGTCAAAGGCGATTTTAAGATCCAAAGCGGTTATGAGGGGGCAAAGCAGCTGTTAAGCCTGCCCGTGCCGCCGACAGCTATTTTTACCTCAAATAATTTAATGACCTTGGGGTGCCTGAATTATTTAAACGAAGCCGGACTGCAGATCGGACAGCAGATTTCGCTGGTGGGCTTTGATGAGATTGAGGTCTTAAAACTGATTGGCTATCCGTTGTCGATTATTGACCGGGACGTTAATTTGCAGGGAAAGCTGGTCATGGATATTTTACTGGAGAAAATGGCGGCGCTGCGGGAAGAAAAAGCTCTGACCGAGCGTGAGGTAAAAAGGCTGACCATTCCCTATCAGCTGATTTTACGGGGGTCGGAAAAAATAGGCTTAAAAAATTAAATTATGGGCTATGCCGTGCAGAAAACGGAATGAATAAAAAAGAAGAAACCAAGAAAGTATTTTAATTAAATATGGAAACGCTTACATATTTTGAATGAAGAGGAAATCAGGAGGAGGAAAGACAGTGAATGGTAAAATCTTAGTTTTTGGCAGTTATGTCGCGGATTTAATGGCCAGGGGAGATCATTTGCCGGTGCCGGGAGAAACGATTAAAGGCAGTATGTTTCAAATGGGAGCAGGCGGAAAGGGGTTTAATCAGGGCGTTGCGGCTTTTAAGTCGGGCGGCCGGGTGCAGCTGGTAACCAAGGTCAAAAAGGATGCCTTTGGCGAATTGGCGCTGAAAACAATGAGTGATTTAAAAATGGACACATCCAGAGTGTTGATTTCAACCGCAGAGCCAAGCGGAGCGGCGCTGATTTTGGTGGATGAAAATACCAGCCAAAATTCGATCATGGTCGTGCCGGGCGCGTGTGATCATATCACGGCCGAAGAAGTGGAGTCGCTTCGGGATTTGGCTCGGGAAAGCGATTATTTGCTGCTTCAGCTGGAAACCAATTTATTATCAGTGGAAAAAATGATAGAGCTGGCTGTTCAGGAAAAAGCAATGATTATTTTAAATCCGGCGCCGGTTCAAAAAATTGATGAGGCTCTTTATCAAAAGATTGATTATTTAACGCCGAATGAAGTGGAAGCCGAGATTTTAAGCGGAATTTCGGTGCAGGATGAGGTAGGCGCGGCGGCGGCGGCCGATTGGTTTATGAATAGAGGCGTAAAAAATGTAGTCATTACTTTGGGCGAGCGGGGCGCTTATTGTAAAAACAGTCAGGTGGAAAAGCTGATACCGGCGTATAAAGTAAAGGCAATTGATACAACCGGAGCAGGCGATGCTTTTAATGGTGCGTTTGCCGTTGCTTTGGCGGAAGGAAAAGAACTGCTGACAGCGGCAGAGTTTGCCTCGGCGACGGCGGCACTGTCGGTCCAAAAGCTGGGTACGGCCGTTTCGATGCCGCTGCGCTCGGAGATTGATGATTTTTTAAAAGCGCAAGAGTCATAGAAAGGAGAAAGTTATGCTGAAAACAGAAATTATTCATCCGCAGTTAAACAGGGTATTGGCTGAATTAAGACATAATGATCTGTTAGTGATCGGGGATGCCGGTCTGCCGGTGCCAAGGGGCGTGGAAAGGATCGACCTCGGCTGGAAAAAGGATTCACCCCGCTATGTCGAAGTGCTGGAGGCAATCACCAAGTATTTGGTGATTGAGGGGGCAACCTTTGCAAATGAGGCCAAAGAAAACGGAGAAGCCAGTTTGGCGATTCACCGGCGGGCGTTGGAACTGCTGCCGAAAGCGGAAATCGATTATATTCCGCACAGCGAACTGAAAGCCCGGTCAGCCGGAGCCAAGGCCATTATTCTGACCGGCGAATATACAGGCTATACCAATGTTATTTTGCGCTGCGGCTGCGCCTATTAAATCTTTGGCAAAAAGGAGACGGGTATGAAAACGGATAAGATATTGGAGCTGGTGGACATTGTAAAGATCTTTCCGGGGGTAAAGGCGCTGGATAAAGTAAAAATGGACGTCTGCGCCGGAGAAGTCCATGCCTTGTGCGGAGAAAACGGAGCCGGCAAATCCACTTTGATGAGAATCATTGCCGGTGCAGAAAGACCGACATCCGGTAAGATTTTGCTGGACGGCAAGGAAGTCCGTTTTGCTTCAACCAAAGATGCTGAAAAATTGGGGATTGCCATGATTTATCAGGAATTTAACATGATTCCCGATATGACGGTGGCGGAAAATATGTATTTGGGCAGGTACCCGGTTACAAAACTGGGAATAATCGATAAAAAAAAGCTGAATGAAGATACCGCCCAGGAGCTTAAAAAATTAAATCTGCCGGTTCATCCCAAAACCAAGGTCCGCAGTTTAAGCGTCGCCACCGCCCAAATGATCGAGATTGCCAAATGTTTAAGTGTCGGCGCTAAAATTATTATTATGGATGAGCCGACATCAGCTCTGACCAATGAGGAAACAGAGATTTTGTTCCGATTGATTCAGGAATTAAAGGCCAAAGGGATTGCGGTGATTTATATTTCACATCGAATGGATGAAATTTTTCAAATCGCCGACCGGATTACGGTCTTTCGCGACGGCAAATATATTAAGACCTTGCCGGTCAAAGAAACCAATTATGATCAGGTGGTGGCGCTGATGGTCGGTAAGGATATTACGCATTTGTACCCGGAGCGCGAGACCCATTCCGCGAAGGTGGCTTTTGCAGTCAAAAATCTGACCGGGCAGGGGGTGCATGGGATTTCTTTTCAGGTGCAGGAAGGCGAGATCTTAGGGATTACCGGACTTTTAGGTGCGGGCATGATTGAACTGGCCAAGCTGATTTATGGGGCGATGCCGGCGGAAAAAGGCGAGATTTGGCTAGAGCAGAGACCGCTTCAGATTCAAAGTCCGATGCAGGCGCTGAAAAATGAAATTGCTTTTGTATCCGATGACCGCAAGCAGGAAGGCCTGGTACTGGAACGCGATATCAAGGAGAACAGTTCAATGATTGCTTTGGGGCTGGGATATTTTTTAAAGGCCGGCATCATTGATAAGAAAAAAGAAAAGACGTCGGTTCAGGCCGATATTAAAAAGTTAGCAATTAAATGTCACGGTATGAGCCAAAAAACCGGTAATTTAAGCGGCGGCAATCAGCAAAAGGTGGTGCTGGCCAAGGTGCTGAAAAGTTCGCCCAAGATTTGTATTTTGGCGGAGCCGACTAGGGGCGTGGATATCGGTGCCAAAGCTGAGATTTATCAATTAATGAATGAGATGACCAAAGAAGGCAAAAGTATTCTTTTAATTTCCAGTGATTTACCGGAAGTGATTGGTATGTCTGACCGGATTTTGGTAATGAGAGAGGGACGCTCGGTTTTGTTGCTGGATAGACCGGATTTTTCACAGGAGCGGATATTGGCCTATGCTTCGGGAGGGATTACAGATGAAGGACAATAGAAAAATAAGATTAACGGAAATCGTCAATTTATATCGTTCGGTTTTGATTTTAATTATTATCTCTCTGGTTGCTTCAATCGCTTCGCCTGCTTTTTTTAGCATAGGGAATATTTTTAATGTCATCCGGCAGATTGCCATGGCCGGAATTGTCGGCTGTGGTATGACCTTTGTGATTCTGCTCGGCGGGATTGATCTGTCGGTCGGCTCAATTGTGGGACTGGCCGGAGTGATTGCCGCTGGGGTTTTGCGTGATACTGGAAATGTAGCGCTGGCACTAGTTCTGGCCCTGATTGTCGGGATCCTGTGTGGAGCGGTGAATGGTCTGATTATTTCTCAGTTTTCGATTCCGCCGTTCATTGCTACTTTGGGAATGATGACACTGCTCAGGGGCTGCATTTTAGTCTATACCAACGGTTCTCCGATTCCGATCAAGTCTGATGCCTATAAGTTTATCGGCAAGGGCGATTTGCTGGGCGGGATTCCGGTTCCGATCTTGATTTTATTTGTAGTTTACGCGATCGCACACTTTATTTTATCCAATACCCGGTTCGGCCGCTATATTTATGCACTGGGCGGCAGCCGGGAAGCCAGCCGTTTATCGGGCATCAATGTGCAGAAGATTGAATGGATGGTATATATTATCAGCGGTATTTTAAGCGCGATTACCGGTGTGATTTTGACAGCCCGGCTGGGGTCGGCGCAGTCAACCAACGGAGAAGGTATTGAAATGGACGCGATTGCCGCTGTTATTCTGGGCGGAACATCGATGAGCGGCGGAACGGGATTTGTCCTGCCGACGGTTATCGGTGCGATGATCATGGGTATTATTGATAATATTTTGACGCTTATGAACGTCAATCCACACGCAACAAAAATAGTAAAGGGGGCGGTAATTTTAGCGGCAGTGCTGATTGACAGGAAGTTAAAGGATGTTTCGGTTAAGACAGTGGTAATGGAAGAAGCGACAACAGATGCAAAACATAACAATTAAGGTAAGACGCTCATAATTCGTTGAAATGGCATCACGAGTGTGGGCGATAAGAAATGAATATTTATGCTTGATATCCCATTGGAAAGCGAGTTTTCCGGAGGCATAGGTGTGAATATCCGCTTACCTGAACTGTTACAAAAATGATAGGAGGGAAATTATGAAAAAAATATTGGCAGTTGTTTTAGCGATGGTGATTGGAGCAGCGATGACCGGTTGCGGCGGGCAGACACAGACACCAACCCAGCCGCAGACGCAAACGGAAAAGCAAGATCAAAAGCAAACCCAAACCGAAAATAAGCAGTATAAGGTTGGATTATCAATGAATACCCAAACCAATCCGTTTTTCGTAACGGTGGTTGAGGGCTGCAAAAAAGCGGCGGAAGAAAAGGGCATGGAAATTTTTGTAACTGATGCGCAGGATGATGCCGCTACCCAAATGAAGGACATTGAAAACCTGATCACCAAGCAAGTTGACGTTATGATCATTGATCCTTGCGATTCCGATGCAATTGTAGCGGCAGTGGAAGCCTGCAACAATGCGAAGATCCCGGTATTCACCATGGACAGAGAATCCAAGGGCGGCGAAGTTGTTGCTCATATCGGCTATGATGCCATTAAATCCGGGAAAATGGCCGGTGAGTTTTTAGCCAAGGCTTTAAATGGCAAAGGCAATGTGGTTGAGCTGCAAGGCATTATGGGCACCAATGTTGCCCAAAATCGGTCGGAAGGCTTTAATTCAATTATGAAGGAAAACCCCGATATTAAAATTGTTGCTTGCCAAACCGCTAATTTTGACCGGTCGCAGGGTATGTCGGTTATGGAAAATATTTTACAGGCCAATGAAAAAATTGATGGGTTGTATGCCGCTAACGATGAAATGCTGCTGGGCGCACTGGAAGCAATTCAGGCGGCCGGTCGTCAGGATGAAATCATTATGATTGGCTGCGATGCGCTGGATGAAACTTTGGCCGGTATCAAAGAGGGTAAGATTAATGCTACGATTGCCGAGCCGCCGTTTTTCTTAGGAAAAGCCATGATCAATACGGCTTATGATTATTTGAACGGTCAAAAAATAGAAACCAGAGTTATCCTGGAAAATCAGCTGGTGGATAAGAACAACATAGATACTATTAAGACCAGAGATTAAGGAAAACAGGGTTTAAATTTTCCCTGCTTGCCGGAGCCTGCATACCTGCTTCCGGTAAATAGGGAAAGAGATGTAATATGAAAATGATAAAAATCCCGCGCCAAACTGCAAGTCGGTTTGGCGCGGGATTCTTAAATTTTCCTTCTTTTGTTCTGTTATTTGAGCTTCCTATTATTTGGACTAATATGCTTATTACAGCAGTAAAGGAAGGAATTATAAAAAAATATTCAAAAAAATCAAAGGAATTAATAAAAGGATAAAAGAGAAATGAAATTTTATTGACTTTCCGCTTTCCCATGCTAAAATTGAGAATGGACATTTAATAGGTATCAGAGACAGCCTGAAGAACTGACATCAGTTTATAAGATATAGAAAGGAAACCATATGAAGGGAACAGTTGTACGGATATGGATCACTACATTACACAAATTATATAATAAAGAAGAAGTTAACCGGGTTTTGAAGAGCGTTTCGTTTGATCCGGACAGAGCAATCTCACCGTTGGAGGATATTTCCGATCAGACGGTAGACAGTATCATGACAGCGGTTGCGAAGAATTACGGGATGGCGAAAGCCGACCTTTGGAAAACAATCGGCCGGAATAATATCGGAACTTTCTATGAAATGTATCCTATTTTCTTCAAAAAGGCCAATATGTTTTCATTTCTTTGTTCTTTAAATAATATTCATCAGGTTGTCCGGAAACGAATTCCGGGTTCGCGGCCGGCCGTTTTAAATATGGAAATCGTTGGCCGGCAGGAAGCGACTTTGACTTACCTGTCCAAGCGGAATATGTATGATTATTTGTTGGGCCTGCTGGAAGGAACCAAGGAATTTTTTAAAGAAAAAGTGGATATTCAGGTGGCAGACAAAGCCGATGGCAGAATGGTTTTAAAGCTCCGGTTTGAATATGAATTGCTGGAGGAAAAAAACTTTGCCTTTTCGAAAGCGCTGTCGCTGGGTTTTGTTAAAAATCAGACGGTTAAGCTGCTGCTTTTTACGCTGCTGCTGGGGTTGCCGACTGCTTTTTTGGTCAGAGAGCCGTGGCTGGCTGTCGGGCTGACGGCAGGATATGCGGGACTGGGCAGTTTTCTCCTGACCCGGCCGGCAGCACAGGTAAAGGAAGAAGTGATGAGACTAATCAAAAAAGACTATGTCCCCAGCCGGATGATAAAAACGGCCGATGAATACGAAGACCTTTTTCGGACAGTGGTGGATTATAAGGAAAGCTTTGCCGAAGGCTTTATTGACTTATCCAGCATGACCGGTGAAATGAAATCTTTTTCGATGGATTTGATTTCCATTGCTAAGACGATGGAGGAAACCAGCCATAAAATTACAGATTTGATGCAGCAGCTTTATGCCCATGCGACCGAGCAGTCGCAAAGCACGCGCAACAATGTATCAGTTTTGACTGACGGTGCCGAACAGATCATCCGTTTATCGGAAAAAGAAATGACCAACAAAGTCGAAATTGAGAGAGCGATTCAAACGACAACGGATTCGTTTGCTAATCTGAGCGATACAACGCGGGATTTGGCGGAAATGCGGGCAAAGTTTGAGGTTTTAAACAAAAACAGCGATAAGTTAAAGATTAAGGGTAAGGAAACCGAAGAGATTGCCTCCTTTGTATCGGAAATTGCTTATCAGACCAATCTTTTGGCACTGAACGCTTCGATTGAGGCCGCCCGGGCAGGCGAGCTGGGAGAAGGCTTTGCCGTGGTGGCGGAAGAAGTCCGAAAGCTGGCGCAGAACTCGGAACAGGCTGCCAGCCGGATTAAGGAAAATATCAGCAGCTTTTTAAGCGATATTGAAGCAATGGTAGCTGATATCCATGAGCAGAATGAGATTTTGGAAAAAGGCACCGGCACGATTCATGAAGCGATTCAGAACAATCAAAACGCCAAAGCGGAAATGGACGGCGTGGCCATTAAAATGGCGGAGTCAGCCGTAGAACTGGAAGAGCGGTCTCTTAATTTAAGCGATATCGTTGAGCAAATGCAGGCGCTGAGTGATTCTTCGACCGAAAATGCGGAATTAGCCAGAACTGCCGACAGCGAAGTCAGCACCTATACCGAGCAATTAAAGCAGTTGACGGAGAATGTGCGTAATTTCGAGGGAATGATTGTCACATTCCATAAAATGTTGGAAGAGTATAGGCTATAACCGGCTTTTTTGATAAAAAGGGTGCATTTGCATACAACAATAAAGTTGAGATAAAAACAAAGAATACAATGATATTAAAATCAAATTCAAAAGAGAGGAAATGATGCAGCTTTATATTGATGCATTTCAAAAACTTGGAGTTAGTATACTCAGTAACGATTTTATAATACTTATCGCTGCCATGGTCGCTTTCGTATTTATGTTACTGACAAAAGGTTTTGTGCTGGCAATAAAAAAACGGACAAATGAATGGAAGAAAAGTAAAAATGTAAAATTTTCAAAATTTCTGTTAAACGGAGCCAGTAAATTTTATACCTTATTTGTAACTATGATATCCATATTTCCGCTGTTAGGTATGCTGGGGACTGTCGTCGGACTACTAGGGCTGGATCTGGCAAGCGGGGATATGGAAAATATAAAAAACAATTTTTTTATTGCGTTGACTTCAACTGCCTGGGGAATAGTCTTTGCAGTCTTATTCAAATTGCTTTATGCGCTTATAGCCGATGATGTTGAAGAGCAGATTGAAATCGCTAAAAAAATGTCAGAAGAAACGGAATAATAAGATGAGAAATAGACTATGAAAAAAAGAGATGTGATTTTAGACTTTACCTCTTTGTTAGACGTAACTTTGATAGTAATATTCTTTTTTGTGTTGTTCAGTCATTTGGATGGGCAGGCTAATAAAATAAAAACAGAGCAAAAGGTACAGGAATTAGAACTTGCTATCGAAAAAATAAGGGATCGGGAAGCAGAGATCAGCAAATTATCAGAGCAGCTGACTAAAGAAATTTCAATAGTAAGAGATTATAGCGGCAGACATGGATCAAACCTATCCGAATTGCTGGATTACAACAGAAGTCAAAACTTTAAAATGATACTTGATATGAATGTTACTGACTGGAGCATTAGAGTGATTGACAAAGGCGAAGTCATTGCTATAATAAAAAATAAGGATAGGGTCGGAGAAAATATAAAAAAGGCATTGTTAAATGCCGGATATGATAATTCCGAAACTATTTTTTGTGATTTTGTATTTGACGGAAGTTTGCCGGGAACGGCATCGGCATATCGAAAAATAAAAGAAGGAATAGAAGATGTAATAAAAGAGTATAATTACCTATATACTTCAGAAACGGATTTATCAATAGGAGAATAATAAATGAAGAAAAAATTATCGACAGTATTTGTAATAGCAGTAATTGCGGCGGTTATTATTTTATTTAAGTTTGGAAATGGATTTGGTATTGGATTTGGCATAGGACAAGGAAAAGGAGATGGTAACGCCAAAGAATCGGCTGCACAGAAAGAAGCTTCTAAAATCGAAGATGACCGGGCGAAAGAGGAAGTAAAAAAAGAACAGGGCAGTTCGGAAGATGTCAATAAGGATGCAACATTAAAAGTCAGTGTTGTCGGAAATGAGTATTTTTATGATAATGATAGAATTTCTTTGGATGATCTTATAAAGAAAATAAAAGAAGTCGAAGGCGATATGATGATCGAGGTAAAAGATGATAATGCGTCATTAAAGGCATATAACGCCTTGCTGGATAAATTGACGGAGCTGCAAATTCCATTTACAAAACAATAATTTGTGTCATATCCTTTTATCCGGATCGATTGCCGTTTCGATTCCGGCACTGGTGATAGACGGTGCGGTGATAGCAAGCGCAGGGTTTTATCCGTCACCGAAATGAAAGAGGTTTTAAAGCAGTACCGGAAAGCTTAAAAGAAAATATAAAACAGCAGGCACTAAGATTTTTTCTTGGTGCTTGCTGTTTCATTTTTCAGGCATACAGCCGCGCGATCAAAAAGAGAACCAATCGCCGGGGCAGCAGTCTTTGCAGCAGCAGGAACAAATGATACTGCCAGCCGACGGTCTGCACAGGCGGCAGCTTTGCTTTTTGACAGCGCCGGTAAATACAGGCAGCTGTTGCTTCCGGGCTGAGACCATGTTGTTCGTCATATTCCATTTTAGCGATGGAGCGGACATATGCTTGTTGATATTGAGGATGAAAAGTCATGCTTTTTTGCCGGGCGGCGGTAAAGCCGGTTTTGGTATCCCCCAGCAAAAAGGTAGAAACTTGAATACCGAACGGGCGAAGTTCCAGCTGCCAGGCCTCTAACAGTTTATTGGCTGCTGCTTTGGAAGCGGAATAAAAGCTCTGGAAGGGGATAGCCAATTCACCGGCGGCCGAGCTGATCAGAATGATTTTGCCGCGGCTTGGCTTTAATAAAGGCAAAAACTCCTGTATCGTCAGAAAAACCCCAAAAAAATTGACATCAAACTGTTGTTTGGCGGCACTTAGTTCCGTACCTTCCGTCGGCCCGGCGATTCCGTATCCGGCGCAACAAATCAACTGCTGAACCGGCCGCCCTTCGGATTGGATGGTTTTGGCGGCTTGCGCCAGTTGTTCCGGGCTGGTTACATCGCAGCAAATATGTTTTAAATTCGGCTGCTGCCAATGCGGATTACTGCGGCTTAAAGTATATACAAAATAAGAATGAGCGGCGTAAGTCAGAGCCAGTGCCCGGCCGATGCCATTGCTGCCGCCGGTGATAATAATGCTTGGTTTCACGATACTTCTCCCCCCTTCCATGTGGAAATTACTTTTTCACTTTACCTTGTGCGAAATTTGAAAAATTAACAAAAGTTTGTATTGTAACCGCGGACAAAACTAAGTATAATAGGAATTGTACCTTATTTCTTTGGAAACCTTAATGGTTCAGCTCGAATTATACGATATCGGAAAGCGGCTGTCAAGGCAGGAACTGTTAGAGCATACAAAAAATGAGCCGGCAGTTTAGGTAACGTAATTCGCTGAAATAAGAAGTAATCATGCATTATTGACAATTACTCATGCAGGCGTTAAACCAATAGAGACTTATAGTTAAGGAGTGTGGAGAATGGTATTATTACAGGAAATGGATGCGGATGTCTTGATGTGGTTACAGGAAAACCTTCGGCAGGAGGGACTGGATCGAGTTTTTTCTTTTTTTACCCGGCTAGGCAATAACGGTGAACTTTGGATCGCGCTGCTGGTAGTTCTTTTTATTATTCCGCCCTTTCGGCGGATGGCGCTGACGGCAGCAGCTTCCCTGATCAGCAGCGCTTTGCTGGTTGAATTTGTGATCAAGCCCTTGGTGGCCAGAGTACGGCCCTATGTAACGGTCGAGGGTTTGTTTAGCCTGGTCGGTCCGGAAAGAAGCTATTCTTTTCCATCCGGCCACAGTGCAACGGCCTTTGCCGTGGCCTATGTCCTGGCGCGGATGCTGCCGGTTAAGTACGGCGCCCCGATCCTCCTGCTGGCTGCTTTGATGGCCTTCTCCCGACTGTATGTCGGCGTACATTATCCGACGGATGTGCTGGTCGGAGTGATGGTTGGTGCTTCGGTCGGTGAAACCTGTTATCAGATTCAAAAAGCGCTTGATCGCTCCCGAGTTAAGGAATAAGGAGTAATTATATTTTTGCATTTTCCGCTCAATTATGATATACTGAAAAAATCCGGCCGGAAAAGCGCGGTCTTTGCTTTAGCGCGTAATGCCGGGGTGTTTCGCTGTATTTACGACGGGATAAAACTAAAAAATAAGTAAAAATTGAACTTTACGGTCAATTCTGCCGGCAATGATCTAATCAGATACCTGCTGCGGAAACTGTTAAATAAAAGAAATTCGTTTGAAAAATCAAGCGATAACTGGTTTTGAGTTTGCCTGTTTTGTGGGTAGGAGAACGACAGGCGGAAAGGAAGAAAATACATATGGGTTATTATATTGATCCTTATTATTTGATGTTAGTGCTGCCGGCACTGCTGCTGGCGATGATCGCTCAATGGTCGGTGCAGTCGGCGGTTCGGAAATATTCCAAAATCGGCAATATGGAAGGGATGACCGGAGCGGACGCGGCGCGCCTGATCTTAAACAAAAACGGAATATATGATGTGGCGGTAACAAATGTCAGCGGCAATTTAACCGATCATTATGATCCGTCGTCAAAAACGGTGCGGCTTTCGGAAGGCGTTTTTGCTTCCCGCTCGCTGGCGGCGGTGGCGATTGCCGCCCATGAAACCGGCCATGCCATTCAGCATGCGCGGGGCTATAAGCCTTTGGTGCTTAGAACACTGTGCTATCCGGTGGCAAATATCGGCTCCAGTTTTGGCATGCCGATGGCAATTTTTGGCTTGATGTTCAGTATTCCTTTTTTGGTTCAGCTGGGGATCATCTTGTTTTCTTTGGCGGTATTATTTTATATTATTACGCTGCCGGTGGAAATCAATGCTTCGACTCGGGCGATTGCCTGCATTCGGGAGGAAAATATTTTAGCACCGGAGGAACTGGGCGGGGCGAAAAAGGTATTGACGGCAGCCGCCATGACCTATGTTGCTTCCGCGGCGGTAGCGATTGCCAACCTTTTGCGGCTGATTCTTTTGGCCAATAATCGGCGGCGGGATTGATCCTGCTCGCTTACCGGCAGCCGGGAAGCAATTAGAACAAGGGTAAAGCTTCCGTTTTTTGCCGCCAAACGGCCGAGCCGCAAGCCAGGCTTTTACCGGTAAAACGGAGGCTTTTGACATATTATATATAATAGGAAGGAAAAGAAAAATGTTGACAAATGCACCACGAGGAACCTATGACCTCTATGGGGAAAAATTGAACAGAACCAGAGCGCTGGAAGAAACCATCCGGCAGCTTTGCGCTGATTATGGTTATTCCGAAATTCGAACGCCCATCTTTGAACATACCGAGTTATTTGCCCGCGGAATGGGTGAGGGGACGGATGTCGTTCAAAAGGAAATGTATACTTTTGAAGATAAAAAAGGCCGCTCCATTACTTTAAAACCGGAAGGCACGGCCGGGACGGTGCGGGCATATCTGGAGAATAAGCTTTATGCCGATATTCAGCCGGTTAAGCTGTTTTATATCACACCGGCCTTTCGCTATGAAAAGCCGCAGGCCGGGCGGCTAAGGCAATTCCATCAGTTTGGTGTGGAACTCCTTGGAGCGGAGCATCCGCTGGCGGATGCGGAGGTGATTGCTCTCGGCTACCGGCTGCTGCAGCGGGCGGGGCTTAAAAAAGTGGTTTTGCATCTCAACAGTTTAGGCGGGGCGGAATCAGCCGCCGCCTATAAAAAAGAACTGCTTCGCTTTTTGCAGGGCGCACAGGATCAGCTTTGTCCGACCTGCCGGCAGCGCATGGAAAAGAATCCTTTGCGGGTGCTGGACTGCAAAGAAGAAGGCTGTAAACAGATGGTAAAAGAGGCGCCGCGGATGCTGGATTACCTGACAGAGCGGGACGCTGCACATTTTGCCGAGGTTCAGGCGCTTTTGCAGGTCATGGAAGTGCCTTTTGTGATTGATCCCCAGATTGTGCGCGGGCTGGATTATTATACGGGAACGGTTTTTGAGTTTGTGTCCGAGGAAATTGGCGCTCAGTCAACGATTTGCGGCGGCGGCCGATATGATAATTTAGTCTCTGAGATTGGCGGCGCACCGACGTCGGCAGTTGGCTTCGGCGTAGGAATGGAACGGCTGCTGATGACGATGGAAGCCGAACTGGCTCCGGCTGAGAGTGCACCGACTTGTGATTTGTTTATCGGCTATATGGGCGAAGCGGCGATGAAAGAGGCGGTTAAATGGACAGCCCGGCTGCGGGAAAAGCATATTTCGGCGGTAATGGACTTAAATGCCCGCTCGGTTAAGGCGCAAATGAAATACGCCAACAAGCTGGGGGCGAAGTATGCTTTTGTTTTAGGCGAATCGGAACTGGAAAGCGGACAGTTGAAGCTGAAAGAAATGGCTAGCGGCCAGGAAATTCCGCTGCGGCTGACGGAGCTGGAAAGCTATTTGTTAAAGGCAGAAAGAAAAGCCTGACGGCGAAAATTGAGAACTTTAAGGGGATAACTCAACTGGCCCATGTTGTCATTTTTAGGCAGACCGCCCGCCCGGGCAGAAAGCGAAACAGTTCGATCAGGGGAAAGTTAAGGGGATAATTAAGACATGCCCTTATATTAAGAGGGCATTGATAGTTTATACACAGAAAGCGAGGAACAGGGAATGAATGAATCAATGGCAGGCATGAAAAGGACGCATTATGCGGCAGATTTGAGCCTACAAAATGCCGGTCAAAAGGTAACGGTTATGGGTTGGGTGCAGAAGCGCCGGAACCTGGGCAGCGTTATTTTTTTGGATATTCGGGATCGCAGCGGCTTAATTCAAGTATTTTTAGATGAAACCGTCTTGGGAGCGGCGGACTTTGCCAAGGGCGAAAAGCTGCGGGCGGAGTTTGTCGTGGCGGTCTGCGGTAACGTTCAGCGGCGCGGTGACGGTGGGGTCAATCCCAATTTAAAAACCGGTGAAATTGAAATTCAGGCAACGGCGCTGCGGATTTTAAATCAGGCAGAAACGCCGCCGTTTCATATTGAAAACGAGGTCAACGCCAAAGAAGATTTGCGTTTAAAATATCGTTATTTGGATTTGCGCCGGCCGGTACTGCAAAAAAACTTGTTCCTGCGCCATAAGGTCACAACGGCTGCCCGTGAGTTTTTAGACAGAGAAGGCTTTTTGGAGATTGAAACACCGATGCTGACCCGTTCCACGCCCGAGGGAGCCAGAGATTATTTGGTGCCCAGTAGAATCAATCAGGGAATGTTTTACGCACTGCCGCAGTCGCCGCAGATTTTTAAGCAGCTTCTGATGCTGTCCGGCTATGACCGCTATATGCAGATTGCCAAATGCTTCCGGGACGAAGATTTACGGGCCGACCGGCAGCCGGAGTTTACCCAGATTGATATGGAACTGAGCTTTGTGACCCAGGAAGATATCATTGATTTAAATGAGCGTCTGCTGCAATATATTTTTAAAAAGGTAATGGATATGGATATTGCCATTCCTTTTAAGCGGATTACCTATCAGGAAGCAATGGAGCGGTTCGGTTCGGATAAGCCGGATATGCGCTTTGGTCTGGAATTAAAGGATCTGGCGGAAGTAGCTGCCGGCTGCGGCTTTTCTGTCTTTGCCGATACCATTAAAAACGGCGGCAGTGTCCGGGCGATTAACGCTAAGGGAATGGCTGATTTGCCCAGAAAGCAGATTGATGCTTTAACCGAGCTGTGTAAATATCACGGCGCTAAGGGCATGGCCTATCTGGCGGTTAAGGAAGAGATAAAATCATCGTTTGCTAAGTTTTTAACCGATGCCGAAATTGAAAAAATCCGGCAATTAACCGAAGCGGAAAACGGCGATTTGATTTTAGTGGTGGCTGACCGGCCGGAAGTGGTCTTTAACGTGCTGGGCGAGCTGCGGCTGGAACTGGCTAGACGGCTCAATTATATGGATAAGAATGTGTATGATTTTGTTTGGGTCACGGAATTTCCGCTGCTAGAATGGAGCGAGGAGCAGAACCGGTTTATGGCCAAGCATCACCCCTTTACTACCCCGATGGAGGAGGATATTCCGCTGCTGGATACCGATCCGGGTAAAGTGCGGGCGGTTGCCTATGATATTTGCTTAAACGGCAATGAATTGGGCGGCGGGAGCCTTCGGATTTATCATCGGGATTTGCAGGAAAAAATGTTTGAGGCGCTGGGCTTTACCAAAGAAGAAGCCTACGAGCGGTTCGGCTTTTTGCTGGATGCTTTCCAGTATGGAGTGCCGCCGCATGGCGGGCTGGCATATGGTCTTGACCGGATGGTTATGCTGATGGCCAAGGCGGATTCCATCCGCGAGGTGATTGCCTTTCCTAAAGTCAAAGACGCGTCCGACCCGATGTCGGACGCACCGAATATCGTTGAGGAAAAGCAGCTGAAGGAATTGGGAATTCAGGTGATTAAACCGGCAGACAAAGGGGGAAATTAAAGGTTTCATATATCGAAAAAGACTACGGCTGGTTGTATACCACACAGAAACAGGAAGTGTTTTAACTGCGAAAAGGAGACTTCTTTTTTGGCAAGTTAAGTTTAAGATTAAGGGCGGCTGGATGATTGTACAGTTGCCCTTAATCCATTGTGTGTCTTTACTAAAAGGCTTTGTAATTGCGATACATGTAAAATTGATTTTTGTGTTTCTGGCAGTAATGGACTTGATTGTTATAATAATATATGATATATTTGTATTGCGAATAACTTCAACTGAAGGAGGTATAAATATGGCAAGTGAATTGATTCAACTTCGAGTAGATGATACTTTAAAGCAGGAGGCCGCAGATATTTATTCTCAACTTGGTCTTGATTTGCCGACGGCAATTCGTATGTTTTTGACTCGGTCGGTACAGGTTCGTGGGATTCCCTTTAGCATGACACTTCCGAGTGAGGATTATAAAGCATTAACCGCTGTTGAGGCGGCGAAACGGATTAGTAAAAAAGCGCAGGAAAATGGTACAGCGAATATGACAATGGATGAGATTGATGCAGAAATTGCCGCCTACAGGAGCAAGAGAACATGACAAAACTGTACGCGGTAATTGATACAAATGTATTGGTGTCGGCACTATTACGCTGGGATTCGCTTCCAGGAGCTGTCATGGAGCAAGCCTTGATGGGCGGAATTATTCCTGTCTTAAGTGATGAGATTATAGAAGAATATAGAGAAGTGCTGGCAAGAAAAAAGTTTTGCTTTTCCTTTAAAGGCTTTTGTAGTAACGCCGCGTGAAATGTTGACAATTTTGAAGGGGAAAGAATAACTTAATTTCTTTTGTGCTTTTTGCATTTTGTGGATAGCCATCTTGTATTTTTTAGATTTTGTTGCAAAGGATTCGGCAAAATGATATACTGCTTTTAAACATTCCAGAGGAAACGACATTAAAACTTCGTTTTGAGTGAAATGAACTGATAATTTAAGTTCTATATTTTTCCAAACAGGAGAAAGGAAGGGGCACGATGTCGTTTATATTAAGTTTTTAGATGCCGGGAGGGAAAACATGATTTCATGGGAAAAAGTACGAAATACGGATCCGGAAATAGCGCGAGCGATGGATTTGGAGCTGGCCAGACAGCAGAACAATATTGAACTGATCGCTTCGGAAAACTTTGTGTCCGAAGCGGTGATGCAGGCGATGGGAAGCCACTTGACCAATAAATATGCCGAGGGCTATCCGGGCAGGCGCTATTACGGCGGCTGCCAGTATGTCGATCTGGCGGAAGAACTGGCGATTGAGCGGGCCAAAGCTTTGTTTGGCGCCGAGTACGCCAATGTTCAGCCGCATTCCGGCGCACAGGCCAATATGGCGGTGTTCTTTGCCCTGTTGGAGGTCGGTGACACGATTATGGGTATGAACTTAGCACATGGCGGGCATTTGACGCATGGCAGCCCGGTCAATTTTTCCGGCAGGCATTATCATATCGTGCCGTATCATGTGGATGAAAGCGGCTATATTGATTATGAACTGTGCCGGCAAATTGCACTGGAGCACAGGCCTAAGCTGATTTTAGCCGGAGCCAGTGCCTATGCCCGTACCATTGATTTTGCGAAGTTCCGTCAGATTGCTGATGAGGTGGGGGCCATCCTGATGGTTGATATGGCGCATATTGCCGGCCTGGTGGCGGCCGGGCTGCATCCCAGTCCGTTTCCGCTGGCGGATGTGGTTACAACGACCACACATAAGACGCTGCGCGGGCCGAGAGGGGGACTTATTTTATGCAAGGAAAAATACGGCAAAGCAATTGACAAAGCGCTGTTTCCCGGTATTCAGGGCGGGCCGCTGATGCATATTATTGCGGCCAAAGCGGTTTGCTTTTTAGAGGCAATGCAGCCGGAATTTGTGGAATACCAAAAGCAAATTATTAAAAACGCCAAGGCGCTGGCCGACGGCCTGAAAAACCGCGGGATTAACATGGTTTCCGGCGGCACGGACAATCATTTGATTTTGGTGGATTTGCGGAGCTTTGATCAAACCGGTAAAGAAGTGGAAAAGCATTTGGATGAGGTCAATATCACCTGTAATAAAAACGCCATTCCCTTTGACCCGCAAAGCCCGTTTATTACCAGCGGGATTCGCCTGGGAACGCCGGCGGCAACCACTCGCGGCTTAAAAGAAGCCGATATGGATCAGATTGCCGAGATCATCCGGCTGGTGTTGACCGATTTTGAGGGCAATAAGGCCAAAGCTAAGCAAATGACGGCGGAGATTACTGCTAAATATCCGCTGTATCAATAACAGAAAGAGAGGCATATTTCTTTGAAAAATGCGTATACCAAAACAGAACAGGAAGTTTTAGCCGAGCTGTCAGCCGATAAGGAGAATGGGCTGACTGGGGCGGAGGCCAAAGACCGGCTGGCCAAATACGGCGAGAATAAGCTGGAAGAAAAAGCCGGGAAAAGTATTTGGCAGATTTTGCTGGAGCAGTTTAAGGATGTGATGATCCTTATTTTGCTGATTGCCGCCGTTTTATCGGTCGTTTTGGGTGAATGGCTGGAAGGCGTTATCATTATGGCGATTGTTGTCTTAAACGCTGCCCTGGGCACTTACCAGGAAAACAAAGCCGGTCAGGCCTTGGCTGCGCTCCGGCAGATGTCCTCGCCCCGGGCAAAGGTGATTCGGGCCGGCCGGAATATGGAAGTGGCCTCGGAGGAACTTGTACCGGGTGATATCGTGCTTTTGGAAACCGGCGATTATGTGCCGGCTGATGTGTATTTGCTGGAAAGCATTAACTTAAAAATTGACGAGTCGGCTTTGACCGGCGAATCCGTCCCGGCGGAAAAAAGCTGCGGGCAGGCAGTCAGCGAAGAAGCACCTTTGGGCGACCGTTTTAATATGGCTTATATGAGTACCATTGTTACCTATGGCCGGGGTAAGGCGGTGGTGGCCGGTACCGGCATGAATACGGAAATCGGTCATATTGCTAAAATGTTAAATCAGTCGGAAGAAGAAAAGACGCCCTTGCAGAAAAGCCTGGCCGATTTCGGTAAGGTAATGGGCATTATTTGTCTGGCGATTGCGGCCATTATTTTTGTTTTGGGACTGCTGCAAAAAACGGCGCCGCTGGAGATTTTTATGACGGCGGTCGCTTTGGCCGTGGCGGCCATTCCGGAGGGCCTGCCGGCGGTAGTAACGGTTGTTTTGGCGATGGGCATGACCCGAATGGTCAAGCGCAACGCCATCATGAAGCAGTTAAGCGCGGCGGAAACTCTTGGCTCGACAGCGGTGATATGTTCGGATAAGACCGGTACTTTAACTCAAAATAAAATGACCGTCGTCAGTTTATTTGACGGACAGACTATTTTCAGCGTAACCGGCAGCGGTTATTCGGCCAATGGCGAGATTTTAACGGCGGACGGACAAAAAGCGGCCGTCAGTGACAATCCCGCTTTGCGCTGGTTGTTCCGCGTAGCCGGTCTGTGTAATGACGCCAAAATCGAAAACGACGATGTAATCGGTGACCCGACCGAGGGGGCATTGATTACATTGGCAAATAAGGCCGGTTTTCCGGCCGTGGCCTTAAATAAAAGTTATCCGCGGATTGGGGAGTTTCCCTTTGATTCGGAGCGCAAGCTGATGTCAACCATGCACCGGATTGACGGTAAGACTTATTTACTAACTAAGGGTGCACCGGATCAGCTGATTGCCCGGGCTTCGCAAATCGAAAGCATTGATGGGATTCAGCCTTTCAGCGATAGGCAAAAAGAAGCCGTTTTAGCGCAAAATACCACTTACGCCCAAACCGCACTCCGGGTTTTGGGCTATGCTTACCGTGAGGTAGCGGCGGATGCTGTACCGGAAGAAAATGAAAAAGATTTGATCTTTGTCGGCTTAAGCGGCATGATTGATCCGCCGCGGGAAGAAGCAAAAGCGGCGGTGGCGGTTGCTAAGGAGGCCGGTATCCGGGCGGTCATGATTACCGGCGATCACTTGATCACGGCTGCGGCCATCGGCAAGGAGCTGGGGATCATCGAGCGTGAGGAGCAGGCGCTGGAGGGAGCAAAAATCAATGATTTAACGGACGAAGAGTTAAAAGATACCGTTATGCGGACCAATGTTTTTGCCCGGGTATCACCGGAACACAAGGTCCGGATTGTTGAGGCCATTCAGGCGAATGGTTTAGTGGCAGCGATGACCGGCGACGGTGTCAATGACGCACCGGCCTTGAAAAAAGCCGATATCGGTATTGCCATGGGGATTACCGGCACCGATGTCAGCAAAGAAGCGGCCAATATGATTTTAACCGATGACAACTTTGCCAGCATCGTGGCGGCGGTGGAAGAAGGCCGGATTATTTACAGCAATATCCGTAAGCTGGTCAACTTTCTGCTGTCCTGCAATATCGGTGAGATTTTGATTATTTTTGTGGCCATGCTCCTGAATTGGGGCACGCCGTTATCGGCTACGCAAATTCTGTGGATTAACTTGCTGACCGATTCTTTCCCGGCGTTTGCACTCGGTCTGGAAAAAGGCGAAGCGGGGATTATGCAGGAAAAGCCGCGCTCAAAGGACGCAGCTTTATTGGATAAAACCATGATCAGGGCGCTGATTATCCAGTCAATTGGCCTGGCTGCGGCTACCTTATTCAGCTACCGGCTGGGAATGCATTTGGGCGGCAGTGAGTTAGCGGGAACCTTTTGCTTTACCACTTTAATTTTAGGAGAAATGCTGCGGGCGTACAGTGCGCGGTCAGAGAAGCAAAATCTGTGGCAGATGGCTGTGCTGGGCAACCGCTACTTGAACCTGTCGGCGCTTTTGGGCATTGCTCTGCTTCTGGTGGTACTGTATGTACCGGGCCTAAACCTGATTTTTAAATGTGTGCCGTTATCCGGCGTTCAGTTCCTGTACGCGGCGGCTTTGGCGGTTGTGCCGATGATTGCTGCTGAGTTGGGGAAGTTGATTTTTAGAGTTACAGAATAATAACTCAACTTTCCCATAGTCTTTTTTGACTCTATCCCGCTCGGAGAGTGAGTCCATGCAACGAGTTTAAAAAAGACCGTTCTGGCGAACATGGGAAAGTTGAGATAATAACTAAAATTTTACCGCTTTTCTCCCGGTGCGGCTGCGCCGGAGAAAAGCGGTATTTTGGTTTCCGGTTCCAATAACGGATTTCTACTTGATATGACCGGAACATTTACCGTCAGATTTTTTATACTTTTGGCACTTGTGTCATTCCTTAGGCTATTGTAAAATAAAGATAGCAATAAAGTGAAAGACTGCCGCGATCAAAACAAAAATATGCCAGACAAAATGCGAATACTTATGCTTGGTATCTTTGTAAAAATAAGTTCCGACACTGTAAACAATACCGCCTAAGACCAGCCAGAGAATAAAGGCCAGCGAGGTATTTTTATAAAGCGGAGCGATAATCAGGACGGACAGCCAGCCCATCAACAGGTATAAAATAACGGAAAAAATCTTATATTTATTGTATTTGCCGTAGGAAATAATCTTAAATACCGTACCGGCCAGGGCAACCGTCCAGATCAGACCTAAAAACAGCCAGCGCAGGGAACTTTTCAGGCCTAAAATAATGATTGGCGTGTAAGTGCCGGCAATAAATAAATAAATTGAAATATGGTCAAATGCCCGAAAAAACTTTTTCAGGGCAGGGAGCGTCACCCGATGATAGACCGTGCTCATTGAAAAAAGAAAAATAAAGCAGGCGCCGTAAATACTGTAGCCGACAATGGCGGCGGCAGTATTGCCTTTAAAAATCAGAAGCAGGCAAAGAAATAAAATGCCGATAATGGCACCAATCAAATGAGAGATGGTGTTCAATTTTTCCAGAGTAGATAAGTTTTTCATTGGATATTTCCTTTCTCGGTCAGAAGGCGGAGTGCTCGTTGTTTACTGAGGACAGTAGCAAGGAGCAGTTCGGTGACATCGCCGGGCGAAGCCGGCGTCAGGGAATCGCTGTTCCACAGCTGTTCAAAGGTATCACAAAACCGATCGTAATCGCTTTCGGCCGGATAACTTTTAAAATATTTACTGATTTCTTCGATTGAGTAAGCGGTTTTTAGCAGGCTTAAAACAATCAATCTGGCAATATGAACTTTTTGATATTTTTTCCTGACCGGCAAAGGCATGACCTTTTGCTTGACATAATTATTGATCATGGAATTGGTGATTTCAATCGGAAAAAAGGAAAGCTGCTGATTGACGATGGTTAAAAGCTGATCGCTGTATATTTCAAAGTCAGGCATTTCCTGCCAGCGCATTAATTTCATCGTTTCTCCTTTCAAATAATTCTCAACTCTTATCATCTAGTATTATATACCAGATGATAAGAGTTGTCAAACCATAATATGATTTTTTAATATTAAAATTGAGGTCACAAGGATTTGAAACTTATGATACACGACGACACCGACTAACATTTTGGCGGTGGCCAGAACATTTGCTAGTTATATGTTTTGGTGCGTAAAAGCAGCAAAGAAAAGTAAACTCTGTCGACACTCTTTTTGTTTCTGCGCGGTTGCGTAGCTGACCCCAAAAGGCGTCACATTTTGGCAGAACCCGGAAAAGTGGAACCTTCATGACATTTTAAGGAGGCTGACAATGAATAGGAAATATTTAAGTATTGGCGATATGGCACGCCTGAATAAGACAACGATACCGACGCTTCGTTTTTATGACGAGCTGGGTTTGCTGAGGCCCTATTATACCGATCCGAACAGCCGTTACCGCTATTATGATATCAAACAGAATGCCCGGCTGGATATGATTCAGTATATGAAGGAACTGGGGATGGAATTGCGGGAAATTAAGGAAGTGCTGGATTCGGAGGATTTGAATCAGATTGAAGCCATGCTGATTCGGAAAAAACAGCAGACCCTGCAGGAAATTGAAGAGCTGAAAATCAAGCGGGACGCAATCGAAAGAACAATCAGCAGTATTGAGCGCTACAAAAAATCTCCGGCGCCCGGCACGATAACGCTTGAGTACATCAGGGAGCGGCAAATCTACGCCATGAATACCCCGATTAATTTTTATGAGGAAAGTATTGATACCTATGAACTGGTGCTGAAACAGCTGAAAGAAGAGCTGCTGACACATCATATTCCGCCCGTTTATTACTGCAATGCCGGGACATTTTTGAAAAAAGAAAACTTCTGTAGTTTAAACTTTGTTTCGCATAAAATTTTCGTTTTTGTTGACGAGCATTTTCCGCTTAAGACCGAAATTGAAAAAATTGAAAGCGGTATGTACGCCTGCATTTATGCCGGTGATTTTGAGTCGGAAAAAGCGCAGGCGCAAAAATTATTGAAACACTGCCGGGAGCAGGGCTATGAAATCGGCGGCGACTATATTTGCGAGGTGCTGACGGAGTTTAATGTTTTTGATTGCACCAGACGGTCGATGTTTTTGCGGTTGCAGGCACCGGTAAATTTTAAAAAATAATTCCCGAATATCTTGACTCTCACCTTACCTGAGAGCGTATACTAAAATTGTCGAAAAAATAACAATTTTCTCACGGGAGGTATGTTATGGAAAAGATCAAAGTGGTACAATACGGCTGTGGTAAGATGAGTAAGTATATTTTGCGCTATTTATATGAAACCGGCTGTCAGGTGGTCGGAGCGATTGACAATAACCCGGCGATTGTCGGCATGGATATCGGTGATTATGCCGGACTCGGCTTTAAGACCGGCGTATTGATCAGCGATCAGGCGGATGAAGTCCTGGATAATACCGATCCGGATATTGCGGTTGTTACCTTGTTCAGCTTGGTCAGTGATTGCTTCGATCATTTTATGAAATGCTTATCCAGAGGCATCAGTGTGATCACAACCTGTGAAGAATCTACTTATTCCTGGACGACAGACCCGGTCAGAACCAATCTTTTGGACGTGACCGCCAAAGAAAACGGCTGCACTTTTGTCGGCAGCGGAATGGAAGATATTTTCTGGGTCAATATGGTTGGCTTAATTGCCGGCGGCTGTCATCGAATCGATAAAATCGAAGGGGCTGTCAGCTACAATGTTGAGGATTACGGATTGGCATTGGCAAAAGCACATGGCGTCGGTCTGACTCCGGAAGAGTTTGAAAAGCAGATCGCGCATCCGGAAGTCTTAGAGCCTTCCTATGTCTGGAACTCGAATGAAGCTTTGGCTTCCCGCATGGGCTGGACGATCAAATCGCAGACGCAGCGCTGTGAGCCGTATTTCCATGACGGACCGCTGTTTTCTTCAACTTTGAATGAAGAAATCCCGCAGGGAAATTGCATTGGTATGGCGGCGGTGGTAACAACCGAAACTTTCCAGGGGCCGGTAATTGAAACCAAATGCATCGGCAAGGTTTACGGGCCGAACGACGGCGATATGTGCGACTGGAAGATCAGCGGCGAGCCGGATACGGAGTTTCATGTAGTAAAACCGGCGACAGTCGAGCACACTTGCGCTACGATTGTCAATCGGATTCCCAGTGTACTGCGGGCGCCGGTAGGCGTAGTAACATTCGATCAACTGGAAGTGTTGGAATATCCGTCCTATCCGATGGAATTCTATTTAAATAAATAAGCAGCCGGAACTTAACCGGAAATATTTAAAATTGTAAGAAGAAAAAGGCTCTTCGCTGAAAGATATGTACTCGGAGGTCTGGATACATATCTTTATGGAGCGGATGGCATGGCTTGGGTTTAAATCCTGCCATGACGACCGTACCCATGCAAAGAGCTTTTTCATTTTTTGTTTCCGTAAATGAACTTATCTTGGCAGTTAGCTATAATTTGCCAATATTGAAAGCAAGCTTTCATATAGACAAACTCAGCATATTATCTTGTTTTTATGTTTTTATATTAATTTGCAGTGCAATTTTTGAAATGCGGAAACCTTTATTTATTAAGGTTTTCATCCAATCCTTCAAATAAAATTTAAAAATAATCAAAAAAAATGAAAAAAATCCTTTTCAAATTGATGATTTTGTATTATAATAGTTCTTGCTTGCGGTTGTGCTAATTAAAATTGTTAAAACTCAGCGCAGGTAAAAAATAAATAGGTTCCCGTAGCTCAGCTGGATAGAGCGTTCGCCTCCGGAGCGAAAGGCCGTGCGTTCGAATCGCATCGGGAACGTTTCTCCGCAGCTTCTCCCCAGAAGCTGCTTTTGTTATGAAAGCCTGACATGCGGCACTACATTGGTGCAAGCTTGCTTGTACCAATGTAGTGACATATGGCAGACTCGGGACATGAGCAATCGCCCGTAGGGCGATGCGAATGTCCCGGGGCTTGCGAAGCAAGTGCTTTCATAAACTAAAAGCCGAATCATATGGCAAATCGGGGACATGAGGAAATATTATGAATCTTATTTTTGAAAATCTGCGTGGAATCAGTATGCAGGCGCTGCTGATTAAAACAGTTCTGGCTCTCCTGATCGGCGGAGTGCTGGGCATTGAGCGCGGCCGTAAACGGCGGCCGGCGGGTTTTCGCACCTTTATGCTGGTTTGTTTCGGTTCAATGGTGGTGATGACCACCAATATGTATGTGTTCAGCTATTTAAAGGTATCGGATCCGGTTCGGCTGGGAGCGCAGGTTGTCAGCGGCATCGGCTTTTTGGGTGCCGGTATGATTATTACCAATTCCAATAAAAATCAGGTCAGCGGCATTACCACTGCCGCCAGCTTGTGGACGGCGGCCTGTCTTGGACTGGCGGTCGGCGTTGGTTTTTATGAATTGGCGGTGATTGGTTTTTTTGCTGTTTTGCTGATTAATTCCTGGCTGCAAACACTGGAAAACTATCTGTTGATGAATTCCCGGATTATCCGGCTGTATATAGAATATAACTCTGACAAACCGATCAGCGCTTTGGTTGACTTTAGCCGGGACAACCGTTATGATGTGCTTGATTTGCAAATCAAGCGGAGTAAGCTAAACATTGAGATTACTACTATTATTCTTTTGCTTCGCTCTGAGGTCAAGAGAAGTCATGATGAGATTATTCGTTCATGGCAGATTATCGAAGGCGTTCAGTTTATTGAGGAAATCGAATAGAATTGAGGTGGCAGGATGCATAGCCGCAAGTTTTATAAGAAATTATTTTTAACCTATATGGGCATCGTTTGTGCGTATACGCTGATCATTATAGGTTTATTTTTTATGGGTGCCAAAAAATATATCGGTAAAAGAGCGGACATCCAAAACGAACTTTTTTTGCAGCAATATGCTAAAGCAGCGGATACGGCTTTAGAAACAGCCTTTAACGTTTCCCGTCAAATTTTCACCAGCAGCGAAATGAAAACCTTTTTGTTGGCTAAAGAAGTGGATTATTACAACTTAACCATGCTTTACACCAATATTCAGCGAACTTTGTCGCCGTTTAGCCGCTTAAACTTTTTTTTGGCGATGGGTAAAAGTAATTCCGACATTATCATTACTGCCAACGGAACCTTAAACAAAGAAAAGTTTTACCGGAAAATGGCCTTTCCTTTTAGCGGTGATGCAGACTGGAAGGAATATTTTTCCGGACAGAACAGTTTACGGCCGGTGCTGGTCGGTGACGGCAGTTTTTATAATGTGTCCGGGCAGATCGTTACCATTATGGAAGCGCAAAGGCTGCTCGGCAATATCGAAATGCTGTCTTATTTTTCTTATCCGGAAAAAGAACTGTTTCCCGATATCAATGAATGGGGCAGCGGCGGTCTGATTGTCAGTTCCGGCGGCCGGACTTTACTGGCACGGAATTATGGAATTGCGGAGGAGCAATGGCAAGTGCTGTTGAAACAGCTTTATGACGAGGAATCTTCCGGTCTTATTCCGGACGGCTATATGCTTTATCAGTACCCGCTTGGCGAGGGCGGTTTGGAATTGTACTATATTGCGAAAGCTCCCGGCTTTGGCGAGATGTGGGCGGAGATTATGATGGAATTTGGCTGGATTTATCTGGCTCTGATTTGCTTTGGCGCAATTGGAGCCTATTTGATCAGCCGCCGGATTTACCGGCCGTTTTTGTCGGTGGTCAATCAGTTTCAGGAGGATTATCATGTCAGCGGCAGCGATGAGTTTGCCCTGATTCGGACAGCATCTGAAAAAATGAATCGCACCAAACAGGAACTGGAAAAAATTATTCGGGAAAATACCAAACCGTTAAAGATGAAATTTCTGCGGGATTTGTTCTATGGCCTGTCGGATGAAAATGATATTGAGGAAAAAACGGCCAAATATGGCTTGGGCGACTTTGAAGGGCCGTTTTGTTTGATACTGGCCGAGCATATCAACTATACACAGATGGGGGAACAGTTTTCCGAACAAAACCTGGGCAAGATCTGGCGCCGGATTACAACGCTTTACGTCGAAGCTCTAAGCCGCCGCGGCGGCCGCTGCGAAATGATTGAACTGGAAAAGAAACGTCTGGCTTTGCTTTTTCCTGAGCGGGACTATGCCGAAAGAAAGGCAGATATTGAAGAATTGCTGGACAGTCTGGGAAAGGACTATGGCGTTCAGGTGCTGGCCGTATTGGGCAAACCGGCGGCGGCACTCAGAGATTTGGAGGAAAGTTACAGTTCGGCGATTGAAGCTTTAAATTATCGCAGCCTTTTACCGAAAAACCGGCTGACGTCCTATGAACAAAGCCTGGCAGTGAAACCAATCACCTATTATTATCCGCTGGATGTGGAAGAAAGTCTGATGAATTATGTTGAGCAGAGGAAGGAAGAAGAAACGCATCTGCTGCTGGAACATATTTTAAACCAAAACTTTAAGCGGCATGAAATGAATGCGGAAAATATTTCACTGCTGACCTTTGCCATCATTGCCACCATTAACCGGTTGCTGAACCAGCAGCTCAAAACGGCTGAGGATGTTTACGGCGAAGGAACGATTCTTTACCTGGAATTAAAAACGCCGGCCGGGGAGGCCGAGTTCAGAGCCAAGGTCCATAACCTCTTCCAAACACTGTTGGAAAAATCGGAGGATGAAAATCCGGTTTATCAGGAAGATCGTCTGGCCTTGCGGCTGTTAGAGTATATTCATGCCAACTATCAGACGGATATTTCCTTAAACGATGTCGCGGAAGCTTTTTCTATTACACCAACCTATGTCAGCATGCTGTTCAAAAAAGAGTATAAGACTAATTTCAAGGATTATCTCAACCGTTATAAAATTGAACAGGCCAAAGAAATTATGAAAAAGAATCCAACTATTAAAAACAAAGAGTTATCCGAGGCGGTGGGCTTTAACAGCGTCAACACTTTTCTCAGGCTGTTCAAAAAATATACAGGAGAAACGCCCGGGCGCTATCTGGAATCCAAGCATAGCGGATGAGGGTGGGAGCAATGGGATAATAAATTGCACCGAGCGAAACAGACGGATGCTTTTCTGCAACCGCAGAAGGCATCCCTTTTTTATGTCTGAAACTGGGGCAGCCTATATGAAAAACTTGAAATATTGAAACCTGCAGTTGAAAAAATGGGGATGAATTGAAAAAATGAAGATGGATTTGCTAATTTTGGAAATGGAACTCCCCCGGTTTTTATGATATTTTAAACAAGTAGTCAGAGGAGGGAACAAAAAAGAAAGGTTTGGTTATGAAAAACAATATGATTTCCAAAGCCCCTTTTTCCTACAGATCGAACAGACTGGACAAAGGGATTAAAAATATTTTTAAGCACTGGCAGTTATATGTGATTATGATACCGGCGGTTTTATTTTATATCTTTTTTATGTATAAGCCGATGTGGGGTCTGCAAATTGCCTTTAAGGATTACAAGATTTTTGCCGGTATGGCGAAAAGCCCTTGGGTTGGTTTTAAACATTTTAGTGCTTTTTTAAGCAGTCCTTATTTTGGAAGAAACTTAAAAAACACCTTGTTGATTAACTTTTACGGTTTGTTGTTTGGGTTTCCAATTCCGATTCTGTTGGCGCTGATGTTAAATGAAGTAAAAAATCTTTACTTTAAAAAGACAATTCAAACCTTAACTTATTTGCCGCACTTTATTTCGATTGTCGTTATTGCCGGAATCGTGGTTAACTTCTTATCACCGACCAACGGTTTGGTCAATATCCTGATTGAAAAGCTGGGCGGGGAGAAGGTTCACTTCTTAATAAAGAAAGAATACTTTCGGACAATTTTTATCACCATGAACATTTGGAAAGAAGCGGGCTTCAACGCCATTGTTTATTTGGCGGCCTTATCGGGGATTGACCCAAATCTTTACGAAGCAGCCTATGTGGATGGTGCCAATAAGTTTAAGCGGATTTGGCATGTAACCATCCCGGGCATTATGCCGACCATTGTCGTGCTGCTTGTTTTAAAAATCGGCGGTATGTTATCCGTTGGTTATGAAGCGATTATTTTGCTGTATCAGCCGGCGACCTATGAAACTGCCGACGTAATCAGCACCTATGTTTACCGTATGGGACTGGGCGAACATGCTCAGTACAGTTATGCGGCGGCCGTTGGTTTGTTTAACGCTGTAGTTTCGGTAATTTTAGTTATGTTTGCCAATAAAGTCAGTAAAAAGCTGTCCGGCACATCGCTGTGGTAAAGGAGGACGGAAATGAATTTCAAGCAAAGTAAGGGCGAAAAAGTCGCTTCCATAATAAACCATATTGTCTTGGTACTGATTGGTTTTATTACCGTTTATCCTTTGATTTATGTATTTTCCGCTTCCATCAGTTCACCGGATGCGGTTATCAGCGGTAAGGTGCTTTTTTGGCCGATGGATCTGACTTTTGACGCTTATCAAAAGATCATAGACAACAAAAGTATTTGGACCGGCTACGCCAATTCGATTTTTTATACTGTGGCCGGTACCTTGGTTAATATTATTTTTACGGTGTCAGCGGCGTATCCGCTGTCCAAAAAGCGGTTGCCCGGTCTAAAGGGGTGGACGATTTTCTTTGTTTTAACCATGTGGTTTCAGGCGGGTATGATTCCGTTTTACTTAAATATCCGCGATCTTCATCTGGAGAATACCCGGACAGTCATTTTAATCGCTTTTGCCATGACGCCATTTAACATGATTTTGCTTCGGACTTTCTTTAAGTCGATTCCGGAATCCTTAGAAGAAGCAGCCAAGGTGGACGGAGCATCAGAGTTTTATATTTTAATGAAGATTTATATGCCGCTGTCTAAAGCGGGACTGGCGACGATCGGTCTTTTTTATGCCGTTACCCGCTGGAACGGTTACTTTTGGAATATGATACTGCTGCGTGACGACAGCAAAGTTCCTTTGCAGGTTATGCTTAAAAAAATGATTGTTGAGTCCAAGATTGCCGAAAGTATCCAGGATATGGATATTGGCAGTACGATTTCAACCGAAACCCTGATTTACTCAACGATTGTTATTTCAGTCATTCCGATGATGGTTGTTTATCCCTATATTCAAAAGTATTTTGCGGAAGGCATGCTGCTGGGAGCAGTGAAGGAGTAAAAATATCTGGTAACGGGATTAGGCTGTCCTAATCTTAATATAAGCCGCTTTGCTGACTGCCGGAAACGGAAAAGTTTCAGGTAGTCAGCAGGGCGGCTGAAACAAAAAACATAAATAAAAGGAGGCACCAATGAAACGTTTATTAAGTTTGCTTTTAACTTTGGCGTTGCTGGCCACAGTTACCGCCTGCACGAAGCAGGAAGAAAAAAAGCAGGATGACCCGAAACCGGCAGTTGAGGGAACTGACAAAAAAGAAACCTCGGAAGCAAAAGAGGGCGAAAAGAAGGAAGAAGCAGCGGAACCGGCCAATTTCTTAGCTAGTGAAAAACCGTTGGAATTAAGCATTTTCTATTTCTTGCATGAACCGTATAAGGATGACAATGCCGTTATGAAAAAAGCGGCTGAACTGACCAACATTTCCTTAACCGGTTATGTATCTCAGTCTTCTTCCAGCAACAAGGAAGCTTTTACGCTGATGGCGGCTTCCGGCAAGCTGGCTGACATTGTTTGCTGGGACAATAGCCAAATCCGCGGAGAATTGGCGCAGCAGGGTGCTTTTTTGGCTCTGGACGAATTGATGGAATATGCACCGCACATCAAGGCATTCTTGGATGCTAACCCGGCGATTAAAAACCATGTAACCGCTACGGACGGACATATTTATTCTATTCCCTATATTCCGGACGGCGATGCGGCACAGGGTTGGTATATCCGTAAGGACTGGCTGGATAAGCTGGGCTTAAAAGAACCGACCAATGCGCAGGAACTGCATGATGTTTTGCTGGCATTTAAGGAAAAGGACCCGAACGGTAACGGCAAAGCCGATGAAATTCCGTATTTTAACCGGGATGGAAGCCCGAAGACCGTATTTGCTGACTTTGCTCAGCTTTGGGGCGCAAAAGAAATGTGGTATGAGGAAGACGGCAAAGTAAAGTATGGTCCGTATGAGCCGGCTTACAAAGAAGCTTACAAAAACCTGGCACAATGGTACAAGGAAGGCTTGATTGACCAGGAAATCTATACCCGCGGTAAGACGGCACGCGATGTATTGCTTAAGGAAAACTTAGGCGGTATGACCCACGACTGGTTTGCCAGCACCTCGAAGTACAACAGCAACGAAGGCATGCCGGAAGGTTTTAACTTTGCGGTTATCGCTCCGCCGGCAGACAAAGACGGCAAAGTTTATGAAAGAACCGTTCGCAGCAAGCTGCACTGGTGCGGTTGGGGTATTGCTGCCAGCAATCCCGATCCGGTTGCAACCATGAAATATTTTGATTTCTTCTTTACAGAAGAAGGCCGGCGTTTAAGCAATTTCGGTGTTGAAGGGGAAACCTACACCATGGTCGATGGCAAACCGGTATTTAAAGAAGAAATCTTAACCAATGGCGATCCGGTTGTTAATTTGAGAGGCTTCGGCTGCCAGATGACAATCGGCGTACAGCAGGATTTCGAATATGAGAAACAATTGATGAACAAAGACGCTTTAGCCGGAGTCCAAATGTATGTTGACAATAATTACTTTGGTCCGCAGTTCCCGACCCTGCAGTATACCGAAGAGGAAAATGCACGGTTATCCGAATTGATGACGGCGATTGATACTTTAAAAGTAGAAACCGCTCAAAAATGGGTACTTGGCTCTGAGGACGTAGAAAGCGGCTATGAAGCATTTAAGTCTGCACTGGAAAAGTTTGGCATGGAAGAAGCCATTCAAATTCAGCAGGCAGCTTATGACCGTTACATGGCAAATATGGCAAAATAAAGCCGTGCGGTCTAAAAATTGAAAAGAACACATGCCGTGCGTCAGCCCTGTTGCATGGCATGGCTTTCAAAAGAGAACAAATGGATTTGTCTGTTTGCTCTCTTTGACTACAGTTCAGTTAACACCGACATTCCTAATTCATTTCGCCGAATTATGAGTGCCTGACCTGTAACTTTTTTAAAATTGAGTTAGAAAGAAGCGAGGATATCGTGAAGAATTCAGAATTATTAACCAAATTGATTTGTCCTTCAGCCACGGCAAATTGGACGAAATCTTGTGATCATTTTAAATATCAGGACAGCAGTATTCGGATTGATTATCAGCCGGGAGCCGTAATTGAACTGCGACAGGAAAATGCCTTCCGTCATTTTTCCGGCGGAGGAACCGATCAGGCCCGGGACACATTTTGCTTTTGGATTTATCAGGCAAAGCCGCAAACAGGAGAACTGCGCTTTGTCTTTCAAAAAATGGAGCAAAGCTGCTGCTGGTTTTCGTTTGGTTTGGATTTCAGCGGCTGGCGGACGGCCTGGGTGATTTATGAGCGGGATATGATTGGCCGGCCGGAAGAAGGCATGGACAGCTTGAGAATTGAGTTTCCGAAAACAGAAGGCAGCCTTTATTTAAGCGATGTTCAACTGACGGCTAAGATTGATCCCCGGCATCCGACACCGGATCGGCAGGTCAGACAGGTGAACCCCAACATTGGCGCCAGCGGACATTGGATGAAACTGCTGCATTTTGAGGAATGCCGAAAAAAAGCATTGGCAGATACGGCCAAAAAAGCCTTTTCGGTTAAAAATTTGATTAAGGACACCGGCATCATCCGGCAGCGGCAAAAGGAATATCTGACCGAAAAATATGCCGAACGGCAAAAAGCACTGGAATACGAAGAAATATATGAGCGGTACAGTCGTTATCAGTGGAAAGAATACAATGGACTTTTGACCGGGCGTTCGATTGACAGCGTGTATACCTTGGATATTTTACCGGCCGAGCAAAGAAAAGAATTGACAGCGCAGGGAATCAGCATTGATATGCGCCGGACAGGAGCGCTGCTCTTAGACATAGCTCTTTATTATCAAAGGGAAAAATCAGAAAAGATATTCCGGATGTATGCAACGCTGATTGAGCACCTCTGGGATCAGGGATTGGCTTACGGCAGCAGTTTAGGCACGACGCATCACTATGGGTATGTGTTAAAAGAGCTGTTTGAAAGTATTTTTTTAATGAGCGAGTACCTGGCAACGAAAAAAGCACGCTTACTGGACGCACTTCGCAAGATGGTGATTTGGATTACCGGGCTTGGCCGGATTAATTGCCCGACAGAGGAATGTTCGATTAATGTTGACGTTTTGAACACCTATTCTCATGCTATGCTGATGGTTATTTTGCTGGGAAAGGATGAAGCGTACCGGCAAAAACAACTGCTGGATTTTGCCGGTTGGCTGAATGCATCCATTGAGTATGCCAAAGGGTTAGAGGGTACCTTTAAGCCGGACGGCTCCATGTTTCATCACTGCAATCACTATCCGGCATATGGTTTGGACGGGCTGAAAAGTTTGGCGCCGCTGATTTATTTTCTGGCGGGAACGGCAGCGGAAATATCGCCGCGCGCCTATGGGATTGTTGAAAATGCACTGGAAAAAATGCGCTGGTACTGCAATTTAAAACACTGGCCAACGGCCTTGTCTGCCCGGCATCCCAAAACAGACGGCGAACATACTCATTTAAACAGCGATATTTTTTATTATATGGCACTGGCGCAAATCAGCAGCGGCCGGGGCAAAAAAATGGGAAATATTTATCTGCGGCTGGAAGGCCCGCTTTCAGCGGAAGAAAGCACAAAAAAAACAGAACTGACCCAAAAAAGAATAGCGGAACTGAAAGCCAATGGCTGTCAGGCGGAAAATACGCCAAATGGACATTTAACAATGAACTGGGCTTGTGCCGGCTTTCATCGGCGGGGCGAATGGCTGGCGGCAATCCGCGGACATAATCGCTATTTGTGGAGCCATGAAAGCTATGTGGCCAATAATTTATACGGTCGCTATATCAGTTACGGCCATTTGCAGATATTGGGCAAAGGCAGACCGATTACTCTGTATTCCAGCGGTTATCAGGCCGAGGGCTTTGACTGGAATTGCTTTCCCGGCACAACGGTAATTGAGCTGCCGTTTGCCGATCTGCGCTCTAAGGTATATAATGTGGATGAGTTCAGCGGCTATGAAGAAATGCTGCTGACGGACGAAGCTTTTGCCGGCGGACTGACTCTGGGGGCAAATGGAATATTTGCTATGAAACTTCACGGCCATGCCAAGTATGATGACAGCCACCGGGCTAATTTATCCAGCTTTTTCTTTGGCGACCGGATCTTACGCTTGGGCTCGGATATCAGCAGCAGCGATACGGAGCATCGCAGCATTACTACCTTGTTTCAAAGCCGAATGGATGAAGGCAGCTCACCGGTATTTATCAATAAGCGAACGGTAAAAAGTGTTGAATATTTTGGAACCAAGCATCGGAACGGTATTGTACTGGCAGACGCTTACGGCAACAGTTATTTTATGCCGCATAAAACCAAGATGGAAATTCGCTGCGGCTGGCAAACCTCGCCGGCACAGGATACCGGTATCGAAACCGGAGGCTGCTTTGCAAAGGCAGTGATTGACCACGGAGCAGCGCCGAAAAGAGCCGGTTATGAATATGTCATCGGTGTGGGTCAAGAGCCGCTGGTATTTTTTGAGCAAACCAGAAAATGGCTGGAAAATCCATTTTATCATATTCATCAAAAAAACGGACAGGCGCATATTGTCGAGTTTTTGGCGGAAAAAACTTTTGCCTATGTTTTGTTTAGCGCTTACCGCCAAAAAATCAGAGCGAAAAATGATATTTTGCACAGTGCCGACCGGCCGTGTTTATGTATGATTGCCGCCGAAGCTGAAAACCGGATTTGTCTTAGCTTTTGCGACCCGGATCTGCGGCTGTATGAAGGTGTGGATGCGGAGCAGTACGACGAAGCGGGCAGGCAGATTGAGCGCAGTGTTTACTCTCGTTCATGGATGCACAATAAGAGCATTGGCCGGGAAACGAAGATTGTTTTGCAGGGATTGTTTATTCCCGAACAGGAGCTTTCGGACTCCAAAGAACAGACGGCTTTGCTGGCAGTCGAGCAGAATCCGGACAGAAATGAAACAACCCTGATTTTTTGGGGAATTGACGGCGGCAATGTCGAAGTGCGGCTCAGTAAATCGCCAAACTGCAAGCGGTGAAGTTTTTGACATTAATTTTTAAGGAAACGGGAATGATGGCTGGCTATGATTTTGCAGTCAGTCGTCATTCCTAAAAGCGAAACAAAAGGAAAAATCAGGGAAAAGGAGAAAGCGAGGAAACATGAAACAAAAATGGAGTAAAATAGCAGCGCTGTGTCTGGTCTTTACTTTACTGGCCGGGCAGCTGGCGGAGGCAGTCACGTATTCGGCTGACCGCAGTACATTTTTTGACGGGAAAAGACCAAATCAGTTTCAAAACACGAGCAATGAAATAACTATTAAATATGCGGATAATGATTTTCTAAGAGCCGGTCTGATTGGGTTTTCTCTGCCGCAGGAGGATTATTCGGCTGTAACCAAAGCAACACTACGGCTATTTTTGACGGCTGTTTCTCAAGTAAAGCCGCCTCATACGGTAACGCAGGCGGCCATTCAGGTTTTCGGCTTTGACTCGGCATGGGATGCGGCAACAGTCAACTGGGACAACAAACCGGATTTTACCGGTGAAGTCAAGGCGGGAGAAGCTTCTTTGCCGGAACAAGTAAATGAATGGATGGAAGTGGATATCACCGATTACTTCAAGGCCAAAGTGGCGAATAGTCGGGAGTTGTCCTTTCATTTGGTTGGTGATGCGGTTACAAAAGCACATATAAAAGTGGCCAGTGCCAATCACGGTAACCGTCCGCAGCTTGTTTTAGAAAAGTCATCAACTCCTCAAACACCACCGGCTTCCGGTGATACGCAAGTTGATGTCGATACAAATAATGTGGACAGAACAATCACAATGCAGGATCAGGATACGATGTTAAAAAGTCTTTATGTCAATCAAAAACAGCCCGATAAAAACCGGGATAAAACCGATACTTTGCTGGTCGGCAAGGAATATTCGACATATCTTTACACCGACAGTGTTAAGGTGGATACACCGGACAGTGCGTTTCTTCGCTTTTATGTCAAAGAGGACTATAAGACCGCGCCGATTCCGGTTGAGATCAGAGGTTTAAAAAATGCTGCAGTCGTTGATGAAAATACGACATATCAGCAGCCGGCCGAAACCGAAGCCGATGTCCTGTATGAACTGAATATTACCAATCAGGGCTGGTATACGGTTGATGTAACCGATTATATTAAAGCTCATTCGACTTACGGCTTTTATTTAAAAGCCAAAAATGATAATCAGCCGGTGGTTAAGATTGCTTCTTATCACAGCGAAAAAACGCCGGTACTGTATACATCGGCCGGTGAAGATGAGTTTGACCGGCTGCGGCAAAAGTTTGCCATTCAAAAAGCGATGTATGATTTAAGCGACCCGCAAATTCAGGCAATGATCACGCGGATTGACAATCAGGCAGGGGAATATCTGACTAAGCTGGATACGGATCCTAACCGGACAGCGGTATTTACCAATTATCCGCTGAAGAAGGATAAGAACGGAAAGCCGGTTCAGGAAGCTGCTGCCACCAACAATATGCGGAATTCCTATGTTTGGCTGAATACCTTGCTTCGAGCTTATCATACTTACGGCAGCAAGTATGAAAATGACGCCCAGCTTTATCAAACGATTAAAGATGGACTGGAGCTCCTTTATCGAGTTCGGTACAATCCCTTTACCCGCGAAAACGGCAACTGGTGGCAGTGGGAAATCGGCGTACCCAAAGCTTTGGGAGAAATGATTGCTACCATGTACAGCGACCTTGCACCCGAGGTGCGGATGAATTACTTAAACGCTATTTTCCGTTTCCAGCCGAATCCGGAAAAATCGTATTATAACCGTAATTCGGAAAACCCAAAAGAAGCACTGCCCATGCAAATCAGTGTCGGTGCCAACCGGGTGGATACCTGTATCGGCGATTTGCTCTTAGGCATCAGTGCCAAAAATCCGGATTTAATCCGCCATTCCGTAGAAGCGCTGCATGATGTTTATCAATATGTTGATCATGGCGACGGCTTTTATCGTGACGGCAGCTTTGTCCAACACAATAATATCGCCTATACGACGGCTTACGGCATGGTTTTAATCAGCGGTTTGACCGATTTGAATCAAAAACTGAAAGCCAGCCGCTGGCAGATTACCGACCCCGATTATCAAAATGTCTATGCTTGGCTGGAAAACTCCTTTATTCCGATGGTTTATGACGGACAGGCGTTTCCGGTGACGGCCGGCCGAAGTTTGTCCCGGCAGCAGGGAAAAACAGAGAAGGGCAGCAATTACAGCGATGGCTATAAAATTGCCCGGATGCTGTATGCGGCGGCTCAAGATGCGCCGGAGGGCAAGGCCGAACAGTGGCGGTCGCTGGCACGGCGCTATATGGAAAAGAACAGTTTTTACGATGTCAGGGCTAATGCGACTAATCCTACTATGCTGAAAGAATATGAGGATTTACAGCAAAATGCAGCTATGGCAGAGCCATATATCGGCAGTCATGTGTTTGCCAATATGGATCGGGTGATTCATCATCGGGGAAATTATGCGGTGGCTCTGGCAATGTATTCCTCTCGGGTTCAAAACTTTGAAATGATGAATGGGGAAAACCTAAAGGGCTGGAATCAGGGCAATGGCGCGCTGTATTTATTAAATGCCGACTGCGGTCAGTATGACGACAGTTACTGGCCAACGGTCAACCCGCTCCGGCCGGCCGGTGCGACCATTGATGTGGTAACACGGCTGTCGGTGGATCATAAAGAAGAGTTTACGATGAAGAGTGACTTTGTCGGCGGCGTATCGTTAGACGGTCTTTACAGTGCGGCGGCAATGGATTTGGCTGAACCGGTGCGTCGAAACGTAACCGCTTACAAAACCGATTTAAAGGCGAAAAAGTCATGGTTTTTCTTTGATGATGAAATCATTGCACTGGGCAGCGGTATTACCTCGGGCGATGATCGTCAAATTGAAACGATTGTCGAAAACCGAATGATTCGTAAGGATGGCAGCAATCAGGTCTTGATTAACGGTCAACCGGTTTTAGATACTTATCCGGCAGCACAGGAAGAGTTTAATGATGTCGCTTGGGCTTATTTAGAAGGGAATACCACTCCGGAAGCCTCCATCGGCTATTACTTCCCGCAGCCGGCAAAGTTAAGCGCTATGAAGCAAAACCGGACAGGTAAATGGCGTGACATCAACGTCAACGGAAGTGACGATGTTATTGAGCGCGGTTATTTCACCTTGTGGCAGGCTCATGGCAAAAAGCCGGTAAATGAAGCTTATAGCTATGCACTGCTGCCGGGCAAAACAGCCGAAGAAATGAAAGCTTATGCCGATGCACCGCAGTATGAAGTGCTGGCCAACACCGGTGAAGTACAGGCCGTTTATGAAAAAAGTTTAGGTATTTTGGCGGCCAATGTCTTTGCTGCTGGTGCAGATTTGCAAAAGGTCAAAGTGGATCAGCCTTGTTCGCTGATGATTGGACAAAAGGACGGTCGCTTGTCCGTAGCGGTATCGGATCCGACCATGAAGCTGACCGCACCGGTACGGGTAACATTTACCAATGAGAAAGAAATCGCAGTTATCAATCACAGCAGCAACGTGAAAGTTTTGCAGACGAAGCCGCTGCAGCTGGAAATTTCACTGGCCGGAGCCAAGGGACAGGCTGCTACGCTGCATGGGGAAACCAATTATTCACCGGCCACTCCTTATTTGCCGCAGACTTCCGAGGAGACAAAGCCGCAGACGGAGAAAACACCGAGTCAGGAACCGTCCGTCACTAAGGAAGAAAATAATCAGCCGAAGCGCAAGGAAATGGCGGAGCGTTTAAGTGATATCCAAACTAACTGGGCAGGCGAGGAAATTCGGGAACTTGTAACGGTAGGGATTTTAAATGGTTATGCCGACCATACTTTCCGGCCGGAAGCTATGGTCAGCCGGGCGGAAACGGCACAGGTTTTATCCAATCTGCTGGATTATTCCGCCAAAGAGAAACATCCGCTGGCACAGGCTGACGGTCAGCCTTGGTATCAGGCGGCGGTCGAGAGGGTAAAAAGCCTTGGTCTGATGAAGGGTGCGGAAAACGGCAATTTCTATCCGAATCAATCAATCAGCCGGCAGGACTTCTTTACGGTCTTGGGTCGTTTCGGCAACTGGCAGATAAACGGCCCAGAAGCGGCTGAAATATTAAAAGGCTTTGCCGACAGCGACCAGGTGGCAGACTATGCCAAGCCGTATCTGGCACAACTGATAAAAATGGGCTTAGTGAAAGGCAGCAATGGCAGACTTTGGCCAGAGCGGCAGGTCACCCGGGCAGAACTGGCGGCAATGATCAGCCGGGTGCTAAAGGCAAAGAATAAGTAAACTGCATTGTTGGCGGGGTTTTCTTGTTGCTCGAAACAATAAGTTCAATATCCGCCAAAGGTGGAAGCAATCAAAAAACAGTTAAAAAAGACTGCTCATTCTAAAAAACCGTTCTTTTCAGAGAAAATTACTGAAAAGGGCGGTTTTTTAATATAAATTCTATATTTCATTCTTTTTTCTATTTTTTAAAAAATAAAAAATATATATTATTATAATGTTGTATTTTTCTAAAAATATTGTCATTTAAAAGGATATGCGATATAATAAGAACATCTAAAAGAGAGATGTCAGAAATGAAGGCGGAAATGTTGAGTATAGTTTGGATTTAAATTCTACGATAACGCCAACGCCAATGCTTGCCCGAGAAGATACTGGGAACATGCCTTCGTGGAGTCAGTTGAAATATGGACTTTTGACTTCTGGGACGAATAATACTTTCAGCATAGATTGCAGATGATTTGTAAAAAGTAAACATTTATTTTTTGCCATCTTTCTTTTAAATAAAAGGATATATTAAATTTGGTAAAAAGGGGAAGACAATGGATAAATTAAAGAAAATAACTATTTTTACATTGATTTTTCAGTTGGTTGTAACGGCGAGTTTTCTGCCTGCACAGGCGGTGGTGCGGCCAAACAAGATAGTTGCTGATATTGCGGATATGACGATAATCATGAACTATGAAGATTATAAGAAGGATGGTAAGGATGGGTCTCCATATTTTGCAAATGATATGCTTTTATGTGAATATCCGATAGTATTGCATAAAAGAATTGTTTATATCCCGCTTACATATTATAACTGTATTTTACTAGGCTTAAATCTGGAATTGAAAGAGGATGAGATTTTCCTGTCAAAGTCGAACCCTGAAAAGCCAACAATGTATTTAAAAGATCAATCACATCCAAGAAGAGATAAAAAAACAATAGAGATGGCACTTCTGCCATATCCTTTGAATCTATGCGGCGTGAAATACAGCGATTTAGAATATCCGGCTCTTTTTTATAAAAATATAGCATATCTTCCCTTGACATGGAAAGTTGCGCATGAGATTATGCAGTGGGATTATCGTTTTGGTGAAAAGGGAATCGAACTATACACCGACAGCTATTACTATTATTCGGAGGGCGATTCTCATTTTAAAATCAACAAAAAGAGAGATTTAGCCGCTTCTGTATCACCGGGGAAAACTTACTATAAAAAAGGTGATACCAAAATATTTGCCTTTACAGAGCTTTACAATATGATTGGACCTTCTATGGGTAATATGGAGATTTTCAAAGGGGAAAAGAAAACAACTATTCCGGGCTACACCGGGCACGGTCAGAAGCAGGGGCCTTTATTTACGGTTGACGGTGAGTATATCTATACCGCTCATATTGAGATTGATCGCCATAGATATGGCTACTGTAAAATAAAAATGGATACCGGCGAAATAACTTATTTAGGTGGAGATAATTTATATTATGAGCCATAAGATTAAGAGAACTATCCAATCGGAAGCAGCTGGAAAGAGTTTTCGCTTGTTTTTTTATGGGTCAAGCCGCTTATTTTTGCCAATATATTTTATCTTTTTTTTAACTTGTTTCTTGATTCATTCAGTGGTAAGATAAGGGGAAACAAGGTGAGTTATAGGAGATACAAATGGCGATGGAAATAAAGCGAAACAGGGATCAGGAAATTGATATGCTAAACGGCCCGCTGGCAGGAAAAATTTTACGATTTTCCCTGCCTTTAATGCTGTCGGGAATTTTGCAGCTGTTGTTTAATGCCGCTGATGTCATGGTAGTCGGTAAATGGGCGGGGCGACTGGCTTTGGCGGCGGTCGGCTCGAACGGCGCGTTGGTTAATTTGCTGACAAATCTGTTTATGGGGTTGTCGGTTGGCGCCAGTGTGCAGGTTTCAACCAATTACGGCGCCGGCCGGCAGGAAGATGTCAGCAAAATTGTTCATACTTCGGTGCTGTTGAGCATTATTTCCGGCATCCTTTTAATGGCAATCGGGCTGATTTTTGCCAATCCTTTACTGAAAATGATGGGCACGCCGGAAGATGTCATCTCGCTTTCGGCGCTTTATCTCCGCATTTACTTTTTGGGTATGCCGGCTATGCTGCTGTATAACTTTGGCAGCGCGATACTAAGGGCCGTCGGTGATACCAAACGGCCGCTTTACTATCTGACGATTGCCGGAGTAGTTAATGTGGTGCTGAACATTCTGTTTGTGGTCGGATTTCATATGAGCGTAGTCGGCGTAGCTTTGGCGACAACGATTTCGCAGTGTATTTCCTGTTATCTGCTGGTGCGCCGTCTGCTGACAGTAGACAGCTGTATTCGCTTGTATATCAAAAAATTAACCATATATAAGGACAAATTATTGAAAATTATTAAAATCGGTTTGCCGGCAGGACTGCAAGGTGTTGTTTTTTCTTTTTCCAATGTTTTGATTCAGTCCTCGGTTAATTCCTTTGGTTCTGTCGTCATGGGCGGCAGTACGATTTCGTCCAATGTTGAGGGCTTTGTCTATGTGTCCATGAATGCGTTTTCACAGGCGACTGTTACTTTTACCAGTCAAAACTTAGGGGCAGGCAAATATTCCCGGCTCAACCGTATCCTGATTAACAGCATGATTCTGATTTTAATTATCGGTGTTGTGCTCGGTAATGGAATTATCTTTTTTGGGCGGACATTTTTAGGTTTCTTTTCCCCGGATCCGGAAGTCATCGGTTACGGCATGCGCCGAATGGTTATTGTGCTAAGTGCTTATTTTTTATGCGGTATGATGGAGGCCGTTGTCGGCTCTCTGCGGGGCTTAGGTTATTCGGTTATGCCGATGATTGTTTCGGCATTTGGCGCCTGTGGCCTCCGCATTTTATGGATTTTTACGGTTTTTGTATGGGAAGGAAGCATAGAAAGCCTGTTCTTGTCCTATCCGGTATCATGGGCGGTAACACTGGTGGTTCATTTGATTTGTTTCTGCGTGGTTCGTAAAAAGTTTCCGAAAGAGGATGCAGTCAAAGTGCGGCCGGTAATGGTGAATGGATGATATAAGAAGTTAAGACATTAACAATATGAGGAGAGAAATATGATTTTTGAATGCAAAGGCGCGGCTTTTTATTATGAAATGATAGGCGAAGGAACCCCGATTTTGATGCTGCATGGCTTGGGCGCGGATAGTGCCTTGATGAAGGGCTGTATGGAGCCGGTTTTGGAAAAAAGTCAATATCAGCGGATTTATTTTGATTTGCCGGGAATGGGTGAGTCCGATGCGGATTTTACGCATTGTTCGGCGGATGGGATTTTGGAAGTGCTGACGGCTTTTATCCAAACTGTGATCCCCGGTGATTTTTTGGTAGCCGGCCAATCCTACGGCGGATATTTGGCCAGAGGTGTTTTATCGGCTTTTCCGGAACGAACGGCCGGCCTTTTCCTGCTTTGCCCGGTGGTAATCCCGGCGCGGGAAAAAAGAAGCCTGCCGCGGCCGGACAGTCAGCGCAAGAAAATTGATCCGGCTTTTTTCCAAACCCTGACGCAGGACGAACAAGATAATCTGCAAAACTTAATCCGAATCGATCAAGACAGATATCGGCGTTTTCAGGCAGAAATGCTCAGCAGCCAGCCAAAGGCCAATGAAAAGTTTATTCTTCAGTTGCTGCAAAATTATAGTTTTTCTTTTAACTTGGAGGAAAGAATCGGTCTGTATCAAAGACCGGTCAGCTTTGTGACCGGCCGGCAGGATATTACTACCGGTTATCAGGATGTTTGGGCGCTGCTGGACAACTATCCCCGGGCCGGATTTTTCGCCATTGATATGGCCGGGCATGGTCTGCAAATTGACCAGCCGGAATTGTTTTCCGCATTGGTTCGGGAATGGCTGGAGCGAGTGGCGGAAGATGTATAATATAGTTCAGTCAAGCCGCTGATAATTCGCTGTAAGAGAATTATCAGCATATTCCGCAAATAGGCAATGATACTTGATATGCCTTTGGAGAGCAAGCTCTCCCGGCATATCAAGTATCATTACCTGCTTGCCTGAACTTTTAGCAAAATTTACTTGATTTTTTTGGAAAAAGGCTTATAATTAAAATATGTTCTGAGATGTTCGATGGCTCATTATTTTGAACCAACACATTAAATATGGGAATTTTATATCTTATGACAGATGTGGAGCCTTGCCTGGACTTGGTAGACAGAAGTTGTAATGCGAGTACCCACCCAGTTACATACTGGGGTCAAAATTTGAGAACGGCATTTTGGATATAAAAAAGAGGCATATACCAAGCGATTGGTTTAAGCCTCTTTTTTCCGAAGCATGAAAATACTGTTGATTTTTAAAGAGATAAAGGAGAACTCTAATGGCAGAACAGGATAATTATCAACCGAAACCGAAAAAAGCGCCGACAATTGATGTTGATTTTGAAAAAATGAAAAGAAAGCTGAAAAAAATTGTGCCGCTCGTGGCGTTGCCGCTGATTTTGCTGGTGATCGTCCTAAACAGCTTTTTTATGTTGGAAAACAAGGAAAATGGCGTGGTTCTGCGTTTTGGTCAGTTAAAAGAAGTGGTAACGAAGCCGGGCATCAATTTTAAAGTTCCGCTGATCGATACGGTAACCAAAGTAGACGTTCGGACGATCTACAACATGGAGTACGGCTTTCGCAGCAAAGAAAGAAGAATGGATCAATCCATTGCCGCTTATGATGATCAGGACGCGGAAGCAAAAGTCATCGTCGACGGCTCTAATAACAATGCTTCGATTGCTTTGATTGAACTGATTATTCAGTACCGGATTAAAGACCCGGTTAATTATTTATATAAAGTTGATGATGTAACCGGAACTTTGAACTTAGCGCTGGAAGATATTGTCAGAACCAGTCTCCAGTCCTTTACGCTGGACGAAGCCAAGACCCAGAAAGAGCTGATTGACGAATCCATCAAGCCGCGGCTGCAAAAGAAAATCGACGATTATGAGATTGGTATAGAGATTGTACTGGTCGGCACTCAAAACGTTCAGTTCCTACCCAGTGTTGAAGAAGCCTATCAGCAAAAAGAAAACGCCAATCAATATAAGAACGGCAAAAAGGAAGATGCGGAAAAATATTATAATACGGTTATCCCCAAGGCGGAAGCCGAAGCCAGACGTTTAATTGAAGATGCCAACGCCTATAAAGCCGAAATCATTGCCGAAGCCAACGCCGGCGTGGCGGAGTTTAACGCACTGTATGCCGAATACCGGCAAAATCCGGAAATCGTTAAGGAACGGTATTATATTGAAGCAATGACCCAATTTTTAAAGAACAATCAAATTGTCATTTCTTCTTCGGAGGATCAAAACATTCATAAGTTTTATAATTTCAGCGAAAATGCGGCTAAAAACGATGTCATTTTGGGAGGGAACAAATAATGAAAAAATTGGGATTTGTGATAGTGATTTTGGCCGTATTAGCATTAATGGCAGCTAATTATTCCTATTATATTGTCTATGAAGATGAGGTAGCAGTGATAGAGACCTTTGGCAAACTGACCAGCGCTATCGTCAATCAGGAGGACTCAGAGAAAGTAACGGTCAATTTGGAGAAAAACGGCTACCATGATATTGCCGTATCGACCAGAAAAGGTCTGCATTTTAAAATACCCTTTGTGCAAACCGTTCGCAAATACAGTTCGAAGTATCTGACCTATTTGTCTAATGAGGAACTAATCAATACGCTGGATAACCGCCGAATTCAGATTCAAACCTACGCCCAGTACAAGGTTGCCGATCCGATCAGCTTTACGGTGGCCGTCGGCGGCAATTTTAATCTGGCGTATAACCGAATGGATGAATATGTGTATAAAACTGTAATCAATACGGCTAACCAGCTGTCTTTCAATGAGTTTTTTTATAAGGAAACCGTGGAAAATCTGCTGAATGAAAAGCTGGTTCAATTAAATGAAAAGCTGGTCGCAGATTTTGGTATTTATATTTCCGATATCGGCGTCAACCGCAAGACCTTTCCGGCCAATAACGTGGCTACCATTGAGCAGAAAATGAGCAAGGAAATTGAAAAGGAATCAGAAAAGCTGACCGCCGAAGGCGATTCGGAATATATGCAGGCGCAAGCGGCGGCCGATCGGGAATACACCGAAATTGTAGCCAAAGCCATGCAGCAGGCGGCTAAAATTAAGGCGGATGCCGATGCCGAAGCCCTGAAAATTTATCAGGAGTCTTTAAATAAGGATTTGGAGTTTTACCGCTTTATCAAACGGATGGATCTTTACAAAGAAATGACCGACACAACCATCTTTTTGGATGAAAAGAATGAAATTTTAAAATATATCAAGGGATATTAGGGGGAGTTCAAGTGTTGAATATGGAAAAGCTGAGAGAGAAAAAAAACTCAGCTTTTCTTTATCGGCAAAATATAAAAATCAAAATCAAATTCCTTTGAATTATTGCCGATAATAAGATATAATACAGTAGGATAGATTTAGGTTAAAATATAATGGAGGATAGCATGCGATACCTTTCAACTGCCGAAACAGCCAAAAAGTGGAATGTGTCAGAGCGCAGTGTAAGAAACTATTGTGCTCAGGGACGAGTAATGGGAGCGTTCCTTGTCGGCAAGACCTGGAATCTTCCCGATAATGCTGAAAAGCCGGTTCGCTCCAATAAAAAACAGGAATTGCCGATTACTCTGCTGGATGTTTTGCAGGAACAAAAAAGGAGCAAATATGCCGGCGGCATTTACCATAAGACACAGATTGATTTAACATACAATTCAAACCACATCGAGGGCAGTCGCTTGACGCACGATCAGACTCGATATATTTTTGAAACCAATACCATCGGCGCGGAAAAGGAAGTTTTCAATGTGGATGATGTGATTGAAACAGCAAACCATTTCCGTTGCATCGACAGGATTATCGAGAACGCGACATCGGTACTGACAGAAAAGTTCATCAAAGAGCTTCACCGAATTCTCAAGACCGGCACCAGTGATTCCAGGAAAGATTGGTTTGCGGTCGGCGATTATAAAAAAATGCCAAATGAGGTCGGCGGCATGGGCACCGCACTTCCGGAAGAAGTTGCCGAGCAGATGAAAGCATTGATGGCCGAATACCATGCCAAAGAAGAAAAGGGCTTGGAAGATATTTTGGACTTTCATGTAAAGTTTGAGCGGATTCACCCTTTTCAGGACGGCAACGGCCGGGTGGGCAGGTTGATTCTATTCAAGGAATGCCTGAAATATAATATTGTTCCGTTTATCATCGAAGATAATTTAAAGCTCTTTTATTATCGCGGCCTGAAAGAATGGGACACGGAAAAAGGATATCTGACAGACACTTGCCTGACTGCTCAGGATAAGTATAAAACATGGCTTGATTACTTTCGGATTGCGTATTAAGTTTGCAGCTCTCCTATTTTTCTGGTGATGCAATATATTTCATGAATTCTTTTTTAAAATAGAAAGCTCGGTTTTTATCGGATATTTTTCGGCCATATTTTTTTGAAAAAATTGAGTGATATGGCTGGGAATCTTTTGTCCTGACTTGAATGAACTTGCCGTTTGCAGTATGAAGCGTAGCAGTAGGAGAAGCCGATAACTGTTTATTCATTGTATCGCAGATAGTATAGTAGTCTTCTTCTAACTGCTTTGCTAAATCTCGATATTTAGATTGGGATAAATCAACTTGAATAGAAGGCAGATACATCCATTGTGCAGGATCCCCATCCTTGCTGATAGGAACATATAAGATATTCTGCAATTTTTTATAAAGTTTTGTTGTTTCAAATGGTTTTTTGTCAAGGATTTCGTCTATCATTGAAGCTATTTGAGTGATAAACATTGTTTCCAGTGGATTGCCATATCTATCACATTTGTTGGTTTTTAATTCTCCATCTTCAAAGTCGAGGGTAGTATTAGAAAGTTGCAGACCTATTGTTAACTCAAGAATTTGACCGGTTTTTCCCTTGTTTTTTATAATGTCATTGTAGTGTGATGGTGAGAGATAATTTTTAAATGGAATATTTGCTAATTTATCAATTTCCTTTTTTGCTTCTATTAGTTTCATTTGCTGTTTCTCCTTCCTATCGTCTTGTAAAGAATTCTGTGATATCTACATTAAGCGTATTAGCAATATGGTTTAATACAGAGATGGAAAGACTCTTGGTGCAGCCAGAAGCTTCTATCTTTGAAAGATAACTAATACTTATTTGTACCTGCTCTGATAGCTGGATTTGAGTTAGGCCAGCTTGTTCTCGGTAATATTTTATATTCGAACCAATAACTTGATATAGCTCTGTTTCATTTGAAAATTGCATAATCCACTCCTTTCACTATATGTGAATATTATATAATTAAAAGACTTATATTTGAATTCACTTATAGTGAAAGTTGGAAAAGAAAAAACATAGACAACTTAGAAAAATGGGTGTATTATAAAAATCTAAAATAACATAAAGGAGGAGATACTTATAGTATTACAACCGAATAGCTTTAGCCCAGAGCAGACAACAATTTGGTCTTTTTCAGACCGAGGAAAGTGGGCAACACACTCAGGGCGATATCGAGGAAACTGGTCACCGTATGTTCCAAGGAACTTGATACTCCGTTATTCTAAACCAGGAGACTGGATTCTAGATCAATTTTTAGGTAGTGGTACAACATTAGTTGAAGCTAAATTACTTAATCGCAATGCAGTTGGTGTAGATATCAATTCGCAATCAATTTCTTTATCAAAAACAAATCTCAATTTTGAGTGTGAAACACAATCGAAGATTTTTATGAGGCATGGAGATGCCACAGATCTATCTTTTATTAAAGATAATAAGATTGATTTTATCTGCACACATCCGCCGTATGCCAATATCATTAAGTACAGTACAAATATAGAAGGTGATATTTCGCTATTAGATGAGCAAGATTTTTTGAATGCTATAAATAAGGTTGCGAATGAATCATATCGTGTTTTGAAAAAAGGAAAATGTTGTGCTGTAATGATAGGAGATAAAAGGCATAAGGGAAATGTAGTTCCATTAGGATTTCAATTAATGCAAAGGTTTTTGAATACTGGCTTTAAATCAAAAGAAATAATAATTAAAGAACAGCATAACTGTCGGTCTACAAATAAGTGGATTGGTGTTGAAAAGAAATTTCTAATGTTAGCGCATGAATATATTTTTGTGTTTTACAAATGATTAAGGTTTTACAAAAAGTGAAAGTTTTCATTGATAATAGCGGTTCTTTCTCATATAATAGAAAATGAAGTTTTGATGGAAAGAGGAAAATAAATGTTTAATAAGAATTTAGCTCCATTTGTGAAGTGGGCAGGTGGAAAAAGACAATTACTTGATAAAATATTAGAAAGAATGCCTCAAACCTATAATAACTATTTTGAACCATTTATTGGAGGAGGAGCTGTGCTATTTGAATTACAACCAGAGACGGCTGTGATAAATGATATAAACGCTTCTTTGATTAATACCTATAGAATAATTGCGAATAATCCACAGGAGTTTATTGCAAGTGTTAACAAATTAGATTTGGCAATGGGCGAGGATGTTAAATCTTACTATTATTCATTAAGAGAACATTATAATGATAAATTAATGAAGAATGAATTAGATGTTGAATTTGCAGCATTATTTGTTTTTATTAATAAGCATTGTTTTAATGGATTGTACCGAGTAAACGGTAAAGGGTTGTTTAACGTTCCTTATAATAATAGCACTAAGGAATCTGTTGATGCAGAGTTGATAATGGCTGTTTCTGAATACTTGAAGAAGGTGACTATTTTACAGGGAGATTTTGAAGATGCATGTCGTGATGCGCAAAAAGGAGATTTTGTATTTTTTGACAGTCCGTATGCACCATTGAATCCTACATCGTTTGAATCATACACTAAAGAGGGGTTCGATGTTGAAAGTCATGAGAGATTGGCAAAACTATTTGATGAGTTAACCAAAAGAGACTGTTATTGTATGCTTACAAATCATAATACTGATTTTATTAATAAGTTATATGGAAATAAGGGTTATAAAATTGATGTGGTTAGTGTAAAAAGAATGATTAATTCTGATGCGACAAAAAGAACAGGGGAAGAGGTTGTTATTTGTAATTATTAAGGTAGTTAGCTGAATTTGTCTATACGAAAGTTTACTTTCGATATAGGCAAATTATAGCTAATCACTAAGAGGGGGTGACTTGATTGGAAAGATTACTTGGTAAAAATCAGCAATATTTTTATGAGAATTCATCTGCTCAAATAATACATGGAGATTCGTTTCAGATTTTAAGTAAAATTAAGCCAGAAAGCATAGATATGATTTTTGCGGATCCGCCATACTTTTTGAGTAATGGTGGTATTACTTGTAAGGGTGGCCGAATGGTTTCTGTGAATAAAGCTGAATGGGATAAAATCGGAGAGGCCTCAACTCCAATTTCAGATAAACATAAATTTAATAGAAAGTGGATAAGACTTTGCAAGAGAGTCCTCAAGCCTAATGGAAGCATTTGGATTTCTGGAACTTTGCATAATATTTATTCTATTGGTATGGCATTAGAGCAAGAGGGCTTCAAAATAATAAACAATATTACATGGCAAAAAACAAATCCACCGCCTAATCTATCTTGCAGATGTTTTACACATTCCACAGAAACAATATTATGGGCGCAGAAAGCGGATAAGAAATCACGTCATTATTTTAATTATGAGCTTATGAAAAAGAAAAATGGCGGAAAGCAAATGAAAGATGTATGGGTTGGCAGTTTGACAAAGCCCTCTGAGAAGAAGGCAGGCAAGCATCCAACACAAAAACCAAAGTATCTGTTAGAGAGAATTATACAAGCATCAACACAACCGGGAGATGTTGTGCTGGATCCGTTTTGCGGTTCTGGAACAACTGGTGTGGTAGCAGTCCGTTATAAGTGTAGATTTATTGGAATAGATAATTCAGAAGAATATTTGGAAATTACAAAAAGTAGATTGGAGAACGAGATTAATGTACTTGGAAATGGATAAAGAAGAGCTGGCTAGACAATTTGAAGCGAATTTATTAGAGACAAATCGTGGCTATAATTATTATGTTGATTGGAGTAATATTTCCGGGTATGATAAGTATTCAATTGAAATTCATGCAATGGATGTTTTGATAAATTGCCGAGATGAAGCTTTTTATTGCAAATTTAGGGAGTTGCTTGAAAAGTTGCCAAACGTAATTGAGGTATTCCCTTATCTGTTTGCATTAGCTAAGAATAATCGTGCGCAAGTAATAAAAAATGGTAAATTGAAAATAATTGGAGTAGAAATAGACAGTGAAGACTTTGAAACCTTCAATTTTAATGGAAAAAGATTGCAAGAAAAATTTTGTGAAAAAGAAGTTATTGGATACTATAATTTTTTCTGTGATATGGGCTTGAAATCATTGTTTCAAAATTTATTAGAAAAAAGTGTACAGGATTACATTGCGGGAGTATTAGTTGGTCTCGACTCAAACGGAAGAAAGAATAGAGGAGGGACAGCGTTTGAATTAGCATGCGAACCGATGATTCGAGAAATTTGCGAAAGACATAATATTACAGTGTTGACACAAAAAACATTTAAAAGCGTAAATGGCATATCTTCAAATGATGTAATAGCTAATAGAAAAGCAGATTTTATCTTAATTAATGAAAATGAAACAAAATTTATGAATATTGAAGTGAATTTTTTCAATGGTGGAGGTTCTAAACCTGAAGAAATAATTAACTCGTATATTCAAAGGCAAGATGCTTTAAGTACCGCTGGTATTTCCTTTTGCTTACTTACAGATGGAAACTGTTGGAAAGGAACTACAAATCAATTAAAAGTAGGATTAAATGGAATGAAATACTTAATGAATTTTAATCTTGCTAAAAAAGGTATGTTGGAGGAAGCTATTATTCGTGAACTGTTTTAACGGCAATATTTATTAATTTATAAATGAGCAGATTACATATTTAATAGAATTCATTACTCTTAATCAATAACCGAGAAGTTGCTCCTTATTTTTGTATGCATTAATTAGCAACAAAAAACAGTTGTGCTGAAGGAGAAGGAAGCTTTAGCTTCAAGCAAAAAACTGGACTATGCCCCTAATTCATGTGCAACTCCAAGAGTAGTGCTACTACCCGAGAAACAGTCCGTAATAATTTCGCCTTTATTGGAAGATGCAGATATAATAACTTTTAACATTCCATAATTTTTGGAGACAAGAAAAATGATGCAAAAGAGATATTGCAGAAAATGTTTAAAGTAGTGTAGCATTGCTATGCAGCAGAGACGCCTCGTTATGCTGGGGCATTTTTTCTATGGAAAAATAATGAGGGTAACGATATAATAAGTGGTGCATTATATAGAGGTGTTCAATACGAGAAAAGAAGGATAGACATGGAAGGAAAAATCAATAATATTAAAAGTCAATTAATTATAGAATATATAGAAAAAATAGATGAAATACTGGGAAACTATGATCTTATAGATAATACTGCGGATGATATATTTGATTTAATTATTGAAATATCAAATGTTATGCAAGATGAACTACCCAAGATACAAAGTTCAATATTGCTAAGAAATGGAACAGATATACGGGATGCCAATATAGTTAGAGCAATGTTAGTAATGTATTTAGCCGATAATGGAATCAAATACACAGGAAAAGAAAAAGAGGAAAATGCTCAAATAAAGAGGTTTTGGTCATCATTCATTTTATGGTTTGAATCTGAATTAGTTAGTATGGATTTGCTAAAACTACAGTACCTACGATGGGATAATTGGGATGGCGGGATGTGGCTTTTGGAAATGGATTATAATTATGAGTTCCGGCTGCATAGAGGCGTAGATTATCCTATTTCATTAAAGGATAATACTGGCAGCATGGAAGATATTAAAACTTTTATTGAATTGGCATATAAGCATTGGATTATTAATGATAGAAAGTCGCGTTATGCATTTACCGTAGACGTAAATGAGCGATTGAAAATCTTTAAACTTCCCTATCAATTACAAAATGGTATTCTATTGAAACAAGGATATAAAACTACATATGGAATTGATAAAATTATCAATTATAGGATGTTTGAACGTAAAATTCGATTTTCCGAAGATATGGTAAACAGCCATGATATGATGGAAAAGAAAAGTGCACTAGATTTTATAATAGATGCATTGCAATATATGATTTCTACCCAAGAGGGAAATCGTGACAAACAATATGGTGCGTTAGCAAAGTCTGTAAAAGATGATAATAATAGTAAAGTATATACGGTGGTTAAAAGAGAAATTGATGAGTTGATGAAAATTTCTAATGAATATTTTGATATCAGGCACAATGATTATTTGAATGCTGCTAAGCAGCAAAGAGAGGCATTAAATGACTCGCAGTTTATCGAATATTTGTATAATCGATCATATGCATTGCTTTATTTGCTTAGATTAAAAGAAGAAAATAAAGAATAGAAGAGGCATTTTAATGCGGTTTTATAAAGAGAATTTACTAGGGATTGTGAATACGAATAATGTGAATCATCTGGATTTTAAAGACTGGATAATGTCCTGTGCTGATTGTGAAGATAATCTAAAAAAATGGATTAGATTTAAATACTGTAACTACCCTGATCCAGATGAGGTGTTGAAGCAAAATGCTCCTAAATGCGTAGCGGTTAAGTTAAAATGGTATTGTGAAAAGGAAAAAATTGATAATTATTATATTGACTGCATTTTTTCATTTGCAACATTTTTCAAAGCTTTTTTAAGATATTATGCAAGTGACTATATGCCATATATGGGACAAATATATGAAAATTATGACATATTATTTGACAATAAATATAAGTATGACTTTTGTGAAACACAGAGTATAGGCAGAGTATGTTTAGATGAACTATTTAAGCAGTTGAATGTATTTGCAAAGAATACCCATACGTTAGGAAATTACATGAAATGTCCTGATGGAAAGTATAATGCAGTAAAAGGAAATTATCGCAAATATAAAGATAGGTTGGAACTGCTGTATCAAGATATACAAGATTCTTCTAAAGAAGAATCTCATTGGAGTACCTGGTTTAATGATAATAAAGAAAAATTGAAAATAGCGGAAATCCTAAAAAATACAGAACTTCTTAAAAAATTTGAATTTAAAGGATGCAAAATGAGAAAGGAACATATTAAACCTTATACGGAGTACATTAAGACTATCAATGTAATTATAGAAGCTCGTGGTAAAGTATTAACAGAAGAACTGTTGAAAAACCCTTAGTAGTAATATCTCCACTTGTACTACAATTTCTACTACTAATCCGTAGCCACAACCAGTAAAATTATGCTATAATTTGTCTATAGAGCAAGCTATCAATTTAACCATAGTTACGGAATAACTGCAAATAAAGCCTTTTCATGAAAAAAGGAGTAAATCAAAACTATGATCAAAGTACTTTTCATCTGCCACGGCAACATTTGCCGGAGCACTTTAATTCAGAGTCTTTTCACGCATCAGGTCAAAGAACTGGGATTAGAGGATAAGTTTTATATTGACTCGATGGGGACAAGCGCGGAGGAGATTGGCAATCCGCCTCACCGCGGCACTGTCAATAAGCTGAAAACAGAAGGCGTTCCGTTGGTGCCGCATCGGGCTAAACAAATAACTTTTAAGGATTATGATAAGTTTGATTATATCATCGGTATGGATGAGGCTAATATAAGAAATCTTCACCGGATTCTAAAAGGCGATCCGAAAGGCAAGGTTTTTAAATGCCTGAACTTTGTCGGTTCTAACAGGGATATTGACGACCCGTGGTATACCGGAGATTTTGATGCGACATATGAGGATGCCTTAAAAGGCTGCGAGGGATTTTTAAAGTACCTTAAAAGACAGGGAGAAATATAGGAAAGGCTTAAAATGAATAGTATTAAACAAATTAAGCAGGATTTGGATGCAGTCTTGCAAGCCGAACAGGCAAACGCCTATACCGGCGTAAGAATCGACGCTTTTCTGGAAAAATATGAAAAAGATTCCCGCACCGGAGTTCAGCAACTGCGGCAAAAGGCCGAAAAATATAAGAGAGACCTTGCCGCCGAGCGGGCAAGACTGAAAATAATGTCAGCCTATGAGGATGAGTATGCGGGACTGATTATCGCCGGGGTGGATGAAGTCGGCCGGGGACCGCTGGCCGGACCGGTAGTGGCCGGCATTGTCATCCTTGACTCGGCAAAGGAGATTTTGTATTTAAACGATTCCAAAAAGCTGTCTGATGAAAAGCGGCGGGAGCTGGCGGCCGAAATCAAGGAAAAAGCCCTGGCCTATGCGGTTGGCATGGTCAGTAACGAGCGGATTGACGAAATCAATATTTTACAGGCAACTTATGAAGCGATGGCCAATGCCTGGCTTAGTTTAAGTCTGCCACCGGATATTTTGCTGAACGACGCCGTCATTATTCCCCAAATTCCTGTACGTCAGGTAGCCATTACCAAAGGCGATGAAAAAAGTATCTCCATCGCAGCCGCTTCCATTCTGGCCAAAGTAACCAGAGATGATATCATGCTTGCTTACGATGAGATTTATCCGGAATATCAATTTAAAAAAAATAAAGGCTACGGTACTGCCGAGCACATGGCTGCTATTCGCCGCATCGGTATCTGCGATATCCATCGCCGTACCTTCGTGAAAAATGTGCAATGAAAGCCCTGCCATGCAACTATATAGAGACCAACGGCTTGGCCAAGAGAGGTATATGGCAGGCAAGCCGGTATGAGCAATCGCCATACGCAAACAGGCGATTGCAAATACCGGCACGAATTGCAGGAGTGCGTGAGCATAAAGCAATTCAGCTTTCATAAAAGGCCGCGGATGGTATGCAACTATGCAAAGGCAGGTTTAGTTGCCGGCTCATAAACAGATAGCAGGTAGTTCAGTTTTTATAAAACGTAGCAGAAAGGAGCAGTTATGCCTCAAATAGAAGCAACCGGCCGGATTCAGGCCTATCAAAATATTTATCCCCAAACGCAGGACAGCACGTTAAGCAGTGCCAAAACTGCTCCGGAAAAGCCCTTGGCAGATTTGCAAAAAGGCGAGGTAATCGAAGGCAAAGTTTTATCTTCCGGTGAAAAAAGTATTACCTTGGAAATTGACGGGCAAGTGATTGAAGCCAAATTGGACGGTCATTTTGAGTTTGTTAAAGGAGAAATCGTCCGGCTGGTGGTGGCGGACGCCAATCAGGAAAAACTTCTGTTAAAACCGGCGCTGAATACAGAAGCAATGAGCAATAAAAGACTGGAAGATATCCTAAAGCAGCTGCAGCTTAAACTCACCCCGGAAAATAAAGCCATCGTCCAGGAACTGATGGTAGCGAAACTTCCGTTGTCGCAGGAAAATCTGCGCAGTTTACAGTTAATGATGGCCAAATACCCGGAAGCAGATTTAAAAAGCATGGTGCTGTTACTTAAAAACGGAATTGAACTGACCGGTGATACGGTACAGGAACTCTTAAAAACGCAGATGCCGGAAGAAGCGCTGACGGCTCGCCTGGAAGAATTAGTCAGTAAGTTGACAAAGACAGCGGTTAATCAAAAATCCGATGCGCTTTTGTCCGAATTTGTCAAAGGTCAGCCCGAAGCGGAGCAGCTAATGGAACAGCTAAAGCTGCTGCGCAGCGGAGAAGAAAGCAAAGAGAGCCAGTTCCCGGCTAACCGGACTCTATCGCAGCTTTTAGGTCAATCCGAAACCGAAGGTCTGTTAAAAGATATTGAAAACTGGCAAAAAAATCTGCCCCAACTCAATACGAAGGCAAACGAAAGCACGTCTACGCTTTTACCCCTGATTTCTTTTCCTGGAGCCGCGGCGGCAGGGGAAGAGATCAAAAATATATTAGCAAATATGAAACAGTTGCTGGCGCAGGGAGAACTGAAAGATGCGCGTCAGTTTTTGACCTTAGTCAAAGACTTACCGGCCGAACTGCAAACCGAGCTAAAACAAATTTTAAGTGAACGCATCAGTGCTGCGGCACTGCGGCGGGCGATTTTTTTGAGCGGGCAGGAAAAAGAACCGGCGGAGCACTTAGAAAAGCTGTATACGAGATTAAATCAGATTAAAAGCAGCGAAACACCGTCAGCTTTGATGAAGGAAGTCTTGCAGGACGCTTTGTCGGCGCGCTCTTCCCTTGGCTTTATGTCCAAGTTTCAGGACGCTGCCGGTTTTATGCAGCTGCCGTTTTTGTTTGGTGATAAGATTTTAAATGGTGCATTATTCGTTTTAAATAATAAGAAAAAGACCAAAGATGCAGCTCAGGACGATGTATCAGCACTGCTGCAGCTGGATTTTGCTACCTTAGGGCACTTGGATACCTTTATCCGCAAGGAAAAGCAAAAAGTACAAATTGATTTTTACACCGAAGACAGTACCAAGGAAAAATGGATTAAGGAAAAGTTGTATTTGCTGCACAACAGCCTGCTGGATAAAAACTATCAAATCGCAGCCATTCAAACCTTTGTAAAAAAAGACCGAATTAACGGATTTGCCGACTTCTTGGCCAATGAACAGGTCAAAAAAGTATCCCGCTTTTCTTTTGATATGAGGGCATAGGAAAAGCAAATCAAAAGATTAGGGCAGACCGCCCGCCCGGGCAGAAAGCGAAGCTTTCGATCAGGGCAGATTACCCACTCGGGCAGAAACGCATAGCGTTTCGACCAGGGGAAAGTTAAGTTAAAAACTCAACTTTCCCATGTTCGACAGAACAGCCTTTTTTAGGCTCGTTGCATGGACAGGAACGGAATGCGATTTGCAAAGCAAATCGCGAGAGTGGGTTCATGCACCCGCTCTCTGAGCGGGACAGAGCCAAAAAAGACTATGGCAGATTGCCCGCCCGGGCAGAAGTGCGAAGCACTTCGATCAGGGGAAAGTTGAGTTAAAAACGAAAGGAAACGGCGGAGATGGAAGGAAAAAAAATATCAGCCAAGCCCGAAAAACCAAAAATTAAAAAAGCAGCCGCCATCCGTTATGATGCTAAGGAAGCAGCGCCGACTTTGATCGCCAAAGGAGCGGGCGTAATAGCGGAAAATATTATAAAAGCAGGCGAGGAAGAAAATATTGCGATCGTTGAGAACAAAGAGCTGGTTGAGGAATTAAGCCGGATTGAGCTGGGCGACCATATTCCGCCGGAACTGTATCAAATTGTGGCCGAAGTCTTGATTTTTGTATCGGACCTAGATGAACTGCGGGCCAAAACGGAACGATTGCGATGACAAGTAAAAAAGCGGAACAGTTAAAAACAGCAGCAGCAAAAGGAACCGAAAAAACAGCGGAAACCAGTGTCGGCAAAGGCCGGATTTATGAAAAACAAGCAGCCGCTTATATCAAAGCACTGGGCTATCAAATCAGGGAGCAAAACTTTCGCTGCTTTTACGGCGAGATTGATTTAATTGCTCAAAAAGAAAAAGACCTTTTCTTTATTGAAGTCAAAGGTCAAAAACAGGATTATCAGGCGGAAATGAAAATTAACCATGCCAAACGGCAGCGGATTTTAAATGCTTCGGCGGAGTATTTACGCCGCCAAAATCTATGGCAGGATTATACTGTTCACTATGATGTAGTGGTTATCACCGGCAGCCAAATTCACTATTATTCCAATGCCTTTGAATGGTAAATTGGAGTCCCGCAGTCAACCAAAAGGAGTAAAATGAAACACGAGAAAAAAGAAGTTTTACAGTTTGATTTATTTTTACAGTTCCCTGATATCATTCACGGAATGAATACAAGACTGGGCGGAGTCAGCAGCGGTGTTTATGAAAGCATGAATATGGGCTGGGGACTAGGTGACAGTCCGGAAAATGTTCGCGAAAACTACCTCCGTTTTGCCGCGGTACTTGGCTTTCCGGCGGAAAGTTATACTTTTTCCGATCAGGTGCATCAAACCAAAATCGCGCATATTACCAAAGCGGATGCCGGCAATGGCTTTTTGTTCCCTAAGAAAGAAGAACGAAAAGGAATTGACGGCTTATTAACTCAGGAACGGGGCGTGGCGCTGACGATTTTTTCAGCGGATTGCGTACCGCTTCTTTTTTATGACCCGAAGCAGCAGGTAATCGGAGCGGCTCATTCCGGCTGGCGGGGAACGGTACTGGATATTGCCGGTGAAATGCTGCGGCAAATGACAGAGCGATATGGCTGCCATCCGGCGGATATCCGGGTAGGACTGGGCGCTTGTATCAGCCGGGAAAACTTCGAAGTTGGCGAAGATGTAAAAAAAGAATTTGAAAAGCACGGGAAATATGATATACTAAACCAAGTCTTTTTCCCGAAAGGAAACGGGAAATACCTTTTGGATTTGCGAGCCTATATTGCCTTTGCCCTAAAAAACCAAGGCGTTTTGCCGGAGCATATGGAAGTTTCAACGGAATGTACTTACGGACAGCCGGAGATGTTCTTTTCGCACCGCCGCAGCGGATTGCAGCGCGGATCGCATATCAGCATAATCTATTTAAATTATATGAAATGAGGAAATACTATGGGAAAACCAATCGTAGCGGTGGTTGGCCGGCCGAATGTAGGAAAATCAACTTTATTTAATTATTTGGCGGGAAAGCGAATTTCAATCGTTCAGGATACGCCGGGTGTAACCCGCGATCGGATTTATGCCGATACGGAATGGCTGGATCGCACTTTTACTTTGATTGATACCGGCGGACTGGAATTATCCAGCAGCGATACGCTGCTCAAGCATATTCGGGCGCAGGCAGAAATTGCCATTGATTTGGCCGACGTCATCTTATTTATCGCCGACGGCCGGGCCGGGGTAACCGATGCCGATTATGAAGTGGCCAATCTGCTTAGAAAAAGCAAAAAACCGATCATTTTATGCGTCAATAAAGTGGATAGCTTTCAAAAACAGGCCAATGATATTTATGAGTTTTATAATCTGGGACTGGGCGAACCGATTCCGGTCTCGGCGGCCAATCAGCAGGGATTTGGTGAGCTGTTGGATGCTGTTACCGCTTATTTTCCGCAGGGAGAAAAGGAGGAGGCGGAAGAATATCCGTCGGTCGCGCTGGTCGGCAAGCCAAATGTCGGCAAATCCAGTCTGCTCAATCAATTACTGGGCGAAGAACGCTCGATTGTCTCCGATGTGGCCGGAACAACCAGAGATTCGATTGATTCGGTAGTTACCTATAATCATACCAAATATGTTTTTACCGATACGGCCGGACTGCGCCGCAAAAACAAGGTCACCGGCGAAATTGAAAAATACAGCATTATCCGGACAGTGGCAGCTGTTGAAAAATCGGATATTACCCTGCTGATGATTGACGCAACCGAAGGCCTAACCGAGCAGGACGCTAAAATTGCCGGTATCGCGCATGAGCGGGGCAAGGGCATCATCATTGCCGTCAATAAATGGGATGCGATTGAAAAAGACGACAAGACCATGAAACGTTTTGAAGAAGATATCCAGCGGACATTATCCTATTTGGACTACGCGCCGCGTGTGTTCATTTCGGCTAAAACCGGCCAAAGAATGCATCGCCTGTTTGAAACAATTGAAGCGGTTGTCCAAAACCAAAACCTGCGGGTGGCAACCGGTGTTTTAAACGAAGTCCTGTATGACGCGATGGCAATGAATCAGCCGCCGGCCGATAAGGGCAACCGCCTGAAGATTTTCTACGCGACTCAGGTAGGGGTCAAGCCTCCGACCTTTGTGCTGTTTATCAATGAGCGTGAATTAATGCATTTTTCTTATCAACGTTATATTGAAAATAAATTCAGAGAAGCCTTTGGCTTCAAGGGAACCTCTTTGCGCTTTATCTTAAAAGAAAGGAAGAAAAATGATTAAACTGCTTCCGGTAATTTTGGTCGGCTATTTGGCCGGCTGTTTTCAGACGGCGTATATTGTGGGCAAAATCAACCGGCATATTGATATCCGCCAGTATGGCTCGGGCAATGCCGGCACCACCAACGCGCTGCGGGTGATGGGCTTAAAACTGGGGCTTTTGACCTTTGCCGGAGATTTTTTGAAATCTTTTTTGACAGTTACAATCGTTTTACTTTTAACAAAAGATTCGTTGTCAGCGATTGCTGCCGGCTTTGGCGTAATTCTCGGTCATGACTTCCCGGTGTTTTTAAACTTTCGGGGCGGCAAAGGAATTGCGTCCACGATTGGGCTTGCGTTTGCGCTGGATTATCGGCTGGGTCTGCTTTGTCTGGTGATTATGATTGTGGTAATTGCCGTCAGCCGCTATGTGTCTCTGGCCTCGCTCCTTTTGTGCATCAGCCTGCCGTTTGGCTTTCTTTTTTGGCAAAAGCCGTCCGGCATGGAAATGTGCTTTGCCTTATGGATTGCTTTACTGGGGATTTATCAGCATCGGGCAAATGTGAAGCGCCTGCTGAGCGGCTCGGAAAACAAGATCAGCTTTGGCGGGAAAAAATAAGTTTGACTGAAGGGTCTATACAACCCGGAAAGGAAAAGAAATGAAAGAAAAAATCTATACGAAAGTATGGGGCGATACCGTATTTTTGCCGGAACTGTTATGTGCGGCGGCAATTGGCATCGGGGTAACAATGGGCTTTTACGGCGGCATATCTTATTTGCTGACCAAGCTGACAAGCCTGTCTGCCGGTGTGATCGGCGGTTATGCCTTAATGGGCGGAATTGCCGGCTGTTTTCTCAGCGGTATCATCACCGGACGGAGTTTTAAGCCGAAACGGATCGTGATTGAGGGAACCGAGGAAATAGAACTGGAAAAAGTTTTAACAGATGCCGGTACCTCGCTTGCAGCGGAAACCGAACTTTTAGCCAGAGCAGATAAGGAAACGCTGCAAGAGATGGAAGCCTTAAAGCTTTATGGCTTGCTTCGGCTGATTCCTGAAGATTCTCCTAATTATAAACCGCAGTATAGAGGAGAAGAGGAAGGGAGGAGCCGGAAATGATAAGTGCAGAATTGATTTTACAGGCTTTTTTATTTTCTTTATTGGGCGGTATTTTATTTTCGGTAATCGGTGTGATTCCGGGAACGGACGAAACAGCAACGATGGCGCCGCTGACCTTGATTTTGGTGCTTTTGGGCGTTTCACCGGTGGTTATATTTGCTTGGTTTATCGGCATTACGGTGGCGATGCAGATCACGCACACGATTCCAACGGCTATGACCGCTCTGCCGGGCAGTACGATGGCGGTGCCAATGATTCAATACTGCCGGACGGCAAAAGCATTGGGCGTACCGCATATCATTATGCGGAAAATGGCGGCCGCTTCCCTGATCGGCTCCTTGGTGGCTGTGCCGGTGTCAATCGGTTTTGCCATGCTGTTAGCGCCTCTGGGCGAACTGATCAAACCCTATATCGGGCTGATTTTTACTTTAGGGGCGATTTTTATTGCCTATATGTCGAAAGCCAAGTGGGGAGCGATTCTGGGGCTGGTGCCGTTTTCTTTCCTGATTCAGGGGATTCAGAGGCTGGCACAGGAGGGAGTCGGCAAAAACTTATTTATTTCCATCTTTATGGGAATTACCATCGGGCCGATGATTGCCGAGATTTTTAATGTTTTTGTGCCGGAGATCCGAAAATCACAGGAAACCGGAGAATTATCCAAAGTGTACTTGGCACCGGAACCGGACCGAAAAATGGGATTTTTCCCCAATCCTTTCCGCCAGTTTTCCGGTGGCCAAAGGAATAAAATCCTGACGGCTTCCGCTATCTCCGCCTGTACCTTTACCTTTTCACCGGTCGGAATGACTGTGCTCTTAGGTGAGCTCCTAGCCGGGAAAAAAGAAATTTATCAAAAAACCATGCTGACGGCCGGAATTCAGGATGCAGTGACCAATGCCACATATATCGGCGAATTGATTATTCCGCTTTTGGCCTTTGGCCTGCCGCTTTCGCCGGTAGCTTTGGGGCCGGCGGCTCCGCTTTTTAACGCACCGCCGGTTTTTACGACGGATCCGGTGATGAATCTGCACAATTTTTTAAGCTGGTCGGATTATTTGGTTTATGGCATCATTGGCATTATCGGCGGCGCCGCTTTTGCCTATCCGCTGGCCATGACCAAAGCCAGAAGCTGGACGGAAAAAATGCTGCGCTATGTCAGCCATGAAGCCTTGATCGGTTCTTTTCTGGGACTGGTGTTTATGCTGGCCTTTTACGAAGCGGGCGTTTTGGGAATTGCCATTACTTTGTCGGTGGCACTGTTCAGCGGCATTTTAAACAACCGCTTCGGGATGCATACCGGTGTGTTGTTTATGGGCTTTTATGCTTCCGGGTTTATTACCGGACTATTTTTATAGCTAAGGAGCGGGGAAGATTTCCCCTGCGTCAGGAGAACATATTTTTTTCTCTTGACAAACACCAAAAATCATGTATACTAATGCCAATGCCTTGATTTTTAATTTATAGGCTAATATAGCTAAAAACAACAGGCACTCAAATGAGATTGTCAAAGCCGCTTTTGCAGAAAGGAGTTAAGAATGATTCTGTATCAGACACAGGTTAATGCAACAAAATACTGGCAAAGCACTGGATACAGGTTGTATTCTTAATGTGCTTTGATTTTTGTGCATAGATACGGCCGGTGAAGGAACTGTATCTATGTGGAAAAGCCTTACTCAGATTATCTTGCCACATAGAAAAAACTATGTGGCTTTTTGTTTGCCTAAAATGAAGCTGTTAAAAAGGAGATTTAATTGAAATGAAAAAGAAAATTTTATTGACAATTCTGTGTCTAATCCTTGTCGCTGTTGTCGGGGCTTGTGGCACTAAGAGCAGTAAGCTGGCGGAAAATACGGCAGATTCCAATCAGGAAAAACCGATTCCCAGGGAAGAAAGTGCAATCATCAAAATTGGTGTTTTGCAGCTTTTAAGTCACCCGGCGCTTGATGAAATCTATCGAGGACTGACCGAGGAACTTGCCCGCTCCGGTTATACCGAAGACGGAAAAAACGGGAAAAAGATTGAGCTTGACCTGCAAAATGCACAGGGCGATCAAAGCAACTTAATTACCATGGCAGAAAAAATGGTGGCGGAAAAAAATAATATTTTAGTCGGCATTACCACACTGGCAACGCTGTCTTTAGCTAAGGCAACAAAAGAGATTCCGATTGTGATGGCAGGGATCACTTATCCGGTAGAGGCGGGGCTGATTAAGGACGAAAAACAGCCGGACACCAATGTAACCGGCGTCAGCGACCGGACACCGATTAAACGGCAATTGGAGATTATGAAAGAAATCTTGCCGGATTTGAAAAAAATGGGTGTGCTTTACACTTCCGGTGAAGATAACTCAGCAAAACAAATAGAGGACGTGAAAGCAGCGGCGGCAGAACTCGGCATTGATTTAAAAATCACGTCCGTTGCCGGCACCAATGATGTCCAGCAGGCAGCAGAAAGCGTAGCAGCACAGGTTCAGGCGATTTTTGTGCCGATTGATAACACGATTGCCAGCACCATGCCAACGGTGGTAAAAGCGGCCGACGAGTACCATATCGGCGTATTTCCTTCGGCGGATACGATGGTTGCAGACGGCGGCGTTTTGGGGCTGGGAGTTGATCAGTATATGCTGGGAGTTAAGGCGGCGCAAACGGTGATAGCGGTATTAGACGGTGCTGATCCTGCCAAAACACCGATTGTACTGGCAAATGACGGCATTATTTATTTAAATGAAAAGAAGGCAGAGGAGCTGGGAATTGTCATTCCGGAAACGATTCGGAAAGAGGCAAAAATCGTAGGAAAATAAAGGGAGGCGGCTGTGAACTTAGTAATTTCAGCAATTGCCCAAGGCTTTTTGTGGAGCATTGTGTCTTTGGGTCTATTTATCAGTTTTCGGATTTTAAACGTGGCGGACATGACCACAGAGGGGAGTTATCCTTTAGGAGCGGCGGTTTGCGTTATCCTGATTTACAATGGATTTAATCCTGTTCTTGCCATGGCGGCGGCAGTAATTGCCGGAATGTTAGCGGGAGCAATCACCGGTTTTTTTATCACGGTTTGCCGGATTCCCAGTCTTTTAGCCGGAATTTTAGCAATGACCGGACTACTGTCGATTAACTTACGAATTATGCAGCGGGCAAATCTCAGTCTTTTAAATCAGGACACGATTTTTGACTGGATAAACCGGCTGCCGATCTCTAAGTACGCCGGTATGATTGCGATTGGCCTACTGGCGGTCATAATCCTCATTCTGTTTATTCGCTGGTTCTTTTTAACAGAAATAGGGCAGGCGCTGATTGCCACCGGCGATAATCCCAAAATGGCGGCGTCCATGGGCATTTCAACCGAGCGAATGACAGTTTTGGGCCTGGTTTTGGCGAATGGTATGATTGCTTTAGCCGGTGCGATTCTGGCACAAAATAACGGCTATGCCGATGTCAATTCCGGACAGGGCGTTATTGTTATCGGCTTGGTAGCGATTATTATTGGGGAAGTTATTTTCAGTCGTGCCACCTTTTTTCAGCGCCTGGGCTATACAGTGCTGGGGGCGGTTATTTACCGGCTGCTGCTGCTTTTGGTCTTAAAACTGGACTTTATCAGTGCCAATGACTTTAAGCTGCTTTCAGCGGCTTTGATTGCCGGACTGTTGGCTTTGCCCAAAATCAAGGCAGCACTGGGTGCCAAAAGTAAACTGCTTGGGTAAACCAATCTATTTGACTAAATCAATGTCTGCCGGTAGGAAAGACAGTCTTAGAATGGAGAACAGAATATGTTAAATGCAGAAGATAGAAGAAACAGCGAAAACAGAAAAAATAGAGAAAATGGCAATCAGCCGGATAGCAAAGCCACCGCAGCCTTGCCGGAAAAAGGCGGGCAAGATCTGCACCGGCAGCCGGAAGAGCCGCTGATTGAATTGAGACATATCAGCAAGAGCTTTCGTGCCGGCACAGAAGAAACCCACCATGCTTTAAAAAACATCAATTTGTCTATTTATGCCGGTGATTTTATTACGATTGTCGGCGGCAATGGAGCCGGTAAATCAACCCTGCTTAGTATTATTGCCGGCAGTCTTGCCGCTGACAGCGGCGAAGTTCGGATACAGGGAAAAAATGTAACCGATACCCACGAACATGAACGGGCACAATATATTAGCCGGGTTTTTCAAAATCCGTTAGACGGAACGGTGCCACGAATGACAATTGCCGAAAATATGGCGTTGGCACTTCGGCGCGGCAAACGGCGGGGACTGGCAATGGGCAGTAAAAGGACCGAGCAGGGAGTATTTCGGGAAAGCCTGGCAGCGTTAAAGCTGGGCCTGGAGGATCGTCTAAACACGGAAATCGGTTTGCTTTCCGGTGGGCAAAGACAGGCGGTGTCGCTTTTGATGGCAACAATGAAAGAACCGCTGTTGCTGTTGCTGGACGAGCATACGGCGGCGCTGGATCCGAATACGCAAAAAAAGATCATGAACCTGACCGAAGAAAAAATCAAGGAAAAAAGTCTGACAGCTTTTATGATCACCCATAATCTAAAGGACGCCATTCAGTACGGTAATCGCTTGCTGCTAATGCATCAGGGAGAAATTCACTCTGAGTTTGCCTTGGCGGAAAAAGAAAAACTGACGGCAAATCAGCTCTATCAGATGATGAATGAACTTTCAGCAAATTAGTTTGACGGACGGTTTCTAAAGGATCCCATTTTAATTTGTAATGAATTTTTAATATAGTTTATAGATAAATTATGCTATAATGAATCGTGTTAAGCTAAAAGGTATAGCTTTGCCCTGCGTGCGGGCAGTATTTTACCACAAAAGACAGAAAGCGAAGGAAAATGAGCGATTATAAGCTTCTGGCCCAAAACAAGAAGGCCTATCACGATTATTTTATTGAAAAAAATTATGAAGCCGGAATTGAACTGGTCGGGACGGAAGTAAAATCCATTCGTATGGGTAAGGCATCAATCAAAGAAAGCTACATCAAGATTATAAACGGTGAGATCTTTGTAGTCGGGATGCATATTACGCCGTATGAAAAAGGAAATATTTTCAATAAGGATCCTTTGCGTACGCGCAAGCTGTTGCTGCACCGGAAAGAAATCAATGCTTTAGCCGGAGCGACAGCAGCAGACGGATATACAATCATGCCGCTGAAAATTTACTTAAAAGAAGGCCTGATTAAAATGGAAATCGGCCTAGCCAAGGGAAAAAAGCTGTACGACAAACGAGAGGCTTTGAAAAAGAAAGAGATCAGCCGGACTGCCGAACGAACCTTTAAGGTTAAACTTTAGTACGGGGGTGTCTTGGATTCGACAGGGTTTTTGCAGTTAAAGAAGCCATTCGTAGTTCGGGGCTACGTTAAAACTCGAAACTTAAAATTAAACGCTGAAGATAATTTAGCATTTGCAGCCTAATTAGGCGGCTGTCCGTCCTGTTCGCTCACTGACAGGGGCACGGGCATCAGATTGGTGAGGCACTTCGCATCGAAAGCTTTGACGATGAGGAAGAAATATGAAGCTACTAAAACCGGCAGTCTGTCTTTGGACGGTCGGCAGAGGGAATGAAAAAGCAAAGACTGTAATGGGAGACGCTTTAATGAATAGGATTTTGGACAGGGGTTCGATTCCCCTCACCTCCATTCAATTCGGCAATCAAGGTATGAAAAGGGTACGAAAGGAGAATGTGATGAAATTAAAAAGCTTAAAAAGAGCATTGCTGTTTGGTGCCGCAGTGGGAGCAGGAACATACGCATATAAAAAATACGAGGAACTGAAGGTTTTTTATAATGAAGTAATCACCGGCAACAGTAAGACTTTGTATTATAACGCGGATTTTGAAGATGATTCGGTAGCGGCGCTGGGTGCAGCAGTTAAACTGAACTTCCTGGGCGTTCATCCGGAAAGCCCGTCGGTTTATTTGAATGTTTTTGCGCTGGCCAGTGCGGTCAGTATTTTGGTACCGGATGAGTGCCGGGTGATTTTGGACGGTAATAATACCGCCAGCAGCGTTTCGGTATCAGAACCCGATAATGAGGAAACGGAAAAGGAATTTACTTTATATATTGATTATAAAGCAACTGCTTCCTCTATCCGGATTGTTTATGAAAGTGCTCTGAAAAATGAAGATAGTTGCGGCTGCTGTTGCTGCTCGCATGAGGAAGCGGACGAAACCGCGGAATGTGATTGTGACTGCGTGGAAAATAAAAAGGAAGAAGAGGCCGCTGAAAAATAAGCGAAGGCTCGACGTTATGAAATTATTAGATAAATTGGAAAGAAAAATTGGCTGGCTGACGATTCCCAACCTGATGATTTACATCCTGACCGGAAATGTACTCGTTTATGTCATGCAAATGGTTTTTTCGTTGAACCTGACCGGGATGCTGGCCTTTAACCGGGAAGCGATTTTAGCCGGACAGGTATGGCGGATTATCAGCTTTATTTTTATCCCCCCGGCGGAGTTTTCCGGCAGTATAATGAGTACTTTCATCGCGGCGCTGGTGATTTTCTTTTATTACAGCATTGGCCGGCAGCTGGAGTACGCCATGGGTTCCTTTGCTTTTACCATGTATTATCTGCTCGGCATGCTGGGTGTAATTTTGGCAGGCAGCATTTTCGGCGGCAATATCAGCGGCATTTATTTAAATTCTTCGCTGTTTTTTGCTTATGCGGTTTACTTCCCGGATGAAATGATTTTATTTATGTTTTTTATTCCGATTAAGATTAAATATATTGCTTATTTCAGCGGCGCCATGCTGGCAATTTTGTTTGTACTGACTTCCTTAACCGGTAAAATTTTAATCATCACCGGCCTGATTAATTTTTTGATCTTTTTCGGCAAAAGTTTATTTTCTAGACGTGCCACCCATATCAGCAGCCGGCAGCGGAGAAAGTGGAAAGTAATACAGGGCGGCCGAAATCCCTATCAAACCGGAACGGCGTCACGGTCAGCGGCCAAGCATTGCTGCGAAGTCTGCGGCCGGACAGAGTTATCTTCTCCTGAGCTGGAGTTCCGATATTGCTCGGCTTGTGAAGGTTATCACGAATACTGCATGGAGCATTTGCATCAGCATACCCATAAAAAATCGGGAGAAGCATAGACAAAACTTAGATGACAAGCCTTTTTTCTATAAGACTTTGCCTTTTGACTCGAACAGTCGGCCGGGCAAAGTCTTTTTTTATAGATAGAGCAGCAATAAGTTATTTTCTTAACGAAAAGAAAGGGAAAAGCTTTAAAAATCTACCAAAAGTAAGGGATTTCTTTTTGTGTATTCTGTATACACATCTTTGCTTTTAAATATTCTATAAACATTAATCCACGTCCCGATAATCAAAAAAATAACAATCATTGATTTTTTATTAAAATTTGTTTATATTATAAGGGGTTAGGCTGAATTATAAGTGATAAATTGGGGACAGAATATCGGATCGGGTGGTTTCGATCTTGTTTTGGAATGCCTGATTTACGCATCAGCCGCGGCGAAAATCCGAAAGAGCAGCAAGCAGGTTAAGGAGGCGAATAGAGAGTGTCTAACACATTTCATGGGGGAATTCACCCCTCGTATTCCAAAGAATTTACTAAAACAATTCCCATCCGGGACGTAACACCGGGCGAAACGGTTACTATTTTAATGCAGCAGCATATCGGCGCGCCATGCAAACCAATTGTCAAAGTCGGTGACGAGGTCTTAGCCGGGCAAAAAATAGGGGACAGTGACGCATTTGTATCATCGCCGGTACACAGCAGCGTTTCCGGAACGGTTAAAAAGATTGTTAAAGTTTTGCAGCCGAACGGGGCCAAAGGGGAAGCGGTTATTATTGCCAACGACGGGCAGTACCGCCGCACACAGATGGAAGTTAAACCCCTGGCGGAGCTTTCCAAGGAAGAGATCTTGAATCTAATCAGGGAAGCAGGTATCGTCGGTTTGGGCGGCGCGGGTTTCCCCACGCATATCAAACTGAATCCGCCGGCTGATAAAAAAATTGAATATATTTTAATCAACGGAGCCGAATGTGAGCCGTACCTTACTTCCGACCATCGAATTTTGGTGGAGGAGCCGGCTGCGGTGGTACGGGGATTGGAAGTTATTTTGACTTTGTTCCCCGAAGCTCAAGGTATTATCGGTATTGAGGATAATAAGCCGGATGCGATTGCGGCGATGGAAAAAGCCATTGCCGGCAAAAGCCGGATGTCGGTTTGCGTAATGGAAACCAAGTATCCGCAGGGTGCCGAAAAGCAGCTGATTTATTCCGCTACCAAAAGAAAAGTACCGAGCGGTAAGCTGCCGGCTGATGTCGGCTGTATCGTGGATAATGTCGATACCACGGTGGCCATCGGTCAGGCAGTGCTGGAGGGAATTCCGCTGCTGCGCCGGATTATTACCATGTCGGGCGAAATGTACGATCAACCGGCCAATTACCGCGTACCGCTGGGCGTATCTTATCGCCAGCTGATTGAAATGTCGGGCGGTCACCCGGAGGAAGCCGTTAAAATCATTCACGGCGGACCGATGATGGGGCTGGCCATGTTTGACTATGATGTTCCGGTCATGAAAACTTCATCCTGTATTTTGCTGTTGTCAGACAAAGAAGCAGCTATTTGTCAGGAAAGTGCCTGCATTCGCTGCGGCCGCTGTACGAGGGCATGCCCGATGAACTTACTGCCTCTGGAACTGGATCGTTTTGCCAGAAACAATGATGAGGACAGATTTTTACGCTGTCATGGCTTAGACTGCATTGAATGCGGTTCCTGTTCCTATGTCTGCCCGGCCAAACGGCATCTGGTCCATTCCATCAGAGTCAAAAAGCGGGCCTTAATGGCTAAAAAACGAGCATAATCGGAGGTAGAAAAATGCTAAATATTGTTTCGTCATCTCCTCATATTCGGGATAACGCCAGTACCAAAGGCATTATGCGGGATGTTTTAATCGCGCTGGCACCGGCGACTTTATGGGGATTTTATGTCTTTGGATTAAACGCGGTTATCAACGTAGCGCTGGCTGTTGGCTCGGCAGTGCTGTTTGAATATTTATATGAAAAGATTTTAAAAAAGCCGATTACAATCGGTGATTTGTCGGCGGCTGTTACCGGTCTTTTACTGGGCCTGAACCTGCCGTCGGGACATTATTATTTTGTGCCGATTTTAGGCAGCTTCATTGCTATTATTATCGTAAAGCAGTTATACGGCGGGCTGGGACAGAACTTTATGAATCCGGCGCTGGTCGGCCGCGCTTTTTTGCTGGTCTCTTTTGCCGGTTATATGACAACTTGGCCGTTAGCCGGTCAAAGCGGTCGTTTTACCGGAATTGACATGATCACGGGCGCAACGCCGCTGGCACTCTTAAAAACCGGCAGCTTTACGAAATTGGATGCAATAACAAAAGCAACGCCTTTTGCACTTTTTAAAGCAGGAAGTTTGGCAGTTGGGGATTTACAAATTACGTTGACCGATACTTTCTGGGGTTTTACCGGCGGCTGCATTGGTGAAGTATCAGCGGTGGCTCTGCTTTTAGGAGCGGGTTATCTCTTTTACCGCAAGGTTATTACCTGGCAGATTCCGGTTAGTTTTATCGGCATGTTTACCTTAATCATGCTCATTTTCGGACAAAGGCCTTGGGATATGAATTATTTAGCTTTCCATTTGACGGCCGGCGGACTTCTTTTGGGCGCTTTCTTTATGGCGACCGATTATTCGACTTCGCCAATGACCGGTAAGGGGCAGATTATTATGGGCTTAGGCTGCGGCTTTTTGACCGCCCTAATTCGCTTATTCGGCGGTTATCCGGAGGGCGTCAGCTTTGCTATCCTGATTATGAACTTATTTGTACCGCTGCTGGATAATTTCCTGATTCCGACATCATTTGGGGGGGAGAAAAAATGAATAAAGAAGCTGTAGAACAAAAACCCAATTCGGAAGTGTTTTTGATTATTAAAAATACCTTTATTTTATTTGCAATTACGGCGGTAGCCGGGCTTTTACTCAGCTTGGTGCATTCCGTGACCGAAGCGCCGATTGCGGCGCAGGCCATCATTCAAAGAGACAATGCTTTAAACGCGGTTTTGCCGGATGCAGCCTTTGAAGAATTAACGGTCGCCGATGCGGAAAAATATCCTAAAATCCTGCAAATTTTTACCGGCACCGACAGCAGCGGCAGTGTTAAGGGCTATGCTTTTATGCTGACCAGCAAGGGCTATGGCGGAGCGGTAACCCTGGTAGCCGGAATTGATGCTGACGGCAAAATCAGCGGAATTGATGTTATCAGTCATTCGGAAACACCGGGTCTGGGTGCCAATGCAGACAGGGATGACTTTAAGGACAAATTTAAGACCAAGCCGGCCGAACAACTGGTGGTATCCAAAAGCAATAATGACGGTCAGAATATTGAAGCCTTAAGCGGCGCGACCATTACTTCTACGGCCGTAGTAAGCGCTGTCAACGAAGCCATCGAATACTACCAGACGCAGCTGAAGGGAGGCAAATAAATGAATATTGTAAAAGAAAGGATCAAGGCGGGGATTGTTTCGGATAATCCGATTTTTGTTCAGGTCTTGGGTATGTGCCCGACTCTGGCGGTCACCAGTTCGGCAATTAACGGCGTCGGCATGGGTCTTTCCACTACCGTGGTTTTAGTCGGCTCAAATATGGTTATTTCGATGCTCCGGAAAATCATTCCCGCTAAGGTGCGGATTCCGGCCTTTATCGTAGTTATTGCCACTTTTGTAACAATCATTGATTTGCTTCTGCAGGGCTTTATTCCCAGCCTTTATTCTTCACTGGGCTTATTTATCCCACTGATCGTAGTTAACTGTATCGTTTTAGGACGGGCGGAAGCCTATGCCTCAAAAAACGGGGTGCTGCCGTCCTTATTTGACGGTCTGGGCATGGGACTGGGCTTTACGGTTGCGCTCCTGATTTTGGGTTCGATTCGGGAAATCTTGGGTGCCGGTCAGATTTTCGGCATCACCATTCTGCCGCTGGTTATTTATCAGCCGATTACCATTTTCCTGTTGGCACCCGGTGCATTTATTGCCTTAGGAGTAATGCTGGCGGTTTATAACTACATCATTGCCAGAAAGAAAAAGGAGGCGAAAGCATGACCGAATATATTTTACTGTTTATCGGCGCGGTTTTTGTACATAATGTAATTTTAGCCCGTTTCTTAGGAAACTGTCCGTTTCTGGGCGTTTCCAAAAAAATTGAAACGGCTATCGGCATGGGAGTGGCGGTTACCTTTGTTATCACTCTGGCTTCGATTATGACGTATTTGTCATATAATATCATTTTGGTGAACCTGAACTTAAAGTACCTGTATAATATCGTTTTCATTTTGGTCATTGCCTCTCTGGTGCAGCTGGTTGAAATGATTATTCAAAAGACCAGTCCGGCACTTTATCAGGCACTGGGCGTGTATCTGCCGTTGATTACGACCAACTGTGCAGTTTTGGGTGTAGCTGTTATCAATATGAAGGAAGAATATGACTTGATTAAAGCAACCATTAACGGTTTTGGTACGGCGGTCGGATTTTTGGTAGCAATCGTCCTCTTAGCCGGAATTCGGGAAAAAATGGAATACAATGACATTCCGGCTTCTTTTAAAGGTTATCCGATCGTACTGGTTACGGCCGGCCTGATGGCTATTGCCTTTTTCGGATTTACGGGTTTAATTAAATAGGCTTATAACCGTTTCCGACAGTTGCTTACTCAACTTTTCCATGTTCGACAGAACAGTCTTTTTTAGGCTCGTTGCTTCCAGAAAGGCTACGCCTTTCGGCGGCGGGCAAGAACGGAATGCGATTTGCGAAGCAAATCGCGAGAGTGAGTCCATGTAGGTTGTGCACCCGCACAGAAACGCGAAGCGTTTCGACAGGGCACCCGCTCTTTGAGCGGGATAGAGCCAAAAAAGACTATGGGAAAGTTGAGTTACTGATCGGAACAGTCGATGACGGGTTTTTATAGGGAGGTTAGAAAATGAATGAGGTAATGGTTACCATGTCGGTAATCGGTGGATTGGGTTTAGTGTTCGGTGCCGGTTTGGGTGTGGCTTCTAAGATTTTTGCGGTGAAAGTCAATCCCTTGATACCGGAAGTAAGAGAAGCGCTGCCCGGTGCCAACTGCGGCGCCTGCGGCAAAGCGGGCTGCGATGCGTACGCCAAGGCAATCGTGGAAGACGGCGCACCGATTAATTTATGTCCGGTTGGCGGTGCCAATACTTTGGCCATGATTGCTAAGATTATGGGTGTAGAGGCCAAAGCCGGAAAAAAAATGGTTGCTTTTGTTCAGTGCAATGGCAACTGCCAAAACGCCAAGCAAAAATATGAATATGTCGGCATCTCCAGCTGCGCCGATGCGGCGTATCTGCCGGGCGGCGGGCCAAAGGCCTGCGAATACGGCTGTATGGGACTGGGTTCCTGTGTCCGGGTCTGTGAATTCGGCGCTTTGTCGATCGTGGACGGAATTGCCGTAGTTGACTCGGAAAAATGTGTGGCCTGCGGCAAATGTGTGGCTGCCTGCCCGAAAAAATTAATTGAAATGGTGCCGGATGATAAAAAAGTTCGGGTGCGCTGCCGTTCGCTGGCTAAGGGTAAGGAAGTGATGGATGCCTGTCAGGTGGGCTGTATCGCCTGCACAAAGTGCGAAAAAGAATGTAAGTTTGACGCTATTCATGTCGTCAATAACATTGCCCATGTTGATTATGACAAATGTAAACAGTGCAACGCCTGCGTTAAAGTTTGTCCGAAGCAGGTCATCACTGAAAAAATCAGGGTGAAAAAGCCGGTTCCGCCGGCAGAAGCACCCGAAAAAGAAGCAATATAGGGTATGCAGTGCTCTGCCTGCTTGAACTGAAACAGCAAAAAACGGCATAATTGTCTTTCCGGCAATTATGCCGTTTTTTTGACAAATAAATATATATGTACTACAATGTAATACATATAGGAAAGGAGTTGATACTATGGAGCTTTCTGTAAGGTCAGGCATAGAAAAAATATTTATTAGGCAGGGCCCGGCCCGTAAAAATTCAACTTTTTTCGAAAACTGCCGATATACATAGCAAGGAAAAAGTTTGAACAATCCTTTGGGGCGGATGAACGAGAGCAGGAAACAATACAAGGGCTTAGGGACAAGCCCAGATGAAATCAGGGAGGAACCCACATGAATATTCAAGCAAACAAGTTTTTATTCGGCAGTCGAACCGGCATTTTTTCTATTGCTCGGAAACAGGACGGATTTTTTGCCAAAACAGCTTCTTTTAAGCGAAAGGAAACACCGGAAGGCATAGTCACTGAGGGAAAGACAGAAGATGTCAAAAAAATGGAAGAATTGCTGCGCTTGGCTAAGGAGAGCATGAATAGCCTAAATTCGACCGATCAGACAACGATTTTGAGAAAAGTGGCTTGCGGCGAGGAATTAACTGAGAAAGAAAAAAATCTTTTACGTGATATCGACCCCAAAAGCTTAAGCAAGGCGCAGGCAGCGGCACGACGGCGGCGGGAGATTGAAAGCCGGCTGGCCAGAGCCAAAACCAAAGCGGAAGCTAAGGCGATTTTAATGAGCGCCAAGCAGGAAGTACACATGGCGATTAGTGCCGGCAAGAGCAGCGAAATTGATGAATACGCTGATTATTTATCGGCAGCGGTTAAAAAAGCGGAAGAACGGTATTATCGTAACGAATTAAAGAAAAAAGCGGAACTGGATATTAAAGTTTAAGACCGGCAGATAGTCTCTCCAAAGCTTTCTCCATTATTTTTATGTGCATTTCTTTCTTTATAGTGGGGTCATCCAGACAGTTATCCCGTACCTCTAAGTAATAATCATCATTATAGAGGACATGCAGTACATACCCGACATTATCATAATAAGCATCCTGCCCCATACCTTCGACTGCCTCAAAAAAATTGTTTTCCTTAGCAATGCGCTTTCCTTTTTCGTAATCATCCTTCACACCGCGGCCAAAAACCGGATGTGGGACATCATCCTTAGCCGTACCGCGATAGGGCTGTTGATAGCAATTAAGCGTAAATCCGTCATATCCGTCTTTTTTTACAAGGTAGGTTGCTCCCAGCAAACCCAAATAATCGTTGTCCCAAAGTTTGATATCAACAATCGAAACGCCTGTCATTGCCGATACTTCCTCTCTGGTCACCAAATCTTCGGCAAGAAAGGTCTTGCCGTCATCTGTCTTCTTATCAGCAGTTTCCTCCGCCTTTGTTTCTTTCGAATTTTCTTTAGCCGAAGTCGTTTTCTGTACCTCTTGGCTTGCCTTTTCTTTGGCATTGCCGCAGCCGGCGATGCTGAAAATAAGACTCCCCACCATCGAAACCGTTATAATCTTTTTAATCAGATTCATGATCTCCCTCTCTTTCTTACAATATTAAAACTTTTTTGTCTTTCTTCTTCACTGATTCAAATTAGGATCATTCCTCAAGCAATACCATTTTTCCGCTAATTCAATCTAAATTATTTATATTTCTTTTTCTTTAATCTATTCTTTAATATTGTCTTTAAATCTCCTTTCGTTTGTTTATTATATCATTTATTTAAAGAAAAATCAATTCTTCATAGACTTTTTAGACTCTGCTTTTTTTAAAAATTTATTATAAAAACGAAATTCATAAAAGGATTTTACAAGGAAAGCAAGAATATTATAATATATTACTAAAAAATATTGCAAAATATTTTTAAAGTCATTATTATTTACCGATGAAGGCAAAGAAAAATCTTTGACTTTATCTCTATACCTACTAATAACAGGAGGACGACTTATGAAAAATTATTCTACTGAAAACATCCGAAACATTGTGCTGCTCGGTCATGGCAACAGTGGTAAGACCACCCTTGCGGAAGCCATGGCTTATGTATCTGGTCTTACCAAAAGACAGGGAAACATTACGGACGGAAATACCATTTCCGATTTTGATAAGGAAGAAATCAAGAGAAAGTTTTCAATTAGTACGTCGCTGATTCCGATTGAATGGAATAATAATAAGTTTAATATTTTGGATACTCCGGGCTATTTTGACTTCGTCGGTGAAGCCAAGCAGGCCGTTCGTGTCGCGGACGCCGCTATTATCGTAGTATCGGGACGCTCGGGAGTGGAAGTCGGCGCGGAAAAGGCATGGGAATACGCCGATGAAATGAATATTGCCAAAGCGATTTATGTATCGGGCATGGATGATGAACATGCCAATTTAAATAAGATTTTGGAAGATTTAAAAGCTGCGTTCGGCAAAGCAATCGCGCCGATCCAGGTACCGATTTACGAAAATGAGAAGTTTGTCGGCTTCGTTAATGTTGCTAAAATGGAAGCCCGGCGCTTTGTAAATAATAAAGTGGAAACCGCTCCGATTCCCGAAGGCATGGATGAATTAATTGCTCCGGCCAGAGAAATGATTTTAGAAGCAGTCGCAGAAACCGATGAAGCTTTAATGGAAAAATATTTTAACGGCGAAGAGTTTTCTTTGGACGAAATCCAAACCGCCATTCATAAGGGCGTCATTGACCGGACGCTGGTGCCGGTATTCTGCGGCGACAGCATCCGAACCACCGGTGTGACGGTGCTGCTGAATGCGATTGAAAAATATCTGCCGTCGCCAACTGAGGAAAACCCGGTAGTCAAAGCGATTGATGCCGCGACTAAGCAGGAGATTGAAGTCAAATGTGACAGCAGCGAGCCGGTATCGGCTTTTGTGTTTAAAACCATCGTTGACCCCTATGTCGGCCGGATTTCTTTGTTCCGGGTTTATTCCGGCACAATTAAAAAGGAGTCGAGTCTGTATAACTGCCGTCAGGGCAATGTGGAAAAGATTGCGCGCCTGTATACCTTAGCCGGTAAGGAACAAATCGAAGTTGACCAGCTTTGTGCCGGTGATATCGGAGCCTTTGTTAAGCTGGACAGCGTTAAGGTCGGTGATACTTTGTGCAGCGAAAAGAGAAAAGTTATATTTGCAGGCGTAAATTATCCGGAATCCCTGGCCTACCGGGCAATTAAGCCAAAAACCAAGGGCGATGAGGATAAGATCAGCGCCGGACTTGCCCGGTTAATGGAAGAAGATCCAACCATTCGACTGGTACTGGATAAAGAGAACCGGCAGGAGCTTTTATACGGCGTAGGCGGCCAGCATTTGGAAATCATTGTCAGTAAATTAGCCGGTAAATATAATGTTCAGGTGGATTTGGGTACGCCGAAAGTGCCGTATCGGGAAACCATCCGCAAAAAAGTACAGGTTCAGGGCCGGCATAAAAAGCAATCCGGCGGCCACGGCCAGTTCGGTGATGTTATCATGGTATTTGAGCCATCCGGCAATCAGGAAAAAGCCTTTGAGTTCTTTGAGGAAGTCTTTGGCGGCTCGGTGCCGAAAAACTATTTCCCGGCAGTGGAAAAAGGGTTGGAAGAATCGGTGCAGGCCGGTACTTTAGCCGGTTATCCGGTTGTCGGCTTAAAAGCAACGCTGATTGACGGCTCCTATCATCCGGTCGATTCTTCGGAAATGGCCTTTAAGATTGCAACGACAATTGCTTTTAAGGAAGCGATGAAACAAGCTAACCCCGTACTCTTAGAACCGATCGCCAAAGTCAAGATTACGGTGCCGGACGAATATATGGGCGATATCATGGGCGATATCACCAAACGGCGCGGTAAGATTTTGGGGATGACTCCGGTTAAGGGTAAGCAAGTGGTGGAAGCGGAAGTGCCGGCGGCCGAACTCTATGAATATGCTACCGATTTACGCTCCATGACCCAGGCCCGGGGCGAATATTCGGTTGCCTTTGACCGCTATCAGGAAGCGCCGAAAGAAGTGCAGGATAAGGTCATTCAGGAAAGAGAAAAGAATAAAGAAGAAAAATAATAACCCAAAAAACCGATTCTGGCATCCTTGCCGTTTCGGTTTTTTTGTTATGACTTGCCTGAACTGTAACTGGAAATTTACCAAAAAGGCCACAGTCATAACTTTTTTATCGACTTTTACGCAGAAATATGATACTATGATACAAAGAGTTAAACCAGAAGCAAGGCTTTCAACCCGGAAAAGTTGAGTTATAAATACACATCAGGAGGATATCATGCCAGAAAATATTCATAAAAAACCGGTAACACCACATCCGGTGTCATTTCAAAATTATATTACCGGTAATCCAGCTAATTACTTCAAAAAAATCATAGCAGTTATGTCCGGCAAAGGCGGCGTCGGCAAATCAACCGTATCGGCCAATTTAGCAATGACCTTGCAGGAGGCGGGCTATAAAACCGGTATTCTGGATGCTGATTTAATCGGCCCCAGTATTCCCCGGCTGCTCGGAATTGAAAAAGAGGCGATGATGATGACCCGGGACGGCTTGCAGCCGGCTGCACTGGCCAATGGCCTGAAAGTCGTGTCAATTAACCTGATGATTGATAAAGAAGATAAGCCCCTGATTTGGCGGGGACCTTTGATTACCAATACAATTAAGCAGTTTTACACCGATATCATTTGGGGTGAATTAGACTATCTGGTAATTGACCTGCCGCCGGGAACCAGTGACGTCAGTATGACAATTATGCAGTCAATTCCGGTTGACGGCATCATCATGGTGGCGGTGCCGCAGGACATGGTGTCGATGATTGTCGCTAAGGCTGTCGGCATGGCCAAAAATCTGGGAGTTCCGGTTTTGGGTCTGGTCGAAAATATGAGCTACCTGCAATGCCCGCATTGTCAGGAAAAAGTTTATATTTACCGCTCGGAAGAACTGCCTCAATTTTTAGCCAAAAAGAATCTGGAGATTTTAACGGAACTGCCGATCAAACCTCAATTTTCTACAGTTTACCAACGAGATGAGGAGTTATCGGGCTTATTTCGCGAATTAGCGGATAAAGTCCGGGAGCGGCTGCCGGAGAAGAGCAGCAGCATTTAACTTTTGGATGTGATACAATGAAACGAACAAAAACGGAACTTTAGACGGAGAAAATGATGCAGCGAATTTATTTGGACTACGCGGCGACCACTCCGGTTGACCCGGCAGTGCTGGCGAAAATGCTGCCGTATTTTACGGAGCATTATGAAAATCCGTCGGCCTTATACAGCCAGCGGATAAAGTATGATATAGAAAATGCCAGAGGACAGATTGCGGCAGCGATTGCGGCGGCACCGGGTGAGATCATCTTTACCTCCGGCGGTACGGAAGCCAATAATCTGGCGATTTTGGGAACCGGTAGGCAATTTAAGCAGGCGCATTTTATTACAACGGCAATTGAGCATGATTCGGTGCTGCAAGCCTTTGCCCAGCTGGAAAAAGAAGGCCATACCGTTTGTTATTTGCCGGTGGCAAAAGACGGCAGAATCAGCCTGGCGGATTTAGAAAACGCAATCTGTCCCGAAACCAAACTGATCTCGGTTATGACTGTCAATAATGAAATCGGAACTTTACAGGACATAGCGGCTGTTTCCGCCATTGCCCGCCGGCATGGCATTCTCTTTCACACCGATGCCGTTCAGGCCATGGAGCAAACCGAAGTGTCCGCCCAAAATGCTGATATGATTAGTTTATCGGCACATAAACTTTATGGGCCGAAAGGCATAGGGGCTTTGTATGTCAGGAAAGGCATCCGGCTCCAGCCCTTGTTGTTCGGCGGCCGGCAGGAGAGCGGTCGGCGCGGCGGTACGGAAAATGTGGCTGCTATAATTGGCTTTGGTGCAGCCATGAAATCCTGTTTGGACGAAAAGGAAAGAAGGCGGCAGCACCGGCAGGAGCTGATGAGTTTCCTGCTGACGGAACTATCGGCTTGGGAAGAGATTGAAATTAACGGCTCAGCCGAGCATCGGAGCAGTGGAATCTGTCATCTTTCGATTCCGGGAGTATCAACCGAAGCACTGCTGACCATGCTTGATTTAAACGGCGTCAGTATTTCCGCCGGTTCCGCCTGTCAGGCCGGCAGTTACCGTATCTCTCATGTGATGAAAGCTTTGGGCGAACCGGAAGGGCGGGCGCACTTACGGATTTCTGTGGGTAAAAATACGACCGTCGAAGAATTAAGCCGCTTTTTGGCTATTTTAAGAGATTTGATAAAAAAATTAAGAAGTTAACCGATAGATTAACAGAACGGAAAAATCAGCGAAAGGCAGCGACCGGATAAACAGGGGATTGAGAAAGGCATTTAAGGAAAGATGGAAATCTTATTACAAGCGTTTACTTTTTTAGGCGGTTTTGGTATGTTCATTTACGGAATGAACACCATGGCAGACGGACTGCAAAAAGCCGCCGGTTCCAAGTTAAGAGAGCTTTTAAGTTTATTGACTAAAAATAAACTTTTAGGCGTACTGGTCGGTGCGGCGATCACGGCACTGATTCAAAGCAGTTCCGCCACTACGGTCATGGTTGTCGGTTTTGTCAATGCCGGACTGATGAACTTAAATCAGGTTGTCGGCGTAATCATGGGTGCGAATATCGGTACTACTATCACGGCCTGGATTGTATCCAGCTCGGAATGGTTTCAGGTGCTCAGCCCGGAAAATATGGCTCCGTTAGCCATCGGTATTGGCGCTATTCTGATTTTTTTCACCCGCTCGGAAAAGAAAAAATTGATCGGCGAAGTCATCGTTGGCTTTGGACTTATTTTTATCGGTTTGGAGTTTATGAAAAATGTGATTACTCCTTACCGGGACTCGGAGATTTTTAAAAGTATTTTCGTTCTGCTGGGAAAAAATGCCGTTTTGGGTATTTTAGCCGGCGCTTTGGTGACAGCCGTGGTGCAGAGCTCCTCGGCCAGTGTCGGTATCTTGCAGACCTTGGCTATGTCCGGACTGGTGCCGATGAATGCAGCAATTTATATTATTTTAGGACAAAACATCGGTACGACCGTGACGGCCATGCTTTCCTCGGTTGGCGCCAGTAAAAACGCCAAGCGGGCAGCTATGCTGCATTTACTTTTTAACGTCGTCGGCAGCGTTGTTTTTGCGGCCGGCACCATGATCTTTTTTGGCGTAATTCGGCCGGATTTGGGGAGCGGCTTAATCAGCGGTTCGGAAATTTCGATATTCCATACCTCCTTTAATATTATTAATACCGTTATGCTCTATCCGTTTTCCAGTGTCCTGCTGGCGATCGCGCAAAAGCTGATTCCCGGAGAGGACAAAGTGGAAAAAACGGTCGAACTGGTACATTTGGACGACCGTATTTTGGAAAGTCCCAGTTTTGCCATTCAGTCGGCCATTAAAGAAGTCGGCAATATGGGGCAGTATATTTTGGAATCTCTCCGCTATGCCACTCAGGATTTGATTCAGCAAAAGACCGAATACACTCTGGAAAACCCCAAGCGTAAGGAAAACGCAGCTAGGTACTATCAGCTGATTACTCAGTTTCTGGTCAAGCTCGGCAATCTGTCTATTTCCGAGCATCAAAAAATGGTGGTCAGCGACCTGTTTTCCGCTGCGATTGACCTAGAAAGCATCGGCGACCATGCCAATGACATTTCCGATATTGCCGGTGAAGCAGCCACAGTGGAAGCCAATTTTAGCGAAATGGCAATTGATGATATTAATGAAATGGTGGAAAAGGTTTTTGAAATTGTGGATTTGGCGCTGAGACTGCGGGAAACCAATACTTACAGCTTTATCGCCAAAATTGAAGATTTAGAAGAAGAAATTGATGAGCTGGAAGAAAAAATCCGGGCCGAACATACCGAACGCCTGATTTCCGGTGCCTGCGATATCCGGCTCAGTATCTTGTTTTTGGATACGGTGTCGCATTTAGAAAGGATCAGCGATCATGCCCTGAAAATGGCATATTGCGTCAAGGAAGAAATTCTAAGTTAAATGAGGGAGGAAGCCCCAATGGAAAATTTACAAACCGAAGTAGTAAAAGATTTGATTAAAAACAATCAAAAACCTGCTTTGCATAAATTGCTTTTAGACAGCAATCCGGTTGATGTCGCGGAATTGATGAATGAATTAACCGATCAGGATTTGTTGGTGGCATTTCGAATATTACCCAAAGATCTGGCAGCCGATGTTTTTTCCCGGGTGGACTCCGACACGCAGCAAAAAATCGTGGAATCGGTCAGTGAAGCCGAAGTTGCCCGCATCGTCAACGAGCTGTTCGTGGACGACGCCGTTGACTTTATTGAAGAAATGCCGGCAGTAGTGGTTAAAAAGATTTTGAAGAACACTTCGCCGGAGATGCGAAAGGAAATCAACCTGCTGCTCAGTTATCCGGAGGACTCGGCCGGCACAATTATGACAACCGAGTTTGTCGATTTACGGGCCGGTCTAACAGTTAAAGACGCCATTGCCCGAATTCGCAAGATCGGAATTGACAGCGAAACCATTAACGTTCTGTATGTGATTGACGATAATCGGAGGCTGTTGGGTCTTCTGGAAATCCGAAAAATTATTTTATCCACACCGGACGCGCTGATTGGCGATATCATGGATACCAATGTGGTTAAAGTCAATACCTTAAGCGACCAGGAAGAAGTGGCCGCTCTGTTTAAAAAATATGACCTCTTGGCAATGCCGGTAGTAGATACCGAAGACCGCTTAGTTGGTATCGTAACGGTTGACGATATTTTGGACGTTATCGAAGAAGAAAACGAAGAAGACTTCGCCATCATGAACGCCCTGGAGCCGTCGGACGAACCATATCTGGAGACCAATATCTTTACACTGGCCAAGCGCCGGATTGTCTGGCTGCTGGTGCTGATGATTTCCGCTACCTTTACCGGCCTGATTATCCGCCGCTACGAAGCGGTTTTAAGCTCGGTCGTCATCCTGACCTCATTTATTCCGATGCTGATGGATACCGGCGGCAACGCCGGTTCGCAGTCCTCAACTCTGATTATCCGCGGTCTGGCGCTGGGGGAGTTAAAGCTGGGCGACTTTTTTAAGATTCTGTATAAAGAATTCTTAATCAGTATAATTGTCGGTACGATTTTGGGGGTAATTAATTTTGCCCGGCTGTATTTCATTGAAAGAGTTTCGCTGATGATTGCTTTAACCGTTACGTTGAGCATGCTGGTGGTTGTTATGATTGCCAAGGTCTGCGGCGGACTTTTGCCGGTATTGGCCAAGCGCCTGAAAATGGATCCGGCCATTATGGCGGGCCCGTTTATTACCACGATTGTCGATGCTCTGGCGCTGATTGTGTATTTTCAATTTGCCCGAATTTTTATTTTAGGGAATTAAAAAAAACCGTAAAATGATTTTTATCGGCAGTCAGCAGGCCTTCTTTCTGCATCTTGCTGATTTCATTGGACAAAGCGCTGCGGTCTACGCTCAAATAATCAGCCAGCTGCTGGCGGTTATACGGAACCCGAAAAGAATAGCTGCCCTGTGAAGTCGCTTGAAAAGACAGGTAAGACAGCAGGCGGCCGCGGATGGATTTGGACGAAGTATGAAAAATACGGCGGGACAAATTTAAGTTTTTCTGCGAGGCAATCGTCAGCAGGTTCCGGATCAGCCTGCTGTGATAAGAACAGGCTTTGCTGCAAAAATGCAGAATATCGGCCATACCGATAAACAGAATCGAACAGTCGGTCGCCGCTACAACATTGATTAACAGCGGCGAATCGGGTACGCAGGCATAGGTTTCGGCAAAAATTTGACCGGGACCGACGGTATCTAAAATACTTTTATTGCCCCAAATATCATCATGTTCAATCGAAACGCTGCCGTGCAGGATTAAACCGATATCGCGAACCTGATTACCGGCATGATAAATAATTTCCGCTTTTTTATATTCTTTTTCCCGAAAATGCAGGCAAGTCTGCATTTCAACAATTTCTGAAGCAAGAATTCCCCGGAACAAGGGGCTTTTACTTAAAAAAGAAATATCCATTTTTTCTCCTTTCGTTGTTACAACAACAGAACCGTTGTTCCAATTATAGTATAGTATAGATGGAAAAGCAAGCCGATTCCGTGCTTGCACAGGTAAAAGGTTATCAAGGCTATCTATATTAAGGAGGAAACGGAAAATGGAAAACAGAATGTTTTGTTATCAATGTCAGGAAACCGCCAAAGGCACCGGCTGTACAATGTCCGGCGTATGCGGCAAGTCACCGGAGGTGGCGGCGGTTCAGGATCTCTTAGTGTTTGTCAGCAAGGGCTTATCAGCGATTACTACCCAGCTGCGGGCCGAAGGTAAAAAGGTTCCGGCCGAAGTCAATCATTTGGTGACACTTAATTTATTTATTACTATTACCAATGCTAACTTTGATAAAGAAGCGATTGTCAAAAAAATCAAACAAAGCTTGGAAGTAAAAAAGCAACTTCTGGCTCAAGTAGAAAATCAGGCGGCATTACCCGAAGCGGCTTTTTGGGATGGGGCGGAGGCTGAATTTGAAGAGAAGGCTGCAAGTGTCGGCGTGCTGGCCACCGAAAATGAAGATATCCGCAGTCTGAGAGAGTTGATTATTTATGGTTTAAAGGGGCTTTCCGCTTATTCCAAGCATGCCAACGCACTGCTGCAGGATAATGAAGAAGTTGATGCCTTTTTACAGGAAGCATTGGCCGCCACTTTAAATGATAACTTGAAGGTTGACGATTTAGTTGCACTGACGCTGAAAACCGGAGAATATGGCGTACAGGGCATGGCGCTTCTGGATAAGGCCAATACATCCGCTTACGGCCATCCGGAAATGACCAAGGTTTCAATCGGTGTTGGTTCCCGGCCCGGAATCCTGATTTCCGGTCATGATCTCAGGGATATGGAAATGCTGCTTAAGCAAACCGAAGGTACCGGTGTTGACGTGTATACCCATTCGGAAATGCTGCCGGCTCATTATTACCCGGCATTTAAGAAATATCCGCATTTTGTCGGCAATTACGGCAATGCCTGGTGGCAGCAAAAAGAAGAGTTTGAAAGCTTTAACGGCCCAATCCTGATGACGACCAACTGTATTGTTCCGCCAAAGGAAAGCTATAAGCACCGGTTATTTACTACCGGTTCAGCCGGCTATCCGGGCTGCAGGCACATTGCCGGCGAAATCGGTGAGGAGAAGGACTTTTCGGAAATTATCGCTTTAGCCAAAACCTGCCCGGCACCGACAGAAATTGAAAACGGCGAAATTATCGGCGGTTTTGCTCATGCCCAGGTGCTGGCCTTGGCAGATAAAGTGGTTGACGCCGTTAAAAGCGGGGCGATTAAAAAGTTTATTGTGATGGGCGGCTGCGACGGCCGTTCCAAAAAGAGAAACTACTATACCGACTTTGCTAAGGCTTTGCCGCAGGACGCGGTCATTTTAACCGCCGGCTGCGCCAAGTATAAATATAATAAACTGGAGCTTGGCGATATCGCCGGTATCCCCAGGGTACTGGATGCCGGTCAGTGCAATGATTCGTATTCCCTTGCGGTTATCGCTTTAAAACTGAAAGAAGTCTTTGGCTTAGATGATATCAATGATCTGCCAATTGTTTATAACATCGCCTGGTATGAACAAAAAGCGGTTATTGTTTTGCTGGCGCTGCTGTATCTGGGCGTTAAAAATATTCATTTAGGGCCGACGCTGCCCGGTTTTTTATCGCCGAATGTGGCTAAGGTTTTAGTGGAAAACTTCGGTATTGCCGGAATCGGCACGGTCGAAGAAGATATGGAACTGTTTTTTGGCAAATAAATACTTGATTTTCTCAGAACAGCCCGCCCGTTATCGGCAAAAGGCATTTGTCCGGCGGATACAGGCCGCATGCCTGCATCCAGTTTAAGGGCTGCGACAAAGAAAATTAAGTCAACAAAAGAAGGAGAAAAAAATGATTACAAGAGAAATGTTAATTGGTGATATCGTAAATACTTATCCGGAAGCAGCCGGGGTTTTAATGTCCTGCGGTATGCATTGCCTGGGCTGCCCGGCATCGCAGGCGGAATCATTGGAGGAAGCCTGCATGGTACATGGTCTGGACGCGGGCGAAGTACTCAAGATTTTAAACGAGGATATTGCCCGGTAAAGGAGAAGCGATGAGCGCGTTTTTAGGTCCGATTCATTATTTGATGTTTTCTAAGATCAAGCATCAAGATGAGCTTTGCCTTTTTTTAACCGAAAAGGCAGAGCAAAAAGCTCCCGGTTTCGGCAAGCAGGTCAAAGAGCATACCTATGCCGTGCCTGCCGGCGACTTGGCGGAGATTGTCGATCCCAATAATATTCACGGTTCTTTGCAGGAAATGGTGCAGCGGATTGAACGTAAACTGGCCTATATTGCCGCTCAGGCACAGGCCAAGCAAGTTTTTTCGCTGCCGGAAATCATTGCATATGCCAAAGAATACGGCCGCACTTGTGCTGTCCCGGAAAAATTAAGCGCCCAGGAAGCTTGCCGGTTCTTGTTCGGCAAATTGCTAAACGGTATGCCCTGCGACCGAGTGCAGGAGATGGTGGCAGAAACTGAGACTTCCGTAACTTGGCGTGATCTGGTTGATATCCACGGCGGCTTTTGGCAGGAACAAGGGCTGGACAGCCGCCAGTTTTATCAGATCCGTTCCGGTATGATTGCCGGGATGCTCGCAGGCAGCGGTGTTGCATTTAAGGAAGAAAAGCCTGGTTATTATACGCTGCAGGAAGAATAAAGTTTAGTTTTAAAGGCCCTTTTCAAGACCTGAAAATTTCATTTTTCCTTGCTTTTCTCCTATAGTTATGGTATAATCCAGAAAAACAAAGCGTTGATGAGGAAAGTACCATAAGAGGCTATGACAGAGAAAAGACCCTTGGCTGAAAGGTCTTGCATAGAGGATTTGCCGGAAAACCCCCTCGGAGCGGCCGTCAAACGGCCCGGCTTCACACCGTTACCGTGAACAAAGAGGCGCCAGAAGAAGCATATTTTTGTTTCCCGAGCGCAATTAGGGTGGAACCGCGGAAATATTCGTCCCTTGCAGCAATGCAAGGGATTTTCTATGCAAAAATACCGCCGGCAGACTTGCATCAAATATAATATGCAAGGATTAGCGGGCAGGCGATTGCGCGGCTTTTCCCCAAAATCAACGCGGACGGCAAAGAATGACCGAAAACAGGAGCGCACAAATAGTTTAAATTGTTGGCAAAGAAAGGAAATATCATGAAAATCACCTTAAAAGACGGAAGTATCAAAGAATACGATAAGCCAATGGCCATCATTGACGTAATCAAAGACATTAATGAAAACTTAGCTGCGGCAGCCACCTTGGCCTTAGTCAACGGCGAAGCCCAAGACCTGCGCCGGGAATTAAACAGTGACTGCGAATTAATCGTTCTGACCGCCAAAGAGGAACGGGGCCTGTCGGCACTGCGCCATTCGGCTGCCCATGTTTTGGCGCAGGCGATTAAGCGGCTTTATCCGGAAACCAAACTGGCGATTGGCCCCTCCACCGAAAACGGCTTTTATTATGATTTTGACCGGGATCCGGCGTTTAAAGACGAGGATTTGCCGGAAATCGAAAAAGAAATGAAAAAAATCATTAAAGAACGGCTGGATATCACTTATTTTGAGCTGCCCCGGGCTGAAGCTATAAAGCTGATGCAGGAAAAAAACGAACCGTATAAGGTTGAGCTGATTAACGATTTACCGGCAGACGCGGTGATTTCTTTTTACCAGCAGGGCGAGTTTGTCGACCTGTGTGCCGGGCCGCATATTATGAATACCAAAGGGATTAAAGCCTTTAAACTGATTTCAACCGCCGGCGCTTACTGGCGGGGAAGTGAAAAAAACAAAATGCTTTCCCGGATTTATGCAACGGCTTTTGATGACAAAACCTTGCTGCAGGAGTATTTGACTCAATTAGCCGAAGCCAAAAAACGGGATCATAATAAATTAGGCCGGGAATTGGGCTACTTTATGACTTCGGAAGTGGTCGGCCAAGGCTTGCCGCTGCTGATGCCCAAGGGAGCAAAGCTGTTCCAGATTCTGCAGCGCTATACCGAAGATTTGGAACTGAAAAACGGCTATGAGTTCACCAAGACTCCCTATATGGCCAAAAACGATTTGTATAAAATTTCCGGGCACTGGTCGCACTATAAAGACGGTATGTTTGTTCTGGGCGAAGAGGGTAAGGACGACGAAGTTTTGGCACTGCGGCCGATGACCTGTCCGTTCCAATACCTGATTTACAAAGCAACCCAGCACAGCTATCGTGATTTGCCGGTACGTCTGTCGGAAACCTCAACTCTGTTCCGCAATGAGTCCTCCGGCGAAATGCACGGCCTGATTCGGGTACGGCAGTTTACCTTAGCTGACGCTCATATCATTTGTACGCCGGAGCAGTTAGAGGAGGAGTTCCGCTCGACCCTGCGCCTGCTGCAAACCATTATGACCGACCTTGGCATTGCCGATAAAATCTGGTACCGGTTCAGCAAATGGGATCCGAAGAACCGGGAAAAATACATTGACGAGCCGGAGGCATGGGAAAATACGCAAAATCTGATGCGCAATATTTTAAATCATATCGGCTTAAACTATACCGAAGCGGATGACGAAGCCGCTTTCTACGGCCCGAAGCTGGATCTGCAATTTAAAAACGTACATGGCAAGCAGGACACTTTGCTGACCATTCAAATTGATTTTGCCCTGGCAAAACGCTTTGATATGACCTATATTGATGCCGATAACAGCAAAAAATATCCTTATATTGTGCACCGTTCATCCATCGGCTGCTATGAAAGAACCATGGCCATGCTGATTGAAGAATATGCCGGCGCAATGCCGCTGTGGCTGGCGCCGGTGCAGGCAATGATCCTGCCGATCTCGGATAAATACGCCGATTACGCCGGCACTGTCAAGGCGCAAATGGAAGCAGCCGGGCTGCGCGTCAGCATTGACAGCCGGAGCGAAAGCATCGGCTATAAAATCCGTTCGGCTCGCAGCGAGCGGGTACCGTATATGCTGATTGTCGGCGAGGAGGAAGCAAAAGCCGGAACGGTTTCCGTCCGCAGCCGGGAAAAGGGCGAAGAAGGCAGTGTTGCCGCTCAGGATTTAATTGCCCGCTTAACCGCCGAAGATAAGAGCAAGTATATTTATCATCAGCATATGACCGCCGAAGAAAAATAAAAGCGATGTGTTCTTACCTGTAAAAGGGCTTGCCTTTTACCGTTTCGCCGCTGTGCGCCGGCAAAAGGCAAAGCCCTGTATAATAAAACCACACAGGAGTATGACTATTTTATGAAAAACAAAGTTTTACAACAAGATTTAACGCAAACGGAAAACCGCCCGGGATCGGTGTTTGCGATTCATTTACTGATGGAAGAACATATACGGATGCCTAATAAAACAGAGTTTGAAAATGTTTTGAAAAAACACTTGGGAGTGATTGAGTGTTTTAGCTATGACCAAAACTCCGCCTGTTTTACGGCCAATGAATACCGCGTTTCCTTTGAAAAAGAGGGCATTACCGCCCATCCGCAGCTAATGATTACTTCCTGCAGCGAAATTCAAAAACCGATTATGGATGAGATCGCCGAAACACAGTTATGGGATTGCCCCAATGCTGCTGAAATTTTAGAATCCTGTAAGTTTCAGGTCATGGCTGTGGATCTGTTGGCTTCCGGCCTGAATTATAAAGACAGAGCCCGGATGCTCACGGCTTATATTGAAGCCTTGGCGGAACTTTATCCGGCCTGCAAAGCCATAGTTTTTGAAAGTTCTAAAAAGATGTTCCCGCGGGAGGCTATTTTAAGCTGTACTTTGCCTGAAAATGAGCGTTTTATCCATTATGCGGTAAATATCCGCTTCTTTCGGATCCAAGGAACAGAAGATATGCTGGTTGATTCCGTGGGAATGAGTACATTGTTTTTACCGGATGTGCAGTATCATTTTCACGGAATGGAACCAAACGCGGTGGTAAATCATGCTTATGATGTGCTTTCCTATATCTATGAGCACGATAACCCGATAGAAGACGGCAATACGATGACAGGTCTTAAAGATGGCAAGCCCGACAGCCAAGTGCAGTGGAAATTGCAGTATGAACAGGCTTTAATTCAGCCGGTCAGAGAAGTAATAGATGTAAATATGCTGGAGCTTGCATCCGGAAATAGAGAATAGATTAGGAGGAGAAAGCAGAGATTTGCTTTCCGAAAGGTGATATCAAATGAAAAAATATGGTGTAAATGATTTACGGAGAATGTTTTTAGAGTTTTTTGAAAGCAAGGGCCATTTACGAGCAGGCAGCTTTTCATTGGTGCCGCGCAATGATAAATCGCTGCTATTGATTAACAGCGGTATGGCGCCGCTGAAGGCTTATTTTACCGGTCAGGAAATTCCGCCCCGGAAAAGAATGACAACCTGTCAAAAGTGCATCCGCACCGGTGACATTGATAATGTCGGCAAAACCAGTCGGCACGGCACTTTCTTTGAAATGCTGGGCAACTTTTCTTTCGGCGATTATTTCAAAAAAGAAGCGATTGCCTGGGCCTGGGAGTTTTTTACTCAGGTGTTGGAAATCCCGAAAGACAAGCTCTATGTATCTATTTATGAGGAGGACGACGAAGCCGCCGATATTTGGCATCTGCAGGAAAATGTGCCGACCGATCGTATCATCCGCATGGGCAAGGCGGATAACTTTTGGGAGCATGGCTTAGGCCCCTGCGGCCCCTGCTCGGAAATTTATTTTGACCGCGGCGAAAAATACTATCAAGGCGATAACTTTGAAGAAGGCGCCGAAGCCGACCGCTATGTTGAGATCTGGAATTTGGTCTTTACTCAGTTTGAAAAAATGGAATCCGGCGAGTATGTGCCGTTGCAATTCCCCAATATTGATACCGGCATGGGCCTGGAGCGCTTAGCCTGCATTATGCAGGAGGAAAATTCGATCTTTGACGTTGATACCGTCAAAGCCATTCGGGATGAGGTTTGCCGCATTGCCGGAGCAGTTTATCAGGAAAACGAACAAAAGGACATTTCGATTCGGGTCATCACCGATCATATCCGGTCGGTTACCTTTATGACCTCAGACGGAATTTTGCCGTCCAACGAAGGCCGGGGCTATGTTCTGCGCCGTCTGCTGCGCCGGGCGGCTCGTCACGGGCGTTTGCTTGGCATCAATCATGCCTTTTTAAGCGGCCTGGCTGAAAAGGTCATCGCCACCAGCCATCAGGGTTATCCGGAGCTGAAAGAAAAAGAATCGCATATCCTGAAAGTCATTGCCATGGAAGAAGAGCGTTTTGCCGAAACGATTGATCAGGGGCTGGGCATTTTACAGGAATATTTGAACGAAGCCAAAGCTGCCGGACAAAAGGTTTTAGACGGAGCGAAGGCCTTTAAATTATATGATACCTATGGTTTTCCGCTTGATTTGACGATTGAGATCTCGGCCGAAAGCGGGCTGAGCGTTGACGAAGCCGCTTTCACTGAGGAAATGCAGGCGCAGCGGGAAAGAGCCCGGGCTGCCCGCGAGGAAACCAATTATATGGGAGCGAAAGAAACGGTTTATAATAAGCTGCCGGTGGAAATGGCCAATCAGTTTATCGGCTATACCGACCTGACCGCCGTTTCTCCGATTTTAGAAATTACCCATGAGGAAGAAATCGTTGACAGTGCCGAAGCCGGTCAAACCATTACCGTATTTGTTAAAACTACGCCTTTTTACGCCACCAGCGGCGGTCAACTGGCCGATAAAGGCTTTTTGCAGACGGAAAGCGGCGAAATGGAAATTTTAGATGTTAAAAAGGTGGTCGGTCATAATATCGCCCATATCGGCAAGGTCATCCGCGGCAGCATCAAAAAAGGACAGGCAGCCGATTTAAAGGTGGATGCCGAAAATCGCTTTGCTACCGCCAAAAACCACAGTGCGACCCACTTACTGCAAAGAGCATTAAAAAATGTACTGGGCGACCATATCGAGCAGGCCGGTTCCTCGGTCAGTTCCGAGCGCCTGCGTTTTGACTTTACCCATTTTCAGCCGGTCAGCAAGGAAGAGCTGGAGCAGGTTGAAAAAGAAGTCAATCGCAAGATTGCCGAAGGCCTGGATATCAGTATTCAGGAAATGCCGGTTGACGAGGCTAAAAAACTCGGTGCAATGGCGCTGTTTGGGGAAAAATACGGCGATATCGTTCGGGTCGTCAATATGGGCGACTACAGTATCGAGCTTTGCGGCGGTACTCATCTGACCAACACTTCACAGGTCGGTTTGTTTAAGATTGTATCGGAAGCCAGTGTTGCCGCCGGTGTCCGCCGAATTGAGGCTTTAACCTCGGAGGGAGCGTTTGCTTACTTAAAGGCAGAAGAAAATAAGTTAAAAGAAATTATGGCTTTGGTTAAAACCGACAGCCATCAGGTCTTTGCAAGAATTGAACAGTTAATGGAAGAACTTCGGGATTTGCGTTCAAAGAACGAACAACTGAGTGCCAAGCTTTCCGGCAACGCTGCCGAAGAATTATTATCTCAAAAAGAACGGATTGGTGAGGTAGAAATTCTGCTGGCTGAAGTAAAAGATGCCGACAATAACAGCCTGCGGGAACTGGGTGACAGCCTGCGCGACAAGCTGGAAAACGGTGTCATTGTACTGGCCGGCACTAAAGACGGCAAGGTTTCCCTGGTCGCTATGGCAGCAGATCAGGCAGTGAAAGCCGGTATTCATGCCGGGAATATCATCAAGCAGATCGCCCCGATTTTGGGCGGCGGCGGCGGCGGAAAACCGCAGATGGCACAGGCCGGCGGTAAGTTCGCGAAAAAAATTGAGGAGGCTTTAACACATGCAAAGCAAATCATTCAAACCCAACTGGAAAAGAAATAGCGGGTTAAGCGACTTGAGCAAGCGGAGCAATTTAAACGGATTAAGTTACTTAATCCGTTTAAAGGAATTGGCCGGAAATGATTTAAGCCGCCGGAAAAAGAATTGGTTTTCATTTTGTTTGGCGGCGGTTTTATGCGTTTGGACATTGACCGCCTGCACCGGGGCAAATAGTGCCAGCGATTCGACCGGTAAAGAAACAGCGGTCGAATCCAGTGTTGGCCTCTCCGGGCAGCAGACCAAGGAAGCAGCGCCGGTTAAATCCGTCAAGGAAGAAACCACAGATGAAAACAATGCTTCCAAAGAACAGAGTACCCAAGCAGAAAAGCAGCCGGAGCCGGATGTCTACCATGAATGGTCGTTTCTGGCAGTCGGTGATATTATGGTGCATAAGGAGCAGCTAAAGAGAGCATATCAGCCGGCCAGTGACAGCTTTGACTTTACTCCCAGCTTTGTCTATGCTCAGCCCTTTATTGAAAGTGCCAACTATGCCTTTGCCAACTTGGAAACCACTTTGGCCGGACGAGGCAGCAATACCAAGTCCGAAAGCGGCAGTGTTTACCGGGGTTACAGCGGTTATCCGAACTTTAACGCACCGGAAAGTTTAGCTGACGCTTTAAAAGCGGCCGGTTTTGACTTTCTGGGTACAGCAAATAATCATTCTCTGGATAAAGGCTTAACCGGTGTAGTGAATACTTTGGCCTATCTGCGCCAGATTGATATGCCTCATACCGGTACTTTTGATACACCCGAGGAGCGCGATACCTTAAAAATCGTCGAGAGCGGCGGCTTAAAAATCGGGATGATTGCTTATACCTACGCAACCAACGGCATTTCCCTAAAAGCCGAAGAAATGTACCGGATCAATACCTTGGATAACTATCAGGCGGCTCAGATTGAGCAGCTTTATGAAAAAGTGCGCCAGGCCAAAAAACAGCCGATTGATTTGCTTTTTGTCATGATGCATTATGGCAATGAATATTGGGAAAAACCGGAAAAAACCTATCAGGCCGGCATTACTCAAAAGCTGATGGAACTGGGTGTCGACATGGTTATCGGTTCGCATCCGCATACCTTGCAGCCTTTGATTTACGCCGAGGATGATACAATTTTGCTGAAAAAATCGGAAACCGAGCAGGCACCGGTTCTGACTTCTGACTCCCGGAAATCAGAAAATACCGTATCCGGTTTAGCGGAAGTTACCCCCAAAACCAATGAAAATGAGGCTGTCAAAGCGCCCGCCCAAGTAGAATCGCCGGAAGCAGCCGGTGAAGGTCAAAATAAAAACGCAGAAAATACCGCTGTTCCGGCAGCTGACAGCAGCACCGGCACAGAAAAACTTCCCTGGAACGTGGCCGGTATTTATTCCTTAGGAAACTTTATCAGTTCCCAGCGGATTGTCAGCGAATACAAAACCGACACCGATACCGGCGCGATGATGAAATGGGTCTATCAATGGAAAAATAAGGAAAAGCCTGTACTGGTCAAGATTGGAATTCTGCCGACGATTGTTGTCTGGCAGGACGATCGGGTAACGGTGCTGCCGATTAATGATATTTCGATTGCTGCCGCCAAGGCTGATCCGAGCATGAAAATCACGGCTTACACCGAGGGCAGAATCGAAAACGCCAAAAATACGGTTTTGAAACGTCTGACCGCCTTTTTCCCGGATAGTTTAATTAACTCCATGCAAACAGAAGGGGATGGTTTTACCTATTTGTACCTGCACCCGGAAATAAACAGGAGATGATTATGGAGCAGACAGAAATCCGGCGGCCGCGCTTGGAGGAACTGGATATTTGCAGGGCCATTGCCGCGCTGTCGGTGCTATTGATTCATATTACGGCAGTCCCGGTTGGGGTTATGGATAAAACAAGTTTATTGTTTCGCCTTTTTTTTGCCGTCAACCGGGGACTGCAATATTCCGTTCCGCTTTTTTTGATAATGAGCGCCCTGCTGGAAGCGTATGCTTTAAAAGGAAAGGAAGCTTTTGATTTTAAAGGGTTTTACCCAAAAAAGAGCAAACGGGTACTGTTGCCGTATTTGGCCTGGTCGGTCATCTATATGGGCTTTAATTTGCTGTTGACCAAATTCGGCTATTTTCAGGCCATGAACGAAGCCCGTGAACTCATAGATATTTTTGTTTGGGGAAAAGCGTATTATCATCTTTATTTTTTAGTGATTTTAATGCAGTTTTATCTTTTGCTGCCGCTGCTTTTTTACAGTCAAAAATCCGGCAGCTTACGATGGTTTTCGGGACTGTTCCTGTCTTATCTGCTGCAAATCGCCTTTTATTACGGCATTGGCAAGCAGATATACCCTTATTTTCCGAATATCATTATGACTTTTCCGTGGTATTTTTTTGTCTTAAACGGCGGCTTTCTGCTGGGGCTTTTTTATCGGGAAAAAGAAAAATGGCAGCGTTGCCGGCCCTGGTTTGGGCTGATTACGCTGCTGAGTCTCCTGTACTATTTATGGAAATGCTTTCGGCTGGAGTATGTGCCGCAGGAGCCGATTGCCCTTTATATGCCGGTCTGGTATTTATATACTTTTGGTATTTCTTTTTTATGGCTGGATATATCGGCAGTCATTGCCTGCCGCAGCGGCAAATGGGTAAACGGTTTAAAAACTATCGGAAAATACTCTTACGGTATTTATTTGATCCATCCCTTGGTTTTAACCCTGCATTTAAAAGTGCTTGACCGCCTGCCGGTACCGGGCAGCTTTTTATATGCTTTGATGATACTGGCCTTGACCGCTTCGGTTCTGCTTATTTCTTTGGGGGCGGCCCGATTCTTGTCCGCCGGCCGTTGGGCTAAATATACAGCCTGGCTGATAGGCGGGAAGTAATTATCTTTTTTGATAGGTTAATTGATATTTGGGCGAGTTCAAAGTCAATTCCGTATAATCCATAACCTGGCCGTTACTGAGATAGGTGGTATTGGCTACCCGCAGGATTGGTGTATCAAGCGAAACAGCAAATAAATCAGCGATTTTGGGAGAAGGGTGAAGCGGCGTTACGGCATGGTTGCTGTAAGCGATCGTCAGCCCTTTTTCTTTTTCAAAATATTGATATTTGGAGCCTTGCAGGATTTTAACGGAAATATCCGGATACAACCGGCTGGACATATAAGTTTTTTCAAATTGCAGGATATCTTCCCCGCCATAGCGAACCCGCTCGATAAAATAAACCGGCTCTCCCGGCTGAATCTCCAAAATAGAGGCAATATTAGCCGGCGCCTTTTGCAGCATAAAAGTCAGGACATCCGTCCGCACGCTCAAGCCGAGTTTAGCCATAGTTGCCGAAAATCCCTGAATAGAGCTGGGAATCATGGCAACCGAAGGGCGACAAACAAAGGTGCCCGCTCCGGCTACCCGGCGGAGCAGACCCTTGGCCACTAAATTATCCGTTGCCTTGCGAACCGTTACTCTGGACACATGATAAGTGGCGGACAACTCTGATTCCGTCGGAATCAAATCATCTTTTTTATAATATCCCAAATTAATTTTTTGCAGCAAATCATTTTCAATTTGCTTATATTGAGCAATTCTTTTTTCAGTCATAATATCCTCCCTTTTTTTATTTATCCGGCTCAAATAGCCGGCCAGCCGGCAGATGAAATCCGTTCCCCGGTAAAATGCCAGATGAAAATCCTCCTGCCGGCAAGCCGGCGCCGGATTTTTGTGCTTTCGTCCATGATACAGGATTGCTCCGGCTGACGCCTCCCGCAATCCCTACAACAATATTCGTAATTCGCACGTTTTTCTCCGAAAAACGGCTGCTTACTCATATTGTTGCGTGTCAAAAGTATGAAAATCCTCTCGCCGGCAAGCCGGCGCCGGATTTTTGTGCTTTGATCTTTGGGGTTTCGTCCATGATACAGGATTGCTCCGGCTGATGCCTCCCGCAATCCCTGCAACAATATTCGTAATTCGCACGTTTTTCTCCGAAAAACGGCTGCTTACTCATATTGTTGCGAGTCAAAAGTATGAAAATCCTCTCGCCGGCAAGCCGGCGCCGGATTTTCATGCTTTTGACTCTTGTATCATTTTAAAGTATTTTGGTATAAATGACAATACATTTGAAAATAATTTTTCAAATTAAAAGGCAGAGGCGGATTTAAAATTTTTGTCGGAGTTGAATCAGGTCAAGAACAGCCGGAGTTTTGTATTAAGGCAAAATTATAGGTATCTACAAATCAAATTTTTATATTACTTATTTCCAGAAAATGTATTGACATTTAATCAGAAAAGGAATATATTAAGAATAAGAGGTTATTTTATAAACATTTTATACATCTTGGCCAAGAGACAAAACGAAAGGGGCTGCTTATAATAGGAATTATTGTATTAGGTCATGATCATTTTGCCGACGGAATCAGCGGCAGTTTGGAAATGCTGCCGGGTAAGGCGGAAAACTATGGAAAAATTAATTATCTGCCGGATGACTCTTTGGAGGATTTGTGACCTTTTACCAAAGTGAATGCGACGCAATATTTTACATTCAGGCTAAAAGGCAAGGATTTTACAAAAGAATAGGAACTTAACAAACGGTAAGGAGGCGAAAATATGAGTTTTATACAGGCTCTATTAATTGGATTATTTGCGTATCTGGGAAGTAAGCGGACGCCTTGGGTATTTGGCGTTACCGGCGGATGGAATATGATCGGCCGGCCATTGGTTGCCGGTTTGATTGTCGGAATTATTTTAGGTGATGTCAGAAGCGGTGTAATCGCCGGCGCTATGGTTCAGGCTTTATTCATTGGCCAAATTACTCCCGGCGGAGCAATGCCGTCGGATGTCAACTGGGCGGCTTATATCGGAATTCCCCTGGCTTTGGCCGCCGGCGGAACCGGCGAACAGGCAGTTGCTTTAGCAGTACCTTTAAGTATGCTTGGTTTAGGATTATTTAATTTTATCATGACCATCAATGCTTATTTCCCGCATTTGGGCGATAAAGCGGCCGCACAGGGCGACGGCGTCGGAATTCACCGGGCAACCTATTTAGCCGCCGTTCCCAGTTTCATTCTGCGGGCCGGCTCGGCCATGCTTATTTGCTACTTAGGCGCACCGGTCGCGGAAATGGCAATAAAAAATATGCCGCCTCAGCTGCTGCATTTCTTTGCTGTTGCCGGCCGGATGCTTCCGGCAGTTGGTTTTGCCATGCTGCTGAAGCAGTCCTTATCCAAAAACTGGATGATTGTCTTGTTTTTAATGGGCTGGATCATTATCGGAGCAACCAGTATGACGGTTACCGCGCTGGCGGTTTTTGCCACCGGCATTGCTTTCCTGTTTGTTATGGCGCAGGGTCAGTCCAAACCGGCGCCGGCTGCCGAAAAAAATGAGGAGGATGACTGTTATGAAGAATAAAAGCTCATTATTGACGAAGAAAGATATTAATAAGGCCGCCTGGTCATATATTTTCTTTTCACAGGCTACACAAAACTTCGAACGGATGATGGGTCTGGCCTTTTGCCATGTGCTGGAACCAGTTTTAAAGAAATTATACCAAAACAATCCGGATGAATATCAAAAAGCGCTGCAGCGGCATATGCAGTTCTATAACACGGAACCGCAGCTGGGTGCGCTGATTCCCGGTATCACCATTGCCATGGAAGAAGCCAGAGCACAGGGGGAAGACGTCAGCGAGGAACTCATCGTCAATACCAAAAATGCCCTGATGGGACCATTTGCCGGCATTGGTGATTCCATGATTATCGGGACTTACAGTCCGATTTTACTGAGTATTGCCATGAGTATGTGCTTGCAGGACGGCAATCCGATCGGACCTCTCTTTTTCTGCGCGGTATGGCTGACGACCATTGTCGGTATGCAGTGGTACCTATTCCATAAAGGCTATTCAATGGGTATCGGGGCAGCTAATTTGTTTTTTACGCAAAAAGCTTTGGCTGATCAGATTACAACCGGGCTGACAATGATGGGACTGATGGTCATCGGCGGAGTAGCGGCGACAACAGTTAAAGCCAATGTCATTTTTCAATTTGTCAGCGGCGAAATGAGCATTTCCATTCAGGAAACCGTCTTTAATAAGATTATGCCGGGCGTTTTACCGCTGATACTGACGCTGGTTTCCTGGTATTTGCTGGATAAGAAAAAATGGAGCGCCGCCAAATTGATTTTGGCCATTGTTTTATTTGCCGCAGCAATGGTGCTGTTGGGAATCATGTAATCGGAAAGGCAGATAAAAGGAACCGACAAATCCGGCTGCAGTCCGTCAAAACAGGCGGCACTGCGGCCGGACTTTGAGATGCAGACAGACAATCATAAAGAAAGCTACGATAGGAGGCATATATGAAAATTGTCAATATCCGGATTGACGACCGCCTGATTCACGGTCAGGTGGCGGCTGTTTGGAGTCTTTTTACCAAAGCAACCCGCATCATGGTGATTGACGATGCGGCAGTTAAGGATACGATTCAAAAGGGAGCACTGAAAATAGCTTGTCCCCAGCAATGTAAGCTGTCGATTTTAACAGCAGAAAAAGCCGCTCAAAATCTGAAAGAGCAAAAATATGAGGGCGAGTCGGTTTTTATCATTGTTAAAGGGCCGAAAACCCTCAGAAAGCTATACGACCTGGGCTTTGGCATGGATACTGTCAATGTCGGCAATATGGGCGGCAAGCAAAATACCAAAATGGTGAAAAAAGCCGTCAGCGTCAGCCTGGAGGATATTGAAGATTTCTTATATTTGGCTGGACACGGTGTTCACTTTACCGCGCAAATGGTGCCGGATGATGAGGCCTCGGATTTCATTAAATTGCTGGCTTAATTTCTTTGTCAGAAAGAAGGATACTATGGATAAAACGACAGTAAAAAATAAATACGGCATTTTTAGCGCTACGATTCCGAAAGAGGTTACCGCCGGCGGTGAAATCGGCTGGCATATCCGGTTTGAACTGGCGGCGCCGGTGGCGGCCGGCGGTGGGATGCGCATTTTGTTCCCGGCCTATACCCATCAGCGTTCGTCCGAATATGTACAGAATATTGACTACTGGCAGCCGCATTTTTTATATGCTTATTTTGAGGAAGAAGACGCTCGCTTGATCACCCGGGTTGAAAAAATAAAGACTGACTTCAGCCATATTTTGCGCTGGAAAGACAGCGACCGGATTGCCGTGATTGAAGCAAAAGAGGAATGGCCCGCCGGAGCGGTGCTGCATATTGTGTACGGCGGAATTGACCGCATGTGGCTGAAAGGCTATGCTGCCCCGACCAGGGCACCGCATCATGCGGCGCTGGCGTCCGGTAATTTTTTAAATTACGAAGTTTCGCTGGATTGCTCGGGTAAAGGCGAATATCAAAAATTAGATATTTTGCCGCCGGTTAAAGTCGTGCCGGAACAGGCGTATTATTTGACAATCACCGCGCCGACCTGTGTCCGGCCGGGAAAAGAGTATTTGATCCGCTATACGGTCAGCGACCGCTTCCGCAATCCGCTGCCGGCTTCCTCGCTGACGCCGGTTTTTACGCTCAGGAATTTAAAGACCGGAGAAGAACGACCGCTGCCGGAGAATTGCTTTGTTTTAAGCGAGGAAGGTTTTTATGAAATTGATTGTCAAAACCGGGAGCTGCATATCGAAAAAGCGGCGCTGGCCTGCAAAAAAGAGGCTTCTCCTGTTTTTTGGGGCGATACCCACTGCCATACCGTTTTAACTCCCAATATCCGGGACAACAACAACGGCGCCTGCCCGCAGGACGCCTATCAGTATGCCCGGGAAACGGCCTGTCTGGATTTTGTTGCTTTGATTGAACAAACTTTCTTGTTCGATGAGAACGAAAGGCTGAACATAACATCCAGTCTTTGGCAAACCATCCGGCAATTTTCCAATCAAAATTATCAGCCGGGGCAGTTCGTGACTTTTCCCGGCTTTGAGCTGCACAGCCGGCGGGGTGATACGGTAGTGGTTTTGGCCGAGGATATGGCCGACTTTGAATATCCGGCCGAAGCGGAGGATATATATGATATCTGGCGGCTGTACCGGGGAAAGAAATACTTGTCGATTCCGCATTTTCACCGCTATTGCGGCGGACGACCGCAAAAAGATCAGCAGGAGCAGCAGCACAGCGGCTTTGATTTAAAGAACTGGGAACCGTCCGATGAAGCCGAAGCGCTGTGCGAGTTTTATTCGGCTCAATGGGGGCGCTTTGAGTACCCGCATAATCCGATGCTGCTGAAAGCCATGTCCAATATTGCGGAAAATGATGTTGTCTCCTTCTTAAACCGGGGAAAACGCTGGGGAATAACAGCCGGGAGCGATGACCACGACTCGATGCCCGGTCATGGCGGTCTGACGGCGGTTTATGCCGATGAGCTGACCAGGGAAGGGCTGTATAACGGTCTAAAAGCCCGGCATACTTATGCCACCACTCATACCAGAATTTACTTAAATTACCGGCTGAACAATACGCCGATGGGTGAGTGTTTGCCGGTTGACAGCCTTGGTAAAGAAAATACCGATTTTGTCCTGCATGCGGAAATCGCCGCACCGGAGCAAATTCGCTCGCTTTCTCTGATTGTAAACGGGGAAGTTTATCAAAAGCTTGCTGTTGGCCAAGCCTATTGGCAGGCGGATTTGAAATTACCCAAAGCCGTCCTCGGCACCGGCAGCTATTTGTACCTGCGGGTTAAACTGGAGGATGAAAGCATCATCCTTGGCAGTCCGATCTGGGTATCGTAAAATTTCCGGCCGCCTGACGGTTATCTGAAATTTCCAGCCGCCCGGATTGACAGAAGCGCTGATTGGTGGTATTCTATAAGCTCAAGAGAGAGGGGCGCCGGACGTTCCTGTCAGCGTAATTTTTGAACTAATAAGAGGAGGCAATTATGGCAATTTTAGTAACCGGCGGCGCCGGCTATATCGGCACCCATACCTGTATCGAACTGATAAAAGCAGGTTATGAAGTAATTATTTACGATAATTTCAGCAATTCTTCTCCGGAAGCGGTACGGCGAACCGAAAAAATCACCGGCCGTTCGATTCCCTTGGTAGAAGGCGATATTTTAGATGAAGAAAAATTAAGAAGCGTTTTCCGGGAAAATAAAATTGAATCGGTGATTCACTTTGCCGGATTAAAGGCAGTCGGCGAATCGGTCGGTATGCCGCTCAAATACTATCATAACAATATTACCGGTACTTTGACGCTGTTAAAAGTGATGCAAGAGAGCGGTGTCAAGAAAATCGTGTTCAGCTCCTCGGCCACAGTTTACGGCATGAACAATCCCGTTCCGTTTAAGGAGGATATGCCGACTTCAGCCACCAACCCCTATGGCTGGACCAAGCAAATGATTGAAATTATTTTAAAAGACCTGTATACTGCCGATTCCGAGTGGAGTATTGTGCTGCTTCGTTACTTTAACCCCTTGGGCGCACATGAAAGCGGAACGATCGGCGAAAATCCAAACGGTATTCCCAATAATCTGATGCCGTATCTGACTCAGGTAGCCGTCAAAAAAAGAGAGTTTTTAACGGTCTACGGCAATGACTATGATACGGTCGACGGCACCGGCGTCAGAGATTATATCCATGTCATGGATTTGGCAAACGGTCATGTTCAGGCAGTAAAATACAATGAAACCCATACCGGCGTAGAAGCGGTTAATCTGGGAACCGGCCAGGGCTTTTCGGTACTGGAAGTGATTCAAACTTTTGAGCGGGTCAATCAGGTACCGGTGCCGTATCAAATTTCCAGCCGCCGGCCCGGCGATATCGCATCCTGCTATGCCGACGTGGAAAAGGCTAAACGGCTGTTCGGCTGGCAAACGCAAAAAACACTGGAAGATATGTGCCGGGATTCTTGGAACTGGCAAAACAAAAACCCGGAAGGATATTAAAATATGATTAATGACGTATTTAATGAGCAGCTCATCAAAAAGCAAAAAACATCAGCCGATACTTTAAAAATGGCGGCGATTTGGGGCGGAGCGGTAATCGTAAGTGCGGCACTCTCCATCTTGGTGCCGTATATCGGTGTCATGCTGGCGGTATTGGTCATCTGGGGCGCTGTCGTTCTCAGCGGCCGACTGAAGCAGGAATTTGAGTATTCCTTTACCAACGGCGATTTGGATATTGATGTGATTTATAATCGCTCCCGCCGGAAACGAATCGTAACGATTGATACCAAAAAGCTTTTAGGCATGGAAAAGGTACAAAATAAGGAACAGGCTGCCAAGGGCTATGATAAGGTGCTGGATCTTTCTTCCGGCATTCAGTCAGACGAGCTTTACGGACTGGTTTATGATATCGACCACAAAAAAACCCGGATTTTTATTGAGCCGAATGAATCCATCCTCAAAGGAATTCAAACCTTTGCTCCCCGGTCGGTAACCGGCCGTTACGGTGCGGTCAAAAAGGATTAAGTAATTTTCTCAGCTTTCCTCGATTTAGACGGTTTTTTGCGAGTAACGTTTTAATCGAGGAAAGCCGGGATGTTTTGGTTGGTTTTTCCGCAGCGTTTTAATCCGGATAAGTAAACTCAATAAGGGGGAAAAATGGATAGTAATTTATATTTATCAGAATATGAGGAAGCCAGAAGAATCGGGTTAAGAGAAGCCAATCGGGCGCGAATATCCGGCGGCAGCCCTTATTTGATGCCGCTGGAGCAAAGCGTTCCCTCCGACCGGATTTTGTCGGAAGTGGAGCTGGAAACCCAGGAGATTATGATTAAAAAAATCGCCGGCACCAAGAACCAGGGCCGATCCACCTCTTTTTCCTGCGGTTTTATGCCGCTCTTGGAAGAAGAGAGTGAGTTTGCATCCAAATGGATTGCTTTGTGTCAGGCTCATAACGAAGAGGGCATTCGTGATCCGATCATTGCTTATGAATATCTCGGCCGCTACTATGTGCTGGAAGGCAACAAAAGAGTCAGCGTCTTAAAATATTATAAAGCGGTGCAGATTATGGCCAAAGTCATTCGGCTGGTGCCGAAGTTTGAGTATGATACGGAAGAACTTCGCATCTACCGGCAATATTTGGATTTTTACAAAAAAACCAAGATCAATTTTTTATGGTTTTCCAAAATCGGCAGCTTTCCCAAATGCTACCGCTACATTGAAAAGTTTAATTGGAGCGGGGAAAATATTATCCATTTCAAATCCTTTTATTTCCAGTTCCGGTCAGCTTATTATTCCTTAAACGGAAATACTTTGCCGATTACCACCGGCGATGCTTTCCTGTATTATTTGGATATTTACGGCTACGATCCGGAACTGGTCAATTCGCAGATTACCCGGCAGCTGAAAGCCCTGTGGACCGAACTGGAAAATCTGCCCAAGCCCAGCCAACTGGACTTGACCCAAAGCGAACAGCGTGAGCCCAAATCCGTTAGCTTTTTATCGGATCTGAATCCGTTCGGGGCCAGCCGCAAACATTTAAAAGTGGCCTTTGTTCATGCCGGCAGCGCTGACAGTTCGGAATGGGTCTATCAGCATGAATTGGGGAAAAATCATGTCGACTCTAAGCTGGAGAGCCGGATTTCAACGGAATCGTTTTTCAATGTACCGGAGGATGAAAGCGCTTATGACACGATTAAAGAAGTGGCCGAAAAAGGCTTTGACGTCATTTTTACCACTTCGCCGACCTTTATCTTTTCCACGTTAAAAGCGGCGCTGGAATATAAGAGCACCATTTTCCTGAACTGCTCGGAAGCAATGTCCTACCAAAATGTCCGTTCCTATTTCGGGAGGATTTTTGAGGCACATTTTTTGGCAGGGATTGTGGCCGGAGCAATGACCGAAACCAATATCATCGGTTATGCGGCAACCTATCCGATTCCCGAGTTTATCAGTTCCGTCAATGCTTATACCTTGGGCGCCCGATTTGTCAATCCGCATGCCGAGGTGTATTTGAAATGGGTATCGGAATGCAAGGAAAACTGTCTGCCCCGGATCAAAGCAACCGATGAGCAGTTTGCCAGCTTAGGAGCCGATATTGTTATGCATCAGGAGTCAAATGTGCTGACGAATAAATTGCAGTCTAACGGCCTTTATTTTATTCGCGACCGCTATCCTTCCAATCAGGAATTTGACCCTGAGTTTAAAAATTATCTGGCTATTCCTTTGTGGAACTGGGGTGTATTTTATGAGAAAATTCTGGTCAGTATTATTAACGGCGATTACAGCCGCTCCAAATTATTCGGCCCCGGCGAAAATGCGGTTAATTACTGGTGGGGATTGAGCTCCGGCGTAGTAGAATTCTTTTATTCAAAAAATCTTTTACCCAGAGAATTGAAGAACACGGTGGAGTTTATGAAAAAAATGATTAGTCTGGGGAGTTTTCAGCCGTTTTCGGGCTTAATTTATGATAATAAGGGGAATAAAATACAGGACGAAGGACAGATTATGACCGGACAGGAAATTATGTCCATGGATTTTCTGATTGAAGGCGTCCTGGGCAGCATTCCGAATATTACCATCCGGAAAGGGCAGGACGCCTTTTTGGATTTACTTGGCGTGAAAAAACGATATGAATCTTGATTTTTTCTGATACTGAAAACCATTCGGTTCATAGTCGAAAATATAATACTGATAGCCGTTAATGGCGGTGGTTTGCATGATTTGCTGCCGCCGCTTTATTTTATGCGAATAATTCATATGCACATGGCCGTGCAGAAAATAAGAGGGCTTATAGGTTTCCAATATTCGGTTAAAGCTGTCAAACCCCCGATGCGGCAAATCTGTCGTTTCATACATACCGAGGCCGGGCGAGTGAGTTACCATGATATCAATGCCGCCTGCCTTTTCAATCTTGCGGGAAATGGATTTGACCCGTTTGGCCATTTCTGCTTCATTATACTGAAACGGTCCCGGTTTATAACGATAGGAACCGCCCAGCCCCATAATCCGCAAGCCCTTAACCGTCACCACCTGATCATCAATCAAGTCGCATCCGAGGGGCGGATTACGCAGATAATCCGAATCATGATTGCCCGGTACATAAAGCAGGGGAACCGGCAGCATAGTGACAATAAAAGAAAGATACGAAGCTTTCAGATCGCCGCAGGAGATGACCAGGTCAACGCCGGCAAAAGCTTCCGGATCAAAATGATCCCAGATATAGGTAGATTCAGCATCCGCTAAAACTAATATTTTCATAGATTACCGCCTTGTTTCATAGAATTTCGTAAAATTTAAGTTGAATTAGTAATCAGTATACCATAATCAAGAAAAATTACAAGTAGCTGCCGGCTGAAAATCAAGTTTTTCAAAGTTCGGCACCATGAATATTACTCATAATTCACTGAAAGCTAATTACAAGTGCCTTGCCTGAACTGCCGTTTTTAAAAACGCAATATTTTCAAAGGTTTTATTAGCTTTTAAGTTGACACCGGCCGCCGGCATGCGTTATTATAAGTTTGATCAGACCGAACTCTTTTCCCGGCGGCAGCGTTTTTATTCAGCGGCTGTTAATGCCCGCAGAGTTTCGCTTGGCTGTGCGGCATTTTGTCTGCTCGCGGGGCAGGGCGCATGCCGGAAACTTCCGGCGATCACGAAACAGGTAAAGATATGGCAACGCAATACAAAACAGGAGGGACAGGATGCGACTACAAAAAGGAAAATGGATAATAACCGCCCTACTGGGAATAACGATGATCTACGGGCTTTTGGGCTGTGACGATTCGGCCAAGTCCCAACCAGAGGAAGGGCTTCCCGGCGGGGTACTTAATCGTACCGATCCCGGCGCACCGAAAGTGATAAACTCCAAGGAGATCTCGGCGTTTTACACTCGCTTTTACTTAGCCACCCGCTGGACCGATGTGGAACAGGAGAAGCATATGTTTGAGTTCCGGGTTCAGCCGGATGAAAACGGCGTCTTAACGGCATCGGAATACATTTCCGGAATCCGTTTTCCGGCAGACCAAAAATTGCTGACGGCTTTGCAGCGGGTGATCGAACAGGAAAAACTGGCGGGCCAAAACGGACTTTACCGCCTGACCGCCGGCCTGCCGCCGGAGTATCAGGAATGTAATCTGAAAGTCAATTACGCTTCCGGAGAAACCCTCAGTTTTACGGTCAATAATGACCCTTACGCCGCATGGACGGAGAAGATTTATACCGTATTCGCGGACTGGTTTGCCGATCATGGGAATCGTGACCTGTACCCACCGAATGAGGCTTCGTCCGTCAGCTGGTTTGAGCTGGAATATATGGAAAACGGCAAGCGCGTAATGTATGAAAACCGGAAGGTCAGCGAAGATGAAGCCATTGGCGGCCAAATGCATCTGCTCGGCAAAGAGGTCTGGGATGAGGAGGCGGGAACTATTATTTCCGAACAGCAGATCGCTTTGCCGGAAGGTTATTTCGCCGGCCTGACAGCGATTTTAGTTGAATATAATTTTTCCGTTAGCTATGACTTTAGTCATTTTAATCACGCGACCAAGCGCTTAGATAACCATGAAGCCGGCTATTACGGTATGGGCAGCCGGACAGCGGCGGATGACGAAGCAGATGCCGAAAACATGTCACTTTTCCTGTATATGGAATACGAAAGCGGCCGAAGAGTCAGCGTCCAGACTCAAAAAGCCAGTGAAATCGAAGGCATGAAACCGATGCTGACTGAGCTTTTAGAATACAACGCATCGTTTTTTGACGGAATGGTAGATTGATCGGCATTTAGCTATTAGCGGGGATTCTGGCTTGTCCGGACAAAGGAGCGGCTTTGGCGCTGACCTGATTGCCGCCCGCCGGAAAACGCCAAGAATCAGACAGAAAGAGTATATCTTATGAAAACACCGGAAAAAAAAGATATCAATCAATTTAAGGCAATGGAGTACCGGGAAAGCGCCAAGGAAAAAGTCAACCGGCATATTCCGGTCAGTATTTTCGCTGCCAGTGTTGTTTTGATTTACAGCATATTTGTGATTTATCATTCTCTGAGCACCCAGTCAATTAAAGCGGTGACCGTCGAAGCCGGAAGCCTGACGGAAAGCGATGTCTTTAATGCCATGGTACTGCGGCAGGAAACCAATATTTATGCCACCGACAGCGGAATTGTTGACACTTTCCTGCCGACCGGCGCTACCGCCAAAAAAGGAGAAACGGTTTGCAGTGTGACGCATGACGCGGCAAAAAGGCAGCAAATCTTAGCCGGGCTGAGCGCAGAAAAGGCCAGAATGGCCGCAACCGTTAATTACGACCCGCAGACCGAAAAGGAATTGCAGGCCTTTCTGCGCGAATATGCCATTAATGCCAGCTCCCGCCGGTTTGAGTATACCGGCCAGGCCTTGCTTGATTTGGAAAATATGTTAAGCAGCGGCAGCTTCGGTTATACTGTCCACGACAGCGGCAGTTATCAGAAAAGCCGGGACAACCTGGAAATGTACCGGCAGCAGATTGCCGCCATCGGTAAGGCCTATACTGCCGGACAGTCCTCAACCATTTCCTATTATACGGATGGTCTGGAAACCATTTCGGCTCAGGATTTTCAACCCTCGGATTTAAAAAGAGAGGCCCAGCCTCTGTACCGACTGGAAAAAAAAGAAGTACGGGTAGGTGACTTTTTATTTAAAACGATTGATAATCTCTATTATTACTTCGGTGCTGAAATAAACGCCTCCGCCTATAGCTATCTGGAAGATTTGCTGGGCAGTTATATTACTTTGTTTTTTCCTTCAAAAAACTTATCCATGACCGTGCGGCTGGAACGGCTGGAACCTTATGCGGGCAGTTATTTGGCGGTTTTTCAGGCGGATCGATTCATTAACCGCTTTTTAGACGATCGCTTTGTGCCGCTCCAAATTACTTATGATCAGCACAGCGGCCTGAAGATTCCCAATTCGGCAATTGCCGCCAAACAGGTGCTGCTTATTCCCAAAACGGCAGTGGATAAGGACGAGCGGGGCGATTACTTTGTCCGCAAAAAGGCGACGGATGAAAAAAAACAGGAAATCGGCGTTTCTGTTCGGATCAAGGTCTACGGTGAGGATGCGGAAAATCATTACTATGTTTTAGCGGTCGATGACCCGCAGGCCCTGACAAAAAATGATGTTATTTTTAACTTGGATACGGAAAACACCAAAGAATACGACAGCTATACTATTACCAAGGAGGAAAAAATCTTAGGCGTTTATGTTTTAAATAAAGGTTATGCTGATTTTAAACGGATTCGCCGCCTGTATCAATCCGATCATTTCAGCATTGTGCAGAAGTTTTTCCCTTACAGCATTAAAATCTATGACCAAATTGCCGGAGAAGCTCAAAACATTAAGGAGTTTTCTATTGTCAAGTAAGGGCTGTGTCCGCAGATTAGAAAATCAGAACAGCAGGAAGGAAAGGAAATGGAACTGGAGAAAAACTTAAATCAGGTTTGGCAGACAATTCATAACAGTTTAGCCAAGGCCGGACGGAGCCAAGATGAACTGCATTTAATTGCCGTCAGCAAGACCCGCAGCGCCGAGGAGATCCGGCAGCTTTATAGCTTGGGTCAGTTGGATTTTGGCGAAAATAAGCCGCAGGAAATCAGAGATAAGCTGCCGCTTTTGCCGCCGGACGTGCGCTGGCATATGATCGGTCATTTGCAGGCCAATAAACTGAAATATGTGGCCGGAAAATGCGTTCTGATCCATTCGGTTGATTCCCTGAAATTGGCTCAGGAAATCGAGGATTATGCCGGAAAGCATGGCCTGACCGTCGATATTTTGCTGCAACTGGATATTGCCCGCGATGGTCAAAAACAAGGGTTTTTAGAGACGGAAATCCACGAAGCTATCAAGCGCATCACCGAATACCGCCATTTAAGTGTCAAAGGGCTGATGACAGTTGCCCCCTATGTCAGCGTTGCTGAAAATAACCGCAGTATATTTCAAAGAATTCGGCAAATTTCAGTTGACATTCAAGCCAAAAACTATGATAATGTATCTATGAATGTTCTGTCGATGGGGATGAGCAACGATTATCCGATTGCGATTGAAGAAGGAGCGACCCATGTGCGGGTAGGAACAGCTATTTTCGGCGAAAGAAATTATAAATAAGGAGAAAAGATGATGGCAAATTTCATTGATAAATTGATGAACGTGATGAAGCTGGGCGATACCGACGCGGTAGAAGATGAAATGGAAATGAACACCGAGGAGCGATTGGAGGAACCAACCACCCAAAATATTCGTCCGGCCAGACGGGAAGTAAAATTAGATACCTATGAACGGCCGGAACGGACCGAACGGGAGCGGACACTGCGCTCGGTGGAAAGCAGTTATACACCTAAAGCTGACCGCAACAGCCGGCCGCAGACCGGCAATGTAGTTAATTTCCATGCCAGTGTGCAAATGGAGGTAGTCGTGATTCAGCCGGCAACCTATGATGAAGCGCAGGTGATTGCCGACCATATCCGCAGTCAGCGGCCGGTGATTGTCAATCTGGAAAAAATGGACTACAGCATTGCCCAGCGGATTATGGACTTTGTTTCCGGCGCGGTTTATACCTTAGGCGGCAACCTGGAGCGGGTAACACAAAATATCTTTATTATTGCCCCTGAAAATGTGGATATTGCCGGACATTTTCAGGAAGAACTGAAATCAAACGGCATTATTTTGCCGTGGAAGAGTGAATAAAATGGAATTATTGGTAAAAACAGTTTCCTGGTTTTTAACAGCGATTGAAATCGCTTTATTTGCCCGTGTCCTTTTGTCGTGGGTTCCATCCGGCTCACCCATGATAACCAGAGTCAAGGGATTTTTATATGAATTGACCGAGCCCTTGCTGGAACCGATTCGTAAATTGATTGAGCGCTCTATCTTTCAGGGCAACGGGAATATTTTCGATATTTCGCCGCTGATTGCTTTTATCGTCATCGATGCTTTAAAAGCAATCTTATAGCTGATATAACTATTTATTTGCTTACAGGATACTTATGTTTGGCTTCCTTTTTCAAAAAATATCAAGCATAAATGTCCGTTTGCCTAAGCTATAACAAAAAAAATTGAATTTTAAAATAGGTGCTTAATGCACCGGCTTAAAATATAAGAAAACGGAGGTCAAAATGCTAACACCCCTGGATATTGAATCAAAAAAGTTTGATAAAGCACTGATGGGCTTTAACACCAGAGAAGTCCGCAAGTTTTTAAAAGAGATTATTGCCAATTATGAGGTTCTGTATCGCGAAAACATTGAATTAAAGGATAAGCTCAATGTTTTAAGCGAGGGCATCCAATATTATAAAACCATGGAGGAAACCCTGCAAAATACGCTGATTTTAGCGGAAAAGACAGCCGAGGAAGCAAAGCAGCGGGCCAGAGAGCAGGCAGAATTGATCGAGCGGGAAGCAGAGCTCAAAGCCGAGGAAATTTTAGGCAATACCAAGGACGAACTGAATCATCTGCGCCTGCAAAAGAAAAACCTGATGCGTTCCTTTGAAACCGCTAAAATTCAAGTTCAGCAATATTTGCAGCTGCAACTGGATATGATTGGCAAGGAAGATGTCAACTTTGCCGATGATTTGATGGAAAGAGAACAGCCGAATAAAGAAGAGCCTAAAGAATCTTGGGCTAAGGCGAAAGAAATATTGAGCAATGAGGATAATTAGACATGAAGTCGATATTAATCGTAGCACTGCTGGTGCTGCTGGATCAGGGCACAAAGCTGCTGACCATTTTAAAATTGAAGGGAAATCCGCCGCTTACGGTCTTAAAGGGGATTTTTGAATTGACCTATGTGGAAAACACCGGTGTGGCTTTTGGCATTTTTGCTAACAAGCAATATGGACCGATATTACTTTCGGTTTTTACCGGTATTATTTTTCTGTTGATTTTGTATTTTTGGTATAAGCTGCCGCTGACGAAAAAATATGACACGATTCGATTTGTCCTGCTGTTTTTGATTGCCGGTGCACTCGGCAATCTGATTGATCGGGTTCGCCTGGGCTATGTCGTTGATATGCTGCATTTTTACTGGTTTGAGTTTCCGGTTTTTAATCTGGCGGACATTTATGTTGTTACCGGTTCACTGGTTTTGATCGGATTAGTTATGACCAAATATAAGGATTTGGAATTTTAAATGGAATGGCTCTATGATTTCGATGAAAAAGTCCGGATTGATAAGTTTTTAAGTTTGCAGCTGCCGGAAGAAAGCCGCAGCTTTTTGCAAAAGTTGATCAAGGAAGAAGCCTGCCGGGTCAACGGCCGGCCGGTCAAGCCAAATTATCTTTGCTGCCGGGGCGATCAAATTGATTTGCTGCTGCCGGAAAAGGAAGTTCCGCAAGCTGCCGCTGCCGAGGATATCGCTCTGGATATCGTATTTGAGGATGATGATTTTTTGGTGGTTAATAAGCCGCGCGGCATGGTAGTGCATCCCGCACCCGGACATATGGCCGGGACGCTGGTCAATGCCGTGATTCATCATTGTCAAGGGAAACTCTCCGGTATTAACGGTAATTTTCGGCCGGGGATCGTACATCGCATTGATAAGGATACAACCGGTCTTTTATTGATTGCCAAAAATGACGAAATGCATGAAAAAATCGCCGCCCAGTTAAAGAGTCATCAATTATTCCGGCGCTATGAAGCTATCGTGCAAAACAATGTGAAAGAGGATGAGGGCACGATTTCTACTTTTTTAAACCGGGCCGCCTCTGACCGGAAGAAGAGAGTGGTAGCTGCGGCCGGGAAATGGGCAGTGACTCATTATCGGGTACTGGAACGATTGAAGCAGGGGCAGTTTACCTATATCAGCTGCCGTCTGGAAACCGGCCGAACCCATCAGATCAGAGTGCATATGGCTCATCTCGGTAATCCGGTGCTCGGGGATAAGTTGTACGGCCCCAAAAAATCCTTGTTTCATTTAGAGGGACAACTTCTGCACGCCCGTGAGCTCGGGTTTATTCATCCCCGAACCGGCCGGGAAATGCGATTTTCCAGTGATTTACCGGAAGATTTTAAAAATATCTTGACAGTCTTACGAAATTATGATAATTTATTTCATTAGATAAGCGTTTGGAGATTATCATAAAACAAAATAATTTCATAATGCTTTCAATACAACTGAGATTAAGTGGTTTGCTTAATCTTTTTTTTGAGCAAAAAGGAGAATAAAATGAACGAAATCAGTACCAGTAAAAAAATGATTTTAGGTGTACAGCATGTTTTAGCCATGTTCGGCGCAACTGTTCTGGTTCCTTTTTTAACCGGTCTGAACCCTGCGATTGCTATTTTTGCGGCCGGTATCGGAACATTGTTGTTTCATTTGGTGACCAAAAGAATTGTACCGGTCTTTCTGGGATCGTCTTTTGCATTTATCGGTGCCATTGCTTTAACCCTTAATCCGCAAGGCTTTTCCGCAACCGAATTGACTTCTTCCGCCAACTGGCCGCTGTATTTGCAAAATCTGGCCAATGTCAAAGGCGGAATCATCGCTGCCGGTTTGGTTTATGTCTTCCTTTCCATTCTCATTTATTTCATCGGCGTCGATGCTGTTAAAAAGTTCTTTCCTCCTATCATTACCGGCCCAATCATTATTGTTATCGGTTTAAGGCTTTCCCCGGTTGCCATTAACAGCGCTCTTTACACCAATGGCCAATTTGATCCAAAAGCAGCATTGATTGCTCTCATCGTTGTGACTACCATGATCGTGGTTTCCATTTTTACCAAAGGCTTTTTCCAACTGGTACCGATTTTAATTTCGGTAATTGTCGGTTATATCGTTTCCATTCCTTTAAATTATGTTGATCTGTCCGGCTTTGCCAGCGCTAATCTGTTTACCTTTTCATCAGCGGCAATTCGGGAGCAGGTCTTTCTTTTGCCAAGCTTTTCCTGGAGCAACATTATTGCCATTGCGCCGATTGCGCTGGTTGTCTTTATTGAACATATCGGCGACATCACAACCAACGGTGCGGTAGTCGGCAAGAACTTTTTTGAAAATCCGGGAATTCACCGCACCCTGCTGGGCGACGGTCTGGCTACGGTTCTGGCCGGCTTAGTTGGCGGTCCGGCCAATACGACTTACAGTGAAAATACCGGTGTTTTGGCGGTAACCAAAGTTTATGACCCGGCTATTTTGCGGATTGCCGCTGTTTTTGCCATCATCTTCAGTATGTCCGGACATCTGGCTTATCTGGTGCAGTCAATTCCCAGCCCGGTCATGGGCGGTGTCAGCATTATTTTATTCGGTATGATTGCCTCGGTCGGCGTCCGGATTCTGATTAACTCCAATCTGGATTTTGCTTACAGCCGCAACCTCTTAATTTCGGCGGTCATTTTGGTACTGGGCATCGGTATCGGCGAACTGCCGCTAAGCGGCAATCTTTCCATCAGCGGCTTGGCAATTGCAGCGCTGGTGGGGATTATCGTTAATCAAGTGCTGCCGCAGGAGATTTAAAGGCGGTTAAACGCTAAAAATGAATGTAAAAGATTGACATATCCGGGGGGAATGTTATAATAAAAGGCAAGACTCGGCGGTTTTCCGTTGATGATAACACACAGAAAAGCGAGGAAAAGCGCGATGGAACTGCAAAAACGGACGGTTTTAAGCGAAGCAGAGAAGAATCAAATTGATGATCTGGTCAAGCTTTGCAACCGATATGACACCACCTACACTGATATTTATTTAAGCAATCAGTTTAATTACCATGCTGATTTGCCGGCCTTTTTTCTGGCTTATGAAGGAGAAAGGCTGGTCGGCATCTTAAATATTTATGCCGATGAAGCCGATGATGCCGAGATTAAAGCCCTAATTTGCCCGGAAAACCGGCGACAGGGAATTTTTCGGCTCCTGCTACAGGCCGCATGGACGGAATTAAAGAAAAAAGAGTATAGCAGTATTCTTTATGTGGTTGACCGTAACTTCTCCGGTTATGAAAATCTGATGTCGGCTTTGGGGGGAACCTATACCGAAGCCGAATACTATATGGTATGGCAGGACCCGGCACAAGCTGCGCTCGCCGGCTCAACCGGAAAAATACCGGAAATGGCAAAAAGCCCGGTTCAGGACAGGCCGGCAGCAGTTAAGAAAGTGCCGGCAGAGGCAGACAGCAGCAGGGAAGTGCGCCCGGCCACAGAAGATGATATTCCGGTTTCAGCCCAAATTGCGGCAGAAGCCTTTGACGAAGACATTGCCATTCAGTTAAAATATGAAACCGAATCGCTGCATGACCCCGAGATTTATAAGTTTGTTATTGAGCAAAACGGTCAAATCGCCGGCGGCTGCTCGGTTGGCGTTCGGCCGGAGCTGAATTATATTTTTGGCTTATGCGTGGCGAAAGCGCGGCAGCATCAGGGTCTGGGAAAAGCATTGCTGAACGGTGTAATTGCCCGGTTACGCGCGGAAGGGCGTGAGAATATTGCTTTGTCAGTCGTGACCGACAATGAAAATGCGCTGAAGCTTTATCAAAACTGCGGCTTTGTAGCGAAAACCGCTAATTTATACTACAAAAAAGCGATTGACTAAGAGGTGCCTATGCCGTTAGAATTATTAATTTACAGTTTGCTGCAGCTATTTGTCGCCGCTTTTTATGGGTTAGACAAATACAAGGCGGTCAGCCGTGCGCGGCGAATTTCCGAAAAGTTTTTGCTGCTTCTGGCGATGATCGGACCGTTTGGCGCTTATATCGGTATTTTTGCTTTCCGGCACAAAACCAGAAAATGGTATTTTATCGTGGTTTCCTTTTTATTTATGTTTGTTCATTTAGGGCTTTATTTTTTGTATCAAAGTGTAAAGAGCGACAGGATTTAAAAGGTTTGCAGACCGCCCACCCGGGCAGAAACGCATAGCGTTTCGACCAGGGGCAGACCGCCCCCGGACAGAAAGGGGAAACCTTAGGATAAGGTTGAGAAATAAGGATGTGATTTTATGGAAAACTATAACCCGGATGCCTGTCAGCAGGTATTTCGCTATTTAAATGATCACAAAATCCCTTATCAATTAGTTGAGCATGCTCCTGCTTTTCATGTGTCGGATTTGGTTGATATTAAGGAGCCGGATAACAGTAAGGGTGTGAAGAACCTTTTTTTGAGAGATGAAAAAAAGGAAAACTTCTTTTTGGCGGTTGTTCCGCAGGAGAAACGGGTTGATATCAAGGATATCCGCCGCCGGATCGGCAGTAAGCCGCTTAGCTTTGCCGACGCTGATTTGTTGTGGAAATATTTAAAGATTACGCCGGGCTCGGTCAGTCCCTTTTGCATTTTAAATGATGACAGCCGGCAGGTCACAGTTCTTTTGGATGAAGACTTATTTCAATATGAAAAAGTAGGGGCGCATCCCAACGATAATACCAAAACAATTTGGGTGGCACCGCAAGATATTAAAGCATTGATTGAAATGCAGGGCAGCCCTCTGCAAATTATCCCTATTTTAGAAAAGAAAAGCTGATTACAATCCGCAAAAGCGGGCAGTGTTTCAACTATCGTCGCACCTGGACAGAAAACGACAGAAAACGAAACTTTCGATATTTTTTGTTCGCAAAAGACTGCGGTTTTTCGCTGGACAAGATGTATGCCCATGCAAAAAGCGAAACAAAAGGCAGTTCGCCGGACAGATTGCAGTTCGCAATTTCGACAGAGCGTAGCATGGATAATAAAGTTAAGTGAATATGGAAAAATTAAGTATTAAGTAAATAGTAAAGAAACGGAGAAAAATAGAATGGAAAAAATGGAAGAATCGAAGCGTTTAATGGACAAATACTGCCGGGAAACCAGAGCATTTCATACCAAAAAATTATTGCCTTTTGATATGAATGCCCACGGCACTTTATTTGGCGGGCGGCTGACCAGCTGGATTGACGAAACAGCGGCGGTCAGCGTTTCCAGGCATTGCCGGGCAAAAACAATGACAGCTTCCATTGATACGCTGAACTTTTTACGTCCCCTGATTTTGGATCATTCGGTTTGTCTGGAATCGTTTGTGTCAGGAGCAGGAACCACTTCAATGGAAGTTTTTACCAAGGTACTGGGCGAAAATCTGATTACCGGAGAAAGATATTTGGCGGTAACCAGTTTTTGGACCTTCGTGACCTTGCGTGATGAAAACGGCAATAAGATACCGGTTCCGCGGATTATTCCGGAATCGGAGGAAGAAATCTTCATTTGTCAGGGCTATGAGGAACGCAACCGCAAACGGATGAAACAATTAGAAGAAAATAAAGTATTCGGTAAGCATCTGTCAATTGAGCTGCCTTGGTAAGCAGTCAACAATAATATTTATCAGCTCTGTATGTAAAGTTTGTATCATAATTGACGTCGGCGCGGATTATTGGCATCATTGCCGTTGATAGCGAAATCTGAACTTACCGCCGTTCCGGCAATCATAAGTATCTATATATGATTCTGGCAAACAAACGGATAATTGCCGCCAATAGCGGAAGTAGAGTTTTTTAAATGCAATTATTTTACATAATTGTTCTATCTATAACTATTCGCAAAAGACAACTTTAACGAAAAGATTTGACCGGATTAATTAAATAAGCATTGAAAATGCTGACCACGGGCAAAACTTTTTTCGCCTTTGACCGGTTTCCTGTATTTTCCTGTATTTGTCAGAACCGTCTTTTTAGGCTTACATTTTAATTAAAACGCTTATACTTCAAGGAGTTTTTATTTTCATGGAACTGCAAAAACTATACAGCTCTGTTCGCAAAGCAATCGACACTTATCATATGATTCAGGCCAACGACCGGATTGCGGTAGCTATTTCCGGCGGTAAAGACAGTCTGGTGCTGTTATATGCCTTGGCCGGACTGCGCCGTTTTTATCCGCAAAAATACGAACTGGCAGCGATGACCGTGTCGCTGGGATTTGATAATTTTGACTTATCCCCGATACAGGAGCTTTGCGCCAGTTTAGATGTGCCTTATCATATCGTTCAAACCGATATTGCCGAGGTCATCTTTGATGTCCGCCAGGAAACGAATCCCTGTTCGCTGTGCGCTACCATGCGCAAGGGCGCTTTTAATGAGAAACTGAAAGAACTTGGCTTTAATAAGGTTGCCTATGGCCACCACTATGAGGATATTGTCGAAACCATGATGCTGTCCCTGTTTTATGAGGGAAGATTTAATGTTTTCCCGCCGGTTACTTATCTTGACCGCCGGGAGATTTACAGCATCCGTCCGCTCCTGTTTACCCATGAGAACGATATTCGAGCTTTTGTCCGTAAATATAATGTACCGGTCGTTAAAAGCCCCTGCCCGGCTGACGGCAATACCAAACGAGCGGAAATGAAGGCATTGCTTAAACAAATTAATGAAACTATGCCCGGCCTTTACAAACGCCTGTTCCATGCCATTCAGTCCTCTGATTTAAACGGTTGGGCTGTTAATAAAGGAGAATCCCATGTCTAATTACCACGAAAAACAGGATGAAAAAAATACCCGGCACCTGCGCGAGCTTTTAACTCAGCTGCCGCCCTTGGCCGGTCAATTTTTTCGTGGAATCGAAACGACAACGGCCTCGCGAACCCGAATTGCCTATGCCTATGATTTAAAAATCTTCTTTACTTTTTTAACGGAAGAACTACCTAAATTAAAAGGGAAAAAAATCACTGCTTTAACTTTAGCTGATATTGATGCCTTGACGGTCGATGAGCTGGAACAATATGTGGAATATCTGAATTATTATGAAACCGATCTGCTTTCTCACAGCAACAAAGAAAAGGGAAAATCTCGAAAAATTGCGTCTTTGCGCAGCTTTTACAACTATTTCTATAAGAAACAAAAGATTCAGAATAATCCGGCACTTTTAATTGATATGCCCAAAGTTCATGAACATCATATTACCCGTTTGGAGATTGATGAGGTGGCCAGACTGTTAGACGAAGCCGAAAGTGGTCAAAATCTCAGCAAAAATCAGCAACATTGGCATGAACATACCAAAGAAAGAGATTTAGCCCTGCTTACTCTATTACTGGGCACCGGCATTCGGGTCAGTGAATGCGTCGGCCTGAATATCGATGATTTGGATTTTAGCGTTAACGGCATGAAAATCGTGCGCAAAGGCGGCAATGAAGTCGTCCTTTATTTTGGTGAAGAAGTAAAGGAAGCACTTTTAACCTATCTGGAAAAGCGGAAAAAGCTCTTGCCCCTATCCGGTCACGAAAACGCTCTTTTCCTCTCAATGCAAAACAAGCGTATCAATGTTCGCTCCGTTCAGAATCTGGTTAAGAAGTATTCCGGTCTGGTCACTACCCTGAAGAATATTTCCCCGCATAAACTGCGCAGTACCTACGGTACCAATCTTTACCGGGAAACCGGCGACATTTATCTGGTAGCCGATGTGCTGGGACATAAAGATGTCAACACCACCAAGAAGCATTACGCCGAACTGGAAGATGAACGCCGCAGAATGGCCGCCAAAGCGGTCAAACTGCGGAAAGAATAAAATAACTACTTTTTTAAGCGAATCATCGGCAGAGCAATTGTTCTGCCGGCATAAATAGTTCCATCCTCCAGCGCATTTAAATTGCAGACTTCCTGAATGTATTCCCGCCTGGAAGCATAATAATCGGGATGCGCGTATTGCCCGGCATATGCCCACAGGGTATCGCCCGGCTGGATTTCAACTGCCACAAAAACCTTTTCGTAATCGGCTTTCGCCTCTACCTTTTCAGCGCTTATATGTAAAAAGACCGACAGCAGGAGCAATAAAAGTCCAAGCACACATACAAAGGTAAGCTTATAGGATGATCTTGCATGCGACAATTTCCTGCTTTTCCGGCGTGAACGGCCAGCCAAAGCAAGCCGGTTCTGACCGGAAATATAAGTATTGTTGATTTCACTATTTCTCATATTGCACCTCCCCGAACATTTGTTTGTATCCTTATTATATACGAACATACATTCCCTGTCAATATCTTTTTCACAAAAAACGAACATTTGTTTGAAATTTATTCCGAAATATGCTAAAATAAAGAAGGAAAGATATGCCCTTATTCAAAAATTATGTAACGGAAGCAGAAAGCTTTTGATATCAGCGCCGCCGGGTAAGCACATGACTTTTACCAAGACAGCGATATGGATGGTTTTATGGGAAACAACCGTATACCGAAAGGAGTATTATGGAAAAATTAAACGGCAATCAGGAGAACATTTTAAGATATATCCAGCATGTGTTATCAACCAAGGGATATCCGCCCAGTGTTCGGGAAATCGGCGATGCAATTGGTCTGCGTTCTTCTTCAACGGTACACGGTCATTTAGCCAGACTGGAAAAAGCCGGCTATATCCGCCGGGATAAGGATAAGCCGCGGGCAATTGAGATTATTCATCCTGACTATATTCCGGAAAGCTACAGCAGCGGTTCCTATGCCGAGGCTTCCGAAAACTCAACGATTCCTCTGCCACTCCGGGAATTGGTTGATATTCCGATCCTGGGGCAGGTGGCGGCCGGTCTGCCGATTTTGGCGGACGAAAATATTGAGGATTATTTTGCTTTGCCGCTCCACTTTTTACCCAGAACCAATGCCGACCTTTTTATTTTAAAGATCCGGGGCGATAGCATGATTAATATTGGCTTATTTGACGGGGACTATGTTATCGTCAGCCAACAAAATACCGCCCGGAACAATGATGTTGTGGTCGCGCTGATCGACGATTCAGCAACCGTTAAGACTTTTTTCCGGGAAAAAGATCATATTCGGCTGCAACCGGAAAATGATGATTATGAACCGATTCGGGTCAAAGACGTGACGATTTTAGGCAAAGTGATTGCTTTGTATCGCCGGTTTTAAACAGCTCACCGGGAGATTTCTCTTTCCCAACAGGTAATTCAATCATAAATATCTATTTGCTGCCGCTCATCCCGCAACTTTCTAAAGTGTCTTGCCTGATGAGCGGCAACAGTTTTTTTGCGTATAGAGCAATTCTTGCCGTATCAAAAAACGGGTAAAACCATTCTCACATTGAGAACTTGGATTTTACCCGTTTTATCTATCAGTTACTGTGCTCGGTCAGACATGCCGGCAGCCTTCGTCGTAAAGGAAATCAAGCAATTTCTCTTACCTATCAGGCACTTGAAGCAGCTGCTTACAGCGCACTTACATCTTCAATTCTTTTTCCGTCTGCCCAAATCCGCTCCAATTCGTAAAACTTTCGATCCTGTTCGGAGAAAATATGAACGATGACGCTGCTGTAATCCATCAGCACCCAGCCCCGGTCAGTCGATTTTTCAATATGCTTGGCAAAAACGCCGTCCTCTGCCAGCTTTTGCTCGACATGATCCACCAAAGCATCAATATGACTGACATTTCGGCCATGAGCAATAACAAAGTAATCCGCCAAAACACTGATTTCGGAAATATCAATGACTTTGATATCTTCCGCCTGCTTATCATCTAAGACCGCATAAATTCGCTTGACGATTTGATTGATTTGTGCCTTTTCTTCCTGTCTGCGTTCACTTTCTTTCTTTAAATAATCCATGCCTTCCCGGAAGCAGCGCTGCCGCCGCCTCCTCTCCTTTCTGTTAAACCTTTAAGTTCTGATAATACTGATAAGCCTCCTGCGTCAGAGGATCAATCGCCTTGCCTTTATAGTTTAAAAAGTCCAAAGTTTCTGTTATCAAATAGCGCATTGTCTCGTTTAGGGAAATTGTCGCCAGCTTTCGGGCTTTTTCCAAATAATCCTGCGTTCCCCGGCCCGGCTCAATCGCATCGGCGATATAAATAATCTTAGCAAAATCCGTCATTGCCGGTTTACCGGTGGTATGATAGTAAATCGCGTCTAAAATCTCAAAATCTTCAATCCCGTACTTATCCTGAGCAATATATGAGCCCAGTTTAGCGTGCAGCAAATCTAAGTTTTTTTCCTCCAGCGGCGTAATCTCAATCTGATACTTTTGACAAAGCTTTTTCTTGGTTTCGGCCGACATACATTTGGCATAGTCATGCAGTAAGGCGGCTGTCGCCAGACGAGCCGTATTGATATGATACCTTTCGCCCAATTCAACCGCCATCGCCTCTACGCCCAAAGTATGCATATAGCGGCTGGGGGTTAAAACCTTACGCAAATCCTTGCGAATCCGGCCGGATAACTCCGCATAATCGACAGCCGGCGGCACCGCCGTCTCCGTCCTACTTTTCCGGTAAAGCCCCTGCTTTTGGATATAAGCCGCCGCCTTACGCGGCAGCAGAAAATCAATCGGTTCTCCGTTTTTTATCCTTTCCCGAATCATGGTTGAGGAAATTTGAATAATCGGATTATCCACCAAAATAGTTTTTAAATTGTATTTGCTTTGCATTTGCGTCAGCTTGTCCCTGGCACCAGCCAAATCATCGGTCAGACGGCGGACAATCACCAGTCGCCCGTTTTGCAAAATCCGCCCGGCCTCCCGCCAAGATTCAATCGAAAACAAATTATCATAGCCGATAATCCACCAGAACTCATGACCGGGATATTTAACTTTCAGCTGCTCCAAAGTTTTATAGGTGTAAGATGTTTCGGTGCTCTCACATTCCAAGGAAGATACCTTTAGATAAGGGGTTTTCTTAACAGCCAAATACGCCATGTAAAGGCGATCCGTACTGCTGGCCGCATCTTCCGGCTTAAACGGCGGATTGCCGGCCGGCATCAGCCAAACCTCATCAAATTGTTTGGTCAAATAAACCGATTGGGCAATCAGCAGATGCCCATAGTGAATGGGATTAAAAGTTCCGCCTAATATGGCAATTTTTTTAATTGACATTGCTCTTTCATTCCTTCCATCGTTTTCGTTTGCCGCTGAAAAGCATCGAACTTAAAATCTACCCCTTTCCCTTACGTTCCGAAAAATCGGATTACTCAGTTTTTCGCCTTTCAGCCGCCGTTTCAGACAGACTGCATCCGGGGAACCCATTATTGCAGAATCAGGTATTTTTGAATCTTATCAAAAGTATCCTGCCGGTTATGCTTTTCAAAAACTTTGCGCAAATCCTCAAGCACATAAAAGCCCTCGCCGCTCCGCGCTTTGATGATATCCTCAGCTAAAGCGCCGGTCATATCCGGAGTCAGCTGAGCAAACTCTTCCAAACTGGCCCGATTGACATTGGTATACAGCGTAATCCGATCAATATGCTTGATTAAAAAGGCCGGCAGCTCCCCGGGATTAAGGTACTGGCTGCGCAGCTGTGATTTTTGCGAATCAGTCAGCTGAAACTCCTGTGCCAGTTTATCTTTGCCGGCAGTGTTTAAATTAATAAAATTGGTTTGCGGCAATGTGTCAAAATAAATGTATTTGGCAATCTGAGACGCGTACGTTTTGCCAATTGCTTTCTCCAAGGCCGCCTGATCACGGAAAGGCCGCTTATTCATAACATCTTTGATTAATCCGGCCAACTGATAACCGCCGACGCTGACCTTACCGAACAAGCTTCGGATTTCATTTTCATCCGCCTCATTAATTGGCGTAAACAGCCGGATATTATCACTTAAAGCAGTCATTGAACTCAATTCTTTATTTAAGGGAAAATGCGGCTTAAAAAGTTCTTCTACATTACGCAGAGGGTACACATATCGCTTAGAAAAATCTCTCAAAATAATTGCCTGTGCCGAACTAACACTAAGAGCACTTGCAATCTGCGTTTCGTCGGCGGTATTGATATTGACCACCTTGGCGCCTATCCCGAAAAATTCATAGAACTGATCGCCATAGGTCAAATACGGCCGCAGGGCTTTGCGCTGACTTTCTAAAATATTTAACTTTTTAAAATCCTCTTCCGAAGACAGGGGCTTAAATAAACGGTATTGCAAAATCTGATCAGTAATTTTGGAACTGTCCGTTACCCGGCCGGTCAAAGAAGCAATCTCATACGGCAGCGCCGTCTGCAAATTGGTTCTCAAATGAAGGTGGGGAGCATATTCCATAATCTTTTCCGGCGTAAAAAACTCCTTATCCAAGGCCCTTAATTCTGCCATCCGGTTGATTGGGTTTTCGGTAATTCTGGAATGCCAGGCACTGGCCTTAAAGTTGTCAATATCAAAATGCCGGGCAATTTGCTCGGTACTGGCTGTATTCAGATTTAAAATCCGCTCACTGACCTTTTTATCGGAATAATCAAAAATACCCAGACTTTGATTCTTGGCCGATTCCTGGCTGCGGGTAAACTTTAAGTACTCTTTGGCCGTCTTAAAGTCGGAATCGGCTAACGCCAATCCTTGTTTGATTAAGTCTTCATTATGAGAAATATTTAAATCCGCATATAAATAGCAAAAGCGAATTCCATTTTGAGCTGGAATATTGCTGTCCTCCACCAAATAAACGGTTTGATTGAGCAGCTTTTTCACACTGTAATCATAGGCCTGCCGGTTGCCGTTTGGCTTTACGCCAATCAATCCATAAACCTCAATGTGAGGAGTCTCCTGATCCAGCACCAGCAGTTTATAAACATTGGACTCTATCACTTCCAGCACTCTGGCCGACGTCGGCCGGTCTCTCTGTAAATCTAATTCTGCCGCCTGAACCGGCTGCTGGCAAAGCATCAATAATGACAGCAACAATACCGCAACTATTCCTCGTTTCATCGTTCCCTCCTTGAAACTGTTATTATTCCATATATTCGAACTCCAAATACCCGACTCTGACGACATCGCCTTCTTGGATTCCCAATTTCTTCAATTCAGCATTAATGCCTTCTTCTTCAATATAATTTTGAAAGAAGTGAAAGCCTTTCTCGGTTTCCAGATTGGTGTAACCCAGCATCTTGTCGATGGCTTTTCCTTCCACCACAAATACGCCGTCTTCATCAATATATATATTTATCGGCTCATTTTCTTCTTTTATTAAGTTAATGTCGATTTCACTGGCGTATTCGGTAGCTTCCTTGGGCAGAGTTTGCAAAATATTGTAAATCTCCCGCAGCAGTGCTTCCACGCCCTGACCGCTGACTGCCGAAATCGGAAAAACTTTGATGCCCTTGGGCTCGTAAACCGCCTGAATTTCTTGCAGGGCGGCATCATCATATGCCGCATCCATCTTGTTAGCGGCAATTAACTGCGGCTTTTCCAGCAAAAGCGGCGAATACTTTTCCAGTTCCAGCCTTATTTTTTCCAGATCATCCAGCGGGTCGCGGCCTTCCGTGCCGGCTGCGTCAACAATATGCAGCAGCACCTTGGTGCGCTCAATATGCTTTAAAAACTCATGACCTAACCCCACTCCTTCGGCTGCTCCCTCAATGATTCCGGGAATATCAGCCACCACAAAGCTGTCATCATAAAGGTCCACCACGCCCAAATTAGGAGTTAAAGTGGTAAAATGATAATTGGCGATTTTCGGTTTGGCATTGGAAATACGGGATAAAAAGGTTGACTTGCCGACATTGGGAAAACCAACCAAGCCCACATCGGCAATGGATTTTAATTCCAAAGTAATCCAGCGTTCCTTGGCTAACTGACCGGGCTGAGCGTATTTAGGTGCCTGCATGGTAGCGGTAGCAAAGTGCTGATTGCCCTGACCGCCCCGGCCGCCATTTAAAAGCACTACCCGTGAATCTTCCTTCGCTAAATCAGCAATAATCTTATTGCTCTCAAAATCCCGAATCAGTGTTCCTTTTGGCACCTTTAAAACCAGATCGGAGCCGTCCTTGCCATGGCAGTTTTTTCCGGCACCCGGCTCTCCGGCCGCAGCCGTATAATGCTTCTGATGGCGAAAAGTAAATAAAGTGCTCATTGACGGATCCACTTCAAAAATCACATCGCCGCCATCGCCTCCGTCGCCTCCGTCCGGCCCGCCATTGGGAATGTACTTTTCCCGGCGAAAGCTGACACAGCCGTCGCCGCCTTTTCCAGATTTCACAAATATTTTTACTCGATCAATAAAAATCATAATAATCCTTTCATTTCCTGTTACAGCATAATCATTCCGCATCCCGATGAATGCTTTGCCCAAACTGCAACCATTTCAAGCAGCATAAAAAAATCAAACCGGAAAAGAAAAGCCTAACCGGCCGACCGAAATCCTCAATTGCTTGCTGCGTATATCTTTTCTTATTTTAGCACATATCAATTGATTTTTTCAAGCCCTAAAACATTTGTTTTTTAGGAAAGTTCAGTGTGATGCACACGGAAAATCAGCCCGCCGCCAAACAAATTGCATATCCTGCTGAAATATGATAACGCGCACCTATTCTCTTGATAAAATAGAAAAGGAATTCGGGTTATAAACACAAAAAAACGGCCGAACAAATGTCTGCCGTTTTTTAATTTTGCTCTTATTCTGCTACCGCATAAACAGATGCCTGCTTTTTGTCGCGGCCTTTTCTCTCAAACCGGAGAACGCCGTCAATCAAAGCAAATAAAGTATCGTCATTGCCGCGGCCAACATTCGTGCCGGGATGAATCTTCGTTCCTCTCTGCCGATATAAGATATTGCCTGCTTTTACAAACTGGCCATCTGCTCTCTTCGCGCCCAATCTTTTGGAATGAGAGTCACGTCCGTTCTTGGAAGAACCCATTCCCTTTTTATGCGCAAATAATTGAAGGTTCAGTCTTAACATGGTTTACACCTCCCTATATTCAATCTGGATATATTGTGCTCCGTATTCTTGTAAAATCATGTTCAGCCCCAGTTCATAGGATTTAAACAAAAGCTGAGCTTCGGGAGAATCCGTCTGCAAACGGCAGGTCAAGCAGCCGTCTTTTACCTCGGCAGTCACTGCGGATGTGGTAAGCGCTTCAATCGCATTGACTGTCTGAATGGAAATCATCGACACCGCAGCACAGACAATATCTTGTCCTGACGGTGCGAAATAGGCATGACCATTGGTTTGAAAACCAAGATAGGTTTCTCCTCTTTTTTCAATCACCGCTCGAATTCCCCGAATCTCAGGGACAGTCCGGCGAGAATTACGCATTGATTTTTTCAATCGTAACCTGAGTGAAAGCTTGACGATGACCTTGCTTTTTGTGATAGCCTTTTTTCGGCTTATACTTAAAAACAACGATCTTCTGGCCGCGGCCGTTCAAATCTGCTTTCGCGCTGACGCTGGCAGCTTCGATATAGGGCTTTCCGACCTTAACTTCTCCGTTATTCGAGACAAGCAATACTTTATCAAAGGTTACAGCATCGCCGGCTTCCACACCCAGCTTTTCTACCTGAATGACATCGCCTTCTGCGACCTTGTACTGTTTTCCGCCTGTTTCAATAATTGCATACATTTTTGGCACCTCCTCATTATAAGACTCGCCGGTATCGGTGAAAAAGGGCTATCCTTTTTGCTGACCTAATCCGAGCGGTATACCACACTTAAAGTACAATACCACAGTTCGGGGTAAATGTCAAATAAATTTTTAATTCAATTTCCCCAGTTCCGCCAGCAGTGTTTTTAAATATTCCCAGGTTCTTTGCGTTGAAGAGATACTCAAGCGTTCTTTAACCGAATGAACATCCCACATATCCGGACCGATGCTGATGGCTTCCAATTCCGGTTTCTTCGATAAAAACACGCCGCACTCCAGCCCTGCATGAATCGCCTTTACCACCGCTTCTTTTCCGGTCAGGCTCTGATACGTTGCCGCCGCTTTTTTGAGCAATTCGCTTTCCGGTTTCATTTCCCATTCCGGATATTCGGCTGTCTTGTAAAAATGCAGGCCGTTCATGTCCGCAAAATCCTGCAAAACCGAATTGAGCTGCTGCTTTAAGCTGCCCACATTGGAGCGGGTGGAAAACGATAAACTGATGACCTGTTCCGTCATTTGAATCACTGCCAAATTAAGCGAGCTTTCCACCATACCGGGAAGTTTGCTGCTCATGGTCTGAACGCCGTTAGGCAAAGTGTTCAGCAGCAGAATCAGCTTTTTTGCTGCCTCATCGTTTATTTTTTGAACATCTTCTGTTCGACAATCTTTCACCAGCAGTTCAACTTTTGGATCACTGGCCGATAATTCATTGGTCCACTCTTTCTGCATCCGGTTTTGGACTTCGGTCAGCACTGCCTCCTGTTCCGGCGCCAAAGCAATCCGGCAAACCGTATGACTGGGAATTACATTGTCCTTAATGCCGCCGCTGATTTCCAAAACTTCAAAATCAATTTCTTTTTTCAGCGCCGACAAAAACCGGCCCATCAGCTTATGCGAATTCCCGCGGTTGGTGTGAATTTCCGCACCGGAATGGCCGCCCTTTAAACCGGTGACAATAATTTCCTTCTGCCGAAGGCCCGGCGCTAAATCTTCTTTGGTATAAGGCAGCTCTAACACTGCTTTTAAACCGCCGGCGCAGCCGATAGTTATCTCGCCCTCCTCTTCGGAATCCACGTTGATAAAATATTTCCCCTTTAATGCGGCGGCGTCAAATTGCAGAGCACCGTTCATATTGACTTCTTCATTTGTCGTAATCACCGCTTCCAAATGCGGATGCAGAATATCATCGGAGTCCAGCAGCGCCAACGCCATGGCAACGGCAATGCCGTTATCGGCCCCCAAGGTTGTATCCTTAGCTGTCAGCAAATCACCGTCAACTTCCAGAGTCAGCGGATCTTTCAGAAAATCATGCGTACTGTCCGGTGTTTTAACACAAACCATATCCATATGTCCCTGCACGATCACACCCGGCGCTTTCTCCATGCCGGCAGCCGCCGGTTTGGTAATCAAGATGGAATCGGTTGCGTCCTGAACAACCTCTAATCCCCTGTCCTTGGCAAACTTTACCAGATAATCGGAAATTGCCTTTTCATTGCCGCTCCCTCTGGGAATTTGGCTGATTTCTTCAAAATAGTCAAATACTTTCTTCGGTTCTAAGTTTAACATTTTATCCTCACTTTCTTATTGTCTCAACTTTCTCCTGTCGAAAGGCTTCGCCTTTCTGCCCGGGCGCCCCGCCAAGCGGAATGTCGCAGGCATTCGGCGAGCCGATAATAAAAAAGGCTGTTCTATCGAATATGAGAACGTTGAGTTATTGTTTTATATTTTTCTTAATTTCCTGCGGAACTTCCCCATAAAAACTGTAATATCCGCTAAAAGATCCAGAAACTTTCATTTTATGGATAAATTCAATATTCTGTGGTATACTGTTTACAGGATCTGACGAAAACTGAAAAAGGCGAAACTCCGGTCCATTTCAGCAAGGCGATCCCGGGAAAAATCATTATCTTGCGCCGGCAGCATTTGCTTGAGCGGCAGCGCCACTTCCCTAAAAACATAATTGCGGAAACGAAAGATTCAGCAGCACCTAAAATCAAACGGAGGTTAACTATGAGTAAAATTATCTGCAAAAGTTCCGTCCTGCCGGCCGGAGCCGGCGCCATCTGGAAGAAATTGCAAAGGCTTGATTCTCTGCAGTATGTCGCAGCTCCGTATGCCACATTTGAGCCGCTGGGCGGCCGAAAAACTTTTACCTGGAAAAGCGGCCGCTTTTTTTCGCTGAAACTCAAGCTGTTCGGGCTGCTGCCCTTGGGAATCCACACCATTCGGATCCTGATATTTGACCGGGAAAAGCTGACCATCTATTCCCATGAAGGCAATCTTCATGTTCCGGTGTGGAATCATCTGATTAAACTAAAGCCGATCGATGACAGGCATACGCTTTATACTGACCGGGTGGAGATTGACGCCGGCCGGAAAACACCGCTGATTTGTCTGTGGGCCGAACTGTTTTACGCGCACCGGCAACGAAGATGGAAAAAGCTCCTGCGCCTTCCGGCAAAATAACCGTGAAAAACAGCGGCTTTCTTTCCGCCGTCCTTAATGTCCCGCCCCGGTAGCTTCCCCGATAGTCTGAAAACCATATCGGTCAAGCACACGCGGCAGATCGGCAATGATTTCCGGACAAACCCGGGGATTGACGAAATTGGCGGTTCCGACCGCCACCGCCGAAGCGCCGGCATAGAAAAACTCCAGCACATCCTCCGCCGTTTCAATCCCGCCCATCCCGATAATCGGAATCTTGACCGTTTCATAAACATCATAAATCATTTTCAGCGCTACCGGTTTGATGGCAGGCCCCGACAAACCGCCGGTCTTATTTGCTAAAAGCGGCGCCCGTTTTTTTAAATCAAAGCGCATGCCAATCAAAGTATTAATCATGGTAATCCCGTCCGCACCGCCGTCTTCCACCGCCTGCGCCATTTCCTTAATATTGGCTACATTGGGCGAAAGCTTCATATAAACAGGCTTAGAGGCTGCCGCCTTAATCTTCCTCGTCAGCCGCCGGGCAATTTCCGGATCCTGTCCGTAGGTAATGCCGCCCTGTTTGACGTTCGGGCAGGAAATATTAATCTCCAGCGCTCCGATATTAGGCACTCTGGAAATCCGTTCCGCCACATAGCAGTAATCCTCGTCCGAGTACCCGGCAACATTGGCAATAATGGGTAAATCATAATGAGCCAGCCAGCGCAGTTCCTCTTCCACTCGGTCAATCCCGGGATTTTGCAGGCCGATGGCGTTCAGCATTCCGGCCGGCGTTTCCGCAATCCGGGGCATAGCATTGCCGGTGCGCGGCTCTTTGGTTACCGCCTTAATCATAATTGAACCCAAGAGCGATAAGTCATAAATCTCACTAAATTCCCGGCCAAAACCAAAACAGCCGGAGGCCGGTATCACCGGATTTTTCAGGTTTAAGCCCGGCAGTTTAACGGCTAAACGATTCATATTCCACCTCCCCCAAGGCAAACACCGGCCCGTCCTTGCACACTCTTTTCAGCCCGGCTTTGGTTTTCAGCATACAGCCGTAGCAGGCACCGATACCGCAAGCCATTCTTTCTTCAAAGGACAGATAACCCTGTTTTTGACCTTGGTATTTCAAATCCAGCGCCTGCAGCATCCCTTTCGGCCCACAGGCATATAAAGTGTCAAACTCAATGGTTTGACTGTTTAAGACATCCAAAATCGTCCCTTTTTGACCAACACTGCCATCCATAGTCGATACCAAAACCTTGCCCAGCTCCTGAAACTCTTCAACGGCATAAACACTGGCAGCATCCTGAAAACCCAACACCGAGGTAATTTGAATTTGCTTTGCCTTCAGCTGTTTGCCCAATTCATACAGCGGCGGCACACCAACCCCGCCCCCGGCTAAAAGGACCGAACGGGTTGTTTCCGAAATCGGAAAGCCATTACCCAAAGGTCCTAAAATATTCAGTTCTTCTCCTGTTTTCATTTGCGCCAGCAGCGCCGTTCCCCTACCCAGCACTTTATAAATAATTCGGATGGTATTCTGCGCCGGGCTTACTTCATAAAGTGAAATCGGGCGGCGCAGCAAAAGCGCACCGTCATTGATTTTGATATGAACAAAACAGCCGGCGGCAAAGCCTTTTAAGTCAGCCGCCTCCGCCGTTAAACTCATTCGGTAAATATCTCTGGCTAACGGAATGTTTTCAGTAATTTTCATTTGATATTGCTGCATCATGATTTTCCTTTTCTTACGCCTCTTGCTTTATATAACCTTGGTTTCTGCCGTTTTTGCTTTTGGCTATTACATAACCTTTCCATCCTGAACAACCATTTTTCCCCGATAAAAAACCGTATCAATCCGGCCCTTTACTTTCCGACCGGCAAAGGGCGTATTACTACTCCGGCTGACCATATCTTCCTTTTTGATCTCATATTCTTTGTCTAAATCAATCAGCACCAAATCGGCCGGCTCACCGGCCGCCAAGCGATGGCCTTTCAGCCCGAAGATTCTGGCCGGATTTTCGGTCAGGGCCTTCAATAAAAGGTGCAAGCTAATTTTCCGGGTCTGCACCAAATAAGTGTACAACAGCGGAAAAGCCGTTTCCGAACCGATAATGCCAAAGGGCGATCCGGCCAAGCCCTTGCTTTTTTCTTCCGAACTATGCGGGGCATGATCGGTTGAGATACACTCAATCGTGCCGTCAGCCAGCGCCTGAATCAAAGCCTGCCGGTCGGCCCGGCTGCGCAGCGGCGGATTCATCTTAAAATCGCCGTCCTCCTGCAAGTCATCCTCGGTCAGAAGCAAATGATGCGGCGTCACCTCGCCGCTAATCCAGCCGCATTTGCCGCGATAATAGCGAAGCAGGTCAACCCCCGCCGCCGTGCTCATATGGCAAATATGATATCTGGCTCCGGTTGCCAAAGAGATGGCACAATCTCTGGCAATCTGTAAATCCTCACATAATCCTAAAATCCCCTTATGCCCATGTTCCTCGGCATAGCGGCCGGCGTGAATATAACCACCCCGAAGAAGGCTGTTTTCCTCGCAATGTGCCGCAATCAGACTGTTATTTGCTTTGACCGCCAGCATCGCATCATACATCATGCCGGCATCCTGAACGCCCCGGCCGTCATCGGAGAAAGCCACTGCCCCGGCTGCCAGTTGGTCTTTAACCTCGACTAAGGTTTGACCGTTTTCGCCTAAAGTAATGGCCGAATAAAATAGCGTTTCAATCAAAGATTCCTTAGCCGCTTTTGCGGTTAATTCCTTTAAAAGTTCAGGATTATCAAGCACCGGCTTGGTATTGGGCATTGCCAAAATGGTAGTATAACCGCCCCTGGCCGCCGCCCGGGAGCCAGTAGCAATCGTTTCTTTATACTCAAAGCCGGGCTCACGCAAGTGGACATGCACATCCACAAAGCCGGGCGCTAAGAGCTTCCCCCCGGCATCCATAATCGTATCGGCGCTCCGTTCCTCCGGAAGCGAACGGCTGATTTCCGCAATTTTTCCTTCCTTTATAAGTACCTCAACCGGAAGAAGCTGATCATTTTCATCCGCTGTCCGCGCATTAATAATTTTAATCATCGCAACTCCTTTCTAATGCTCACTTGCCGCTAATCTGCTAAAAATATTATAAGTTAGAAGCACCGGAAAGTCAAGGCCGACACCAAACATGGTTACAATTCGGACAAGGTCGAAATGTTACGAATTACGGATCCGCATTTAGTTCTTGTCTAATTTTTGTCGCTTTTTATACTTGACTTTATACAGAGCAAATGTTAAGCTAAACCCATAGTAATTTTAATACTTTCGGTGGAATTGATTGACTTTGGCGGAGCGGTTCTCTGTCCATACTGTTTTGCATCAGCAAAGCCACCGCTGCAATAACAAATCAGACTTTCTGACAGCAATACCTCCGGTCGAACGCTTCGCTTTCTGCCGGCGGCGGCTTAATTCAAAATGACTGTTCTGTCGACTATGAAAAAGTTAGGTACAAAGAATGGCTGTCAAACATAAAAAAGGAGAAAAGATTATGAACAAATTAGAGAAAGAATTCAATGTTTATTTAGCTGACCAAGCGGTAATGACCGCGAAACTGCACAACATTCACTGGAACGTACAGGGCCTGCAATTTGTTCCGGTTCATGAATTTACCGAAGCGGAATATGAAAAGTCCTTTGAGCGGATGGATGAAGTAGCCGAGCATTTGAGAATGTACGGTATTGTACCGGCTTCTACTTTGGCGGAATATTTGCAGTTAGCAACGATTAAGGAAGAACCGTCCCGCACTTTTGAATATGCGGAAGGTTTGGCCATTGTTTTGGCTGATTTGGAACTTTTGCGCAAGGAAGCAACCGAACTGCGCAATGCCGCCGACAAGGAAGGCTGGTTCTCGGCAGTTAGTTTCCTGGAGGATCATGTCGCTGATTACAATAAGCAGATTTGGTTCCTGCGTTCCATGCTGGCTAAATAATTGACGAATCTTCGTCAGTAAATGGTAATATTATTGTGATAAAAACAGAAAATAAAGGCAGGAATTTAAAATGAACTGTCTTTATTTTTTGCTTTATTTTATGAATCTTTAAAATTTCCTCTTCAAAATTCTTATGCTCCTTTTATTTGACAGAAAAAAAAGAGCATGCTATACTTCCGTCAAGGCTCCTTTACAGGTAAAAATAATGACCCGCACCGGAATGACATCGGAGCCTTCTATGATATTTATCAGGCGGGAAAGGGCGGTTATCGAGCGCCCTGTTCATTTTCTTAAGCGATGAAAAGCCCTGCTTTCCCTGATTTGGAAAGCGGGGCTTTCATATTATCACCACTAAGCTGATAGTTTAAACTTATTTCTTTTCCCATTTATAGATAATGCCGCGTTCAGCAAAATCTTTAATTTGTTCCTGAGTATAGCCCAGTTCTGCCATAACTTCATAAGAGTTCTCGCCGATCAACGGTCCGCGACGGTATTCCGGCACGCCCATTTCCTGGAATTTTACCGGCGGACGAACCAGGGTTCTCTCGTTGCCGTTATCATACTTCATCTTATAGAAGCAGTTGTTGGCCCAGGCCTGCGGATCTTCTAAGATTTCTTCCCAGCTCTGTGCTACCGAGAAAGCAACGTCAGCTTCTTTCAGGATTTCTTTCCATTCTGCCGCCGTCTTCTTGCCGAAAGCTTCCATGACGATATCATAAACTTCATAAGTGATGCCCTTTTCCTGCAAGGTCTTAATCGGGAAATAATTTTCATTATCCAGCAAGTCCTCCCGACCCAGCGCCTTCATAAACGGCTTGTAGTAAGTGTTGTAATCCGGCATACAGGTTTGGATGAAACGGTCATCCTTGGTCCGCCAGGCGGCGTTAAACGGATTCGGGGATAAGCGGATATCAATCGGGTATTTCTTGCCGTAATCGGTATACTGCGCAGCCTGCACCATCATACCCATGTTAAAGACGGCACTTTCATACAGGCTGGTTTCGACCTTTTCCCCCTGACCGGTAACCTTGGCATGATAAAGTGCTGCCAAAATACCGGCTGCCAGGTTCATACCGACATTGTGGTCACCTAAGCCCGGTACTACGTTCATCGGCACAGTCCCGGCCTGACGCAGACTATCCAAATAACCACCGCGGGCAAAGAAAGAAGTAAAATCAAAACCCGGCAAATCCTTATCCGGTCCATATTCACCGTAACCGGTGCAGATGGCATAAACTAATTTGGGGAATCTTTCCTTTAATTGATCATAAGCCAGACCCGAGCGCTCCAAAGCCTGCACTCTCCAGTTGGTAATCAAAACATCGGCACCCTCCAGCAGCTTGAACAAAGCTTCTTTGCCTTCCGGCTCCTTGGTATTAACCGAGAAGCAGCGCTTGTTTCCGTTCTCCAGCTCCCAAGTCGTATTCTCATACATATCCAGCGGACGTCCTTCTGACGGCGCGGTATAGCGCAGCGGATCGCCCTTGGCGCTTTCAATCTTGATGACATCTGCTCCCAGGTCGGCTAAAAATCTGCCGGCGGTTGCTGCAGCGATAAAATTGGCTAATTCCACCACTTTTACGCCTTCCAATAGTTTTTTGCTCATAGTTTTGGCCTCCTAAACATTTTATTTTTGCTGTTGCCTTTCCCTGATTTTGTCCCGGAAAAGAGATAAAAAACTGCTTTCCCAAGTTAAAAGCCGGGAAGTTTATCAGATGGCCGGCTGCGGAAAACTCCGCCGCCTGCCTTATCTTTTTCCTTGTTTGCTAAAAAACAAAATATATCTTCGGCTGCTGAAAATATTTTCAGCGGTCAAGCTGTCGGTTTGATTTTACCTTTTCCTACTGTTTTGATTTTTCAATTTCCTGCCGGAAGGCTTCCGTCAGCGCCGGAATTACCTTATGCAGGTCACCGACAATGCCGTAATCGGCCACTTCAAAAATCGGCGCGTTTTCATCTTTGTTGACCGCAATGATCAGCCCCGCATTCTGCATACCGGCAATGTGCTGAATTGCTCCCGAAATACCACATGCAAAGTACACCTGCGGCTTAACCGTAGTTCCGGTTTGACCGACCTGATAGGAATGATCAATCCAGCCGGCGTCAACCGCTGCTCGGGAAGCGGCAATCGTTCCACCCAGGACATCGGCCAGCTCTTTCAGCTTATCAAAGCCTTCCTTGCTGCCCAAGCCCATACCGCCGGAAACGATGATATCGGCATCTGTCAGTGAAACCATTTCGGTGGCCGACTTAACAATCTTCAAAATCTTGGTGCGGACGTCATCTTCAGTGATCGTCACCGTCAACGGAACTACTTCCCCTGTCCGGTCAGCATCAAACGGCGCCTTGTTCATTACGCCCGGCCGAACCGTTGACATCTGCGGCCGGTGGTTCGGACAAATAATCGTCGCCATCAAATTACCGCCGAAAGCGGGACGGGTTTGCTTGATCTTCTTATCTTCCGGGTCAATTTCCAGCCGCGTACAGTCAGCAGTCAAACCGGTACCAGCTTTTACGGCCAGACACGGTCCCAAATCCCGACCGATATGGGTTGCGCCCAGCAGCACAATTTCCGGTTTATATTCGGTAATTGCCTGATAAATCACCTCGGTATACGCATCAGTCCGGTAATTCTCCAAAATCGGTGAATCGGCAACATAAACCTTATCCGCGCCGTAACCAATCAATTCTTTGGCCAAATCGCTGATGCCGCTGCCGCACAGCACCGCACACAGTTCTGTCCCGATCTCATCAGCCAGACGGCGGCCTTCCCCCAAAAGCTCAATCGCCACTGACATCAGCTTGCCTGCTCTCTGTTCGGCAAAGACCCAAACGCCATGATACAGCGATAAATCGGTACCTGCTTCTTTTTCCTCCCGAATGATAGCATCAAACGGGCATTTTTCAATACAAACGCCGCAGGCCGTACAAGCCGAGCCGATTTCGGCCACTTTGCCGACCATCGTGATGGCGTCAAACGGACATGCCTTTACACAGATTTTACAGCCCCTACACTTATCAGTAATAACTCTTACAGCCATGATAACCTCCTAAATTATGTGCTTTTCCTTAAACTTATTCACCAAATACTGCGCTACCTCAGCTTCCGTTCCGCTGACCATTTCTCCCTTGCCCTTAGCCGGCGGCGTAAAGGAACGGAACACTTGGGTCGGCGAAGCGTTTAAACCGCAGTCGTTCGGATCCAGGTTAACATCACTGTGATTCCAAATCGTGATTTCTTTTTCATAAGCGTTTACAATTCCGTTCACACTCATGAAGCGCGGAACGTTCAGTTCATTGACGGCGGTTAATAAGCAGGGCGTTGAAACTTCAATTTCTTCATAACCGTCCTCCATCATTCTCTGAACGATGACTTTCCCGTTTTCCAGCTTAAAGCCCTGTACATAGGTAACCACCGGAATATTCAGGCGCTGTGCGACCTGCGGCCCAACCTGCGCGGTATCGCCGTCAATAGCCTGCCGGCCGGCAAAAATGATATCATAATCGCCGATTTTATTGATTCCGGCGGCAATGGTCGTAGAAGTAGCACAGGTATCGGCCCCGCCAAATGCCCGGTCACTCAGCAAATAAGCATTGTCGGCTCCCATCGCCAAACATTCCCGCAGCATATAAGTTGCCTGCGGCGGTCCCATGCTGACAACGTCAACTACCACATCTTCATAGGTATCCTTAATTTTTAAAGCTTCTTCCAGCGCGTTAGCATCGTCCGGATTTAAAATACTGGGGACTCCCTCCCGGATTAACGTTCCCTTAACCGGATCAATCTTAACTTCATTCGTATCCGGAACCTGTTTTACACAAACTATTATCTTCACTGCCTTAAACTCCTTCCCTTATTTTAATAACTGACCGGAAATAACCATTTGCTGTACCTGGCTGGTGCCTTCGTAAATCGTAAATACGCGGCAGTCGCGGTACATTCTTTCCACCTTATATTCCTTGATGAAGCCATAGCCACCGTGAATCTGCACGGCCTTGGCACAAATCTCGTTACATGTTTCCGATGCAAAGAACTTAGCCATGGAAGCCTCTTTGGAAGCGGCCAGTCCCGCGTCTTTCATCATCGCTGCCTGATAGGTCAGGAGCTTAGCTGCTTCAAGCTTCGTTGCCATCTCCGCCAGCATAAAGCTGATTGCCTGGAAATCAGCAATCCTTCTCTTAAACTGCTTTCTTTCTTTGGAATAGCGAATCGCTTCTTCCAAAGCACCGCCGGCCACACCGATTGACTGGGCAGCCACACCGATCCGTCCGACGTCCAGCGTTTTCATGGCATTGACAAAGCCCTTGCCTTCTTCACCCAACAGGTTTTCGACCGGCACTTTAACGTCTTCCATGATAATATCGCTGGTCGCACAGCCGATCACACCCATTTTATGTTCCGGTTTACCGCAGGAAACGCCCGGCCATTTCATATCGACAATAAAGGCGCTGATGCCTCTGGTGCCAGCAGCCGGATCGGTTTTGGCGTAAACAATTGCATAATCTGCCAAAGGAGCCATGGTAATAAATGTTTTCCGACCGTTTAAGATATAGTGATCACCGTTTTTAACCGCCCGGGAAGTCATGCTGCCCGCGTCGGAACCGGCACCGGGCTCGGTCAGGGCGAAACATAGTTTTTTCTCACCGGTAATAATCGGTTTTAAATATTTTTCTTTTTGCTCGTCCGTGCCCGACAGCAGCAAAGGGCCACCTGACAGGGAGTTGGGAGAAGATACGTAAATACTGGCCACACCGCTGACCTTAGCGATTTGCTCCATGACTAAGACATATGCTAAAGTATCGGCTCCGGCACCGCCCAAAGCCTTCGGCACTTTGATACCGAAAAACCCGGCTTTAGCCATTTTCTGATAAATCTCTTCCGGAAATACTTCGCTTTCTTCTACCTGGTCTAAAACCTCATTGGTCAGTTCTTTGGCCGCAAAGTCCGCAGCCAGCTGCTGAATTAGTTTATGTTTTTCCGATAAAAACATTATGACACCTCTTTCTTAGAATTCCTATCTTTGCGTTAAACCGAAAGCTCCTTAACTTTCCTTAGTATAATTTTTAATAAACTTTTTTCATCAATTTTCCCGGACGCTAACCGCTCAATTTCATTCAAAAAGAAAATATATCGCGGGATTTTATAATCCGCCAGGTTCTGCTTTAATTCCGCAACAATCTCCTCTTTGGTTAAATCCTTGCGCGAAGGAACAATACAAGCGGCAATTTCTTCCTGCAAAACCGCTGCCGGTACCCCCATCACCTTGACCTGTTCGACTCCGTCAATTTTCCGGATATAGTATTCGATTTCTTCCGGTGAAATATTTTCCCCGCCTCGAATAATCAGATTTTTCCCGCGTCCGGAAATATGCAGATAGCCTTGCTTATCCAAATAGCCGATATCACCGGTCACCAGCCAACCGTCAGGCGTAATCGCCTCCGCGGTTTCCTTCGGCATGGCATAATAACCCTTCATCACATGATATCCCTTGGTTTGAATCATCCCCCGTTCTCCGGCGGCACAGAGCCGGCCGGTCTCAGTATCAACAACCCGCAGCTGAATATGCTCAATCGGCCTGCCGACCGTCGTTGCCTTGGTTTTCAGGTCGTCATCATAAGCCGCAATCGTGATACAGGGCGAAGATTCCGTCTGCCCGTAAGAGGGCTGCAAATGCAGATCCGGTCGAAACATCCGGCAAATATCATAGTAATCATTTTCAAAAATCGGTGAACCGGCAATCACACCCGAACAGACCGATGACAAATCATAATCACTGTGCGCGGCATTATGTTTCATCGCCAAAAACATACTGGGTACGCCGTTTAAAATCGTACAGCGGTGCTCCTGCAGCATACCGCAGACCTGAACCGTCCGGTAATGATCCAGCACGTAAAGCGGAAAACCCGTTTCCAAGCCAGCCAAAATACAAGCCGTTAAGCCAAAGCAATGAAAAAAGGGAACTGCTACGCACATCCGGTCATCTGCCTGCCAGTGCATAGCCTCGGCAATCGCCCGGGCATTGTTAAGCAAATTATAATGCGTCAGCATAACTGCTTTTGCTGCTTTGGTTGTACCGGAAGTAAACAGAAAACAACAAACTTCATGTTCAGAAACATCCGCCGCCATTTCTACTGCCGAAGCAAGCATTTCTTTCCAGCCGTCTGCTCGCATTTTTCGGCTGCCAAGATAAGAACGGCGCATACAGATAAGGCCTAAACGCTTCATCAACTCTTCAAAGCTGCGATGATAACCTTCCCCGTAATATAAATAATTCACTTCTGTTAATTCAATGTTACGCAGGATTTCATCATCACTCAGGGCAGTGTTAAGCAGTACCGGCTGAGCACCAAGCAGCTGCAAAGCAAAAAAATAAAAAAGCCAAGCCTCGCTGTTAATCGACAGCAAGCCTACCCGCTGTCCTTTTTTCACGCCCTGCCGCCGTAATTCCTCAGCCAGCGCCAAAGAGATCTTTCCGGCTTCTGCCCAGCTGTATTCGTGTTCGCCGAAACGATAGGCCAATGCCTGCGGCGTTTCTTTTATTCGCCGGTAAAAACACTCCTGAATAGTATAATTGATCAGATTCATCTCTTTTTGTTTTCCTATCCTAAAACATCACATGAAAGCTCTGTAATCCAGTGTTGCTATACTATTAGCAGCCGAACCGATCAAATGCGCAATCTGCTTTTTATCAAACAAATCCCGCCTCCGTGGCCCAGAGCAAAAGTCAGACTGCCGTGCCGCCGAAGGAAGCCCGCGGCGGCATGAGCCGGCAGTCCGGCATTTTTAGCGAATCATTTCGCCGAAAGTCTCCAAGGTCGTCTTGGTTTGCTCGTAATTGACCATCTGCCGGTCAATTTCGGTAATAACATTGGCGATATTGGCCTCGTCCAAAGTATTTTTAATGCAGACATAATCAAACTCTTCCGGGTCGCAGAACTTGGTCATCAGGACAATAACGCCGGCTGCCTTACGTTCCTTAGCCATATCCCGCAGCATATCCGCACGCTTGCGATCCTTATCAAACAACACGCTGCAGCAGCCCATATTGGCAAACTTGTCCACCAGCTTATCCAAAGCCGTGGCACCGCTTACCGCATCCGTCCGGTACTGTCTGGATTCGTGTGCGATATCATCGCCTACAATCGTCATGTTATTATCATCAAAAATAGCCAGTAAGTTCGGGCTGTCAGCCAAAATACCGGTCGTGATAACTCTGACCTTGCCGATTGATTTTTCCAGTCCTTCCAACTCCTTTAAGAATTCAGCCACTAACTTGCTGTGTTCTTCTTTCAGCATAAAATGAGCGGACTTAAAAATATTGCGGCGCTCATAAGCCGTAATCTGATCATGGTCAGCTAACGCCGCACTCAACTCACGCATCAGCCGGTTGTGTTCATTATAAATATCCAAGGATTTCTGCAGAGCAGCATCGTCGAACTTACCGCCCAAATGCTTTTCAATATCGGCAATGACCCGCTCATAGGATGCCTTGGTAAAAGCCCGGCCAACTTCATTTTCCCGGTTTTGCGGATAGGTCATGGGAATAAATAAAATATCATCTTTGACCGCATATTTCCAGTTTTGACCCAAAGACTTGAGCGAGTCACACAAAGACGGAATAACGATTGCCTTCAGACCCTTGTACGCCCCGTGAATGCCCAATTCCAAAATGCTCTGCATAATCGAGCAAATAAAGGACGGATAATACGCCTTGGCATCCTTAATTTCAACATCCGCACCCCATACGCCGAAGGGTACAAAACCCATGGAATGAATGATCTCTTCCGGCGTATAAACCGGCACTACGCCGATTGCCGGTTTCCCGGCCGCCATATAATGATCCAGCTGTTTTCTCGGGGAATTGGCAATCTCTTCAAATTGGTTTAATAATTCTCTTAATCTGCTCATTTTACTGCCTCCCTTTTGTTTTCTTCCATGATTTCATATAATCCCTGTACTCTGGTTTCATATTGGGCTTCCGAGAAGTTGCGGGGGTCAGCCTGATCACCGTCAAAAGATACAACCGGAATATCGGTTGCTTCTCCGATTTGACGGCTCATTTCATACATAAACGAGCTCCACAGCTTACAGGAACGATTGGTATGGACCAACATTCCTTCCGGCTGCGTTTTTTCCACAATCCGAATCCGGTTATCCCGTGCTTTTTCCAAAGATACCGCATTCGGCACATTGCAGTAGCATTTGATCAATTCATCAAAGCTGTTGTAAATCAAGCCGAAAGCATCGGCATAAATAGTTGCAACCATGTTGATGCCGCGTGACTTTAAGCCCGTTGCCGTTGCCCGCAAATGCGGCCAGCAGGCAATACCTTCAAACATAATCCGGTGCTTTTCTTCGCCGCGGAAGGTACTGGTACCGTTTTTCACATTTTCCTTATACTCTTCAACCAGGGTTTCAAATGCCTCGGCTGCTTCAACCGTACCGCGGGCGCAAACGGCAACCGCCATGTGGTTAAGCAGATCAAAGCCGTTTAACGGTGACGGATGGTACTTGGTATAAGAAGTTGCTTCCAGCCACGCCCGGGAAGTCCGGTTGGAAATAGCCATGACTTCTTCAAACTTCTTATCGTCCCATTTTTTGCCGGTAATTTCTTCTAATTGTTTAATTGCGTTTAGGAATTGCCCCTTGACATAGGCGACTTGTGCATCCGAAACCTCATAGTCCGGATTAAACGGAATGTCGATCAAAATCAGCGGAATATTTAATTCTTTAGAAATACTCTCATACCATTTGATCATACAATTACAGATATTATTACAGCACAGCAAAAAGTCAGGCTGCGGCATATTTTGCTCCGGCGCATCCTTAACTTTGGTATATGCTAAGCTGATTCTGGCGTAAGCGCAAATATCGTTGGAATAGCCGTCACTTTCGGCAATATCACACATTTTTTCGCCTGCACCGCGGGCAGCAATCGCCGCTGCCTGATTTTCCGGATAACAAACTTTAACTCCCAGCGTCTGAAAAATCTCCTGCGGGAAATTGCTGGCGCACCAGCCGATCTTTTCTCCGCGAGCCTTGGCTTCCGCTACTTCACGATAATGATCCGCTACAACCTTCCCCAATTTATACTTGGAAGAGTTGACATCAATCGGTTTCTTTTCCGGTTTTACTTCTTTTTTCTCTTCTTCTGCCATAATTTGCCTCCTTAATTAATCCCGCTCTTTTCCCACGATGCTTTGAGCCTTCTGCGGCCATTCGAAAAAAGCCGCCTCTTGCCGCCGACAAAACAACATGCGCAAACGCCAACCCAAGCGAGTGCAGGAAAATAGCCATTGCCTACCAGCCTGACCTCTCATGTTCAACCGAACCTAGAAACGTCAGGCACCTTACTGTGCATCTTCCAATGAATAAAGAGCCGCTCCCAGTGCTCCCATATACTGAGCATCCGGTGAGAATAAAATCTCCATTTCCAGCTTCTTACTCATGGCATCACGAACTCCTTGATTGCGGGCCACCCCGCCGCTCATACAAACCATTTCTTTAATGCCGACCCGCTTGGCCAGCGAAGCCACCCGGTTAGCAACCGAAATACAAATTCCGGCGACAACATCCGCCCTTTCCCTGCCGGCTGCCAACTGCGAAATAACCTCCGATTCCGCAAACACCGTGCAGGTATTGGAAATATTAATCGGCTGCTGCGACTTAAAATATTCCGTCTGCAAATCACCAATCTGCAAATGCAGGATATTGGCCATCACATCCAAAAAGCGCCCCGTACCGGCAGCACATTTGTCATTCATCACAAAATTAACCATCCGGCCCTTGTCATTTAACAACAACACTTTCGCGTCCTGACCGCCGATATCAATAATCGTTCTGGTCTGCGGAAAAGTATGAAACACTCCCTTGGCATGGCAGCTTAATTCACTGATTTCCGCATCCGCTTTCTCAAATAATTTTCGGCCGTAACCGGTTGAAGTAACCCGAGCAATTTGCTCGGCCGGAATCTGCTTCAGTATCTTTTCATATACCTGATGTGAGCCGTCCGTGCCGATTCCGGCAATAACCATCTCTTTGGCCGCAATTTCTTTTTTTTCATTGATTACTACCACCTTGGAAGTGGTAGAACCGATATCAATTCCCAGATAATACATTTTCTCTCCTAAACCGAAACGTCTGTCATACCTTATAACCCCATTAAAACGCTTTTCCATCCGGAGTTTATTCCGGCGGCAAACGGGTGTCAATATTATTTTAACATACACCGCTTTAAATATACATTAAAAAATATTTACGAAAAGATAAAAGCCGTTTGCCGATAAAACTCCGTTGGGATTTCCGGGCTTTTGCAAGCGAGCTTGCAACGGATTTCCATACTTTTGATGCTTGTTATGCCAGATTGCTCCGGCTCCCGCCGCTCGCAATGCTTGCAAAAACATTCGTAATTCGCTCGTTTTTTTGCAAAAACGGCTGCTTACTCATGTTTTTGCGCATCAAAAGACGATAAATCCTTTTGCAAGCAAGCTTGCAACGGATTTCCATACTTTTGATGCTTGTTAGATCAAAAAGTCGTTTTCATCGAACTGCATATCATACGGTTCGCTTAAAAGCTCAATCTCCGGGTTATCCTTCAGCGTTTCATAATACGGCAGAGAAACCTCGATTTCATTCATATGCAAAGTGTTCAAAATGCGAACAATTTTGGCCTGTGTATAATCGATTCCGAGACAGGTCCGAATACATACCTTGATAGCTTCTAAATCGGTTTCCACATACATCGGAATACTGCCGCCGGTTAAAATATTAACCGTAGCTACATTCGTCCAAGTCGAACTGAAATCAATGTCATTTAAGCACCGCCGGGTGGTAATATCGGCCCCTTTGATCCCGGCACCGTTATGATGCGATTCCTTGCTGATTCCACGGATAAACAGCTTTTGAATATTGACCACATCCTCAAAGCCCTTGGAATTGCTGCGCCCGGTAATATTGGGGTCATGCCCGTTACCGCTGATATTTTTACCGATTTCATCAATAATCAGCAGATCAAAATCGGGATTTTTAAACTTGGCGATTTTTTCCTTGGCAATTTCCAAAAGCGCCGCATCCCTTTCCAAAAACTTCTCAGTCGGAATAATTTCCAACTCGCTGATTTCATCATATGCGTTTTGAACGATGCCCACGCCGAAAGCCAGTTTGGCATTTTGTAAAAAGACTTCACACACTTCCGGAATCCGCCGGGCAAAACTTTGAAAGCCCATCCGGTGGAACATCGATGCCCCCTTATGATTGGCAATTCCGATTGCCATCATTTTGGCCAGACCGCTTTCATGCTTGCCTCTAAAATCGGTATGCGGTTTAATCTTATTTAAGATAACGATACCGTCCGATTCATAAGCGTACTTATCGCAGTACACCGGTGTTTTATCCGGCAGCTCACCAATCTGAACCACGTCTAAGGTCGCCCGAATCGGCACGCCCATTGTTTTTTCAGTAATGCCGTAGCCTTCTAAAATCTCAATCTGTCCTTCTACACTGGCGCCGCCATGGCTGCCCATCGACGGAATAATAAAGGGATTGGCGCCGTATTCTTTTAATTTCTCAGCAATTGTCTTGACCATCAAATCCAAATGCGGAATGCCCCGGCTGCCAACCGTAATGCAAATACTCTTACCTTGATAATCGGCTTTGTTTTGGATGGTTTTATCCATTTCCTGTTCAATAAAGCCTTTTAAATCTTCAATCTTGGCGCTGTCATATTTTTGCCGGATTTTCACCATTTTCGGCAATTTTACTTCATCCAGTCCCGGAATCTTAAAATCAATTTTATTAAAGTTAATAAATTGCATAGCGTCCTCCTTTCCTGCCTTATTATTTCCCTTACCGGTCCGCCTGCTTCTCCGCGCAATTGTAGTGAACGTTACACAGCGAATGAATAACGTTCACTACATCGCCAAAAATTTATTTTGCTCGTTTTCCACCGGGAAAATCATTATGCCGTCAGCGGAAAACAGGGCTTATCTCTTTTATTTTGCAGGTTTTTGATTGATTTTCTTGTAACCAATCACAATCGTCGGCAGAATAACTACAGCGATACAAGCATAAGCCAAGTAAGTAAAGCCCTTACCAACGATGACGTTCAAGCCCAGCCGCGATACCAACAGGCAAAGCACCAGCATGATGATCAAGGTGATCAAGTCGCGGGTCACACCCGGCTTAACCGGAATGTACTTGCCGTAGCGATTGCAGACAGCAAATGCAAAGCTGACCAAAGTGGTGATAATCGCCAGCAGCAGGATCAAAACATACAGATATTGAAGTACCGGGATACCCAAGAACTTAACAACCTCTAAGTTCGGAATATAGCTGCGAATCGGAGCGCCGTCTGCGCCGGTCACCTTTCCGGCCAAAACGCCGAAGAAAGTATTTAAAATATTAGGATATGCAAACAGCAGGGCAGCGATGCCGACAATCAGAACAGCATTGGCGACAACACCGTAAATTACTGCTTTTAAAGAATCCTTCCGGTCTTTCAGACCTTCCGCTACCGATACGGCATTGGCCATATTACCGGCCGATTGGAAGCCCGCATACAAAACAGCCGACCACAGCGCACCCAAAATGCTGACATTGCTGGCAGCCGGAACATAGGGATATTCGGAAAGATTTTGGCTCATATGCAGAGCAAACTGCGCTTTATCAGAGGTCAAACCGACGAGGATGATAATGCAGAGCGCCACTAAAATAAGAACCGTCATTAAAGTGGAAGACGACCGAACCAGCGCTGCGCCGAAGATAGATAAAACAATCGTAACGCCGGCCAGCAGCAGACTGCCGACCATATTCGGAATTCCGAATGTGCTCTCAATCGTTTTAGCACCGGTTGCGATACAGGAACCAACTACCAAAAGCACCGTTACCGCATAGGTAAAGTCAAAGAAGTTGGCAAAAAACACTTGATAGGGTGAAAAGAACTTATTGGCAAAGTCCTTGAAATTGTAAGTATTGTTGATTCTGGCGAATTCAATGGAAAAGAAAATACAGGTACCCAGCAAAAGCATGGCAATAAGCCCGGTGAATAATCCGTAAATGCTAAACTTGCTGTAATACTGTCCTACTTGGTTTCCGGAAGCAACGCCCGGGCCGCAGTGTGCACCGAACCACACGCTGGCGATACCAATGGAAACCGGTAAACTTTTTTTGCTGATTTCATAATCATTCTCCTTAAACCTGTCATTAAATAATATTGCCATAGCTTTTCTGAGCTAAACCCATTCGCCTTCAGAAAAGTTATTTTTTTGTCAATCTATGGTAAAAAAAATAACCTCTATATTTATTTTTATTTTCCCAAAGATTTAAGAATATTTTATACCTAATCAAAAAAACTGTCAATATCTGAATTTTAAACAATAATTTCAACACGAAAATATCGCCCGAAAAAGCACTATATTTGTTTCCTGTTTTTATACAAAATATGCAAAGAAAGAAAAAGGACATTGGTTTTTTCTTTTTGTTTTAAAGCAAAATAACCAATATCCCTATCTTTTTCAAAATAAAACGCTAAATTTATGCGATCTTTTCATGTTGAAAACTTTTTCTCTCTGGTTCGACTTTTATTTTAATAACTCAACTTTCCCATGTTCGTCAGAACAGTCTTTTTTAGGCTCGTTGCTTCCAGAAAGGCTACGCCTTTCGGCGGCGGGCGGGAATGATAGGCAAATTGCGATGCCGTCGGCCGAAAGTGGAGTCCATGCACCCGCTCTTTGAGCGGGATAGAGCCAAAAAAGACTATGAGAAAGTTGAGTTAATGATATCCGGCCTTAAGCCGCATTATTTGTCGAATCCCATTTCAGCCAACAACTCATGACTTACCTGAATGTGGCTTACAAGCTGTCTCCCAGCCTGACCGGTTACTCAAACTTTTTATCCCGCAGCATCAAATCCGTTACCGCCTGACACGGATCCTTGCCGGCAAATAAAACTTCATTCATCTGTGCCACAATCGGCATCTCAACCTGATATTTTTCCGCTAACTCCCGGCAGGCAATGGCCGAATAAACACCTTCCACCACCATGCCGACCTGCTCGGCTGCCGCCTGCGGCGAAACGCCCTGCCCGATCAAATAACCGGCCTTGCGGTTCCGGCTGTGAAGCGAAGTACAGGTGACAATCAAATCACCCATTCCGGTCAATCCGGTAAAAGTATAGTCCTCAGCTCCCATTGCACTTCCGAGCCGGCGAATTTCCGCCATCCCCCGAGTAATTAAAGCCGCTTTGGCATTATCACCAAAGCCTAAGCCGTCAGAAATGCCGGCAGCTAAGGCAATCACGTTTTTCACTGCCGCTCCCAGCTCGACGCCCTTGACATCATTACTGCCGTAAACCCGAAACGAAGCATTCATAAAGACATCCTGCAAGCGCAGAATCAGCTCGTTTTCCCTGGCCGCAATCACCACCGAAGTCGGCAGTGCCCGCACCACTTCTTCGGCATGCGAAGGCCCTGACAAAATGGCTGTGGGATTGTCCGGAAAATATTCGCGGCTGATTTCATCCAAAGTTTTCAGGCTGTGCTGCTCAATGCCTTTGGACACATGCACCAAAATCCCGCTCTGATCTACCAGCGGAACGAGCTGCTCCAATACCTGCCGCACCGCCGCAAACGGTACTGCTATGATTAAAAGCTCACTGCCGGCCGCAGTCTTTGCCAAATCAGCACATAACTCAATCGTGCCCGGCAAAACGGCTCCCGGCAACTTAGCGGCAATCGTGCCCGTCATTTTGATTTCTTCCAGGTCCCCGGCCTGCCATGACCACAACCGCACCTGATGCGAATTCTTATCCAGCAGTGCCGCCAAGGCCATGCCCCAACTGCCGGCACCGATTACTCCGATTTTCATAAGCTGCTCCTTACCGCCGGCGTTCTTCTTTTTCTGTATTCCACACGCCCGCTTTGCGCAAAATTAAATATTCCTGATAAGCCTTTTCCAAAATCAGCTTTTCATTGGAAAACTTGAGCAAATAGTATGCTTCATGATATTTATAATATCCGGAATCCACAAAATATTCTTCCTTCTGCGGTTTGCTGTAATAATTATAGGCTTTCATTAAGTACCAGTGCACATTCTTATTCACAATATCATTTGCAACCCTAAAGGTGTATTGACTATCGCCGATATATTTCACAATATTAGCCGATACGCCGGTTTCCTCTCTGACTTCCCGCAGAGCCGTGTTTTTATGGTCTTCCTCTTTTTCCACGGTTCCCTTGGGCAGTACCCAACCTTCGTACCGGCCTTTATAATCTTTATAAAGCAATAATATTTTCCCTCTATGGATTACCACCCCGCCGCAGCTGACTGCTTCTATCATTTCCAACCTCCTTGGGTGTTATCCGTTGACATTCCTGCTGAACCTTTTACTCTGCCTGCAATAACAGACAGCACTCCGCCTGAAAAAGCGGTTCTCACCAGCGGGAGAAGTTCAGCAACCTGTTTAATAGTATATAATGGTTTATCAATTTTTTCAATAGAAAATTAACCAAACTTTATCCCGCTGAATTGATAAAGCCAAATTAAATACAGGGTCAGCGCCAGATATAGCGCCAGCACAAAAACTTTCAGCAGCCGGATATATTTGCTCAGCGCCCACACTTCCGTCAGATCCTGATCGACAGCAGCAGCCCCCATAACATCAATCTGTTCCCGCTCCGGCAACTTACTCATATTCTCAATCATACCGGCAATGGCAAAATTACCCAGCATTGCGCTGCCGCCGTAACTGACAAAGGGCAGGACGACACCAGTCAGCGGAATCATGCAGCTGCTGCCGCCCATAATTAAAAATCCCTGGACAGCCAGCATGGTAGTCAGGCCTGTTCCGGCATAAAAATAAAACTTATTTTGGGACTTCAGACATTGATTATATAAAAACAACAGCAGGCATAAAAAATGCAAAACAAACAGTAATAAATAAAAAGCCCCGTATTCCTCACCGATGGCGGCAAATAAAAAGTCCGACGTCACTACCGGAATTCGCTCCGGTGCACCGAAGCCAAGGCCCGTTCCCCACCAACGGCCGTTCATCAGCGCCTGCAAGGAACGCACGATCTGATAACTCTCGTTCTGCGCGTATTGGAGCGGATAAAGCCAGCTGATAATCCGCACCCGGACATGAGAAAAAAAGAAAATACTGACCCCTGCCGCCGCTGCCGCCAAAACCCACTGCCCCAGCAAAAGCAGTTTATTATGGCTGTACATATAAGTAATCGCTGCATAAATGATAAAAAAGATAAAGGCGCCGCCTAAGTCCCGCTGCCACACCAAAATCCCTACTACCGCCATACTTAAAAAACTGGCCGTCAGAAACCCGCGCCAGCTGAATCTCTGCAGCAAAAAGGACGCTAAAAACAAAGAATATAAGATTTTTACAAACTCTGACGGCTGATAAATCAGCCGGCCGATGCCGGCAATTTGAATTTGCGTCCAATTGGTCGCGCCGTACATGGTGACATTATTCATCAGCAGCAATCCTACCGCGGCAATATAATAAAGGAAATAATACCGCGGCGCCGTCCGAAAATTTCCCACCAGCCAATGAATCGGCAGGATCAGCACCAGCCCCAAAAGGCAGATTATAATATGCCTGACCGCCAGCGCCGCATCAATCCGATACAGCATAAAGCTGCCGGTCTGCACCAAAAAAACAATCTCCGCCCAAATCAGCGGCTGCAGTCCCGGTAAAATGCGCGCCAAAATCAGAGCCAGCACAGAAAAGAGGACAATCAGCCCAAACGCAGTCAGCAGCTGCCGGCTGCCTCCCTGCCAGAAATAAAGAGCCAGCCCCGCCGTCCCTTCACTTAAAAATACAAACAGGAAAGGAACAAACGCAGAAATTTTTTCTTTATACGCTAAATAATTTCCGGCCAAAAACAGCAGGCTGAAAATTACCAATCCTACATTCATCATGCTACTATTATTCTACTCCTTTGCTGTAATGGCCGCGGGTAAACTCACTGAGACCGGGCAGCGCTGTCCGTTTTCCCTGTTTCAGTTGCCTGATCAGCCGCATCAGGTGCTCCAACTCCTCGGTCGTTTCATCCAACAACTCCAGACGCAAGCACTCGGCATAACCGACCGGCTGATCGGCTAAAAAGAGCGGTACCGGATTAAACAAGGTATTGGAACAGGTTTTGCAGTTGCGGTGATATCCCAGTACTGCGCCTTTGCGGTCAGTGATATAATTCAGCGTCTCCGTTGCTCCGGTTCGGCAAAGGGGATTCGTCGACCGGTCTTTCCCCCGTCCGCCGGCATTGGCCAGACAGTTGGCGGTCTGCATGGTAGCGAGCTTGCCGTAAATTACCATTTCAAAACGCCCCAGCTGCGAGCGGGCCTGATAGCTGATTTCATTACTCAGGCAAATACTGACCGGCTCGGCTTCGGTTTGATAAAATTGATAGGCCAGCTGGTTCCAGATATGAAAGGAATGATCCAAGGCCAGCGCCACTCCTTTTGCCCGGAAAAAGGCCAAATGATCAGCCGTTCGCAGCAAAAGCCCGATTTCCCGTCCATTTTCCCGGCCGGCTCCCCGCAGGCGTTCATATTCCCGGTCAAAGCGCTGCAGTTCCTCTCCGCGCAGAATAGCCGGAGCGGCTAAAAATATCTGCTTAGGCGTCGCCGTCATTACTTTAATATAAGAAAGCATTGTTTCTATGCTTAAAAACGACCACTCCAGATAAATCCGGTCAGCCTCGGAAGCGAAAGCATTTTTCAGCTGCTCCTCGGTTCGGACTAAAACCGAAACTTGCGGCCCAGCCGTTTCCGTGCGCCGGTACGGCTCCGGCCAAACAATCGACTGCAGCGGGCGGATCGGCACACGGGCTTTCCGCTCTTCCTCCGTTTCGCCTTTCTCCCAGTCTGAGCAAAGGACGGCTTCAACCGCCGCGGTCGCTTGCCGGCGCAGTTCTTTCAGCTGACTGACCGGTACAAAAACCTGCTCATCCATTTCCAATTCCAATTTGTTTAAGATCAGGAGCGTATCCCCCAGCTGCCGCAGCGGTTTTTCGATTTCTGCCGCCGTAGTTGCTTTTTTCTGCGCCGGCTGCACCGGTTCGCCTCTTTGGCAAATCGGAGTCAAAGCCGATAATCCGCCGCTAAAAACGACGGTCAATGTCAGTGGCTGCCCCTGTTTGGCCTGAACATAAAAATCAACCTCTGCCTTCTGCTCCGGTTTTTGCCGGACAAAAGCAAGCTCCGCCAGGGTTTTGGCATTGGTCAGTTTAGCAGTTTTCGGCTGCTCCGGAAAAATCATATCGGCTGACTTCCGCATAAAATAGTAGCCGGCGCTGGTCGCTCCCCGGGAAAAAACCTCGCTCATTCTGGCCACATCTGCCGTGTCAACCTGATAGCTACCGCCGGCCAAAGCTAAATCCCTGTATTTTCGGTACATTTGCGTAACAGTATACACATATTCCGGATTTTTCATCCGGCCTTCAATCTTAAAGGAATCAATTCCGACAGCGATCAGCTCCGGCAAATCAAACAAAGTCATTTGGTCTTTCAGTGAGAGCAGATAACCGCCGGTCTTATCTGTCTGATACGGCAGGCGGCAAGGCTGGGCGCATTTGCCCCGATTCGCCGAGCGCTCACCGTAAGCGGCACTCATTTGGCACTGCCCGGAATAGCAGTAGCACATTGCCCCGTGGACAAAGGTTTCCACTTCAACCGGCACGGCTTCCATAATCTGCCGTACTTCCTTCAGTGTCAGCTCCCGGCTTAAAACAACCCGCTGAAACCCCAATTCATATAGGCGCGCCGCCCCCGCCACGCTATGAACGGTCATCTGCGTACTGGCATGCAAAGCCAGTTCCGGAAAGTAGCGCTTAAAAAAAAGATAAATACCCATATCCTGAATAATAACAGCGTCAATATGAGCTTCGCAAAGCGTATTGCCGATTTCCTCCAGGAGCCTGAGCTCCGGATTTTTGACCAGCGTATTTAAGGTCAGATGTGCCTTGGCTTTGTGTCGGTGCAGCAGAGCAACGGCTTCGATGATTTCTTCCTTTTCAAAATTACCGGCATAGGCTCTGGCCGATAATATTTTTCCGCCAAAATAAACCGCGTCCGCACCGGCGTGCAGCGCGGCATATAATGCTTCCATACTTCCTGCCGGCGCTAAAATCTCCGGCCCTGTCTGCCTGACCATAAAAACCTCATTTTCTTTCTCTGTTTATTCAACCTGCCCTGCCGAAATACTTGACAGTTCCATACGGGCACGCACCTCCCCAACCAAAAGGCACAATCTTTTGCAGACGCACAGCCCCCCTCCAAAAACACATCTTTTGCGGAGAGAAGCATGTCAAAAGTTCCGCTTTCCGTGCGGGTTTCACTTTCGCCCGCCGGATTATTCCGCGTTTAAAACCTTTAAATATTCTTCCAGTTCCTGCTTGGTCTTTTCAATTTCCCGGTGCAGCCTCTTATTTTCATTGGTCAGAGCCAGCACCCGCTTTTTTTCTTCTTCCACGTTTTTTCTTTCTTTAAAGAGATCGTCAACAATATTAATTGCCAGCAAAATCGACTGCATCTTGCTGTTCATTCGTTTCAGGTCGGCACCGCTTTTTAATTCATCCATTTTTTTATTTAAATAAAGCGCCACCCGCTGCATATATTCTTCGCTTTCATTTCCGTTTAAAGTATAGACTTGTCCGCCGATCAACACTTTTGTTTGGTTTTCCATTGCGATCTCCTTATTCGTCAAGAATACGTCAGGCATTAAAATTGGCATCAATCACCGCTACATATTGGGGATGGGTCTGATAGCCGTTTCCCTCTTTCCACCCCAAAATTGCGGCGCTTTCTGATATTTCTGCCGGAACCGTCAAGTGATATGCCACCGGAAACTTATGGGAAATTTCAATTAAAAGCAGCATCACAATTCGGTACAGCTCGTCCTCTTTTTCCGATATATAAAAATCTTTCACTCCCTGCGATACCAGTGCCAGCAGCAGGTTTTTCAAATTCGTCCGCACCCTTGTCACCATTTCCGAACATTCCTCAATGTATTGATATAGCTTTTGGCTGCGGTAATTTTTGCCGTCCTCGGTCAAGAGGTAGCGGGCGGAATTATTGGCCGTTTTGCTGATCAGCAAATACTGCCGTTCCTCCAAAGCGCGCAGCATGGAATTAATTGTCCCTAAAGAAACTCCGACTTCTCTGGCGATAGCCCGCTGATTAATCTTTTCATGCCCCGCAATAATATTTAATAATTTCAATTCCTCGTCCAAAGCTTTGCCCCCTACTCCTCATCCAGCCGCAGCGTTTCCTGATATCTTTCCTCTGACAGCCCCAAATGCTTATAGCCGAACGGCGTAACCTTCCGGCCGCGCGGCGTCCGCTGCAAAAGTCCCTGCTGCATCAAATACGGCTCGTAAACCTCCAAAACCGTATCGGCTTCTTCGCCGATGGTGGCAGCGATGGTCTCCAGTCCCACCGGCCCGCCGTTATATTTTTCAATCATGCCTAAAAGCAGCCGCCGGTCATTTTTGTCCAGTCCCAAAGGATCGACATCCAAAATATCCAGCGATTCCTTGGCCACCCGCCCGGTAATCCGGCCGTTATATTTGACCTGGGCAAAATCCCGCACCCGTTTCAGCAGGCGGTTAGCGATCCGCGGTGTTCCCCGGCTGCGCAGCGCCAGCTCTCTGGCTCCCTCTTCATCAATCTCTACATTAAAAATTTCAGCCGACCGACAAATAATCTCCTGCAAATGGGCAGTTTCATAATATTCCAGCTTTTGAATAACCCCGAAACGGTCGCGCAGCGGCGAGGATAAAAGGCCAATCCGGGTCGTTGCCCCAACCAGCGTAAACCTTGGCAAATCAATCCGGATCGACTTGGCTGAAGGCCCTTTGCCAATCAAAATATCAATCGCAAAATCTTCCATCCCCGGATAGAGAATTTCTTCCACCTGCCGACTCATTCGGTGAATTTCATCAATAAATAAAATTTCTCCGTCTTTTAAGCTGTTTAGCACCGCCGCCATATCGCCCGGCCGCTCAATCGCCGGCCCGGTCGTAATCCGAATCGGCGCGTTCATTTCCTCGGCAATAATCCCGGCCAAGGTTGTTTTGCCCAGTCCCGGCGGGCCGTAAAGCAGCACATGGTCAAGACTTTCTTTCCGGCTTCTGGCGGCTTCAATATAAATCTTCATCGTTTCCTTGACCTTGGTCTGGCCGATATAATTTTCCATTCTCTTGGGCCGGAGTGAATTGTCCAAGCCCATATCTTCTTCGATTAAACCGCCGGTGATAATCCGATCCTTCATCTTCCCCAACTCCTGCTATCTATTTTCAGCTTTCCTCTGCGCTCAAACCAGCCGAAAGCATTTGTCTGACTCTCCATTGAAAAGACTGCCATTATTACAGTGATAAATACCGAAGTGCCAGCTTAATCATTTCTTCCAAACTGTTTTCTTCCGATACTTTTTTGAGCGCTGCCGTAGCTTCCGCGACCGAATAGCCCAAACCAACCAGTGCCTCGACAGCTTCCGAACGCGGACTAACTTCCCGGCTGCCGACAGTCACAGCCGATTCATTTCCGCTCCCAATCTTGGCCTTTAATCGGTCTTGCAATTCAATTACCAGCTTCGAGGCCGTTTTTTTGCCGATGCCCTTAGCCGCTGAAATGCTGTCCACATCATTCGCCAAAATCGCAAACCGAAGCTGCTCCGGTGTCATCAGCGACAGAATGGCCAGTGCTCCCTTGGGCCCGATCCCGCTGACTGTGATCAGCATTCGGAAAATCTGCAAATCTTCTTCGGTTAAAAAGCCGAATAATTTCAGCATATCCTCCCGGACATAAAGCTCCGTATAGATTTTAACTTCCTCATTTTTAGGCGGCAATGCCGGCAGTACCGACAGCGGTACTTCAATCAGATAACCGATACCGTTATTTTCAATCACGATTTCATTTTCACTGATATGCGCCAGTTCCCCTTTAATATAATGTATCATAGTCTATCCGTTTCTGCAAACCATCTCTTAATGTCCGCTGTTCATTTTTTAAACAATAAATATTTTTATGGATTCTCTTTTCTCTGCACTTTTTTCGGCTTTGTCTGCCAAAAAGCGTTTTAACGTTCAAAGAATGTACGCTAATTATAGCATATTTCGGCTTCAAAAAGCCAGTAAAAAATATTTTTTAATCGGATCTTAACAATCCGCTGCCCTGCTCCAGTCTTTTTTATTCGTTCTCCACTAATCCCGGCTGCGGATCACCAGAAACTTGCCCTTGCGGATTTTTAGTTTGGCACGTTTCTTTGTCAGTTGATTGCTGAGCAGCCAGGAGGCCTGATTTTGAGGGATGGTCTGGTTCTTTAGAGGATAACGAAAGCCCTTTAAACTAAGTCCTTCCAATTTTTCTGACAGCGGCAGGATGCTGAAAAACGGATACTTTTCTTTGCTTTTAAAAGAAAGCCGCTTGGATCCGCTGTATGCCCGAATCCGGCCTTTGTCCGTCCAAACCGTCAGCTTCATGTCAGCAATGAAATCAAACAAAATCCATAAATTGCTCAGGCTATGATCCAGGCGGCTCCCGACTGCACCGAGCAAAACCACCTTCGGCTTTTTGAGGCCGCAGTTTTGACGCCCGGCATCCTCTGCCGGTATCTGTTCAAATCCGGCATTTTCAGCCGGCAGGTGTATCGCCTGCCAAGCGGAAAACAAGGCCCGGCTGCCGCCCGTATGCAAAAGCCTCACCGCCTGCAAGGCCAGATAAGTATCACTCATATCTTTTTCCGGTGAAAACCGAAAAATTTCGGTTTGCCCCCTGCTTTTCACAGCCTGCAAAGTTTCGGCCGAAAGAGAATCCAAATCACCAATCAAAATATGGGGAACTACTCCGTTTTGCCACAAGACCTCAGCGCCGCTGTCGGCTGCAATCCAAATCAGATTTTCAGCCTTTTTTTGCAATTTTTGAACTTGCCCGGCACTGACCGAACCGCCGGCCACAATCGCATAACACAGCCGCTTCATATCTCTCCGCCTTTCTCCGCAAAAAGCCGGTGACTGACCTTAACGTCCTTGCTCTTGTCCCTTCGGCTACTTTTGCTTTCTATTTTCACTTCTGTCTTGTCGACCTTTATTCTCCCTTGATTTGGCGGATAGCCGCCGCGATATCGCTGGCGCCAAACACCGCCGAACCGGCCACTAAAATATCGGCACCGGCTGCCGCAATTTGACCGGCATTGCCGGCATGAACCCCGCCGTCCACTTCAATATCATAGTGATACCCTTTTTCCTGCCGCCAGGCAGCTAATTTGGCAATCCGGTCAAGGGCCGACGGAATAAAGCTTTGTCCGCCAAAGCCCGGATTAACCGACATGACCAGCACCCGATCGGCCTCCGGCAAAAGCTCCTCCAGCATACACAGCGGTGTCGCCGGATTTAAAGTAATCCCTGCTCTTTTGCCCAATTTTTTAATTTCCGTCAGCAGCCGGTGCAAGTGCAGGCTGCTTTCCACATGAACTGTAATCGTATCGGCTCCGGCCTGAGCAAAGGCGGCAATAAAGTCCTCCGGACGCCGAATCATTAAATGAACATCAAAGGGTTTCTCTGTCAAAGGCCGAATTTGCTTAACCAGCATCGGTCCAAAAGTAATATTGGGCACAAAATTGCCGTCCATAATATCAATATGAATCTCGTCACAGCCGGCCCGGTCAATCTGCCGGATATCTTCACCCAGGCGGGTAAAATCAGCCGATAGGATTGACGGCGCTATTTTCCGTTTTTTATCCATTTTTGCTCCTTTCTGCCGTGTTTTTCTTGCAACTTGCCTAAACCGGAATCTTTTTGTTTCAGCTCTTCTTTAATTTGCAGATAGTTCCGGTAGCGCCCCATCCAAATATCTCCTGCCTCGGCCGCTGCTTTAACGGCGCAGCCGCTTTCCCGATCATGCTGACAGTCCAGAAACTGACAGCCCGCCTCATACGCCGCAAACTCCGGAAAGTACCGGTGCAGCTGCCGGTAATTGATATCCCGCAAATCAAAGGAAGTAAAGCCCGGGGTATCAACCACAAAGCTGTTTTCATCGAGTGCAATCAAATTGACATGCCGGGTTGTATGTTTGCCCCGGCCGATTTTTTGGCTGACCGCTCCGGTTTTCATCACCACTTCCGACTGCCAAAAATTAACCAAAGTTGATTTGCCGACCCCGGACGGCCCGGCCAGCACCGTTGTTTTACCCGCCAGCAAGCCCCGCAATTCTTCCGGCTGGGAATGGTGCGCGGAAAAAACATGAACCGGATAACCGATTGCCTGATAATGCTCTAAAAAATCCAGTCCATCGCTCTTTAAATCAGCCTTATTAAAGCCCAGCACGACCGGCAGCTTTTTCTGCTCCAGCATAATCAAAAACCGATCCAGCAAATTAAAGTTAGGCTTGGGTTCTTCCAGCGCAAACAGGAGCAGTACCTGATCAACATTGGATACCGGCGGCCGGATCAGCTCATTTCGGCGCGGGTAAATCCTGACGATAAAACCTTTACCGGCCTCCCCGGCCGCTTCGATTTCCACGTCATCCCCAACCAACAGGCTCTCTCCGGTTTTACGGAAAAGTCCTCTGGCCTTACATTCTATCAGTTCACAATCCGTCTGCACATAATAAAAACCGCCTATCCCCTTGATTATTTTGCCTTTCATTCTGCTGTCTGCTCCATCTGCGCTTTCCTCACTTTTCATTTTCTGCTTCCTCTCTGCACGGTTTCCTTGTAAAGCGGCGCACAGAGCGGTAATTTTCTTCCTATCCGGCTTTATTCCTCGGTAAAAACAATTTGCCGAGTATATTGCTTGACCCCGTCCAGATAAACCGTAATAATACCGGTACCGGTACCTTCGGGCGTCAGCATCAGCGGGAATTGATCAATCCGTACTTCCGTTTCCAGCAGAACCTTTTCCGTATCTCCCTGGGTCAGCGTTACCTTAATAATACCGCTTTCCTGAACCGGTCCAAAAGGCGAATTAATCCGAATTTCCATTTTTTTGGAAATAAACTCTTTCCCTAAGCTAACGGACAAATCAATCGACGAGCCTTTCACTACCTTATTGCCGGGAGCAATGCTCATCATCACCACCCGTCCCTTTTCATAGTGGTCATTATAGCTTTCCGATACATTGACGATAAAGCCCAGTTCCGTCAGGCGGGCAATTGCCTCCTGCTTGGGCTGATTGATCAGCGGCGGCACTTCAACCAGTTCAACCTCCGCCCCTTTGCTGACATAGATAGTCACAATCCCGCCTTTGGGTAGCAGACTGTCCGCAGCCGGCGACTGGCGAAAAACATTGCCGATGGCCGCCGTGTTGTTGTTTTCTATAATCTGCTCAACCGAAAAACCTTGTTCCCGCAGCTTTTTTTCTGCTTCACTGTAACTGAAATTAAGCACATCCGGAACCGGCTTTTCCTCAACGCCCTTGCTGACAATGACACCGATGATGGATTCCGCTTTCACGCTTTCCAGCGGCTTGGTATCCTGCTCGACAATCCGTCCCCGGGTAACCTCATCGCTGTAGACATAGCCCTCAATAGCATATTTCAAATCGGGATAGCGAAGTGACAATTCCTCAACATTCAAATTAAAAAGATCCGGAACGGTTACCATTTTCGGCACCCAGTTATGAATATTGGCCGGCACGATAATGGCCGTCAAAATCGCTACCACCACAAAAGCTGAGACAATCGCTGCCCATCGAATCAGCTTTTCGTAAGGATCCTTTTCCCCGCCGAAGCTCCGGTACTCCTTATTGCTCCAAATCTGCTTAATTTCATTTTTGGGGATGACCAATGTCGCACCGTTGTCATTATTGGTATATTCAATTACCTCCTCCGGATGCTGATACGCCGCCTTCAGGTCCGTCAGCATTTCCTTGGCCGTAGCATAGCGGTTAATCGTCTTCTTTTCCGTAGCTTTATAAATAATGGTTTCAAAGTTGCGGCTAATCTTCGGGTTCTTTTCACAAATCCCGGGGAGCTTGCCGTCTAAATGCATGAGCGCAATATTAACCGGATTATCCCCGTCATAGGGAACCTCGCCGGTCGCCATCTCATACATGGTAATCCCCAGCGAGTAAATATCGCTGCCTTCATTTTGCACCAGACCTTTGACCTGCTCCGGGGAAATATAATGCACCGATCCGGTCAGAGTTTCATTCATATCAATGGTTTTATCGGTAATGACCCGGGCAATGCCGAAATCCATAACCTTAACCTTATTGTTTTTCGTCCAGAAAATATTTTGCGGCTTGATGTCACGGTGAATAATATGATTGTTATGAGCATGCGACAAGGCCGCCAAAACACTGGAAGCGACATGATAAATTTCCGCCTCGGTTAAAACCCCGCGTTCTTTAATCACCGTTTTCAGAGTTTTGCCTTCTAAATATTCCATCACAATATAGTGAAAATCATCCTCATCGCCGACATCATAAACCGCCACGATATTGGGATGCGACAGCCCGGCCGCAGCCTGTGCCTCCACCTTGAAGCGCTTGACCAGATTTTCATCTTCGCACAGTTCCGGTTTCAAAATCTTAATCGCCACATAACGATTGAGCTTATGACACTTGGCCTTATAAACGTCCGACATGCCGCCGGTGCCGATTCGTTTGATAATTTCATAACGATTGTTAATTAAATCTCCCTTATTCAGCATAGCCGGCCTCGCTTTCCCGCTCGTTTTTAACAAGTATGACCGTAATATTATCGCCGCCGCCACGGTTTAAGGCTTCCTGAATCAATCCGGCTGCCAAAGCCGAAATTTCCGCTTCCTGCCCAAAAATTTCTTCCAATTCCCGGCGGCGCAGATAACTGCTCAGTCCGTCGCTGCACAACAAGAGAATATCATTCTCCTCGGCCGGTACGCTATAAAGATCCGGGGAAACATCACTTTCAATTCCAATCGCCCGGCTGATTAAATTGCGGTTTTGATGGGAAAAGGCCTCTTCCTCGGTAATCAGACCGCTCTCCTGCAAATCCTGCACCGGCGAATGATCTTTGGTAATCTGGCGCAGCTCTCCCTGCCGGTACAAATAAGCCCGGCTGTCACCGATATTGATCAGCACATATTCCTCCGGCAAAAGAATCAGCCCAACCAAGGTCGTTCCCATATGCCGGCAATCAATATTTTCCCGGCCATAAGCATACACCGCTTGATTGGCCCGAACAACCGCCGCCGCTAAAGCCGCCCGGCAGTCCTCGGCCGGATGCTCCCGAAAATAAGCGACCACCGTGTCAATCGCCATCCGGGAAGCCACCTCACCGGCATTATGGCCGCCCAGTCCATCAGCCACCAAAAATAAGTTCGGTGCTCCGCCCACTCGTTCCCGGCTGAAAAAATAACTGTCCTCATTAATCTTTCTGACTTTCCCGATATCCGTTAATCCTGTTACCTGCATAGCTCTTCCTCTTTTTTCTTCAATTGGCCGCAGGCTGCATCAATGTTTTTCCCCAGCGTCCGGCGCAGGGAAACGGGCAGTCCCGCTTTTTCCAAATAATTTTTAAAAGCATATTGTCTTCTTTTATCCGGAGGCTGCTGTTCCTTACGCGCCACCGGATTGATCGGAATCAAGTTGATATGACATAAAAGCCCGCGGCAAAAGCGAACCAGTGCTTCCGCGTCCTCCATCCGGTCAGTTTCCTGTTCAATCAGCCCGTACTCAAACGTAATCCGGCGATTGGTTTTGTCTACATAATAAAGACAAGCTTCTTTCAGTTCCTTAAGATCATATTTTCTGGCAATGGGCATGATGGCCGCCCTTTTTTCCTGTGTCGCCTGATGGAGGCTGACCGCCAGATTCACTTGCCAAAGAAGATCTGCAAACGCTTTTATCTGAGGGACTAAGCCGCAGGTTGAAACCGTAATATGTCTGGCCCCCAGATTACGTCCTTTCGAATGAGTAATGATCTCAATGAAGCGCAGCAGCTCTGCGTAATTATCAAACGGTTCGCCCATGCCCATCACCACCACGGAATGGAGCGACCCGAACCGCCGTTCGCTTTCATAAAACTGAAGCAGCATCTCCGCCCCGCTTAAACTCCGGCTCAGGCCTCCCAGCGTTGAAGCACAAAAAGTGCAGCCCATCCGGCAGCCGACCTGCGAAGAAATGCACAGCGAACTGCCAAACTCATAATTCATCCGCACCGTTTCCACATACTGACCATCAGCCAAACGGTACAGAAACTTTTGCGTACCGTCCTCCCGGTCGGTTTGAAGCCGAATCATTTCCACTTCCGGCACCTCCGCCGCCTGCCGCAGCTTTTCCTGCAGCGCCTTAGACAAGTTCGTCATTTCTTCAATCCGGGTAACCTGCTTGCGGTGCAGCCAGTCAAAAATTTGGCCGGCCCTGAACTTCGGCTCGCCCAGCGCCTGTATCCACGTTTCCAGTTCCGGCAGCGTCAGATTTAATAAATTGATTTTTTGCTCTTCCATAAATTCCTTTACCTTAACTGTATAAGTTCCTCAACCGTATAAGTTCTTCATATTCATTCGACAGCTGTCAAAACTCATCCATGTTTGCTTTCGTTCCTCTCTCTGCCGGAAAAACGAAATCGCTTTTTAGCCCCGGTTAATCTTTTGATTTTAAATGCTCACCGCAGCAGTACACAAGACAGCTGCCGCTTTATGGCATTCTTTGCAGTTTAGCAATAAAAAAGCCCTGTAATTCTCCTGGTAAAACCTGCAGCATCCCCTGCTGCCAAATCAGCTTGCCGGCGGCTGACAGCCGCTGGCCGCCCGCCGTTTGAAAGACCGGGTCAAGCGAAATATCGCACAACGTAAACTCCGGATGCTTTTTTAAAAAAGCGCCGATTCTGTCCTGATTTTCCGCCGGCAGCAAAGTACAAGTACTGTACAGCAAAGTTCCGCCGGGCGCGACATAGCGGGCCGCCTGCTCCAAAATCTGCTCCTGAATCTTACTGAGCTCGGCCACTGTCTGCCGGGTCAGCCGGTATTTAACATCCGGTTTGCCCGCAATCACGCCCAGTCCCGAACAGGGCACATCGGCCAGCACGCAGTCAGCCGCTTCTTTCTTGCGGACATCAGCCTGCGCCGCATCCTGCACCGTCACTTCAATATTTTTTAAACCTAAGCGGCGAATATTTTCTCTTATCTTTTCGGCTTTAGACTCCGATAAGTCCGACGCAATCAGCTTTGCCTCCGGCAAAAGCGCCGCCAAATGAACACTTTTTCCGCCCGGCGCCGCACATAAATCATAAACCAGCCGCGGCCGCTCCGCCGCTGCCAAATAACCGACCAGCATGGAGGCTTCATCCTGAACCTGAACATATCCCTTTTGAAAAACCGCTTCTTCCTCAATGCTGCCGCTGTATTTCCTAACCTGCGGGAATAATACGCCTTCTCCTCTGATCCGGTCAACCCGGTGCTGCAAAAAAGCATCCACCTCTGCCTGTCCGGCTGCATCCGGCGCAATCAGCCGCAAACTGAGCGGTTTTTCCAGTAAAGAGTCACTTAAAATACCTTCCACTGTCGAGCGTGAATAGCTTTCCTGCAAAAGCGCAATGATTTTCTGCGGAAAAGAATAAAAGGACTGCCAATCTCCCTGCCGGCGGAGCGACTCCAGATACTCCGCCGCTGCCGCCTGACTGTCGGCCACCCGGCGCAGCAGGGCGTTAATATAAGGGACTGCCCGAAACTCGCGCCGCTCTTTGGCCAGTTCGACCGCCTCATGAACCACCGAATAAGCCGGAATCTTATCCATATACATCAGCTGATAAAGCGACAGCCGCAAAATCTCATGCACCACCGGACTCAGCTTTTTCAGACGCAATTTGGAATAATAACGCAGCAGCTTATCCAGCGTATATTCTCTTTCCAGCACGCCCTGCGCCAGCCTCTTAATAAAAGCCCGCTGCGCCCGGTTCAAATCAGGATAATCCGCCATCTTTTGCAAATAAATCGTTTTAAAAAAGCGCTTCTCCGTGCGTTCCAGCAAAATTTCCAGCACAATCGCCCGTTCTCTTTTCATTCGTTTCCTTCTTTTCTTATTTATCCAAATGCTCTATTTCTTTATCTAAAGCTGTGCCTTCTGTTTATTCAAGCCAATGTTTTTCACCAAATAAATGAAATCAAGTTTTTCGCCAGAACCCATCGTTTTGGCACGCAGTTCAACTGTTCGAAGCGTCCGCAGGACGCAAGTTTTGAACAAGTGCTAAAACAATGGGTGACTGGCCCCCCTATCTAACACTCAAACTTCCCCCCAACTGCCACCTCATAGCCATTTAAAAACGCTGCCGCCGGCATCCTCTTTTTCCCCTCCAACTGCACCTCCTCAATCAGAAGAGCACCTTGTCCGCAGGCAATTTCAATCCCCGCTTCACCGGTACTCAGTACCAGCCCCGCTTCCGCTTTGCCGCCCGCCGCCGGTAAAAGCTTCGCCTGCCATATTTTTAACAGCTTCCCCTGCCAATAAGTATACGCACTCGGCCAGGGATTCATTCCCCGAATCTGCCGGTCAATTGCGGCCGCTGAATCATTCCAATCAATTTTGCCCATTTCCTTGGTAATCTTACCGGCATAAGACACCCCATCCTCCTCCTGCGCCTGCGGCGAAACCGTCCCGTCTGCCAAGGCTCGCAGCGTTTCCAGACAAAGCTCGGCACTCATCCGGGCCAGCCGGTCATGAAGTCCCCCTGCTGTTTCCGTTCCGTTTAAAGTAATTTCCGCCCGCAGCAGCATATCGCCGGTATCTAACCCTTTATCCATCTGCATTGACGTTACACCGGTTTTCGTTTCCCCGGCCAAAATAGCCGCCTGAATCGGCGAAGCCCCCCGAAACTTAGGCAGAAGCGAGGCATGCAGATTAACGCAGCCGCGCGGATACGCCTTTAAGACCGCCTCCGGCAAGAGCAGCCCGTAAGCAATCACCACAGCCATATCCGCCGGCTGATCGCAAAACTCCTGTACCGCTCCCTCGTCCTTAAATGTAGCCGGCTGAAACAGCGGCAGACCGTTTTCCAAGGCCAGTGCCTTAACCGGCGTAATCTCTGTTTTTTTGCCCCGGCCCTTGGGCTTATCCGGCTTGGTATACACCCCAATTACCTCATGCTCGGAGTCAATCAGCGCCTTTAACGTCGGAACACTGTATTCCGGCGTCCCCATAAAAATTATTTTCATATTTCTCCTTTACTGCCGGCAATTTCTAAACCGCCGCAGAAATAACTCCTGTGTTCACACCTATTCGTCAAATTCCTCTTCGCCCTCGATTTCCTCCGGCACCTCTTCCTCTTCCATAATATCAATATAAAGCTGACCGTTTAAATGATCATTTTCATGACAAATAGCCCGGGCAAAAAGCCCCTCTGCCTCCACCAGCCTTTCCTTACCCTCCAGCGTCAAAGTCCTGACCTTAACCCGCTGCGGCCGGATAACATAGCCTCTTTCTCCCGGAATACTAAGGCAGCCCTCAATATCCTTTTGGGTTTCTTCACTGGTTTCTATAATTTCCGGATTGATAAAAACCTCCACCCCGTCGCCCACATCAATAACAAACACTCTTTTTAAAACGCCGACCTGCGGTGCCGCCAAACCGACGCCATTTGATTCATACATGGTATCGACCATATCCTCAACCAAAACAGCCAGTTTTTGGTTGAACAGCTTTACCTCCTTGGCCCGCTTGCGCAGCACCTCGTCGCCGATAATTCTAATATTTCGTAACGCCATAATTTTATGTTTTCCTTCCTGTAAAAGTTAATGTATTAACCCAACTTTCTCCTAATCGAAGTGCTACCTACTTCTGCCTTAACGAGCGGTCTGCCTGAAAAAGGCTGTTCCGTTAAACATGGGAAAATTGAGTTTTAACTAAAAAACTGCGGATTGATACTCAGATAAAGTCCAAAACCCATTTTCTCTATCTTTTTATTATATAGGTAATGCATAAGAAAAGTCAACTCTTTATGTTGATTTGCCTTTAACAATAGAGCCTCCCGGTAAGCCCCCGCCTGCTTAAATACATACGGCACAGCCGGGCCGATCATGGCAATATCCCATTTTTTAGCAGCGATCAGCTGTTTCAGCTCCGCTGTCAGTGCCGCTGCCATCCGTTTCGCTTCCGCCAGAACCGGATGTGTCACTACAATTTCCAGGATTTCACGAAAAGGTGGATTGTTCAGTAATTGCCGGTAACGAATCTCCTCCCGGTAAAAAGCCTCATAATCCTGACAGAGCCCGGCTCTAACGGCAAAATGCTCCGGCGAATAGGTCTGCAAAAAAGCCTGCCCCGGCTTACCGCCCCGGCCCGTCCGGCCAATCATCTGAGTCAGCAGCTGAAAGGTTCTTTCCCCCGCTCGGAAATCATCGGTATATAATCCCTGATCAACCGCCAAAACACCGACCACTGTTACATTATGAAAATCCAGTCCTTTGGCAATCATTTGCGTGCCGATTAAAATCCCGCTCTCGGCTCGGGCAAACTCCTGCAGTTTTAAGTCATGACCATGCTTGGTTCGGGTACTGTCATGGTCCATCCGGATCACCGGCGTTTCCGGATATTTGATTTTTAATTCCTTTTCAATTTTTTGCGTCCCCATGCCAAAAGCTTTTAAATAAGGACTGCCGCAGCTCGGACAAGTTCTCTGCACCGGCCGGCTGAAGCCGCAGTGATGACATATCATCTCTTCCGGCTCCTTATGATAAGTCAGCGGCAGTTCGCAATCCGGACATTGATAAACAAAGCCGCATTTCCGGCAGGATACGAACTTGGCATAACCGCGCCGGTTATTGAGCAAAATGACCTGCTCCCTGCGGGCCAGCGCTCCGCTGATTGCCTGCTCTAACTCAGCGCTCAAAAAAGAGCGATTGCCATTCGCCAGCTCCTGCCGCATATCAATCAAATGCGATTCCACCGGCCGGTCGGTCAATGCTTTCTCCTCCAGACGGTGCAGCCGGAATCTTCCCTGCCCGGCGTAGTAATAACTTTCCACCGAGGGCGTAGCACTGCCTAAAATAACCGGGATATCATAAATTTTCCCCATTTTGGCCGCCGTCTCAACCGCATGAAACTTTGGCATCAGCTCTGATTTATAACTGCTTTCATGCTCCTCGTCAATAATGATGATGCCCAGATTCGCTAACGGCGCAAACAGCGCCGAGCGGGGCCCCAGCATGATTTTGATCTCACCGTTTCGGGCTCTTTCCCACTCCGTCAGTTTCTCACCCTCGGACAAGCGGCTGTGAAATAAACCGACTGCATCGCCAAAACGCTCCAAAAACCGGCGGACCAGAGCAAAGGTTAAAATAATCTCCGGAAACAGAACAATCGCCTGCTTCCCCGCTTTCAGCACATCCTCGATCAGTTCAAAATAAATCTCCGTCTTGCCGCTCCCGGTTACGCCCCGGAGCAGATGCACCCCCCGAAAATCCGAGCGGATAGCCTGATATACTCTTTGCTGTCCGGCGTTCAGCTGCTTTTTGACCGCTGGCCGGGAAATATCCTTTTGGTACGGCGCCAGTACCGACAGAGCCGTTTCCTGCCGGCCAATCAGCCCATCCTGCAATAAAGCATCCAGAGCCGCTTTGCTGTAAAAACTCTGCTCCCTTAGTTCCGGAAAATCCTGCTGTTTAAAGTGAAGAAAATAATCAATTAAATCCCGCCTTTTTTGATAACGCTGTCCCGCCAAAGCATCGCGATAATCAGCGGCTCCGGCCGGATCTGCTTTCAGAAAATAAATAACCTGTTTTTTCGGCCGCACCTGAAAAGACGGCGGCAGCATTAATTTAATGACCGACGGAAGGGTGGCGGCATAATATTTTTTCATCCACCGCGCCAGCGAAATTTGTTCTTCCCTGAGTAATTGTTCCGGTGCAGCATTTAAAATACTCTTGATTTCAAAAACCTGCTCCGGTGCGGAAACTTCCGTTTCTACCACCAAAGCCTTTTGGGTCTTATTGGCTTTGCCGAAAGGAATCTGCACGATTGAACCGATTTCCGCCAGAGCGGCCAGTTCCGGCGGTACCCGATAAGTAAAGAGCCGATCCAATGCTTTCGCACTGGACAGCATCACTACATTTACATACTCGATCTTTCTCCCCTCCGTTCCGGCTTGCTTTTACTTCATGCACAATCGACAAAAAGAGTGCCGGCGGCACCCTCTTGTTTTTTATTCTTCCTTATTTTTTCCCGTTCCGTCAATTTCTTCTATTTCTTGTGAATTGAGCCGTCTGCTCATGCCGGCGCTTCCCGCTGGTTCCGGTTTTTCCTCCGGCGCTGTCCCCGCTGCCGACTCATCCTTATCCCCTAAATTACCTGTTACTTCCGGGGTTTCCGGCTCCTCCGTCCTCAACTCCTCCGGCTTAGGTTCATAGATTTCAATTCGGCCTTTGCCGGACTTTTTGGCCTGATACATCATATCATCGGCCAGCGTCATCAGATCTTCGGCATTGGCAACTTTTAACTCCGGCACATAATGAACAACACCGATGGAACAGGCAATCTGATCCTGCGGCTCGATTTCAACCGGATGTCCGAGCAGTTCCCCGATTTCCTTGGCATAGCCGCCCACACCCTTGATTTTTTGCAGAATTCGCTCAGCGGTTGCAATAGCTGCCGCCATTTCCGAATGATTGATAACAATGACAAATTCATCTCCGCCATAGCGGGCCGAAAGATCCATTGCCCGGACATTATTCTGCACCAGAGCAGCTATGCTTTTAAGCACAAAATCTCCGATATCATGGGAAAAATTATCGTTATATTTCTTAAAATTATCCAAATCCAAAAACAAAATGGAAAAAGTCTTGCTGTTGTCCTTTTTCGCCTCGCTGATCAGTTCATCCGTCATGTTCAAAAGCTCCTGCCGGTTGATAAGCTGGGTCAGCATATCCGTCATCGCCCGATGGTGCAGATGGTCATTATTGGCTGTCAGCGCCGCGTTGATTTCGCTTAATTCCTTATTCTTAAAAGAAATCGTCTTATTCAAATCCGACAGTGCCCTGGTTCTTTCCCGAATTAGGTTTTCCACATTATACGACTGTTCAATCACTGTCTCTGTCAGCTTACGGATCTGTCCGGTCAGTTCATAGCTTGGGTCACCCGGCTTTGCTTCCAGATTGATATAGCGATTACCGGTATTAAAACTGATCAAAGCATCCTTAATAACGGTAAACGGCTGCATCGTCTTTTGATAAACATAAGACTGCCACAGGCATAAGAGCAGACCGCCGGTTAAAAGCACCGCCAGTTTTAAAAGCCAGTTTTCCCGTAAAAAACCCCAAAAGCTAATCTCTACCTGCCCCATCATAATCACCCCGCCATCACTGATTTTGGTTTTGACAAAGGACACAAATAGATTTTCCTGATTTTTAACGGTATAACGAATCGTACCGGAAGCGTTGTGATCAATATACTTACTGAGCTGGCCGACATCTTTATAACCGGCATCCCCTTCGGTCTGGAAGTCCAAAATAATATTCTGATTACTGTGCAGAATGGTTTTTTTCTGCGAATCCAAAATCCAGGTCGAAGCCTTATGCTCCCCCTCCGGGTTAAAACCGGCATTAGCCAAATGCTCCTGTAAGCCCTGCAGAGAAATCACACCGACCAATATCCCGCGCAGAACCTTCTCCTCCGAGCGAATGGCAGCAATCACCGAAAAGACCGGCTCCTTACTGTCCTGTAAAAACTCGGCTTTCGTCAGAAGTGATGTTTCACTTTGGCCGACCTGATCAAAAATTTTACGGAACTCGCTTTGCGAAACGCTGCCGCGTCCCCGCGAATCAAGTGTATTATAATTTCCGTCAACATAATAAAGATTTTTATAAATCTGACTGTTAATCGTTTCAAACTCCCGCAGCAGTTTCATTTTTTGCGACGGCAACTCGGCCATCGAAAAAATATTGGCCAAGACGCTGAATTGTTCATACCGATCCGCCATCCACTGCCGGGTCAGTTCCGCCTTTAAAACCGTTTGATTCAGATTTCTTTCCATTTCCGCCCGCAAAAAACTTTGATACTCTCCATAGAAAAGCAATAAAAAAACAGACAAAAACAAAGCAGTTATCAAAAAATAACTCTGCCGAAGCAATTTGTTCTGCTTTTTTTGCTTTCTCTCTTTCTCCATCGTCTTCCCTCATCTTTTTATTGCAACTCAGGCAAACAGGTATTGACAGTAAAATACCCTGCCCGAGCTGTCACTTATTTTTTAATATTGATTTTCCCCTGATAAAGTTCCTCAACAGAAACAGAAATCGCTTTTTTATCCAGCAATCCTTTTTCATCTACCAGCTGACGGGCACGTTTGGCCGCCGCAATAATGATGGAATAACGGCTTTTTAAATTGATATCGTCATTTCTGGCATTGATCACCGTCATTAAATCGGAATAAGAAGGGTGCAGCATTTTATTTTTCTCCTTTCAATATCTCGCTAAATTCCTGACACAGGCGTTCCATCACCTGATGCTTATCCACCTGCCTGATTTTTTCAGCCCGCATAACCGCAATCACATCTTCGACGCAGACTTCCAACTGATTGTTTTCTATAATATAATCATAATGAATCATCTGCACAACCTCAGCTGATGATTTTTTAAGCCGCCGCTCAATTATCTCCGCCGATTCGGTATTGCGGTTTAATAACCGGGTTTTTAAAATTTCGACCTTGGGTGGAACAATAAAAATCAGCACCGCCTCCGGCGCTCTTTGCTTTACCTGTAAAGCACCCTGCATCTCGATCTCCAAAATCACATCAATCCCCGCATCCAGTTTTTCCTGCACAAACTTGCGCGGCGTTCCGTAATAATTGTCCAAATAGCTGGCATACTCATACAACTCATCTCCGGCAATCATATCTTCAAATACTTTTTTTTCCAAAAAATAATAATGTTTGCCGTAAACCTCACCCTGACGGGGCGTTCTGGTCGTAGCCGAAACCGACAGGGCAATTTCCGGGCGGCGATCAATCAGCGCCCTCACGACCGTTCCCTTGCCCGCTCCCGAAAAGCCGGAAATAACATATAATTTGCCTTTATTCACCTTTTTCCGCAAGCTCCCTTCCTTCAATCCGACCGACAATTGTCTCTACCTGCAAGGCACTGGCTATCAGATATCCATCCGACATTACCACCAAGCACCTGGTCTTGCGGCCGGCTGTAGCGTCAATAAATACCGACTCCTCCTTAGCCTGAGCAATAATCCTCTTAATCGGGGCGGCATCGGGTTTTACCAGTGCGATAATTTTAGATATTACCGCCACGTTGCCATAACCTATGTTTACAAATATTTTATTCATAGCGGTCACTCAATATTCTGTACTTGTTCTCTGATTTTTTCAATAATGTTCTTTAAGTTAATGGTGATATTTTTCATCTCCATATCAGCCGATTTGGAAGCAATCGTATTAGTCTCTCTGTTCATTTCCTGAACAATAAAATCCAACTTTTTCCCAATTCCGCTTTCCTCGCGCAGCACCTCCTGCAAATGGACCAAATGCCCCTGCAGCCGGACGATTTCTTCATCCACCGACAGCTTATCCGCCATCAGCGCTGTTTCGGTCACGATTCGGCTTTCATCAATATTTTCCGCCTGTAACAGCTCGGACAGCCGCTCCTTCAGTCTTTGCCGGTAAAGCTCGACCGACTGTTTTTCCAGTTCCGGTAAAAGGATGACCTGTGCCCTGATTTCCTCGGTTTTTTTCAAGATATCGGCCTGCAAAAGGCTGCCTTCCAGCTCTCTGGCGGCCACCACCTTACTCGCCGCCGACTCCGCCGCCGCCAGTGCCAACTCCTCCAAAAACTCCTCGGCTTCATCCTCTTCTTCCGCCCGAAAAAGATCCGGCAGCGTCAAAAACTTGGAAACCGACAAGTCATTTTCCAAAAAAAGCTCCTGCGACATTTTTAAAAGTTCGGCCAAATATTTTTCCGCCAGCGGCTTATTATAGCTGATATTGACATCCAGACCGTCCGCCCGCTGATATTGCACGAAAACTTCAATCTTCCCCCGCAGCAGTTTTTGCTTGAGTTGATTTCGGATTCCGTTTTCCAAAAAATACAGTTTCTTAGGCAGCTTAATATTAATCTCACAGTAACGGTGATTGACAGAACGGATTTCCACAGTCAGACTTTTCCCGTTCCTGATCAGTGTTTCCGAACCAAATCCAGTCATACTTCTTATCATAACCGCTCCCAATCAGCGAAAGCAGCGGACAGCGCCGCCATTTCCGCCTTCTTTTCAGATTGCTGTTTATTTATTCTATCATAAATTCAAGTAGGAATCAACTACCACTATACGTCTGAGGCGGATCCAAAACCGCCTTAATTCTCAAAGTAAGTTCCAGTTTTAAAGTCGGACCAGAAGTTACCGTTTAATCAAGTGCCATTATGCCTATTTCGTCTCCGGCAGTTTTTCCGGCTCGGCATAATCCTCGCCAAAAGTTTCGACTGTTACCGTCTTCATTCTCTCCGGCTGCTCCGGCTTATCGCGGTAATCTCTCGCTACTCTGGCAATCCGGTGTACCTCGTCCATTCCTTCGGTTACCTTGCCGAAAGCGGAATAATTTCCATCCAGCCGAGCCGACGGAGCATCCATAATAAAAAACTGACTGCCGGCCGAATCATGCACCTGGGTTCTGGCCATGGACAGCACGCCGTCCTCATGCTTTAAGTCATTGGTAAAACCATTCGCCTTAAACTCTCCGCGAATACAGTACCCCGGTCCGCCCATACCGGTGCCGTCCGGGTCGCCGCCTTGGATAACAAAGCCGGGAATCACCCGGTGAAAAATCAAGCCGTTATAGAAGCCCTTTTGGATCAAAGAAATAAAGTTTCTGACGGTGTTGGGCGCAATCTCCGGATAAAGTTCGGCTTTGATTTGCGCTCCGTTTTCCATTAAAATTGTGACAATTGGATTTTGCATCTGATTATTCTCCTTTTCTGTAACCGTAATTTTTCATTAAAAACTCGCTGTCCCGCCAGTTTTCTTTTACTTTTACCCATAAATTCAGCCGGACATGATTTAAAAAGAACGCTTCAATATCTCTTCTGGCCAAAATACCGATTTGTTTGATCATACTGCCGCCCTTGCCCAAAAGAATCGGCTTATGACTCTTTTTTTCGCAGACAATGGTCGCCTCGATCTCCATCTGCGCACCGTCCTCGGATTCCTTCATACTGTCAACCGTAACCGCCACGCCGTGCGGAATCTCTTCCTGCAATAACTTTAGAACTTTTTCCCGAATCAGTTCCGAAACAATTTGTTTTTCCGGCTGGTCGGTAATCATATCGTCCGGAAAATACTTCGGTCCCTCCGGCAAATGGGTGTCAATCAATTCCATCAGTCTTTCGGTGTTATCCGCTTTTAATGCCGAAATCGGAATAATTTCCAAAAACGGATATAAGTCCTTATACGCCTCAATTACCTTTAATAAAAACGGTTTTTCCACCGTATCAATCTTATTGACAACCAAAATGACCGGTGTTTTCGCTTCCCTTAGCCTTTCGGCAATAAATTGATCCCCGGCTCCGACTGTCTCCGTTGGCTCAATCAGCCAAAAAATCAAGTCCACTTCCGTTAAGGAAAAAATGGCCGCTGTATTCATATATTCGCCCAGCTTGCTTTTCGGCTTATGAATTCCGGGGGTATCCACAAAAACAATCTGCTTATCTTCCGTTGTCAAAATAGTTTGAATCCGGTTCCGGGTCGTCTGGGGCTTCGGCGACATAATCGCAATCTTTTGCCCTAAAAGCGTGTTCATCAATGTTGACTTACCGACATTCGGACGGCCGACCAGGGCAATAAAACCGGACTTAAATGGTTTATCCATAGCTACTCCTTTACTTCCATTTCCTGATGGATTGTTTGATACGCCATTTGTGCATAAATCGGCGAAGGGGCAAATTGATCTTCCCGGTAACAGGAATAAATAAAAAATAAGTTTGCCGCCGACCGAGAAAACGCACTCAGGCTAAAAATCAAAGACCAATTTTTCAAAGCCGATTCCTCCGCCGGCTGCAGGGGCGGACAGCCGGCCGCCAAATAAGCCGCCTGCATCATCAAATAAAACTGCTGAATCCGGGCCGGCAAGTCGGAAAACAGCGGCGCAATCACCCGAAAGGCATGGACGGCACAAAATAAATATTTCATGCTTTCCGCGCCGGTTTCCCTGGCCAGGCGAATAGCAATCGCCCGCAAGGTGTAAATATTTAAGTTTTCCTCCTCCAATCGGGCAAAGGTATCAAGATAATCCCTGTCTGCCGCAATTTGGCTCAGTCTTTGGTCAAAGCTCCGGCCGGAAAGCGAATAATCCGGGCGGGCATTCTGCAGAGAAATAATTTGCTCGACAAAAAGCTTGGTTTCTGCCGACGGCAGTTCAAAGGACAACGGCCGGTATCCGGCTGCCAAAAAAGCCAGCGCTCTGGCCACTTCCCCCTGTTCGCCCGACTCAAAGGCATAACCTAAGCGAATCAGCCCGGTCAGGGCATCACTGTAAATTCCGTCAGCCAGCACCGCAAAATACTGCCGAATCGCTTCCGGCTCCCGCTCGATCAAAGCATCAAAAAAATCCACAAAACCTTGATAACACTCTTTTTTACCCAAACACGAGCGCCAGTTTTCTTTCGTCACCGGCGGAGTTTCCGGTTCCGGGAGCCTGACCGGTAAATACTCTTTTTCATATTCCCGAATCAGCGAGCGAATCTGGGTACCGGAGATACCCATTTCATTCATGGCCACAATCAGGGGGCATATTAAATTTGTCCCGGTCTCCGTCCAAGGCGACAGGTCCTTATAGGTATAAAATAAACTGTGATAAGACATGACAACTCTCTTTCCGTAATACTTCTCTTTTTAAGCATCAATCCTTTTTATCTTATCGCATTTATCCGCAAAAAGCAATGAAAAAATTCACTATTTGCTGCCGGTTACGGTAAGGGTAAATCCTATTTTCCTAATGCGCACACTCGAAATTCATCGTCATCTCAACAAATTACGAATGGCTCACCAAAGCGGCATCCATAATTCATCAAATATCACCGTGAATAACACTGCCGGCCAGATCCATAGACAAAAAGCAGCCTGATTACAAGCTGCTTTTTGTATCTGTATCACTTTCTCTGTGTGAAGACTCTCTTTCCGCCGCCGGCATCTCAACTCCGGCCATACGCCGGTCTTCGCTTAACATGCTTCCCGAAAAGAAGGGTACCGTCTTTCGCCGGAGAAAATCAGGTTATTCATTGCGCAGTGCCTTTAAGACCGACAGCTTCATTGCCCGCCGCGCTGGTAAGTACCCAGAAATCAGACCAACGGCCGTCGTAAAGAACATACCCAAAAGATACAGCCAAATCGGAATCACCGACAGCGGCGGCGCTTCTCCGCTGCCACCAAAGCCAAAGAGATTCATACCCTTAGTCAGAAAGTTTAGCACCATTGAGCCACCGGTACTGAAAATCAAACCGATAATCCCGCCAATCAAACCGATTAAAGCCGCCTCGGTTAAAAACATACCCTGAATGTCCTCCAGTGAAGCGCCGATAACCTTCATTACGCCGATTTCTTTGGTTCTTTCATAAATCGACATAACCATCGTATTGGAAATACCAATCGCCGCCACAATCAGCGACACGCCACCAATGCCGCCCAGTACCATCTGGGCAATGTTGGTAAACTTATTGAGCTCTTCGACCATTTGAATCATTGAACTGGCGTCATAGCCCATTTTCCGGATGGTTGCCTGAATTTCCAGAATCTTCTTGGTATCGCCGACAAAAAGCTGCACTTGTTCATATTCCTGCTTTCTTTTATCGGTCGGTTTGGCTGGAGCCTCCGGCTGCTGCTGATCGGGATTACGCTGTTTCATTTTTTTTTGCCATTTTTCATAATCCTTTTGAATTTTATCAACCGTTTCCAGCGAAGTATAAATACTGTAATCCGTGTTCCAGCTGCCAGCTTTTAATAAGCCGCTGACCGAAATCTTAATCGGCCGGGGAATCGTCTGCCGGTCTTCATAGCTGATATCCGGCTCACCATAACGGGTATCTGGATTTAAAAGCAACGGCTCCGTCATGACGTCTACCTTAGGCGCTGGGCGCTTCTGCTGTTCATCATAGCCGCCGCCGTAGTAATATGCACCCTCCATCATATCATCCCCCCCTCGGCTTCTAGCCTTGGGATCCCGGAACTGATATGGAATCTCGCCGCCAATCAAGAAACTATAACGCTCGTCCTCACTGAAAACTTCACCCTCAGCTATCTGCGGATTCTGCAAAGTCATTAATTCCCGCTTCATTCCGGTAACCCGAGCGTATGTATAGTATTTGCCGCGGCGAAGCATAACCGCGATGGATTTAACCGGCGAGGCAGCGTCCACACCCGGAATTTGACTCAAAGCCTCAACCGCTTCATCATTAAGCAGGATTTTCTTTTTATTATTGTCCGTCTGCTTTTGGTAATCATAGCGCTTGGTGACCGTAACAATATTTAAAGAACCCATATCCTTAAGCTGCGACTCAATGCTTTTCTTCATTCCCACGCCCAGCGAAATCATGACAATGATCGAGGTGGTGCCGATGACGACGCCCATTAAGGTCAAAACCGTCCGCAGCTTACGTCGCCATAGGTTACCCATGCTCATAAAGATCAAATCACTTTTCTTCATAGGAGTTCATCTCCTTTTTGTGCTTATGCTTGCGCCAAATACCAATCCCGATGCCGGCCACCACTAAGACGCCGACTACGCCGCCAATAATCATGCCCCACGGCAGACCACCTTGAGCCGCTTGATCTGGCATTACATCGTTCCCATCCATACCCGGCATATTCGGATCCATATCTGGCATCATTGGTGCTTCTTCGACCATAACGTTAAACTCTTTTTCAATCGTAAACTTCTCACCGTTTTGGTCATCATAGCTAACCACAAACTTACCCTTTTGCTCGCCCGGCTCGGAAAACCGCAGATAACCCTCATAAGAATTGCTTTGTCCCACATCGAAGCTGCCGATATATTGGTTATTCGGGTCAGCGGTAAAGCCCTTACCTTCCACGTTAACCATCACATTATAAACTTTAGCTTTGCCGGTATTATAAATATTGAAGTTTGCCGAGACTTCCTGATTCAGCGTTGCCGAAGTCGGAAGTGTCAATTCCGAAGTTTCTACTTTGGTAGTCTGCATAACCGGAATGCCAACTAATTCCTTGGCGGTAATAGCCTTGCCGTCCTTATCCTCGTATTCAAAGTTGACATTGACCATATAGGTTTTGGGCGCGGCGTCCGGCACGACATACATGGTAAAGGTTCGGCTGACGGTTTGATTCGGGCCGATATGGTCAATATAAAAGGTATTGCTGCTATTGACTGGAGAAAATACGTTTTGCTGTACGGTATCCCGACCGGTCGCAATATCAAAGGTCAAAAAGGCTTTGACATTGTAAATGTCCTTGGTTCGATTGGTATTTCTAAATACCATATTCAGATCAAACTGCTGGCTGGCCTGAACAATCGTCGGTTCTAATTTATAAGAGTCCAAAATAATTTTGGGCTGATTCTTGTCCTTATCCTTTTCCTCTTCCTTGGCGTCCAAATAAACGCCAATCACCTGCGTATCGGTAATCGCCTGTGCATCCTTAGCGGTACTAGTCTTATAGCTGATTTCAAACGTAATTGGATAGTTCCTGTCTTTTAAGCTATCGCCAGTGCCAATCACCGTCACCGAATAAGTTTGGCTATCGCCCTGTTTCAAGTCATCAAACTTGACAACTGACGGTGTTTTGGGTAAAAACACATTGTTGTCAGCCATTTTCACGCTTAATTCCTTAATATCCTTATCGCCGGTATTGGTAATCTTAAAGGAAATCGGGAAAGCCTGATCCTGGGCAACCGAGTTCGGATAAGAAAATCCACTGTAAGTCAGCTTGCCGGTAGCCTTACCGGTTTCACTCGGCGAAATAAACACATTGTATTTGGCCTGACGAACAATTCTCTGACCGTCACGGTTTTCATATTCGTAAGTAACCGTAAACGGATAGCTGCCGGCAGCAATATCCGCCTTTAAATAATAGGTAAACTCCGCCGGTTTGGCAATCAGCGGCATAATGTTGCCGATGGTTACGGTATCGCTCGCTGATTTTAAAGTAAACTCAGCCGGCAGACCCTCAATTTTCGTCTTTACATTCCGCACCTGATAATCGGTATCGTTTTTAATCTTATATTGGAAAGTCAATTCTTTATCTGCTTCCGGTTTTAATGCGGAAAAATTATCATCCGTAATCTCAACCTTTTCCAGCTTCGTTTCATCTTTTCTGACTTCATAGTAAAGCAGCAGGGTTGTCTGGAACGGATCGCCGGCATTGTTTTTATAAGTAATGTTTAAATAAATCGGATAAATGCCTTCTTTGGCGCTTTCATCGGCTACCACCCGGATTTGATATTGTTTGGCCGCATCCGGTCCGATTACCTGATTGGCCGGTTCCAGCAAAGTCGATAAAATCCGGACGCCGGACACTGCTTTTTCAGCGGTAATATCCGGGCTGATTCTGACTTCATTGGCGGTAAAACGGGATGTATTGTTTAAGCTGAACGTAATCGTATTTTCTTTTTGGGAATAAATACGATGGGTTTCCGTTCCCAAAATTTGTAAAACCGGCTTAGCCTTTTCCGTCGCATTGACCGGGTTTTCCGGCTGTGCTGCCGAAACAGGCCAAACGACCGTCGCCAGCAAAAATAAAATACACAAGCTTGCTGTTATCTTTCTTATTGTTTTCATAATATCCTCCACTTTGGTTAAATGCTCCGTCTTTTACCAGATTGGTTATTGATTTAAAGCCTGCGCCCCCATGGCAGCGCCCCGAGCGGCCAGTTCCGCTTCATACTCCCGCAGGTAAGCATCGGCTTTACTGTGTTCATTTTTCTCAATTCTTTGAATATTGCCGTCTCGAATATGAACAATCCGGTCGGCATATTCGGACAATTCTTCATCATGCGTGACAATGACCAGCGTTTTTTTCTCTTTTTTCACCATCCGCACCATCATTTTCATCATATCGTCCGAAGTCTTGGTATCTAAGTTACCGGTCGGTTCATCGGCAAAAATCAACTCCGGCCGATTGACAAAAGCCCTGGCAATGGATACCCGCTGCTGCTGACCGCCTGACATTTCCGGCGGCTTGTGGTACATTCTCTCGCCCAGACCAACCTGATCCATCATATCTTTCCCGACGGCATTGCGCCTGCGCTTGCTTTCTCCCTTAAAAATCAGGGGCAGCGTTACATTTTCTAAGGCAGTCAGAGTATTGACCAAATTATACTGCTGAAAAACAAAGCCAATATACTTCCGCCGAAATTCCGCCAGTTGATCTTCGCTCATCTTGTGGATCGGAAACTTACTAAAAAATATTGTCCCGTCCGTTGGCTTTTCCAGTCCCGCCATCATATTGAGCAGGGTTGATTTACCCGAACCGGACGGCCCCAAAAGGCACATGATTTCGCCCTTATAGACGTCAAGATCAATATGATCCAGGGCTACTACTTTTTCCTGGCCCATGGTATAAACCTTGCGGACGCCTCTTAGTTCCATTGCATTTTCCAATTCTGCACCTCAATTCCATTTTGTCAGAGTCTTTGCCGCATCTTAGTTTCCCAGTATAATACGATGCCCAAACCAACTCAATTAAAATCCAATTAAAAATTATTAAAATTAACTGGGTAAATCCTTATTTACAGGCGTTTTAACGCTTTTTTCAACCTTAATCCAAGATTTCTCAGCCTGTTTTTCAAAGGTCAGGCAGCAAAACTTTCACCAGCTGTTTCCGCGGAAAACCATACAACTATCAGATTTGCCGTTTGTGTTATTATATTAATACAATAACTTCTCTTTGTCAAGCCCTTTTTCCTTTCATTTTTGTAAGTTTATATCCTTCCGGTGCCACATCCAAAAACGTTATCACAAGGCAAATCCTTCCCTATTCGCCGCCGCACAAAATACTTTCTCATATGAGGCTTAAGCAAAAGGAGCTGCTGCATAATACAGATATTACACAAGATATTGCGACAAATCCAAAGATTTGTCTTAAATCTTGTGTGAAAATCTTAAAATGCAACAGCCCCTTTAACTTATACAAGTTCAAAGTTTGCCGCCGTAATCCTTGTCCGGTCATTCGCCCAGCAGCAGCCGCATCACTTCAGCTGCACTTTTATTTTGCAGTTTCTCCGCATCCTCTATCCCCAGCCGCCCGACTGCCCAGCGCATTTGCGCGTACCGGCTTAAGAACTCTCCCGGCAGCACCCGGGTCTTAAACTTTTGATACCAATCGGGATAATACCGCCGCATATAATCTTCGGCCAGAGCAGCGGCCTGACTTTTGTAGCTGCCGGCAGCATTCACCGTACCACTGATCTGCACCCCCGGCGGTGTAGAATGAACCAGCAGCACACTGCCGTCCGTACAGGCTCCAAGCACAATATAAACATGTCCCGGACCACTCATAATATCGCCCGCCCGGTAGTCCCTGATCCGACCGGCCGGCGTATATCTGCCCCAGCCCCGGCCGGCAAAGTTTTCCGCCATATCTTTGGCCTTCATCACATAGCCCGGGCCGCCGTCCACGCTATGCCAAAAATTATATACGCTCCAGCCGACATAGCCTGAGCAGTCCAGGCCGTCATGAATCTGATAGCGGGTTTCGGTATAATCATAATCCGCTGTCTGCTCGGCAAAATACCTTTCCCATCGGGAACTTACACCAATCGACAGGGCTTCTACGCCGGCTGCCGTATCTTCCTCGTTCCAGCCGCCGCCCCAAATATACACCGTCCTCCCGACCGGCTGCAAAGCCGTTTGCAAAAAATAGTACAAGCTGTACCGGGGCAGTTCCGTGCTTTCTGCTTCATTCATCGACACATAACGAGCCTGCACCGGCAAAGAAGTCAGCCTGCAAAGCAGCAAACCAGTGACAAAAATACAAACAAGCCTATTCTTTCCTCTGTTTTTTTGATTTTTCATTTTCGCTTTCCTATTATTTTGTCGGCCGTCAAACTTCATTATGCCGTTTTCTCCGCCGCTTAGGTCCGCTTCCAGGTATTGGCCGAAAACAAAATCAGCATCGGCAAGATCTCAAGCCGGCCGGCAATCATACCAAAGGATAAAGCCAGCTTGGAAAAAGCCGAAAACCCGGCAAAAGAACCGGTCGGCCCAACTACGCCAAAACCCGGCCCGACATTATTAAAAGTGGCTGCCACCGCCGAAAAAGCCGTTTCAAAATCAGGGCTGTCCAGTGCCACAATCAAAAGCAGGACCGCAAAGACCATAGTATAAAGAAGCAAATAATTGCCCAGACTTTTAATCAATTCAGTATCAACGACCTTGCCCTCAAATTGAATAACCAAAATCCGCTTGGGATTGCGGGAGCGTCTCAGTTCTGCAATCGCCGATTTAATTGTCGGCACGACTCGGGCTATTTTTATCCCGCCGGCGGTCGAACCGGCACAGCTGCCAATGAACATTAAAATCAGCAGAACAACATGGGAAAACAACGGCCATTTGTCAAAATCCACGGTCGCAAAGCCGGTCGTGGTAATAACCGAGGACACCGCAAAGAAAACATGGCGCAGCATATCACCGAACGGGAGCGGAGATACCAAAAACAAATTAAGAGTAATCAGCGCCACAGCTGCCGTTACGATAATCGCATACCATTTCAGTTCTTCGCTTTTGAAAAACTCTTTGACCTTGCCGATTAAAATCAAATAATACAAATTAAAATTAATGCCGAAAGCCAGCATGCCAATGCCAATGATGATATCAACCGCTGCCGAATCATAATGTCCAATCGAAGCGTTTTTTATGCCAAATCCGCCCGTGCCGGCCGTTGCCATAGCATGATTGATACTGTCAAACAGCGGCATTCCGGCCGCACATAATGCCAGCGTTAAAACAACCGTCATGGCAATATAAATTTTATACAAAATCCGTGCCGTATCACCAAGCTTAGAAACAACCTTGCCGAAAACCGGCCCCGGCACTTCCGCCTTCATCAGATAAATACTGTCCTCTTTCATCTGCGGCATTACCGCCAACACAAAAACCAGCACTCCCATGCCGCCAATCATCTGAGTCAGGGAGCGCCAAAACAAGATGGCCTTGGGCAAGCCCTCAACATTGACCGCGACCGTTGCTCCGGTGGTGGTAAAGCCTGAGCTGATTTCAAAAAAAGCATCTACCAGCGTCGGGTACTGACCGGACAGATAGAGCGGCAATCCCCCTAAAAAGCTGATCAGCAGCCATGACAGCGATACAATCACCAGACCTTCTCTGGTAAAAAAGGAGCGGATCGGTACCTTTTGCAGATTGAGCAAAGCTCCTGCCCCCAGCCCCAGTCCGGCTGACAACAGAAACGCGCCGATGATGTCCCATTCTTCCCGGTAATACAAACCGACCGCTGCCGGCAGCAGCATTAACAATGCCACAAAAATCAACAGCCGACCGATTACTTTAAAAACCATTTTTATATTCATAGCACTATCTCATCCAAATCGCTTAAATAACCATTATACGAGATCACAATTACCCGGTCATGCGGCATCAGCCGGTCATTACCGGTCGGGAAAATCGTCTGATTTTTCCGGTAAATATAGGCAATCAAAACATCTTTTTTAATTTTTAACTCCCGCAGCGGTTTCAGGGTCGCCTTCGAACCTTCCTTGACCCGAAACTGCAAGGCCTCAACCTGATCATGGGCAATTGTGTAAAGCGCCTCGACATTTGACCCCTGCGAATTAAAAAACGCCCGGACATACTGCAAAATCGTATCCGACACAATCCGTTTCGGCGTAATCACCGACTGTAAGCCAATCGGCTCAACAATGTCAATTACTTCGGTGCGGTTAATCTTCGTCAGGGTTTTTTTAACCCCCAACGACTTGGCAATCATGGAAATAATGATATTCTCCTCATCGATTCCGGTCAGTGCCAAGACAGCATCATAATTGGCTGCCCCCTGCTCGCGCAGATTATTGATATCCGTTCCGTCAGCCTCAATCACTTCAATTTTCGGGAATTGCCGGCTCAGGAGCTTGGCTTTGTCATGATTTAATTCCAGTACCTTGATGGTAACATTGGATTTCTCAAACAGCTTAATCACATACTGCGCCAGCAAACCGCCGCCAATGATAAAGAGTGACCGAATCTTGCTCTCCTGCTGGCCGTTGTCCTTATATAGTTTAACCAGTTCCGACATCGGCCCGGTCACAAATAAATGATCGTTGGCTTCAATAATAAAGTTTCCCTTGGGAATAATAATCTCACCGTTTTTCATAACGCAGCAGACAATCAGATTCTTATACGAACTTCGAAAGTCAATCAGGGATTTTCCACCCAGATTGGAACCGGCGCTGACCTTTAATTCGACAATCGGCGGTTTATTATTGGCAAAGGATTCAAAGGAATCCGCCAGCGGAAACTCAATCAGCTGCATACATTTGCGAGCCGCCTCCAGCTCCGGATTGATAAACAAATTAATATCCAGCGATGTCCGCATCAAGTCCGACAAATCGGAATAATCCTGATTACGCACTCTGGCACCGGTTTTCACTGCGCCCAGCTTCTTGGCCAGAACAGAGGCAATCATATTTAACTCATCGTTATCGGTCAGCGCAATAAACATATCCGCCGTGTTCACCCCTGCCTCCATTTGGGTATCATAAGACGCGCCGTTTCCTAAAACACCGGTAATATCATATTGATTCAACACCGTTTGAAAAGTCTTGGCATCCTTTTCAATCAGAGTAATCTCATGGTTTTCTTCTGCCAAGTCACGGCACAGCACCTTACCGACTTTGCCCGCTCCCATAATTACAATCTTCATATAGCCTCCGCTAAACTCTAACGGTTCAGGCAAGCAATTCCAAATGCCGCCTGAACCGAATCTGATTTTTTATAAATATTATCATATCTGTGGTAAAAAAGCAATCACTGCTTATTGCCAGAAAGTCTGCCCGCTAATAATAAATCTGCCGCTCGCCTGCCACTGCTTCTCTGGTGCACTCTTCAATCCAAACCGTTGCTCCGGCCGCATCCCGCGCTGCCAGCCTTTCCCAAGTTTGATAGCTGACCCGATAGAGCTCCTCCCGGCCGTATAATGCACAAAACCTTTCCCAAAGCACGATAATCGAGAAATAAAAAGAACGAAAAATCAGCGGCAGCAGTGTATTTCGGGAAATCATCGCCATTTCATGCTGAAATTCAAAGGCTGCCTTGGCCGCGTCCTCATTGCTGACGGTTTGCCGAATTTTCTCCGCCAATTCTTTCAAATAAGCAATCTCTTCATCGCTGGCCTTTTCCACAATGCAGTTGACCGCCAGCTTATCCAGCGCGTCTCTGACCTGTAAAATCGAGCGGATTTCCTCATCGCGCATCCGTCCCCGGTTATGATACATAATGGCCTTTAAGGTTTCCAGTGTGCCCTTGCGCCGATAATCAGCCACAAAAGTGCCGATTCTGGGCCGCACCTCCAAAAAGCCCCTTCTCTCCAGCTCAACAATCCCGGCATTGACCACCGCCCGACTGACCCCCATTGATTCGGCAATCACCCTTTCCGGCGGAAGTTGTCGGCCTTCTTCCAATTCACCCGATAAAATCATACCCTGTACATTTTCGATAAACATTTCTTTCAAGGTCGGTGCGACCAGTTTTTTAAACTCCATTCCTTGCCCTCTTTTTCTGTCAAAAACTCATCTGCTTTCATCAGATTCTTTCTGCTGAAGAAAGCCCTAAAAATTCTGTAATTATGGGATTCTTAATGAACTCCAGCTTGTCATTCTGGTATGCAGAAGTTTTTTCCTGCATCTCATGTTCAACCAACTTCTGTTTTGGGGTTTTCAGCATACGATAGTAATATTGAGAGGATATGTCACGCTGCAAAGTACCGCAAATCCCGCTTGATTTTTCATCCTTTAATGCCTATCCATCATATCGCATTTACTGTAATTTTTCTACTGTTTTTTTACTTCTTATTTTTTAGCGGCATCTTATGAAAATCCGAATAGCAAGAGGAAGTTTTATTTTTTACAGCATCCCTTGACACCATATACGATACCATATATAATATCGCTACCCGATTACTATCCCAAAACATGAACCAATCAAAAAGATTTACGTGGAAATGGTAAAAGAAATTATTGAAAGAGAGGAAACAAATAATGAAAACATTAGATGAATATATGGCTTTGCTTGTTTTTACTCTCTCGGAACGACAGTCTTCGATATCCGGGCTGAAACTATTTTAAAGAATCCTGCTATTCATTTTGGATTTATTTTTTAAATTCACTTCAAAGTCCCATTTTTAAAAGGCAAATCCCTCTATTTTGGTCAAGCCGATATAGGGGGATTTTTTGCATTGACATTTTATTCAAAGTTGATATAATGTACAGGTACAATAAGTATACTTAGAAACGGAGCAGACAATGGATATAATTATCAGCAATCGCACCAATAAGCCAATTTATGAGCAAATCACTTCACAGATCAAAACTCTGATTATGAGCGGAGAATTGCAGTCGGGAGAAGCCATTCCCTCAATGCGGGCACTGGCCAAGCATCTTCATGTCAGCGTTATTACTGTCCAAAAAGCCTATGAGGATTTACAGCATGATGGATTTATCGAAACCACCGTCGGCCGGGGGAGCTTTGTTTCCGCTCAAAACAAAGAGTTTTATCAGGAAGAGCAGCAGCGCATGGCTGAGGAGCATCTGCAAAAAGCAGCGGAAATCGGGCGAAACAGCAATATTCCCCTGCCGAAACTAATGGAGCTCCTGAAAATGTTTTATTTGGAGGATGAATAAATGGATTATGCCTTGACCCTAAACAATGTATCCAAGCAATATGACCAAACCGGCTTTCGTTTGGACAATATCTCATTTCAACTGCCGACCGGTACAATAATGGGCTTTGTCGGTGAAAACGGCGCCGGCAAAACCACCACCATCGGCTGTATTCTCAATACCCTGTTCCGTGATTCCGGTTCCATTTGCTTATTCGGTAAAGACATGACTGACCAAAGCACCGATTTACGGGATGACATCGGCGTAGTTTATGACGGCGGGAACTTCCCCGCTCATTTTACCGCCGGCCAAATCGCCGGTATTTTTCGCGGTATTTATAAAAACTGGGACGATGCTCTCTTTCAAAACTATCTGAACCGTTTTGACTTAAAAAAAGACCAGAAAATAAAAAAATATTCCAAAGGCATGACCATGAAATTAGCAATTGCCGCGGCGTTATCCCACCATCCCAAACTGCTGATTTTAGACGAAGCCACCGGTGGATTAGACCCGGTAATGCGGGAAGAAATGCTGGACATTTTTTTGGATTTTGTCGGGAGCGAAGCGCATTCGATTTTACTTTCTTCGCATATCACCAGCGACTTGGAAAAAATCGCCGATTATATTACCTTTATCCATCATGGCAAAATCATTCTGTCGGAAGCCAAAGACCGTCTGCTCTATGACTATGCCCTCCTGCGCTGCACCGAACAGCAAATGAGCACCTTAGACCAAAACGATTTTATCGCCTGCCGGCGCCAAGGCTATCAGTACAACCTTTTGACTGATAACCGCCACAAGGCCGAGCGCAAATACACCGATATCATCATTGATCACCCGTCGATTGATGAAATCATGCTGACTTTAATCAAAGGAGAAAACCAATGACCGGACTTTTTAAAAACAACTTTTACGCCGTCAGCGAATTGATGAAAATTGTGATTTTCCTCAGTGCCGCCGCCGGGATTCTTTTACTGGTAAGCGGCAGCCCTGAACTTCTGATTTGGTTTACCATTCTGCCGGCGCCTGCTGCCGCAATTGTATCTGTTTTTGGCCTGCAAGGGGAAAGCCGCTCACAATGGAGCAAATATAAGCTGACCTTGCCGGTTCGACGCGTTGATATCTTAAAAAGCCAATATCTTACGCATACGCTTTGGACTATTCTTGCTATGACAGCGGTATCGGCGGTCATTGGCGGCACGGTTCTGATTCACGGCAATCTTTATTTTTATTACGGCTTTCGCGACGCTGTTACTTTAGTTTCCGCCGGTGGGGTAATTGCCCTTTTAATCGGCGCTCTTTCCTATCCCCTCCATTATTTAATGAGCGAGGACAAGGCAATTATCGTGCCGCTCCTCAGTACACTCGGTTCTGTCGCCATTGTCTTGGGGTTAAGCGCATTGGTCAGTGCCCTAAACAATGGCAAAGTCCTGTCCGATCAGCAATATTACAAAAGCCTTGGTCTGATCATTGCTATTACCATTATCCTCTATTTTTTATCATTCTGCCTGTCCATTTCTATTTTTCAGAAAAAGGAATATTAAGATTTCAAGCGACTTGCTGAACTGTACTTTTTGTCTTTTTAAAAGTTGTGGTTCAACCACATACCAAGAGCGAATTTAATGTTTTTTAATAAATTCGCTCTTCTATTTTTGTTTAAAAATCCCGAAAATAAAGCATTGACGATTTTATAACAAGAATGTTATAATATAAACAATAAAATTATTTCGTGGTCTGACCACAAGGAGGCTATATGAAAAATTACAAAATACTGGAAGTCAAAGAAAGCGTTTTTAAAAACAACAACGAACGGGCGGATTTATTGCGGGCAGAATTAAAGGAACAGGGCGTATTTTTACTCAATTTAATGTCCTCTCCCGGTGCCGGCAAAACGACCACCCTTTGCCAAACAATTGACCTGCTCAAGGATGAAATCAGCATCGGGGTAATGGAAGCCGATATCGACTCGGATGTCGATGCCGCTGCCATCGCTAAAACCGGTGCTAAGGTAATTCAGCTCCACACCGGCGGTATGTGTCATTTGGATGCGGAAATGACCCGACAGGGGTTGGACGCTCTGGAAACAGCCGGTATTGAACTGGCAATCCTGGAAAATGTCGGCAACCTCGTTTGCCCGGCCGAGTTTGACACCGGCGCCACCAAAAACGCTATGATTTTAAGTGTACCGGAAGGCGACGACAAACCGCTGAAATACCCTCTGATGTTTTCCATTTGTGATGTACTGCTGATTAACAAAATCGACGTACTGCCCTATTTCAATTTTGATCTGGATGCCTGCTGTGAGCGGGCCAAAAAGCTGAACCCCAACATTAAGATTATTCCCATTTCCGCCATCAAAGGCGAAGGCATAGCCGAATGGGCGGATTGGCTGAAAGCACAGGTTAAAGCAGCCAAAAACAAAGCGTAGCGCAAGCACAGCACAGGTTAAGGTTCTCAATACATAAGGAGGCTATTTATGAGCAAAACTACCAAAATGATTTTCCCGCCGGACTATGTCTGCCGTTATGACGAAAAGATTATGCGGCTGGCCAATATGATCGGCCGCAAAAAAGCCGGCATCAAACCGGGCGGCAAAGGCTCCCTGCAATGGGAAGACCCCGAATATGTTATTTTAGAAGCCGGTGTCACCGAAGATATGGCCGACGTTGGTCTGTGCCTTGGCTCTTATGAAAAACATTCCGCAGCAGAAGTGGCGCAAATGCTGAATAAACCGGAGGACTGGTGCCATGAAGAACTGATGAAGCTGGCTGTTTACGGTGCCTGCTTTGTCAACAACATTAACGGCATTGATATGTTCTGGACGGAAACCTGGATTCCCGGCACCATGGAAATGATTGTCAACAACATGGATAATATCCGCAAATATCCGATCGTTGCCTATGCTATGGAAGCCTATGGCCGGGTCAGAGGGCCTTTAAGCTCCGGTGCTTTTCCGATTGGTGTCGGCCTGATGCGGGTTATCCCGATTGAATCGGCTATTCACGGTGAAAGCCGCCGGGCCGACTATGAGGAAATCTCCAAATATTTAGAGGAAAACACGATTTTTTCCGTGTCCAACTGCTCCTGTCGAACTGACCGCGAGGTTATGGGCGAAGGCTGCGGCCATATTAAGGAAGATATGTGTATTCAAATGGGTCATGCCGCCGAATATTATATCCGCACCGGTCGGGGCCGGCAAATTACCCGGGACGAAGCCTACGCCATCCTGCGCAAAGCCGAAGGCAATGGCTTAATGCATGAAATCCCCAACACCGATGGTTCCGGCCATACGCATGCGATCTGCAACTGCTGCGGCTGCGGCTGTCTGTCACTGCGGACGGCAGCCATGTTTAAAAATGTTGATATGGTTCGCTCCAATTATACCGCCAAAATTGATTGGCAAAAATGTGTTGCCTGCGGTCAATGCGTGGAAAACTGCCCGGTCAACGCCCTCAAACTCGGACAAAAACTATGCTCCTCCGCCCCGGTGGTCAAAAATATTACTACCGCCATCACCCCACGCGATGAGGATTGGACGGAAGACAAATGGAATCCCGATTACCGCCTGAACCGGGAAAATGTGGTTGATACCGGCACTGCTCCCTGCAAAACTAACTGTCCGGCGCACATCGGCGTGCAGGGTTATATTAAGCTGGCCGCCCAAGGACGCTATGTCGAAGCCTTGGATCTGATTAAAAAAGAAAACCCGCTGCCCGCCGTCTGCGGTCGAATCTGTAACCGCAAATGTGAGCAGGCCTGCACCCGTGGTGCAATTGACAGTCCGGTCGCTATTGACGAGATTAAAAAGTTTGTCGCCCAGCTGGAACTGGATAAAGCCTCACGAGTCATTCCGGAAAAGCGCTTTGACACCAATAGCCATATCAAGATTGCCGTGATTGGTGCCGGCCCGGCCGGATTAAGCTGTGCCTACTATCTGGCACTGGATGGTTACAGTGTGACTGTCTTTGAAAAGGAAAAAAGGCTGGGCGGCATGCTGACGCTGGGTATTCCTGAGTTTCGGCTGGAAAAAAATGTCGTTGCCGCGGAAATTGATATTATCAAGGAAATGGGCGTTGTTTTTCAAACCAGCGTAGAAGTCGGCAAGGATATTACCCTTGATGCCCTGCGCAAACAAGGGTACGCTGCTTTTTATGTAGCCATCGGCGCGGGTGGCGGCCGCAAGCTGGGGTTAAAAGGCGAAAATGCCGCCGGGGTTTATACCGGCGTTGAGTTCCTGCGTCGAATTAATTCCGGCGAAGAATTGACCTTGCCCGGAAAAACCATTGTCATCGGCGGCGGCAACGTGGCGGTCGATACTGCCCGAGTAGCCACCCGCTGTCATTCGGAAAGCGTGGATATTTACTGCCTGGAAAGCCGCAGCCAAATGCCGGCCTCCGAGGAGGAACTGGAAGAAGCCGAGACGGAAGGTATCCGGCTGCATAACGGCTACGGCCCAAAAGCAATCCTGTCCGAAAACGGCCATGTCACCGGCATAGAACTTAAAAAATGTCTGTCTGTTTTTGATGAGAACGGCCGCTTCGCCCCTGTTTTTGATGAAAGCGATACGATAACCGTCGCTGCCGACCATATTATTTTAAGCGTTGGCCAAACAATCCAATGGGGTGATTTATTGAACGGCAGCACCGCTTGTTTAAATGCCAATCAAACTATCGCCGCAGACGCCTTTACTTATCAAACCGGACAGCCTGATGTCTTCACCGGCGGCGACTGCTATACCGGCCCCCGTTTTGCCATTGACGCCATTGCTGCCGGAAAGCAAGGCGCTATCTCAATTCACCGCTTTGTTCATCCCGGTCATTCGCTGGTTCTCGGCCGGGATCGGCGAGAATACAAAGCCCTGAACACGGAAGCCGCCGTGATTGAAGAATATGACAATACGCCCCGGCAAAAACCCGATACCCTGGATCGGGCGGACGTCGGCAGTTTTGCCGATTCCCGCGGAATCCTGACTGAAGCACAGCTGAAAGCGGAAACCTCACGCTGTCTGGGTTGCGGAGCAGTTATTTTAGATGAATATATGTGCCTCGGTTGCGGCCAATGCACCACCAAATGCAAGTTTGATGCCATTCATCTGGAACGCCGCTATGACGGAGAAGGCATTGAGTTTACTGAATTAAAACCGGTAATCATCAAGCAGATCGTCAAACGCAAAGCCAAAATCGCCGTCAAAAAAGTGAAAAAAGTATTTGGCGCGGTTTAGGAGGATGTATGCACGAACTGGGAATTGTTTTTGAAATAGCAAAAAGAGTAGGCGGCATTGCCGCCGAATATGACATCGCCCCGGAGGATATTGCCGCCGTGGTGGTGGAAATCGGAGAAGCCTCGACCATTATCCCCCGCTATCTGCGGGAATGTTGGCCGGCTGCTATTGACCGGACGGAGTTTGAGCATGTTGAACTGCAAACGGAAGTTATCACCGCTACCGTTTCCTGCAAAGCCTGCCAAACCGTTTACGAATATTTGAAAAACGACCGGAAATGTCCGCGCTGCGGCTTAGAGGAGGCAGTAATGATTACCGGCCGCGAGTTTCAAATTAAGGAAATCCTGCTTTTTGAAGATGACGATGAAAGCGAAGAAGTTTAACGTTTTTTGCTCTATTGCTTGAAAAATACTGAAACCGGGTTTCCAAAGAATAACTGCACTTGCATAAGCGAAATCTTCAAAGCAAGAGATTCCGCCAACTGACTAATTGAGGAGAAAAATTATGTTTACATTTCACGGAACAAATCCTATGCTGATGTGGGCAGTATGGTTATGTGTCTTTGCCGCACTCTTTGGTTTAAATGAAATTACCCGCCGCTTTAAACATGCGGGGCTGGCTGCCTTTTTCTTTTTGCCGATTCTGATGTCAATTCTTTGGTTTACCATCCTAAAGGGCCAGTCTTATACCGACTGGTTTCATTTAGTCAAGGTATATTCCGCAACTGCCGGCTGCATCGGCTTTTGGCTGATTCGCCATTTACAGGGCAAGCGCCGGGACGGCTCCGTCTGGAAATTAAGCGAAAATAAAATTGCCCTTTGCTTTCCGCCGCTGATTTTAGCCATCAATATTTTGGAAGCCTGCTCCCGCGATATCGAAGTCGGCATGACCTATAAAGTCATCACCGAATTAGTGGAGCACGGCACCAGCAATACCGTGTTTCAGCTGATGGGCGGCTCGTGGAACTTTATGAATGCCGCGGCCGGGCTTCTAAACATTATTACCATCACCGGCTGGTTTGGTATTTGCCTGCGCAAGGAAACAGCAGCCGATAAGAGTAAGGACATGCTCTGGCCGGATATGCTTTGGTTTTGGATCATCGCTTATGATGTGTGGAACTTTGCCTACACCTATAACTGTCTGCCGCATCACGCCTGGTACTGCGGTTTTGCCCTGCTGTTAGCGCCGACCCTCTGCTCTTTCAGCTTGGGCAAAGGCGCCTGGCTGCAGCACCGGGCTCATACCCTGGCACTTTGGTGTATGTTCGCTCAAACTTTCCCGACTTTTCAGGATAACAGCATGTTCCGGGTAGATTCAACTTACAACCCGGCCATTTACTTTGCAGTCAGCGCTTTGGCTCTGCTGGTCAACTTGGCTGTTTTTGCTTATATGCTTTATAAAGTAAAGAAAACCAAAAAAAATCCCTATACCGGCGAGTTGTACGGCGATTTGGATAAGTACCGAGAAGTCAAGGCATTGGCCGAATAATCGATCCCTTGGCCTAATCAATCGCCGGAACACGGCCCATAGTTATGGTAACTATTACTTATCCCTAAACTCGATCCGTCCTATTATTTTTCGGCTTGATTTGACCGATATACATAATGTATTTTATATATTCAACTTCTCCGTGTTCGTCAGAACGGCCTTTTAAAGTGGGTCGCCGCCCAGAAGCGGCAGCGTTTCGACCGGAGAATTTGAGTTATATCTTTCATTTTCACCGCAGTAAGACTTCCCCTTTCTGCGGCGAAAATGGGTAGCTAATCAACAGTCATAAGTATATGAAAGGAAAAAAATGAATATCTTTAAATCATCTAACTTTTTACGCAAAGCAATGGCTTTGTTTTTAACGGCTTTCCTCTTCTTTCAGGGGAGCGGCGGTTCTGCGCTCTTAGCCGAAAACTCCGGCGGGACTCCGACCCCAGCACCGGCTCAGTTAAACAATCTTCAGTTTTTCCTGACCCCGGCCGGCGGTTCAGAAAGCGAACTACCCTCTGGTACCGACCTTTCCGAAGTAATTTCGCAAGACTCGGTTTTAAGAATTCGCTATGAATTTAAAACGCCGGTGGATCTGGCCAATAACCCTGGTTTTATTGACTGGGAACTGCCCCTGTCCAATACCGGCGGATTGGATTTAAGCAAAATCACCGGTAATACTCACCTTGATCCGGTTAATCATTACTTTACCTATGAAATTGATCCGGTCAACCACAAAATCAATGTTCATTTTGACCCGGCCAAGGTACCGGCTGAGGGGTCCAATGCTTACATTGAAATAACGGCTGCTTTTAATATGGATCAAAACAGTGTTAACAACCGTCATCGCTTTGTTTTCCCCATTTCTGCTACGGAAGAGAAAAGCTTCACTCTGCGTTTTATGCCGCGCAAGAGCAAAAACATTGAAAAAGACGGTCAGTTTTATTCAACTGTCCATGGCGACCGGTTGACTCACAACGACTTAAAGATTAATCCGCATGAGGTTAAATGGACGGTTGATGCCAATCTGCAACGGAAAAACATTCCGGCAGCCAATGCCTTGGTGGAGGATACTTTTAATTCCGACCAGCTGGCCTTGCGTCCGGAGACGATTAAAGTTTATCCCCTGGGTGTCACTATGGGCGGAACGATTGCCGCTTCCGGTCCAGCTTTGACACTTGGTGCGGATTATGAAGTAGTGACCGATCCCGCCACCCCGGGACAATTTAAAATCAAGTTTAAAGATTCCCAGTTTGAGCAAATTGATGGTTCTGATTATTTAACAAAAGCTTACCGGGTAGAATACATCACCGACATCAAACCGGAAGTCAGTGGCTCCAATATTACGTTGACCAATACGGCAAAATTGGATGGTGCCTCCGCTGCAAAAGATGTGAAGATCCAATATAAGCGCCCAGTACATACTCCTACCAAATCCGGTTCTTATGTCGTTCAGTATCCGGCATCTGCTCACACACTTTGGCTGCGCTGGGATGTTTTGGTGAATCTGGATCAGAAGCCGATCAAGGAAATCAGCGACGTATTTCCTTCCAATTTAAAGTTGCGTGCTCCCTTTCCCGAAACCACTCCCCCCCCAGCCGCTCCAGCTGCAACGACTAAAGCCGGAGGCGCTAACCAAAGACAAAGCAAGGCTGACCAATGCTGATTATGAAACCATTGATTTACACACTGTTTTTAATGTTAATACCGGCGCCACCGGAGAACAATTAGTTTTAACACCGCTGGATCCGGCTAACCCGCCGCGCGATGTCTACCGGCTGAAATTTGATACCTCTATTCATCCCGGCCATACTGATCCGGTCGCCGGACAAGATACTTATACCAACTCCATGAGCTTAACCACTTATACCGGTTCAGCTGATTCTACCGTGTCGTTCAACAGCACCCCTGTCGGACCGGTAGAAAACGGAATCGGTAAGTGGGCAGAAACCGTAGATTACGTTAACAGGACAATTAAATGGCTCATTAATATTGAGCCCAAAGCCAGCGCCATGCATAAACTCATCGTTAATGATACTTTCCCCAACAAGGGCCTATCATTAGTTGCGAATAGCGTCGAGATAAAACAAGGCAGTTTGGTTCTGACAAAAGACACAGATTATGACTTGACAAATATCAATGAAAATGGGTTTACGGTTGAGTTCAAAGGCACCTTCGAATCTATTAACCGTAACGTTCAAATTACTTATAAGACTACTTTTGACCGGCATACCCATACTGACCCCAGCAATCCGTTAGAATATAAAAATGCCGGCAATTACCGGATGACAGGATTGGCAAATCCCAAAACTATCTCTGCGGCTACCTTTACCGTTCATCCGTATGTTCCGACAAACGGCGGTAAAGAGGTCAAAACCGATTGGCCTACTCGGGAAATGGAATGGACGATTTATGCCAACTATAACGCCGAACCTCTGAATCTGAAGGTGAAGGACGAAATCGGCGCCGGTCATGAACTGATTGAAGATTCGATCAAGGTTTATACCTATACACCGCACCAGACTAATGGAAAGCCGCAGCTGGGCAGCGAGGTAACCACACCGGTTTATACCTTAAGCGACGTAACAGCCAACGGCTTTACGGTTGATTTTGCCAATACCAATCAGCGCTATGCCATTGTTTATAAAACCAGAATGTCCGATACCGGACTGTCGATCAATAAGTATGAAAATACGGCTTTCCTGAACGACACAGCGGTGAAAAAAGAAGCTACTTTCCCGAACTATGATAAGTTTCTGGGCAAAGTTGGTAAGCAGCGGCGCACTCCAACGAATCAGCTGGACTGGTATATCGACTGGAGTGTTAACATCAATCAAAGCTTGTCCGTCATTCATGACACGGTCATTAATGATCGCTTAGGTGTCGGGCAGGAATATGTACCCGACAGCTTCAAATTGTATACGGTTCATCCGACTAGGCAATTGGTGCCGGCTTCCGAGTATAATCTCATTATTAAGCCGTTTGATCCGGTCACCAGCGAACAAAGTATGGAGCTGCGGTTTAACAATCCGATTGACCGGGAATACCTGCTGGAATATTCAACCTTGATCACCAAGGAGCAGGCGCCATTCCCCATGAAAAATAAAATAAGCATAAACGGTGAAAACGTTCAAATTGTAAACCGCCAGGTAGAGACCCTAGTTAACGCTGTTTACGCCACAACCACCGCCGGCTCGGAGCGTCCGCGTTCTCGATACGGCAGTATCTCGATTTTGAAAAAGGATAAATCAAACGGCCGTCCGCTGGCTGGCATTGTTTTTGAACTCTGGAAAGATGGTGTTTTGGTTGCTGCTTTCCCGGCGACCGGCACAGACGGAAAAACGGAGTTAAAGGGCTTAAGACTCGGCAGTTACCTGTTAAAAGAACAATTTGACAGACGATATGTTCCGCTGCCGGATACAGCGGTTGAAATCAACACTGCTGCCCGCGATCTCAGCCTGACCTTGGAAAATACACCGGCCGATCCGGCCACACCATATAATCCGCCGGAACCGGAGAAGCCGCAACCGGACAATCCTCCCAAGGAACAGCCTAAGGATCAACCCAAGGATGAAACACCTAAGGATAAACCGAAACCGGAAAGACCTGACTATCCGACACCGGGTACGCCAAATGACGTTCCGCCGGTGCCGACGACACCTCCCGGACCGAATGAAGGGGATATCGAAATCCCTAACGATCATATTCCGCAAATCGTGATTACGCCGAAGCACGGTAAGATCGAACTGACCGGCCGGCGTTGGAAATATACGCCCAATGACGGTTTTTACGGCAAGGATTCCTTTACCGTTCATGTCACCACCCCGACCGGTGAGGAATATGACGAGGAAATTGAAATTGATATCCCCATTCCTGAGGGTGTCGCGACTTTGCCGAAAACCGACGGCATTCCTTCTGTTTTCTATTTCCTGCTGGGCGGTGCATGCCTTGCCTTAGCGGCCATATTTAAAAAGAAATAGAAAAACTGCAAATTAAAAAGCACTAAAAAGCAGCTTGCTGACGGTCACACCGCCATGCAAGCTGCTTTCTCTTTTTTCTCTTTCTTCTCTTTTTCTTTTTGCAAAACTTTTCCAAAATAAAATAATCCAAAACAATCCGAATCTGTTGCCGGCTGCTTGCCAGGAATCGATCTGATTCTTGTCACATGCTTTCCCAGCCTTACCGCCCGCCGCTAATTTTTAAAACTATGAATCGGCGCGGGAATAAAGCCCGTCCGGCGAATAAACTCCTCACAGCCGAAGCGATTCACCGGCATCACCGGCGCCGTCCCCAGCAAACCGCCAAACTCCGCCGTTTCACCTACGCCCTTGCCGATAACCGGAATAATCCGAACAGCAGTCGTCTTGTTGTTGATCATGCCAATCGCCATTTCATCGGCAATCAAACCGGAAATCGTAGCTGCCGGCGTATCACCCGGCACGGCAATCATATCCAGTCCGACCGAGCAGACACAGGTCATGGCCTCCAGCTTTTCCAGGGTCAGCGCTCCGCGTTCCACTGCCTGAATCATCCCCTGATCCTCACTGACCGGAATAAAAGCGCCGCTTAAACCGCCAACCGAAGAAGAAGCCATGATTCCGCCCTTTTTAACCTGATCATTCAGCAGCGCCAGCGCCGCGGTCGTTCCCGGAGCGCCGGTTGACTCCAAACCCATCAGTTCCAAAATATCGGCAATCGAATCGCCGATGGCCGGTGTCGGCGCCAGCGATAAGTCAATAATGCCAAAGGGATAGCCCAGCCGTTCGGCCACCTCCTGACCGACTAACATGCCGACTCTGGTAATTTTAAAGGAAATTTTTTTTATGGTTTCCGCCAAAACCTCAAACCGCTTTCCCCGGCACTGCTCCAAAGCCTTTTTCACCACTCCCGGCCCGCTGACACCAACATGAATCAAGGTATCGGCGTTGGTCACACCATGAAAAGCTCCAGCCATAAAGGGGTTATCATCGGGTGCATTGGTAAAAACCACAAACTTGGCACAGCCAATGCTGTCGGCTGCTTTCGTTTTTTCTGCCAGTTCCTTAATCACACTCCCCAGCAGCCGGACGGCATCCATATTGATACCGGCCTTGGATGAGCCGACATTGACCGAAGCACAAACCCGCTCAGTCTGAGCCAGCGCCTGAGGCAGCGCCGCTATCAGCGCTTCATCTTCCGCCGTCATTCCTTTTTGCACCAGCGCGGAAAAACCGCCGATAAAATTAACCCCGACCGCCTTGGCTGCCTGATCTAAGGTTTCGGCAATCGCCACATAAGCAGCCGGTTCCTTAAAGCCGGCTGCTATTGCCACCGGCGTCACCGAAATCCGTTTATTGACAATCGGAATGGCATATTCTTTGGCCACATAATCCGCCGTTTTCACCAGGTCCTTGGCCTTGCTTGTAATCTTATGATAAATCTTTTGCCGGAATTCAGTTAAGTCATTCGACCGGCAGTCCAACAGGCTAATCCCCATCGTAACCGTCCGCACATCCAAATTATCTTCCAAAATCATTTGATTGGTTTCATATACTTCTTTTATATGGATCATGATTATCTCCCTTGTTTGTTCCATATCACCTCTTGCTGAGTCCTTTTCCAACAAAGACCTCTTTCATCGGCTGACAAGCCCTGCGATGGCAAAGACCTCTTTCGTCAACTGGCGATCCCACAGCAAAACGACCTTTTCCACCGATTGACCATCCCCGCGGCGGTAAAAGCCTTTTTCGGCAGCTGACCATCCCTTCCGCAGACCTGCACCGGTTAATTTCAGCCCACCCGCTAAATCCTGTGCATGGAGTCAAAAATTTCCTCCATTTGCAGCATGATCTTAACATTCAGCTTCTCACCCAGCTCCGTCAGCTCTTCGCTGATCTCGCTGATATGCGCCAGCTGCGGCGTAATATCGACAATCATCATCATATTAAAAAACTGCTCCCGAATCGACTGCGTAATATCCAAAATATTGATTTGCTTTTCGGCTAAATAAGTGCATACCCCGGCAATGATGCCGACACTGTCTTTGCCAACCACGGTAATAATCGCTCTTTTCATTTGCTTTCCTTTCGCCCTCGCTCCCGTTAAAATTCGACCATTTCTTACTGCTTGCTTTACCCAGTTTCCTTCCCAAATACCGTCCGGCCTATTCCCAATAAACCTCCAGTGCGTCGTTTTCCTGCAAGTTATCAAAATAATTGGCGGTTTCACCGTTCTTCTTGACCACCAATTTTCCCTTGACCTGACTGCGGTCAAACTCAATATAGTCAAAAATATCCACAAAAATATAACTTGGCTTGCCCAAAAGGAGAATCGGCTCACCATTGACCATAACCGGCAGTTCCAGCGTAGACACGGTTTCCGCCTCGGCTTTTGCCCCTGCCCTCGTCTTTTGGTCAGCGGCAACCTCGGCATCCGTTTTTAAATCCGGTTCCTTCGTTTTAATCCGCTTATCCGGCTGCGCCGCTGCTTTTTCCTCTGTCGCCGGACTTTTTACGGTTTCGGCGGCAGCCCTCGCCGCCTCAATCGGCCGGGCATAGCCCTTGCGCACCGGCGGAGCTGCCGCATCTTCTCCCACCGGCTCCGCTGCCGGTTCAACCTCTTCCTCGGCAAAGGCATACCATTCATCTTCTTCCCGCCGCGGCCGGCAAAAAATCCGGTCATTTTCTTGGATCAGCTGATACAGGGTCGGGATCAATTTGCCGTTGACCGTCACATAATAAAAATCCTGATCGGCTTCACTGGCGGAATAGTCCAGCTTTTCCGTTATAAACTGATAAATTGACAGCTTGGCGTTTTTACCTTTCACCGCTTCCTTATAATAAATATAATCACCGCTTTCAATCGAATCGCTGAGCATGGCTTTGTCGTGATTTTTATAAATCTCGGCTACTTCGCCATATTCTCCCTCAATCGAATAAGCCTTGCCGTTAAAATAAAAATTAAGGGAACTCCCCTTGGTCAGCAGGAAATTACGGGGGTCAATCCCTTCCGCCGCCATAATATCCATCACCGTCAGACTTTTTTTGTTAAACAGGCGCACCGGCTTATCATTCAAATAAACCTGAATAAAATCCTGGCGGCTGTCAGCCAGTCCTTTATAGCAGATACCAATCGGCGTAATAAACTCCGGCGTCTTTTTAAAGGTCTGATCGGCTACTTCCACTTCTTTTAAAGCCTCCTTACCGCGAAGCGAAACTCTGGCCTCCGGTAAGCCGATTTTTTTGGCCAAAAGCCCGGAAAAACCCTTGATCTGTCCGCCGCCGCCAACAATAAAGACCGCATTCGGCGCTTTATCACCGTTCAGCTGAATGATTTTTTTTGCAATCTGCTCGGCCAAACCCTCTAAAGTCGGGCGCAGTCCCTGCAAAAAAGTATCAACCGCTACGGTTTGGGTCAGTTCCATGATATCGGTGTATTCGATTGCCTCCTCCAGCCGGGTTGAGTCTAACTTCATCCGCTCAGCGGTTTCAAAATCAACTAAATACTGCTGGACGATTGTTTCCGTGATCTCATCGCCTGCCACCGGGATCATACCGTAAGCGGTAACCGTTCCGCCGCTGGTCAAAGCAATATCGCTGGTGCCGGCACCGACATCAACCAAGGCAATATTTAACAGCCGGAATGACTGCGGAATCGCAATCTGACTGGCGGCAATCGGCTCCAGCGTCAGATAAGCCACCTTCATATCGGCCTTTTCCATGACCTGATACAGACTCTCCACCACTTCTACCGGCAAAAAGGTCGCCAGAATACTTAAGCCCATTTTCCGGCCTCTTTGGTCGAGCAGGCTAACGATCTCATAACCATTCAAAAAATACTTCATAACTGAATGACCAATCCCGTAAAATCTTTCTTCACTATCGGTCTGCAGTTCTTTTTTTGCTTTTCCCAAAGCCATCAGTTCCAGTGAAGTAATCATTTCAGCGCTGATCAGGCCATCCTCTTCTTCAATTTCTTTCTCGACCTCAACCGTTACGGTTTGCAGCACCCGGCCGGCGGCCGCCACATAAGCTTCGGTAATCGGCTGTCCGATTTTAGCTTCCAACGCTTTTTTTACTTTATAGATTGTTTTGGCCACTTCATTAACGTCCTGAATTTGCCCGTCAATCATCGACCGCGATGTATGAAACTCAACATGCGCCGCCTCCACTCGAAAATGATCCTTTTCATTAAAATCATTCACCGCCGCCACGCCGACAATCGAGCGGGTGCCGATATCAAATCCAATTATCAAACCGTTTTTCTGGCTCATTCCAACCTCCCGTTTACCGCATTATTTTGGTTTTTTATTGACTTACTTAACTTTCCCCTGATCGAAGTGCTGCGCATTTCTGCCCGGGCAGGCAGCCTGCCTAAAAAACTGTTCTGACAAACATGGGAAAGTTGAGTAATTTACTTATCGCCGGCTGTTTCCCTGGCTGCCGGCTGGACCGGTCTTAATTCACTGATTCCGAACAAAGTATCGTAGGTCTTTGGCGTCAGACTGCCCGCAACCTGATCGCTTATAATCACTGCATTTTCGACAAAGCCGAACGGAATCAGCCCTTGTCCTTCCGTTACCTGCGTGGCCAGTGCCAAATACGCTTTTTTCAAATCATTTTCCGTGGCTGCCTGCATAAAAGCTGCCACCGCACTGTCCAGCCCCGCCGTTCCGGCAAAATTATACCGGCCCGTACTGCCAAAGAGTTCCGGTAAATTGGGATATTGCCGGACCGGCATTTTCGCCAGATAAACATCAAACTGACCGGCCTGCAAAGCTGCTGCATATTCAGCCGCCGCCAGTCCGACCGGCTCAACACCGATATAGGCTTCCCACTCTTCTTTTATATTCTGCGCCATGATCGACAGCGAATGATCCTCCGCCGGATAAAGCAGCGTCAGCTTTTGCCCCGGCACAATAGGATTGACATCCAGCACATTCATACCGTCCGCTGCCGGAATTTCCGTCAATTCCCGTTCCCATTCTTTTCCCCGGTAATACGGCAGCTTTTGCTCAATTATATGATTTAAGAAAGCATTTTTATATAAAATTTCCTTATCCAGCTTACTCATCAGGTAACGGCGAATACTTGCGTCCGCGGTCAGTCCCGTTTGGGTTTGAAAGCCCATATAATAAAAATAGCAACCCGGAAACTTAAAAATGTTGCGCAGGGTTTCCCCGGAAAACGAAAACCACGGAAACTCCGGTGTGAAGTAAACATCCGTCAAACTGTTCAAAAAAGCTTCCCGGCCGGTGCCCTCTGTCCGGCTGAGCGTAATCTCCAGTTGATTTTGCTCCGAATGCAGCCGCAGGGTCTGTTTCCGCTTGTATTCGGTCAAGCGGTAAGGCCCGGTGCCGTTGATACTGTTCGGATCTCCTTTTTCCAGACTATTGGCCGGTACAATTGGAAAAGCCAGGCTGTATAAGTTCAAAAATCCCGGACTTTGAAAATCAATCCGCAGCCGGTTTTCGCCCGCCGCCGTAATTTTTTTAATCGGCAGCACATCAGCGGCATACTTGCCTTCTTTTGCCTTTTGCCAGCTGTAATTGATATCCTGAAACCGAACCGGCGAGCCGTCGTGAAACTGCTTTTCGCCGAGTACAACCTGACAGCTCATCGCATCCTCTGCCAAAATCACTTCATCTGCTAATTGGGCAATCATTTCGCCGCCGGCAGACATCGTCATCAGCCCTTGATAACACTGCTTTAAAAGCATCTCAACAGAACTGTTCTGCGCTGCGTAAGGATTAAGGCTCGGCATGGTCGAGACGATCAAAGCAATTTCGGTCTTGGTAAAATCAGAGGGCGGCACCGCTTCTTTTGTTTTTTCTTCTTTCTCCGCAGCATCTGCCGTCTTGGGCAGATTATATTCGGAGATATTATCCAGCAGCCGACAAGAGGTCAATAAACCGGCTGCCAGGAAAGCCGCAACGAAAAAAAGAAAAAATCGATATTTCATTAACAAGCGTTGGCCATTCGTTATCTGTCCATCCTGCCGGCTCTGCCGCATATTCTTTTTTCTGCATTTTTCTATTGCTGTCATACCTTATTTCAATTCTCCTCAGTTAAAAACTTTTTTCTGCCGCAGTTCCGCTAAGCGGCCGGCAATTTCCGGCGCGATGCTTTCCATGCCCTCATCCGTCATTAAAACAGCATCGGCATAGGCGGCATATTGCTGCGGCGAAATTTGATTCTGCATAATCCGCTCGGCTGCCTGCCGGCTGATTTTTCTGCCCTCAGCCAAACGCCGGATCCGGGTTTCCTGCTTAGCCGAAATCGCCCAAACCTGATCCACCATCTGCCGAACATTGACATCCATCAGTAAAGCGCCGTCCAGTACGCACAGCGGGCTGCCCTGTTTTTCCGCTTCAGCCTGCTTTTCTTGCAGCACCGCCATAATCGGAGGATGCACGATCGCATTCAGCGCCTGCAGTGCTGCCGGGTCGGCAAAAACAATCCGCCCCAGCGCCGGCCGGTCAACCCGGCCATCCTTTAAAATGCCCTGACCGAATCGAGCCGTCAGCTCCGCCAAAATCGCCGGCGTATCCAGCAACTCATGGCCGATCCGGTCGCAGTCCAGCCAAACAGCTTGATAGTTGGCCCGTAAATATTCCGCCACGGTTGATTTCCCTGTACCGGTGCCGCCAATCAAGGCAATACTGATCATTTTCGTTCCTTTCCGGCCTGTCAAACATAACTATCTCAACTTTCCCCTTACTGCGCACTTCTCCCGGTAAGCATTCTGCCTAAAAAACTGTTCTGACAAACATGGAAAGTTGATTAACTATCTATTGGTCTAACATCCACACTTGTAATTCATTGATATTTCAACGAATTGCAAGCGCCTTATCTAAATTGTTCCCCAGCTTTTGCTCCGCCGTTGCCAGCGGCTTGCTTCATTTTTTTATTCAATTTCTGTACATTAAGCGACCGCCGGCCTATCTGTCTACCAATACCTTGATGTTTCCGCCGTTCATTCTGTGAACGCCATTATTTGACATCAAACCAGTTTTTGACAATATAGCTGTCAGCAATCAGCGGTACCTTTAACTGAGCCGCCTGCTCCATTTCCCTGACCAAGAGACCCCGCGCTCTCTCCGCGTCCGCATCCGCCACCTCTAAAATCAGTTCATCATGCACCTGCAAAACAATCCTGCCCTCGATTTCTTCCCGTTTTAAAGCAGCATATACCCGGTTCATGGCAATCTTAATAATATCGGCCGCCGCTCCCTGAATCGGCGCGTTCATCGCAATTCTTTCCCCAAAGGAACGAGTCATGTATTGGCTGGCTTTTAACTCCGGGATCGGCCGAATCCGGCCGAACATGGTTACAGAATAGCCTTTTTCTTTGGCCTCGGCCACACTTTTATCCAAAAAAGCCTTGACCTTGGGATATTTGATAAAGTAGTTTTCAATGTATTCTTTGGCTTCCTTAACCGGAATCCCCAAATCCTGACTTAGCCCGTAATCACTAATGCCATAGACAATACCGAAATTAACTGCCTTGGCATTGCGCCGCTGCAAGTCCGTCACTTCGGCAAAGGGGGTGTGAAAAACCTGCGCCGCCGTCATCCGGTGAATGTCCAGATTATCCCGATAGGCCTGCACGAAAATCTCATCCTCCGATAAATGTGCCAGCAACCGCAGCTCAATCTGTGAATAATCAGCGCCGACAAAGGAATAGCCTTCCTTGGCCACAAAAGCCTTACGGATTTCCCGGCCTTCCCGGGTACGAATCGGAATATTCTGCAAGTTCGGGTCAATACTGCTCAGCCGTCCGGTGCCGGTTACTGTCTGCATATAGGTCGTATGAATCCGGTCATCTTTTTGAATATAATCAAGCAAACCGTCGGCATAAGTTGATTTCAGCTTGCTGGCCGCCCGATATTCCAAAATATACTCAATAATCGGATGATCCTTTTTTAATTTTTCCAAAATATCGGCCGCTGTCGAATAGCCGGTTTTCCCTTTTTTCGGGCTTTTCAGCTTCAAATCCTCAAACAGAACTTCGCCTAACTGCTTAGGCGAATTGATATTAAACTCCCGGCCGGCATAGCCGTAAATCTTATTTTCCAGCGCCGCGATTTGCTCGCCCAGCATCCGGGAATAGTCAAGCAGAGCATTGGCATTGGTCTGCACGCCCGCCGTTTCCATCGCCTTTAAAACCACCGTCAGCGGCAGTTCCATCCCGGCATATAAATCAAATAAGTGATTCGCTTTCAGTTTTTCCGTCAAAACCCGGCTGCTCCGCCACAACACCTCGGCCGCTTCGGTTAAATACTCCTGCCGCCGGTCTCTGTCTACCCCGGCAATCCCGATTCGGCTTTTGCCCTTGCCGAAAATCTCTTCCTCAGCCGGGAGAGAAGCATCCGCATATTGATAACCAATCTGCTCGATCGGATAATTGCTTTCATTCGGTTCCAGCAGATATGCCGCCAGCGGCACATCAAATACCGGCAGTGCTTCGCCTTTTGACGCAGCCTGCTCCATTTTCGTAAAAAATTGACCATTCTGGTGAAAATCATGCAAAAAGCGCTTAAAGTCATAGACGATCAAGCGGCCGCTGTGACTGATCAGCCGTTCCACCGACGGCAGCGCCCGAGCCGGATTATCTTCGTAATAAACACATTCTTCCCCGTCAAAAGCCGCCAGTGCAAGTAATTGTTCGTCAACCTGGTAATAAACCGCTCTTTCCGGCCTTTCCGGCAGACGAGTCAATTTTTCGGCAAGACTGACCCGAAAGCTGCTCTCCTTCCGCTCCGGCAGCAGCCCTTCTCTTGCCTGACGGGTTTGATTCATCAGCTCCTGCAAAACGGAATGAAACTTTAAGTCCTGAAACAGCGCATGCACCGCTTCATTATACATTTCCTGCAAGGCGAAATCCGGCCACGCAAAAGACAGCGAACAATCGGTATTAATCGTCGCTAAAATCTTACTCAGCCGCGCCGACTCAATCCCGTCCCGGAGTTTGGCCGCCGGCCCTTTTTTCAGCTCATCCACATGAGCATAGGCATTTTCAATTGTATGATAATCTTTAATAATCGCCGTCGCCGTCTTGATGCCCACTCCGGCCACGCCCGGAATATTGTCGGATGTATCGCCCATCAAACCTTTTAATTCAATGAACTCCTGCGGCGTAACCTCATATTCGGCCAGTACGTCCTTGGCGTAATATGCCTTCGTTTCTGTCTTGCCGCCTTTGGTCGAGGGAATCAAGATCTTGACCTGTTCGGTTGCCAGCTGAAGCAAATCCCGGTCGCCGCTTAAAATGCTGACCGCCATGCCTGCCTGCTCCGCTCGTTTGGCCACTGTACCTAAGATATCATCAGCCTCGATGCCGTCCTGTTCCAGATAGGCAATATTCATTTTGTCCAGCACTTCCCGCATTAGCGGCAGCTGCTCTGCCAGCTCCTCCGGCATCTTGCTGCGCGTACCCTTATAAGCCTCATAGAGCTTATGCCGAAAAGTCGGGGCTTTGCGGTCAAAGGCCACGGCCAGTCCATCCGGCTTTTCCGTGTCTATGGTTTTGAGCAGCACCCGCAAAAATCCGTACACGGCATTGGTGTACCGGCCTTTTTCATCGCTCAGTAAGGGCAGCGCATAAAAAGCCCGGTTTAAAATACTGTTGCCGTCAATCAGTAAAACTTTTTCCATAATCATCTCCCGGCGTTTCGTGCCTGTCTTATTCAATCCTTTTGCCCAGAAGCCCGGCAGCGGATTTTCATGTTTTTGACACTTATATCACTATCATACTATATTTCAGTGTTTTTCTCAATCTTTTTTCAAAACAAAAAGATATTCCCTGACATGGGCTGACCGGCTGCTTAAATTGCGGGCAGCGCGGTAGGTATTATACTTTATTTCCACCGTTTTCAGGCTTCCGAACGGCTGTAACATTTCCTGCATTTCTTCTTTCCCGATAAATCCCTCGGAATTATAGCTGATAATGATAAACTTCGCCCGCGCCTGCTCAATCAGCAGCCTCAGCGCCGTTGCCGCTTTCTTTCTCTGATTGTAAACCGACCGGTTCCAGTCCGCGGGAATCCCGGAAACCGGGCTGACCGGTGCGGTGATTTGACCGGCGGCAATTACGTTCAGCATAAAATAATTGGAGCCGTAGGGATGCTGATTATACGGCGGATCCAAATACAGCAAATCCACTTCCGGCAGTCGGCCGATTTGCCGGTTGGCATCGTCCTGCGTAAGGATCAGTTCCGACCGAAAATTGCTGAACACCGGCGGCCGCAGCTCAATCCGCCCCGTAATCCGGGGCAAGGCATTTTCCGCCGTTCCGCCAAACTTGCCCCGGCCGGTGCGCACGTCCTTATAAAAGCCCTTAAATACTCCGCCGGTATTAACATGCACCGACGCCTCGTATAACAGCGGCGCTAAAAAATATTTCTGCATCGGCCGCGGCAATTCCGCAATAAAAGCGCGCGCCGTATCAATAATCCGAGCATTCTCCGGCGTATAAAAAACCCGTTCACCCTCTAAAATCCGGTCGCTCTCGCGCGGTGCGTAGCTGCCGGCAATCAGTCCGCCGGTAATCGGTGTTTTCAGCCGCTCTTTCCATTCCATGTAAAAACGGTCATATTCCGCCGCCGGAAAATCCTCCCGATTGGATAAATAGCAGGAATTGATAACATAACTGTAATACTCTAAATCATTGATATATAAAACAGAAGAATGCTTTTTCAGCATTCTTCCGACAATTCCCGAACCGGCAAACAAATCGGCGCAAACGAGCTTTTCTTTGTTTAGTGCCCGGCTGATCGCCCTTGTCTCCTGCTCAATCTGCTCCAGCAGCAAACGCTTATTGCCGATATAGGTAATGATTTGTTTTGTTAAAAAATCTGGATTTTCTTTCATTTCTTCTCTGCTCATCGTTTGCTGTCGCCGTCAGCCGCTATTTTCCCGGCGGCATTTTTATCTTATTTTTTCAGTCCCTTCATCTTTCCCAAGGAATTGCTTTGGAACAAGTTGTTGTCAAAAGAATAGTGGATTTCCTCCTGCCGCTTATATTCCTTAACCGCCAGCCGGATTAACTCATCCAGCAAAGCGAAATATTCCCTGCCCAGCGGCTTCCACAAATAAAAGGCGAGCGAGCCGGGAATGGTATTGATTTCATTAAAGTACAGCCGTCCGTCCGTTTCGTCAATAATATAGTCAATCCGAACCACTCCGGCGCCTCCCAGCTCCCGGAAAATACGGCGCGAATACTCCTCGACCTGCTCCTTTTGCTCGGCACTGATATCAGCCGGAATCTTACGGCTGGCACTGCTCATGCCTTTGCTGCTGTCATTCATATATTTATCGGCAAAGGACAATAACTCCGAGCTGGTAACCGGCTCTTCAATCACAGAAGTATGCGCTTCCGTCCAATCCCCCAGCACCGAGCAATTAACCTCGCGCAACGACTGGACTTTATTTTCAATAATCGCCTTGCGGTCCAGCAAAAACACCTGATTCAGCTTAAAAGCCAATTCTTCCCGGCTGCCTGCTATCTCCACGCCAATGCTGGAACCGCCGCAGGCCGGCTTTACAATCATCGGATAGTGCAGTTTATGTTCACATTCGTCCAAACATTCCTGTTCCGCCTGAAAGAAACGGTATTTGTTAAAGGCCACAAAATCAATGACCGGAATACCGGTATCCCGAAGCAAATGCTTGGCCGCCGCTTTATCCATGCCAATAGCCGAGGCCGCCACCCCGGAACCGACATAGGGAATCTTAAGCATTTCCAGCATTCCCTGAATGCTGCCGTTTTCGCCCTTGTTGCCGTGCAGAATCGGAAAAGCAATCTCAAACTCACCCAATTTTTTCGGCATCAGCTTCAGCGGCAGCCGGTAAATCTCAACCCGGCCGGTTTGATGATTTTTAACCAAAGTAATTTCCGATACTGTCTTGAGCAGTTCGTTCAGCTTTTTATAACGCTCGATTTCTCTTAATTCCTGCCCAAAATAAAACTTTTCGTCCTTGCTGATATAAACAGGAAAAATCTCATATTTTTCCCGATTCATATTCTCCATAGCCTGAATGGCGGATATGACCGAAACCTCATGTTCGGTTGCCTTCCCGCCGAAAAAGACCGCAATTTTTGTTTTCATGTGTCTGCTCCTCTTTTATTATTGTCTCAACTTTTCCCTGATTAAAGTGCTGCGCACTTCTGCCCGGCGGGCGATCTGCCTAAAAAGACTGTTCTGATGAACAAAGGAAAGTTACATTGCTGTTTTATTCCCATACTTTCGGTGTCAAAATCTAAAACTCCGGGCGGTTTTTCGATTTTTGCCGCCAAAGGATTGTCAGTTCTTGTTCTCCGTATTTTCCCATTCGACATCAAAGGGTACGTTTTTATAATAATACTGCTTATCTTCCTCGGTAATCCTCCGTATTACCCGGCAAGGGTTACCAGCGGCAATGCAGCCGGCCTGAATATCCTTGATCACGACACTGCCCGCACCAATCACCGTTCCCGCACCGATACTGACACCCGGATTGATGACCGTATGCCCGCCAATCCAGACATTATCGCCAATCCAAATCTCCGCTCCATATTCATAACCGGACAGACGCGCCTGCGGATGCACCGGATGCCCGGCCGTATAAATGCCGACATTCGGCGCAATCATAACATTATCGCCGATATGCACCGGCGCGATATCCAAAATCGTCAAATTATAATTGCTGTAAAAGTTTTCACCAATAAAAATATTATAGCCATAATCGCAGCGAAAAAACTGTTCAATCCAAAATTGCTCCCCGGCCGCTCCAAACAGGCCGCGCAGCAGCGTCATACCTTCCGCCTGTTCCGCCGCCGGCAGCTGATTAAAGCGCTGGCAAATCTCCTTGGCTCTCTGCCGGTCAGCCGAAAGTTCCTGATCTCCCGCCAAATACGGCAAACCGGCAATCATTCTTTCCTTTTGCGTCATTTCCTGCCTCTTCCTTTTTTATGTTCCCGGTGACTCCGTTTTTCTTTGGACAGAGCAGTTCTTTTCGGCTTTCTGCCATTCTTTTCCGAGCCTGCTAATTTTTCCTCGACCTTAAAACCGCTTTGTTTTTCCGGCAGCACCGTTTCTTCATAAAGGCTGAAATCAACGACTTTTCTGGTCTTATCCACATCCAGCACGGTTATTTCAACCGCATCACCCAAACGGTACTGTCTTTGATAACGGGCGCCGGTTAATGCCATTTCCGCACTTTCATATTCATAAAAATCATCCTTTAACCGGCTGATGGCCACAAAGCCCTCGACCGTATTGGGGAGCTCGACAAACATGCCCCATTGATTGACACCGGAAACAATTCCGGTGAAACTCTCGCCGATATGATCCTCCATATAAAAGGCTTTTAGCAGCTTATGCACGTCTCTTTCGGCTTCATCCGCCTGTCTTTCCAGCGCCGAAGTCTTAACCGCCACTCCGGCCAATCTTCCGGCGTAATGCTCCTGCCGAGCGTTATTCCAGCGGCCGGTTAAAATCTCTTTGATAATCCGGTGAATCTGCAAATCCGGATAGCGCCGAATCGGCGAAGTAAAATGCGTGTAATATTTTAAGGATAATCCGAAATGGCCTTCATTGTTATCGCTGTATCTGGCCTGCTGCATACTGCGCAGCACCATCCGGCGGATGATGTTTTCCTCCGGCCGGCCTTCCGCCTCCGCCAGCAGCCGCTGCAAATCTTTGGGATGGAGATTTGCCCTTTGCCGGAAAGGATAATCCAGTGCTTTTAAATAAGATGCCAATTCTTTGATTTTATCTTCTTTCGGCTCGCCGTGACTGCGGTACAAAAAGGGCACACCCTGCCAAAAGAAATGCTCGGCCACCGTTTCATTGGCAATCAGCATAAAATCCTCAATCAGGCGGGTAGCAATATTCCGGTCATAGGCTTTAATCTCAGCCACCGAATGATCAGGGTTTAAAATAAACTTGGCCTCGGTAAAGTCAAAATCAATCGCCCCTCTCATTTCTCTGGCCGCTTTTAAAATAGCCGCACACTCCGCCATTTGCCTTAAAGTCGGCAGCAGCGTTTCATATTTCCGGAACAAGCGCTCTCTTTCTTCCGGCTGACAGCGCTCCGGCTCCAGCAGCCCCGCCACATCGGTATACGTCATTCGCCAGGACGAGCGGATCACACTTTCTCTAATCTCATGAGAAAGCACCTTCCCTTGCCGGTCAATCTGCATAATGCAGGAAAGTGTCAGCCGCTCCTCCCCGGGATTCAGCGAACAAATCCCATTGCTCAATGCCGGCGGCAGCATCGGAATTACCCGGTCCACCAGATAATGGCTGGTTCCCCGCCGAGCCGCTTCCATATCCAGCTCGCTGTACTCGGTCACATAATGACTGACATCGGCAATATGAACGCCCAGCCAAAAGGCATCGCCCACCTGACGGATACTGACTGCATCATCCAAATCCTTCGCGTCCTCGCCGTCAATGGTAATCACCAGCTCCTGCCGCAAATCCAGCCGCCGGGCGATCTCCTGGGGCGGAACCGCCAAGCCGCATTTTTGAGCTTCCGCCAATACCGCTTCGGAAAACTCCTGCGGCAAACCGTAGCTTCTGGTAATGGCAGTAATATCAACCTCCACCGAAGCGGAGCTCCCTAAAATTTCCAAAATCTCGCCCCGCGGTTTTTCGCCCGCTACGCCGTAGCTGTTTAGCTGAACTACTACCTTATCACCGGTTTTGGCGTTTTTACTTAAGCCCCGACCGATATAAATGTCAGTCCCGATCTTAACGATATCCGGCACGACAAAGCCAAAGCCCTTGGCACTTTGATAAACACCGGTCAGCTGCGTAAAGCCTCTTTTTAAAACTTTAACAATCTCGCCTTCCATTCTTTTTCCGGCAGCCTTTCCCGCTCCGGCCGATTCCGGAAAAATGCGGACACTGACGGTATCGCCATGCAGCGCGCCTCCGGTACGGTAGGCCGGAATAAAGATATCGGCCGGCAAATCCTCCACTTCAACAAAGCCGTAGCCGGCAGGATGACCGACATATTTCCCGGTTTTCAGCCATTCTTCGACCGGCAGCATATACTTGCCGCGGGCGGTTTGCAGGATTTTGCCGCCAACTGTCAGTTCATCTAAAATTTCCTGTAGCTCAGCGGCATCCCGCTTTTTTATGCCAAACAGCGCTTGGATTTCCTTGGCTTTCATCGGCTTATATTCCGAATGCGCCAAAAGTTCCAGCACCATGTTTTTTCTGATTTCTGTTTTGTTCATTCCTTCTCCCTGTATTATCCCTCTTTTAGCACGCACTCTACAAGTAAAAAACCGCCGATTGCTTCGGCGGTTTCCTAATTACTGCATAAAATTGATTACCAGCGACAAAACAACAAATAAAGCCGCCAGCACAACGGTTCCTTTATGTAATCCGCCTTCCATCGAACGCGCTTTATTTTTTCCCCAGTAGGTTTCTCCGGCTCCGCTGATTGTTCCGGAAAGTCCGCTTACTTTGCTCTGCTGCAATAAAATGAGAGCAATCAGCGCTACGCAAATTACTGCATACGCTACTTTTAATGCTATGACCATCTTTCGCACCTCCTATCCGCACAATATATCTTGTATAGAATAGCACAAACCGGTCGGAAATGCAAATAGTTTTTTTTCACAATGTATACTGTATACCACATAGATATACTTTTTATGCTTTTTTGCTTCTCTATTGTTTCATATTCCGCAACAGCAGCTTTAAGGCTTTAACTGACACGGATAACTCGACAATCAAAAGAATCAGCGACAGCAATAAAGCCGCTAAACCCAGCCCAAACATAACCGTACCCAGTTCTGTTTTATGGGCAAAAATAGAAAACATCGAAAAAGCACAAAAGAAAAAAGCCAGTGCTCCCATAATCTGCATATACTGGATCACATTCAGGCGAAAAGCCAAATTGTCGATTTGGCGTTTTAAATTCTCACTCGGTTTTTTATCATGCTCGGCCTTTAAATCCCGCACTAAACCAGCTAAAGTAACAAAGCGGTTGGTGTAGGCCAGCATTAATAAGGATATGGCCGGAAACAGCAGCGCCGGTGTAGTTACATCTAACATAAAATTCCTCGTTTCTTATTGTCTAAATAGAGGGCGAAATTCCTGAAATATCGCCAGATAAAAACTTATTTACTCGTTTATTTCATTAAAACGCTTTCATTTGCAGCTCAAATAATATCTTGCCCACAGCTTATTCGCTTTTTTTATTCTCCTCTACAAAATTCCACAAAACATCACGATACTGTAAAAAGCGTTCCCGCGGCACCAGATTATTATCCTGCCAGATTTGAGTCAATTCCGTAAAATCAACAAACTTAGCATCTATTACTTCTTCTGCCTGCAAAGTCAAATCCTTAACTTCCAAATCTCTGACTACAGCATAAGTATCAACAAAACGGTCTTTAATTCGAATCGTATTCAATAACTTTAATTCAGCCGGATCAACCGCTACCCCCACCTCTTCTGCCAGCTCACGGGCCGCGGAATGCCGACTCTCTTCTCCGGCCAATGCCGAGCCGCCGGTGCATTCCCACATATTACCCCAAATTTTTTTAGGATGCCTTTTGGTAATCAAAACTTTTCCGTCCTGCCGCACCAGCCAAATATCCGTTACCAGGTGGTATTCCCCCTCTTGCAGCGGTACGCCCCGCACATGCGTTTTCCCCAGCAGAGTTCTGTTCTCGTCGTACAGATCCCACAATTCCATTTTTTTCTCCCTATCCAAATCGGCATTGATATTTTCCTTCTCATTATTTATAGCATATTCTAAATTATCTGACAACCCTTTTTAATGCCTTTTCTATAATGAAATCCTATCACCGCCGCCAATGTCAAAATCCGCCGCAGCCGAATATTTTGGCAAACCGGGAGTTGTACAGTAACACTTACCAAATGCTTCTGTCTATGCTATGATGTTAACGTTTCAGCGCTTAGCGCTTTAAATTATAATCAGAAAGGAACTGCATTTATGAAAGAACAAGTATTAAAAGTCATGAAAGAAGCCGGTAAGCCAATGTCTGCCTCGGAAGTCGCCAAAGCGGCCGGTTTGGATAAAGCTGATGTTGATTTCCTAAATCACCTGAACCGCAAGGACATAGTCTATGCTATCAGGTAAAACCGGATTTCCGCCAAGCTCCGCAAACAGTACATCGGGATAATCCCTATGTACCCAGGAAGTCGAGGCGGGAATCTCATAACCTGTCGCTAAGGCGCGTATCTTGACAAGTCTGTTCTTATCAATTCCTATAAGCGGAACCGGCCCTATGGTATTTTCATATAAGTGGAAATAATAAGTATTTCCTTTTTTCGTCACTCGGCCGTAATCTGGCTTAGGAATATCCGCCGCACCGCAGCCGTAGATACTTTCACTGTTTTTAGACATCCACTCCCCTATCTCTTTTAAAATATTCATGGATTCCTCAGGTATATTGCCATAAGCGTCAGGTCCTACGTTTAGGAGCAAATTTCCACCTTTGCTCACACATTCGACAAGTTTTTTAATTAACATCGGTGCCGGCTTAAAAAGTTTATCCGTGCCGTGATAGCCCCAATGATTATTCATTGTTACGCAAGCTTCCCAAATTAAAGGCCTGCCCTCAATATCTTTTAAACCTTCCGGCGGAATAATCTGCTCGGGGCTGATAAAATCACCGTGAAAAGGCGCCGGATCACCAAGCGCCAGCGAGTCGCTGCCCTTTCCGTTTACCTCAAGGCGATTATCTATTATAATATGCGGTTGTAAACTCCTCACCATATTCACGAGCTTTGTCGCTTCCCATTTCTCACCCCTCATATTATCATATGAGAAATCGAACCACAGAATATCGAGTTTTCCGTAGTTTGTGCATAGCTCTTCCACCTGGTTATGAAAATATTCTACATATCGTTCCCACTTGCGGTTCCAGTTACCGTATTCCTCTTTGTTTCTCATCGGATGATGAGCGTCGCCGTAATGCGGATAATCTTCGTGATACCAGTCCAAAAGACTGAAGTAAAGTCCTACTTTGAGTCCTTCTCCTCTTACCGCTTCCACATATTCTTTAATTAAATCTCTTCCCGCCCTCGTGTTTGTCGCCTTAAAGTCGGTGTATTTACTGTCAAAAAGACAAAAACCGTCATGATGCTTCGCCGTGAGTACCATATATTTCATTCCTGCTTCTTTAGCCGCTCTCGCCCATTTTTTAGGGTCATAATCCCTTGCGGTAAACTCGTCGAAGTATTTCATATACTCTTCCTTTGGCATCTCTTCCGTGCTTCTTACCCATTCGCCCCTGGCCGGTATCGCATACAGTCCCCAGTGGATAAACATGCCGAACCTTGCAGCCTTATACCATTCCATCCTTTTTTCGTATTCTTCACGGTTAAATTTATACATAAAAATTCCCCTCCATTCTCCTTCTTCATTTCTCATAACCATGTCCAAAGCTGCCAACCACCCTGGCTTTGGGCCAATTAAAGTATAAATATGGGAGCACCGAAATTCCACTTGGTTTGGTGACTGATTTTGGTTTCCGATGTCTGACCGGATAAGAATACTGTATGAGATAAATAAATATTTGTCAAGCACCGCTTTTCCCATCGCATTAAAATTTTAAAACTTTCTCTTGATTTTTCTCCAAAAGCGGTATATTATACTTTTGTACCAATTCATTGCCTTTCGTAAAAACGGAGGTCTGTCGGTACAGTAATTGACGAAGGTCAAGTAAATAAATAGAAAATATCTTTGGGGCAGGGTGTAATTCCCGATCGGCGGTACAGTCCGCGAGCGCAAGCTGAATTGGTGCAATTCCAATACCGACAGTATAGTCTGGATGGAAAAAGATAAATTTCCAAATCTTTTTTGCAGCGCAAAAGATATTTTCTGCGTTGCATTTTAAATTTGACAAAAGAAAAGGAGATTTATCATGACCCATTCTCAAACCAAAAAACTGACAACCCTTGGTATGTTATCGGCATTTGCTTTTTTATCCGTGTTTCTGCTGCGAGTTCCGATCATTCCCTCTGTTCCCTTTTTAAAATACGAACCCAAAGATATCATTATTTTAATGGCCGGCTTCATCTTTGGCCCCTTGTCCGGTTTGGCCGTTTCCGTCGTGGTCAGCCTGGTGGAAATGCTGACGATTAGCACAACCGGCCTAATCGGCTTTATTATGAATGTTATCTCTACCGCCGCTTATGTCGTGCCGGCCGCTTATTTTTATCATAAAAACCGAACCACCCGCGGTGCGGTTACCGGCCTGCTTCTGGGCAGCAGCGGTATGGTTTTGATTATGTTGCTGTGGAATTATCTGCTGACTCCGATTTTTATGAATGTTCCCCGCAGTGTTGTTGTCGGGATGCTGATTCCGGCGATTCTGCCTTTTAATCTGCTGAAAGCCGGTCTTAATTCCGTTTTGGCTTTCGTTTTATATAAGCCGCTGGTATCCACGCTGCGCCGGGCTAAACTGGTAGCAGAAAGCACCGGTATGCAAAAATAATCTTATTTTCCTCCGCTAGCTGCTTTTGACCGGCGGAGAAGCGCAAATCACGTTTCCCGGCTGCTCGGCCGGGAAACAGTATTTTATGGATAGCTGCATATTTCGCGCAAATAACTCGCCTTTCCCAGATTTGCTCAAACCGTCCGCTTGTGCCGGCTGCCGCTACCCAAAACGCAAAGCTTTTCGGCAAAAAAATTAAAGGAAATTAACATGAAAAAACCTAATTTATTTAAACGTCAAAAAAACGAAATCCCATTTTCCCAGCTGCAAAAAATGCTGGATTATTACCCGGCTTCGGCATCCGCCATCGATCCCATTACTTGGGCGGACTTGAATATGGACGACTTATATGCGCAAATGGAAGAAACTTTGACCGCTCAGGGCGATGAAGCGCTCTATTATTCCCTGCATAATCCTATTTTTGAGCCGGAAGAACTGCAAGCGCGAAGTGCCGCTGTTCAGGCCCTGACCGACCAACCGGAAGAGCGGGAACAGCTGCGGGAAAACTTGAAAAAAACCGGACGGCTGCGCTACGACTTCCGCCGCTCGATTCAGGAGGATTTTCAGCTTTCGGCTAAGGATAAGTTTTTGTATCGGTTCAGCCCGCTTGCTCTTTTGCTGCTGACGGTGCTGATGCTGGTAACAAGAAACTGGAACTTATTTCTTGGACTGCCGATTTGCGTCATTTTTAATGGTATGCTGCATTATAAGTTCAGCAAAAAATACGAAGCTCAGATTGACACTTTAGCCTATACCTACAAGCTTTTAAACTTTTGCCGGCTGTATCAGAAAAACGCTTTTTTTCAGGAATGCGGGCTTGCCGAATACTATCCGCCGCTGCGTCAGACACATAAAGATATTTCCTTCATTTTCCAACTGGAGAGCCTGGATTTTCTGGCGGATTACTTAAATATTTTATTTTTATTCAAAGAAAGGCGTTATGTCAGCATTGCCAAAAAATTAGCTCCCAAAGCTGACTTGCTTTTCCGGCTGTATGAAATCACCGGTCAAATGGACATGCATCAGGCGATGAGTCTGTTTTTTGAGGAAAACACCAAACCAATCTGCACACCGGTTTTCGTTGCTCCAACTGAAAAACTGATTCGGTTTAAACATCTGATTCACCCGCTCTTATCTGCACCGGTGGCCAATGATCTGGATATCAAAACTTCGCTGGTAATCACCGGCTCGAATATGAGCGGAAAATCAACCTTTCTCCGCACGCTGGGCGTCAATGTGCTTTTGGCACAAACCTGGAACTTTGCTTACGCCGCGGAAATGACGCTTTGCCCTTTGCATATTATTACTTCCATCAGTCTGCAGGACAGTATCGCCGAAGGCAAGTCTTATTTTTTGCAGGAAGCTGACGCCATCCGGCGGATGTTAGAATTATCCGGACGTTCCTACCGGACGCTGTTTTTGATTGATGAAATTTTTAAGGGCACCAACCCGGTCGAGCGAATTGCTTCGGCAGCCGAAATTTGTCTGGCACTTGATGCCGCCAATACCTTGGGCGCGGTTGCGACTCATGATTTGCAGCTGATTCCGCAAATTCCCGGCTATACGCCCTATTATTTTACGGAAAACGTGACCAAAGAAGATCTCAGCTTTGACTACAAGATTCATCCCGGCATCACCTCAACCCGTAATGCCGTGAAAATATTGGAATATTTGCATTATGATTCAGCTTTGATTGAAAAAATCAACCACCGGATTGCCGGCATGGAAAAGCTTTAAACAAAGCCTGTACCTTCATTTTTCAACGGCATCTGCCGGATTTCTGCCGTTTTCTTAGAAGTCTATTAACAAAAGGGAATTAAGGAAGATAAATTTTTAATCAAGCCTTAATTCCAATTACAGGCAATATCATATATAATAAAGAAAAACTTTGTGTCAGATGCCGAATTCTTGGAGAAATTAAGGTTTTCTGATTTTATCTTGCCCGATGATAGCTGCCTGTTTCCTTTGATGGAAAAGAAAGAGCTTTATGAAAAAATTTTTTAATCGAAAAAACTTTATTTGTACTATGGTTCTGACTTTGATTTTGCTGGTCTTTTTTCTGCACAAGGATTTTATCAATATCCTGGGGGCGCTTTGGCATGCCAGCCTGCCCTGGCTTTTGACCGGTATTGTCAGTATGCTCATTTTCTGGGGATTGGAAGCCCGGATTTATCATTCCATTTTAAAAAAATATACCTCTGATATTTCCTTCAGCCAAATGTTTAAGCTGACCTTGGCCACTCAATTTTTTAACGGCATTACCCCTTTTTCGACCGGCGGACAACCCTTTCAGATTTATATTTTAAATGCACAAAGTAAAATCGGGTTGGGGAAGATTACCTCCGCTTCCGTTCAAAACTTTATTGTTTACCAATTAGCTCTGGTCATTTATTGTCTGGTAGCACTGATTTCTCATCTGTTTCATCCGATTTTACTGTTCGGCCGATATTCGACCGCTATTTTGGTCTCCGGTTTTATTTTAAATATTCTGGTAATTGCCCTTTTGTTCTTTGTCAGTACCAGTCGGCGCTTTCTCCGCTTCATCAGTACGGCCGGTCTTAATTTTATGGCCAGACTCCATCTGATCAAGAATAAAGACAAGAGTCTGCAAAAGCTTCTGGCCTTTACCAAAACCTTTTCCGAAAATATGAATCTGCTCAAAAAAGAGCCCCGGCTTTTACTGGAAACACTGCTTTTAAATACGCTCCGGCTGACGGTTTTTTATATGGTTGCCTACTTTGTCTGCCGGGCTTTAGGCTTTCAAAACATTACCATGCTGGAAGCAATTTTGGCCAGTTCCTATACCATGCTGATTACCTCGGTTGTGCCCTTGCCCGGAGCGTCAGCCGGCGCAGAATTTGGTTTTTTGGTGTTTTTCAGCTCCTTTATTGCCGGTCCGCTGGCTACGGCTATCATGCTGCTATGGCGGTTCATCACCTATTATATCGGCTTAATCATCGGCTTTTTTGTCTTTTTCTTCGGCTACAGACCGGCGGAACAAAATATTAAGTCCTAACTCAACTTTCCCATGTTCGACAGAACAGTCTTTTTTAGGCTCGTTGCATGGGCAGAAACGGAATGCGATTTGCGAAGCAAATTGCGAGAGTGAGTCCATGCACCCGCTCTCCGAGCGGGATAGAGCCAAAAAAGACTATGGCAGACTGCCCGCCCGGGCAGAAGTGCAAAGCACTTCGATCAGGGGAAAGTTGAGGCCCTAACTAAAAATTAAAGCAGCCTGTCTTGAAAATGGCTGCTGGAAAAAGAGGTATTTATGAAAATCGGCTTATTCACGGATTGCTACTACCCGCAGGTCAACGGCGTAGTCACTTCCGTCATGCTGCTTAAAGAAGCTTTAACCGAACTCGGTCATCAGGTTTTTATCATCACTGTCAATGTTCCCGGATACGATGCCAGTTTGGAAGAAAATGTTATTCGAATTCCCTCTGTTCCTTTCGCTAAATGGCAAGAGTTTCGAGTCGGTATTCCGACTATTTTTCACAACTCTTTTCGTCAGGTCAGAGCACTCGGACTGGATGTGATTCATACCCATACCGAATTTTCGCTAGGGCTGCTGGGGCGTTTTTTTGCCAAACATCTGCATTTGCCTGTAGTTCATACCTATCACACCATGTATGAGGACTATACACACTATGTTTTAAGCATCGGTCAGCCGGTGGTGAAAGCACTGATGAAAAAAGGCAGCAAGTTTTATGTGCAGGGCTATGACCTTGTGATTGTCCCCAGTAAAAAAACCAAAAATGCACTGCGCAGCTACGGCGTGACCAATGAAATCGCCATCTTGCCAACCGGCATCAATGTCAACCAATTTGAGCGGCTGCCCAAAAACAGCCCTATTGTTCAGGCTTTGACAAGTCGTTACGGTTACACCGAAAAAAATCAAATTCTGCTCTCTCTCGGCCGAGTTTCTCAGGAAAAAAGCATTGATTTTCTGATTGAAGCCATGCCGGAACTGCTTGCGGCTCATCCGGAACTCCGACTCCTGATTGTCGGCGACGGCCCTTACCGCGTAGAACTGGAAAAATTAGTACAGGCGCTTTCTTTGGAAAACGCCGTTTGTTTTGCCGGCCGGATTCCATTTTGCGATGTCAGTCAGTATTACAGTCTGGCCGACTTCTTTGTCAATGCGTCAAAAACAGAAACCCAGGGCTTAACCATATTTGAAGCCATGGCCACTACCTTACCGGTCATTGTTTATGATGATGAAAATGTTACCGATGTAGTTGTTGCCCAAAAATCCGGTTATTTATTTACTGACCGGGAAAGCTATGTCAAAGCCGTTAATGAGGCTTTGCGCTCCCCCGGTCAAACGCAGACTATGGCCAAAAAAGGGAAGGAAATCGTCGATTCTCTATCCAAAGAGGCTTTTGGTCAGCACATGGCGGCACTTTATCAGAGACTGATTCGGCAAAAACAGGAAGCTGCACGCAAACCCAGCTTTTTTGCTTGATTTTTGCTTACTCAACTCTCCCTTGACCAAAGTGCTGCGCACTTCTGCCCGAGCAGACAATCTGCCCCTGATTGAAAGCTTCGCTTTCTGCCTGGGCGGGCAGTCGCCTAAAAAAGCTTATTCTGTCAAACATAAAAATTTGAGTTATTTAAAGTAGTTTGGCCGCTAACTCAGCTCTCAGCCGATGCGGCTGACGAAAGCCATCGCCAATTAAAGGCCGGGCATAATGGATAAAAGCCTCTGTCACATTGTTGCCGGCAGCGTTAATAAAATTATCCGGCATGTACTTGGTCTTAGCGGCGATTTCCTCCAGCGCGACTAAGTGGTAATTAACCGAATAATAGCCGGTTCTTTCAATCACAATCGAGCCATCGACATTGCTCCAGATAGCATATTGCGCCGCTTTTTCGCCCACTTCTCTGGCCTCGGTCTGATCAACCTCTGACACGCAGCCGCTGAAAGAACGCTGCAAATAGCCGAAGACATCGCTGCGTACCCGCTTGATATCCAATTTTTCTTTAATCAAATTGCTCAGCAAATCGCCCAAAGCGCCCGTTCCGGAAAGCTGAAGATTGCCATGTGCATCTTTTTCCAATTTGCCGCTGATTTTCTGCACAATCGGCACACCGTTTTCATCCTGAATCCCTTCGGATACAGCAATCACACATCTTCCCCAGCGTTCGTAAGCAGACTTAACATCCTGCAAAAAATTGTCAATATCAAATGCTCTTTCCGGCAGATAAACTAAATGCGGCCCATCATCGGGATATTTTTTAGCCAGTGCCGCCGCCGCCGTCAAAAAGCCGGCATGCCGGCCCATGACTACGCCGATATACACGCCCGGCAGAGCCCGGTTATCCAAGTTGGCGCCGACAAAGGCTTCTGCCACAAACTTCGCCGCCGAGCCATAGCCCGGAGTATGGTCGTTTAAAACCAAGTCGTTGTCAATCGTCTTGGGAATATGAATGGCGCGCAGCTCATAGTCGGCCTTGATGGCTTCTTCGTTGATAATCCTAACCGTGTCGGCCGAGTCATTCCCGCCGATATAAAAGAAATAACGAATATCATGGACTTTCATGACATGAAACATTTCCTTGCACATGGCCTGATCCGGCTTAATCCGAGTAGACAGCAGCGCTGACGAAGGCGTAACCGCGACCCGTTCCAAGTTATTGGTCGTTTCTTTGGTTAAATCCCAAAACTGCTCGTTGATAATGCCTTCCACGCCGTGAACCGCCCCGTATACCCGGGTAACCTGTGGAAATTTTCTGGACTCCAGCACCGCTCCAACCAGGGACTGATTGATTACCGCTGTCGGACCGCCGCCTTGTGCAATTAACACTTTTCCTCTTAATTCCATAACCTTCTCCTTTTTGACAACATTGAGCCACTCGTCATACCGCAGCAGAAGTTTTGCTTCTGCCAGATTTTTATGGTAACTTTAAACAATTCACTTTCGCCCCTCTATTTTTCTTCCCGATAAAAGACCGACAAAGCGTAATGTTTTTATGCTTTTATTATATAATATTCATCATTGTCTGTCAATCGCGGCCGCCTGACTTTCTCTATTTTCCACAAACACAGCAATGCCTATGACCAATTTTAATGAAATTCTTCTTGTTTCTCTGCTCTGAAAAATTGTATAATGAATGTAAACTCAAGTTTTGTTCCGTACTTTTGATTGAACCGACTGCGAAATGCCGTTTTCGGCGGCAAAACTACAGGATGTTCAAAAATAAATACCCCAGAAAACTTACCTAATTTACCGCTTGTTGACTTAAAAGCTGTAAGCTTTATTTCCTGCTTACAAACTTATTATACGAGGAGAATACCGATGAAGCTTTTATTTAAACAAAGACTTTTTTCTTGGTTCAGCAGCTACGATATTTACGACGAAGCAGAAAACACTGTTTATGTGGTCAAGGGCGAACTGGCATGGGGACATCGCCTGAAAGTCTTTGATGCTGACGGCTTGGAATTAGGCGTTGTTCAGGAAAAGATTTTTACCTGGCTGCCCAAGTTTGAGATTTATGAGCGCGAGCACTATATCGGTTGTATCAGCAAAGAATTTTCTTTTCTGACACCGCGCTATAACATCGACTTTAATGACTGGCAAGTCAAGGGTGATTTTATGGAATGGGATTATTCCATCACAAATGCAAGCGGACAGCTAATTGCGACAGTTTCCAAAGAATTTTTTCATATGACGGATACCTATGTCTTGGATATTGAAAATCCTGCCGCTGCTCTGCATGTCCTGATGTTTGTGCTGGCTATTGATGCGGAAAAAAGTTCAAGAAGAAGGTAAATGTAAGATTTCAACGCTGAACCATCGGCTTCCATGCAGCAGCGCAGATGAATCGCCGGCGCAGACGAATTTTGAATCTTTCCAAAAAATAGCTTGACATTCTTTCAAAAAGTGCGTATAATGGTCAGGAATGTTGCGGGATAAACTCTCTATTATCAGCCGCAAGCATGTAACTGCAATATCCACTCTTATGTCCGGATATTCTAATTGATCATATTATAGAGGTGAAGAAATGGCAAATATTAAATCAGCAATCAAAAGAATTCAAGTAACGGAGCGTCAGGCTCTGCGTAACAAAAGCATTAAATCAGCGGTTAAGACACAAATCAAAAAAGTAATCACCGCGATTGAAAACAAAGATGCCGCTGCCGCGCAAACCGAATTGAAAGCAGCAATCAAAAAAATCAGCATGGCTGCCTCAAAAGGTATTTATCACAAAAATACCGCCGGCCGTAAGGTTTCCCGCTTAACAAAGCTGGTCAATGAACTCGGCAAATAATTCTTTAAAAAACAACCGTATGATTTTTCATACGGTTGTTTTTTGCTATTTCTCCTATTTTTCCTATTGCACAATTCCGGCAAAATCCTTCGTCAGCGATGCACCGCCGACTAAACCGCCGTCAATATTCGGCATTCCGAAAATCTCCTTGGCATTGCTCGGCTTAACGCTGCCGCCGTACTGAATCCGGATTTCTTCGGCAACTCCGCCGTAAAGTTCTTTCAAAACCTTACGAATCGCAGCACAAACTTCCTCTGCCTGTTCATTGGTCGCTGTCCGGCCGGTACCGATCGCCCAAATCGGTTCATAGGCAATCACTACTTCCTTCGCCCGCTCAGCCGGTACGCCGCGCAAAGCAATCTTTGTTTGCAAGCGCACTAAGTCCTCGGTAATGCCCTGCTCTCTTTGCTCCAAACTCTCACCAACGCAAACAATCGGAATCAGATTATGCTCTAAGGCCTTTAATACCTTCTTATTTACCGTTTCATCCGTTTCAGCAAAATACTGCCGACGCTCGGAATGGCCTAAAATCACATACTTAACGCCCATTTCCGTCAGCATATTCGGCGCAATCTCGCCGGTAAAAGCGCCGGATTCCTCAAAGTACATATTCTGCGCGCCGATGCCGATATTGCTGCCTTTGGTCGCCTCCAAAGCGGCTGCCAGACTGACAGCCGGCGGGCAAAAAACAACTTCCGCTTCGGCATTTGCCAGAAGTGGCTTCAATTCATTGATTAAAGCGACTGCCTCCTGCGGAGTCTTATTCATTTTCCAGTTTCCGGCAATTATCTTTCTTCTCATCTCTTAAATCCTTTCCGGCCTCGGCCTATTTATCATCCGCCGCAAAAACGCCCGGTAATTCCTTACCTTCCAAGAATTCCAACGAAGCGCCGCCGCCGGTGGAAATATGTGTCATCTTATCGCCAAAGCCAAGCTGATTAACGGCCGCCGCCGAATCACCGCCGCCGATGATAACAGTTGCACCTTTGCCGGCTGCTTTGGCACAGGCTTCGGCAATCGCTTTCGTTCCCTTAGCAAAGTTTTCAAACTCAAACACACCCATCGGTCCGTTCCAAACCACGGTCTGCGCTTTTTCAATCTCAGCCGAAAATTCCTGAATCGTTTCGGCTCCGATATCCAGGCCCTCCCAGTCATCTTCAATTCCGCCGCGCGATACCGTCTTAAACGGCGTATCGTTCTTAAATTCCTGCGCAACTACGTTATCAACCGGCAGCAGAAGCTTTACGCCGCGCGCCTTGGCTTTTTCCAGCATTTCCTTGGCCAAATCAACCTTATCGGCTTCAAATAACGATTTGCCGATATTATTGCCCATCGCGCCTAAGAAAGTATAAGCCATACCGCCGCCAATAATCAGGGTATCGACCTTTTCAATCAAATTGCTGATTACATTGATCTTATCCGATACTTTCGCACCGCCCAAAATTGCTACAAACGGCCGCTTTGGACTGGTTACGGCATTGCCGAGGAAATTGATTTCTTTTTCCATCAAATAACCGACTGCATTCGGGCTTAAGAACTTGGTTACGCCGACATTGGAGCAATGCGCTCTGTGGGCCGTACCAAAAGCATCGTCAACAAAAACTTCCGCCAAAGAAGCCAATTCCTTGGAAAAGTTCTCTTCGTTCTTGGTTTCTTCCTTGCGGTATCTGGTGTTTTCCAGCAGCACTACATCGCCGTCCTGCATTTTTTCTACGGCCGCTTTGGCATTGGGGCCAACCACTTCATTATCAGCCGCAAATACAACTTCCCGTCCCAAAAGCTCGCTCAGGCGCTTAGCCACCGGAGCCAAAGACATTTCCGGCTTCGGCTCACCCTTGGGCTTACCCAAATGCGAACATAAAATTAAGCGGCCGCCGTCTTTAATCAGTTTATTTAAGGTCGGAAGCGCTGCCGTCAGCCGGTTTTCATCGGTAATCTTGCCGTCAATGATCGGCACGTTAAAATCACAACGAACCAATACTCTCTTGCCTTTTACATTAATATCGTCTACGGTTTTTTTATTCAGCATAGCAATTCCTTTCTTTTTCATAAAAAAGAGAACCCGATCCAAGAATAGATCGGATCCTCTTTGGATCATTTTTCTTATAGTTTTCTTACATTTTTCTTATGTTTTTCTTGTGTTTTTTTATGTTTAACAGTTTTTATTAGTCTTGCAAAGATGCATCCAATTCTGCAAAATATTTAATGGTCCGAACCATTTGGCTGGTATAGGAGTTCTCGTTGTCATACCAAGCAAAGGTTTGGGTCAAGGTCTTGCCGCCGCCCAAAGCAGAAACCCGGGTCTGGGTTGCATCAAAGATTGAACCGTGGGTCTCGCCGACGATATCGGAAGAAACGATCTCATCTTCGTTGTAGCCATAAGAAGCGCTGGCTGCTTTCTTCATTGCTGCGTTAATCTGTTCAGCCGTTACTTCGCCGTTTACAACGCAAATCAATTCCGTGCTGGAGCCGGTCGTTACCGGTACCCGCTGTGCTGCACCGGCTAATTTGCCGTCTAATTCCGGAATAACCAAACCGATAGCTTTAGCTGCACCGGTGGAGTTCGGAACGATATTGGCTGCTGCTGCCCGGGCACGTCTTAAATCGCCCTTTCTGTGCGGGCCGTCCAGAGTCATTTGATCGCCGGTATAAGCGTGAATCGTAGTCATGAAGCCCTTTTCGATCGGCACTAAATCGTTCAGTGCTTTCGCCATCGGCGCCAAGCAGTTGGTCGTACAGGAAGCTGCCGAAATAATGGTGTCTTCCTTCTTTAAAATCTTTTCATTTACGCCAAAAACAACAGTCGGAAGATCATTTCCAGCCGGAGCGGAAATAACTACTTTTTTTGCACCCGCATCAATATGCGCCTGTGATTTTGCCTTGGAAGCAAAAAATCCCGTACATTCCAAAACAACGTCTACTCCCAATTCTTTCCAGGGAAGCTCTGCCGGGTTGGCCTTTGCGTAAATCGGAATCTTCACGCCGTCAACTACAATATTTTCTCCGTCAACCGATACCTTATCGGCCAAAGCGTATTTGCCCTGAGAAGAATCGTATTTTAATAAGTGAGCCAGCATCTTCGCATCGGTCAGATCGTTGATTGCTACCACTTCGTATCCTTCTGCTTTGAACATTTGACGGAACGCAAGACGGCCAATACGGCCAAAACCATTAATCGCTACTTTTACTGCCATTTTTCTTCCTCCTATTTGTTTGTGTTTATATGGAATCCTCAATCTCTTAAACGCCTTTCCCTGCGGTAAAGTGATAACTGAAAGACCGCTGCTTCGTTTGCGCACTACGGCCCAACGGCGTTTGAAAAATCGGCTTTGACTGCGGCATAAGCTTATCTGCACACAATCTCTAAGCTTATTATACCTAACTGCCGGTATTATTTCAAGTTCTTTTTTTTAATTTTGTTAAATTTCTGCCTAAGGGTTTTGCTTGCCCCCAGCCTAACACGGGAAAGTTGAGTTTTAATTAAATCCTTATATTTTATTTAACTCTCCCTTTAAGCGAGCAGCTCGATAATTTCTGTTAAATATCCACACACCGCCAGAAAAGTAGATAATCGCATTAACTGCTAAAAAAGTATATTCTTCCGCCGCAATAAAACGATGCAAGGTAATATTTTTTAACATCTGCTGTCCTACTACAAATGGAAAAATATATTTTAAATATCCAAATCGATACAAAACATCTTTAAAATCAAAAATTGCCGTTCCCAAAAAGAAAATGCTGATTAAGAATGATAATTTACCAATGCTCTTATACCTTAATGTTAATCCGCCCATCAGCAGTGACAGCCCCAAAGAACCGATAGCAATTATAGTAAACAGCAAGTAAAATTCGATAGTAAACATATAACTTCCACTTGTCAGTAGAAATTCAACACAAGTAAATGGCACAATCAATAAACCTACTCTTAACGCATACACAATGCTTCTGACAATAAATGTTTTAGCTAAATTCAAATCACACAAAACCAACTGGTCAATTGTTCCTTGGGTTATTTCTTTAATAACATTGTTTGAAATATGATTTAACATATTAGAAAAGAAAACCCAACTGGTGTAACTCATAATCAGTCTGTTCACCTGTTCATTCCTGGCGGCAGCGTCTTGGTAATGATTCTTGGCCGAAATATATATAGCCCCAAAAATAAGAATATACAAAATAAAATCACTAGCTATTTCTAATGGATAGCGCTTTATATAAATATAATTTTTATAAATTTCCGCCTTTAATTTTCCAATCATGTCTTTTCCCCTTTGGACATCATCAAATATATGTCTTTGATACTACTTTTGGTTTCTCCCATATTTAAAAAGCGAATGGTGCCATTTTCCAAAAATAGCGCTGCATCCACAAGTTCATTCAAAAAACCAAAATCATGACTAGTAATCAATAAAGTTTTTCCCTGCTTCTTTAGTTCATGCAAATACTGATATATCAAGTTCACCGATTCATAGTCTAACGCTACTGTCGGTTCGTCCAGAAAAATTAATTCCGGATCATGAATTAAACTACAAGCAATTGCGGCTTTTTGCTGCATTCCACTAGATAAAGAATAGACTTCTTTATAGGCAAAAGCCTCCATCTGCAAACTAGCAACTAATTGCTCAATTCGTTTAGTTATATAATTTGAAGATAGTCCCCTTAAATAGGCAAAATATCTTAAATTTTCAATCGTGTTCATTCTAAGATAAATATTTCGTTTCCCTTCCAATACTGCTCCTATTTTAGCCTGATATTCTCTGGGACTTTCCTCTAAGGAATAACCCGCAACTTTTATTATCCCTGATGACAGCTTCATCAACCCCGTTGCTAAACGAATCATCGTAGTTTTACCGGCTCCGTTGGCGCCGATTAGCCCGATAATGCTTCCTTTATTTACAGTGAAACTAATATTTGACAGTATCTTTTTATCACCAAAGCTATGCGATACTTCTATAAATTCCAGCATTTGTTATCTCTCCACTATCGTGAACAAATAACAAAAAATCTTCCCCTGCAATTATAGCCCCTCCAATTAAATCTAGTTCTATAATTAGATGTTTATTATCTACAGTTATTTTTTTCGTATGCTCTATGAGAAAATCTATTTTACTATCCTCAAATTCATCTAAATTGATATAAGCGTCTATCTCTGCGTCTATATTTTTTAGAATTTCCTTAATTTCTACAACATCTTTATTATCCTCTACTGGTTTTACTAACATCTGTAACTCTGTTATCTGCTCATTCAGATCCGCATATTTTACCTTATATTCGTCTTTAGAAATTATCCCCTCCAAATATATCTCTGTTAGCTTTTCTTTCTTCTGTAAAGCTTTTTGGAGATCTAAAGAGGCAGTTTTCCTTTTAGTATCATCTGTAAGAGCATTCTTGGTTTCTTCTAGCCAAGTTATAATACTCTCTTTAACTACTTCTCTATTGACTACAAGCCCCTCACTTAACTTAGCATAAATTTTTTTAAGCTTAATCCCACTCATAGGATTAGACCCATTACATATTATACTCCCCTTAGAATAAGCCTTTGAACAGTACCAGCTAATATATCCCTTAGAAAATCGTCTCCAATACACTGATCCGCATTTGCCGCAAAATATTTTACCACTAAGTGGATCTGCTCCCATGTATTTTCCTCTTTTTCCAATTTTTTTACTCTTAAGCCGGTCATTTACCTTTTGCCATCTTTCTTCTGATACATATGCCAATTCTGGCATTGTTATTCTTGTCCAATTTTCCTCTGCGGTTTTAATAACCCGCTTTTTATCAAAATCATGTTTATACCGCCCCATTACTAAGATGCCCTTAGCTTTCTCATTTTTTAGCACCCTTGAAATGCTTTCTAAGGAAAAAGGTTTACCTACGGAATTGCGATAGCCCATATTATTTAGTATATCCCTTACCTTACGAATACTATCATATTTTTCATATAAATCCCATATAAAAAGTGCCAGTTCTATTTCTTGCGGCACCTTTACCCATCGCTTATTTTCTATTTTATACCCTAAAGCTTTTCCATTACCAAGAGCTGATACCTCAAATCCTTGCTTAGCCATTTCAATTCTGCGTTTATTAGTGTTATTCAATTTTTTACTAAGATTTCTGCTATATTCTTCCGCTATAATTGCCTTAATTCCAGTAATAAGTGCATCTTCATTAGAGCTAAAATACTTATTATCTAAGTACATAAACAGCTTAATATCGTTAGTTACGATTTGATTAACAAATAAATACCAATCTAAAGTATTTCTTTGGAGCCTGTCTTGATCTTTGCATACTACAATATCAAATTTATCCTCTGATAAATCTTTTAAAAGCCTTTTATATTCATTTCTCCTCTTAGTAGAGGTACCGCTTTTTCCCTCGTCTATGTATTCATCTACAAGTTTCCAGCCATTAGAGGCTATAACATCCTTGTTTTCCTGTATCTGCTTTTCGAGGGCGTTAAGTTGCTTTTCTTCATCCGTTGATACTCTTGCGTAATAAACCGCCCGCTGTTTCATACGTTACGCTCCTTTATTATCCTGTTTATTATTTTTTACCATAATCTTACATTACTCTGTTTATTATATACTAGTTATATAATATTTACAACTAAAAAAATGAGGGATACTAGCCTATGCCAATATCCCCCTCGATTTTTTATGATAATTTAACTGTTTTCCCCTCGCGGATAAGGTTTTTTTATAATATTATTGGGTATTACACATTCATGCCGCATTGTAGCAATTTTAGAGAATAGGTTTGCTACTACGAACAAATCTTACCTGTCCCGTCTGTTTTTCCCGCAATATCTTCCTCGTTTACCCATCCATAAACAGTGGAGCCTTTTCCGACTATAGCTTGCAACTGATATGGATGCGGGTTATTTAGAGAGAAACTTGTTACTTTTGCAAGTCCTGCTTTACATGCTTTAGCTACTCCACTTGCATAGGAGTTAGTATACTGGAGGCAACCCATAAACTGGACTACATCTCCTATTTTAAAAGTTTCTCTTGCATTTTTGCCCGGATTAACTGAAATTTCCGATGTTTCTCCTTCATTAAAATTAATCGCTTTTTCTGTTTTAGCTTTCGTTGTAATTACGCCTTTTTCTCTTAACTGCCTTCCAGTCATTGTAAACCTCCTTATTTTTAAGTGCTAATAGCCTTATTCCTACTTGTCCATAATAACCACCACCTTATTCTTGCTGTCCCATTCAACAATCTTACCAAATACCTTCTCGGCCATTTCCCGGATCCCAACGTAATTCTTGTTGTCGATCACCTGTCCGGCCAACTCGTACATCTGGCCATTGTAATTGACTTTGACGACATTCTTTTTAGCGTCCTCAACCAGCTTGACAATCCCCGCCGTAAACTCCTGCCAGCCATTCGGCCGGGCTAAAATCCTGCGCGGGCAGAATTTACCGCTCCAATCTTGGTGTTTGTAAATCTTTAGATTAGGATAGGTAAGTAGCAAAGCAGCGTTCAGTTTCTGCGCGTTTGATTCTGCTTTCGCATAATTACCATTTTCGCAAATCTCAACGGAGATGGTTTTCCGGTTACCGTCGCCGTTGCCGTCCCCGGCATGATAACAGAACTCGTCAATCGGGACACATTGAATAATGCGGTCGGCGTCAACAAAAAAATGCACTGACTTGTACTCTTTATCTGCATTTTCCAAACCTTGTAGATACCGGGCATGCGCCTCACTTCCTGCCGTCGGCGCGGTGTTCGCGGTATTATGGTTGGTAATACCGATAACCTCTGTCATCTTAACCAGCGTCCGCACGTTCCGCTTGCCCCTTGGCTGCACAATCGCAATATTAACCCGTATGCCGTCAATCTCCTTGTCCTGAATGATTCCGTCAATGACGGTTAATGGCTTCAGCATTTTTTGTCTCCCCCTTTGGTTTGCTTGACTGGTTAATTCGGCCATCGTCCAGCAGGTCTTTTACCAAGTCAAACCACGCCTGAACAACCACCTTTAGTAATTTTACGGAAATAAACGCATTAAACGGTGCCGGAATATTTTCCCTCGCCAAGGCAACAACATACTCAAACTTCCTTTCGTTGTCGCCGTGTTTAAACCTGTTTTCTGCCGTGATAAATCCTTGATAAACGATTTTTCGGATCCTCTCCAGCCCCAGCCTTTGCATTTCTTTTACAAAAAGATAGGCTGCAAAGACCAGAACAATGCCTAAAAACGCATACGCAATCATCGGATAATTGGTAAATAATTGATTCATAAGTAACCTCCTTATTCTTTGTACCCTAATGACCTGCTTACCAGCGCCATAACCTCTCCTCTGGTAATCGAATCATTAAAGCGTTTTTCGTGAATAACAACTCCTAATTTCTTTAATTCCTCAAAGTACGCCTCCGCCCAGTGCTCACCCTTGGACGGCAATACATCGGTTGTGTCATTCTTATTCAGCACCCGATACAGCAAGGTCATAAACTCGCCGCGCGTAACTTTGTTATCGTAATTCTTTTCAAATACCTTGCAGCCGTGGCTGTTAAGATATTTGAAATACTTGTCAGCCCAATGTTCAGCGTTTATCACAGGGAACACATTCTTATCTCCGCCCGCCAGCACTCTGGCCAAAATAGCCATTGTTTCACCCCGGCTGATGTTCTGGTCAAAGTTCCGCTCATGCAGCGTCACACCCTTCTTCCAAAGGAAGTAAAAATATTTGTCCGCCCAATGAAGTAAGCTGTCATCGGCAATCGCGACATATTCCTTGATCGGGTAATCTTTCCGAATGGTGAAAAAGCCGTTCTTTCCCCAACCTCGGCCGTAAGAATTATGGCCGTACCAAACGGCCTTACTATCGTCCCAGCCATAAATTAGCATGGTATGAAAGCCCTTTAAGCTTTCACCGTCTTGCGGGTTGGGAATAATCCCATTGCTCTGGACAAAGCTAAACGATGGATACAAGGGAATGCAGATACAGACACACCCAAGCTTTTTAATCGCCTGCTTGATTTCCGCTTCCGTTTCCGGAAAAAGGTATTTGTCAGCTTTGTACCCAGCCGCTGAACTTAGCAGCGCTGGACGTACTTCCCCGTAAAACTTATCTTTATTGTCCTTGTAAGAAACCCTGTCGCTTGTCTGCCTTGGGTTTAAGTCATATTGCGATAAAAAACACACGCCATCCTCGACCAGCTTTTCGGCCTGATCTTTTAGTGATGTTCCTTCCGTGTCCAGCAAGTAGCTAATATTCTTTGGCCGGTTCATCCATAAAAACCAGCCGCTGAATAAAAAGACATTGTCCGGGTTCTGAATATACTCCAGCAAAGATTTTGCCTTTGCCAGCGCTTGACCGACGCAGCTGCCGGAAAGCAGCTGATTATACATAACCATGTTTAATATGGTTTCAATGTTCTCCGGCTTGTAAACCGGTCCCAGTTCTACGCCGCTTTCTGCCAAAACCGGAAAGTCTTTCGGACTTCGGTTAGACGGAATTGCACCAAATATTTGATTATTTGTGCTGAATGCTTCTTCCATGTATCAATCCTCCCTTACTTCCGCCTTATTAATTTCTGGTTCGTACACCTTGTCCACTAATCCGTTACCGCCATATTCCTTGCGGTAAACATCAAGATTCGCGTGAAAGTTTTCAAGCTGTCGCCGCGTAATGTACCCTTGTTTCTTTACCGCGTTGTAACAAACAAATAATTTGTCTCGAAGACTCCCCAGCTTATATTCCCGGTCACGCCGGATATGATCGTCAATCTTTTCCGCCAGCTTGTCAATACTGGCTTGATTTTCCTTTATCATGGCAAATAGCTCCTCTTTTTCCTGCTGCTTGTCATGATAGTCCGTGACTGCCTTATACACTCGTTCTATGACCTTATACAGGCCGTAGAACGCACAGCATAGGCCAATTACTTGCTCTATACTAAAACGCCCAAAAATACCAATAATATCTTTCACCATTCACCACCTTTGATTGGGGCAGCTCTCGCCGCCCCATGTCCTTTGCCCTTAGTCGATAGTTTCCGGGATTACTTCCCGAAGAGCCTGTTTCTCAGTCTCCGTCAACCGAGGATAACTCGCCAGAATTTCTTCTCTGGTGGCCTGCTCGGCTTCCATACGGGCCAGAATCGCACGTTTGAAAATCCTTAATTTGTAGTCTTTCATCTCTGTTCACCTCCTGCTATCAGGTCAGCTAATAATTGGTTGATATCATTAATCGATTGCGCTGTTTTCTCGCTTTCGGTTAACGGTCGTGCTACTTCTCTCAAAACAATTTTCTTTTCCACATCGTCCCAATACTCAACATAATCTATGCCAGGCTTGGGGTGGTGCGGCGGTATTGGCCGCTCCACTTCGGCCTTGATTAGCTCGACCGTGGTCGGCTGATAGCCGATAATTTGCTTGTTGTCGTCAATTAAAAATGCGTACATAGTTACCTCCTGTAATTTTTACCATGCAATTAAAGTTCCCCAACCAATATCATATTCTCCCAAATAAGAAAGCATTTTTATACTTCTTACATCTGCAAGATTAAGCATAATCCTATCTGGATTAGATATAAAATAAGAGCCATTGTCTCTAAGTAAAGATCGAAAAACCATATGTTTCGATAATTGCTGAAAATTAGTATCGCTAAAAAACCACAGCTGAAATGCGTACCCTTCATCGGAAGGTCCACCTGATTCTTGGCTATATCTTAATTCCCAAATAAAATTGTTATATTTCTTAGATAACGCTTTTTTAAATTCATATAGTCTATTCCCATATTGGTCTCGCGTTTCCACAGGGTACACTCCTTCAAAAACGCTATTTAATACATCCGCTTTTTTTATCTTCCCAATATTCCCCGCCATCTCCTGCCAACTCGCCGTAGTGCTGGTCGGCACTCCTTTGCCAGTAATGGCGTTGGCAATCGTTGTTTTTCCATTACTGGCTGATTGAAAAAGTTCTTGTAATGTATGATCTGATCCATCACTTGCCTTGAAGTAAACTGGCTTTCTGTTATGGTAGTTGAGGAATAATGTACCATCTTGCCCTGGAACATCACCTTCAATGTGACGAGAGTGAACTTTCTTATCCAAGCCTTTCATGTGAATTCCGTTCCCGTCAACCGAAAATGCATGGTTATCACTCGTTAAAATTTCTTTCCACGGTGCAAAATCAGTATTTTTAATTGACCGCATGGCGACCTTGTTGTCCCACCACGAATATGCAATCTGAACCCCGAATGTTACTGCATAATTATCCTTATTATACGCATGCATAGTGACGATACCATCACCCGTACCTCCTGGACGATTTAGTGTATTTGAATTAAAATAATAACTCATACCATCCTCAATACAGGTATTTAAGTCCAGTACCGGTCTATCCCACTTTTCTTTAGAAGTAATTACATTTTCCCATGGTAGCCATGCTGTTCCATTACTCGTTCTAATTTTCATTGACCATGCTTTGTCAACTTTATTTTCAAGCCCAGATGGACTACCATCTAATTTATAGGCTACTTGCGTACCATACCCGTCATTATTCTCATGACGAAAATACTGGATATACGCCCACGATGTAGGGAGTCCGATTTCTTTGCCTTTATCCGTACTGCATACATAAGGCTCTGGGTAATTGGGATTGTTCAATTCCGCTGCCGTTAATGTCCGTTTATTGTTGGTCAGCTTGTTCTCATTGAGCCATTTCCCTTGCGCTGCCGATATTGGCTTGTCCGTGCTGCCGTCTGACAGGCTATTGATAACTTCTACTGGAGAGGTCATCGCCCGAATAGCTATTTTTTTAACGTCCAAAAAAGTAGCCAGATAATACGCCGGCTCTTTAAAGTGGCTGCCCAGTAAGCCCTCATTTTCCCCGCTTAGGTTTACAATATTGATGGTGTACCCATTGCTTACACAGTTCTGCAATGCCTGATAAAGCCCGGCGCCGTTCTTATCCCCCTTAGAGCCGAATAGATAGTCCTGTCCGACCTTGCCAGTGTTGCCGGTTAAAGTATTGATAAAAGCCTCGTCCGTTGTCGAAATACGAACAGCACTATTATTTTTAAGGTTATTTAATTCCTGATCCAGTACATCTGCATTGTAGTTCAAATCCTCAACATTGATAAAGTCTGCCTCATCCGGCTTTCTTAACTTATAAAAATTCGTTTCCTGCACTTATAACACCTCATTTCTTAACTGTCCCCAAGTTTTGCCTTTAACCTCTCCCCATTTCAAAAGCTTGATATTCCCCCACTGGTTATAAAGCAGCGATACCGTAAACATCATAATGGCCGGGAGCATCCGCTCTAAAAGCTGCCTTACTTCATTCACTTTATTTTTTTCTGTTAATGCTACTTTAACAGTCAAGGATAATCCCTGTAATTCGGTCTTAACCCCGTCTACACCTAATAGAGCTGTCAAACTTTCATTAAGTGTGTTTTTTCTAATATTCCAGCGTAAATACACTCTAAATCTTCTGTTCTCTAAAGTATCATTTTCCTCTGGAAATATGCCTAATAAAGATTCAAAATAAGCTACCCCATCTTCGTCTGCTGTTTCGATGAACATGTTTCTTAAGAATTTATCAATCGCCTCAAGAATAAGTTTGATCTCCGGAGTTTCTGCCTTTGCAATTTCCTTGAATTCTTTGATTTCTCTGATATGAAAAGGTAAATAGCTTAATAGCTCCACTTCTTTAGCCGACATTTTCTATACCTCCTAAAATTGGGAGTTGATTATTCTGTACAGTGTAATTATCCGGTACTGAGTTTATTGTAGTATTCGCTACATCCAGCACTCCCTCAACATTGAGGATACGATTTTCAATTTGAGATATCCTCACTATTAAGGTATCATTTTCCCAATTTTTCCTCATTTCTAAAAAATAATCCTGCAAAGCCTTATTAATTAACGCTTTTTTACTGTTCCAGTCATGCCCGTCTTGAAAAGTAATCCTAACTCTAATCTGGAGAGTTACTGTATCTGGTGTAACTACTGTTACAGTATGCCCTATTGGAACAAGTCCGTTTCCTTGCCCTTTTGGATCTGGGTCTAATATATTCTCAACCCTTTCTGTAAGAACGGGGGTAGCCTTGTTGTACTCACTATCAATAATAAGTAATTTAACTGTTCCAGCACCATTCCACACCGATTTTACGATACACCCTCCAACGCCCCCAAGTGCCTTAGTTTTTTCCTTGTAGTCCTGCTTATTCCAGTTGTACGCCTCACTCTTAAATGAGTTATCATACCGTTGTTTTAGGCTTACATCGCTCTCCTCGTCCTCTGCTGGGATAAGTAGCTCCATAAGCTCTCCCTCCAGATCCTTGTGGAAAAAGTCAATAGGATTAAGCTCTCCAAAACTCTTATTACCGATTTCTCCGAATGTTTCACATTTTATTTGGTAGTAGAAAAATTTTTCCTTTTCTTCAATGAATTTTACGACAATGTAGTTGAGTTCATCGTGGCTAAACCTTGAGCCTACAGGGATTTTCATATTGAATTTACCCTTGAGTATCGCCTGTGTAGCCTCAAAAGGAATTATCCCACGCTGTCTACATCCAAGCTCAATAAACTCTCTAATATCCGCTGTAGCCACATAGCCATTTTTAATAGCGCTATCCAGTAAGATATAGATATTAGCGTGCTCCGCCGATGTAGGAGCTACAGCGTTCATTACTAAAGAGCCCTCTCGCTTATCCACATCAGTAGAAACTCTTGCCAGCGTTCTGTCTAATATCGCCTCGTATGTTTGATCCTCATACATTCATTTCCACCTCCTTACTTCCCAAGTCTGTAACAAGTCGAAACTTGATATACAGCGTATCCTTTTCTTGAGTTACATCCAAATCTTCAATTCCTGTTATGTGCTCATTTTCCAATAAGCACTCCTCCATATACCGCCTACACTCGCTCTGTATAAATTCCTCGCTGTAAGAGCCTCCGATGAGCTCATACACTTCATTACCGTACCCCCAGCTATAAATAAGCCAGCGGTATCTTTTTGCCTTAAGAGCTAAGTAAGCCCATACACAGAGAGCATCTACCCCCTCTACTATTTTCCCTGTGAGCCGATTATTCTTAAAATCAATCTCATACTCTCTAATAGAGGAGGCTGTTACCTCTGGCGTAATGAGCTCAAGCTCCGCATCTGTTGCGAATGGGAATAAACTCATATCACACCTCCACCACTCTCGCCAAAATTACAAATTTATTAGTATTCTCCAGCTTTTGTACCGCTACCAGATCCCCCTTTTTAAGTCCGTCTGAAAAAACTATCTGGCTCTGAGTACTTACCTGCGTATCTGGATCCGAATATACCCCCTCCGGGCTTACCGTTCCGAATGGATCGCTTTGAGTGGTATCTACCGTTACTCCAGATACATAAGGCACTTTAATTTTTCTCGTATAGCCTGCCACCAGATGATCCGCTATATATAAATCCTCCGCATTAAGCACCAAATCATCCACTTTTACGCTATTAGCACTCTGCATAATGCCAAGCTGGAGAGTTACTGGATTATCTTTAGCCCCCTGCGATCTCATCATTCCAAGCATTTCAGCAAAATAATGATCGCTTTCCATTCCGCTTTTATCCACTAAGCCAGTATCTCCTTTCTGCTTGCATCTAATATCTTCCACCCGTTAGCTTTACCGTTATGAGATGAGTAGTAAGAGAGAGCCTGTGCGTAAGTCATAAAGCCCTCCATCTCCGTCCTCCAGTATTTATTGACTACCTCAAAAGGCGGATTAGTCTTAGATCCTACAGTAGGTGTATAAGGCTTAGTAGGATCGTTTGCTTTTTCTCCTTTTTTCGTACTCTTAGAGGATTTTTCCTCTTTTTTCTGCTCTTTCGGAGGCTCTTGAGTCTTTTTCTCATCCATTAGAGCCTTAAGCGTTACGGTAAGTGTCATCGTGGCTACCCCGTCCGTCCAAGTATGCACATCACTATCAATCCACACTAACCCCTTAAGCCCTGTGGTACTGTCTTTTACGATAGCCCCTACTCCCGTTACCGCCTCATTGATATTTACACAGGTAAGGGTAAAAGTCTTTTCCACGCCCTTAAACATACTCTTAGCGGTAGTAGTAGGATCTTTTCCCTCCTCTTTCGTGTAAACCTGCTGAAAAATACCATACCTTTTAACCTCCGCATCGTTTTGTACCACGCTTGAAAGATTTCCTTTTCCATCGTATATTTTTACCTTATTTACCATATTGGTAAGTGTTTCCTTGTAGTTGGAGCTAAGGATATTACTATCCTCCGCTATCTCAATCTCGCAAACCACCTTACCAACTTCCTCTACATTGAGTTTCCCCTTTTTAGCGGTTACTCTGTACTTTTTACCGTTCTTTTGAGATGCCTGCGTGTACGCCTGCATTATAATCTCGTAAATGCTTACATTTTGTACTATGAGCTTTTGATTAAGCCCTGTTACTGCAAGCTCTCCTGTCGGGATCTTTACATCCTCGCACACCAGCTTAGCTATCGTTTCTGCCGATTTATCGGAAAAATTGTAGGTAGCCTTGCTTTTAAGTGTATAGAAAAGGAGGTCATACGCTACATAGGTTACTGCCCCTGCTACGCTGTTTGCCTCCCTGTCTACCACAAACCCCCTAAACCGTTCTGTTACCCCATCATCCTCATATAAGTAGATAGGATCGGCTAAGTCGATGATTAAAGGCGTAATATTTTTATCCAGAGGAGCGTTGATTACTTTAATCCCCAGCTTTCTGGCTACCTCTGTTCTGGAGCCTCCCCAGCTAATGGAGCTTACATAATCTGTAATATCCCTGTCTTTGTGTATTACAATCACTCTAGCCGCCTCCTTAAGGGATAGTTAATACCTGCCCTGCAAATATTAGATTAGGATTTTTAATTTTGTCCTTATTGGCGTTCGCTATCTTAGGGTACTGTGATCCATTCCCGTAAAACTTCTTAGCAATCGCCCATAAACAATCCCCTCTCTGTACTGTATATGTCCTTTTTGTAGTTCCTCCCTCCGCTTTTGGTGTAGGAGGTTTTACTGCCCTCGTTGTAGGTTTTACTGTAGAGGTTTTTTTAGCAATTTTTCTTACCTTAACCTTTTTGTACTCCTTAAGATTGAGGGTATAGTATATATCCCCTGTACCGTCTTTCTGCCCCCAAGTGAAACTCTCGATCGTTGCCTCCATATTGAGTAGTCCTGTGATGATTACTCTTATAGGCTTACCAGATCTCCTCCAGTACTCGATCCTGTTCACTAAGAGGATAGGAGCAATCTTAGAGCGGTTAAAACTAAAATTATATGCCTTAGCTGGAAAAAAGGAGCTAAGAGATACCTCCCTCAGCCCCGTATTTCCTATTAGGTTAATATCCCCAACCTTAACCACATTTACTACAGTATTCCTATGAGCTACAGTAACATTAAATTCTGAGGGCTTTACGGGGAGTTGAAACGCTCCCCATCTTCCCTGTTTTAGCCAAAATTCCATACTATAACCCACCTCCTTACTAAGCTATGTTAGGTACCAGCTTACGGAATTTCTTAACCATATCCTCTACCACTTTATCCACATCCGCCTCTTTTTCGATTACTACTGTATCCGCCAGCTTTTCGATATGGATATTATTCCCTGCTTTACTTACTTCCTTTACTTCCTCAGATTGTCCTGCACTTCCTAATCCTCCTGCATCCTTTACATTGAGCTTTTCCACAGGCTGTAACTCGTTGTTGAGTTTTACGCCTCTTGTACTTACGCTCCTATCGTATTGATCTGCTTGATTTCTTGTAAGGACTTTCTCACCCTCGTGGAGTACTGCTGGGTAGTTATCATAAGGTACTCTATCTTTACCGTAGGCAAATCCGAAAAAATCCCCTACAGCTCCGATACCATCGCCTATCCAACCCCCTACGGTACTAATACCATCTCCTACCGCTCCGACTACTCCTCCTACTGCGTTAACCGCATCTCCGATAAGTCCTAAGCCATCTGCTATCGCCCCAAATATAGGCTCTAATACTGCCCATACCGCCTCAACGGTAGCCTGTATAGCTGGGAATACTGCCTCTACCACTTTCCATAAGGCATCAAATACCGCCATAGCTAAGTCAACGATCGGAGAGATGATCTCCCACGATGCACTGAATATCTCAGCCATAATAGAAACCGCATCCTGTACGATCGGAGAAACAGTTTCAAATACCTGCTGGAGTAAATTCATCACAGGTACGATTACTACCTCGATTACCTCTGCCACCTTAGCTCCTACTGCCTCAAATACTGAGGAAATAGTAGGCATTACCGCCTCGATGATACCGGCTACAGTACTGATTACCTGCTCAACAATCGGCATCGCTGTTTGTACCACCGTTGCCAGAGCGTTAATAATCGGCATCACTGCATTAAGAGCGGTAGAGATTACACTCGCTATAATCGGGAACACTGTAGATACAATGTTTCCAAAGATAGCTATGATATTCTGAATTACTGGGAAAAGTGTCTGTATTAAAGTTCCTAAAGTGGTAAGGATAGGCTGTATAGCGGGTACTGCTGTCTTAAAGACTTGAGATAAGCTAAGAATAATCTGCTTAACTACTGGGATTGCACCCTTTACGATGTCGGCAAACCCTTTAACAAAGCCTCCTCCATCTCTAAACGCATCGCCTAAAGCATCCTGTACTACTGGGAATACTTCCTCAAACATTTCTCCTAACATCGCCACTACTGGTGCTATTGTCTTGATTACATTTGTGATAACAGGGATAAGCCCTTTCATCACACTTTTAGTCATTGAGATAGCGGATGTTATCGCTGTACCTAGCCCGTCAAAAGCCGGATCTACAAGCTCCGCAAGTTCAGCGGGTAGCATTGTCTTAAGTCCGTTTTTCAGAGCTGTTACACTTTTACCCCCCAGCTCTTTCATCTTAGGAGCACCCTTTTCAATCGCTACCCCTATCGCTGTCGGTAAGCTCTCAAAGATCCTACCAAGCATCGGAATAGCATTATCGAATAAGAATGTACTCGCACTGTCAATTACTGCCTCCATTGAGGCTGTTATATCTCCACCTAAAGCCAAGTTGCCTAAGAGGTTTTTTACGCTTGCTTTCATCATCGCAAAAGATCCAGAGAATGTAGAGCTCGCCTCTTTCGCTGTAGCTCCAGCTACTCCCAGATTGTCCTGTATTGCGTGAATAGCACTATACACATCGGCTAAGTTACTAATATCGTACTTTACCCCTGTGAGCTTTTGAGCATCCTTGAGGAGCCTATCCATCTCCTCCTTAGTTCCTCCATAACCCAGCTTGAGGTTATCCAGCATTGTATAATTTTGTTTCGCAAACCCTTGATATGCGGTCTGGATACTACTCATATCCGTACCGAATTTATTAGCATTATCCGCCATATCAATAAGAGCCATATCTGCTATCTGAGCTGACTTAGCGGTATCCCCTCCTAAGCTCTGTAAAAGAGACGCACTAAAGCTCGTTACGGTTTCCATATACTCATTAGCGGAGAGCCCTGCGGTCATAAATGCTTTATCTGCATTTGCCATTACCAGCCCTGCATCCGCCTTAAAGAGAGTTTCTACACCGCCTATACTTTGCTCTAAGCTGGCTCCCTGTGTAAGAGCTCCTCCCGCAAGGGCTGTAAGTCCTGCCCCTGCAAGTCCGATCCCGATCGTTATCCCCTTTGCTAAGCTGGATAATATTCCAGAGATTTTAGACAACCCTGCGGTAGCTCCGTCCTTTATTGCCACCGTTGCCTTTGCTGTCATAGAACCTATGCTTTTTAACCCGCCCTTTATGTGGTTAATCATCGCTGTAGCTCCGTCCCTAATGACTACAAACGGTTTAGCTACGGTCTTTCCTACCGTTTTCAGTGTATCCTTAACCCTTCGTAATATCGGGCTCGCTCTGTCTTTAATAGCCACAAAAGGCTTAGATACTGTATTTCCCACAGTTCTAAGCCTTTCCTTGACTTTCATTATTTTTCTGGTAGCTAAGTCTTTTAACTTCACATAAGGATATACCACCGTTTTACCAACGGACTTTAACCCTTTGATGCTGGAGTTAGTCCTATCCACCTGCTCCGAAAACTCCCGCTGTAGCTTGAGGTTTCGTTGTAGAGTGGCAAACATATTGTCTTTAAGGCTCAGCTTAGCACCAAACTCCATCATTTCTGCCACCTCCTTAGATAATAGCTACTGGAGTTACTCCTTTATTTTCCGTCTTTTTAATAAGTTCGTTATGCTCTTCAATCTCTTTTTCAAAAAAGGCTTGAATTACTGTGAGCTCTCCCTTTTGCATACTGTAAAAAACGGACGGGCGTACTCTACCATTTTTCCAGTAGTAGTACATCATCTGAGCCAGCCCGTCCGTTTCGATTAGTTTTTTACAGATTTTACCGCATTATCCCCAAATCCAGAGAGATCAGAGATTACCTTGTAGATGTTAGTCATCTCCCCAGAGAGGAGCAACTTTCTTACCAGCTCTTTCGGAGTAGGTACCTTGAATTTTGCCATCAAGTCCTTATTCTTAAAGAGTGGCTTTCCGTCATCATCCAGAGCACTCTCAAGAACAGCAAGCGTCTGTAAGAGTGAGAGCTCAATGTCTGCATCCTTACCCTTAATAGATACCGCCATATCCTGTACCGCCTCAAATTTATCTGGAGATAAGGCTGAGAGCGTAATCACGAATGGGGATCCATATATCTCACTAAGACGGATTACCTCTACCTTAGTGGTAGGGAGCTTGATTTCTCCTACATCAGAGCCCAGCAAAAGATCCAGAATGTTTACCGCCTGCTTTTGCTCTGCTACCCCCTCTATTGCTACTGCTGCCTCCCTGTCTACCTCAATTTCCTTAACTTCATTTGTGATAATGTTATTTTCCATTGTTATATCCTCCTAATTTTTTTTTCAGAATAAAAAAGACGGAGAGTTTTTACGCTCCCCGTCCTCTACTTAATCTCTTTGTATGCTCGGCTTAGCGGGGAGCGATCTCGTCTAAATACTCATAGTCCGTAAATGTAAACGGAGCCTCAGTTTCCAGAGGTTTCTGAGCCTCCCAGTCAAACAGAGTAAGATCGTCAAACTGTACTCCAGTTACAGCCACTCTCTCCGTACCGTAAGCATCTGGATCCGCTACCTTACTAATGAGGGTAAAGCGAACATCCTTTTTATCCTTTACCATTCCAGAGATCTTTTTAGCCATTCTGGAGTTGACTTTATACATCGTAAGAGATCCCGTACCCTTGCCCCCTACGATCTTGTTATCGGTCATAAAGATACCGCACTGTTTGATCTCCTCTTTGATAAACTCAATCTTTGCCTGTGCCTTACGGCACTCAGCTACATAATCTCCGTCCAGCCAAAGTTCTCCGAATGTACCGTTTAATATTCTTTTGGTTTCTACAGCCATCTGTTATCCCTCCTTTATTCCTTGTTAATGAAAATGTCAACATCTTCAATGGCATCAAGGATACTGATCTTACCTTTGAGGAATACTCTTGAGCCTGTGTTAGCCTCTTTGATAGCCTGCTCATCCATCTCTGAGGTGTCTACCCCGATACTCTCCAGATACAGCTTTTGTTTAGCTACATTGATCTCTACTGTAGAGCTATCTGCCTTGAGATACCCCCTACCTCCCTCTGTTGCCTCTAAGCCCTTGAGGTAGCCTTTAATAGCTGTAATCAGCAAGCACTTATTATCGTAACTGTTAGAATAGTTGCCGATATAGTACCTATTGATCGTGCTGTAGATGTCGGTTTCAATGAGATCTTGAATAGCAAGGATCTTAATCTTCTTAAGATCTTCCGTATCCATTTCCGCTACTGAGGTAAGGGAGTTTACTCCTCTTGCAATAACAATACGCTCTCCATCATTATAGAGAGTGAGATGTCCTGCATCAATAGCGGTATCTACTTCCTCCTCGTCTGCTACTGGTATTCCAGTAACCTCATCCAAAGGCTTGAATGTACTGGATAATCTAAGGTCTAATCCTGCGATCAAGCCTGCGATCCTGCTACAGTACTCGCCCTCAGTAAACTTTTTCTCCCCTACTTCAATCTTATCGCTTGAGGTAGCATTTACTACCTTAAAGCTGATAACGCCTTTTTCGTTAGCCACCGTGTTGGGGAGTACTGCTACAGGTCTTCGGGCTGTCTTTTTCCTCGTGTCCTTAATCCAAGTAGTAAACGCTGTAACATCCTGCGTGGAAATGTCTGGAGCACCACAGAGATAATTTACTTTTACTGTACCAAAGTACTTAAAAGCCTCTTGATAGTTCTCCGCACTTGCCGGCAAGGTATATACAATTACCTTACTCGGAGCCCCTAAGAATACCCTTTCCAGAAAAGCGGTATTGGTTGCATTAAAGGCACTGCTACCAGTCGGAATATCCTCCACCCCTCTAAGCACCATAGCTCCTCTGTTTTTAGCATCCTTGAGGATAATGCCTACAACCCCCAGAGTACCACTCTGAATGGCTACAACGGCTTTCTTTGAAAACTCAATTACAATATCTGGTAAGCCCATAATTGTATCCTCCTTTACTTCGTTTTAATTGTTTCTAAATCAACCTCTCCCACAGGGTCGCTGTTATCCACATTAGGAACGCTCTCCGTAAAGCTGAGAGTTAGCTTAGTGTATAAAGCCCCCTCGCTCAGCCTTACCTCATCGGAATAGGTCTGTATCTTCGCATACCGATCTTTTTCCTTTACTCCCTCCAGAGGTACTACTGGGATAGCCAACCGCAATAAAAAAAGAGCCTTTAGCTCTCCTCTCATCTTGTATAGGTTTTCCGCAAGTACTTGATGTACCTCGTTCAACTTACCAAAGTAAACAATCTGGAATATCGGACTTTCTTCGTATATGTTACGGTTTTTTATACTACTACCGTCTGTAGCCAGCGTGACTAAGAAACTATCACGCTCAAAATTTTTCGGCATCTCCTGTATATGGACTGGCACGCCAGCATAATTATCGGAGAGTACCTTACATACACTATCTAATAGTCGCATCCTATAAGTTACCTCCCTCTACCTCTCTGGCAATTTGTACCATAAAGCTGTTAATTAGCCTCTCAAGGCGTGGCTTAGCACTCTGCATACCTTTCTCCATAAAAAAGGCTCCCTCAATGTACTTCTCTTTAAGCATAATTCCCTTTTGGTTATTATTCTTTAAGTACTTTGTCTTTCCGCCAACTGTGAGCCTATTTGCAGGTAAAAATCTTTTGCGCTGGACATGTCCGTCATTTACATACAAACCGTACTCTACGTTAGTACCTACCTCTATATAATCTTGAGGTATTCCTTCTCCAAACACAAAAATATTATCTACCAGCCTTGATGTATCTACAGGTACATTAGGGATTATTTCGCTATGATAGATATTACCCATTCTTTCAAGTAGTACTCTCTTTTTATCTGCCCACTTATCAACTAATCCTGAAAATTTCTTCACAAAATCTGCCCAGCCCTCAATCGTAAATCCATCTTCCACTATTACACCTCCTCAGTGTTGAGGAGAGGTACTATAAGTTGGGTACGCTTTTGGTAAGGCTTTCCCGCTGCCGTTTTGTACTCACTCTCCATAATTGGATTACCATATTCGTCCAAAGTATAGATATAAAGCACATCACCAATTTCAATATTTGCCTCTGGATAAGTATAAAGGTTTATTTCTTCTGCGTTTACTTTCTGAGGCTGTCTTTGAGCTACTACGGAGCTCGTTTTGGCTATATGGCACTCGTACCTCGCCACATCCTCTAAAGAGTTCTGCGGTCTATTATACTTTCCAAGTGTAGAGAAGTAGCGTTTTACGATTACCAGCCTATCATATATAAACTGCATCTCCACCGCCCTCCTCACTCTCTCGGAAATAGTTGCCTGTAGGGATATAACCGCTTTTCCACACTTGTAGGAATAGGATCATCAAAGGCTACTTGCTCGTCTGCTAAAGTGTAAGAGGTCTGCCCCTCCGCTCCTCGTTTTCGGTATCGCTGGATAGCTAAATCTTCCTGCACACTCTTTAAGGCTTTCGGGAATACATCCTTACCGTCCTCTATAAAGGTATCTCTGCAAAAAGCCTCTATATCCAGCCTTGCCTTATCAAGGTACACCTGCAATAGCTCAAGTTTTCCCGTGTTATCAGAGGATAGCCCTAAGATAATCCTACATCTTTCTAAGCTATCCATAGGATCCTCCTTAATCTTCTACCAGCTCAACCCCGTCAATGGTAGCAAGTGCTCTCGCTACCTCTACATCTGTAACAGTAGCCTTACCGCCGATAAACTGAACGCCCAGAGAGGAAACGGTAAGGAATTTATTTGTACTTGTAAACTTGTACTCTTTCGCCTTGCCCTTTTTTCCCTCAGCTTTTTCAGTAACCTCTGGAGCTCCGCCCTCAGCAGTTACCTCTACGGCGTTATCCAAGTCTTTTTCTGTATTCTTAGCCATTTGTATTACCCTCCTTACTTCGTAATGTTGATGATCTTAGCCCCAGCAAAGCTATTTAAGAGCTTAATAGTACTTTCATTGATGATGTGCCCCTTGTGGTAGTCACCGGCTTTAGGGAGATCCTCATAGAATGTAGGTCTAAGTTCTGCAATCTGTACCTCGTTAAGGTCAACCGCTAAAAGCGTCTTGCTGTCGGCGTGTCTATTCAGTACAAGGTTAAGATTGCCAAAATCGCTCTCAAACCTGCTAAAGGTTACGCCGAACGCCTTATCTGTGCCTGTAGCATCCGTAATCAAGCGGAAATTGGTACCGCTCTTACCGATGTTGTTAATCAGCCTCTTAATGCCTGCATTGACAAAGACAAAGTACTCTCCGTGAGCACCCTTATCCCACATTTTCTGTAAGAGATCCAACAACATATCCTCGTTAAGTGTCTTGCTTGTAGCATCAATTACATTGGCACTGTTTACAAGATTTACCAAGCCATTCATCTGGCGTGGAGTAGAGGACTGCTCTGCGGCTTTCGTTCCGTTGAGGAAATACCACTCAAGATCTCTCTTAACCTCGATCAGCCTATCGCCTACCTCAGCCTTAAAGCTGTTGCCGATACCTTTAGGATCAAGTGCCTGTGCGGTACCAGATACCTTAGTTACCTTTTCAATGATCTGGCAAAGGTTAGAGTTAGCGGATCTGGTAGAGATAATAGCATCTCCAGCCTCAGCGCCCTCAATCTTGAGTGTACCTCTTGCGGAGTTAAGCTCTTTCTCTCTCCAAGTTACCGTAATATCCTTAGCGGGTACTACCTGCCCTCTGCCCATAAGGAGAGTAGTAAGCGGAGTATCAGTAGGAGATACTAAAGCGATCTCCTCTCTCAAGTCCATTACTTCTCCATCTACAAATTTTTCTCTTGTTACCATAGCATCACTCATAATTCTTTCCTCCTATCGTTTTTTAATCATTCTGCTTTGATCTGAAATGATCGAATTTTTCGGAGATCATACCTCTTACATCGCCATCTTTTTTGTACTTATCGTAAGTGGTATTACTCTCATCTTTCTGGGAGCCTGTTTTAGGAGTTTCTCCCTTTAGAAACTCGGCTTTAGCCTTAGCTACTGCTTTAGCTACCTCAGCATCAAACAAGGCTTTCATGCCCTTAATACGCTCTGTGAGTTTCTCTCTACGCTCCGCCTCATCGGAGATACCTGCAAGATCTTCTACAGCAACCAGATTGCGGAAACCTGCATCTAAACCAAGCTCTGAGATGGCATCTACTACATCAAGCCTCAACCCCTTAATAGTTAGGTCATAATCCTTTTTAGCCTGTGCCTCTAAACGCTCACGCTCCTCCGCCTGCTTTCTCTCATCTTCCGTCATCTTTTCTTTTGCCTGTTTATCCTGCCACTCTTTCTCTTTTTTCTTGATAGCATCCGTTACTCTTTTGTCTGCTATTTTTTCATACTCTTTCTGGAGCTCCGCTCTAATCTCCTCCTCAGTCTTTGCCTTTGGAGTAGTAGTGCTTTCAGAGGCGTTCTCTGTTGCGGTAGTCTTACCGCTATCCTCTGTGCTCGTGGTAGTTGTAGTAGTTTCTTTTGTGGTTTCTTTAGCATTATCAGCCATTTTTCTTTACCTCCTATGAAATAAGTTCGTTTTTGTGGATCCCTCGTAAGTTATCCCCAGAAAAGCCCTTTTTACCTTTCATAAGTAAGGCAAGTAACCAGTAAAAAATATGTATTTAGAACAGAGATTTTTTGTATATTTATTTCAGTTTTTATGTTGGAAAACAGAGATAGAAAAAGACAAAAAAAAGAGCACCAGCCAACGCTGATGCCCATTTATCTTACTCTCCTTAAAGATTAGTTATACGAACGGTAAAAGTCCGCTGTAACTTCCTCAATAAGTTCCTTGTTTTTCAAGTCTTTCATCCAATCTTTTGGAATATCACTAATACCCCCATACAGCCCCGCTAATGAGCCTGTAATCGCTCCTATGGTATCTGTATCCCCTCCTAAGCCAACCGCTCTCGTAATCGCCTCTATAAAGCTCTTAGCTCCGTATAAACTCCACAGGCTCGCCTCTAAGCCATCTACTACAAAGCCCGTACTCTTGATAGAGCTTTCTGGGGCCTTTACTCGTTCCATAAGGCTATCTACTTCCCTCATAGCTAAAAGAATAGATCCCCCGCTCTTAGCATAATACTCCTCTACTGCCTGTACTCCTAAAGTGATAGCTTTTTGATGAGTGATACTACGATTTTCCAGAACACTCATAGCTACCCCTGTGTAGAATACACAAGCCTCTTTGCTGATAGGATGAGCGTGAGTAAGAGCTGAGAATTTTCCTACGGTTTCTACTACATATGAATCTATTACAAAACCTTTCCTCTGCCAGAGATCATAAGCTACTGGGAGCATCCGCATAAGCGATCCGTTACCATTACTATACTCGTAATCTTCTCCGCAACTGTCTATATCTTCCCCCATAAGATAGTTATTTATAGCGTTTGCGGTAATTCCCCCAACATCAAACACTACACCCCCGGCGGTAAACTTCGCATCTTTATACCAAGCTACAAAATTATCCATTACTCTACCAAGTGATGGAATATTCCCACTCATCCCTGCCATAGTAGCAAGTGTTAAGCTGGTATCATCACTCCAAGTACCTTTTTCCTGTCTATGAGTTCCATATCCTACCATATTTCTAAGGTGGGCTCTTTTTACATCTTCCCTACGCTTAAACTCATAAGGTACTCCTACAGCATCTCCGATAGCAAGCCCCATTACACCCGCTAATAAGGTTTCTTTACTTGAGCTTTTCATATTTCTCCTCCTTACAGTTTCTCCAATAACATTATATATCCCTTGTATAATATGTGTCAAGGAAATATTTTTATACACCTATCTTAATCGCAAATCTCTTCAATTTTTAGGCAAAAAAAAATAAGGCTATCAGCACTAAGCCGATAGCCTTTTCTTACCCCTCTCTACGATACTTACAAGGCTCCCCATCTAAAAACACATTATCTGGTTTCGTTTTCGGGTAAGGATATATCTCACAACTACACTTATCAGGAGCACCATTAATAAAAATACATCCTTTACAAGTAACGCCATCTCCGAATGGAGTAAATCTTTCTTGTCCAAGTTCCTTATCTCGCTCTGTTCTCTCGTTCATACTCTTACCTCCTATGCTCCGTATCCCTTAAAATCTCCTCTTTGCTGAAATTTATCATAACCATTCTCCAGTACTACATCCATATCCATAAAGATGGTACCGCCTTTCCTTTCCACTTTTGTAATTCTATAGTAAGCCCCTCTCTGAATAATCATTTCACTCTCATACCCAAAGTTAGCCTGCTTTTTTACTCCATCCCAAGCATTAGGATTTTCTGTAGAATACTCTGCCCCGCTGTAGTAGCTAAAAGGCTCTGCATAAATCATCTTAGTACCTTTCGGAGCATAGATATTACAAATTACATCACCAGAGAAACCTTTACCTTTCGCCACACCTGTACTAATAAAGTTATATTGCCTGCCACCTTTATCTACAAGGTTTTGGAGATCTTTGTCGGTCATACTAAACAGGTTTTTTACATTTAGCATATCCTCTATCGCTTCTGTGCCGCATCCTCTCTGTAGCCATATATCAAAATCATACTCTGATTTATCAATTAGGTTAGTGAGTTTTCTTATCTCATCTCCTGCCCCCTCATAATTGAGGCTAACTTTCTTTTTCCCAATTTTATTGTGCCAAGATCCTGCGTGTCCTGTAAGCGGTCTGTTAAATTTACCGCTACTAGCGGTATAATCCCATCCTGCGTATCTTTGCTCCTTACTTGCCCCTTTCCATACCTTCCCGCACACGCCTCTAAGTACGGTATCAGCATCCTGCGTACTCTTAAACCAATAAGCATTATCCTTACGCTCTTGACTATAAGGATCATCTACCCAGATACCCGCTTTCTTTTGTGCCTGCTCTAACTCTTTTTTGAGTACAGCTACCTTTTTCGCCTGTATCTCGTATTCTTGCCCTTTTTGCTCAAACTCATCTAAGGATGTGAGTAGCCCTTTGAATTTATCATAATCAGCTCCAGTAGAATTTTTTAGCTGATTTTCAAAATAATCTTTTTTAGCTTGTATTTTATCTTTCTTATCAGCATAATCTTTAAGTGTTACGCTATCTTTCCAGATGCCCTCGTATTCTCCAACCCCGTTAGTTCCTCCAGACTTCGCCAGATACGCCAGATTAAATACTGCATCTTCGACTTCTGCCTCTTTGTCCTCCGCCTCTTTTAAGAGTTTTGCTTGTTTGAGCTGTTCATCTTGTTCTATTTTCCATTTCTCGTAATTCTCCGCCCCTCTAATTGAGCCTGTAAGCTCGTTCAGCTCATTATCCCCAAACTCATCAGATACCACAGGGATATATACACATCTACAATTAGGATGGCGTGGGAGAGTAGGCTCTTTCCCTCTGGCAAATAATTTACCGTGATCCGCCTTACAAATAGGGCAAGTCCTATCATCTACCCCGTTTGCACATTGATACTTAAGCTCATTTACGCCCATATCCTTATAAGCATCATCGTGAGCTACATAAGTTACCCGCTTTGTTTCCGTCCTCGCCACTCGCTCCGCATTATACTGAGAGGTATCTATATTCTTACGGATACGCTCTGTAATTTTAGGAATACTCTCCCCTAAAATCATACTCTGAGTAAGTCCTATTCTAAGATTTCTCCCCAGCTTTTCCTTGTCAATCCAGAGCCTATCACTAAACATAGCACCACTCCACGGATAGTCTATGGTTTTCTTTACAAGGGCTGGATTAAGCCTATTAAAATTAGCCTTTACGCTTACGGTCTGCCCAAGTTGATACACCTGCCTCATAAACTGGTCAGTATAAATCTCGCTTAAGCCTTTTGTAAAAGCATCATGCTCTTTCTGCCCCAACTTAGCAATTTCCTCCGCTATCTGCTCAAATAACCCTTTACTGCGGGTAAGGGCACTCTGATTAGCATAGCTCCACTCTCCGCCCGCCTTATTCACGCTGGCTATTGTTTCTGTAACGCTGACTAAGATGTTCCTCTGACACTCGGAATAAATAGAGGCAAGGACTTTTTCCATCCTTGCCTCATCATCAAACGCCTTTAAGTTATTTTTCAGTACTTCCTGCTGTACCTCCGCTATGAGCTTTGATCTCCTTACGCTGTCGGCGTGGAGTATTTTCTTCTGCTCAGCGGTAAGTTGGTTATAAGGAATACCGTACATCGCCTGCACCACTTTATTGATATACCCTTTATACGCCATTTACTCCACCTCCTTATAATTTCGGCTGAGGTATTACCGCCCCTAAAGCCTCCATTCTCCCCGCCTCATTAAGATTAGGGAAAAGATTATTACCGTCCGCCTGCATATTATCTACTGCATACGGATCTGAGGTCTTTTTCTCCTGTTTCGCATCGTTCTCCATCTTTTCTAATATCTCTTTTGGATTATCAATAAAAGGTAACAAGCTAAGGAGCGTTTCCTTATCCACTTTTCCGTCCAATTTAGTAACAGTGTCTACAATTTCCGTTAAGTTATTAGGTACATTTCTTGTAAACTCTACTTTGAGGTTAAGTAAGCTAATATCTTTCCCTGTGGATACCTTAATTGGCACACTAAGCACCCTTACCAGCTCCCTTATCGCCTTTTCCATTTTACGCTCTTTGATAATACACTTTGTTTCAAGTCCAAATAACTTAAAACGAATTGCAATACCACTAAGATTATTTGCAAAATGCTCATCTGAGAGGTTAGGCACCTGTGAAAAGATGTAAATGTTACGCTCAAGCCTATTCAGATGATTTTCCAGAGCATCCGTCTGGATTTGTTTTGTAATAAACTTAACATCTCCGTTTTCCATCACTTCGATTATGCCCTCATCTTTTAGCTTTTCTATACTTTTCTCATTGATAACAGTATTTTTAAGCATAAGATAGGCATTTCTGAACGCCTCAAACTCGTTAGATACATCTGAGAGCACCTTGTCATAATCGGCTACCAGCGTTTCTATCTTCTCCAGATCGCTCATACACTCCTCGTTATTGTAAACCGTTACAATCGGGAGCCTACCGTAAATGTGAGGCTTTTCCTCTACAAATTTATAGTTACAGTACTCTCTACCTACCCCGCCTATATCGTTGGTATCCTTGCTAATAAAAAGCTCCATTTTGGTAGCACTATACACCTCTGCATAATGTACCGTGTTCCCCGTATCCTCCGTATCAATATCATAGAGCCTAATTTTGTACTTAGCCTTTTTGGTCGCACTGTTCTCATATACAATAATGAGATCCTCTGGAGAGATCCTCATAAACTTAGTTTTACTCTCCTCGTCTTGATATACTAAGATATGGGATAAGCCCTTTATCATCGCCTCTTTACCCCACTCGATAAAAAGATCGTCCTTATCGTTTTCTACGCCCAGCTCGTCTAAATAGCTCTGCACTTCTACATCATCTATTTTTTCCAAGTCTACGCCTACATCCACAGGATCTATCTCTACTCCTGCTTTTTTCGGTGTTGGCTCTGTGTAGTTAAGGATAATCGGATTACCTAAAAAATAGCCTACCGTATTATCAATTACCTGCCCAAAGTAGTCATTTACGATCTTGTTATTAGGCTTATTCTTCTTTTTCTGCCTATTAAGAATCTTATGCTTTCCCTCGTATAAATTCTGGAATTTCTTATACTGAGGAGCTATTTTCTTTTGATGAGTTTCTACTAAGCTATTAAGAAAAGATGTACTAAATCTGCTCTCCTCCAGCTCCACATTAAACTCTTTATCTACCATTACTGTTTACCTCCTTTTTTTTTCTCATAAAAAATAGCCCTCAATTTTAAGGACTACTCTATACATAATAATCATCTCTGTTATGCACGATTACCTCAGCGTTAGCATCTGCCATCGCACAAGCAAAATCCAGTCCGTCAAATAAGTCATCGTGCTCTACCTCTGGGAATAGGAGTAAGCACTCCTCCAAATCATCCATCCCCTCTCTAAACCATACTTTACCGTTTTCAAAGTTCGCCGATCGCCTCATCGCTCTGGTTACTTTGTCTTTGCTGGTATTGATATTGATAATAGGGAGGAGAGATAGCCTCCTAAGCTCCTGTGCTAAGGATTTCTGATAAGCTACCGTTTCTACGCCTATACGCTCCACCATCGGGTATTTATCCCTACCATAACTTATTACAGCGTTCAGTTGAGCATTAAAACTTAGCCTCTCTTTAATGTACTCAAGTACATATACATTCCTATCCGCATCTACCCCGACTGCCATAAGCACAAAGTAGTCATTTTTATCCGTTTCCTTTTCCGATATTGCAAGGTCGCAACCAAAGTATACTCTAACAGGTATCCAGTTTTCGATCCCGTCAGCGTTCTTAACTTTAACCTTAGCTTTTTGAAAATCGTAATCTATCTTATATTCTTCATAATACTTAAAGTACTTAGCCTTGAATATCTTACCTTTTGCAAGCTCTGTATCGTTCTGATACTGCATATTAAAGATAATTTTTCCACTCTCCGCCATTATGTCCTTAAGTTTCTGTACGCTCCACTTTTCCTCCCAGAGTGATACCTCTTTCCCGTCCTTAATTGAGAGGGCTTTTTGAACATTTACCACATACTTTTTACTCTTGATTAAGTCCTCATACAGATCCAGAGGATTATAACGGGTACCAAGTATATGGATCTCTCCATCTGGCTCTAAGGTAGGGAATAGAGAGGAGTAAAACCACTCTTTTAGATTAACCCTCTGCCTCTCCGTTCTGGCATTCTCTAAGCCTACAAGGTCATCACCAATAATAATATCAAAGTGCTTGGAAATAACCGCTCCTGAAGCTCCCAGAGCTGTTACAGTAGCCTCCTTTTTAATTACCGTCCTTTTATTTACGGTAAATTCTCTATCATTCCAAACATTATCCTTACTCTTTTTCCAATCCCCAAAGATGCGGATAAGGTCAGTATTCTGCTCAAAGTGGGTACGGACTTCCTTTAGAAACGCCTCCGCCTGTGTTTGTGTCTTACTACCTATCATAATCCTTATATTAGGATCCCTTAAAATCTTAGTGATACAATAATCCACATCGCCTACGGTACTCTTACCAAATCCTCTCGGAGCTAAGTCCAGAGTGCTCTTATGAGATGAGATATTAGAAATAATGCTTTTATGCAAATCCTGTACGCTCCTTTTAGTAACATACTTACATACTAAATAGTACGCTACCTCAAAGCCTGCGTATTGAATTAAATGCTTTATCATAGCATCTCGATTATCTGCCTCGTTCAGCATTTCCTCTACTACCGCTACTTTTTCATAATCCAACACACCCGCTTAACCTCCTTTCCGCCAAATTAAAAGGGAGCCTCTTAAGCTCCCCCTCACATTACTACCAGTTTTACTATTAAGAATACCGCCATAGTGAACATCATTAAAATATTCCACGCCAGTACCGACTTTTTCGGATCAAACTTTTCCAGCTCTGTAAAATAAGCAAAAGTCTTACCTATCAATACTACTAAAACTCCTAACAATAAGATTGCCAGTAGTTTAGTAGCCATTACCATTAAATTAGCCATCACATCCCGCCTCCTTAAATGCTTTATGGAGTTTAGGCTCCTGTATCGCTATCCAGTCTACCATCTCCTCATTTAGTGCCCAGTGAGTACTGTTTTCACTACTTCCCCAGAGCCCGCTCTCATATAAAAAGGCGTGGATAATCTCGTGCCTCAATACTTCTTTTTGATAAGCTACCAAATCCTTTACGCTCTGGATGTCCTGCTTAAAATTATAGATTAAAAGCTCTTTAGCGTGAGGATCGCACCATCCATCCGCCCCGTTTCCTTTTCTATAATCTTCCTCCTCAACTATGAGGATTTTATAAATAGTGCCCAGAATGTTTACCGTCTTACCGCTTTCTCTCTGTGGCTGGTTACTTCCTGTTTCTGATAAATCTCCTATCTCCGCAATTACCTTTAACCCGCTTTCCGTGAGCCTCAGCGTTACTCTGTCCATATCGTCTATGGCTAATACCTCTCCCAATAGGTTAATTCTCTTTATATTTACGATTTCTCCTATATGCACCGCTTTATTTCCTCCTTTTTCTGGTGTTAGTAGCGATAAGGAGTACTGAAACTCCCAGTACTCCTACCACAAACCCTATCATTATGCCTATTCCTACGCCGATGATAAAGCCCATTAGATTACCTCCATAGGCTCCAGATCGTCAAATACTACTGGTATCATACCTTTTAACTCTTTGAGGAGTGGTACTGCTACCTCTAACATCTGTGGATGAGGTTTCCCTGTTTCTCCGCAAGCTCTAAGGCTGAAAAAGTGCCTCCACTCTCTTAAGTTAGCTGTCATTACTACCTCAGTTTTAAGGCTATTAGGTAGTACCGCTCTTGCCTCTTGCGGAGATGCTCCATAACTAAGTAGCTCAAGGTACCTATTCTCTGCCTTAGCCACGCCCTCTACCCATATATCGTGTAGAGAGTTCCTTACCATATCGTTAGGAACATAATCCCAGTAGCGAGGCTCAATTACCGTAATTTCCCCGCCCTTATTTCCATAGTTACAGTATCTTGTACTCTCTTGAGCAAAGGATGCTACTCTATGCCTTACGATCTCGTGAGATATTCCCCTATCTACGATAAACTTAACGGAAAAGCTAAAATGCTCCAGCATCGCAAGGTGTTTACTCTTTATAAGGGCTCTTATAATTTTCTCCGCTGAGCCCTCTGCGATTTTATCCTCGCTTTTGTAGCATACTCTCGCTACCTTTTCTATCTTCCTAAGAATTTCCTCCCCGCTGAGCTCATCTAAGATCTCATAACCTGCCTTAATTATCTTCATCCCTCATACCTGCCCTTTTTTTAAGTGATTTACGGATACGGTCGGCAATATTAGAGACTACCTCATCAATGCACTTAGTAGGAATATATCCACCCTCTACAGAGATTTTTATCTCTACTGGCTCAGAGTGTTTAGATGGCTTAAACATATCTCCAAAGATATTGTCCGTCGCCTCTCTAAACTGTTTATAATCCTTATCTTCCTCCTCGTTTGACTCTCTATGGCATCCGCACTCTCCACAGCCACAGCAATTATCCTCATAAAAGTCTTTTGCTGGCTCTGGAGCCTTTTCCTGCTCGCCCTCGATTGCCTCAATCTCAAACTGGATATACTCAATAGCTTTCTTAAGATCAACTACCACATTATCCTTACGCCCTGCTCTGGAGATATACTTAACCGCATTTCCCAGATTAAAGTTAAGATCCCAGTCCTTAATTACCTTATAAGGCTCGTACTTTCTTCCCTCCGCATAATGTGAGGGATGTTTAATTTTTTCCATCATTTTCTCCTCCTATCCAATAATTTCTACTTTCCCATCGCCTCGCTCTATCTTGTAGTAGGCGTTACCGCTTGAGTAGTCCACCACTACTACAACCTCAGCATTAGGATCCATTGTTTTTAATTCTTCCATCAATTCCTGTACGGTCATATCCAAACAACCTCCTCTCTGTGATAACTAACATAATCACTAAAAGATAAATTATTTAGATAATGTCAGTACCGTTTGCCTATTTCCCCGTGTTTTTTCTCCATTTCTCCTCAAAAGTTACTGTTAAACTTACATTATTGAGGTATAAACTACTTAAATCCCTCTAAAAGTGTAGCTATCTCGTCTAACCTCGCCTTATCGGCTGGAGATAATTCCACATCTTTACCGCCCGCTATCTCGGCACGATCGGTAGGCTCTCCCATTAAAAGTAAATCCAGTTTTACTAATCGCTCAAAATCCTGTATATTCCTTACTTTTATCTCGCCTTTCATTACCCTTTTAGAGAGGTCTGCCATAAAATTATTGATAATAACTCTATATCTCGCCCTAACATCTGTAAGCTGAGTATTAAGAGCCTCCTCCCGTTTATTCTGAGAGTTTTCAATGTTTCGCTGTGTTACTCGTGCTACCCAGTTAAACGCTCTGCTCCAGCCTGCTACCGTTCGCTCCGTTCTGCCTATGGTTTCTGCCACAGCTCTAAGGGAACGCTTATCTCCTAAGCCATAATACATCTCAAACGCCCTGCTCTGGAGCTCGTTCTCTTTTGTTAGCTTGTCCGCCACCATTTCTACCTCCTTTCCCTTGATTTTCCGCCCTTTTCCCTCTATCTCTGTATTTTGCGGTATTTTCTACAGTTTTTCTTACTTACCGTACTCCTGTTATGATAAATACCTTTATTTTGAGGAGTATTTTTACTATTTACCTCTATACAATATTTTCCTTAAGGAATTAGAAACTATAATTATCTTTTCAGTACTCTTTTTCATTAGGTATCTTTACTATTTCTTTGTTTATTAGATAGAGTATTATTCTATCTTTTTGCCCGTTTTTCTCTTTTCCGCCGTTTCATTGTTTTTTCATTGTAATGAAATAAATAAAAAAGAGGCTCTATTTCCCGCCCCTTTTCGTTTTTTTTTATTTTATTAGAGCCCTCTCTTTAGTAGCCACGATATAAAGCCCTCCTCTGGAGTAAGCTCTACATACTCGTTATATCTATTGCTAAGGAGTATGAGGTCATCCTCTGTTATTCTTACGCTATTACTTCCAAATCTTAGCATAGGTAGAGTAGTCTTTTCCTCTTTCGGCGTTTTTTCCTTTTCTTCCTCAATTTCTTTCTCCTCAAAGATACCTTGTAGGTCTATCTCCGTAAAGCCCATTACTTCTAAAGGAAAGTCTACCGCTTGTAGTTCAAATAACTCAGCCTTTAAGAGATCCTCATCCCAGTTAGAGAGTTCTGCCAGCTTGTTATCTGCTATCCTATATGCCTTTATCTGCTCTGGCGTCAGATCTTTTAATATAATATAAGGAACGCTCTCCATCCCCGCCAGTATGCTCGCCTCTCTCCTTGTATGCCCTGCTATGATTACCATATCCTCATCTACAAGGATAGGATTTCTAAAGCCAAACTCCTTAATGCTCTCCAACACCTTTTTTACCGCATAATCATTTATTCTCGGATTTTTCTCATACGGTATTAGGTCTATCGGATCCCCATATAATATCTCCATACTCTCCATCTTAAATACCTCCATTTCTTATCATTTCATTAAAGATGTAATTTTCTTTCATAAGTAAAGCAAGTAACAAGTAAAAAATATGTATTTACGGAGCTAAAATCTTATAGGCTAAACTCTCCATCCTCATCAAACACCCCTAACACCCCTTTTAACTGTATCATATCTCTTTTACTTAACTGGCTAAACGGTATTTCTACTCTTGATATACTCTCCTCCTGTCTGGGAGTAATATAAGCGTTATTTTTTCCTTTTCTTTTGTGCCCGTTTTTACTTGTATAATACGGATCGTGTTCTCTTAGCCACTTATCCGCCTCGTCCTCCACTCTCCTAAATCTTTTCCCCATTAGTCCTCCTCAAAAGCCCCTAACTCTTTTTGTATCGCCTTTATCCCGCTATTGATATTCCTGCTGATTACAGACTGATCTACTCCCATTACAAAGGCTAACTCCTCTTGAGAGTATCCAAGTACTAAACAGTACGCTACTGCCATATACTGATATTGACTGAGCTTTCCTCTCTTATACCCCTCATTAAACTTTTTCCTACTCTTATTGTTATACTCATCTAAATCTATCCCGGTTACTTTCTTAAGATCTAACAAAATACAGATGGCTACGGTATCTCCCTTGTAACAAAGGCTTTCCAACGCTCCCCAGCCTCTTAAAAAGTATTTTATTGTACGCTTTTCTTTATAGCTCATTCTGAGAAGAGGGTAGTTAGTTATTTCCCTTATTACTCCCACGCTTGATACCTCCTATTACTTTTTGTATGTATTTAAGGTGTACTACCTCTGTAACTTTGCTGTATAACCCGATACCTTTTACAGTAGCCATAAACCCTTAATATCTACAATTTCCCCATAGCTGTAGTCATTATCTAAAGGGCTCATCCACCTTACTATGTCCGATACCTTGAGCATCTCATAAACAACCTCCTTACAAGCAAATAAAGATATTAGAGATTTTCTAATATCCTTTACGCCCTTTATTTATCCTGTAATTCCTGCTTTATTTCCTCTGCTCGCTCAAGTATTTTCCTGCTATACTCTGTACTAAATATTTCTTGATCCCAAAGACTTTTAGCTCCAGATACCCCCATATTGTAAACCATCAAAACACAGTGAGCTCCGCTACTCTCAAGGTATCTATCCTGTATTTCCTTGATAACATCTATCCCTACTCTCATATTTTCATACGGATTATAGAGATCCCTTACCCCCAAGCGTTCCATACGATCCTTATGGAATTTCTCATATATCTGCATAAGTCCTTTAGAGTTCCCACTATCGCCTGTGGCATCGTATCTATACCCGCTCTCTGTTTCTATGAGAGCAAGTGCCATATAATAATCCACCCCAGCCTCTTTACATAAGCTCCAGAGATATACCTGAGCTACCTCTGGGAAAAGCCCTCCGTTTAGCTTGTATCCGTTAGGAATGGTGTAGTATGAGTACCCCTCGTTATAAGGCTCTGATCCCCAGTCTGCACTCATAATCGAGTAAGGATAAGTATTATTATCTGGATCCCCGTGAGCTACCTCTGGGCTTTCCTTTTTACTCTCTGGAGTAGTTACCTGTTTCTCCTCCGCAATCGGTGTAACGGTTATGTCTGGAGCCCCCTCCTTATTTTTCGATCCTCCAACCGATTTCCCCCAGAAAAACGCTCCCACTATGAGCACTACTGCTACTGCGGTAGCTATCGCCCTTTTAATCATCGCCTGCCGTTTCTTAGTTCTCCTCATTTCCTGTACCTCCCAATGCTTTCCTTAGTCCTGTAATAGAGATGTTCATATTTCTAACCTGTGCATCCAGCCTATGGATAGTTTTTTCAATATCTGCTGGATCATCGCTATACCAGTAGCCATGAGATGAGCTACAAACTGGTTCCCCATCCTGTCTAAGCTGAGTAACGATGTTTCTTACCTGCTTATCTGTAAGATTAAAGAGTGTCCGTAAATCTCGGCTCTTTAATGCCTTACTTTCTGTGGTATAATATTCTTTAAGATATTCCAGCATTTCTACGCCTACGCTCATACTCAAACCTCCTTAACTTCGATACTTAACCTAATCACGGAGAAGATAATTTTTTAGAGAAAAATTTAAAAAAAATAGTGCATATTTTTATCTATGCACTACCATTAATCTAAAATTTTTTGATAGTTTACTCTAAATACCTCTTTATCAGCTTTCTGATACCGCTGGCTGTAAGGTTATCCAAATCTCCTACTAAAAGATCCTCTAAGCCTCCCAGCGTATCTACGATAGCTCTAAGAGCCTCTCTACTCTTAAATAAATCCTCCATAAGACTATCCTCGATAAGATAATACTCTTTAGCATCTCCGAACGATACCGCTATTGCATAATCTTCTTTTCGGGTAGCTAAGCTCTGTTCCCTTGCCTTGTCTATCCAGTCCTTTTTTATCGTTATCTGCTTACTCGGTGTCATCTTCGTCTTTGCCTCTATAAAGAGCTTTCCCGCTACTACATCCCCCTTTAGAAAAGGAGTAGATCCAGATCCTATTATCTGCTTTCCTCCCATAGCCTTAGCTATTCTTTTTTCCTGCTGGCTACTCTTTTTCCTCGTGTTCACGCCTTTCCCTCCTTAAACTTAACAATGTGAGAGCTCCTAAATAATGAGGAGTACTCATTTCCCTTATCTATAAAATACCTGCCTTTCGGTAAATACAGATTAGGGTCTGTTTTTAATTCATCTGTACCAGTTTTCCTCAACACACCCGTATAAACATCCCCATCGAATAAAGTAACTGTAATTACTTTACCTAAATACTCCTCCAATTTTGCCTTAACCACCTTTTACCCTCGCTTTCTTGCCCCCAACTTGTACCGCTTTCCGCAAATACTACAAGTAGCTATAAATGAGCCTTTTCTACTCTGAAATAGTTTACCTCCACACTCACATCTAACATCTTGCAATCTTTTCTCCATAAACTTATTTATACTCTTTGTATCCCTTTTTACAGATTTTTTAGGAGAGAGTCCAAGTAATTTAAGTGTATCTCTATACTCCCGCTCTATCCACTTTCCATCTGGTTCGTGATGGCATCCATCCCCCATCATATCTCCTAATCGGATAAGCCGATCATATAAATACTTTTTATCATCTTCCATTACATCCTCCCCGTTCCTTTTGGAACCTCCAGCTTTACTCCGCTCTAATCGTTGATTGTATTCTCCTCTTGCAATCTCTTAAGTGTTTTAAGGTAATACTCCAGCCCGTTAATTACTGTGGATAACTCATTCGGAAAAGCTCCAGATAAAGCATCCTTAAGCTTGTTTACCACCATTTCCTTATCACTTTTCCAATATCCTAAAATATCTTTATCTTGTAGTACCCTCTTTACCGCTTTCCACAATTCAAGCTCATTCTCGCTATGTTCCACCTCATACAATCTCTTATGAGCCTGTTGTAAATCCATAGCCATCTTAGTACCTAACCTATCTCCTATATACTTCCTGTTTATCTTATCCTCAAGATAATCCTTACAATACTCCTTACGATCGTTATAAAATGGGAGCCTATCCTCCTCCAACCTACTAAAGATAATATACTCATAAACTCCGACAGGTTTATCAATCAGCCTATACTGTGCCTTTTTAACTGTCCTAAGAGCCTCTGTATCTGCATTATAGTATATGAGCCCTACATTATCTGGGAGTTCATCTTTAGTTACTAACCCTGTGGGCACTACAAAATAAAATTCATTACAATACTGTAAATATAAATGCCACTTATTATCCTGTTTAAAATCATTCCTACTAATCTTGATCTCATAGCCTATAATATTAGGCTTAGTGTAACTCTTTGTTATCGCCAACCCGTCAAACTTAAGTAACCCCTGTGGATCTGGAAAATATGTAGAACAAGTCTTACACTCTGTAAGGAAATAGGTAGACTTAGTGCTATGTAGCTTACTTAATGCTATTTTTATATCCGTTGAGGTTACTCTCTTATCCGCCATCGTACCGCCTCCTCTCTGTTTTGATACTTAACTTAATCATAAAAGAGCGGAATTTTTAGACAAAAAAAAGAGGATCCTTTTGAGATCCCATTACTTTTATCACACCTATTTTATTTCAGGACTATTTAACTCCTCATCCACTAACTGTTCCACAATCTTATAACCTACTGCCTCAGCGTCTTTCTTTGTAGGCTCAAAAGAATACTCACTCTTTATCTCATTCAAATTTTCGTTAAATATTTGCACTAAATAGCACTTAGTTACTTTAACTTTATATTTATTTATTGCGTCCCATCTCTCCTCTAAAATTTTATTTTTCTCTTTAGCCTCTCTTTTAATTTTTTCTACCATCTCTTGAGTGGACTTTTCCAATTCTTCTGTTTCTTTCTTCCATTCATCCCAAAAGGCTCCTAAACTTTCCTCAGATTTTTTCATATTACACCTCACTTAAATTACAATATTATATACCTCCTATATTGTAACTCAATTATGAGGAAAATTCAATCCTCTGTTAGAAACTTTACCCACGCCCTCGCATCATCCTCTCCGTAAAGGCTGTAATAACATCTCGTGTAAGGTACATCGGCTATCTCCAGATTTCCCTCTGTAGTAAGCCCTCTCCTCTCGTACCGCCTCTCTATGTTCTGAAGATGGTGCCTAAACTGGTGTAGAAAAGCCTTAAGCTCTGGCTCTGTTAAGTATATCTCCTGTGTAACTGGTACATAGTTATCATCTCTTACCCAGCAAGTGATTACAGGGAGAGGTACCATATAAGCATCTGCTAAGTCTGTATTGAGCTTTCTTATTGCCTCCAGAGCTTGTATCTTGTCTATCGGCTGTATAAAGGAGTTTACGATAGGGAATGCTTTACACCCCCTAAGTATCTTCCTGTAAAGCTCTACCCTGTTAGGAATAGAGATTACCTCGTTTCCCATTAAACCGTCCTCCAGTTCCCCATCATATCGTGCCTAATATCGTATGCCCCTACAATGTCCTTAATTAAGCAACTCTCCTCATAAGTAGCGTAAACAATACCCTGTATTACATATCTATCAAACGCCTCTAACGCCCGCTCTACTCTGGTTACCTCTTTCTGAGCATCCTCACTATAATCCTCATCATAAAGCCTGTTCATCGCCCTGTCGTGAGCATTATAGATTTTATGCTGATTTTTCTCCCAGCCACAAACTGGGTAGAGCTTTCTTCCTTGCTTATCCTTGTAAAGTTTCATATCCTATACCTCCTTTATATATCCTGTATGAGTAGGAGCTTTATGCTCCCAACTCCTTTACATACTCGATGCCGTCAAAGTTGGTAAACCCTCCCCCATTGAGGATAGCCTGTAACGCCAGCTTTCCTCCCTGCGGAATATATGGAACGATGATACCGTATCTGTCAACAGAGTTACTAAATGCTAAGTAACCTTTTCCCTCTACATAGAACGCCCAGCCCGTAACTATTATAGCAATCCTCTTAGTTCCAAACTTAGCATTTTTCAATCTTCTAATTTCCATTATCCTTTACCTCCTTGATTTCCTGTTTCACTGCACTTATTATATACCCCCTATATAATAATGTCAAGTACTTTTTATATATCCCCTGTATAAATTTTTAAGGGAGGGCTATTTACACCCTCCCCCATATTACACAGTAGCCTCATATACCCGTTTTCTAAGGTGTTCCAGCTCTTTCTTTTCTGAGGCAAAAAACTCCTGCACTCCCGCTCTGCCCTGCAACTTTTTCTCTTTTCCATCCTTAAGGGTAAGGGTAAACCACGCCCCGCTCTGCTGGATAATGGATAACACGATGCCCATATCAATAGTATCCTTTATCTCATCTACCCCCATAAAATAATTAAGAGTGTATGTTCCAAGCCTACGATCGTTTTTAGTAACCTTATTTTTTTCCATCTTCACGCTGATTAAGTTCCCGCTCGGCGTTCCATAGTTACTACTTGTTTCGTTGCCCTTTTCGTCCAGTAGTGAACCTTTTGTAAACCAAAGAATCTGGCTACAAGCGTGAGCTAAGGCTGTTCCGCAAGGTATCTTATAAGGCTTGTAAGGATTTCCGATATTCTCTCTGAGCTGATTAAGGGCTAAAAAGGTACAGGAGTTCTTATGTAGTAACGGTACTACTTTATCGCAAAAGCTCTTAATAAGAGCACTGTTTCCTCCGTAACTTTTCTCATCAAGTCCTTTCTCCTGTACCGCCTTTGGAACGATAAACGGTACGCTGTCTAAGACTACAAGCCCTGCCTTTCCGCTCTTGATATAATCTAAGAGCATATCAAGTAACTGCTCTCCGTACTCCGCCTCTGGCTGTATTAGGATAACTCTGCCCCAGTCTACGCCGATTATCTCGCCCCACTCTTTCTCCAGAGTATTCTCTGCATCCAGATATACCGTGTACCTCGTCTTATCCTTTTTCTGATAGTTAGAGATAATATCTAAAGCTGTGGTAGTCTTTCCGCTCTGAGGGAGCCCTACAAGCTGTACCATACGCCCTACTGGTATGCCTCCCCTTGTTAAGTAGTTCATCTGAGGAGAGGTGTAAGGGATAAACTCGCTTATCTTAAGATCGCTGGCTTTTCGGATTATATCCGTCTTGTACTTCTTATTTACCTCTGCTATGAGGTTATCTATCTCCGCCATCCTCTACCGCCTCTCTGAGTACTTTTACATCAAGCACCTTGAGCATATCCTCATTTGATACGCCATTTTTAAGCCCATTGACAAGGAGCTCTGTTTTAGCCTTTCCCAGCATAAAATCTAATAACTCTCTTTTTGTAACCTCTACACGATCCTCTGGATTAAAAGCATCCATAATACCCATTACACATCTCCCTCCTCTCTGTTATTAGCTCTGGCTACATCAAACCCCTGCGGGTATCTGGCTCTCAATTTTTCAATGTTCATCTGGAGGATCTCGTCAAGGTCAAACCCCATAGAGTGGCAAATCATAGCCATATACCACATCACATCCCCCAGCTCTTTCTTAAGATGTTCTACATCAAGCTCTTTTTCGTGGAATACCCACTTTTTAATCATATCCAGAGTTTCTCCCGCCTCTCCAGATAAACCTAAGCATCCGTTAAGCACTCCTCCTACATCATACTTCTCAGAGTTGAGTTTATTGATAATACGCTTGTTAGCTCTGCCATCGTTCGTAACCATAGCCATCTTTACATAATCTTTTCCTATCATTTTAATACTCTCCCCCTTTCCGGCTTTCATCCTTTCCAGCGGTTTCTACGAACTGTGTTTCCTTGGTCTCCAGAGCCTTTTTAAGCTCATAATTTTCTGCCTTAAGTGCCTCTACCTGCGTTTTAAGAGCCTTGATTTCGCCTTCACGCTCGTACTTATCCTTATTAGCATCGTTAATATCTTTTTCCTTAGTAGCAACTCCACTAACAAGGCTCCTGTACTCACCCAGAGTGATCTCTACCATAATCTCTCCCTGTGCCTTAAAGTCCTCTTTCTTAAACCCGTACCCGTCCATTTTCTTATCAAGGATTACATCTTTTACTGTTACATTTTCCATCTTAATTTTCCTCCATTTCTTTTACTATTTCCGCTGTAGTAGTCCACAGCTCTACTTCTTTATCAGTTATCCCTAAAGTGTAATCTACCGTTATAGGATTTCTAACCACTGCTATATCTACACCCCGCTCGTTAGGAATAAACAATACTACCCCATCATTACAGATAAAAACTGTTTCCCCCGTTATCTCTACCCCTTGAGCCTTGAGATGGTCTAAAAAGGCGGTTATTTTCTCCTCGATCACTTTTCGCTCCTAATCCTTTCGCAAACAATTCTCCCAGTAGTATCACTTAATCTGCAATTCCACCCCTCCTGCCTCATCTCCTCGATAAATGTTGAAATATCGCCTATAAACCCCACATTAAAACTTCCTAATGTCTGAGCCATATCTAAAATCTCCTCATCGACTTCCTTATAATTTTTCATCTATACATCTCCTTCAATTTTCCATCTCTCGTGAACATTCCCGATTACCTTTAACCCTGTAACCCAAGCAAGTAAACTACTATACTTCCCGTCAATTACTACTTGAAAACAGTCTTTTTTACGCTCTACCTCTGCCCTAAAGATTTCATCTTTTAGAGTAAGTTCTAAAATATCTCCTTCATATATCTCCGTCCCGTCTACGTCCTTAATGCCCGTGTATTGCATCAAGACAAACCTTTCCCCTGTATCATCTCTTTTCCATACGCCTGTATGTTTAACAAAAAACAACAACATATCATCACAAATTTGATAATTCGTCCATCTTTTACACTCCTGATCCCAAGCTCTAAACTTGATTTTTTGATATTCTTTCATCACGCCCTCTTATAAAAGCTCGTCCAAACTTTTAATATCTGCCTCTTCACAATTCCCCTTATACAGTTTAAAGTTAGTGTTATAATTTAAACATCCCATAAATAACGCATTCTTTTTCTTTCGATAAGTAGCAAGCAACTCCTCAAATCTATCAAAATACAAAATCTCTCTATTAACTTCCTTTTCTTCAAAATTTACAGTATATAAGTGAAAATCCCACTCTAAAACCCATACAACCTTAGTCATATACACTCTCCTATAAGAAATGTTTACAGTAAAACTCGTTTTCGTCCTTGATCTCCATCCCTTCAAGCTCTGTACCTATATGATTATAAAGGAGAGTACTTACTGTATCATCTACCTTCTCTACCATATCTGTAATACCATCCTCAAAATCTGTATTTATCGCCTTTAGTATCTCCTGCTGGCGTTTCTTTGAAATATTAAACTCGTTGAGAACGCCTTTAAGTCTGTAAAACTCTGGAGGGCTGATACTTTCCTGTATTGCCTCGCTCAGTTTTCCGTCCTCTACAATGCCTGTAATTATTCCCTCAACAGGATTTTCAAAGATGTCTGAGGCTTTCTGGCACTCTCCATTACGATAATAGGAGCACCACCTACAACAATGATATAGATCGTTTATCTCGCTCATCGCTAATCGTCCTCCTCTCTCGGCAAATAGCTATCCTTACTAAAACGATTAAGATCTACCTCTGCAATTCTTTTACTAAGAGCCTTTTTAAGGCCACTATAAACTTTTTCCGCCATCTCCAGCTTTACCTTTAAAGTATTATAAGCTCTGCGATATATCGCCTCTACTAATACCTTATCCTCTGTAAGCTGTTCCACTTTTGCTTTTTTTTCCTGTACGGTACCGCTTACCTTTAACATTGCGTCATTTTGAGCAATCTTTTTGCTGTTAGAAGCTATATCTGCCTGCATACCAAGCTCCTCTACTTTCTGTCCCGCATAGTACATAATCGCCGGTATCTTTACACAGTAGTACTCTATCTGATTATCTGGGATATCCTCTATGGAGTTCTCTCCAATACTATCCATAATCATATCCAGCTCTGATATTGCGCTATCTAAATCTCTACTATACTTGACTATTAGTTCATTAGAAAAACATACTACTGTAGTGCTTTCCTCTTGTACCTCTTTTATGAGTTTACTTAAGATTTCCTGTGCCGCCATTCCCTATCCTCTCCGGCCTCAGCCTAAATTTGGTAGTTATGCACTGTCCCTCTCTTGCCCTTTCTTCCTCAGTCTTTCCGGCCACGCTCCACCAAACTGCATCTCTTGAAAAATCGAACATAGAATAGCACTCAATAAAGCTTAACCCTGTAGCAAGCTGCAACCTGTCGCTATCTACCCAGTTCCCTGCAAAAAACTCCTTTAGTGTTTCCTTACCTAGTTCCGAATCGTATGCTGTCGGCTGTCTATCAATTAGCTCCATTGCATAATTTATCTCCACCTCTGGAATGCTTACACTCTTTATATAGCTCTCTTTTAAGATTTCTGAATCTATAAGTCTACTCATTAAAATACCTCCCTAACCATTCTGCTAAATTATATGAATATCTTACTCTCTTTTTAATCTGCTCTATCCTTAACCCACTATCCCTACACCATTCTACTGGTATGCTTTTCCTCTCTTTTGAGTTTATAAAGGCTACCATTTCCATAACTGATACATAGTAAGTTTCCTCTAAATCTCTAAAGTTTAGAATAAATCCCGCATAAATACCTTTATGCTCTACTGCCCTCGCCATCCCTTTTATCTGGTTATCTCGGATCTTAGTAAGAGGGATACTCCTGCCTTTGTGCGTTTTAAGTTCCAGTAAGAATGTATAAGGGAATTTATAAATCCGATAGTCCGCTGGATTAGATACTCCATAAAATCCAGCGGTATCATCCTTGTACCTTTCAATATAAAAATCTTTCGGGAAACTCTCTTTTATCTCATTTTCAAATACTTTTCCTATTCCTTTTCCCACTACCACTCATCTCCTATTGCCCAAGCATCAAATATAGGGCATCCAGCACAACAAACACCCTCCGCATCATCACAAGGCTCCCCACTAATAATGCATAGAGTACCCGCCTTTTTACAGGACTTTTTAAGGCTTGTAGGGCTCTTTTTCTTCTTAGAGGTAGTATTGCTACCCTCTGCCTTTTTTGTGCCTCTTTTCGCCTTTTTCTTGGCTACTGCGGTGGGATTAGGATGCTCCCACTTACCAGCCTCCACTAAAGAGCACTGCTCCTTAAATTTACAGTAGGTACACTTAGTATCATCCTTAGCTGGAGGAGTTCCTGTTTTAACTCCCTTATTTACCGTGTCTATTTTTTTGAGTACCCTTTCCTTCATCTCGTCCGAGATCTTCCAGAGATATATTTTCTTTCGTAAAAAATTACGATCCTCATAAATAAAGAGTACATAGTCAATACCTAACCCCATTCCATAACTTGTAACCTGCCACTTATGATCCTCTTTCGGCTCGTATCTATTGTTAAAACGGAAAGTACTTTCTGTTTTAATCTCCAGTAGTACCTCTTTTCCCATAAAGCGTATAATTCCATCTGGCTGGAAAAAGATACTCAGCTCATCGTTTTTACATCTGCCCTCTGTATGATCCTCATTCCAGCCTACAAACTCTGTCTTGATGCCTTTTTGATTAGCCTCTTTTACTACTTCCTCAAGATCTAAGCACTCTACCCCGTCCATCATCTCTACGATATACTGTATATCTAAATGCCTGTCCGTTCCGCTCTGACAAATCTCAATAAGTGGTACATCTGACTGCTCCTCTGTAAGAGTTCCGCTATAAACTCTCTGGAAAAAGATCATACGCTCACACCCGTACATACTTGACGGTCGAATATAATCCGCTGGATCCTCTTGCTTTTCGGCTAAATCTTTTTTTCTTACTGCCTCCTCATAGGCTTTTAAGAAACTATCCTCAAAAGATAATTCACTTGCATTTTTCCCTTGAGCTACACGAATTAAACTCTTTAATCCCATCCTGTTACCTCCTCTACATCGTCCTGCTTTATCTTGATAACTAACCTAATCACAGATGAGCGTATTTTTTAGATAAGAAAAAGGAGCTTTTTATAAGCCACCTTATCCCTCGATCATTAGCATCTTATCTATACTCGCCAGATAATAACTACTATCTCTCATTACTTTTTCATACTCTGCCTTACCCTCAAACTCATCTATTACCGCCTGCTCCTCTTTGCTCATCTCATCGTACCCCTTTTTACCGTAATGAGGAGGTAGCCAGTTCCTATTTTGAGCTCCAAAGATATTAAACTTTTTGAGTAGCTCCAGATTAGTAAATTCAATGTGGCAAGTACCCTTTTTGAAAAATGTTACTGTAAAATACTTAAGCTGTATTTTCTTCGTTATTCCTTTAGACTTAGCCTGCACAAGTGCCGAATGTAGATCTACGCTACCTGCACGCCCTCCATCCAGATAATTAAATACTTTCTCTATATCGGATAGCTTTCTCTGCACCTCGTGCTTATCTGGCTCATACTCGCAACTCTTATCCCAGCTCCAATGTCTAAAAGCATTGAGAGGGATAATAACTTTCTTATTGATTACCCAGCTCTTATTAGTTTTCCAACCATTGAAATAATGGATATTTTTACTGGTTTCATCCAAGTAGTGATACTTATGGCTAAAATCTTCAAATAGTTCTAAGATAGTATCCTCTACTCCCTTGATTACCCCTTTAAACATTTCTACTCTAATAGTAGTGATGTTATAAAGAGAAAATTCATACTCCGCCAACTCTTGTACCCTACTCTGATATTCTGATAAGAGTTTACTTGTTAGCCTGCCTGTAAATTTAGGATTACTAAACAGGGCTTTCCAGTATTTCATCCTTACCGATTTTACAAAATTATTGTAGGATAAAGAATTTCCTACTCCGTTTAGGCTTAACTCAAGTATCGGCTTAGAGTATCCATCATTATCAAAACTGTTAAGTATGTGAGGTTTCATAGCATTGTACTCATCTATGAGCTTTACTCCCGCCTCTACTTCTACCTCGTACTGCTTTACAAAAGCCCTTAAAAAATCATTCTCTACCAAGCTAGTAGCCTCTGGATCTTCCTGCTCTTTATACTCCAAGTCTTTCGCTTTTTTTAGAGTTTCCTCAAAGATAAAAGATACCTTTTCTTCTTTCGGTATTGCTACTTTTACAAGTGCTATCTCTACTCCTGTAGTTCTCTCCGCATCTATAAAAGCATCCTCAATATAGTCTATCGTTGCATTATAATCTGTTAGCTTTTGGAGTAAGGCTTTCCTCTCCACTGAGTATGGATTTTTAAGAGTTTCTGCATTGAGTAAGCAAATAATAGCCCCTCCCGCTCTGCTCTGCATTTCCAGCATTTTTAATAAGTGCTTAGCTCCTTGAGAAAATGGTGGATTACTTATAATGAGATCATACTGCTTAAAAGTACTATAACTTAAAAAGTCATCGTGTACTACTCTAAACTCTTTCCCCTTGAGGATCATCTGAAGCTCTGGCTCTATTTCTATCACATCTAAATCCAGCTCGCTCTTTCCTCTCCAACTTGAGCCTATTTTAGCATCATACGCCCTTTTTATTCCCTCTGCTAAATCTCCCTTACCCGCCGATGGCTCTAATACGGATCTCAATCTATAAAAATCTACTCCGTCCAGCATCTTATCAATTAAGCCCTGCGGAGTAGGATAAAAATCATTATTAAACATACGCTATCCCTCCTATACTTCGTTTCCCCAGCAATCCCACCCGTTAACTACTTGCCTTTCAAACTTCCTCGCTCCTTCGGCATATTATAAGCTTTTACATCTACATCATAGACTTCTATATTCTGCCTTGTATTTTTTTGTAAACTCATAGGATTTTTCAAAACAACGATTTACCGCAAAACTTAAAGACTTTTCAAATTCTTCTATCACTTCAAGTTCTTGTTTAAGATTTTTCACAAACGGACACCCTGCGCAACCAGTTCTTTTCAAACCATAAACTTCGTAACAATCAGAATGTTTGATATCAAAAATCTTTTCATATTCTTCAATATCAGAATTTTTAAACCAGAAAATCGGTCTATAATGTCCTTTTTCATCATAGCAAGTTCTGTAAGCACTTGATCTGATACCGCCTTCAGCTTTTCTAATTCCAGTAATCATTAAATCAATGCTGTTTTGTTTAACAAAATTTTTTGATACATTCTTTTTTGCATAGTCGCAACATTTCACAGAAACTTTAAAATCAACCCCGTTTTTTTTTAAAATAAATTCTTTTAAGCCTTTGTTACGCCTAATGTTGAATTGATCACTTTTGTGATAATTCGTCCACCACCCTATTGCAACTTTACACTTTGGATATTTTAAAATGAGTTCTTCAAATGATTGATCTTCCCATTTAAAGCCATGCTTTTGCAATCTGCTTATCATCTCTGAAACGTATTTTGAAAGAAGCGGTTGTCCGTGTTCTTGGCAAGATTTTATAACTGATTTTTTAGGTCTAAAACGTTCAATTTTGATATTATATTTTTGTTCAAGATATTTTAAATGCTCTTTTGTTGCACGATATTCGATGCCTGTATCAAAGAAAATATATCTGCATTTCTTTTCCTTATCAAGTTTATGCACAATATCTAACACAATATCCGAATCTTTTCCACCAGAGATTGACATGGCTATATTTTTGTGAGTTTTTAGAATCCCATCACACTTAATAAACGCATCATAAATTATTAAATTTTGCGCTGCTAATTTTAAAAAATCATTTGTCATTTCATTCCCCCCTCTCTTGCCTGCAAGAACTTTATCTTTATATCCCCAAGCGGGATCTGCGTAAATTATTTGATACTTCTTATCTGGATTAAAAATATCTACTTTCAAAATAAAATACCTCCTTTCAAAATAAAATACCTCCTTTGTGTTTATTAAACCTAATCACAAAGGAGGCGTATTTTTAGATATATCTAAACAATTTTTCAACTCTCAAATTTTTATTACTACTCACATTATCTAAATAGACTTTATGCTCTTTACTCCATATACAAGTAAACTCATCGGGCATCCAATACTCAGAAACTAAAACCGTGTTTCTCTTACTGAGATCCTTTACCCACTCATAGTATTCTGCATACGGAAAATTTTTATCTGCATATTTTGTAGTGTCTTTATACGGAGGATCACAATAAATAACATAATTCTCTAAATTAGATGTATCTATATCTCTAAAGTCTTTCCTTTCAAACTTAACTCCTTTTAATAGAGGTATCTGTGCTTTACTGTTTCGATATGCCTCATCCGCATAATCCCTTTTTCCTATTTTATCCCTCCTGTATCCTCCAAACCATTTACCTCCATACGATAACTGAAACCCTGCATACCCCACCAGTTTAGGATCAAAGTTTTCTTTGTTTTTCTGGAGCTCCTTATAAAATTCTTCGGATAACTGCTTAGGAGGATCCCACCCCTCAGAAAAAGCCTTAAGTACTTCTATAAGATAATAATGTATATCATACCCTATCTTATTAGAGTGATAGATCTTGTCTATCATATTGCCCCCCCCCACGAATGGCTCTATATAGCCTCTCGTTTGAGGAGTGATGTAACTTTGAATAATCGGAGCAAGCTCTTTAGAGAGCTTGCCTTTGCTTCCTAAATACTTCATAAAAAATACCTCCTTTGTGAGTTAAGTTACCTATCTTAATCACAAAAGAGGTACATATTTAGTCTAAGTCCTAAAATAATTCTAAACTATCTATTTTCTATATGCCATAATCCTCCGCCAAATTCTCCCCGTACCAGTACGAATTTACCTCAGCATCCACACTCATAGGGAGATGGATAAGATCGTGCCCTACTCGTTTCATCGTTTCCGTGAGTAGTTCTGCCCCTGCCTTAATGTTCTCCTCTGGTACCTCCATAATCAGCTCATCGTGTACGGTTATAATCATATTGCAATCCAGCTCCTTATAGCGTGGATCTCTATAAATTGCAATCATTGAGAGTTTCATAATATCGGCTGAGCTACCCTGTATAACTGAGTTAAGGCTCTGCCTATGTGCCTCTTGATACCTATAATCATCCTTGTTAGGTAACTGCATATCTGGGAGCCTGCGTTTTCTACCACATACAGTAGTAACAAAGCCAAACTCCTCCGCCATCTTTTCCACCTTAAGCCTAAATTGCTGGATCTTAGGAAAACTCTTATAAAAATCATCTATGAGCTTTTGAGCCCACTCTGGAGATTTATCAAACTGCTCTCCTATCGCTTTCGCCCCACGCTCGTACATTATTCCTAAGAGAACACTTTTCATCGTTGTACGCCTGTGCTTTCCTTCAGCATTTACGGTACCATCTGGATAAAACTCTCTACAATCCTCATAAGGTACTCCATATACCTTAGATCCCATAATAGCGTATAAATCTTTACCCTCTCTGTATGCCTCCTGCATCGCCTCATCTTCGCTAAAGAATGAGAGTACTCGTGGCTCAATCTGGCTAAAATCTCCGCCTACTAGCTTATATCCATCTCTCGCTTTGAATATCTTACGGATACTCTTATCGTGGCTCGGAATATTCTGGAGGTTAATCTTAGTAACACTATCAGAGGAGGAGAAACGCCCTGTAACCGCTCCGTACTGGTTAAAAGTAGTATGTACGGCGTTAGTTTTCTCACATTTTACCGCTGGTATCTTGTCTACATAAGTTCCTAAGAGCTTTCCGCACTCTTTGTATCTCTGGTAGTTATCTAAAAACTCTATAAACTCCTGCCCCTTTTTCGTTCCCGCCTTTTTCGCTTTATTTCTATGGAGCTGGATAATCTTATCTCCTGTACCTCTCGGCTCTTTTCGACTTACACTCTTGAGCTGGAACACATCATATAAGAGGCTTGCTACCTGCTGAGAGCTATTATAGTTTATCTTCTTTGTGCCTTTGGTAAGCCTCATAAGAGTAGAATTTTCCTCTATAAATTTATCAAACTTAGATACATAAGCATCACATAAAGCCTCTTTTTCCGCCATTTCTTCGTTAAACTTGATAGAGAGCTCTTTCGCATAATCCTCCCTTATCTCTACGCCTCTAAGCTCCATATCCATACATACATCTATAAGGGGCATCTCAACCTCTCTAAATACATAATAGAGCCTCCTAAAGTCCGCTCTCGGATGATCCTCTCTTAAATATTCTTTCTGGAATTGATATACCGCCCAAGTCTTAAAGCCATCGTTCGCCCCGTAAATTGCAAATATCTCAATCGGAATGTAGTTACAAGGAATACCCTCGAATAAATCTGAAAAGTCCTCATCTGATCCCTCGCCATTGAGGATATACTTGTTATACAATGGCTTAAGTCCGTGCTTTTCGTTCTCATTGAGTACCCAGCCTGCAATATTGGTATCCCACCATACATTAGCAATCCTCTGCCTCCAGTTAAAAGTAAGCATCTTATCATCGAATTTAATATGATGGTTTATACACTTAAGGCTATCATTTGCTAAGTAAGGGAGCATAATTTCCTTTACCTGCTCCTCTGTCATTTGATTAGGTACTCTGATATTCTGTAGGTCGGTATGGTTAAAAGGCACATAGGCACTCGGTAAATCTGGATTATAAATACAGATACCTACCAGTATATCGTTATATACATCAAGCCCCGTACTCTCTATATCCAGAACATACTCCCCGATACCGTTTACATAAGTCTCCATAAACTCCTTTAATCTCTCTGGAGTTCTAATAACCTCGTACTCGCCCTCTGGCTTTAATCTGCCACTTTTTACAAGCTCGTTGATTACCTCTAAGCTCTTTTTAAGAGCTGTGAGGTTTCTTTTTACTGCAATGTTAGTTACTTTCTTATGAGCCAGCCTTGCACTAAGATCGTTAAGCTCTACCACCTCTCTGCTCATATCTATCTTAATCGTATCCCTACTCATCCTTTATCCTCCTATTAGAAAAAGGAGGAGGCTTTTACCTTTCCTCCCCCTAATTACCCTATTTCCCAGCTTTATAAGGGTATCCCTCTCAATGAGTGCATTCAAATATCTAAGAGGCTTTCTTTAGGTTGTTATCCCTCATAATTGAGCACAACAATTATACCTATCATCCTCACTCCTTTAACTTCCATTTGTTTTTTTTTGTCTGCCAAGAGGTAATTATTAAAATACCCTCGTTGCACTATTTCCGCTGGAGCTGTCCTCATTATTATCCCCGCTCCTCTTAAGCTGTAATCTGCCCTCGATAGCTCTAATTTGATCTTCCTTATCAAGGTCTAAGATTAGGGAGCCTACCAACTCTTGAGGCTCTGGGAGCTCTCTTTCCTTTTTATCTTTTGGGAAATACTGATAGGTAGTTTTCATAGAGCCTTTAGCCCCGCTACGCTTAATCTTAATATCCCTCTCGGTAAGATCCCCATACTCCCCAGCTAAACCGATAAGAGCCTTAATATCCGTGATACCTCTTTCCCAGAGCTGGAGCTGTTTCTCCTTATCCTTTTCGTCAAGGTTAATCATCTGTAAGAACATCCTAAGCTGTGGCTTATGCCCTGCTCTACAAATCTCGCAACCCTCTCCTTTACAGAGTACCATACGATCTCTGCCCGATCCGTCCACATCCAGCTTATGTACTTCATAAACTGGAAAATCAAACTTAGGCTCCTGCGTTCCCTCCTCTACGCCTACCTCTCCTTTATGGAGGAGGCGTACCGTTGCGGTATCCCCGTCATCCTTAAGCTGAAACCATCCTGTTTTAGTGAATGTACCACCGTCATACTTGTTAATTAAATCCTGCAAACCCATTATTATATCCTCCTACTATCCTTTATTTTTTCGTGTTTACATCAGAGCCTTTACAGCCCCTGCCATCGAATTGATGGCAAAACTTTTATCTACAAACTTGCCCACCACTACATCCGCTTTATGTTCGTCTGTCTTGATGAGCACTACCGCCTCTCCTCTTAGAATTGCTAAGAGTGTTCTTAAACCTCTCATCATCTCTCTACCTCCTTTGTTTCTCGCCTTTTGCTTGATACTTAACTTAATCAGCTAACTCTGGATTATTTAGAGAGAAACTCCTGCTAAAACAAACTTTTTTCTGATACTCTTAAAGTAGTAGTTGGCTGTTGCTGGAGTACAATTAAGAGCCTTTGCAACTTCCCCCTTAGAGCCCCCGTCCATAAGGATCGTTACCGCTACCTGCTCCTTATCATTGAGGGATAAGCTGTTAATAAGGTCTTGAAACTCAAAATCTTTAACATCTGCACACTCTACCGTAAAGTAGCTATCCATCTCACATCCGCCCTCTTTGTTAATCTCTGTAAGAGCCTCATAAGATACTGGAGCAGATCCTGTATATCTCTTTTTGCGGGTAGCCTCGTTATACAGACGGTTAAGGTTTTGCCTTACATACGCTTTAAGGAGAGTAGTAAATGCTAAGCCTCTTGCCTCGTCAAAGTCCTCAATCGCCTTAAGCATTGGCATATAGCTCTCTGCGATCAAATCCTCATACTCGCTATGTGGAATTGAGCTAAGGTAAGGTGTTACCAAAATTCTTAAAAGCGGTGTATTCTGCTTAATGAGCTCGGCTAAATAGCTTTCATCTCTGCTATCCTTGTAGTTTTTAACTAACATTTCATTTGTAAATCCTTTATTCATCCTGTTTTCCTCCTTTAATATCCTGTGAGGTAGTCAAACAAGCTACCTCCGTACTCTTTGGCTAAATCATTGATGTCTTTTAACTGGGTATTCCACTTGAGATTGGTAAATCTGAAACCTTTGGGGATTAAGAGCCTTTTAATCTGCTGAGCTCCTTTTCTTCCCGCCTCATCGTTATCTGTGGCTAAGATGTATTTTCTGAATGGAGCTCGCTCCAGTTCTCTGCACTGTTCATCTGAGATATGAGAACCCATAATCGCTACTGCGTACTTTCCGTAAGAGATAAGAGTTAAGGCATCTATCTCGCTCTCTGTGAGCCATATCTCACTCTCTGATGTAGCTATCCCGCTCTCAAAATGCCCGTTACAGAGTTCCCAGAGCCCGAACACTTTAGAGCTTTTGTCTATATCCTTAGCGTTATAGAAATGTTTGCCTTTAATGCTCCTGCCCTTGTAAAAAGCGATTTTCCCATCCATACTCCTAACTGGGAAAAGGATTGTGCTATCATCCCCGTCAAAGCCCAGCCTAAACGCTGGTAGGATCCAGTTGGCTATCTTTCGTTTGTGGAGATACTCACACGCCTCTGGACTGTCTAAGAGTGCCTGCGTGTACTTTTCCTCCAGCTCTTCATCCATTGAGCTTGTACTCTTTTCCTCTCCTCTGTAGAGGTTTAGTTGTAAAGGCTCTCTCTCTTTCGTTGAGTAGTTATATCTACCTACCAGCCACTTGTAGCCCTCCAAAGAGTTTCTAAGCCTCAGCATATCGGCGGTAAATTGCGGTAAATCTGCTGTATATCCACAAGTGAAACAATGTACTGTTCCTGCCTCGTATGTCTTACCGTTTACGCTTTTCTCTGCCTTACTCACTCCGCACGATGGATTACGCTCCTTACCGCCTCCGTGAAATGGGCAAGTACACATAAGATCTGAGCCTGTATCCTTTACCTCTCTGAGTAGCCCACTACCGTATAGCTGGAGTTTTATATCCTTGAGTACTTGCTCTACGGTAGCTACAATGGGCACTTTCCATACCGTAATCATTTCTTAGACTTCTTCGGTGCGGTCATCTTGAGCATTACAACCTCTGTAACCTTGAGGCACTCGCTGAGTACTTCCTGTGGGAGCTCTCCGCTTTCTACTGCCTTAAGAGTTGCATCCTCATCTACTACCTCTACGGTCTTAATACAGCTTTTAAGTCCTCTCTCGTGGAGCTCTCCTAAGAGCTTTTCTTCTTCAATGCTCTTACGCTCCTGCACGATACGCTCAAATCTGTATCCGTCCTCATCCGTGTAATCTTTCTCGCCAGCCTCCAGCATCGCATCCTTGAGGAGTGCCTTATACTTTTCCTCCTCTTTCTTTGCTTGCTCAAAAGCAATCTTGCGGGCTTTGTACGCCTCTCTGATTTCCGATAAATTCATCTGTTTACCTCCTTTAATCCTGTTTTGTTGTATATCATTCTCTAAGTTATAGAGATTGACAGTAAAAATATATAGAGTGGGGCACTCCCTCTGCCTGCCCCACTCTATCGGATAGAGCACATTATGTATTATATCTCTAAATAATAGAGATGTCAATACATATTTTTCTGTTTTACAGAGTTTTTTCTCTGTTTTTCTTTACATTTATTCCGTTTTACTGTATAATTGTATTATTCCCTAAGAGAGGAGGTGTTAAATATGGATCAAACCTTTGCTAAGGCTCTCACTTACTACCTAAGCCTTAAAGGTAAAACCCAACAAGATCTAATCAACGATCTCGGCTACAGCTCCTCTACCGTTTCCCAGTGGTGTACTGGTAAAAATACCCCTCGTATGGATAGGATAGAGGCGGTAGCTAACTATCTGAGGATAGATAAAGTTGACTTACTAAGGGATCCCGTGATGTTCTCTCAAAAATCATTCACTACGGATCCTGCTCTTATCTCTAAGCTACTTGAGAGTAAGCCCCCTTTATATGAGCTCTTTAAGCTCTCTATCACACTCTCAGATATGGATCTGGAGCTACTTATCGGGATAGCTCATAGAATAAATGAGCTAATGGATACAGACAATAAGGATCTGTAACCGACTATCCCTCAGTATTTACGGTACTGAGGGATTTTTCTTTAGAGAGTTATCCCTTTACTTTGAGCTCTGTCTTTTAGTGCCAACCTGTTACCCTCTTTCGTAAAATCAATGTAAGCCAACGGAATACCGTAAACCTCACTTATTTTCTGCCCCATCGCTATATTAGGAGCGGTCTTTCCCAGCTCCCAGCTTATAATTGTTTTCTCTGTTACACCCAGTAGCTGAGCTACCTCTTTCTGAGAATAGCCATTCTGCATCCTGCAAGCTACTAATCTCCATTTCATCTCAAAAAATCCCATTTAACAGCCCTCCTTTTCCGCCTTAAATTTCTCTAAAGCCTCTGGAGTTACAAACTTCTTAACAGTCGGTACCAATATCTCCTTTTCTACCGCCTCCAGCTTACCCATCTGGATATTGCGGTAAACCGATCTCTCACTTACTCTAAGCTGTTCGGCTATCTCTGCTACAGTAAATAATTTTTCATCTACTACAGGCACGGGAGCTACTTCCTCTGGAATATCAAACTTGTTTTTATACCAAGCTCTAAAAATATCTCCAGCCTGCCCGACCATTCTACCCGCTATAAGTTCGCACCCCGCCAGCGTTACCTCATAAGTTGGTTTTTTACCCTCGCCCTGCGGGATAAAATGACTTTCTGCACTCCCTCCTAAAGCCTCACAGTACTTACGGATAGCTCGGAGGAGGTTATCGTGCCTTTTTCCAAGCACTTCCGCTATGTCCTTACTGCTTACCATACAATTTACCTCCTTTTTCTAACTGGTACTTAACCTAATCAGAAAAGGAGGTAACTTTTAGAGAGAATTTTATAATTTTTTTTTCGGATGTATAATAGAGAGTTTTTCGTGAGGGCTATTTATCATTGTATTTACATCTATTACTACCTTATGCTCTAAGGCTATTGAGATCATAGTAGCTACTAAATCCATCTGCTCCCCGCTTGTATAGCTTACTGGATGTAAATTTCCCTCATCCGTGAGGTACATCGCTACAAGCCTGCCCTCTGGCACTCCCTCTCCGTAAGTTTTCTTAAAAGCCATAATCTTTAGTACCTCCTTTCCCGTCTGCTACCTCTGGATTATCCTCCGTTTTAATCAGCGGATCCAAGTATCCCGTGTTAATATCCCATATCATTAGTACCTCTTTATTATTCATTCCGTACCTATTCTTTTTGATAGAGAGCTTAAGTGTTCCAGCTATCACGGATAAGGCTATAACCCTTGTAGCATTCTGCCCTATCCCATCACTTTCCGCCAGATCATGTAGCTCTGGGCTCTCTCCCTTTTTACGATTTTTAACTGCCTCTCTGTTCGCCTGTGCCATTAAAAGTACTGGCTTTTTAAGCTCTTTCGATACTAAGAATAAATCCTCTGCAATATTGCTATACGCTATCCTTGTTATCTCTGCCCGCCTTTTATCACTCATAAGAGAGAGCTGGTCTACTACAATCATATCGGCGTTATGCTTGATCGCTAAACTCTTTATCTCGTCTGCGTTCGGCTTTCTTCCCCCAAAATCATCGGGAGTAACTACGATAAATCCGCTCTGAGTAGAGAGTAGATTGATATAGTCCTCATAGTCTGCTTGTAAGTACTTTCCTCCGTCTGTGCCTCTCTTATCTCCCAGCGTATGAGCTCCATTTAAGAGCCCCATATTAGAAAAATGCTTGTTTAGAGTATCAAACCTAAAGCCTACCATCTCCTTACTCATCTCTCCAGAATAAAAGAGAATTTTATGCCCCAATTTCCACGCCATTGCCGCAAAGTATTCTCCAATCCAAGTCTTACCTATATTAGTACGCCCTGTAATTACTACAAGCTCCTCTCCCCACATCCAGCCATTTGTAAGCTCGTCCAGCTTATCAATTCCAGTAGGAATCCCGATAAGCCCCTTAACCTCACAACGCTTTTTATAATCATCCAATCTATCCTTAGCATTAGAGATAATGTCATACCCGTCCTTGTTTTTGCTTACTGGGATAGCTCTCTCAAGGTTTTCTATCTGAGCCTTGATGTACTCAATCGCCTTTAAGCTGTCCTCTCTTACTAAGTCTGCGGTTTCCTGTACGATAGGTACCAGCTTTGTATAGATGTATGCCTCTTTCAATTTAAGCACTAAATAATCTACACTCTCTGTTACCTCTAACATTTGAAAATCTTTGAAACGCCCTAAGAATGTAATTTTATCTGGCATCTGCTTATAGCTGTTATAGTGAGTAGTGATAAAATCTACCTCATCCTTACAAGTGAGGAACATTTCAGAGGTTACTCCGTTGGCATTGAGCAGCTCTAAGTCTGTAGCCTCTAAGATTTTACATATCAAGCTCTGCTCAATCATACGCCTAACCTCCTATCCCCGCCTTTAATTTCGATTATCTGAGAGCCTCCAAATACCCTACTCGCTATCCGATCTCCCAGCTTTTCCTTTAGCTGATCTGGAGATAAGTTACTTGTATATATCGTACACAGCCCGTTAGATGATCGCCTGTTTATAATACTTACCATACGCTCCGCTACCCACTCTGTTACACGCTCCGCCCCTATATCATCTATAATTAAGAGCTTACAGCTATTTACCATTTCAAGCATCCGCTCAAAGTCGGGCTCCTTATCGCTGTAACTGTTCCTAAGATCCTCTAAGAAACTTGGTAAAAAGATAAATAGCCCCTCATTTTCAAGCCCCGTATTAAAAGTGATTTTTCTAAAATAGTGGCTCATTATCTTACACGCCCAGCTCGTTTTCCCAGTGCCCGTACTTCCTCCCCAGATATAAAGCCCTTGCCCGCTCTCTACCATCTGGAGTACATTCTCCTTATAGTCATTAAGAGCGGTAAACGCCTTTAAGTCTTGTCCATCTGGAGTGAGTTTTATTGTGTATCTATACTTTTCTGGCATCCTACTAAGATTAAATAAAGCCCTAAGTACCCTGTACGCCCCGCATAACTCGCTACAATGAGCTCTATCCATCTTACAGTAGTTGGATGCAAAACATTTCATCTTACTACCCCCCTTTTCACTTCGGCGGTCAGATCTTCATAATTCCGTATTCCTTTATTCCATCTGTAAATTAAAGTACACAACCTTAACCCAGTTTCGTCTGAAATTTCTTTTAGTGTTCTTCCTCCACACAACCTCTTTGTACGATCTTTTACTGGAGCATTTAACGGTAGCCCTTTACTGTGCCTATACTGTAAACAATGAACATCCACTCCCATATCTCTCGCCACTTCTGATAAACACTTCTCTCCTACCCTAACTGTACTCCGCTTATTTCTCAACTGACACTCCATAGGCACCCACCTACAATTACTCGGTTCATAATTTTCGTCATTGTCTGCCCTGTCTATCGTTAGGCTCTCATCATACCCGTTAGCCATAGCCCACTCATAAAAATTATCATAAGAAAGCCACTCATCGCATACAGTTATTCCTCTGCCTCCGTAATTCTTATAGGCTTTATTTTTAGAGTTAGTACATCTACTACGCATACCTTTCCAAATAGAGTATAGACGATTAGTTATCCATCTACCGTTAGTCCTAACCCCCGTGGAATACCTCCATCTTTTTTCAAAACATTTCATCTAATCAACTCCTATCTTTTACAATAAACTCTCCAAATTTCTGCCTTATAATTGCCTTGCACCTTTCACACCTCTTACCGTTACTTCTTGCACTCCAAGCGTAAACGGTATTTATACACCCACAAAAAGGGCATTCCACAATATAATAAGATTTTCCATTTGCCTCTGGATAGTAATTACAATCACAAACTTTAACACTCTTTTCCATCAACATCTCCTCCCTACTTTTACCTAACATAATCACAAACGATAGAAAAAATTAGAGGAGAGTTTTTACACCCTCCTCACTCTCTTAAAATTCTATAAGTTTTCCACTCTCATCTCTGGCTAAGCTGTCTGGATCAAACTTTTTCATCATTGCCCCGTCATTATATTTATTAGACTTTTTGAGGGGGAAAATATTACGCCATCCATTCTCTATACTTTGCTTAGCTATTTCAATCGCCACTAAGGGATCATCCTTTGAATACTCACTAAGTAAGTTAGCCCATTTAGCTACTGAGCTCGCCTTATATCCTAGCTTACTCTCTTTATACCAGTTATGATAGAGCCTAAGAGCCTCTATGATTTTCTCATTTTTAGGATCCTTATAGATCTCACCTATCGTAACCTCTTTTGAGTTTTTCTTTTCTAAAGGAGCTTGCTCCCCATTTATCTCTGATAAATGGTTATTTTTTTGTTTCTTAGTATTATTTAATAGATTAGTCTTTTGGTACGGATTTTTTTCCGTACCCCTGTCGGATTTTTTTCCGTACCCTGTCGGATTTTTTTCCGATAGGTAAGTAGGAGTATCCGCTATTAGAGCTAAGTATTTTTTTCCAAGTCTGTAAAAAGAGAATGTACCAGCCTCTTTTACTGTAATATGTTCCAGTACCTCCTTTTCTACTAAGCCCTTTAACCTCCTGTATAAGGTATCTTTAGTGATGCTTAATATTGGCAAATCCTCTAAGATCCCCTCATACTTTACCCAGTAGTACTCTTTTTCGTTTATTAGCCTTTTTACTATCCGCTCCGTGCCTGCAAAATCTACAAACCATCTGAGGATTATAAGATCTGCTACACAGAGATCTAATTCTACTGCCTTAGCTTGATTAAAGCCCTCGATCGTGTATTTCATATCTACCTCCAGTAAAAAGGGAGGAGGCTTGCCCCCCTCCCCCCGCTGTGAGTGTTACTCCATCTCGGAGATTACCTGCTCGATGTTCTCAGAAACTTCATCAAAAGCCTGCTTGATAATAGCTTTTCTCTGTTCTGGATTAGTTCCTCCATCAATCACAATACTCATACGGACGGTAGGCTTGCACCAGATACCGCTTTTATTCTGTATACTCATACCCAGCTCAATATCTACACCCGCTACCCTCGCTGTAAAGTTCTTATTTGCCTGTGCCATCTGTAATACCCTCCAATTCTCTTAAATTTTTCTCTCTACGCTCCAGCCTTTTATTAAGTTCTGTTACAGAGCATCCAAACTTTTTAGCCAGAGATTTCTTGTAGATAAATGTTCCGTTATTCTTCGCCTGCTGGCGTTTCAACTTTCGGCTGATACTTCCCATTAAGTTCCTCCTCCATTTCTTCTACGCTGGAATAATCTCCGCCTGCTGTTTCGATAGATACTGTAGATGGCTGAGGATCAATAATTACTGTGATGTTACAGCAATTACTCTCAAAATTAGGGAGATTAGAGCTATATCCGTAATTATCCCCTACCCTCGTTCCCAGAGCCTGTGAGATGATGTTGTTAAGTCTTTTACCGTTTACTTCGATTCCGTACCCGTAATCCTTAGCCTGTGCGTTCGTAAAATGAATTTTTACCATAATCCTTTACCTCCGTTATTCAATTTTTATGTTGATACATAACTTAATCCCATAGAGGTAAAAAATTTAGAGAGATAAAATATTATTTCTCCTCAATTTTGAGTAAAAAAAAGAGAGCTTTTACACTCTCCTCATATATGAGTTTTATTTTCTTCTCCGCTCTTTAGCGGGTAAACTTGCGTATTGTTTAATTGCCCCAAGCCCCTCATCTTTCCAGTATCTATACTCGTTTTCATCCCTTACAGATGGCGGGATTACCTTAGCATCTTCCCAGAGGCGTATAGTCTGAGTAGATACGCCTACTATGTCTGCTACCTCTTTTCTCGTATATACTCGCTCTTTTGTATCCGCATCAATCGTAATTACTCTCACTGTAGCACCTCCTTATATGTCCCCAGTATATCATATTTGTAATAATTTGTTAAGTATCGTTTTAATGTCGGCTTTCGTTCCTTTTCCGTCTACGATACGATCAAAAAGATCTTTATTTTCCACTAAGTACTCCTCCACTCCCTCATCAATAGAGCCTTTTGCTACCATAGAGATAATATTTACAGTGCCTACCGTACCGATACGATGTGCTCTATCTTCCGCCTGTGAGTTTTCTCCAGAGTTCCAGAGTTTATCCACAAAGAATACATAAGATGCCTTATTAAGTGTTAAGCCTGTACCCATCGCTCCGATAGTACCGATAGCGATCTTACAATCTGGATCCGTCTGGAAACGCTCTACCTCTTTCTGGCGTTCCTCTGGAGATACCTTACCTGTGATATAGATAGGATTATACTCTTTTAATGCCTCAACATAGAGGGAGGTTATCTGTTCCCATTGACTAAAGATAATAGCCTTGTATCCGTTCGGGATAATCTCCTCATCCAGCATATCCTTTATACGCTCCAGCTTAGGATTATCCTCTGTAAAGAGCCCTCCTGTGAGCTGTCTTAATCTAAGAGTACAGCTAAGAGGATTTACGGTAGCAAGGATATTTTCTAAATCAGCTATGATACCATTTTTAATATCTCTATACAGCTTTTGCTGAGTTACGGAGAGCTCCACATACTCGGTAGAATAAATTTTAGGAGGGAGGTCTAATACTTCCTCTTTCTTTCTTCGGATCATAACCTTATTTAACTCAGCATTGAGGCTTTCTAAATTCTTATGCCCTACTACCTTGTATCCTCCGTATCCGCCCAATACACAGTAAGCATTACGGAAACTATAAAAGCTCCTTTTCTCCACTCCTAACCAAGTGAGAATATTCCAAAGATCCTCCGCTTTATTCATCGGTGTACCAGATAATCCGATTTTTACAGGGCTCCTAAGAGTTCTCAAGGCTTTTCCCTGCTGGCTACTTCCGTTTTTCGCTTTGTGGATCTCATCTACAATAATCGCTCCAATGTAGCCATCCTTAATCCCTAAGTAAAGGGCATCCTGTATCGCTTTACTTCTTAGGCTTTCTATATTGATAATTGCAAAAAACTCAGCCCCTCTAAACCAATCATTTACAGCCTCTACTCTCTGAGGCATCGTTTTCTGGTCTATTACTATACATCTCTCCTTAGAGTGAGTACGGATCTCCTTTTCCCAGTTATATTTTACAGAGTTTACCCCACATACGATGAGAGTTTTGATAAGCTCCTTTTTCCGTGCTACACAAATATCAATACTCTCCTTTGTTTTCCCTAAGCCCTGCTCATCGCCGATAAGGAGGCTATTTCTATTGATACCATAATTAAAAGCCTCTACTTGATGAGGGAGAGGCTTAGTAGTAAAGTCAAAATCTACTACGGGCTTAATCCCCTCTAATCTCTCCTGAGTATTTTTTCTTTTATCCTCTATCTCCTTAGTTTTGAGGGAATCTAAAATGTCGCTCTTTCCCGTAATATTATGTATACCTACCTTAGCTACCAAATTAGGGAGCTCGTAAGCTGGAATTTCCCACGCTTTATCATCTGGGAGGTATCTCCTCTGCCCTAACTCCTTTACCTTAGCTACCGTATCATAATTGTACTTAAATGAGATCCTAAAAGCATCCTCAAAATATGTACCTTTTTCTAATTTTTCTACCATTATCATATAAACAAACCTCCTGTGATTAATTGTTAATTATCCTAATCACGGGAGGTTTTTATTTTTAGATATCCCTTATATAATTATTATATTAAGCTGAAATTCTTATTTCTATCGTATATTCTTTAGTTTGTATTCGTTCACAAAACTGTCCATCTTAACAGCATACACAATTAAATTATATTTTTTCCCTGTATTTCAAAATACTCTCGTAAATTTATAATCGGTTGCTTTCCATCGACAGAATAATCTTCTAAGTCAGATGATAAAAACACTTGTAAATAAATATTTTCTCCCGAATTCTCGTTTAATATTTTTAGCTGTTTTATTACTTCAAATACATTTTTACAATCAATTAATTTGTATAAACAAAAAAAGGTCCCTGCTGTATTCCTATAAATTCTAAACCGATCTAACTCAAACCTATTTCACCTATAAATCATCAATGGTTTTAATGGTATTGTTTTCAGGGAAACTCAGATTTTATTTCTAAGCTCATCTATTATTTTAAGTTTTTTGAATTTTGTTAAATTTCTGCCTAAGGGTTTTGCTTTTGACATCTGCTATTAAAATCCATTCACCAATTCCTATTTTTAATAAATAATACCCTTGCCCATCATCATAATAATTGGCAAAAATATGAGTCCAACAATCCAGACCACTGTTTCCAATCTTAAGCCATAAACAGTATGTCGCACTTCTTTTCGATTTAAATACTTTGATAAAAAGAAATTGATACATGTAATAATAATATGAAACAATAAAAGAGCAATGTATTGCCCTTTTTCCGTCTTAAATAAATAAGGACTAATCTTACTTAAAAGAAATATACCTCCAAAATAATCTATAACTACAATAATAAGTCCATATCCACTAAATTGTACCATCTTTTACTTCTCCAATCCATTGCCCGCTTAGTACCCGTTCCGACAAGCTTGATATAGCGTTTACTGTCAAAGGCAATCCCTCCCGCTCCGTACCCTCGCTTGCCAGATAAAATAAACGGCATCTTTGGCCGAACAGCCGCCATCTTATAGCTGCGCCTTAATCCAGCCTGCCAGCTCGGTATCTTTCTCCGGCAAGTCCTCTACAAAAAAGGGATCCATATGAGAAAGGAAATGCCAATCCGGCTCTCCTTTTTTACGAACAATCACTGCTTCGCCGTCCTCCGAGCCACGATAGCAGCGGTCTGCTTCATAGCCCATTTCTGCCAAAAGCCGGCTTACCCGATGATAATTAGCTTCTCTGGCTGTGATATAAGCTTCTGCGTCTTCGTTATCAATCATATACGCATCCACTAAGATAGCGCCCTGAGCCATGCCGCCGTCCGGCACATCCATATTGACCAGTTCCCACCAAATAATATCGACTTCCTCCTCATCCGGAAACATAAACCGGCTCAGCGGAATTAGGTTTCCCCGGTGTTCGGCTGCCATATAATCCGGCAGTTCTTCCGGCCGCAGGCTTTCATAAACATAGGTTTCACCCTCCACTTCCTCCTGCCATATCCGGTAGCCGGGAAGCCCGGCCGCAAACTCCCGCCCGCTTTCCAAGGTGTCAAACAGCGCCAATAAAGTTTCCCGTCCATTTTGAATAAAAGTTAGCAAATACATCTTTCTCCTCCTGCCGCTAATTCCGGTGTAAATTGCAAGCTCTAGCCACTGCTACCGGATTCGGTGCAAATCCTAAAACCTCAACCGCCGCCAATCTGCCCGTTCGCTCCCCCCGCTTTCCATTCGCCGGAACATTTTTTAGCCAATCCGCCGTTCAAAGCCTAAGTAACGAGTACCCTGAAACGACAACTGCCCCCGATCGCCCTCGGCCAGCATGCCATACTCCGACCCGCTGAGCCTAAGCTCCATCCGGTCACCACTGGCGACCTCAAAGGTTACATAGTATGCCGTGGAATTTCTCCTGCCGCTTCCACCGCTATAACCCGATACTTTCGCCCGCCTGCCCACCACCAGCGCCTCGACCGTCAACCGGGGCGATTGATTATTGCTCGCCCATTCGCCGATCGCCTTGACCAGCGTTACCACAAACAGCGTCAATATCAATAGGAACATCAGCGGAAAAATAAACTGGATGATGTTAAACATGTTATAGCCAAACATTCCTTTCCTACCTCCAAACACTTTTAAGATTGATATAGCAAAGTTTTCTTTGCTTCCATTTCTCCAAAAAAGTTGCCGTCGCCCGCAGTACCTCCGGCGGCAACCCCTTTTCCCTACCAGCTTTCAATTTGTATTCCAGATTGTTGATCATGGCCTTTTGACAGTCAAAATGCTGCGGCGCGATAAAAAAGCGATCGCCCTTTTCACCAAACGAAGAATATTCATCGACGATAAAATAAAACATATTCTTGGCGTAGTAAGCGTTATCTTCCAAATTTCGTTCAAATAAAGTCTTGGCATCGACCATTGACTGTCTGGCCAGCACGATACTGCACAATTCCTGCCCGGCCAGCTTTTGCCGAATTTCCAGACAAGAAAGCGGCTCCCGCTCCTCATCAATATAGTATCCACCAGTGGTCATATCAAGCATGATCCATTTTTTCCGCTTGAGGTCATAAATTTCGGTCACAACATGATTGTCAAAATCATAGGGCGAATACGGCATAATGGCAATTCGTCTGGCTTTGATTCCCACCGCCATACAGCATTCCGCCAGTATCTTGGCTTTATTCAAACAGTTAATTCCATTTTCCGGCTTTTCATAGCAATATTCCAGCAAAGCCAAGCTATTGCGCTCAATTTGGTTGTCATAATCCCCCTTATGTTTCAGCTTGGGCGCAAAATGGCGCATCAGCCGGACGGCTCGCTCAAAGTCCGTTCCTCGGCCGGCTTTGCGCTTTAAATCGTATTTGGCTGTCAGTTCAGCATATTCTGGGCAGTCCGTTTCATAATGAATGGCTGCATCGCTGCCCGCCAAAAAATCCTCATTGTTTTTTAATATGCCGGTGTAAATATTGTATAATTCCCGGTTAAACTCTTTTTGCTTCATGAAAAGTTCCCTCTTAAACTTCTGTTATCCTTTTTCCGTTATTTTTTATCAGCACTTCCCAATACCCCTTTTGACTGCTGCCTACCCGCTTGATAATGCCCAATTTCTTCATTTTATTTAAATAATATTTCACTCGGTCAAGCGTCCAGCCCAATTTTGCAGCAATCTCTTTTTGGGTAAAGTCAGGATTATGTTGCACTGCTTTTAAAATATTCCGATCTTCTTTTGTCAAAATCAAATTCTCTTTGAGATTAGTAGCTTGGGTAGTAGCTTGGGTAGTAGCTTGGGTAGTAGCTTGGGTAGTAGCTTGGGTAGTAGCTTGAACCATATCATGTGCCGATTTTCGATACATATTTACCCGGAAATCTCCGTCAAAATCAAGTATCTGAGGTGCTGGCAAGTCATATTCTTTACATTCTTGAAAAACTCTGGGAATACCAGTGCCCCATTTTTCAATAATTTTCATATAAGCAAAAGCATTGGCAATCGCAGGATTACGCAGTTTAGAATAGCCCTCTGTCATTTTTTTAATTGAAACTGTCGGCAAAAGCATTCCCGGAGAAGTAATCTCCAACCGATCATCAAATATTGCCACCTGAATATTTCCGGGTGCTAAGTAACTGCGATGAACAACGGCATTTGCTATTAACTCCCGCACACTGCCAATCGGTAATTCATAAACATCTTGCCTATAAACTCCATTTATCCTCATTCCCATATTGATTTTTTCAAGTACATATTGAAATGCTGCTTCCACCTGATTTTGAATAGAACCATCATATTCCCTGCGATCAACAAAATATGCGCGAGTCTTACCTTTAAAAACTGCACACTGAATAATTGGCTGTGTCTGAAGCTGCCCAGTCAGCAAAGCATACGCATTCGTAGCAATAAGCTTTCCATTTTTTTCTTTCAAAATTCCCCATGTTAACAGCGTGTTTTGTGTCACATCTCGAACAGCAGACCTGTCTCTGTCATTCCAAGTATTTTTTAAAGCCATTTCTTTCATTTCACGACATAACTTTTTGCTATCTTTTGCCGTTACTTTCAGACCCTGGCAAGGCTCACTGTCAAAGTATCGATTTTGTCCTTCTAAAATCAACTCCTTTAACATATAATCTTCTGCAGGCCTGGATGTGCCCGCTACTCGAATATATGTTCCTTTAACTAAGCCCTTTGATTTCAAGTAGTACGGCCGCATCGGCCCTGGAAAAATTTCTACCACAATTACAGTCTTATCCTTTATTGTCTGTAATGTAATATTGGGGTAAATTTTAGGCTCACAGCTGTCTGATATAGCATTGGTAATGGTATCCATTGTCTTAAAAATCGTATCTGGATTTATACCGATAACTTTCAGATTTTTATCAGCAATACCAAAAACAATACGCCCTCCATCCGTATTGGCAAAGGCAACAACTGTTTTCATATAAGTTTCACTTGACGCAACCTCTGCCTTATATTCCACATGAACAGATTCGCCGGCAAGTAATGTATTTTTCATTACAAATTTCCCCCTCCTTTCCATCGCTCCGGGCAAAAGCGGCAAAGATCCCTGCCGCTTTACTTGTTTTTTCATCAAGCCTCTATTTCAGCGCTTCGCCATCCTTAAAGGCCGTTCCCACCGACTCACCCAGTACCAGATATTGATGGCTGACCGGGTCATAGGTAATCGCCCGAAGCTCGGCTGGATCCGGCTGTCCATCTTTATTTAAAGCCGCTTCCGCAACGCTGACATTGACGATCTCACCGATGATATTTCCCTCCTCGGTAAATCTGACCAGATTACACTCCAGCGCCATCGGCAAATCGCTGATTACCGGCGCATTGACATATTCGCTGCGCAGCACATGAAAACCGGCTTTTTCCAGCTTATCGGAAACCGTGTTGCCGGAAACAAGGCCGACATAATCCGCCGCCACAACATGCGCGGCATCCGCAATATTGACCGTAAAGGCTTTTTTTGCCCTGATATTTTTCGTTGTCTTATGTCCGTCGCTCAGGCAAAGAATCACCTGATTAGTATCATAAATCCCGCCCCAAGCAGCATTCATCGCATTCGCTTTGCCTTCTTCATCATAGGCCGCTACAATCAGTACCGGCATCGGGTACAACCAAGTTTTCTGTCCGAAATCTTTTCTCATGCTTTTTTCTCCTTTGCTCTCAGTTTATTTGACGGTCTTCCTTGTTTAAATTCTTTCTGCCGCCAGTTCAATATTACTATAACACAAACTTAGCGTAAATGCGAGAAAATCCTGCGGATTTATTTGTTTCCGCCCTGCTGAAGCTGCCAGAGCCGGTAAAAAGCGCCGCGCCTGGCCAGCAGTTCATCCGCTCGGCCGCTTTCCACAACTTGGCCTTTATCCAGCACAATAATCTTGTCGGCTTTTTCAACTGTCCGCAGGCGATGGGCAATAATTAAAACCGTTTTATTCTTAATCAATTCAGACAAGGCTTTTTGCAGCCGGGTTTCATTATCGGCATCCATACTGGCGGTTGATTCATCTAAAACGATGACCGGTGCGTCCTTTAAAATAGCTCTGGCAATGGAAATCCGCTGTCGCTCCCCACCGGAAAGCAGCACGCCGTTTTCACCAATCATAGTATTATAGCCCTGCGGGAGCTTGGCAGCAAACTCGTCTACCTGCGCAATTTTGGCAGCAGCAATGACTTCCTCATCACTGGCATTTTTCCGGCCAATCCGAATATTTTCCAAAATGCTGTTATGGAACAAAACCACGTCCTGAAAAACTACCGAATAATTTTTTAACAAACTTTCCGGCTCAATTTCCCTGATATCTTTCCCGCCCAAGGTAATTTTACCCGAAGAAACATCCCAAAAACGCAGCATCAGCCGGGCTAAAGTGCTTTTCCCGCAGCCGGATGGCCCGACCAGCGCCGTTGTTTCTCCCTGCGCCACCCGAAAGCTGACGTCATGAATCACCGCCTGATCCTCATACGCAAAGCTGACATTTTCAAGTTCAATATCCGCCCGGCTGATTTCCGCTTCTGCTCCTGACAGAAGCGGCGTGCAAAAAATTTCATTCATTCTGTCGGCCGGCACCTGCACATACATAAATTCTACAATAAAGCTCAAACAAGCGTCCATCGGCGTATAAAAAATCGCCGCCGCCAAAACCATGGTCAAATAATCAGCCAGTGGCAACCGGCCGGAAATATGCTCATAAAATCCCACCAAAATCGAAGCCAGCACGCCCAGCCGTAAAAAAGAACTGATTGGCGCAATCAATAAGGGATTGTACATTTCCGTCCGAATATGCTGCTTTTCCTCGGCATTCAGCCGTTCGCCCAATTGTGTCAAAGTCCTTTCCTTCCGACCAAAGGCTTTAATATCCGGCACATTTTCCAAAATTTCCTGAATTGCTTCCGTTACCTTTAATTTCTTTTCATTGTGGCTGGTTTCCTGCTGCACTTTCTTTTTCCGAGCCAAATGAATCATCAACAGTGCCAGCGGAAAAGGCAGAAACAAAGCCAATGCCATTTTCCAGTTAACCGCCGCCAGCGCCAGCGCAATCAAACTGCTGGATAAAATTGTCCCGTAAAACTGCGGCACCGAATGAGAATAGGCATGTTCCAGTTTTTCAATATCGGTCATAATCGTGGCTGTCAAATCAGCCAAATCACGCTTGCCAAAAAAGGACAGCGGCAGCCTCCTGATATGCTCAGCCAAAGCAATCCGTTTCTTCGCCGTCTCGGTATAGGTACTGGTATACACGCTGTCATACTGCATAAGGCTCGCCCAATAAATCGCTGCCAGAATCAGCGGCGCCAGCAGCAAATACAGCCAAATCGTATACGCATTTTGAGTTTTACTTATATATATACTGATGGTTTCTTTGACAAAAAAATAAACCAGCGCCATCGGCAAAAGGAAGGAAATATTCATCAGCACGCTGAATAAGATTCCCTTTTTCATATTTTCCGTACCTTCTTCGGAAAGCAAAAATCTTTTTTGCAGATATTTATTCATTGCTTACCCTCCATTCTATGCTTCTTTGGTATTCCTGATATAAATTCTGATAATAAGAACAGTTTTTCATCAGCTCGTCATGACTGCCGCAGGCAATCAGACTGCCGGCCTGCATAACCAATATCTGATCGGCCTCCTGCACGGTATTTAAACGGTGCGCCACCATAATCGTGGCCTTGCCCGCCTTTAGTTTTTGCAGTGCCGCCTGAATTTTATGCTCATTTTCCGGATCGGCAAAAGCCGTTGCCTCGTCCAGCAGCAAAATGGGGGCCTGCCGCAAAAAAGCCCGGGCCAGCGCCAGCCTTTGCGCTTCTCCGCCCGAAACATAGGTGCCTTCGCTGCCAATCTTGGTATCCAGCCCCTCCGGCATCCGAGCCAAAATGTCCTCTGCCGCCGAAAGCCGCAGCGCCTGATGAATCTCCTCATCAGAAAAAGAGCCACCCATTGTGATATTTTCGCGCAGACTGGTCTTTAATAAATGACTTTCCTGAAAGACAATCGCAAACCGGCTAAGAAGTTCTTCTTCTGGCAGAGCCGTTACCGGAGTACCGTCAATCCGAATGCTGCCGCTGTCCGTGTCATAAAATCTGGCCATCAGCCGAAGCAGAGTTGACTTGCCTGACCCGCTGGCACCGACCAGCGCATAGCTTTTATTCGGCGCAAAATGAAAACTGAAATCTTTGACCGCCGGCTGCGGCTTTCCCGGATAAGTAAATGTCACCCCTTCCAGCACAATTCCCTCCTCGGCCCGGCGCTCCCCTGTCAGCACCGGCATTTTGGCTTGGGCAAACAGTTCGTCCAGCTTTTGAAAGGTAACCTGATACATACCCTGTGCTTCGGAAACCGTGGCAAACTTCATCAGCAAATTATGCAGCAGCAAGGAAGTCATCACATAAAAAAGTGCATTGACAAAAAGTTGACGAGGATTTTCCGCTCCGCCAATCAGCCCTATCGCCAGCAGCACCGTTAAAAGTGTCGGCGCAAATAAGGACAAGGTATAGCGCAGCATTGGTTTTTTGCAGTAATTTACAAAAAACTTGGCCTTTTGATCATAATTCATAATAGTCTGGTAAAAACGCTGAAAACTTTCCACCGTTTGATTAAAAACCTTGACCACCGGAATTCCACGGATGAACTCGACACCGTTGACACTGAGTGCTTCACTGGACGCCATATAGTCGGCCATATAATTTTTGGCTTCTTCGCCCATCAGCGTCTGCATAAAGAACATCGCTGCGCCGATTCCCAAAATACAAAGCAAACCGAAGCGCCAGTCAATCATAATGATTAGGGCTAAAAGCGCCAAAGGTGCAACCATCGCCGCCATAATATCCGGGAAAACATGAGCCAAAAAGCTATGCGTATTGGATGCATTGTCATCAATTAAGCGGCGAAGCCGGCCGCTGTCCTCGTTTTCAAAAAAACCGATCGGCAATTCCAAAAAATGGGCAATCGCCTGACGCCGAATATTTTTTTCCACCCGGAAAGCCAACAAATGAGAACAAATATTTGCTAAAACTCCTGACAAAATAACTATAATTTGCGTAACAAAAATCAACAAGGCATATTTTCTTATAGCTTCCGGCGTCAGACTTTCATAGCGTAAAATAATCTCCCCCGCCAGTTTCCAGATAAAATAATACGGCAGCACAATCAGCACGCCGCTTAAGGCCGAGGCCGCCAGCGTAATATAATAAAACGCTTCTCTGCCGCCGCCAAACCGGCGGACGACCTGCCGGATTCCTGTTTTCTTTGCTTTTTTCTCCATTTTTTTCCTCCTGTAAGTTTGCTTTTCCGCGCACTGCCCAACGGATTCCGGATCGTCGGCTGCAAGCACCGCCTTCAGAAGGACAATTCGCTGTTCAGGTCATCTTTGCATAAAAAAGCCATTGAACCGATAATAATTCTCATTCTCTGTAAAGTATAGTTTATCAAATTATTATTTTTATTGCAATCTTTTTTTAGAGGGTTTTTTAGTCTATAAGGTTACCCCAAAATTTCACTTGCTCTTCTGAAATTTTTGTTGTATAATACATTTGGTTTTGGCAAAGTTTTCTTTTGTATTTCTATAACTAATTTCCTTCAGAAGAAAGCCTTGGTCAAATATTTGCGTAAGTGGCTCAATGGTAGAGCATCGCCTTCCCAAGGCGAGGGCTGCGGGTTCGAGTCCCGTCTTACGCTTTTTTTATTTCTTATTTTTAGCCGACCGCAGAGGAATCTCCATGAACCAGAGCAACGAACTTTTAAAACCGATTGAAACCTCAGCCTTGCTGCTGCGGCCCTTTCGGATGAGTGATTTAAATGATTTTTATGAATATGCCAAGCGTCCTGAAATCGGCCCGAATGCCGGCTGGCGGCCGCACCCGAATAAAGTTCATTCCGCTAAGATTTTGCGCTCTTTTTTAAAGGCAGGCGACGTTTACGCCATTGTCCTGAAAGAGGAAGCCAAAGTAATCGGCAGCATCGGCCTGCACGCGAACTCGGTGCCGGAGCCGTTTGCCAAAGATTATCCCGGTCAGCGCCTGCGGGAAATCGGTTATGTCTTAAGTTCCGATTATTGGAACAAGGGTTATATGACGCAAGCACTTTCGGCGGTGATTTATTATGCCTGCCAAACTCTAAAATTGGACGGACTTTTTATCAGCCATAATGAAGAAAACATTCGGTCAAAGCGGGTCATTGAAAAATGCGGTTTTCACCTTGTCGGCTCCTATCAAAAAGAATTGGTCTTTTTAGACGGCCGAATCGTAACCAGCCGCTTTTATACCCTCTTCTTTGACCACAACTGGAAACCCGCGTCCGATCCTCAATACGATGAGATCTCCATTTGGTAAAATCCCCATGCAGCCGCAGCAACATGGGGATTTGCATTATACTTTTAGAGTTTTTAGATATTCTTTTCTTTCCGGCGAGATTTGCCGGCTTTCTCTGGCCTTTTGAATTGCCTTGTTATGCGTCCAACTCTCCAGCCGCCGGGCCTTAATCAGCGGCAGCGCTGCATCATACTGCTTGACCAGCGCCATGCTGAAATACCAAGCAATCATCATCTTAACATAATATTCTTCCGACTGGATCGCCGCTGCCCACTCCAAATATTCGGACTGAAATTCCGTGTCCAGATAATTCGCCAGCAAAAGCCCCACGCCATAGCGAATCGTATAGGTTTCCCCCGATTCCAGCCATTTTTTAATCAGCGGCAGCATTGCCTTCGACCTTTTCTTAAAAACTTTCGGCAAAAACGAATCACAGGTCGCCCAATTATCAATATAGGGCAAAAACGCCTCCGTCCTATCCAATGTTTCCTCAAAATCTCCCATTTGCTCAATCAAAAAAGCATGAAGATTATTTTCCTCAAAATAGCAATGCGGAAGCTCCTCTAAAAACTTCATACATTCCGCCTGCCGCTCCTTAAAAAGCTGCTTGGAAAGATTTCGCAGCGCCGGGGTACGAATCCCGATCATCGTTTCGGCCGGTACATTGGGAATCAGTTTTTGATTAAACTCTTTATACCCTTCGTCCTTTAATGCCATTAGTTCCGCCTGAAACCGAATCTTGGTCATAATCTCTCCTTTTTATCGTATCTTTTCTAACCTATCTTATTCTATATAAAATAGTTGCTATTATCAAGAAACAAATTCGTTCCCCCCTTACTGAAACTTTTCTAATATTGTAGAAATTAATGCAAAACATCTTTTATAAAAATATTTATAATGGAAATCTCTTCTAATATCTATTTTATTAGTTTCATGATGTCTAATACGATATGAGTTTCCAATATCTGTTAGAGATTTAAATTCAGAAGTAAATCCGTTTTGCTCTACTTCAACTTTTTTACTGTTTCACCTTCAGATAATATCTTCATTTGTTCAATAGCAATTGAATTTAATTTTTCCAACCTTTCAGATTGTTTCATTCCCTCATTTATAAAGACCGCATTCAGATTTTCAAGATTGGAAAGGCAAACCAACTGCGATATATCCGCATAATCCCTGATATTCCCTTTTAAGTCCGGATTCTTTTCTCGCCACTCTTTTGCTGTCATCCCAAACAAAGCAACATTCAATATATCAGCTTCACTTGCATAAATAAAATTAATTCTTTCTTTTGGCAGTTTTTCCGGTACAAGATTATTTTTTATGGCATCCGTATGGATTCGATAATTGATTTTTGCCAAATTTCTTTTAATATCCCAACCGAGCTTCTTTTGTTCTTCTTCCTTTAAACGTTCAAATTCCTTTATTAAATATAACTTAAAATAGGGCGATACCCAAGAAGCAAACTCAAAGGCAATGTCTTTATGAGCATAAGTTCCTCCATATCTTCCAGCTCTTGCGATAATACCAATAGAACCTGTTTTTTCTACCCACTGCTTTACAGACAAAATAAAGCGGTTAAAACCTGCTTCATTTTTAATTCCCTCGAATTCGGGGGAATTAAAATCGGGATTATACATTTCCTCCCAGATACCTAAAAATTCTATCGTATTTTTATTTCTAAGCCATTTCTCTATTAAAGCTGAGCCACTTTCAATATTTCTAACCATATCCGTTAAAGAAATATAATCTTTATTATCTATGGCTATAATGCTGATTTCCGAACCCTCAACATTTATCTTGGACACGAAATCACCTCTCAATCATTAAATAAATTGTAATAATTATATCATTTTTAGAACCCTTTTTCTACTGCAATCTTTGTCCATATCATACCTCAAATCTGTCTGGCAGCAAGGGCAGAACCAATACCCGCCTGCTTTTTATATCTTCTGACAAAGTTTTCTCATCACTCAACTCCTACAGAATTATTCTGCCCTTTTCAAGATTATTCAACCACGGTCTTGTTTTTTCCTTTTCATACTCCCAACAGTGCCCGCAAGGTTCGGGCTTTTTCGGTTGCTGCTGATTTGGCTTTGGCATCGGCAATTTCCGCCAAGCCTGTCCATTTGGCTTCTTCTGCTGAAATCAGGCCTCGCTCGGCCGCTTCTTTTAAGTAGGCCGCATAGCGGACAGCAATCTCCAAAATCCGATTAACCCAAACCGGAGTTTTTTGGGTTTGGACAGTCTGCTGACCGGCATATTTTATACTTTCGGTCAAAAGCGGATAAAATACCGGCAGCCAGTAAATATTCTTTTCCAGTGAGCGGACTAATTTCGCCGGGCTGACCGCTTCACTGCTTTTCAGCAAAACTGCTGCCGCTCTTTTTACCACTTCGCAATGAAGCTCTCCCCTTTTCATCAATTCCTCCGCCACCGCCGGAACCGAATAAACAGCCTCACCGTCCTGCGCCAGTAGGCCAATTACCACAGTTAAAAGCGATAACGGCAGCGGTGTTATATTTCCGCCGTCTAACGGGCCTCTTGCGCCCCTACGCCAATTCCGATATTTGGAAATTGCTATTTTTTTCGCATTTTCATCCCAGTGCAGCCAAACGGAAGCTTCGTCCTTGGCAAACTCTTCCGCGCCCGGCGCAGCAAGAACCGCTTCCATCTGCCCTTCGGCACTGATGGAATACACCCAGCCGGTATTGACAATTTGATATTCTCCGGCTGTATCCGCTGTCATCAAGTCCTCACCACCCGCGATTGGAATTTGTCTATGTGCCGGTATGCTTAAATGAAAGAGCAGGAGCTTTTGTGCCGTCCGCAGCATGGTCTGACCGACCCGCAGTTCTGCTTCATCCTCAATCACCGGCTTCTTTATCTTTTCCGATTTCCAGACCTCGGCAAACGGAACCTCGAACGCCCTTTCCTCAGTTGCAGCCGCTTTGACTGCTGCCGGCGGCAATCTCTTTACCAGCGCCTTGGCGGTCGTTACGGCAATGGAATTTCCTTTTTTATCTGCCAAAGCCCGAATTGCCGGCAAATCTAAGATTGATTTTTCTGCAATTGCCTTTTCGACTGCCGTTTCCGCCTCCGGCAAATATTTTTCAGCCACCTTTACCAATTCCGCCGTCCCGGCCAACAGGCGAACCGCCCTTAACGACACCGCCACCAAATCGTCAATCAGCGGCCAGACGACTGCTAACAGCCCATCGCCGGCAATCGTATCAAAAGCCGCTGCCAATGCCGCCAAATTAGTCGGTTCTCCGCTTTGCCAGTCCAAATAGGCAATGTCCGCCGTGCCCGGGTGCAAAAGCCCCCGCTGCCACGCTTCGATTGCCGCTATGGCGACATTTTCCGCCTCATCCGGCAAATTGGAACGCTGCGCCGCTAATAGATTAACGCTTGCTCCGGGCGGCAAAGGCTGCCGGCGCCGAACCGTCTGCCGCAAAATCAATCCCTGGCCATGATAGACCTCACTATCCCAGCGAATTCCGCTTAACGCATAATCCCCCCACAACGGAAAAATCGAAAACAATTCCTCGCTGTTCCAGCCCAAATCAAACCGATCGGGGAAAATCTTCATCCACTCGGGCCTGAAAATCGGACGCCGCCAATAAGCCAATTTTTTTAAATCAAGACTTGGCTCCGGGATCGGCTCTTTAATATAACGCAGTACCGCTTCGCCCGCGGTCATGGGTAAACCGATCATCGGCAGGTCAAGCTTTCCCAGTGCTTTGACATCAGCCGCCGTCTTGCCGGCAATGTCCAGTCTGGCCAGGGCCAACTGAAAGTCCGCCTCCAAAATATCCGCTTTTTCCCTTTGATATTGCTCTAAGCGGCTAACCAGGTCCGAAATCCGAATGGACAAATCATCAAAACTAGGTGTCGATAAAAGACAGGGAACTTTATCAATGTTTCGGCAAACCTGATAAATCCGAGCTGCTAGAAGCGCCGTCGGCATGTCGCCGCTGTCAATCGCAATGCTTGGCATCTCGTCCCTGCACCAGCTTTTTAAGGTATGACTCAAAAGCGGAAAATCTGCCGTCCGCAGCCCGGCCAGACTTAATTTGACATTTTGCGGCTCTGTTTGCGCCAACTGATTGGTCAGTGCTAAAAATCGCTCGGTTACAATATCATGCACAAAAGCGCTGCGGTTTGAAAGCGTGACCGCCAGTTCCGTTAAATGCTCCGGCGTCACTTCACCCACGGCAAAATCCGGTATCTGCCATAGCTTCGGCATCCGCTGCCACAATCCTTGCAGCTCTGCTTTTTCATCCGCAGACTGCACGCTGATTTGCCATTTTTCCATCAATTTCCGAACCAAAACCACCGTGGCCTTATCCGAATCCGCCGCCAATAGAGACAGCCACTCGCCCAGCGTTTCTTTGTCCGAAGGACAGTTCCGCTTCAAAGCAGATTTCAGCAGTAATTGTCTGGTTTTCTTGACTTTACCGGAAAACGCCGCCAGTAATATTTCGGTCAGCCTGTCCTCATCTGCCTTTTCAATCAAAACCGGCGCCAATCGCTCAATCACCGGTGAATCGCCGCCAGCCAGCAAAGGAATCAGACTTTCCGTACGCCTGATGATTTCATCGTCTTTAAGCCCTAACTGATCCAGTATCCGAATCCACACCTTGCGGTCGCCCGGTCGAAGCGATGAGTCCAACGCCGCAAAAACCAAGGAAAGCGCTTCTGACCGGACAATCCAGCCTCTTTGGCAGCCTTCCGGGAAAACTTGCCCGAACGGGCCGGTAACCGGCATATTCAGCGTCGCGCCAACTCGGATATGTTCGGCAAACCGTCGGCTAATTAACGCAAGATCCGGCAAATCCGCCGATTTTTGAAATTGAAGCTCTGCCGCTAGGCCCAAAGCATGTGCGGCGCAAGCCGACCAATCCTTCATATATTCAATGCTCTCCGGAACTTTTAATTGAAAGCGATCTACCAGCCGCACCGCCAAAGCCCCAAAAGCACTGAGCGAATGTTCCCACATCCGCCGCCGGGCGGTACAGGCAAAAGTAATAAAATCAGCGGCATATTCCGCGCCCCGCCGGCTGATAATCTCTAAAGCAGTATCGTCTGCCGTTTTCAGAACAGCGGCTGCCCGTCGGGCATCTACGCCGACTTCAATTGCAAACAAAGCCAGCCTGTTCAAATCAGTATCTACTATCTTGACCATTTCCCAGCCGTTATCGATTTCCTTATATTCAAACCAATCCCCGCTTTTTAATCCGGCTAAGGCTGTCTTTTTCTGCTCCGCCGTAATCGCCGGCAAATTAAGAACTTCTTCCGCCGATGCGCCCTCCCAGCCCAGCGCCCGATAAATCTCCACTGCCTTTTCAATCCTGCTGCTCATAGCTTCCTTCCTTTAACCGAACCGCCAATATATGCTTACACGGTCCTCGGCCGTTTTGATGATTAAAATACCACGCACAGGTACACTTTGCTTCTTTTATATCCCTATTCGGGTCGTAAGTAACCCGATAATCCATATCCTGCGAATGTACAATCCATTGCCCCCCGCCGATACTCTCGATTTGATCTATCAATTTTCGGGCCGCCACCAGACGCGGATTATCCTTATGCACCCGCTCCAGTTCTTCCGGCAGTTCCCTATGAAAATAACTGTTTTCATATAAGTCATAGCCTAATTTCCCGGAAACAGCCAGCAAAGCCAAGGCCGCTTCTGCCTGTCCGCCGGACAGCCGCCACTTCTCGGCTAATAATTTTTCATTCAGCTTGGCCTCAAAGCTAAGGACAGAGCCAATCTCCCAAGCGTTTTCTATCACTTCCGGCCGCGCTAACCCCTCTAACAGCGCTCCCTCGCCGGAATATCCCTGCCAGCTTTCCGCCGTCAGGCTCAGTGTTAGTCTGGCACAGCCCAAATCTGCCTCTATCATCATTCCGCCCTGCTTTTCCTCCGCCTGCGTATAAAAGCACAGCCCCAGCGTATCGGTCATTACTCGTTTTAAGGCTGACAGCCGGTGCAGACCGGAAACCCAAACTGCGCCCGCACTCCTTCGCGGCAAAATCTTAACCCCTGCCGGCGAATAGGTCAGCCAGCCGGAACGCTCCTGCCCGGTCGCCGCCGGAAGCGAGGCAATAAAGGCTTTGGCCGCTGTTCCTTTCACTGCAAACATCGGTTTCATTTCCTTATGAATCGCTGCTGTATTGCCCAATGCCCGCACCCAGCGCTCCGGCATTTCTACCGGCCTTTGCACAATGATCCTGCCCATTGGCGCTATTTCTTCCGAATAATTCAGCGCTAATGCCGACAGCCCATCGCTGCCGACCGAGAGTTTCAGCTGATCCTTTTGTTTTATTTCCGTCAGCGCCGTTCTCAGCTCCGGGCCAATATCAACATTGGTTGTGCCAAAGGATATCTCCCCGTCAAAGCCCGGCTGCAAAAGGTCTAACCGTGCATAAACGCTGTTGCAGGCAGAAAAACATTCCGCCCGCAGCCGGTCGCCTTGGGCAGACAGCACTGGATCCCGCATTGCCGCCGGGGTATATTTAAAATACCTGGCCGCCGTAATATCGGCCAAGACCAGCAGGCCCCGCGCTAAAATTTGCGGTTTGACGGCCGTTCCCTGAAAAAAGCGGGGCGCATCCTCCAATCCCTTGGGGGTCAAAGCCGGAGCCAGCGCTAACGCTAAATTACCGTTTTTTAGCAAAGAGGCTGTCCTAAATTCTCTCATCTTACACCGCCTTTATTCTATGATTCAGATTTTTTACTCGCTAAGCAATATTTGAACTAACTCCGCCAAATCCGCGGCCAGCCGGTCTGCTCCGCTTGCTGTCAACTCCTCCCGGTCGCCAAAGCCGTAAAGGACACCCACCACCGGAATTTGATTGGCTTTGGCACCGACGACATCAAACTTACGGTCGCCGACCATAATCACCCCGTCGGACGGCTCAATCTCATTTTGCTCCAAAATACGGGCAATCACTTCCTCTTTATGGCTTTTGCTGCCGTCCAGTTCCGCCCCGGAAACATCCTCAAAATACTGGCTGATTGAAAAATAATCCAAAATTTCTTTCGAAAAAAGTACCGGCTTGGAAGTCGCCACATAAAGCTTTCGGCCGCTGGCTGTCAGCTTTTGCAAAAGCTCCTCCATCCCGGGATACAGCTTATTTTCAAACTTGCCGATTCGGGCGAACCGCTCCTGAAAGAGCTCCGCCGCCCGCTCCGCCTGTTCTTCGGTAAAATCATAGAATTCCATAAAAGAGTCCTGCAATTTCGGCCCGATAAACTTTTCCAGGCTTTTTAGATCATCCACCTCAATATTAAAATGCTGCAATGCGTATGCGGTTGATTTGGTAATCCCTTCCGCCGAATCCGTCAGCGTACCGTCTAAGTCAAATAAAATATGTTGGTATTTCATACAATTCCTTTCCTGATTATATTTTTATTTTTCATGATATCATACTTCCTCTTTATTGGCTATGAAAACTTTTACAAGCAGCAAAGCAAATAAGACTGTTCTGCCAAACATAAGAAAGTTGAAATAGCAGCCATAATAAAAAGGACAGATACCGCCGAAAGCAGCGATATCCATCCTTTTCGCTTGAAAGCAACAGGCCGACAATAAAGTGTTTTTATTTATGGTCTTAGCCTTCGTTGCATTTTTTTACCTTTTCAGTACACGCCTATAATTTCTGCCGATATTATCCCATAATTCAATAGGATCTTTAGCAGCTACACTCGTACCGTAGCCGCCGCGGTAAGTCCATGTAGCCAATCTGTCAACACCTAAGGCTTCGTAAAGATCGACCGTCTTATCTATCTGCTCAAAATTGTCGGGACGTTTATGGTAGCCCATAAGCCAGCGCTCCGACTGTTTTCCGTACTTCTTAGCCATAGCAACCGTCCGTTCCGTGATTTCCCTAAAAAAGCTTTCCGGCAGCGACCAGTTGATAATAGTAGTAGAAAATACATCAAAGTACGGGCAGGCAGCCACCATATCCCAGTTATCGTAGCCACGCAGTTCGGTAACATAGTAACTGTTTAATGTGGCATGGACACAGCAGGTAATTTCCAGCTTAGGATTATACTCCTTTAGTGCTTTGGAAACCATCGCCAGCGTCTCCAGCGCTTCTCGCCAGCGAAATTGCTTAACATCATCATTCATAAACTTCGGCATTTCATAACCGTAATAGTTATCAAACTTTTTCATGCACTCCGGACAGCGGCAGGACCAGTCATCACCCGCACCGCCTGTGATGGAAGCGTAAGATTTCGGATACGCATAATGAGGCTCGTCCCAAAAAAAGCCGTCAACTTCGGTATCTTTGGCAAGTTTCATGCATAACCTCATAAAATAGTCACGAAATGAGTTGGTATTAAAACAGACGGCATTCAATATCTCGCCGGTATATGCCGATACCTGACGATGATGAATATTATTCTGTAAAAATAAAGATACCTGTTCACCACCAAAATATTTGCCTATGCCCCAAGTGTCTGCGATAACACGCAGACCTAACTCATGAGCTTTTTTGACTATGGCATTTATGTTTGGCATCCAAAAATCCATGTCAAATTCGGTAATTGCAAGAATAACCGTATCGCAGCCGTGATCGATCATTTCCTTAAAATCTTGTTCCGCATGTTCCACATAATTAAACCCATAATAGCTGACAGCGGTATGTTTTATAGCCATATTGCTTCTCCTTATTTGTTCATGTATACAGGCTTGCCGCAAGCGATCGACTCATAGCAGCGAACCATTGCCTCCACCGTCTGACGATGCCATTTCAGATTGATTTTTGGCTGCCTGTGATGAATGATACAGTCGTGAAACTCGTCCATCAAACCAATCCATTCATCAAAATAGGTATATTGTACGGTGTAACGGTTGTTAGGACCACCGTTAAAATAAACATTCGGACCGAAACAGTCCGCCTGAATCACGCCCTCCGTCCCGACAATGGAAAAATTGACCTCCATCCGCTTCGGGAATACCTCCCAGCCGGGACCGGGAAGAGGAATTTTTTCCTCAAGTCTGCTCCATGAAGGGTCAAGCATGAATTTACAGCCGTTTTTCATTCGGCCGGTCACATACAGCACATCCTCCTCCTGAATATCTCGGATATTATTGGCAACATCTGAAAACACATAATCATAATCGCTTTTCGTAACCCAGCGGAGCATATCGAATATGTGCGGGTGGTCGCTTAACGCTCCGCCGCGGCAGCGCGCATCACCGGGCTTAAGCGGAATCCGTTTTCCGTATGAAATCTCCGGATCCCCTTGCCAGGGAAATGCCCAGACAGGAGAAAGCGTGATGTTGGTAGCGTTAAACGAGATTACATCCCCTATCATACCGCTTTGCACCAACTCCAGCGTTTTTCTGCAAGATGGATTATAGTGCATTTCAAGTTCAACCTGACAGATTACGCCGGCATCGTCTACCAGCTTTATCATCCGGTCATATTCATCCAGATCGAAAGTCGGTATTTTCATTGACAAAATGTTCTTGCGGTATTTGCAGCACAGCTCCATGTCTGCAAAGTGCCTATAATTCTCACTGGCAATGATAACACCGTCGATCTCGGGGTGCGCCTTAAGCATTTCTTCGGTAGACATGTACATCGGAATATCATAGCCGTAGGTTTTAAAGTTCGCGGCAGCAGTTTCATCGGCCGCAGATACCGCCACCCAGTTGATTTTTTTATTATCATTAAGCGTCGCGTAATACTTGCGCACATGCGCATGAGTAAGAGAAGAAATAGCCAAATTAACCTGTCTCATTTTTCAGCCCTCCAAAACGATATAGCTTGTACTCTCATTGGATTTGAGTGCAGCCTCATATATTTTTTCAATATGTCTGTAGCTTTTTTCGAGCTCGTCAATTCTTGCCGGTTCTGACAGCACATTTAGAATGAAACGTATGCAGTCAGCCTGAGTATTATCAAGGTCATAAAGTTCATTGTCTATATTGTTGTATACCAGCGTTTCTTTCCCTTTGAACACATAGATGGGGTATTGCATCGTTTGAGTATCTACCGCAACATCGGAAGCAATACCGGTTTTGCACACCACTTCATGTAACAGTACAGGCTCACTGCCATCAGGAATGAAACCAAGCTCCATGCTGACCTTAACATTTCCGTCTGTCGACATGATGCAATTTGTATATGCCTCACCACTGAAATCAGCGAACACGCGGTCTATCTTCTGACGAAGAATAAACTCGGTAAGACTTGACTCAAAGACAATGATATCCTTTAGAGTGCAGGTGAAACCATCATGAGATACTACATGATGAACACGCATGCCGACCGGCACTTCCACAAGTTTGTTGTCAAGCATACCACGCATTTCAACATAACGGCGCTTTGCCGTCCAGTGATAGAGAGGAATGTTGCGGAATCCATCCCTCTCCGGAGTTTCTACAAAATTATAAAAAAATCGAAAAGAGCCTTTATTGCAGGTTATTTTTACGGCGCCCTCTTCAAGCTCTGCCTTTAAATCCTCTGCTGCACTATATTTCGCGGCAAGTTCTGTAAGATAGGGAATAAATTTGCTGTCCATTTATATCATCTCCTCGTATAATATGTGTCTGTCTGACTTTACAGCATCTTAATTCTCGGGCTGTATTTGTCCAGATTTTTCCTGTTAAATTCATCACCGCCCGGAACATTTGCACTGCGCCAGAACGGAGGTTCAACGCCTCTGGTCAGACATTCTTTGGCACACTCAATTTCAAGTCTGTGGGCTATGTAAAAGTCCGTCATATTGGAAATAGGACCTATCGGTGTATCAAAGCCGTCAAGTTTTACGACGGTATCGCCAAGCGGATTGTAATCGTCAATACAGACATCGGCCAAATCAAACAAATTTTTGCGGGAAGGATGGCGCAACTCATAGTCAGCCGGAATTTTTTCCTGCCATTCGGAGGAAGATACGGCTATTATCTTCGCCCCTCTCTCTTTGGCCTCCATGGCTGCATCTATCGTTGCGGCATTTGTCCCGATATTATGGAAAATTATCAAAACATCCTCTTTTTGCAAATTGTAATAATCCATAATCGCACGGCCATAATTAACGCATCTTTCAAGAGAGAGATATTTCTGCGCCTGATTAAATACCGAAAGTCCCGTTTCCATGCACGGATTGATGTTGCAAAGCCCGCCGGCCCGGAAAAACATTTCGCCTACAGGAAGTGTAGTATGTCCGCCGCCGCCATAAACATTTATAAGTCTGTCGGCTTCGATAGCATCCGCCATCAGCTTGGCGGCAGCACGGATATTGCCTGTCTGTTCCTCTTCAATTTTGTTTAACAGTTTGATAATAAGTGGCAGGTAGCCATTGGAATTGTCAATCATACGCTTATTCTCCTTTTTTAAAATTATTCTCCCGCAAGCAGTGAGCCATTGCGTCCCCTGACGAATGCCGCGAGTATCTTTACTTTATGCCGGACATAGCCATACTTTCGATAAACTTTTTCTGTGCGCCGAAAAAAACTATCAAAAGAGGCAAAGTACTGATCAGCGAAGCCGCCATAACAAGGTTCCAGCTCACTCCAACCTCATCGGCAAAGAGCGACAGCGCAAGTGTAGATGTATATTTTTTCGAGTCGGAAAGGTATATAAGCGGCAGAAAATAATCATTCCACGAATTAAAAAAGGTGTATATCACCAACGATGCTATCGTGGATGATGCCATCGGCAGAATTATCTTTATAAAAATTCCGAACTGGTCACAGCCGTCTATCTTGCCTGCATCCACAAGTTCATTCGGCACAGTGATGAAGTACTGTCTCATCATAAATACGCCGAAAGCTCCTCCCATACCGAAAATCTGCGGTACAATCAGTGCAAAGTGCGAGTTTGTAAGATTAAACTTGGCAAGTCCCAGAAAGGTAGGTATCGTAATAACCTCCACGGGCAGCATCATTGCCGAGAGAAAGAGAATAAAAAAGAAATTTCTTCCCGGAAACTTTATTTTGGCCAGTGCATAGCCTGCCAGTGTGGAAACAATAACCGTACCGACTGTTGTAAGGAAAGCAACTTTAAAACTGTTCCAGAGATAAAGTCCATAACTGCCGTTTGTGAAAAGGTCAATAAAGTTCTCAAAACGTACCGGATCAGGTATCCACTGCGGCGGAGAGACAAAGATTTTTGACGGTGTCTTGAGCGAAGTGGATAACATCCAAAGATATGGAAGAATCACAATCAACGATACGATAGTCATTATTATATATTTTATTCGCAGCGCTTTTTTAGTTCTCATAATGTACCCACTTCTTTCTCAGATTCCACTGAAGCAGCGTCAGCCCCAGTATAGCGATAAAAAGAATTACCGATAAGGCGGAACCGTACCCGAATTCATTCATTTTAAATGCCTTCTGATAAATGTAATATACCATCACGTAACTTGCTGTTCCCGGACCTCCGTTAGTCAGAACTTTAACCTGTGAAAAAACTTTTAACGAGCCTATCATAGTAATAATAATAATCAGAAAAATTGTCGGAGATATCATCGGCAGAGTAATTTTCCTAAATTGCTGCCATTTGGTAGCGCCATCAATCGCCGCCGCCTCATAGTACATATCCGGAACTTCCTGAAGTGCTCCGATAAAGATAATCGTATTCATGCCAAAGCCTTTTAACAGTGTCACCAGCACAACAATCGGAATAGCAAGGCTTCCGGTGTACAGCCAATTTGTCCCTTCAAGACCGAACATATTCAATACCATGTTGATAAATCCGCCATCGTTCTGCAGCATAAATTTCCAGATAAGTGCCCATGATACTATATTGGTAACGTATGGGGTAAAAATCATGGTACGGAAAAAACCGATTCCTTTTATGTTCCGATAAAGCAATATGGCAACTGCCAGACACAAGACAAGGTTTGTCGGTATAAGTAAAACTGTAAATTCAAGTGTATTTAAAACCGAGTCTATAAAAATTTTATCCGACGTAAATATTTTTATGTAATTCTCAAGTCCGCACCAGACACGGCCACGAAGCAAAGAAAACTTACATAGGCTCAAGTAGAATGTTGTCATAATCGGCGCCAGCACAAATATAATAAAGCCGATGAGCATAGGCAGAATAAAGATAAAACCGTAAATATAATCACGTCGTTCAAGTGTACTCGTCTTCTTTTTGATTTTTGTTTCTTTTTTTAATCTCATCTCAGGAGTTCAGCCTCCTTTATTTTATGTGTAAAATGGGGTGCATTAGCTGCACCCCATTAAATACACAAGTGCATACAAATTACTTTAAACTATACATTATGATGTGGAACAAAACTATTTGCTGCCCGCGATACAGATAAGAAATCCTTTTGATGATTACATCCCCTTATTGATTTAAAATCGGGTTAAGTTGTGCTTCCATATCGGCAACCATAGCCGCTGTATCGGCATAGGCACCGGCATACCAAGCTGAAAGAATTTCTTTGGTTTTCAGGTCCGCTTCATCATAGAAGTCGCAGGTCGGATAAAGCCGCGTGCTGCCGGACATTGGTTTGAGAATGGCTAATTTAAGAGCTTCTGAAGAAGGCCTGCCGCCCTGATCCAGATATCTTTCAGAATTAAGAATCGAGGCCCGCAAAGGACTGAAACTGCTTATCAAAAAGTCACTGCTCATCATTTCTTTGCTTGTGATATATTTGATAGCTTCCATAGCAGCTTCTTTGTGAAGAGCTCCCTTTGGAACCACATACGCCGCAACACCAACAGCAACCGGTGCGTTCTTATCGGAACCGCTCGGATTCGGGATGATATCCCAGTTAAAGTTGACATCACCAAGAGTTCCCTTAAGGGATATTGTATTTCTGGTGAAGCCCAGCTGCCCTGAGGCAAAATCAACCGAAGAATCCGGAGTCGGTGTCAGACCGCTTTCAATGCACTGCTTATACATATCAAGTGCAGCAATGCCTTCCGGCGTATTAATGGTACAGGCGCTCATATTTTCATTGAAGAAAGATGCCCCATTGCTCCAAGTCCAATCCAAAAGAATATTCCAGTCATTTGGCGACTGATAATTCCAAATGGAAAAACCGTATGTGCTGTCATTGAGCGCACTGATTTTTTTACTCATTTCAATCAGCTTTTCATAGGTCCACTCACCTTTGGCGGCAAGTTCATAGGGATCTTCAAGACCTGCCTGTGCAATAAGGTCTTTGTTGTAAAACCATACCCGAGGACTTGAGGTGAATGGAACAGCATAAAGTTTGCCGTCCATAATATAGTTTGCACAAACGGATTGAGAAAGATCGGAGAAGTCATAATCTTTGTCATTCATAATATCGCTGATATCCTCAAGATTACCGGTTGTAATAAATTGAGGAAGCATTGCTTCGCTCATCCACACCATATCATAAGATTGACCGGCAACAATCTGAGCTGATGTCTTGGTCACTATTTCCTCAAGGGGAACGAGAGTGATTTCAACCTTTATACCTGTTTTTTCGGTAAAGGCAGCGAACAGCTTGTCATAAGAAGCCTTTCGGCTGTCATTGCCCCATATAACCATACTTACTGTCTGTCCCGAAAGTTTTGAGTCAGATGATTCCTGTGCCGTCGATTCCTTTGCCGTTGATTCCTTTGTAGTCGGTTCCTTTGTAGTCGGTTCCTTTGTAGTCGGTTCCTTTGTGGGTTCCTTTGTTGGCGCTGATGTTTGACCGCATGATGACAGCGTAAGCATCATAACCATTGTAAGCAGTGTTGCTAAAACCTTTTTCATAATTTTCCTCCTTTTAAATTTTTATGTTATGGTACGGTCGCAATAAACAAACCGTTAAATACACGAAGAAAATAAATGAAACCATAAACAACATAGTGAATAAGACCATAAAACCGATTATTTTCGCTGTTTTTTTGTTTATATTTAGTATACATCAATTACACTTGCCGTGACAATGAAATATAAAACAAAAAATTCCGATATTTTACGATTTATAAAAATTAAAATTAGAATTCAGGTTAGTTTCAAATCCACCTTCGCCTCGTACACGCAAAAAAGAACACTGCAAAATGAAGAATCTTGCAATGCTCCTCTTTAATTTAAATCGGTATCGTATTGTCAGGCCGAGCCCCTGTTCTTATACTGCAGCGGTGTCACTCCCATTGTTTTTTTGAATACGTCTATAAAATGCTTGGTACTGTTATAACCGCACAACTCCGCAATTTCATATATCTTGAAATCGGAATTTGACAATAGATGCTTTGCCTTTTCTATACGCAGGTTTGTAATATAATCGGAATATTTTTGATGGGTTTCATTTTTAAACAGCATCGAGAGATAGTTGACACTTATATTGACCTTGGCCGCAACTGTCGGCAAGCTCAGATCATGGTCAAGATTGGCTCTTATATACTCTTTCACTTTGCATATGATTTTATTTTTTCCTATGACAGTCTGTGAACCGTTTTCCTTCGTGCCTTCGGCCGCATCAAGCTCTGCCTTTATTTTTTCCAATACTAAAGCAAATTGCTTGACATTCACAGGCTTCAACATATATTCTTGAACATTGTAACGCATTGCTGTTTGAGCATAGCTAAATTCCGAATATCCGCTTAATATTATAATGGCAACATTACTGCCGGATTCGCGTATTTTCTCAATCAATTCAAGCCCTGTCATCCCCTTATGCATAACAATATCCGTTATGACAATATCCGGCGGCTCTATCTGAAACTTTTCCCAAGCCTCATAGCCATTTGCACATTCGTATTTCACATACAGCCCATCACCAAACCGTTCAACAATACTTACTATCCCTGTTCGGATAATTTTTTCATCTTCAACCACCATCACTCCGTACATCTTTTCTCTCCTTCATATTAAGCCGAATAATAAATCTGGCGCCGTTTACACAGCTGTCATCAAGCTCAATGCCGTATCCGTCACCGAATATAAGTCCCAGCCGTCTATGAACATTTGCCAGTCCATAACCTTTACCGTTGTCGGAATGCTGCATGTTTTTCGCTTCATGCAGACGCCGCTTCAACTGTTCTTTGCTCTGTTTGGTAAACGGCAGTCCGTTATTTTCTATCGTTATTATCAGGTCGCTGCCCTTAGTAACCACATGCAAAAGAATATCTACCTCACTGTCACCTAAGGCATGCTGGACAACATTTTCTTCGAAAGGCTGCAAAAGAAGCTTAGGTACCTCAATATGCATATATTCGTCAGGACAGTTGATATCAAGACGATTAAGGTTACTATGACGAAGCCTTTGAATATCATGGTATGCCCGCAGAAAGCCAAGTTCATCTTTAAGTGCCGCAAAATGTTTTTCATTGCTCACACAATAGCGCATCATCTGTCCGAGATTGCTCACAACTTCAGAGATACCATAATTACCTGCCGCGACAGCCATCATATTTATCGTTTCAAGCGTGTTGTAAAGAAAATGAGGGTTTATTTGGCTTTGAAGCGCGGAAATTTGCGCTTCACGGCTGGCAATAGAAGCTTCATATACCTCATGTATGAGTGTTTCAACACTTTGTGTCATGCTGTTAAACATTGCTTCTAATTGCCCTATTTCATCACCGGAACGAACCATCATTCGCGTATCAAACCTCCCCTTACCCACCAGTTCCATTTTTTCTTTAAGGTTCAGGATCGGCTTAGTAAGCCTGCGAGAGAGCATTATAATAAGCAGCCACGCTACTACGAGCGAAATGATAAGAACATTGATAAGCTTTATATACAGTGCACGAGCTTCCGCATTAAGAGCCTCCGTAGACATTTGAACCGCTACGCTCAATCTGGTATTTCCGGAATTAAGTATTCTGTAATAGTAATGTTTGTCTGCTTTATCCGTAAGCTGTTTCATACTCACATCCACATCAAATGGATAAATACATTCACCCAAATCATTAAAAATATATACGATTGTATCGGCGGGAAGCTTTATTTCCGCGAGCAGCGCAGGAACGGCATCGCTTTTTAACGAAATAAACAAATATCCGAGCAGTGTGCCTTTTAGCGGCTTTTCAATCGCACGGCATACTACTATGGAGCCGTCGGATGATATAATAAAGGTGCGTCTGGGATCGGAATTGCACAGTCTGATCCATTCTTCCCCATTGTCTTTCCATTTATACATAAATCCTTTGTAAGAGATATAATTCCCGTCCATAAGATATAACGATACGTTGTTGATTACTCGTTTATCGTAACTGAAACTATTGATATAACTTGTGAGCAGATATCTGTCCTCGAAGCCGAACATGGAGTTTTCACTGCCTGTGTGCTTTTCCATTGCCTCCAATACCTTTTTGTCATAAAGCGGTAACAGAGTGAGTTCCTTCACACTATCAAAAAACTGATTAACCGCATAACTGAGATATTCGACGGCAAGAACCGATTGGCTCTGTATACTTTGATTCATATGCCGATAAATATTCGATCCGACTATGAGCGCCACTGCAGTAAAAGCAATTGTAAGCAAAAGGCAGAATAGTACTGCAAGCTTACCCCAGTATGGCAAATTGAATCTAAACTTCTGTATTAATGACGCCCTATATCTGCATTTCATGGTAGCACTCCTTTCCCATACGCAAAATTGGAAGTTCAGCCCACTCATTCAAAAACCACGATACTTTACTCATCGCTCCGCATAGGTATCTTTTTCTACCGCCATTATTATACAACATATTTAAAACCGATTCCAGTCTGATTATTTGTTTCCTTCCGGTTTTCCCCCGCACTTACCAGCGGTTTCTTTTTCTATATGGCTTCTGCTCCCTTCAAAAAAGATATTTTTGCAAAAACCAGCTAAATATGATATACTTATTCTTGTAATGACTGTCATTATTGTATAATCCCGCTGACCACCATTTCAGAAGGGAGAAACGTATGCGCAAATTAGATTATGCCTTTTGGGCAACCATTACCGCCGCCGGTATCGTGATTATCAGTATTTTTGTTGTTTCTTTTTATCTCGATCATCTTGGCGAATTTCCTTTGAAAGGCACTTATCAGGGGGAACTTTTCAGCCCGGCCAACGGACTATACAACATTAGTTTTAACGATGCGCTTCAGATTAATTTTTATTCGCCAGTAACGGGCGAACATTTTTCCGGCATCGCCACGCGCATGAATAAAAATAAGTATAACCTTGACTTTGGAAGCTTTCAGGCTTTCGGCGAGCTTACCGCGAAAAAAGAGCTTCAGCTTTCTATGCATGGTCAGAATTATCTTTTTTTGAAAAAGGAAAACTTTCCGATTTGGGAAGCCGGCTATGAACCAATCTGGGCAAAAGAAAAAGGAATGTAAAATTAGGAGGAAAACCATGAAAAAAATTTTAACCCGCAAAGAAACACCCATTGAGCAGACTTGGGATTTATCTGTTCTTTATGCCAGTACGCAGGCCTTTGAAGAGGCAAAAAGCAATTTGAAAAATACGGTCACTGATTTTAAGCACCGCTATGAGAGCTGGCTGTCCAATCCGGTCACGATTAACGCCTGCCTTGGCGAATACCGGGCAATCTTAAAGCAGATTTCCGACATTGCCCATTACGCAGAACTGGGCTTATCTGTCGATCAAACCAATAGCGAACAAATTGCTCAGTATCAAAAAACCGGCAGCTTTTTAGCGGAAATCGAAGCGCAGCTGAGTTTTATTGAAACCGAGATTTTAGGCCAGACCGAGGAAACCTTGACGGAGGCAGCCAAAGACGCAGAACATGGCCTTTATTTAAGCCGGCTTTTAAAGAAAAAAGCCCATATTTTAAGCAAGGACGCCGAAGCTGCTATCAGCGGGCTGGGCACGGCTCTGTCGGTTCCTTATCAAATGTATGATACGGTTAAGTTCGGTGATATTCACTTTAAGGATATTGAATATAAGGGCAAGGTTTACCCCCTGACCTACAATACTTTCGAGGGACATTTGGAATTGGAGCCGGATACAAAACTGCGGCGCAAGGCGTTCCGCCGTTTTTCCAAGGGTTTAGCTAAATATCAGCATACCACTGCCGGCCTTTATAATGCTCAGGTCAGAAAGGAAAAGACGCTGGCCACGCTCCGCGGCTATGACAGCGTGTTTGATTATCTGCTGGATAAACAGGAAGTCAGCCGTGAGCTGTATGACCGGCAAATTGATGTGATTATGGCGGAATTAGCGCCCCATATGCGCCGCTATGCCGGGCTTCTGCAAAAAGCGCATGGCCTGAAAAAAATGACCTATGCCGATTTAAAGATTGATTTAGACCCCAGCTACGCTCCGAACATAACTTACAGTCAGGCGAAGGAATACATTTTAAACGGCTTATCGGTACTGGGAAGCGATTATAATAAAATGCTGCGGGCCGCTTTTGACGACCGCTGGATTGACTACGCCGAAAATCAGGGCAAAAGCACCGGCGCTTTCTGCGCCAGCCCCTACGGCCATACATCCTTTATCCTGCTCAGCTTTAATCAAAAAATGAATGAAGTCATGACATTGGCGCATGAGTTGGGCCATGCCGGTCATTTTCAATTGGCCAACTCGCATCAAAATATTTTAAACGCCGAGTGTTCGCTTTATTTCGTTGAGTCGCCCTCGACCACCAATGAAATTATTATGGAAAACTATCTGCTCAAACACGCCAAAGACGACAGAATGAAGCGCTGGGTGCTGTCGCAGATGATTTCCAAAACCTATTATCATAACTTTGTTACTCATTTGCTGGAAGCGGCTTATCAGCGGGAAGTTTATAAAATTATCGACCAGGGCGGCTCGGTTCAGGCTGATACCTTAAACTCTATTTATAAAAAGGTGCTGTCCGACTTCTGGGGTGACAGTGTTGAGTTGACGCCGGGCGCGGAACTGACCTGGATGCGCCAGCCCCATTATTATATGGGCTTATATTCTTACACCTATTCCGCCGGTTTAACCATCGGCACGCAGGTAGCACGCAAAATCCTGGATCAGCCGGAAGTCGCCGAAAATTGGCTGAAAGCCCTATCAATGGGCGGCAGCAAGACTTTCAGCGAACTGGCGCAAATGGCCGGCGTTGATATCTCAACCGATGCTCCGCTAAGGGACACGATTGCTTATATCGGCTTGCTGATCGACGAAATGGAGCGTCTGACCAAAAAGCTCGAAAAATAAGGCTTTTCCCCATTCGGGATTGCTGAATTGCAAGTAAAAACATTAAAAACCCCGATACTAAGAAAATTTATTCTTATACCGGGGTTTTATATATATCACCAAGCTTAACTATTAATTTTGCAACGATAATATCTTTTCGTTCCACTTTTTCGTTTCTGAAACTATTCTATCTGTTCTTCCGCTTTGATTAACTTTAGCCGGTAAATTACCATTGTTCCGCCGGACGGATGGTTTTGAATGGTTATGCCATATTCACCGCCACATAAAAGCTTTATCCGCTGATCAACATTTTTCATGCCGACACCGCCTAATTTAGTCTTGATCAGGCCTGGCTCCTTGGCGCCTTTTTCGGGATGACAGCCAACGCCGTTATCCGTTACCGTGATTTTTAAATCCGCTCCCTCTTTTTCATAGCAAATAGCAATCTGACCTGCTTCTTTGGACGGCCGAATTCCGTGATAAATCGAGTTTTCGACAATCGGCTGCAAAATCAGCTTCGGCACGACTGCCGTCAGGAGTTTGGCTTCTCCGCTGATTTGATAGCTGATTTTATCAATATACCGCTGCTGCTGGATTTTCAGATAATTTTCGGTATGCGCCAACTCCAGCGCTAAGGGCACCATTGTTTGATTGATATTTAACGATACCCGCAGCATTTCGCCCAGTGCCTTGCTGACTGCAACCACCTTGTCATTTTCCCCAAACTCCGCCAGCCACAAAATCGTATCTAAAGTATTATATAAAAAATGCGGATTGATTTGGCTTTGCAGTGCTTTCAATTCAAAAATGCGCTTGGCGTTTTCCTGCCGGGCGATATCTTCCGTCAGCCGTTTAATCCGATCAAGCAGGGCGTTGTATTCCCTGGCCAGTGCTTTTATTTCTAAGGAACTGCGCCGACCGACCGTTAAATGTCCCCATTTCTCGTCCATTTCCTGCATCGCCTTTTGCAGCTCAAAAATCGGCTTGGTCAGCTTATTGGAAAGGGCAAAGCTGACAATCACACTCATCAGTACCAAGGACAAATTGACTGCCAAAATGGTTTTAATAAAACGGTTCTTTAGCCGACTGACATTTTCCATAGAAGAAATACCGATTAACCGCCAATCGGAATGAGGAATTTGATTTTTAATAATGATTTGACTGCCGCTGGCGCTTTCATCGGAAAGCTGGCGAAGTTCATCGGCTTTCATCTGATCCATTAAAATACTTTCATCGGGATGATACAACACTTGATTGCGTGAATCTAAAATATAGGCGTACCCGGTCGCTCCCAAGTTCAGCGCCGCAATATAATCTTCAATAAACTGATAACCGATATCAATCAGGACAACACCCAAGTGTTCTTTCTTTTCATCGACGATTTCATGGCTGATGGAAATAACCCAGCTGGCTTTATCCATTGTAAAATCGCCGTGCCGGATGGAAGTGATGGCCGGCATTTGATTAGAAGAAACCGCCGCCTTGTACCAGCTTTCCTCCATCATATTATCGGACAGCGGAATCGCCATATTGCTGTTGCTGGTGATGGCAAAGCCGTTTTTGGAAATAACAGCAATCGTTTGAATCCGCGGATCGCCCTTAGCTGAAATATTAACCATTCCGGCCAATGTTTCAATCGCCTTGCTATCGGCATTTTTCAGTGCTTCTTTGGTTTCCGCGTTCATAGCAATAAGGTCGCTTAGGGCTTTAATTTTTTCCAAATAGGCGGAAATATAATTACTGGCCTGAAAAACCGAATCTTCGGTTTGCTTTCTGATATTGCCCAGTATCATCTGGCTGGCTGAATAATACGCAATCGCCGACACCAGCAAAACGCACAGCCATGAGATTGCCAAAAAGGAAACGGCAATCTGAACATTGATTTTAGAAAAAAAACGCTTAATTTTCATTGTTTTCATTGGCTTGAATTCCCTGCCGGTACTGTTTGGGCGTAATGCTCCAAGTTTTTTTAAACTTGGTAATAAAATAGTTGACATCTTCAATTCCAACCGCTTCGGCAACTTCATAATTTTTCATGGTCGTAGAAAGCAGCAGCAGCTTCGCTTTTTCCATTCTTTTTTTATTGACATAATCCTGAAAAGGCACGCCGAAAATCTGCTTGACCATCACGCTGAGATAGCTGCTGTTAAAGCCGATATCGTCCGCCATCTTCGCCAGCGACAGCTCCGGCGAAAAAATATTTGCTTTTAAGTATTCGCTGACTACACCGGCTATGCTTGGAAAATCGGCTGGCAAATTGGCATTCTCTCTCTTTTCACTATCGGAGACCATTTCCGTACTTTGCAGTATTTTTTGATATTCCGCTTTTTTGCCGCGCTCGTTTAACAGTCCGGTGGTTTTGCGCAGTACCATCTCAATATCTGCTTTGGAAATCGGTTTTAAAATATAATCGTCCACCCTTGCCCGAATGGCCGTCTGTGCATATTCAAAATAATCATAGCCTGTTAAAATAATAACAAAAATGTCCGGCGATTGTTCCTTGATTTGCGCTGCTGCCGTCAGTCCGTCCATTTCCGGCATATTGATATCCATCAGTACAATATCTGGCGCTGCTTCCTTAACCGCTGCCAGCGCTTCCCGCCCGCTTTCGGCTTCTAAAATTTCAGAAATACCGGTATTCGACAAATTGGCGAGGGAACGAATCCCTCGCCGAATCAATGGTTCATCATCTACAATCAGCAGTTTATACATAAGCCGCTCCTATTTCTTGGCAAAACCCTTTACCGCCTAAAAGCGGCTCATCTAAGCCTAACCGGGCTCGCAAACATAGCCATCATTTTTAATACTGACAAAAGGCTGTTTTTATCTATTCAAAGGATAGCTCCTCTAAAAACGACGCTGCATTTTTATTTTATCAGCGGCAGCAAATATTCATAGCCCTGCGCTTTCATTTCTGCTTTCGGAATAAAGCGAATGGAGGCACTGTTAATGCAATAGCGCAGCCCGCCCGCTTCTTTCGGCCCATCTTCAAAGACATGACCAAGATGCGAGTCGCCCGTCCGGCTTCTGACTTCAGTTCTAATCATATTATAGCTTTTATCTTCCCGATATGTCAAGACGTCTTTACTAATTGGCTTAGTAAAACTCGGCCAGCCGCAGCCGGAGTCATATTTATCTGTCGAAGCAAAAAGCGGTTCGCCGGTCGCCACGTCAACATAAAGTCCAGCTTCCTTATTATCCCAGTATTCGTTGGAGAACGCCCGCTCGGTATCGTTTTGCTGCGTTACCGCATACTGAGCTTCGGTCAGCTTTTCGCGCAGTTCCTGAGCCGACGGTTTGGGGTATTTGGCCGGATCAATCACGATTTCTTTGGCTTTGTTTAAATCAATATGACAATAGCCGTTTGGATTTTTTTGCAGATAATCCTGATGATATTCCTCCGCTTTGGTAAAGTTATCCAGCGGCAGGTTTTCGATTTGGATTGGTTTATCGTACTTTTTTTGCTGCTCAGCCAAAAACTGGCGAATGACTTTTTCCTCGGCCGGGTCGGTATAATAAATGCCTGTCCGGTATTGCAGCCCTCTGTCATTTCCCTGCTGATTGATACTGGTGGGATCAACCACTTTCATATAATAGGTAAGCAAAGCCTGTAAACTGATTCTTTCCGGGTCGTATTTAACCTGTACGGTTTCGGCATGGCCGCTGTTGTTATAGAGCAGATCCTCGTATTTGGGATTGGGCGTATGGCCATTGGCATAACCGCTGACTGCGTCCGCCACGCCGTAAATTCTTTCCATATAGGCTTCTATTCCCCAAAAGCAGCCGCCTGCTAAATAAATTTCTTTTAACTTCACTTTAGAATAATCCGGTTTTTCCATTGCTGTTTTTTGTTCCTCCTTTTGTTTGTCCTGTTTTTCATGGGTTTGAGCCATCGGCTGCTTATTCATTGCATCTTGACTGCCACCGGCCGCCGCGCAGGCGGTAATACTTAGCGCCAAGACTATACCGGCCGCCGCTATTTTAAATAATTTCATTTGCCGCAATTTAATTTCACTCCTTATCCTTCTCTTTGTACTGTGTTTCTTATTTCGCCAAACTCCGCTCTACGCCTAAAAAAGACTGTTCTGCCACCCATGAGAAAGCAGAGTTATTTTATCTCCGCTAAAATCTTTTCGATTTCCTCACTGCCGGCATGCCCCGGTAAAAGTTTTGCCAGCACACCGTCCGAGCCAATAAAAGCCGAAGTCGGATAAGCCCGCACACCATAAGCATCGCCTACCTGTGCGCCCTCGTCAAACAGTACCCTGATATTGGAATAACCCAAGGTATCAAACCACTTTATGAACTCCTCTTTGCTTTTTTCGCCGCGTACTCCCGGCGATACAACGGTCACAATCTCAACGTCATTGTCTTTCCCTGCCAAGGTATTTAGTTCTTCTAAACCAGCCAGACAAATCGAGCACCACGAAGCCCAAAACTTGACATAAACTTTTTTGCCCTTAACGCTTGCCAAAGAAAACTCATTGTCGTCCTTATCCTTAAGAGTAAAATCAGCAGCCATTTCACCGTCATTCATTTTTTGACTGTCCATTTCTTTATCGGCCATTTTGGTTTCTTCCATTGCTCCTTCGCCCATTTTTTTATCCATCTTCATTTCATCCATTTTGCTGTGTTCCATTTTATCAGCAGCCATCTGGTCATTCATCGGCTGTTCAGACTTCATACTACTGGATGCCTCCAATTTTTCCGGCATTTTTGACATGGTTCCACCTTGATTATTGGCTCCACATGCTGCCAGACTTAACATCACTCCCATAACTACTGCGCCTAATTGATATTTTTTCATTTTTTTCTCCTCATTTATTCTTTCATGATACCTGTGTTATGCAAACTTACTTGCAAAAGGCTTTTCATTTAATAATGTCCTTATTATAATCTCTTTTCTTAGGCGCAGTAATAGAAAATCATTGACAAAAACTTGAAAATTATTGCAAAAAACGACATAATCTCTCCGGTATTTCATTCACTCAATAAAATACCACCGAAACCAGCCGTTTTTCTCTTTTATTTTTTAGTTGCCAATAATATTGCCATTAATCGTTTCCAAGTCAATCTCATACTGCCCCTGCCCGTAAACCGCCTTATGGCTGCGGCCAGGAATGCCGCCAAAGCCGATAATCAACCCATTTGTTACCTTGACTTCGAGCTTGGCATTAAGCTCCTGCGGCAGACTGGCAATGATATTGCCGTTGGTCAGCTTAACCGATAGATCATTGTTTTTCATCTGATTTAAGATAACATTGCCATTGGTAACTTCAATCTCGGTCTTGCCTTGCTGCCACACGCCGACCACATTACCATTGATGATATCGGCCTCCACTTCCGCCTGATACTCATCCGGCAGTAAAAGATACAGAACATAGGAACGCCATACCACCATCTCTTTTTTGTTATTTTTGCTTCTGGAAAAAATCTGGTACTCCCCTTCGTCCGTCAATGTTATTTTCCAATCGGCATCATTCCGGTAATCTGCCTGCTGCTTGTCCGAGCCGGCCAGATAAACTTCAATTTCCCTGGCCTTGGTTCTGCCGATCACCAGATTGATATCATCCGCGTCTACTTTAATTTCCTTGATCAGTGTTCCCTCCAAGGGCTGCGTCCACTTTTCCAGAATCTTCTTATGATTCCGGGTAATTTCTTCTGCCGTTAAATATCCATCCGCAGCACCGGCTTTTTCGAAGATTTGATTTATATTTATTGCCTTGCCGCCCTTTTCCATCAGTTGATCCGCCATTTCCCAAATAAAATCATAACCCCAGTCATAATCCTCCAGATTATCGATCTTATCAGAAATGGTATCACCAACCGTTTCCAGGCTTTGCTCCAAACCGTCTGATACCTTATCCAGCGCTGTTTCCAGCTGATCTCCGGCTTCTTCCAAGGCTTCTCTTACTCTTTCGTCATCCCTGTACTGCGTCCACAACCGGCTGCCGGCATTTACAAACTTATGCAGATCAAGTATCAAAAACGAAACAACCGTGCCCAGCATAGCAACCAGCGTAACAATTGCCACGATGCCAATCAATTTTTTCATCAGTATCCCCTCCTTTTGGCAATGTTCCAGCGAATGGATAAATACAGGTTTTTAATCCCTTTAATGCAAACAATAAAGAACAAAACCGTTAAATAGCAAACTAAAATCGCCAGTCCCAGCAAAAAGATACCCAAAAACACCGAGGTGACCGGATGCAGCGTCAAGCCGAAGACATTGATGATTTGACCAAATGGGAACATCCAACCAAACAGCGCTGCCAGCCCCGATACGCCCAGTGCTAAAATCGTCGCGAACAAGGCAATCATCACACCGATAAAAGCTCCCAACAGCCCCATACCTACACCAAAAATGGGCGGCACCAAAAAGATAATACCCAGCACAATCAAGATAATCAGCCACGGCGAAGAATTCTGCTTCGGCGGCATCCCGCCCGGATAGCCTTGATTCGGCGCTTGTCCCGATGGGGGTGTCTGTTGGTTAAACGCCGCCGGATTGGGCCGCGGCGGCCGTTCATGCATGAAAAATTCATCCGCGATATCTTTCGGGCTCCCCAATTCCGCCGCGATTTCCGTTTCCGTTTTACCTTTCTCCGCTCCAATCCGAAAATGTTCCTCATAATCCGCTACCATATCATTGACGATATTGGCCGGATAACTGCGCAGATAGTAACGCAGCAAATCTAAAAACTCCCTTTTATTCATACCTGTCTCCTCAAAATTTTATTGACACTTTCCGAAAAGCTTTGCCAGTCATCTAACTGTTCCTGATAATAATATTTTCCCCGTTCCGTTAAACGATAGTACTTTCTGGGCGGACCGGTCTGCGATTCCTTTAAATAAGTTTCCACTAAGCCGTCATTGCTGAACCGGCGCAGCAGCGGATAAATCGTGCCTTCGGACATCGCGATATTAACCGAGATTGACTCAACCAGTTCATAGCCGTAGAAGTCCTTTTCCGCCAGATAAGAAAGTACGCAAATCTCCAAAACTCCTTTTTTAAATTGCGTATTCATTTTTCTTCCTTATTTTCTTCTTTAACATAGCTTTCCGCTTCATAATATTGTTTCCTCTGCTGCTCCTCAGCCTGATAGCGCTCGTTTCCGGCGGTATAGGAATCACTGCCGTTAAAGCCCTGCGCTTGCTGATAACCACCCGGATTTTGATAATTGGAGTTCGTTTGATTTTGGTAATTATTTTGATAATTTGAGGAGTAACTATTTTGGTAACTGCCCTGATAATTGTTTTGATAATTTTGATTTGGCTGGTTTGGCTGGTTTGGATACGGATTGGAGCCAAAACCGCCTTGCGGCCCATAATAATCGATCGGCGGCAGTGGTATCACCAGCGCGGCTACAATATAAGCAATGATCCCCACCGAAGTAAAAACCGACAAAACCGCCAGCAGGCGAACCACCGTCGAATCCACCGCCAGATACTCCGCGATTCCGCCGCAGACCCCGGCTAATATTTTATCGGTATTGGAACGATATAATTTTTTTGGCATCATAAAATCCTCTCTTTCTAAAAAACGGTTAATCAAATGTTTTAACTTTACTACATATTATCACACGCTATCTTATAATGCAAGATACCGTGTATTAAAATATGATTAAAAATTCAACCGCCAAATCTTTCTCCATTTCTGTTATGGCAAGTGCAGCTGGTTTACTATATTTTTTACTTATCTATCAGCCTTCCTATCTTGGTTTTTAATCATAAAAACTTCATGTTCCAAACAATGAATCTAATATTCATGCTCCGCTCTTGGAATACTACTTTGTCAGCCTATCTAAAAATTCCAATGTAGCCTTATTAATCTCTTCTATCTTTTCCAATGCAGGTTTTGAATTCATTCCATTATCAAATAGATTTGTTAAAAAAGGCGATGCCAAGGATAATTCAGATAAACCTATATGTCCGCTTCCTTCAACATGAACATTTACATACTTTGGATTGTTAGATTCAAGCAATTTTTGATTCATTTCATAAGTCGTAATTTCATCCAGTTTACCCCACAATGCATCAGAGTAAAAATGTAAAACTGGAAGTGGATACTCTTTCTCAGTAAATAGATACTTTTCACCTTCAATGCCAACTATGTCTCCAAAAAACGGTGATTCTAAAGCAATAACACCTAATAAAGCATTGGCTCGGTTCCTACCTACTTCTAAAGCTGCAGAGCCTCCGAGTGAGTGACCTGATAAGAATATTTTTTCTTGATCAATTTTGCTTGAATATTTTTCATCTGAAAGAATACTATCAAGAACAAATGAAATATCTTCTACTCTTACACTCTTCCATTCATTAAATTCTTCTCTAGTTTTTTCTAAATTTTCTGATCCTTGAGAATTCATCACACTTTGAAAAAAGCTACTATCAACATAGACATTACTTCCATCAGATAAACTTGTAATAAAAGAGTGATAAGGATGCCCTAAGCTTGCAACAATATATCCATTCGAAGCTAATTCTTCAAAAAGAGATGGATTAGAATCCTCTATACCAAATGAACCATGTGAAAAAATAACTAAAGGATGTTTGGTATGTTCATCTTCTGGTAACCACCATGATACTGGTACTTCTCTATCGCTACCAGAAGTTGCCATCTTTGGTATTTCCGTTTTATGAATGTAATAACTTTTTTCATTTTTAACTCCATAAGGTCCCGTTGGTTTTGGTCCTTCATTTAACGGGAAAACAAATTTAAAAATCGATAATAAAATTCCTGCTAAAATTAAAAATATTAGAATGAGTTTTTTCCAAAACGGTCTTATTTTTTTTGCAATTACTAATACAAGAGCAATTAAAAGAATTGCACTTATTAATATCCAAATCATATATATTTCTCCTATTTATTTTTTTGCAAAGGGCTGGAAAGCCTTATTCTATCGTTACTACATGCCGTTTCTTGCTCTCTTTTCTCTGTACTGTCTACATTTAAAGCTGATTGAATATAGTACCTTTGATGCCCTTTGTTTATAACAAAATCAACCTCAAGCTGAACCTTTCTTCTGTTTCCATCTTTCTTAAAATCGTGCTCAACCACACCAACATCTATATTATATCCTCTACGAAGCAAGTCGTTATAGATGATGTTTTCAATAATATGTATGTCTTCTACTTGCCTAAAATTTAATCTCGCATTTCTAAGACCTATATCTGCAAAATAGTATTTTAATGGCGTTGAAAAATATCTTGAACCCTTAACATCTTAGTTAGTGAGCCAATGGCGGAAGAAGAAAATCTTATCTTAAACAAAAGCCCCCGGAGTTCACAGCTCCAGAGGCTTTTTAACCACCTGTCATCTGGCAGGATGAAATATCAGAAATCATTCCTTATTTGTCTTTTTCGGCGTAGCCGGAACAAAACGATCCATCATATCCGGCACCAAGTCCAAAATCTTGCTGACATTATCCCGGCTGTTGATATTAACCAGCCTCGTATGCCCATCCTTAATCACCAAAATCGCCTTGGGGCTGATTTTCGCTCCCATTCCGCCGCCGGAGCCATTGACCGCCGAGCCGAAGGTTACGTCCATCAACGGAATAATCGTGGTATCTTTAATTAAAATCGGTTCTCCCACTACGGTCTTGGTATTTAAAAATTGACTCATGCTTGAAATTAAAGCCGCTGCATTGTTCTTTCCGTTCTCCGCCATAATATCCTCCTGTTTTTATCTCTGCGCCGAAACAGACAGGACGGCTTCTTCGCTGTCCCGCTCTTCTTGGTTTCTCTTCTTTTTGAGTTTTTCTTCCTCCGCCGCTTTTCCCGCTTTCAGCGTTCTGATCAGGAAAAGCAACCGGATAATCCGAACATCAATAATCAACCGCAGCGCATAATAAACGATTTCAATCAGAAGAATCCGTCCCTTAACCGCGGCCTGACCGACAAACATCATTTTCTCAAAATCCGGTACCATTTCCATTTTACCATGATTTTCCGGATAAAACAAATAAAATAAAGACAAAACATATCCGGTATGGGCCGGGTCACCTAAACCGAACTCAATCCGGCCGTCCGCTCTCCTGGGTAAAACCGAGCGCAGCATCCGCCACGGCCAACGCAGCACATGTCTGATCACACCGCGATTTTTTCGAAAATAAGCCCGCAGCTTTTGAAAAATCCACCAGGCGGTTTCAATCATCGCCCGTTTGCCGGAGCTTTCGGTGCTTTGCCGCTCGCCTTCGGCTATCTCTTCCTTTTCATATTCCGCTTCAAACTCCGACCAAATATCGGCCTCATCTTCGGTCTTGTTCTCCGGCTTACTGCTGTCCTTTTCCGGCGGTATTTTTTCTATGACAGCTCCTTCCTCACGGGCAGATGCTTTTGCCGCCGGTTCATTTTCTTCGTTTATCACCGGCCGGCTCTCCGTTTGAGCGACAACAGGCTCCCACACAGTCTCATTTTTTTCGGCTGCTTCAATCCGTTCTGCCGTCTCCGGCACTTCCGTCTGATCGCTCCTCTCCGCCGATAAATAATCAAACAGCTTGCGCTTAAACTCTTCTTCTTCCATCTCCTGCCAATCCGCCTGCCATAAATCTTCTTTGATTTCGGCAACATTCTTTTCAGGCTTCGCCTTTTCCTCCTCCGTCTCGCTCATTCGGAAAAAACCAATCCGAAACTCGGTGGTATTTTCCGTCGGCGTATACTGAAAACGAAATTGAAGGAACCGAAACAGCCAGCTGATGCGGCCGCCCCAAATCAATTCTTCCGCTTTTTCCAAATCGGCCTGATAGCGAATCGGCACGCACAGAATCAGAAGCAAAAGCAGCAAAACCAGCCCCAGTACAGTCGCCAGCAAAATGCCGATCAGCTTTAACAGCCATAATAAAATTGTAATAACCAACGTCATTTTGCTTCCTCCAGCTATTGTTCCTGTCCGGCATAAAGCGCAGCCTAAAAATCCTGCTCTGACGAACATGGGAAAGTTGAATATTCTGTTATTGCAGAAAAAGGGCAATCCCGACCAAGGCCGTGAGAATATAAACTCCAATTCCAATCGGAAAGTACATTTGCTTTTCCTTAACCAACCGAATAAAAAGCAGATTAAAGCCAATTGCCGCTGCCGCCAGCGCCGTCAAGCCCAGCCACAATGTAAGTCCCGCAAGCGCATAGGCAGCCGGCCCCAGCGCGGCCACAAGCAATACTTCCGGCCACAATAAAACACCCAAATCACTGAGCAGCTGATGGCTTGGCTCAAATCCCGCTGCTTTCATTTTATCATTTTTATCCCGGAGATACAATAATTTTAAGCCAAAATAAAGTAAAAACACAAAATTAACCCCGCCGGCAATCAAGAGAATTACCCACGCCCTGACCGCCTTGTCTGCGCTTTGACCAGTACTTCTGCCCTTATTGGCTTCTAAATATCCGGCCGGCTTTGCAGACGCTATATCTGCGGCTGTTTTTGATTTTAAATCGAAGCTTCCCTGCCTGCTGCCTAAAACCCGGTCTGTTCCGGCTGTTTCCGGCGGCCATTCATCAAAAACAGAAAAATAATAGCCCGGCTGCATTTTTTGCTGCATGGCTTTAACCTTGTACCGAAATTCAGCCAGCAAATCGGCAGGCTCCAGCGATTGGGATACCGCGTATTTCCGGTACAGCTCCCCGGCCAAATATTCGCCCCGCAGCCGGTAAACCTCGGCCAAAGCCGAACTGATCAGCCGATCCGCCAGGAGTACCGCCAAAGCATTATCCTTTAAATAATAAAGCCCAAAAATCCCTTCCGTTTCGCCCGCCAGCAGCCGTTCCTCCGCTCCGGCCGGAATTACCAGCAAAAGTTCGGCCTGATAACTCCTGATTCCGGCCAGTGCTTCAGCCGTTTCTCTTGGCTCAAGGCTTATTTTTTCACTAGCCGTCCGCAAAAATGCCGGCGCCAGACCGGAATGATCCTGATCGTCCAGAAAAATCCGAACTCTTTCTTCCTTATTCAACAGAGCGGAAACAAATAACAAAAAAATGGCCGCCCAGACTGCCGCCAGCAGGCATACGGCTTTTTTATCATGATATAAAGTTTTTTGCTTGATTTGCCACAGCAGTACCGTCTTAGTCATGGTGCGCTCTCCTTACACAAATAAAATGGCCGCCGGTTGTCAGGCCAATTACCGCTAAAAAAATACCGCCGGCCGCCGCCGGAATCTCTGCAGCCGCTAAGCGCAGCAAAAACAAAAAGCCATGATAAAAAGGCGACCACTCTGTCAGCAGAAGCCATTTAGTCGGAAAAAAAGAAAGCGGCAAAAACGCCCCGCCAAACAGAGCCGAAAAAAAGAACAGTGTCAGCGCGGTCGCATAATAGCTGCCCAAGTTGTGAAAAGCATAGCTTGCTAAGCCAAGCAGCCAATAAACCGCCAGCAGTAATAAAACAAAACCGCCAAAATATCTTCCCGCCGGCATCAGCTGCAAAATATATTTTCCCAGCAGCCAGCTTAAAGTGCCATAGCCAAGACACATAGCCGCTGTCAGCCCAAACTCGCTGAATAGATAATCCGCCTTCGAAATTTGGCTTAAAAACAAGCGCCGATAGCGCTGTCTTTTTTCAATTGCCATACCGTTCCAGTAAATGCCCAGCAACAGGCCGAAAAAAAGCGTTAGACTAAAAAAATAATAATTCCTTGTCAATGCCCCTGGCAATGCCGAGATCGGCTTTTGCGAATACAGGCGCTGCCGCTGAAAAGCCAGACTTAAAAAATCAAGCGAAATCTTAATGTTTTCCGCTATCGCTTGCTCACCGGTCAGCCTCAAATCCGCCAACTCCTGATTATACACAGAAATTACCGCTTCCGAGCCCAGCATAATCTCCTCATAGGCCTGAAAGGTCTCCCGCAGCAGCGCCTGATAAAGCGGCTGCTGCGTCAAAATATAAACCTCAACCGGTAAAGACTCAAAGTATTGCCATCGGTCGGCAAAATCCTTGGGAAAATAAATAAATACATCGCCAGCCGGATGCGCCGGCAGGGTTTGCACTTCTTCCATCTCCGCCAAGCCTTTCAGCACTTCCGTAAAATTATCAATCGCCATCTTAGAGGCATAGGTCCCATCGGCATTGTAATAAGTAATCGAAAACAGCTTCGGCGGCCGGCCGGCAGCAACTGCCAGTACCGCCGCCATCGCCGCCAAAAGCAAAAGGAACTGCCATTTGACCCGCCAGACTGCTTTAACATGAAAGATTAAACCATACTTCATGAGCAGCCTTACGTTTCTCATTGCAATTCCTTTCTTTTTTAACTCAAATTTCCTCTGGGCCAGACTTGACCTGTCCGCATGGCGCACAATCCGTACTTCTGCCCGGGCGAGCAGTCTGCCTGCTCTTTAAAACAGTCCTAAAGAAGAAAGCACCTGCATCGCGTTGGCTTGTACTTCCTCCATCAGTTCCTCCATGTCTTCGGGTGTTGCCTTGGCATAATCCCAAGCCTTATCTGGCTCAAAGGCCGAAAACTTAACATTATCGCCGGTTGCCAGCACTCCGGTCGCGACATGATATTTTATCGACTGTATCGGACTTTCCTCTTGCAATATGGTTTCCGCCGCCTTTTGCAGATCCATCTTAACCCCTGCGTAAGCATAGATAACCTGCTGTTTATCAACCACAAAAATCATGTCCAAAGTTGCCGAATCTTTCAAAGCCGAAATCATGTGTGCGGCCTCTGCGTCTGCATGAGGCTTGTCCATATTTTCCACGGCTTTATCCAGAACATCCAAAATCAGTTCCTTGGCATAGACCAATTCCGATTTTACTTCGTCGTCCCAGGCTGACTTCAAATGATACGAACCGCTGATCAGCTGAAAATAATTATACACCAGCAAATCCTGATTCGCTTCGATTTCCGCAATCAGGCGTTCAAGGTAAGCTTCCATAAAGGGCTTAAAGTTTTCATCCGCCAGTAAATCCTTAGTCAACTGAAGATAAAACTCCGCCGCTTCCGCCACGTTTTCATGGATTTCGTAAACTTCGCCTTTAAACTCCTTTTCTTCCTCGCCAACCGTCAGCTTGCGGCTGCCTTTTTCCGATTTAATCTTGGCATCGTAATAATCCCGAACCCGTTCCAGATACTTCTTTTGGTTTAATTTCTTAAACTCGGGCAAAGTTACCGGATTCAGAGCCGTCCGCAGATACTTCATTGACTTTTGCACATTTTCATATGTAAAAGTATCGGCTGCGGACTCCATCGCTTGACTATCCATTACTCCATTGTCTTCCAGCAGGCTATTTAAGCCTTCTTTTGAAAGATAAACTGACTTGCTCAGCAGTTTGGGGATCAAAAAAATCTGATCCTGATTTTGCTGTTGATAAGCAATATCAAGCAGTTCCATGCTTTTCAGATAAATTCGAAAATCGGCTTCTATCTTACTTGCAGCTAAGTCCGACTTGGTACGCAGCTTCAAACCGGCTCCGCTTAGCAGCTCTGTGTACATCTCACTTTCCGGCTGACCCTCGCCTCCCTTCAGTTCATCCAAAATCCATTCCTGATAGGTATCCGATTTTGTGACTTCACCGCTTTTGAGGATAGCCGACCACAGTTTCTCAGCCTTGGTTTTACTGCTGATGACACCGGACACAAACAGGATTCCGATTACCAAAGCCGCTACAACAACTACGCCGCCGATCCCGAGACCGACCCACAAACCGGTCTTTTTCTTAGCGGCCGGCTGCGGCTGATAGGGAAAAGGCTGCGCATACGGCTGCGGATTATTGTAATTTTGATAGGACCCTTCCGTCGGCATCCCCTGATTCGGCTGCGGCGGATAAGGCTGCGAATATCCCTGCATATTATTCGGCATCTGCCCCTGCGGCATATTCGGCTGCGGCTGATTTCCTGCCCCTGTATTCCATCCGTTATTGGTTTGATTTTGTTCGTTCATTCTGCACTCCTATTTTTTACTCATCATCTTAAACCGCTGTATCTGCGGTTGCCTTCCCGCTTCCGTCTGGCCGTTTAATTGAAATCCTTTAAGTCAATATTATCAAAGGCCGACTGCAGAGAGGTCATTGCTTCCGTGCTGGAAGCAGCCGGTATTTCAACTTCCTTCTTCTGCGGCGCATGGTTTCTGCGCGGTTCTCTCGGCTGTCTGGGTGCGGATGCTTCTGCGCTCTTCATCGTCAGGCGAATCCGTTTTTCCGGCTTATTGACTTCCAGCACCCGGACATTGACCGTATCGCCTACCTTTAATACTTCGTCCGGTGATTTGATGTGCTTATCCGAAATCTGAGACAAATGAATCAGGCCTTCCACTCCGGTCGGCAGCGCCACAAATGCACCGAAATCTTTAATCCGCATCACTTTGCCTTCATAGGTTTCACCGGCGGTATAATCTTTTTCCACTGAATTCCAAGGATCCTGCGACCGGTCTTTCATGCCCAGACGAATCTTCTTTTTCGCCCGGTCTACTTCGATTACATAAACCGATACTTCCTGTCCTTCTTTCACTACTTCTTCCGCCTTGGTCACCCGATCCCAGCTGAGATCTTCCAGCCGCACCAATCCGTCAACCGGGCCGATATTGACAAACACGCCAAAATCCATAATCTTTTTAACGACGCCGTTAAACTCATCGTCTGGACTCACCGTTTCAAACATTTTGGCTCTTTCGGCTTGAACTTTTTCTCTTTCTAATTCTTTCCGGGTAAAGACGGCCCGACCGGCTCTCTTGTCCAGTTCCAGCACCTGTACGTCAAATGCTTTGCCAACCAGTTCATTTAAATCTTCAATATAAAATGCAGAAGCCAACGATGCCGGCATAAAGCCCCTTACACCCATGAAATCACACAGCACACCGCCCTTAATGGCCTGCGCTACCGTAACCTCAATCGGCTGTTTATCCGTAAATGCCTTTTCAATCAGCTGCCAGCCTTCCAGCGCTGATGCCTTGGTTATCGACAATTCAACATTCCCTGTCCCGTCGTCGGTTCTTAAAATCTCTGCTTTGATTTTATCACCGACCTTGTACTTTTCATTTGGCTTTTGCTCCGGCTCCAAAGGCATTTCACTTGCAGGAACAATTCCGTCGGAAGCATACCCGAAATTAACCAAAGCTTCTTTGTCGTTAACGCCGATGATCTCGCCTTCAACTAAATCGCCATTCTTGATTTTTTTCAAAGATGCGTTAATCTCAGCTTCATAATCCGCCATGGTTTCTGTCGGCTCCCCAGCCTTAACTTCTGTTACATTTTCTGTTACTGTTTCCTGCATTGAGTTCTTCATCTCGTCCATAACTAAACCTCACTTTTTCTTTCGTTGACTTTCTACGCATTGTGCGAACCGTAAAACTTCAATATTCGCGGAAGACTCCCCTCTATAAAAGTTTACAATCCCCCCAATTATTATTGTACCATACCTTGCGCCAATTGAAAAGAGAATTTTAAAAAATTTTAAGAATTGAGCACGGTTCCGGCAAGCTGATATTATGCCCGAACGATACCGATACACTTACTTTGACTGAAAACCGGCTCGGCCTCTGCGCGCATTTTGCACCAGATGCGCCACAAACTTTTGAATCGTTTCCATAAAAATCTCCGGCTTTAGTTCACCGCGATTGATTTTACTTAACCCTCTTTCCCATTTTCCGGTGGTTTCCGGTGAACGGAGCGATTTCGGCACCATTCGGATCAGAGTCTTGCCTTTTTCGGTCGGCCGCAGGGTTTTCCCCTGACGCTGAATATAACCGACTTTCAACAGCCGTTCAATAATTCCGGCTCTGGTCGCCGGCGTGCCGAAACTGGATTCTTTCAGCTGCTCTTTTAATTCTTCATCTTCCACAAAGCGCCCGGCATTTTCCATGGCGCTGAGAAGCGTGGCCTCGGTATAGGGTTTGGGTGGTGTAGTCTGCTTTTTCAAAATCCGGCAATCCGTAACGGCCGCCGCCTGTCCCTTGCGGAGCGGAGGCAGGTTTCCGGTCATTTCTTCCGCTTCGCCATCCTCACCGGTATCCGCCTCATTTTTTCCGTCCGGCGGCTGCGCTTCTCCCAGTGCTGCTTCCGCTTCCGGCTTGGCCCGGTTTTCCGGTTTTTGATAAAGCCATTTCCAGCCCTCGGCTTTGATGGTTTTTCCTTTGGACACAAAGGTCTCACCTTCAATCAGGGTAATCACCTTAATCGTTTGAAATTCATGATCCGGGTAAAAAACCGCCAAAAAGCGCTTCACCACCATTTGATAAATCCGCCGTTCTCTTTCATTCAGACTCTTTAGCACCGGTACCTTCTTAGTCGGAATAATCGCATGATGGTCGGTAATTTTTTTATTATCAATAATTCTTTTGGTAAAGTTCAGCTTGATCTCGCCGCCCTCTTTTAATTTGGCGATTGCTCCCTGAAAAGGCGGCACATCAATGCTGCGCATCGTATCACAAACCGTCGGCTTCATATCCTCGCTTAAGTAACGGCTGTCTGTCCGCGGATAGGTCAGCAGCTTATGTTTCTCATACAAAAGCTGGGCGGTATCAAGCACTTCCTGCGCAGTCAGGCCAAACTCCTTATTGGCTTGGCGCTGCAGTTCGGTCAAATCATATAGGAGCGGCGGCTTTTGCTTTTGGTTCTTTTTTTCAATCTCGGTGATCTTGCCGCTTTTCCCCTTGACCTTGGCGGCAATTGCCTCGGCTTTTTCCGCCGCCATGATTTTCGTTTCCGAAATCTGATCTTCAAACCATATGCCCTCATAGCTGCCGGCCTGGGATTCCAAATCTGCCGCTACCTCAAAATAATCCTTGGGCACAAAATTGGTCAGTTCTTCTTCCCGGTCAACAATCAGTGCCAGAGTCGGGGTCTGTACCCGGCCGACGCTGAACAGATCCGAATACAGCGTGGTATAAGCTCTGGTCGCATTGATCCCGACCAGCCAGTCGGCTTCTGACCGGCACTTGGCCGAGTAATAAAGGTTGTTGTATTCCCGGCTGTCCTTTAATTTTTGAAAGCCCTCAGAAATGGCTTCATCCGTCATAGACGAAATCCACAGCCGCTTAACCGGCTTTTGACAGTTGATATAATGATAAATATAACGAAAAATCAATTCGCCTTCCCGTCCGCTGTCAGTAGCGCAAATCAGTTCGCCGACATCTGCCCGCTCCGCCAAAGTGCGCAGGATATTGAGCTGAGCCTCTGTCTGCGGATAGGGCTTTAACCCCATTTCCCGCGGCATAATCGGCAAATCGGCGTACTGCCATTTTTTATAGCGGGGATCATAATCCTCCGGTTCTTTTAAATTAATCAAATGGCCGACCGCCCAAGTAATCACATACGGATCGCCTTCGATATAACCGTTTCTCCGCTGCCGGACACCCAAAACTCTGGCGATATCGGCAGCAACCGACGGTTTTTCTGCTATGATTAAAGACTTCAATCCATTCCCTCGCTCTTTTGCCGTATTGGTTGCAGTGTTTATCATACCATTTTTCAGTAAAAAAAACAAGACTGCCTGCCGTCTTGCCGCTCACATAGGCTGTCCGCCAAACGCGCTGCTCCATACCAAACCATCAAATGATTGATTGTGGCTGATAAAAATGGTATAATTTGATAGTGATAGGTGAATTTAAAATTTATCATACCTTAGATATCCTTCAAAAAATTAAGGAGAAATAGAAATCTATGAAAGATTTGATTTTTTCGTTTGCCAACTGGTGGAACTGGCTGCTGACTTTTACCAGCGGCTTTGCTAATATTGGCTGTCTGTTTCTTTTCAGTCATTCCGCCACTCACCATACCGGCAATATCAGCCGGATTGCCATAGCACTGGAAAAGGGGAACTGGACGGAACTTGGAGTGCTCTTTTTCATTGTTCTTTGCTTTTTTGCCGGTTCTGTTCTGTGTGGCCTTTTGTTTCATTCGCAGACGATGACGCCCAAAAAGCGCTACGGCATTCTGTTAATCTTTTTAGGCATTCTTTTGTTGGCCGTTTATTATCTTCAGCCGGGCAATATGGTACTTTATGCCATCGCTTTCTTATCCGGCGCCCAAAACGCAATGTTTATTTATATCAAATCCTTTTTGGCGCGCAGCACGCATCTGACCGGATATCTGACCGACAGCGGCTTTGCTCTCGGCCGGATTTTAGCCGGCTATATGGAGGATCTACCGAAACTGTTTTTTAATTTGTCACAAATCGTCTTCTTTCTGCTGGGCGGCCTGGCCGCCTCCGCCTTTGGCCGGCATTTTCCGGCCGGACTGGTGCCGCTGATTGCCGGTCTTTATATCTTAGGCGGGCTGATTTATTTTATCGCCCGGCGCGGACATTTATTCGGGGTCAAGTAAAACTCACTCTGCCCTGCCGGACTGTCCGCTGAGCAAAGAACCTTGCTCAAATATTTTTGCATATCTCCTGCCAACTACCGCCACTGCCAAAATAAATGATAAAAAATCCGAAACCGGCTGAATCAGGCAAATGCCTAACTGCCCATACAGTGCCGGCAAAAGATATAAAAGCGGAATATAAAATATCCCCTGCCGGGAGGACGAGATTAGCAATGCCCAAAAATATTGGCCGGTATTTTGCATAAACATACTGCTGACCGCCAAAAATCCCAAAAGCGGCATGGTCAGGCATTGCAACCGGAGAATCCGAATCCCGATAAACACTACCTCCGAATCCTTTGACAGCATTTGAATAAATCGCCCGGCAAAAACATACAAAACTGCCGAAGCCAGAATTAAAAAAACCGTGCCCGACCAAACCGTCAGCTGAAACGCCTTTTTTACCCGATCATACTGCCCGGCTCCGTAATTCATAGCGCAGATCGGCTGAAAGCCCTGCCCCCAGCCAATCATAATCATATAAGCTAAAGCCGCCGCTTTGGCGCTGACGGTTAAAGCCGCTATCATACTTTCTCCGTACTGCGCCGCTATGGCGTTGAGCAGCACCAGTGCCGCGCTGGTAATTGCCTGCCTGGAAAAATTAGGCATTCCGCCAGCCAGAATATGATAAATCAGCTCTCGCTTGTACTTCGCTTTTCCCGGCCGAACCGGAATGTTTCCGTTTTTTTCAGCCAGCCAAGTCAAAACCATACAGCCGATCACCTGTCCGGCCAGTGTCGCATAGCCGGCTCCTAAAAAACCCATGCCCAAACCAAACATCAAAATCGGGTCGAGCGCCATATTACTCAGCATCCCGGCCAGCAAACCCAGCATCCCGTCTTTGACATTTCCGCACAGCCGCAGCTGATTATAAAGCGTGATGCCGTATAAACTAAACGGAATACTGATGATAATCAGCCTTAAATATTGGCTGGTATAGGTCAATACATTTTCCGAGGCATTTCCGCCAATCAGCCCAGCCAGCGGCACAATAAAAACCTGAGCAAAAATCATGATCACCAGCCCGCTGACAGCCGCCAGCCCGATTCCGACCGCCGAAACGATTTCCGCTTCTTTATAATTTTTCTCCCCGATTCGTTTGGCCATAACATTACCACTGCCATAGCCATACCAAAAACCAATTGCCTGGATAAGGCTGACCAAGCTAAAAACAACGCCAACAGCCGCCGTCATGGAGCGATTATTTAAAAGCCCGACAAAAAATGTATCCGTCAGATTATAAATGACGCTGACTAACATGCCGATAATCGTCGGCACGGAAGTTTTGATAAGCAGCGGCATCAGCGGCTCTGTTAAAATTTTCCGGCGCCTTGCTTCTTTAGCATTCATTTCATTCCCCCCTGACCTCACCTTTTTCTCCGTCCACCCATATCCTGTCGCCGTCCTTAAATCTGGCCGTGGCAAAACCAACGCCCAAAACCGCCGGGATATTATATTCTCTGGCCACGATAGCCGCGTGACTTAAAGCCGAACCGGTATCGGCCACCACCGCACCGGCCAGCTTAAATAGTGGCGTCCACTCTGGATCCGTCAGATGGCAAACCAGAATATCTCCTTTTTTCATTTTATAAAACTCTTTCGGGCCGCGGATGACACAGGCTTTGCCCACAGCACTGCCGCCGCTGCCGCTTACGCCTTTCAGCACAGGGCCGTTCCTGTCAAAAACCAAGAGCTTGGAGGCTTCCCAAACCTTGGCCGCTAGGGCAGACTTTTCATCCCGCCGGCGGATTATTTCCTGGCAGTCCGCATTTAAATATCCGGCTTCCAGACTGGGCATTAATTCCCGATGAAAAAGATTGGCCACTCCATGCCGGTAATCTTCGCTGCCGAGTAATAGCTGATTGATCCTTCTGACGCACTGCCTGACATAATAAAATACGGTTTCCCACAAGTACTGACTTTCCTCCCGAACCACATGAAAATAGCGGAAAAAGTTTATATTCTTTTCCAGTGCCGGGTACTGGTTGCCATAAATATGCTTCAGTTTCTCCATCAGCTCGGCATAATCCCTGTTTTCTGCCTTGCCGGCAGCAGGTTCCTCTGTTTCTAAAATCGGCCTGATAATATTTACGATTCTGTCCGGATCCTCCCTAAAGGTTTTGGCTTCCAGACAATAACAATTATAATCCGATTTAAAGCCATTCTTTTTAAGAAAATCATCGGTCAGGCGCTTAAATTCCGGAAAGCTTTCCCATAACCCATCAAACTTCGCGCCGGATAGGATGGCATCTTTTAAAGTACTGTCAGTTTTGAACTTCTCCGCCATAGCTGAAATATCCTTCGCCACCACCGCCGTTTTATTGTTCAATCCCCAATAAAAATCAAAGGCGGAATAATTTTTATCGACCCGCTTGATTATTTTGGTAAATCGGCGGCTGGCCAGCCCCGCCGGAAACAGCGCATATTTAAACCGATCATAAGCCAGGCTTTGGATTAAAGCATAGCTATGTTCCATAAATACTTGGCACTCCGATAATTCCATACTTTCAAAGCGCAAAGACTTGATTGCCTCTATTTCCCGCTCATATCGAGCCATAAATTCCGTACAGACCTGACAGCAATATTCAAGATTCTTAAACATTTTCAGCAATTTAAAAATATGAAAAATCTTCCGATTGACCCCTGTTTTTCTGTCCGAAAAGGTTTGGATTCCGTCCGCGTCCATTTTCGGACTGCTGTCCAGAATAATACCGCCCTCGGCAAATATCCTGGCCTTTTGCTCATTGATTGCTATAATATAGTCAAAATCCAATGCTCTGTATGCAAACGGCATTTTTTCCAACTGAAATGCCATGATTTTTTTCATGCTTCCTGTTAATTTTATTCCTTTGATATATTTCTGAACAATTTTCTCCTGATCATCAGTTTTTAAAGCAGTAACGGCTCTGGCCTGCAAAATATAAACTTCATTCTCTTTCATCGCCCATTCAATATCCATCGGCCTGCCATAATGCTGTTCTATCTCCAGTCCGATCTTGACCAGTCTGTCAATCTCATCCTCATTTAGCACCCTTTCTTTGCTTTTGGCAGCGCTGACCGCTTCCGTTCTTACGCCGCTAGGAGCATACACGATTTGGCTGGCCTTGCTGCCAATCCTGATGTCAAGCAGTTTTCCCAATTTACTGATAATATAACTGTCAGCCGTTACCTGACCGCTGACCACACTTTCACCCAAGCCGTAACTGGCATTAATCTGCATTTCGTTTGTGTTTTGGCTGACCGGATTAATAGTAAATAGTACTCCCGCTTTTTCACTCTCGACCATTTCCTGAATCACTACCGCAATGGCAACCGCCGCCTGAGCATAGCCCTGATGAAAGCGATAGCTGACCGCTCTGTCCCCCCACAGCGAGGCATAGCAATGGCGGATTTGTGCCAGCACATCTTCTATCCCTCTGACATTTAAATAAGTTTCCTGCTGCCCGGCAAAACTGGCCTCCGGTAAGTCTTCCGCCGTTGCCGAAGAACGGACAGCCACCCTGACATTTACTCCTAAGCTGGCATATTTTTTCCTGATTTCTTTTTCTGTTTCAACCGGAAAGCCGCCGCTTTTTATTTTTGCCCTGATATCAGCCGCCAGCGCCAGTAATTTATCCTCGTCCGCTCCCGCTTCCTGCGCTCCGGTAGAAATCATTTCCGCTATCTTGTTTTGCCTGATAAATTCCCGATAAGCCTCCGCCGTAATCACAAATCCGGCCGGCACATTGATGCCGGCGGAAATCATTTCTCCCAGATTCGCTCCCTTGCCGCCTGCCGTCAAAACATCTTCTTTTTTTATATCCTTTAAATCCAGTATCATCCTTTTACTCCTTCAAACCTCAATCCTATATTTCTATATACTTATTTACTATTTGAAATATATAAATCCGCAGGACTTCATTAAAGTAATCTTCGCTGAAATGATACCAATTTGAGCATAATACAAAGCTGCCGATGAAAGCATTGGCTAAACCTTGCCGCTCTGTCCTCCGGACGACAGCGTTTTCCCGCCAATAATTTATCAGTTTATCCAAAAACGGGCTATAAAGACACTCCATTTTATTTGCTTCGTCTTTCCCCTTTTCCGCCAATATCCGAAATGCCTCCCGATAAACCGGCTGAGCTTTGGCTTTCAGCATCAGGTCAATCGAATAATGGTAAATCACATCCGTTAAAAATATGACTGGATCGGTCAGAGAATTGGAAAATTCCTGTTCAATCTGATGTAATTTTTGGGTCGCGCGATAGGCAATGAGATCAATGATCAAAGCTTCCTTGTCTTGCCAAAAACTATAAAAACTGCCCTGAGCAATGCCCGCTCTCCTGGTCAGTTCGCTGATATTTAATGCTTTTGTGCCTTTATCATGAAATAAATCCAGCGCCGCTTCCATTATTTTTTCTTTGATTCTGCTCCGTTCTTCCTCAGTAAAAGCCTTAGCCATAAAATTTCCTCTCATCCTATGAATTTTTTATATTATATTCATTGATAGTGTAACAAATTTTTCTCTCGCTGTCAATGAATATTTTTCTACTTATTCATTGCTTGACCATAAAAAAAGAAGCCTTCTCCATTTCCCCTGTCGCCAAGCTGCTTTGGCGGTCATCCCGCGGGCAGCGCTTTGACAGGGGAAAGTTGAGTTTTTAATTCAGGCTTCTTTTAAAAATTTCGGTTAGGGCTTAGAACGCCGGAACCACCGCGCCCTGGTACTTTTCTTCCAGGAACTTTTTCACTTCTTCGCTTTGCAGTGCTTTGACCAGCTTTTGAATGCCTTCGCTGTCCTTGTTATCCTGACGGGTAACTAAAATATTGGCATAAGCCGACTGGTCGCCCTCAATAAACAACGCGTCCTTGGTCGGGTTCAGTTTCGCTTCCAAAGCGTAATTGGTATTGATAACGGCAAAGTCGACATCTACCAGCACCCGCGGCAGGGAAGCGGCTTCCAGCTCCTGAAACTTTAAGTTTTTCGGATTCTCAACAATGTCCTTCGGCGTTTGGGTCAAGCCGTTTTCATCCTTTAACTTAATCAAACCCTCGGCCTGAAGCAAAAGCAACGCTCTGCCCTCATTGGTCGAATCATTCGGAATCGCAACGGTTGCGCCGTCAGCGATTTCATCCTTGGACTTAATCTTTTGAGAATACGCGCCCATCGGCTCAATGTGAATCTTGGCAACCGACACCAAATCCATCTTGTTTTCAGCGTTAAACTTTTCCAAATACGGCAAATGTTGGAAGAAGTTAGCATCCAGCTTTTTGTCATTTAAGGAAACATTCGGCAGAACATAATCGGTAAACTCCTGAATTTCCAGATTAACACCTTCCGCCTCCAAAACCGGCTTAATCAGGTTCATGATCTCGGCATGCGGAACCGGTGAAACACCAACCTTCAGCGTGACCTTTTCCGTCGTCGCCGTCTGTCCCTGATTATAAGTATCATCCGTCGCTGTCTGCTTTTGGCATGCCGCCAGCGAAAAAGCCAAAAACAACGCTATTCCTAATGCTGCAACACTTCTTTTCATAAAATTCCCTCCTGTTAAAAACTATTATCAATAAAAAAGAGAAATAACAGGCAAAGCCGCATTTCTCTCGTCTTATGCTGCGCTTTCTCTTTATTGCACAACATTATATCTTTTTTTCTATGAATTGACAATCGGTATATTTCATCAATTTATACAAAATCGACAAAATCTCTTGTATATTTTACCGGTTTTTCAGCCCTTCCGCTTATCTAACTTGCCGGCAATGAAATTGCCCAAGCTCTGAATGGCCTGAACCATCAAAATCAAAACAATTACCGTAATCCACAGCACATCGTCCCGGAAGCGCTGATAGCCGTAACGAATCGCCACGTCGCCGATACCACCCGCTCCGACCGCGCCGGCCATGGCGGTATAGCCCAAAATGTTAATCACTGTCAGCGTCAGCCCCAAAACCAAGGCTGATACCGATTCCGGCAAAAGCACCCGCCAAATAATCTGCCAATTATTCGCCCCCATCGACTTAGCGGCTTCAATCATGCCCCACGGTACTTCCCGCAGCGCCGATTCCGCCACCCGGGCGACAAAGGGCGCCGCCGCAATCGATAAAGGCACAATCGCCGCCGTTGAGCCAATCGCCGTATCCACAATCAGCCGGGAAAGCGGGAACAAAATGATAATTAAAATAATAAACGGCAGGGATCGGAAAATATTTACCAGTGACGACAGCACCAGATTCAGGCTCTTCATCGGTAAAATATGATTTTCCTCGGTAATCAGGAGCAGCACGCCAATCGGCAGGCCCAAAAGCACCGCGAACACAGTCGAGAAAAAAACCATATACAACGTTTCCATAAAGCCCGGTATAATCAGGCTATTTAAGGTTTCATTCATTACAGTACCTCCCAGCGCAAATCCTTGGAGTTTAAGTACTGATAGACCCGCTCCAAATCCGGCTGACTGCCCTGAATCTTAACGACCAAATAACCCAAATTAACCCCTTGGATTTCCTCAATATTTCCGGCTAAGATTGACACATCAACCGGATAATTCTTAATCATATTGGATAAAATCGGCTCGTCCGCCGTATCGCCGCAGAAAGAAATCTTAAGCACCGACTCGGTTCGGGTATGCTCTTTGACCTCGGCCTGTACTTTTTCCGATAAATGAAACAACTCGTTTTCCAGAAAGTTTCTGGCTGTCTGCGACTGCGGGTTGCTGAAAACATCCAGCACCAGGCCGACTTCCGCCGGCGTTCCCTGTTCCATGACGGCCACCTTATTACAGATTTTCTTAATCACGTCCATTTCATGGGTAATCACTACAATCGTAATCCCATATTTTTGGTTGATTTCCTTCAAAAGCTGCAAAATTGCCTCGGTCGTCAGCGGATCCAAAGCTGATGTCGCCTCGTCTGATAAAAGGATCTTAGGCGCATTAGCCAAGGCTCTGGCAATGCCGACCCTTTGCTTTTGCCCGCCCGATAAAGTCGCCGGATAGGCTTTCTTTTTCTCAGTCAGGCCAACGACCTGCAAAAGTTCCTCGACCCGGCGGCTGATTTTATCCTTGGGATAGCCTGCCAGCCGCAACGGGAAGGCTATATTTTCTTCCACCGTCGAGTTCATCAGCAAATTAAAATGCTGAAAAATCATGCCGATTTCCTTGCGTTTTTCCCGCAGCTGGGACTCACTCAAAGTAGTCATGCCGACCTCGTCAATATAAATCTCGCCGCTGGTCGGCTCTTCCAAACGGTTGATGCAGCGAACCAAGGTCGATTTTCCGGCGCCGGAAAGCCCGATCACGCCGAAAATATCGCCTTGTTCAATTGTTAAGTTTACATCCGAAAGAGCATGCACCTCCCCGGCACCATTGCCGAAGGTCTTGGTCAAGCCTTCAATCCGAATCATCTTTTCCTCTCTTTCCTGCCGTCTTTATTCGGCAGATTCCCGTGAGGGCTTATTCTCCTGTCTCAGCCTCAATCTTATGCCGGCCTTTAAGCAGATACCACAGCGGGCTGGCTACAAAAATCGACGAATAGGTACCGGAAATGATACCGACTAACAGCGGCAGCGTCAGCGCCTGCACAGAAGCATTGCCCATAACATGCAAGGCCAATACCATAATCAGCGTTGTCAGCGAAGTATTGATCGACCGGCTGACTGTTTGGCTGACACTGGCGTTAATCATCGCCTTGTAGTTGCGGTGTTCCATCTTCTTCTGGTTTTCTCTGATCCGGTCAAAAATAACAATCGTATCATTGATCGAATAACCGACAATCGTCAGCATTGCCGCCACAAAGGAATTGTTAATCGGCACAAACAGAACCGAATAGACCATAAAGACTACGAAAACATCATGCAGCAGTGCAATAATCGCAGCCACACCAAAGGTAATATCCTTAAACCGGAACCAAATATAAATCAACATCAGCACCGATGCGACCAACACCGACAGAACCGCGTTCCGGCGCATTTCCCCGCCGATGGTGGCACCGATGGTTGACGACTGAATCTCCTGCTCGGTAATACCATACTTGGCGATCAATGCCTCATTCAGCTTTTGTCTTTGTTCCCCGGTCAGTGTTCTGGTCTTAATAATGAACTGCGATTTGCCGTCCAATCCCTTAACCGTATTTAACTGCGCCGAAGTTTCGCCGGTTGCCTCCTGAATCAGCGGCAGAACATCGGCCTGAAGCTCGTCAATCGACTGATAGCTCTTGTCAACCGACACAACGGTTGAAGTACCGCCGGCAAACTCAATATCATAATTGAGCGCTTCGCCCTTGCTGCTGCTGTTGACAGGCAGGAACACAAAGCCTAAAACAATCAGCACAATCGATAAAGCAAAAAATCTGACTCTGGTTTCCACAAAATGATATATCTTCCGCGGTTTTTGCTCCTCTTCGCTTCTGGCTTTCGGCTTCCAGCCCAAAGCTACCAGGCCGTCCAGCAAAGCTCTGGTAACAACTAACGAAGTAAACATCGACACAATGATACCAAGTGCCAGCGTAACGGCAAAGCCGCGAATCGTTCCGGTGCCCATGACATACAGCACGGCTGCTGCAATCAAAGTAGTGATATTGCCGTCCACAATTGACGACAGCGCTTTGTTAAAGCCGGCCTTTAACGCCGCCTGAATATTCTTGCCTTCCCGCAATTCTTCCCGGATCCGGGCAAAAATGATAACATTGGCATCTACCGCCATACCAACCGATAGAATCATACCGGCGATTCCGCCCAAAGTTAAGGTAATATTACCCAAGCTCAAAATCACAATCACCAGTGCCGAATAAAAGACCAAAGCCACTGATGCTGCCAAACCCGGCACGCCGTAAAAAATAATCATAAACAGGAAAATTAAAGCAATACCGATTGCGCCTGCTTTTAAGGAAGTTGCAATCACGTCCTGTCCCATTTTGGCACCGACGATATTGGAACGCAACTCCTGCAATTCCAGAGGCAGCGCACCGATTCGAATAAAAGATGCCATCCGGTTAGCGACATCATGATTCTCCATATTGGTAATAACTGCCCGGCCGCCGGATATTCTTTGCTGCACAGTCGGGGAAAGCAAAACCTGATTATTATACAGAATATGAATAACCTTACCGATATTGGCGGCGGTTGCTTCCTCAAACTTCTTAGCGCCTTCATCCGTCATTTCCAAAGCAATCTCATAAGAGCCGCTGACACTTTGGGTTGATTTTTGCGGCTGCGCATTTTTGATGTCTGCTCCGGTCAAAATCACCTTACCGGTTTCATCGGCAAAAGCCAAACTACCCGGCGTTCCCAACTCCTGCAAAATCTTTTCCGGATCGTTGACATTGGGAATATCGACATTGATCCGATTTTCACCTTCGCGATACACTTCGTATTCAGTGTAGCCGCTGTCGGTGATTCTGCGCTCTAATTTAAAAATCGTATCACTGATTGCTTCCTTACTGGGATTGGGAGTGACGGTTTCATAAGTAATACTGACACCGCCGGCCAGATCAAGACCCAGCTTGATATCCCTAATGCTGCCAATTTGCTTGCTGCCAAATCCCATGGCGGCCGTGTATACGGCAATTGCCAGCACCAGCAGCGCCACTAAAAATTTGGTCATTTTCTGTTTTTTCATTCTTTTTTCTTCCTCCTGTCGGTAAAAATCTCAAACTCCATTATAATCACTGCTCCCCGGATAGTCAAGTAAAATTCCGCCCTCCATCTGGCTTCGCAAGCGGAAGGCGGAATTGACTGAACTAAACTTTCCTGAAAGCGCCGTCGGTTTTATCCTGAATTTATTTTCCGGCTGTACCGACCGCCTCAATTTCCTGCAGCATTTGATAAATTTTGCGGTGATAATACCACGACGGTGCCCATTTACCGCTTAAATCGGAAAGCATTACCGCCGTACCTTTTAAAAACGGAAAATGTCTCGGATCAGGCGTATCGGCTTTGGGATAACCCGCCAGACCGGCATACAGCGCGGTATGATCGGTATGCGCCTCAATCCCTTCCCGCCAATCGGCAAAGCGTTTATGCGAACCGGCAACAAAGCCGTCTCCGCCCTCGGTCACCTTTAAACCGCAGGGATTATGAAAAGAAGTATCCAAGCCCGCCATACTGGGTACCTGATACAAAAAGCCGGTTTCATGACACATCTGCGCGTATTGAATCACGGGATTTAAACCTTTTCTCTGGCAAACCTCAAAATAAATATCAATCAGCGCCAAGCCCTCCTCCGACATGCCCTTACGCGCGGCCCACAAATAAAGCTGCTCCTTGCTCGCGGTAGCCGGCCCGGCTAAAGAATAAGGCTTTTCATCCGGAAATTCCGGTTTAACCTCTTCGCTGACTTCAGCCGGCGAAGATGGTTTTTGCCGGGTCAGCGGCAGAGCGGCATAATCTTCTTTTTTGACTGATTTTTCGACTGCCAGATCTGCCGATTTCGGCTCGGCCTGAGCATCTGTCAGCGCCAGTTCCGCTAAAAGCGCCTGCGCCCGGCTGAATACTCCTTTGGCCATCAGTTCTTCGGCCAGCATTTTGCCGCCGGCGGTCTTGGTGTTTAAAGCAGTATAAGCCACTCTGACCGCATCTTTCCGGTAAAAAGGATTGATTGACCAGTTAGACAACTGGCTTTCATTGACTAAGTTTTTAGACATGGCAAACAGCTCCGGCTGATTCCAGACAAAATCAGCCGAATCGTCCATGCCGTCTCGATAGCCCATCGCCCGCAGCATATAGGTCAAAAATGCATACGACTGGAGTGATACCTCCGGTGCAAACGTACTCTCGCTCACCCCCTTGGTAATCCCCTGCTGATAGGCATAATAAACATAGGGCTTGCCCCATTCCGGCACATCGGTGAAAAACTCCGTTTCCGGCTGAAAGCGCAAAGCATTCTGCTCCTCGCCCAAAAGCCGGAGCATTATCACCAAGCCCTCTAATCTCGTCGGCTGACGCTCCAACTCAAAGCCTTGTTCGGTTCCCCGAAAAACGCCCAAAAGTTTGAGTTTATTGGCGTATTCCTCCTCACCGGCCGCCGAAGCTGTCACCGAAAACAACGCCAAAACGCTGATCAGCGCCATTACTTTGATCAAAAACTTATTCATAACTTCCTTTCCTTTGTTTCAATTTTGTGCCCATGATACAAGACTGCTTCCGATTTTACCGGCGCGGTCCTTTGCCAAAGCCTGCGCCGGCTTTATATTGTCAGCACGTCAAAAGATGATAAATCCTTTTGCGCTAAGCCCCGCTCGAATTTTCACCCTTTTTGTGCTTTCGCTATTTCAAGTATCCCTGCGCCTTCAAAAGCTCGGCAATCAGCACCGCCCCACCGGCTGCGCCGCGTAAAGTATTATGCGATAAGCCGACAAAACGGTAATCAAAGATATTGTCTTCCCGCAGCCGGCCGGCCGATACCGCCATGCCTTTTTCCAGGTCCCGGTCCAAATGTGTCTGCGGCCGGTCATTTTCAGTAAAATAGTGAATAAACTGTTTCGGCGCCGACGGCAGCTCCAATTCCTGCGGCAGTCCTTTAAACTCAGCCAATGCTTTTACGATTTCCTCTTTTCCCGGCTTTTGGCCAAAGCGGACGGAAAATGTAGCCAAATGTCCGTCTTCGACCGGCACCCGCACGCATTGCGCCGAAATAGTCAATGCATCCGTGTTTTCAATCCCGTTTTCAGAAACCCGGCCAAAGATCTTTAGCGGCTCCTGCTCCGACTTTTCTTCCTCACCGCCGATATAGGGAATAATATTATCGGTCATTTCCGGCCAACCGGCCAAGGTTTTGCCCGCCCCGGAAACCGCCTGATAGGTACTGACAAAAACTTCTTTCGGTTCATACTGCCACAGCGCCGCCAAAACCGGCACATAGGACTGAATCGAACAATTCGGCTTAACCGCAATAAATCCTTTTTTGGTACCCAGCCGCTTTCTTTGCTGCTCAATCACCTGCAAATGCTGATGATTAATCTCCGGAATAACCATCGGCACATCAGCCGTCATTCGGTGAGCTGAATTATTGGACACTACCGGGATTTCAGCCTGCGCGTATTTTAATTCCAGCTCCTTGGTTTCCTGCTTATCCATATTGACAGCACAAAAAACAAAATCCACTTTTTCTTTAATTGCTGCCACATCCTCGGCATCTATGATGATCATCTGACCGACAAACTCCGGCAGCACCGTTTTTTGCGTCCATCTGCCTGCCACTGCCGAGGCGTATTTTTTCCCGGCCGAACGGGCACTGGCTGCCAAACAACTGATTTCAAACCATGGATGCCGTGCCAGCAAAGTAATCAAGCGCTGGCCAACCATCCCGGTCGCGCCGACAATTCCCACTTTTAATTTTTCCGACATGATATAACCTCTCTTTGCTTTTCTTATTCTCCGCGCCTGCCTTCACTGCCGTACATTTTTTCATAAACGGCAGTGTATGCTCTGTTTTTCCGCGGCAAAGTCAAAAATCATCCTCTTTAGGACTCTTTTTCTACCGTTTCTTCCGCTTTTTCTTCTTTTTTATCGGCTTTGCCGGCTTTCTTATCCTCCGGTTCTTCGTCTTTATGAATCGTCAAATCCGGTTCGGTTACTCCGGCAATAGCGCTTTTATGCACCGGAATCAAAACTGATTTGTTCTTGCCGAACTCAACCACCACCACATCGTTAACCACATCAGCCACCTTGCCGTAAAGACCGGAACTGGTCATCACGCTGTCGCCCACTTTTAAATTATTTTGCATCATTTGGGTTTCTTTTTGTTTTTTCCGCTGCGGCCGAATCATAAAAAACCACAGGACCAAAAGCATACCGCCCCAAACGATGACCAGTTCCATCATGCCGCCGGCCGGTGCTGCGCCTGCGGTTAAGCTAAAAATTTGATTCATTTTAACTTCCTCCTAAGTTTGGTTAATTTTATTTTTGTACTTCCTGAAAGCTGCTCAGCTTTCTTTTTTTATAGGTTAAAAATTCACCGGCTTCGATTGCCGTCCGAATTTCCGCCATCATTTGATTGTAAAAATACAGATTATGCAGGACACACAAGCGCATTCCCAGCATTTCCCCGGCTTTCAGCAAATGGCGCAGATAGGCGCGCGAGTGATTGCGGCAGGCCGGACAGCCGCAGCCTTCCTCAATCGGCCGGTCATCGGTTTCATAGCAGGCATTGAATAAATTGCGCCGTCCCTGATTGGTATAAACATGGCCGTGCCGGCCGTTGCGGCTGGGATAAACACAGTCAAAAAAGTCAATTCCCCGCTCCACTGACTCCAAAATATTTTCCGGCGTCCCGACCCCCATCAGATAAGTCGGCTTCTCCAGCGGCAAATGGGGGACCGTCTTTTCCAGAATCTCATACATTTCGGCATGGGTTTCCCCCACCGCCAACCCGCCGACCGCATAGCCGTCCAGCTCCATCTGGCTGATTATTTTGGCGTGTTCAATCCGAATATCGGCATAAATACCGCCCTGATTAATGCCAAACAGCATCTGCCGCCGATTGATTGTCCGCTCCTGCCGGTTAAGCACTGCCATTTCCGCCTGGCATCTGGCCAGCCAGCGGGTGGTGCGGGCAACCGAAGCCGTCACATATTCCTTAGAAGCCGGAATCGGCGGACATTCGTCAAAGGCCATGGCAATCGTTGAGGCTAAGTTCGACTGAATCCGCATACTCTCCTCAGGTCCCATAAAAATCTTGCGGCCGTCGATATGCGAGCGAAAATGCACACCTTCTTCCTTGATCTTGCGGAGTGCTACCAGCGAAAAGACCTGAAAACCACCGGAATCGGTCAATATCGGCCGGTGCCAATTCATAAAACGATGCAGCCCGCCCATTTTGTGAACAACTTCGTCCCCCGGCCGCAAATGTAAATGATAGGTATTGCTCAGCTCCACCTGGCAGCCGATTTCCTCCAAATCCAAAGCCGATACTGCGCCTTTAATCGCTGCCGCCGTACCGACATTCATAAAGACCGGCGTTTCAATCACGCCATGCGGCGTATGAAAGCGCCCTCGCTTGGCACTGCCGTCTCTTTTTAATAATTCATACATCTTAGCCTGCTTTCTTTCATTCAATAAAGTTCCATCTCCAGCAAAAGCTCCTGTGCCGCCAGCAGACGAACCATTTACTGCTCTGCGCATTAAAACAAATTCATCCGCTTACTGATTTCAGTGAAATAATCCAACATGCGCCAACATTTTTATTCGCCGAAAATCAGATTTTCCATTTATTTTAAGCCCGCCGCTTGGTCACAGACATACTAAATACTTCATCCAAAACTACCATCACACAGCCGGCAAAGACCAGCAAATCAGCAATATTAAAGTAAAGCTTGCCGCCAATGCTGGCATAATCCGTGACAAATCCGTTCCAGGCCCGGTCATAAAGATTAGCCATGCCGCCGAGACTGGTTAAAAGCCAGCCGATCTGATATAACCCCGTTTTTTTTCGGACAATGATATAAATGGTATACAAAACGCTGCACAGCACAAAAATCATCTGATATTTCAGCGCTTTCTTCGGCTGATTCTTAAGCAGCCCTTTATACACGCCGTAATTTTCCACATACCCCAGCCTGAGCGGCCCGATCCGTCGCGGCTGCTGTTTCCAGTCGGCTTTCGCCTTCAGCCGGAGATAAAAATCCAGTATCCATATCCCTATCATTGCATTCTCCTTTTAATTTTTCCCGACCTGACTGATATCATACGGCGTCCGCTGATATACATAGTAATTCAGCCAATTCGAATAAAGCAGGTTTGCATGCGAGTTCCACACCGATTTGGGCGTCAGATAAGGATTATCCTCAGGGAAATAATTTTTCGGCAATTCAATCGCCAATCCCTTGCCCCTGTCCCGGTCATATTCCTGCTTCAAAGTCAGTGCGTCGTATTCGGAATGACCGGTCGCAAAAACATTGCGCCCATCCCTAGACATAATCAAGTACGGCCCGGCCTCATTGCTGACAGCCACTAATTCCAGTTCCCCGACTGCAGCGATATCTTCAATATGAACCGTCGTATAGCGGGAATGCGGCACCAGAAACTCCGGATCAAAGCCCCGTGTCAGCGGACAAAATTCCTTAACTACCCGATGTGCAAAAATACCGGACAGCTTTTTTTCCAAAGGAAACTTCTTAATGCCGTATTTATGATAAAGCGCCGCCTGCGCTCCCCAGCAAATATAAAAAACCGAGGTGACATGGCTCTGCGTCCAGTCCATGATCTCTGTCAGCTCCGGCCAGTACTCGACTTCTTCAAACTCTAAGAGTTCAACCGGTGCGCCCGTAATAATCATGCCGTCAAACTTACTGTCCTTAACTTCGGCAAAGTTTTTATAAAAATTACTTAAATGAGCCTTGGCCGTATTCCGGCCGACATAGCTGGCAGTCGTTAAAAAGGTAATTTCCATTTGCAGCGGCGTATTGGACAGCATCCGCAAAAGCTGGGTTTCGGTCTGCTCTTTGAGCGGCATCAGGTTTAAGACCGCAATTTGCAAAGGCCGAATATCCTGGGTCATTGCCCTTTCTTCGTCCATTACGAAAATATTTTCCTTTTGCAGGATTTCTCCCGCCGGCAATCCTTTCGGTATCTTAATCGGCATTCTAACCTCCCGGAATTATATTTTAGTCAGCTTGGCCTGACTTTTCCCTAAACTCTGCTTCGGTAATGATGGGAATATTCAGTTCCTTGGCTTTTTTATTTTTAGAAGAAGCCGAACTGATGTCATTATTGATTAAATAATCGGTTTTGGCAGAAACGGAACCGGTCACCTTGCCGCCGCTTTGCTCAATAAAGTCTTTCAATTCATCCCGATTGCCATAATGCTCAAGGCTGCCGGTAATAACAAAGGTTTTCCCCTGAATAAAAGGATTTCCCGTTTCCTCTTCCGCTGCCGGATTGCTTTCCGGCAAGTGCAGCCGGCTTTGCAGTTTTTCCAGCAAGCACCGGTTTTCGCTGTCGGCAAAATAATCCTGCACCGACTGGGCAATCACCGGCCCGAAACCCGGCACCGCCTCAATTTGCGCTGCCTCCGCGTGCATGATGATATCTAAATCATTGCGAAAGCTTCTGGCCAGCAGTTTGGCATTGCTAAGACCGACATTCGGTATCCCCAGCGCATAAATAAAGTTACCCAGCTGCGGCGCTCTGGCCTTCTCAATTGCCGCTGCCAGCTTGGCATAGGATTTTTCGCCAAAGCCCTCCAGCCCGATAATTTCCGCTTTGTGTTCCGCCAATTTGAAAATATCAGCGGCATCCGTCAAAAAGCCTTTTTGAATAAACTTTTCCAGGGTGGCTTCACTCAAACCTTCAATATTCATGGCATTACGGCTGACAAAATGCTCCAGCCCCCGCAGTTTTTTGGTCGGACAAGCGGGATTAACGCACAGCAGGGTCTTAATGTCATTGACTTCCCTAAGCTCCGCTTTTTGTCCGCAGACCGGACAGGCCTCCGGCAGCGGCAGACCGCCGCTTCTGGTCAGATTATCCGCCACCTGCGGAATAATCATATTGGCCTTATAGACCGCTAAAACATCCCCCAGGCCCAACTCCAGTTCTTCGACAATACTGATATTGTGCAAAGAGGCTCGGCGCACCACCGTTCCTTCCAAATCGACCGGCTCAAAGACCGCAATCGGATTAATCAGCCCGGTACGGGACACCGACCACTCCACCTTAACGAGAGGTGTTTCCCTAATCTCATCCTGCCATTTAAAAGCAATGGAGTCCCGCGGAAACTTGGACGTTTCTCCTAATCCGCGCGAATAAAGGATGTCATCAATCGTCAGCACCAAACCGTCGGTTGTATACGGATTTTTAGCAATTTCCCGCTCAAACCAGGCAACCGTCTCCGGAATCGACGCCGGCGTCACCTTTTTAAAGAAAACCACTTCAAACCCGTTATCCTGTAAGAAAATAAGTTCTTCTGATTTTTTGGCAAACTCCCGACCGGCGGCCTCCACTAAGGTAAAGGCACAAAAATGAACCTTGCGGCCGGCGGTAATTTCGTTATTAAGCTGGCGAACCGTACCGCTGCATAAATTGCGCGGATTTTTATACTGAACTTCCGGCGGCAGGTCGGCGTTAATCCGCTCAAAATCAGTATAGCGGATAACGGCTTCGCCCCGCAGCACCAGCCGTCCCCGGAACGGGATTTGATCCGGCAGATTCGCAAATACTCTGGCATTATTGGTCACAACCTCGCCAACCAGCCCGTTTCCTCTGGTCACAGCCTTGGTTAAACGACCATCTTCATAGGTCAGCACCACCGTCAGTCCGTCCAGCTTCCAGGAAAGCAGACATTCCTGATCGGTAAAAGCCGCCAAGTCTTCCACACTCTTGGTTTTATCCAGGGACAGCATCGGCCGGTCATGTTCTTCCTTCGGCAAAAACGCCACCGCCTGATAGCCGACCTGCCGGGTGGGGCTGTCCGCATAGACAATGCCCGATTTTTTTTCCAAAGCCAGCAGCTCATCATACAGCTCGTCATACTGCTTATCGCTCATGATTTCCTGATTTTTGGCATAATACGCTTCATTAGCGTTTTTCAGCAAATCAATCAGATCCCTCATTCGATTTTTCATCTTCTATCCTATTCTTCGTCCTGATTGCCCCAGTTATGATAAACGTTCTGCACATCGTCGTCGTCTTCCAGCATATCCAGCAGCCGGTTCATTGCCTTAATGCTGTCAGCATCGGTCAAATCGGTCGTTGTCTGCGGAAGCTGCGTTACCTCAGCCGAGATCGGCTGATAACCGGCTGCCAGTAAAGCATCATTGACTTCGCTGAAGGTTTCCGGGTCGGTAATGATTTCATAGCCGTCGTCGGCCGCACTAAAATCCTCTGCTCCCGAATCAAGTGCCAACATCATCAGTTCATCTTCACTGACTTTGGAGCTTTTTTCAATAATAATCTGTCCTTTTTTATCGAACATAAAGGTAACGCTGCCGCTGGTGCCGAGGTTTCCCTTACCTTTGGTAAAAGCACTGCGGACATTGGCAGCCGTCCGGTTTTTGTTGTCGGTCAGACACTCGACAATCACCGCGATGCCCTCCGGCCCGTAGCCCTCATAAACAATTGCCTCATAATTCGCTCCGTCGTTATCGCCGGCCGCTTTTTTAATCGAGCGGTCAATCGTATCATTCGGCATGTTGCTGGCTTTGGCTTTGGCAATTACGTCCGCCAGTTTCCGGTTCAGGGACGGGTCAGCTCCGCCGCCGGTCTTAACCGCTACTGCCAGTTCCCGGCCGAGCTTGGTAAAAATCTTACCCTTTTGCGCGTCGTTTCTTGCCTTTTTGTGTTTAATGTTCGCGAATTTACTATGTCCTGACATAATTTTACTCCTTTAATTTTCATTGTTCTGACTTCACTTGCGTCGAGTCATACTTCTTTTTATTTTACCATGAATTCTGTTAATCTACAAGGGGAAAGTTATGAAAATGCCGGCCGGCGGCAACCGATAAGAAGCAAGAGATGAACTTCAATACCAAATGAGAAGAGGAATTTAAAAAAGTCCATTTGCATGGACTTCGTTAGGATGCGGATAGTGGGAGTCGAACCCACATGGTTTCCCGCTAGATTTTGAGTCTAGTGCGTCTGCCAATTCCGCCATATCCGCTGATTGTCAGCCCTTTTTTTGCTGACTTGAACATAATATCATAACTTGTTTTAAAATGCAAGTATTTTTTTTCAGGATTTTTCTCCCCTTTTTTTTGAGATTTTTTGAGATCTCACGGCAAAAGTTCGGAGTAAACATATACCCGTTGTTTATGCGGCGCATATATTTACTCCGATTGATTATCTTCCTTATCCGTGGCTACTGTACCGGCACGCCTGACAAGCCCGCCGGATTGAATCAAACCTTTGACTTTGCCTCCCCGGAAATAAAACGCAGATTCTCGGGAATAACTCCTTCCCTGCCGAACAAGTCCTTATGAAGTCCCTGCCAAAGATCTTCTATCGAGCCCTCACACTCTCTCAAATCATCTAAAAACATATGATTTTTTCTATTGAGAAGCTCAAATGCTTCCATTTTCCTATCCGCTTTTGACATTGCAATAATACTGTCAAAATACAGCCGGGGGTCTTCTTTCACTTCCGCTTCAAGGCTGTCATATAAATTCAGCCACTCACTAAAAGCCTCTGCTTTTAATAAAATATAGGCAGCCGTTTTAAGATATTGAATATCTTTTTTACGTTGTTCCGCTCCTAAAACCATATATTTCGCAGCATCCAGCATATTATTTTCATTAATCGAAAGGACTGCCAGAGCTTCAAGCGTCCACGGATTCCTGCTAAGTTTATCCGCCTTATACAGCGCCTCTCTTGCAGCCCCAAGTCGCTCTCCCTTTATATCCTCGGCAAGCAGCATACACCCTATCTCATACCACGCCAGCCAGTTATTTTCATTTGCTTCTCCCTGTTTGGTACTATCCTCCAGTTTCTTAAAAAGCCATAGATTGCACACAAAATCTTCCGGCGGATTTTCCGGGTTTTGCAAAGGCAAAATACCCGTTTCGATAAATGCCTTCCACGCAGAAGAATTAAATGCGTCCTCGGCAAAATCCAGATGCCGATATATCTCCCTTTCCCCTGAAGCGCGGGCAATACAATTATAACAAGCCCCGCCGTTGCTGCCCTTGTGTACCGTTTTACCGGGCCGATCGGCAAATGCTTTGCTGTTTACAAGGATATCGGATAAACTGCAGCTATGCCAATGCTCATCGACAATTCTCTGCACAGCGTCAAGGAACAAAGGATATTCTTTATCCATCATTTCCCGGGACACAGTAATCGGCCCATATTGCTCTAACCATTCCCACTCGGCATTTGCCGGCATACGAACACATCCATACTGTGTTTTAGGCACACCGGCCTGTATTTCAATATAATTTCCCGCTTTCTCGGTAAGAAATCTTTGCCAGTTTTGCGACCCGGTATCATGTCCCCAGGAGAATAGTTTTCTGGACTGCAGCCTATCTGTCGACAGATGGAGAAGGCCATTTCCGTCTTTATCTATATTGGCAATAAACTTATGTGCGTTCTCAGGAATGTCAAAGAAATAATCCACCTGTGTCGGTATATGTTCGTACTTAGAAATATCAATCCCGCCAGCTATCGGTATATCCGTTTTCCAGACCCTCTCCTGATCGGCTGTAAATGCCTTGGAAGCCGGGACTGCAATCCTGCCGCCCGGGTACTCCGGAACTGCAATATTGCTCCACCAGTACATTTGTATTTCATGATTGGTCACATTGCGGATTCTCATTCTGCAATTCAAAAATCTGTCCTGTTCACCCAGCCAAAAATCCATCTGATAAACAGCCTCTCTCACCCGCTCAAACTCGTACATCCGCAGCACCGGCACCTCATCATCCGTCATCAACTCAGCCGCAAATAACGGTCTGGCTGTAAACGGAGAATGCCCAATTAAAGATATATTCCATTCCACTCCGCCCGAAAACCAGGCATTGCAGATCGCCAGATTACTGAAACGAATCACATCATTATGATAAATCAGGTCTCTGTCATTTACTTTATCCTTAAGTCTCCACAGACGCCCTCCGAGAGTCGGAAGAAACTCCGCATATAAAAAATCATTTTCCAATATAGCCGTATCCAGCTCAATTTCTCGTAATTTTCTATTATATCCCGCCTGTTGTCTGTAGGGATAGGAAGTCTTTCTCATTCCGTATCCAACCTCAACTGACGGTTCCTGAATAAGGTCTAATTTTTCTTCATACCCAAAACCCAGCAAATCGGGCAGTGAACTTTCCTCTCCAAATTCTCCCGTCTTAAATATTTGTTTCTCAAACCGAATAATTGGTTTCATTATCTGCCTCCAATCCAAAATGTTACGTTTATTTAAATCCGGAGGTTTCCCTGAATGCATGCTGCTTTCTGCGGCATTCCCCTCCATCCGTCCGCAATAGCCTGCTATCCCGCTCCATCTATCCTTTAATCGCCCCGATCATAATACCTTTCACAAAATATTTCTGCAGGAACGGATAAATACAAAGAACCGGAATAGTAGAAACAATAATCGCACTATATTTAATCGTCTGAGCCAGATAAATCTTTTTCTGCAATGCCTCAGGGTCAAGACTTTGTGTTTGACTGACATTTCCGACGGTATTTGTGACCAGCAAATTACGCAAAAAAGTCTGTAACGGAAGCAAATTCCTGTTATTAATATAAATCAGTGCATTAAAGAAATCATTCCAATGTGCCACTACATAATAAAGGGCGATAACAGCCAATACCGATTTGGACAGCGGCAAAACTACCCTGAACAAATATTGAACCGGGTTTGCCCCGTCAAGCACCGCCGCTTCCTCCAAGGTTTGCGGAATACTATTGACGAAATAACTCCGCATAATAATCATATTGTAGACTGACAGACAGCCCGGAATCATCATCGCCCATATCGTGTCTACAAGATGCAATTTTTTAACTACCAAATAGTTGGGAATCAGACCTCCGGAAAAATACATCGTAATCATACAAAGCAACATAATAATGTTTTTGGGCATGAACTTTCGCCTTGACAGCGGATACGCCATGCAGATAGTCATTGCCATATTGATCAGCGTTCCCGCCACGGTATAGAACAGGGTATTTCTATACCCAAGCCAAATCTCCTTATATTTGAGAATTTCCCGATAGGACTCCAAAGAAAATCCCTGCGGCCATAATACCACCGAACCTCGCCATACCGCATAAGGATCGCTAAATGACGCAATAATCACAAACCACAACGGCCATATAAAAATCACAAACAGCAAAATCATAATCCATAAATTGACCGCATCGAAAACCTGATCTGAATTGATTTTTTTCTTTTTATTCTTTAACACCGCCATTGCAATTCCTCCTACCACAGGCTTTCTTTCACTGTCATTTTGGCGATTTTATTGGCTGAAACCAGCAGCAGCATATTGATGACCGAGTTAAACAGGCCTACTGCCGTGGAATATCCATAATCATTATCGACCAGACCCACCCGATACACATAGGTAGAGAGCACATCCGATGACGCGATATTCATCTGATTTTGCAATAAAAATACTTTCTCAAAGCCTACACTCATCAGCGATCCGATTTGCAGAATCAGCAGCATGACAATCGTAGGCTTAATTGATGGCAGATCCACATGAAAAATACGCTGCACCTTTGAAGCTCCGTCAATAATCGCCGCTTCATGAAGTTGATAATCTACGCCCGACAGCGCTGCTATATAAATAATTGACGCCCAACCCATACCTTGCCAAACGCTGCTCCATACATAAATAGACTTAAAATATTTGGCCTCGCCCATGAACTGAACCGGATTCATCCCCACCAACTGCATCAGCTTATTGATAATTCCGGTATCGGCATCCAAAAAAATAATAATCATGCCGCACATAACCACCGTCGAGATAAAGTAGGGCGCATAGGAAACCATCTGCAAAATCTTCTTAAACCGTTTTCGCCGCAAATAATTAAGCAAAAGCGCAAAAATAATCGGAATCGGAAACCCTGCCACTAAGCTATACACATTAACCAGAATCGTATTTTTCAGCAGAAGTCCGAATTTGTAACTTCTGAAAAAACGTTCAAAATTATACAGTCCTATCCACGGACTGCCCCAAATCCCTTGACTGACCCGATAATCCTTAAACGCCAGCTGTACTCCCGCCATCGGAACATAACAGAAAATAATAAGGTATAAAAGCGGCAGAGAGACCATAATATACAGTGTCCAATTTGCCTTAAAATCTTTTTTTAACCGCTTGCAAAACATCCCTCGCGGAGCGGACACACTGCTGTTTTGTTTTTTTCTCGTATGATCCATATTGCCTCTTCCTCTCTTTGCCTGATCGATAGATTTTGTGCGGAGAGCATGCCGCTCCCCGCACAGGCCGATATTTTCTTATTTCATGCTTTGGTATGCATTGTTGTAAATATCCTCATACTCCTTACCGCCCATTACATCCAGCTGTTTCAGATAGGAATCCCAGCTTTCCTCAATGGTCGTCTTTCCGGTCACTACCTGAGCCATATACTCGTTGATGTAATCGGAAATATCCGTAGTAATCTCAGCCGTTCTCTTGGAATCTTTTTCTGTAAGCTGAATTGCCGGGAACGGTTTTCCACAGGTTTCAGAAATACGGTCTTCCTCTAAACTTCCCGAAACGTTTGTGGCATCATGATATTCTTCTTTAAAGTACACTTGCGGCCATGCCATCGGTGCATATGCCGAACCCTGCAGTGTTGTGTTGTCACGAACCGTGGATTCGTCCTCACCGTATTCGGTGCCAACCATGTACTCCCATTTTCCGTCTTCGCGCCACCGCCACGTTTTGCCCTCTATGCCCATGACTGCAAGGATTCCTCCCTCCTCACTGTAAAACTGATCCGCCCACGCTGCCGCAATTTCCGGTGTCTTACACTTGTCCGTTATCGCCATTCCGCCTTCCGAAAATCCGGATGTTGCACTAACGCTGTTCTTTCCCCACGGACTCAGCACCGTATAATCATAGCCTTGGCTAAGCGTTGCTCCTACCGTTTCGCTCGGTGACCAGCTGTAAAAGTAACCATAAACATCCGACGGTCCCTGCGCATACTGCTGATCAATTGTCTGGGAAAAGCAGTTCTTATCCAGCAGTCCTTCTTTATAAAATTTGCTAAGCCAAGAAAGAAATTCTTTATACGTTTCTGTCCGCGGTACATAAACGATCTGATCATTGTCATCTACCGCACAGAATGTGTTAAAATCCATCGCCTGCAGATACTGATAGAGATAAATCGGCGGGACGGAATTATTCGCTTCAAACGGAATCTCATCTGCAATACCGTTGCCGTTCGGATCTTTCTCCTTAAAGGCTTTAAGCACTTCATAAAACTCTTCCATATTGGTCGGCTCTTTCATTCCGACCGCTTCAAGCCAGCGGTTATTCTGCCAAAACAGAATCGTTGCAATGCCCTTCTTCTTAAGTTCCGGCAGCGCATAAATATTTCCGTCTCCCGAAGTGATATACTGCCAGCCGTCTTTCTCATCCAGCAGTTTTTTCAAGTTCGGCATATACTGATCAATTAAATTGTTTAACGGAATCAGCACGCCTTGCTGCCCGTATTTTTCTATTTCTTTATGCGTCAAAAACGATTTAAACAGTACATCTGGATAATCTCCCGAAGAGAGAAGCAAACCGCGCTTATCGCCCAAATCCGCCGGCAGGCACGACGTTACTTCCCAATGTACATTTGTATTCTTTTCCGCCTCCTGAAAAGCCAGTACAGTCGGCAATTCCGCTCCGGTATATCCGGCCGCGACAGCAAACATACTCATCGTGACCGGCTCTGCCAACGGAAAAGTAATCCCCTCGGCAGTAACACCCTCGTTCACAGCATCCGTACCCTTCTTCTCATCCTCCTTTGTTTCCTCTTTCTGCACAGGCTTATCGGTCGAAGTTTCTTTCGGCTGCGTGCTTCCGCAGCTTGCCAGCATGCCCATCAGTATTACCGTTGACAGTATCGCTGCAATTCCTTTACTATACCTTTCTCTCATAGTTCCTATCCTCCTTCCTTTTATTTGCAGCTGCCCTTTCAATAAGGCAGCCAGTTGCCTCTTAATACCGCAGTAAATAAATTCCGTGCGGGGCGGCTGTAAATGTATAAGTTCCATCCGATTCGGCACATATTTCTATCTCCTCATACTCATGACTTGCATCCACAGCTGCCAATACCGCTTGCTTTCTTGCTTCATCCGTTATTTGCAGCAACTCCAGCCTTATGTTTTCTTCCTGTCCGCGAAGATTTACTAAAAGCGCTGCTCCCTCATGACCGTTCCAAGTCGCTAAGCCGTAGATCTTATCATCCAATCCCGACATACCTGCCTGTTCCTGCAGCCGGTACAGCTCATTAAAAGCTTTAAACGCATAATATGCCTTAAATATTTTCCGCCCGACCGGATTAAATAAACCGCAATAGCTTGAACCGACCTGAGCATCATAGTACATGCAGGCATCGATTGCCGTATTCTGCAAGGCACACATCATCGCTGCAATTCTGGCTGCGTCCTCACAGGTTCCCCTCATATTATAACCGGCGTTCCATTCATTAAAAATCAGTTCCGTTGCCTGCAATCCCGCTTTATCCAATTCGGCCCGCGCATAAGCTGCATATTGTACATTTTCCTCAATATCGGCATAACTGTGAAAAGAGAAGAAATCCAGCGGCGCCCTGTGCTCAGTCGAAGTAATATGTTCCAGAAACTTATGGAAAAACTCCACAAAATACCCGACACGCGATGAAGAATGCGCGCTTTCCGAATAGTCCGAACTGCTCAGGTAATAGAAACCGCAGCTGCTGTATCCTCCTATTTTCAACTCCGGGAATCTCTTTTTCAGATAGCAGGATGCCGTTTCATACAGTTCAAAATACTGCTCCATCGTCCCCCGCCACATTGGGTTCTCCATCGGCTCCGGCATATTATCCGGTTCGTTCCAAATCTCCCAATAGCGGATCTTATAGTAATATCCATTGCCCCAGCCCTGCGTATAATGCCGAATAATTCCTTCACAAATTCTGGCCCACTGCAAATTATCCTCCGGCGGATAAATATTGTATGCCTTGATTTGATGCAGGTTTTCAATTGAACATCCCAATCGATAAAAAGGCTCCATCCCATGCTTGACAATTTCTTCCATCAGCTTGTCCGTAAAAGCAAAATCATAGTTCTCGATTCGATCCGGATTAGCGTTAAAATCAGGAAAAACATTGGCAATATCCACATAATGCGCGCCGCCCCAATCACCGCCGGTATCATGCAATCGGGAAAAAGGGATTCCCGCTTCCTGCAGCTTGCGGAATAATCCAGAATCTCCATAATCCTGCGGTGTAAACGGCACATTATTGACACCATGCATCGGCTTAATCCTGCCGCATTTTTCTTTACCGTTTATTGTGATTATCATATTTTCTCCTTTCAATCCCTTCCTGTCCACAACATTTTACTCTCTTTTACTACCTCTTCAACAAGAAGATTCCCTCCATCCGGTCCCACAAAAGTAGATGCCGGGTCGCTGCTGTAAGAGCCGCCGCGTACGGCCGCCAATGTCGGTAAATATCCTAAATAACCATCGCACAGCTGGATCTGAAAGGTAATATCCGCAGGTAACTGTGCCCGGATACGCAATCCATACTCCACAAACAGCTCAAACGGAGTGGTAATAATCGCCGCCCGCCCCAATCGCATTATGTGCGTTCTGACCGTAATCTGCCTGGATTGTTCCTGCTGCCGGTACCGGTCCAGAATCCCGACAGGCTGATACAGCACCAGTTCATCCTCTATCGTCATTCGATGATCAGCGTCAAAGCGCGCTCGATATTCTTCTACCACCTGGAATGCCCGGCAATACATATCCTTGCTCACAGTCCGCAGCGGCAGTGATAAGTCACTGACATGATGAATAAAAACAGGATCGCTCCATTTCTCATTTCTTGCACTCTCAAAGCCGCGTACCACCGCCTCGGTAATCCGCTTTCCGATTGCCTCACACTCCTCGGTCATATCCAAATTGCGGAAAACCTCTCCCGTCTGTTTTCCCCATTCCTGCAATTCTTTCCGGTTTTTTTTGCTGATTCTTACCAAATCAAGCGGATTCTGATCTCCGGCAGCACCGCACAGCGGCAGTACAAAAATATCACCTAACCTGTCACGAATGCTCCGACGTGTATAATGCCAATAGTCGGCCGAAATAAAAGAATGCAGTTCCATCACTTGTGCCGGACACGCCACATTTACTGCCGTCCCGGTAAGCCGTCCCTGCTCATTCCATGTGTAGAGTAACTGTACGGACGGATCGGTTCCTCCCTCCATCCGCAAAAACATTTCGCTCGCACAGTCTCCGTACATCCGGGTTTGCTCTGCATCTCCCGCCGCAAAGACCGGTCTGCGGTTAAATCCCACCACCGCATATTCACTCGCCGTACCGATATATCCCTCTCTGCGATCAGCCCATGCTGCTTCAATCACACCGGCTATTTTATCCGTCAGAAAACTCTCTGCTTCTTCTCCCCAAAGGATGTCACCCGGTAATTCCGGCTCTATCAATCTTTCTTTTCCTAAATAGGAGGCAATCAGTTCATTTCCTTTCACACTAAACCGACTGGAAGTATGACTATGGGTAGCACATAAAAGAATATGATCCATCGATAACTCCGATTTCCCGCGCAGACGTTCTGCTACCGCCTGTCGTAAAAAATCCGGCACTGCAACCGTATCCATCGACACAATTACTGCTATGTTCTCCCCCTGCTCCAGCGCCAGAGCTGTCGCCGTAATCGGATCATGTACATACCGGCTGACCCGCAGGTATAACTGTCCTGCCAAAAATACCGGTCGTGAAGGTGTAATGTCCGTGCTGCTCCATCCGATTCTAATTCTTTCCATAGCCGCCCCCATTTCATTCGCTTTAATGCAATTTTTTATGCAATTTTGTATCGCTTCATTTTCATTATTGCAAATTTTGTCCGAATCCACATCTACGTTTTATTGTTCATTTATATTATTATATTTATAATCATACGATATTTTTTGTGAAATGTCAATATTTCCTTCTTCCTATTCTTTCGATTTTAATGCAATTTTTATTTATTTTTTGCATTATCGCTAGTGACATTTATGCAACAATCAGATATAATATTTTTATTGAATAAAGATATCCATGCTCTGCCAAATAACATATCGGAAACTATATAAGGGGGCTTCTATGATTACCTTAAAAGAAATCGCTCAATTTGCCGGTGTCAGTACCTCCACGGTATCACGAGCATTAAACAACGATTTGCGCATCAGTTTTTCACAAAGACAACGGATTCATCAAATTGCCGATGAGCATCATTACACTAAGCACATTGTGAAAGCTGTTCCGGCTTCTGCGCCATGCGGGTTTCCTCTCCGAAACATAGGCATGATCGTGCCTGAAATCAATTCCGGTTACTATTCCCGACTGGTTGATACCGCAGCGGCTTATTTTGCTAAATATTCCTACTCAATTTTACTTCGCCTCAGCTGCTTTGATCTGCAAACACTTCTGCTTCATATAGTCGGCTTTTCTCATCTTGAAATCGATGGTCTCCTTATCGTCATTGATGATGCGGAAGCCATCACGGACGAGGTCTATCAGGCTATCGAAAAAACACGACTGCCCGTTATTCTTATTACGGCACAGTACCAACCGCATATGGACTATGATTCGATCTATGTGGATGAAAAACGCGGCATCCGTGAAGGTTTGGAACACTTACGCGATCGGGGCTATCGGCGAATCGGCTTTGTCGGTGAAAAAATGACACATGGACGTTTATCAGCCTTCCGCGACATATTGCAGGAGCTATCTCTCCCCCTCTGCGAAGAACTGGTGCTTATCAACTCAAGCCGCGCGGAAGAATGCGGCTATGAAGGGATGAAAGCCTTATTGCGCGCAAACACCCACCCGGATGCCGTTTTTGCCGGCTATGATCAAATTGCCATCGGCGCTCTCAAGGCTATTGATGAAGCCGGCCTGCGCATCCCCGATGACATAGCTGTTATCGGTTTTGACAATATTGTTCTTTCGGGCTATATCCACGGCGGACTTACTACGATTGATCCGGCTTTGGAAGATATGATCTCCATTGGCGTCCGCATATTGCTGAACCGAATCAACCGGGAACTGGAAACCGTTCCCCAACAAATTGCCTTAAAACCGGAATTGATTATTCGCCGGACAACATAAAAAACTCCGGTCAAATGGGATCCCATTTGACCGGAGTTTTTTATATCTTTTCAGCTTAACTGTTTTTACCAATCCTCTGCCGCTTCGCGAAACTGCATTAGAAAGGCAAAACTTTTTTATTTATTCAGCGGCTTGTGGACAAACCACCAATCCTTTAAGGTCACTTCGCCCTTAGCGGCAGCGTCTTTTCTTTCCTGCATTTGCGCTTCCGTCTTGGCCGGCGGTACGATAACATCGCTTCCGATCCAAGTATTTTCCGGATAATTTTCCGGTGCGGCTACACCGTATTTATCGGCAGTCTGCAAAGCATTCAGCGCTCTGACGATCTCCAGTACATTTCTGCCTGCTTCCTGCGGATAGTACATCATCAAGCGCAGGATTCCCTTCGGGTCAACGATAAAGACTGCCCGAACGGTATTGGTTCCCTTAGCGGAATGAATCATGCCCAATTTGTTGGAAACCAGACCCAGCTCATCGCCGATGACCGGGAACGGAATCGTAATATCCGAATTGTCATTGATCCATTCTACCCACTTCAAATGGGATACTACCTGATCCACTGACAGGCCAATCAGTTCTGTATTTAATTCCTTAAACTTATCCGCATATCTGGCAAAGCTTACAAACTCCGTCGTGCAGACCGGGGTAAAATCGCCGGGATGACTAAACAGCACGAACCATTTTCCGGCATACGCATCCGGCAGCTTCATAGCTCCTTTGGTTGTTTGTACTTCCATTTCCGGGAACCTTGCTCCCAATAAAGGCATTGCTACTACTTGTTCCATATTATAAATCCTCCTGTATTGTCGGCAATGAATAGTTACATTTGTCTTATCATACCCTGTCCGGCTGTTTTTATCAAGCAAAATTTGCAAATCTCGCCTGAATTCTTCGTTATAAAATCAACATATTTTTTACCGCTGCCGCATCTCTCTGAATCTGAGCCTTTAACTCCTCGACCGAAGCAAAAGTCATTTCCGGCCGGAGATAGCGAAGCAGGCGAATCTCAACGGGTTGACCGTAAATCGTGTCCGTAAAATCAAAAATATAAGTTTCCACCGAATACGGCTTACCGGGAACGCTGGGGCTAATGCCGACATTGCTGACGGCCCGATAGCATCTGCCCTGATAAATAACCTCAGCGGCATAAACGCCGTTCGGCGGCAGCAGTTTTTCCGCCGGCGGAATCACGTTAATCGTCGGAAAACCGATCGTCCGCCCCAGCTGCCGGCCGGTACTGACCCGCCCAAGCAAATGAAAGCGGCGTCCGGTCAAATCCTCAAACCGCTCCAAATCGCCCTGCATCACCGCCGCCCGCAACCGGGTCGAACTGACATCCTCACCCTGCATTTGCAGCTTTTCCAAAATAGTAACCCGCACCGCCAAAGGCTCCAATTTTTCCATTAGCAGGCCGGCATCACCCGCCGCTTTTTGGCCGAAACGATAATCGCTGCCGGCAATCACTGCCCTTGCGCCCAAACGGCGAAGCAGGATCTCCTCAATAAACTCCGTCGGCGCCATATTCTTGTTTTTTTCAGTAAAAGGCAGCAAAATATAATTTTCTATCCCGGCGGCCGCAAAAATCGCTTCCTTTTCTTCCTCGGTATAAATCAGGCGAAAGTCTTTGCCCAGCAATAATTTGGCCGGATGCGGCAAAAAAGTCAAAACCGATGTCTGCAGCCCCTTAGCCGCCGCAATCTCCCGGGCTCTGGCAATCAAAAGCTGATGCCCCTTATGCACTCCGTCAAAATTACCCAAGATAACGGCCGTACCCGCTATTTGCCAATCTTCCGACAAATTTCTAACAATCATAATCTGCCTCGCCTGCCTGATAAAAAAACTTCAAAACCTTAAACTTCTCTTTTTCCTGTTTATAAATCCCCATCAATTCCCGCCGGTAATCGTAAAGATAAACCAGCTCGCCCGCCTTCAGCGCTGCCGGCACTTGATTTTCGCCTGCCGCCGATCTTTCTATGTGCGCAAATGGCACGGGATTACCGGCATACAGCCATTTGCTGAAAGCCGCATCCACCTGAAAGCGGGGAAAGTCAAAGGCCTGATCTACGGGCAGCAAATACCGCTCCAATTCTCCGGCCTGCTGCAAACGCTCCACTTCTGCCAGTTTAAGCGCCGTATCCAGTAAAAACCGGCCGGACTGCAGCCGGGCAAGCCGGGTCATATGAGCCCCGCAGCCCAGTTTTTGACCGATATCATGGCACAGCGTCCGAATATAAGTGCCTTTGGAGCAACACACGGTAAAGCGATAACTGTCGCCGCTCAGCGCCGCAAAATCCTCAATCCCGTGAATCGTCACCGGCCGCTGCGGCCGCTCCACTTCAATCCCGGCTCTGGCCAGCTCATACAGCTTTTTGCCGCCTTGTTTGACGGCCGAATACATCGGCGGCTGCTGCCAAATATTACCGACAAAGGAAAACACCGCCGCTTTAACCGCATCCGCAGCGGCAGTTACTTCCTTTTCCGCCGTTACCTGACCCCAGGCATCCTGCGTATCGGTCGAAATTCCCAGCCGCAGCTCGGTCAAATAAGTCTTTTCCTTTTCAGTCAGCAGCTCCGCCAGTTTCGTCGCCTGACCGATGCAAACCGGCAGCACTCCCTCGGCATTGGGGTCAAGCGTGCCGGTATGGCCGATCCGCCTGGTTTTTAAAATTCGGCGGAGTTTAGCCACCACATCATGCGAGGTTTGCCCCTGCTCCTTATATATATTTAAAATTCCGTTCATAAGCGCTGGCTGATTTCCTTTTCCACCGCAGCCAGCAGCTCCGGCAGCGGCAGTTCGGAACTGGCTCCAGCCGCCTTTTTATGCCCGCCGCCGCCAAATACCTTAGCAATCTCACACACGTCAAGCTCGCCCTGGCTGCGAAAACTTAATTTATAGACTCCGGGCTGAAACTCCGCCAGAAAAACCGCCGCTTCCGTTTCTTCCAGCTGTGCCAGCAAATGAACAATGTCTTCGGTATCTTCCTTGTCCAGCTGATTTTCCGCCAGCTCCTGATTGGTTAAAAAGGCCGCCGCTATCTTCTGCTCGCCCAACAGACGGAAGTTTTGCAGCGCCGCTTTCTTGGCCAGCAGCTTATGGATCGTCTGCCGATGAAACAAACGTTTCATCATATAGCCAAAGTCAATCTCTTCCTCCATCAACCGGCCGGCGGCACTCATCGTTGACGGCTGTGTATTGGAATGCATAAAGCCGCCGGTATCAAAAATGATGCCGGTATATAAATCTTCAGCCGCTGCCTTGGTGAAAGGCGTACCGCTTTGAACAAATAAATCATAAATCATTTCCGAAGTCGAACTGGCCTCAGTCTTAATCCAGCAGCGCTCCGGCACCGTAATCAACTCTTTCGGCAGCTCATGATGATCAATGTTAATCACCACTTTTGCCTGTTCATAGCTGGCCGCAAACGGCGCAAACCGCCCCGGATCATTGCAGTCCACCACCAGCAGCACTTCAACTTGATCCGGATTTTGAGTCAGGATTTCGGAAAAACCCTTTAAAAAAGAATAGGTATCCGGCGGCGTCTCCAGCATGACCTTGGCCGCCACTCCGTGCACCGCCAAAAGTTCCTGCAATCCCAAAGCCGCTCCGATACAGTCGCCGTCCGGGTGAACATGGCCGGTAATATAAACCGCCGAATAATCGCCGATCCAGCTTTTTATTTGCTCAATTGTCATTTTTTATCCTCTGCCTTTCTCGAAAAATGCCTCAGCATCAGCCTTTGACCGGCTTTTTGCTGCCGCTTTTTTATTCTTCGCCTGTGCTATGAAGCTCATCCTCTAAGCGGACGTCCCGGATCAGCCTTGACATTTCCACGCCTCGTTCAATCGAAGTATCCAGCATAAAATGAAGATTCGGCGTATTCCGCAAGTTTAAGCGGTGCGCCAGTTCCCGGCGGATAAACCCGGCCGAGCTTTTTAAGCCTTCCATGGTCTGGGCTCTCTTTTCTTCATCACCCAGCACACTGATATAAACCTTGCATTCCTTCAAATCGCCGGTCGTATCGACCGCTACCACGCTGACCAGCGAATCGATCCGCGGATCTTTGACTTCCCTTTGGATGATCGCCGACAACTCCATTTTGACTTCTTCATTGACTCTTGTCATTCGATGACTGTTCTTTCGCATACTTTATCCTTTCCCTGACTTTTCCGGCCGCGCATTGCTTTTATTCCCGATTTTCTCCGCCGGCAAGCCGCCGCTCCGCTTTCCCTTGCCTAAGTTCACGCTTCGCACGGGCGCACCGGTCGCTTCGGCTTTCTTATTTTTCTTCCGCTGCACAACAAATGCGCGCCGCCAGTCTCCGCTGTCAGATCCGGCTACCGCTCGATCTCTTTCATAATATATGCTTCCGCAATATCACCGACTTTGATATCGTTAAACTTCTCCAGCATGATACCGCAGTCAAAGCCGGTCTGCACTTCCTTGGCATCGTCCTTAAAGCGTTTGAGCGAAGCCAAACCGCCGTCATAAATGACCACATTATCCCGGAGCAGCCGAACCTTAGCCGAGCGTTGAATCTTGCCGTCGGTAACATGGGCGCCGCCGATGACACCCAGCCCGGAAACCTTGTAAATTTCCCGGATTTCGCAGTGTCCCAAAATCTCCTCTTTAAAGACCGGATCCAGCATGCCCTTCATGGCCAGTTCAATATCTTCGATCGCATTGTAAATAACCCGGTACAGGCGGATATCAATTCCCTCCTGCTCGGCCGTTGCCAAAGCACTGTTTTCCGGCCGAACGTTAAAACCGATAATAATCGCATTGGAAGCCGAAGCCAGCATGACATCCGATTCATTGATCGCGCCGACACCGCCGTGAATAATGCGAATCAACACTTCTTCATTGGACAGCTTTTCCAAACTCTGCCGCACCGCTTCCACCGAGCCCTGCACATCGGCTTTGACAATCAGCTTCAGTTCCTTCATTTCGCCTTCCTGAATCTGCTGGAACAAATCATCCAAGGTCACTTTCTGCGGCGTAGCCTGAATCATTTTTTCCCGCAAGTTCTTTTTAACCTTTTCCGAAATATAGCGGGCATCTTTTTCGTTTTTAGCCACATAAAAGCCTTCGCCGGCCAGCGGCACTTCATTTAAGCCCAAAATCTCTACCGGCGTGGACGGCCCGGCTTTTTTAATCGGCTTGCCCTTATCGTCCATCATTGCCCGTACCCGGCCATGCGCCGCACCGATAACCACACTGTCGCCGACCTTTAAGGTACCTCTTTGCACCAGCATGGTTGCTACCGCACCACGGCCCTTATCCAGTCTGGCTTCTATCACTACGCCTCTGGCCGCAGCGTTGGGATTGGCTTTCAGCTCCGCCATCTCCGCAACCAGCACAATCATATCCAGCAGTTCGTCCAGTCCCTGCTTGGTCGCCGCCGAAACCGGCACCATAATCGTACTGCCGCCCCAATCTTCCGCAATCAGGCCGTGTTCAGTTAATTCCTGCTTCACCCGGTCTAAGTTGGCGCTGGGCTTATCAATTTTGTTAATTGCGACAATGATTTGCACACCGGCCGCTTTGGCATGGTTAATCGCCTCAATCGTCTGCGGCATAACACCGTCATCGGCTGCCACCACCAATATGGCAATATCAGTCGCCATAGCCCCCCGCAGCCGCATAGCGGTAAAGGCTTCATGCCCCGGGGTGTCTAAGAAAGTAACTTTTTCGCCGTGCACATCAATCGAATACGCACCGATATGCTGGGTAATGCCGCCCTGCTCGGTTGCCGTCACATTGGTTTTTTTAATCGCATCCAGCAGCGAAGTTTTGCCATGGTCAACATGACCCATAACCACAACTACCGGCGGCCGTTTGACCAGATTTCCTTCCTGATCGGCTTCTTCCGCAAAAAAGCTGTCCACAATATCCACTTCCGCTTCCTGCTCCACCAGACAGTCATAGCCCAGTGCCAGTTCTTCGGCCAATTTAAAATCCATTTCCTGATTAGCTGTCATCATCTTACCCTGCCGCATCAATTTCTGCACAATCTCCGAAACCGGCTTATCCAGTGCCTTAGCAAAGTCCTTAACTGTGATCGTTGCCGGCAGCCGGATTACCTTATCCTCCTCCGGTTCCGGTTTTGACGGCTTAGGCATTTGATTTTCGAATGGCTCCTGCTTTTTATTCCATTTCTTTTTATCGTTCTTTTTAGAATGAAACTTTTCAGCGCCGGCGGCCGGTTGTTCACTGTCTAAGCTGTCATCGTCATCGTCATAGTCATAGCCGGACACCCTTTCGCCCTTGCCGGGCTTGCCCTTTTTCAGCTTTTTGCTTTCCTCGGGATCAATATCTTCTTCTTTTTTAGCCGGTTTTCCCTCTTTTTTGTCTTTGCGGACATTCTCAGCCGCTGCATTTTGTTTCGCATATTCCAGCTGCAGGTAATATTCCTGCACCTGATCAACCTGCTCATCGGTCAGCGTACTGGCATGACTTTTGGCGTCAATCCCCAGCTCTTTGACAATTCTGAGCAATTCCTTATTATCCAAATCCATATCTTTTGCCAGATTATATAATCTAATTTTTGACATCTATCCGATTTCCTCCATTTTTTTCCGAATCGACTCCGCAAAGCCTTGATCAATCACTGCCGCGCTTGTTCTGTTTCCCTTGCCGATGGCCTGTCCTAATTCCTGCCGGCTGCCGGCTTCAATCACCGGAATGCCCCGGTATCCGGCCTTATCGCCAAACTTTTTTTTGGTACCGGCCGAAGCGTCTGCCGCTAAAAGCACTAAAAATGCTTTCCCGGCTTTGATTGCCTCCATCGTGGCATACTCACCGCTGACTAAGGCTCCGGCCTTTTGGCACAGAGAAACTAAGCCCCATTTTTTATCCAAGTTTTGTCAACGCCTCCTTCAGCTCTGCGTAAACCTCCGCTGAAATATCACAGTCCAGGGAACGAGCCAGCGCTTTCGTTTTTTCCGCTTTTTCAAAGCATTCCTGTTTTCGGCAAATATAGGCTCCCCGGCCGTTTTGCCTGCCGCCCTCATCAATCATGATTCCGCCTTCCGGTGTCCTGACAATGCGCAGCAGTTCTTTTTTGGCAAACATTTCCTGGCAAGCCACACATTTGCGCAGAGGTATCTTTTTCGCCATGTTCTTTCCTCCTGTGCTCTCTTTCCCGCCGGCCGCCTGCATGAAGTTTTCACCCCGTACCGGCCCTTGTCCTTTTCCGATACTATCTGCGTTAATCTTTCAGCGTCCGGTTTTCTTCGTAAATTGTCGGTTCCTCTTCCGCAGTAATAAAATTCAGTTCCTTATCCTGCGACTCCGATTTGATATCGATCCGATAACCGGTCAGTTTGGCCGCCAGCCGGACATTTTGACCGACCTTGCCGATGGCCAGCGACAGCTGATAATCGGGCACTACCACCTTGGCTGATTTTTCCTCTTTACTGACCGCAACTTTAACCACCTTGGACGGACTGAGCGAAGCGGCAATGAACTCAACCGGATCCTCGCTCCAGGGAATAATATCTATTTTTTCGCCGTTTAATTCTTCCACTATACCATTGACCCGAATCCCATTATGGCCGACACAGGCTCCAATCGGGTCAATTTCCGGGCTTTTGGCGTATACCGCAATCTTGGTGCGGGAACCGGCTTCCCGAGAAATGGATTTAATCTCGACCTGACCGTTGTAAATCTCCGGCACTTCTCTTTCAAACAAGCGCTTAACCAGCTCCGGATGCGAGCGGGAAACCATGACCCGCGGGCTTTTTGTGCCTTGCTTAACTTCCAGCACATAAACCTTGATGCTCTGGTTCGGGGTATAAACTTCGCCCGGCACCTGCTCATTTTCCGCCAAAATGGCTTCAACCTTGTCATACTCGACGATGACCATGCCTTTGACCACCCGCTGCACCGTACCGGTTACCAATTCGTTTTGCTTTTCCTGATAATCATTATACAAAATATTTTTTTCGGCTTCCCGAATTTTTTGAATGACCAGCTGCTTGGCTTTCTGCGCGGCAATCCGGCCGAAGTCTTTCGGCGTCACCTCAATCTGTACCTTATCGCCGGGATTGACATTGACATTATACTTCATCGCATCGGCCAGCGAGATTTGCAGTTCAGGGTCTTCCACCTTGTCCACCACTTCTTTTTCAGCCAGCACCTTCAGATCACCTTTTTCCCGGTCAAAGTTAACCGTAATGTTCTGCGCCGAGCCGAAGTTTTTTTTGCAGGCCGTCAGCAAGGAATTCTCCAGGGCCTCGATGATTACATCTTTCTTAATATTCTTTTCTCTTTCAATTTGATTTAGTGCGTCAATAAATTCTGCGTTCAATTTTATCCTCCTGCATTCGTTTTTTATATATAAAATCCTTAAATACAATCTTTAAATGAAAACTGTTAACCGAACCTGAGCAATCTGACTGCGATCAAAGACCATTTCCCGACCGTCGCAGTCAATCGTAACCGTATCGGCCGTGTAGCCGGTCAATTCGCCGGTAAATTCCTTTTTCTTCTCCAGCGCCTTATACAGCTTGACATCCACGGAGTAGCCCATATAGCGTTTAAAATCCTTTTCCTTCTTTAAAACCCTGTCCAAGCCCGGCGAGCTGACTTCCAAAATATAAGCTTCTTCAATCGGGTCGGCTTTGTCCAGTTCTTCCTCCAACTCCCGGCTGATGACCTCGCAGTCATTAATCGTAATGCCGCCCTCTTTGTCGGCGTAGACCCGAAGGTACCACTGGCCGTTTTCTTTGAGATATTCCACATCCACCAATTCATACCGATGCTTTTGCATAATCGGCTCCAGCATTTTCTCCGTCAATTCAACAATATCTTTTTTCACCTTTTCCTCCTTGCGCCCGGGAAACCCCCATACACACAAAAGAGTGAGCCGCTGCTCACTCTTTGTCCGTTCCTTCATTCTTTACCCATTTTAGCATACTTTCTCCCATTATGCAAGAGGGTTTTTTTATTGTCTGCGGTTTTTCTGGTTTTTCCGTTGTTTCGTTTAAACCGGTTACATCCCCTTCACCGGGAGACAGTTTAAGACCCTAAGATATAATCTCAATCTCCCAATGATTTTCATAAACCTTGTCAGCCGCCAACGCAATTAAATCGGCTTTCTTTTCCAAATCCTCAACCACTCCCTGCTCGGCCGGCAGCGAGCTCCACGGCTCAATGCAGACAAAACCGGCTTCCGTATGCGGCCGATGCCAAACCGCCAAATAGGTCATATCCGGAAAAGCAACCCGGATTTTAGCCGTCGCTTTTTCGCTTTGAATAAAAATCTCTTGCCCCATTTCACTTAAAATCAAGGCATCCTTATCGAACAAATCATGACGCAGTGCCATGCGACCGTTTTTAACCGCCGGACAAATCACTTTTTCCTTTGTCATAAAATATTCCGGCGAAAGCAGGATTTGATTGACTTCCGCCTTGGCAAAGCGTACTTCATAGTCCTCAAAAGAAAGCCCTTTTTCAACCGGCACCTGAAATCCGGGATGTCCGCCAACCGCAAAATACATGGTTTTTTCATCTTTATTTTCAACGATATAGCTGTACTTGATGGTTTGACCGGATAATTCATAGCGAACCAAAAAACGAAAACGAAACGGATACGCCGCATATGTTTTCGAATTATCCTCAATCGCCAATGTCAAACCATCCGGCTTTTGCTCGACTGCCGCAAACTCCATGCCCTTGGCAAAACCGTGAATCTCCATCGAATAGCTTTGCCCCTGATAAGTATAAACGCCGCCCGTCATCCGGCCGCAAAAAGGAAATAAGTTCGTTGCCCGGTTTTTCCAGGTGCTTTCTTCGCCCTGCCACAAATATTCCTTGCCCGCCCGGTCCCGAATCGACCACAGCTCCGCTCCCAGCGAATTAATCTCCACTTGCAGTTCATCGTTTTTAATTTGATAAATCATTGCTTTTCTCCTCGTATAATTTTTATCAGATGCTAAAGTTTGACATTCATAATCGGATTGCTTCGGCTTTCGCCTCCGCAGGTTCTTGTATTATTATATAAAAGAATCTTCTGTTTTTCAATTCCCTTTTTGACTTTCTGCCGAAAACTTCTCTTTTATCGTTGCAGTTGACTTGATATGCCTTTAGAAAGCAAGCTTTCCTTCGTCATATCAAGGATAACTTTCTGCTTGCCTGAACTGTTGCCGACTAAAAGCCAAAAATCCGGTTAGTAACAAATTAGGGCTGTTAAATCCAGTTAAAATGTTGTATAATAATTGCCGAAGTCAATCGTTCCGTCATCGGCAAAACCAAAAAACGGCAGCACCGCTGTTCCGATGTGCTCCCGCTTGGGCTTGCCGAAACGCGAAATAATTATTTAAAGGAGGATGTATGCCTTGGCGCATACAAGGACGTTATGCTAACTCAAATCTTAACCCAGCAAATGGAAAAGGCGTTTACCGCCTTAAATTATGATACCGACTATGCCGCCGTCGGACTTTCCGCCCGGCCGGATCTCTGCCAGTTTCAGTGCAACGGTGCGATGCCGCTGGCCAAAACTCTGCGTCAGGCGCCGCTGGCGATTAGTCAGGCCATTGTCCAAAGTCTGATGGCACTGCCTGAATCGGCTGACATTTTTGCCTCGGCCGAAGCCGTTCAGCCGGGCTTTATCAATTTGAACTTAAAAGACAGCTTTTTGGCCAAGCATATCAATCAATTGGCTCTGTCTGACAACTTGATGGTCGAAAAATCAGCTTCCCCCAAAAAAGTAATCATTGACTACGGCGGACCAAACATTGCCAAACCCCTTCATATCGGACATCTGCGCACCGCTATCATCGGTGAGGCCTTAAAGCGGCTGCTCCGCTATCTGGGCTATGAAGTCATCGGCGATATTCATACCGGCGACTGGGGACTGCAAATGGGCATGATTATTTCGGAACTGCAGCGGACACAGCCTGACCTTCCCTATTTTGATCCCGACTTTACCGGCCAGTACCCGGCCGAAGCCCCCTTTACCTTAGATGATTTATCCGAAGTTTATCCCCGTATTTCGGCAATGATTAAGGAAAAGAATGAAAATGGCAACCCGACTGCCAGAGCTATAGAAATGGAAACTGCTGCCAAAGAAGCCACCTACGCCCTGCAAAACGGTCATCCCGGCTACCGGGCACTGTGGCAGCATATTGTCCGGCTGTCAACTGCTGATTTAAAAGCCAACTACCAAAGACTTTTGGTTGATTTTGATTTGTGGTACGGGGAAAGTGACAGCCATAACGCTATTCCGATTGTACTGGATATCCTCAGGCAAAAAAATGCGCTGATTGAAAGCGACGGCGCCATCATTGCCGATGTCAGCCAGCCGGATGATAAAAAAGAAGTGCCGCCGATTATTTTAGTAAAAAGCGACGGCTCGTATTTATACGGAACAACCGACTTAGCCACTCTGTACCAGCGGGAACAAGAGTTTCACCCGGACGAAATTTTATATGTAGTTGACGCCCGGCAGGCGCTGCACTTTACCCAGGTTTTCCGAACCGCCAAAAAATACGGAATCACACCGGAACACACCGCCCTTGAGTTCATCGGCTTCGGCACGATGAACGGCAAAGACGGCCGGCCGTTCAAAACCCGGGAAGGCGGTATCTTGCGTTTGGCTGACCTGATTGCGATGGTGGTTAACAGTGCCGCTGATAAAGTTCAAAACAAAGAGGAAGTCAACGTCGCCGATGTGGCCGAAATGGTCGGCATTTCCGTTTTAAAGTTCGCGGACTTATCCAATTACCGGATGAAGGATTATGTCTTTGACCTGGAAAAGTTTTCCGCCTTTGAAGGCAAGACCGGCCCGTATTTGCTTTACTCAATCGTTCGGATTAAAAACATCCTCCGCAAGCTGGCCGAGGAAAACAATCAACCCGGCGAGCTGCTGCCGGCTATCAGTCCGATTGAACGGGATTTACAGCTGAAACTGGATGAGTTTAACTCCGTTCTGTGGCAGTCAGCCAAGGATAAAGCACCGAACTATCTGTGCGAGTATTTATACGAGCTGTCTACCCTGATGAACTCGTTTTACCATAATCATCATATTATCAATGAAGAATCCGCCGAGCGGAAAGCTTCCTGGCACAGACTCCTGCAAACTGTCCTTCGGGTACTGACAACAGGACTGGATATTCTGGCCATCCCGGTGCCGGATAAAATGTAAGGTCATAAACTCAACTTTGCCATGTTCGTCAGAACAGTCTTTTTTAGGCTCGTTGCTTCCAGAAAGGCTACGCCTTTCGGCGGCGGGCGGGAACGATAGGCAAATTGCGATGTCGTCGGCCGAAAGTGGAGTCCATGCGCCCGCTCTCCGAGCGGGATAGAGTCAAAAAAGACTATGGCAGACCGCCCGCCCGGGCAGAAGTGCGAAGCACTTCGACCGGGGCAAAGTTATCAGAGATATTCTTCCTTAAGCCTGCGCTTTAACCGCAGAACACCCTCACTTAACGGATCGCGCGGCCGGGGCAAATCATTTACAATTCCGGCCGACAAATTCGCCGGTCGGCCTTTTAATACATAAATCCGGTCGGATAAAAGAATTGCTTCTTCCATATCATGTGTAATAAAAAGGGTGGTTAAGTTCAGCTGTGTCATAATCTCCAAATACCATTGATGAATATTTTCCTTGGTAATGGCATCCAGCGCCGAAAATGGCTCATCCAAAAGCGCCACCTCGCGGCCGAAAAGGTAGGTGCGCAGTAGGGCCGCTCTTTGCCGCATCCCGCCGGACAGCATTTGCGGATATTTATCCTCTGTTCCGGCCAGACCAAACTCCTTGAAATAAGCTGCCGCTTCCGCCCGGGCGGCTTTTTTGTCTTTCCCCTTAATGATTTGCGGTAAGGCAACATTATCCAGCACCGTTTTAAACGGCAGAAGCAAATCTTTTTGCAGCATATAACTGACATGCCCGCTTTGCCCGGTAATCTCCCGGCCGTCAAGATAGACCCGGCCGGCAGTCGGCCGCAAAAGCCCGGCTGCGATATGAAAAAGCGTAGTCTTGCCGCCGCCGGACGGGCCGATGATACTGACAATTTCCCCCTCATTGACATGCAGGGAAACATCCTTTAAAATCTCTATCTCGGGCGCATCGGCAAATGCGTGCGAGATCTTTTTTAATTCCAGTTTCGACATATTTTACTCCTAATGCTGTTACAACCGTTCCGGCAAGCTGCACCCATATTTCAGCAAAATATCGGCAAATTATGAGTGCAGCCGTTAAGCCAATCCATATTAATGCTTGTTATGCTTCCGGAGAGCAGCTCTCCACCGGCATAATATATCAATGTCCGCTTGCCTGAACCGTCGGCAAGTATTCATTGCTAAAGCCCTTGTCGGTCAAAGGTTCGGTAATCAGTTTCTGCTCGTACAGCCAATCATAAAAGCGGTTCCACCGCTCCCGGTCAATCATCCCCCAGCTTTCGGCATCAGCGATATACTGAGTTGATAAATATTCCTGACTGGCCCGAATCAAATCGGCATCGCCTTCCGGCGCGTTGCGGATTAAAATCTCGGCTGCTTCCGCCGGGTTATCCGCCGCAAACTCATAGCCCTTTTTAATGGCGCGCAAAGCCCGCCTGGCTACTTCCGGCTGCTTCGCCAAAAAGTCATCATTGGCAATCAGCACCGGCGTATAGTAGTCAAATTCCGGCGCATAATCGGTCAGCCGAAAGAAATTAGTATCGACCTGTTTCGTTTGGGCGTGAATATAATCCCAGCCCTGATACACAAAAATCGCATCAAACATCTTCATTTGCAGAGCAGTCGTCGCATCGGTTGACTCGCCCGGCACCAGCTTAACCTTCGACCAATCGCCGCCGTCTTTTTCAGTGATAAACTGAACCGTAGCATCGTCAATCGGATCCTCCCAAGTAGAATATTTTTTACCGGTCAATTCCTTGGGTGAGGAAATACCGCTGTCCTTCAGGCTCATGATTCCGCCGGTATTATGCTGCAAGATGGCGGCCACCGCCGTAATCGGCGTTTTCGCCAAAAGCCGCTTCACCATATTCGGCTGAAAATGAATGCCAAACTCGGCCCGGCCCATGCCGACAATAACCGATGCGCTGTCTTCGGCCGGCTGAACGATATCAACCTCCAAGCCCTCCTCGGCAAAATAACCTTTATCCTTCGCTGCAAAAAGACCGGTATGATTGGTATTCGGTACCCAGTCCAACACAACTGTCAGTTTTTGCAGCTCCGCTTCGGATTTTTTTCCGGTTTCATCACTCTTGTCTTCTTCTTTTTTGTCGGCGGCTTTGCTGTCCGCCTCTTTCTTTTCTTCCGTTTCCTTAGACTTTTGTTCCTGCGCCGCCGGTTTTCCTTCCTCCCCGGTCTGACCGCAGGCCACCAGCGCCATACTCAGGATTATCGTTAAAATTAAATATTTTAGCTTTTTCATATTATCTTATCTCCTTTTCCATCCAATCGGTCTAATTTCAAACTTAATTTTCTCTTTTTTCGCCGGCAGCCTACTGCCTTAAAAACAAAAAATATTTTCCGCGCCGGCACCCAAAATAAAACTTTCGCATTTGCTGACCGCCCAAAACCGCGCCTGTCTGCCATTGCCAAAGCTTGATCCGTTTTCCGCACTTAGGCAGCCGTCAATATTTCACCACTTTTTTATGCAGCCAGTCAACCGCCGCCATTAAGAGCAAACTTAAACCGGATACAAAAAAAACAACGGCAAACATTTTATCCAGAGCCACCGCCTTACGCACCCGGGTCATATAGACACCCAGACCGGAATAACCGCCCAGCCATTCGGACACAACCGCCGAAATCAAAGCATACGAAACCGACACCCGCAGTCCGGCAAAAAAATAGCCGATGCTGGCCGGCAGCTTGCCATGCCGGTATATCTGCCACCGGCTTGCGCCCATGCTTTGCAGCAGCCGGATACAGTCAGGATCAACCGACCGGTAGCCGTCAAGCAGCGCAATTAAAATCGGGAAAAAACCCGTCATCACCACCAGCACGATTTTGGGGGCCATATAATAGCCCAGCCAAATAATCAACAACGGCGCCACCGCCACCGTCGGAATCGTCTGGCTGATGATAATCGGCGAATACAGCAGGTCATAGCAGCGCTTGGACAAATCCATCAAGAGCGACAGGCCAAATGCCAGCACAATCGCAATCAGCATGCCAATCAGCGCCTCCAGCAGCGTATACCGGGTATGATACAAAATCAGACGGATATCTTGGACAAAGGCCCGCGCTACTGCATAGGGTGAGGGCAGGAAAAACTCAGGCAAAACCTTCAGCCATGCCAGTCCCTGCCACAGCAGCAATATCACGATGACAATGCTGTACCGGTAAAAAAAATCAATCACTTTTTTGGTGTTTTTAATGTTTTTATTGTTTGCGGTGTTTTTGGTATTTTGCTGTTTTTTCTTCAATGCTAAGTCCCTCATCCTTTGGGTGATAACTGATACAGAACCCGAATTGCCATACTTGCATTTCCCATAAAAAAACTCCCTTCCGGGAGCGCTTAAACAAAAAGTCAAAGAAGATCGGCTTTCGTGCCGAAGTTTTTAAACTTAACTTTCTCATGTTCTGACGAACATGGAAAAGTTGAGTTTTTAACATAACAATCATCCCGAAGGATTTCTCCGTTATGTTAAAAAAGACTTGCCCCAAGGGGCAAGTCTTCTCTTCTTTGTGATCATATCTTCCCTACGCCGGCATTATCCGAACAGGTCATACGGGTATAATCTCAGCCTTTTAAGCACCCCACGATATAAAATTATCCGGCCTTCCGGCCGCTGACAACAAGTCTATTATACGCTGTTTTTCCAAAATGTCAAACTTTATTTTTAGCTTAGCCTTGCTCCGCCGATATTCCCTGCTCCGCAGGCTCAAAGTTCCGAAAGTCTGTTATTACACCCTGAACTTGGCAATCATTTCGGTCAGCTCCTGCGCCATTTCCGCCAAATGCGTGCTGGCCGCCGAGATTCCGGCAGAAGATGCCGTCTGCTGCTGCAGCGAAGCACTTACTTCCTGCGCCGATGCGGCATTTTCCTGCGACAGTGCCGACAAGTTCTCAATAATCTCAGACAAATTATCTCTGGTTTCGGCTAATTTTTCTCCGGAGCGGTTCAAATTATCAACCGTCGTCCGGTTCTTATCCAGTTCCATCGAAATAACATCAAACTGCCGCTTGGTTTGATCAACTTTCTCCGACTGCTGCACCATGATGCCGCCGACTTCATTCATGATATCAACGGCCTCGGCGGTTTTACCGGTTAAGTCGCTGACAACCCCTTTAATCTCCTCGGCAAAGGTATTGGACTGTTCCGCCAGTTTCCGGATTTCATCAGCTACCACGGCAAAACCCTTCCCAGCTTCACCTACTCTGGCGGCTTCGATTGCCGCATTCAGCGCCAACAGATTGGTTTGCTCGGCAATTGACTTAATCATATCACTGGCCGATTCAATTTGGATCGCACTGGTATTGGTATTTTCAATTACTTCCTTAACGTTGCCGGCTGCCTGCTCCGACTGCCGGGTTACATCAACCAATTCGGCAATAGCAATCTTACCGTTTTCATTAGCCTGAAAAACCTCCTTGGTAATGGCATTCAAGTCATCTACCACTTGTGTGTTTTCGCCTAAGGCGCCCTGCATTACATCCATCGCTTCGGCGCCTCTCTGCATATCCTCGGCCTGAGAAACCGCACCCTGCGAAATATCTTCAAATGCTCTGGCAATGTTATCGGCCGAACGGGAAGCCTGCTCGCTGGTTGCACTGAGTTCCTCCGATGAAGCGGAAACACGGCTGGCGACATCGTTAGCCTGAGTCATCAGTTCACGGATTGTTCTTTTTACCTGCAGCAAAGCCTGCGTAATCTGACCGATTTCATCCCGATTCTTGGAATACACCAAAAGCGGCGATTGCGGATTATACACAAAATCACAATCAGCCATGCCCTGAACCTCGGTACTTAAGCGGGAAATCGGTTTAACGACCGACATCGCAATCACATAAATAATGACGGCAACCAGTAAAACCGCAGCCAGGCCGATAATCAGCATAAATATACCTAATCCGGTTGAGGACGCTAAAATCTCATCCTTCGGCACCCATAAAATCAGCAGCCAATCGGTTGACCCGATTTTTTGAGGCACAAAAAAGTAATTTTCATTGTTAAAACGATATTCAAAAAGCCGGCCGACATTGCTCATCAGCTTTTCAGCCAGGGGTCTGAGCGCACCGCTTTCCACTTCATAAATATTATCGCCGGTCTTATACAGCCTATGTGCCACAAAATTCCCTGACTGGCTGATTACTTCAGCCTTACCGGTTTCTTCGACTTTAACGCTGCTTACCAGCTCTTCAATCTCGGATAATAAAATATCCGCTGCCAATACCCCTACTTTTTTGCCGTTTGTTTTGATTTCGGTGCTGATTGTCACTACCGCCATATTAGAAGCCGTGTCGTAATAGGGAGCCGAGATAACAATTCCCTGTTTTCCGGCAGCGTCCGTATACCACGATCTTTTTCGGGCATCAAAGCCCGCATCCGGCACCCAGCCCTCACCATCCAAATAATGACCGTCCTCAAACCCCATATAAAAGGTTTTGGCCGCTTTTACACTTCGGGTCAAATGACTTAAAGTTTCCAGCAATTCCCGGTCATTAGGTACCTTTCTTTCCAGATTTTGCTTGAGCAGTTCCACATAAGTAATCTCTTTAGAAACAATGGTTTCCACATCGGAAGCGTATTTAGCCGCTTCAATCTGCAGATTTTTTTCGTTTTCTTCCAATAATAGGCTTCTCGAGTATTGATACGATGCAAAAGCCAGAATAATTACGGTCAGCAGTACCGGTACCCCGATGAATATCAGCATTCTTTTTTTTAAGCTCATTTTCTCCTCCTTGATCTTGGCTGTACCAATCTATGTCATTTTCGCCTGCATTTTCTGATCGACGCTACTATCCTTTTGTCCATACACAGACCAGTGCATAAAATAAATCATTAATTTCCAAAAGCTTTATCGGTTCTTTTGGGTTTATTCTTTATCTTTTTTTATAATTTTATCAATCTTTTTTATCAAAATCCATTTTTCGCAGTTTCATCATGTGACAGTCACCTCCCTTGTTTCGGCTGCCGAAAAGCGCTTGAACTTTTCAGCGGCTTGCCTTATAATAATAGAAAAGTCAGTTCGGACTTAATTGCGTCATAAGTCAGCCCGCTTTTTGCCCGGATTAACTCCAATCGTATCATTCGTTACTATCAGAAAGGACTGAAATATAACTATGCTTCATCAATATGGTTATTATAAAATTGCTGCCGCCGTCCCGGCAGTTAAAATCGGCAATGTCCAGCACAATCAGGCCGAAATCATCCGTTTCATCCGTCAGGCTGCGGAAAGTCAAATCTCTTTGTTGGCCTTTCCCGAGTTATGCCTGACCGGCGCCACCTGCGGTCAGCTTTTTAATCAAAAACTATTGCAGGATGCCTGTCATGCGGCGCTGACGGAAATCGCGGCCGTAACCGAGAATCTTTTTTTCCCGGTTATTATCGGCAGCCCGGTCATGCATCAAGGCAAATTATTTAACTGCGCCGTCGTGTTCAGCGGCGGACAAGTTCGCGGCATTATCCCCAAGCTGATCTTAAATCCGGAAGAAAAGCGGTATTTTTCTGCTCCGGCCGATGATTTTTCAGTTTCCGGCGAAGCCATGCTAACCGGCTGCTCCGCTCCGTTCGGCAATTCTCTGCTTTTTGCACCTGAAAGAAACCGCGATTTTTGCTTTGCCGTGGAAATGGGCGAGGATTATAAAAGCATCTTTTCGCCATCAGCACTCAGTCTTTATACTCCGGCAACGGTCATTGTCAATCCGGCGGCACTCCCGGCCAAGGTCGGCTTTTTAGAGCAAACCGAACAAAGATTGAGCGCGATTTCCCGCAATAACCATCTTGCTTATTTGCATATCGGCAGCAACTTAGGGGAATCCAGTACCTACCACGCTTTCGCGGGACAGGCATATCTTGCGGAAAACGGAAAAATCCTCAGCCGAAGTACGCCTTATTCTCAGTCGGGACAGCTCATTACCGGCCTAATTGACGCGGAAAAAGCTTCTTTTTTAAAGCGTTCCGAAGTCATGGCCGTCCGGGCCATCCCCGGCAGCGCCGGTGTTTTTCTGTCCTGTCAAAATATTTTGGAATATCCGGCTAAGCCTGCGGCAGCAGAAAACGGCCTACCGCTTCTGCCGCTCCTGCCACGCTTTCCCTTTATTCCGGACGATGCCGCCCGGCTGGAAAGAAACTGCCGGGAAGTGATTGATATTACCGTTTCCGCTTGTATTCGGCGTTTTCGCCATGTGCAAAACCGCACGGCCGTGATCGGTATTTCCGGGGGGCTCGATTCCACTTTGGCTCTGCTGTTTTTAGCCGAGGCCTATCGGCGCATGGAAAAGCCTTTAACCGAAATTGTCGGTGTGCGGATGCCGGGCTTTGGCACCAGCGGCCAAACCTATGAAAACTCCTGTCAGCTGATGCAGCTGCTTGGCATCAGCCAGCGGGAAATCAATATTAAAGCCGCTGTCCTTCAGCATTTACAGGATATCGAGCATCCGGCTAATCAGCAGGATACCACCTATGAAAATGCGCAGGCTCGCGAACGCACCCAAATCTTAATGGATATCGCCAACCAAACCGGCGGACTGGTCATCGGGACCGGTGACTTATCGGAACTGGCGCTGGGTTTTTGCACCTATAACGGCGATCACATGAGTATGTACTCCCTGAACGCTTCCATCCCCAAAACCTTGATTCCCTATATCATCCGTTCCCTGGGCCGAAGCTACGCCGATTCGGATTTGCGGGCAGTTCTGGAAAGCATTATTGATACACCGATCAGCCCCGAACTCCTGCCGCCGACCGCCAATCAGCAAATTCTGCAAAAAACCGAAGAACTGATCGGGCCTTACGCCCTGCACGATTTCTTCCTATATTATATGATAAAGTACGGCTTTTCCCCGAAAAAAATCCGGGCACTGGCAGTGAAAACCTTTGCCGGTGATTTCGACGCAGAAACAGTGAATAAATGGCTGAAAGTTTTTTACCACCGCTTCTTTGCGCAGCAGTTTAAGCGCAACTGTCTGCCGGATGGCCCATCAGTCAGTGATGTTTCCCTGGCGGCCGCTTTTTCTATGCCGAGTGATGCCAGCGCTGCTCTGTGGCTGACGGATTTAGAGGAAGCCTTATGAGTAAAAAAGTAAGACGCCTCATTGACAGCTTTCACTATGCCATTTCCGGTATTTTGATTGCCTTTCGGGAAGAACGGAACTTTAAAATTCATACGATTCTGGCCGTTTGCGCCATTTTCTTGGCCACGCTTTTAACCTGCAGCCTGACAGAGTGGATGATTATTCTTTTGTGCATCGGCGTTGTCATGTCGGCTGAAATTTTTAATACCGCTTTGGAAAATACAATGGACTGGCTGGATCCGCAGTACAATAAATATGTAAAAAGAGTAAAAGACCTGGCGGCCGGTGCCGTCCTGATTATCTCTCTGGCCGTCGCCGCCATTGGTCTCTTGATTTTTGTGCCTAAACTCTGGCCGCTGTTGATGAAGTTTTTGGGAATTCAATAAAATAATTGCTTTTCGGCACTTTAATTTGTTTTTCAGCGCTTTAACAAAAGCGGCCTTGCCCAAATATCATGCACACGCAGTATTTCGGCAAGGCCGCTTATTTGTAACCGTTCAGGCAAGCGGATATTGACATTTCAACGAATTAGCAATGACTTACCTAAACTGTTAATTACTTTTGTTCGATAATTTCTTATCAATCTCGGCCGCCGCTTTTTTACCGGCACCCATCGCTAAAATAACTGTCGCCGCGCCGGTAACCACATCACCGCCGGCATAGACATTTTCCATGCTGGTCATGCAGCTGGCTTCATCAATTACAATACAGCCATGACGGTTCGTGACAATATCCGGTTCGGCTCGCTTAATAATCGGGTTCGGTGTCTGGCCGATGGCAATAACCACGCTGTCCACCGCCAGTATTTCCTCGGAACCGGCGATTTCCACCGGACTGCGCCGGCCGCTGGCATCCGGCTCACCCAGCTGCATATGAATGATTTCCATGCCGCTGACCCGGCCGCTTTCGCCTAAGATCCGAGTGGGATTGGCTAGCAGACGGAACTCAATTCCTTCTTCCTTAGCGTGATGAACTTCCTCCAATCTGGCGGGCAACTCCTGCTCCGAGCGCCGATAGACAATTGACACCTGCCCTGCGCCCAGCCGCTTGGCTGTTCTGGCTGCATCCATCGCCACATTGCCGCCGCCGACCACCGCGACCTTATCACCGGTTTTAATCGGCGTTCCGATGGCATTTTTCCGATAGGCTTTCATTAAATTAACTCTTGTTAAAAACTCATTGGCTGAATAGACACCGTTTAAGGATTCCCCCGGAATATTCATAAACCGGGGCAGCCCTGCTCCGCTGCCGATAAAAACAGCCCGATAGCCTTGTGCAAACAAATCTTCAAACAGAACGGACTGACCGACAATTACATTTTTATGCACCGTCACCCCCAGCTCCAGCACCTGATCAATTTCCGCTTTTACCAGCTGCTTGGGCAAGCGGAACTCCGGAATACCATAAACCAGCACGCCGCCCAGTTCATGCAGCGCTTCAAAAATCGTAACCTCATAGCCCCGCTGTGCCAGTTCATTGGCGCATGTAATCCCGGCCGGACCGGAACCGACCACCGCTACCTTAATGCCGTTTTTGACCGGCTGCTCGATTCGAATTAAATTATTGGTCCGAACATAGTCCGCCACAAACCGCTCCAATCGACCGATTGCCACCGATTCACCGTTTTTCCCCCGGACACAGACCCGCTCACATTGATTTTCCTGCGGGCAAACCCGACCGGTAATACCGGGTAAACGGTTTTGAGCGGCAATCACTTCATACGCCCGCAAAACCTCACCGGCCGCCAGTGCCTCAATAAACTCCGGAATCGGTACATTGACCGGACAGCCGCCGACACAGGGTTTGTGCTTGCAGTTCAGACAGCGCTCAGCTTCTTCTCTGGCCATTTCCAAGGTATAGCCCAAGGTCACTTCGGCAAAGTTTTGATTTCTGACCTCCGGCGCCTGTTCCGGCATCGGCACCTTTGTTTTTGCCCGATTTACCATGTTTTTCCCTCCAGCCTGCACTTATGCTCTTCTTCTTTAAAAAAGCCCTGTCTTTGCATTAACTCATCAAACTCCACCAGAAAACCGTCAAAATCCGGCCCGTCAACACAGGAAAACTTCGTTTGACCACCGACTTTCACCCGACAGCAGCCGCACATACCGGTTCCGTCAATCATAATCGGATTGAGCGACACGGCTGTCCGCAGTCCAATCGGTTTCGTCACTTCCACCACCGCCCGCATCATAACCACCGGACCGATGGCAATAACTTCATCATAATTTTCGCCTTGCCGCAAAAGCTCTTTCAGCACATCGGTCACAAAGCCGGTCCGCCCGGCTGAACCATCATTGGTCACCAGATAAACATGATCGGCAAACTCGGCAAAATCCTGTTCCAGCAGGATCAGTTCTTTTGACCGGGCACCGATAATTACGTCGACTTTCACTCCCCGCTTTTTTAACTCCCGCAGTTGCGGATAAAGGGGGGCTGCTCCTACTCCGCCGGCAATGCCAAGCACCCTTTCCTTAGCATGGAAAACCGCAGGCTGTCCCATCGGCCCCGCGACTTCAGGAATAAAATCGCCGGCCTCAAGCCGCGCCAGCTCCTGCGTGGAACGGCCGACAATCTGATAAATCAAAGTAATACTGCCCATTTCCCGGTCGGCATCAACAATCGTCAGCGGAACCCGTTCCCCATCCTGTCTCGGAATCACTATCACAAACTGCCCCGGCCGGCAGCGGGCGGCGACAAAAGGCGCTTCCACCTGAATCTGCTCTACCAACTCGCTTTTCTTTTGTTTCTTTAAAATTTTATACATGCTCTCTCCTTAATTGCCTTCCATTTCCGTAAGTATATCACACCCTCTCTTATAAGGAAAGAATAAATTTCATTTATGCTTGCGCGCTTCAAATTGGAAGTTATCGGACATCTTTCACCAGCAGACCAAATGCTTCGCATTTGCTAAAATAAGAGTTTTTATTGAAAACCGGTTTCAAATCTGATAAAATGGTTACAATCCAGGCAAGCGGATATTTCGCCGGCTTGCCCGAAGGTAACATAAAATGAATAGGAAGTAAAAACGGCAGCCGTTTCTGCATCCTCTGAGATAATACACGGAGAACCATATGCATCGAATATTTTTTGATCTTACTTTTAATTTTTCAATCTGGATTATTATCAATTTGATTTTATCTTCCGTCGTTGTTTTGCTGGAAAATAAAAAACCGACCTCGGCTCTGGCTTGGCTCTTTTTTCTGAACCTGTTTCCGATCATCGGTTTTCTCTTTTATATTCTGCTTTCGGAAAATATTGCCCGCCGCAAAATTTTTTCCTACACCTCCCATGAAATGGATATTTTCAATAAAATCTTAACAATTCAGTATCAGGACTTTAAATTGGGTACTTTCCCCTTTGCTGATAAAAGTACCGATCAATACCGGGAAATGATTTTATTCCATAACCGGCTGAGCGAAGCGTTTTATTCACAAAATAACAAGCTTGAATTTTTTTATGAGGGTCAAACCAAGTTTGACCGGCTGTTTGCCGATATTAAAAACGCCCGGCATCACATTCATCTGCTGTACTATATTGTTAAATCCGATCATATCAGCCGGCAATTGATTGATCTGCTTTGCCAAAAAGCGACGGAAGGTGTTGAAGTCCGCTTCCTGATCGACCATATCGGCGGCCGCCAGCTTTCCGGCCAACTGATTCGGAAAATGAAAGCAGCCGGTATCCGGCTCAGCTTCTTCTTCCCGTCCAAATTAAAATACATTAATTTCAAGGCAAATTACCGCAATCACCGTAAATTAGCCATTATTGACGGTGACATCGGTTATTTGGGCGGCATGAATGTCGGTGATGAATATATTTATTCCAAGCGCTTTGGCCGGTGGCGGGACACGCATATGCGAATCTGCGGCGATGCCGTTATCGCTATGCAAATGCGCTTTATCCTGGATTGGCGGGCAGCCAGCAAAGAATATATTTTAATTGATGAAAAATATATTCATTCCTCCGCTTCCAAGGATAAAGTCGGGATTCAGATTGTCAGTTCCGGCCCCGATGATATCAACGACCAAATCAAGCAGGGTTATTTGAAAATCATTAACGAAGCCAAAGAATATATTTATATTCAAACCCCTTATTTTATCCCGGATTCCAGTATTGTTGACGCACTCAGCATCGCCGCAGTATCCGGCGTTGACGTTCGGATCATGATTCCCGACCGCCCCGATCATCCCTTTGTCCATACCGCAACCAAGGCCTACTGCATGGATATGCTGGAATACGGAATCAAGGCTTATACCTATAACGGCGGCTTTTTGCATACCAAAGCCATTGTCAGCGATAATGCCATCGCTTCGGTCGGTACCTGCAATTTCGATATCCGGAGTTTTCGTCTGAACTTTGAAGTCAATGCTTTTATTTATAACAGCAATGCCGCCGTCGAACTGTGCCGCCAATTTGAACGAGACATGGAAAACTCCACCGAGATACTGGCGGAAGATGTTAAAAAACGTAGTTATTTCACCCGTTTTCGTGCCGCTGTCGCCCGTTTGTTCAGCCCGGTACTATAAGTGACGCATAAAAGGATAAACACTATGATTGAAAATCGAAAAAAAATGACCGCCTTAGCTGCCCGCTATCCTGATATTTCACTGCCGGCGCTGACCTATCCGGCTCAAAATCCTTTGTTTCTGGATATTGAAACAACCGGCTTTTCGCCGCAAAACGCAATGATTTATGCGATTGGCTGTGTTTACCGGCATGAGGGGGAGTTTTATTTTCACCAGCTTCTGGCCGAACAAATGTATGAGGAAGATCAGCTCCTGATTACACTGGAAAAAATCATTCAAACCAATGCCATTGACCTATTGGTTCATTTTAACGGCAAAAACTTTGATATCCCCTTTTTAATCGGCCGCTATGGAAATGCCTGCCTGTCGACTTCACTGGGCGAGCTGCCGCAGCTGGATTTTTACTTGGAGTGGAAAAAATGCCGGCCGTATTTTGATTTGCCCAATGCCAAGCTGAAAACCATAGAACAGGCAGTCAAGCTCCATCGCCACGATGAAAAGAGCGGCGGCGAGTTGATTGCTGTTTACCAGCGCTATTTACAGGGAGAAACCGGACTTCTGCCGCTGCTGCTCCTTCACAATGAGGATGATCTGCTGGCTACCTTTTTACTGGGTCATTTCCTGCCTTTTTTGGAAACGCCCCGGTTAAAGCATTTTCTGTTCCCTTATTTTGACGCTTTCCCCCATGTGGAAAAGGCGGATCAAGTCGAGCCGCTTACCTTTTACAATCCGGCCTGGCAGGATTATTTAAACCGCTGCTTTGACAGCCGCTGCTTTTCTCCGCTCATGACCGGCAGCTTTCTGCGCCGTTATCCGGTGCGGCAGACGATACTTTATCATTTTTTGCCTGACCCGGAAAACTATTACTATCTGCCGCAGGAAGACACAGCCGTTCACAGCAGCGTTGCTCAATTTGTTGAACCGGCTTTCCGGCGCAAAGCCACCAGGAAAACCGCCTACATTAAAAAGGCGGATGCCTTTTTAGAACTGCCGGCGGCTGCCCTGCCCTTTTTATCGGAAGAACCGCTGTTTCAAACTGGCTATTCTGATAAAAAAAGATATCTGCCTCTGTCGGCATTGACAAAGTATTATTCAGATTACATATAAGCAAAAGGGCGTTGTTTTCATTCATTGTGCAAGATATTGAAAAATTTGTCTGTAACAACACGATATCTTGATATCAATGCTTATGAAACAACAGCCCTTTTGCCGGTTTAATAAACCCAGCAAACGGCATCCCGCCGCTATTTCCCGCTGCGCAGCCGGTCACTGTAGAAAATCATCAGCTCCTGCATCCGGTACAGTTCCGCTTCCCGGCTGATACTCCGATAAACTTGCTTATAATGATAAAACCAAATATCCAACTCTTTGGCCAGCACCCGGCCGTCCGGCATAGCCGCATCCTTAATGCGGCCGTCTTTTGCCATCACATATTGGCCGATTTGATTGATCAGCCGAATCCCGTCAACCGCCACCAAATAAGGATACAGCTGCTCTCTCTTTTCGACCGGCAATTCTTTTTGCAGCCGGTAAAGCGCCTGTTTGATGTCCGCTAATTTTCGGCATTTTTCCTCGGTATCTGCTAACTGCGATAAATTCTCCTCAATATGCTTTTGCTGAAAATCCGGATTAGACGCGGTTTGTCTTGCCAGCTCGGCATAATGGCAAAAGTCCTGCCAGGAAAAAGCAGTATTGACTCTGACCTTTTCAACCAGCGCCAGCAAACTTTCCGAACGGTCCTCATATTCGAGCTTCGAAATTTGCCGGTTCAATTCCTCATATTCACCAGCCGCCGGATTCCAGGAAAAAGCTGCACCGTAAATCATTCCGGCAATACTGAAATCGGGATGATTGACATGCAAAAAGTCGCCCCAATCCGTATTTAAAAATCCCACTGCTCCATATTTAGCGGCGTGTCCGGCCATCTGCTTAATATTATGATATGAATTCCAATTCACATTGATCAGTTCATTCCAACCACAGCAGCCCGGGCAGCAATACTGAGTTGCTCCTGCCTCAGCCATTTTCATGGTTTCATAATCCCTTTGCTCCGGAGCGTATCCCCAGGTCAGGCAAATCGTTTCCGGCGGCAGTTCCTTTATCAGCTCCGGGAAGCCGACAATGACATCGCCCCAAAACATCGGCCTGCGTCCGCGGGCGACAATAAATTCCGCTAATTCCTTAACATAATTGATATACAGCCGGCTTTTGCCCAACTTTTTCACCTCAGCCTTACTTCGCCCGGTGCCCAAATCAAAAGTTTCATCGGCACAGAGATTAAACTGCCGGGATTGAAACAGCTCCATAAACTCGGCCAGCATCGACTGAATCAGTTTAAGGCTGTCGGGATTGGTTACATCAATGGTATGATGCTGCATCCGGCCAAATACCGAAAACAGCTGATCATCTGTGTTTTCCAATTCACACAAATGCCGGTATTCTCTGGTTGACAGCAGCTTATATAAATGGCCAAAACTGGACAGTGACGGCACCAGTTCAATTCCTCTGACCCGGCAGTAAGCGTCCAGTTCCAAAATATCCGCCGCCGTATAGGGCGTATCATCTCGCCACAGCTCGGTCAAATCCCGAAACAGATAGGTATGCTCAATATATAGTTGAAACTGGTTAATCTTATAATACGCCAGCCGATCAATCCATTGCTTGAGCCACTTTACTTTCGGAATCCGGCCGCGGGTCACATCCAAATAATGTCCGCGGTTTAACAGCTTCGGCGCATCCTCAATCCGCAGCCGGGGAAAATCCGCCCCGCACTGCGCCGTAATCTGCAAAATTGTCTGCATCCCATGCCAAAGCCCCTCGCTGCCGCCGGTTAAAACAATATTCTCTCCCCTGCTGTCGATGGTATAGGCCTGCCCCTTTTCCTGTTCTAAAATCAACTTGATATCGCCCGCTTGACTTTTGCCTTTGGTTAAAAGCAGCGGAAAGCCTAAGTTTTTTCCTAATTTTTCCAAAAACAGCAAAACCTGCTGATTCAACAGCCTGCCGCCGGCTTTGTCCACCTGCACATAGCTCTCGTAACCGAGTATAAAGCTGCCTGCCTGCATCTCCAATTGCTGCGGTTTCGGTATTAAATACATATTTTCCCCTTTCTGATGCCGTTGAGCCCCTGCTTGCCCTAAAGTTTGCTAACAGTTCAGACAAATAGGGGCTTATAGTTGCTATGTCTTTGGAGAACAAGCTCTCCCCAGCATAGCAACCATAAGCCCCTGCTCTCTCATCGCTAAAATGAGAGTTACGCTTTGGCAAAAGTCGATTCGCCTTCTTTTTTATAAAAGAAAGTCTGCTCGGAACTGAAATTAAACTTCTGATAACCGATAATCTGCTCAGTACTGCCGACAAACAGTACGCCGCCCGGCTTTAAAGCCAAATTGAACTTATGATAAATTTCATCCTTAGCTTCATTGGTGAAATAAATCAGCACATTCCGGCATACAATCAAATCCATACCCTTCGGATAAGGATCCTTCAACAGATTATGCTGCTTAAAGGTCACGCATTTTTTAATTTCATCGGAAATCTTATACGATTTACCGACCACCTCCAAATACTTTGCCTTTAAATCGGCCGGCACCCCGACAATGCTCTTGGGCGCATACAAGCCTACCTGTGCCTGCTCTAAAATCTGCTTATCAATGTCGGTCGCCAAAATACTGATTTGCTTGAGCGGTATAAACTTACTCATCAGCATCGCCAAAGAGTAAGGCTCATCGCCGGTCGAACAAGCCGCCGACCAAATCTTGATATTCTTGCTGCCCGCTTTTTGAAACAAATACGGCAAAACCTTCTCTTCCAGTATTTTCCACTGCGGCGGATTACGATAGAACTCGGAAACGTTGATGGTCATGTAGGTAACGAATTCTTCGTAAATCTCCCCTTTTAAGCGCAATGCTTTCACATAAGGTTCATAGCCATCATAATTATGCTTACTGATCAAAGCATCCAAACGTCTTTTCATCTGCTTTTCTTTATATGCAGACAAATCAATCGTTGATATTTTATAAACTTCTTCCTTAAACTTCTCATAATCCATCATCCGTTTATCTCTCCTAGACTATTCCGCAGATTCTTCCGCCGATGCCGCAGTATTTTCTGCCTGCTTAGCGGCCTCTTCCTTCTCCAGTTCCTTAACGGAAAGTGAAATCTTTTTATCTGCTAAGTTCAAATCGGTTACCTTGGCAGTTACCGTCTGGCCGACACTTAACACATCGGACGGCTTCTCCACATGCTTCATCGAAATCTGGGATACATGCAGTAAGGCATCAACACCCTTTTCCAATTCGACAAATGCACCGAAATCAGTCATTCTGGCCACCCGACCGCTGACCGTATTTCCGACCGCATATTTGACTTCGGCACCGTTCCACGGATTTTCATCATCAAACTTCATCGACAAGGAAACCTTTTGCTTATCTTTATCAATTTCCAAAATACGAACCTTGACTTCTTCACCAACCTTGACAACATCCTTCGGCGACCGGATTCTGCCCCACGACAGTTCAGAAATATGAACCAAGCCGTCAATTCCGTTGATATTGACAAATGCGCCGTATTCGGTAATATTTTTTACAACACCGGTCATAACATCGCCGACATGGAGCTGATCAAATACCTCTTCCATCTTAGCGCTCTTTTCTTTTTCCAGCAGCATCCGGCGGTTACCGATAATGCGGCTCTTTCTAAGATTGAATTCGGTAATGACAAAGGTAATTTCCTGATTCTTGAATTGATTGAGATTGGAAACATACTCATCGGAAATCAAGGAAGCCGGAATAAAGATTCTAACTTCATCAATAATTACCACTAAACCACCACTTAACACCAGATTGACCTTAGCAGTAACCTTTTCTCCCGATTTGTACAGTTCTTCCACCCGGCGATATCCTTCGTCCGCTTTCAATCTCTTATAGGTTAAAAGCACTTGGCCTTCTCCATCGTTAATACGCAGCACTTTAGCCCGGATCTCCTGTCCGACCTGTACTTCGTTGCGTAAATCAACTGACGGGAAATTGGAATATTCGCTCTTGGGAATAATTCCGTCGGATTTGCCTCCGATGTTCACATAAATCTCGTCTTCTTTTACGGAAATTACGGTACCTGTGATGACTTCACCTCTCCGGATCTGCACCGAAAACTGGTCAAGCATCTCTTCAAAACTTTGATTTTCCATTTCTGACATATGAAATGACCTCCTAAAAATTTAAAATACTCCGACACCATTTGCCCTAATACAAGGGAAAATAGATGTCTAAGCTGTATCATAACACACTTTTTTCGACTTGGCAATTGATTTGACTAAAATATTTCTATTTTTTTCAGTTTAGGCAAGCAGCTGGTTATGATTGATATACAACAAAGAGCCTGCGCTCCAGAGGCATATCAATCATAATCGGCTATTCGCCGGACACCCGCACTTGGACAAGCGATTTGCTAAGCAATAACGTTTTTCTGCAAAAACGCTAAAATTTTGGCAAAAACTTCCTCTTTCCCTTTTTCATGCAGTACTTCGTGACGCATTTGGTCATACAGCTTTAACTGTACACTCTTTATGCCCAGCTCCTTATACATCAAATACAACTCCATAATTCGCCGGCCGTTTTCATTTAAGGGATCGGCGCCGCCGGAAATAATTAAAATCGGCAGGTCTTTCCTGATTTGACGCAGCTGCTCCGGATGATACATCTGCAATACGTTTTCGGATAATTCATACAAAAAATTATTGGACACCTGGTAGCCACACATCGGATCCTGATCATATTTGCGTACTTCCTCCAAATTGCTGCACACCCAGGCAAACGGAGAAAAATCATTTTCAAACTTTTTGTTATAATTATAAAAAGTGATATCATTGGCCAGCTTTGAATTAAAATACTCGCCGGTCGCCAGCATAATCATTTTCAACAAAAGCCGACCGTAAAAAGCCTTCGGCCACGGCTGTTTTAAACTGCCGAGCAAAACCACGCCGTCAACGCTGTCACTGTACTTTTGAATAAACTTCTGAATAATCAGCGAGCCCATGCTGTGACCGATCAAAAATAGCGGCAGCCCCGGATACTCCCGGTGCAGCATATCGACATAATACTTTTGATCCATAATAATCCGGCGAAAACCGCCCTTTTCCAACGCGCCCAACCGGCCGTTTTTCAGTCCGGTCTGCCCCTGACTGCGGTGATCACCGGCCGCCACCAAAAAGCCGTATCCATTTAAAAAGCGGGCAAACTCATCATAGCGCCGAACATGCTCAACCATACCGGTTAAAAACAAAACCACTCCCACCGCCGGTTTCTCCGGATGCCATATTCTGAAATAATTTTTTTGTTCGCCTTCCCGCTCAATCCACCGTTCTTCTGTCTTGATCATTTTAATCTCCTTCCTCTATGTAACTTCGCCTTTGCTCCGCCCACACCGCTAAGCTGTCATATTTTTTCTTGCGGGTCAGCTCCATAATTCCTAATTTAGTCAAGTCATGCACCAGTGCCGGTACGGGATCGGCTGCCAGATGCGCCGCCATTTTCGCCAGCAGTTCCCGTTGATGCGCCGGCTCTTTCATATCAATAAAATCAATTAAAATCATCCCGGATAAGTTCCGCAGCCGAATCTGCCGGGCCGCTTCTTTAGCCGCCTCCAAATTGGTTTTAAATACTGTTTTTTCATGCTCCTTGCCGCCCTTAGTTTTGCCGGTATTGACATCAATCACATTCATTGCTTCGGTTTTTTCCAGAATCAAATAGCCGCCGCCGGGCAGCCAGATTTTCTTTTTCTCCGCTTCTTTCAAAGCCCCCGCCAGGTCATGGCGCAAAGCATAATCCACTTCCCGATAATGCACCGCTAAAGATAGCCCATTTTGTTTGACATATGCCACCGCTTGATCAAAACTTGGCCGGTCATTGGTATAGACCTCGTCCACTTCTTTGCAGTTTTTTAAAATATCCAAATCTTCTCTGCCCCGCAAAATGCAAGGGCCTTTGCCGTATTTTGCCCTCTCCTCCAGCCGCTCTGCCTGCTCCTGCAATGCCTGCATTTCCTGCCACAGCGCCGTTTCCTCTTCGGTTCCGGAGCGAATGATAAAGCCATAGCGCCGGTCTTTATCCCGTAAAAACTCCTCCAGCCCCTTTCTTTTAGCTCTTTCCATTTTTTGGCTGAAATAAAGTTTATTTTCACCCGACAGCAAAACCGCAAACGAGCCTTCCAGAGAAAACTTCATAGTCAGCTTGGCCCCCTTTTGGCCGCTGCTGCTGCGCACCGCCTGCACCAAAATCGAATCGCCGCTTTTTATTTCCGCCGTCACATCCCGATATGGCAAAAAACCGATATTTTCTTCTCCGATATTGACAAAGGCCGAACTGATGGCATTTTTCTTCTCCTGTACTACTCCGATATAAATGTTTCCCTCGGCCGTTTCCGCCAGCATTGACTGCGGATAAAGGTCGTAAATATGGTCATAATCATCGACGGTATAATAGTATAGCTGTTCCTGCCATTTGGCAATGTATAATTTCATCATCGTTACCGTGTCCCATCTCTTTCGCATCGCTCTCGTACAGCCATCCGTTAAAAGCGCTTGTGCCTGGCTATATCCCGCTTTTTCCATCCGCTTGCAGCCAATGCAAGGTTTCACCAATCTTGTAAATAAGGATAGTATACCATAGAAGTCCGTTTAAGAAAAGCCATTCCGAAAATTTGCCGGGAAAACCCGAAACCTTAAAACCCGATTTTAAGATTTTTTGGCAAAAACATTGTATTTTTTTGTGTAAACTGTTATAATTAGTTTAAGCTTCTTGAGATTAGGGGCGATTACAAAAGGTCTTGATCTATTTATGTGATTTAGCAGCTTTGAGTCCGGTTTTTCGAACTCAAACGGACAATTTCCTTTCCGGTGAAAAACAGTTGATCATTGCCTTTGAACATTCATTTCTGAAGGGGGATTTTATGCAAATTCATAATGTTATGGAAGATTTTGTCTTAGACATTTTAGACGACACCTTGAAAAGAATGCCGGATTTTTGCCAATGCGAACAATGCCGGATGGATGTGGCTGCTCTGATTTTAAATGACGTGAAACCTCATTATGTTGTCAGCGAAAAGGGCTATGCTTTTTCCAAAGCCAATCTTTTGTCCCGTCAGTTTAAAACCGATTTGACAGCCGAAGTCATCAAAGCCGTTATGGTTGTTTCCGAAAATCCGCGTCACTCCAAAGAAGAAAGCGTAATAACCAAATAAACTTTATATATTTACAGCAACAGTCAGTTAAGAAAAGCATACTTCCTCTTAATTGGCTGTTTTCTGTTAATCCTTATTCTATATGGGTCAAGCGCACTTCTGCTCTGCGCCGGCAAATAAAATATTGCCGGAAACTCTGATTTTTCAGGCTTTCCGGCAATATTCTTAAATTCTATGACTTATTTTCCGCTTATTTATTTTTTAAATTGAACCAAGCGTCCAATCCCGGATAATAAGCAATGTCATCCAGCTCTTCTTCGATCCGGAGCAGCTGATTGTACTTAGCTACCCGGTCGGTTCTGGCCGGTGCACCGGTCTTAATCTGGCCGGCATTAACCGCTACTTCAATATCGGCAATCGTTGCATCCTCGGTTTCACCGGAACGGTGCGAAACAACCGCAGTATAGCCTGCCCGATTTGCCATTTTGATAGCGTCAAAGGTTTCGGTCAAGGAACCGATCTGGTTAACCTTAATCAAAATCGAGTTAGCGCAGCCTTCTTCAATACCTCTTGCCAAACGAGAGGTGTTGGTAACGAACAAGTCATCACCTACCAGCTGAATCTTTTTGCCCAAACGTTCGGTTAAAAGCTTCCAGCCTTCCCAGTCGTTCTCATCCAGACCATCTTCAATCGAAATAATCGGGTATTTGTCAACCAACTTTTCATAATAATCAACCATTTCCAGTGCGGTCCGGTAAATCTTGTCGCCGCCCTTGGCCTCGGTTTCACCTTCAAAATAATACTTGCCGCATTCATCGCAGAAAAGCTCCGAAGCCGCTACGTCCAGCGCAATCCGGAAGTCCTTGCCCGGCTCATAACCGGCCTTGGAAATTGCTTCCATAATCAGGTCAAGTACGTCCTCAGCCGTTGCCAAATTAGGTGCAAAACCGCCCTCATCACCGATTGCCGTCGACAAGCCCTTGGCCTTCAAAACCGACTTTAAGTTATGATATACTTCCGCACAGCTGCGCAGCGCTTCACTGAACGATTCTGCGCCCACCGGCATAATCATAAACTCCTGAAAATCAACGGTATTATCAGCATGCTGGCCGCCGTTTAAGATGTTCATCATCGGTACCGGCAAAGTATAGCTGTTAAAGCCGCCCAAATACTGATAAAGCGGCATATTCAGCGCTGCGGCCGCTGCCTTGGCTACTGCCATCGAAACTGCCAGAATAGCATTGGCACCCAGCTTCGACTTGTTTTCCGTGCCGTCCAAATCCAGCATCAATTCGTCAATATATCTTTGATCCAAGGCGTTTAAGCCAATCAATTCTTCGGCAATGATTTCATTGACATTGTCAACTGCGTTTAACACGCCTTTGCCCATATAGCGCTCGCCGCCATCCCGCAATTCAACTGCTTCAAACTCGCCGGTCGATGCTCCCGAGGGAACCGATGCGCGTCCCAAATAAAGACGATTGGTTTCTTCGTTCAATACGGTAACATCCACCTCGACAGTGGGATTTGCTCTTGAGTCCAATACCTCTCTGGCAAGTACATCTGTAATTTCAAGATAACCTTTCATTGATTAATCTCCTTTCAAAATGCTTTTGTGCACAATTTTTAAACCAGGCATACGCGACATCCATTTGCCTTTCCTTTATAGTATACCTGATACTGTCAAAAAATCAAGAATTTTCTTATAAAATTGTTACAGCCCGGACAAGCCACTCACTGCGTTACCCGCTGAATGTTTTTGGCAAAGTTCTGATTGCCGGCAATGACCACGGCATAATTGAGGAATAACACATCATCAAAACCCTGTTCCACCGCATAGGCCGCAGCGTTTGCCTGAAAATGCCGGGGATCGATCACATGAATTTCCTTATAATGATTCATCAAAAACGGAATAAAGGCATTGCCGTAAGAATCCTTAAACACCAGGATTTTCCGGTCGGTGTCAACATTAGTCGTAATCACCGACAACGGCTCATCACCGCTTAAAAACACCAAATATTTATTCTTAAAACTCGGCTTGCCGTAGTTTTCATTGATGACATTCCAGTTCAGCACACCGCCCTTGGCCGTGTGAATTTGAAAGGTCGACTCCACTAACGGCATAAACACTTCAACCGTATCGGGGTTAGCCGCTATCTTGGCGCTTCGGGTCTTATCATACAAAGTGCCTAAAAATCCCGGGAACTCCTTTTTTTCATACTTATCCAAGGTAACCGGTGAAAAGCCGGCCGTCTTTACAAAAGCCTCATACGCATAATACGCTCCTCTGGCCGTCCAGTGGTGATCCGAGCGAAAATATAAATAATCCTGATAATGCGAAAGCAGTGAGCTTCTGGCATCAACCGGCGTAATCCGCGGACTGAAAAAGCTATTAATCAACTGAATTGCTTCTTCCTGTGAGCTGCCCATTTCCCGGTATTTTTTATTAGGAATAAACTCAATATGACTGGGCGCTACCAGCGAAAAGACCCGCATCGATTCCGGCATTTTAGCGGCAAACTGGTTGATACTTTCCGCGTAAAACTGGCAGGACGCTGACCGGTAACCGAATATTTCATAAGCGGCATCTTTGAGCACCAAAAAGTTGCTCTTGACTTCGCCGGCCTCATTATCCTGGGTATCCTCAATGACCGTTTCCATATTCGGTGCTGCCTGCTCCGAAGCAGCAGCGGACGGCTTTGTTTCCTCCGGGTGCCGGGCCAGGTACTCGGCAATTTGCCGCCGGGCATAAAGCTTAACCCGATCGTTCAAATCACTGACGCTGCTGACCAGACCGGCCTGAGCGGCCATAGTTTCCGTTTCGGTCGTATCTGCGGACTTTTCGTTCTCGGCGGTAGAAGCTTCTTTCGGATCTTTCTCCTGTGCCTTATCCGGATCAGCCGCAAACTGATCGCCCGTTTTTAAAGTCAAGATCTCCGCTTCATCCTCACCGGCCATGCCCTTTAAGGCCATCAGCTTATCATTCAGACTGATCCAGCTATCCCGAAACATAAAACGGTCGGCATAAAAGGTTTCAATCCCGCTGAAAAAATCACCGTTTTTTAGAGCTTCCGTTGAAAATTCCGGGAACTTAGCCAGTGTCCTGTTCTCCGCCGCCGAAACCTCCGCTTTGTTATATAAAAACAAGTTCATAACGCCCATCGCCAAAAGACCTAATACAAATAATACAACATTTAATTTTTTAATCATTTTCTTTTTTCCTTCTTTATTACTGCTGATTAAAACCGAAAATATAAAAACGGATTGTAGGTCCGGCCGACCAGCATAGCTACCGATGCAAAGAAAAGCCCGCCGTTGAGAGCCAGCAAAAGCGGTGTTTCTCCCAGCCGCAGCCGCTTCCAAATAAACGCCAATAGCGGTGTGCAGGCAATCACTGCCAAAATAATAAAATAAAGATTATTGGTAAACATAATCTCAAACTGCAGGTTCCAAACCGGAAGCCCCGCCAAACCAAACATTTGACGCAAATAACCAAGCCCGTCTTTTAACGATTCAAAATAGAAAAAGACCCAGCCAACCAAAGTAATGAATACACAGTAAATATGGCCGAAAACCCTCGGCATTTTCCGGCCGGATGTCCGCCCCAAAATCCGTTCCAGACCAATCAGCACGCCGTAATAAAGCCCCCAAACCACAAAGTTCCAGGAAGCGCCGTGCCACAGCCCCGTTAAGAACCAGACAATAAACAAATTGCGAAAAACATGGCGACGGTTTCCACCTAACGGAATATACAGGTAATCGCGGAAAAACGAGCCCAGCGAAATATGCCAGCGCCGCCAAAAGTCCGTAGCTGAGGTTGAAACATAGGGGTAGTTAAAGTTTTCCTTATAGGTAAAACCAAACATCTTACCCATACCAATTGCCATATCCGAGTAACCGGAAAAATCAAAATAAATCTGAAAAGAAAAAAACAAAATCCCCAGCCATGAGCCCAACACCGACGCATTTTGGCCGCCGACCGTTAACAGGCCTTCGCCCAAGGCTCCGGCAGTATTGGCAATGATTACCTTTTTGGCCAAGCCCAAAATAAAGCGGTTGACACCGCTGCTGAAATCATCCAGCTTAAAGACCCGATTATCAATTTCATTGGCAATATCGACATAGCGGACAATCGGCCCGGCTACCAGTTGATGGAAGAGCGACACAAACAGCATGAACTTGGCAAAAGAATGCTGTGCCTTGGCCTCACCCCGGTAAACGTCAATCGTATAAGAAATCGTTTGAAAGGTATAAAAAGAAATCCCGATCGGCAGAGAAAAACCCTTATATTCAATCGGCAAACCTGTCAGCGCCGCAATCGTACCGGCAATCATGCCGGAATATTTAAATACCGCCAACAGTCCTAAGTTCAGCACCAAAGAACTCGCCACTGCTGCTTTTGCTTGCCACCGGCCGCGGTGGCTCTCAATAATCAAGCCATGAAAATAATCAATCGTGGCACTGAAAATCAATAAAGTAATCCAAACCGGCTCACCCCAAGCGTAAAAAATCAGGGAAGCAATAATCAGTACCCAATTTTTGGCACTGCGGGTCGGCATTTGATAATATACCAACAGGCACACCGGCAAAAATACAAATATAAAAAAAAGACTTGAAAATACCATCGTTTCCTCTTCCTGCTAAGACAATTCTTGCGCCGTTTTACTGTAATCACCGCCCTCCGGCGGCGTTGCTTTCCCTATTTTAGCCTATAAGAATTCGGCTGTCAAGTTAAAAAACAATGAGTACCAACAGCCAAAAAACCTTAAAAATCAGATAAATTTTTTCGCTTGCTATTTCCGTTCTTTTGCTTTATACTGAATTTGTTCTTTGTACCGCTTTGTGCGGTTTTCCGTATCTTTCCCGGGAACAGGGCAGCCGGATAAAAGCGAAGGGCGGAGAGTTTCTAAAAACTATAAAATACATCTATTCTTAGGAGGTTTTATGAAAAAACTGCAAAAGCATATCGTAATCTGTCTGGTTTTCATCCTGACACTTAGTTTTATCCAACCTGCGGACGCAACCGGTTATTCCAACTTTACAACGAAAAAAAGTTATTCTTCGTTTGCTGATGTCCCGGAAAATTCCTGGTTTTATTCCAGCGTCAAAGCTGCTTATGAATTGGGATTAATGAAAGGCAATTCCGCCACCGTCTTTAACCCGAACGGCAATCTGTCCGTAGCCGAAGCCGTTACTTTGGCAGTGCGTTTATATCAAACTTATAATGAGTACACCCCGACCGAACCTGCCCCGACCGGCCCTTGGTACCAAAGCTACATTGATTTTGCCGTCAGTTTCGGAATTTTAAACGGCTCTTATTTTTCCGATTATAATGCGCCCATTAACCGGACGGACTTTGCTTCTATTTACAGCGGAATCCTTTCGGCGAGCGATGAAGTCATCAATCCAAATATTACGCTGTTAAATATTCCCGACGTTGACAGCGGTACTTTTGAAGCGGACAGCATTTTGCAAATGTATTCCTACGGTATCATGACGGGCGATGATGCTATGCGCTTTTACCCGCAGTCAAACATCACCCGAGCTGAAGTTGCCGCTATCGCCTCGCGGATGGCAGTACCCTCACTCCGTAAAAAGCTGACTCCGGTTAACAATACTATCGCCGAAAAACATGTCAACCGTAACTACGAATGGTTTGTCGATCAAAATCAATCCGGCCCTTACAGCTACGAAAACTGCGGACCGTCTGTTACTTCAATGATCCTGAAATGGTTCAGCGAAGCCAATAACGTCAGCGCCGAAACGCTTCGTTCCTGGATCCGGCCCAACGGCGGCTGGTGGTTCACCGACGATATTGAATCGGTTATGGACAGCTATCAGGTACCCTATGACCGGAAAAACTTTGACGCTATTTCTCAGTTGGTAGAATCCCTAAACAAAGATCGGATTATCTTAGTCTGCCTGGACGGTTATTATCTGAGTGATGATTATACTTCTGTCGGTTCCGGACATTTTGTCATTATCAAAGGCTATGTCAACCAGAACGGTGTGATCAGTTTTGAAACCTACAACCCGGACAGCCGCAAAGATTACTACTATCCGGCCGATAAAGTTTTCAAAGCCTGCCAGGAATGGTGGCCGTATTACTACGAAATCGGTTATTAAAAGCCGAAACGCTCCTGCTCAGCAAAATCGTCTTTTTAGACTTTCTGCGCACCCGGGCAGAAAGCGGAGCACTTCGATCAGGAGTTGCATGGCCGGTTAAGTAAAAATTAAAAACGCATCTCAAAAAGGCGCTGCCTGGAAATCTCCGGCAGCGCCTTTTCATCTCTTTTTCTGTTTGCTTTTTCTGCTGTCTGCTTCTTCTTACCGCAAAAGCACTATTTTCTGACCAAATCCAAAGTATCCCGGGCAATCATCAGTTCCTCATTGGTCGGAACCACCCAAATCGCAACCTTAGAATCATCAGCCGAAATCAGGGCTTCGCTTCTGGTCTTATTTTTCTCCCGGTCTAATTTAATCCCGAAAAACTCCAAATCGCCCACTAAGCGCTCTCTCATCTCCGCCGAGTTTTCACCGATTCCGCCGGCAAAGCAAATCGCGTCAACCCGGCCAAGCTCCGCCATATAGCCGCCCAAATACCGCTTGGTACGGTTGACAAACATTTCCAGCGCCAACTTAGCCCGCTCATTGCCCTCAGCCGCCGCATTTTCCAAATCTCTGGCATCGCTGCTTAAACCGGAAATACCCAAAAATCCGGACTTTTTATTCAGCATCTGGTTCATATCATTGGGCTGAATCCCTTCCTTTTCCATTAAAAAGGTCAGAACCGTCGGATCCAAATCACCGCTGCGAGTGCCCATGACCAGACCCTCAAGCGGAGTCAGTCCCATGGAGGTATCCATGCATTTTCCGTTTTTAACCGCGGCCAGCGAAGAGCCGTTGCCCAGATGCACCGTGATGATATTTATCTCATCCTGCGGCTTTTTCAGCAGTTCAGCTGTCCGGCGAGTGATATACTTATGGCTGGTACCGTGAAAACCAAACTTGCGAATTCGGTATTTTTCATAGTATTCATACGGAATACCGTACATATAGCTGCTGGCCGGCATAGTCTGATGGAAAGAGGTATCAAACACCGCCACATTCGGTTTGCCCGGAACCAATTCTTCACAGGCTTCAATACCCATCAGGTTAGCCGGATTGTGCAGCGGGCCAAACTTAACATATTCACGAATGACATCTTTAACATGTCCGTCAATAATCGTCGAATCGGTCAATTCTTCGCCGCCGTGCAGCACCCGATGACCGATGGCATTAATCTCATCCAGCGAGGAAATCAATCCCTTCTCGGGATCAAGTAAAGCGTCAAAGACATGCTTCATCGCCGCTTTATGATCCTTCATATTTTCTTCCACTACATACTTTTCCTCGCCAACCGTCTGCACCAATTTAGAACCGTCAATGGCAATCCGCTCAACCAGGCCCTTGCCCAAAACAGTTTCATTGGTCATGTCAAACAATTGATATTTCAGTGACGAACTTCCGCAGTTAATAACTAATATCTTCATTCCTCTCTCCTTTTAAGCCTGTACCTTTTTATATTGCGCCTGAACAGCTGTAATCGCTACTACTCCGGTAATATCCTCAGCCGTTGCGCCTCGGGATAAATCATTAATCGGGGCAGCAATTCCCTGCGTAATCGGGCCGTATGCTTCCGCTTTCGCCAAATACTGCACCAATTTGTAAGCAATATTGCCGGCGTCCAAATCCGGGAATACCAGTACATTGGCTTGACCCGCTACCTTGCTGCCCGGCGCTTTGCTCTGGCCGACTTTGGCAATGATGGCTGCATCCGCCTGCAATTCGCCGTCAATTTGATACTGCGGATATTCTCTTTGCGCAATCTGAGTTGCCTCTACCACTTTATCGACATCCGGATGCGAGGCGCTGCCCTTGGTCGAGTGGCTGAGCATGGCAATCATCGGTTCTCCGCCAATCAGCATTTTAAAGCTTTCGGCCGAGCTGCCGGCAATGGAGGATAATTCCTCGGCCGACGGGCTTTGATTCAATCCGCAGTCAGCAAACAGGAAAGTGCCGTTTACGCCCAAATCGCAGTTCGGAACGGAAATGATAAAGAAACTGGACACAATCTTAACATTCGGCGCCGTTTTTAAAATCTGTAGCGACGGCCGCAGCACATTGGCGGTTGAGTTGACCGCTCCGGCCACCATACCGTCCGCATCCTGCATTTTTACCATCATCACGCCCAAAAACAAGGGATCGGTCTGCAAAAGTTCTCTGGCCTTTTCCCGGGTCATACCTTTTTTCTCGCGCAAAGTAAATAATTTTTCGGTATAACTGTCTAACTTATCAAAACCTTGCGGATCCACAATCTCAACACCGTCAAGGTTTAAGTCTCCTGCTTTTTCCCGGATTTCTTTTTCGTTTCCAATTAAAATAACCTTCGCTATGCCTTCCTTCATCACCTGTTCGGCCGCAGTCAAGGTACGGATATCCATTGCCTCAGGCAAGACAATTGTCTGCAGGTCTTGTTTTGCCTTGTTTTTGATTCCATCAATAAAACTCATTTGCAACTCCTTTCAAGCTCTCTGCTTTGCGTATATTTACAGTTCAACTCTGGCCTGTTCGATGACCGCCCCAATCAAAAACTTCGTTTTTGGCCCGGACGGCAACCTGCCCCTAATCGAAGTGCTGCCCACTTCTGCCCGGACGAGCGGTCTGCCCCTGGTCGAAACGCTATGCGTTTCTGCCCGGGCGGGCAATCTGCCCAAAAAGACAGTTTTTCCAAATAGGGAAAAGTTGAACTCATATCTTTTTAATTATAGCACAAAGTCTGTGGGAATAAAAGTTCCTTTTCGATTTTTTGTTTTTCCGCTTGGCAAAAAGTCTCCGGTTTACAGGCAATTTCCGAATCCTGCGTAAGAATAACCGCAGAATTTTCTCGCACTGATATCAAATTTATGGTATTATAACTATAAGTCCAAGCCAAAATGAAAGGAGGCGCTGTCATGCTGTTTTTACAAACCGAACGTTTATTGCTGCGAAATGTAGAAGAAAAAGATGCCGCCGTTATGTATGACTACCGAAACAATCCTATCTGCGCCCGGTATCAGCGCGGGGAATCCAAATCACAGAAAGGAAAATCATGAAAACCGCTGCCATTATCGCTGAATATAACCCGTTTCATCTTGGTCATGCCTATCAGCTTTCTAAAATTAAAGCTGATTTTGTGATTGCCATTATGAGCGGCAACTTTGTGCAAAGAGGCGAGCCGGCAGTCTTTGATAAATGGCTGCGGGCAGAAGCAGCTCTATCGGGCGGCATTGATCTGGTACTGGAACTGCCGGTTTCCGCTGCCGCTGCCAGCGCCGAATACTTTGCCGCCGAAGCGGTTTTTCTCCTAGAGCAAAGTCAAGTTGTTGACGAGCTTTATTTTGGTGCGGAATGTCCTGATCTGCCGCCGCTGCAAGCCTTAGCCGAAATTCTGACCACCGAAAGCACCGATTTTTCGGCGGCTTTAAAAAGCAGCTTAAAAAACGGCCGTTCCTATGCCGCCGCCCGGCAGGAAGCAGTTGAAAGCCTGTTCCCCGATGCCGGTTACGGCCATATTCTCAAAGGTTCCAATAATATCCTGGCCATCGAATACTTAAAGGCACTGACAGCTTTCCGCAGCCAAATCACGCCGCATTTAATTCAAAGGCAGGGACAAAGCTATTTGGACGAAAACTATCAGCCAAATACCTTTCTATCCGCCACCGCCATCCGCCGTCTGCTTCAGGCAAACGACCGGACCAAATTAAGCACCGCTCTGCCGGCTGCTTCTTTTCAACTGCTGCAAGCAGCCGAAGCACAAAAAAACGGACCGATTTTCCCAGAGGATATCTATCCGTTTGTTCAATTCTTATTAATTCAGCAGGACTCAGCCGCTTTGCTCCGCCTGCGCGAGCAAAAGTCCGAACTCATAAACCGCCTGCTGGCTGCTTTGGACTTAGACTTGCCCTTTGCCGGCTATATCAGCGCCTGCCGCTCCCGCAACTTCCCGGCCGCCGCCGTTAAACGGGCGCTCCTGAATATTTTCTTAAATCAACGCCCACCCCTGCCGCCGACTGTGGAAAACAGCTATCTGCGGATTCTCGGCCTGCGCCGCTCAGCCGCGCCGCTGCTGCGCCGTTTACAGGAAGTTTCACGCCTGCCGGTAATTACCAATACCCGGCATGCCAAAAAACTACCCACCGCCGCTTTGGCCCGCTGGCAGAACGAACTGCGCTGCGACCGGCTTTATGCCCGGCTGACTGCCCAAAAATACGGCCGTCCGTTTCTGCCGCCGGAGCAAAGAAACCCGGTTATTATTTGACATCAGCACTCTCTATTCCTTTAAGGCCTCTCGGTTTTCTTCAATAATATCTAATTGGCCGACCAAGGTTTTTTCAAACTTGGAATAATCGGCATTGGCCTGATTGAGCAGCGCTGTAATCGTTTTCTGCGCTTTTTCCAAGAGCTCATCGGTATAGCGGTAAGCCTCACGGCGAATTTCTTCACTTTGCTTGTATGCTTTATCCAAAATTGCCTCAGCCTTGGCCTGTGCCTGGCGGGTAATCTCATGCTCGTCAACCAGTGCTTTCGCCCGGTTAACCGCTTCTTCTTCTATTTCAGCCAGCTTTTCTTTGGCAATCGACATCATATGCTCCCGGTCATCAATAATCGCATTGGCTCTTTTGATTTCCTCGGGCAGCGCCAGCCGGATTTGGGTGATAAACTCATCCATCACATCGCTCCGCACCACTACTTTATTGGACTGAAACGGCAAGGCATTGCTGTCATTTACATACACTTCCATATCATCGATAATATCAAACACTTTGCTGTTCATTCTTTACTCCCATCTTTCTTAATACCGCCTGTTTGGATAGTTCCGGCACCATATCGCCAATTTCTCCGCCAAAGAAAGCCGCTTCTTTCACAAAAGTAGAACTGATAAAGGAATATTTGGCGTTAGACACCAAAAACACGGTTTCTGTCTGCGGACTGAGCAGGCTGTTGCCCTGCGCCAGCTGCAATTCATACTCAAAATCAGACACCGCCCGAAAGCCCCGAATAATGGCATCCGCATTTTCCCTTTCGACAAAACGAACCAATAATCCGGTGAAAAATTCCACTCTCACATTCGGCATATCCTTGGTCAGTGCCTTTAACAATTCATTTCTTTCTTCCAAGCTTAATAATGATTTTTTATGCGGATTAACTGCCACGGCGACAATCAACTCATCGACCAGTTTAGATGCTCTGGCAATAATATCCATATGTCCGTAAGTCGGCGGATCAAAACTGCCGGCATACACTGCTTTTTTCATATTATTTCCTCGTTCCGTCCCTCAATAAACCTAAATAATCTGCCGCCAAAAACATCGTTTGCCTTATTCGGACAACCGTTTCTTTACCGGCTTAAACATTAAAGCGCATAAATATATATTGATTGGTTTTAAACTTTTTATATTTCTCGGTTTTTATTGTATCATATTTCTCTAAAAAAGAAAAGTCAAAACCGCTCTTTGTTTCGGCAATAATCAAAGCATCCTCGGCCAGCAATTTTTTTTCGGTCAAAGCTTCGATTGCCCGCCGGTACAAATCCTCCTCCTGATAGGGCGGATCCAAAAAAACAAGATCCAGCTTTACACCGGCGCCCCTGATTTTTTCCAAGCCCCCTAAAAAATCACCCGCCAAAACCTGTGCCTTCTCTTCCAGCTTAGTTCTCCGCAAATTATCCTTGATTACCTCAACTGTCGCTTTGTTTTTCTCGCAAAAATAAGCGCAGCGTGCTCCCCGGCTGAGTGCTTCAATCCCCAGCGCTCCGCTGCCGGCAAAGACATCTAATACCGTTCGCTCATAAATTTCCGCCTGAATCATATTAAACAGCGTTTCCTTCAAGCGGTCAACCGTCGGTCTGACCTGATCGCCTTTCGGCGCTTTCAGCGGAATTCCTCTGGCCGCTCCTGCCACTACTCTCATTATGTACTCCTTACTCTCAATTTTCCCCTGATTGCAAGCTCCGTTTTCTGCCGGATGGGCGGTCGGCCCCTAATTGAAGCAACTCGCGCTTCTGCCCGGGCGGGCGATCTGCCCTGATCGAAGCACTCCGCGCTTCTGCCCAGGCGGGCAGTCGGCCCTGTCGAAAGTTCTGCTTCCTGCACACAAATACTTGATTTGTCTCAAAAGCCTGCCCCACCGAATATAGGGAAATTATTATATCGACAAAATCTCCCGGCTGCCGCCGTAATACAACTCCAGCATTTGCCGGCGCTCAGCGGAATCGCCGATTTCCGCAGCCGCCTGCGAAACCATCTCCAGCACCGGCAAATCCTGATACAAATCCGCCAGCTGCAGCAACGGCAAGCCATGCTGCTTGACGCCAAACGCATCGCCCGGCCCTCTCATCTTCAAATCATACTCGGCAATCTCAAAGCCTGACTGATGCGCCGCTACAAACTCCAACTTTTCCCGAATCGCCGAATCCTTAGCATCCGATAAAAAAATGCAATAGCTTTGCCGATTGCCGCGCCCGACCCGGCCCCTTAACTGATGAAGCTGCGCCAGTCCAAAACGCTCCGCGTTTTCAACCAGCATCACGGTCGCCCGCGGTACATTGACTCCGACCTCCACCACGGTCGTTGAAATCAAAATATCCGTTTCCCCAGCGGCAAAAGCCCTCATAATTTCTTCTTTTTCCGGCTGGCCGCCGTATAAATACGCAATCCGCAGCTGCGGATATTTCTTTTGCAGGGCCTGCGCGTAACTGATGACTCCGGTCAGCGCCAACTCCTCATTGTCCTCAACCGCCGGACAAATAATATATGCCGCCGCGCCACTCCTGATTTCCTTTTCCATAAACCGGTAAATCTTGTCGCGGGCGCTGCCGCTTCTTAAAAAGGACTGCACCGGTATGCGCCCGGTCGGCATACTTTTAATCACGGAAATATCCATATCCTGATATAAAATCAGAGCCAAAGTTCGGGGAATCGGCGTAGCGCTCATCACCAGAATATGCGGCAGCTTTTCCCGAACGCCTTTTCGGCTTAAGTTCTCCCGCTGCATCACCCCAAAACGATGCTGCTCATCGGTGATGACCAAACCTAAATTGCGGTAAATCGCCTTTTCCTGAATCAAAGCATGCGTGCCGATAATAAAATGCGCCTGACCGCTCTCCATTTGCTCATAAGTTTCTTTTTTTTCTTTGGCCTTGGCCGAGCCCAAAAGCAGTACTGTTTTTATGCCAAGCGGCGCCAACCTTCTTTCCGCTTCCTGAAAATGCTGCACCGCCAGCACCTCCGTCGGCGCCATCAGCGCAGCCTGATAGCCGTTTTCAATCATCATGGCCGCTGCCGCAAATGCTACCGCCGTTTTGCCGCTGCCCACGTCACCCTGCACCAGCCGAACCATCCGCCGCTGGCTGCGCAAATCATTTTCAATAGCGGCAATTGTTTCCGCCTGATCCGCCGTCAGGGCAAACGGCAGGCCGGCAATCAGACGCTCGGCCAGTGCCCCTGACCGCAGCGGGAAATCATTTGGCTGCTCCCGGTCAGCTTTTGCCATCCCGGCCCGAAAAAAATAAAACTCATCAAAAACCAGCCGTTTACGGGCAGCTTCCGCCTCCGCCTTGGTTTTTGGAAAATGCAGCTTTTGGTAGCTTTCCCATAAAGGCAAAAGTCCGTATTTTTCCCGCACCGCCGCTTCGATATAATCTTTGACCGGCTGTTCATCCGCCGGCAGCGATAAAATCTGCTTTAAATACTGCTTCCATTTCTTTTCGCTGATGCCTTTGCGGACAGGGTATCTGGCGGAAAGGGGAAAAGCCGCCAGCTCCGTCAGTTCCTCCTCGGTAACCACTGCCGGATTAATCAGCTGCCATTCTGCTTTCTGCCGATGCGGCCGGCCCCGTAAAATCAAAACCCGGCCCGGCAACATCACTTTCGCCAGATAAGGCTGCCGGAAATAGGTCACCCGCAGCCGCTGCCCCGACTCATCGGCCGCATAAAAACTAAGCGCCGTCAGCTTGCCGAAGTATTGAAACTTGGGCTGAGAAACGATTTTCAGGCGCAAATAATTTTCTTCCTTTTCCTGAATTCCGGCGATATCGGTTACACCGCTAAAAAAATCATAACCCTTAGGATAGCAGGTCAGCAAATCATAAAAAGTCAAAATGCCCATGCTTTGCAGCAGTTTTTCCGTCTTGGCGCCGACTCCTTTTAATTCTCTGACTGCTTTTTGCATTTCTGCCTCCGCTTCCTTTAACTGTTAAAACTCGCTGCTTGCTTTCTCAACTTTCCCGCACTGAATCCACAGGCTCAGCCGCTGTCAATATACCTGATTTTTAAAAACTCCGCTTTCCCATGTCTGATAAAACCAGTTTTTTAGGCAGATTGCTCGTCCGGACAGGAGCACGGCTTCATTCAGCGCCAGTTACCCGCTTGGACAAAAGCGCAGCTTCATTCAGTGCCGCTTGCTCACCTGAACAAAAGCACGTCTTCATTCAAAGCCAGGTGCTCGCCCAGACAAAAGTACAGCCTCATTCAGTGCCGCAATTCAAGCCTGAGAAAGTTGAGTTAAAAGGCAAGCTTTTTCTGTTTCTTGAAAAAGCTTGCCTGAACTGAAATCATTTTTAATTTTCCGGTCGCTCATCCGCTAACCGCCGCTCCCGCAGCAGCACTCCGACCGCCGGATGTCAGTCACCAGTCAGCCCTTCCTTCCGTCATAAGCTCTATTCCACGGAAATAAGGTAATAATATAAGGGCTGGCCGCCAAACTGAACGGCCACATCCGCCGCCGGATATTTTCCCCGGAGCAACTCCGCCGCCTGTTCTGCCGCTTCCGACTGTACGTCTTCGCCGTAATAAAGAGTGATGATTTCACTGTCCTCATCTACCAGCGCCGCTGCCAGCTCCTCAACCGCCGTATCAACATCCCCGGCTACCGCCAAAATTTTGCTTTCATCCAAAGCAATAATATCGCCGGTTTTAATTGTTTTGCCTTCAAACTGCGTATCTCTGACTGCATAGGTGACCTGACCGGATTTAATCGCTGCCATTGCTTCAAGCATTGTTTCCTTATTTTCTTCCGGCGCCGCCCCTTCCTCAAAAGCAATCAAGGCACCAATTCCCTGCGGAACAGTCTTGGACGGAATGACAACCACCTTTCTGTCCTTAACCAAATGAACTGCCTGTTCGGCCGCTAAGATAATATTTTTGTTGTTGGGAAATAAAAACACCGTATCGGCATTAATTTTTTCAATGGCCTGCACAAAGTCCTCGGTGCTGGGATTCATCGTTTGACCGCCGGTAATGACCACGTCAACCCCCAAATCCTTAAATACATTCTCAATTCCCTGACCGGCTGAAACCGCTACAAAGCCGTTTTCTTTTTTCTCCATCGGCCGCTCCGGCTTGGCTTTGGCTTCCGCCTGCTGCGAGGCAATTTCATGTCCATGCTTAATCAGCTGCTCGGTGTGCTGAATCCGCATATTTTCAATTTTTAAATTGGATAAATAGCCAAGCGTCAAAGCCTTTTGCAGGGCCAGACCCGGATTTTCGGTATGAACATGAATCTTAATCAAATCATCATCGCAAACCGCCACAATCGAATCACCGATGGTTTCCAAATAACCTTTCAGCGCTTCGGAATCCTTTTCATTGTCCGCACCCTCTTTCGTGTTAATGATAAACTCGGTGCAATAGCCAAACTCAATCGAATCCGCTGCCTCCTGAAAAACATGGTTGAACTCTTTTTTTCCGCTGCCGGCTGCCTGCTCACCAAAATCAAAGCTGACCTCACCACCACCGGCCAATGCCTTATAGGCACCCTCTAAAATATAGCAAAGACCCTGTCCGCCGGCATCCACTACGCCCGCTTCTTTCAGCACCGGCAATTGGTTCGGCGTGTTTTCCAGCGCTTTTTGAGCATGCTCTAAAATCTTGGGAAAGTTCTCTAAAATATCATTATCTTCCAAAGCTAACTCTGCCGCCTTATTGGCCATTTCCTTGGCTACCGTCAAAATCGTACCTTCCTTTGGTTTCATTACTGCTTTGTAAGCGGTTTCCACTCCACGGTTTAAAGCCCCCGCGATAATCATTGCATCCAACTCCCGGTACTGCTCAATCCCTTTGGCAAAGCCCCGCAGCAGCTGTGATAAAATCACCCCGGAATTGCCTCTGGCACCACGCAGCGAACCGGAAGAAATCGCCTTGGCAATTGCCTTCATATCGCCGTTTTCAAGCTGCTCCACTTCCCGAGCCGCTGACAGAATTGTCATCGTCATGTTGGTTCCGGTATCACCGTCCGGTACCGGGAAAACATTTAGCTCGTTTACATATTCCTTTTTTATTTCCAATAGTTTCGCACCCGCCAGGAACATCTTCCGGAAGGTCTTTGCATCAATTTTTTGAACTTTCATTCCATCCTCCTGCTTACTCATCAACCCGGACACCTTCTACAAAAACATTGATCCGCTTTACTTTCATGCCGGAAAATGTTTCCAGTTTATATTTAACCGTACTGATCAGATTTTCGGTCACCGCCCGAATATTAACGCCGTATTCAATAATGATATGAAAATCAATGCACAACTCATTATCTTCAACCATAACATTGACACCCCTAGTCAGCGCCGTCCGGCTCAGCATTTTTACAATCCCGTCTTTGAGACTGACCATCGCCATGCCGACAATGCCGTACAACTCGATCGCCGATAAGCCCGCCATCTGGGCAATAACCTTGGTATCAACCACGACCGAGCCCAGTTCCGTTGTATATCTCATGCTCATAATTACCTCCTCGTCCTGTTTCCTGTAAACTATAAAGAAAGCTCCTCTGCTTTTTCAGCGTAAACAGAAAGCTCTTCCTTAAATTATCTGCATTTTTCCGCACCTGTCAAACCGTTTTTTAACCGGCCATACCCTGCGCAGAAACATGAAACTCCTTAACATGGAAAATTGATTTATTATTTTATATAGTATATCATAAATCAAACACCAGCGCCAGAAAAAAATATTATGCTTTGATTCGCTCCCAAATCAAAGTCACTACCTCGTCAATACTTTTATCGGAAGTGTCAATCTCAAATGCGTCCGCCGCCTTGCGCAGAGGTGATTCCTGCCGGTTCCGGTCACGCTCGTCCCTCTCTTTAATCTCCGCGATAATGGTTTCCAGTTCCGCGGTTTGTCCTTTTTCCTGCAATTCCCGGCAGCGCCTTTGCCCGCGCACTTCCGCCGAAGCTGTTAAAAATATTTTATGTTCGGCCTCCGGCAGCACAACCGTGCCGATATCCCGGCCATCCATCACCACTGACTGACTGTCCGCAATCTGCTGCTGCAGCCGCACCATCGCCTGCCGGACTTCCCGGATTGTACTGATCTTAGAGGCTCGTTCACCGACCTCCTGCGTCCGCAGCTGTTCACTGACATCTTCATCCTGTAAATAAAGGCGCTGAACACCATCCTCGTATTTCAAAATAATCGGCGCATTTTCCGCTAACTCCGTTAATTCCTGCCGATAGGCCTCCACATCGCTGTCTTTTTCCAAAACAAGACCCCGGCGCAGCGATAAAAGCCCAACCGCCCGGTACATCGCACCGGTATCAACATAAACAATCCCCAGCCTCCCGGCCAGTTCTCTGGCAATTGTACTTTTACCCGCCCCCGACGGCCCGTCAATTGCAATTTTCATGGTTTGGTTCCCCCAATCCGGTCGTAAATCTTTTGCTTCCTCTAAATACACATGATAGGGTCTGCGCTTCATCTCGGCCAATAACAAAACCCGGATGCACCGCCTAAGACTGCCCTCTACTTCCATCTCAGTATAACAAGCCAGTGCCGTCTGTGTCAATCCCAGATTTCTGGCTGCTCCGGCCGGATACGCTGCCGTCAGGTCTTTGGTTGCCGAAAAAAAGACAGCTACGATTTCTTCTTCAGTCAACAGGTTTCTGACCATAATTTCTGTCAGCAGCTTTTCAGTTTGACCGAGAATCTCCGCTGCCGTATTTTCTTTTACCGTAATCGCCCCGCGAATGGCTTTCATTTCTTCTCCTTATCCGGGCAGGGCTGAATCCCCGCCAAATATCCGGTTGAAAATGCAATCTGCAAATTAAAGCCGCCGGTTAAGGCGTCCACATCAATCATTTCTCCGACTAAATACAGCCCTTTGACAAGCTTACTTTCCATTGTTTTCGGATTGATTTCCTTAACCCGCACACCGCCGCGGGTAATGATTGCTTCGGTAAAATCCCGCGTTCCCTTAATTTCAAACTCCAGTCCTTTTAAACCGGCTGCCATGGCCTGTCTTTCTTTTTTGCTGATTTGAGCCGCCGGCTTCTCCGCCGCCAGCCCGCAGCGCTGAAAGAAAAGCAGGAGCAGCTTATGCGGCAGGAGCGAAGCCCATGCCGTTTCTACGGCTTGATCCGGCTGCGCCGCCAGCTCTCTGACGAGCCTGTCCTCCAACATTTCAGGACTAAGCGCCGGCTTAAGGTCAATCACCCCCTTGACTGCGGCCGGCCGTTTCGGCAAATAACTGGATGCCGACAGCGCCAAGGCACCACCCAAACCAAAAGGTGTAAATTGAATTTCTCCTTGACCGGAAAAAAGCAGCTTTTTACCCTCCACCAGCCGAAAACCGATATTTTTTAAAAGCAGGGGCGCAGCTGCTGCAAAATCCCGTTCCGCAGTTTCCAACGGCACCAGTCCCGGTACCGTTTCTTCCATACTATGCCCGGCCTGCGCCGCCAGCCGGTAGCCGTCACCGGTCGAGCCGGTCGCCGGATAGGCCAATCCGCCGGCCGCCAAGATCACCCGCCCGGCCAAAATACTTTCACCACTGCTTAAACGAACTCCGACAACCCGTCTTTCCTCGGCATTTTCTGCCATCATCAGCTCCCTGACTATTTCCTTTTTACGGACAGTCACGCCACCAATCGACAGCTGTTTTTCCAAAGTTTTCAGGATATCGCTTGACTTATCCGAGCGGGAAAAAACCCGCCCGCCTCTTTCTGCTTTCAGCGGACAGCCGGCCTGCTCAAAAAAAGCCATCAACTGATGACTGGACAGGGCATGCAGCGCCCCGTAAAGGAATTTGGCATTCGTTGGTATATTTTCCAATATTTCACTGGTATCGGCCAGATTGGTCAAATTGCATCGTCCCTTGCCGGTAAGATATAGCTTTTTTCCGATTTTTTCATTTTTCTCCAGTAAAAGTACGTGCTGACCCTGTCCGGCGGCGGCGATTGCCGCCATACAACCGGCGGCACCGGCTCCCACTACCAGCGTATCCCAATCCCAGCTATACTCATTTCTTTTTTCCATACCGATTTCCTTTTAAATATCCGGACGTCAGGTTATTTGACCCCAAATCTTCATACACCTGATATTCCTGCCAAATATTTTCCAACTGCTCCAAACTGTCAATAATCCTGTTTTTTCGCTTTAACGACATTGCCACGATAATAGCATTAACCACACTCATCGGCGCAACCAGTGAATCCACAATCGAAGCCATTTCCGTACTGGCAAACAGCGCCACATCAGCAAACACCATCCCCGGTGACTGATCGCAGTCGGTCAGGAGAATCACTTTTGCCTTTTGAGACTTGGCAAAAGACAGCGCATGCAATGTCCGCTTGGAATAACGCGGAAAGGTAATGCCAATCATCACGTCATCTTCATTGATTCGCCTTAAGTTTTCAAATATTTCGGTACTGCTGTTGCTGTTGATAACTTTAACATTATCAAACATCAGATTAAAATAAAAGCCCAAAAAATTAGCCAACGCCGCACTGGCCCTGACACCGACAATATAACATCTTCTGGCATCCAAAAGATACTGAATAGCCTGATTAAAATGGTCTTCCTGCATTTCATCCAGGGTTTGTTTGATTCTTTCCCGGTCAATGGTCAGAACATGCTTTAACACACTGCCGGCTTCAATCTGGTCTTCAATCACTTCCACCCGCTGCATCGAGGTCATCTTGGTTCTGGCGATTTCTTCCAGCGCTCTTTGCAGCTTAGGATAGCCTTCATAACCCAATTCGTTGGCAAAGCGCACCACCGTTGATTCGCTGACGCCAACCACCTGACCGAGCTTAGCCGCCGTCAGGTAAACTGCCTTATCATAATGCTGAGAAATATAACTGGCCAACAGCTTCTGTCCCTTGCTCAATTCGGGAAACTTTTCCCGAATTCTGGACAAAATATCATTTTCTCTTAACATTTCCTTTTCGCCTTTCTGCTTGCTTTCCGATTTTTGCTTGAAATAAGCCAAGCTGCAAACAGAAAAACCATTTTTCTCGTTTGCCCTGCCGAATCCGCGCTGCGCCAGCTGTCCCTGCCGCTTGCCGCAAAATGAATTACTCAAGCAAAAATTATTCATTTTTTATTATATCGCACTTTCTTTCTTATTTCAACAGCTATTTGTTTTCGCTTATTTTTCATTTGTTTCTGCTTGTTTTCTATTGCTGACAGTTTCTTTTGAATCAGTCCTTCATATCTTTCCAACAATTTTTTTGCAAGAAAAAGAAAAAGGAACATCATCGCTATGATTACCACCGAACGCAGCGGATTTTTCATAAAGTCGGAAACATTGTAGCCGATCACGCTTAACAGCAAAATCATCACTGCTTTTCCGGCAACGACCGCCAGCGAAAACTCCCGTTTTCTAATCTCTGATAGAGCGGCCAAAACCGAAATGACAATCGAAGGTGTAAACGGAAACGAAAACAGTACAATCAACGGAAATGCGCCCTTGCCTTGAATCCATTTTTGAAACCTTTCATATTCCTTTTGCCGGTGCAGCCACGGAATCAGCCGTTTGGCCCCCAGCTTTTTAACCAGCAGATAAACCAATATCGTACCGATGCAAGTGCCGATATAGGACAGCAAATATCCCAGCCAAAAGCCAAACCCCATAATATTGACCGTGACCAGTGCCGCCAAAGGCAACGGCGGAAAAAAGGCCTCAATCATGGCCAGCAAAATGCCCGCCAGAAACCGAAACGGCCCCAAACCATCCATCAGTTTCATCCAAAACTCCGGTTGGCTGATTAGCTGAATCCACTGCCACATAATTTTTCTCCTTTTCCCAATTTTTAAAGCTTCCGGCAGCAGTATACCATAATTTCCACACTTTCTCCAGATTTCTCCGCTAACTGTAATTTTTTTAATTCGTTTCTAATTTTTGAACCCCCCCCCAGGTTTTAGCTCTTTATCCCGGAAAACTCTCTATTTCCACGCTCTCGGAATTGTGGTAAAATAGAAAAAGGATAATGCGAGGTGATAGAGATGGATAAGTTGGAGTTATTTTCAAAGTGCTTAAATTTAGCTGAGGGCAGAGAAAATCCTGAGAGTTGGTGGGATTGGTGGAACGAACACGAATCCGAAGTGGAAAAACTATTGAACCACGGCGAGTTTTTGAAGTTAAAACCCCGGTCGCATGGATTTTCTTGGGTACCAGTATTTGGTAGCCAAAAGGGAGCCATCGCTATTCTGGAGAAGAACGGAATAGCGTTTGAAATCAGTAATCTCTATCAAGAACGGTATCTGGAGGAATTGGACGCTTACTGTAAGGAACAGAAACGAGTACAACGAGAAAAGCAAAAGAAATTCAAGACACAGCACCCCGAATGGTTTACTCGATACCCTAAGTTCTCAAAAATGTTGGCAAAAGTCTTGGACTCCTCTGATGAAATAAAATCTGCTGCAACTGCAGAGAAGATTGTAGAGATAGAAAAGAAATTAGGATTTATTCTCCCAACGCAGGTTCGGGACTTTTTTCTCATAACTGAGGGCGTTAATGTATCTACAGGTTTGAGTATCAACTTGTCCCAGCTCTTTAACCTAACTATTCACGAGGAGCATTATTGTGTACTAGGTGAATTTTGGAAAGAGGCTGACGGAGATTTACTCCTACTCCGCCCCGGCGAAGAAACTGTTTGGTACTATGCCCATGAGCAAGACAAAGTAAAATTTTTGCGGAATACCATGTATGAATTGTTAGAAAAAGAGTTAGTGAATTATCTGCGAGAAAGTTCCTTGTAAACTGACCTAATGCACATGCCAAAACAGAAAAAGCCGATGCGGACTTTCTCTGTAAGCGAATTTATTCTCTTTTCCTGGGTTTATTCTCTTTTCCTTTGTTTATTCTTTTTTCAGCTTTCTAATGACCTCAAAATACTTTTGGCTGATCTGCTGTATGGCCGGAATCCGATCGGCCAGCTGGCGGCCGTTTAAAAAATGATACAGCTTTCCTTTCCGAGCAGTATTTGCCCGAATCTCAACCGTAATCGTCCGCAGCGGCATATACTGCATCATAACCCGGCCATTTCCATTTTCTTCCATTATAATATCCGCTGGCTGCGGATAAATCATTCGCCGGTTTAGCTCCGCCGCCAGCCCCCTTGCCCAGTCCGAATCTCCCGCGGTCAGGCAGCTGTCTGCCCAATCCTGCGCCGTAACCGACAACGTATAGGTATCATAAATCATAATTCCCAGCCGAATAATGAGCAGCACCGCAAAAATACAAATCGGAAACACCAATGCGCTCTCAATCGTAACTGAGCCCCGCCGCTTATTTTTCAGGCAATTGCTTTTTATTATTTGAGGGCTTTTCTGTTTTTTTATCCTGCTCTTCATGTTCACTGGCCCGCCTCCTTTTTCTGGCAGTGTTTGCACTGGCTCAAGCCTCTTTGTTCCGCTTCTGATAGAGAGATTTCTGTAACCTGATGATTGACCTGACTGCATTCTTTCTTTGCATGATAAATACTCGATGTATCAGTTTTATACACAATATCCGAAAAAATCCAGCCCTTCTTTTGACAGCTCTTACATTCCTTACAGTTATGGAGCTTATCTTTGCTAAACTCATACACCGGCGAATAAATGGAGATGCAGTACCGGTCGGTATGATAGCGCGCCCCCTTTGCGGTGATATACACCATCGGCTCTTCTTCCGATTCCTCCTCGTCCTCTTCTTTTTTCTGATATTTTTCTCCGTCATAGCGCCGGATATTGCCGATATAGCTTTCAATATAAACCGGCTGGCGAATTTCCGCCTGTTTTAAAAAAGACAGCCGTAAAGGAAAATCATAAAGATAGCGAACATAAAAGCTGGATGCCTTAAAATCATATAAATACCGGCCAAATCCGATACTCAGCCGCTCCGGCTGAAAACCGGAGGTGCCGATTAGCTGCCGGCAAACTTTTTGCTTCAAATAATGATCAAAGAAAACCCGGCTGACATAAACCGTAGCTTCGCTTTTGGCAATCCCCGGCAATTCTTGCGGCAACTTACCGATTTTTTCAGCCATATTACCGGACAACTCAGCCATTTCCCGAAAATCGGCAAGTAAATCCCCGGCAGCCGGCGAATAGAAGTCAATCGGCTTTTGCACCAATTCGCCCGCTTTTTTCTCCATTTTCAAAATATCCTCGGTCTTTAAACTCTGCCGCTGATAGCTATGATGCGCCAAGAGCTCTGACAATTCCAAATGATACAGCAAATACGAATCATAGGCAAAATCCACCGCCGCTTCCGCCGCCGCCCGGCTCAGCCGGTAGTCCATATGCAGATAACTCATCAGGCTGTACAGCACCATCATAGTATAAAACACAATTGGCACCACAATCGCCGCCTCAATCGTCACTGATGCCTTGTATTTCACTAATATCCCCCCTCTGTCCGGACTTCAATCCGGTACTTATCTTCCAGCCATGTGCCAAAGTGCCCCGTTTTTCCAAAGGGCAGAAAAATCGGCTGATAATCGGCAGCAGAATGGAGTTCAAAACGCCGTTCGCAGTCCAGCAGATAAAAGTCCGGTACGGTTTGCTGCTGATTTTGCTGAATCAAATCCAGCGCCCGCAGCCATTTCACATCCGCCGGTACAAAATCCGCCAATAAAAACAAACGCAGATAATCCACATAATTCATGCCGATATAATCCCGCCAGTCTTTTGTCCCGCTTTGTCCTTCCGCTTTCGGCCTGACCGGTTTCAGCTTTTGGTCAATCTTTTGCTTTAACAGCTCTTTCTGCTGTTTGATGGTGTCCTTGCCCAATTTATTAAATTCCGTGCCCAATTCGCTTAATTTTTCTTTAATGGCGGTTTTGCCCTTGTTTTCCGTTTCCCGCAGCACTTTTTCAATTTCTGCCTCTGCCTCCGCAATCGCTTTTTCCGCTGCTTCTACTTTCTTGGTATAGTTTTCTTCTATTTCTTGTCCTGCCTGCTCTATCGGCTGAAAGGCTTTTTCGATAATGGCTTTGGCCTGCGCCGGACTAAGCCCCATTTCAGTCAGCTCCCGCTCGGCCTTTTCCTTACCGGCCGCATAACCCTGTAATTTTTGCCTGACCGCGCTTTCCACACTTTGCCGAATGGAGCGATCCAGCGCCTGAACCTCGGCATTTAATTCTTCCGCTTGCTCGGCTGTCCGGTTTTCTAAGTAATAACTCAAATCGCCGGTCAAACTGCCCGCCAGTGCATTGAGATTATCCTGAAACACTTCCGTTCCCTTTTTCAGCGCTTTTTCAGCCGTTTCCGCCAAAGCCTCCACCACTTCTAAGGCCACTCCGGACAAAGCCCCCTGCAAAGACGTGTACCAAGTGGCAGCCGTTTTAACCAGCGGTACGCGCTTACCGCGAAAGAGCATAAAGATATCCGCCCCGGTTTCCAGCGCCGCCCATAAACCGACAATCACTCCGGTTACAATCAGCGTTCCCGCGCCCAAGCTCCACCAGCCGGCAATCGCTGCCGCCAGCGAGTTCACCGTTGCCATCTTGACCGGATCCGAAATTAGAGCAATCACATTAAACAGAAGGCGGACACCAAATAAAACGGCAATCATCGCCGCCTGATTGGTCGTTTCCGTCCCGCCAAAGAGCAAATATTCCAGTTCTCCCCGCCGGGCGTGGTCGCTCCTGGCATAGCCGGAAATTGCCAATTCATCCTCCGGCTGCAAGGCAAAATGAGAAAATACCATAAAGTAGTATTCATTGACAATAAACTTTTCCGAAAGCTCCCGAAAAGCCTGCTCTGCCTGCTGCAAAAGCCCCTGCGTAATAACAATATCCCTTGTTTTAACCGCAGCCGCCAGCTCCGAGGGCAAGCGATTGGTATTCAGGATTTTTTCCCGATCCAAAAACAGCGCCTCCGCCAGTTGATTTTCCGCCGTCTGTCCAATCGCCTGCTGCTTCTGCTCCAAACTATCGGCATCCTCACCGTTTTCGGTTTCCCGGTAATTTTGATACGACAGCGGAAAATAAAAATATGCAGCCGCCCGGCCGGTTAAGAGCGTTTCCCCAGCCGCTTTCCAGTCCTCCCATGCCGTATCATCCCATTCCCGGTCGGCGCTCTTGGCGCTTTTATAGGCTGCCAGCAGGCTTTGCCCCTTGGCATAAAAGCTTTTTAAATCCTTTAAAATCGCTAAAAAAGCCTCTTTTTCCGCCGCTAGTTTTTCCTGCAAATACTTAAAATTGCCAATCCGGCTGACACTGTTAGCCGGGTCGCACTGCCACAACAGCTGCTCTATTTCATGGCGCAGGCTGTTTTTCACCGTGCCGCTTAAATCAGCCTGCTCCAGTTCCTGTAAAAAGGCTTTCATCGCCGGAACCTGGCTTTCGTAATTATCGGCAATTTCCGCCGCCATTCGCTCCGCGTTGCGGTAGGCATCCGCCAAATCATCATCCGGCTGCAAAAGCTCAGTCAACTCCCGCTTTCTTTCGGCCAGCTCGTTATTTAACTCCATTTGGCGACTGCCCTGCTCCATTGGATCCAGTTCCGGGTCAAGCGGCAGATAATCGTCAATGATTCCCCGACTGTCATCCGCCCAGTTTTCAATCTCTCGGCGCAAATCTTCGGCATTTGTTTGCCGAGCCAGCATTTCCGTCTTTAACCGCTCCGGCAAATCACCGCGGTCGGCGATTTCCGCTTCCTTTTGGGCCTGCATTTCGGAATTGACATTAAAAAAATTGACCCCGCTTCCGCTGATTCTCGCCGCCTGCGTTTTAGCGTCAATGTCCGCCCCGTCCAAATACCGGTACAACTTTTTCAGCTGGCGATCGCTTTCCTTAAAGCTTTTTAAAATCTTATCCTTTTGGGTCAGCCATTCTTCCGCTTTAGCGCTCTTTTGCCAAACTTTCAGCTTTTCCAGCCACGGCTCAAGAGCGATAAACGGCAGCTTATCTTTGGCATAAAGAATGGCTTCGGCCCTGGCTGCCATCAACTGCTGATAGTCCATCTCCACTTTAGTCTTTTTAAGGCTCGTTTCCTGGGCTTCAAAAAATGGAAAATGATAGTACTCCCGCCAATTTTGGCCGCTTAATAAGTCCTGAAAATAAAGGCTGGCCGTTTCCTGATGCCAAAAAGTTTTGGCCGTCCGTTCCAAAGTCAGGTTACTGCCGGCCAGTGCCTCATGATAAAAAAGCAGGCCGTATTCCTCCATAATATCAGCAATATAATCCGCCTTTAAATTATGGAGCGCGACCCGCCCCAAGGTTTCCTGCTTGGCATAAAGATATTGCAGCCGATAAGCCTCCGTCAGCCCCAGGGCAAAGGTAACCAAGCTTAAATAGACAATGCTCATAAAAAAAGTAATACTGCCTCTGCTTTTTTTCATTTTCTTCTCCGTTCCGCATACTGCCTGCTTTTGCTTTGCCTGCCTTCTGCTTTTATCCTATCAAATCCGGTCGCAAAAGTCGTCCGCAAATTGTGGAATTTAGTTAGAGAATGATTAGAAAATGATTTGGGTTTGATTAAAAAATGCCGGTACGAATTGAAGTTTATTCCATCCGCACCGGCATTAAAAAGTTTGAACTATTCTATTTTTTCTGTACTCTCATCAAAAAAGCATTATTCGTTGCCCGCTTCGATTATTGTTTCGCCAAAAAATAAAATTCAAAACCTGCGTCTTGAATTTTATTTTACTAACTCAACTTTTCCATGTTCGACAGAACAGTCTTTTTTAGGCTCGTTGCATGGCAGGAACGAAATGCGATTTGCGAAGCAAATCGCGAGAGTGAGTCCATGCAGACCGCCCGCCCGAGCAGAAACGCAAAGCGTTTCGATCATGGCACCCGCTCTCTGAGCGGGATAGAGCTAAAAAAGACTATAGGAAAGTTGAGTTACAAACCTTTATTTTCTCCCCTTAATATATCTCTTCTTATTAACAAAGGCCTCCATTTCTTCTTCCCTCTTTTTATCAGCCAGTCTTTCTTCGGGGGTTTTGACATGAAGCTTAATGGTTTCCACCGGAATATCGGTTTCTTTAAAGGAATCCATATAGCTTTTTGTTGTCCGCCAAACCAAATAGACAACAAGTGCCGCCGTAACCACCGCCACAATAATATAAAAAGCAATCTGCGTCGGCGTCAGTGCTCGCAGCTCAAACCAGGAAATAGTGGGCTTTGGCTCTTCTTCCGCCGCCGCTGCCGCCGCATTTGCATAAACCATTCCCTTTTGCCCCAAACTCCGCATCAAATCAAAAAAATGCCGCATTTTCCGTCCTCCCGATTCCTATTATCAACTTAAAAAAATCACTGCCGCAAGAACCCACTGCCATTGCAGCGGCTCTGTCCCAACTCAGCTGCATTTCAACCATTCAAGTATAAATATCTGTTTGCCTGAACTATAAACAAAAAACCGCCATGAATAATGTTCTGCATTAATCACAGCGGTTAGCACGGAGAAGGAGGGATTTGAACCCTCGCACCGCGTTAACGATCTACTCCCTTTCCAGGGGAGCCCCTTCAGCCGCTTGGGTACTTCTCCAGATTAAAACGGAGAGGAAGGGATTTGAACCCCCGGCTCCTTTCGGAGTCACTAGTTTTCAAGACTAGCTCCTTAAGCCACTCGGACACCTCTCCATACTTGTTTACAAGCACTAATGTAGGATATCATAAAGCGCCCTGCCTGTCAAGCATTTTTTTACCGCTGCTAACATTCCTATTTCCGTTCGGCCAATATACAAAAGCTACCGGCTTACGCCGTACTATCCTCATTTTTCGTCATTATAGATCCCGTAAGCCCGGCTGACTTCCTGAATAAAAATAATACCATGGCCCGGTTTATCAATCTCCAGATTCTTCCGAATCGACTCGACGATATTTTCCACTGCCTCTTTGACCGACAAAATCAGCACAACCTCTTTTTCCGGTTCAATTTCCATGTTAAACAGTTTCATCGTTTCATTCACGCCCGATCCCCTGGCATTAATAATCGTTCCGCCTCTGGAACCGGCAGCCTTGGCAGCGTCAATTACCTCCTCAGCCTTGCCTCTGTTTACGATCGTCGTAATCAATTGATACATTGTCCTGTCTTCCCTTTCTTGATTCTCTGCTTGCGTCGCCGTCTGGCTGTTTCCTATAATCGCCCGCATCGGTGTGGAAAAAGCAATTCCCTTGTTTGGTTTTTCAAAATGAAAATCCCGGGCCAGCTTAGTCATAACTTCCTCGGCCGTCCGGCTGTCCGTTCCCATCAATACCATTTCTTTTCTTTCATCATACAGCGAAAAAAAGTTCAAAATTGCGTTCTGAACCGTTCCCTTTGCCGGCAGAATCGTACCGCCCTGCAGCCCATAGTCCCTGGCCTTATGCATAAACTTACTGCCCAGTCCGTAACCAACCACCGCATAAATCAATTCAAAACCGGATGTGTGCTCAAAGCCCGCCATACTCATTTCTCCACTTCTTTTGTTTTCATTTTAAATACCAATCCCAAAAGCTGCAAGGTAATAATCGGCATCGTCGCCACCATTGCAATCATCCCGAAACCGTCCGTCAAGAGATCCGCGCCCTCAAAAGACTGGGCCGCTCCCTGAATAAAGGCCAAAATAAAGGTGGCCGTCATCGGGCCGGTCGCCACGCCGCCCGCATCAAAAGCAATACCGACAAACAGCTTGGGTGTCAGAAACATCAGCCCGATGCAAAGGATATAACTGGGCAGCAAATAATGCCATAACTGCACGCCCGGCACCAAAATCCGAATCACCGACAGCGCCACCGCCAGTCCGACACCCACTGCCAGGGAAAACAGCACTGCTTTACGATTGACATAACCGCTGGTCACGTCCTCAATTTGATGGGTCAAAACATACACCGCCGGCTCGGCTAAAATAGTCGCCACCCCCAAAACCAGGCCAATCACAATAATATATCCTTTATTTTCCAGCAAAGCCAGGCGATTGCCGATACTGGCGCCGACGTTCATAAAACCGCCATTGACACCGAGCATAAACACAAAAAGCCCGACAAAGCCAAATAAAAATCCGGTTAAAAGCTTACGCAGCTCTCTTTTGGATAAGCGGAACGATACTTTCTGCAAAAACAGCAAAACAACAAATAAAGGCAAAACCGCCATGATGCTTTCCTGAAAATACGTTCCGATCAATTCACTAAAGGGCTGAATTTGCAGGATATCCGATTCGCCATCGCCGGTAAACTCACCCGACCTGCCAAAAAGGCTGAGCAGCATCACACCCAAAATCGCTCCGGTTGAAGCAATCGCCACCAAGCCAAAACTGTCTTTTTCCGAAGCCTTACTATCCTTTTTTAATTTGGAAATACCAACCGACAGCGATAAAATAAAAGGAACCGCCAAAATACCGGTGGTTGAACCGGAAGAATCAAAAGCAATTGCTAAAAACTCTTTGGATACAAAAAAAGATAAGCCAAAAATAATAAGATATATGACTAACAAAACCTGATACAAGGGAATATTATAAAAAATCCGCAAAAAGCCAAATGCCAGCAATACCGCCAGCCCCACCGATACCACCACCAGCAGGCTCCAGCTCGAAATCTGGCCGCCGGTAACCAGGTTTACCTGATTGGCCAGCACCATTAGTCCCGGCTCGGCAATCGAAATAAAAAAGCCCAAAATCAATCCGGCAATCAAAACAATCCATAGCTTATTCGTCTTTGCCAGCGCCAGACCGGTCAAACTGCCCAGAGGCGTAATTCCAATCTCAACACCAATCAGAAACAGCGCCAAGCCCAAAGTAATCAACACACAGCCGATTAAAAAGCGAACCAGCAAAGTCCCGCCCAGGGGAGTCAGGGTAAAATTAAGAATCAAGACCAGCACAATAATCGGTAAAACCGATGACAGTACCTCTTTTAATTTAGAAACAATCAGATTCAATCCATCCTTCCTTTCCGGCCTCTTAATTTCCCGCTGCTTTTCCCATAAACGCGTTTATCTTTAAACTTCATCCGCTAAAAACCTTTATCCGAGCGGTTAATGTCAAAATCCACATCCGTCATCCCAGCTTCAACCCCGGCACGGCATTCAAATTCAGCCGGGCAAAGTTTCCTTTTAAATATTCATGATAAGCCGCCACTCCAATCATGGCCGCATTATCGGTACAATATATGGGGGACGGCACATGAAAAAAATACCCCCGCTCCTGACACGCTTTTTCCATTCCCGCACGCAACCTAGAATTGGCCGCTACTCCGCCGGCCAAAGCAATTTTCTTTAAGCCGTAACACTCCGCTGCCTGCATGGTTTTCTCAATCACTACATCCGTAACCGCCTTTTGAAAGGAAGCCGCCAAATCCTCCCGACAAACCGTTTCGCCACGCTGCTCCGCCCGGTGCAGATAATTAATCACCGCCGATTTAACGCCGCTGAAGCTGAAGTCATAACTGCCTTCGATATGCGCCTTAGGAAAAACGATAGCATCTTCATTCCCCTGTTTGGCCGCCTGATCAATTTTCGGTCCGCCCGGATAGCCCAGTCCCACTTGCCGGGCAATTTTATCAAAGGCCTCACCGATGGCATCATCTCTGGTTCTGCCTAAAATCGTGTACTTACCGTAATCTTCGGTTTTAACCAAATGCGTATGTCCGCCCGAAACAATCAGGCACAAAAACGGCGGTTCCAGCCTTGGTTCTTCAATATAATTGGCGGCAATATGTCCGCTGATATGATGCACCGGCACCAGCGGCAGATTCAGGGCATAAGCCAAAGCTTTGGCCTCGGCCACACCGACCAGCAGCGCTCCTACCAGCCCCGGACCATAAGTAACGGCAATGGCCGACAAATCTTCAAATCCGCAATCGGCCTGCGCCATTGCTTCACTGATTACCTGATCAATTTTCTCAATATGCATCCGGGAAGCCAGTTCCGGCACCACGCCGCCAAACCGCTGATGGGAAGCAATCTGAGAAGAAATAATATTAGAAAGGATTTCCCGACCGTTTGCCACCACTGCCGCCGAGGTTTCGTCGCAGGAGGTTTCAATCGCCAAAATCCTTATTTTTTCTTGTTCCATAACAACCTTTCTGCAATTTTCTTTTTATTCCGTCACCAAAAACTCTTCACCCTTGGCCCAACCGGCAATTTTCCATTGCTTTTGATCATCCTCGTACAAAAGATAATCAATATAATAATTATTGCCTCTGACATTGGTATAAAATACCACGCTCACTCTGACTGTCTGCCGGGCAATTCCGTCATATTTTACCTTTTCCATATTGTAAGGCGCCAAGGCTTTAAAATCAACAACCTTTATTTTCTGATTCTTCTGCCGCTCCGTTTCCATCCACACCTTCAGTTGCTGGTCTGTTTCTTCGTTTCTTTCCAGCAATTCCGGTGAAAACTGACTGCGCTGCAGCTTAACCAGTTCATCCAGTTCTTTTCTTTTCAGCTCTTTGCTGTAAGTCAGCTTTAAAATCAGCGAATTGAGTGCTATCACCTGATCCGGTGATTTGGCTGCCAGCTTTAAAATCCTTTGTCTTTCCTCGATATTTTTATTATCGAGTAACTCTATGACCTTGGCCTCATTCAGAACATTTGTTTCCGCAGCCGGTTTTGACTCCTGCTTTTTTTCCTGAAAAGCATAAATTCCGTACAAAGCTCCCCCCAGTGCTGCTATCAACAAAATCACAACCATCCATTTCTTCATGACGAAATCACCTCAAACATTAATTATCATTTCTATCTAAACACCCTGCTTTGCCTGCGGAAACACCATCGGTTTCCGCTTTTCCCTAAAACTAAACTCCTATTTTGTCCGTCAATGCAAGAAATATCAGTCTATTCAAAAGTTAAAGTCATTGTTTCCCGATCCCTGGGAATGACTGTATTTTTAAAGATTGCTTTTGCCACCGGCAGCTGCTCTTTCGGGTAAATCAGCGACGGGCTGAAATGCGTCAGCCACAGCTTTTTCACTCCGGCCTTTTTGGCCAAAGTCGCCGCCTCTTCAAAAGTCATATGCTTATAGGCAACCGCATTCGTATTTTCCAGCTTGTCCGCATACATTCCTTCGCAAATAAATAAATCGGAGCCCTTCGCTTCTTCCTCAATCGACAAAGTCGGCCGGGTGTCAGTGCAATACGTCACATGCAGCCCTTTTCGCTCCTCACCCAAAACCATATCCGGCGTAAACCGCCGTCCTTCCCATTCGATCGTATCACCTTTTTGCAGCTTTGACCAGAAACGAATCGGAATATCCAGCGCTTTGGCATTCTCGGCGTTAAATCTCCCCTGCCGGTCAATATGCAGGGCATAGCCGTAGCAATTGACCCGATGATTGACATGAAATGCCCGGATCCGATAGCCTTTCCGGCTAATTTCTTCCCGGTCTTCCTTAACCTCATGAAATTGAATGGCAAAAGGCAGCTGCGGCACAATAACCCGCAGCGCATTCACCACTTTTTCCAACCCCTTTGGTCCAATCATCAACAGCGGTTCGGTTCGCTCTGAATTGGCCATAGCCAGGAGCAGGCCGGGCAGGCCGCTGATGTGGTCGGCATGAAAGTGCGTAATACAGATTATATCAATCTGTTTATAGCCCCAGCCCTGCTCCTTTAATGTGATTTGCGTTCCTTCCCCGCAGTCAATTAAAAGATTGCTGCCGTTATGTCTGGCAATCAGCGAAGTCAGCCACCGATAAGGCAATGGCATCATTCCGCCGGTTCCCAGCAAACAAATATCTAACATTCGGTTCCTCTTTCTATTTTAACATCTCTTTTACCTGGCGAACTGCGTTTTCCGGCGTAAAGCCAAACTCCCGAAAAGCAATCTCAGCCGGACCGGAAGCACCGAAGCCTTCCATAGCAATCATTCGGCCGGAGAAGCCCAGATACTTGTGCCAGCCAAAGCTGCTGCCCGCTTCCATCGCCAACCGTACCGTCACCTCCGGCGGCATGACCTTGGCCTTATATTCTGCCGGCTGTTTTTCAAAGAGTTCAAAGCTGGGCATACTGATAACTCTGGCCGCAATGCCGTCCGCCTTTAACATCGCCTGTGCTTTCATCATCGGCTCTACTTCTGAACCGCTGGCCATCAGTAATACATCCGGCACGGCTTTTTCGCAGTCCGACAAAATATAGGCACCCTTTAAGGCTTCTTTCCCACTGCCGGCATAATTCGGCAAGTTTTGCCGGGTCAAAACCAACGCAACCGGTGTTTGCTGCGAATGCATAGCCGCATACCAACCGGCCGCCGTTTCCTTCGCATCCGCCGGACGGAAAGTAATAACATTCGGCATGCTGCGCAGCGATGCCAACTGCTCTACCGGCTGATGCGTCGGGCCGTCTTCGCCGACACCGATGCTGTCATGCGTTAAAACATAAACCGGTGCAATATTCATCAGCGCCGCCAGCCGAATCATCGGCTTCATATAATCGCTGAACACAAAGAAGGTCGCTCCATAGGCCTTAAAGCCACCGTGCAGCTCCAAGCCGTTCAAAATACCGGCCATCGCCAGTTCGCGCACACCAAAATGCAGATTCCGGCCGGTATAATCCTGCTTACCGAAATCCCCTTGGCCTTTCATATACGTTTTGGTTGACGGCGCCAAATCTGCCGAGCCGCCAAATAAAACCGGCGTTTTGGCGGCAATCCGCTGAATCACTTCACCGGACAGATTCCGGGTGGCATTCGGCTTATCGGCAAAACTCCAAAAATCCGGTTCGTCCATAAAAGCCAAATTCAGTTTGCCGGACAGTCGCTTTGACAGTTCTTCAGCCAACTCCGGATACGCCTTTTCATAAGCAGCCCAAGCCGCGTTCCATTCCGCTTCTGCCTGCTCCCCTTTTTGCAGAACTTCTTTGGCATAGGCATAAACATCCGCATCCACAAAAAAGTCTTTCTCTGCCGGCAAGCCTAAGTTTTCTTTCATTGCTCTGACATTATCTGCCCCCAGCGGCGCACCATGCGACTCTTCACTGCCCTGCAAAGCCGGACAGCCATAGCCGATCATGGTATGCGTTACAATCAAACTAGGTCTGGTCAAATCTGCCTTCGCCTCAGCAATTGCTTTTTCAATCGCCGTCACATCATTGCCGTCGGCCACGTCAAGCACCTGCCAATGATAAGCAGCAAAGCGCTCGGCCACATCTTCAGTAAAAGCAATCTCGGTGCTGCCTTCAATTGTAATCCGATTGGAATCATACACCACAATCAGTTTTCCCAATCCCAGACTTCCGGCTAAAGAAGCCGCTTCCGAGCTGATGCCTTCCATCAGACAGCCGTCACCGCACAGGGCATAGGTATAATGATCAACCGGCTTATATTCTTCCCGGTTATACTTGGCCGCTAAATGCGCTTCGCCCATTGCCATCCCAACCGCCATTGCAAAGCCCGCACCCAATGGGCCGGTCGTGGCTTCCACCCCGGTAGTGTGGCCATATTCGGGATGTCCCGGTGTCAGCGATCCCCATTGCCGGAACGCCTGCAAGTCTTCCAGCTTCAAACCGTAGTCAAAGACATGCAGCAAAGAATAAAGCAATGCCGAACCATGACCGGCCGATAAAATAAAACGATCCCGGTTATACCACCCGGCATGATGCGGGTTATGCTTCATCGCTTTGGCCCACAGCGTAAACGCAGCCGGCGCTGCACCCAGCGGAAGTCCGGGATGTCCGGAATTGGCTTTTTGTACCGTATCTGCGGATAAGCCGCGCAAGGTATTGATTACTTTTTGTTCAATATTCATTGGGTTTCCTCCTTTTTTATTTCCGCCCACATGATTAAAGCATCTTCCGCCGGCTTTCGATAATAATCCTTACGCATACCGGCAATTTGAAAACCATTTTTTTGATACACGGCAATCGCCGCCGCATTACTTTTTCTGACCTCCAAAGTCATAGCTGTTATGCCCATTTGTCCGGCCTTTTCTTTTAAAAAAGCAACCAATTTTTGTCCCCGTCCCTGCCCCCGGGCTGACTGGCTGAACGCAATATTGGTAATGTTTCCATCGGTCAGGATTTTCCAAAATCCGGCATAACCCATCGGCTCGTTATCTTCTGTCCAGACATAATAAAAGGTATCAGGGTTATTCAACTCATTTTCAAAGGCAGCCGCACTCCACGGCAAAGAAAAACTTCCTTTTTCGATCCTCAGCACGGCTTCTATGTCGGATAAACACATTTCTCTGATTTCTTCCATTTTACTCGCCTTTATTCACCGCATTCTCTTTCCGCCTGCGTCTTTTTCAAATAGACCGGTACAAGCTGGCTGCCGGCAATACCATCTCCGGCCCGCAGCTTTTGTTCGCCCAAAAGAGCAATACTGGCTGCTGACAACTGATGCCGCCGTCTGTCCGGAATAAAAAGAGACTGCGGCTCCAACTGCGTTTTCAATTCCTGTTCAAACTGAAAAAAACCGTCCCCTGCGACTGCAACTGCCTGACCCGATGCCTGCACCTCTTTGATTCGGGCAATCACTTCCGTAAGCAGCAAAACCTGCGGCGCTTCCCTCTCGGTCAGCCGTCCCGCTTCGGCCTGATACTGCGCATAATACAGTTCCTGACTTCTGGCAAACAACAGCGTAAAAATCCGTCCCTGAAAATCAGCCAGATTATTGGCCAGTCCTTCTAAGGCTGATACCGGCACAACCGGTTTTCCCGAGGGCAAAGCCAAACCCTTGGCCGTAGCAATCCCAATTCGCAAGCCGGTATAAGAGCCGGGGCCTGCCGAAACCGCAATCGCGTCAATCTCTGCCAGCGTAAGGCCTCCCAAGGTCAGCATACTGTCCAGCAAAGGCAAAAAAGTTTGAGAATGTGTCAGCCCTACATTTAATGTAAATTCTGCTGCTATTTTCCCATCCTCGGCAATCGCCAGACTTGCCGCCTGACCGGAGCTTTCCAAACCCAATATTTTCATTTTCTTATCCTTTACTGCTCATTCATTCCGCTGCCGGCCTGTTTTTCAACCGGTGGAAACATTATCTTTTCTGCTTAAACTGTCAAATGTTTTCTTTTCCCAGTATAACATATTCTTTCAAATTTATCCAGCCTAATCTTGCTTAACGCCCACACTCATAATTCGCTGAAAGCAAATGATAGGTGCAACTTGCCTGAACTATAATTACAGCGGATATTTCCTAAAACAATTCCTTGGCTAAGCTTTTGCATATTTCCGCCATTCTCAGCATATCTTCTTCTGGGCACATTTCACTTAGATCATATTCCAGCGGATGCATGCCAAAATCTGCCAATCCGTTTTTAATGATATCCTCTTCTTCGGGCGTACTAACAAGACGAATAATCACTGGTTTCAAATCATCTCCCAGCAATTCATTTAAATCAACACTTCCGCTTTTTCTGCATTCCAGCAAAATCGCTGCCAAATCGGTAATGATATCGATTGGATAATAAAGTTCAGCATAATATTCCTCATTCTCCTTATTTTTCAAAGTTACTGTAATGGGATTATCATGCCGCCTGAAATTACCGTTTAACTTATGTAAGCCTAAATCCGAAAATATTTCTGCCAAAGAGATTGTTTCCTGCCGTTTATCCATAAGATATGCCGCCAACGTCAGACTGTCGTCACTATCGCCAATATAATTATTCCAGTACTTATTTTCAATATACATCGGTATGGTTTCCTTTCTATTCTTTTGTCAAATTTTCTTATCCCTATGCCGGTGTCCCCCAAGTCCCATCCTAACTTTCACCCTGCCATTCGCACATAAATTCTTTAAGGAAATCTTTCATAAAAGCTTCTCTTTCTGCGGCCAACCGCTTGCCGCTATTTGTGTTCATCAGTTCTTTCAGTTGAAACAGCTTTTCATAAAAATGATTAATCGTAGTCGAATTTGATTTACGATATTCTTCCTTACTCATATTGAAATTGGGAGAAATCCCCGGATCATGCATTACCCGATGATGATTTCCTCCAAAAGCAAATGCTCTGGCAATACCGATTGCCCCAAGGGCATCCAGACGATCTGCATCCTGAACACATTTTCCTTCAATCGTACTTGGAAATATTGATTGGCCGGCAAATGAAATTTCATCAATAATTATACAAACCCTATTTATCATTTTATCCTCAAGGCTCACTTGATGCATAAAGCGGACTGCATTCTCCTTTTTTTCATGGGTATTCGGCGACAGCTTAATATCATCAACATCATGCAGCAAAGCTGCCAGTTGTACAACAAAGATATCTGCCTGTTCTTCTGCCGCCAATCTTTTCGCCATCTTTAGTACCCGCATCGTATGCCAATAATCATGCCCGCTGAACTCCTTGGAAAATAACTCTCTCACATATTCTTTTGCTCTGCTGATAATTTCATGTTCCAACATATTCTCACCCCGCTAAATATAGCCTTTCTTAAATTTGAGGCTCCACCTGTTTTTATCCTAAATTGGTGAGGTACCCTCCCAAACAGAAGAGAAAAGAGGACTCCCTTATAATCGAATGATTAATTGCATTACTATCGGCGGATCCACCCGGTTTTGATTTTGGGGATAATCCGTATAAATCAGCAGCGGCTGCTTACTGATGTATTCTCTTAATTTTTGATGAAGTGCCGGCATCTTTGAGATAATCTCTTGTTCTGTTTTCCATTCTATATATCGTCTTAAAAAGAACCCATTTAAACAATCTCCGGCAATTTTTTCCAATCCTTCCACTGCCAAGAATTGGGAATCATCATAATCCGATTTAGGAAATGTCCAGGCTGCATATTCGCATGCATCTTGATACAGGGTATCGGAAATTATTTTTTTTGAACCGACATCACTTTTTGAAGTCAGTAAATGAAATCGTATCTCCGGGTAATCAATTAACACAATTTCAATTTCTTTGTCATCCTCCTCGGATTCCGGCTCTATAAAAATATAACTTTTTTCTCCATATTTTGCGTCTAAATATGCTGATATACTCTCATCGTCTAGGTCCCCCCATTCCGCAATCTTAAGTTTTTCGGAATCCGAAAAAACAACCGCCGGCTCATTAAAAGCTACACTAACCACCGTATCATCTACAATTTGTGCATAGTTGTCCCGCATATCCCTGCAAAATTCCTCAAACTTAGCGGTCAGAGCAACGATATCCTCTTCATTCCTGATATCCCACTCTATTCTCATCGTTCCCGTTTCATAGTTTATTTTTTCCATTTCATCCGCCGTAAAATGCTTTGGCGCTACCAAATTTCCTACTTTTTCCATCCTGTTATCGGTAAACTTATACTGCGGTACCGGCACCACAGAGCCGGGGCCTATTTTTTCGGTCACGGTATATTTAATATCCGGATATCTCTGCAAGCTTATTTCCCAATTTTTGGAATCCATTTGTTTGACCTCAACTTCCCCCTCCCCATAACTCTTTTCCAGCCGTTTCTTAATACTTTCGGTGGTCAGCGGTTCTCCGTCGATCAAATGGCAGCCCGAACAAAAAATAATGATCAGAAAGCATACGATCAAAAACTTATAAAAAAGCTCCATTTTTTCTCCCTTCTGTTTTTACTATCTATTTCTTCCGTCTTTTTTGATAGCTATGCCCATAGTCACCGGCATAATAAGCCGCTTTTCGCTCCGGTACTCGGCACGAAGATTATATCACAAATATACTTTATGTTCAATTTGTACCAGTTCAGGCAAGCAGATATACATGCTTGATGGGCCGCGATTCGCTGAAGGCGAATTATGAGCACGACTTGCCTGAACTTTAATTTTAACCGTTTTCGCTATATTTATTTATAACCATTTCCTAATTGCATTCCCCATAAATTTCTGATATGATGAGAAAATGTAAGTATCAAAAGTATGAAACTCCAAGCCGGCTGACCGGCAAAAGAATTTCTCCTCTTTTGATCTGCTCAAAACAAAAAAACGCCGCTTTTTAAAGAAATATAAGCAGGCGGAAAAGCTGTTGCTTTGAGGTGCTTATGAACATTATTTGTATTTCACCGCTGAAAAAACTGGACAGCCCCTATGCTGAGGCAGTTAGGGAATATGAAAAAAGGTTGGGCCGCTACTGCAAGATCAAACTTTTTTCGACCAAATCCGCTCCGCCGTGGTCACCGGCGGCCGAGATTCTGACCATTACCAGCGGCCTTGCCGGCGCACCGATGCTCTCGTCCGAAGAGTTTGCCGCCCGGCTTGCACAGTATGGGCTTAACGGCCAAACGCGGCTTCATTTTATCTTAGCGGATGGCCCGGCCGTTTCAGAAAACTGTCTTTCCCTCAGCCACGCCCAGCTATCGCAGCCGCTTTTAACCGTGCTTTTATATGAACAAATTTACCGAGCTTTCCGCATCATTCACCGGCACAGCTATCATAAATAAAAATAGGAGATTTTATGAAAATAAAATGGAATGAAAAATATACCACTGTTTCCGTTTATGTCGTAATCGTCTTTGTGATCTGTTACGGCATTTACAAAATTACCGACAACATCTCGGTCAATCAGAAAATTTACACCACTATCGTCAGTGCATTGGTGCCTTTTTTTATTGCCTTTTTGCTTTCCTATTTTCTCTATCCGTTGGTGGATTTAATTGAAAGCAAGTTTATAGGCGGCATACACAGTCAAAAATTGAAACGCTTTATTTCTATTTTTATTTCCTACCTGACCGTGATCGGCTTTTCCATTCTGCTGCTGTCCTTTGTTATTCCCCAAATTTTTCAAAGCATCCGCGATGTCAGCCGGCTGGTTCAGCGCTTTAACAGCTATGTTCCGGAAATAGAAAAAATGCTGCAATCGCAGCACATTCGTATCTTCAATACTTCCTTTTACCTTGACATGACCTTTTTCAACCGTTATTTCAGCAACGCTTTAAATATTAAAGAAGCAATCAATTCCATTTCCGATTTGCTTACCGGCTTAGTTCCCACTTTGATTAATTTTTTATCCCATTTTGCCGCCGGCTTTTTAAATGTGCTTTTGGGAATGATTTTGGCTGTTTATCTTCTGGCCGGCAAAGAAAAACTGGGAGCTGCTTCCAAACGCTTCGTCCGTTCGCTTTTTTCCCAGAAAAATGCTGAAAACCTTTTGGAAATCATGGCCGACAGCCACAGTATTTTCAATGGCTTTATTATCGGCAGCCTGATTGACGCTTTAATTATCGGTATGCTTACCTTTCTGGCCATGCTGATTCTGCGAATTGACTATGCCCTGCTGATCAGTATTATCGTCGGCGTAACCAATATCATTCCTTACTTCGGCCCGATCATCGGCGGTGTCGTCGGTTTTATCCTGCTGATTTTTGTAAGCCCCGTCAAAGCCTTGATTTTTGCCGGTCTGATTTTAATAATTCAGCAGTTTGACGGCAATTTCTTAAAGCCCAAAATTTTCGGCCAATCGGTTGGTTTGGGGCCGATTTCGGTTATTTTTTCCATTTTCTTATTCGGCAAATTATTTGGCTTTGTCGGTATGTTCCTTGGCGTTCCGATTTTTACCATTTTCAAAAATATCATTGATCGTTATTTAAATAAGCAGTACCAGAAAAAATATCCGAACGGCTGCCCGGAAAGCCAAGCCGCTGCACATGAAAATTTGCCCTATGATATCCACAATAAAAAGTAGTCTGACCTACACAGCTTTTCCCTGTCAATAGGCTTCACACTTCTGCCTGGGCAACATCATTTTCCGGCACTGACAATCAGGAGGGCAATACCGATTTCGAGATCGGTTCTGCCTGTTTTATAGTCCCATTCCAGCTGCACCAGTTCCCGGATGAAATGATCCAGTTCCTCCGGCTGAAACAGCTTGGCCTGCGCCGTTAATTTATTTAAGACAAAGGGCGGAACGCCCAGCAGCTTGGTCATTTCTGCCGCCGGTGTGCGTCTGGCCAGCAGCAGCTTGGTTTGGCTGATTTGCCGAATCTGACGGCCAATCATAAATAAAATCCCGGTCACCGATTCCCTGTTTTGCAGCATAACCTGATAATTTTCCAGCGCCGCCTGCCGATCCTTTCGCCCCAACGCGTCCGTCAACTGAAAAATCTTGGATTCCAGCCGCTCCGGTACTAAAGCCGTAACCATTTCATCCGTCACAACTTCCGTAGCCAGCGCCGCCAGCTTCTCGCATTCATTTAATAATCCCGTCAGCTCCATACCGGCTCTTTGCAGCAGAAGCCTTGCCGTACCGGTTTTAATCCGCAGCTGATAGCGATAAAACCATTTACCCAGATACTGAATCAGCTGCTCTTCCGTCAGATAATCCTGCTCCTCCACACAGCCGCCGGTTTGAAACAGCTTAAACAACTTTTTTCGCTTATCAACTGACGTTTCTTTAATGATCAAAACCGTACTCTCCGGCAGTTTTTCTATTTTTTCAGTCAGCAGTTCCAACGCCGCCTTATCCTTATATTCAAAAATACCCGTATTTTTTAAAACCACTACCCGGTACTCAGCCATAAACGGCAGCGTTTCGCATTTATTTACCAATTCAAACACATCCTTGGGCAGACTTTCCAGCACCTCTAAGTTTAAATCCGCCTCTCCCTCGCGCAGATAAGTGTGAATGATTTTTTCCATATTTTTTTCCAGCAAATACTGCTCCGGCCCATACAGCAGAAAAAGCCGTTTTTTATCCGTCAAAGCCTTATCCAACTCTTTACTCATCAATGATCACCTCTCCGTTTCGGGAAAAATGCAGAAAAATTGCGCCATCCCAAGCCGTTACCCGACTTTGTGTCCCCCGTTCCGCCAACTCCTGCATCAACAGCGGTGAGGGATGTCCGTACCTATTATACAGGCCGCAGGAAATGATTGCAAGCTTTGGTTTGGTCATTGCTAAAAACTCCGGACTGCTGGAATATTTGGAACCGTGATGCGCTGTTTTTAAAACGGTAATTTCATTCAGCATTCCTCTTTCCAAAAGAAGCGTTTCCACCTCTCGGCCAATATCGCCGGTAAATAAAGTTTTACTGCCGCAATACTCCATTTCCGCCACCAAGGAAAAGTCATTGCTCGCCCAAATCATTTCTTCCGCCTCCGGGTAAAGAAATTGAAAGCCCAAATCCGCTATCTCAATCCGGTCTCCCGTTTGCCAATATACAACCGGTATCTGATATTTTGCAGCTAATTTCAGCAACTGATAATAACTCTCTCTCACCTTTATCAATTCTTCATTTTCCAAATTGCCCCCATCCAGCTGCCGGTAGCTTTCGGCAATGCCGATGCTGCCGACCGGATAAGCCGCCAGCAAATTTTCCAAACCACCGGCATGATCCTTGTCCAAATGCGACAGCAAAATCATATCAATCCTGTATTTTCCCCGGTACTGCAAATAAGTAACCGTACTTTTATTGGCTGTCAGTCCGGTATCAATCACCAGCGTTTTATTCCGGTACTCTATCACCATTGATTCGGCCTGCCCGACATTAAGCATCCCCAGCTGCGGCTGCCAGGTGTAGGGAATAAAAATAATCACTGCAAACAGCAGTCCCCACAGCAATTTTTTTCGGCGGCTGAGCAAAGCTGCTAAAATAATCGCATAAAATAAGGCTATCTCCCCCGGCCGCATTGCTCGAATGGGAACTTCACTAAACGGAAGCCCGGCTAACAGCGCCGCCGCCCTCATTGCCGCCTGCGCCGCATAATAACCGCTGCCCGCCATAATTTGCGCTGCTGCCGTAGAAAACCAGCTAAACAGCAAAGCCACGCTGCCAATCCCCAGAAAATAAGAAATGGCCGGGATGATCCATAAGTTAGCCAACACCGCCGACAACGAAAAATGATGAAAAAACAAGCTGGAAACCGGCAACAAAGCCACCTGAATAATCACGGTCAAACCAATCATCCGGACATATTTGGGCTTATCGGCCAGCAAAAACGGATGCAGAAACAAAATCGCACCAACACTGATAAAAGACAGCAAAAAACCAATATCATAAATATAAAAAGGATTATAAAGCAGCAGTAAAAGCAAAGTCAATAAATACGCTGTTTTCGGCTCTTTTGCCCGGTTAAAAAAATATGAGCCCTGTAAAATTCCAAACATCAGCACCGCCCGGACGGTCGAAGCCTGACTGCCGGTAAAACCCGTGAAAAAGAGCAGCACCGTCATGATAATGCCAAATTGAACCGCATACGGCAACGGCAATTTTTTTAAGGCCAAATTGAGCAGCAATGCCAATAGCCCAACATGCAGGCCCGATACCGCCAGCACATGACTGATACCGGTTTTCTTGAAGTTTTCCGTTAATTCCTGATCCAGCCCGCTCCGATCACCGGCAAACAGGCTTAAAAACAGCCCCTTTTCTTTTTCCGGCAAATAACAGCTGCTTTGCCGGTCAGCCCATTCCCGAAAGCGCTGTATCAGGTTTGGCCGGAAGACTTTTCTATCCTTGATTTCCGCCTTTTTCAGCTGATAATATATATTTTTTCCCTTAAAATAGCTTTTTTGATCCCATTCGCCCGGATTTTTAGGCGGCGCCAAAGCAGACAGCTTGCCCGCTACCGTAATCTGACTATTTACTTGAACTTTTTCGGAAGAATAAAATTGAAACTTAAGATGGGATGGAAAGAAATCCGCCTGTCCAAAGGCAATTTTCTCTGCTTGAATATAATACTCGTAACCTTTTGCCCGCTCTCTTTGAAAAACGACCCGGCCGCTGATCCGGCAACTTTGCCCTAAATATGCGTCCAGGCTTCGGCTCTGCTGCTCAAAGATATAATACCGGATCCCAAAACCAAGCAGACAAAGCAGCAGCAAAATAATTATTTTTTGCTTTGCGCGAACCCGCTGCCACCAGCCCGATTGCCTATCGTTAGCCGATACTTCCTCGGGCGGCGCTCCCTCCTTTTGAAGCCATGACCGCTCATCCGGCACCGCCTGAGCCGCTGCCCGGCTGCTTGCTCTCGGCCGCATATCATCCATTTTGCTAATCCCCCTTCGTCAACGTCGCCTCTCCCCTTTGGCAAACTACGATTCCCGACTTTCCATATTTGTAAAAGTACCTTCTGACCGGGAGCTTGCAAGTATCTTATTTCTGTTCGCGGCAGCGCAAATAAAAATCCTCTTTCTTACATTCTCAACTTCTTCATGTTCGCCAGAACATTCTTTTTTAGGTAGGTCGCTCGCCCAGCCAGAAACGCGGAGCGTTTCGACTAGGGCAAGATTGCCGCCCGGACAGAAATGCACAGCACTTTGATCAGAGGAAACTTGAGTTACAATGACTCAGTATATACTAAGTTCTTTCGAAACAGCATTTTCAGTACCAGCGTTTCATTATATTTTTCGGGATTTTCGCCATTGATTAAAAATTGAACATACTCCACTTTCTCCAGTGATGCTAAACTGTTGACAATAGAATAAATCAGGAAAAACTTATTCGCTCCCATTTCCGCATAAGCCTTGACAAAATCCTGATCAAAATCCACATAACAAACTCCGCTGCGGATTCGGACATCATTCACCGTGATATTCCCATCCAGAAGACTCTCCAATTCCGGCTCTGCCGGATTTTTCTGCAAAGCGGTAAGCAAAGCCTGACCCCTGCTCTCATAAACCGGCCGGCTGACATTTTGCCTGACAGCCGTCAGCTTACCCCTTTGTTCATCAAAAAAATACAGTGTTTCCGTTTCGGTAATTATCTGCTCCGTACTGTCGGCAAAAGACAAATAAGCGTCCCCGACCTTGCGCTCAAACGCCAAATGTCGGTCAAGCGATGACAAAGGCACCCCTTCTTCATAAAGATAAATCCTATCCAATCCGGAAAATCCGGAAAAGGTATGAACCAGTGCCGCTTCGCATAAGCCCTTCTGCAAATCCGGCATTTTCGCATAGCCCTGCTTAAAATTAATCTCAACTGCCGTTTCGTTTTGCCGCAAAATGCTGTAATACTCAATTTCCGGCGAAAACACAGTCGGCAACCCTCTTTCCGGAAAGCCCGCCAAAAGAAGCCGCATTGCCCTTTCTAAATTTTCCGGTGTCGCCTCATTTGAAATATCTGTCGGCACCGCCCGCCAATTGCCCGCTTCATCCGGCAAAAAAATCAAAATGCCCTTGCCCACCTGACTTTGCTTCAATAAATACCAGACCGCTGCTGCCGTTACAAGCAGTAATAAACCTGTCAATATTTTTCTCTTCATCTTTATATCTGCTTTCTGAAAAAACTTTCTTCCCAATTCCGCTTCCCTCTTGTTAAGAATTTATTTTCTGTATTTTAACGGCAAAGTAATCGTAAACACCGAACCTTGGCCAATCTCGCTGCGGCACTGAATATTGCCCTGATGCAGCAAAACCGCCTGCCTGGCAATCGCAAGCCCCAAACCGGTACCGCCGGTTTCCCTCGACCTGGCCTTATCGACCCGGTAAAAGCGATCAAAAATATGATATATTTCTTCCTCGGTAATCCCTATCCCCGTATCTATAATTTCAACGGTAAAGTTTTTCAAATCGCTGTCTAATTTGGCATGAATCACACCGTTTTCCTGATTGTATTTAATCGCATTTTCCACCAAATTACTGAACGCTAAAGTAATCTGAATCTCATCCAGTTCCGCCTGAATCTCCCGGCTACTTTCAAAAAACATCTGAATTCCCTTTTTATCAGCCAGCGGCTTTAAGCGTTTCATCACCGTTTCCAGCAGTTCATTCACTGAAATTTCCTTAATGTTAAGGGCAGTTGATTGATTGCCCATTTTTGACAGAGTCAGCAAATCATTGATAATCCGGTTTTCCCGCTCCACCTCATTACTGATATCCTGCAAAAACTCCTGATACAGCTCTTCTTCGATATTGCTTTGCCCCAGCAACGAATCGCTCAACACCTTGATCGAACTCAGCGGCGTTTTCAGTTCATGGCTGACATTGGCCACAAACTGCTTATGATTTTCCTCAATATCCTTTAAATTGCGAATCATATGATTCGCCGCGCTAATGATTTCATCAACCTCCTTGGCCCGCTCATCACCCTTGATCTCATCAAAATTACCGTCCTTAATCCGGTTCAGTTGCCTGGTCAGCTCAGTAAACGGCTTAGTAATAAAACCGGACAACCAAAAGCTTGCCATCAAAATCAAAAAAATCACCGAAACAATCACGCCCAAACCGGCATATATCATCATCCGCAGTGTTGCCATCACCTCACGGTTAGAAGCCATCACCACCACTACACCCTGAATCACATCGCTGTCAATACCCTTAGCCGGCAAGACCACCATCCGCACTTCCCTTTGCTTGGCATAGGCATAGGACAGCTTTCCGTTCAAAGCCTGAATCACCTCCGGCACCGCATAAAGCTTTCCCCGATCAATATCCTCAGTATCATAAATCACACTGGCCTGACGGTTCAAAATTAAAACCCGATGACTCACTTCCGCAAAAACCGACAATTTCTCCAGTTCATAATAATAACGGTTAAAAAAGTTCTGCGCCGCCAACTCACCCGCAATCATGTTGGACTCCATCGCCATCTTCCGCTCCAGTTCCCGATTATAATTATTATAAACCAAAAAAGCCATGATAAAAGTAACCGTCAAGATTCCGATCACGCCGATTGATACAAAAGCAATATTCAATTGATTCTGTATACTTCTCTTCTTCATGCTTCTCCCATTACCCAATCCCGTGGTTTTCAAAACAAAATATTCCGCTATCTATTCCTCTTAACACCCACTGAGCGTAGGCTTTAAACAAATCTATATTCGAGTTTTTCCATTCCTCTCATCTCTACGCCATCCCAAAACCATCCCCTACCGCAACATAAACTCATAACATCCCTTTATCAAAGAAACATTTTCCCCTTCTTCTCATTTCTCACCCAGCCGGAGCGCAATATTTTGACACGCTGTTCAACTGTTCGAAATTTGAACAAGTGTCAAAATATTGCGCGACCGGGTTTTAATTCTATTTTAACCTCAACACCGAATTTTTCAAAAGCCTGTTTATGAGATCCGTATAGATAATTTGGTCAACTACTTCCGATACCGTTGTGACTCTTTCCCCGGCATCCTTAGACGACGCTCCGCAATGATATATCCGCTGATTCCCTGTATTCCAGTCGATAATAATATACCTGTCATGAAACTCCCCGCCGGATTTCTGAAACTTAATCTTTCTCTGCGGATACTCCCGGCAAAAATCTTGATATTCAAGCGCATGAAGTCCCTTGCCAATGTTGTCACTGAAAATAATGATTTCTACCGATGATGATATATCCTTTAACAATACCAAGGTCTTAACCCCAATGTAGTTATCGACAATATAAATACTCTTTTGCGCTGTATCATAAATCTCTTTATAAACAAGATTTGCTTCCATCAACTGTCCGTTTAAAAGCAAAAATCCTCTTTTTACCTGCGGATTACTAAAGTCAAGAATCACTTCCGATAAGTCAGACTTTTGAACAACATTCCCTAAAGTGTCAATCACCTCTGCCACCTTATCTTCCACATTCATCAAATCTCGCCTTAAGTCCTGTATTTCAGCAACATTACTTGTTATCTGCATTGACAGCTGCAAAAACTCCCTTTGCCCAATCAAACCTTGATTTTCTACAATGTAGTCTTTCATTTGCTTGAATGTACGAATCAGTGCCTTACTCTGCTTGACTGCAAGTTCACCTTTAAGAACCGTCATCAGCATATAGATCCCGGCTTCAGTGAAAACAAAAGGCATGTATCTTCTACCGCCGGAACCCAGTTCTGATTTTGAGGTCAAATTTTTTGACCTCAAAAATTCCCATTCATCTTTTGTGAGTTGGAACCTGAAATCGTCGTCAAATTTCTCAATATTATTCTTAACTTGCTGATTAAAAACCTTCGTTTCATATCCATAAATCTCTGCAAGCTCAAAGTCCAGCATGACCTTCTGTCCCCTGACTACATAAATCTTTTTCGCAAGAAATTCTTGATTTACAAGCATTACCTCATCTTTTTTATCAATTTCGTCTGCCAAACCCTTCACCCCCAACTCCTCTCATCTCTACGCCACCCCAAAACCATCCCCCGCCGCAACATAAATTCATAACATCCCTTTATCAGAGGAGCTTTTCCCCATCTTCTCTTTTTTCCCCAGCCGGAGTGCAATATTTTGACACGCAATTCAACTGTCCGAAATTTGAACAAGTGTCAAACTATTTCGCGACCGGGTTTAAAGCAGCGAAAAGTAATACCCTATCCCCCACTTCGTCATAATATACTCCGGCTCTCCCGGCGTCCGCTCAATCTTCTCTCGCAAACGGCGAATATGAACATCCACCGTCCGCACATCGCCCGGATAATCATAGCCCCAAACAATACTCAACAAATTCTCACGACTGTAAACCTTATTCGGATTCCGCATCAGATGCTCCAGCAAGTCAAACTCCTTAACCGTTAAAACAATCTCCCGCCCGTCCATAAAAACCTGCCGACTCTCCGGCCGCAAGGACAAAAGACCAGCCGCAAGCGTCATATCCTCCTGCTCCCGCCGCTGTGCCGCCGCTGCTTCGTTCCGGCGCAAAATCGCCTTCATTCGCGCCTTCACCTCCAAAATATTAAAAGGCTTGGTAATATAATCATCCGCACCATACTCCAAACCCAAAATCTTATCCATATCATCGCCCTTGGCGGTCAACATCATTACCGGCGTCATGCTCCTCTCCCTAATCTGACGCAGCACCTCCATACCATCCTTGCCCGGCAGCATCACATCCAAAATAATCAAATCATAACCATTTTTTCCCGCCTGCTCCAAAGCCATTTCGCCATCAAAAGCCGTATCCACCAAGTAGCCGTCCTGCTCCAGGCTAAACTTCAAACCCTTGACAATCAGCTTCTCATCATCCACCACTAAAATCCTTTTCGCCACGGCCGCTCCCTCCTCTCGCTAATCCGACACCACAATCTGATCCTTAATCTTCTGAAAAGCCTTACTCTTAATCCCCTTAATCCGCATAATATCCTCAATCCTGCGAAAAGCTCCCCGCTCCTGCCGATCTCTTATAATCAACTCCGCCTTCTTCTCCCCAATCCCCTTTAATGTCATCAATTCCGCCTTACCGGCCGTATTGATATTAACCTTTTTTCCCTCGCCATTATCCTCTATCCCTGTTTCCTTTGCCGCATCCTTCCCCCATGGCTCAGTCACTAAATCCTTTTCACTGCAAGCCGTGGCGTCCCGATTCTCCGGCTGCCCGCTGCCCGGCCGAACATCCTGCTTCTGATCACCCTCGTTTCCTGGCTTCACGCCTTGAGAATTAAGCTGATTCGGCTGAGAATCCATATTCTCCTGTTGGCCCAGTTCTTTAGAAGCTACTCCGTTCTCCGCCTCCTCTTGGCTCTGAGACACACTCTTAATCACAATCTGATTAGAACGCAGCATAGTAAAATAAACAATCCCACCCGCCACAATCAAAAAAGACAGCAAAAAATACTTATAAATCCGATTCCTCATAAGCCACCTCCGACTCCCTCAGTATATCCCTTTTTCTGAAAAAAGTCGTCCGCAATTTGTGGAATCCGATTAAAATTTGATGAGAAACGTAAATAAATTTTGAACAAGTATCAAGATATCATACACACAAATTCTAAACCTTTACCTAAGCCAGAGCGTGTTCTTTCTGCACGCAGCTCAACTGTCCGAAGCGTCCGCAGGACGCAAGTTTTGAACAAGTGCTGAAAGAACACGCGACTAGCACTCAACTTCCCCATAATCGAAGTGCTGTGCACTTCTGCCTGACGGGTTGTCTGTCTAAAAAAGACCGTTCTATTTTTGCAAAACATGGGAAAGTTGAGTTGTAAACCCAACTATATCATCCTCTTCGCCAGCCCGGCCAGCCGCCCGCCAAAAGGCATCTCCTGCAATTCTTCTACCGAAACCACCCGTAAGCGAATAATCAAAACAAAATAAGCCGCCATCGCCACCAAAATTGCCAGCAAAGTTGCCGCCGCATTACCTAAAGCCCCATTCGGCAGAAAAATGTCAGCAATCAAATAAGTCAAAAACGTCAAGCCGCCCATCAAAATGGAAGCCGCCGCCGGCCGGCCAAAAAGCCCGGCATAATTAAGCTGCATCTTTGACCGGCGCACAACCGCCGATAAATTAAAATACGCTGATGCCGCCGAAAACACAATATTGGCATAAGCCGCTCCATACAAGTTCAAATTAAAAGCATAAAACACCAAAAAATTAAACGCCACCTTAATCGCTATCGCCTTTAAAGCCGAGCGGACAGGAATCCCCACATGCCCCATGCCCTGCAGCAAGCCAACCGACAAAGTAGACACACTGAAAAATAGAACCGTCACCGCGCCAATCCTTAAAATATCCGTCGTCACCTGCGCAAACTCATCCATCTTAAACAAAAGCTTTAAAATCGGCCCTGCCAGCACAAAAATCCCAACACTGGCCGGCATGGCAATCAGGACCGAACTCTTCAGTGCCGTACTAACCCGCTCCAGCATAGCCTGACGGTCAGCCAGCGCCGCCGCCGCCGAAATGCTCGGAATACTCGCCGCTGCCAAAGCCGAAGCAATTGCAATCGGCATGGTAATAATCAAAGTATATTTCCCGCTTAAAATCCCATTTAAAACCGCAATCTCGGTATGCGAATAATTATGAAAAAATAAAGCCCGGGAAAACATCATATCGTCAATAATAGTTGAAATATTAAAAGTCGCCGTCCCGATTACAATCGGAATACTGGTCATTAAAATCGTCCGCCAAAGCCCCGGCAGTTGACCCAGTGTCAACGAATTTTGAGCCGTTACCGCCTTCGGCATCCGTCCACGGTAAAGCCCGTACAAAAACAGTAAAAAGAAAAGCCCCATCAAAGCGCCGATTCCGGTTCCGATCGTACCGCCGGCAGCGGCCAGTTCCGCTCCCCCTTTTTTTATCAGCCACAACGGCAGCAAAATACTGAAAGTCGCGTTAAAAATCTGCTCAATAACCTGACTGACCGCCGTCGGCACCATGGTATTCATTCCCTGAAAATATCCCCGGAACGAGGACATCACCGCAAAAATCAAAAGCGACGGCGCCAAACACTTAATCGCCGTCTCCGCACCCGGAACATGAATAAAGTTGGCATACGGAGCGGCAATATAAAATAAAGCAGCAGAAAAAAAGGCACTGATTAAGATATTCAGCCAAATGGAAGCCTTGAAAATCAAATGTGCTTCTTTTCTCTGCCGTAACGCCAGCTTGCCGGAAACAATCCGGGAAATTGCCGTCGGCATGCCATAACTGGAAACGATCAATAAATAAGTATAAATATTAAAGGCATTGTTATAATAGCCGTTCCCCTCATTTCCCAAAATATTAGTCATCGGAATCCGGTAAAGTACCCCGATGATTCGTACCAAAAGAGAGGCAGCCGCCAAAACAGCACCTTGTTTGGCAATATGTATCGCTTTTTTGTCCATGATGTCCTCTTAAATGCTGTAATTACTTTCTCAGCTTCTCATGCTCCTCAAGCCGTCCGCGCTGCTTTACCGACAGCCCGGACGACAAATCCTTCAATCAAACCGCCTGTCTTTTTTGCTATTCTTCGCTCATCTCTACCAGATCAAGCCGTCCGGACGGATAAACAGCAATCCAAGTTTTACCCGGATTAAGCAAAATCTCCTGGCCCTTTTCATCATAATAATGCGTCGTTTTAACATGCGATTCTTTTTTCCAGGTAATCGGTACCATCTTGCCGCGGGTAAAGAAATAACCCTTGCCCTCGCCAAGCAGCTTCATATCGACCCGGCCGGCATCGTCGCCCTTGATGTTCCAAACATCAACAATCTGCAGAATAATATTAGTAAAACGCAATTGATTGCCGGTTTCCACATCAATATGCGGTTTGCCGAACTGAAAACGCAGATACTCTTTTTTCTCCTCATCATAGGTAAAATAAGGTGTGTCAATATAGGAAAACGGCAGCTTTAAGGTATGAATCGTCTTACCCGCCGGCAGCAGAATTTCTTCATCCTGAGAAAAATGCAGCTTCGTTCCGGTTTCCGGATTCGGTTCCTTCCGGTAATTTTGCTTTTCCCAGCCGATCATTACCCGGTCGTAGCTGGTATAAGTACTATGCGGTCGTTTCCGGTTAGGATCCAAATAAAAGGCAATATTGCTTAAATAACTGATGGAGTTGATATCCGAAATTTTAAGTTCCTTAATCGCCACCTCTCCCTGTGGTGACTGACCGGCATGCAGATAAATTGCGTCATGATCAAGTGCAAAATCCAGAAAATAATGACGGCAACTCCGCACCGGCCCGATTTTTTCATTATCAAATTCATGAAAAAGCGCAAATAAACGGGTAATTCCGCCCTCAGCCAAGGTTTCGTAAATCACCTCCGCCGACTCAATCCCCGACTGCGGCAGGGCATGCTCAATATTGCTGATCATAATCCCCACCGACCGGCGGTTCCTCAGGTCTTCCTGCATCGTCAGTCCGGATAAAGGACTTTTCGGCTTCCGCTTCTCCTCTTCCGCCAGCCGCTTTTTCTCCTCCTCCTCTTTTCTTTTTTCTTCGGCTATTCTGGCTTCCTCGGCCTGTCTTTGCTTTTCCTGCTCTTCCCTTTCCTGCTTCAGCTTTTCCTCGGCCGCCGCCTGCTTCTCCTCAAAGGTCGGCTCCTTTTTGCCGCAACTGGCTGCTGCTGCCGCCAGTATAATGCATAAACATGCCAACAGAATCCTTTGATATTTCATTTTCTCCCCCTTTGGTTTAACGGTTAATATTCATTTCCTTCAGCATTTCTTCCTGGCGGCCAAACATCTCCGCCTCTTCCTCCGCCGTCATATGATCATAGCCGACCAAATGCAGGAGGCTATGCACAATTAAAAACGCAACCTCCCTCTCTAAACTATGCCCATATTCCGCCGCCTGCTCCTCGGCTTTCGCAAAACATAAAATAATATCACCCAAAAAGATATTCCCGGTTTCCGGATTTAAGGCACTGACATCGGCCTGAGAAAAGGCCGCTTCCTCCATTGGGCTTTCAAAGAAAAGCATAGGAAAAGACAACACATCCGTTACACTGTCAATCTCTCTTTGCTCGGCATTCAACTCCCGGATTTCCTCCGGCGTGACAATATTGAGGCAGATATCAACCGCCGCCGGCAAGGCCAGCAAAGCAACTGCCCGTTCCGCTGTCCGGGCAGCAAACTCCGCCATTTCCCTATTCATTAATTCATTCATGTCATAAAATTCAATCATTTATATTCTCCCATAACTGATTCGCTCATGATAAAGCCCCCGGTAAACCGCCACAAAAGAAGCCTTCGTCCGGTCAAACTCTTTAAAAGACAAGCCCGATTCAATCAGTTGATTTTCCATCACTAACTGCGCCGTCACCTGATCAATTATCTGCTCAATCCGCTCCAGATTCCGCTCTGCTTCCGGCAAACTCTTAATCGTTGCCTCTGCGACATCAGCCATCATCACAATCGCCGCTTCCTTGCTTTGCGGCTTCGGCCCCGGATAGCGGTAAGCTTCAAGCGGAACTTCCGCTCCTCCGCTTTGACTTAACGCCTTTTGATAAAAATAAATTACCAACCGGTCACCATGATGCTCCCGAATAAAGGCTGTAACCGCTTTCGGCAAGCGAATCTTTTTAGCCATCCGCAGCCCTTCCTCAACATGACCGATAATGATGGCGGCGCTTTCCTGCGGCGGCAGAAAATCATGCGGATTTTCACCGGCCTGATTTTCAATAAAATAATTCGGATTTTTTAATTTGCCGATATCATGATACATCGCGCCGGTTCTGACCAGCAACGCATCAAGCTTTAAGTCAATTGCCGCCTTTTCCGCTAAATTAGCCACCATTAAACTGTGATGATATGTTCCCGGCGCTTCCCGCAACAATTGCTGCAGCACCTCATTATTGGTATTGGCCAATTCCATCAGTTTATTGGGCGTAACTACGTCAAAAGCCGATTCCCACAAAGGAAGGCTTCCCATTAAGAAAATCACCGAAACCAAGCTGTTAATCATGCCGTAAACTAAGTTCAGCCACACAAACCCCTGGATGTTACCGGTTCTGGCCAAATGTCCGAACAGCACCAGCAGCCCAAACGCCGCCATACTGGCCAGTGCGATATAAATAACATTTTTCCGCTGCCGAATATAGGGTAAAAGCTGATGACTCAACAGAATCATGCTTAAAAAAATCAAAATATCCACCCAATCCAGTTCTCCGGTCGCCGCCACCAGCAGCACCGCCCCAAAACCATACATCAGCGCAATATCCTGAGCAAACACCGTCGCCGTCAGCATAATAACCAACAAAAGCGGCATCAGATAAGGCAAAGGCCCGACCAGATACATTGACGGCACAATGCCGACCAGCAAAAAGCAAGCTAAGAGAATTACGTTTTTCAGCTCCGTAATTTTATCCCGTTGAAAAAAGTAAAAATAGCTGGTCAAAAGCCCGGACAGCAGCAACAAAAAAACCAGTTTAAAGCCGACAATCACAAAGTTCTGAGAGTTCTGCAAAATCGTAAAAGCGCCGTTCAGGGAAATGATCAAAAAAGTCAGCGCCATTACTAATGTGTGAACAAATTCTTTATTTTTGGCTTTATCCGGCTGTTTCACAAAAGCAGCCGCCCTTTCTTCCTCCGGTAGTTCCTCCGTTTCTGCCGCTTCTGCTGCTTCCGCCGTTTCCTCTATTTCTGTCATTTCCGCTGTCTGCGGTACGGGCGGCATGATGTCCGCCGCGGTTTCCGGCTGCTCCGGCCGAATGATATTTTCATCCTGCTTTTTATCCATGTTTTCTCCTTTCTCGGTTTATCTCCATTCCTGTCTTTCGTCTGCTCTGCCACTCGTCCCGCCTGCCGCCAATTTTAAGCACTCTGCTGTACCAACTTAAAGCGACTCCATCCGGAAAGAGGGCGTTTCACTGCTCAAAAGCCGCACTATCAGGTTTATCCGGTTTCAATCACTCTGCCGCTTACTGTCTCCCTCATTGATGCATACGGCGGCCGGCCGATTTATATCTGTCCGGTTTACTATGATTTTTTTTGTTTTCTTCTTTTTCATAGGCATTGATAATCTTCTGCACCAGCGGATGGCGGACAACGTCTTTGGACGTCAGCCGGCAAATTCCAACCTCATCAATATTTTTTAAAATTTTCATGGCCGATTCCAGTCCCGATTCCTTATCAAAGGGCAAATCCTTCTGCGTGATGTCACCGGTGATAATCGCCTTGGAGCCGAAGCCAATTCGGGTTAAAAACATCTTCATCTGCGCCGGCGTTGTATTTTGCGCTTCATCCAGCACAATATAGGCATTGTCCAGTGTTCTGCCCCGCATATAAGCCAGCGGCGCTACTTCAATCAAGCCCTTTTCCATATTTTTCAAAAAACTCTCCGCCCCCATAATCTCATACAGAGCGTCATATAGCGGCCTTAAATAAGGGTCTACCTTCGATTGCAGGTCGCCCGGCAAAAACCCCAGCTTCTCGCCCGCTTCAATCGCCGGCCGGGTCAAAATAATCCGGCTGACCTCATTATTTTTAAAAGCCGTAATCGCCTTAGCCATAGCAATATAAGTTTTACCCGTACCGGCCGGCCCCACGCCGAACACAATCATATATTTATTCAGCATATCCAGATATTGCTTTTGACCAAAGGTTTTGGGTCGGATATATTTGCCTCTGGTAGTAACGCAAATAAAATCGTCATACAAAGAAGAAACGCTCTCACCGGTTGATTCCTTGGCCATGGTAATCGCATAGTCCACATTCTGCTCCTCCAGCGCCTTTTGCTTTTTGGTCAAATCCAGCAGCTGGTCAATCACATTCCCTGCCATCTTAACGTTTTTTTCATCGCCCATGATTTTAACCTGCCCATCCCGATTAGTGATAAATACATCCAGATTCTTTTCAATTTTCTTTATATTATTATCATACTCTCCGAATAAAATCGGCAGCATATCGGATTCCGCTACAATTTTTTCTTCCGCCATTCCACTCCTCCGTTCCTTATCTTCCGGTTTCTCTGGTTTGATAGCTCAAGTTTTCCCTGTCAAAAGCTTCTTTTTTCTGCCCGGTGAAAAAATGCCGGCTTTTCCGTAAATGCCAGGCATCAAAGCACTGCGTGTTTTTGTACCGGTCAGCCGTATCAGCTCTTGGGGTTTAAAAGTTCAATATCCATACTGCCGGAACGAAATCCAGCCACATCTAAGGTTAAATAAACAAAGCCCAACTCCGCTGCTTTGGCTAGGGCTTCCTCCCGTCTGGCCAAAAAGCAGGCAAACTCCTCCGGCAGCAACTCCACCCGCAAAATCGGCTGATGAAAGCGAACCCGTATCTGACTAAGACCAAAGCCGCGCAAAAATTCCTCTAACTCCGCCAAGCGACCAATCACCGCCTCATCCAAAAAATCTCCATAGGGAAACCGGGTTGCATAGCAAGATCCCGACGGCTTATCCGCCAAAAACAGCCCTAATTCTTTGGCATAGGCCCTGATCTCGGCTTTGGTCAGACCACACTCAGCCAGGGGGCTTTTTACCCCCAGCTCCTCCAAAGCCTTCTTGCCCGGGCGGTAAACCTTCAAATCATCGGCATTGGTGCCGTCAATGATATGCCCGTAGTTTTCGGCTTGAGCCAGCTCCAAAACCCGCTGAAACAAGTTCTTTTTGCACAAATAGCAGCGATCCTGCGGATTATGCCGAATGGAATCCGGAATTTGCACTCCGGGCCGAACCAAACGATGCCTCAGCTGATACATGGCGCAAAGCCTGCCGGCGGTTTCCGTTTCTTCGGCCGGATATAAAACCGTCTGAAAAGTGACTGCTAAAAATCGCTCCCTGTCCCCTTCCGGCAGCCCGCCGACGCAGGCCAGCAGCAAAGCGCTGTCTACGCCGCCGGATAAGGCCAAAATCAAGCCTTCTTTTAAATACGCCGCTAAAACGGCTGTTAATTTTTCTTTCTTAGCTGCAATATCCTTCAATTTCTACTCCTGCTCATTCAAGTTCGTTTGGCTTTCCTTCTGCCGGCGGATAGATTCAAACACCGAAAAAGAAATCTCGTTTAAAACCTCCTGTAAGGTCTTGTTTTGCTTTAAAGCAATCCGCTTAATATCCTCATACTCATAGGAAATTTTTTGCGTATTTTGCCACTGGGCAATCTTAACCTGATACGTCTCCCCGCCTAAGCTGCTTTCCAGATTTTGCCGCTCCATTTCCCGGCGCGGGCAAAGCATATGGCGAAAGCCCAAGGTCGAAGTATGCTTAAAAATCAATTCGCTGAAGTAATCCAAATCCGCCGGATTCAGTAAAATCGTAACCGCGGTGGCCGGGCGATTTTTTTTCATAAAAATCGGCTGATAATAAATATCCTTTGCCCCTTCGGCTAACATCAGCTCCATAAAAAAGCCCAATTCTTCTCCGGTCATATCATCCACCTGAAACCGAAGTTCCAGCACCTCCGATTCCAGTCCGGCCGCCGCGCCTGCTTTTTCCAGCAGGGAAGTTCTGACTACATTGGGAATGACCTGATCTCTCTTGCCGGCGCCATAACCGGTGGCCGTCAGCAGCCCCTCCGGCATCGGGCCATATTCGCTGACCAGCGCCGCCAAAATTGCTGCTCCGGTCGGCGTCAGCAGTTCCCCCTTAATTTCCGTCTGATAATAGGGAATACCTGCTTCTTTTAATATTTCCAAAGTTGCCGGTGCCGGCAGTGGCATCAGGCCATGCGCACAGCGCACAAAGCCCGTTCCTACCGCTACCCGGCTGGCAGCTGCCTTTTCAATTCCCAGACAATCCACACAAATTGCTGCCCCGACAATATCGACAATGGAATCAATCGCTCCCACCTCATGAAAATGAACTTCATTTAAGGGCTTGCCATGAACCCTGCTTTCTGCTCTGGCCACAAAACCAAAAACTTTTTTAGCCAGCTCCTGTACCCGCAGTGACAAATCACTTTTTTCAATAATCTGGTGAATATCCGCTAAGTTTCGGTGGATATGGGTATGTTCATGAGTATGGCTGCCCTCTTCATGATGATGGTCGTGGTCATGATGGTGATCATGGTCATGGTAGTGGTCATGATCATGATAATGGTCATGGTCGTGATGGTGATCATGGTCATGATGATACTCATGCTCATGATGGTGGTCATGACTTTCCTTTTTTAAAATAACATCCACATAGGTGGCAGCAATCCCGTTTTTATCCATGGTCGATACTTCCAGTGCAAATTCATCATCCAAACGAAGCTTACTCAGTTCCCGCTTCAAATAATCAAGCTCTACGCCCAGTTCCAACATAGCCGCCAAAAACATATTGCCGCTCATACCGGAAAAACATTCCAAATATAAAGTTTTCATCCTTTTCTCCTCTTAAAATAAATCTTCTGACAAGTTCATCCGGTTGATCATGGCCGCCAAATAGCCTGCCCCGAATCCGTTATCAATGTTGACCACACTGACACCGCTGGCGCAGGAATTAAGCATGGACAGCAGCGCTGATACTCCGCCGAAATTGGCGCCGTACCCGACACTGGTCGGCACGGCAATCACCGGTTTATCGGTCAGCCCACCGATTACACTGGCTAAAGCTCCTTCCATCCCGGCTACGGCAATGATTACATTGGCCTTTCGAATTTGTTCCAATTTGTCCAACAGCCGGTGCAGCCCAGCCACACCGACATCATAAATCCGGTCGACCGGATTGCCGTACAGCTCACAGGTCAGTGCCGCTTCTTCCGCCACTTTAATATCTGCCGTTCCGCCGGTACAGACCGCAACCGTCCCGGCCCGCATTTTTACTTCCCGGCGCTTAATAATACACAGCCGCGGAATCGGATAATAAACCGCATCCGCCGCCACTGTCTGAATAACCGCCGCTGCTTCCGGTGAAACTCTGGTCGCCAGAATAATACCGGCATCATGCTCCAGCATTGACTGAACAATGCCCCTGACATGCTCCAGCGCTTTGCCCTCACAGTAGATCACTTCCGGATAACCATTGCGCATCTGCCGGTGATAATCAATTTTAGCATATCCTAATTCTGCATAGGATAAATCTTTCAAAATCTTGGCGCCGGCTTCAACCGAAACCGAGCCTTCCTTTATTTTTCCCAATAAGTTTACAATTTCTTTTTCCTGCACAAATATTCTCCTTTGCCAGTTGCTTTTCCCTGACGAAACTCCACATGCTTCTGCGAATCGCCAAGTAAAAACTATTCTTTGAATAAGGGAAAGTCAAAAAAACCATATAACAACATTTTAAAACCAGGCAGACTTACCGCATATTCCGGAATCAAATGGATGTTATATGGTTTTTGATTACAAAAATAATTCCGTGGAAAGATATCTTTCACCGGTATCACAAATCACCGTCAAAATGTTTTGACCGGCAAATTCCGCTTTTCTGGCTATCTGCATAGCGGCAAACACATTGGCCGCCGAAGACACCCCGGCCAGAATTCCTTCCTTTTCCGCCAATTCCTTCGCTGTCTGTTTGGCATCTTCATAACGGACTTGAATAATCTCGTCATAAACCTTGACATTAAGCGTTTTCGGGATAAATCCCGCACCAATCCCCTGAATTTTGTGTGCTCCGGCAACTCCGCCCGACAGCACCGGTGAATCAATCGGCTCAACTGCCGCAACCCACAGCCCGGGAATTTCCTGCTTCAGAATCTCACCCACGCCGGTCAGCGTTCCGCCGGTTCCTACTCCTGCCGCAAAAGCAGCTAAGTTCTTATCCGTATCGGCTAAAATCTCCTTGGCCGTCGTCTGCCGGTGCGCTTCCGGATTGGCCGGATTTTCAAACTGGCTCGGCATAAAACTGTTCGGAATCTGCAAAAGAAGCTCCGCCGCCTTGGCCAGCGAGCCTTTCATGCCTTGCCCGGCCGGCGTTAAAACTACCTTTGCGCCGTAAGCCGCCAGCAAGTTGCGGCGTTCTATTGACATCGACTCGGGCATCGTTAAAATCACCGAATATCCCTTAACCGCACCGATCCACGCCAGACCAATGCCGGTATTGCCGCTGGTCGCTTCAATCAAAGTGCCGCCCGGCTTAAGCCGCCCTTCGCGTTCAGCCGTTTCAATCATATTTAAAGCAATCCGATCTTTGACCGATCCGCCCGGATTCGCTGATTCCAACTTTACTAAAATTTCGGCCGCCAGTCCGTGACCGGCTGCTAATCGTTTTAAAGAAATAATCGGCGTCCGGCCGACCAAATCAGTTAACCGCTCAAAGATTTTCATGCTGTCTCCTTTGTTTTATAATGATCAACCGAGCACGTTTACCGTTCCTTTTCAGCAGCCGGTTTTTCCGATTTAACCGCCTGCCGGTCTGTTTTCAAATCATTGATTTCGCTGACAAAACCGGAAATATCTTTAAACTCCCGATAAATCGAGGCAAACCGGACATATGCCACTTCGTCCAAATCCCTAAGCTTATCCATCACCAAACCGCCAATCAATGCCGAAGAAACTTCTTTGGCCAACTCGCTGTATAAAGTATTCTCAATACTATCCACCAAAGCGTCAATCTGATCGCGGGAAACCGCCCGCTTATGGCAGGCACGCATTACACCGGACAATACTTTCTCCCGGGAATACGGCTCTCTGGTACTGTCTTTTTTGACCACACTCAAAGGGCTGCGCTCAATGATTTCAAACGTAGTAAACCGTTTGCCGCAAGCCTCGCACTGACGCCGGCGCCGAATCGAACTTTGATCCTCTGTTTTTCGGGAATCAATTACCTTGGTATCGGGAAAGGAACAAACCGGACATTTCATAGCCTATCCCTTCTTTCTTTTTTGTAAAAAGAATGGAATTTCAATTTCCGGCTCCTGAGCAGCCAACTCACGCTCCTTTGCCGCCCCTTCCTTTTCTGATTTTTCCGCTTTTTCCGCTTCTGCCGTCTCCTGCTGCGAAGCTGCTTCTTCAGAACGTTCCTGCTTGGTCAGGTTAATCTGGAAGTCATTTGCTTCCGGCTGACCGTTAAAACCGGTGGCAATCACCATCACGATCATTTCATCGCCCAAACTGTCATTTTCCACCTGTCCAAAAATAATATTGGCATTCTGACCGGTTGCTTTCCGGATATACTCCAAGCTTTCCTTGACATCAACCATCGACACTTCTTCCGAAGCAATCACATTGACCAGCATTTGAGTCGCACCGGCAATGGATGTTTCCAATAATGGACTGTTAATCGCCATCTTGGCAGCTTCTTCCGCTCTCTTTTCACCGCTGGCCCGGCCGACACCGATATGCGCCACGCCCTGCCCTTTCATAATCCGGGCAGCATCATTATAATCCAGATTGATGACGCCTTCTTCATAAATAATTTGAGAAATGCCCTCAACCGCCTGCTGCAGTACTTCATTCGCTTTGGCATAAGCTACCTTGGTCGAGGCTTTCTTATCGATAATCGAAAAAATCTTTTCATTGGGAATCACCAGCAGCGTATCCACATACTGCTTTAACGCAGCAATCCCCTTCTCCGCATATTCCATCCGCTGCGGACCTTCAAACTCAAACGGTTTGGTAACAATACCGATGGTTAAAATGCCTAATTCCTTGGCTAACGCCGCAATCAGCGGTGCCGCTCCCGTTCCGGTGCCGCCGCCCATACCGGCCGTAATAAAAAGCATATCATACTCTTTAATTGCTGCCAAAAGCTCTTCCTTGCTTTCCTCGGCCGCCTGCAATCCGATTTCCGGCCTTGCTCCAGCACCCAGACCCTTGGTCAGCTTTTCTCCGATTTGAATCTTATTGCTTGATTTTGATGAGGTTAATTGCTGAGCGTCGGTATTGACTACGGCGTATTCCACCCCTTTGATGTGCTGATCAATCATCCGATTAACCGCATTGTTGCCGCCGCCGCCGACTCCTATTACCAGCATTTTCGCCAAATTTCCTTCATTGTTTATCGTAATCAAAGTAGCCCTCCTAAGTTCTCTGAATTCAGTCTTATTCCTATTATAATACATTTTACCATTTTCGCAAGTCTTTTTTCCCAAAGCCTATTGCTTTTTTTCTTCCTCCACCGCCATCTCCGCCTCCTGCCGGTCTTCCGCGAAAGGATCCGACGGCAAATCCGTCCGCCGGAAAATTATTTTCTTATCTGGATTTTCCAAAAACAAAATTCCCTCTTTCTCCGGGCCGATATCGGCTAAAATATCCTTGAGCAGCCCGAACTTTTCCTCCAACTTGCGGGCGTTGCCGATATTGGCCTTGATTTTGCCGAAGTCAATACTGATTTGCTCGGTTTTCTTATAATTCAGGTTAATTACCTTGACCGGCAGCTGATAAGCACTTATCAATTTATAAATATTCAAAAGTGCCAGCCTTGTTTCCTCGTCAATCTCCAACGGTTCATTTAAAGCAAAACTCTTAACGGTCAGGCCCTCAATCCGGGCAGTATCGGGATCCGGTGTTTTTACGCTGTCAATAATATAAGCATTGGAGTCAACACACAAATAACTGCTCATATATTTAACATAACCCATTCTTTCTTTTTCAATCACTTCAATTTTAATCGTTGTCACGGTCGGATAACTAATCTCCATTCGGGCAATATATCCCTTATTCTCAATCCGCTTTGGCCGATGCTTAATGGTATCGAGCACCGTCGCCTCCCGGGAGAATCCGGCCAGCTGCAAAATCTCATCATCCGTATTATGTGCGTTGCCGCTGATATCAATCTGAACAATCCTGACCATGCCGCTGACAAAGTAAAAGCCGGCCGCCAAAGCAATGATCAGCAGCAATATTCCTATTTTGTACTTCATTGTTTCGTCCTATCCTGTGTTTTTCTGATTCTAAGCAGGGATACCGTTTATCCGGCCAAAAGGCAAAGATTTCGTAAGCCGCTGCAAGTTTCCTCAAAACCGAAAGTATTCGTTTCCGTCCCAATATCCGCTTATTCGCTGATAGCTTCAATTTTTTTCATATATTGGTACTGATTTTTCTTGGCAATACTTAAAACCAAAGCCATTTCCATACATAAAAACAAAAGCGAGGAGCCGCCGTAGCTAATAAACGGCAGCGGCATCCCGGTATTGGGCAAAAGGCTGCTGGCCACGCCGATATTGATAACGACCTGACTGACGATTTGCAACATCACACCAATTACAATCAAACTATCCCGGATCTCACCGGCTGCCACCGCCGTCTGCAAAAGCTGATAAAGCAGCCCTAAATACAGGAGCAAAATCAATCCCGCTCCGAAAAAACCCAATTCTTCACAAATAATGGCAAAAATAATATCATGATGCGCCTGACTGATCCGTCCCATTTTTTGTAAGGATTGCCCCAGTCCCCGGCCAAAAAAACCGCCTGAACCAATCGCCAGCAGCGACTGCACCGTTTGCCGGCCGGCTCCGTCCGCCTGCTGCCAGGCACCGCCCTTCATCAAGCTCATCCGCATTTGCCGGTTGCTTTTTAAAAAATAGAAAAACACCAGCAGCGTTCCGCCCAGTCCTCCGCCCATCACAACTGTCTGCCATATATTTCGATAGGTGATAAAAATCATCCCACCGCCAATCGCCAAAATAACCGCTGCTGTGCTGTAATCCTCCTTGGCTACCAGTGCCACCGGCAATGCTAAAACCGCCAATAAATAAAAGAGTGCCTTCGGCTTATTTAAATACTGCTGCCATTTTTCCAGCAAAATCGCCAAGGTGACAATCACCGCTAACTTGGTCAATTCCGATGGCTGAAAACTAAAAGAACTGATTTTAATCGCCCGGGCCGCACCCCGGGTCGCATCTCCTTTAAAAATGACCAGCATCATCAAAGCTAAAGCCGCCGGATAGCCGATAATCGACAGCAAGGCAGAGCTGAACCGAACCTGAATATGTGCTCCGACAGTAATAATCACCATGCCGATAATCCCGTAAATTAATTGTTTCAGCCAAATCTGTCCTTTTAACGGCAGCACCTTGCCGTCATAATCCAGCAATAAATTAAAGCTGGAGCTGTACACCATGATTACGCCGAAAGCAATCAAAAACATTACCACAAAGTAAATGCTCCAGTCCATACTGCCCCGAATATTAAGGATTTTATGAATTTTTCTTTCTCGTTCCATCCCGGCTCCTTATTTGTCCACAGTTCAGGCAAACAGGTGTTTATGCTTGATATGCCGGCGGAGAACTTGCTCTTTTAACGCACATCAAGTGTAACTGCCTATTTGCTTAACGCCTGAACAATCACCTTTGTTTTAATACTTATAGGATGCTATACAGCGCGATCAGCGAGGCTGCGATCGTCACCAGAGTAAAATAGGCCACAATTTTCGTTTCTTTGACCCCGGTGAGTTCAAAATGATGATGAATCGGAGTCATCTTAAAAACCCGCTTACCGGTTTTCTTAAAATACGCCACCTGAATCATGACCGACAGAGATTCGACCAAATAAATAACGCCAAACAACAAAATCAGGAGCGGAATCTGCAGCTGAATCGAAGCAAAAGCAACAAAGCCGCCAATTGCCAGCGAACCGGTGTCGCCCATAAATACTTTGGCCGGATAAGCGTTAAACCACAAAAATCCCAATAATCCGGCAAAAAAGATAAGCGCCAACACACCGATTTCAACCCGCCCCATCCAAAACGCCGCCACTGCCAGAAAAACCATCATCACCGAACTAACCGAGGCCGACAAACCGTCCAGACCATCGGTTAAATTGGCGCCGTTGGTGGTGCCGAAAATAACCAGCAGAGCAAAAACATACCATAAACCGCCCAGATCACAAAAGATACCGGTAAACGGAATCCGAATCTGAGTAAGAAGCTGTCCCCGCCCAAATTGATAGGCAAAATAAGCAATAATCACCGCCAGCTGAGCAATCAGCTTCTGATATGCCCTGAGCCCCAATGAGCGCTTTAGTACCACCTTAATAAAATCATCGGCAAAGCCAATAGCCGCACAGCCTAAGGTCGCCCAAAAAACCGGGCCGGAATTGCCGCTGAAAAATCCCAGCAAAATAAAAGGAAACAGGAATATCACACCACCCATGGTCGGTGTACCGGCTTTTTTTAAATGACTCTGCGGCCCGTCCTCTCTGACATACTGCCCCAGTTTAATCCGGCGCAGAAATGGAATAAATGCATAGCCGCCGCTGACCGTCATCACCAGCACCACCAGCACCAGCAAAATCAGCTGACGCGCAACTGTACTTAACATTGCTTGCTCCCCCATTCCTCTATGATCTTAACATCGTCAAACGGCTGCTTCTGCCGGCCGATAATCTGATAATCCTCATGCCCCTTGCCGGCCACCAGCACCACATCACCGGCCTCAGCCCGGGTCAAAGCTTTTTCAATGGCCCGCCGGCGATCCGTTTCCAGTTCATAGGCCCGGTCGGTCATGCCGGCCGCCACCTCGGCAATAATCTGTTCCGGTTCTTCTGTCCGAGGATTATCCGAAGTAATAATAACATAGTCCGAATACCGTTCGGCAATTTCCGCCATCAGCGGACGCTTACTCCGGTCACGGTCACCGCCGCAGCCGAACACAGTAATCACTTTTCCGGTTTTAAACTCATTAATCGAGCGCAGCACATTCTCCAAACCATCCGGCGTATGGGCATAATCCACGATTGCCGTAAAGCCGCCGGGGAGCTGTACCGGCTGAAACCGGCCTCTGACCTGACTGCACTCAGCCAGCGCCGGCAATATGACTTCCATCGGCACGCCTAAACTGTAAGTAATGGCAATTGCCGCCAAGCTGTTATAAACACTGAAATTGCCGGGTGTGCGCAAGACAACCGGATATGTCCGGCCGGCAAAAGACAGGCGATAGTTCGTCCCGGTCAAATGATGCTCAATCTGATCGGCATAAAAATCCGCCTGCGGATCCTTAATGCTGTAAAAATACAGTTTTTGACAAGTGTTTCCCTTTAAAAGTTCATCTTTGACCGGATCATCAGCATTGATCACTCCGGTTTCCGCCATTTGAAACAGCCTGCTTTTGGCCTTTAAATAATTTTCCATGGTCTGATGAAAATCCAGATGATCCAGACTCAAATTGGTAAAAACCGCTACTTTAAAGCGAATTCCGCAGACCCGGTCCAGTTCCAGCGCATGCGAGGATACCTCCATCACCGCGGTATCAACCGATTCTGCCCGCATCTCAGCCAACAGTTTTTGCAGCTGATGCGCTTCCGGTGTCGTCCGTTCAGCCGGCAGCTCCCGGTTATGAATAAAATTGGATATTGTCCCGATGACGCCGGTCAAATGTCCGGCTGCTTTTAGGATACGGTAGCTGAGAATGGCAGTTGAGGTTTTGCCGTTAGTACCGGTAATCCCAACCATATTCAGCTGCCGGGCCGGCCAGCCGTAAAAGGCTGCTGCCGCCTGAGCCAGGGCTTTTCGGCTGTCAGCCGCTTTCACCACCGCCACACCGTGCTCCCGACAAATTTCCTCCAGGCCCTCTTCCTGCTCCAGTAAAACGGCCGCTGCACCGTTTAAAATCGCCTGCCGGCAAAACAAATGCCCGTCGGTCTCATAGCCTTTCACCGCCACAAATAAATATCCCGGCCGAATCAAACGGGAGTCATTCTCCAATCCGCTGATTTCCGTTTCCAAATCTCCGTCCAGCCGGAGAATATCCATTTCTTTTAACAGCTCTTTTAATTTCATGTTGGCGTCCTTTCCTTATTTTTCCGCTTCGGTCGCTTCCGCTTTAAAGATATGCAGATAGGGCATGATCTTTTCCATACAATTCCGAAAAATCAGCGCCGGAATCCGCGAGTCCTGATAAGCGCCTTCCGGCTCATCGACAATCACCAGAGTGATCACTTCCGGATTTTCCACCGGCGCAAAGCCCATAAACGAAACCGTATACTTGCCGTTTCCCCGGGGCTGCTTTTCCGAAGTTGCCGTCTTGCCGCCGATTTCATAACCGGCAATTTTTGCCGTTTTACCGGTACCTTCATCCACTACGCTTCTAAGCGCATGCCGGATCTTGACTGACGACTGCTCGGAAATGACCTGCCGAATCAATGTCCTGTCTTTGACCTCAAATAAATTGCCGTCGGTATCAAATACCTTCTGCACAATATGCGGCTCATATAAATAGCCGCCGTTGATCAGTGCTGAAAATGCTGTAATCATTTGAATCGGCGTAACATTAAAGCCCTGACCGAAGGATGAAGTTGCCAGCTGCACTTCATTCAGGTCTTTTTTGGCATAAATATTTTTGCGCTGGCTGGTTTCTCCCGCCAGGTCAACACCGGTTAAACTCCCGAAGCCAAACTTGCGCTGATACTCATAAAACAAATCGCGGCCGATATTCGCCCCCAGCTCCATAAAAACCACATTGCAGGAATTGGTCAACCCCTGCTCGGCTGTCTGATAACCATGTCCGCTCAGCTTATGACAGTTAATGAAATAATTGGCTCGCTGCAAACCACCGGAGCAGTAATAGCGGTTATCCGGCGCAATTTTATTTTCTTCGCAGCCGATGGCATAAGTAATCGCTTTAAAAATGGATCCCGGTTCATAGCCGTTCGTTAAAGCAATATTTTTCCAGCGGTTCTGCAGCAGTAAGTTTTGGCGAATAGAAGCCCTCTCCTGCTCATCAATCACTTCGCCGTCGCTGACATCCTCTAACTTCGGCCTCTTAGCCTCCAGTTCCTGCAGTGCTTTTTCTAACTTAGCTTTTTCTTCAGCCGAAAGCGGTGTTCCGGCGGTCTGCGCCGCCTCTTCTTTGGCCTTTTTGTCTTCCTCCAGCCTGCGTTTCTCGGCTTCAAACTCAACAGTTCGGTCGGCTAATATTTTTTTCTTCCTCTGGGTAATGATCTCAACAATACTTTTTTCCACCATTTCCACATCGTCCGGCCGCTCCAGATCCTCTATTTCATAGGGCGAATCAAGCGAAAAGCCGGGATAGGATTTTAGCCCTAGAATCTCCATGCTGCGGGGATCGGCCACAATAATCGTTACCGACTTCGGGTGATGTTCCTTTAAATAATCATTCATCGCATCGGTAATATACTTTTGAATCGAATAATCAATATTGAGCATAATCTGATAGCCGTCAACCGCTGCCACTTCCCTGTCGGCGGCAATGGATTTGCTGTTTAAAATCCCGTATTTTCTGCCGGTTTCGCCAATCAGCATATCATTATAATATTCTTCAATCCCGCCTTCGCCGGTATTATCGCCCTTGACAAAGCCAATCAGTTCGGGAGCCAAGACCGGGTACGGGTATTCCCGCTTATTATGCTCCTCATAGAAAAGGCCGCTGACCTGGTAGCTGTCAATTGCCTCTTTAATCTCTTTAAAGTCCTGATAGGACATTTCCTGTTCCAATACAATGTAATTGTACTCTTTCTTTTCCTGTAAAATTTTTTCCAGCTCCGCCTGCGTCCGGACATTATGCTCCGCCAAAAGAGTCAGGGTCTTATTTTTCTTGTCGGCATCGCTTAGCGAATGAATCAGCTTGGCATCAAAAATCAGCTTATACACCCGGCGGGTCCCGGCCAGTACAATGCCGTTCCGATCCATAATCTCACCCCGTTTGGATTCGATGTAGCTGTCGCCCTCTCTTTGAATCGCCTGACTCAGCACCTTTTGCCGAAAACTTTCCCCGTCTGTTTGAATAATATCCCACAACCGCACAAATAAAGCCACAAAAGCAAAAATGAACAAAAGAAACAAAAAAGCCGCCCTTCTGCTCATTTGTTTCTTCAATTCCCTTTTGCTTATTTTCCCGTCCGCACTTTTCCTATTTTCTGCCATAGCTTACCAATCTTTCAAAACAAAAATTATAAACGGTTCTTTCTGTCTGGCCTTTTTCTGCTTGGTCATATCTTACCAGTCTTTTAAAATAAATAGTATGAACTGTCTTACATTATTGTTTTGCTCACTGTATGTTGCCTGATTCAGCTTCAAAGTATAAGAGCCGGCTTTTCTGGTAATATAATGTACCTCATGCTTTTCCGGCAGACGCATGTTCAGGTGTCCGACCGCGACATCATAGGTTTTTTCCAAATCGACCGTTTCGTTAATCCGGTACTCCAACTGGGCATTTTGCACTCTCATCTGCTCCAGCTCTGACTTTAAACGGTTTACCTCCGCCTGCACGGCAATCAGGGAAAAGGCCGATTTTAAATAAATCGCGCACAGTGCAATACACAAAACAATTGTTAAAAACAACAATATAGTATATCCTTTATTGGCTTTGATTGCAACTGTTTTTTTCGGGTTTTCAATCACCTGCGGCTGAAAACCGGGCTCATCCCAAAGATCCGGAAGATAGTCGATCCGAGAAGCCAGGCTGCCCTGGGTGTGCGTATAATAATTCTGTTTTTCTTTTGCAGTCTGACTCACGGCTATCCTCCTTTCTGCACTTTGCAATTCCCTTTGCTATGAATCTGTTTATAGTTCGGGCCGGCAGTCCGGTAGTGCCTGCCTGAACTTTCGCTTTAATTTTTTTGTTCTTCAGTCGGTCCGGCGTTCAAAAATTCGAAGCTTGGCGCTGTGCGATCTTTCATTTTGTTCCTGCTCCGCTGCCGACGGTACAATCGGCTTACGGGTAATCACCCTGCCCAGCGGCTTTCGGCCGCAAGCGCAAACCGGAAAATCGCGCGGACAAATACAGGGATTCTCCAAGTCCCGAAAAATATTTTTTACCAGTCTGTCCTCCAGCGAGTGAAAAGTAATGACACACAACCGTCCGCCATCTTTTAAACATCCTGCCATTTCCGGCAAGGCCTGCTCAACCGCCTTCAGCTCGTCATTACATTCAATCCGCAGCGCCTGATAAACCTGCTTGGCCGGATGTCCTTTACGGGCAGCCCGAACTTTTTTGGGAATCGCCTGATCGATAAGCTCATTCAGCTGATAGCTGCTTTCAATCGGGTGATTCCTTCTGGCCGCCGTAATCTTTGCGGCAATCTCGCCGGCAAACTTTTCTTCGCCGTATTCACGAAATATTCTGGCCAGCTCCGCCTGCGGATAAGTATTGACAATCTGCGCGGCATCTCTGTTCCTGCTCTGATCCATCCGCATATCCAGCGGTGCATCCTTCATATAGGTAAAACCTCTGGCCGGATTATCAATTTGATAAGAAGAAATCCCCAAATCCAGCAAAATACCATCAAGCTGCGTTATGCCCGCCAGAAAAAGCGCATTCTTAAAATCGGTAAAATTGCTGTGCAGCAGCCGGATGTCCTTATCCGGCAACGCGCTCAGTTTTCGTTCGGCAGCGCTCAAGGCCTCCTCGTCCTGATCCAGACCCAAAAATATTCCGTTCTCACTAAGCCGAGCGGCAATTTCATAGCCATGTCCGGCTCCGCCCAGCGTGCCGTCCATATAAACTCCGTCCGGTTTAATCTGCAAACCGTCCAGACATTCCGCCAATAAAATGGGAATATGTTTAAATTCCATACTTTCTCCTTACGGTATCCCTCGGCAATTCTTCCGCTTGCGGCACGGACGCGGTCAGCCTCGCAAGCATCAGCAAAACCGGCAGTGGTTTACAGTTCCAAATCTTCCATCCGGTCAGCCAGGCCGCTGATATCGGTTTCTTCATTTTCCACATAACTGCGCCAGGCATCTTCCGCCCAAATCTCCAGGCGATTGGATACACCGATAATCACCACGTCCTTTTCAATTCCGGCATATTCCCTTTGCGGCGCAGACAGCAGCACTCGACCCTGTTTATCAATGCTGCATTCGGTGGAAGCCGCTAAAAAGAAACGCTGAATCTTACGGGAATCCTTAGAACTTAACCGAGCTGCATCCAGCTTTTGCATGAAACGTTCCCATTCCCCGGCGGAATAAACAAACAAGCAGGTATCAAAGCCTTTGGTAATATAAAAGACTTCGCCCAGTTCTTCCCGGAATTTAGTTGGAATCGATACCCGGCCCTTGGCATCCATGGAAAAACGATATTCACCGATAAACATTTTTCTCCTCCATTATTCCCCACTTGTTACCATTTTCTTCCACTTTTCTATCATATTAACCTGATATGCGAAAAAAATCAAGTCTTTTTCAGCCAAAAAAAGAGCCGAAGCACGCTTCGACTCTCTTTTTCAGGAATTTTCTCTATATTTAGTTGTCCCCCCGACCGGCAAGCACAATATTTAGTATTCTGTTTGAAATAGTATTTTAGTCCTATTTATGGCTGACGGACTGCTTTTTTCGCCCCAACACCAGCCACGCCATTGAACCTATAATCAAAATTGCCGCCAAAACCTGAGAGGCCGGCAATCCCGAAGAAAGCAGGAGTTGATCCGTTCTAAGTCCTTCAATCCACACCCGCCCCAAGCCATAGCCCAGCAAATACAGGCAAAAAATCTCGCCGTCAAACCGGCGTTTTCCCGTCCAAAACAGCAGAAACAGCAAAACTCCCAGATTCCATAAAGATTCATACAAAAAAGTCGGCTGCACCTGCAAATATTTCACACCGTCAATTAAGGTAAACTGATTCTCCATCCCGGCCGGAATATACTTTACCTTATCCCAACGCAGTGCCATTGCCAAAAGCCCGTCAGATGCCCCACCAAAGGCTTCCATATTCATAAAATTACCCCAACGCCCGATAATCTGCCCCAAAATCAGCCCCGGCGCCGCTACGTCAACAATCTTTAAAAAAGGAGCCTTTTTCCACTTGCTGTAAACCAAAATCGCCGCCACCGCACCGATTACCGCACCGTAAATCGCCAATCCCCCCCGGCGCAGATTAAAGATATCAAGCAAATTATCCTTATAATCCTGCCAGGAAAAAATCACATAATAAAGTCTGGCTCCAATCACCGCCGCAATCACGGCATAGAGCACAAAGTCATTGATGATTTCCGGGTCAAAGTTCATTTTTTTCGCCCGGTAAACCGCCAGATAATATCCGGCTAAAATCCCGGCAGTAATAATAATACCGTACCAGTACACTTCCAGCCCGAACAGCCGAAAGGCCACAGGCTCCAAGTTCTCTATCTTAATCCCGCCAAATAAGTTCGGGAAAATTACATCATATTCTTTCATTCCAACCTCTTATCTTTCTTTTTTCGGCTGTCAAGCCGCAGCCATCGCCAAAATCCTTTCCGTTTTTCGGCTTTTATTCCATTTTCCTCCATTCGCCAAAGCTGCCTTTTGGCTTAGGGCAGCTGCATTTAAGCGGCTACGCACCCGCTCAGAAAGCAGGGGGGCGACTACGGCTTGCCGCTTCCGGAAAGGCTGCCCCTCTTGGCCAAAAAACTTTGAGTTTATCACTCTGCAAAGAAAACACAGACATATTCCGGCGCATATACCCCCTTTTGGCACAGGCTCAACCGGCCGCTGGCCTGATCTCTGGCAAACAGCGTCAAATTATCCGAGTCCTGATGCGCCGCCACCAAAAAATCCTCTGCCGGGCTAAGCGCAAAATCTCGCGGCGTTTTTCCCTCGGTCGGCACATATTCGACTAACTGCAAAAGCCCGTCTGCGCCCACCTGAAATACCGCAATCGAATCATGCCCCCGGTTGGAGGTATAAAGATGCCGGCCATCGCGGCTGATCCGAACAGCCGATGCCGCATTATTTCCTTTAAAGTCTTCCGGCAAAGCCGAAATCAGCTGACGCTGAAAAATCCGACCGCTGTCCGGCTCCATCTCCAGCACCAAAACCTGACTGGAAAGCTCTCCCAGCACATAAATAAACGGCAGCTGCGGATGAAAGGTCAAATGCCTCGGGCCCATGCCGGCCGGTGTTTTTTCCCGGTGATATTCCTTCAATGTTCCGTCCGCCTGCGGCGAGTATAGGTAAACTTCATCCGTTCCCAAGTCGCAGACAAACAAATAACGACCGCAGGGGCTGATTTGCGCAAAATGAACATGCGATTTCTCCTGATTGGGATGAACGCTCCTGCCGTGATGCGCCACCCGACACCTTTCAGCCAAGCCGTCCGCCGTTTTCTCAACCACGCTGACCACACCCTGATGATACCAGGACACATAAAAATACGGCCGATTCGGATCCGCCGAAATATGACAGGGAGCCGCCCCCTCCATCGCTACCGCCGCCTGCTCCTGTCCGTCTTTAATCATCGCCACACCGCCGTTTGCTCCCCGCTTCATGCAGGCATAAATACAGCCATCCGCCTCCAACAAATAGGTCGGTCGCTCCGCTTTATAAATCAAATGATAATCAATAAGCTGTCTTTTTTCCGTATCTAAAGTAACTTGGCCAATACCCTGATTGGCCCGGCTGGTATAGCCGCCTAATAATATGGTATGCTTCATGATTTTCCCTTTCCGGTTTTATTGCCAAAGGTTTGCTTTTGCCCGCGAAAGCCCGCTGTTTTCACTGCACCGCTAAAGGCTTGCCTGAACTATAACCTTTATTTTAAACATTTTAGCCTGATTTGTCAAATGAGAGTTGGAAGATTTTTACAAAAGAAGCCGCCTCAAAATTTTTACGGCGGCTTCCTATTGTGTTTAGTTTTTCGTGACCTTCCTGACGCTAAAATCATCACCGGCGGTGTCAATCAACACCTCGTCGTTTTCACCGATATTACCGGCAATCATTTCCCGGCCGAGTTTGGTTTCCACCACCCTCTGCATATAGCGTTTAACCGGTCTTGCGCCGAACATCGGATCATAAGCCGCTTCGGCAATCTTATCCTTGGCTGCGTCCGTCAAGCTCAAATGAATCCGCTCTTCCTCCAGCCGTTTCTGAATGGAAGCAATGTTCAACTCAATAATGCCTCTGATTTGCTCCTTGGTCAACGGCGAGAACAGGACAATATCGTCAATCCGGTTTAAAATCTCCGGCTTAAAATAAGCATGCAGCTGTTCCATCACTTTTTTCTTAGCACTCTCTTTAATATTACCATCCTCGGTAATTCCCTCCAGCAAAGTCTGACTGCCGATATTCGAGGTCATGATCACCACTGTATTTTTAAAGTCGACCGTCCGTCCCTGGCTATCAGTTAACCGTCCGTCATCCAAAAGCTGCAGCAGCACATTGAACACCTCCGGGTGCGCCTTTTCAATCTCATCGAACAAAATGACCGAATAGGGTTTCCGGCGGACTGCTTCCGTCAGCTGACCGCCTTCCTCAAAACCGACATAGCCCGGAGGCGCTCCAATCAGTCTGGCAACCGCATGGCGCTCCATATATTCGCTCATATCAATTCGAATCAAATTTTCCTGCGTATCGAACAGCGCCTCGGCTAAGGCCTTGGCCAATTCGGTTTTGCCGACACCGGTCGGCCCCAGGAAAATAAAGCTGCCGATGGGCCGGTTCGGATCTTTTAATCCCGCCCTGCCTCTGATGACGGCATCCGTCACCGCCTGCACCGCTTCTTCCTGGCCGATGACCCGCTGATGCAAAATACTGTCTAAATGCAACAGCCGTTCTTTTTCCGAAGAGTTCAGCTTGCTGACGGGAATACCTGTCCAGCGGGAAACGATCTCCTCGATTTCTTCTTCCGTCACTTCCTCTTTTAATAAGGTTAAGTGCTTATTTTTTGCACTTTCTTTTTCAGCCTGCAATTCCTTTTCCAGTTCGGGGAGCTTACCGTATTTTAAACTGGCCAGCTTCTCCAAATCATAGGCCCGCTCGGCTTCTTCGATTGCCAGCTGCGTCTTTTCAATCTCAGCCTTAATTTCCTTTTCCTTATTTAACTCCGCTTTTTCCAGTTCCCACTGGGCTTTCATATTGTTAACCTGCTCTTTATACTCGGCGATCTCCTTTTCCAGGTTGGCTAAGCGCTCTTTGGACGCTGCATCGCTTTCCTTGGCCAATGCCTGCTTCTCAATTTCCAGCTGCATCAGCTTACGCGAAACCTCGTCCAGTTCCCCCGGCATTGAGTCAATTTCTGTCCGAATCATGGCCGCTGCTTCATCCATCAAATCAATTGCCTTATCCGGCAAAAACCGGTCGGAAATATAGCGATGCGACAAGGTAGCACAGGCAATCAGCGCTCCGTCGGTAATCCGAACACCGTGGTGAATTTCAAACCGCTTTTTTAACCCCCGCAAAATGGAAATCGTGTCCTCAACGGTCGGCTCGTCCACCAGAATCGGCTGAAACCGCCGCTCCAAGGCAGCATCCTTTTCAATATACTGCCGGTACTCGTCCAAGGTCGTCGCGCCGATACAGCGGACTTCGCCCCGGGCCAGCATGGGCTTTAAAATGTTGCCGGCATCCATGGAGCCTTCCGTTTTACCGGCGCCAACAATGGTGTGCAGTTCGTCAATAAACAAGATAATCTCGCCGTTTGACTTCGTCACCTCATTCAACACCGCTTTCAGGCGTTCTTCAAACTCGCCCCGGTATTTGGCCCCGGCCACCAAAGCGCCCATATCCAAAGCAAAAATTTTCTTATCCTTTAAGCCCTCCGGCACATCGCCGTTTAAAATCCGCTGCGCCAGCCCTTCCACTACCGCCGTTTTGCCGACACCCGGTTCGCCGATCAGTACCGGATTATTCTTGGTCCGCCGGGACAAAATCCGAATTGCCCGCCGAATCTCACCATCCCGGCCGATTACCGGGTCAAGCTTACCCAGCCTTGCCATTTCGACCAATTCCCGGCCGTATTTTTGCAGCACTTCATAACTCTCTTCCGGGTTATCGGTGGTTACCCGCTTATCGGCCCGGAGCTGCTTTAAGGCCTGCAAAAAGCTGTCCAGCTCAATGCGGAACTCTTTCATAATTCGCTGCGAGGGAGTATTTTTCTCTTTTAACAGCGCCAGATACAAATGCTCCACGCTGACATAATCATCATTAAACTGCTTTGCTTCTTCCTCAGCCGCAATCAGCAACTGATGAAAACGCCGGGAAGCATAAGTCTGCACGTCACCACTGACACTGGGCAGACGCTTTAATTCTTTTTCCAGTTCATCCCGGTAGCCCTTTAAATCAATCTTCATATACGCCAATACTTTAAGAATCAGGCTGTCCGGTACCGCCAGCAGGCCGTAATGCAAGTGTTCGCCGTCAACCTGCTGATGTCCTTCCTTAATCGCAATCTTTTCTGCAATATTAATTGCTTCCGCTGATTTCTGTGTAAACTTTTCTAAATTCATAGGATGACCCTCCTTTTATTGTTAGCACTCTCTTTCTTTGAGTGCTAACAATACTATATGCCCTCTCCGTCCTTTTGTCAATAGGCTTTTGCAAGTTTTTTATTGTTTTATGATTTTTTTATGTCAAAAACCCTCCCTACCGGATGTCCGGTAAAGAGGGTTTTATCTTTTGGGTTTTATTTTTACTTTTATTTCTTCTTAGCTTTCTTGCCGCCGGCGCCTTCATAAGCATTGATATACATTTGCTTAATTTCCGAAATCAGCGGGTAACGCGGATTAGCCGGGGTACATTGATCGTCAAAGGCCTGCTCGCTCATCTCGTCTAAGCTCGCATAAAAGGCCTTTTCATCCACGCCGTACTCCCGGATACTGCCGGGAACATGGATGATCTTCTTTAATTCCTCAATCTTGTCAATCAGCAGCTCCACCTTTTCATCTTCGGTTTTGCCGCCCAGCCCTAAGAAATCAGCAATCTTGGCATAGCGCCACTTGGCGTTCGGATACTTATACTGCGGGAAAGCTGCCTGCTTTCTCGGATTATCGGCAGCGTTAAAGCGAATCACCTCGCATAACAGCATACCGTTGGCCGTACCGTGCGTAACATGATGCATCGAACCCAGCTTATGCGCCATTGAGTGGCAGACGCCCAGAAAAGCATTGGCAAAGGCAATTCCGGCTAAGGCCGAAGCATGTGCCATCTTCTCTCTGGCTTTGGCATTGGTTGCGCCTTCATTATACGCATCCGGCAAATATTTAAAGACCAGCCGCATTGCTTCCAATGCCTGTGCATTGGTAAAATCGGACGCCATCACCGAGACAAAGGCTTCAATCGCATGGGTCAGGACGTCAATACCGGAGGCTGAGGTCAGCCCCTTGGGCTGATTCATCATCAGCTCGGCGTCAATGATGGCCATATCCGGCGTTAATTCATAATCAGCCAGCGGATATTTGACGTTGGTCTTTTCATCGGTAATAACCGCAAACGGCGTCACCTCAGAGCCGGTGCCGGCCGTGGTCGGGATTGCCACCATCTTGGCCTTTTGTCCCATCTTCGGGAACTGGAAGACCCGCTTTCTGATATCCATAAAACGCATCGCTAAGTCTTCAAAATGAACCTCCGGATGCTCGTACAGCACCCACATAATCTTTGCCGCGTCCATCGGCGAACCGCCGCCCAGCGCGATGATGGTATCCGGCTGGAAGCTCAGCATTTCCTTGGCTCCCCGACGAGCCGCCGCTAAGGTCGGATCCGGCTCAACCTCATAAAAGACCTTAATATCCATGTTAAACTCCGCCAACCGGTTGGTAATGATATCGGCAAAGCCCAAGCCATACAGAACTTTATCGGTAACAACAAACACTCTTTTGCTGCCCTGCTCATGCAGCTCATGCAAGGCTTCTCCCAGGCAGCCATATTTAAAATAAATTCTTTCCGGCACGCGATGCCACAGCATATTTTCTCTCCTTTCGGCGATAGTCTTAACATTCATCAAATGCTTGACTCCTACGTTTTCACTGATCGAGTTGCCGCCCCAGGAGCCGCAGCCCAAGGTCAGCGAGGGAGCCAGCTTAAAGTTAAAGATATCGCCAATCGCGCCCTGCGAAGCCGGCATATTGATAATTGTCCGGCCAGTTTTCATTCTTTCACCAAAACGGCGAATCCGATCCTGTGAATTGAGCTGATCGGTATACAGCACCGAAGTATGTCCCAAGCCACCTAACTCAACCAGTCTGGCCGCCTTGTTCAAAGCGTCTTCAAAATCCTGTGCCTTGTACAGCGCCAGAATCGGCGATAATTTTTCATGACTGAACGGTTCTTCTATCTCCACGTTCTGCACCTCGCCCACCAGTACCTTGGTATCAGCCGGCACCTTAAAGCCCGCCATCTCAGCAATCTTAATCGCCGACTGGCCGACAATGGCAGCATTTACCGAACCATTCAGCAAAATAATTTTTCTGACCTTTTCGGTTTCTTCCTTAGTCATAATGTAGCCGCCGCGCAGCGAAAATTCCTCTTTTACCTCGCCGTAAACTTCCTTGAGCACAATCGCCGCCTGTTCGGAAGCACAAATCACGCCGTTGTCAAAGGACTTGGACAGTAAAATCGAATTGACGGCCATCTTGATATGAGCCGTTTCATCAATGATCGCCGGGGTATTGCCCGCGCCGACGCCAATCGCCGGCCGGCCGGAGGAATACGCTGCCTTAACCATGCCGGGACCGCCGGTTGCCAGAATCAAATCCGCCGACTGCATCGCTATATTCGATAACTCAACGGTCGGCTCATCAATCCAGCCGATGATGCCCTCCGGCGCGCCGGCTCTGACCGCCGCCGCCAAAGCAATTTTAGCCGCCTCAACTGTCGACCGTTTTGCCCGCGGGTGCGGCGCCAAAATAATGCCGTTTCTGGTTTTTAAGGTCAGGAGAATCTTAAAAATAGCGGTTGAGGTCGGATTGGTGGTCGGAATAACCGCCGTAATCAGGCCGATCGGCTCGGCAATCTTCATGATGCCGTAAACATCATCCTTTTCCAAAACACCGCAGGTCTTTTCATCTTTATATTTATTATAAATATATTCCGCCGCGAAATGATTCTTAATAACCTTATCCTCGACCAGCCCCATGCCGGTTTCCTCCACCGCCATCTTAGCCAATTCAATCCGGGCGTTATTGGCGGCAATTGCCACTTCCCGGAAAATGTGATCGACCTGCTCCTGCGTAAAGGAAGCAAACTTCACCTGCGCCGCTTTGACCTTGGCAATCGCCTGCTGCAATTCTTCCAAATTAGTAACTTTTGTTTCTGCCTGTTGTTTCATAAAAACCTCCTTAGTTAAATATTTAACCAAAACAATTCGAAATTATCGTTATTTCCTTAACCTTCCGACAAACCATCCACCAAAATCCACTGCCAAGCAAATCCCTTTTCGCTCTAAAAACACACTGTTAATTCTTATTTCTGTTTGCCGCTTTTCCATGTCAATATATTAACATACATTTCCCGTTTTCGCAAGTGTTTTGTTATTTTTTTAACTATTAGTCCCTTTCATCGATTTTCTTCCTGTTTTCTTGGCAGATATTTTGTCACATCCATCTTCCTTTTTCTTGTCACCAGCTTTTTGCACAATTTTTCATCCTAAATCATCCTCTTTTTTGTTTTGTTTTCCGCTTGCTCTGCCGTTCGGCTTTCCGACTTTACATTGGCTGAAACTCTGCCGCCTGCACTGCCCATTCCATAAACAGAAACGATACAAAACACCAAGGAACCGCCCAAGCGGAAACATGAGCCCACTTCTCTCCCGTTCTTGTGAAAATAACTTTTTCACTTTAACCAAAATTTGTCCCTGTATTTTTTAGCAGATATGAATTGAAAAACCAGCCGTTATCTTATATAATAAAGGAAGAACTAAAAAAAACATCAACATTTTTTAGCAAAGGAGAGGCTATGGACTACAAAGCAAAATATCTGGAATGGTTAAGCAACCCCCATGTTGACGAAGAAACTAAAGAGGAACTGCGCCGGATTGAAAACGATGAAAACGAAATTCAAAACCGTTTTTATAAAAATCTGGAGTTCGGTACAGCCGGGCTGCGGGGAATCTTGGGCGCCGGAACCAATCGAATGAACAAGTATAACGTCGCCCAGGTAACGCAGGGAATTGCCGATTTTATCTGTGAAAAGGGCGAAGAATACAAAAAACGTGGCGTGGCGATTGCCTATGACTGCCGCCATTTTTCCGACACTTTTTCTAAAATGGCCGCTCTTATTTTTGCTGCCAACGGGATCAAAGCCTATTTATTTGAATCCCTCCGCCCGACACCGGAACTATCCTTTACCATCCGGCAGCTAAACGCCGCTTCCGGGGTGATTTTGACGGCCTCGCATAATCCCAAAAACTATAACGGCTACAAGGTTTATTGGGAAGACGGCGCACAGGTTCTGCAGGATATCGCCGATGCTATGACCGCCAAAATTGAGGAGGTGCCGCTGTTTACCGGTGCTAAAATGATTGCCGAGGAAGAAGCGCTGGCGCAGGGACTTTTGCAGATTTTAGGCAAGGATATGGACGACAAGTACATCTCCATGGTCGAAGGCTTAAGTGTGCGCGATGCGGAAATTGATAAGTCCATTTCCATTGTATACACACCGCTCAACGGTGCCGGCAGCGAATCAGTGCAGCGAGTGATGCGCGAGCGCCAGTTCTCCAATTTCACCGTGGTACCAGAGCAAAAAGATCCCGACCCCAATTTTACCACAATTGATTACCCCAATCCGGAAGATCGCCGCGCCTTTGAATATGCGGAAAAACTGGGACATAAGATTGGAGCAACGCTCCTGATTGCAACCGACCCGGACTGCGACCGGCTGGCGATTGAAGTTTTAAATCCGGAAGGCGAATATGTTGCCTTTAACGGTAATCAAACCGGTGCTATTTTGATTAATTATTTGCTGGAAGCAATGAAAGAAAAAGGCCGGCTGCCGGAAAACCCGGCTATCGTCAAATCGATTGTGACCGGCGATATGGGTGCGGATATCGGCAAGACCTACGGCGTAACAACCTTTAACGCTTTAACCGGCTTTAAAAATATCTGCGGCCGGATACCGGAGCTGGCTGCCCGCGGCTTTCATTATATCTTCGGCTATGAAGAAAGCATCGGCTACACCACCGGTACGGCGGTTCGGGACAAGGACGGTGTCAGTTCGGCCATGCTGCTGTGCGAAGCCGCCGCTTACTACAAGGCCAAGGGTCTGACCCTGCTTGATGTTTTACAGTCCTTATTTGAAAAATACGGATATTACCGGGAAAATCAAACCTCGCTGGTACTGGAAGGCAAAGAAGGTCAAGAACGAATTGCTCGGATGATGCAGGTTTACCGGCAAAATTATCCGAGGACTTTTGCGCATTTCAGTGTCGAAAAAATGATTGACTATCTGCACGGTTATGAAGATATCCCCGCTTCCAATGTCTTGGAGTTCCGTTTATCCGGCGGCTGCTGGTATTCCCTGCGTCCGTCCGGCACCGAGCCGAAAATCAAGCTCTACATTTACGCCAAAGCGGCCGATGCTGCCTCCGCCGAACAAAATGTGGCGCTGATTCGGGAAAATGTTCTGAAAGAATTAAACGCGATTAACTAAAAACTGTTATCGTTCAGGTCAGCCATTCGTAATTCATCAAGATGCAGGAAAACTGTACAGTCTTGATAAAAAACGAACTTCGGCGAATGGCTCGTGTGAACATTCAGCAAATATGTATTGGGGGTTGATGTGACAATCGAGAGAAACTCTTCTGTCATATCAACCCCCAATGTCTGTTTGCCTGAACTGTAACAAATCCGGCAAGGCAGAGAGCAGTTTTTATTTCTAATTTTTTGACCAGCCGCAAGCCTGCCGCTTTAGAGGCAGCGCTGCGGCTGAATGATTTTCTGATTTTATTTGCCTGAAAAAGTACGGGATAACTTTTGTTCCGGTTGATTGGCTTGCCTGCGCTTGCCCGTAACAGCCCCGGCCGGTTTATTTACCTGCGGTGTCTGCGGTGTCGGCTGCTTCTTGACCGGCTTCCGCCGATTGAGCTTTCGCGGCGGTTCTAGAGCAAAGGTTCCGCTCGCCGCTTCTTTTTTGACCGCAAAATCAATTTGTTTTTCCTGCAGACGCTTATCGGTAAACTCCTTTAAAACGACTTGCAAGGTTGTAAACAAGGGAATCCCGATAATAATCCCGGATAATCCGGCAACTCCGCCGCCGGCAATCACCGCTATAAAAATCCAAAAGCCGGACAGGCCGATGGCACCGCCGACCACCCGCGGATAAATAACATTGCTTTCGATTTGCTGCAGCACAACGACAAACAAGGCAAACCACAGTGCCTGAACGGGATTCGCCATTAACAAAATAATAAAGCCGACCACGCCGCCCAAAAATGCACCAACCATCGGAATGATGTTAGTTAAGCCCACAATCGCACCAATCAGCACCGGATACTCAAAGCCGCAAATACTCATGGTAACCATCGCCAGCACTGATAAAATCACGCCCTCAATCAGCTGACCCCGGAAAAAATTGGAGAACGAACGATTCAAAATCCCAAAAAACCAAATGATTCTGTCGCTGAACTTTTCAGAAAAAAGGGCATAAATCGCTTTTTTCAAAGCCTCTGCAATCGACTCCTTTTCCGCCAGCATATAAATAGACAGGGCAAAACTGACCACCAGTCCCAAGAGCGAGGATACCGTTCCATAAACCCAGCTGTATAAAGATTCCACCAAAAGCCCCAGCCAGGAACTGACCATCGCGATCAAGCTGTTGATAATTTCGGTGATTTTATCAATCACCACCTGCGGCAGGGCGTAATTATACTCCATGATGGAAAAGTTCGTCAGCCAGGTGCGCACCGCTGAAATATAGCCATCAATATTTTGCGTCAGCCGATTGATGCTTTCGGTCAGCTGCGGTACTGCAAAGCGAAGCAGCAGCACCATAATCAAAAGGAAGAAGATAATCGTCAAAACAACACTCAGTCCCCGACACAGTCCCTTCTTTTTGATTTTTTTCGCCAAAATCCTTTCAATAAAGCGCATCGGCAGATTCATGACATAGGCAATAAAAAATGCCGTAACCACCGGCTGCAGCGCTCCCCGGTAAAACTCCGCTGCTTTGGTCAGAAAGCCGCTTAAATTATTAAAAATATGATATAAAATAATCGCCACCGTAATAATAATCAGGCTGACCCATATCTTTCGTTTCTCTTCCGCTGTTAAGCGCATTATTTTCTCCTTTCGCTTTGTCCGAAGTGCTTTATCTAATTTTTTTGTACCGTAATCGGGTTTCCTTATCACAGTGTCTGGAAAATCTTATATTTATTCTTCAAACGTAATTCTATCTTTTAATTGGTTTTCTATATCTCTTTTTCCATAAATAACACGATATATTTTTACAATTTGGTTTGACTCATCAGGAATATAAAATACAAGATAGTTCTCAGCAGATAAAACTCTAAGCCCTTTATCTTTCCATTTTGGGTAATCACATAATCTATGCCTGTTTGGAAATTCATCAAGAGATTTAACAGCTTTCAATATTCGATACGATAACTTTTCAGCAATACTGGGTTCTAATAATTCATCTGAAATATATCTTACAATGCTTATTAAATCTTTTTTAGCATTTTCAGAAAATATTATCTTATATTTCATCTCCCTAACTCTTTCTTTAACTCATTTTCTACTTCTTCAAAACTATATGTTCTTCCATTCTCAAAATCATTATGAGCTTTTAACATTTCTATATTAAATTCTGCTTCTGATAAATTTGATATAGAAAAAGGCTTTGTGTCAGGGATTTTAACTTCAAAAGGCAGTCCATTTTGCATTACAACCTGCCTTAAAAAGATAGACACAGCATTTGACATTGGTATTCCGAGTTTTTCAAGAACCTCTTCCGCCTGTTCTTTAATATCAGGTTCTATTCTTACATAAATATTTGATGTTCTTGCCATATATATCACTTCCTTTCGCTTTAGATTATATCACTTCTGATTGCGAACAGCAATACATTTTGCCAGTTGATTAAAATTATTTTTTTTCAAAAAAAGACTTGATTTTTTCCTAAAAAATGGATATTATAGTATGTGCATGAATTCACGGGATGTGGCGCAGTTTGGTAGCGCGCTTGACTGGGGGTCAAGAGGTCGCAGGTTCAAGTCCTGTCATTCCGAGCAAAGCGCCGTAATCGGCGCTTTTTCTTTGCCGGCAAGTTTCAACTGCTGCCGAACATCTCCGTTTGCTTATAAAATCAAATTTACATACACTGACAGGAGGTAATCTCATGAATACAACTATCCATTCGCAACTCAATCACCGCTCGATCCGCAAGTTCACCGACCGTCCCGTTTCGGCGGAAACTCTGTCAACTCTGCTGGCTGTTATCAATCAAACCGCCACCAGTACCGGCGCCCAGTCCTTCAGCGTTATCCGGATAACCGACCCCGAACTGAAAACCGCCATCAGCCGGGTCTGCAAACAAGACTATGTCGCCGCTATGCCGGAACTATTTATTTTTATCGTTGACGCTTACCGCAATGCCCAAATCGCCGCTGAACAGGGCTGTACTCTGCCGGCGGCCAAAGATATGGATCGCTTTTTCCAAGGCTTTACCGATGGCTGCCTGGCGGCGCAAAATCTGACCACGGCCATAGAATCACTTGGCCTGGGGGCAGTTTATCTGGGCAGTATCCTAAACGATGCCTCAAAAATCATCAGCCTTTTGCAGTTACCGGAACTGACTTTCCCGATTGTCGGGGTCGGTTTTGGCTATCCGGCCGAGCAGCCCGCACTCAAACCGCGGATGAGCGTTGATTTGAAGGTTTTTGAAAATCACTATCAGCGCCCGGCCGGCAGCTATCTGGAGGCCATCAAGGACTATGACACAATTATGCAGACCTACTATGACCTCCGGGATCAAACCAACTCCCTGCCTGCTTTCAGCCGTCAGATCGTTCAGCGTCTGGAAAATGCCAATCCCATGCGGGCTGCCCTTTTGCAGGTTGTTCAAAAACAAGGGTTTGATTTAAATGTTTTATAAACTCAACCGCCCCTCTAAACCGTAATAGTCAATCCGCCGAACTGTGCCGTCCCGGAAAATCAACGTTACTTCGCCGTAGCCGCCGCATTTTTCCGGGTCGGTATAGCGAACTTCTGCCAGCGGAAAAATCTCATCTTCACTAAAATCTTCCCAGCTTTCCTTAGTCAGCACCTGCGAAATCAACACATAGGGCTCATAGCCGTATTCCTTTTCCCGCCGGAGCGCGGCGTACGCAATATAGGAATCCTGCGAATCGGCGTTGGTACCGCTGGATGCCAGCACCTCTAATTCCTGCCAGCCCCCTAAAATCGTCATCGCCAGCTGCCGCTTTTGGCCGGTATGCCCGCAGCCCTTTAAAATAACAGCCTTAGCTCCGTCCTTTTCCCGGCGCAAAATCTCCGTGCCGTTATCCGGAAAGCCATATGCCCCCAAAGTCAGCCGCAAAGGCTTGGCAAAAAAGCGAATCTTATCCGCCCGCAAAATCCCATACGGCACCGCCATATCCGCCAAATCAATTGACGGCGTCCAGTGCTTTTCCCGATCGGTTGAATAATTCAAATAATTGCGCCGGTACAGTACGCCGTCCTTCTCTCCGCTCCAAAGCAAGGCATTTCCTTTCTTGTAAACACCGCTTTTTTCCTCGTAAAGTACATACTGCTGTGCTTCCACTTCCGGAGAGGGCTTGGCTTCCCACGGAAACTTGGTATTGTACGCCAGTTTAGCATAATTCCACATACCATGCTCATCGCCCTCAGGCTTGATGACCTTGCCGGTGCGCAGTTCGGTTGTGCCGTTGGCCTGATGGTTAATGAAAGACAGCGCCGGCCCATCCAGCGTCGTCACCTTACTTTCCCCGGGCTTTAACTGCTCCCAGCTGCCATTATTTTCTGCTGCCGTCCAAAAAGGATGCTCGGCCGGTAAATACAGGCACATAAAAGCTTTGGCCAGCCAAAACGGCGACTCGGCGCAGGAGTAGCTCTGGACCAGCGGCAAAAACGGCCGATAAAAGCCCAAAACCGGAATGCCCTCATACCACAAATCATCTCTGGTCAAAAATTGCAAGAGCGAGCCGGAAGCAATCCGTCTGGCCAGCCCCGGATCCGCGGTGGGTGATTTCAGCAGGAGATTGCCGATAAAAGCGGCTGTCGCGCCGTTCCGGTAAATATTGCTCCGTCCCCACATATTGGTATAGCCGTCCCGGTCAAAAAAGTCCGCATAGGTCTGCATCAGGCGGTTGCTGTTTTCGGCAAAGCGAGCCGCCAGATACGGCTCTTCCTCACAGCCGTACCACAAGTTCCAGAGCGGTGCATAAAAATTAAACGCCCAGCAGGAATAATAATCAAAAGAATGGCCATCACGATACCAGCCATCGCCGACCGACAGGCTGAGAATAGCCTGGGCATGGTCGCGCATGATATCCCGATCCATCGGATAGCCCTCTCGGTGCAGAAAAGCCAGTCCCAGCATATTAAACATCCGCCAGTTCTGGGGCACGGTGCTGCCATGTGCATATTCGCTGATAAAAGCCGCAATCCGGTCACGCTCCGATTGCGTATAACTGTCCCAAATAACTTCACGGCAAACCCACAGGCAAATGACCAGTGCTGCCATTTCCACGGTCTGCTGAAAAATACCGTACTCATTTTCCGGATCATGCGCCAGCATATAGGCGCGATCCAGTACCCACAAAGGATCACCCGGAGTACAGGCTCTTAAAACATGATTTTTGTAATAATCCCGCAGCCGAAAACCGCAAACGGTCAGTTCCGGTTCATTTTTTAAAAGCGGTGCAGCGATAAAAAATGAGCGCGCCAGCCCCTCAAAATACTCAGCCTGCACCTTATGCGCCGGTGTGTGGGCATTGGGGTAAGTGACCTCGGTTTCATAGCGCGGCATCACTACCGGGTCGTCCGCACTTTTAATATTTTGAAAAATGCCTGCCAGCAAATATTTCCCTGCTTCCAGCCAGGATTCTCTATCCAGTCCCGTATAGGGTGACCGTTCAAAATCCAAATGCTGCGGTTGCCATGCCTGTTTTTGCATAATACACTCCTTATTTGTCAAGTTTTTATCCATTTCGGCCTTTTGAGCCATTCCGGCCGGCCTGCTTCCCCGCCGGCAATACCGAAACCTTATTTTTTCTTTCGGCCTAAAAACTACTAATCCGCTGATTCCTTGTACCACATAGCAGTGCCGTAAATCCTCTCATACTCGTCCCGCTCCGGGTCATAGTAGCTAACCTTTGTCCCTTTCCGATTAATCCGATAAATCACACTCGCCTGCGACTGCGGAGGCCAAAGCGTAATCTCGTAGCCCTCCGGCATCCAGACATCATCCGATTCAAACTCTTTCACTTCCGACCGCCAGCCTTTTATTTCATCCTGACTGACAATATAGAGCTTTTTTAAGATTTGAAAAAGCTCTTTGACGGCACTTTTTTTCGTCAAGTTCTTAGGCTGATAATTGGCCAGCGGATCACGGTACAGTTCTTTGCCAGTATAATAATCGGTAACGGTTCGGTAACGCACGTTGAGGTCATAAATGCCGACTCTTTCATAGGTTTCCCGGTGATACACAGGGAAGCGATAGATATCGTCCTCTTGATAAGTATAATCCACACTCTCATCCCATTCTCCGCCAAGCTTCGTTATGCCTTCTGCGACATCATTATCCTCCCATCCCATCTGCTCGGCCATTGACCATGCATCCGCATAATCACTCACCCGGTCAATAATGCCATTTTTTTCCAGTACCCATAAAAGAAACATTCGATCGACTAAGCCGTCAAAAACACTGGGAATATAGGCAGCGTTTTCCATGTCAGATAAAGCGAAAGCCCCAATGAGACTGTCATCAATAAAGGTTTTACCGGTGTTCAAATTGACATAAAAACAAGTAAGCCTCATATACTCCTTATTATCGGGCGTTACGCTTTCATATTTTGCCCGATCTTTTTCCGTTTTAAACATCAAATACCACTGGTATTTTCCGGGATAACGCTCCCGCACCTGATAAAAGCCGATGCCGATCAGTTCATCACACAGGCGCATCTTTCTTAGCTCTTCTTCCTTGACCTCATACAGATTTTCGGCGGAAATTACAGATATCGGCATCCAGTTATCCACCACCCCATTATCCGCCAGCTCTTTCTGATAAGCGGCATAGTCCTCTATAAGTTTAGCCTTAGCCTGCTCGGAACTTAACATTTCCGGCGGCAGCGAGTCAGCTGCTTCTTGATTAGACTTATCCTGATCCGAATCACTCTCGTTTTCCCTCACTATGTCTTGGTTTGGACGGTCTTTTTTACCATTTTCAGCATCTTGACTATCCTGACTCCCGGTTGTTTTGGAATCCGTTTTGGACTGCTCCCCACTGTCCGCTGCCGATTTCTCAGCCGGTTTGAGCAGGGAACACCCCGCCAGCGCTGGCACCAAAAAAAGTACTAAGCAACAGCTGATTATTTTTTTTCTTATTTGTTTCTGCATCTTTCTCTCCTCCTTTGATTTTCTGCCATCACCCTCTACTTGTACCATTATCATATTACTATATGGGACGCTATTTGTAAATACTTCATGAAAAAGTTAAACACAAAGCAGCGCCTCTCCTTTTATCGGAGAGGCGCTGCTCAAGTCATCATCAGCCCTTTATGGGCAATTACGCTAAGAAGTTGTTTCTTCCTTGCTTACTTTCTTTGTTTTTGCCATTTCTACTGTCTGCTTATTTCCTCTTTTTAAACAGCAATCCCAGTCCGGCCAAACCCATGCCCAGCAGACCAAAGAATCCAGCGCCCATGCCGCCGGTCTTAGGCAGCTCAGGTGCTCCCTGCGGCAGAACTTCTTCCTTGACTTCTTCTTCCGCAATTACCGGTACGGATTCCGGAATTACCGGATCATTGATTTTCTCTTCCGGTGCCGATTCCGGTGTCGGCTCATCGTTAATGGTTTGGTTGTTGTTATTGTTGTTGTTGTTATTGTTATTGTTATTGTTGTTATTGTTATTATTGTTGTTATTATTATTGTTATTGTTGTTATTATTATCGTTATCGTCACCACCCGGAGTCGGATCATACGGTGTCAGCGGATCCAACTCATAATCATTGGTAATGACTACATTTCCTGTTCCGTTGCCGGTAATGGTAACCGTATATCGGCCATACCGGTAAGTCTCCGGCTTATCATTTGAATCAAAGTCAATGTTTCCGCCATCAATCTTCGTTTCAAAGACAAGATACTTAAACTCACTTCCGTCCGCTGCGTTCTTTCTCAGTCCACTGAAGGTTGTCGTCCAGCTATTAGCATCGCTCAAAGTTCTGGCTTCAATGTCGACCGGATGAACATCTCCCCGCTCATCTACAAACAGCATGACCTGAACAGGCTTACGGTAATCGACCGGGGTATTGCCCCAACTCTTGGTTACCTTTACGCTGGTTTGCTCATCTTCCGGTATTGCACTGGCATGCGTGTTGAAGATATACACTAAATCCTTACCATTATCTACAATTTCGACATGATAATCGCCGATATGATAATCATTTAAGTCAGCGTTCGGCTCAATACCGACCTCTTCATCACCTACTTTGACTTCAAAGACAAAGTATTGAATCGGTTTCGGTTCAGCCTGTGCCCGCTGCTGCTCAGTCGGTTGTGCCTGTTCGGCCGGAGCTTCCGATTGCTGCGGTTGTTCGGCTTGTTCGGTCTGACCTTGTTCGACCGGAGTTTCGGTCGGTTGTTCTTCATTTTCAGCTGCCGGTTCTTCCAGTGAAATCCCGCCATTTGCTGCCGGAGTTTCCTGCTCTGCCGGAGCTGTCGTCCCCGTCTGCGGGGTTTCTGCCGGCTTATTTTCCTCGGTCGAATCTTCCTTCGGCTGTTCCGTCTGCTCTGCCTGCGGTTCCGCCTGCGGTGCAGCTTCTTCGCCCGGCTGTGCCTGCGGCTCGGCCGGTGTTACTTCCGGCTGTTCGCCCTGCGGCTGTTCATTCTTCGGCTCTTCTTCCTTCGGCTGCTCTTCCGGTTTAGCCGGTTCGGTATTCGGTGCACCCTGCGGCAGAACAGCGTCTTTTATCTCCAGTGTTTCCAGCTTGACGGTGCGTTCCTGATATCTTGGCAAGTTTGCAAACATTGCCTGCCAACTGCTTTCGGCATTTAATGTCCGCTCTCCGCCGTCAACCGGTACTAACTTACCATTTTCATCCAGCTTATACAGCTTAACGACAACCGGTTTTTGATGTTCCGCCGGCGTTGTTCCCCAGAACTTGGCAACCTTAATATTGCGCAAATTCGGGTCGTTCGGCTGGGTAACTTCGTCAACCGCGTTGGTAACATTGATTGAACTTGTGTTGGTTATGGCAAGCGCTCCATCACTTAAGTTAATCTTAAAGATCTTATGCTCATAATCGTAGGTAAGATCTTGCGGCAAGGTAATCTCCTCACCGTTAATGCTGACTTCCACCACCTGATAGGTTACAAGCTTTGTGCCGTCCCATCTTGGTAAATCATTGAACTGCTTCGTCCAATTATTTTCCTTATTTAAAACAAACTTCTCCTTGGCCTCACCATTGGCTCTCAGTTCAATTCCGACCGACCGTCTTGCCCCTTCCGGAACCTGAATACTCCATTCTTTGGTAATCTCCAAGTCGATCAATTCGGTATTGGTAAAAGCATATCCATCTCTTGTAATCCGATACTTAGTGTTGCCTAAGCGTACCGATGTATTCTCACCTTCTTCCAGAATATTGCCGTCTTTATCCAATTCTCTAACCACATAGACAATTTGATTGCCCGCAGGATCTTTAAATTGAATATCCTTAAACTCATCCTTCCATCCATCTTCTGCCGTCAAAGTGATTTTGTCTTTTCGCTGCTCGCTGCCCTCTTGGAAAAGTCCGAAATACGCTGCATTCTGAGGCAAACCGCGCCAAGTTTTCGTTACGGTAATGCTTGTCTGCTGTGTGTTGGTAAAGGCAAAGTATTTCTGCTCCGCAACCGAATCATCTTTAACCTTATACGGTACTCCACCTAAAGAAACAATCTTGCCATCTTCTGCCGGATTACTGTTTTCATCTAATTCCTTAACAACGTAACGCATCGGCTTGCCATTTTTATCATAGGCAACCTGAGCGGCAAACTTGCCTTCCCAAACCTGGGTATTACCAGGCTGTGCATCGGCAGCAATTAATGTCAAGGTATCCACCTGTTTTAGCTTGCCGTCTGCTGTAACTTCATACATACCAAATGTAACACTGCCTGCGGCATCACCAACCCAAGTCTTGGTAACCCGATAACGCTCGTCCTCGGTTTGCAGTTTGGCATTGGTAACTGTGAAGATGACATTGCCCTTGTTATCTTTCTGCTTGTCATAGGCAACCACATAGCCCTCTAACTTTTCTTCTTTTACTTGATAGTCTATTTCTATACCATTTTCGTATCTGGGGAATAAACCAAAACCATGGAATGTTTGGTCATTATCCTCAATCTTTATGGATTCATTTGTGCCAACCAAGTTAATCGTTGCACCACCATCCGGTAACGCAACACTCTCAGGCTGCTGCCAAACTTTTTTGACCTCAAGCTCCACTTGATCAATATTGGTGTTGGTAATGGTAAAGCTGTTTTCTTCGCTGTCATCGGCTTTCGATTTTACTCTATACTTGGAAGCACCTAAGGTAATGATTCCATTAGTAACCGTATCAATCCCATCATTAGGATTTTCATCAACTTCTCTGACTTCATAGGTCAGCGGAAAACCATCTTTATCAAACTTACGCACAAGAATGTTTTCTGTTTGAGGCTTACCTTCTTCATATTTCAAGGTCACCTCTGTTTCCAGCTCAAATTTCTTTGGACTGTCAGGATTCGTCGTCTTTGCATACACACGAACATTTACATCCTGCTTCAAGCCCTCCGGTGTATTTTCCCACACCTTAGTTATAGTGATAGGCTTTTTCACATTGTCTTGGTCAAAGGTATTGGTGATGATAAATCCATCCTCTGCACTGCCCGTAACTTTCGATGTAAAATTAGTTACCGGCTTTTCGACAATAGAATACTCAACTTTCTTGCCGTCAACATACTTTAACAAACCGTTGATCTTCTTAACAGGCCATTCATTGTTATCGTTTTTGGCAATTGTAAGCTCCAGACTCTCTCCTTCTAAAGCTTCCGCCGGATCAGCAGATAAGATAAAGGTTATCTCGTCCGGACGCTGAGTTTCACCGCCTACCCATTTTTTGGTTACCTTAATATCAATCTTGTCGATATTGGTGTTGGTGATGGTAACGTCAGTTTCACTTCCGGTGTAGGTTACCAGATACTTGGAATTACCCAAGTCAGCCTGTTCGTTATTGTCAACCACATTTTCAGCGTTATCCAGCTCTTTGACCGTATAAGTCAATTTCTTGCCATTCACATTATACATCGGCACTGAAACCGTCTTTGTTTGTTCCTTGCCCGCTGTATATACCAAGTCAAACGTCTCATCATAAGGCTTGGGATCTGCCGGAGCCAGCGGATCAAGAACATCATCGGAATACATGCGAACTTTTACTGTTTGCTTTAAGCTCTCCGGTGTATTTGTCCACTGCTTGGTTATCTTAATATCAACTGTTCCAATATTCTTGTTGGTGATAATAACGTTATTTTCCGTTCCCGTGTAGGTTACTTGGTACTTGGCATTTCCTATGTTAGCCTGTTCGTTATTGTCAACCACATTTTCAGCGTTATCCAGCTCTTTGACCATATAAGTCAATTTCTTGCCGTTCGCATTATACATCGGCACTGAAACCGTCTTTGTTTGTTCCTGGCCTGCTGTATATACCAAGTCAAACGTCTTATCATAAGGCTTGGGATCTGCTGGAGCTAGCGGATCAAGAACATCATCGGAATACATGCGAACTTTTACTGTTTGCTTTAAGTTCTCTGGCGTATGTTCCCACTGCTTGATTATCTTAATATTAACTGTATCTTTATTGATATTGGTAATAGTCAAACCATTATACGCTACTGCATACTGCGAATTACCTATCTGGATAGACCCTTGCTCTTCCCCAATTTCTTTAACCGCATAGTCCAGCTTATTGCCATCGTTATCAAACTCCGGCACAGAAACCTCTAAAACTTGCTTCTTGGTTGCTGGGTCATATTTCAACTCATGCTCTTTGGAATAACTCTTGCCATCATCGGTTGAATATAAGAGAACGTTTACATTCTGCTTGAAGTTTTCCGGCGTGTTTTTCCAGAGTTTAGTAATCGTAACTTTATAGTCTGCCGATTGGTCAAAGGTGTTTTTAATAGTAACTTCACCGTTCTCTACCTGTTTCGGGTTATTCGGTGTACTTTCAGTCTTAAAGTACGGCACCGGATTTTCAGCCACAAAATATTTGACTTCCTGATTATTAGCATACTTCGGTAAGTCTTTTACCGTGCCAGTCCACTTGTCCCCTTCTATTTTCTCAAGCGCAAAGGAAAGTGGCTGTTCCTGCGGCAGAGCTGCCATCGGTTCAGCGGTCAAAATAAAGGTTACCTCTTTAACATCTGTCGGGCGCAAATTCTTGCCGCCTTTCCAAATTTTGGTTACCTTAACCTCAACCTTTTCATTATAGGTATTGGTAAAGGTAAAGCCAGAAGCAACGCTGTTTCCCTGTGCATTCTCCAGCGTATAACCATCAATCTTTTTTTCTTCTACCATATAGCCAACATAGTTTATCAGCTGCCCATCTTTATCATACTTTTCAACCGAAAACTTACCTGTCCAAGTATATGGATCATTGGGATCCGCGGAATTCACCTTCAAAATCATTGGATTAACCAATCCATCTGCCTTTACGATATTTCCCTGTGCATCTTTTAATGTAAAGACGGCCTGATCACCGATCTTATTGACCCACTTCTTTGTAACTTTGATGTCCATCTTTTCGGATCTGGTGTTGGTGAACTTTGCCTTAGGTTCAGCTTTGGTAACCGTAACCTCATTACTTGCCGGAGCAACCGTATAACCATCAATTGTTTTTTCTTTGACAGTGTATTTATATGCATTGCCCTGAGCATCTCTGTCCGGTACCTCTTCAAAAGTTCCTTCCCATTTTCCGGCAGGATTTTTCTTGACTGTAATTGTTTTCAACGCTTCCTGCGCACCGTTTTGATGTAAGGTAAAGGTTGCTTCGTTTGCCTCTTCGCCTTTCCATTCCTTTTCCACGAAGAAAGTAAGCATTTCTATCTTCGTTTTGTTGGTGATGGTAAAGGTATGAGTATTGGTATTATCATCATATTCATCTTTAACACTGCCGACTTGCTCATACGGAGCACCTGCCGAAATTTCTTCTCTTACTGAATAGATAATTTCGCGACCGTCAGCATACTTCGGCTTAGTAAGCGTCGTTGTCCAGTTATTACCCGCAGTAACTGTTACTTCTTCATCATTAAGCTTGGCTTTAATCTCGGTTACGTTAGTCGGTACTTCGTTATTTTCCCATTCCTTTTTAATGGTGATGGTGGTCATCACTTTCTTGGTTGTGATTTTCGGCAGGTTGAACTCCATTTTATTATTTGGCTCAGCAGACCGCGGAGTCAAAAACGTCCTGCCGTTAGTCGTATACTGTCCGCCATCTTTCCACTCATCCTTCACTTTGGCTTTGTAGGTAACACGGAGTGTTTCATTTTTGCCTAAGTTAAGACCGGTTAGGGTAAGGGTGTTGTTTTCAAATTCCGCAGCATTCTGAATTGCGGCTAATGTTTCATCAGACAAGCCCGTCCCCTCTACGTTCAATGAGCCTTGATATTCTACTTGGTCGCTCATCGGGTCGGTTATTGTGCCGTTTGATATTTTTTTGATAATCTGTCCGGCTAAATCCTTTAAAATCTTTTCTAAATCATTTGCCTCGTTACCCGCTTCTATGTATTTACCGTCGGAATCAATAGCATTCATAACAGGTTTTCCTGCTTCCGGTATTCCAACACCAATCGAAGTAATGTAAATTCCCTTCCCTTTAATGGCAGCGGCTTCTGCAATTGTATTAGCCTTAATTTCTGGGGTCATCTCTGTTCCTTCACCAATGGTTTCGGGAAGTAACTTAATATACCAAGGAGTCCAATACAAATTTGATTTAAACCCTTTTTTCCATTCGCCGAGCCACCCCTTATGCCATATCTCAAACCCTTCTTTAAAAAAATCTTCTTCAGCTTTATGGTTCTCTTTATGTCCAAAACTCGGCTTCATAGCGCCACTATTACTATACGCATATGTCGGTTCACCGTCACTAATCAACACAATCCTTTTTTGATCGGCAGTACTGTTTTGCAACAGTTTTTCCGCTTCTCTTAAAGCCGCTTGCGTAAAAGTGCCGCCTTTGCTCCCAGTATACGCATTATATTTCTGAATTTCTTTTTTTAATTCTTTTGCATCTTTCTGCAGTGGCTTACTGGTTAGAACGGCCTCTTTTTCATCTTCCCCAGCAAAACTTACCAATCCGATTTGGATATTTCCATTCCCTGGAGAAAGCAATGTATCCACAAAGGTTTTTGCCGCAGCCTTTGCTTTCTCCATTCGTCCATATTTTTTCATACTACTGGAACGATCAACCACCAAAACAACATCCATTGTTTTATCTGGGGTTACCATTTCATCGCTTTGAATCTCCAGCTCAATCTCCATTTCGCTGGTATCCTGATTATAGCTCTTTATTTTCTTTTGAATCGTAATTCCTTCGTTGCCATCCTCTTTTTTCCCTGACACTGGGGCGCCATTGACAGAATTCTCTGCCCATATCGGCGTCGATATCATCCCCTGAAACAGATTGACGACCATCAGCAGGACCATCAGCTTGGCCAGCAGGGAGTGTTTCCTTTTCCTCTCTCCGCTCATAATTTTGTTCTCCTCTCTTGATAATGATGACTTGATTGTTTTTCTCAACTCTCCCCTGCTCGAAAGTTTCGCTTCTGACGCGGGTGTGCGTTCCCCCCTGCTCGAAACGCTGCACATTTCTGATCAAGCAGGCGGGTGACCTGCCTTGATCAAACGATTACGCATCTCTGCCGAACGGGCGCATCTGCGCCGATTGTAATGCTGTCCGCTTTTGCCCGGATGGACAATCTGCCTTGGCCGAAACGCTACACGTTTCTGTGCGGACACACAAACTGCCTCAAAAGACGATCCTGCCGAATATGGAAAAGTTGAGTTATTATATTTGAAAAAGAAGTTAAAAAAATATCAATCCAACTTCTACAAATACCAATGATGAAATGCCCCGCTCTCACTATATACGCGGTCTTCTCTATCAAGAATTTCCTCTGTCTGCGCGGATATGCAGCCTATCCATCGAAAAGACACCGTCTTTTCGTGAACAGGAAGTGCCGAAAACTCACGCTTCTGCTCGAAACCCAAAGCCTCACCGGTCTCAAACCATTATTACCAACCGCAGAAACCAGAATTCAAGGAAATAAAAAAAGCCACGGTACTCTAAGCACTTTCACCTGATTCAAAATATCGTATTCCCAAACTGCTGCCTATTTCCCAATACCACATTATTTTGCAATCGGACGATCTTAGTTTCCCGTAGACTCCTGATTTTGCGTCCCAAAATTTCTTTTGGTTTGCCCTTTTAAATTGTTTTTATTATACTCCTTTTCCCCTTATAGGTCAATAGTCTTTTGAAAAAAGAATTTTCACTCGTTTTTCCCCGTAAATAAGGGGAAAGTCGTTTTTTTATAGAACTTTTATGATTATAAAAGACTATTTTGCTTTGCAAAAAATATAGAACTATATGCTTAACGAAAATAATTCTAATTAATTATTTTACATAAACTGTTTGCTGCACTCTACATCGTTTCGTAGTAATTACGACTTAAAAAAGACTTTGGTTTCGGGATTTATTTCTAACCAAATTTTACTTTAGCCGGATTTTATGATATGATAACCGCGCCGGACAGGCTTTTATGTTACCCGGCGGAAAGGATGCACCATGCAAAACATTTTAACCAAAAACTTTCTGAAAAATGTGATTCCCTCGATGCTGGCCTTTGCTTTTTCGGGAGTTTACATCATCATCGACGGCATTTTTGTCGGTCGCAATACCGGTGATATCGGGCTGTCGGCAATCAATATCAATTACCCGGCAGCGGCTTTGATGCAGGCGGCCGGCACCGGCATCGGCATGGCCGGAGGAATTTGGATTTCGATGAAACGGGGCAGCCGGGACAATCGGGATGAAGCTTTGTTTCTGGGCAATTCACTCTGCCTGCTGCTGCTTGCTTCTCTCCTCTTGGGCGGACTCCTGCTGGCAACCTATCCGCTGCTGCTGCCGCTTTTGGGAGCAAGGGATGAACTGCTGAAGCCGTCAACGGATTATCTGCGAATCATTATTTACGGTACGGCTTTTCAGGTTCTGGGTACCGGTCTGGTGCCGCTGGTTCGCAACTATAACGGCGCACTGCGAGCAATGCGGGCGATGATTTTGGGACTGGCCGCCAATACGGTACTGGATTACCTTTTTATCGAGCGTTTCGGCTGGGGCACCGCCGGCGCGGCAGCAGCCACGGTATTGGGGCAGGCAATGACGCTGTTTTGTCTGCTGCCCTTTTTCTTTTATCCCCGGCGGCTTTTTGCGCTTTCCGATTTAAAACCCCATCCGGCGGTGTTAAAGAAAATCCTGCCGCTGGCTCGTTCCCCTTTTGGCGTTACTCTGATTCCGAATGTGGTCATCATTTTTTTAAACCGGGGAACACTCACTTACGGCGGCGTCTTAGCGGTTTCAGCTTATGCGGTCATCAGCTATGTCATTTATATCGTCCAGCTTCTGGTTCAGGGGATCGGCGATGGTTCCCAGCCGATGATCAGTCGCTATTACGGAGCAAAGGATAACGGTGCTCTGCTCCGACTGCGGCGGCTGAGCTATGCAGCTGCCGGCCTGATTGGTACAGGCTCGGCACTGGCACTGTATCTGACCCGATACCGAGTGCCGGTTTGGTTTGGTTCTTCACCGGCTGCGGCCGCGATGTATGCCGATGTTCTATCCTTTTTCCTGCTGGGAGCGATGCTGGCCTCTCTGCTGCGACCGGGAATTTCTTATTTATATGCCATCAACCATAACCGGGCGGCTTCGACCCTAATTTACGGCGAGCCGGCTGTGCTGGTGCTGCTGCTCTTTGCCCTGCCGCCGTTTCTGGGACTGACCGGCGTATGGCTGGCCGTGCCGCTGTCGCAAGTGCTCATGCTGCTGCTGTCGGTATATTATGTCCGGCAGAGTGATGGGGAGAACCAAAGAAAATTTTTGTTAAAATAGTTGTAGGAAATAAAATATTTTAGTATAATTAAAGAAGAAATGGATCATTAGATTTTCAGGAGGATTTCAACAATGAAAAGCTATTCATCCAAAGAGATAATAGCCATATTAAAAAAGGACGGCTGGTATAAAGTAAATACTTCCGGCACCAGCCATCAGCAATTTAAACACCCCACTAAAAAAGGGCGCGTCACCGTAAAGCACCCCTGTAAAGATATTCCACTTCCAACTTTAAAATCCATTGAAAATCAATCAGGGCTAACTTTTCAATAGCTCTATGGAGGTTTATATGAAAAAAACAGAACGTTATGTCTATCCCGCTATCTTTACTTATGAACCGGAACAAGAAATCGCTGTTGTCTTCCCTGATTTAAATTGTGCAACCAGCGGAACCGATGAAACCGATGCTTTATTATCCGCAAGGGATTTGCTGGGCTGTGTGCTTTTCGGTTTAGAAGAGGATAAAGAAGAAATCCCCAGTGCCAGTGCCTTAAACGAATTAAAGTTAAAAGAAAATGAAAAAGCTGTACTTGTTGATGTATTTATGCCTTCTGTCCGCATGGCAAGTGTTAATCACCCTATTAGCCGCACAGTTACCCTGCCCGCATGGTTAAATGCTTTAGCACTTGAACATAAAATCAATATGTCTAAACTGCTGCAAGAAGCTATCAAAACGCAGTTGCATTTGTAAGCTTACTCGGAACCTTACAGCAAGGGAGAATAAGATTATGGAATATGCCAATACGATAATGAATCAATTTTTCAGCAGTAAGGAAGAACGTCTAAAATATGAAGAAGAATTCCGTCATGCCTGCGATCGGGCATGGCTGATTGCCGGTGGCGAGAAAAAAGGCCGGGAAGAAGGGCGACACACAGAAAAGCTGCAAACTGCACGGAATATGAAAGCTGACGGCATGCCGGTTGCAACCATTACAAAATATACCGGCTTAAGTGCCGAACAAATTGCGGAATTATAGTTATAGCTTAGATAAACAGAAAAATTCCGTCATGCCTGCGATCGGGCATGGCGGATTTTTTATTTATGCAAATGACTGCGCCGGATAAAGCGCTCCAATGGGATGAACGGATTGAAAGCATTGACAATCAGAATGCCCAAGGCAATGGCTGCCGCGGTCTGCATGGTTGAAAAAAAATAATTAATTGCCGCCGGATAATCGGAGATTACCACCGAATATAGAATATGATACATTCCGGCACCGGGAACAATCGCAAAAATGGCGATAATCTGAAAAGCCGTCACCGGCGTTTTGCAGATCCGGCTGAGAATCAAAGAAACAGCGCTGATAAAAATAGATGCCGCAAAAGTAGCAGAAAAAGAGGAAAAGCCCCAGCCGCTAATCAACAGATACACTCCCCAGCCGGCTCCACCCAAAATCGCCGCCAGCGGAAGCTGTTTTTTGCCGGAGCGGAATAAAATACCGGCTGAATAAGTAGCGATTGCCGCTGCCAAAACTTGTATACCTGCCGTATAAAAGCTCATAATAATCCTCCCCCCATGGAATAAAGTTTCAGGGCAAAGCCCACCCCGGCCGCAATCAAAGCGGCAGTGATAAAAGCGTCAGCCGCTCGGGAAACACCGGAAACCAAATCACCGTTAATCACATCCCGAATGGCCGTAGTAATGGCAACACCCGGAACCAGGGGCATGATGGCACCGATAATAATCAAGTTCAAGCTATCGCCGATATGCAGATAGCGATTTAAAAAAATAGATGTAAACCCAATCACAAAGCTGCCAGTTAGCAGCTGAAAAAACTTGGAAGTTCGGGTTTTATCCAAAAAAAAGCTGGCCGTCCCCAGACAAAGACCGGAAACAAGCGCCGCCAAAGCATCATACAGCGAGCCGCCGAATACCACGGAAAAGCTGGCCGCAGTCAGACCGGTTGCCAGCAAAACCTGCCAATCGGAATACTCAACCTGCTCTTTCAGCTTTTCCAAAGCCAGCACTGCCGTATCCAGATCAATGCAGTCGCTGCAGAACTGACGCGAAATCTGATTGGCTTCGGCAATCTTATTCATATTATTGGTGCGCATACTGACCCGCCGGATATAACTAAGCGGCAGTTCCGAATTGTCCGTCGAAGAGGACATGGTCGTAAAAATACCGGTCGGCGTGACAAAAGCCTCCACATACTGATAATGCGACTTGGCTAAAATCCGGCGCATCGTATCTTCGACCCGAAAAGTTTCCGCTCCGCTGCTCAGCATCAACTCCCCCAAATCAAGCGCAAATTGAAATAGCTTTTTGTGGTTCATGATTTCTCCTTATCATCGTTTGTTCTCATTCTACCATAAAACAGCAAACTTATAAAGGATATTTTCGACATAATTTTCGCGGATGGAAGCCAAAACCCGCTTCCATCCGCGATTTTTTCAAGCCTATGCCTCTGGCTCGCCGTCGTTGGGCATTTCTGCCTCTTCATCCTCGCCATCCACCGATGACATCGATAAGATAGAGTTCGGCGACACTTCAAAATAGGCTTTGACCTTTTCACTGACCTCTTTAAGCAGTTCCGGATGCTCTTTCAAATAGTCCTTGGAGTTCTCCCGTCCCTGTCCTAAGCGGGTCTCGCCGTAAGAGAACCAAGCGCCGGCCTTTTTAATAATATTTACTTCCGATGCCAAGTCCAGAATGTCACCCTCGGTTGAAATCCCCTTGCCGAACATAATGTCAAACTCTGCCTGCTTAAACGGCGGCGCAATCTTATTTTTCACGACCTTGACCCGAACCCGGTTGCCGACAAAGTCATTGCTTTGTTTAAGCGACTCAACCCGGCGCACGTCCAATCGAACCGAGGAGTAAAACTTAAGGGCCCGCCCACCGGGAGTCGTTTCCGGGCTGCCGTAGGAAACGCCGACTTTTTCTCTTAACTGATTGATAAAAATAACCGTACACTGTGACCGGTTGACAATCGCCGTCAGCTTGCGCAGCGCCTGACTCATCAGCCGTGCCTGCAGGCCGACATGTGAATCGCCCATCTCGCCCTCAATCTCGGCTTTGGGTACCAATGCCGCTACCGAGTCGACCACCACGATATTGACCGCGCCGGAACGCACCATTGTTTCGGTGATTTCCAGGGCCTGCTCGCCGTTATCCGGCTGCGAAATATATAAATTATCAATATCTACACCGATGGCCTTGGCATACTTAGGGTCTAAGGCATGCTCCGCATCAATAAAGCCGGCAATCCCGCCCAGTTTTTGGACTTCCGCCACCATGTGCAGAGCAACGGTCGTTTTACCGGATGACTCCGGCCCGTAAATCTCAATAATCCGGCCAACCGGAATTCCACCCGCTCCCAGAGCAATATCCAGGCTCAAAGAGCCGGTCGGGATGGTCTTGACATTGCGCTTGGTGGCTTCCTCACCCAAACGCATGATTGCCCCCTTGCCGAAGTTTTTTTCAATTTGCGCTATTGCCGCTTCCAGTGCCTTTTCCCGCTCATCGCCAACCTTTTGTTCCACTTTGGGAATATTTTTTTTCTTTTCCGCCATGCTATATCCTTTCCGCTTTCGCTTGTCCTATCTTCTTTTCTCTCCGCCACTACATCTCAATAACTCTTTTGCAGTATTCCTCATTGGTTCTGGTAGTAGCAAAGGTACGCAGCATTCCCTCGATCACGTCCTCGGAACGCATATTATTTGTCATGCGGCGCAGCTTGGCAGCCGCCTCTGCTTCTGTCGCCGAATACAGCAGATCATCCCGTCTGGTGCCGGACTTGGTAATATCAATCGCCGGAAAAATATTTTTCTCCTGCAGTTTTCTGTCCAAAACCAGCTCCATATTACCGGTACCTTTAAATTCCTCGAAAATCACATCATCCATCTTGGAACCGGTATCGACCAGCGCCGTTGCTAAAATCGTCAGACTCCCGCCTTCCTCGATATTTCTGGCCGCACCGAAAAACTTTTTCGGCATATACAGCGCCGCCGGATCAAGACCACCCGATAAGGTTCGGCCGCTGGACGGAATAATCAAATTATAGGCTCTGGCCAGTCTCGTAATGCTGTCTAACAAAATAACGACATCCTCTTTCTGCTCCACCATTCTCTGTGCCCTGGCCAGCACCATTTCCGCCACCCGTTTATGATGCTCCGGCAGTTCGTCAAAGGTCGAATGAATCACTTCCACCTTGTCACCGTGAATCGAACGCTTGATATCCGTGACCTCTTCCGGCCGTTCATCAATCAAAAGGACAATTAAATTAATCTCCGGGTGATTTTGGGTAATGGCATTGGCCACTTTTTTGAGCAAGGTCGTTTTTCCGGCTTTCGGCGGCGAAACAATCATCCCTCTTTGCCCTTTGCCGATTGGTGCAATAAAGTCCATCAAACGCAGCGAGTAATTATTATATTCGGTCGCCAGGGAAATCCTTTCATCAGGAAAAATCGGCGTCAAATCCTCAAACCTCGGCCGGCCGATGACCGCGCTGGCCGGCTGACCGTTAACGGTATTGACATACAAAAGTGCCTGAAACTTTTCTTTTTCCTTGCTTTTGCGAATACTGCCGCTGATAATATCGCCGGTTTGCAGCTGAAAACGGCGAATCTGCGACGGGGCAACATAAACGTCATTTTCGCCCGGCATATAATTATCACTGCGAATAAAGCCAAAGCCATCCGGCAAAACCTCCAGCAACCCGTAAGCAACATTGCCGCTGTCCAGCTTCATCATTTCCTCCGGCATGGAGCTTTCTTCCGCTTCCTCCCGGTATTCCCGACTGTTTCTTTCTGCGGTTTTTTCTGTTTTTTCATTTTTTTCCGGCTTTATCCCTCTTTGGTCGGCAGCCGGTGCTGTCTTTTCTTTGTCCGCCGCATGTGCTTTTCTCGGCGCTGCCGCCGTTTTTTTGCTGTCGGCTTCTGCTTTTTTTTCCTCATTTTGGGTCAACAAATCTACCAATTCGCTTTTTAAAAAGCCCTTGGCATCCTGAATCCCCAACTCTGTCTGAGCCAAACGCCGCAATTCGCTGACTTTAAATTTGGAATAATTAATACTAATACTCATATTACCTCCTCGGTTATTTATTTCAATAAAGGGGAATAAAGAAAAAGAATAGAAAATAGATAGAATCAGACTTTATTACATTATACCAGTTGATGCTAAAAATGTAAACCTAAAAATAAATCAGAACAACCATCCAATCCGCCCGAGTTACCGTTCAGGGCATTAAACAAATAGCCGTTTATGCTTGTTATGCCCACAGCAAACAAGCCCTCCCCGGGCATAACAAACATAAACAACCGCCTGTTTAAACAACAAGCAAATAAATAGTTATATTTAATACTTTCCGGACGTATCAAACCCAACTATCTGCCTGCCTGAACCGTAAAAGCCTTACTGATTTTTCTTTGCTTTGGCTTTGCTTAAAGCACTGCCGATTTTCCAGCCCAAAACGGCCAATACGCCGCTGGCTACCAGCATGGAAATGTTATAAAGTACATATTTGCTCAACATAATTCCCTCCTGTCTATCAAGCCCTATTACCCGGCGCAATCCATACGCCAGGGATTTCTTCACTCAACTTAAAATCCGGCAGCTTTTCAGCCGCACTGCATTCGTTCATCCCGCCTTTACCAAATAAGCTCCGGCCGGGTTTTGTCGATAAAACTGTCAATTTCTTCCAAAGTAAAAAACTTCCAAGCATTTTGCGGTTGATACTTCAATGTCAAACCGTCCAAGTTCAGCCTTTCCTGACTCATGCCCTTGCCGGCGTAAAAAGTGGTCATATGCTTACCAACCGGACAAAAAATCGGATAGCCCGCTTCTTCCGTCAAATATTTAAAGCGCGGATCATCTCCCTTTAAATGCATACCGAAAGGAGAAATAAAAATCTTTATTTCGCCGATATAGGGAATAATTTTGCGGTTAAACTCATTAACCTCATACTTTAGCTGATCGAGCGTGATTGTCCCCTTACGGAAATACTGGCCATGGGTAAAGCTGTGGCTGGCCAGTTCCCAGCCGTTGGCCCTAAGACCCTCTGCAACCCGCCTTGCCCCGGCTTCAATCGCCGCTTCTTCCTCCGGCGTATGCACCGGGAGATTAGCGTCAGCCGCCGTCCGAAACTTTTGCAGTTCGTTCAGGCGATAGCCGAACGCCCCTTCATAGCCGGTCATGGCCACAATTCCCTTTGCTCCCCGCCAGGAAAACTCCGGATGCTCCTTGACAAACTGCTCAACAATCGGAAAAACATCGCCGTCATAGGTCTGAACCTCGGTTCCGTCCGCCTGCCGCACCAGAGTTACGACTTCATTTTGATCATTGATTTCCAGGCGTACCGGAAAACACTTATCCCGCTGCATATATTCATAATAATTAACGTCGTCAACTGACAGAATCAGCGGTTTTTTCCCCGCCGGCAAATAAATATCCTTGGCCTTGGCATTGCCGGCTTCATCATAATCAAGCATCTCTTCCAGCCGGTAAATGACAAAGCCCTTTTCCAGCAGAATCGGCAGCATACCCTTAAATTCACCGACCGTCGTCATCCAAAAATTATAACCGTTAGAGGTCGGCGAAGCAAACGCCGCCGCCGGATCAATAATCAGACTGTGAAAGAAAATATGATAGGTATCGCCCTCGTATTTAACCAAAGCGTCTTTTAAGCCCTGAATTTCGGCAATCTTGGCCTGCACCTCCGGCCGGCCGGCTGCTTCCGAATTACTCAGTTCGGCAATCGCCTCATCATAATAATAGCCTCTGGCTGCATAATCCGCTTTTTCAATCTGCTGCGCCGCCAATTCCGCCAGCCGTGCTTCTTCCGCCGCTTTCTTAGCTTCTTCGGCTTTTTTCGCCTCTGCTTCTGCCTGCTGCTTGGCCGCTTCCTGCTCGGCCGTTTGTTTTTCCTGTTTTTCGGCCGTTTCTTTTCCCGGCGCAGGAGTCTGACCGGTCTTGCCGCTTTCCCCACAGGCACTCAAAATAATTATCGTCATCATCAGGCAAAATATCGACAACATTTTCTTAAGTTTAATTTTTAACATTTTCCTCTCCCTTTTCTTTCGTCTTTGATTCCCTTTTATCCTACATTTTTTGCTGCCGATTTTAAATAAACTGGCGACAAGATTAGTTTTTACCAAAATCACAATGTTTAACGAAGCCGCAATTCACACTGATTTTTTCTGAACACACCCGCCTGCCGCAAACAGAAACTTTAGCTCTCACTCCTCGTACAAAACCGGAAAGCCGCAGCGCTTATTACAGTTCCAGCAAGCAGATAATGTTTGATATGCAACAGACAGCTTGCTCGCCGGAAACATATCAAGTATAATATTTACTCAACGCCTAAGCCGCAACGTTTATTTTCTCTCCTGCAGATATTGGTTCAGTGCTTCCAGATAGTGGACAAAATAGCCCTGTTTCACCTCGGCGGCAAAGCCGTTTTGCCGAATCTCCGCCAGCGGAATGCTTTTCCGGCCGCCGGTCTTGCTCCGCTCGGCAAAATCAGCCACAAACCGATACGGCAGCAAATAAACCGCTTCTTCGGCTTCAAACCGAATCAGAAAAAAACTAATCCCTTCCTGCTTTTCAAAATCAGCCATAAATTCCAGCTGATGTTCATGAATATTAGCAAGCGGCAGAACTTCCCGCTGAATGTTTTTGGCATCAAAGCAAATCGGAATCCCCTGCACCACGCCGATATAATCAACCGTTGAGCGCTTTTCAAAATAAGCCTTTTTAATATTGCCCCGCTGCCGGTCAAGCTCAACCGGCTTAATCGGGGTCGGTATCTTCTGCACCAGCGCCAAACCGGCCGTCCGATACCTCTCATTTGCCAAATTAATCAATTCCTCAAAGGCATCGCCGCGCAGCCCTCTGGTCGCCCAATAACCCATACTTCATCCTTTTAAAATAAATCTTGTTTAATCCGGGCAAACAGTGCCGGATAAGGCGCCGTCACCCGATGCTGCTCCCAAATCACCTCATAACAGTGCAGCAACTGACCGTCTAAGCCATACTGCCGGCGAAACCGTTCATTGTACTCCCGCTGTCCGTACTTAAAATCGCCCAGCACCGGCCGGCCGATGCTGGCCAAATGCGCCCGGATTTGATGGGGCTTGCCGTGTCTGATTTCAGCCTGAATTAAAGTAAAATCCCCTTTTTGCTCCAGCGGACTTACCTTAGTCACAATCTCTTTGCCGCCCGTATCTGTATCTGCCCCAGAGGAGTACACCCGCACCCGGTTATTTTTTTCCTCCTTTTGCAGATAATCGCGCAGCAACATTTCCTGTTCTAATCTGCCGCATACGATCGCATGGTATTTTTTTTGAATCGAAATTTGATTTAAGTGCTGTAAACTCTTAATATTCTTACCGACCAGCACCGCACCGGTGGTATTGCGGTCTAACCGGGTGACGACACCAAACCGCTCATCCGATAAATATCCGGCCAATTCGGCAATCAAATCTGCGTCCCTGCCATTCGGCTGCGACAGCAGACCGGCCGGTTTATTGACCGCCAACACATCTTCATCTTCATATAAAACCGCAAAAGTTCTGGCCGCCGTCTTGCGGCCGCTGCCCTGAAACTCCGCTATCGTTTCCTCGGAAAAATACACCTGAATCCGATCCGCCGCCGCCAAAATCTCATTGCCTGCAGCTTTCCGTTCATTTAAACAGATATTTTTCTTGCGCAGCATCTTATACAGAAAACTTTTGCTCATTTGCGGAAAATAGCGGAGCAAATACTTGTCCAGCCGTTGCCCGCTATTTTTATCTTCAATCGCAATCTCCCGCACGGCTTTCTCCTATTTGCCGGTATGCCCGAAGCCGCCTTCGCCCCGCTCGGTTTGATTAAGTTCCTCTACTTCGCAAAAAACAGCCTGCACAATCGGATTCACCACCAGCTGGGCAATCCGGTCGCCCCGCCGGATAACAAAGGCTTCTTTCCCGTGATTAATTAAAATCACACCGATTTCGCCCCGGTAATCAGCATCAATCGTACCAACGCAGTTGACCATCGAAATGCCCTGTTTTAGGGCTAAACCGCTGCGCGGCCGAACCTGCGCCTCATAGCCGTCCGGCACGGCCAGCTTAATCCCGGTCGGAATCAGCCGAATTTCGCCCGGCAAAAGAGAAACCTCCTCTGCTACTGCCGCCATCAGGTCTACTCCGGCTGAAAGTTCCGTTTGATACGCCGGCAAAGGTAAATCCTTTGCCAAGCGAATCAGTTCTATTTGAATCTTTTGCATTTTTCTTTCCTCGATTACAGCAAAGCCTTACGAGATAAGTTAACCCGGCCCTGATCATCAATTTCCACTACCTTAACCCGAACAATATCGCCGATTTGAACCACATCTTCAACCTTGGCCACCCGGGTTTTATCCAGCTTGGAAATATGAACCAGTCCTTCCTGGCCCGGTACCAGTTCCACAAATGCACCGAAGTTCATGATGCGCATAACCTTGCCCTCAAAAACATCACCAACCTGCACGCCTTTATCAATGGTTTCAATAATCCGGCGGGCTTTGTTCGCCATTTCCTGATCAGCCGAAATGATAAATACCCGGCCGTCATCCTCAATATCAATCTGAACACCGGTTTCTTCAATAATCCGGTTAATCGTCTTGCCTCTGGCACCAACCACTTCACCAATCTTATCGACGCTGATGGTCAGCTGCATAATCTTAGGCGCATACGGCGAAAGTTCTGCTCTCGGCTCGGCAATAGCCTTATTCATGATTTCATTTAAAATATAGAGTCTGGATTTTCTGGTATTGGCAATCGCCCCGCGAATCATTTCGTTGGTAATGCCAGCCACCTTCATATCCAGCTGAATGGCAGTGATACCGTCCGTTGTGCCGGCCACCTTAAAGTCCATATCGCCGAAAAAGTCCTCTAAGCCCTGAATATCAGTCAGCAGAATATAATCATCATCGGTTTCACCGGTTACCAAACCGCAGGTAATGCCGGCTACTGCTTTTTTAATCGGCACACCGGCTGCCATCAGCGATAAGGAGCTGGCACAGATACTGGCCTGCGAGGTTGAGCCGTTGGAGCTTAAAACCTCGGATACCGTTCGAATCGCATAGGGGAATTCTTCTTCACTGGGCAGCACCGGAATCAGTGCTTTCTGTGCCAAAGCGCCGTGCCCGATTTCCCGCCGTCCCGGTCCGCGCGAAGTTTTGGCCTCGCCAACCGAATATCCGGGGAAATTATAATGATGCATATAGCGCTTACTGGTTTCCAGTTCATCAATCCCGTCCAAACGCTGCATTTCCGCCAACGCACCCAAGGTGGTAATATTCAGCACCTGAGTTTCACCGCGGGTAAACAGCGCCGAGCCATGTGTCCGGGGCAGCAAATCAACTTCTGCCGCCAAGTGCCGGATTTCCTCAATCGCCCGGCCGTCCGGTCTTTTCTTTTCTTTTAAGATCATGCGGCGCACTGTTTTCTTTTGGTACTGATAAAGTGCTTCGTCAATCAGCTCCAGCCAGTCCTCATGACCTTCACTAAAAGCAGCGGTTAAATCTTCCTTGATTTTCTGCATCTTTTCCTTACGGTCATTTTTGGATTCGGTATAAACCGCATCTTCCATTCTGTCCTTATCCACGATTTGGTACATTGCTTCGTTCATTTCCGCAGGAATACCAACCTCAATATAGGCCGCTTTCGGCTTACCCTCAACTGCCTGAATTTCTTTAATGAAGGCAATGATTTCCTTATTGACTTCATGTGCGGCAAAAATTGCCTGCAATACATCTTCTTCCGGAATTTCCTTGCCGTCCATATCAATCATAATCACTTTTTCTGCAGTTGAAGATACGACCAAAGTCATTTCGGTAACTTCTCTTTGTGCGGCGGTCGGGTTGTAAACCAACTCGCCGTTCACCCGGCCAACGATGATAGAAGAAATCGGCCCCAAAAACGGTACTTCCGAGATGGAAAGCGCAATCGAACTGCCCAGCATCGCCGCAAACTCGGGCGGGCAATCCTGGTCAACGGACAAAACCGTATTTACAACAGTACAGTCATTGCGGTAATCCTTGGGGAACAGAGGCCGGATCGGCCGGTCAATTAAACGAGAGGTGAGAATCGCATTTTCAGACGGGCGACCTTCTCTTTTAATAAAGCCCCCCGGAATCTTGCCGACAGAATACAGTTTTTCTTCATAATCAACGCTCAGCGGAAAAAAATCAATTCCCGGTCTGGGTTCTTCTGATGCCGTTACCACTGATAATACTACGGTATCACCGTATCTGGCAATTACTGCCGCACTGGCCTGTTCAGCCACTTTACCGGTTTCTACGCTGAACACCCGGCCGGCAATTTCTTTTGAATAAATCATAGTTCTTTCCTTTCTTAAAAACACACGGAAAGCATTAGTCCTTAGGTTTCATGGTTTAATCCGCAGCCGCCGCGCCGGCTAACTAAACCGCAAAACCTAATGACCAATGCGCTTTCCTTAGGTTACACCCGACTTTCCATAAATCAGGCACTCAACTTTCCCATGTTCGTCAGAACAGTCTTTTTTAGGCTCGTTGCTTCCAGAAAGGCTACGCCTTTCGGCGGCGGGCGGGAACGATAGGCAAATTGCGGAGCAAATTGCCGAAAGCGGAGTCCATGCACCCGCTCTCTGAGCGGGATAGAGCCCAAAAAGACTATGAGAAAGTTGAGTCAGGCATTTTACATTTGAATTGATACAAGTGTCAACAGCATGAACAAACAGCCTACGAGCAAATTGCAAATAATTTTGCCGCAACTTGCTGAGGCATTCATCGGAGCAATCCCGCATCACGGGTGGCAAATACTTTTATGAACAAACTCCGCTTGGATTTTCATCCTTTCGACACTCTTATTATTATACCATCAATCCTGTATTTAGACAATGTATTTTCCGGAAAAATGATAAAAAGCTCCCTGCCCTTTTTCACGGACAGAAAGCTTTTCTTTTCTTATTTTCTTAAATCTAAACGAACCAGCAGATTACGATATGCTTCGATATCTTTTGACGCTAAATATTTCAAAAGACCACGACGTTGACCGACCATTTTCAGCAAACCGCGCCGGGAATGGTGATCCTTCTTGTGTTCCTTCAAATGCTCGTTCAAATGATTGATCCGATGCGTCAACAGCGCAATCTGAACTTCCGGTGAACCGGTGTCTGCTTCGTTGCGTCCAAAATCAGCAATAATTGCCTTTTTTTGTTCTGGTGTCATAATTTTCCTCCTAAAATAAAATGATATTCTCCCTGCGAAAGCGCAGCAGCTCCTGCTGTTGGCTAAGAATGGGCCGGAGCGCCCGGCTCTGAGCCAAGGAAGTTATTTACAACAGGCATTATAGCATAACTGCCGGCGCTTGTCTATGATTTTATGGAAAATCGGTGAAAAACTGCAAAAGCGAACTGCAAAAACAAGCGGAAAAAGCAGCTTACCCGAACGACAATGTCCTGTCAAAACCGCCGCGCCAAAGCGCAAAATCGGGTAAAAGGCGCTTGACAAGCGGAGCTGAATTGATTATACTAACTTCATTCTATATATTCAACTTTCCCATGTCCTGCAAAACCAAAACAGTCTTTTTCAGGCAGATTGCCCGCCCGGGCAGAAGTGCGAAGCACTTCGAGCAGGGGAAAGCTGAGTATATATTTTCCGGCTGAACATCATTTTTTGTGATCATTCGGGAAAATAACGACATATAATAACGGACAGTAAATATCGCTGCACTTCAGGCAAGCTTCACTGAAATGAATTTCGATAAATACAGGCACTGACTGTCCGCCGGAACGAGAGGAAAGGAAAATACAATGAAAACAGCACTGGACATTTTAAAAGAACGTGGCTTTATTGAGCAAATGACCCACGAAGAAGAAATTACCAAGCTTTTTGCCGAGGATAAGCCAATCAGCTTTTACATTGGTTTTGACGCGACTGCTGACAGCTTGACCGCCGGGCACTTTATGACAATCATGGGTATGGCTCATTTGCAGCGGGCAGGACACCGGCCGATTGCTTTAGTCGGCGGCGGCACCACCAAAGTCGGCGACCCGTCAGGCCGGACCGATATGCGCAAAATGCTGACTGATGAACAAATCGCTCATAATTCCGATGTTTTTAAACAGCAGCTGAGTAAGTTCCTTGACTTTTCCGAGGGCAAGGCACTGATGGTCAATAATGACGACTGGCTGTCAAAGCTGAATTATATTGATCTTTTGCGCGAAGTCGGAAGTTGCTTTTCCGTCAACCGAATGTTGTCGGCTGAATGCTACAAAAGCCGGATGGAAGTCGGTTTGACCTTCCTGGAGTTTAACTATATGATTATGCAATCCTATGACTTTTTGGAATTGAACCGCCGCTACGGCTGCATCATGCAGATGGGCGGCAATGACCAGTGGTCAAATATTTTGGGCGGAGTTGAGCTGATTCGGCGTTTGGAAAACAAACCGGCTTTCGGCCTGACCTTTAAGCTGCTGACTACCAGCGAAGGCATTAAAATGGGCAAAACCGCCAAAGGCGCTGTTTGGCTTGACCCCAATAAAACTTCGCCGTATGACTTTTTCCAATACTGGCGTAATATTGAAGATGTTAAGGTTGAAGAATGTCTGTCGCTGCTGACTTTCCTGCCAATGGAAGAAGTCCGGCGCCTGGGCGCTCTGGAAGGCTCCAAAATCAACGAAGCCAAAGAAGTTCTGGCCTACGAAGTCACTAAGACCGTCCACGGCGAGGAAGAAGCGAAAAAGGCCAAAGAAGCCGCCCGTTCTCTTTTTGGCGGCGCAGCGGATTCCGCTAATATTCCGGCGCTGGAAAAGACAGCAGCCGAGTTTACCGATGGTTTTGAGTTATTGCAGCTGATGGTAGAAAGCGGCTTGGCACCGACTAAAAGCGAAGCCCGCCGCAATATTGAGCAGGGCGGTGTTAAACTGGGCGAAGAGAAAGTCGAGGATGTCAAGCGTTTGGTTACTTTGGCTGATTTTACCGACAACAAACTTTTGCTGCAAAAAGGTAAAAAGAAGTTCTGTCAGGTTGTGTTAAAGGACTAAAAGCATACAAACCACATTTGGATAAGAGCTTAAACAGGCAATGAATGCAAAAGGGCCGCTGCAAAATGCAGCAACCCTTTTTTTAGTTCTATTACCTATTCGGCAAAGCGTGTGAAACGCCCTGTCCAAATCTATAAATCTCATTAAATTCCGTTATTCTCCTGGCGAATCAGCGAATCGCCGCAATCAGCGCTTTGACGGCTGCTTCAATCCTCTGCTCATCCTCCGATTTCGGCGCGCCGTTAAATTCACAGGCATCGACTACTTCCCAGTCCAGTTTGGCTGCCGCCAAAATCTCATCCATTTCTTTTTTGGCACCGCCTGACCAGCCGTAAGAGCCCATATAAGCCACCTTCTTCGGGCTGATTTTCTTGCGGCCCATTTCATCCAAAGCTGCCGCCATTGCCGGGAACATCTTATTTTCATAAGTCGGTGCGGCAATCAAAAGTCCGGCGGAGCGAATGCTCTTGGACAAAATCTCGCCGATAGCCGCATACGGCACACGCAGAATATGATACGGCATCTTTTCCTGCTGCAAAATCTGCTCGGCATATTTAACCGCTTTTTCCGTCATGCCATACATCGACGCCCATAAAATGGTAATTTCCGGCAGGGGCTTGCCCTCTCTGAAATTAACGATATCTTCGTATCTTTGAATAATGGCCGCCGGATTCTGCCGGTAAATCGGGCCGTGTCCGGAAGCAATCACCGCCGGAGCAAACTCTTTAGCAACGGCAATCGCCTTTTGAACCGGTTTTTGGAAGGTAGCCAGCACATTGGAAAAATACCGAATTTCCTCTTCATAAAAATATGCCTGTTCTTCCGCCGTCATGTCCTCATCAAAGGGACAGTGTTTGGTCTGGCCAAAGCTGCCGAACATATCACAGGGAAATAAGGTTTTAGTTGAAAGCTCCATAGTCATCATCGTATCCGGCCAGTGTACACCCGGCACCGCAGCAAACTTCAGCTTTTTGCCGCCGCCCAAATCCAGCTCGTCACCGTTTTTAACGATATGCACATTTTCTGTTTGGCCGTAAAAGGCTTTCAGCAAATCAGCCGCTTTGGCGGTGCAATACACTTCAAACTGATCCGTAATCTTTTTAAATGACTCAATCCAGCCGGAATGGTCCGGTTCCATATGATTGATAATCAGATAATCAATGTCCTCCGGTTTGATTTGCAGTTCGTCCAAAAGCCGAAACAATGTTTCCGGCACCCCATCCCAACCGCAAACGCCGTCAATAATCGCCGTTTTTTCGCCCTTGACAATAAAGGAATTAACCGTTACGCCTTGGGGGATCTCCCACATCTCCTCAAATAAGAGTGCCGAATCTTCCAAATTGACCGACAGCATATAAATATCATCCGTTACTTTAACTGGTTTCATTTTAACCTCCTAACCTATCCTCGTTTATCCGTTGCTTTTTTCTAGCCTTTATCTTTCAAATAACCAATTCCACTAAACTACCCTATAAAGTTCAGGGGAGCACTGATAATTCGCTTTCTGCGAATTATCAGTGTCGGCGTCCACGCCAATAGCTATTTAAGTATGATATGCCTCCCGAGAGCAAGCTCTCTCGGCATATCATGCTTAACCTGCGCTTCCTCCTCTATTTTCCTATAAAGTTCAGGGGAGCACTGATAATTCGCTTTCTGCGAATTATCAGTGTCGCCGTCCACGCCAATAGCTATTTAAGAACGATATACCTCTCGAGAGCAAGCTCTCTCGGCATATCATTCTTAAATAGCTGCTCCCCTGAACTTTATGTCAAATTTCTCATCCATTTCTTGCTGAATGTCCGCCACAGAGTCAGCGTCACTTTGACGACTTCTTCCATGCTGATCGCAGCCACTACAAACCAAATATCCCACTTAAAATACAGCCCGGTTATAAATGCCAGCGGCACGGCTACCACCCAAACACCCAGCCCGTCAATCAGGGCGGTAAAAAAGGTATCGCCGCCGCTCCGTAAAATACCGACCACTGTAATCGTGTTTAAGGTTCGGGGCAAAAGCGCCGCCGCCATCACATATAAGGAGCGGACAACATATAAATGTACCGTCGGCGTCAGCGGGAAAAGCCCGACTGTCACCTCCGCCAGAAGTACGACCAGTACCGCTAAAAATAAAGCAATCGCCACTCCCAGTTTAATAAACTCAATCGCCTCTTGATAGGCCTTCGTCAAATCCCCTTTGCCCAAAGTATTGCCCAAAATAATAGCTGCCGAATTGGACAAACCGATAATCAGGACAAAAGCCATCTGCTCTATGGTTTGATAAATCGTCATGGCCGACATCACCTCAGTGCCCATTTTCCCGAACACAACCGCATACATGGTGACACCGCTTGACCAGACAACTTCATTGACCACCGCCGGCCCGGCAATGACAATATACTTTTTAACCAGCTCCAGGGGATAAGAAAAAATCTCCGACAAACGACCGGACGGTGCTAATTTCCGCCGATTGCACATAATCAGCAAAATCAACATCTCCAGAACCCGGGACAGAAGCGTAGCAATTGCCGCTCCGACTACTCCCAGCGCCGGCAGGCCAAAATGGCCAAAAATCAAAACCCAGTTTAAAATCGTATTTAAACCAATCGCCACAATCGAAACCAGCAGCGGCAGCTTAACCTCCTTGGTCGAGCGCAAAGTAAAGACCGTAGCAAAACTAATCGCATTAAAGAAATAACTAAAACCAACCCAGCGCAAGTAAGCCGCGCCTTCCCTGATAACACCGGCATCGCCGGAAAAGAAGTGCATGACCCATTCCGGCACCAGAAGCGCCAGCACCCCAAAAATCAGGGAAATCACCATGCCAAAGGTCAAAGTGATGCCATATACCTGCTTAATGCTTTTGTAATCCTTCGCCCCCCAGTACTGCGCCGTCAAAATCGCCGAACCGCTGCTCATTCCAAATAAAAATAAATTAAACATGAAATACAGCTTGTTCGCGCCGCCGACACCGGCAATTGATTCATTGCTGAGCGAGCTGATCATAAATACATCAACCATGTTCAAACTGGAGATAACCAGCTGCTGCAATGCAATCGGCGCGGCAATGACCGCCACCTTTTTATAAAAACTCTTTTGCATTTTCCGCTCCCGTTAAACCGGCTGTGAATCCGAAGTTTCTTTGGAATACCGGTCAATTTCCCGATCTTCGATGTGAAGACCCTCCTCTAAAATATCAAAATAATCAATCTCAAACTGATATTTCCCATTTCGGTAGTACTCTCTCGGTACCCGCTTGCCGATCAGACACATGATTTCATAGTTAATGGTTTGGCAAAGTTCAGCCGCTTCCTCAATCGAAATCCTCTGCCCGCCTTGCTGACCAAGTAAAACCACCTCGTCACCGGCCACCGCTTCCGGAATGGCGCTGAGGTCAACCATCATCTGATCCATACACACCCGGCCAATCACCGGGGCGTACCGACCGCGAATCAAAACCCGACCGCGGTTTGACAAAATCCGCTGATAGCCATCGGCATAGCCAATCGAAACCGTGCCGATTCTGGTTGGCTTATCCGTTTGATAAATCCCGCCGTAGCTGATTGACCGCCCGGCCGGAACTTCCTTAACAAAAATCAGACGTGAACAAATGGACAGGGCCGGTTTTAATGTAATTTGGTCTTTGCCCGTAAACTCCGACGGATAAGAGCCGTATAAGATGATGCCGGCTCGTACCATCGTAAAATAAGATTCGGCATAATTCAAAATCCCGGCACTGTTGGCGGCATGAATCTCCTCGGGGCAAACTCCCGCTGCTTTCAGCTGTTCGATAAAAAAAGCAAACTCCCGAAGCTGCTCCCTAGTATAAGTTTCATCTTCCTCATCGGCCTTCGCGAAATGGGTAAATAAGCCTTCCGTTTCAAGAAACGGCAGTGCCGCAATCCGTTTAATTTCCTCGACGGAAGCCTGACTGACGGCAAAGCCCAGCCGCCCCATCCCGGTATCGACCTTGATGTGAACTTTGACCTTATGCCCGGATTTGGCCGCCGCTTCGTTAATCTCAGCCGCCATGACCGGTTCATACACCGTCTGCGCCAAGTCAAAAGCAGCCAGATCCGGATAATCCTCCGGGCCAGTAAAGCCCAAAATCAAAATCGGCGTTTGAATGCCGTTTTTGCGCAGCGAAATCCCTTCCTGAATCGTAGCCACGCCGAACATATCAATTCCCAGTTCCACCAGCTCCCGTGCCACCGGCAAAGCGCCGTGTCCGTATGCGTCGGCTTTGATAATTCCCATGATTTTAACCTTTTCCGGCAATGTCTGCCGGATAGCGCCGTAATTGTGGCGAATGGCGTCCAAATCCACCTTCGCCGTTACTCTCTTAAAAGCCATCATTTCCTCACAAATTATGTTACAGTTCAGGTATCTTAGGTTTGATATTTCCCATGTAAGCAGGCTTTCCGGTCGTATCGACCATAAAGCTGCCGTTGCCTATCCTTCCCTATCGTTCCGGCAAGCACTCGTAATTCGCTTCGCAAAGTACGAGTGTGGCGCCCACGCAAATGGATAGTTGTACTTGCCTAAACCGTACCCAGATTTCCGATAATATCACTGGCCAGCATAGCAGCCGGCCCTTTTTGCCGGCAGGCCAGATCACCCGCTAAACTGTGCCGGTAAACGCCGTAAAGGATGGCTTTCACCTGATCCCTGCCGGCTGCTCCCGCCAAAAGGCCCGCTAAACAGCCGGACAGCACATCACCGCTGCCGCCGGTAGCCATACCTTCGTTTCCTAAAGGATTAATATAACATTTTCCGTCCGGAAATGCAATCACTGTTCGGTAATTTTTCAGAACGATGACCGCATTCCAGCTTTTGGCAAAGCGTCCGGCCAGATCCAAACTGTTTTCTTCTATTTGCTCTACGGATAGGCCGGTTAATCTTTCCATTTCTTTTAAATGCGGCGTCAATACCTTTAATTCCGTTCTTTGACTGCACAAATGCAGGAGCTTGGGATGCTCGGCCAAAAGCGTCAATGCATCCGCATCAATTACCAGCGGCAGTTTCGATGCCAGCGTCATCCGCAGCAGCTCATACGCCTTCGGACCGGTTGACAAGCCCGGGCCGATCAAAATGGCATCCTTGCCTTCAATTTCCCGGCTGAACTCATACTTATCCGTCTCCTCCGGCGTTTCTTCATAAACATCGACAATTACTTCCGGCAGTCTGGTCAGCAGGGGAATGCGATTATTTTCCGCGGTATAGGCATAAACCAGACCCGCTCCGCTGCGATAAGCTGCCTCAGCCGTCAGCAGAAGCGCGCCGCCCATTTGGCCGCTGCCGGCAATCACCAGTGCCCGGCCCATCGTCCCCTTATGAGCAAAGGGACGTTTCGGCGGAAAATCCGGCCACAGCGCCGGATTAAGGACAAAAGTCTGCGGCCGAACCGAATCATATGCCGCCGGCGGCAGCTCAATATCGGCCAAAACCATTTCGCCGCAGTATTCTTTGGCTCTGCCTAAAAGATTTCCCCGTTTATAGGCGGCCAGCACGATGGTTTTATCGGCCCTGACCGCCGTACCCATCACCGTTCCCCGTTCTCCGTTTAAACCGCTGGGAATATCAATCGAGTACTTCGGCGCCGGCGATTGGTTGATCGTTTCCACCGCCTGATAATACAAATCACCCAGCCGCCGGTTGCATCCCGTTCCCAAAAGGGCATCCACCAGCAGCGCCGCCGTCTGCCATTCCCGGCGAAGCGTTTCCGTTATCCTGCTGACGGCTTCACATTCAATCCCCAAAGCCGCCGCCGCGTAATAATTGACCGTCGCATCCGGTGTCAAATCATCGCTCTCAGCCAGCAGATATATCTTGACCGAATAGTTATGCAGAAACAGCTGGCGCGCGAGAGCCAAGCCGTCGCCGCCGTTATTGCCCCGGCCGGCAATAACCGCTATCCGGCTGTCCGGTGGAAAGTCCTGCCGGATTTCCTGTAAGACGGCATGAGCCGCGTTTTCCATTAAAACAATACCGGGAATATGCAAATCATAAGACGCACTTTTATCAGCTGCTGCCATTTGCTCCGGAGTTAAAACATAATTCATTTCCGTCTCCCCTCTAAGCATTTTATTCTCAATGCAAGAAAGGATATACCTAATGTATATCCCTTATCGTTCCATTACCGCTGCCGCCATAATATGCCGTTCGGTGTCGGACAAACTGACATGAACTTTTTTAATGCGTAGACGCAGCGCCATCTTTCCAGCCCGGCCATGCAGCCGGACATAGGGCTTGCCCGCGGCATCCCGCAAAACCTCAATCTCAACCGGCCCAAAATAACGGAAACCAAAACCAAACGCTTTTGCCACCGCTTCCTTGACTGCAAAATTATTGGCCAGCTGCCGCGGACTTAACGCCAACTCAGCCGCCGTATAATATTTTTCCCGAAAACCGGGACGCTCCAGCGCCGCCCGAATCCGCTCTGTTTCCAGCAAATCAATGCCGATGCCCCGGATCATGGCTTAACGCCTCCTGCCCCTTCAGCCAAAAAAGCCGAATCCTCGGCATCCTGTTCCTGCCCCTTTAAATCATATATTTTCCGGTTCATTTGCCGACCGATGAAAAACTCATCCAATTCATCTAACAGCTCCGCTCCCAGAATCTGATGCAGCCTTTGATAAATCGCGTCGTTTCGCTCTTCAATTTCCACCCGACGCTCCAATTTGGCGCGCAGCCGCCTTCTCAAATCATTGATTTCTTCCGCCAAAAGCTGATATTCTTTGGTATTTTCAATCAGCTTGGGATAAAAAAACTCAGCCGTTTGAAAAATCAATTCCTTATTACATTCGTCAATCTGATGCGGCAAATCCAGCAGCAAATCTCCGCCTTCATCCATCCGCGCATTTAAGTCCTGAATCAGACTGGTATTGGTTTCCATTTTTTTCTCCAGCTGATCTGTACTTTCCTCGGAAATGCTGTTCATGTCGGCCAAGATGCCTTCCAAAAGCTGTTTTTTTAAGCCTTCGTATTCCTTCAGTTCCTGCTTAACCTGGCTGTATTTCTTGACCAGCACCTCCAGCCGCTTTTCCGCCGCCTGAATCTTAGCCGGTTTTTTTCCCATAAACAAATCATGCCAGTCCTTATTGACAATCAGTACCGGAATAGATTTTCGCAGCGCCGGCTTCCTTTTCGGTTCCTTTTTTTTTGCAATCGAAAACATGGTTTTCTCCTTTATCAAACCTAAGTCAACTTCTTTTGCTTTTCCTGCGCTGTCTTTTGATTATAGTTTAGGCAAGCCGATATTTATGCCTGATATGCCGGAGAGAGCTTCTTTTCCAAAGGCATACCAAGTATCAATACCTATTTGCCTAACATTCACATTCACATTCATATTTCACTTTTCGCAAATTCTGAATGACTTGTCTGAAGTGAGCAATAGCGTCAATGTTTTTCGTTTTTAGCAGTCAGTTTTTCATTAATCGCATAGGACAGTGTCATCAGGCTTTCCGACAAGTGCACATTTTCAATGCAAACCTTGCCGCTGGAGGAATGAAGATCAATCGGCGCAAAGTTCCAAATCCCCTTAACACCCCATTTTCCCAGATTCATCGCCATTTCCGGCGCTTTCTGCTTGGGCAGCGTCAGCACAGCGATATCCACATCATTTTCCTGCATAAAGCCTTCAATTTCCGCCACATCTCTAATTTCAATATCCCGGACAATCATGCCGATCAGGCGGGGATTGACATCAAATAAGCCCTTCACTTTAAAGCCCTTGCGCTCAAACTCGATATAATTGGCCAGCGCCTGTCCCAAATTGCCGACCCCGATAATAATGATATTATACTCCTTTTCCAGGCCCAAGATTTTGCCAATGGAAGTATACAGATATTCGACATTGTAGCCGTAGCCCTGTTGGCCGAACTCGCCGAAGTTATTTAAATCCTGCCGGATCTGCGAGGCCGTCACCCCCATCCGCTCGCTTAATTCCTTGGAAGAAGTCCGAATCACATCGTTTTCCAATAAATCTCCCAAATACCGATAATACCGCGGCAATCTTTTGATGACCGCCTGTGAAATTTTTTTCATCTGCCTGCTCCTTTTTACATGATAAAATCTTCAGCCGACTTTCCTTTCTCCGTCATGGCTGACTGCCATAAAATTAATTCTATTATATAGATATGTGAAAAGCTTGTCAACCGAACTAACTTTATTTTTAGCGAATTTCTTTGATTTTGGCAAACAGCTCCCGGTTTTCTTCAATCTTCTTTTTGCTGCCGACCGTACAAATATAATCGGTCGTCAAAACCTGCTCATAAAACTTGCTCATATTTTTCAGCTCATCTAAGCTCGTATCTAAAATTTCCCGCCGGGTCTGACTTTCTTCTTCCGGGCTCAGTTCGCTGAAATGCATGGCCATAATTTTGGCATTTTCCATCGATGGTGTCAGCGGCGTATCAATTCCGGCAATTGTTCCGATAATTGTATTCTTGATTTCTTCCTCGGTAATATTCAGATTTTCAAAATAAGAAACAATCCCTTCATACGCCCGGTAGGTTTCGGCAATATTCGGATCGCGGTAAGAAATCAGCATCATATCGCCGGAACGACGGATTGCCGACATGCCGCCGTAAGCGCCGCCTTCGACCCGAACTTTGTTCCACAAATAATCGGTATTGAGCAAATGATTCGCCACCTGAAACATCCCGGAATAAGTATAGCCGAAGCGCTTATAATTCATAACTTTAGCCGCATAGTTAACATTGCCGGACGTAATAAAGGCTTCTTTTCGATTGCCAAATACGCTGCGCTCCGCCTCCGGCCGGTAATCGGCATCGACCTGATGCCGGCTGATATAATCAGCCAACCTCCGGCGCACCTCGGCCTCATCGGCCTCGGCATAAGTCACAGCCAGTGTCAGTTTGGACTGGCTGACAATTTCCGCCAATATTTTTTTCATCAGGCCGCCCAACTCCCGCAAATCCTTTTCGGATGCTTGTTTCCACTGCTGAATAAAATCATAGAAGGAAACACCGCTGCTCAGTTCATCAAAGTAGGCACTCTTGGAATAGTAGCTGAGTGCTCTGGTCGCCGCTGTGATATGGCCGCCGCTGACCAGCGTCATTTGCATCTGTGAGGCCGTTTCCTTAATCAAATCACCGAGCCGCTTAGCATCATCAAACTTGGGATCCGCCAGCAGTTCATCAAACAATTCCAGCATTTTGCCTAGGGATGCCGCAAAGGACTTGCCTTTCAGCTCCATACCGATGCGGAACCGGTCGGTATTGTTCTTATAGCCGTAAAGCAGGAGCTTGGATGTAATCCCGCCGGTATGCTCATTGATCTCATCGACCAACTGGCTGTAATGATAATTTTTTGAACTTACCGAAGTCAAATAAGAGGTCAGCAGGCTAACCACCGGCACTTGCTCCTCCGGCAGCCAATTGATTTCAAAAAAAGCTTTCAGATATACGATGCCCGATGTATTGGCCGGATGATACAGCACATGAACTCCGTCCTGATATTCGGTTTGGTATTTGAGAGCGGCTTTTTCCCTTTGGATATCGGATAGCTCCAGGGTCGGAATCAACGCCAAATCCTCTTTCCGGTCCGGCTCGGCCTGATAGGCCAACAGTTCCTGATTCTTTTGAATCAATGCCGTCCGTTCCTCAGCTGATAAGCTTTCTTTATAGGCAGCCAAATGCCGCGCCAGCTCGGCTTCTCTCTCCGCCGCCATAGTCAGAGAAGGACTCATGATAATAAAACAGCAATGATTGTTTTGCAGCAAATATTTTTGAATATAGCGCTCAAACTCTCCGCCGGCCGCCGCCCGCCGCAGTTCCGCCAGCAGTCCGTCATAATCAAAAAAGGCAAACGGCGGCTGATCATAAAGCCAGCTTTCCAAAACCTGAAAATTAAAAATAATCCCCTTGGGCATACTGCCAAAGTCGGCTTCCCGCAGCCGGAACTCAAAAACATTAATCGCTGCCTGCAATTTTTTCGGGTCAAGCCCCGTTTCCGCAATTTGGCGCAAAGTATCCTGTACGCAGTCCAAAAACTCCTGCCGGCGCTGCGGGGAAACATTTTTGACAGTCACAGCAAAAGTGTTTTCCCGAATATCACTGTCAAAAAAACCGTAAACCTCCTCGCCCATGTTTCTCTCCGCCAGCTTTTCTTTGAGCAGCGCGCCGGGCGCATCCAATAAAATATATTCCAAAATCGACATCGCCAGCTTTTCCCCTACCGGCAATTCTCCCAGACAATAATTCAGGCTGAAAAAGGCTTTTTCTTCCGGTTCTTCATCCTCCGGCAGCGGATACTGCAAATGATACTCCACAGGCTCCTCCCAGGGCGCAACCGGCGGCAGCGCAGACTCCGGCTGACGATAATCAAAGCCTGCCAAATAAGTATTCAGCCGCTCCAATTCGGCGGCAATGTCAATATCACCATAATAAAAAATATAGCTGTTGGACGGATGATAATGGCGACGATGAAAGTCCAGAAATTCCTCATAACTAAGGCTTGGGATTTCCTCCGGAATCCCGCCGGAATCATAGCCGTAGGGATGTCCCGGAAAAAGCGCGGTTTGAATATTGCGGTCCAGGAGCTGCTCCGGCGTGGAAAACGCCCCCTGCATTTCATTATAAACCACACCCTTAATCGTAACCGGATCTTCTTCCTTCAGCAGCTCGTAATGCCAGCCCTCCTGCGCAAAAATTTTGGAATTGGTATAAATATTGGGATGAAAAACGGCGTCCATATAGACGTCCATCAGATTATGCAGATCTTTTAAATTGCAGCTGGCAACCGGATATATGGTTTTATCCGGCGAAGTCATGGCATTTAAAAAGGTATTGAGCGAAGTTTTTCCCAGTTGAATAAAGGGATCTTTAATCGGAAACTTTTCCGAACCATTTAAGACCGAATGCTCTAAAATATGAGCCACACCGTTGCTTTTTTCCGGCGGCGTCCGAAAGCAAATGGAAAACACCCGGTTTTCGTCATTGTTTTTTAAAATACAGACTCTGGCTTTCGTCCGCTTATGCTGATATAAGTATCCCCTGCTCTCAATATCAGACAAATCCGCTTCCTGCACCAATTCAAAATATTCCATCTCGACTCCTCACTCTATTAATGTAAAAAATCATATTTTCTATCCAGTCCGACCGTGCTTTCAATCAGGCACGACCCCAGACAAACTTCCTGCCGGTACAATGCCGCTGCCTGCCCCGGCGTGACACCCTTCATCGGCGTGGCGGCATAATCAATATGCATCTTGCCGGCCTGCCTGGTCACTACCACCGGCACATCCGGCTGCCGGTAGCGGAACTTCGCCGTGCAGTGCAGCGGAAATTCCGGTTCCTCCTCCAGCGTCCAGGCCATATCCGTTCCGGTCAGCGCCGTGCTGTACAGCGCCGGGTGATCTTCGCCTTGAGCCACATATAAAATATTATGAGCCAAATCCTTACCAGCCACAAACCACGGCCGACCATCGCCGACACCGCCCAGACCAATTCCCTTTCTTTGCCCCAGAGTATAATGAATCAGACCGGTATGCGTACCGACTGTCCGCCCGTCCACATCCTTCATTTCACCGGGATCGGCCTTTAGAAACTGATCTAAAAAACGGTTAAAATTGCGTTCGCCGATAAAGCAAACCCCGGTTGAATCTTTTTTTCCGGCGGTAGCCAAATCATATCGGCGGGCAATTTCCCGCACCTCGCGCTTGTGCAGGTGACCGATCGGAAACAGGCTTTTCGCCAGTGCTTTCTGTCCAATCCGTGATAAAAAATAGCTTTGATCTTTGCCCTCATCAGCCCCGCGCAACAGGCAGTATTTGCCGCCCCTTTCCTCGACCTGCGCATAGTGCCCCATGGCAATATAGTCGCAGTCCAGCCGAAGTGCATAGTCTAAAAAAGCGTTAAACTTAATCTCCTGATTGCACATCACGTCCGGGTTTGGGGTACGGCCGCTCCGGTATTCCCGCAAAAAATACTGAAACACCCTGTCCCAGTATTCCTTTTCAAAGTTGACCGTATAAAAAGGAATCTGCAGCCGGCCGGCTACCTGCCCGGCATCTCTGGCATCCTCCTCGGCAGTACAAACTCCGCTGTCATCGGTTTCGTCCCAATTTTTCATAAACAGGCCGATCACATCATAGCCCTGCTCTTTTAATAAAACGGCCGCCACGGAGGAGTCTACTCCTCCGCTTAAGCCCAGAATTACTCTTTTCGGCATCTTATTCCGCCGCTTCCAAAGCAATTTTCATCATATTTTGAAAAGCAGTCTGCCTTTCTTCACTGGTGGTAATTTGATCCTTCACCAGTGAATCGGAAATCGTCACCAGACAGGCGGCGTGCTTGCCCAGCACTTTGGCGTTGGAAAAGAGGGCAAAGGATTCCATCTCCACCGCTACGCAGCCCTGCTGATCTCTGATTTCTTTAAAGCTTTGGGCATTGTCCGTCCGGTAAAATACATCCGAAGAATGCAGCCGGCCGGTATGCAGCGGAATTCCCAGTCCTTCCGCCGCCTTGGTCAATTTCTGATTCAAAATCGGCGAAGCTGCCAGCACATGCTGATCATAGCCGTCCTGGCATAAAGCATAGGTGGATTCCGACCAGGCGTCCGATGCCAGCAGCACATCATAAACATTTAAATCTTCGACATAAGCGCCGGCCGAACCAATCCGGATAATATTTTCCACACCATAAAAAGCAAATAATTCATACGAATAAATACCAATACTAGGCATGCCCATGCCCGAACCCATGACTGTCACTTTTTTGCCCAGATACTCTCCGGTAAAGCCCAGCATATTCCGGACGGAATTGATTTGTCTGACATTTTTTAAAAAGGTATCGGCAATAAACTTGGCCCGCAGCGGGTCCCCCGGCATCAGTACGGTCTTAGTCAGTAAACCGGGATCGGTAATTTCAATATGAGGAGTTGGAATCATCATAATTTTCTGAAATGCTGTCTGCATTTCTCTCCTTTCCGTTTTTATTATGCCCGAACCGAATAATTCGGCGCTTCCTTAGTGATCTGAATGTCATGCGGATGACTTTCCTGCAAAGATGCTGCCGTAATCTTAATCAGTCTGGCCTTGGTCCTGAGTTCTTCAATCGTGGCGCAGCCGGCATAGCCCATGCCCGCTCTTAAACCGCCGATCATCTGATAAACTGTATCCTGGAGCTTACCCTTATAGGCCACCCGGCCTTCCACGCCCTCCGGCACGAGCTTGGATACGTCATTTTCACCGGCCTGGAAATAGCGGTCTTTGCTGCCCTTTTCCATGGCGCCCAACGAGCCCATCCCGCGGTAAACCTTGTACTTGCGGCCTTGGTACAGCTCGGTTTGGCCCGGACTTTCTTCCGTTCCGGCAAACAGCCCGCCAATCATGCAGACATAACCGCCGGCAATAATTGCCTTGACGATATCTCCGGAATATTTAATCCCGCCATCGGCGATAATCGGAATACCGTAGGGCTTCGCCGCCTCGGCGCAGTCGCAAATCGCCGTAACCTGCGGAATACCGACTCCTGCCACGACTCTGGTCGTGCAAATCGAACCCGGCCCAATCCCGACTTTGACCGCGTCGGTGCCGGCTTCAATCAGCGCCACCGTGGCTTCCGCCGTGGCCACATTACCGGCAATCAGCTGTACCTCGGGATAAGCCGCTTTCAGCTTTTTAACCGCTTCCAGCACTCCCTTGGAATGACCATGCGCCGTATCAATCACCAGCACATCTGCACCAACTTTTATCAGTTCCTCTGCCCGCTCCAGCATATCAGCCGTGATTCCCAGTGCTGCACCGACCAGGAGCCGGCCATGCTCGTCCTTGGCGGCATTGGGATATAAAATCATTTTTTCAATGTCTTTAATCGTAATAAGTCCTGCCAGATTGTTGTCCTCATCCACTAAGGGCAGTTTTTCAATCCGGTATTTAGCCATAATCCCCTTGGCCTGCTCCAGCGTTGTCCCCACCGGACCGGTAATCAGCTTTTCACTGGTCATGACTTCGGCAATCTTGCGGTTAAAATCGGTTTCAAAGCGCAAATCCCGATTGGTTAAAATTCCGACTAATTTTTTGCTGCCGGCTTTGACAATCGGCACCCCGGAAATCCGGTATTTGGCCATTAAGTCATTGGCTTCATAAACATAATGCTCCGGAGTTAAATAAAAAGGATCGATAATTACACCGTTTTCCGAACGTTTGGCCTTATCCACTTCCTCAACCTGCTGCTGAATACTCATATTCTTATGGATAATGCCGATGCCGCCCTGTCTGGCCATGGCAATCGCCATCCGGGCTTCGGTCACGGTATCCATTCCGGCGCTCATCAGCGGAATATTCAGTTTAATCTTTTTGGTCAACTGGGTCGATACGTCAACCTGATACGGTAAAACCTCGGAGTAAGCCGGTACCAGCAACACGTCATCAAAGGTAACGCCTTCTTTAATTATTTTTTCCATTTTTCCTCCTTTTTCTATATTATTCTTATTGTTTCATCTTAGTTCAACTATCAATTCAGCGGTTTAAAACCGCTGCGGAAAGCCGTTTCAAAGCATCTTTCCCGTTTACCTGACCGGGAAAGTTTTATGCCCGTACGGCAAAAAACTAATTCTTTCTTACCCTATAGAATAGCATTAAGCGCCTGTCCTGTCAATAATTATCGGGCAAGTCATTTTCAATCAGCAGCACATCACCACGCCCGATTATTTCCCGCACTTTGGCAAAACCGGCAAAAACGTCTTTGACCACAAAAATTGCATCTTCCGGGAATCCGGCCGACAGAAGACCCTCCTTGATTTTTTCGGTTTTTTTGGCACCGACCAAAATCACCGCATCGGCGCAGTCAGCCATATGCCGCCCAAAGTCGAAATGTATCTGCTCATCCTCGCTCCCCAGTTCAACCATGCCGGGTGTCATAATAAACCTTTTTCCGCCCTCAAAGCTTTTTAAAACTTCCAGCGCATTATTGGCGCCAACCGGATTGGCATTAAAGGCATCATCCAAAATATAATAATCCCCCTGCGCCTTCAGTTCCAGCCGATGCTCCACCGGCTGAGTTTCCCGAATACCGATGTCAATCTTCTCCGGGGCAATGCCCAAATACAGCCCGGCGGCAATACCGGCCGTCAAATTGGAAATATTGTGCTGGCCCAGGAGCCGGGTCTGATAACTCCGGCTTTCGCCCCGATAAGTCACCGTAAACGATGAGCCCTGCACCGATACCCTGATATCCGAAATCCGGACATCTGCCTCTTCCGCTTCGCCGTAAGTCAGATAATTAACCGCCGGATAGCGCTCCATCCCCAGAACAATGTTGGCATCATCGGCATTGACAATCACCACTCCGCTCTTGCCGACCGCCTCGGCCAGCTCAAATTTAGTCGCAATCACCCGGTCAATCGTACCGAAAGTTTCCAAATGCTGCGGACCAACCGCGGTAATCACAGCGACCTGCGGCCGCACCAAATCGCAAATTTCCCTGATATCACCGGGCTGCTTGGCGCCCATTTCCGCCACAAAGGCCTCAACTTGACCGCTGAAATACTCACGCAGCGTCCGAACTACGCCTAAAGTGGTGTTATAGCTATGCGGTGTCACCAGCGTCAAATACTGCTGTTTTAATACGTTTTCCAAAACAAACTTGGTGCTGGTCTTGCCGTAACTGCCGGTAATGCCGATGCGGATAAGTTCCGGCTGCCCCGCCAAAATCGCCTGCGCCTGCCGGTAATATTTCTGCTTAAAATATTTTTCCAGCGGCATCAACATATAGTTAGCCGCCAGCGGCAGAAAATACGCTGCAAAAATAAATACAATTTTTGCTATTTCCGAGCCCATCCCCAAAGCCTCGGCCGGCCGCTGCCAAAACAACCGCAATATCCACCATAAAACAGCCTCGGTCAGCAAAAGCAGAAGCAGCATCGCGCCATACAGCCGATAAATCCGATGAGTATAAACCAAAGGCTTTTTGGCTCTTTCTCTATTTTTGAAGCGAAAAGCCAAAGAAATCAGCGCCCATAGAAAAAACACCAGTTTCAAAGGCCAAACGCCCACAATTCGTCCTTGCAGTCCTTGCAGCCCGAAAGCAGCTGCACCAAGCACTATCAGCCCCAATCGAAAGCCGATCGGAAACTTTCGACTCAGCATTTCCTTATTTTGTGCCTTCCAGCGCTGATAGCGCTCCGGAAAGTAAGAGTTCAGCTGAAAAATATGCAAATAATAGGTATAATCCCAAAAAAGCAACAGCGTCAAAAGCAACAGCGAGAGAAAATCCAATCCTTTTCCTATTATTTCATACATCTGTCTTTCCTCCCACAAAAGCATCCATAATCGCCAGGCAGCGATTCTTTTGCTCCAAAATCGCATAATGGCTCCCGCCCTCCAGCCGAATCAGCGCTCCGTCCCGCAAAAGCCCGGCCATTCGCTGCCCGTCCGCAATCGGCGTAGCAGTGTCCTCCGTTCCCCATAACAGAATGGTTGGTGCACTGATTTGGGCAATCTCGGCCGATAAGTCTTCGTTAATCACCTTAACCAATATTTTCCGCATCTGCGGGCTGGCCTGGCGGTAATCGGCCGATCCTGAACTTTTGCGTTTCTTTTCCAGCCAGTCGGGATAGAGCTTTTGGAGCGGGCTATGCCGGTAAACCCATTTCGCAGTTTTAAACCAGGATACCCGCAGGTAATACGACAGCGGCCGGCGCGGAACCAATCCGGCGCTGCCGGTTAAAATCATTTTTTCCGGAGGCATTTTTCCGGCCAGCGCCAGTAATACCCGGCCGCCGAAGGAATGGCCGAAAACAATCGGTCTGTCCGCGCCAAGCTCTGTCAGCAAACGCCCGATACAGGCCGCATAATCCTGAGTACCCCAAACGCTTTTCGGTTCCTCGCTTTGGCCAAAGCCCGGCAAATCCACGCTGATCACCCGAAAGCGATCGGAGAAATGGTCATGCATAAACTGAAACATTTCCTTATTGCAGCCCCAGCCGTGCAAAACCACCAATGCCTGTCCCTGTCCGGTTTCCCGGTAAGATATGGTTTGATTTTCAATTTGAATCGTCATAATTTTTTCCTTTTGTTATCTGATATAGGCCTCCGCCCATGATACAGGATTGCTTGACTAATGCCGCCCTCAATCCCCGCAAACTCGGCTTCTTTCTTCTTATCATACCTATTTTACCGAAAGCTGTCAATCTGATTTTTATCCTGTTCTTTTTCGGTTTACTGCCGACCGGCGGCGTAATTCCTCCGCCGCAAGACCTTGCTCTCTTGACAAGTCCTTTAAAAGTCTTTATACTGACTTAATACTATATTTCAACTTCCCCCCCCCCTCCCTGCCCCCTGGTCGAAACGCTTCGCGTTTCTGCCCGGGCGGGCAACCTGCCTGGTCGAAACGCTTCGCATTTCTGCCCGGGCGGGCAACCTGCCTGATCGAAATGCTTCGCGTTTCTGCCCGGGCGGGCAACCTGCCTGGTCGAAACGCTTCGCTTTCTGCCCGGGCGGGCGGTCTGCCTAAAAAAGGCGGTTCCGGTTTTGCAGAACATGGGAAAGTTGAGTAATACTTTATCAAGAAAGGAATTTTGATTATGGCACAGCTGATTATTCCGGAAAATTATTCTTCCTATATTAATTTAAAAGGAACGGAAAACGCCATCAAAGCGGTCAAAGATTATTTTGAAAATACCCTGGCCTATAAATTAAACTTGCAGCGGGTGTCCGCCCCGCTTTTCCTGCCGGCCGAAAGCGGTTTAAACGACAATTTAAGCGGTTCGGAAAAAGCCATTACTTTCACTGTCGGCAGCATCCCGAATAAGCCAATGGAGATCATTCACTCCCTGGCCAAATGGAAACGGATGGCGCTGGGGCGCTATCATTATGAAACCGGCGAAGGTCTTTATACCGATATGAATGCCCTGCGCACCTTTGAGGAACTGGATAATCTGCATTCGGTTTATGTCGATCAATGGGACTGGGAAAAAATTATCGCGCCCGAGGATTGTAATTTTAAGTTTTTAAAGAAAACGGTAGAAACGATCTACGATGTATTTAAAGATACCGAACTTTTTATTTCGCACCGCTATCCCAAAATCAAACCGATCCTGCCGGAAAAAATTCACTTTATCTCCACTCAGGAATTAGAAGATAAATATCCGCAGTTGAGTCCGAAGGAACGGGAAAACCGGATTTGTCGTAAATACGGCGCTGTTTTCGTGCATCAGATCGGCGATGTTTTAGCTTCCGGTCAAAAGCATGACGGCCGCTCACCGGACTATGATGATTGGACCTTAAACGGGGATATCCTCCTCTGGTCACCAATCATTGAAACGGCAGTGGAACTTTCTTCGATGGGGATTCGGGTCAATCCGGAAAAGCTGAAGCAACAGCTGAAAAAAGCAGGCTGTGAGGACCGTTTGCAGCTGGATTTCCATAAAAAACTGGCGGCCGGTGAATTGCCGCAGACAATGGGCGGCGGTATCGGTCAGTCCCGAATCTGTATGTTTTTCCTGCGCAAAGCTCATATTGGCGAAGTTCAAAGCAGCCTGTGGCCGGAAGACATGGTTAAAATATTATCTGAGCATCAGATTACATTGCTGTAAACTATATGGTCTATCGTGCCGATACATTAATTATAAAAGGATGCGCCGCTTTTTTGTTTCCGTTTTTCAAAGCCGGTATCCCGGCAGCAGAAACAATGACGGCGCATCTATCACGAAAAAGGAGCTTTGCCGTTTGTGCTAAAAATTGTTATTTCCCTCGGGAGAACATTTTCTTTAAACAGCATAAAAAATAAAAATGAACAATACAAAAAGCACAATGCTTACCCAATTTAAAAACTTCATCCTCCTTCGAACCATTTATTCCAAAATAATCATTACCTATGCGGTTTTTGCTGTGGTTATTTTATTTTTTGTAAATTTGACGGTAACCGCGACCATCACCCGTTTGGTAGAAGATTTAATTGCCAAACGATTAGTGGCTGATATCCACTATATTGAGGATTTGATCAATCACGATTCCCAATCGGAATGGGCCATCAAAGATGGTTCTATTTATTTCGGTGATGTCCTGATTGGTGACGGCACCGAAGAAAAGGCCAATTTAGCGCCTTTTTTAGAGCATGAAAAAAATACCAAGACCTTGGCCTATGTTTTTATTTTGGATAAGGATGCCAAACTCGGCTATGTACCCGCCACCGGCAGCGCCGAGGGCTATGAGGAAGGCCATTATCTGCGGGTGGCCGGCGGCTGCAGGCGCAAATCCAGGCGCGAGCCATCAAACATGAATATTCGCCGGCTGCCGAAACAGTCACCATCACACAGGGGATATGCTTTGACCTGTTTATGCCGTACCACGGCATCGACGACTATCTGCTGTATGCCGACCGGGCGCTTTATGACATGAAAAAGATTTCCCGGAATAATTATCGGATTGTTTCGGTTGACGACACCGCATCATAAGACGGAGCCACTTCAACCTCCACATGAAAGATGCCTAAAATATTCTGTTTTGTCAACACCTCCGCAGGCTCTCCTTCAAAAATTACCTTGCCATGATATCCATATGGCAAGGTGATTTTACAGTGTCAAATATTATAAAAAATTTCAAACAATCTTTTCACATCGATCATTTCAACTCACAAATGGATACGCGATTCTTCCCTTCCGATTTGGAACGATAGAGCTCCTCATCCGCCAGCCGCATCAATTCCGAACGTTGCAGATTACAATCGGAAAACGCAATGCCAATGCTCACAGTCACACAACCATACTCCGACAAACGATGAGCAATCTTTAAATTGAAAATATCCCGACAAATCGATTCTCCCAGCTTTATATAATCTTCCTTATTTAATCCCGTACACGCACCGATGAACTCCTCTCCGCCGAAACGAGCGGACAGCCCGTTTACACGATCCATATTTTCGCGAATAATCCTGGCAACTGCTTTTAATACTTCATCTCCTTGCAAATGTCCATAAGTGTCATTATACATCTTAAAGTTGTCAATATCCATCATCAGCATGCCTGCGCTTTCTCCGCTTTCTTGGACATGTTCCAATAATTTACTGATGCGTATATCAAAATCCCTTCGACTGCTGATCTGGGTCAATCCATCCAAAGAGGAGATCCGCTCCAGCTTCTCGTTCGCCGTTTTCAGTTCCGCCTGTGTCTTAAGGTGAGATTGAATCTCTTCTTCCAACGTCCATGAGCGAACAGCATTATTCAACGCAATCGAAAGATACGGTGCCAATTCTTCCAAAAAAGAAATATGCTCCTCCGAATAGATGCCCTCTGAACGGTCTTGAATGGAACACAACCCGATCAGCTTATCCCCGACATTCAACGGCATGTAAATTGCCGACTGCATCTCCGTCTTTTTTTGAATACTTAATTCTCGTTTCAAAAAGTCGGCATAAGAAGCATCCGCCGTCGAAATCAACCGGTTTTTTCGATAACACTCGGTAAAAAAGCCGTGAGAAGCATTCATATCGATGCAAAAGTTCGTTTCCAGTACCCCATCCTGATAATACGCCACCGATCGAATGATCTCTTTCTCCGGTTCCGTCACCATGAGAATAAAGACATCGATCGGCAGGTGCATACGGATGATATTGTAAATGGAAGCCACAACCTCGTCAAGATTCAGTGAAGCGGTCATTTTTCTCCCTAATTCATTGATCAATTCGATCCTGTCATACGCCTCTTGCAGGGAATTCTTATTACGAATCGCTTCCTGTGCAATCAACTGCAGCTCCGTATTTTTCGTCATCACCGCCTGAACCTCTTCCGTATTAAGGAGAAGATTTTCCACAAGCAGAAGAGACTCGCACTGACGTCTTCGGACATCCTCCGCATCCTGCTCCATAAATTCAATATACTCTTCCGACAGTTCGTGAAAACGTTCCTGATTTCCAATATGCTTATAATAGTTCCGAAGTCCCATGCATGCATAGGCATTGGCCCATCCGCGCTCACACTTTTGCAGAGATTCAAATTCCAACAGTTCTTTGGCATAAAAGTCATAATCCAGTTGAAATTGATTGCATAGCTCAAGGAAATTCCCCAAAACGACCAACCGATAAAGCGAATTCTCATTGCCGATCATTTCGATCAATCGATAATATAAACTCTTTGCCTCATCATATTGCTCAACATAAAAAAAGTAGTACATTCTTGCCGAATAATAGGCAATCCTTGTCTCATGGCTGACCAGTTCGAAGTCTACACGATTAATTTTCTCAAATATATCCGGCACTTCTTCCAATCGCTGAAGCCGACATAAAATCTTGAGCAAATTACTCCAATACAGTACAATCTTGGAATAGTATCTCGGCTGTTCAACGCCGCCGCTCTCTAAAGTCTCAATTGCCTTCCTAAAATAATAATACGTCTTATCATTCTGTTTAAAATTATCATAAAGCATAGCGATATTATTATATGCTATCGAAGTCATTGCAATGAGACCATGCTCTTTTTCATTCCGAACAACATTGTGATAACACTCTAGCCCTCGCTCATACAGCCCTTCCGCCACATATGCCGTTCCCAATAAATTCCAGTTTGTAGACACCAGCTGCCACATTTGCAATGCCGTCGTGCGTTCGATCAACTCAATGCACAGCGGAATGGCTTTTTTCGTTTCGCTGAAAATCCCGAATAATAAAGCACTGGCTGTATCGATGGAGGCTCTGAATTGAAAATCATCCTGATAGCGTTGTTCCTCTTTCAAAATATCCAACAACTCCCGCCCCTGAGACGGTGCCGCCATGACATCCGTAATCAAATGTTGATATAATTCTTCAACATTCATTTCAACATAATTTTTACTGACCATCCCACACCTCATATCAAAATCAACCTTAAATTCATTGCTTCCTTAAAACTTTGTTATTATGTAAAATTATTATGCTGCAATCCGAATGATGACAAAACATGTTTTAAAAATCCGACATATCCTCTTTTGAAAACCAACACAGCTTCTATCGCTGCTATCCATGAAAGGAAGTTTTACCAATCTTGTGAATATATGACTATATAGCAATGTGTCTATATTACCATAATTCTTTCTCTTTTTCAATAGTTAAACGAAAAGACAAAGCATGAATAATAAAAGGATCTTTTGGAAAAACATATTTACAGCCTTTTGCGCAAATGTTATAATATTACCAGATAGCAATTATTCACTAAGGAGGAATGTATGAGCAAAATTATCGTGATTGGGGCTAACCATGCCGGTACGGCTGCGATTCGGACAATGCTGACTTTAAATAAGGATAATCAGGTTGTGGTCTTTGACCAAAACTCCAATATCAGCTTCCTGGGCTGCGGCATGGCGCTGTGGATCGGCGGCCAAATTGACAGCGGTGACGGACTTTTTTATTCCAATAAAACCGAACTGGAAAGCATGGGCGCAACTGTCCACATGGAAACACCGGTTGACCGGATCGATTTCGAGAAAAAAATTGTTTATGCGACCGGTAAGGACGGTCACAAATATGAAGAAAGCTATGATAAACTGGTGCTGGCAACCGGTTCGCTCCCCATTCTGCCCAATATTCCGGGCAAGGAGCTGGAAAACGTTCAGCAAGTTAAGTTGTATCAACACGCTCAAACCGTCATCGAAAAATTAAAAAATCCTGATATCAAGCATGTAACCGTGGTCGGTGCCGGTTATATCGGAGTTGAACTGGCAGAAGCGTTTGAACGCCATAATAAAAAAGTAACTTTGATTGACGTTTTGGAAAGCACGCTCGGCACCTATTATGACAAGGAGTTCACGGCTTTAATGGACGAAAACCTGAAAAAGCACGGAGTTGAATTAGCCCTGGGTGAAAAAGTCGTCGAAATCAAGGGTCAGGGCAAGGTACAAAGTGTTGTCACCGATAAGCGGGAAATCGCAACCGATATGGTTGTCCTGTGCATTGGTTTCCGCCCGAATACCGACCTGGCTAAAGATACGCTCAAGACCTTCCGCAACGGCGCTTATCTGGTAAACCGCAAACAGGAAACCTCGGTACCCGATGTTTATGCCATCGGTGACTGTGCAACGGTTTTTGATAACTCGATTCAGGATTCCAACTATATCGCTCTGGCTACTAATTCCGTTCGTTCCGGCTTAGTAGCGGCTTATAATATTTCCGGTCTGCCGGTAGAAAGCATCGGCGTACAGGGCTCAAACGGAATTTCCATTTACGGCCTGAACATGGTATCGACCGGCTTATCGGTGCGCAAAGCCGAAATGCTGGGGCTGGAAGTGGAATATACCGATTTTAAGGATTTGCAAAAACCGGAATTTATGGATCCGGCCAAGCATAACAATCCGGAAGTCCAAATTCGGATTGTATATGATAAGAAAAGCCGGGTAGTTTTGGGAGCGCAAATGGCTTCTACCTATGATTTGTCAATGGGCATTCATATGTTCTCTCTGGCCATTCAGGAACATGTAACCATTGACCGGATTAAGCTGCTGGATATCTTCTTCCTGCCTCACTTCAACAAGCCGTATAACTATATCACCATGGCGGCTCTGGGCGCGAAATAATAAAACCGGTGGCCGTCTGACAGCAGGCACTGCCTGTTTGCAGTTCCGGCAAATCATTTAAAAACAGCGAAAAAGGACTGAATCCTGTCTACAGAGCTCAGTCCTTTTCCTATTTCACGAATTCGCCAAAACCAATCTGGCCGCAGCTCCCGGCCGGTCATATTTAAATATTACTCGCCAACAATCTAAAGCCCGGTAATATCTTAGCGTGTCGCCCGATGATATTCTAAAGTATTGCCCGGCAATAATCCACAGTTTAGTTTTCAGCCAACCGGTTTAAAACTGCGTCAATATCCTCATTTATGCAAATCGCCCTTTCCTCCATCTCTTCCGGTGCAAAGGCTTCGCCCAAATTAACACAGGCGTACTTTGCCTGCGGCTGCTGCGCCGTCATCTTCCAAAAACTGTATTTAATAATACCAGGCGTATTCATGCCCGTACCCAATTCCCAAAACAGTATCCTTTTGTCCTTGTTTTGCTGTAAAAACGCAAGGTAACTTTCCGATGCCCGCTCCCAGCCCTTGTCCTGGACAAAGGTATCGTCAGCCCGCAGATTCATGCTCATCGGCCGGCCGCATTTGGGGCAATGAGGAATCAAAGCAGACGGCACTGTCATTTTCGGCGCGCTCCCGGCCGGCAGCAGCAAATCACCGTTTTCACCTGTCGTAAAGCCCTGGGCTTTCACCATTTGCCGAATCGTTTCTGCATTATCATAAGTTGCCAGGTGACAGGGCTGACTGCACTGAAATAAGCCGTAATCGCCCTGGGTATAAAACAGGCGCCGCTTGTCAAAGCCCGCTTTTTGGAACTGATGATCGACATTAGTGGTAATGACAAAGGAATCCTTATCCCGGACTAATGCCAAGAGTTTATCATAAACCGGCTTCGGTGCCGCCGTATAACGGTTGATGTAAATATACCGGCTCCAATACGCCCAATGCTCCTCTAAACTGTCATACGGATAAAACCCGCCGGAATACATATCGGTAAACGGATACTTCGCGGCAAAATCGCCGAAGTACCTATCAAAGCGCGCACCGCTGTAGGTAAACCCGGCAGAAGTGGACAAACCCGCTCCGGCACCGATGACAATGACTTCCGCCTGATTTAATTCTTCCTTCAATCGTTTGATACTTTCTTCTTTCTGCTGTTTTTTGGTTATTTTTCCGCTGAACATATTTTTCCCACTTTCTGGTTGCTTGGTTTTATTATTCTTGACTCCCTTTTCCCTGCCTCAGCGCCGCGGGTTCGGCCCAATCGAGAAAATTATGCCAAGCAGAATGCCACAGGCGTTCTGCGAACAGCACAAGCGAAAAGACGAAGTCTTTTTCGCGAACAAGAACTCCCGATATTTTCGCGGCCGAGACTTCTTTTTGCTTTTATGCTTCGGTCAGACCCGCGCTGACCGCGTAAACCGTGTCCTTTTCATAGGCGATCGCGTATAAAGTGTCCTCCGCTATGATCATCTGCTGGGATACCGGTATTTGATACGGACCAAACTCAATCGTTTTAAATAAAGCGCCGTCTTGGCGACGCAATAAAACAGGCTTATGTTTCTCACCGGACAGTACGACATACTCTTTGTAAAAGATAAAGTTGGAGGTGCCTTTGCTGTTATAACTATAGACTATATTGCCGTCCGCCAGATTCACCGCAAAAAACCTACCGCCGTTGCCATCGGTCCCCAAATAGAGGATGCCGTTTTCTGCTTTTACTTCTGTATATAAGTAAGCGCCAAGCCTGGTTTTCCACATGATTTGCCCGGAGCGGCGGTTCCGGCAGGCCATGATAAAAGGCGAATGCATATAGACTTCCAAGTCCCCAAACGGATAAACCTTGCTGTCATTGTATATTTGCGCAATCGGCTCCGGCGACTGCCCGATTTCCGTTAACTTGGTATCGGACACCGCGATCAGTCGGGCAATGCTTTCCGTAAAGCCCTTGTATCGTTTGGTATTTAAAATAAACTTACCGCCCTCCTGATACAGCTCCGCGTCGGAAGCGGAAACAAACCCCGGCTGATCAAGACAGAGATGCGCTTGGCTATGTTCCTTAAAATCCCGGGAGAACATATCCAGCAAAATATAGTTTGGCTGTCTTTTATCCTCGGCCGGCTGTTCCTCGCTGACAAAGCCATACGCGCTGTGCAGCACCGCGATTTTTTCGCCTATTGGATAAATGCCGATCATATTATGTCCCCGAAACGGAACGCCTTCTAATTGTAATGGATACGCTCGCATAATCTTACCTTTCCGCCTTCTGCTTTCGCATTTTGCCGCTCATACCGTAATTTCAATTTGATTGCCCTCCAGCGCGATGATGCCGCTTTCATAATACCCATCGCCGGTTGTCCGCGGCCCGCTGAGTACTTGATAGCCGTCCGCCTCCAACCGCGCCGTCAACGCGTCTACTTTTTCTTTGCTGCCGACGCTGAACGCAATGTGGGCATAGCCCGTCCGGACAAGCTCTTTCGGTTGATCCATCATCCCCGGCCGATTCATGATCTCCAGCCGGGCGCCGTCATCAAACGTCAGAAAATAAGAGCGAAATCCGGTTCGTACATTGTGATACCCATCATTTGATACGGCTCCAAAATATTTCATAAAAAAGTCCCGGACAGCTGCTAAGTCATTTACATACAGCGCAATGTGCTCGATTTTCATAAGTGTCTCCTTAAAATTTATATGCCTAAGCTCTGTAACCATTTCTCAATAACCTCTACGGATATATTCGATGAAAGCATCCGTTGATCTTCATAATTTTCATCACATAATACTACTTCTTTTTCCTTTTTAAAAAACATCCTTAGCCATGCAATAAATCTTGCATAATCATAAATTCTATTATTTGAGTTAAAATAGTCTATGGCAAATGTGCATCGTTTTCTGTCTATTCTTAATTCAAACTGATATTGATCAGAATAATTTTCCCAACAAATATCGTATGATAATGAGTTGCTAAACTCAATTCTTGTTCCCGGATATTTCTTTTCAATATCCCTATTGAATTTTTCCATATCAAAATCACTGTTTTCTGTTTCTTCTAAGTGAATAAAACTTGTTACAGACATTTCCAACTCCTATATATCACTTTCTAAATCCACTTAAGCCCATTCACATCTTTCAAAGCAAAAGTGCTCCCATCATAGTCATTTTTTAATACCACTTCTTTTTCCTTAACCGATATATCGTTGTACCAATGTTCCAAGCTGGCGTATTTCCCTGTATGAATATTGATGATTGCACTTGTTATCGGATCCCAGGTTTGTTTTTTAACTGTTTCTGCCAGCAAATAATAGGCATCTAAAAATATCAAATTTCTGCCATACATCCAAAAGGGAAGTTCAATTCCAAGTATCGGAAGTCTGGCCGAAAAAATCTCGTCTCCCTGCGGCGGCTCTGTTTCATACCGTAATTCTATCTCACTTCCAAAATAGGCAATGATTGCACCTTCATAATCTATGCGTAACGGGATTCCTTCTTCGGCTATGTAAAATTTCATCTCATTCATTCTGCATTACTCCATCCAATTTAAAATATTATCTAGGAGTCACTTTATCAATTCAGCAAGTTCAGCATCGGACAGCATATTGTTCTTATATAGCTTTTTCAGCAGATTGTCATTGAAGTTTTTCGAATAATAATCTTCTGCAAACTCCTTAAATCTTTCGTATGTATCGAAAGCATAACTTAGCAGCCAACGTCCGCCGTCGTTTCCTTTAACGGGATTCTGATGAAGCGTACCGTCATACCAGATAACGAAAGTAGAATACGCTCTTTCTTTTTCCGAGAACAGTCTTAACAGCTTGGGATCAAGTCCTTTATACATCTCATCCATTATATTCCGGTTCCATTCTTCGGCTGCAAACTGATTTAGACTGTTTTCATGTGCAAAACCTTTGATAACTACCGCATCCTGTGTAAATATTACATGCAGCGTATCACCGGCACCGTTATCGACAACATATCCGACTTCCGTGTCGGTTTCCGATTTTCTGATAAGCCGCAAATAGTCTTCATCAGGACCTGTCAAAGCATTATCCAAAACATATAGCGCCTCAAGCTTTCCATGCATATTGTTCCAATCCATGTATTTCATGTTATTCTCCACTGTTATTTAATAAGACGATATAACTGTCAAAAGTTATTTTTAGGATTTTATGTCACAACATATTGTGCGAAACGATCTATTTTTATCTATATATTGCAAGCAAGGAACATAAACACGACTTTTGACACCCACATCATAAAACTGGGATTTGAAGCGCGCAAGCGTAAATGAATGCGACCGCGCAGCGGGCATATTCATTTCGCGGCGCTTCACCGGCAGACGGAGAGCACGAAGTGCGGCAAATGCGAAGCATTTGGTCTGCTGGTGAAAAAATCCCCGATAAATTCTAAGTTATCTATTCCTCTGCAATTCTCCACTTTAAAAAATTTGCTACGATATAGGTATCTGCCGGTTCATGAATAGAATTATCTATTTTGCCAACGTGAAACAAATCCGTGTCCGACCATATTATTACTCTTTGCCGGTTTCCGGGCAGTAAATTGTCGTGAAAAGCCAAATGGGCATTCAAAATATCACATGAATAATTATCTTGCCAGCCAACCAGATGCATCTGACGCAAGCCTAAAAACTGAAGTTCTATCGTTTTCGGTCTCCATTGGCGTTGAAATTTGACAGATAATATCCTTTCTTCTGCACCGCCGAAAAGCATTGCCATATCATCATCGACAAAAACTCCACTCTTAAAATTAAGCGACACAATACAAGCGTCATGAAAGTGACCATAAACAGACATTAACAAATCAATATCTTCTTGCGTTCTTATATCGTGCCAAGTATTCATAACTTCGCCTCCACAAACTGGAATTTATGAAATCCTTTTTATTCAATAGAGCCATATTCAGGACAGTCATGGCACCATTTTAGTAGTGAATTCCGTACCACAATTCAATCATCTTAACTATTCACCCTAATCATGTATTCCAAGGCTATTTACAACTTCCTAAAACATTCTCAAACTGCCGTCCTGTTTTTACAACGCATCATCTATTTCAACAATTTCATACTCAGGCTCATCGTCCGGATCATATGGATAATCTCCAGGATTGCTCATCTCAAGAATTTCCCCTCCGGTATGATAGCAACTAACTAGATACAGTGCATATTCTTCAGCCTCCTCATATGAATCGAAGATCTCATCCTCTTCTTCACCCTCAAAAATAATCTTGTATTTTTCCATAATATCCTCCTTTTTTTACAAGTTATCATTTCCACAACTTCTAATTTACCAAGTTTCTCAATTATATCACTTTAATTTCATAAATATCGTGTATTCAAATCCGGCTTGTTTAGCAAACTTCTCTTTTACCCGATGAGTTTCGGCAAAACCTAAACTTTTATAAAGTTCAATTTTGTTATTTGCTGCATCAAGCATAAAACAAGGATAATCTTTTGGGATTATAAACTCGGACACATTGAAAGCTGTCCAGACGCTTAAAACCGCTTCCGAACTGTTCGATTGACTTATATAAAAGATTTTGGCAATCCTGACATTACGGATTTTATAAATCATACACGGCGACGATTTCATTGCCGCACATTTCTCCGTTCTCGAAAAAACCATACTTAAGGTAAATTGCTCTTGCTCGGGTATTTTCCGGTTCATACGACAGCCAGACCTGTTTCGCCTCGCCAAACGGAAATGTACGAATCAAACGAATCACAGCGTCAATTGTCTGCTTTCCCAGACCACGCCCCTGATATTTCCTATCAATCATCAGTCTCCACAAGCTGTAGTTCTCCTTGATCAAACGGCTTTCCTCTTCGTTGCCAACCGTTCCTTTGCCGATCATAACAAAGCCAATCAGGGCGTCATCGTCATATACCGCCAGCGGTAAAGCGTGATTCCCTTCGTTTCTCGTTGCGTATGCTTCCGCCAGACTTTGTATGTTTTCCGCGACGAAATCTTTTTGTTCTTCGTATGGCTCCAATGCGCAAACTTTCCAAATATTTTTATTGGTAATTTCATCAAATCTAATCATATACTCTCCCCCAACTTCCCGTTTATCGAAAAACTATTCCCCATCCGAGTTCAGAATACCGCTGTAAATCTCCCTGTCCTCGTCCTTAAACACATTAAAAATTACCTTGTCTATCTGCCCCGGGCTTTCCGCCAGCCACTTGCTGACGGTAGATACCGCTATCTCGGCCGCCCTTTTATTCGGGAACATAAACACGCCGGTGGAAATACAGCAGAAAGCCACCGTTTTCAGCCTGTTTTCCGCGCACATGGCAAGTGTATTTTGGTAACAGTCCGCCAGTTCTTTTTCGTGCTCGGCCGTAAGCTCGCCGCCTACAATCGGCCCGACGATATGGATAACCTTTTTGGCCGGTAAATTATAGGCATCGGTCAACATCGGAACGGCTGTCGGCTGCTGATAATTCATTCCGTATTTATTCCGCAGCAGTTTCATCAGCCGGGCACAGGCCAACCTTAATTGAACCCCGGCAAAGGTATGGATCGCATTGTCAATGCAAAGGTGGCACGGCGCAAAACAGCCCAGCATTTGGCTGTTGGCGGCATTAACAATCGCATCCGCCCGCAGTGTCGTAATATCTCCCTGCCAAAGATAAATATTTTCCCGAACCGGCCGGAGAGCCGCCAGGTCGGTAATCCCCTTTTTTTCAATTTCCGCCTGCAAATATTCATCCTGTACCCGTAAAAAATCCTGATCAGCCGCTTTCGGCTCCCTGACATTCAGCAAGGAGCGCAATAAAATCCATTGTTCTTCTTCTGTTTCCGGCATCATCCTGTTTTTATAATCTTCCCTTTCCGCCAATAATCTCTGAATTAGATATTCTCTCCGCTCTTGCTGGTTCATTGCGTCCTTCCTTTCTGATCTCAACTAAGCTTAACTAAGGCCGCTCGCCAAAGCTGAGGCCGCCCTGATAAGTATTTGAAAACAGGCTTTGACACTGATAGTCCCAAAGCCTGTTTTGTTTACACTTCCTTCGCTAACAGTTCCCGCATTCCTGTGTGCAAGTCCGCAACAGAATATTTTTTCATTTCATTTTCCATCGCCTCCTGAATTGCCTTTAACTTGCCGTCAAGAAGTCCATGTATATTTCTGCCCACGGGGCAATTCGGGTTCGGTGCTTCGTGAAAATGAAACAGTTCCCCATTTTCAACCGACTCCATCGCCTGGTAGACATCAAAGAATGTTATATCGGTCAGCGCTCTTGCAGGCGCGATACCGCCTGTTCCCCTGGCAACAGTAATCAGTCCCGCCCGCTTAAGCTTTGTCAATATGTTTCTGATAACGACCGGATTCGTATTGATGCTTGCTGCCAGAAAATCGCTGGTAATCTTGTATTTGCCCTTAAATATATCCGCACAGGCGAAAATATGCAGGGCAACGGTAAATCTGCTTGATATCTGCATAATATCTTCCTCCCGGAGATATTTTATACCATTTTCTTTGCAAATTCAATGATTGCCTTAAAATTTGCCGTTCTGATTTTGCCAGGTATCTTCTGCCGCAATTGTCTCCATAACATCCCAGTGTTCCGCAATCTTGCCGTTTTCTACTCGAAACAGGTCATAGTAAGAAGTCGGTGCACCGCCAAAGGTTCCCTCACTCACCGCCAGCGCGTAGTCTCCATCTGCAAGTACAAAATATGTCTTATTATATATCATCCGGATTCCCTGTTTCCCCAGCGCTTCAAGAGCTGCACCCAATCCCGAAAGCCCGTCTGCAATGCTGATGTTGTGCTGAATATACTTATCACCGTCAAAGTACGATGTAAGCTTGTCCGGATTTTCGCCCCGCAGAATATCTCCTACAAAACTTGCGACAATATTTCTTGTTTCTTCCTTATCAATATCTTTCTTTTCAAGGGTGCCGTCCACCTGAGTATGTCCCGAAGGATTGGGTTCAGCTTTGGCCGCAAGGTTATCCCAGTGCTCCGCAATCTTACCATTCGCATCAAAGCGGAAAATGTCAAAAGCAACCTGCTCACCCATGCCCGCAAAGTTATATACCGTCTGCAAAAATACCTTATCGCCGTCTGCAAAGGCTCTGATGTTCTGCACTGTGGTTTTTACCGGAGCAGAACCAAGATACGCCACACTTTTCGTAAACGCCTCCGCGCCTGTGCCATAAGCCAGATTATGCTGAATGTATCCCTCGGCTAAAAGCTTCTTAGCTGTTTTGGTATCTCCGGTGGCAAATGTGTTAATCAGGGCCAATGCTTTTTCTTTGTTTGTCATAATTGTATCCTCCTTAGAATATGTGTTTGGGTTTGATGTAATCGTCATTGTTTCATCCGATGAGGACACTATACCATAGGCTTGATGTAATGTCAATAGTTACATCAAAATAATTTCATTTTTTTACACAAATACCCCGTCACTCTTATGACGAGGCTAATTTGCTCATTTCTTTGTTTTTTGAGTATACGACAATGGAAAAAAATGATTTATTAAATCCTTTCTGGTTTTGGGGGTAAAAATCAAGGGCTGCTTAAAAAGCAGCCCCTTTTCCTATTTCACGGATTTGGCAAAAAAAAGTCTTTCTGATTATAATGGTTACACCTGCCGGTTTTGGATATTTACATAATGTCAATTTTCCAGCCAGGCAATATCCCGCCGGAAACTTTTGCCCTCGAAATGAATCTGCTCGGCAAGCTGATATGCTTTTTGCCGGGCATCTTTTAGCGTCGCTCCGCAGGCAGCGGCAACCAGTACCCGGCCGCCGGCCGTAATCATCTGTTGCTGCCGGTTTCGAGCCACCCCGCCATAAAAAATCATTTCCGCTTTAGCCGCCGCCGGAACGGTAATTTCTTTCCCTTTTTCATAATCTTCCGGGTAGCCTCCGGACGTTAAAACTACACCGACACAGGCTTCCTGCCGCCATTGCAGCCTGATTTCCGATAAGCGCTGCCGGCAAACGGCGGTCAACACCTGCCCTAAGGGCGAACACAGCCGCGGCAGCAGCACCTCCGTTTCCGGGTCGCCGAAACGGACATTGAATTCCAAAACCTTTACGCCCGCCGCAGTCAGCATCAAACCGATAAACAAAATTCCCCGAAAGTTCATGTTTTCGGCTTGCAGGCCGCGCAGCACCGGTTTTAAAATCTGCTCGTCAATTTCTTTTTGCACCGCCGCATCCTGCAAAACCGGATTAGGCGAAAAGCAGCCCATGCCACCGGTATTTAAGCCCTGGTCACCGTCCAGCGCCCGCTTATAATCTCTGGCGCTTTCCAGCGGCAAAATCGTCTGCCCGTCCACCAGACAAATCAGCGACGCCTCGGTGCCGCTTAAAAACTCCTCGATTACGACTCTGCTGCCGGCCTGACCAAACTTTTTGTCCTGCATCATCTGGGTCAAGCCCAGCGCCGCTTCTGCCTCGGACGCCGCAATCAAAACCCCCTTGCCGGCCGCCAGACCGTCTGCTTTCAGCACTACCGGATATGACCGATTTTTCAGCGCCGATACAGCCTCTTCCAGCGAATCATACACCGCGTAATCAGCAGTCGGAATCCGGTATTTTTTCATAAATTCCTTGGCAAAGGCTTTGCTCCCTTCCAGTCTGGCCGCTGCCTGATCCGGGCCGACAATCGCCAGCCCCCGCCGCTGAAACTGATCCACAATCCCTTCCACCAGAGGCTGCTCCGGTCCGACAATGGTTAAATCAATCTGATTTTGTTCAGCAAAATCTGCTGCCGCCGTCAGATCATCAATCGCAATCGCCACATTTTCGGCAATCTCATCCGTTCCGCCATTACCCGGCAGGCAAAAGAGCTGCGCTGCCGGTTCGTCCTGCCGCAGTTTCCATAAAATCGCGCTTTCTCTCGCCCCATTGCCAATCACTAAGTATTTCATTTTTTGATTCCTTTCGATTTTTTATCCTGATACACGAGAAAATTGGTATTAGTGCCGGAAATGCCGGATTTCCGTAAATATCATGGCAATCTGATGCCGGTTGCACATATCAATCGAATCCTGATCCCGGGTTGACCCGCCGGGCTGAATAATCGCCGTAATTCCCACCCGGGCAGCCGCTTCTACGCAGTCGGCAAAGGGGAAAAAGGCATCGGAGGCCAGCACTGCACCTTTTAAGATTTCGCCGCCCAAAGCCTCCCGGCAATGCTCAATCGCCTGCTCCGCCGCCCAAATCCGGTTGACCTGCCCTGTCCCTAAACCAAGCGACTGACTGCCCCTAGCAATGGCAATGCCGTTACTCTTAACATATTTGACCAGCTTCCAAGCAAAGCGCAAATCTTCCATTTCCTGAGCCGATGGCTGCCGCTCCGTCACGCAGCGCAGCTTTTCCGGCCATAAATCCTCGTCATCCCGCTCCTGTATCAGCAAACCGCCGCTGACCTTGCGCAGGTCATAGCCGCCCTTGTTTTTTTGCGCCAATTCCGGCAGTACCAGCAGGCGAATATTTTTCTTGGCGGATAAAATTTCCAGTGCTTCCGGGCTAAAACCGGGTGCCAGCACAATCTCAATAAAAATCTTATGAATCTCGGCGGCCGTGGCAGCGTCAATTTCCCGGTTAGCGACAATAATTCCGCCAAAAATCGACTTAGGGTCAGCCAAATAGGCCTTTTGATAGGCTTTTGAAATTGTCGCGCCGCTCCCCACTCCGCAGGGATTACTGTGCTTGCAGGCCACCACCGTCGGCTGATCAAACTCCTTGCATAGTTCCAGCGCTCCATTTGCGTCATTGATATTGTTATACGACAGTTCCTTGCCGTGCAGCTGCTCCGCTCCGGTCAAAAGCCCTTTTTCGGCGGTAATATCCTGATAATAGGCCGCCGTTTGGTGCGGGTTTTCTCCATAGCGCAGATTCTGCTTTTTTTCAAAGGTCAGAGTCAGCGTTTCCGGATACTGCCGGCCGGTCTTTTCATTTAAATATCCGGCAATCAGCGCGTCATAATTGGCCGTATGGGTAAAAACCTTGGCCGCCAGATAAAAATTAAATTCCGGCGCCGCCTTGCCCTGCCTGAGTTGTTCAATCAATGCCCCGTAATCGGCCGGATCAACCACCACCGACACATCCTGATAATTTTTAGCCGCCGCCCGCAGCATCGACGGCCCGCCGATATCAATATTTTCAATTGCTTCCGCCAGTTCTGCCTCCGACCGTAAAATAGTCTGCTTAAACGGATACAAATTAACAATGACCGCATCAATCGGCTCAATCTTTAAATCCGCCAACTGCCGCATATGCTCCGGATTATTCCGGCAGGCCAAAAGTCCGGCATGAATATGCGGGTGCAGCGTTTTGACCCGACCATCCAAACATTCGGGAAAGCCCGTTATCTCGGCCGCATCCGTCACCGGAATCTGCCCCTCGCGCAGCGTTTTGGCCGTTCCGCCGGTAGAAATTATCTCAAAGCCTAAACTCACCAATTCCCTTGCTAAATAGGTAATACCAGTCTTATCCGAAACACTGATCAGCGCTCTTTTTCCCATTTTTTCCCTCTTTTCTTGGCTCACTCAGTTTCCCCTGCCGGGCGGGATGCCGTAGGTCTTCCGCAACCCGCTCCGTAAAATGACTGTTTTATCAAACACAGGAAAGCTCCGTTATTAATGTATGTTCCGTAAAATATCGCTCATCGCCACGATTTCATCTTCCTCTTTTTCCTCGGCCGGCCGCAGTTTTTCGGCCAGCTCCGCCGTCGCCTTGACCAGCAGCCGATGTTCGACCGCCAGCACCTTTTGCTGCAAGCTCTCCGGTGTTTCATCCGCCGCTACCTTTACCCGTTCCTGATAAAGTACCGGCCCGGTGTCCGTTCCCTCATCCACAAAATGCACTGTCGCACCGCTCTCGGTATCGCCCGCCGCCAGCACCGCCTCATGCACCTTCAGCCCATAGTAGCCCTTGCCGCAATGCCGCGGCAGGAGCGAGGGATGAATGTTTAAAATCCGATTGGGGAAAATGTCAATCCAAGGCTTCGTCAATATCCGCAAATAGCCGGCCAGCACCACAAAATCAGCCTTCGCTTCCAGCACCATGCGCAGCAGCGCCAAATGGTACTCCTGCCGGTTCGGGTATTCCTTGGGATCGACAAAAAACGCCGGTATACCTGCCTTTTCCGCTCTGATCAGACCATATGCATCGGCTCTGTCCGACAGCACCAGCACGATCTCGGCAATCCCTTTGGCATGGACTTCATCAATTAAAGCCTGTAAATTAGAACCATTCCCTGAAATTAAAACAGCAAATCTGGTTCGCATAATCTTACCCCATCCTCTCCGGCAATGACCCGACCAATAGCATAAGTCGCCCAGCCCCTTTGATTCAAGTCATTTTTAATCGCTTCCGCGTCCGCCTCTGCCACCGCTGCAACCAAACCAATTCCCATGTTAAAAGTATGATACATCGCATCCCAGTCCAAATCTCCCCATTCCTGCAAGCGGTTAAAAACTTCCGGCAGAGGATACGATGCTTTTTGAATTTCAGCCGTTAAACCGGACGGCAGCATCCGGGGAATATTTTCATAAAATCCGCCGCCGGTGATATGAGCCAACCCTTTTAACCTATTTTTGCCGAAAAACGGCGCCACCGCCTGATAATAAATTTTGGTCGGCTCCAGCAAGACTTCCCCCACTGTCTGCTTGTCGTTTAATTTTTGACTAAGGGCAATCCCTTTCTGCTCCAATATTTTGCGCACCAGCGAAAAACCATTGCTGTGCAAACCCGACGAAGCCAGCCCCAACAGGACATCGCCCGCCTGAATACTGCTGCCGTCAATGGCCCTGGCCCGGTCGACAATGCCCACGCAAAAACCGGCCACATCATAATCGCCCGGCGCATAAAAGCCCGGCATCTCCGCCGTTTCTCCGCCTATCAGCGCCATTTCAGCCTGCCGGCAGCCGTCAGCCACCCCGGCCACAATTGCTTCGACCTGCTCCGGCCGGAGTTTACCGGTGGCAATATAATCCAAAAAGAACAGGGGTTTCGCCCCTTGGCACAAAATATCATTCGCACACATTGCCACACAGTCAATCCCAATGCTGTCATGCTTATTCATATCAATCGCCAGCTTTAATTTAGTGCCGACTCCGTCCGTTCCGGCAACCAGCACCGGTTTTTCCATCGTTTTGGCCATTTCAATTGAAAACAACCCGCCAAAGCCGCCCAAATCTCCAATTACTTCCGGTGTCAAGGTTGACCGGACATGTTTTTTCATCCGCTTAACCGCTTCATAACCGGCGTGAATGTCGACGCCGGCCTCTTTATAATCCAGTTTTGCCATCTTTTCTCCTTCTACCGCTTGGTCTGATTTTTAAGTTCTTCCGGTATTTCTATGGGATATTCGCCGTTAAAGCAATCCAGATTCAGGCTTTCCTTAGGAATCCCGATTGCTTCCACCAAACCGTCAATACTTAAATACTTTAAGCTGTCCGCACCGATCATTTCACAAATTTCTTCCGTACTGTAATTCGCCCCCAACAGCTCACTGATGACCGGCGTATCAATCCCGAAATAAGTCGGATATTTAATCGGCGGAGAGCTGATCCGAAAATGAATCTCTCTGGCTCCGGCATCCCGTAAAATCTTAATAATCCGCCGGCTGGTCGTTCCCCGGACAATGGAATCGTCAATCAGCACGATTCGCTTATCTCTGACCGCCTCTTTTAAAACACTCAGCTTTAAAAAGACCGCCTGCTCCCGCATTTCCTGCGTCGGCTCAATAAAAGTCCGACCCATATATTTATTTTTAATCAGACCGGCATCATAGGGAATCCCGGACTGCTCCGCGTAGCCCAGCGCCGCCGCAATTCCTGAATCCGGTACAGCCACGACAATATCGGCTTTTACGTCATCGGATTTGGCCAGCAGCCGGCCGGCATTTTTTCGGGTTTCATAAACGCTCTTGCCGTCAATCACCGAGTCCGGCCGGGCAAAATAAACATATTCAAAGCTGCAATGCGCAAGTCTTTGGTTCTCGGCATAGCGAACAGACTCTATCCCCTGATCATTGATAATCACCATTTCCCCGGGCAAAATGTCCCGAACAAACTCCGCTCCGACAATATCCAAAGCGACCGTTTCCGAGGCCAGCATATAACCGTCCCAGAGCCTGCCCAAAACCAGCGGCCGAATCCCGTGCGGATCGCGGATACCGATGAGATTGCCCTCGCACAGCATGGTGAAAGCATACGCTCCCTGAATTCGGTCTAAGGTTTTTAAAATCGCTTCTTTATAACCGGCCTTGTAGTTTTTGGCAATCAGGCTCAATACCACTTCCGAATCGATCGTCGTTTGAAAAATCGCCCCATCTTCTTCCAGTTCCCGCCGGATCTGGTAGGCATTGACTAAATTGCCGTTATGAGCCAGCGCAATACTGCCGCCCCGGTAATTGATCACCAACGGCTGGGCATTCACAATCTGGCTGTCACCGCCGGCTGCATAGCGGACATGACCGATACCGGTATTCCCGCTTAAACTCTGTAACATCTGCCGGGAAAAAACCTCCCGAACCAGCCCCATATCCTTATAGCTTTGCATTTGGCCGTCCCGCAGCAACGCTATCCCGGCGCTTTCCTGCCCCCGGTGCTGCAGCGCCAGCAGCGCCAAAACAATCATATCCGCCACATTCTTGTGGGCATGAATCCCGACCACGCCGCAGGCCTCTTTCAGTTTGTCCTGCACATATTCTCTTTCACTAAAAACTTCTTCTTTTTTCATGGCTGCAATGCTCCGCATTTCTGAGCCGAATTTTCCTGACCGCGCCATGCATTCCGGCAGTCGAAAAGTCCCGCTCCAAACAAGTGTTAAATCCGATGCCGGCTCGCCGGCAGGAGATTTATCATCAGTTAGTAACTCAACTTTCCCATGTTCGTCAGAATAGTCTTTTTTCGTGAGACCGCCCGCCCGGGCAGAAGTGCGCAGCACTTCGATCAGGGGAAAGTTTAGTTAATAAAACTCTTTAAAGATAACTGTCCTTTAAAACTTTCTCGCGCATTTCCGCTTTAAACGCCAGTAGCCGCGGTTTCAATTCCGGATATTTTAAACTCAAAATCTCGGCCGCTAAGATGCCGGCATTTTCCGCACCGTTAATCGCCACCGTCGCTACCGGTACGCCGGACGGCATCTGCACCATAGAAAGCAAGGAATCCAGGCCGTCCATCGTAGAAGATTTAACCGGCAGCCCAATCACCGGCAAAATCGTAACCGCCGCCAGCACTCCCGGCAAATGCGCCGCTTTACCGGCGGCGGCAATCAGCAAATCAATTCCGTTTTCCTCCGCCGCCCGGGCATAAGCCAAGGCTTCATCCGGCGTCCGATGCGCCGACAGCACCCTCACTTCATACTCAATTCCAAACCGTTCCAGCATTTGCCAAACCTTTTCCACCACCGGCAAATCCGACCGGCTGCCCATAATAACCGCTGCTTTCATTGCTCCTCCTATCGTATATCATACTATTACACCGTCTATTGGCCGCTCTCCTTTTCCGACACTGAAAACATCGTATTGATCCGAATTCGCAGCCTGCAAACAAAAGCCTGCCTGCTAAACACATTTGATTTTCAGCCACGGCTGCGCTAAAAGACGGTTTATCTTGCTCCCAAAAGTTAAGCGCTATCTAAAATACTCCACACCAGCGGTAAAAAGATCCTGTCTCTTTTCGCCCCCGATATTTTTAAACAATCCCGCTTCATAGCGCTCGGTATGTCCCATTTTGCCTAAAATCAAACCATCCCGGCTGAGAATCCCTTCCACTGCAAACGCTGAACCATTGGGATTATACTCCCCTTCGCTGTAAGCAGTTCCGCCGGCATCAACGTAGCGGCTGAAAATCTGGTGCTGGGCTGACAAGCGCCGAATCCATTCCGCATCTGCATAAAATCTGCCTTCCCCATGCGACACCGCAATTTCGTGCCGCTCGCCCAGCCGCAGGCCATCCGCCCACGGGCTGCTGATGCTGCAAATTTCGGTGGTTACGATTCGAGAAATATGCCGGCCAATCCGGTTATAAGTCAAAGTGGGCGAATCGGCCTCCAGTTCCCTGATTTCCCCATACGGTAAAAGGCCGGTCTTAATCAGCGCCTGAAAGCCGTTGCAAATTCCTAAAATCAAGTTTTTCTTTTGCTTGACATGGCTGTTAATTACCTCTTTTAACTCCGGCTGGCTCAAAATCGCAGCAATAAACTTGCCCGCTCCGTCCGGTTCATCACCGGCACTGAAACCACCCGCCAAGGCCAAGATCTGCGCCTGCTCAATTTTCCGGCACAGGGCGGCAATGGAATCGGTCAATTCCTGCCGGCTGCGGTTGCGCAGCACCACCGTTTCCACTTCGGCACCGGCCTTGGTAAAAGCTTTCGCCATATCATATTCGCAGTTTGTCCCCGGAAAAACCGGAATGCAAACCAGCGGTTTCATCGTTTTGCTCCGGCTGTGTGCGGTCTGCCGACCGGCTTTCAGCGGCTTTTCCGCCTGCTCCGGCGCTATTGCCGCCAGCGGCTCGCCGCAGACATGGTCTTTAAAAATACCGGCCAGCGGCTTTTGCCAAGCTGCTTTTAACTCGGCTATGCTTACCTTTTGCCCCTGCCAGCTGATTTCCGGCTGCGGATGGATCTGCCCCAAAAGCCGAACCCCGGCTGCCGCTAGTTCTGCCTGCCGCGCTTGCCATTCAGCCGCCGGAACTTCCAGTAAAATACTGCCGTAATCCGGCGCAAATAACTCTGGAATCGCCTCTTTTAGCTGAACACCCAGCTCATTGCCAAAGGCCATCCCGGCAATGGCCGCCGCCAAGGAACTCTCGACCATTTTCGCTGCTAAAATCATGCCTTGCCGGTTCCATTTCTGAATATTGGCAAACATTTCCTTTAAATAATTAAAATCCGGTATTTTCTGCTCTGTCAGTTTAAGCGGATAATACAGCAAGCAAGTCTCGCCGCCCTTTAATTCCGGAGAAATAACCGCCTCGGACTTACCGGCACAAACGGCAAAGGTAATCAAAGTCGGCGGCACATCCAAATCCTCAAAGCTGCCGGACATACTGTCCTTGCCGCCGATGGAAGCCAGTCCCATTTGACTTTGAAAATAATAAGAACCCAACAGCGCCGCCACCGGTTTCCCCCAGCGTTTCGGCTCCCGGCGCAGGCGCTCAAAATACTCCTGACAGGATAGCCGTAGGCACCTGTAATCCGCCCCCAGACAAACTGCCTTCGCCGCCGCCATCACCCCGGCAAACAGGGCACCGTGGAACGGGCTCCAAACCGCCATTTCCGGGCAATAACCATGCGTCATATAGGCTGCATCATCCGTTTCGCCGGCTGTAACAGGAATTTTAAAGACCATGCCGTCTACCTTGCTGGTCTGCGTTTTTCCGCCATAGGGAAAAAGCACCGTCCCCCGTCCGACCGTGCTGTCAAACTTTTCCGCTAAAGAAGTTTGACTGCCGGTATTTAAACTGGATAATTCCGCTAAATATCTGGTTTTCAGTTCTCCGGCCTCGCCCGGCAGCAACTCGCCCTGCTGCGTTCTCCGCCGGAAAAACTCATTTTCGGTAATAGCCGGAACCAATGCGCCGATTTGACCCAAAACACCGTTACTGTCTAAAAACTCGCGGCTCAAATCCAAAATCCGGCTGCCCCGCCAATTCATGCGCAGCCGGCTGTCATCATTAATCACCGCCGCCTTAACCGCCGTGATATTTTCCTCCGCCGCCCAGGCTTCTACTTTAGCCTGATCCTGTGCTTCAATCACAATCGCCATCCGCTCCTGCGACTCGGACACCGCCAGTTCCGTACCGTCCAGACCATCATATTTTTTCGGCAATGCGTCCAAATCAATATCTAGGCCGTCCGCCAACTCGCCAATCGCTACCGCGATGCCGCCCGCGCCAAAATCGTTACAGCGTTTGATGCAGCGGGCAAACTCCGGCCGCCGGAACAAGCGCTGTAATTTTCGCTCTTCCGGGGCATTTCCCTTCTGCACCTCGGCTCCGGCCGTATCAATTGATTCGGTACTATGCGCCTTGGAAGAACCGGTTGCTCCGCCGACACCATCCCGGCCGGTCGCGCCGCCCAGCACCATGACGATATCCCCCGGCTGCGGCTGCAAGCGGCGGACATTTTTTGCCGGGACAGCGGCAATCACCGCTCCCAATTCCATCCGCTTGGCTTTAAAGCCCGGATGATAATACTCTCTGACCTCGCCGGTCGCCAGCCCGATTTGATTGCCATAGCTGCTGTACCCATCGGCCGCTTCCACCGTAATCTTTCTTTGCGGGAGCTTGCCCGCCAGCGTTTGCTCCATGCTCTCGGTGGGATCGGCCGCTCCCGTTATTCTCATCCCGCCAAACACATAGGCCCGCCCCGACAGCGGATCGCGGATTGCTCCGCCCAGGCAGGTAGCTGCTCCGCCAAACGGCTCAATTTCGGTCGGATGGTTATGCGTTTCATTTTTAAATTGCAGTAAATAATCTTCCGTTTCGGTTTGGCCGTCAGCTATTTGACAGCTGACCGGAATCTTAATCGAACAGGCGTTAATCTCCTCCGATTCGTCCAAATCCGGCAGCAGACCCTTTGCTTTCATTTCCTTCATGCCCAGTGTTGCCATGTCCATCAGCGTTTGCGGCTTGTCCGCCGCATATTTAGCCTTATTTTCCCGATAAAGACGGTAGGCCGCCTGCTTAACCGGCAGGTAATCGTCCGGTTCCCAGTCAATTTCCGTCAGCACCGTGGCAAAAGTAGTATGGCGACAGTGATCCGACCAATAGGTGTCAATCACCTTTAATTCCGTGACACTGGGATCACGGCCTTCCTTTTGAAAATATTGCTGGCAAAACAGCAAGTCTTCCTCCGTCATAGCAAACCCGGACTGAGCGTAAAAAGCTTTTATTTCTTCAGCGGAAAGCCGGGTAAAACCGTGATAATATTTAATGTCTTCCGGCCGCCCCAAATCATTTTGCAGGTTCTCCGGCTTAGCCAGCGGAACTTCATGCGAATCGACTTCGTTAATCAAGTAGGCCTTCATTTGCTCTATTTCCTGATCGGAAAAATCACCAGTCAAACCAATTATTTTTTTGCAGCGGAGCACACATTTTTTGCCGGTTACCGCCAATATACACTGGACGGCCGAATCCGCCCGCTGATCAAATTGACCGGGTAAATATTCATAAGCAAAATACCGGGTACCCGCCTGCATCGGCAGCTCTTCCCCGCCCAGCCGGTCGGTATTGACCTCTGACAAGACCTTTTTTAACACCTCTGCCCATTCTTCCTCGGAAAAATCGGCTTCCATATCATAGCAGTTCCATAAATCGACCGCTTTTAATTTAGCGGCAGCAAAAGAAAACATTCCTTTCAGTTCGTCTGAAATCGAATGTTTTTCCTCTGCAAAGGCTTCCTGCTTCTGCACCAAAAATCGCTTGACCACGGCTTGCTCGTCCTCCTTGCTTGAGATAGATGGTTTGTTTTTTCTATCATACCATCAAGATCAGTCCGCGTCAATGGATTTTCCGAATGTTTTTTTATATTTTAATAAAATTGTTCGGAAATTTTATGCTCAAAAACTGGTTGTAAGGCATTTGACTTAATCCCGTCTCGGAATATCTCTGTGACAATTGCCATTTATGTGCCGAAATCGGAACAAAAAATAGATCGCGCTCCCCGGCTCATCTGACAAACACAGTCTGCACCAGAATCATATAGCAAACCGTACCGCTGACAATACTGAGCAGCGTATTTCGTTTCCAGATATGCAGCACCACAACCAGCGCCGCTGCGAGTATTTCCGGCGCCGCATAGGGAAAAGAAGTTATCACCGTGTCCTTAAAGCAAAAAACAACCAACATTCCCATAATGGCATAGGGCAATACCTTACTCAAATAGACTACTATTTCCGGTGTTTTCCGGCCGCCCGTAAAAATCAAAAACGGCAGGCCTCGCAGTCCCAGCGTGACCACCGCCAGCACCACGATCAATAAAAACGAATGCAGCTCATTCATTGGTAATTCCCTCCTTTTTGCGCAGGCCGATTAGCAGTACCGCAATCAGCAGCATAGCCGGAATTAAAAACTTTTGACTGCCCAAAGTCAGCAGGCATAAAACTGACGCACCGATTCCGACCAGGGCGGATAAATGATTTTTAACCATCAGCCACTGCTCCGTAAAGATCGTCAAAAAGAGGGCGGTCAGCACAAAATCAATGCCTTTGGTATCAATCGGTAAAATCCCGCCTAAAAAAGCACCCAGTATCGAGCCGGTAATCCAATATGAGTAGTCCAGAAATGATATCCAAAAATAATACTGATCCGGCTCCGTTTCTCCGGCCTGACAAAGCAGAGAATAGGTTTCATCGGTTAAGCTGAAAATCAAAAAAGGCTTATATTTGCGCCCTTTATATTTATCCACCATGGAAATCCCGTAAAATAAATACCGGGCATTGACCGCCACCGCTGTCAGCGCCGCCGTCAAAAGCGAAACGTTTTCAGCCAGCAGCTCAGCCCCTACATACTGCATACTGCCGCCATAAATCAAAATACTCATGACTCCCGCCCACAGCACGCCGTAGCCTTTGCCCCGCAGGATCATGCCGAAGCCGATCCCCAAAACCATGTATCCGGCCATCACCGGCAGCGTTTTTAAAAAAGCTCTTTTTACTATTGTTTTTCGTTTCATCATCGCACCTTTAAAATATCTCTTTAATTTGCCAAAGCCGCCCCCATCGTATGTACAAAAGGGAATAATTGTTTTACCGGCGAAGCGCCGCAAAATGAATATGCCCGCTTCGTGGTCGCATTCATTTATGCTTGCGCGCTTCAAATCGCATTTTATCGCCCGGTTCCCACCGTCAGACCAAATGCTTCGCATTTGCCGCACTTCGTGCTTTCCATCTGCCGGTGAAGCGCCGCAAAATGAATATGCCCGCTTCGCGGTCGCATTCATTTATGCTTGCGCGCTTCAAAAAAAGCGTTTTCCCCTTGCTTTCGTAGGAGAAAACGCTTTTATTTATACTTCCTTGTCAAGCTTTGTCTTTCACCCACCGGCCATTACAAAGCAGTCCCGGAACCTGACGCGTATACAAGCCTCTGCTGCTTTACCGCCTTATTCCGTTACTTCTTCCTCCACCGGTGCCTGCGCCTGCTCTTCATCGGCACTGACAATCTCAACATTACGGTAAATGCCCATGCCGGTTCCGGCCGGAATCAGTTTACCTAAGATAACATTTTCCTTTAAGCCGATCAGCGGATCAACCTTACCGAAAATAGCGGCCTCCGTCAAAACTTTGGTTGTTTCCTGGAAGGACGCTGCCGACAGGAATGACTTGGTAGCCAGCGAAGCCTTGGTAATACCCAGCAGTACCTGCGTACCGGTGGCTTCTTCCAAGCCCTGCTCCCGCATTTGCTGATTGACGTTCTCAAACTCCAAACGATCCGCTAAAACGCCCGGCAGTAAATCGGTATCACCGTTGTCCTCAATCTTAACCTTTTTCAGCATTTGCCGAACAATTACCTCAATGTGCTTATCATTGATTTCTACACCCTGCTGACGGTAAACTCGCTGTACTTCCTGCAGCATATAGTCCTCTACCGCCGCACTGTTCTTAATCTTCAAGATATCATGCGGATTAACACTACCCTCGGTCAATTCATCGCCGGCCTCAATGATTTGGCCGTCCTCAACCTTGATCCGAGAACCGTAAGGAATCAAGTAAGCCTTACTGCTGCCGGTTTCATCGTTGGTAACGATGACCTCCCGCTTTTTCTTGTTGTCACTGACCGTAACCCGACCGGAAAACTCGGATAAAATCGCCAGTCCCTTTGGCTTACGGGCTTCAAACAGTTCCTCAACACGCGGCAAACCTTGGGTAATATCTTCTGCCGTAGCAATACCGCCACTGTGGAAGTTCCGCATCGTCAACTGCGTACCCGGCTCACCGATGGACTGCGCCGCGATGATACCAACCGCCTCGCCGACCTGTACCGGCCGGCCGGTCGCCATATCGGCGCCGTAACATTTCGCACAGACACCTATCTTGGAGCGGCAGGTCAAAGCGGTCCGAATCTTTACCTCGGTAATGCCGGCGGCAATAATCTTACGGGCCTGGCGGGGATTAATCATCGTATCAGCCGGTACAATCAGCTTGCCGGTTTCCGGATGCTTAATCTCTTCAACTGACCAGCGGCCGGTGATTCTTTCCTCTAAGGACTCAATCACTTCCTTGCTGTCCATGAATGCCTTGACCTTTAAGCCGACAACTTCCTCGCCGCCTTCGCAGCAGTCCAGTTCCCGGATAATTAAATCCTGCGAAACATCAACCAAACGTCTGGTCAAATAACCGGAGTCGGCCGTTCTCAGCGCGATATCGGCCAAACCTTTTCTGGCTCCGTGCGCGGAAATAAAGTATTCCAAAACATCCAGACCCTCCCGGAAGTTCGACTTGATCGGCAGCTCAATCGTCCGGCCCTGTGTATCAGCCATCAAACCACGCATACCGACTAACTGCTTAATCTGGTTATTGGAACCACGGGCACCCGAGTCAGCCATCATAAAGATGTTATTATATTTTCCTAAGTTTTTAAGCAAAGCCTCTGTCAGCTGATCATCCGCACCCTTCCAGGTTTGAATCGTCTTTAAGTACCGTTCATCCTCGGTCATCATACCGCGGCGGAACTGCTTGGATACGGTTTCGATCGTATTTTCCGCCTGCTTTAAGATCTCACCCTTGTTCTCCGGCACTTCCATATCGGACAGGGCAACCGTAATTGCGCCTTTGGTCGAATATTTAAAGCCTAAATGCTTAATATTATCCAGCACTTCCGAAGTCTTGGTTGAACCGTGAATATCAATGCAGCGGTACAAAATCTCTTTCAGCTGCTTTTTGCCGACCAGATAATCAATCTCAAACAACAGTTCTGAGCCGGCCGCCTCCCGGTCGACAAAGCCCAAATCCTGCGGGATAATCTCATTAAAAATAATCCGGCCGGGTGTCGTTTCTACGATGGTCGAAAGCTTTTGACCATCGATCCGCTTGCTTCTTCTGACTTTGATCTTGGAATGCAGGGACAAAATCCCGTTATCATAGGCTAACAGTGCCTCATTTTCATCGGTATAGGCATTGCCCTCGCCCGGCTCACCATCTTTTTGCAGTGTCAGGTAATAAATACCCAAAACTACGTCCTGTGACGGTACGCAGACCGGTCCACCATCAGACGGTTTCAGCAGGTTGTTTGGCGACAGCAGCAGGAAACGGCACTCCGCCTGTGCTTCTTCCGAAAGCGGCAGGTGCACCGCCATTTGGTCACCATCAAAGTCAGCATTAAAAGCGGTACAAACCAACGGGTGCAGCCGAATCGCCTTACCTTCCACCAGTACCGGCTCAAACGCCTGAATACCAAGCCGGTGCAGCGTCGGTGCCCGGTTAAGCATAACCGGATGCTCACTGATAACCTCTTCCAGCACATCAAAAACATAGGGATCCAAGCGATCCACCATTTTTTTGGCCGACTTAATATTATGCGCCATTTCGTCCTCGACCAAACGTTTCATAATAAAGGGCTTAAATAATTCTATCGCCATTTTCTTGGGCAGACCGCATTGATAAATTTTCAACTCCGGTCCGACCACGATAACCGACCGACCCGAATAGTCAACCCGCTTACCCAAAAGATTCTGTCGGAAACGACCCTGCTTCCCTTTCAGCATATCGGACAGGGACTTTAACGGACGATTGCCCGGCCCGGTCACCGGACGTCCCCGGCGGCCATTGTCAATCAGGGCATCCACTGCTTCCTGCAACATTCTTTTTTCATTGCGGATAATAATTTCCGGTGCCTTAATCTCCATCAGGCGGCTAAGACGATTGTTCCGGTTAATCACCCGCCGATACAAATCATTCAAATCGGAAGTGGCAAAGCGGCCACCGTCTAACTGCACCATTGGCCGCAAATCCGGCGGAATAACCGGAATATGGGTCAAAATCATCCATTCCGGCCGATTTTCCGAACTGCGGAAAGCCTCGACTACTTCCAGCCGTTTAATAATTCTGGCCTTCTTCTGACCCTTGGTATCGCGCAGCGCCTGCTTTAATTCCTTGCTTTCTTTTTCCAAATCTATGGCTGTTAAAATCTCCTGGATCGCCTCGGCGCCGAGCCCCACCCGGAAAGTATCGCCGTAGCGCTCCAGCGCTTCGTGATAGTCCCGGTCGGACAGTACCTGCTTATAACGCAAATCGGTTTCACCCGGGTCTAAAACGATATATGAGGCAAAATACAACACCTTTTCCAGCTTTTTCGGCGAAATATCCAAAATCAAGCCCATCCGGCTGGGAATCCCCTTGAAATACCAAATATGAGATACCGGTGCCGCCAGTTTGATATGGCCCATCCGCTCCCGGCGAACTTTGGCCTTGGTTACTTCCACTCCGCATTTATCACAAATCACACCCTTATGCCGGTTTTTCTTGTACTTACCGCAATGGCATTCCCAGTCCTTACTCGGCCCGAAAATCCGTTCGCAGAATAAACCGTCTACTTCCGGCTTCAAAGTACGATAATTGATGGTTTCCGGCTTTGTTACCTCGCCTCTTGACCACTCAAGAATCCGTTCCGGAGACGCCAGTCCAATTTTAATCGCATCAAAATTAACCGTTTGTTGTTCTTTCGGCATATTATCTGACTCCTTCCGCCGGCTTAATTATCAAAATCGTCTTCCTCGCCGATAATAAAGCTGTCTTCCAAATTAATATCATCATAATCATCATCTAAAGCTTCATTGGCATCAATCTCGTCAATCTCGCTGTAGTCAAAGCTGTCATTGTCATCATCCAGCGGATCCAGCCGATAATCACCCAATTCAAAATCAACACCGTCGTCATAGTCGTCTTCTTTCAGCTCGACTACCGTATCACCGGTTAAGACATTCACATCCAGCGCCAGCGACTGCAATTCCTTGAGCAGAACCTTAAACGATTCCGGAATGCCCGGTTCGGGAATATTTTCACCCTTGATAATCGCCTCATAGGTTTTAACCCGGCCGACCACATCATCGGACTTCATGGTCAAAATTTCCTGCAAGGTGTAGGCTGCACCGTAAGCCTCCAGTGCCCATACTTCCATCTCACCGAACCGCTGTCCGCCGAATTGAGCTTTACCGCCCAGTGGCTGCTGCGTTACCAGCGAATACGGACCGGTTGACCGGGCATGGATCTTATCGTCAACCAAATGGTGAAGCTTCAAATAATGCATGTAGCCAACGGTGACCTCGGCGTCAAAGTACTCGCCGGTACGGCCGTCTCTAAGCGGAAGCTTACCCGAACGCGGAATCTTTACACCCTTCCATTCTTCGCGGTGTGCCCGATTGGCGGATAGATATTCAAACACTTCCTTGTCCAAAGTGCTCTTCCACTTCTTCTCAAAGTCCTTAAACTCCATATTGACATAGTCGTTGGCCATATCCAGCGTATCCATGATATCTTCTTCATTAGCTCCGTCAAATACCGGTGTGGCAATCTTAAAGCCCAAAGCCTTGGCCGCTAAGCCCAAATGCACTTCCAAAATCTGACCGATATTCATACGGGAAGGCACGCCCATCGGGTTTAAGACGATATCCAGCGGCCGTCCGTTCGGTAAAAACGGCATATCTTCCTGCGGCAGAACTCTGGACACAACGCCCTTATTGCCGTGGCGGCCGGCCATTTTATCTCCGACCGAAATCTTTCTTTTCTGGGCAATATACACCCGCACCGCCTGATTAACGCCGGGTGACAAATCATCGCCGTTTTCTCTGGTAAAAATATGCACGTCAACAATGGTGCCCTCTTGACCATGCGGAACTTTAAGCGAAGTATCCCGGACTTCTCTGGCTTTTTCTCCGAAAATTGCCCTGAGCAGCCGCTCCTCCGCCGTCAGCTCCGTTTCGCCCTTGGGCGTTACCTTGCCGACTAAAATATCACCGGAACGCACTTCTGCACCGATCCGGATAATGCCTCTTTCATCCAGATCCTTCAGCGCTTCCTCGCCTACGCCCGGAATATCTCTGGTAATTTCTTCCGGCCCCAGTTTGGTATCTCTGGCTTCCGATTCATGTTCCTCAATATGAATGGACGTATAAACATCGTCCCGGACTAAGTTTTCATTGAGCAGGATCGCGTCCTCGTAGTTATAGCCCTCCCATGACATAAAGCCAATCAGCGGGTTCTTACCAAGCGCAATCTCACCGCCCTGTGTCGAAGAGCCGTCGGCAATGACCTCGCCCTTTACAACTTCCTGTCCCTTTTTCACAATCGGCCTTTGATTCATGCAGGTACCTTGGTTGGAGCGAACAAACTTCTGCAAACGATGCGAAACCTTCTTGCCGCCGGCAGTCTTGACAATGATCTCCGTAGCGGAAACCTTATCAATCACGCCATCTTCCTTAGCCAGCACCACGATGCCGGAGTCAACTGCCGCTTTATGCTCAATTCCCGTACCGACGATCGGCGATTCGGTTGACAGCAGCGGAACTGCCTGCCGCTGCATGTTGGAACCCATCAGCGCCCGGTTGGCATCGTCATTTTCCAGGAACGGAATCATCGACGTCGCCACCGAAAAAACCTGCTTGGGCGAAACGTCCATCAAATCAACCTTGGTCGCATCCATTTCAATAATCTGCTCGGCGAACCGACCAGTTACATATTTATTAATAAACTCGCCCTTTTCCGTCAGCGGCTCGTTTGCCTGCGCAATCCGGTACTTATCTTCTTCATCGGCCGTAAAATATTCAACCTGCTCGGTAACAATCGGTTTCCCGCTGCTTTTGTCGATCAACCGATAGGGTGACTCAATAAAGCCGTATTCGTTAATCCGGGCATAAGTCGCAAGTGAGTTGATCAAACCGATGTTCGGACCTTCCGGCGTTTCAATCGGACACATTCTTCCATAGTGCGAATAGTGAACGTCCCGCACCTCAAAGCCGGCTCTGTCTCTGGATAAACCGCCGGGACCGAGTGCCGACAAACGTCTTTTATGGGTTAGCTCACCCAGAGGATTGGTTTGATCCATAAACTGCGACAGCTGCGAACTGCCGAAAAACTCTTTAATTGCCGCCGAAACCGGCCGAATGTTAATCAGTGACTGGGCGGAAACCGTTTCCGTATCCTGCACTGTCATTCGCTCCCGAATCACTCTTTCCATCCGGGAAAGACCAATCCGAAACTGATTCTGTAACAGCTCGCCCACCGCCCGAATCCGGCGGTTGCCCAGGTGATCGATATCATCTTTGGTGCCGATATGATATTCCAAATGCATATTATAGTTGATGGAAGCAAAAATATCTTCCTTGGTAATATGCTTGGGAATCAAATGGGCAACATTCTTTTTAATCTGGGTAATTAATTCTTCACCCGAATATTCTTCCATTAAATCCATTAAGGCCGGGTAATATACTCTTTCATAAATTCCGGCAGCTTTGGCATCAATATCAACATATTTATTGATATTGACAAACAAATTGCTTAACACCTTGACTTTGCGGTTTTCAACCGTTACATAAACTGCGTGAATCGCCAGATCCTGGAGTTCCTTAGCCAGCTCCGTCGTGATTTCAGTGCCCGCTTCAGCCACGATCTCGCCGGTTTGGGTATCAACCACATCCTCCGCCAGCACAGAACCGACAATCCGGTTCTCAAACGCCAATTTTTTGTTGAACTTATAACGTCCGACCCGCGCCAAATCATAGCGTCTGGCATCAAAAAAGACAGCATTAAGCAGGGATTCCGCGCTTTCTACCGTTGGCGGCTCTCCCGGCCGAATTCTTTTATAAACTTCAATCAACCCCTCTTCATACGAGCGGGAATTATCTTTTTCCAAACTTGCCAAAATTTTCGGCTCTTCACCGAACAAATCAATAATTTCCGAATCCTTGCCAATGCCCAGTGCCCGAATCAAAACGGTAATCGGCACTTTTCTGGTCCGGTCGACCCGCACATAAAAAACATCATTGGAATCGGTTTCATATTCCAGCCAAGCACCACGATTGGGAATAACCGTACAGGAGTAAAGTTCTTTTCCGATTTTATCATGTTTAATCGCATAATAAATACCGGGCGACCGCACCAACTGCGATACAACGACTCTTTCTGCGCCGTTGATCACAAAAGTACCGGTTTCCGTCATCAGCGGCAACTCACCCATGTAGATATCATGCTCGTTGATCTCATCCTTTTCCTTGTTGTATAATCTGGCCCTGACCTTTAACGGAGCGGCGTAGGTCGCGTCCCTTTCCTTACATTCCTCGACCGTATACTTGGGGTCATCGCTGAAGCTAAAATCCAAAAATTCTAATGATAAGCTGTTGGTATAGTCTTCAACCGGAGAAATGTCTTGAAACGCTTCTTTTAGTCCTTCATTCAAGAACCATTTGTAGGAATTTTTCTGCACTTCGATCAGATTGGGCATATCCAGGACTTCTTTCTGCCTTGAATATGTCATCCGCAATCCGTCGCCAATATGCATCGGCTTAATTCTTCTTTTTTCCATCTTGTCGCTTCACTCCTTGGCATTCTTTGGCTTATTAACATGATAAAGCGGAGCCTGCTCCAGCTTTCCGGCACAGGAACCAGTCCTTTCCCGATTGCCGCTGCTCTTTTTAGCCGCTCAAAAACCAAACAAGTCTTCCAGCAACACAAAAAAGAGCACAAAGCCCCACTGTCGTATTTTCCTATGTTATCACTTGTTTTTTTCTTTGTCAAGCAACTTTTTAAAATTTTAACACAATTCTTATATTTTTTATTATAGTTTTTTATTATAATTTTATATTTAATTCATATTATCCGTTCTTAGTATCTCATTAACTATTCCTTCTCCGACTTTATTGTTTCCTTCGATTATAAAAAACTCCGCCCCGCCAACTAAATCCGAATAATCCATATCCGCGTACAGCGGCTCTGCCCGGCACTCCAGCCAAGTAGTAAATTCCGGTTTTTCCTCTCCTGTCAAACGAATGCCTAAATATTGATCCTTTCCTTTGATCATAAAATGAGGACAATATTTTCCCGCGCCCAAATCCGGCGGTAATGTTCTTTTTTCCCTAAAAAATCTGACGGCACAGAGCAATATAAAGCTCAAACTACGATCCTGACTGATATTCACTTGTCCTCTCTTCCTTCTCTTCCCTAATCCAAATTCAAAAACTGTTTAACTCACCATTCCCCTGTGAACCGCTACGAATTTCTGCCACAAGTTCGAGCAGCGATTCCCGCCATGACGTAGTCTTTTTCGCGAGTAAAATTAGCAGAATGCCAAAGGCGTTCTGCTAACCGCCGGCAAAACAACCGTTTTAACAAACAGGGAAAAGCGGAGCTGTTTGCTCAATAATGCAATTCACCATTTTGGCGCACAAATCCGGGTCATAGCGCCGACCGGCCAGTGCCAGCATATCCGCTTTTATTTGGCTAAGGTCTTTGCCAAAACGCTGCGGATGCGTCTTGATATAATAAGCGTCAAATAAAATCCGAAAAGCCCGAACTGCCAGCGGAATCTCCTCTCCGCTGATGTCCAGTACCCCCTCCGAACCGTCCCAGGCTTCATTTACACCGGTCAGGTATTCAGCGATCACCAAAGTTTCAATTTCGCCGACATTGCGGAGCACGGCATAACTGCTCTCCACCAGTTTCTGCGGAAAACGCAGGCTTTGAAGATCATAACCCGACATTTCCCACTCGTCCCGATCCAAAATCAGTTTGCCGACATTTAAATAAGTACTGAGCTGCCCGATTTCTTTCCGGATCGACGGGTTCATCTCCGGCACCCCTTCCGTCTGAGTCAGGAGCATCTCCAACCCTTCCGTTTGGGTCTTGTCCTGCGGGCTGATCTGATACAATTTTTCCAAAACTCCCTGCAAGAAACGGCGGGCATTGGCCTGCCGGTTCATCTGTTTATCCTGATACATACTTTCATCGGCCGCCGCCATGACTTCGTCCGCAGTTACGCCCTCCACGTCCGCTTTGACAGCATAGCCTATCGCCACCGACAGCGGCAGCGTTTCTATTTTTTCCCGCTCCAGCTTTTGACGGATTCTTTCCGTCACCCTTTTCAGCACCGCCTCATCGGCCTTGGGAAAAAGAATGACAAACTCATCACCGCCGACGCGCGCTACTAAATCCCGGCTGCGGCAGCTGCCGCTCAATATCCCGGCCACTTTGACAATCAGCTCATCGCCCCGGAAATGTCCAAAAATATCATTGGTCAGCTTCAAACCGTTGATATCAACCATCATAAAAGCAAGCGGATAATTGCCTTCGTTCATCTCGATTTTCTTCAGCATCTCGTTAAAATATTGGCGATTGGCCACTTCCGTCAGCGCATCATGCTGAGCCCTGAATAAGATCTCTCTTTCCTGCCTTTTTCTATCCCTGATATCCCGGGCCGACATATAAATATATTTTTTATCGGTCAGCTCCAGCTCAATAAAAACACTTTCCAAAAGAAGCTCCATATTGTTCCTGGTACGCAGCATCACCTCGGTCTGAACCGCCGTACCGCTGCCCAGTCGCCGGAAAACATCTTCAATATAAGCCTCGGCCGTCTGATCCTCTTTTTGCCGCTCGGTCATCATTAAAAGCAGCGACTTCCCCTGCAATTCTGCTTTCTCATCATATTCCAATAACTTCATCGCAGCTAAATTAACATCCGAAATCTGGTCTTTTTCCAGCAGGAAGATAGCTTCACTGGAATAATAAAACATTGTTCGGAAATGCTGTTCGTTCCGCTGCAATTCTTCATTAGCATACTGCAACTGACAATTCTTCTGATGCAGCGTTTTATCCCTTTCCGACAGTTCACTCAAAAGCTGCTCCCGGTTGCGGATATACTGCATGATATTAAAAGCCACCACAGTAAAGATGGGATAAGTAATCACAAAAGTCAACGCTGGCTCAATCTCATTCACCCAGCCCTCGCCGGCCATCATCAGCACGGTCATCGCACTGATTATGTTTGTTAAAAGCGCCATTAAAAAAAGACGAACGGAATTAAAAGAAAGCTTCCTGACTCGTAAAACATAAATAAAGCCGATCTCCAAAAAATAAACTAAGGCAATGCCGCACAGCGCAATCTCCGTGCCTTTCGTCCCCCGGAGCCAACGGATGATAAAAGTAGCAGTGGCTGTAATGGCAGCCGTAATCGGGCCGTAGCCGGCCGCTGCCAAATTAAGCAAAACCTCACGCGCGTCATAGCTGATTTTGTTAGCACCGACAAAAGGAGTTTTAATGTCAATAAAAATAAACAAGGTAAAAACAAGGCCTTGTATGACTTGAGTATAATCCCTTTTTGAGTTTTCATCGTTTTTATTGACCTTGAAGTTTTTACCGATTAGCGTGGAAATAAAAACAAATGCTAAAATAACACTGGCTTTTGAAATCAGAGCCATTATCTGTTCCATACTATTTCTCCTCAACCCTTTTCTGATTATAGCTTAAGGCAAACAGATATTATACTTGGCTTCCCCACGCTCGTAATTCCTCAACACTTCGATGAATTATGAGCGGCTTGTATAGGCTGTAACATTTTGGGGCAATATAGGTTTCTAATATCGGAATGTTGAGCAATGCCGTTTTCTGCTCAATAAAATCGCATGGGCAAGGGCTTTGCCGTTTAAAAGATCGGGATAGGCCGGTCGATTGACCAAGCCGTTTTCCAGCCACATCATCGACGAGGCGCCGCCGTCCAAATAAGCAGCTTCGGTCACCTCATATTCTGTCAATACTTCCGCCAGCCACCGGCCGGTCAAACCCTCGGCTCTGCCTTTTTGGCGGCCGTCCGCCACTATAAAGATTAAATTGCCTTTTTGATTGATGCCGACCGCTGTCCGCGGCTGGAGCGAAGTAGTATAACCGATAAAATCCTCCTGCGGTTTTGCGGCATTTTTTCCTGCCTTAACCAGCCAACCGCCGGTTTGATATACCTTTTGGGGGAAAATTTCCCGCCCCGCTGAGTCGATGGTCTGAATGCGAACCGCTATCTCTTCTCCCAATTCAAAAACCGGTACAAATTCCGGCAGCTGCTGCCAGCTCATATCCTCAACCGCCGTATCTTCCGGCAATAAATACGTCAATAAAAAGTCTTCGCCGATCCGTACCGGCTCGGTCGTAAGGAATCGTTCTGTTACTTTGCCCCCCGTCAACCGGTATGTTGCCTGCGGTCGGAAAACCCGGTTGGTTTCGCCGTAATCGGCCGTAAATACATTGATCAGGCCATGAAATGCTCCGGTATTATAAGAATAAATCCGGCCGCCGGACTGACCGGACTGCCAGAAAGCTTTTACTGTTATGTTCTGAATAGACAGCGTTTGATCAATTACCAGACAAGGCGTACCGATATCGCTGATCCGAATCCAGCGGCCGGCTTCGCATAAAAGTCCGGCCGGACTCCCCAAATCATCAAAAAACATACCGTTAACCGCCGCCTTAGCCTGATGACGCCGGGCCAAAGTCCCCAGCGGCTCAAAACCAAAGACTGAGTCCTGTGCCAGCGCGCCGCTGACCTCGGCACCATTTCTTATATCTGCTTCCAGCAAATAAATCTGCTGCCGGTAATGATGCATGGTAATATCCGCCTGCTGATAGCCAAGCGCTGCCACTGCCTGCAATAAAAAGGCAAGCAATTGAAATATTGCCGAAACTTCTTTCATAATCTTTCCCGTAAGTTATGCTCAATTTTCCCTGTTAAAAGTCTGCGCCTGATTAATCAGCAAACCGCCCTTATATCCAGCCCGCAATTTAACCGGCACTTATTCCATTCTCTTTTCAACGGTTTTTAGGGTATTTTTCTGTCCTGCCTTTTTATCAAGCTAATGCAAAAGTCCTGTAATCCTTATACATCATTTCTTATATCGACATCTTCGTTGAGAAACTTAACTTTTCCATGCTCATCCGGATAGTATTTTTAGTGGTAAAGTGAAAAAGTAATTTCCACATGGGAGGGGTGAAAGCCAACTTTGCCTTTTCACTTTAGCCGCCTTTTTCAGCATCTTTTTTAATATCTTTTCAAAAACGGAACACAATTCCGGCAGCCGCTGCCAAAATGATAATCAAAATCGGATGTGCCTTGGTTTTTCGCAAAATCAAAAACAAGGCCGCCGCCAAAATCAGCCCCTGCCAGAAAAAAGGTGCAGCCGCTGCCTGCTCCTGAGTGAGTAAGCTGGCAGGATGATAAGTCAATTTTAAAACATTCAGCCAGGCCATCGTGATCAAAGCAAAGGAAGCGGGCTTCAGACCGCAAAAAGCCGCCTGGATCCAAGCATTATCTTTCATTTTAGTCAATATGCGGGCAATTAAAATAATAATCACTACCGACGGAAAAATCAGCCCCGTTACCGCCGCCGCCGCACCGAAAAGTCCTCCGGCCAAAAAACCGGTATAGGCAGCCATATTGATGCCCAAAGGTCCGGGCGTTGATTCGGATACGGCAATCATATTGGTCAAATCATCGCCGGAAAACCAGCCGGTCCGGGACGACATATCATATAAAAAGGGCAAAGTCGCCAGTCCCCCGCCAACTGCAAATAAACCGGTTTTTAAAAACTCATAGAACAACTGCCAGTAAATCATTTGACCGCCCCCTTCCGGCGGAAGAGCAAAACTCCGCTGCCGCCGGCCAATAATACCAAAATTGCCGGTGATACCTGCGGCAAAAATAAGTTTGCCGCAAACACCGCTAAAAATATCAGTCCTGCCTGCCAATTAGTCAGCGCACTTTTTCTCAGCTTTAATAAGGCCTCCAGAATCAAAACACTGACCGCCACTTTAATGCCGGCCATAGCATGACGCACCTGCGGCCAATCGGAAAAACCGGTAATCAGGCGGGCCAGTAAAATAATAATCATCACTCCCGGCAAAATCAGCCCCAGTGTAGCTGCGATTGCCCCGCCTACGCCGCACCGGCGATAGCCGACAAAAGTAGCGGTATTGACAGCAATAATCCCCGGCGTGGTTTGACCGACGGCATAATAATCGGCCAAATCTTCATCCGTTATCCATTGCTTTTTTTCCACCAACTCCCGCTGCAAAATCGGCAGCATGGCGTAGCCGCCGCCAAAGGTAAAGGCACCGACCTTGAAAAACGTCCAAAAAAGCTGCACCAAATCTGTTGTCATACTTTTCTCCTATGAAAAGTTCCCTTTCTAAAATAAATTTTCCTAAAGCGCGTATCTTTAATTCTGCTCCGGTTCAGGCAAAACACTTACCTTTCCTCCACTTTAACTCAGGCAAGCCGCACCGATAATTCGCTTGCTGCGAATTATCGGTCTTTGCGCTCACGCAAATAGATATTTATCCATGCCACAACAATTGAGAGCAAGCTCTCCCTTGTCATGGCACGTCTAAATATCTGCTTGCCTGAACTTGTTATAACGTTAAACCGGTCAAAAGTGTGAACTTTTGACCGGTTTAAGTTATTGATTTCGAGATTAGAAGCCCGCTCGGATCATTCTTCCAAGTTATTGATGAACTCCACCAATTTGCCTAAGCTCTCGGTTTCGTTTTCTCCCTCGGTGATAATCGTAATTTCACTATCTGTCACAATCGCCAAAGACAGCACGCCCAAAATAGACTTGGCGTTAATCTTTTTGCCGTCTTTTTCTACAAATACCTCGCAGGCGCAGGTATTGGCTAACTTAGAAAATAACGCTGCCGGACGAGCGTGCAGACCTGTTTTATTTTTTACTACAACTTTTTGTGATACCATTTGATTCTCCTTTTTTATCATCTAAAATTTAACGTGATAACACGTTTATTGCCAATCATAAAACTAACATCTGTTTAAGGGCCGACTTCCAGAAATGGTGCAGCCCCGGCTTCTTTTCAATAGCCTGTTCTGTGCTGCCGTTTCCACCCGGCTGCCGGCATTTCACTTCGCCAAACTATTTAATTTCTGGCCATAAAATCCGCTACCAGATTGATAACCTCTTTTTCCGTGGCGCAAAGCAAGGCCGCTTCCGCTAATTCCCGGCACTGCTCTTTGGTTACAACCGCCATCAGCCGGCGAATTTTTAAAATGGAGGAAGCACTCATACTGAACTCATCCAGCCCCAGTCCCAAAAGCAGCGGCGCTGCTGTCAACTCACCGGCCATTTCACCGCACATACCTGTCCATTTGCCCTCGGCATGAGCCGCATCAATTACATTTTTAATCAAACGCAGCAGCGCCGGGTTATAGGGCTGGTACAAATACGATACTTTCTGATTCATCCGGTCCGCCGCAAAACTGTACTGAATCAAATCATTGGTGCCGATGGAAAAGAAATCCACCTCTTTCGCAAACGCATGCGCCAGTACCGCCGCCGCCGGAATCTCAACCATAATCCCCAGTTCAAACTGGCCGACTGCATGTCCTTCCTGCTCTAATTCCGCTTTCACCTGCAGCAAAATCTCCTTGGCCGCCCGAAACTCATCCAAAGTGGCAATCATCGGAAACATAATCTTTAAATTGCCGTAAACGGAAGCCCGCAGCAGCGCCCGCAGCTGGGTTTTAAAAATATCCGGCTCATTCAGGCACAGGCGCACCGCCCGATTACCCAGGAAAGGATTCATTTCTTTGGGCAGGTCATAATAACTCAGTTCCTTGTCCCCGCCGATATCCAGTGTTCTGACCACTACGCCCTTGCCGCCCATTTTTTCCAGCACGCTGCGATAGGCCGCCAACTGCTCTTCTTCGGTCGGAAAATGGGTATTGCCCATGTACAGAAACTCCGTCCGGTACAGGCCGACCGCCTCGGCGCCGTTATCCTGTGCGCCCTGCGCATCCTCCGGTGAGCCGATATTGGCCGCCAACTCCACATGATAGCCGTCAGCCGTCAGAGTTTTCTTATCCTTATATGCTTTCAGCATTTCCTTTTGTTCCAGCCAATCCCGGCGCTTCTGTTCGTATTCCGCCTGCGTTTCCGCCGGCGCTTCGGTCAAAACCAAACCGCTGATTCCGTCCAAAATCAGAAGCTGACCATCGCTGATTTGCTCATAACCGTTTTGCGTACCGACCACCGCCGGAATCTCCAGCGTTCTGGCCATGATCGCACTGTGGCTCGTCCGGCCGCCGATATCGGTGACAAAGCCCTTGACAAAACGCTTATCCAAAAGAGCCGTATCACTCGGCGTCAAGTCCTTGGCCACAATAATAACTTCTTCCTTGATTTGCGTCGGATCCTGAATCAAAATCCCCTGAAAATTGCACAGCACCCGTTTAGACACATCTTTCATATCGGCCGCTCTCTCCCGCAGGTACTCATCCTCCATCGTCTCAAACATACTGATAAAGGTGTTTGCTACTTCGTGAAAAGCAAAGTCGCCGTTGACGTTTTCCTGCCGAATCTTGTCGAATGAACCGCCGGTCAGTTCCGGATCGGTCAAAATCTGAATATGCGCATCAAAAATGGCCGCATGTTCCTCGTCCAGATTCAGCCTGGTTTTTTCCATGATTTCAACTAATTGCCGCCGGCTGACTTCAATTGCCGCCTCCAGCTTTTTAACCTCGTCTTCCGCGTCGGCAACCATCTGTCTGGTCACCACCGCTTCCGTTTGGGCAAACTTATATGCCTTTGCAATCGAATAACCGTCACTTGCGCCGATTCCCTTTATCGTCATTCCCGGTTCCTCCTTTTAGAGCAAATCCTTGAAAAAAGCTTCCTGTCCTCTTTGGTTCCCGTGCTGAAACGTGCGCTTCAGCGTTTTTTTCCGCCGGCAAACCGACTGGCTGCCAACGCCATACCCTCTTACCAAAAGTTCACTACTTGTCTGCCTAAAAATACCGCTTTGTCAACTCTTAGTATACCATATTCTGGCGTTAGGGTCAAAAGATTTCTACAAGTTCAAATAGCAAATGGCTTGCTGAAACTGTCCAGTTAGTCATGCCTGAACTTCGGCCGATTGCTGCGCCAGCAGATAGCGCCGAATTCCGGCAGCAATTCCGCTTTGATGATTGGATTCGGGCAGCACATAAACTGCCGCCTGCCTGACTGTTTCCACTGCATTGCTGCATACGATCGAAATGCCGGCATATTCAAGCATTTCCAAATCATTCAGGTGATCTCCGAAAGCAGCCACTGCCCGCCGGTCAATGCCCAGCGCCTCGGCCAGCCACTTAACCGCCATTCCCTTGTTAACGCCCCCGTCCATAATATCCAGCGCCTGAAAAGACGACTGGGTAATCTCCACTTCCGGCACCATCGCCGCAATTTCCTCCCGCAGCGCTTTTAGCTTGAGGGCATCTCTTTGGGTGACAAACATCTTTTCACAAGGAAATTCGCTTAATTTCCGGTCTTTTAGAATATGATTTTTAAAGTTAAACACAATTTCATCGGTCAGCTCTGAATCAATCTCATCGGTGCAAATCCGGCTCATGCCGTCATACGAGTACAAATCGCACTCCGCTCCCGTCCGGTCGCAAATTGCTATAATTTTTTGAACCGCTTCGGGACGGATCGGCCGGTGGTAAACGATCTTGTCCGCCTGAACATCCCGGATAATCCCGCCGTTAGAGGAGATGACATAGCGGACAAAGGGAAATCCCAAATAATATACCCGCATTAAAATTTCCGGCCGCCCCGAAGCCAGCACCACTTCATACCCATTTTCATTCAAATCTGCCAGCGCTGCCGCATTTTTGCCCGAAATTGCCCGGTCATTGTTTAACAGCGTACCGTCCAAGTCAAATACCGCCATTTTCTTTTTCCGTTCCATTTTTTTCCTTTCTAAGCCTCATCCGCCGCCCCAATCCGGTACTTGGTATAACTCCCCTGCGGCGTCTGCCGAACCTCTAATTTTGCCGGAATCCGTTCTTTCAACTCAGCTACATGCGAAATAATCCCAATCAGCTTGCCTCCGGCCTGCAACTCCAAAATGCAGTCAACGGCCGCATCCAGCGACTCCGGGTCAAGTGTACCAAAGCCCTCGTCAATCAGCAGCATATCCAGCTCAATCCCGCCGGCATAGGCCGAAATCACCTCGGATAAGCCCAGCGCCATCGCCAGCGCCGCCTTAAAGCCCTCACCGCCAGACAGGGTATTAACATTTCTGGTCTTACCGGTAAAAGCGTCAAAAACCTCTATTTCCAGACCGCTTTGCCGTCCCCGGTGCGTAACTTCTTCCTTCCGCTTCAAAGTATAGCGGCCGGTCATTTTAGCCAGCCGGTAATTGGCCATCCGCAGTACATCCTCTAAAAAAACCGCCAGCACATAGCGCTCAAAGGTTAATTTTTTAATATTTTCTCCATTTGCCGCCTTAGCTAAAGCCGAAATGCCGGCATATTCTTTTTTCTCGGATTCCCGGCGCTGTTCCATCCGGATCAGCTCTTTCAGCACCCGCTCATTTTCATCGGCCCGGCGGCGAAGCAAAATCACCTGCTCGCCGGCGGCTGCCCGTTCTGCTTCCAGCTGCCGGATTTCTTCTTCCGTTTGCGCCAGCGGATGCGGCGTTTCAATCGTCACTTCCTGACGCAACCTTTTTTCCGTTTCCGTACTTCTCAGCCATTCCTCGCCATAGGCTTTGACCTCAGCCCGCAGCGCGTCCTCGGCTGCCTCCTTGTCTGCGGTTTGGCGCCAGGCAGTCTCATCGGCAAAGTTTTGTGCCGTCAGCCGGCTTTGAAACTCGGCCTGCGCTTTTTGCCACTGTTCCTGTCTTTGCCGGCTGTGCCGCTCGGCTTCCTCCCCAGCTGTCTGTGCCTGCGCATACGCAACCTGACTTTGGCGATAATCCTTTTCGGTCTGTTCGCGTTTCGTTTCTGCTTCTGCCCGCTCCGTTTCCAGCTTTATCCGCCGCCGTTCCAATTCCTCAACCGCCGCCGGAGAGGCTTTTTCGCGATATCCGGCCGAAATGGATTCCTTTAAAGCCCTGCCCTGTCCGGCCGCTTCATTTAATTCCGCCTGCTTTTGCTGATATTCGGCCGTAATCTCCTTTTCCCGGCGCAGCAATGCTTCCTCGGCTGCCGCCGCCTGCTCCAGTTCCTTTTTGGCCGCCCGGCGCAGCTGAATCTGCCGGGCATATTCCGCCGCCTGCTTTTGCATATCCGCCTGTTCCGCTTCCTTCTGACTTAAATATTGCCGAATCTCGGATAGGCTTTCCTGCCCGCTTTCCGCTATCAGCTGTTCGGTGAAAAGCCGGCTCTGGGCAGCTAACTCCGTTTGTTTTTTCAGCAGCGCCTCCTGCTCCCGCCGGACTTCCTCTCTGGCCTGCTCGGCTCTTTTTAAATCAGCCGCCTCCGCCCGCCCCGAATCACCGGCCGGCGTCCGGTAAACTCCCAAACAAACCGGACAAATATCGCCGTCTTTTAAATCCTGACGCAGCGCCAGCACATGATTATGGCGCAGCTTTTCCTGCTCGCTTTGATACAGCCTTTCCGCTGCGACCAGCCGTTCAGCCAACTCCTGCTCCGCCGCTTTATTCTCCTTTTGCCGGCGGCGACAGCTTTCCTCTTTCTGCCAAAGCTCCTTCCATTTTAAAAATTGAGCAAGCTTTTGTTCCAATACGGTTTTGGCAGCTTCGCTCGATTCGGTCTCTTCTAAAGTCCGACGCAGCTCTTTCATCCGGATTTGCAATTTTTCTTTCTGTCCGGTAAATTCCTGAAACTCTTTTTCTTTCACCGAGTTTTCCTGTTTCAGCCGATTATAGCGCTCACGCAAATCCAGGAGCGAACGCAGCAGTGGAATCTCCCGGCCGAGGGTTTGCAGTTCCTCTCCGGCCGCCGCCAAGGCCGCCTTATATTCTTCAGACTGAAACGCCTGATAACTTTGCGCCAATTTCTCTTTTTGGGCTTCCGCTGCCTGTAAGGCCGCCTGCCGCTGGACTTTTTCCGCTGCCAGCTGCTCCGCCTGCCTGGCCAAGTCCCGACATTGCTCGGCATAGGGTTTTAGCACCAGCGCCCGCCGGATGGCTTCCGCTTCCGCCTCTTTTTGCCCAATTTCCTCTGCCCGTGCTTTTAAACGCAGCAAATAGGCCTGCACCCGCTTTAGCTCCGACAATTTCTCATTTTCCTGCTGCCGGTAAAAAAGTGTTTCTTTCTTTTGCTGAATCTGACCAGCCAGCTGCTCGGCTTTTTCTTTTTTCGTTTCCGCCTGCCGGATATCGCTTTCGTTTTGCCGCCGGACAGCCGCAAACAGCTCCGGCCGGTCAATTTCCTCCTTAGCCAAAAGCTCTGCCAATCCGGCTGCTTCCTCCGGTGCCGCCTGTAACTGCAAAATCCACTGCTGCTGAAACTTTCTTATCTCCTTGATTTCTTTCTCCAGCCGGTCGCTTTCCTGCTTTAAGGCTAACTGTAACTGCAAATATCTGGCCGCGTCAAAAATATCGCGTAAAATCGCTTCTCTTTCCTTACTGTCCGCCGTTAAAAGCTTACGGAACTCCCCCTGCGGCAGCATCATAATCTGCTTAAACTGATCAGCGCCCAGCCCCAAAATCTCCCTGACTTTTTCATTAATTTCCGCCGCCCTTGTAAAAACCCAGACAGCGCCGCCGGCATCGGTATAGGACAACTCTGCTTTGGCTGCCACCTCGGTTACGCCCTCGCCGGATTTTTTGCGCCGCAGCTGGCGCGGCTGCCGGTAAATCCGGTAGCTTTGTCCTCTGATCGCAAAAATAAGTTCCACTTCCGTCAAAACATCATCCCCGGCAAAATCGCTGCGCAGCTCTTCCGGTTTTCTTTCCTGGCCGCTGGCTTCTCCAAACAGAGCATAGGCAATCGCGTCAAAAATCATGGTCTTGCCCGCTCCGGTCGGCCCGCAGATGAGGAAAACCGGCTCTTTATCCATCTGCTGAAAATCTATCACTTCCGTGCCGGCAAAAGGGCCAAAGGCCGTCATGGTCAATTTAATCGGTTTCATTGCCGCTTCTTCCTCCGTTTTCCCGCCAGTGCCGCAAAGCTTCCGGCTCCGGCTGCTCGCCGGTCACCTCTTCATAAAACTCGGAAAATAACAACCAAATATCCTTCCGGCTGATGGCAGCCCCGCTCTGCTCAGTGCCGGCTGCGGTCAGTTCCTGCTCCTTTTGGTACTCCAAACCCAAAATATTCGGGTAAACCGCTTTTAAATCGCTGATCGGATCCATTAGTACCTGCTTGTCTTCCAAAACCGCCAACACATAATCTTCGCTTTGCTCCCTCCGACCGCGCTCCAAGATTTCCGCCAGCGTTCCCCGGACGATGCGCAAATCCCGTCTGACCGGCAGACTTTCCAGCCGGATGGTCAGCTCTTCCTGCCAATCCAAAACCGCCAGCGATTTTTTATGATTTGCCTCGGAAAAGGAATATTTTAACAGCGAACCGGCATAGCGGACGCTTTCTCGCCCGATTTGCTGCGGCTTATGCAAATGCCCTAAAGCAACATAATCAAACTCATCCAACAGTCCCGCCGAAATATGGTCGGTTCCGCCAATCGACAGCGGCCGTTCCGAATCCGACTCCTCCGGCTCCTCCGCCTGAGAGCCGCTAAAAAAGGCATGCATTACCGCAATGTAGCGCTTGGCCGGTCGTCCCTGCTGCCGGGCCGCTTCTTTTTCCGCCCGAATTCTATCCGATATCGGTGATAAAATCCGGCTCATCGCGTCCTGTGCACTACGAATCCCGTCATCCTCATAAAGAGTGCGCACCGCCGCCGGATCGGCATAGGGCACCGGATAGACTTCCCACTCACCAAACTCATCCCGAAAAGACAGCGGCCTAATCTCACGGTCTAATTTTGCCCGCAAATAAAGACCGGATTTTTCCATTAAGCTGCTGCCAAAATCCAGTCTTTCCGGATGATCATGATTCCCGGCAATCACCACCATCGGTATTTTTAATTCCAAAATAATTTTTTCAAAGCATTCATTTAAAAGCCGGACTGCTTCCACCGGCGGATAGGAACGGTCATAAATATCTCCCGCTAAAAGAATCAAATCCGGTTTTTCCCGTTCCAAAAAAAGGAAAAACTGACGCAGGAAAAATGTCTGATCCTCGTGCAGGTAAATTCCTCCCAAAAGCTTTCCCAAATGCCAATCCGCGGTATGAATGATTTTCATGCTCAAACCCTTCTTTTATAAATACGGTGCTAAAATGGACAACACAATCGTTAAAACCATAACAACTGCAATCCCGATCGCGATCCTTTTTTGTACTTTTCGACTGTAAAACAAGAGGAACTCCTTTCTTTTCTGCCGTTTCCCTCACAACGAGTTTCGCTTTGACAGAAAGTTTTTTTTGATATATACTATAGACATCGGCAAAATTCTTTTTACCTCCAGTGTTTTTCCGTTTGCCGGAATACTTTTTTCCATTCCCAATCCGCCGGAATATACTCCGCCGGCTGATCTTGGAAGCCGACTATTTGGAAAGGATTTTCATATGCCCAATTTCACCATACCTTCTTTTTTTATTTTATTCCTGACCTTTTTGTTTATCTGGACTCATAATCTGCGCAAAAGGCAAGAAAAGCACGAAGCGGAAAAGGAAGCCTTTTGGGGTAAGGAGGAGCGGTCGCTGGCCGTTCGCAAAAAAGAAATCCCGGCCGAACTGTATTTTCACCCCAACATTTCCCGCCTCAATTTTCCGGCACTGGACTTAGAGCCGGCCGCCGCCGAAAAATATAAAACTCTGGAAAAACAAATCCGCAGCAGCGTTTCTTTACCGATGCTTTCACTCAGCGACATGAGCAATACCGATCTGCGCCTGAACTTCGGCACAGCCAATCAACCGGTGATCGCCCAAGCGGAAGAAAATTATGAAGCTTTTTTGAACTTTCTTTATGAATATGCCGTTTTGATGAACGAACATGATCACGCCGACGAAGCCATTACTGCACTGGAAGAAGCCGTCCGGCTCAAATCCGATATCTGTCAGCATTATTTTCTGCTGGCCGACCTTTATCAGGCACAATCCGCTGACGGTTCCCTGCAGATCTTAACGGCCCTGGTTCAGGATATGGATTCCTCTTCCAAACAAAGAATCCTGAATTATTTAGCGAAGTTATCGTAATCTTTCTTTTTTATTTTTTTTCGTATATTCAATTACCGATTTTTTCTGAGCCTGAACATGTGCGATCGCCAGTACCGTCGCCAGTTCGGGTTCTTTATTTTTAAGCGCATCCACGATTTGTAAATGTTCCGCCACTAACTGCCCGTGATCGGCGATATGATAAATATATTCCATCCGGTAGCGATAGATTTGCTCTCTTAAATTGTTTAAAATCTGGATCAGTTTATCATTGCCGGAAGCCTCAAAAATAATATCATGAAAAGCCACGTCCCATTCCAGCACTTTATCCGTATCTTTGTCCGCCACTGCCTGCATAAATTCCCGATTGACGCGCACCAAGCGGTCAACGTCTTCCGGCTGCATATTCTCGCAAGCCAGCCGAATTGCCAAGCCTTCTAAGGTCGCCCGGACTTCCAGCACGTCGTTAATGTCCTTTTCGGTAATATTGGCTACTTCAGCGCCCTTACGGGGAACCATGACGACCAGTCCTTCCAACTCCAGCTTGCGAATCGCTTCCCGAATCGGTGTCCGACTGACGCCCATTCTGTCAGCCAGCTGATTTTCCATCAGCCTTTCGCCCGGCTGAAAATCGCCCCGCAGGATCGCTGTCCGCAGGTTTTTAAAAACAACGTCCCTCAGCGGTAAATAATGATCCAAATTTACTTGCATTTCTCCCACATTAAGCCACCTTCCTTACCCCATTTAATTTACGCCTTCAACCTCAACAACTTTATTTATTATATCGAATTTCCGCCGGCAAGTAAATATCTTTTTGTTATTTTAAATAACAAAAAGAGCAAAGTCCCGAAAAACTTTGCTCCTTCTATGGGCGGTACAGGACTCGAACCTGCGACTTCCACCATGTCAAGGTGACACTCTACCAGCTGAGTTAACCTCCCGCTGGAACTATAATAACAGATAGCCGTCTTTTTGGCAAGCATTTTTTTTCGAAAAAATTCTTCGCCACTATTCATTTCCGCCAAAATAGTGTATAATATAGTTGTCCGAAGCGTAATCCTGATGAGGAGGTATTTTATGTATATTACTGCGAAAATGAATCGAAATATCATTTCCGTTTTTCCCGAAGCGTCGATTTCTTTGGCTTTTAAACTGATGCGTGAGCAGTCAGTCCGCCAGCTGCCGGTCGTTGAAAACGGCAAACTGGTCGGCATGGTGACCGAAACCCTGCTCAGTGAGGTTTCGCCGTCAAAAGCCACGTCTCTGAGTATTTATGAATTAAATTATATACTGGATAAAACCAAAGTAGCTGATATCATGGATAAAAATGTCGTCACCTGTACGGAAGATATGTCAATCGAAGACGTCGCTTTGTTGATGAATGAAAAAGATGTCAATATGATTCCGGTCGTTGATAAAAATCACATGATTAAAGGTATCATCACCCGGAACGATATTATTGCTTCCTTTTTGGATATCCTGGCCGCCCGCGGCAAAGGCTCACGCATTGTCCTGATTGCTAAGGATCGTCCCGGCACTTTAGCCGATATCGGTACCTTGTTAAAGGAAAGAAATTATAATATCGTCCATATTCTCAATCTCCCAACTGAGAACCCGGAAGAAAGCGAATTGATTATTCGGGTCGATACGATTGCTGATGACAGTCTTTTAAAGCTTTTAACCGAAAAAGGCTATCGGATTGAAAAAGTAGAGCATAGATAGCTCCGCTTTCCGGCAAAAGCTTCGCCTTTTTAGACAGGCATGTGACCTCCAAAACTGTTTTAGCGTATTTGGCGTAGTGGCATAAGAGAAAACGGATGAACTAAAAAAGGCGCTGCCAAAGCATTTCCCTTTGACTGCGCCTTTTTTATGACTTAAAATTAAATATTTGAAGTTGAGCGCGGATTCATTCGTCCCGCTTTTACTTGGTTTTGTACACTTCCTGTACCTGCTCCAAAGCCTTCAAATCAGCCTCGTCCGCCCGATTTTTATAAATTTCCGGCTGTTCTTTAATCAGTCTTTGCTTACCTTCGACCAATTCCTTTAACAACTCCTTCGTCTGCTTCATATTCGCCGGATGCAGCGCCCGGTAAACCAAACTCGTTGCCATCCCGTAGCGATTGATTAAAAAGCGGTCGCCGAAGAAATTGTTCGGATTTTTCTTGTTATTCAGCACCGGACTGTTTTTCTTATTGGTTAAAAGCACTATCACCATTTGCTCTTTCGGGTCAATTACCGTCAGCGTTCCCGTCCAGCCGGTATGGCCGACGGTTGCCGCATCTGCCATCGGTGAAAACGCCCAGCTGTACCGGCCGTCTCCTTCCCGCCGCCAGCCAAGACCATAGGTGGAATTGCTGTCTTTGGGCTTAACAAACAAATCCTGCGTTGTCTTATCCCAAAATTGATATTGACCGTAGCCGCCTTCATTGAGCATAACCTGCGCCAGTTGAGCCAACTGCAAAGCATTGGCAAAGAGTCCGGCATGCCCGCTGACACCGTTCATGGAATAATACGCCTTTTCATCATGGACCGTACCCTGAATCGTACCGACCCGGTTGTTGCTGAAAGTCACCACGCCGTCGCGGGAATTGCCGTTTAATTCACTGGCAGCAATTTCATTGGCCCTAAAGCCGAATTGCAGCGGATTAAAAGTAATCCGGTCTAAGCCCAGCGGCCGGTAAAATTCGTCTTTCATATAGGTGTCTAAATCCTTGCCGCTGACCTTTTCCACAATCAATCCCAACAGCATATAATCAACGTCGGAATATACGGTTTTACTGCCCGGTTCATAAACTAACGGCGTTTTTAAAATCATTTCAGCAGTTTTGTTTCTTTCCTGCGAAAACAGGTCATTCTTGCCGTTGACGATTCCGTCGTCCTTATCGTAATTTTCATTAAAGTACTGGGGATCGGCCGGGAACCCGCCCTGATGCTCCAGCAGTTCACGAATCGTCAATTTATCCTTGCCTTTGATTTTGGCATCGGCTTCGTCCTTAAACTCCGGAAAATATTTACTGACCGGATCGCTGACCGCAATTTTTTTGTCTGCAACCAGCTTTTGCAGCGCATAATTCACCGAATACATCTTGGTATTGCTGGCTAAGTCAAATAAGGTCTGGTTCGTGACTTTGACTCTCTGCTCCAGCGGAATTGGCGTACCGTCGGGATAATAGCTGTTGACATAGCCAAAAGCCAGATTTTTAACCAGCCGCCCGTCCTTTAAGACAACCAGCTGCCCACCGGTGGAACCCTGCCGGACTTCGGCCTGCACAATATCCTCAAATAAGTTCATAATATTTCTATCCAGTACCTCTGAATAAAGTTTAGCCATATCAATTGACGGATAAGGAATCTGAACCTGCAGTTTGGGGTCATTCCCTTTCACGCCTGTTACCTGTAAAACATTCTGCGAATTATTGGTCAGTCCGGAAATATCAACCCGGTACGTGCCATTTTGGCGATACGCCGCCGTATTTACCGGCTGATAATTGACATACAGCTGAAAATCACTGACATTACGGACAGTTAAAATCAATGTGCCCTGACCGGCATAGCCTTTAAACTGATAAAAGGAATCGGTCAGAATCGAATCGTCCGCCTCTTTTAAGCTGAGCGGTAATGTAATATCCAGCGCGTATTTTTCCGGCTCAGCTTTCACTTCTGTCGCCTGAAGCACCGTTGACATAGAAAACAATAAAATCAACGACACCAGCCCCAATAAATTGATATAGTTTCGGTTTCTTGTTTTCATTCTCTTGTTTCCTTTCTTAAGTTTCTAACTTTTTCACTCCGCTTTCCCCCGCTGAAACAATACTGTTCCCACCCAGATGGCGCTGCCGCGGGAAAGCGGAGTGACCCCTTCTCATGGCCGCAGAATACCTGCTGCTGACCGGTTGCCTGTCTTAAAAGCTGACTAAACGTTCTTTACCTCTTCGTCTTTAATTACCAAATGAGTAATAACAAAACCGCCGATATAAGCAATAACTAAGCCGATAACATAATTAATCATACATTCCGGTTTCATGACAGCCGTAGCAACTAAGCCGGACGGTCCCCAGGCGTTAGCCATAACTCCGGTCAGCATTACATACGCGCCGCCAAAGCCCGCTCCCAAACCAGCCGTAAAGAAAGGCTTAAACATCGGTAAGGTAACGCCGTAAATCAGCGGTTCGCCCACACCCAAAAAGCCGGCCGGCAAAGCACCGGTAACAACCTTTTGCAGTCTGGCATTGCCTGTCTTTTTCGCTTTCAGATAAATCGAGATAGCTGCGCCAACCTGACCGGCTCCGGCCATGGCCAGTACCGGGAACAGAGATACGCCGCCCAGCTGCTCAAGCTGAACCGCATAAATCGGAATCAAACCGTGATGTAAGCCCAACAGTACCATCGGTAAAAAGACAGCCGATAAAACATAGCCGCTGATAACGCTGACTACTGGATTGGAAGAATTAATGATAAAACTGAGGACATAAATCAAACCGTCGGAAAAATATCCGGCCACCGGCATAACGATAAACACATAAATCAGACCGGTAATCAGTAAAGTCAAAAACGGCGTTACAATCAAATCCAGCACATCCGGAATCCGCTTGCGCAAAGCTTTTTCAATTTTTGACAACAGCCATACACCGATAATCACGCCAATGATACCGCCCTTACCGGTGGTCAAAGTCGATTTTAACGGCACATCCTCATTGAAAAGCCCCAGCATTTTGGATAATCCCTGAATATTGGCACCGATAGTAATCGCACCAATCATACCGCCTAAGCCCTCGGTCGCGCCAAATTGTTTGGCTGCGTTAATACCGGTATAAATGACCAGATAGCCCAAAAACGCACCGCTGATCAAAGTAAAGAACAGCCGGACGCCTTCCCACATTTGATTTTTTTCGGTATTGAGCGTTCCGATCAATGAACCCAGACCATAGAACAGTCCGGCTGCAATAATTGCCGGAATCAGCGGAATAAAAATATTGGCAATGGTATTGATTGCTTTCTTAAAACCGCTGGCTTTTTGACCGGCCTTGATTGCCTGCTTATTGGCCTGCCAATCCTCGGTTACTTCTGTTACCTCCGCATCTCTTTTTAAGTGAAAAGCCTCCGCCGCTTCGTCCGTTACCTTTTTCGCTTTGCCGGGGCCTAAAACGATCTGGTAATAATTGCCCTCGCTGACCAATCCCAAAACACCGTCCAAACCTTTGATCTGATCGACCGAAACCTTCGCGCTGTCTTTGACCGTGACTCTCATTCTGGTCATGCAGTTGGTTAAAGAACCTATGTTTTCCGCACCGCCGGTAAGTTCAACAATTTTTACCGCTAATTCTTTGTTGCTCATGCTTACTCCTCCTTTTAGATAACTTTATTTACAATCCGGCTTCCTATTCCGGCCGGCATCGTTTTTCTTATTCGGTCTTTCGCTAAAGTTTCAGCAGTCCGCAAAATGCGTCTTCTGGCGGTGAGCAAACAGCGAAACCAACTGCACCGCATTGCCGATAATCAAACTGAGCCGCCGGATAAACCGGGAATAACCGGATTATTTGTTCTTTTGTTCCTCCGCTGCCAGTTCCAATGCCCGCCGCACATAGCCGCCCGCCTGTTCCAAATAAGCAGCTGCCTGGCGGGTATCGGACCTGGATAAAACCGCGGTAATCGCCAGTTTAACACTGCCCTCCGCCTCATCCAGCGCCGCTTTTGCCTCTTCCCGGCCGCAGCCCGTGGTAGCCATGACAATGTTCTCGGAACGGGTCACTAATTTTTCATTGGTTCTTTTTAAATCCACCATATAATTTTGGTAAACCTTGCCGATACCAACCATAGAACCGGTGGAAATCATATTTAAAATCATTTTCTGGGCGCTGCCGGCCTTGAGCCGGGTCGAGCCGGTCAAAACCTCGGGCCCTACCACTGCCTCCATCACAATATCCGCCGCTCCGGCCATACTTGAACCGCTGTTACAGACAATGGCCGCCGTGGGGCAGCCGATCTTTCTGGCATACTCCAGGCCATAAATCACATACGGCGTCCGACCGCTGGCCGCCAGACCGATTACCATATCCTTGGCGCTTAAGTGCAGGGCCTTTAAGTCCTCAGCCGCCAGAGTCTGGCTGTCCTCCGCGCCCTCAACCGCTTTGACAAAGGCCTTTTCTCCGCCGGCAATCAAACCGATGACCAGCCCCGGATCGGTTCCAAACGTCGGTGGGCATTCCACCGCATCCAATACGCCCAGCCGGCCGCTGGTACCTGCGCCCAAATAAATCAGCCGACCGCCGTTTTTCAGGCAGGCCGTTGTTATTTCCACTGTTTTGGCAATCTCCGGTAAAATCCGGCGAATTGCTGTGGTTACTTGTTCATCCTCCCGATTGATCACGGTGACCAGCTCTAACGGCGTCATCTGATCCAAGTTTTTGGTATCCGGATTTTGCCGCTCGGTCGTCATTTGTGATAAATCAATCATTTTTCCGCTCCTTTCCGAATATCTTATTTTTTCCTTTTATAAGTTTTCCCCCGATGATATCGGATTACTTCGACTTTTTACCTCTTGCAGTCTGCCCGCAGCCGTCAAAAAGTCTTACACCTCTTTGCAGGCAGCTTTATCCTGAATTTTCACCTTCTGCCCCTTATACCCTTTCATCTTCTTTTAAAATATGAGTCTTGCTGACTTGCTGCAGGGAGGCCTCAAAATTGCGGTTAATAAAAGCCGTAAATAAAATATCAACCACATTCAGCTGGGCAATCCGCGAGCTCATTGCTCCGCTCCGAAAAATATGCTCATTGGTAACAACCGGCAAATTATAATCCGCCATCTTGGCAATGGTTGATTTTTCAAAACCACAGACGCTGATCAGCTTTGCCCCCGATTCCTTAATCAGCCGGGCGCATTGAATCATTTCATTGGTCATGCCGGAATAGCTGAACAAAATCGCCACATCCTGGGCCGTAATATTTTTCGCCATCAGAAGCTGGACATGCCATTCATCCTGAATCATGCACAGCCGGTTAATCCGAACCAGCTTTAAACTCAAATCTCTGGCCGCTAACAGCGAAGTGCCCAGTCCAAACAAATGAACCACTCTGGCTTTTTCCAGCAAATCCACACAATCGCTTAAATCCTTAGGATTCAGATTTTGAGCCGTACTCTTTAACGACGTAATATTACGCAAACTGATTTTTTCAATAATCGCTTCCAGGCTGTCCTCTTTGGTTAAGTCTTCCACTTCCCGCTGCTCTTCCTTTTTTCTGAGCGCCGTTTCATAAATCAGTTCTGCTCTCAACTCTTTATAGCCTTTAAAGTCCAGTTTTTGACACAGCCGGATAATAGAGGACGGTGAGGTATAAGTTTCCGCCGCCAACTCCCGGACATTGAAACGACTGCTTTGCTCAGGATGCTCCAGCCAATATTGCAGGATTTCCTTTTCCGCTTCCGTGGCCTGCCGTAAATAATTTTGTAAAAGTAGAAATAAACTTTTCATAAACTTTCCCTTTCATTTTCATTATAGTGCATAAAACTTTAATGTCAATCCTATTGCTTGTATCTGGATTTTTGTTTCATTCTTTGGTATAAAAATTGTGGTATCTCCACAAAAACAAGAGATACCACTTCTCTATTTTAGCAATATTATACAAATTTATAACCGTTCCGTACCGCCTCCTTGGATACAGGTTTGAGCACGCTCTCCCCGGCAATCAACAACAACATCTGCTGTAATCACAGTTCAGGCAAGCTGCACCGATAATTCGCTTGCGCGAATTATCGGTGTCTGCGTTCCGCAAATAGATATTTATCCATGCCACGACAAGGGAGAGCAAGCTCTCCCCGGCATAGCAGCCACAACATCTGCTGCAACTACAGTTCAGGCAAGCCATTCGCAATTCGTTGAAATGAATTGCAATTCCACTTTATCGACGAATTGCTCATGTTTGCGTTCCGCAAATAGGTGCTTATGGTTGATATGCCTCCGGAGAGCTTGCTCTCCCCGGCAATCAACCATAAGCACCTGCTTGCCTGAACTGTGATCACCTCATTTCTATTTCAAAGTCAATGTTGCGGCGGAGGTCGGCTACTGCATTTTTCAGTTCCTGCGCCCCTCGTTTATGCCGGTTTTCATATTCCTGAACGGAAATAATCTGCAAATTAAAGTTTTTTTGAAACTTTTCCGCCAAAAACTCCGCTATCCGCTCCTTATACTCGCTTTTTTCAATATAATCCGCGCCGGCGCTGCTGTCAATTACAATCAGCAGCGTGCCGCCGCCTGCTTCGGCATAAAAAGGCATAGCTTTTTCCAGAGCAATATCAACAAACGGATTCAGGGCAAAATGCAGCCCCGGCCAGGCCGCGATGACCGCTTTGATATCCTCCGGAAAGGCAGCTGTTTCAATCGGCGGCAGCGTCGGCTGGGCTTTCACCGGTTCGCCGCCTTTTTCCGCCGGCCGCCGTGCCGGCTCGGCCGAATGCACCGGCCCCTCAGCCAGACGGTTTTCAACCTCCGTCAACCGCCGCAGGATATTGGCCTCGCTTTGATCCACTTCCGGCCGGCACAGCTTAATCCATTCCAGTTCCAGCAATATCCGCTTATTGCTTTCATAGCGCATATCGGCTTCCAACTGCGATAATGACTTGATGATATACATCAAAAAGTCTTCCGTACACAGTTCCGCCGCCGCCCGCAAAGCCAGCAGATTTTCCTCCGCCAAATCCAGCAGTTTTCCCGGCTGAGGCATGGTCTTGACAATCAAAAGATCGCGTAAATAGCTGATTTCCCCCAGTACCAGCTGCTGCAAATCCCGGCCCTGCATCAGCATCTCATCGGTTTCCGTCAGCAGCGCCGTAATTTCCTTTTTCAGCAAATGCGCCGTGATTTTTTCATAAACGCCGCTGTCAACCGCTCCGAGCAAGCGCAGCACTTTCTCCAAAGTCAATTCTTCGCCCAGATAAAAAGCCAGACAGCGATCCAAAATCGAATGCGCATCGCGCAGTGCTCCATCCGCGGTTTTAGCAATAAAACGGAGCGCTTTTTCTTCAAACGCAATTCCTTCCTTATTTAAATAGGTCTGCAATACCATTTGAATATCACCGCCAGCAATCCTTCGAAAATCATAGCGCTGACAGCGGGATAAAATCGTATCCGGTACCTTGTGCGGATCGGTCGTCGCCAAAATAAACATGGCATGCGCCGGCGGCTCTTCCAAAGTCTTTAGCAGAGCATTGAACGCTCCCGTAGACAGCATATGCACCTCGTCAATGATATAAATTTTATAGCGGGCGCCGGCCGGCTGGTAGCGAACGTCCTCGCGCAGTTCGCGGATATTATCAACGCCGTTGTTGCTGGCAGCATCAATCTCCATGATGTTCAAGTCCCGGCCTTCCAAATCCCGGCGGCAGTTTTCGCATTGATTGCAGGGTTCGCCGTCCTGCGGATTCAGGCAATTCACCGCCCGAGCAAATATTTTGGCGGTCGAAGTCTTACCGGTACCCCTGGTGCCGGTAAATAAATAAGCATGGCTTAACCGGCCGGAACGCACCTGATTTTTTAAAGTCTGAACAATTGCTTCCTGACCGATTACTTCGGCAAAGGTCTGCGGTCTGAGTTTTCGGTAAAGCGCGGTGTATGCCATGATTTCCTCCTCAAAATGAAAAATCCACACATATCCCGTCGACAATGCCTTTCCGAACGCTTCTTGGATTAACGGCTCAAATCCGGCTACCCCACGGCACATGAAAGTTTCTGCTTAGTGCTGCTTCCGTCAAGATCTGACACGATTCACAGATTTCCATTGCGTAGGACCAAACTCTCAACACCATTGCCCCAAGGCTGCTTCACAAAGCCAAGCCTCTGTTCAATATCACCCCTGCTATAGCGGATTGCAGGTTCAGGGCGCCGCTACCTCCCCGGCTGTGTGGAAACTTTTTATCAAAGGGCAAGCCCTCCAATTCCTTATTTATGTTCTCAAGCTATTTCCTTCAGAACAGTATTAGTAGTATATCCTGTTTTTCCGAAAAAGTCAATTATTTTTCGGAAAATCCTGTTTTTCCCGGCTTGCACCCAGACAAGCCGGGGAATACGCTAAAAGATCAGCAAATTACAAGTACAAACGGCCAGCCAATAAATATTTATCCCTGCCTAAGCCGCTATGCTTTGGTAATCCGGCGATAGACAAAGGTCATGGCAAAGCCTAACAGGCCGAGCACGCCGGCCGCCACAAAGGCCATCTGATAGCTGCCGGTGGCCAGTACAATCCGGCCGGCGGCCAAAGGCCCAAGCGTTCCGGCCAAAGCAAAACCGACAAACATAATGCCGTAATTGACACTGTTATATCTGGCCCCGAAACGGTCAGCCGTAAAACCGGGAAACACACCCATAAAAGCCCCGAAACAGATACCGGCAATCGATACCCCGGCCATAAACAGCAGCGTTTGCCCCAGTCCACTGACCGTTAGTAAAAACAGGCCGACAATCGAAATCAAAAAGACAATCCGAATCACCTGAATCCGGCCGAGTTTATCCGACAAATAGCCGGCCAGCACCCGACCCATGGCGTTAAAAAGCGCCAGCAAACTGACGGCAACGGCCGCATGTTCCGGTTCCATGCCAATCATTTTCTGTGCCATCGGTGATGCCTGCGAAATAATCATCAGCCCGGAAAAGGCTCCGCACATCAGCATTAAAAACATCACATAAAAAGAGCTTTGACTTAGCATCTGCCGCCAGTTTTTATCCTGACCGCCGGCCGCCGCCTGCGTTTTTGGCCCGACCATACCGGCCGTCACAAAGTCCCGCGGTGCTTTTTCAATCAAAAAAGAGCACAGGATAATAATCACCGTAAACACCGCACCCAAAATCCGAAACGCCGACAGAACACCGCCGCCGACAATCAGTTTCTGAGCAACCGGCGGAATAATGACCGAACTCAATCCATAGGTGGCTGTTGCAATCCCGCCGATAAGACCGCGTTTATCGGGAAACAGCTTAACCGAATTGTTAATCGTACAAGTATAAACGCAGCCCATGCCCAAGCCGCAGCCTAAGCCGTAAGCCACCGTCAGCATTCCTAAGCTGCCGACAAAGCCGCTGAAAAACATGCCGCCGCCAAACAGCAGGCCGCCCAGCAGAATCCCCCAGCGCGGGCCCAAAGAATCATTGATAAAACCGCCGCCAATCATCGTCACCGGCCCGACTGCGTTGGCTACGGTAAACACCACCGCCAGCGCCGCCGCCGTCAGCTGCTGATCGCCGGCCAGCCCCTGCGCCTGACTGATATGCGCGGCCATCGGCCCGGCAAATACGCTCCAGGCGTACAAAGAACCAATACATAAATTAATCAGGCAGGAAGCCGCCAATATGAACCATCTCTTTTTTTCCAATTTCATTTTTCGCATATTACCCCTGTTTTGTCAGTTTGATCATCTTTAACCGGCTGAACTCTTCCCTTTCTTTTTCCTCTAAAGCAGTGGCAATATCCTTGGTCAGCTTCTCATACTTGGGAATCATGATATTTTTTAAAGCGTTTGCCCGTTTCTGCGTCTGCTTAATCGAAAACGCCAGCCGATAGATAGCATTTTCAATCTCGGCCAATTTCAGCGTCAGCCGCTTGACCTTGGAAAACTGCAAATACGCCTCATCGAGCGAACATTCCGTCTTACCGATTCCATACTGCGGAATCAAATCGGAATCTAATTGGTTTAAAATCGGGATTTCCACTCCCATAATGGATTTGCTCTCAATCTGAACATTTTCCTCGGGCGCAATCGCCTGACTGATTTGGCTGACGGTATTGATGCCCAGCCGGATATTCGCCTCCTGCAAAGCTAAATAAGCCTCGCCGAAAATATCGTCCATATCCTTTTGAATCGCCTCAACCTGGTCAAGCATGGACATCACTTCCCGCACCAAGATATTCCGTTTTTTATCCAGCAGTTCATAGCCCTGCCGGGACAACGCCAATCTTGATTTGGCCAATATATAATTTCCTTTGGTCGGAAATAAAGAACTATCCATCTTTTACCTGCCTAACGAGCTGCCGATTCGTATTTTTCCCGAATCCGCTCCTGATAATAGCTGTTAACGAGTTCCTCATCCACTCTGGTCAATTCCTCTCTGGGCAAAATACTGAGCAGCTCCCAGCCCAAATCCAAAGTCGTATCGATCATCCGGTCCTCATCAAACTTCTGGGCAACAAAACGCTCCTCAAACTGCTGGCCGAAAATCATATAGAGCTTATCCAGCGGCGACAGTTCTTCTTCCCCGATAACCGAGGCCAGCGCCTTGACCTCCTGCACATGGGCGTAGGCAGCAAACAACTGATTGGCTACACCGCTGTGGTCTTTTCGGGTATAGCCTTCGCCAATGCCGTCTTTCATCAGCCGTGACAGCGAGGGCAGCACTAAAATCGGCGGATAAATACCCTTTTGGTGCAGAGAACGATCCAATACGATTTGCCCCTCGGTAATATAACCGGTCAAATCGGGAATCGGGTGCGTAATGTCGTCATTGGGCATGGTTAAAATCGGAATCTGGGTAATCGAGCCCTTTTTGCCCTGAATCATACCAGCTCTTTCATAAAGCATCGCCAAATCCGAATACAGATAACCGGGAAAACCTTTCCGGGAAGGGATTTCGCCTTTCGACGAGGAAATTTCCCGAATTGCTTCGCAGTAAGATGTCATATCGGTTAAAATGACCAGCACATGCATATCGCATTCAAACGCCAAGTATTCCGCTGCCGTTAACGCACAGCGCGGCGTCACCACCCGCTCAATCACCGGGTCGTTGGCCAGGTTCAAAAACATTACCACCTTTTGCAAAACGCCGCTTTCCTGAAAGCTGCGCTTAAAGAAATCCGCTACATCATTTTTGACACCCATCGCGGCAAAAACAATGGCAAAATCGTCCTGCCCATTGACCATATTCGGCAAATCATCTTCTTTACTGAAAATAATCCGCCCCTTGCTGCCGATTTGCGCTTGATTGGCAATCTGCACGGCCAGCCGGTCATGCGGCAGACCATTGCCGGAAAAAACCGGCAGCTTTTGACCGCGAATCAGCGTGGTCAAGCCGTCAATCGTTGAAATTCCGGTCTGGACAAAGTTACGCGGATACTGACGGGCAATCGGATTAATCGGTGCGCCGTTAACGTCCCACGCCTCAGTTGCCCGGATCTCGCCCAATCCGTCAATCGGCCGGCCGATGCCGTCCAGCGTCCGGCCCAAAAGCTCTTTTGATACGGGCAGCTTTAACACGCCGCCGGTCAGTCTGGTGCGAACGTTAACACCGGAAATCCCCTGTGTACTTTCAAAAACCTGAATCACCGCCCGGTCCTCATCCATTTGAATGATTTTTCCGGTTCGGGTTTCTCCGCTTTCCAGCGTAATCCTGACGATTTCCTCAAAAGAAGCACCTTTCATTCCCTCGACTACCATCAGGGAACCGTTGACTTCTTTCACGCCTAAATATTCAACGCTCATTTTATTTCCATCCTTTCAAAACCCTTATAGCTGTCGGCGACTTCCTGATAAAAGCTGTCGATTTGCTCCTTCAGCCGGTCAAAAGGTTCGGTTGAGTTGTTGTCAATATTGTATCTCATTTTAACAACCTGATCAAATATCCCCGTCTGCCGCAGGCGGGAAACCGGAACATTAAAAGCAACCAGCTGCCGGGCTTTCCGGTACAGATATAAAATCGTCTGCAGCATTTTAAACTGCTTGATCAGCGGCACGAAAGTATCAACATCATGAAACGCATTTTGCTGCAAAAAGCCAAGACGAATGAGCTTGGTAATCTCCAGCACTAATTTTTGGTTTTCCGGCAAAACATCAGCACCAATCAGCTTGACGATTTCCATTAAATTGTTTTCTTCCTGCAGCAGCGCCATCGCTTCCCGCCGATCGGCATAAAAATCCGGATCCACATTCCGGTCAAACCATTCTTCCAAGTCCGGTGCATATTCGCTGTAACTCTCCAGCCATTGAATGGCCGGATAGTGGCGGGCATAAGCTAAGGCCCGGTCAAGTGCCCAAAAGCAGCGGATAAAACGCTTGGTGTTTTGCGTGACCGGTTCACTGAAGTCACCGCCCTGCGGACTGACTGCCCCGATAATACTAACGGAGCCTTCTTCACCGTTTAAACTGACAACATAGCCGGCTCTTTCATAAAACTGTGATAAACGCGACGGCAGATATGGAGGGAAACCTTCTTCGGCCGGCATTTCCTCCAGCCGTCCGGAAATTTCCCGAAGCGCCTCGGCCCAGCGCGAGGTCGAATCCGCCATAATTGCTACATGATAACCCATATCCCGATAATACTCGGCAATCGTAATCCCGGTATAAATCGATGCTTCTCTGGCCGCCACCGGCATATTGGAAGTATTGGCAATAAGGACTGTCCTCTCCATCAGCGATTTACCGGATTTGGGGTCAATCAGCTTGGGAAAGTCCTCCAGCACCTCGGTAATTTCATTGCCCCGCTCGCCGCAGCCGATATAAACAATGATATCGGCATCCGACCACTTAGCCAGCTGATGCTGGGTCATCGTCTTACCGGTTCCGAATCCGCCGGGAATCGAAGCCGTTCCGCCCTTGGCAATCGGAAAGAAGGTATCAATAATTCTCTGCCCGGTAATTAACGGCTTTTCCAAAGATTTTCTGAGCTGAAAAGGCCTGGGCTTACGAACCGGCCAATACTGCACCAAATTAAGCTCTTCAATTTGGCCGAAAGCATTTTGCAGGCGAATCACCGGATCTAAAACCTTATAGGTCGGCTGCTCAATAATTTCCACTACCCGGCCGCTCTTATCCGGATGCAGCATGATTTTATGACTGACCAGCTCTGTTTCCTGCACAATGGCGTAAACCTCGCCGCCGTTTAGTTCCTGACCAGCCTGCACCGTGATTTGCACCGGCCATTCCTTATTTTTATCCAGATTAAAAATTTCACTGCCCCGGCCGATAAAATTGCCGAACTCTGCTCTCAGCATTTCCAGCGGCCGCTCAATCCCGTCAAATACCTGTCCGACAATCCCCGGCCCCAGCGTCAGACTGAGCGGTTCTCCGGTCGGGTAGACCGGCTCGCCGATCGTTAAGCCGGAGGTTTCTTCATAAACCTGAATGGTACAATAATCCCGGCTGATGCCGATGACTTCCCCGATTAACCGGCTGTTTCCGACATGCACCATTTCCAGCATCTGAAATGCCGCCGCCCCGGCCGCCTTGACCACCGGCCCATTGATGCCGGAAATTACCGCTTTTTGCTCCATATTGCCACCACCTTACTCTATTATTTTCAATTCCGCTGCCATCCCCTGCAGAAAGTGCTCACGCTGCTCCTGTATCTGGCCGGCAAACGAATCATCGTAAAAAACATTTCCATCTTCCTGATACCCTTGACAGCCGCCGATCATACCGCTTTTGGTCTGCCGTTTTTCCGTTTCCAAAACCACTTCGGCAAACTCATCCGCCAGCTGCGGCCACCGCTCCCTGTCGGCTTCGGTCAGGATAATCTTTTTCTTCCCTGCACCCAGATATTCGATTGTCCGCCGGATTCTGCCTCTGAGGAGCTCTAAATATTCTTCGGTTTGAGTAAAATCGGCCAGCTGCTGCTCTAATTTCGCAAATATCTGATCAACAATTTCCATTCTTCTTTGCAGAACCCGCTGATGATTTTCCATCAATGCTTTTGATAAACGACTGTTTTTGTCTTTTTCCAGTTTTTTTAGTCCCGCCTGAATCGCCGTATAGCCATCTTCCAAATACTCGGTTTCTTTTCGGTCATAATCCTTTTTCTGCTCTTCCAAAAACATTTCCCATTGCTTCTGGGTGGATTCTGCCGCTTCCCCTAGTACTTCCGCCGAAAACTTTTTTAATTTTTCCGATAATTCTAACATTTATTTTCCCTCAAATTTTCAAACCAATTGCTTCTCTGATATATTGTGTGATCGAATCCTTGGCCCGGCTGCTGCCGTGCCGATCCGGAATCGTAACAATCAAAGGAACCCGGCGGTTCATCTTGATCTCTCTGATCTCTTCCGGAATCAGGCCGGCAATTTTTTCGGTTACCAGCAACACGCCGGTTTCCTGGTTCTGCAAAACCTTCGTCAGCGCCGTCAGCACTTCCTCCCGCTCATGCAGAACCACACCTTCCACTCCGGCCAACCGCATGCCGGCTTCCGTATCGACATTATCCGCTATTAGATACATCTTCATAACGTCTTTGATTCCCTTTCTTATCCGTTTTCTGCCGGAACAAAATCCTTAGCTTAAAATCATGATTGAAATAATCAAACCATAAATTGCAATTCCCTCAGCCAAACCGACGAAAATAACAGTCTTACCCAAAAGCGAAGAATCCTCACTGATTGCGCCAATGGCCGCCGATGCCGAGGAAGCCACGGCAATTCCGGTACCGATACAGGAAAGACCGGTCGAAAGCCCTGCGCCCACATACTTCAGGCCATCTGCTGCTGCCGCAGTCGCTGCCGCCTCGGCCGCAAAGACATTCGAGCCGCTGAATAAAAGAATCGTCGTTCCAATCAGCAAGCCGAAAAAGCTGAGCATATTCAAGCCCAAAAATGTTTTCACTTTTTTGCCGGCAATTTCATTTTTAATCGCCTTTAAGCCAACCATAATCGTCAACACAATCAAAACCATTGATACTGCTAAAACAAATCCCATCATTTTTCTCCTTTATCATCATTGTAAAAGCTGCGCCAAACTCCTTGGCTTTGTTTTTATTCTTTTAGTGAACTCTCCCGCCCACGCTGCAAATCCATCGTCAATCCCGAATCTGAAACGGCTTAAACTCCTTGCCGTCCCCCTTATAGAACCGGCTGAATAATTCATAATATTCCAGCCGCAAGCCCTGAATTCCGACAATCAAGCCCTCCAGCACAATAATCAGGATATTGCCGAAAACCATGACCGCCACCGAGCCGGCCCCGCCGACCATATGCGACAACTGATGAAAAGCCAGGAAAAAGCCGACATGGTTAAGCGCAAACGCCCCAACCCGCACGAAAGAAATCGTATTGGAAAAAACCGCCAGCAGGATTTCGACCAGTTCAAAAAACGACTCTATGCCGGACGGCGTATGGCCGTCTGCTTCGGCTAAATGTCTTTTCCGGTTTAGCCCCTGCGCCAGCCGCTCGGAAAAGAACAGCACCAGCATTGAAACCACAATCAGCCCGCCAATCAGCCAAATCGGAACTGCCTGTTTTAAGACCGTTGCTAAAATCAGGTACAAAATCGCCACATACAGAACCAAACCGGCAATTCCGTTTTTATCAAACAAAAATCGCCCCATATCTTTATTTTTCCATAGATTATATAAATTAATCAGCATCGCTATCAGCAGCAAGCCAATTCCGAAAACCACGGAAACGCCCAGCAACTGCATTTTAACCGCCATCGGGTCAATCATCGGAATAAACGGCAGATAATGGCGCAGCAGTTCTTCATTGCCGAACACCGAGCCGTAAAAAACACCGAAAATCATCGACATGACCCCAAAATAGGCCAGCAGTTTAGCCGCTTCCATGCCCTTGCGGCGGCTCAGCAAATACCCGGCCAGCGCAATCACCAATCCCTGACCGACATCACCGAACATCATACCGAACAACAGCATATAGGTGATGCCGACAAAAATGGTCGGGTCGGTTTCCTCATAAGCCGGCACGCCATACATTTTAACCACCGTTTCAAAGGGCTGAAAAAATCCCGGATTATTCAGCCTGGTCGGCGGTTTCTGGCGGACGGCGCTTTCATCTTCAATCACATAAGACAGCTCCGGCGTAATCTTAACATTGGCCTGAAACCGCTTAATTTGGCGATCCGGAATCCAGCCCGCCAGATAAAAAGCCTTATCGGTATGAACGGCATAATGTCTGACGTCAAATACGCCGTTTAGCCGAACCAAATAATGATAATACTGCTCCAGTTCCGGCAAATAGGACTGCGTATACTGCAGGCTTTCTTTTTCCAGCGCCGCCAGCTCCGTCTCAATCTCGGCTACCCGAGCCTTTAAGTTCTCCATCATGTCATGCGACTTACCGCTGACATCATCGGAAATCCGAATCCGTTCAAAGGAAAGAGATGTAAACAAGCTGTCCATATTGAGCTGCTGTGCCAGAGGCGTAAAATACATAACATAGGAAAAGTCCTCAGCCTGACTGACCCGGTAAACGATAACATCTAAGTTATCGCTGTATTCCCTCAGCTTAACATAGCTGGCGGTCGGCATTTTACCATAACGAAACTTAATATATTTAAAGTGAAACAGTTTATTGACCTCAACCGGAAAGCTGTCTAACGGTGTTAATTGCCGAATCAGCTTCTGCTGCTGCTCTTTCTCTTCCCGCAGCGCATTCTGCTTTTCTGTCAAGTTTTTAACCGAATCCTCCAGTTCTTTGATTCGAGCGCTCATCTCCTCTATGGTCGCGGCTTTTCTGGCCTTGAGCGCATCATATTCAAACTGTGTGCCGCTGACTTTAGCCAGTTCTTTGATCCGGACAATCAGCTTTTCATATTTGTTTTCCTCGGAAAACTTTTGAATCCCCTTAAGCGAATCCAAAGTTTCATAAGCATCGACTAACTGAACGTCAAAGGGCACGATACTGGACAGCACAAAATCATCCAGCTCATGCAGCAATCCGACGATGCTCATAAAATGCATTTTTTCAATGGCCACTGCTCTCTCCCTCCTTCCCGCTTAATGGAAATGCGATTTCTTTCGTCAAATCCATGCTGCTGATGACCGAGTAGCGAATGCCTTCAATAATAACCGTGATATCTCTGATTTCAATTTCTTTGAGCAAAAGATACCCTAAAATAGAGGCCAGCCCAAAGGGATGCGCGTTCATCAGGTGGAGCCATTCTTTTCTCATAAACCGCTGAAAAGCCAGCCCCCGTCCTTTCCGGCGCAAGTCAAAAATTCGGCCGTAAAACGACTGGTCGGCAATCCGAACCACATCCTCTACTGTTGCCGCCTCAATCATGTCCTGAATCTCCTGCTTTGAAATGCGGTAATACAGCGGCACCAAATAACGGTACAGGATTTCCTTGGGCAGGTTATAATAGCGACGGCCACGGTAAATATATAAAATATTGCGATAATCAAAACGACTGCCGAACATTTTCATCGCCAGCCCCTCCGCCGCCTGCATTTTAAAGTTTTGAATCCGCCGAATAATCTCCAAATCGCCGTAATAATCCAAAGTCATTTCCGCATCAAAAATCGGCAGCGTTCCCTTCTCCGACAGCAGCGCTTTCAGCGGCGGATAATAAATCGTTGCTTTTAAACCCTCAATCAGTTCTGCCTCGGTTTTGGCTGCCAGACATTTTTCAAAATCAACCTGACTGCGCTGATCCCGAAACAGCGTCTCGGTATCCATTTCCGTCAGCGGCCGCCCCAGCCGCAAAAAGCGGAGCATCCTTTTGATGTCCTCAATTTCGCGATCGGTATAAATATGATAAAACAGCTCTTTTTCATAGCCGGAAACATAATGCGAAATTTTATCCGCATCCTCCGCCATTGAGCGGTACAGCAAAATCTCCAAATGTCCGCGATGAATATTGTCCTCCCGCAAGTCTTTCAGCGCTTCCCGGTAACAGGTCGAACTTTTCAGGTACAAAGCCGCTTCCTGTACACTCGGCATTCGGATTAAACGTTCATAATCCTCCTGCTGAAGGAGCCCCGCCTTCATCGCCTTGATCTTGGCTCCGGCATGATTATACTCATACATCCCCGCCATTTTCTACTCCTTTGTGATTTCAGCAAACAAAGCATCCTGCCAGTCTTTGGCTTTTTCTTTTTCAATCGCATCCAGTGCCGCCAGCCGCTTATCCAAAACAATTTTTTGTCTGGCGATTTCTTCGTCAGTTTCTTTCATTCCCCATTCATGCAGGGTGACAACCTTGTCGGCGGCTTTGCGCTTTAAGTTCTGGCGCAGATGCTCCAGGGTTTTTTCCTGCTCCAATTTCTTCTGCCGGATTTTTTCATTGGCGTCTTTTTCCATTTCCGCCGCTTCTTCTTCGATTTGTATGATTTTTTTAATTACTTCTTCCATAGCGGTCTGCTCTCCTTTTCTTTGTATTATAGTCCTGTCCTTTCTTCCGGTCAAGTCCGGCTATGGGATTTATAACAAAAAAGCCAATTTATACCTTATCTATTTTTCAGTATAAACCGGTGTCTTTCGCTGCTGATTTTATTATTTTTGTCGAAGTTCCTTCAGCTTTTCCGACAGCAGACAAATGATCAGGTGCATGCCCAAACGGGGCAGCGTATCATTCGTCCTGGTATCGGAAATACCGGCATAAGAATAAAGTCGGATATCAGCCATCGCCTGAATCTCATTATCGGTAAAGGCAGTGATGCTGATTAGTTGCATTCCTTTTATTTTAGCCTTTTTAGCCATCTCCACCATCTTTTCCGTCCGCCCCGACAGCGACAGCAAAATAACCGCATCCTCAGCGAGTCCGCTGTCAGCAATCGTAGCGATATTGTTGCCGTCCCGAACAAACAGGGCTTTCACCCCTTGTTTGAGCAGCAGATTTTCCAGCATGGCGGCAATCTGGCCGGATAAGCCCACGCCGAAAATATAAATCAAGCGGCTGTTTAAAATAGCTTGAGCCGCTTCCTCCAGAGTCTTTTCATCGGTCAGGAAAAAAGTTCTGTCCACTTCTTCCTGTAATTTTTTCGAGGCCGACAAGAAATCATCGGCCGGCTTTGCCGCCCCCTGATGATAAAGCAAATAATATTTAAAATTAGAAAAGCCCTGAAAACCACATTTCTTGGCAACGTTAATGACCGTTGTTTTAGACACGAAGTTCCGTTCGGCAATCTCCTTGGCCGTTTGGCTTTGAATTCCTTTCACATTTTCCACAATGTAATGGAAAATTTTCTTTTCTATTTCCGTTAATTTGCTGTAATTTTGCAGCATATCTCTTTCCGTCACGGTTCACCTCAATCCGGCTGCCGCCGTTTTCCTGGGCGCAGACAACTTTCCTGCGGCCGCTGATCGGACACTCGGCCAATTTTTGCCTATAAAAATAAAAAAATATGTTAAAGTCTGTCACTTTCCCCTGTCCGCCGGAACAAGGGAAAGTTCCGTCCATTTACTTTAACATATTTTTTATTTTTTTTCAATCCGACCTTTAGCCTTGATTCAAACTTTTATAACTTTTATAACCTTTCCTGTTCCCGCACCCGGCTGCCCACGCCGACTAATTTCAGGCTAAAGGTAACCGTCAGGGCAATCACCGCCGGCAGTACCCAGCTCAGCTGCCGGTCATATAAAGGCAACTGCGAGAAAACGCTCTGCAGCACCGGCAGCTTAACGCCCAATACCTTATCCAGCGATTCAACCGCGCTGATAACCAGCGTAGTATAAATCGTTGCCCGGTAAATCAACGGATTCGACTCAACAAAACGATCGGTCAGCGCCAGAAGAATCAGGACAATCGACACCGGGTAAAGAACGAAAAGCAGTGTCACATTGTAGCTCAAAATAGCATTTAAACCAATATTAGCAAAGATAAAACTTAACACCGTCCAGATTGTTACCCAGCTTTTATAGGATAATTTGGTGCTTAATGTGGTAAAATACTTGCCCGAGGAAGTAATTAAGCCCACGCAGGTGGTAAGGCAAGCCAGAGTAAAGATCGCGCCCTGCAGGAGTGTTCCGCCGGTGCCTAACAGATGCATCGACACCCGGCCCAAAATTTGTGCCCCATTTTCGGTATCGGCAAACATACCGGCACTGGATGCGCCTAAATAGGCCAGTAAGAAATAAATAACCGCTAACAGTACGCCGGACAAAGTCCCGGCTTTGATGGTCGTGCTTACCATTTTTTTCTCATCCTTAATATGAAGCCCCTGAATAACCATAGAAACCACCAAACCGAAATTAAGAGCGGCAATCGTATCCATCGTCATATAGCCGTCAATAAAGCCGGTCAGGCTGGGATGCGCCGAATAGTCCTCCGACAAGGGCTGCCCCAACTGCGGCATTCCCTTGGACAGCGAAACAATAAATAAAACCGCCATCAAAGTCAGCAGCGCCGGAGTAATCACCTTTCCCATTCTTTCCACTAACTTGCTGGGGGTCAGCGACAGCCAGTAAGCCACACCAAAGAAAATTAAGGTATAAACCAGCAGCGGAAGCCGCGCCGATAAGCCGGGAAGATCGGTCAGCGCCGCCGGCAGATAGGGCTTAATCGCCATTTCAAACGGCACACTGCCGGCCCGCGGAATGCCGAGCGCCGGCCCGATCGATAAATAAATCGCCGCCGTAAAAACAGCCGCAAACTTGCCGTCCACTCTGGCCGCCAGATTCTTCAGACCGCCGGATTTCGCCACTGCAATCACACCCATCACCGGCAGCACCACTGCCGTTACGCAAAAGAATACCATCGTCAGCCAAACATTGCTGCCGGCCATTTTCCCGGTCATCGGCGGAACGATTAAGTTGCCGGCTCCGAAAAACATACCAAATAATAAGGTACTGACCAGCAAATACTGTTTAACGGTTAATTTTTCTTTCATTTTTTTCTTTTTCTCCTTTTCTGATTGTAGTTAAACTTTTTTCTTCTTTTCATACCGTTTCGTTTGCCGCCGAAACGCTGCTCGCATGCCGGGGCACGGTTTTTGTCAAATCAGAGATTATTTCAGAGAAACCGCGATTTTGACAATTAAAAAGTCCTTTGTATCTTTCAATACAAAGGACGAATTATCGCGGTACCACCTTTTTTCCAATTTTCATTGGCGCTCTCTCGCGTCTGACAACGCTGTTTCTCTATAACGTGAGACCAATCCGTCAATTCCTAATTTGCTTTTCAGAATGAACCTAAGAGATGATTTTCAAAATCTGTCTTTTAGCAGCTCACACCAACCGCTGCCTCTCTGATAAAATCCATGACCTTTACTCGTTCTCTATAATCGGCAATGTTTTATTTGATTTGTCTTAGTCTACCTCATAAGCCTAAAAATGTCAAGAGAAATTTTTATTTTTTTAATCCGCTTTTTTAGCAGTTTTTTTTAATGCAGTTCCCAGAAATCTTTGTTGCATTCCATCAGATCCGGCAGCACAGCCTCCGCCTTGGCTAAAGTATTGACCGTTCGATTCAGCGTCAGCGCCTGCAGGGCTTTGCTATAGCTTTGCTCAAAATACGCCTCGGTAGTCAGTCGCTCATATGCGTATTGATTTTCCATCAGACCCTTGTAAAAGACCGGAATCGCTGGATACGGATCCGGCACTACGCCGTCCTTGCCGAGCTTACCGGATACTTCCACTATCGCCTCCGGGTTAAAGTTCGGGATAACGCCGTCGTTCTTAGTCATTAAGACGAACTCATTATTTAAGTCATAGGCGATCGATTCGGCCACTTCCATCATCATCGCGCCAAATACCGGACTGGTTAGAATCTCGATTCCTTCTAAATCGGTCTTGCCGACCGCCGTAGCGCAGGTATCCCACACTTCTTTTTCCCTAGTCTGCTTGGCTTCATCGGCCCGGGTATAGTTAATATCCGACTCCGCCACGATTTCTTCCTGCAAGAAATAGTATTCCAAATAGGTGTTCGGAATATAGTGATCCGATACCTTCATCACTTTGTTGACTCTTTCATAGGTATCTAACCACGATTTGGTCCGCTGTTCAGCATTATATGGCCGGAAACCATTCTGACTAATGCTTTGATACAGCTGTTCAAAATAATTCTTGCCGTTTTTATCATATAAGTCCGTAAACCAGCCGAAATGATTGAGGCCAAAATATTTGGCTCGTAAATCCTGTGACGGCACTCCCAGGATCTTGGCAAAGGACACCATCATTGAATAGGGCTGATCGCACATATTAATAATCCGTTTATCATTCGGGAACTTATAATCCATAGCCACTGCCACGATCGCCGCCGGATTGGTGTAATTCAAAATCCACGTGTCCTTGGAATAGCTGCGCACTACCTCGACCATTTCTACCATGTCTCGGATCGAGCGCATGCCATAAGCAAAACCACCTGGACCGCAAGTTTCCTGACCGATCAAACCGTACTTAAGCGGCACTTTCTCATCCAGCGAGCGCATGTCGTTTTTACCGACCCGCATCTGGCAAAAGACATATTCGGTATCACGGTACGCCTCATGGATGTCATCGGTCACGATCACTTCCGTTTCCGGCGAAAGGTTTTTCAGCAGTAGCAGGACATAGTCCTGAATCTTTTGAAACCGGGACATATCCTTATCAAAAAAAATAATTTTCTTTAACGGGAACCGGTCCTTTCTTTGCATCAATGTTCCGATTAGCGCCGGCGTCCGAGCACTGCCCGCTCCGGAAACCGTAATAATATTTGGTTTTCGCATAATTTCTCCTTCTTTCTAAAATCCGGCCGTCCCGGGCCTAGCCCTTAAACACCAATTCCCCGCGGCAATAAGTCGCTTTTAACTGATAATCCTGATCCACTACCAATAAGTCAGCGTCCTTACCTACCTCCAGCGAGCCTTTGCGGTCAAATACGCCGATATATTTGGCCGGATTCTCCGAGGTCATTTGAATAACTTCATGCATCGACGGCGCGACGTTTTTCGCCATATTCTGCACCGACTCTAAATAGCCCAGTTCCAAATGCTTGATCTCCTCATAGTTATCCCGGCGATAACGCTCCTCCCGGCCATCATCGTGCCGAATCTTCAAATATTCCCCATCCGGTATCATGGTAATCTTGCGGATATAATGATACTTTTCTTTTTGGGACTGAGCCAGCCCGGCGCAGTCCGTCGTCATAATAATCCGGCCCGCTCCCTTGATTTTATAGGTCAGGGCAAAAGCTTCCGGTCGCACTGTCAAGCCTGTCTGCTTGGCGAACTCGCAGTACAAATCATCAAAATACCAAGCCGCACCGACTACCCCCAGTTCCCGGTGGTGAAAGCCCCGCATTCCGGAAAACATATGGGTGACACCGCCGATGCCGTAATTTTTAACTCGTTTAATCTCTTCAAAAGTCGCTCCGGTATGACCGGCACTAACCTGAATCCCATTGTCAAAACACATCTGAATCAATTTATCCGCATCCGTCAATTCCGGCGCCACTGTCATCAGTTTAACCACTCGCTGCTCCTGATAGCGGCAAAACTCACGCATCAGTTCCAGATCGGGCTGCAGACAGCACTCCGCCCGCTGCATCCCCTTATGCTCAACACTGATAAACGGCCCCTCCAGATGAACACCTAGGACTTCAGCCCCGCCGGTCTGAGGCTGCTCCATAACCCGCCGGACACTTTCAATGCCGGTATTGAGCTCCGCCACTTCTTCTGCTCCGGAAGTCGCTAAAAAAGAGGTTACGCCGGTATCCACCAAGTCCCGTCTCATTTTATGCAGCGATGCTTCCGACTTATCATTGATAAAAGAACCTGTTCCCCAGCCGTGAATATGCATATCAATAAATCCGGGGATGATATAAAACCCTTTGTAGTCAACAATTTCTTCTCCTGCCGGTTTTTCATTGCAAATTTCTTTAATTTTACCGGCTTCCGCTTTCAAATAACCGTCAAAAACTCTTCCGTTCGGCAAACAGATATGATCGCAGTATAAATACATATTTTTTTCCTCCTGCTCAATCAAGTACTTGTTTTATTTAAAATTTCCGGCATGCAGCAGGACGAGTGCCTTTCACGCCGGAAATTAGGGGGAGTGCCTTATTTTTTCATTTCTTCATCAACCGCATTGCGGATGAACTCAACCATCGGACCGAAGACCACATGAATATGTGTACCGGATGGGAAGAACACACCGGTTGACCCGGTTTCTTTCAGCTTTTCCCGGTCAATTTTGGTCTTATCCTTAAAGTCCATGCGCAGACGGGTGATACAGTTTTCCACACTGACAATATTGTCCCTGCCGCCCATGCCTTCAATGACCAGTGCGGCAATCTTATCGTACTGCTTGTTCTTAATCAGCTCATTATCCGCCGATGCGTCCTCTTCCCGGCCCGGCGTTTTGACATTGAACTTTTCAATATACCATTTAAAAATAAAGTAGGTCGCAACCGCCGCCACAATACCGACAATGATGATATTGTACCAGCGCGAGTTTTCGTACATCGGTCCAAAGATAATAAAGTCAAAAATCGTACCCCGGATATAACCCACCGCCGTTCCCATAAAATAAAGAGCAATGGAAATCACCGTACTGATGCCGCAGTAAATAATATACAACATCGGCGCAATGAAGAGGAAAGTAAATTCCAAAGGCTCGGTCACGTTACCTAATAACGCCGTTAAAACAACCGTGATTAACAAACCTTTAGCCATTTTCTTATTTTCCGTATACGCTGTTTTATACATAGCCAACGCGATTGCCGGGAAAACAAACATTGTCCGCACCATCTGGTTTTGTGCGCCAAACCTGGTCAGTTCCGGCATCATTGCCCAGTACTCACTGCGCGGTCCCAAGTTAAAGAGAATCTCATTTTCGGCACTTAAGTAACCAATGTATTCCTTGCCTTCAATGATATACTTACCGCCCGCTTCGGTAAAACGCAGCATCGCGTTCCACACATGATGCAGGCCAAACGGAATCATCAGCCGGTTGACAAAGGTACTTAAAATCGGCCCCATGATCTTATGCAGCAGCAGACCGGAAATACTGATCATCGCCGTGGTAAAGTACTGCCATAAAAACGGCAGCGTAAAACCCACTACAATACAAACACCCATCGTAATCAGTGGCACGGACTTGCGCCCGGAGAAAAAGGCAAACGCCAGCGGCAGCTCCAAATTATAAAAGCGGTCGGTTGCCCAGGCGCCGACTAAGCCGGCAATAATTCCGCCTAAAACATTGACGTTTAAGGTTTGAATGCCCAGAACCAAAAGCTGACCCTGAACTGCCATATTTTCTTTATCCGCCATATTGCCGGTAATTCCCAGCCAAGCATTAATCGATGCAATTAAAATCAGGTAGCCTATCACCGATGAAAAGGCGGCAATCCCCTTGTCTTTTTTGCTCATGCCGTAAGCCACACCCATGGCAAACAGCAGCGGAATATTATTAAAAATAATATTGCTCATCTGCCGGATGGTCTTAAAAATAGTTTGCAGCACGTCATTGTTTAAAAACGCTACCCGCTCAATCATATAACTTTGGGTCAGTGCGCCCGATAATCCAAGCAAAAGACCAACTGGAGCCATCACACCGATCGGTAACAAAAGCGAACGCCCGAACCGCTGAACATTTTCTTTAAACGCCTGCTTTTTATTTGCTGTTGCTTCATTTGTGTTAGCCATTTACAACCTCCTTGCCTAATCCTTAACATTTGTTCGTTTCCGCCTGATTTTCTGCACGCCTCGCTTTTTACCAAGACCGCAAAAAAAGGACTGTAAAACCTGCTGTTATCTTCCAGCCCACCTTATGTTTTACCGTCCTTATTTTATTATAAATCACTTAATATTTCAATATTTTTTAAGGTTTTATAAATAAACTCTTAATTCTTTTATTTGGTCAAAAGAAGTGACTTTGGAAAGCATGAATCGCTACCCTGTATCTCCCCGTACTCCCGGTATCCTCGGTGCAGCATTTCGGTTTGCAGCCGGCCGTCCTGCCAGGTAAAACGGTAAAGATTGTATTCGCCTTTTTCATAGCCATAATCCCGACCGTTATCCTGATAATGGACATATTCTGCTTCCGTTCCGAAAACCTCTAACAGCAGCCGCTCGTCCTTGCGTTCGCTAACAGACGGATACACCGGATAATGCGGCAGAATCGTACCGCTTTTAACGAATAAAGGACAGACGGATAACGGCGCATCAATGATGTAATATGCCTGACCGCTGTATTTTTGCTTCGTCCAGTAATCAAACCATTCGCCTTCCGGCAGATAAACCAGCTTTTTGGTTGCTCCCTGCTCGACCACCGGTGCAACCAAAAGAGCATCGCCAATCATAAACTGATCATTTTTTTCCTGAACTTCCGGGTCAAACGGGTAATTTAACACCAGCGGCCGCATGACCGGCAATCCGTCTCCGGCTGCCCGATAAAAGCAATCATAAAAATACGGCAGCAACTGATAGCGTAAATGGATATACCGGCGCAGCACCGCCAGCACATCTTCACCAAAGCACCAAGGTTCCTGCTCCAGCGTTGCCAGGGCCGAGTGATTCCGAAACAGCGGACTAAAACAGCCCAGCTGAAACCAGCGGATCAAAAGCTCCGGTGTCGTATCGCTTCCAAAGCCGCCGACATCCGTCCCGCTAAAGGGAAAACCACTCATACCCAAATTGCAGAGCTGCGGAATTGCCAAGCGCAAATGGCTCCAAAGACTGTGATTGTCCCCCGTCCAAACCACTGCGTACTTTTGGCTGCCGGCATAGCAGGCTCTGGTAATGACAAACGGCCGCTCCCCGGTCAGCCGGCGCAAGCCTTCAAAGGTGGCTTTGGTCATATTATGCCCATACACATTATGCATTGCTTTATGAGTGGAAGGCTTATCCTCATCGTAAAAGACCACATCATCCGGCAGCGGACCGTTAAAGCTGGCCGGTTCGTTCATATCATTCCAAATTCCGGCAACGCCCTTATCCACCAAAAAGTGGTGCAAATCGCCCCACCAGCGACGTACCTCCGCCCGGCCAAAGTCCGGATAAACGGAGTCACCCGGCCAAACCTGATTGACATAAGTTAAATTATTTTTATCTTTGGCAAAATACGCCTTATCCAGTCCCTCATCATAAACCGCATATCCGGCATCGACTTTCACTCCGGGGTCAACAATGGTAATTGCTTTAATCCCCATTTCCTTTAAATCAGCCAGGGCTTTTTCAGCATTTTCATAGCGCTCCTGATTCCAAGTAAAAACGCGGTAGCCGTCCATATAGTCAATGTCAAAATGAATCGCATCACAAGGCAAATCACAGCGCCGCAGGTTTGCCGCCAGTTCCCGCATTTCCTGCTCCGTCCGGTAGCCCCAGCGGGATTGATGATAGCCCAGCGTCCACAGCTGCGGCAGCGGCGTCCGCCCGGTTAGGCCAGTATAAGCTGTCAGCACCGCTTTTAAATCCCGGCCGGCAAAGAAATAAAAATCCAGCGCCCCGCCTTCCGCTTCATAGTGCAGGCAGTTACTCTGCCATTTACCCAAATCGAAATAACTTTTATGATGATTGTCAAAAAAAAGCCCATAAGCCATATCTTCTTTTAAGACCATTAAAAAGGGAATGCTCTTATACAGTGCCTTAAAATTGTCCTCATGCGGCGTGGGGTCGTCGGTGTTCCACATCTCGTATTCATAGCAGCGTTTATTTAAACCGCCGGTTTTATCGCCCAGGCCATAAATCCGGTCTTTTGGCTCCAGCCAAAAAGACATCTCTGCTTCCGCCGGCTCCGGCTGTACCATCACTGTATGCCCTTCGCTGACCAAAAGCTCAAGAAAATCCGGCGCCAGCCGTTCCGGCCGTTTCGCCTCTCCCCGAAAGGTCCGGCAAATCGGCTTCCCTTTCGGATCAACAAAATCAAGACCGTCCTCCTCTATAGAAATACCAATGCCGTCCGTATAATAACAGCGTCTCCCGCCCTCTGTTTTTTCTGTTAATGCCACCGGCAGCGGTTTCTTTTCGACGGCATAGGACGGGAAATCAGCCGCCTTTTCTGAATAAATGTGAAAAATATCGGAACCGATCGCTTCTATTTTAATCCTGTCAACGCCACGCTCCAATTCCACCGTTTGGCCGTTAAAGGCCTGAAAATGATATTTTTTTGTCATAGTTTTCCTTCCCTATATAATTTAATTCTGTTTTCCGCTATTTTCCGCTATTTCCCAAAATACTTTCTTCCGCCTAAAAAGTGAACGCCCTCCTGCTGCCATTTCATTTTAAACCAGTCTTACACACCATCTCTGATTAGTCTTCTTTTATCTCCGCCGTAAACTTCTTCGCCCATTTGGTATTGGCTAATCCACCTTTGGCAGTTTCCCGAAAAGCGGTCGGCATATTCTGGCCAACCTCCTTCATCGCGTCAATCACCTCATCCGCCGGAATACGGCTGGTAAGTCCGGCTAGCGCCATATCCGCCGCTGCCATGGCATTGACTGCACCGCCGACATTCCGCTTAATGCAGGGGACCTCAACCAGACCCGCAACCGGATCACACACCAGACCAAGCAGCATTTTCATCGCCATCGCCGCCGCATCCAGAATCTGATGATGACTGCCGCCCCGCAAATGCACCAGCGCCCCGGCCGCCATTGATGAGGCCGAACCGATTTCCGCCTGACAGCCGCCGGCCGCTCCGGCAATAAATGCCCGCAGCGCAATCACCTGTCCAATCCCGGCCGCCACATAGAGCGCTTCTATGATTTGATCAGCACTTGCCTTTTGGCTGCGGTACATCGGAATCAATACCGCCGGCAACACGCCGCAGGCGCCGGCCGTAGGCGCGGCCACAATTTTTTTCATGCAGGCGTTGCATTCGCCGGTTTTTAAGGCTTCACTGATGACTTCCGCCATAAAATCTCCCGACAGCGCCGAGCCTTTTTGCCGGTACTCGTCCATTTTCAGACCGCTGCCGCCCGACAAGCCGCTTTTGGAGCGGAGGCTCCCGTCATAATTTTCACTGGCCGCCAGCATCGCCTGCCACATCCCTTTCATCCGGGCAATCGACTCTTCCCGGCTGACACCTCTTTCGGCCATATCTTCTTTTAATATTGCCTCCCAAAAATCTATTTTTTCCTGTTCGCAGGTTTGTGCAATCTCCTGCAAGGATTGATATGCCATCTTTTTTCCTTTCTATTTTTCATACTCCAGCGCTGATATGCTATAATTGCAATTTTCGCTCGGCAAAAGCTACATCTTTCTTTGGAAACGATGCGTCTGATAAGCTCAACTTTTTATAACTCAACTTCCTCTGCCAAAATCTGCATATTTTTACGGCAAACGCAGGAAACATTTTTTATTTCTCAGCGCCGAAATCCTTATTTAAAAACGCAACTCTTTTGCAGCGGAAACAACTATAAACTCGCAATATAAGTGACCTTTAAAATGCCGTCTATTTTTTCCAGCCGGTCGATAATCTCCCGCGGAATCGCCTGGTCGCTTTCAATAATCATCACCGCCTCCGTTCCTCTTTTGCCCCGGAACAGACGCATAGTGGCGATGTTAATGGCCCTCGCCGCCAGCGCCGACGTTACCTCGGCCACATAGCCGGGCAAATCCTTATTATAAACGATTAAAGTCGGATATTCAGCGGTACACTCGACCTCAGCTCCGTCAATCTTATTGATTACAATCCGGCTGCCGCCGACCGAAGCCCCCTGAACTTCAATCTTTCTGCCTCCGGTATCGGTCAGCTCCATTACTGCGGTATTGGGATGCGCACCCGGCAGCTCAATATTTTCAATCTGAAAAATGAGCCCCCGCTCCTGCGCTAATTCAAAGGATGCGGGAATTCTTTCGTCATCCTCCTTCATCCCCAAAATCCCGGCAATAATTGCCCGATCGGTGCCATGCCCTTTGCCGGTATCGGCAAACGAGCCATGCAGGTAAACTTTAGCCGTTACCGGCTCTCCCCCCAAAAGTTTGCGGGCAACATAGCCTAATTTCACCGCCCCGGCGGTATGTGAACTGGACGGGCCAATCATCACCGGCCCCAATATATCAAAAATATTCATATCTTCTCCTTTATATAACAGTAGTATTTAGGTTTCTCCGCTTTTCCATGTCCGGCAAAACCGTCTCTTTTAAAAACAAAACTATCAGCCGCTGAAAACAAATAAGATATCTTTCGAAGTGAACTTTTTATTTTGTTTTCCCGCTTAATTTAACATATTTTTCAGCGGATAGCAATAGCCCCGCACCCAAATTCATCATCCCAAAATCAAATAAGGCCGTTCCGGTAAGCCAGTCGGAATTCTCAAAAGGCGAAAGAACACGAAAATGAAAATATGGTCTTGACAATCCGCAAAAGATTAACTAAAATAAACTAGCCGCTTCGGAAAAAGTAAACGCTCCGGCGGAGGAAAGCAAAGGACGTGTTTTATGGTACCTCAGTTTATCGGTAAAAATCCCTATTATAAAAATATTTGGAATCTGGCCTGTGTTTTGCTGTGTGCATTTGTACAGGCTTTTGTGCTGGAAACCTTTCTGCTTCCGCCCCAGCTTTTATCGGCCGGCTTTACCGGTGTGGCCATTTTGCTGAACCGAATTTCACTGGAGTTTACCAGTTATCAGATTTCAACTTCTTTTTTTATTATCATACTCAATCTGCCGGTGGCTTTGATTTGCGCCAAAACGGTCGGTAAGAAGTTTACGCTTTATTCCTCGATTGAGTTTATTGCCGCCGCTGCTTTTTTAAAATGGTTTGACTTTTCGCCGATTTTCCAGGATACGGTTTTAAATATTATTTTCGGCGGCTTTATTAACGGACTTTCAATTGTAGTCGCCCTGTCCGGCAATGCGTCAACCGGCGGCACGGATTTTATTGCGCTCTATGTTTCCAATAAGACCGGCCGGGAAATCTGGCAGCATATTTTTGTTTTCAATATCCTTTTACTGATTGTGTTCGGCTACCTGTTCGGCTGGGAACACGCAGGTTATTCGATGCTCTATCAGTTTATTTCCACCAAAACAATTGAAAACTTTTACCAGCGCTATAAACGGGTAACCTTACAAATTACTACCCAAATCCCCGATAAAGTCATCCGTGAATATCTGGCGCATCACCGGCACGGCATCAGTGTTGTCAACGGATACGGCGGATACAGCGGCAAGCCGGTGTCCCTGGTTCATATCGTCTGCTCCAGTTATGAACTGGACGCTTCGATTAAAACCATTCGTCGGGCCGATCCCGGCGTGGTCATCAATGTCCTGCCGTCCATTAACTTTTTCGGTCGTTTTTACCGGCCGCCGCTGGAATAATGCTAAAAAACCGCCAAAGCCCGAAAGCTTTGACGGTTTCTTTTTTAGTCCTCTTTTCCGCCTGAACCGATATCTTTTCGAAAAAATACGGTGACATAGACAATCAGCCCAAAGCCCAAAACAGCAATCGCCGCTAAGAACAAGTTATATACCAAGATAAGATTCATCTGTCTGCGGAATTCCTGTTGATCCATACCGGCCACTAAATAAAAATCCGTATGCCCAATGTGCTTGGCCAGATACATTTTTTCCCTGCCCTGATAAGCAGCCTGAAACATTTCCATTTCGTTATTAAGTAGGTTCATGCCCAGTTCTTTGACTTCTCCCTGATTGATATTAAAAATTGTATCCGCCTGTTCAACACGGGAACTAAAGCTGTATTGCGGATGCACCAGAAATCTGCCGTCTTTATACAAGATAAAAGCATAGCCCATTTCGCCTAACTTTTCACCGTTCAGAAGCCGGCCCAACTGCAACAGACTGATGTCAATAGCCATAACTGCCTTTTCTTCGCCTTTTTGAATGAACTTCGACAGTGTTACTATCGGGCTGCCGGTATGAACATCGGCATATACCTCAGTGTAATTGATTTTGTCCGGATTTTTTTCCGCCTCAATATACCAGCTTCTTTCATATGACTTCCAATCGATATCCATAATCTTGCGGTGGGAGCCGCTTTGCTGCGTGCCGTCAGGATAACCGGCATAAATATCGACAATGCTGTATTCACTTTTTAAATAATCATACTGCTCGGTCAAATGCCTCAGCACTTTCTGATTTCCTAAATTGTTCTGGGCAAAGGTTGCTTCTCCCAGCAAAATGGCTTCCCGGGCTTTCAGAAAGCTTTCCACTTTTTCATATAAATCTTCAAACTTCGCCGTCATATTTTGATTGATTTGTTTTCGCAGCGCCTGCGTTGACTGCAAATAAGAAGCGCCGGCAAAAAAAAGAACCCCGATTAAAATCAAACCGGCTGCTATGAGAATTAATTTTTGTTTCAGTTTTAATTTTTTCAGCATCTATTTTCCTCACTGTCTCAATCGCTGTGTCTTTTTTTAATATCGGCCTGACCGTAAAAAAAATAAACCCCGGAATACAGTTAGGCAAACAAGGGCTTATCTTTTTTTGATAAAATCGTGTCAAAGTCAGCGCTTCGCTCTGCTGATGCCTAATAAAACCTGTTTGTCTGCTGTTTGTCTGCTTTTAACAAATCATTTTGACAGAACTTTTTTTGTCTGTTATAATAGTTGACATGGCAACTATTTTGTTTTTGACCACACCCAGCGAAACGGATGTAAAATCTAAGGTAAACCCGTATTTGACGGAAGTTGAACCGACTGGATGCTGGGGCTGAAAAAAGAGTGAGAGTTTATGAAATTATTTTCCGCACAAAAAAATCATGCCCTCTATCTGAACCGCCTGATCTCCATGATTTACCGGCATAACCGGATTTATATGGACGGCCAGCTGGAAGAACTGCATTTGCAGTCGGGGCAATACACCTATCTGCTTTATCTGTATCATCACGATGGCCAAAAACAGGACGATATCGTCAAAACACTGCGCATTGATAAAGCCGGCACGACCCGGGCACTGCGCAAACTGGAAAAAAGCGGTTATATTTTCCGCAAACCGGATGAAAAAGACCGGCGCGGCAATCTGGTTTATCTGACCGAAAAGGCTTGGCAAATCCAGCCGCTTTTACTTAAGTTTTATTCGAATTGGTTAAACTTGGCACTGGACGGATTAAGCGAGGAGGAGCTTGCCACCCTGTATCGATTATTAAATCGGGTGGCCATCAATGCGATTTCCATCAAGGAGGGAAAGGAACAAGAAAATGAACGAACGACAGATTGAGCTAAAAGAAGCACCGATTTTTCGGCTGCTGCTGAAATATTCCATTCCGGCAATTATCGGTATGCTGGTCAATGCCCTGTATAATGTAGTCGACCGGATATTTATCGGTAATATGGTAAAAGACCCGCTGGCGATGAGCGCGGTCGGCCTGACCTTTCCTTTTATGCTGGTCATTTTCGGTTTTTGTATGCTGATCGGCATCGGCGGCTCCAGCCGAATCTCCATTGCTCTGGGCGAAGGCGAGCATCAAAAAGCAGAAAATATTCTGGGCAATATGTTTACGCTGATTATTATTTTAATGCTGGGGCTGGTGCTGATCGGCAGCATCTTTAAAACGCCGATTCTCTATTTTCTGGGTGCCAGCGAAAGTACCATCGGCTATGCCGGCCAATATATTCAGATTATTTTGTTCGGCGCCGTCTTTCAAGGGCTGTCCTACTGCTTTAATACGGCGATGCGCTCGGAGGGAAACCCGAAAAAAGCGATGTATACCATGCTGATCGGTGCCGGGGCAAACATTATTTTAGATCCGATTTTTATCGGGCCGCTGGGCTTAGGCATTGCCGGTGCGGCCTGGGCAACGATTATTTCCCAGTTTATCTGCATGGTTTGGGTGCTGTCGCACTACTTTTCCAAAGACAGCGTCTTAAAGCTGCACAGCCGTTTTCTGGCGCTGCGGCTGGATTTAGTAAAAAGTATTGTGTCGATCGGAATTGCTCCCTGCATCATGCAAATTGCTTCCGGGGTTATCTCCGCCACCGCCAATAATGCGCTGCGCACCTACGGGGGCGACCTGGCGATTGGCGCAATGACGATTGTCAATTCGATTGCCGCCTTTATCCTGATGCCGATTTTCGGAATCAATCAGGGCGCACAGCCGATTATCGGTTTTAACTACGGTGCCAAGCAATATGCCCGCGCTAAAAGAACCTGGCAGTTAGCAGCTTTGGCGGCAACAGCGATTTGTATTTTCGGTTTTTTGGCAACACAGCTTTTTCCGGAGCTGCTGATCCGAACTTTTACGCCCAATCCTGAGCTGATTGCCTTAGGCAAGGGCGGCCTGCATAAGCTCCTGATGATGCTGCCGATCATCGGTCTGCAGGTGGTCAGCGCCAATTATTTTCAGGCCGTCGGCAAGGCCTATAAGGCAATGATATTAAGTATGCTGCGCCAAGTGATTATCCTGATCCCGCTGCTCTTTATTTTACCTAACTTCTGGCAGATCAACGGTGTCTGGTTTGCGTTTCCGATTGCCGATGCAGTGGCTTCGGTGATTACCGGCATTTTCATCTTTCAGGAAATGCGGCATTTAAACGAATTGGCTAATGATTAAAGTGTGCCTGTCCGAAACAAAAACAGTTCAAGCACATCTTCCTCAATGCGATACACAAGCAGCCCCTCCGGTTCGATATGGCACTTCCAAAATCCCTGGTATTCACCTGTTAAATTATGGTCGCAATATTTGCTTTTCAATTTTTGACCTGCTGCCAGTTTATTGACTACATCATGGAGATGCTTGATTTTGTACCCTCGCTTTTGCGCAAGTTTTAAATCTATTTTAAATTGGTAGGATGGTACAATTTCAAGCATCGGTCAATACCTCGTCCAATAATTCATCAAAAGAAGTGCAGCGTTTATAGGTATCGGGATTTTTCTTCATCTCCTCATACTCCTCCAGCGCCGCTCTTGTTTCCGCGTTTGGCATCCGGCGTTTTATCTCAAACGGTATCCCGTTATGACTAACGGCACTTTTCAGAAACATCGTAATCGCCGATAATATATTAAGGCCAAGGTCAGAAAATAACTCCTCCGCCGACTGTTTTAATTCTGTGTCTACACGAATATTGATATTAGTAGTCGCCATAAAATTTCTCCTTTTGATCGTGAACGACATTCTATACTTCCCTTTTAAAAAGCATATAACTCAAATTATCATAAGCTTATTCACTCAAAGTGAAAATTTTAATGTCGTTCCCTATCGTTAATGCTTTTATTACATGGCGTTTTGTAAACATTGTCAACACTGCGTAAAGATATATTCCCCTTTTTCCTAGGCTTGACTGAAATATTTCACTCACGCTTCGCCAAAATACACTTCGCCCTAAGCCTCTTTTTTCTGATAAGAGTACATCACCAGCCGGTTGTTAAATAGGTAAATCAATGGCGTGAACAGCTTATCAAAGCCTTTCAGCCATTTTTTAAATTCATCGGTAAAATTGATATACCCGATTTGCTTCAGCTTTGGGTTCAGCGCAACGATCTCCTGACCTTTGGTGACACCAAACAGATACTCGGACTTAGTCTTTTTAACGGCCCGGTTCATGCCGGCTCTTTTTACCAGGATTTTTGGCACGCAGTCTAAGTGCAGCTCAAACTGACTGAAATGATCAGTTAAAATATTTAAGAGCCGCCGCACGTCCGCTTCGGGTAAATACATGAGCATGCCTTCCGAAATGATCAACAGCTTCCGCCCGTCCGGCCTTACTTCCTCGGTCCAAGCCGGATCGAACGCGGACTTAGCGATGAACCTCACCCGCTCGTTTTCGGTAAAAAACTTGCGCCGGACCTCGATCACTTCCGGAAAGTCCACGTCGTACCAGTGGATCTGCCCGTTGTCCAACCGGTCAAAGCGGGTATCTAGGCCCGACCCAAGCGACACAATATAGCAGTCCGGATATTTTTGAATAAACTTCTTGATTTCTCTGTCCATGATTTTAGCTCTGGACAAAACGCCGATATAGTTTTTCATTTCCTTCTGAAAGTCGGAAAAATCATAATCAATCTGATCGGCGATCTCGGCTGATTTTTTATCTTTCAATACCGAATTAGCCGAGCGGTAGTCCCTCGCCCGAATGTCCAAGGTAATCAGCAGCGTTTCCATAACCCCTTCTAATTTTATTTTCATAACAGTTCCTTCCTGATAAAGTTTATTTCTCATAAAGTTCGCTTTTGCTAACTGTATAATTATATCACTTTTAGAAAATAAAGAACAGATATTTTTTTATGACCGCCTATACTCTGGCGCAGGTATTTGGCAATACCAAATCGCAGGTCTGACTGCAAACCGCCTGCCGGGAAGCGTTTGATTTTGATCTGATGCAAATCCGTATTTAAAAAGCTCTCGGCTTTTGATTCTGCCGAGAGCTTTTTTACTCCTGCGCTTTAATGCTATAATACATTTGTGGTACTTCCTTGCTGAATCGGCTCAAAAGAAAGCTTTAACTCACAATCCAGTGCATAGGCTATTCGTTTCAAAGTTCTAATCGAGGGATTCGCATTTCCATTTTCGATTTTACTGATATCGCTTTGTGCTATTCCGGTTATATCCGATAATTGCTTTTGTGTCATACTTTGCCTTTTTCTGCTGTTAAGCATTGCTTTCATAATCTGAAATTCAGCCTCAACGTTCTCCCATTCTTCTTTAAACTCTGGATTCTTCATTTGCTCCTGCAATGATTCTCTAAAATTTTTCCCCATTTTGACCACCTATCTTTCTAAATATTGCTTTCGATATTTTAAGGCGATATCAATTTCATTTTTCGGTGTCTTTTGCATCTTTTTAATAAAACCATTCGTCAAAATCACTTTTTTATTTTCAACAAAAAAATATAATACTCTGGCAGCATCGGTTCCTTGTTTGGCTCTTATCTCAAAAATACCGTCCAAAATTGATTTTGAATAAGGTTCCCGTAATTCGTTTCCCTTCAGTTCCAACAGTTCTAATAAGCGAAAAAGCTTTACCTGCATTTTTACATTTTGCGATAAAATAAATTCTTCAGCCGGAAATGTACCATCTTCTCTTTCAAAAAATTCTACAGTAAAATTTCCCATTTTCTCCTCTGTTTTATTATATCGGATATATCCTATATTGTCAACTTCTTACCACCCACCGAAACGCCAATACTCCCGCCAGATAGGCGGCGGTTAAAAGATAGGCCGCTGCGTCCGCCTTGCCGTATTTAAGCGGCTTAAACTTAGTCCGCCCCTGTCCGCCGCGGTAGCAGCGAGCCTCCATCGCCAGCGCCAAATCATCCGCCCGGCGAAAGGCTGACAAAAAGAGCGGCACTAAGAGCGGCAGCATCGCTTTGGCTTTTTTGATAATGCCCTTTTGCTCAAAGTTCGCTCCCCTAGCTAACTGCGCTTTCATGATTTTATCCGTTTCCTCCAGCAAAATAGGAATAAAGCGAAGGGCAATCGACATCATCATCGCAATTTCATGCGCCGGCACTTTTACCCGCTCCAGCGGCTTGAGCAGGCTTTCAATCGCATCGGTCAGGGCAATCGGCGGCGTGGTCAGGGTTAAAAAGGACGAACCCAAAATCAGCAGTACCAGCCGCAGCGCCATTGCCGCCGCCGATAACACACCCTCTTTGGTAATCCGAATAAAATGCCACTCCAATAAGACCTGCGTACCCGGCGTTTGAAACAGATTAAAAGCCACCGTAATCAAAATAATAATAAATACCGTTTTTAAACCCCGCAGAATAAAGCGCAGCGGCACTTTCGTCAGCCTTGTCACCCCCAAAAAAAGGAGCGCAACGACCAAATACAGACGAATATCGGCGCTGAAAAAAAGGGATAAAATAAAAGCAAAGCTGATGATCACCTTGGTACGCGGATCTAGGCGATGAACCACCGAATCTGCCGGATAATATTGTCCTATGGTAATATCTCGAATCATAATTCTTTTCTCCGAAGTTCTTCTTCAATCAGGGGCAGCGCTTCCTCCAAAGTAATTACGGCTGCCGGCAGGGTAAATCCCCTCTCCCTTAAATGATAGGCCAATTCCGTAATCTGGGGCACGGCTAACCCGATTGACAGTAAGGCATCTCTTTGGCTAAAAACCTCACGCGGTGTCCCGTCTAAGACAATGCGGCCGTCATTCATGGCAATCACCCGGTCAACATATTCAGCCACATCCTCCATGCTGTGCGACACCAAAAGAACGGTCGCACCGGTTTGCCGATGGAGCCCCCGAATCTGGCGCAAAATGCTGTCGCGCCCCTTGGGATCAAGTCCGGCTGTCGGCTCATCCAAAATCAGGATTTTCGGGCGCATGGCCAGCACACCGGCAATTGCCACCCGCCGTTTTTGGCCGCCGGATAACTCAAACGGCGATTTTTCCATATATTTTTCTTTTAAACCAACCAGCGCCGCCGCTTCCTTGACCCGGCGCTCGACTTCTTCCGGCGGCAGGCCTAAGTTTTTGGGGCCGAAGGCAATATCCTTAGCCACCGTCAGTTCAAACAGCTGATGCTCCGGGTACTGAAAAACCAGCCCTACCTCCCGGCACAGGGTATTTAAGTTGTTGCTCTGCCGGGAAATCTTGCGGCCGTCCACCTCAATCTCGCCGGATGTCGGCCGAATCAGGCCGTTTATATGCTGAATCAACGTGGATTTACCGCTGCCGGTATGACCGATAATCCCGGCGAACTCACCGTCTGCAATCTCTAAGTTAATATCCTTTAAGGCCGCTTTTTCAAATGGCGTACCGGCTGCATAAATATAATTTAATCCTTTGATTTTAATCGACATAATGCCTCCGCCATTTCTTCTATCGTCAGCTCCTGTCCGCTTAAGGGATAGCCGTCTTTTTTCAGCCGATAGGCCAACTCTGCCATTGGCGGCACATCCAGCCCCAGCTCTTTCATTTTCTCTACTTGCGAAAAAATTTGCCTGGGACTTCCCTCTAAGGCGATTTTGCCATGATCAATTACAAACACATGGTCAGCTTCAATCGCCTCTTCCATATAATGAGTGATTAAAATAATCGTGATACCCTCACGGTGCAGGCGTTTAATGGTTTTCATCACTTCCCGCCGGCCACTGGGGTCAAGCATGGCCGTCGGCTCATCTAAGACGATACAGCTTGGCCTCATCGCCAACACCCCGGCAATGGCGATTCTTTGCTTTTGCCCGCCGGACAGCTTATTGGGCGAGTGTTTGGCATAGCGCAGCATTTTGACCGCCGACAGTGACTCTTCCACCAAAGAGCCAATCTCCGCCGTCGGCACGCCTAAGTTTTCCGGTCCAAAAGCGGTATCCTCTTCAACGATACTGCCGATAATTTGATTGTCCGGATTTTGAAAGACCATGCCGACATTGCGGCGCAGCTCCCAAATTTGCTCGGTATCAACGGTATCTATGCGGCCAACTGTTATACTGCCTTCGGTCGGGAAAAGAAAAGCATTTAAATGTTTGGCAAAGGTGGACTTGCCGGAGCCATTATGCCCCAAAACCGCCACAAAGCTGCCTTTTTCAATGGTTAAACTGATATCGTCCAGCGCCCGGAAGACCTTTTTTTCCCCATTTTCCTCATTGTCCGGCTGCTGCATTATAAAATCATGACTGACATGCTCGGCTCGAATCATTTTTATCCTCTCTTTTCCTGTTTGCTCTAAAATGATGCCGCTATTAAAAGTATCTTAGCGCCTATGACACCAGCGTACTTCCGCTAACGCTTTGACAAGCTCTCCAGCGCATCCAGCATCAATATTCGCTTGCCAACGATAAAAAAGGGGTTAAGCCACCTTAACCCCTCTTTGTTCTTATACTAATTCCAAAATTACTACTTCCGCAGCGTCGCCTCTTCTTTCGCCCAGCTTAATCGCCCGGGTGTAGCCGCCCTTCCGGTCAACATATTTCGGCGCAATCTCAGCAAACAGCTTTTCTACCAAATCCGCCTGCTTGGTGTTAGCCCGCCGTTTGGAGTTTTCTGCCGGAACTTCCGTAACCGGATAAAGTACCTGAAGCATCTTTCTTCTGGCATTCATTCTAGACGGATTGTCCTTCTTCACTGTTTTTTGGATTTCTTCATATTGCGTGACCTTCTTGCCGTCAACAACTTCTTTTACCCGCTTTCCATCGGCCGTCTTCTTCGGAACTTTTTGAGTGACCGTAACTTCTGTAAAGTTGTCTTTTTCTTTTACGGCAAGCGTAATCAATTTTTCTGCAATTTTGCGAATTTCTTTCGCTTTGGTTTCAGTCGTCTTTATCTTACCATGATACAGCAGCGCTGTAACCTGATTTCTAAGCAGAGCCTTCCGCTGTGCGGATGTTCTGCCGAGCTTACGATACGCAGACATTCAAGTAACCTCCTTTATTTCCTATTCATTATTCGGTTTTAACGAAAGACCGAGTTCATTTAACTTGGCCAAAACCTCGTCTAACGACTTGCGGCCCAAGTTACGAACCTTCATCATTTCGTCCGGAGTCTTATTGATCAACTCCTCAACTGTATTGATATTGGCGCGTTTCAAGCAGTTATAGGAACGAACCGACAATTCCAGTTCGTCAATGCTCATCTCCAGCGCCTTTTCCTTGTCATTCTCTTCTTTTTCGATCATGACTTCCGCATTTTTCGCATTTTCCGACAGATCAATAAACAAGTTCAAATGCTCATTCAGCACCTTAGCCGCCAGCGAAACCGCTTCATCCGGTGCAATCGTACCGTTTGTCCAGACCTCCAGCGTCAGCTTGTCAAAGTCTGTAATCTCACCGACCCGGGTATTTTCAACAATCAGGTTTACTCTCTTGACCGGAGTGAAAATCGAATCCACCGGAATCATACCAATCGGCTGTTCCTCCATCTTATTTTTTTCGGCCGGAACATAGCCGCGCGAACGCGCCATGGTCAGTTCCATGAACAGCTTCGAATCACTTCCGCCGTCAAGCGTAGCAATCACCTGGTCAGGATTGACGATTTCAATATCGGCATCTGTCTTGATATCGGCGGCGGTTACCGTACCCTCGCCTTCAAATTCAATATATGCAACCTTTGCTTCAGAGGAGTTGGTATTTCCTTTAATCGCAAGTTTTTTGATATTTAAGATCACTTCCGTAACGTCCTCTTTGACGTTCGGAATCGTCGAAAACTCATGTAAAACACCATCAATTTTGATACTGGTTACCGCGTAACCGGGCAGGGAAGAAAGCATAATCCGACGCAGAGAGTTTCCCAGCGTCGTACCGTAGCCTCTTTCTAAGGGTTCGATTACAAACCGGCCGTAGCAATTATCTTCTGATATTTCCTGAATATCTATTTTCGGTTTTTCAAACTCAAACATTATTAAAGACCCTCCTTTGATCTTGTATCATAAGGATTGATGGTTATACTCTTCTTCTCTTCGGCGGGCGGCAGCCGTTATGCGGTACCGGCGTTACGTCCTTAATGCTCGTTACTTCCAGGCCCGCTGATTGAAGCGCCCGAATGGCTGCTTCCCGACCCGAACCCGGTCCCTTAACCATGACCTCAACTGTCTTTAATCCATGCACAAGAGCGGCTTTGGCTGCCGTTTCCGCTGCCATCTGAGCGGCATAGGGCGTCGATTTCTTGGAACCGCGGAAACCCAATCCGCCGCTGCTGGCCCAGCTTAAAGCATTGCCTTCTGCATCGGTCAATGTCACGATTGTATTGTTAAAGCTTGACTGAATATGAGCTTGTCCGCGTTCAATATGCTTTTTAACGCGCTTCTTAGCGACTCTTTTTACAACATTTTTCTTAGCCACGAATCTCAAACCTCCTTCTTATTATTTCTTCTTATTGGCGACTGTTCTTCTCGGACCTTTTCTCGTTCTTGCGTTCGTCTTGGTCTTTTGACCTCTGACCGGCAGACCCTTACGATGACGAATTCCACGGTAGCAGCCAATTTCCATCAGTCTTTTAATGTTTAAGGCCACATCTCTTCTCAAATCGCCTTCTACAACCATTTGCGAATCGATGATATCTCTGATTTTGGCTACTTCACTGTCAGTCAGGTCTTTTACGCGAGTGTCCGGATTGATGCCTGCTTCTTTTAAGATTTTGTTTGAGCTCGGGCGTCCGATGCCATAAATGTATGTTAATCCGATTTCTATTCTTTTTTCTCTTGGTAAATCAACACCAGCAATACGTGCCATCCGTTTTTTACACCTCCAAATGATATCATTAGTAATTTTTGCTTCTTTCATCGGCGGACAAAGCCGCCGGCAATGTATTCTCAAACAGCGGCTCCAAGCTCCGCCGGCAGATACGGCCGACAGGCTGAGACCCGTGCTAATATCCTCCGGATAATAGGAAAGCGGTGAAATTAATACTATCCCTAAGATATTAACCGGCTACGATTCCCCGCCGGCGGTAGCAACTCCCTGCCCCCTGCAGCGAAAAGCGCGGATTTCCGCAATCGCCCTCTCAATACATCCTCTAAATTATTATTATATCTTACTTTCCTTAAAAAAGCAAGAAAATTGTTTAAAGTTCAGGCAGGCGGCTATGTAAGCTTGCCTGAACTTCTCTGCCTCAAATCTGTTAGCCTTGTTTTTGCTTATGCTTTTTATTTTCGCAAATAATCATAACCTTGCCTTTGCGTTTAATAATTTTGCATTTTTCGCAAATAGGTTTTACCGAAGATCTTACTTTCATTCCAGTAGCTCCTTTCTTAACCGCGATTCGGAAAACTCCGCTTCGCTGCTGATTTCTTAGCTTTGCCGCATGGATAAGGCGGCTGGTATTATTTATCTCTCCAAATAATTCTTCCTTTGGACAAGTCGTAAGGCGACATTTCAATCGTAACCGTATCTCCGGGAAGAATACGAATATAATTCATTCTTAATTTTCCGCTGATATGCGCTAAAATGATATGTCCGTTTTCCAGCTTGACTTGGAACATGGCATTCGGCAGCTTTTCCACTACCTGCCCTTCCACTTCAATCACATCTTTTTTTGACATTCCTATTCCTCCTTCTCCAGCAACGCGGCAATTTCCTTTTGAATGTCGGCATTGCTTAATTTTCCGTACGACCCGATTTCTTCCGCCACATTGCGGCTCAGCCAATGGGTGGGCTGAATATGCTTGATTTTTTTCTTTTTGGGCTGGTCAATCCGTCTGGACTTGCCGTTGACCAGATAGACATATTCCCCGGCGACTTGCACCGCCAAAAAATACTCGCCCTTATCCCGGCCGGCCTTGGAAATAACCAACTGCCCTACTTTGATATCCTGCATACTTTACCTCACAGCGTCAACAGCTCATACCCGTCCTCGGTAATCGCCAATGTATTTTCATAATGCGCGGAAATGGAATGATCCAAAGTCACGATTGTCCAATCATCCTTTAAGATTCTGACCTCCGGACGACCGATATTCACCATCGGCTCAATCGCCACCACCATCCCGGCCTGAAGCCTTGGCCCCCGGCCCTCGCCTCTGGGCCGATAGTTTGGAATCTGCGGTTCTTCGTGCAGCTCCCTGCCGACTCCGTGCCCGACCAAATCTCTGACCACGGAAAAACCATTGGCTTCGACATATTCCTGAATCGCACCGGAAATCTGATACAAGTGATTACCGGGCTTTACCATTTCCATCCCTTTAAAAAAGCTGGCTTTGGTTACTTCCACCAATTTTTTAATTTCAGCGGAAGCATTGCCCATAATATGAGTCCGGGCGGCGTCGCCATGATAACCGTTCTTATACGCGCCGATATCTAAACTGACAACATCGCCTTCCTTTAAAAACCGCTTTTTGCTGGGAATGCCATGCACAACTTCATCATTGATTGAAACGCAGATACTGGCCGGATATCCCTCATAATTTAAGAACGAAGGTATCGCCCCTGCCTTGCGGATGAATTCCTCACCCAGCTTATCAATGTCATAAGTTGACATGCCGATTGCCAATTGGCTTTCCAAATACAAATGCGTTTCCGCTACGATCTTGCCTGCTTCGCGCAGGTACTGAATCTCTTGCGGTGTTTTTATATGAATTGCCATAATTATCTTCCTAACTGTTTTTGAATCTCCGCTAAAATCTCTGTAACTTCCTTGGTTCCGTCCACTTCGCGCAAAACCTCATTTTTCCTGTAATAAGCAATCAGCGGCTCGGTTTGTTCATGATAGACAGCCAGACGTTTTAAGACCGTTTCCGGCTCATCGTCCTTACGCAGTGCAAGCGTACCGCTGCATTTATCACAAACCCCTTCTGCTTTCGGCTTCAGATATTCGGTATGATACGATGCCCCGCATTCGGCACAAAAGCGCCGACCGCTCATCCGGTCAACAATGACCGCATCCGGTACGTCGATATTAACTGCATATTCAATCTTCCTGCCCTTTTCCTGCAACATCCGGTCAAGACTTTCCGCCTGCGGAATGGTTCTGGGAAAACCGTCAAAAATAAAACCGGCTTTCGCATCCTCTTCTTCCAAACGATCCGCTACCAACTGAATAACCAGTTCATCCGGCACCAGCGCACCGGCGTCAATAAAGCTTTTGGCTTTCTTGCCCAGTTCTGTTTCCCGGCTGATGTTGCTGCGCAGGATATCGCCGGTGGAAATATGGGGAATTCCGTATTTCTCCGCCATTCTCTTGGCCTGCGTACCCTTGCCTGCTCCCGGAGCGCCTAACATAACGATATTCATAACTGCCTCCCTTTTTCTTTGCTTATTGCTGGTACAGTTCTGCTCTTGTCGTTTAAACTCCTGCCGCAAACGGCCATACTGTTTGCGACAGAAGCCCTATCGGCTTAGACGTTTAAAAAGCCTTTATAATGTCTGGTAATCAACAGAGATTCGATTTGATTGATGGTTTCTAACGCCACACCGACTACAATGATCAGCGAAGTTCCGCCGAAATTAATCTGAGCCTGCGTTGTCCAGCGCAAAATGATTGGCAAAATAGAAATTAAGCCTAAAATCACGCCGCCGATAAAGACCATCCGGTTTAAAATCGTCGTTAAATATTCCATCGTCGGCTTGCCCGGACGAATACCGGGAATAAAACCGCCGTTCTTCTTCATATTGTCCGCCACTTCATAGGGATTGAAAATAATCGCCGTATAAAAGTAAGCAAATGCCACCGTCAGAATGAAGTACAGCAGCGTTCCGAAAGGATTGGTGTAATAATTCAAAAAGTTCAGGACGGTAGCCAGCACACCGGTCGGCTGTGCGGTGAAAAAGCCGGCCAAAACCTGCGGAAAACCTAATAAAGAGGAAGCAAAGATGACCGGGATAACACCCGCCATATTTACTTTCAAAGGAATATAGGTCGACTGTCCGCCATATACCTTTCTGCCCTGCATTCTTTTGGCATACTGCACCGAAATCCGTCTTTCCCCTAACTGAATCAGGACGATCACCACAATCATTGCCAAAAAGCCAACTAAGATAGCTATGATTGACAAATATCTGCCTTCCTTGAACAGATTGGTAATCATCTGTACACCGCTCGGCAGCCCCGACAGAATATTGATTGCAATAATCAGGGAAATACCGTTGCCAACGCCCTTTTCATTCATCCGTTCGCCCAGCCACATCAAAAAGGCCGTACCGGCAACCATGGCCGATACCGATACCAACGCACTGAAAAAGTTCCATTGAATAAACATTCTCTGTGCATTTAAGGTCAGCGTAATCGCAATTGCCTGAATCAGTGCCAGCACCATCGTTACATAACGGGTGATGGTAGCAATCTTTTTCCGGCCATCCTCGCCTTCCTTCTGCATTTCTTCCAGAACAGGAATGGCAATCGTCAACAGATTCATGATAATGGATGAGTTAATGTATGGGATAATACCCAGTGCAAACAAGGTCATGTTCCGAAAAGCACCGCCCGAGAAAGCATCCAGCATACTCAAAAGACCTTCGTTGCTGGCGAAAACGCCCTGCAGTGCCGCCGTGTTAATCCCGGGGATCGGTACATTCGCGCCCAGCCGGATCACAACAAACATCAAGAGTGTATAAATGATCCGCTTTCTGACGTCCTCTACCTTGAATGCTGTTTTCAGTGTATTTAGCACCTAGATCACCTCAGTCTTTCCTCCGGCAGCTTCGATTTTTTCTACGGCAGTCTTACTAAACGCATTTACTTTGACCGTTAATTGCTTGTTGATTTCTCCATTGCCCAAAATCTTGACGCCATCTCTCGGATTTTTAACAATCCCGGCTTCCAGCAAGGCATTAATGTCTACTACCGCTCCGTTTTCAAAACGGTCTAAAACATCAACGTTGATGCCGACAATCTCTTTGCTGTTGCGATTGACAAAGCCGCGCTTGGGCAGTCTTCTGATCAAAGGCATTTGTCCGCCTTCAAAGCCCGGCCGAACACCGCCGCCGCTTCTGGCGTTTTGTCCCTTATTGCCGCGTCCGGAAGTCTTACCCTTGCCCGAACTTTCTCCGCGACCCTTGCGGATCGTCTTTTTTGTTGCGCCCTGTGCAGGATTTAACTCTGATAAGTTCACAGCTTGCACCTCCTTCTCTATCAATTAGCTTCTACAGCTTCTACTTTTACTAAATGTTGAATTTGATGGATCATGCCCCGAATCGAACCGTTATCCTCCTGAACAACGGTCTTATGCATCTTATTTAAACCCAGCGCCTTAGCGGTTGCCCGATGCTTCGGAATCGCACCGATGGTCGATTTTACTAAAGTAATTTTAATTTTTGCCATCATAAGCCTCCTATCCTAATATCTCGCTGACCGGTTTGCCGCGCAGACGGCTGACTTCTTCCGGAGTCTTTAAGTTTCTTAAAGCCTCAATCGTTGCGGAAACCACATTAGTCTTATTCTTGGAGCCCATCGATTTGGTCCGGATATTCCGAATCCCGGCTAATTCCAGGACTGCCCGGGCCGAACCGCCGGCGATAACGCCGGTACCTTCCGGAGCTCTCATTAAAAGGACGGACGCACTGCCGAACTTGCCTGTCCAGTTATGCGGAATGGAACTGTTTTCATCAATCGGTACATTGATTAATTTTTTCTTTGCATCCTGTGCGCCTTTGCGGATTGCTTCCGGAATTTCGGTGGACTTACCGATGCCGTATCCGACATGGCCGTTACCGTCGCCGACTACCACCAGTGCAGCAAAGCGGAAGTTCCGGCCGCCTTTTACTACTTTGGTTACACGGCGAATGGCAACCACTCTTTCCTGAAGATCTAAAGCGCTGGCATCTATCATTTGATTTCTCATCTTTGCCTCCTTAGAAATTTAAGCCTGCTTCACGAGCGGCCTCTGCTAATGCTTTGATTTTACCGTGGTACTTATAGCCGCCTCTGTCAAATACGACTGTGTCGATTCCTTTGGCTTTGGCTTTTTCGGCAATCGCCTTGCCTACGGCTTTGGCAGCTTCTACGTCATTGGTCTTATCAAGGCCCTCCGTCCGGGAGGAGGCGGCAGCTAATGTATGCGCTTTGACGTCGTCAATGATCTGCGTGTAAATATGATTATTGCTGCGATACACTGAAAGCCGCGGCCGTTCTGCCGTGCCACTCAGTGTTTGACGGAGCTTTTTATGTTTTTTAATCCGGTTCTTCACCTTGGAAATTTTATTTATCATCTTGATTCACTCCTTTACCTATTTAGCAGTTTTTCCTTCTTTACGGCGGATAACTTCGCCAACATACTTAATACCCTTGCCCTTATACGGCTCCGGCATTCTCTTAAATCTGATCTCCGCTGCATATTGGCCGACCTTTTCCTTGTCGATGCCGCGCACGGTAATGATATTATTCTCAACAGTCGACTCGATGCCTTCCGGATCTGTCATCTCAATCGGATGAGAATAACCGAGAGCTAAATCAAGCTGTTTTCCTTTTTTGCTGGCCTTGTAACCAACGCCATTGATCTCCAATTTCTTTTCATAGCCTGCCGTTACGCCGACGACCATGTTATTGATCAGCGTTCTAGTTAAGCCGTGCAAAGACTTCATTTTCTTCAAATCGTTCGGCCGGACAACTTTAATCTCCGCACCGTCAATCTCAATCTTCATTTCTACGGGAAGCTGTCTTTGCAGCTGACCTTTCGGGCCTTTAACGGTCAACAGATTGTGTTCCTTCAGATCAACCGTAACTCCTGCCGGAACGGTAATCGGCATTCTTCCTATTCTTGACATTTCGTCTTTCCTCCTTTGGTTTCATTGGGACAGCGGAACCTATCCGCTATCATTTCGCCTTTGATTTATTATTACCAAACAAATGCTAACACTTCGCCGCCAACATTTTGCTTGCGGGCTTCTTTATCGGTGATAACGCCTTTGTTGGTCGAGATAATAGCAATCCCCAGTCCTCCCAGTACGCGCGGCAGTTGATCCTTATTGGCATAAACTCGCAGGCCGGGTTTGGAAATCTTCTTCAAACCGGAAATTACTTTTTCATTTTTATTGACACCATATTTCAAAGCGATTTGGATTTCCGGGAACTTTCCGTCCTCCAGCACCTCATAGCTCTTAATATACCCTTCTTTTTCCAGAATATCGGCAATCGCCAACTTCATTTTGGACGAAGGAACCTTTACATAATCATGCTTTGCAGTATTCGCATTGCGGATTCTTGTCAGCATATCCGCGATCGGATCGGTCATAGTCATAGTTTATTCCTCCTCTCTTTCTTACCAGCTGGCTTTCTTAACGCCCGGGATTTGACCCTTGTAGGCCAATTCTCTGAAACATACTCTGCAAATTCCGAACTTCTTTAATACGGAATGAGGTCTTCCGCAGATTCGGCAGCGGGTATACCCTTGTGTAGAAAATCTGGGTTCGCGCTGCTGCTTAACGATCATTGATTTTTTAGCCATAGCTTCCTCCTACTTTCTAAACGGCATTCCGAATTGCGCCAGCAATTCACGGCCTTCTTCATCACTGTGAGCAGTCGTTACGATAATAACGTCCATGCCGCGCACCTTATCCACCTTATCGTACTGAATCTCCGGAAAAATAATCTGTTCCTTGATTCCCAGCGCATAGTTGCCGCGTCCGTCAAAAGAATCCGGATTTACGCCGCGAAAGTCTCTAACCCGAGGTAAGGCGATCGAGATTAAACGGTCTAAGAAATCATACATCTTGTCGCCGCGCAGAGTAACTTTGCAGCCGATGTTCATGCCTTCTCTTAATTTAAAAGCCGCGATTGATTTTTTTGCTTTGGTGATAAGGGGCTTTTGACCGGTGATCAAACCCAATTCCTCAGCTGCGTTTTCCAGCGCCTTGGCGTTTTCTCTGGCATCACTGACGCCCATGTTGATCACGATCTTTTCAATCTTCGGCACCTGCATCACGCTTTTATAATTAAACTTTTTCTTTAATTCACTAACAATCTGTTCCTGGTATTTTACCTTAAAACGACTCAATGCTCTTACCTCCTCTTTTCGTCAATCACATCGCCGGTTGACTTGGCGACACGATACCGAACGTTCTTCATCTTGCCGTCCACTTCTTCCTGAACCACTTTAATTCCGAGTCTTGTCGGCTTGCCATTATGCAGGTACATAACATTGGATACATCAATAAAGGCTTCCTGATGAACGATCCCGCCCTGACGGTTGGCTGCGCTTGGCTTGGTATGCTTGGTCGCTTTGGCGATGCCTTCTACCAGCACTCTGCGGTTTTTGTGGTCAACCTTCAGCACTTTGCCCTCTTTACCCAAATCTTTGCCGGCAATTACTCTGACCTTATCGTTAACTTTTATCTTCATTTTCATGCTTACGTCCTCCTAAAGAACTTCCGGAGCAAGAGACAAAATCTTCATGTAATTTTTCTCTCTCAGCTCTCTGGCAACCGGTCCAAAAATACGGGTGCCCTTCGGCGTTCCGTCTTCTCTCAGAATAACCGCTGCGTTTTGATCAAAGCGGATATAAGAACCGTTGCTTCTTCTGGTTTGGTTGGTAGTGCGCACTACGACCGCCTTGACTACGTCGCCTTTTTTTACAACGCCGCCTGGTGTTGCGCTTTTAACAGTCGCAATGATAACATCTCCGATCCTTGCGTATCTTCTGGTGGATCCGCCCATGACGCGAATGCAAAGTAGTTCTTTGGCGCCGGTATTGTCTGCCACCTTTAATCTTGATTCCTGTTGAATCATTTTCCGTACCTCCTATTTCGCATCTATTTTGCTTTTTCGATAATTTCTACTAATCTCCAGTGCTTATCCTTAGACAGCGGTCTGGTTTCCATGACGCGCACCCGGTCGCCGATTTTGCATTCGTTGTTTTCATCATGCGCCTTTAATTTCTTCGTCTGCTTTACAACCTTGCCGTACAGCGGATGCTTTACGTTGGTTTCGACTTTTACGGTAATGGTTTTATCCATTTTATCACTCGAAACGATACCGACCCGAGTTTTTCTCATATTTCTTTCTTCTGCCATGATCTATTCCTCCTTCGGCTATGCTTTCTTGCTTTGAGCGGTCAGAACGGTTTGGATCCGGGCAATGTTCCTGCGCACCTCTTTAATCCGACCGGTGTTGCTTAACTGATTGGTCGCATTTTGAAATCTGAGGTTAAACAATTCTTTTTTCGCGCTCACAAGGTCTTCGTTTAATTCCGCTGCGGACTTATTTAATAATTCTTCCATATATTTAGATGATTTCATTCTACTCACCGCCTTCTAAATCAGCTTTCGACACTACCTTGCACTTGATCGGCAACTTATGTGTCGCAAGTCTCAACGCTTCTTTGGCAACCGTTTCGCTGACGCCGCCGATCTCGAACATGACGCGATCCGGCCGAACTACTGCCACATAATACTCTACCGCACCTTTACCTTTACCCATACGAGTTTCAGCGGGAGTTGCCGTAATAGGCTTATCCGGGAAAATCTTAATCCATAACTTACCGCCACGACGCATGTGACGGGTAGCAGCCACACGGGCAGCTTCGATCTGATTTGCCTTGATCCAGCCCGGCTCTAATGCAATGATTCCATATTCACCATAATTGATTTTATTTCCGCGTGTTGCTCTTCCGCGCATTTTCATGCGGAATTGCTTACGATATTTTGTTCTCTTCGGCATTAACATTTATTTTTCGCTCCCTTCGCTTGACGCTTTTACTTTTTCAGGAAGTATTTCGCCCTTATAAATCCAAACCTTGACACCAATTTTGCCATAAGTCGTATTGGCTTCTGCAAAGCCGTAATCAATGTCTGCTCTTAATGTCTGCAGCGGGATCGTCCCTTCCGAATAGCTTTCGCCACGGGCAATTTCCGCACCGCCAAGCCGTCCGGAACAGGTTACTTTGATTCCCTTAGCGCCGGATTTCATCGTTCTGCCGATGACCTGCTTCATTGCCCGGCGGAAGGAAATACGGCTCTCAAGCTGTGCCGCTACGTTTTCAGCGGTCAAAGTCGCATTTAATTCCGGTCTTTTGATCTCAACTACGTTAATCATGACCTGCGAATCGGTTTTCTTTTCCAAATCGCTCTTTAATTTTTCAATGGATTCACCGCCCTTGCCGATGATAATACCCGGCTTAGCTGTGTGTATATTAAAACGAACTCTCTTTGACGCTCTTTCAATTTCAATATTGGAAATACCGGCGCTGAACAGCCGCTGTTTTAAGTATTCTCTCAGCTTATGATCTTCTACCAGATAGTCGGCATATTCCTTTTCAGCATACCACTTGGAATCCCAGTCTTTGATAATGCCGATCCGTAAGCCATGAGGATTTACTTTCTGACCCATGCTTAACCTCCTTATTTGTCTTTCAACTCATTCAATACAATCGTAATGTGACTTGTTTTCTTTTCAATCCGAAATGCTCTGCCCTGTGCTCTGGGACGAATTCTCTTCATGATCGGTCCCTGATTGGCATAGGCTTCTTCAATGTACAGACGGCCTGCATCCATACCATTGTTATTTTCTGCATTGGCAACTGCCGACCGCAGGAGCTTGCCGATCACTTCCGCACCGTATCTGGAATTATATGCCAGAATACCGAGAGCCTGTCCGACTTTCTTGCCGCGAATTGCCTTTAACACAAAATTAGCTTTTGTCGGAGAAACACGAGCGAACGAAACTTTAGCCCTGGGTCTTGTATCCTTGACATTGTTTCTTTCCTTTTTTATCTGACTTCTATGTCCTTTAGCCATTGAAACGATCCTCCTTCGCTATTTCTTTCCTTTTCTTTCTGATTTGACATGACCTTTATAGGTTCTGGTTAAGGAGAATTCTCCCAATTTGTGTCCAACCATATCTTCACTGATATAGACCGGAATGTGCTTGCGGCCGTCGTAAACCGCAATCGTCAGGCCTACCATCTCCGGGAAGATGGTGGAACGTCTGGACCAGGTTTTAATTACTTGCTTATTTCCGCTGGCCTTTGCCTCTTCGACTTTCTTCAATAAATGATCATCGGCAAAAGGTCCTTTTTTTAACGAACGTGCCATCTGTTTAAACCTCCTTGTGCCTAATTGTTCTTACTGCGTGCGCGAACAATATATTTCGTGGAATTCTTTTTCTTCTTTCTCGTCTTAAGACCAAGCGCCGGCTTACCCCAAGGAGTTTTCGGATTCTTAAGACCGATCGGAGTGGTACCTTCACCACCGCCGTGCGGGTGATCATTCGGGTTCATAACCGAACCGCGGACGGTCGGGCGAATACCCATGTGTCTCTTGCGGCCGGCTTTACCGACGTTAACCAATTCATGCTCGGTATTGCCTACTTGACCGATGGTTGCCCGACACAAAATCGGCAGCATTCTCATTTCACCGGAGGGCAGACGCAGAGTTGCGTACTTGCCTTCTTTGGCCATCAGCTGTGCAACCATACCGGCCGAGCGCACTAATTGTCCGCCCTTGCCCGGCTTCATTTCCACGTTGTGGATGTTGGCACCCACCGGAATGTTGGCCATCGGTAAGGTGTTTCCGACTTTTACTTCGGCATTTTCGCCGCTCATCAGCACATCGCCGACCTTTAAGCCGACCGGTGCCAAGATATATCTCTTTTCGCCGTCCTGATAGTTAAGCAAAGCAATGAATGCAGTCCGGTTCGGATCGTACTCAATTGCCGCTACCTTTGCCGGCATATTATCCTTATTTCTCTTAAAGTCAATAATTCTGTATTTGATCTTGTGTCCGCCGCCGCGGTGTCTGACCGTGATTTTACCTTGATTGTTTCTTCCAGAATTTTTCTTCAAGCTGATAACCAGCGACTTCTCCGGCTTTTTCTTGGTCAGCCCTTCATAAGACGCTACGGTCATATGTCTTCTGGAAGGAGTATATGGACGATATGATTTCATATTAATGCTCCTTTCGTTTACATGCCGTCAAAGAATTCGATGTCTTTGCTGTCTGCCGTTAAGCTGACGATTGCTTTTTTGGTCTTAGCCGTTCTGCCCTTCGTCGCGCCGCGTCTCTTTTCTTTGCCGTCGTAATTCATGGTGTTGACTTTTTCTACCTTTGTTCCGGGGAACATCTTTTCAACCGCTTCTTTGATTTGGATTTTATTTGCTTCCGGATGAACAAAGAAAGTATATTTCTTTTCCGACATCATTTCCATTGATTTTTCGGTTACTACCGGGCGGAGCAACACATCATAGTATTGAACGTTTGCCATTACGCATACACCTCCTCAAGAGCCTTAACTGCGTCTTTGGTAATAACGCATTTTTCGTATTTCAGCAAATCATAAATATTGATATTATTTACCGGAATCGTTCTGGTATCGGGAATGTTTCTGGCCGACAGAACCACATTGTTGTCTACACCGCTCAGCACAACCAGACCCTTGGTTACTTCCAGCGCCTTCAGCACCGCTACCATGTTCTTGGTCTTAATCTCGCCGAATTCCAACTTATCCAGCACAATCAGATTTCCGTTTCTTACTTTTTCCGATAACGCTACTTTCAGCGCCAATCTTCTTTCCTTTTTATTCAAACGCTTGGAGTAGTCACGCGGTTTCGGCGCAAATACCACGCCACCGCCGGTCCACTGCGGAGCACGAATCGAACCCTGTCTGGCCCGACCGGTTCCCTTTTGCCGCCACGGTTTGATACCGCCGCCTCGTACTTCTCCTCTGGTCAAAGCTGACTGTGTGCCCTGACGATGATTGGCAAGCTGAGTAACTACCGCCCGGTAAACGACATGATCGTTTGCTTCCAGGCCAAAAATGCTATCATTTAACTCGATTTCCTCGACTTGTTTGCCCTGCATATTTAATACTGCTATTTTCGCCATTTTAGTTCCTCCTTCCCACTAAGCCTTCTTGACGGCACTTCTTACCGTCACGACTGTTTTCTTTGCTCCGGGAACTGCACCTTTGATCAATAATAAATTATTTTCTGCGTCCACCCGAACAACTTCAAGGTTCTGCACCGTAATCTGTACCGCGCCCATATGTCCCGGCAGCTTTTTGCCTTTAAATACTTTGCCCGGGAAGGATGCATTACCCATCGAACCGGCATAGCGATGATATTTGGAGCCGTGGGCCATCGGTCCGCGGTGCTGGCCGTGACGCTTGATTGCGCCTTGATAGCCCTTACCTTTGGAACGTCCGGTTACGTCAACATAGTCGCCGGCAGCAAAGCTCTCCGCCGTAACCATCTGGCCGATCTGATAATTTTCAGCGTCCGCCAACCGAAATTCCTTTAAAAACTTCTGCGCCGGTACATTGGCCTTTTCAAAATGTCCCTTGGCCGGTTTGGTCACATTTTTGGTCTTTTCTTCAAAGCCCAACTGAACCGCACTGTATCCGTCGTTTTCTACAGTCTTGACCTGCACTACCGGGCAAGGTCCCGCCTGAAGCACCGTAACCGGAACTACGGTTCCGTCTTCGGTAAAAATCTGCGTCATACCGATTTTTCTGGCAATGATTGCTTTTTTCATATTTTTCCTCCTGTTTTTCTACAGCGGAACGGAAAGTCTATCCGTTCATACTAGACAAAGGATTCTCCCAAAGTCTATTTTGTGATCCGCTTATTTTGCATTAACTTTGATATCTACGCCAGCCGGGAGCTCTAACTTCATCAAAGCGTCCACGGTCTTAGCCGTCGGCATTAAAATATCGATCAAACGCTTGTGCGTTCTTCTCTCGAACTGCTCTCTGGAGTCCTTGTACTTATGCACCGCCCGCAGGATCGTAACCACTTCCTTTTTGGTCGGCAGCGGAATCGGGCCGCTCACCTTTGCTCCCGTTTTCTTCGCTGTCTCAATGATTTTGACTGCTGACTGATCAATAAGCTCATGATCGTATGCCTTTAAACTGATTCTGATTTTTTCCTTAGCCATAAAAAAAGCCGCCTCCTTTTCGTACTGTTTTGCTTGGTACGACAAGTGGTGACTGTACATCCTGCCGAGTGTTTCTTCTCTTCAAACACCCATAAACTGTATGTTTCCTTGTACAGTGATCTTGTCGTCTGTTTCGTGAACTAGACTCGCTCTGCCGGAATACCCTAAAACATTTTAGCAACCTCCGGCTTCACCGCTCTTATCACAACTTGGTTATTATATACCTGCGGGGAAAAAATTACAAGTTTTTTTCGCGTTTTTCTGTTTTTCTCTGTTTTGCACAAATTTATTCTCCGTTTTTACCGAAAGTGTAAAATTTTGTTCATTGCGACATTGAATCCTCATGAGTTAAATTATGATTCCGGCAATACACAAGATACTGCGCTTCGACTATCGAAAAGTCGCAACATCTTTGTACTAACTGTGGTTGGGCTTTTTTCTGAACAACCATATCGTAAAGTTTTTGTGCCCTGCTGGTAATAAACGTCGAATTTTCAGTTTTATTGCACCATGACAGTTGATTTGATAAAAGATTTTTATAATTAATTGTTGGTTTATCATCTGTCGGCAAAATTTTCATATTCACAATCTGCAAACTATTTTCATGAATCGGTATCATGTTATTCAAATTGATTGCCCCCCATGCTCCGCCTTTGATTTTAAGAAAGTCTATCTGATTTTTCATGGCAAGATGTTTCGGCTTGGGAGACGTAAGCGGAGCATAATATTTATAGCCATTAATCGAAAACACAATTCCAACAAATGGCCGATTTCTTTTTTTATCCATTGTATAGGGAACGCAAGGATCGCTTTTCCGCAAAAAGTCACAATATTAATATTCATCATCAGCGCAGTAAAAAGAAAATTTCATATTTCACCTCCTCTTTCAAAAAAAGAACAGGCTCATAAAAGCCTGCTCTTTTGCTTTTTTAGCTCCCACTCATGGTAGGGTACACCGCTTTTTTAGCTCCCACTCATGGTAGGGTACACCGCTTTTTTAGCTCCCACTCATGGTAGGGTACACCGCTTTTCAGACATCTCTGTCTACCAATAATATTGTATGCTAATCCCGAAAGCCTGTCAAGATATTTTTCTATTTTTCTATTTTTATTATTCTTTAAGATACTTAGCCTTAGCCGCTTCCCATATTTCAACTACATCTTGACTGGGGGTATATTCTTCATCGCCATGCCTTTTTAAAACAGCCGCCGATCTATCCGCCGACAGCGAAATACTCCCATAATAAATGCCCTGTGGTGTATAATACTCCGTTTTATCCTGCATAATATTTTTTTCTTTAAAAAACAGCAGCCGCTCTTCCCCTGCTTTGATTGCTTGATAGCTCTCCACATGATAAGTAATATCACTTTCTTCATCATAATACTCATTTTCGTAAATTGTAATCTCCTGACCAGGCAAAATTTCTTTCGACTCATCCTTATAGACATCCAACACCTTAACCTTTGACAAAGTACAGCCAAACACCGGTTTTCCATTATGCCGATCTATTAAAATGCGGTCTTTAGTGCTATCTTCTTTTATTACCTTAACCACGATCCCACTATTATTATCCATCTCCTCAAAGCTTTCAAAACTGACAACTTTAGCTTCTATATCCTCATGCTTCGAAGCATTGGTCGGATTGTCCTTTGTCTGCGTTTCATCTGCCACGCAAGCACTTAAACTTAATACTGCTACCATTAGTACGGCCGCTGTCCATAGCTTCTTCATAATCAATCCCTCCTTTAGTATTTAGCCGCAATTCCCTGCTTATCATCTGAAAGTGGGTACGGTTTGTTATTAAAGCCTCTTTCTCGCATAACAGATATTGTGTTATTTTCTTCCTCACAATGATCCAATCCAAGACAATGTCCCACTTCATGCACAACCGTTTCCTGTTGTTCAACATTGGATAGTTCTTGATGAAAGCTCTTGTATAACGTTACTGTATGCGAGTCATTACTGTAATGGTGTGCTATTGCGTAAGCACCGGAATCCATATCATAGCGCGCATAAAAATAAATATTATGTTCTCCCTCTACCGCTCTTACTTTTATTTCTGGACAAGCCTCCCATTTTTTAGTACAAGTAGTTACCATAGTGGAATAAGAACCCACAACTGTGCTTATTAAAAATTTAACGTCCTGTGGATTTGTCAAAGTCCAGTCATTGAACCTATATGCCTGAATACTCACTGTCGAATACAAGACAAATAAAAATGTAAATAAAAACACCATTTTTTTATATAAACATTCACTCCTTTCTCTGTTTTTTACTGTTATTTTTCGATAATTATTATATCGTATAATAAATAAATCGTCAATTTTTTTCTGAAAAATTATTCGTTTTTCCCTCTTCCTTAGTCAAACTTTTTCTTTAGTAGCTCCCATCCTCCGACCTGCAATGCCCAAGTCAGGCCAAAGACCACCAGCACCGGCAAAAGCCAGGACAATTTAACTTCATGCAGCGGCAGCCGGGCAAACAGCGGATAAATCAGCGGGATTTCTATTCCCAGTTCCGTTGCCAGCGCCGCCACGCCACTGATGATCATGGCCGTGTAGACCGGCAGCCGGTAAATCCATTGCCCGACCGGCAGCCGGTAATGGACCAGCGCCAGAAAGATCAGGACAATGGCAATCGGATAAAGGACATAAAGCACTGTCACATTGTACTTTAAGATCGCATCCAAACCAATATTGGCAAACGCCAAACTGAGCAGCGTCCATAAGCTGACCCAAGCTTTATAGGAAAAGCGCGGATAAATCGCGGCAAAATATTCGCCCGAAGAAGTAACCAGCCCGACCGAAACACTTAAACAAGCCAGAGTAAAAATAGCGCCCGTTAAAATCGCACCGCTCCATCCAAAAAGGTGATTCGACAAACGGCTCAAGATTTGAGCGCCATTGGTTGCATCGGCAAAAAGACCGGCACCGGAAGCTCCCAAATAAGCCAAAATGAAATAAATCACTGCCAGCAATAACCCGGCAAAGCCGCCCGCCCTGACTGTCGCCCGGACGATTGCCTTTTCCTCTGTCACCTGAAAATCTCGAATAACCATAGAAATAACTATTCCAAAGTTGAGAGCAGCAATCGTGTCCATCGTCATATAGCCATCGATCAGTCCGGTCAGCCCCGGATGCTCCTGATAAGCGGTAGTCGCTGCTGCTCCCATCGCCGGCATTCCAGTGATCAGAGCGGTCGCGAATAAGATCAGCATCAAGCCCAGCAGCGTCGGCGTAATGATTTTGCCAAGCCGCTCCACCAGCTTGCTGGGATTTAGTGCCAGCCAATAAACGATAGCAAAAAACAGCAGGGAATAAAGAAACAAAGCCAAACGCTCAGAGAAAGCAGCCGGCAGATAAGGCTTAGCCCCCATTTCAAAAGCAACCGTACTGGCTCTGGGAATAGCCAGTACCGGCCCGATGGATAAATAAATAGCCGCCGTGAAGATCCCCGCAAAGCGCGGGCTGACCCGTTCTGCCAAGTTTTTCAAGCTGCCGGCTTTGGCCACCGCCACCACTCCCAAAACCGGCAGCGCTACTGCGGTAATGCTGAAGAAAAACATAGCACTCCACACCTCTTCACCGGCCAGCTTCCCGGTCATCGGCGGCACGATCAAATTGCCCGCTCCGAAAAACATTCCGAAAAGCATTGTTCCAATCAGCATATACTGTCTTAAACTTAATTTTTCTTTCATTTTCTTCCTCCTTTACTGGGAAAAAATTTAAAATTTAAAAAGTCCTTTGTATTTTTCAATACAAAGGACGAATCTCTCGCGGTACCACCTTTTTTCCGAATTACTCGGCACTCTCGCATCCAACAATGCTGCTGCTCGATAACGTGAGCTCAACCCGTCATTTCCTACTGCAATTTCAGAATGAACCTAAAAGACTACCTTCCAAACCGGCATTTCAATAGCTCTCACCACCCGCTATCTCTCTGCGCAAACACACGGCTCGTACTCCTTCTTTATCCTCGGCGCTGCTTATTTATTTCATGTATCATAACTCATAACAGCCCCGCTGTCAAGTATTTTTTGTCCACAGTTCAGGCAAGCGATTTATATATGAGCAATTTGGCGAAAGTCATTTCGGCAAATTGCGAGTGTGTTGCCTGAACGGAAATTTTTCTTCCTATTATAAAGGACTTCTTAATATGATGATTTCCTTTTTTTCTTCGTTATATTGCCGGCTTATTTATTGCTGACAAAATCCCGATCCGCCGTCCAATCAATCTGCCATCTCTGCCAGCGAAGCCGTTCTTTCTTTCAGCTTGCCTTCCTTGGCTACCGCCAGCATCAGCTTCAGCCGGTTTTCCTGATTAACGTGCGTCGCACCGGGGTCGTAGTCAATCGCCACAATATTGGCGTTAAAGCTCTCCCGCAAATTGCGGATCATGCCCTTGCCGACAATATGATTGGGCAGACAGCCAAAGGGCTGGGTACAGACGATATTGGAAAAACCATGATGGATCAGTTCGACCATCTCCGCCGTCAAAAGCCATCCTTCGCCCATTTTACAACCCTCGCCGACCACCTTGGTGCCCTCCTGAAAAAGCCTTTGGTGCGGCCAGGGCGCCAAAAACTTACTATGTCTCCCGACTGCTTGAATCAGCAGTTTTTCATAGCCCTCCACATAGCGGAAAATCAGATGATGCACGATCCGGTTCAGTAGATGGCCACCGTAAAGCTTGATATCAATGACATTATTTTTGGCACAGTAAAGGACAAAACCTAAAATTCCCGGAACATTGACCTCGCAGTCATGCTCAGCCAAGAACTTTTCCAAATGATTATTGGCTAAGGGCGAATATTTAACATAGATCTCGCCGACAATGCCCACCTTCGTCTTGTCCCTCTTTTCCAGGGCAATCGCCGCAAAATCATCTGCAATCTCATTCAGATAGCGCTTGATCCCGATACGGGAAAATGCTTTTTTTTGCGCCATCAGCTTCGCCAGCCGCCGCGTCCAGTTTTCGACCAAACGATCCGTTTCCCCCGCCGTGATTTCATAAGGCCGGGTTTGATTGGACAGCAGCATCAACAGGTCGCCGTAGACCACACCAACCAGCAGATGATGCACCATTGCCAGCGACAGCTGAAAGCCGCTATGCTTTTCCAGCCCCGAAGTTGAAAAAGAGATCACCGGAATATGCCCCAGTCCGTCGGTTTTTAAGGCTTTGCGCAACAGGTGAATATAATTGGACGCCCGGCAGCCGCCGCCCGTCTGGGACAAAATCAGTGCCGTCTTACTCAGATCATATTTGCCGCTGTGCAACGCATCCATGATTTGACCGATGCACAAAAGTGCCGGATAGCAGGTGTCGTTATGGACATAGCGCAGCCCCTCCTCGACAATCCGCTGATCGGTCGTGGTCAGCAGCTCAACCTTATAACCATGATATAAAAAAATATTTTTTAATATTTCAAAATGAATCGACGCCATATTGGGAATCAATATGGTATGCGTTGCTTTCATTTCCGCGGTAAATTCCTGCCAGCTTCGTTCTCTCATCGCTTATCCTCTCTCTTTTTTTGTTCAATTGCGGCAAATAAGCTGCGCATTCGGATTTTGACTGCTCCCAAATTGGCAATTTCATCAATTTTCAGCTGGGTGTAAATCCGGCCGCTGTCTTCCAAAATCTCCCGGATTTCATCCGTTGTAATAGCGTCAACGCCGCAGCCAAAGCTGACTAACTGAACCAGATTAATATCCGGGTCTTTGCTTTCAGCGATATATTTGGCCGCCGCATACATCCTGGCGTGATAAGTCCATTGATTAATGACCAAGGTATTCACTTTGCCAAACTCGGCCGCCAAACAGTCCTCGCTGATCACCGCCGCGCCGCAGTCGCAAATCAAATCATCAATTCCGTGATTGATCTCCCGGTCCATATGATAGGGCCGGCCGGCCAGTACGATCAAAGACAATCCCTGCGCTTTGGCCTGAGCCATGATTTCCTGCCCCTTTTGCATAATTCTTTGCCTATAGGCGTCATTTTCGGCATAGGCCTGCCGGGCCGCCTCCTGAATTTCCCGCAGTGAAATCTTAGGAAAATACTTGGCTAAAATCTCCTGCATTTTCTTCGGAAAATCTTTGGGCCGATGGATGCCGATATAATCGCTGATAAAAGCAGTATCGGCCAGGCGTTTTACATTTTTTTGGATAACCTCCGGATAATAGGCCACTACCGGACAGTTATAGCAGTTGTCACTAATCCCCTCGTCAAAATTATACGACAGGCAGGGATAAAAAATCGCATCCAATTTTTTATCCAACAACTCCTCGATATGTCCGTGCACCAGTTTCGCCGGATAACAAACCGTATCGGACGGAATCGTATGCTGGCCCCGGATATAGAGTTTGCGGTCGGCTTCCTCCGTCGTGTGCAGTTCAAAGCCGAGTGCAGTAAAAAAGGTATGCCAAAACGGCAGCATTTCATAAACATTCAGCGCCAGCGGCATGCCAATCCGCCCCCGCCGTCCGGACACCGGCTGATATGCCGCCAACAATTCCTTTTTATAATCATAAATATTCAGCCGCTTTTGCGGTGATTTGCCGGTTAAAGGCAGCTCGCAGCGGTTGCCGGAAATATAGCGCCGGCCGGTGCCGAAACGATTGACCGTCAGCTGGCAGTAATTGGCACAGCCCTTGCAGGTTGTCCGTTTAATGGTATGTTCAAACTCCGCCAGTTTCTCCGGTGTCAGAACCGTACTGTTCTCATAATCCATATTTTTGACATACAGCGCCGCTCCGTACGCCCCCATTAAACCGGCAATATTGGGCCGGGTCACTTCCCGCCCGATCTCCAGCTCAAAGCTGCGCAGCACCGCATCGCTCATAAACGTGCCGCCCTGAACCACGATATGCCGGCCCAGACTGTCCGGTGTCGCTGCTCGAATCACTTTATACAAAGCATTTTTCACCACACTGATCGACAGCCCCGAAGAAATGGAGGCCAGCGCCGCCCCGTCTTTTTGGGCCTGCTTAACCGAAGAGTTCATAAACACGGTGCAGCGGCTGCCCAAGTCAACCGGCGCATCTGCAAATAAGCCCAGCGCCGCAAAATCCGCACTGTCATAGCCGAGTGTAGCCGCAAAGGACTGTAAAAAGGAACCGCAGCCGGACGAACAGGCTTCGTTTAAAAAAATATTATCAATCGCTCCGTTTCGGATCTTAAAGCACTTAATATCCTGACCGCCGATATCAATGATAAAATCAACCTCCGGGTCAAAGGCATACGCCGCCGTAAAATGAGCAATCGTTTCCACCACACCCAGATCAAAGGAAAAGGCATTTTTAATAATATCCTCGCCATAGCCGGTCGCAGCCGCCCCGCCAATCCGGATCCCGGGATAGCGCTCATACAGTTCGGTTAAAAAGCCGCGGACGATAGAAACCGGATTGTCCTTGTTTGACACATAGCGCGTGAATACAATCTCATTTTTCCGATTTAAAGCGACAAACTTAACCGTCGTTGAACCGGCATCCACTCCCAGCCACAGCTTATTATCAGCGCCCGGCTGCGCATCCGTCGAAATATCCTTTCGCTGGTGGCGCCGTTTAAAGTCAGCATACTGGGCTTCACTTTCAAATAAGGCTTTGCACTTCTTATAATCATTTTTGGAAAGATAGGCACGGGCTGAGTGGGCCAGAAAAGACAAATCCACGGCATGGCTTTCAGGATAGCGGGCCGCACCGTAAGCAACATAATAAAGAGAGTTGTCCGGACAGATACCTTGCAGCTTTAAGGCATCGTCAAACGCCGCTCGTAAGCCCGAAAAAAAAGTCATCGGCCCACCCAGATACAGGATTTTACCGCTGATTTCCCGCCCCTGCGCCAGCCCCGCAATCGTCTGGCTGACAACGGCATGAAAAATAGAATGAGCGATATCCTGCGGCAACGCCCCCTGATTGAGCAGCGCCTGAATATCGCTTTTGGCAAAGACTCCGCAGCGGGAGGCAATCGTATAAAACTTTTCACTGCCGGCCGCCAGGCTATTCATTTCTTCCGCCGTTACGCCCAGCAGGGTTGCCATCTGGTCAATAAACGCCCCGGTCCCGCCGGCGCAGCTGCCGTTCATCCGAACCTCCAGTGCCCCGGTTAAAAATAAAATTTTAGCGTCTTCACCGCCCAATTCAATGACTACATCCGTATCAGGATAAAGTGCTTTCACCGCTAAGCGGCTGGCATAAACTTCCTGCACGAAAGACACGCCCAGATCCTCAGCCAGTCCCATTCCGGCTGAGCCGGAAATGCAAACCGGACATTCCCCGATCCCCGGAAAGCGCTCCATAATCTGCTCAATCAGCGCTGCCGTCTTAGCGGCAATTTGCGATAAATGACGCTCATAATGAGTGTATACTATATTGTTATCGTTGTCTAAGACAACGCATTTTAAAGTCGTAGAGCCAATATCCAGTCCTACCCGCATAAACAAAGGTCCTTTCTGCACAATGACCGTCCTCCGGCACTGCCGTTTGGCTGCGGTCATTTGATTTTATCCGCCTAAGTTAAGAGTCCGCCGCAACTTCGCATAAAAAGCAAAGTTTTGGGCAAAGAAAAATATATCTGCCGCCAAGCACGAACTTCTTTGACTGAAAATATCACTAAACGCAGAAATTGTCAACTGGTATTTGTCTCTATATTTACGTGATAAATTTCACATGGCCGGAAAGACCCTGTTACTCTTTTTCCCCCGCCGCCAGCCGGTTCAGGCCGGCGGTGTTTTTTACGCCGCACAGCAAATACAGCCGCTTTAATTCCTCTTTCCAGTGTTCAACCTCGGCAATGGTTTCCGTCAGGCCTTTTTCTTTCAGCAAATACAAAATCTGCCCGGCCAGCCCGGCCGCCTTGGCGCCCAGTGCTAAGGCCTTGGCAATATGGAGCGCATTTTTAATCCCGCCGGAAGCTAAAAACTCCGCCTGCCCCTGAAAATCCCGACTGTTTTTTAAGGATTCGACCGTCGAAATGCCCAAATTCTCTAATTCGGCAAAGGGTTTGTCCCGGCGGACATTTTCAATCTTGGCAAAGTTCGTACCGCCCCGGCCGCTGATATCAATTGTTCTTACTCCGGCCGCCAAAAGCCCCGCGATATCATCCCGGCTCATACCGAAGCCGACCTGCTTCACCATCACCGGCACCGGACTTTTTCGCACAATTTCCTCAATATGACCGAGCCAGCCCCGGAAGTTTCTTTCGCCCTCCGGCATGATTAACTCCTGCAAAGGGTTGATATGAATCTGTAAAAAATCGGCCGCCGTCTCCTCAAGCGCCTGCCAGGCCTCAGCCGGAGTTTTATCCGCCCCCAGATTAACACCCAGACAAATGTCCGGCGCTTCCCGGCGAATCACGGCAAACGACCGCTTTGCTTCCGGCCGGCGCAGGGCAATGCCGTAAGAGCCCATTACCAGCATCAAGCCGCATTCTCTGGCCAAAATCGCCAGGTTTCGGTTCCATTCCTCCGCCTGCCGGCTGCCGCCCGTCATGGCATTGATATAAAAAGGATAGTTCAGGGAAAATCCCATAATTTCCGTGTGCAGGCTGATCTCATCCAGATTTAATTCCGGCAGGGAACGCAGCGGCAGAGAAATCGAATCCCATTCCGGGTTTTGCTGATTGTGAAACTGCAGGGCATATTGTAAATGCTCGTCTTTTCTTTGCGCCGTTTTTTCCATTTCTCCTCTATTCCGCCTGAATATAGCTCTTTAAATGCCTTAAAATAATTTCAATCCCGATTTTATTTTCACCGCCTCTGGGCAAAATAATATCGGCATACTTTTTCGACGGCTCCACGTACTGCTCATGCATCGGCTTAACCGTTTTGCGGTACTGTTCCAGCACCGACTCAACTGTCCGTCCCCGCTCAGCCATGTCTCTGGTCAGGCGGCGCATCAGCCGCTCGTCGGAATCGGTATCAACATAAATCTTAATATCCATCAACTCCCGCAGCGCTTTATCTTCTAAGATTAAAATCCCCTCGACAATAACCACCCGCTTGGGCTCAACCAAAACCTTTTCTTTCCCTCTGGTATACTGGGTATAATCATAAGTCGGACGGTAAATTGCCTGCCCCTCTTTCAGCCGCCGGATATCCTCAACCAGCCGTTTGGTTTCATAAGCATCGGGATGGTCATAATTTTGACGATAACGCTCTTCCATCGGCATTTCTGCCTGATCGTTGTAATAATAATCATGACTCACCACCTCAACCTGTTCGCCGAATCTTCTCATAATTTCCGAAACTACGGTCGTTTTCCCCGAGGCAGAGCCGCCAGCCACCCCTACAATAATCGTTTTTTTCATTTCTTCCTTTCCCTGCCGCTTTCAAAACCAAGTTTTTACTGACCGCTCCTGACTTTATCACTGCTGTCTTTGATTTCCCTGTTAAAGCCTGCCTGAACTGCAATTATTTTTTATTTTTCCCCTGATAATTCTTCATCCCGCCGACCACATTGACCACCCGGTAGCCCTGTCCTGCCAGTGTCTTAACCGCCATCTTGCTTCTCATCCCCGACTGGCAGAGAATATAATAGGTCTTGTCCTTAGTTAAAAACTTATCCGGCGTTTGCAGCAACACCAGCATCGGAATATTTTGCGCCGTTTTCAAACTGCCAGCCTCAAATTCATTGCCTTCGCGCACATCAATCAGCTCAATCCGGCCAATCAAATCATCCAGTTCGTTGACATTAATCTCCTCATATTTCTTCTCTTTTTTAAAAAAACGAAACATTTTTTCCTCCTTGCCGGCCCTCTTTCCCCGCCTCCGCGGCGGCCGGTCTTTTCTGCTCTGCCTAATCTGTCACTCTCATCTTATCATATATTTTAACCCTCCTCAAGTCAAAATATTGCAAAAATATCAGCACAATATCCTCTCTCACCGGCAGACAGCGACTTCCTGTTAATCGGCCTTACCCGGCCGCACATCAAAAGGCTGCCTTAAAATGACTTTGCATCCTTTTAAGACAGCCTCTTTTGCTTTACTCTTTAAACAATCTTCGGCAGCAGCCTCGTGCGTCTGTTTTTAAAAATATTTGGTAATCACCCAATCATGCTCTTTCATATCCAGTTCGTTTCCGCAATACCGGCAAATTTTACCTTCTAACAGCGACAAACTGCTTCCGCATTTGCTGCATCTGAGGATAGACGGAGCACAGACTGCCTGCGTTTTGCAGTCTTCCTTTTTTTCAAGGTACATTCTCACCAGTTCTTTTCTGGTTTCAATCTTATTGTTTTTGAATTCCCTAAGCAGCAAAATGGCGCCCACAATCGCGGTTTGCACGCCTTCTTTTATTTGGTATGCACTCAGCATCAAAGACAGCGTTTCAATATCAACGACTCCCTGATAATTTTGCAAATGTTCGGACAGATCGCAATTTGAAAAGGCATTAACCTCATTTTTGGTATTTGCAAAATGGATGGCGTATATTTTATTTTCAAGCCCGCCAAAAAAGCTTTGAATTGAAAACAAGGGATCCTGTTTCCGTACTTTTTCTGCCCATTTGATTTCCCGGTCCCATTCTTTGCGGGAACGATACACCAATTTTTGATTTAAATCCAATTCTTCCAGCACCGCACTAAAGACAAAAGCAAGCGGCACAAGGAAAAGCATGGCAAGGGTAGCCATCAAAAATCCACCGGCGCCGAGCATAAACGCGCTTACTAATCCGGCCAAAAACTGCACAAAAACATTCAAGTCCTTGCGATAAAAAAAGGGCATAAAAAATCCTATATTGATGAGCGGCATCATTACCCCCAAGCAAATCCATGGGTAAATTAGTTTTCTTATCGCCTGTCGTTTCTCCTCTTTTACCTCAAAATCACGGCGGAATCCAAAATTGGCTACTCTCCCGCTTAAATCTTCAATCGTAAATTTGGTGCCGCAAAAATCACAGCCGTCAATCAAATTGCTTCTTGATGACACACTGCCGCAATTGGGACATACCACCTGATCTGCGCCGACATTTTTAGCGGACAAAAACGTATACCGGGCGACTTCCTTATCATATAGCTGTTTTATGGTCCGGTCGCCCTGCCGGTAAGTCCTGATAGCATAAATTTCTTCGTAGACATCCGTAACATCATATCTGCCGTCAAAGTAAGTCGCCGCCCTGACGCCATTAGAGCCCTTTGAATAAGAACGTCTGCTGGACTGCAAATCTATTTGGATACCCAGCTTTTCCAAACGCCTTTTTTGCAGGTGGATACAATGCCATAGTAACTGGGTCGCATGATTTTGCAGCGTACTGTTGTCTTTATTTCTATCTTCATTATTCATAAATTCACTATAAGCTGTCTTAAATGAACTCATGCTCCGCGTCAATTCATCATAATCTTCTACCACAGGATACGACGGAAAAATGAGGCTCAGCGGAAAGCCTATTTTTCTGCCTAATCGATATTTTTCCTTTACCCAAGCGCTAAAAAACAGGATGGTTCCGGCACTGATCACGATATATCCTACCACCGCCCCGGCATTGATCTCCTCTGATAATTGGGCAAAAATAAAACAGATGATAAAACCGATCGCGTAAATAATAAGCGGAATGATAAACTTCTTTTTGTTATAAACTCCAGTTTTTGCAACCGTTTTTGCATTTTTTTCAATCATTTTCTCTTCTCCTGAAAGACTCGACCGCGCCAAAAACAAACAGCCGTTTGTTTAAACGACTGCTTGCTTTCTCCCTCATTTTTTATATAGCCCATAAAGCTTATCTCTTATTTGACTCCATTTTAACCCTCATCCCCGAAAAAGTCCATTGGTCAAAAGACCAGTATTCGAAAAAAAATCCGACGTGCGAAATAAAAATCAAGCACCTCTGCCGTGCTTGCACGAAAAGAGGTGCTTGATTTTTATTTCATAGGGATGATTCCCTACGACGCCGAAGCCGCAGGTTTCGGCGTGCACGTCGGATTTTTTTCGAAAGCTCCTTTTCCTCCGCCCATGCTTGCATGGAAAGGAGATGTTTAGCTTTTACTTTCATAGGGATGATTCCCTATGACGCCGAAGCCGCAGGGTTCGGCGTGCACGTCGGATTTTTTTCAAAAGCTCCTTTTCCTCTGCCGTGCTTGCACGCAAGGAGATGTTTAGCTTTTACTTTCATAGGGATGCTCATTTTTCCGGCTCCACCTCAACCACCACATATTCCGGTCGGTTAAAAATGCGGGGCACCCGGGTTGATTCCCGCGCCAGTCCCCGGCTGACAATCATCGCCGCACCGGCAAAATCATAGCGCCCGCCGGCATAGCGGGGAAAAATCCCCTGATTCGGCGCGAAAACACCGTTAATCAGGCCCGGCACCCGCCATTGACCGCCGTGGGCGTGTCCTGCCAAAACCAAATCAAAGCCATAGACCAAATACTTTGTAATCTCCTCCGGCCGGTGCGTTAAAAGCACCGAAAACTTGTCCTTATCTCTATTCTTACCACAACGGGCCAGTTCCTTTTCCCATTCGCCGGATGGCGCTTCCCGGTCGTTAATGCCGGCAATTTGAATGCTTTGTCCATTGACCGCCAGTAAGTCGGTATCGCCCTCTAAGACCGTAATGCCATAGCTGCGTACCATCTGCCGCAGTCGGTCGATTTCATCCGTCCAGTATTCATGATTGCCGGTCACATAATAAGTCGGATAATGGCTGCCGGCCCACTCTAAAAACTCCTTGGCTTTTTCTTCCGGCAGTTCATCGTCAATAATATCGCCGCCCAGCAAAAGCACGTCGGGCTTAGTAGCGGCAATTGCCGCCGTCAGCCGCTCCTGCTTTTCTCCGTAATCACAGCTGTGCAGGTCAGCCACAAAGCCGATGGTGACCGGCTGCGTCACTTTGTCGGTCGACAGCTTATAGTACACCGTCTTCATCCGCACATCAAAAGCCGCCGCGCCCAGTGCCAGCAAAGCCACAAGTCCCGCCAGCCAATATATCTTTTTTCGCTTTCTCTGAATCATTTTTGCTCCTAAATCTGTTTTCTGCTCTATCTTTCAAAAATCCCGTCCGACATTAAAATCCGCCTTGCCGGAATTTTTCGGTACTATACGACCGCCTTAGCTTTCCCAGCCGAAACGCTTCTCTTTCCGCACAGACCCATAACCCTAGTTTACTCGCCCCGCAGCACCTCAATTGCCAGCCGCAGCACAATCTCATGGGAATCCTTGCCAAACCTGCGCATATCATGATTTTCCACATCAGCTAAGCTATCGGCCGTAAATAAAATCTGGCCAAAACGTTTGCCCCGAAACTCCGCTACCGCCGCCAGCGCCGCACATTCCATTTCCACCACCCGGCAGCCCTCACTGATTCGGTACGCCACTAAATCTTTTGTTTCCCTGTAAAAAGCATCCGTCGTCCAGGTTTTCACCCGCTCGTACCGGCAGCCCTGCCTGGTCAGCTCCCGTTCCATTTTATTTATCATTTCCCGGTTTAAAACTACCGTCCGGGCCGCCGGTAAATAATGATAGGATGCCCCTTCATCCCGCAGCGCTTCCTCGGGAATCAGCAATTCATTTTCCGGCAAATCCGTCAGCGTACCACAGCTGCCGACCGCGATCACCTCTTCCACCCCATAAGCATACAAAAAGTCCAGCACGCAGGCCGACAGTGCCGATCCCACCGGCGCCTGACAAAAACAAAGCTCCTCGCCCCGCCAGTTCAGCCGATAAACCGGCAAATCTTTGGTCATACTTTTAAATATAGAAATTTGTTCGGCTCCATGCCTTTCCATAAAGTCATAAAAAACTTCATTTAAAAAAGCAAAGACCGCCTTTTTTGGAAGATTCCCGGTCAGACCCTCATGGTCGGGCATAATAACCGACTGCTGCGAAGTATCATACTCCAAAATCGGGATTTCGTTTTTGATTAACATAAGAACTCCTCCTTCCCTCCGCCAGTTCCTGCATCATTCCGATAAAGCTCTCCAAATCGGCGGCCATGATATAATCAAGCACCACAAAATCCGTGACCTGCTCCTTGACCACAAGGTCATAAATATTGTCCTTGCAGGTTCTGGGGTCAATCACAATAATCTTTTGAAAGGAATGAATCAGCCACGGCACGAATGCGTTGGCGTAAGAATCCTTCACCACCATTAAAACCCGACCACCAGCTGACTCCGGGTTTTTATAAACCAGCCGCGGATAATCACCGCTTAAAAAGATTCCGTAATTTGTGCCATTCGCCACTGCCGACAAGCTGAACACCGTCTGCATATAAGAGTTCAAAGTTTCGGTTTCATCATAGAAAAAGCATTCTATTTCCGGATTTTTACCCTGATAAATATAATAATCAATCCGGTCGGGATGCTGACCCACCTTGCTGACTTGATTATTGCTGTATAAATAGCCTAAAAAGTTTTCCAACGAATGCCTTTCACAATCGGCAATATCCGGCATCGCCAGCCCCGCCTGCCGGGCAAACGCCTGCGCCGCGTAATATGCGCCCAGCTGCGTCCAGTGATGATCGGATCGAAAATAAAGATACTCCTGCCGGTGCGCAAACAACGGTGCGAACGCCTCAATCGTTTCATACCGAGGGTTTAGCAGCGAATAAATATACTCTATCGCCTTATCCTGCGGATCGCTGAAATCTTTATATTCCTCTCCGGTCAGCCCCACCTGCGTCGGCGCCAGCAAAGAATACATCCGCACATTTTCCGGCATTTTGGCAGCAAAGGTATTGAGCGCTTTGGCATAAGCGCTGACATTTTCCTCGTGAAAATGAAAAAGCTGCAGCAAAGTATCTTTCACCGCCATAATAGAAATGTTTTGCGTCTGCGTTTTATACTGTGAAAAATCCGTTTCCGCCTTCTGCCCCGGTTTCAGCGGTAAAGAGGGCGTTTCTTCTTGGCCCGGTTCTTTCTTTTCCTCCGGCTCCGGCTTTTTCTCTTTCTCCGGCTTCGGTGCTTTTGTATTGCCATCCGGATTAACCAAATTCATGCTATTTCCCTTTTCCAGCGCCATAATCTCCGGCTCAATTCCTTTTATTTTATCATACAGCGCCGTATATTCCAAAACCCGCTCGCGCAGCGGCACATGGTCATAGATATAAGCTTCCAGATCTTTAAAAAAAGTGCCGTTTAAATACGTTTGCCGGTTTAAAACCGGAAACGCCTGCAAACTCCGATTTTCTTTTTCCGAAATCAACGCCTGACTGCGAAAAGTGGCTGCCGTCAAAACGGCACAACCGCACAATAAAACCAAAAAAACAAGAACTGTCAGCTTTTTCATATCTCCTCCCTTAAAACCGAAAATATAAAAACGGATTATAAGTCTGACCGATCAGTAAAATAACCGAAACCGTAAACACCACCAGCACAAATACGCTGCCTGCCAAATCCCTGGCCCGCTCGGTTTGAAAAATCCGCTCCGCCAACCGCTTCGGATAGGGCGTCGCTCCAATCAGATAAACCGGTAAAATCCATATATTCGATAAAAACCATGTCTTTCCGGTTAAATCCAGCCATCTCCCGCCAAAACCAATCAGCGACCGGCTGACTGTCAGCAAAAACTCCAAATCGGTACAGTAAAAAATCACCCAACCGTAAACAAACAGCAGAACCGTCAGCATATGTCCCAGCCATTTGCTGCGTTCCAAGTATTTCCCCCACAACGTCTTTTCCAGAATCAATAAGACTCCGTAATACAGTCCCCACAGGATAAAGTTCCAGCTGGCTCCGTGCCATAGTCCGGTCAGCAGCCAAACCACAAAAATATTCCGGTAAAGCGCCCGGCGGTTACCGCCCAACGGAATATACACATAGTCCCGAAAAAAGCTACTGAGCGAAATATGCCAGCGCCGCCAAAAATCGGTTACAGAACGGGCAATATAGGGATAATTAAAGTTTTCCTTATAGTCAAAGCCAAAAATCTTGCCCAGACCAATCGCCATATCCGAATATCCGGCAAAATCATAATAAATTTGAAAGGTATAAAAAGCTGCGCCCAGCCAAGCGTTCAGTACCGGAATCTCGATTCCGGAAGTCATGGCCGGAGTCAGCAAAGCGGCTGCCGCTTTGCCGGCGTTATTGGCCAAAATAACTTTTTTGCCTAAACCCACGCAAAAGCGAAGCGCCCCCTGATAAAAACCTGCCTCACTTTCCTGACGGTTTTCAATCTGAGCGGCGATATCGGCATAGCGGACAATCGGCCCGGCCACCAGCTGCGGGAACATGGACACATACATTAAATAGTAAAAAAAGTTTTTCTGCACCTTGGTTTGGCCGCGGTACACATCCAAAGTATATGACAGCGACTGGAACGTATAAAAGGAAATCCCAATCGGCATCGGCCGGTTCCAGGCCGGCAGCAGAATGCCGGTCCAACTAAAAACTTCCCGCGACAGAAAGCCGGAGTATTTAAAGATCATCAGGATTCCCAAATCCAAAACAATTGAAAGAATCAGCGGCAGCCGCCGGTACTTGGATCCTTCCAATCGACTGATCCACCGGCCGCTCACAAAATCGACCGCCGAGGTAAAAATCATTGCCAGCACCCACAGCGGCTCGCCCCAGGCATAAAAGAGCAAAGACGCTGCCAGCAGCACATAATTCCGCCACCGGCGAAACGGCAAGCCAAAGTATAAAATCAATACCGCCGGCAAAAATAAACCTAAAAATACAATTCCTGAAAAAACCATTTCTTACTCCTTCAACTTCCCTGCCGAAAGCCGCGTATTTCCTGACAAATACACAACCTCTCCTGCCAAGCAGAAGCCAACAAAAAGACAAGCCCTTTTTGCGACCCTAAATAAGGCGCTCTGCAAATAGCTAAGTCAATATCTCAACTTTCCCATGTCCGATAAAACCCTCTTTTTTAGGTAGGCCGTCCACTCGGGCAGGAATAATAGGAAAATTGCGTTACCCCTTATTTTACAACTCGTTCACAAACTCCAGCAGTTTATCAAAATCCCCCTGCGGATACTCCGAAATATCTTTATTTTCCTTATTAATCAGGCAGTCCGTCAATAAAAAGAAAGACATTCCCACTTTCAGCGCTGCTGCATCCTCACTGGCATCATTGCCGACCATCAAACACTCTTCCGGCTGAACCTTTAGCTTTTCCAAAAGCGCCCGGTAATAATCCGGATTCGGCTTGCAGTAAGAGGAGTTTTCATATGTCGTGTACCATTCAAAGTCCTCCGGCGCGAGTCCCGCCCAGCCGATCCGGCTTTCGGTCGCCACCGCCGGAAAAATCGGATTGGTGGCCAGTGCCAGCCGAAAGCCCCTCTGCTTTAAGGCTGCCACCATTTGCGCTGCTTTTGGATTGTAGCCGCAAAAATCCTTAACCTGTTGGAAATCCTTTTGATAAAACTCTTCAAACAACGATTTATCCGCCAAAACCTGCTCACCGTTTAACTCCGTAAACTTCTTCCAGAAAGCTTCCTCATTCGTTTGCTGACCGGTATTTCTAACCATGGCCGCCGTTCCCACCCAAATACTGTCAATCAGCTTTTTCGGCTCATAGCCATGCGGCAGCAGTTTTTTGGTCAACATCTTAAAATAAGCCTCAGTAAACCTGTCCTGATCCATTGGCAAGAGGGTTCCGTCCAAATCAAATAAAATCGTAGTAATCTTCAAGTTCTCACTCCTTTTCCTATATCAATCCTCAAAACTCCGTTTTTCCCTGTCGAAACGCTTCGCGTTTCTGTGCGGGCGCACAGCCTGCCCTGTCGAAACACTTCGCCTTTCTGCGTATTCCCAGAAAAATTATTCCACCCGCTTTTACGCCTGCCGCAAAAGTGCTTCAATCGCCTGCTCAATATCTTCCGGCTTATCAGCCGGCGCGTATCTGGCTACCACCGCGCCGCTTTGATCAATTAAAAACTTGGTAAAGTTCCACTTGATGGCGCCGCCTAAAAGTCCGCTCTTTTCTTTTTTCAGATACTCATACAGCGGCTCGGTATTTTTGCCGTTAACGCAAATCTTGGCAAACTGCGGAAAACTAACCTGATAATTAAGCTGGCAAAAACTCTTGATTTCTGCCTCGCCCTCCGGCGCCTGCCCACCGAATTGATTGCAGGGAAAGTCCAAAATCTCAAATCCGGCCGACCGGTACTTTTCATACAATGCCTGTAAGCCTTGATACTGCGGCGTAAAGCCGCAGCGGGTAGCGGTATTGACAATCAGCAGCACCTTGCCCCGATATGCCGATAAACTCACTTCCTGTCCACTCATGTCCTTAACTGTAAAATCATAAATATTCATTACTTTTTTGAAACTCCTTTTGCTCTTTTCCATCCTTTACGCTTGCCGCACGTTCTGCCCTGTCGAAACGCTTCGCGTTTCTGTGCGGGCGCACATCCTGCCCTAACTTTGTTATGCTTAAAATGCGAGTATATCTCTTTCCATTTTCTGACATTTTTACTGATTTTTGCCTGCCGCTAAGTAACCGGTGACAACCGCAAAAAAGTTGAATTCAGTATAATCGTTTTGCCGCAAAAAAGCAAGAAAAATCCATTTTCCGGCTTAGCGGCTGCCGGCAGCAAGCTTTTAACGCTTTAATTGCGCTCAAAACCGTTACTGTTCAGGCAAACTCCTCGTAATTCGTCGAATGATAAATAAAAAAGGAGAAAAGTTTTTCCCAAACAGCCGCTAAACCTTGACTGCCGGTATTTTTCCTTTTCTCCTATCCATTATTTCCCCAAAAAACCTAATTTTTTACTTCTTATACCCGAAGTCCGGAATATTCGTCCAGCGCTCTCTTAAATAATGCGCGGCCAATTTGGGTTTGCGGTCTCTGGTAAAGACGCCCTTTTTATTGCCCTGTACCCGGAGCAGTCCCTGACTGGTAGCAAAATCGGCAAAGTTCCAAACCTGCTCGCCGACAAAGTTTTCCAGCTCATCCACCACCCGGTGATTGATCTTGTAATATTCCACCTGATATTCCTCGGTAAACATCACCTCGGTCGTATCATGCAGTCCCATGACCGTATCGGCACCGTATTCCGTATACATAAAGGGCTTGCCCTGCTTATTCCAAAAGCTCAGTTCCTCGCGGCAAAGCTGCTCCGCAGCCGCCAAATCGCCCCCGGCCGCATACCAGCCGTAATACCGATTCAGACAAAAAACGTCACTTAAGCGCAAGGTGCAGTCTTCCTGATAATTGGCCATCTGCACGCTGACGATGGTACACGGCCGTTTTTGCGGGTCTTTTTCGCGAGCTAGGTCATACAATGGCTTAAAATACTCATACGCTCCTTTGCCGCCCGAATCGGCTTCATTGGCAATGCTCCACATCACGACACAGGCATAGTTCTTGTCCCGGGCAATCATATCCCGAACCACCTCCTTGTGATGCTCCTGTGTCCGGATTCCGCCTTCTGCAATCGGGTCAAAAGTCAATACCTTCTTTCCGTCCTTAAACGCCGCGCCGCCGCCAAAGCCCAGATGCACACCAACCGCCGGTGTTTCATCAATCACTACAATGCCTTCCTCATCACACAGCCGCATCATTTCCTCACTGTACGGATAATGACTGGTCCGGAAACTATTGGCCCCCTGCCATTTAATCAGGCTGATATCTTTGCTGTTCATCGGCAGGTTCAGGCCCCGGCCGGCCGGGAAAGTGTCTTCATGTTTGCCATAGCCCTTAAAGTAAAAGGGCTGTCCGTTAATCAAGAACTTTCCGCCCCGGACTTCCACCGTCCGAACCCCATACGGCAAAACATACTGATCCGCGCCGTAAGAAACCGTTACTTCATAAAGATACGGCTTTAACGGCTGCCACAACTGGGGCTCCTGAATCGTTAAGGTTCCCTGTAATCCTTTTGCCTGCGCCACCAGTTCACCCTGCCGGGTGCGGACTTCGACCGCTGCTTCAGCTGCGCCTTCGACCTCAACCGCATAATCAATCAGCGCCTGTCCGTCCGCCAGCCGGCTGACTAAAGCAACATCTTTAATATATGCATCTTTCGGCGTGGTATAGAGCTTAACCGGACGGGTAATACCGCAATAATTAAAGAAGTCAAAGTTAGGATTATTCCTCTTCTTTGACGGCGTATAGGGGAAAAAGCCGGTCGATAAGATATTGCCCGTTCCCTCACTGCCTACCGGTAAAGTGGAATGGTCAATCCGATTGTCCACCGCCACCGTCAAAAGATTGCCGCCGGCTTTTAACAGTGACCCGACCTCCACTTCAAAGGGCAGAAAGCCGCCCTTATGCTCGCAAATCAGCTCGCCGTTTAAATAAACCTTAGCAATATGCGTCACCGCATCCAGCCGCAGCATCACTCTTTGCTCCAGCAAATACGCGGGCACATGCAGCGGTCTTTGATAAAAGACCCAACCATAATGATCCCGAAAATCCACACCTTCCTTAATATCATTATAAGAAGCCGGAACCGGCATAGTGAGAGCATCCGTTAAAGGCTTTTCCTGCCATTTTTCGGCAAAGCCATTGCCATTATCCAGCTTAAAGCTCCATAAACCGCTTAAATCAATCAATCCTCGTCCTTCTGTTAATACCGGATATAACATTGCTACCTCCTTTTTTATCTCATAACTATTTGCTGCTGATGGTCCGAAATTGCTCCGCTAACACCTCGGCAATCCAGCCGGCAGCATTTATAATCTGTTTCTTTCTCCCCAAAATACCTGCTCATTCCTATCCTGAACACTCCTGTCACTGCATTTCTATATTTCCCCGGGCGTCGGCTGCTTTAGGCAGCGCAATCATCAAATCAATCAAAGTCATCGCCAAGGGGATTCCCGTCCAGCAAAAGAGCAAATACAAAGCGCCGGTGATGTAATGCCTGGCATAAAACCGATGTGCTCCGCAAAGCCAACCGCAAGTTAAGGCCAAACGAATATATTTGCGGCGGTTGACTATTGCTTTCTTTTTTTCCTTATAATCTGCAATCGCATCACCCACCCGCGTAAAAAGACTGGGTTTAAGAGTCCCCTGCTGCTTTTTCAGTGCAACCAATTCTTCTTCCAGCTCCAGCCACTGTCTGGCATCAATTTCCGTCTGCTTTTCGTTTTTCATCGTCTGCCCTTTCGTTTTCTTTTTCGGCCTGCGGCTATCCGCAGTTTTCCCTCATTTACGGCTGTCGCCGCTTCTTATGCCTCCTGCATGGCTTTTTGCTTAATAGCCGCAATCTCGCTTTGAATTTCTTCCATTTTTTCCTTGGTCAAAGGATAATATTTCATCGCCACCACATTACACAGCAGACCGATAATTAACAAACCAAACATACTAAATACACCGACAAACTTGAGTCCATCCGTCAGCGGAGTATCAACGGTCGGAAGCTGCTCACTGAAGCCGACCATCGCACACAAAAGCCCAATAATCGTGGTGCCCAGCGAGGACACAATCTTATCCACCGAACTGAATAAAGTTCCCATTAAGCCCGGCACATAGCGGCCGCTCCGGTATACCTCATAATCGGCACAGTCGGCAGTCATCGGAATAACGATATTGCCCGATACTCCGGTAAAACCTTTTAAGCCCAAGTTTAAAACCATAAAAGCAATCGTAAAGAAAGTCCAGCCGGTAAAGTTTTCAGCACCCGGGAGCGATAACGTCGTCGGATTACCGGTATAAAATAAAACAATCAGCAGCACGCAGCAGGTCAAAGCGCCGTAAGTACCAAACAACATCGCTTTTCTCTGCCCGAGCCGGGTCGCAATGAATCCCACCCCAAAGAATAAAAAGAGCATAGTCGGAATGGTGGTATAGGCGGCAACCATACCGCTTAACTTATAATTTCCGCAAATAATGGCGTAAATAATAACACCGACCGTGGCGTTCGCCTGCGTAGTCAGCGCCAGTTTGTCGGTACTGGCCGACACCACCAGCATTTGAATTGCCCGGTTATGCTTTAAAACGTCCCAATAATCTTTGAAACCAACTTTAACCACTTTGCCGGTGCCGAAGTATTCACTCCGGTCTTTGGCTGCGATGGAAAAAATGGCGATAACCGTAAACACCGCGGAAATCGGAGCGGTGATCAACCAAAAAGTCATGAAAAACTGATCGTTAAATCCGCCGAACTTAGGCACCAAGACGCCGGAAATCAAAATCGGCAGCAAGGAAAATAAAATCGTATTATAAATTCCGTCAAAAATCGAAAACAGCGGCCGCTGCTTCGGATCATTGGTCATACAGGATTGAGCGGATTTAGTGACTACACATTGAAAAGTATAGCCAATGATATACACCATATAGACAATCACAAAAAAGATAAATCTTCCGCCCTCCGGCAGCCGATGGGTAACCGTAACCATAATCAGGCTGGTTGTTGCCAGAATCACATTACCAATCACGATAAACGGCCGGTTTTTACCAAATCTGCCATTGGTTTTATCCACCAAATAACCGATAAAGGGATCCGTCACGCCGTCCCATATCCGCATGGTGGTAATCAAGGTCGAAGCCAGTACCACTCCTACTCCGACATAGCCGGTTAAATAGTAAGCAATAAAGTTCATAAAAAATAAATACAGGTTGGTGGCGGTATTATTTAAGGCAAATCCGCCAATCTGCCATAGCTTCGCCCGGTGAATTCCGGCAGCTGCTGGTGTGCTCATCTTTTTTCCTCCTTTTTTGCTTCGGCTGGGCCGAAAGTAAGCAGTTCAACTTTCCCCCGTTAAAAATCCTGCTGCCTGCACGACCGCGCGGTCAGCCTGCCAAACAAGGAAAATTTGAATGAATAAATGACTCAACTTTTTTACTATACCTATTTTTTACTATTTATTCCAGTACTATTTTTATTGATAATCGCACTTTTTTGTGATATGATAATTTTAGTATAAAATTTATACTGATTTTTAATAAAATTATACTGATTTTTCATTTATAACTCAACTTTTCCATGTTCTGCAAAACTAGAACAGCCTTTTTAGGCAAATTGCGATACCGTCAGCCGAGCATAGAGTCCATGCAGAACGCCCGTCCCGGCAAAAGTGCGCAGCACTTCAATCAGGGGAAAGTTGAGTGTATAAGCTTAGCTTTCCCCCACTTATGAAAAAGACAGATAAGAATATCCATACACCTATACGCAAAAAGAAAAGTTTGTAACCTGATTTTTATTGGCTACAAACTTATTATACGAGGAGATATGCAAAATGCAGGTTGATATTTTGGAACTGATGAAAACACTCTTTCCGGCGCAGGGTGCACAGGTGCTCTTAGTCAGCGAACTGCCGGAGCTATCCGGCCGGATTGATTATAATCTGCGGCAGCAGCTGTTTCGAAACTTTGATTATTCCGCTTATTTAAAACAATTATCGGCTCAACTGGAAGCCGGCACGCTGCATCATATCGAAGATGATTTTCGCTTTTCTTATTCGATTTTGGCAATTCCCCAGACCGCTGAGGAATACGCCGGACAGTACCTCTTTATCGGACCGGTTCGGTTTCACAACATCACCAAAGGCGAGTTTCAAAAAGTAGCGGAAGAAAAACGGCTCCATCCTGACCTTTATCAAAAGCTGATTGACTTTTACAGCGGCCTGCCGGTTTGGTCGTCCTTTGATAATTGGAGCGCTGTTTTGGCCATTTTCAGTTCACTGCTGATGGGCGGTGCCAACTTCCATACCAAGAGCATTTTATATAATGATACTGATGCGAAGCAGGCGGTGGCCGAGCATATTTCTCCGGAACAAATTCAGCTTTCGCGAAGCACAATTGAAGCCCGTTACCAAGCCGAAGAGCTGCTGCTGCGGGCAGTGGCAGCCGGCAATGTAGAAAAGGCACTGACTGCCGTCAGTCAAATCAAGCAATATAAAATGCTGCCCCGTACCCCTGACCCGGTGCGCAATACCAAAAATACCACCCTGATTTTAAACACTCTTTTGCGCAAGGCCGTCCAGCAGTCCTGTGTTCATCCGATTTATATTGATGCGCTGTCCCGGGATCTGGCCGTTCAGATTGAGTCCGCCTCCAGCCTTAGCGCCCTGGATACTCTGCCGACCAATATGATCCGAAAATACTGCCTGCTGGTCCGGAATCATTCGCACGGCAAAAATTCGCCGATTATTTGCTTCTGCCTTGATTATATTGATTTCCACTATGTAGAAGCGCTCAGCCTGTCGGTGCTGGCTGAAAAATGCGGAGTCAGCGACAGCTACCTGTCCGCCCTGTTCCGCAAGGAAATGAATATGACCCTGACCGATTATATCCTGCAAACCCGAATAACTCACGCCATTTATCTGCTGAACACAACTCAGCTGCCGATCCAGACCATTGCCTCCCAATGCGGCTTTGAAGACGGCAATTACTTTACCCGCGTTTTTAAAAGAAAGCAGGGCCAGTCACCCCGGCAATACCGGAAAAGCATTAAGGCATAATCAGTGCAGCTGTCAAAATAGCGATGTTAAAAAAGACTCCGCTTGATAGGATATGTAAGCAAACTTACATATCCTATCAAGCGGAGCTATCTGCTGAGTTGAACGGTATGTCATAAAAACCGGCCGGTCAGGCTGTCCGGATTGTTCCGAATATCGGCCGGCGTTCCGGCCGCAACAATCCGGCCGCCGGCCTCACCCCCGCCGGGGCCGAGGTCAATCACATAATCGGCGCTTCTGATTACGTCCAAATCATGTTCAATCACAATCACCGTTGCCCCCAACCGGATAAGATTGGCAAATACCGCCAGCAATACTTTTACATCCTCTGGGTGCAAGCCAATCGTCGGCTCATCAAAGACAAATAACGAATCTTCCTGCCCTTTTCCCATCTCCGCAGCCAGCTTCAGCCGCTGCGCTTCTCCGCCGGAAAGCCCCGGCGTTTTTTCGCCCAGCGTAAGATAGCCAAGACCCAAATCATGTAAGACCTGAAGCTTTTGTCTCACCAATTTCAAATCCTCACAATCTTTAAGCACCTCATCTACGCTCATGCTCATCAAATCCGGCAGGCTGTAGCGCTTACCGCTCCCGAACTGCCGCCGAACTTTCCCGGCCAATTTCCCATAGCGAGAGCCTCGGCAATCCGGGCAAATCATTTCCACATCCGGCAGGAACTGGATATCAAGCGATATTTCCCCGGTACCGTCACAGGTCGGGCAGCGGAGCTGACCGGTATTATAGGAGAAATCTCCGGCTTTATACTTTTGGGCTTTCGCTTCCTCCGTTTTGGCGTATATCTTTCGAAGCTCATCATGAACCCCGGCATAGGTGGCAACGGTGGAACGAACGTTTATGCCGATGGGTGTAGCGTCAATCAGCTTAACCTGGTAAATCCCGGCCGGGTTAATCGTTTTAATATGAGGCGGCAGCTTCACACCGGCCGCTTTTGCTTCCAACGCCGGAATCAGACTTTCTAAAATCAAAGTGGTTTTGCCCGAACCCGATACACCCGTAACGACCGTCAACCTGCCTTTGGGAATATCCGCCTGCAAAGGTTTCACCGTATGGATACTTTCGGTCGATAGCTGAATTTTGCCAATGGAAAAGATATCCGTACCGGCAGTGCTGTTCCCTTCGCCCTGCCGGCCTGTCGCCCCTCTGTTGGAGGTGTTCTGCCGGTTTTTCTCAAACTCCCTTTCCCGGCTTAAGTATGGCCCGATGATAGACTGCGTATTCTCTTCTATTTCAGAAACCGAACCGGTCGCAATGACCGTACCGCCATCCGCTCCGGCTCCCTTGCCCATTTCCACAATATAATCGGCATGCGCTAGCACCTGCGTATCATGATCGACCAGCACAACCGAATTGCCGTCCGCCGTCAAATCGTCCATCACCTTGGTCAGCCCTTTTAAATTGTACGGATGCAGCCCGATTGACGGCTCATCCAGCACATACAGCACGCCGGTCGTTCGGTTTCGAACCGCCCTGGCCAGCTGCACTCTTTGCCGCTCACCGGTGGATAAAGTGGCAGCCGCCCGGTCTAAAGACAAATAACCCAAACCCAGCTCTATCAATCTATCTGCATTATCCATAAACGATTCGCAGATATTCTCGGCCATCAGCCGCATTTCCGCCGGCACAGTATTCGGCAAACCCTGCACCCACGGGATCAAATCATTTAAGGTCATCGCCGTGGCCTCATCCAGACCGATCCCGCGCAGCCTTGGCGCTCGGGAAGCCTCAGACAATCTGGTGCCATGACAATCCGGGCAGACCGCTTCGGTTAAAAACTTCTCAATTCGTTTCATCCCCGTATCGTCTTTTACTTTCGATAAGGCATTTTCAACCGTATATACCGCGCTGTAATAAGTAAAGTCCATCTCCGCAGCCTGACTGGTTTTAGGATTCACATATAAAATATGCTTTTTTTCCGCCGGCCCATGATAAACGATTTCCTTTTCGGCCGGTGTCAGGTCTTTAAACGGAATATTGGTGCGTACCCCCATTTCCCGGCAAACATCCTTCATCAGCGCCCACATTAAAGTTCCCCAGACCACGACCGCTCCCTCGTCAATCGTCAGTTCTTCATTCGGAACCAACTTGGACTCATCTACCTTTCTGACATAACCCGTACCGGCGCAGGCTGTGCAGCCGCCTCGGCTGTTGAACGCCAAGTCCTCGGCTCCCGGACCGTAAAACTTTTCCCCGCATTCCGGGCAGGTGATTTCCTGCATGGCGGCCACTGCAAAAGACGGTTTGACATAATGGCCATTGGGGCAGCGATGACTGGCCAGCCGGGAAAACATCAGGCGCAGACTATTGAGCAGTTCGGTCATCGTTCCGAAAGTGCTGCGAATTCCCGGAACTCCCGGCCTTTGATGGAGCGCCAATGCGGCCGGCACATACCGGACTTCCTCCACATCAGCTCGCTCCGCATGCGTCATCCGCCTTCGGGTGTAAGTGGACAGCGACTCCAAATATCTTCTTGAACCCTCCGCATATAAAACCCCTAAAGCCAGCGAGGATTTGCCTGAGCCTGATACCCCGGCGATACCGACAATCTGATTAAGCGGGATATCAATATCTATGTTTTTTAAATTATGAACCTTCGCACCGCGAACTTCCATGTTTGCCGGCGGCATTTTTTTATTTACTCCCATTTGATATCCTTTCTATCGCCCCTGACCCTGCCAGCCAAGGACCCGGCTTTTCATGCCTTTGATATCCAGCACACCATAGGCAAAGCCCTTTTTAATCAATTCCTCCGGCACATACTCATCATACTTTTCAAAAACCGGAACCTCGCCCGGATAAATCAGCTCCAACGGTTCAAAGTCCTTGGCCGCTTCCTCAGCCGTAATTTGATAAAATTCCGCCTCACTGACCTGCATGGTGAACTGTAAATAATAGGGCCTGGCCGGATTCATGCCCTTAAGTCCCAGTCTTTGGCCGCAACGCAGCTTTAAAAACCTTTCCAACGCCAAAAAAGCATAACTGCCCAGCCACGGAAAGAGAGCCCACATTTTTCCGCCCAGCGAAATCAGCGGCCGTCTTTCCATCTCCGATTTGGCAAATGTATTTCTGGCGTCTGCCAGCCGGTAAAGCGCGTGATTTAATAAATACGGGTACTGCTTTTCTTCCCGCAGAACTTGATGCATTCGCTCCAAAATCCGGGTGTGAATGTCACCGGCCACATCACCGAAATACGCCGGAATATTACCCTTTACCAGCGAACAGTACAACTCCCGGCGCTTATGGTCAACTTCCTCTACCACCCAAACCCGACCGGCAATAGCAATCTTATCACCTACCGGCGGAGGCATGACAATCGTTCCCAGTTCCTGCGAGCCAGCATGCACGGTATATTCTATATTTTCCTGAAACACCGCATAAAACTTATAATTATTGACAATTCTCTCGCCGCTTAGGCCGACAATCAGCCCGCCGTTTTCTGTCCGGCTGATATGGTCGATTTCCAGCAAATGCCGGAGCAGAACCCGGAAATCATCGGCCGTTATCCGGTTAAATACCGCCAGCGGTAAAATCCTGGAGGCCAGTTCACCCGGCGACATCTCACCGCCGGAAGCCAGAGTGCTCATCGTCTGATGATACAACAAAGAAAAGGGCAGCCGATCCGTCCGCGGCGGCTCAACAAAACGTTCCTCAATATAGAGCTGGATAATGGCAATTCCCTGAATCAGATACCACGGAATCATAGCCGGAAACATCGCCCGGGGCTCGGGATGGTCTTCCCGCATCACAAACCACATCTCAGACGGACTGCCGCGCCTGCCGGTTCTGCCCATTCTCTGCAAAAATCCGGAAACCGTAAACGGAGCATCAATTTGAAACGCCCGCTCCAGCCGGCCGACATCAATCCCCAGCTCCAGCGTAGCCGTTGCGCATACGCTCAGCACCGAGTCATCATCTTTCATTTCCTCTTCGGCGCTCTCCCGGTAAGATGCAGACAGATTGCCGTGATGGATCAAAAACCGGTCCGGCTCTCCATTGGCTTCGCAATACTGCCGCAAACGCTGGCAAACCGATTCGCATTCTTCCCGGGAATTGGTAAAGACTAAACATTTCCGGCCTTTGGTATGCTCAAAGATATATCCGATACCGGGGTCGGCTGCCTGCGGCGCTTGAGCAGAGGCCGCCTCTAACGGCGGTGCGTCTTCTCTCACGGCTTTGCCTTCGCCGGCTTGGGGCGGAGTATTAAAGAAATGCTCCATTGATAAGCGCCAAACCTCTTTCCCACCATCAAATCTGGGAATAACCGTTCCCCGGCTGCTGCCCGCCGCCAAAAACTTTCCGGCTTCCGCCGGATCGCCGATGGTGGCGGACAGACCGATTCTTCTGGGATTACAGGCCGCCAGCCGGCACAGCCTTTCAATCAGGCTAAAAGTTTGTCCGCCCCGGTCGCCCCGAAGCAGGGAATGAATCTCATCTATGATAATAAAGCGCAAATCTCCGAACAGCGAAGGAATCTCCATATACTTATTAATCATCAGGGATTCCAGCGACTCCGGCGTAATCTGCAAAATTCCGGCCGGTTTTTTCAGGAGCCGCCTTTTTTGCGATTGCGGCACATCGCCATGCCATCTTGTTACCGGGATGCCTTCTTCGGCGCACAGCTCATTTAACCGGCCAAATTGGTCATTGATTAAGGCTTTAAGCGGCGCAATATATAAAACTCCGACCGAAGCCGACGGATTTTCCGCCAATAGGCTTAAAACCGGAAAAAATGCCGCCTCAGTTTTGCCGGAAGCCGTCGAAGCCGTTAAAAGGACATTGTCATCCGTATGAAAAATGGCGTCACCGGCGGCATTCTGGACAGCCCGCAGCGCCTGCCAGCCGGAACGATAAATATAATCCTGAATAAAAGCAGCATACCTTTTAAAAACGTCCATTCCCTCTCCTTTAAGCTATTTTAATTTATATCCATAGTTTTAAGACATAACCCTAACAACCGACAGTTGTCCTCTCCTTTAAGCTATATTCGTTTACACCCTCAGTTTTAAGCTATCGGTTTAAATGGTAAACTCGGCATAGCTCCCCTCCGCCCGGTCCGATACGGCATCCGACTTAGCAAAAGTAAATTCATCCGAGGCCAATAACTCGCTAACTGACAGCCCCGGGTGCTGGTACAGCAAATCTAAAAGCTCAATAAAATCCCGGATCACTTCACGCGGTGTTATATTGATGTCCGCCCCGACCCTCTCAAACTCCAGTTTAACAAAAGCCGCCAACTCTTCGGTTGAAAGCGCTTGCGGATATTCATACAAATCCGCGTGAATGACCGCCAGCTTTTCACATAAAATCAACATTTCTTCCGCAGTCAGAGCTTCCAGCCGAATCACCGGCGCCAGTAAATCTCTGGCACCGGGCTGGGAAAAGCGCCCCTCAGCCAAGCGTGAACGCAATGCCTCGTAGCTGTAAAGCCCGCGCCGTTTATCTTCTATTGTCTGCGGTGTCGCCCCCATAATAATTCCGATATATTGGGCTTTTCCCTGCAAAGCATCATTATACATGGTCAGTATTTTTTCGTAATTATACTGCCGGGTAATGGAATTGGAAATTTTAAAAATATTAACCAACTCGTCAATCATGATAATCATGCCGGCATAGCCGGCCCGTCTGAAAAATACGGCAAACAGCTTTAAGTAATCATACCAGTCGTCATCACTGATGATGATATTAACTCCCAGCTCCTCTCTCGCCTCCCGCTTCAGGTGATATTCGCCGCGAAACCAGCGAATCACCCTCGCTTTCATTTCATCATCGCCATTAATATAGGCATGATAATACGTCGACAGAAGCCTGGCGAACTCAAAGCCATGTACCAGTTCGCTTAAAGAGGCGGTTACCTCATAAATTTTTTTATCAACCAAAGTCGTTAAGCCAGGATCGCCGGGAGTTAAACCGCTTTCCGCCGCCGCTCCTGTTTGCACGCCGCTGATCCAACGATCCAATATCAATGTCAGCGCTCCGCCTTCCGGTTTGGTTTTGGTGGAAAGGTTCCCCATCAACTCCCGGTAAGTGGCCAGTCCCTGGCCCTGCGTCCCCTGAAGCCGCCGTTCCGGCGAGAGGTCGGCATCGGCGACAATAAAGCCCCGATCCATGACATGATTGCGAATCGTTTGCAGCAGAAAACTTTTGCCCGAACCATACCGGCCAACCAGAAAGCGAAAGGCCGCCCCGCCCTCGGAAATAATATCAACATCCCGCAACAGCGCCTGAATTTCATTTTTCCGACCGACCGTAATATAGGGCAGCCCGATTCGAGGTACTACCCCGCCTTTTAAAGAATTGATAACGGTCTGAGCAATTCGCCTCGGCACTTTTTTGTTTATTTCACTCATAATTTTCCCCTTCCATTAGCCTGCGGACATCTTCCCGGTATTCGGAAACAAGTGTGATAGTTCCCGCCTCACACGCGGCCACCGTGTCGCCGACTTCCTCAAAAAAGGCTTCATTTAACCGGTCGGCAACCACCTCCGGCAGACTATGCCGCTCAGCCAGGAGCGCCTTGACCGGTTTATCTGCCAAAAGCAGGTTAAGCACCTGAAACTCGGTTTCATTCAAATTAAGCCTATCTGCCTTGGCCGCATTATCACTGTCCGCATTGCCGCTATCCGCGCTATCCGCGCTTTCCCCGCCTGCGGCCATTTCTCCCTTTAGAGCCTGCTTTTCCCCGAAATCAACCGTTTCTTGCTCTAAAGCCTGCCTTATCTCTTTGCCTGCAGACTCTTTGCCTTCGGTTTCTACCGCCAGCACTCGCTTTTCTTCCTCAGACAAAAGACTGTCCATGGTTTCCCGCGCATCCTGCCGGATTTGATCCAAATCAGCAAAGCGAATCAAGACCTTTGGTTTGGCCGCTTCGGCCTTATTTCTTTGATCTGCCTCAATTACCGCATTGATATAAGGCACCGCCCAGGCTTCCTCGCTTCTTTCCCGCAGAAAATAACCGGTCTTTAAATACTCCCGTAATTTTCTGTCCGCTGCCCGAATCAGTCCGGCAAACTTGGATTTATTAAAATGCAGCTGATGATATGCCTTTTCGTTCCACTCTCCGTCTTGAAAACTGTATTCCCGGCATGCGTTCAATGCGTAAACGATAGGTTCAGGGCTTTTCGTATCTAAAAAAACAGCATTAGCCAGCGGATACCAGCGGTAAGCGCGTAAGTCTCCAAAACATTCTTTAAATAAATTCCTCCCCCGCTCCTGATGCCGGGCTGATGCCACCCGCCAGACCTCGGCAAATAAAGAAGCACCTTCGCTTTCATGCTTTTTTATGACAACAGAGGCCGATAATTTATGACCGGACAAGATATCTAAGGCTTTAAAAGTTTCCTGCTCATTATGCGCCGCCGGAGCGCGCAGCACCGCCAAGGCTTCATCCTGCTCCAGCATTTCGGGATCGGCGCATTCTCTGGCTGTCTCCGGATGAATCCCGTTTAGTACTGCCAGTTCAAGCATCCAGCGCCGCAGGTTTTGGCGAATGCCCGAATCGCCGATACCCGAATCAATATAATTCGTTTCAAACTCTTTCATCCGGTGCAGACTGTCCTCGACCGAAGCCGTTCCGATTCCGTTGAGCAGCTCATATAAATAAATATAGGCCAGCGAAGTCGCAATCCGCTGATAATTTCCTTTCCGGATTTCCGCCCGCCAGGCAAAATATCCCCGCAACTGACCAAGGCTCAAATCTTGATACGTCGGAAAATAATGCCGAAATTCACCCTCCCAGCCGGCGTTATCTTCATAATCCTCCATAAACTTGCCCTGCCGGTAAAAGTTCTCAGCCTTTTGCCGAAGCGAACCGTCTCCCCGCCGATAAAGTCTGCGCATATCCCGTATTTTGGCCGGTATATCCGGCTCTTGGCCGTCCGCACCGACCTCAAAACGAAGCGGTGTATCCTGATACTTTGACTCCGGTATATTAAAATTATTATCTAAGGTAATGGTCACGCCGGTTTGATGATTCCGCTCAACCGCCTGATCAAACAGCCGGTAAACAACTTCCTGCTCGGTCGCTTCATGAAACTGAATGCCGATCCAATCCCGACCGCGCATCCGGTAAGGCGCTGACAAATAGGACGCCGAAACTTTTAAAATATTTTCCTGCCCGCATTTCATATCGCAAAACTCCGTCATCCTGCCCGTCTCCCGGCTCCACTTTCGGATTAACAGCGCTACCCATTGGTTGGTTCCGCGATCAGCCAAGACCGAAAAGCCGGAAAACTCCTTCCATTTTTTCTGCTCCAGAATATTAAATTTTTCCGCCGCATAGGTGATCAGTTCCGATAAGCGCATAATTTCTCCGTTCTATTTTTAAACCGCCTTTTTCGTTTTTCCTTATTGCTTTAATTATATTCGAAAATCGGCGTCAAGCCAATAGGATAATCGCTAAAACTGCCATAAAATTTGACTGCTTAATATCCACCAATGCAAAAGCTCCGGCAAAAGCCGGAGCCTTAACGAGTTTTTTAGCTTAATTCCTCAACTTTCCCATATTCTGCAAAACTAGAACAGTCTTTTTTAGGCAGATTGCCCGCCCGGGCAGAAAGCGGAGCTTTCGATCAGGTAGGTCGCCCACCCGGGCAGAAACGCATAGTGTTTCGACCAGGGGCAGGTTGCTTCCAGAAAGGCTACGCCTTTCGACGACGGGCGGGAACGATAGGCAAATTGCCAAAAGTGGAGTCCATGTAGGTTGTGCACCCGCACAGAAACGCGAAGCGTTTCGACAGGGCACCCGCTCTCTCAGCGGAATAGAGCCAATTTAGCACTCAAATCCAAAATAGCGTTTGACGTTCCCATAGCAAATGCCCTCAATGATTTTGCGCAGCGCCTGCTGATCGGCCGGATATTCGCCATTTTCCACCCAGCCGCCAATCAAATCACATAAAATCCGGCGGAAATATTCATGCCGGGCATAGGACAAAAAGCTGCGCGAGTCGGTCAGCATACCGACAAAGTTTCCCAAAAGGCCAAGATTAGCCAATTCCGTCATTTGCTCCCGCATACCGGTCTGATGGTCGTTAAACCACCAGGCACTGCCATGCTGAAGTTTACCGACGGCATCGCTGCTTTGAAAACAGCCCATGACCGAACCAATCACCGCATTATCAATGGGATTGAGCGAATATAGGATTGTTTTTGGCAGCTGATCTGTAATCGTCAGCGCATTTAAAAACTGCCCCAATTCCTTAGCCGGGGCGTAATTATTTATGGCATCAATTCCGGCATCCGGCCCCAAAGCCTGAAAAATCTTAGTATTCAGGTCGCGAATCGCGCCAAAATGCAGCTGCATGACCCAGCCTCGATCGGCATATTCCCGGCCCAGCGCAACCAGCAGCGCCGTTTTATACCGGGCCTGTTCTTCACCGGTCAGCGTCTCGCCCCGGCGCCGGCGCGCGAAAATGTCCTCAATCTCTGCTTCTGTCGCCGGTGCATACATCACATATTCTAAGCCGTGATCGGATACCACACAGCCGTTTTCAGCAAAAAAGTCCATCCGCCGGTGCAAAGCCTGCTTCAAGTCAGCAAAGCTGTCGATTTTGACACCGCTGACTGCTTCCAGCTGGGCCAAATAGGGGAGATAGCCCTCTTTTTCCAAATGAACCGCTTTATCCGGCCGCCATGCCGGCAAAACCTTAACTGCAAAGCCGTCCTCTTTCAGCAAACGATGCCACTCTAAGGAATCAACCGGGTCATCGGTCGTGCAAAGCAGCTTAACCTTACTGTCTTTAATCAGGCTGCGCGCCGACATTGAGCCATTTTCCAGCTTTTGACAGCAAAACTGCCAAACCTCCTCGGCGGTTCTCCCGTTTAAATGCCCCTCATAACCAAAATACCTTTGCAGTTCCAGATGACTCCAATGATAGAGCGGATTACCGATGGCCATTTCCAAGGTTTCTGCCCATTTTTGAAACTTTTCCCGGTCGGACGCCGCCCCGGTAATATAGTATTCCTCCACGCCGTTTGACCGCATCTGCCGCCATTTGTAATGATCGCCGGCCAGCCACATCTGCGTGATATTGGTAAACTTAATATCCTCATAAATCTCCTGCGGACTTAAATGGCAGTGATAATCAATAATCGGCTGATGCACCGCATAATCATGATACAAATGTTTGGCCATATTTGTGGATAATAAAAAATCCCGATCCATAAATTGCTTCATCTTTTTCCCCTTTCTGCGTGTTGCCACTCTTTCCCATATTTTTGCAAACTGCGGCGAACGGCTCCCGGGCCGGTCAGCATTTCCTGCAAATAACGGCAAACCGTTTCCGCCATTCCGACTGCAGCCAAGTTAACGCCAAAAACTTTCTCGTCCTCCAGCAGCGGTCGCAGGGCCGGTAACAGCTCTGTTTCCGCCGTCAAATCCTTAACATAAGGACAAACCTTGTCCAGCAGCGGATCCGGACTTAATTCAAAAGACTTGCCCTGATCGTCAACGCCTTGCAGGTAGCGGAGCCAACCGGCAAATACGAGCGGAATCGCCTGCAAATCCGCCAGCGGTAAGCCCTGTTTTTGATAATTTTTAATTGTTTCCCCAAACCGAATGGCCAGCTTTTGCGAGGTATCGGTCGCAATCCGCTGCGGCGTATCCGGCATAAAGGGATTCGGCACCCGTACCTTCAGCACTGTATCAATAAACTCTTTCGGGTCAAGAATTCCGGGATGCACCACCACCGGTAAGCCTTCCCGGTAACCAATCCGCTCGACCAGCCTGACCAAATCCTCATCCTTCATTTCATCCGAAATCTTTTGATAGCCCAGCAGGCAGCCAAATACCGCCAGTGCTGTATGCAGCGGATTTAAACAGGTGCAGACCTTCATACGCTCAACTTTATCCACCGTCGCCGCATCGGTAAAGAAAAAGCCTGCCTTTTCCAGCGGCGGCCGCCCAGCCGGAAAAGTATCTTCAATCACCAGATATTCACATTCTTCGGCATTGACAAACGGTGCGACATAGGTTTTTTTACCGGTCGTCACCGGTGCCAGCTCCAAAATCCCGTCCGCTTTCAGTATTTCCTCAACCGAGGCATCCGGCCGGGGGGTAATTTTATCAATCATTGTCCATGGGAACGAAACCTTCTTTTTATCCTCTACATATTGTAAAAAGCCGGGCTTAGCCAGTCCTGCCTGCTCCCAGGCCTGGGCAAAAGCATGAATCGCCGCATACAGCTTATCACCGTTATGCGAGCAGTTATCCATACTGACCATGGCCAGCGGATGCGCTCCCCGGCAAAAACGATGGTGCAAAAGCCCCGCCACTTTGCCCATATAACTCTGCGGCTGATCCGGGCCGGCCGCCATATCGGCCGCCACTTCCGGAAAACGCTCTCCCCGGCTGTTTTCTAAACTATAACCCTTTTCGGTAATCGTAAAAGTGGTCATCTGGAGCGAAGGTGCGGCAAAAATTGTTTTCAACCGCGCAAACTCCGCCGGCCGGCCGCTGTCTAAAATACAGGACTCCGTAATACTGCCAATCACCGTTTTTTCAATGCTGCCGTCGGCTTTTAGCGTTACCAGAATCGAATAGTCATCATGCGGCCGGTTCATTTTCTCAACAATCTCATAATCATAGCCCTCGGCCACAACAATCCCGGTCTTTAAATCCCCGCTGTTTAACAGCTTTTGGGCGGCATTTGCCAAAAAAGCCCGAAAAATATTGCCCGCGCCGAAGTGCAGCCAAACCGGAGCCTCCGCCGTCGCCGCTTTGACCTGCTCCCGGTCAAACTCCGGCAAAGCGTAGCCCTTTTCTATCCACTGCTGTTTCTCTTTTAATCCCGCTTCATTTAAAATCATACGCTTCTCCTTCGTCCTTTCACTCTGTTTCTTTTGCCGCACTGCCCTTGGCCCGGCCTCTTGCTCTGTTCCGGCGCGCCGTTTTTTCCGCCACCGGCATCCTTTTCTCCCTGTCCGGCTGCAAACCGGCCGGCCGAAAAACCATATTATTTTGCCCGGTGGGCCTTATCAATAGCTTCCCATAAGCCGTTTAAATATGTTGCTCCCAGCGCCCGGTCATATAAACCGTAGCCGGGCATCGCCACTTCATCCCAAATCATCCGGCCATGGTCGGGCCGAATCGGGCCGGTAAAGCCAGTCTCATATAAAGCCCGCATGATTTCATACATATCAAAATCACCGTCACTGGATAAGTGCGCCGCTTCCTCAAAATTGGTCGGGCTGTGGAACTTGAGATTGCGGACATGAGCAAAGTGAATCCGCCCCTTCAGCGCCCGAATCATTTCCGGCAGATTATTTTCTAAATTGGTACCGTAAGAACCGGAGCAGAAAGTAACGCCGTTATGCGGATCATCCACCATTTTCATCAAACGCAGAATATTTTCCTTATTGATAATAATCCGCGGCAGACCAAAGACACTCCAAGCCGGGTCATCGGGATGAATTGCCATTTTGATATCATATTCATTGCACACCGGCATAATCCGCTCTAGGAAATACTGAAGATTGGTAAACAACTTTTCATCATCTACCTCTTTGTACATAGCAAACAATTCTTTAACTCTGGCCATGCGCTCCGGCTCCCAACCCGGCATAATCGTGCCGTTGGTATCGCCGGCAATCGAAGCGAACATTTTTTCCGGGTCAAGTGCATCCACCGCGGCCTGCGTGTAAGCCAGCACCGTCGAGCCGTCCGGCCGCACTCTGGCTAACTCCGTTCTCGTCCAGTCAAAGACCGGCATGAAATTATAGCAGACCAAATGAATATCCTCCTGCCCCAAATGACGGAGCGTTTCAATATAGTTATCAATATATTGATCCCGATCGGCACTTCCAATCTTAATCGCGTCGTGCACATTGACACTCTCAATGCCCGCGATATGCATCCCAGCCGCCGCTACTTCTTCCTTCAGCGCCCGAATCCGTTCCCGGCTCCAGACCTCGCCCGGTGTTGTATCGTATAAAGTCGTAATCACACCAGTTACCCCCGGAATCTGGCGGATTTGTTTGAGTGTAACTGTGTCAAATTTGCTCCCGTACCATCTCAGCGTCATTTCCATACTGCTGTTCCTCTCTTTCCCGGCGTTTCCCGCCGCTGGCTTCTACTTGTTGTGCAGCAAAGTTAGCAGATATTTAGCTTAATACCACCGGAAAGCTCGCTTTCATGGAAAGCAGCAAGCATAAATATCCATTTGTTTAAGGCTCACACTTATAATCCATTGACATTTCAGCGAATTACAAATGACTTACCGAAACTGCTGCTGTTTATTAAAATCAGGAATCCTGCATAGCGGAATTCCATTTTCCTACTGCTTTCAGTATATCGCTTTCCTTGAAAAAAACCATTGATTATATTGTGATTCACATTGCAAAAGTTGCGGTTTTATGATATTGTTGTTACATTAAGAAAATCACTTGTAATTCGCCGAAAATCAAGAGATTACTGATCAGGTGTTTGCGGCTTTTGTTTGGCCGGCGGTGGGCAAAAGGCAAACGGCAGGAAAAAGCTGCGTTAAAAAGATTGGCCCGGTAACAGAAATCACCGGCCGGCAGAAAGGAGTCGTATGAAAAAGAAATTACAGACTGTTTTCAGTCCACGGCAGTATATGATCTCTCAGGACTTTGAAATTTTTTATTACAGCGATAAAGACGTTAAAAGCGTACCGGGACACCGTCATGATTATTATGAGTTTTATTTTTTCCTGGGCGGGGAAATCCTGATGGATATCGACGGCCGTTCTTTTTCTCCTTATTCCGGCGATATGATTCTGATTCCGCCGGGAATCCCGCATCATGTCAGGATTTTAAACTCCGACCTTTTTTATCAGCGCTTTATCTTTTGGATCAGCCGCGAATATTATCAGCAGCTGATTCAGCTTTCGCCGGATTACGGCTATCTCGCCCGTCAGGCCGAACAAACCGGCAAATATTTATACCATTTTGATATCTTCAGTTTTTACGCAATCCAGTCCCGACTTTTTCAGCTGATTGAAGAGCGAACCTCGGATCGCTTTGGCAAGGCCACCAAACTCACTCTAACGGTGTGTGATCTGCTCCTTTTTTTGAACCGGAGTGTATACGAAGCGGAAGCCCTGCCCCGACCCAAGTCAGAAAACAATTTGTATCAAAACCTTTTAACCTATATTCAGGAACATTTAGAAGATGATCTTTCCCTGGAACGGCTGTCCAAAATATTTTTTGTCAGCAAATATCATATTTCCCATATTTTTAAGCAAAATCTCGGCATTTCTCTGCATCAGTATATCCTAAAAAAACGCCTCGCCATGTCGCGCGATGCCATTTTAGGGCGCTGCGAAATCAGCGAGGCCGCTCTGCTCTATGGTTTTAAGGATTATTCCAGTTTTTACAAGGCTTTTTGCAAAGAATACGGCCTGTCGCCCAAAGAATACCGGCAGCAATATGTCGGCTGCCCGCAGGCTTCACCGGGAAAAGATTAAGGCTGCTGCGGAAAAAGGGAATCTCTCCGGCCTAAAACCTCATCTAAAATCTCTGCAAAATCACTTTCCGTATATTTCGCACCAATCAGCCGCTCTTTCAACCGCGCTAACGGCAAAACGTCTACACTGTCGGTAAAGATTTCCGCTCCGGTAATCGTATTTTCCCGGACGGTCAGGTTTAGCTGCACCAGCTCCCCCTGCCGTTTATATTCCAGTAAAATATTGCCGCTGGCATTCTTATTATAAATCCACTCCGGCGCCGCCAGCCGCGCCGCGTCTGCTTCCAGTTCCGCTTTTTGTTCTATTTTTAAACATTCCGGCTGGCCATACTCCTCCGCAAAACTGCTGACAATCGCCGCCGCCAGGGCTTCGCTTTGCAGCTTAGGACTGCATTCCCGCAAATTGACAACCCGGCTTCTGACCGAAGCAATCGCCTTGCCTTCAAACTTTAAAAAACTGGGCGTTAAACTGCGCTCCATCCGCGCGATATCAACGTCAACCATCAAAGTACCGTGAAAAAGAATCTTGTCATCTTCTTCCAGCCAAGCCGTGCCGCCAAATTTCCGGCCGCCGACCGTCAAATCATTCCGACCGCTCAAATCAGCCGTTAAGCCAAACCGATTCACGGCATTTAATATAATATTCAGCCATTTTTCCACTGCCTTATGCTCCAGCCTGGAAATAAAGCTGTAATTTAAGTTGCCTCTGTCCTGATACACGCAGCCGCCGCCGGTCAACCGCCGAACCGGATAAATCCCTTCTTTCTTCAAAAAGTTATTATCCCACTCCAGCAGCACATTCTGATGGCAGCCGGCAATTACGCAGGGATCATTGACCCATAAATATAAAAGAATTTCGTCCTGGCGGCAATGGTCAAACAGATATTTCTCCAAAGCAATATTGTAATAAGGAAGATATCCGGTATTTTCAATCAAAGCATATCTCATTGATGCAGCGCTCCGATCGACAGCCCCATCGCCGCCTCATGCAGTGCTTCTCCGGTAGTCGGGTGCGGAAAAATCATGGATGACAGTTCCTGCTCCCTCATTTTTTCCTTGACTGCCAAAGTCAATGTATTGATCATAACGGAAGCATCCGGGCCTATGATCACACCGCCGACAATCCGGCCGCTCTCTTTTTCCTTGATCAATTTAACAAAGCCTTCGGTTTCGCCTTTCACCAAAGCCTTGCCGTTAGCGGCAAAATCGAAACGGGAAACCATATGTTTATCCGGATCCGCCTGCGACAGACCGACCGCTGCAATTTCCGGACGGGTAAAAATCACTGCCGGAACCGCATCATAGGCCATAATATGATTTTTGCCTAATATATGATCAACCGCCGCTATCGCCTGATGGCTGGCTACATGCGCTAACTGCATGATATTAGTTACATCGCCGATGGCATAAATATGGCTGACCGCCGTCCGCAAACACTGATCGGTTTTAACTGCGCCTTTCACCACTTCCACACCGGTCTTGTCCAAACCCAGCCCCTCCGTATTCGGCACCCGGCCAACTGCCGCCAAGACTTTCTCGCTGACGGTATAATGCAGCTCGCCATCCTTACGGTAAGCCACTATCGCCATATTATTTTCGGCCTTTTTAATGCTTTCCACCTTGGCGGCCGTACTAAACCGGATTCCCTTTCGGCCGGCAATTTCCCGAAGCAGCCGGGAGGCTTCCGGGTCAATGCCGGATAAAATACTGTCCATAAATTCTATGACATGAACCTCCACCCCAAAGCTACGGAAAATAAAAGCAAACTCCATGCCGATGACTCCGCCGCCAATGATGGTCACAGACTGCGGCAGTTTTTTTAGTGCCAGTGCTTCCCGGCTGGTCATCACGCAGTCAAGATCAATCCCTTCAATCGGCAGCACTGCCTGCCTCGCCCCCGTTGCTATGATTATCTGTTGACAAGTCAACAAATAATTTTCCTGCCCATAAACCGCCACTGTCCGGTCATCCCGAAACTCCGCCCGGCCGGTCAAAACCTCAACCCCACGGCTGTTCAGCAAAGACACAATCCCATTTTTCAAATCAGCCACAATCCGGTCTTTTCTGTCGGCTATCTGCTTAAAATCATAAGCGACATGGTCGGCCGATAAGCCAAATTCCGATAAATGGTGAAGCCGGTCATAAAGCTCGGCTGATTCAATAAAACTTTTTGTCGGAATACAGCCTTCGTTTAAGCAAGTCCCGCCTAAATCGGCCTGCTCCGCCAAAACCACTTTTGTCCCCTGCATGGCCGCGTAAATTGCCGCTACATAACCGCCCGGTCCGCCGCCGATAATCAATAATTCTGCGTCCTTAGCAATCCATTGCTTATTTTCGACTGCCGGCGCATCGGCCGCCGGCGCTTCTGCTTCCGCCTCTATCTCCACCAAGGTCTGACCGGTCGTCACAACATCTCCGACCGCGACCTTGATCGCCGCCACAATGCCTGACCAGCCGCTTTTTATCGTCCGCTTGCCTTTGGCCGTTTCAATCGTCAGCAAAACCTGATCTTTTTCGACCTTATCCTGAAGTTTTACCTCAATGCTGCCGACCAGATTCGGCTTATTGCCGGCCACCGCCATCATTTTTATCTCATACATTTTATTCCTTCCTATTCTGTCAAGCCTTCCTCAGACATTTATGGTTTATCTTTTCTCCGCCTAAAGTTTTGCTTTCCGCTATAACAGGCGGCTAACCCTACTTTTTGAGAGTACGAATCTCCCGCAAACCGCCATTCCCGGCTGCCGCTTTCTAAACCGACATATGAAAATAGGAAAGCCAATGACTTTCCTATCTTATTATCCGGTTACGGCACCGCCTTAATATCTTTTTACTCCGCTTTTAACCAGCTTAACGCCATTCGCCAGACAATCGCCAACCGGACAGGTCTTTTCGATAAACTCGGCAAACTGCTCCGTTTTTTCCTGCGATTCCTGGGTTTTAAAGTTCATGGTAAAACGAATCTCCTGAAAACCGTTTCTTACATCAGCCAGCCCCATAAAGCCATCCGGATCCAAATCGCCCTCCAGCTCAACATGAAACTCTTCAAAGGTAAAATCATTGGCCTGAGCAAAGGCACTTGCCACAATTGTCTGACAAGCTCCCAAGGCGCACAAAACCGCTTCCACCGGATTCATGGCCGCATTGGTACCGCCCAACTCTTCCGGTTCATCCATCAGGATTTTAAATCCTCTTGACTCTGTTTCTACCTGCAAACCTGCTGGTAATTTTTTCGCTGTTGCCTTAAAAGTTGTAAGCATGATATTTCCTCCTTTTTTATCATTTATTTGTCTGTTTATATTTTAGTATAGTTTGAATCAAAAGTCAATTGATTGATTTTTTCTTAAATTTACAGTAAAAAAGTCGAAAATCGCTTGTCCGCCTTTTTCATGCCCATTTTATTTTCCCGGCAAAAGCTCATAAAAGTTTTTCAATTCCAGCGGTCTGTAAAAATAATAGCCCTGAATCAAGTCACAGCCCGAAGCCTTGATAACAGAAAACTCCTCCTCCGTTTCCACTCCCTCGGCACAGACTTTTTTGCCAAACCTATGGCAGGCATAAACGATACTGGCAATAAAATTGATATTGTCATCCGAAGCGGCCATTTCATTAATCAGGCTCCGGTCAAGCTTAACAACTGCCGCCGGATATTTGATTAAAAAGGCAAGCGAAGCATAGCCGTCGCCAAAGTCATCAATCGCCACCCTGATACCGAGCTCCCGGCAATTTTCCACAAACTGGCGAACCTTAGCCGGCGCTTCATCATAATGCGTTTCTGTCATCTCCAGTACCAGATGCTTTCCGGAAAAATTATATTTTTTCAGAGTTTCTTCCACAAACGGCAAAAAGCCGGGATCCATAATCTGATAGTAGCTGGCATTGACTGCCAAATAAAAATCCGGCAAATATGTCAAGACCCGGTTACAGGTACGAACCGCCTGTTCCAGCACCCATTGACCGACCTTTAAAATCAAGCGGCTGTTTTCCAGCATCGGCACAAAAATGCTCGGCGAAACGTCTTTGCCTTCATAGCTCCAGCGCAGCAGCACCTCACCGGAAATAACCTTCATATCCTGCGTGGAAACCACCGGCTGAATCGCAATCCGAAAGTTTTTAAATCCGTCCAGCACATTTTTGTTCAGCTCCATCATCATTTGCGCCTTGGCTTTTTTGAAATACACGTCCTCGCGCGAATATGTCAGGTATTCTTTTTCCGGTGTATTCTTAGCCTGTGTCAAAAGCGCCATCATATTGACCAGAATATCCTGCGGCAGATTCTCCTCACCGTTTTCGGAAATCACCGCAAAAGAGCAGGGCGCCTGAACCATGATATTACTCCCGTAATAAACTTCACTGACAGCTTCCCTGATCTGCCGAACCAATTCTTCCGGTGAATCCGGACAGCCCGGCAAAACAATCGCCAAAAAGCGCATTCCGTCCAGCCGATAAAACATCAGCCGATTATCAAAACTCTTTGCTAAGCTTTTGGCCGCTTTGCCTAAAAAAAGATTGGCGGCATGACGGCCCCGCAGCTCATTGATCTCCGAAAAATTATTTAAAGTAAAACCGATAGTGATCAGCTTTTCCTTCTGTTCCTGTAATTCCCTGATTTTTTGCAGCGCTGCATACTCCTTAGGAAAATTAGTCATGCTGTCAACTGTAAAATCTTTCTTCTGGTGAGCGATTCCACCGGCGAAAAACAAGGGCTTTGTCCTATCCTGATTCCATTTGATCAAACCGTGACAGTGAACCCATATATCATCGCCCTTCTTGTCCCTGATTCGATAATACAAATCATGAACGTCTTTTTCCCCCCGCAGAATCTGGGCAATATCCTCCCGAAAGATTTCGGCATCCTTCGGGTCGGTAATCCGGCTGCCCCAAACACTGACTAAATCAGACACGATATTGCTTGAAAGCCCGAAAACATCCCGCATTTCATCGGAAACGTAAAATAAATTAGACTGCAAATCGCCGATGTACGGGTAATACTCCGACAATGACAGCGCTTTAAAAAAGAGAAGCGGATCAAAATAATTATTATGCAGATATTGAGCCAGCTCTTCGCTTCCGTCCCGATTTATCTTCTCCGGCAAAGAATTGTAAACCACCGGCTGCCGCCGGTCTCTGGACTGCCCGGTAACCGGATTGATTTGGTGGTAATGCAGCGCTTTATCGGCATACATCTGCTGTTCGGCTTTAGCCAGCAATGACCGCAGATCGGCCGGAGCCTCTGCCTCCCACACGCTGCCGGTCGCCAGATGATTTTCATTGTTAAAAATAAACGCCTGCAATTTGGAAACTGCTTCTTTAAAATCCTTCTCCCGGCTGCCGACGCAAATGACCGCAAATTCATCGCCGCCGACCCGGTAAATCGGAGCGGTCGGAAATGTTTCTTTCAGGACTTTATACCAAAAGCAGATCATTTGGTCTCCCTGCTGGTATCCGCTGTCGGCATTGACCTGCTTTAAGCCGGAAATATCGCTGTATAAAAGACCGACGGACGCATTGCCCGGAAAATCATCTAAAAAATCACGGTAGGCCTGCCGATTATACGCTCCTGTCAGCTGATCGTGATCGCTGACATACTCCAATTGGTCATTTAAGCTCCGCCGTTCCAACTCAAAAGAAGCAAAATAGCTGATTTTTGATAAAAACAGCATAATTTTGTCAATCCTGTCTAAATCGGGAGCATCCACCCCGATAAAACCAACCAGTTCTCCCTTAATCCGCACCGGCGCGGCCGCCAAAGAATCAATATCCTCCGATTTTAAGGTAGCATAAAGCTGAGGATAGTCGGCTTTGATATCCTCGGTATTTTTGATAACCACCGTTTGATTCTGCTCAAACAATTCCAACCACCCGCTGATCATATCCAGAGATTCGTTCTGAAGCAGCATTTTTTTGGTGGCAGTTCCCGGCGCACACCATTCATAAGTATTGCTGAAGGTATGATTCTCACTCTTTTCAAAAATATAGGCTCGCCGGGCAAAACATTTTTCACCTAAAAATGCCAGCAAATCTGCGATTGCTTCATTCGGGTCATTGATTGCCGCCATTCGCTTCAAACATTCGGTCAGCCCTTTTTCTCCATAATATTCATCCGTTTTATCCCAGGTTCCGTCCATCCCTTTTCCTTCCGTTTCTATTGCAATGGTTCTGTTGCCTTGATATAACGCCCATCCTCCTCTATTACCTTATCTCCTGCAATCAATCCGCCTAAACAGCCATAAACTCTATTTTGTGCTTCTTCACCCAGCATATTATAGCCGTGGAACTTAAACACTTCCCGGCAGAGATTTTTAAAGTCCAAACTAATCTGCTCCGACAAAATCTCCAAAATGGTAGCCGCAATTTCATCATCGCAGACATAAGGAAACTTACGCCGGTCCGTCCGGCAGCGCCGGGGAGAAATCCCGGCTTCATATTGCTCCCGGCTTCGCCAGTATGTATTTTGCTCATCATCCAGCAAATAAAACGCTCCGGTCTGTGCCGCTGCCTGTTTTAAGACCTCCGTCAGCTTTGCGCCTAACTGACTAATTCCCCAGACACTTAAAATCCGCCGGAATAAATCATCCTCCACGATCGGCGCCTCCCACTCGATGATATCGCTCATCAGCCGAACCATCAGCCCAGTCGCCGCACCGGTGTAAAACGCTTCTTTGGGGTACTGCTCCGGCGCCAGCGGATAAGCTTCATAATAAATCTGTTCCTTGACCGGTGCCGGTTCATATTCAATCGCAAAGCTTTCCTTGGAAAATGCCGCTGCATCTGCTTTAACCGGTGCAGCTGAAACGCTTGGCTCCGCTTCTGCTGCGGCCGCTTTTTCCTGTTCTTTCTCTGCTGCAATCTCCGCCAGCCGCCCCAGAATCATTTCCAGCACTGCCGCTTTATTTTTAAACCAGTCCAAAGTCCAAACCGGAATCACTTTCCACTTCAGCCGCCCCAGCATGGTCGGCTGCACAATCGTTCGGTCTCTGACCGTCGGCGTTTCATAATACTGATAGCCATCCAGTACAATCGCCGCCATAAACTCCTGCGGCCGGTCTTTATCAACCACGCCGATATCAATCCGGTAATTGGAATGGCCAACCTGTTTGACCACCGAAAATCCGGCGCTTTCCAGTTCCGCCGCAATCGTATCAATCAGCTCATCTTTTTTCAGACGAACCGTCTGCACATCGACTGTCAGCGTATTCTTATTGCGGGCAAACTCCAAAAAGCGCTTTAGGCCCGCTACCCCCAGCGAATCTGTCCGGGACAGGTCAATTTGCTCGGGCTTTAACACCGCATAGACAATCATTTCCTCCCGTGAACGGGAAACCACAACATTCAGCCGCTTCCAGCCTTCGCTTTGATTGAGCGGCCCAAAGTTCATCGTGACTTTGCCCTTTTGATCCGGCCCGTAGCCAACGGAAAACAGGATCACATCCCGCTCGTCGCCCTGAACATTCTCCAGATTCTTCACAAAAATTTCCTCTCCGGAAGCCCCGGCGTATTCCTCTAATTCCGGATGCGCCGCAAACAGCTCATCCAGTTTAACCTGAATCAGCTTTTGTTGCACCGAGCTAAAGGTAACAACGCCCAGCGACTGCCGCCGGAGCCGTTCATCCAAAAGCCGCCGCCGGATTTCGGCAATCACCGCTTCCGCTTCGGCTTCATTCTGCTTGGTACCGCTCCGGTCATAAAAACCTTCCACCTGTACTAAGCTGACCTTAGACTCCAAATCATTGTAGGACGGAAAAGTGTACAGCTTATTTTCATAATACTGCGAATTGGAAAACGCAATCAGGCTTTCATGCTTGGAGCGATAATGCCACTTTAAGTGCAGCTCCGGGAAAAGAATGGCCTGACATTCATCCAAAACACTGTCCTGATCGGCTTCTTCAAACTCGATGTCTTCCTCGTCAAAATTGCCTTTGAAGAAAGAGGTCGGCGGCAGCTGATTGGGGTCGCCCACCACGATCAGCTGACTGCCCCGGGCAATCGCCCCCACCGCTTCGTGGGTATTGACCTGCGATGCCTCATCAAAGATGACCAAATCAAACTTGGGGAACGACGGGTCAATATACTGGGCAATGGAAATCGGGCTCATCAGCATACAGGGCGCAAGCCGGCGCAAAACATTCGGCGTCATATCAAAGAGCCGGCGAAGCGACAGGCCGCGGCCGCTGTTTTTAATTGCTTTTTTCAGTACACCCAGTTCCGAACCGGCGTTAATATCGCCAAAAGGCTGCGGAATATTGGCAGTCAGCTTTTCAATCAACTCCAGCCGGGTCATTTCCGTTACCAGTTTTAATTCCTGCCGGTACTCAGCCAGCAAATATTCAAAATTATGATGATTAAAGGCCGTCAGCTCCTTTTCCCGCTCCAGCGCCTCAATCACACCGTAATACATAAGTGAGCGCAGAGCCGCCGCTTTCAGTTCCTCCGGCCGGATTTTACCGTTTTCCGTTTTTTGGCTGAAAATGCCCGCACCCAGCCTCTCAATCTCTGTCCGTATCCGTACATAAGCTAACCATTGATCCAGTCGGGTATAAGCCGCCAAAGCGGCTTCCGCCTCCTGTTTGGCTCCGACCAGGTCAAAGTTTTCCGCCAGAAAACTGCCCTGCGCCAGTTCCTCCAGCCGCCGCTGCTTTTCGGCGATTTCGGCTGCCAAAGCCGATAACCCGGAGGCTGCCGGCTTTTTATCTTCCTTATAAAAAAGCCAGCCCTGTTTTTGTACGCTCTCCAGCCATGCCGACAAGTTTAAAGTCCGGTCACCCCGGTACAGCCGCCTTAAGGCTTCCGTTATCCGGCGCGCCGCTGCCGCTGCTGCTTCAATCTGCTCCCAGTCCGTTTCTTCTACCCGCCATAAACCGGCAAAGCGTTCGGCCTGCGGAGTCATAAAGGAACTGATTTTTGCCGTCAGTTCGGCATATTCCGATAAAAGCGCCAGTTTCCCCTCTATTTCCGCTTGATTTAAAGCTTCTGCCGACGTCCGGTACAGCATCAAACTTTTCTTAATCTTATTTTGTTCCAGCCATTTGCCTAAAAACCATTTCTGTCCGGCTTGTTTCCAAGCCAGCAAAAGCCCGGCAGCGTCCAACTGCAAAACTGCCGGCTGAAACTCAGCCAATATCACCTGCCGCAGCTCTCTCTGCCTTTTGCCCCAAGCAATCGTTTCCGCTGTCCGGTCGTCTGCTTCCGGCTGATTCCAGTTTAAAATATCCGGCCACAGCAAAACTTCCGCCGCTGTCATATCGGCAATCAAAGCAATAAAGCCGCTGACCGTTAAAAAATCGTTCTTATCCGCTAAAATATCGTCCAGTCCGCCTTTTTGCTCCGTCAACTGCTGTAAATCCGGAACCAGACTCATCAAAATCGTCCGCAGTTCTTCTCTTTCCTTAAAACTCAAGGCAAAGTTCTGAATAAAGCGGAGCGGATTAACCGGCACGGGCTCCACCTCCGCAAACAGTGGTAAATAGCGCTCTATCGCCTGTTTGATCTGCTGCACCTGCTCCTTTGTTAAGCCGGCGGCCAGCTCCCCAATCGGATAGGTTTCGCCTGCTCCCTGTGCTTCATAAAGGGCAATCATTTCATAAATGCTGTATCCATTTTGACCGGTCCGGTGCAGGGCTTCTGTCGTGGCTGCAATCGTATCGCGAAGCTTTGACAGGCTTTCCCTCTTTTGCCGGATTTCCTTAATTTCACCATTTTTCTGCCTGTCCAATATCCGGCCCAGCTTGGCTAAAACTTCGCCTTTTTTGGCTTTATTGGAATGAAGCTCCAAAGCAAAGTCACCCAGTCCGATTTTTTCCAGCCGGGACTGAACCACATTTAAGGCTGCCATTTTCTCGGCCACGAACAACACAGATTTATTATTATACAGCGCCGAAGCAATAATATTGGTAATTGTCTGTGATTTTCCGGTACCGGGCGGCCCATGCAGCACAAAGCTGCTCCCGCCCGCTGCTGAATAAACCGCCACTAACTGCGATGAATCGGCGTCCATCAGGACGGCATTATTAAAAAATAAATCGGTTTGGTCAATTTCCTTGCCGTCAATCAGCGGCGGCGTGACAAAGTTCATTTTGCCCTGCATCAGGCTCCCGACAATCGGGTTTTCCATCAGTTCCTCGCTTCGGCTGTGAATATCGTTCCACATCACAAACTGATTAAAGGAAAAAAGTGCAATATAGCTGGCGTCAATCACATCCCAGCCCTTTTTATTTAAAATTCCTGTCCGGATCGTATTTAAAATCTTTTTGACATCCACGCCATGCTCGTCCATCGGCAGCGGAACTAATCCAGGAAATTCCAGGTTTAAATCCATCCGCAGTTTCTCCAAAAGCGTGGTATTAACCTGCACTTCTTCATCGCGGTAACGAATGACATAACCCTTGGCGGACGATTTGCGAATCATTTCAATCGGATACAGCAAAATCGGCGCATAGCGCGCTTGCTTGGACAAATCGGTTTCAAACCACTGCAAAAAGCCCATAGCTACAAATAGGGTATTGGCGCCGTTCTCTTCCAATTCTGTCCGGGCTGTATAATACAGAGCCTTGATAGCAAAATCAAGGTCATCCTCACCGAGCAGCGTTACCAGCCGCCGGCTTTTCATTTCCGCATTCATGTATTCGCGGTATTCGTCTTTTAAGCTGCGGGTATAGGAATATTCCTTGTCCTTGCGCCTTTCCGCCTCTATTTCCGCCGGGCACGGCATCAATGAAAACTCCTGCCCGCTGGACAGATTGTCTTCCAGCAGGTTCAGATCGCCCTCCAAAATTGAAATGCTGCGCCGAGTTGGTCTAAAATTCAACAAATTATTACGCAGTGTCAGATTCAGCAGCTTCGATTCCCAAACTTTCAGCTTGGAACGCTTCCGGCTGGTAATCACTTCAATATCACCACCGGCTTCCAGCGCCTCAGGCTGTGCGGCCAATATGCCGGCTTCTCCCGCCTGACCCACTGCCGCTGTTTCCAGGGCCTCGGCTGCAGGCAATAATTCCATTCTCTGCGGCAGCGGCCTTACCCCCAAAGAGCGAGCCTTAGCCACATCCAAAAGATATTCAAACTCCTGTTCTTTGAGTAACTCTTCTTCCGCCTTAACCGCCGCGTCCTCATAACTAACTGGCTGCGGGCTGGTAAGCAAAGTCGTTTCCACCAGTTCAATCCTTTGGATTCCTTTCGCCAGCCGCTTCGTCAAAGCAGCAATATCATCGTCAACACTGCCGGGAAAGGTTTGATCTTCCAGCCAGCAGCCGGCAAAGGCATGCTCTCTGAATAAAATAATCAACGGATTTAAGCCAATATATTCCAGACAGGCGGCAAACAGCACCGCCAATTCAATACAGTTGCCCAATTTGCCGGTCAGCACTTCATCGGCCAGCCGAATCCGCTGCCCAAGCTGCTCAAAAGCAGGCGGCGCGCTGATATAGTTGATTCCCTCCGCCTGCAGCGCCAGATAAACGGCTTTCATCTGCGCCCGAACATCATTTTTATCCTGCGTTTGATAGCCGGTCAGCGCCAGATTCCAATTTTTTAAAATTTCCCCGGCCCGGCGAACAACTCCGGCAATCAGCGGGTGATTCGGGGTAACAAAAGAAGCAATCAAAGTCGGATGATAATTACTGCCCAACCACTGATCATAGGCTAAGATCTGAACGGCACAGCTTTCCTGATACAGCAGTTCTTCCCCGCTTTTTACTACAACTTGAAAGGCCGTGTTATAGCCCTCAGTCATAGCCGCAAACTCTTTGCCGAAAAGCTTAACCACCAGATTCAGCTTCAGGCTTTGCCCCGGCTCTAAGCGGATCCCGGTCTGCCGCCACTGCTCACCGACCGGCTGCTCCCAAAAAATATGTACTTCCACCTGCTCCAGCGCTTCTTCTCCGTCATTTTGCAAAAGAATAGACCGGATCACCGGCACCTTATTCAAATAGGTGACGTAACTCAGTATTTTATTGTACTCAATGACTGCTTTCATTTTTGCTCCCTTTGACTGCCGCGCTCATTTTTCTTTATCAACAGGCCTTGTGCCTGACATAGATAAACAAGGTCATAAACATAATAAATAAGTGCTGTTGATACGCACCGAAAAGCGAAATAAAACACACAAGATTATAATACAATTAAAAAGAAAATTTTCAAGATTTTTTGATGTTTTTTTATTTTTGGTAAAGTGAAAAAGTAATTTCCACTTAGAAGTGGGAGAAGTGGAAATTACTTTTTCACTTTACCGCCCGAAAATGCGGAATAACGGGACATCAAATTTTACTCGCTAATTTTTAAAAATCGTGATATACTTATCCTGATATCGGGGGAGATGGTGTATCCGCCCGGAAACGAAAAGCCTTTCGACAGGGCGCTCGCTCTCTGAGCGGGAGAGGGACAAAAAAGACTGTGGCCGCTCAACCGGGCAGAAAACGGAGTTTTCAATTAGGGGAAATGGAGTTAGTAAACGCAGGCGGATGTGTTTTTAAGCGAAAAAGACTTGAAGCGGAAAAAGATTGCTTGGCGGAGGAACGTTATGAAAATAAATTATCAGGCGGAAATGGATAAGCTCCTGCTGCGGCTGGAGCAGGAGGGGAAGGTGCCGAGCCTTCTGCTGCATAGCTGCTGCGGGCCGTGCAGTTCGTATGTGCTGGAATATTTATCGGAATATTTTGCCATTACCGTGTTTTATTATAATCCCAATATTTATCCTGAACAGGAATACTGGTTTCGGGTCGATGAGCAGGATCGACTGATTAAAAAGTTATCGCTTCGCTATCCGATTCATCTGGTTTCCGGGCAGTATGAGTCGGAACGGTTTTATGCGGCAGTGCGGGGCTTGAAGCAGGAGCGGGAAGGAGGCGACCGCTGTCAGGCCTGTTACCGGCTGCGCCTTACGGAGGCGGCGATTTTAGCAAAAGAGAATAATTTTGACTTTTTTACGACAACGCTGACCATCAGCCCGCATAAGAACTCGCAGCAGCTAAACGAAATCGGTGCGGAAATTGCAGCCAAGTATGGGGCTGTTTACCTGCCGTCGGACTTTAAAAAACGGGGCGGCTATCAGCGGTCGGTTGAACTGTCCAAGCAGTTTGATATGTACCGTCAGGACTATTGCGGCTGCGTTTTTTCTATGAAGGAAATGGAGAGCAAGAGAAACGGCAAAGATGTTTCGGCGTAAGAGGAGCAGTTATAAAAGCAAATTCCGGTTGCCGCTGAAAAATTGAAAAACTGTAAAAAAAATGATTGACATTTCTTCCCGGATGTTTTATAATTATTTTTGTTGTTCGCAGAGTATCTGCAGTCGTGGCGGAATTGGTATACGCGTTAGACTAAGGATCTAATGGATATTATTTCCTTGGGGGTTCGAGTCCCCCCGACTGCATCTGATGATACAATATAAATTACGCAGCTGTGGCGGAATGGCAGACGCGCTAGATTCAGGATCTAGTGGTTGCAAAACCATAGGGGTTCAAGTCCCCTCAGCTGTATTGAAAAAGGACATACTTCCAAAGGGGGTATGTCCTTTTTCAATGAATGCGAAGAAAAGGGGACTTGAACGGAGGCGGCCAGGGAGTGCCGGCGGCACTCTCTGGCCTAACCCAGATCTTCTCCATTCGAGGAAATCACCCGTTGATACCAATAAAAAGATTTCTTGCGCGAACGTTTCAATGTCCCGTTCCCTTTATCATCCATATCAACATAAATCATTCCATATCGCTTGGTCATTTCTCCGGTTCCAGCCGATACAATGTCGACACATCCCCAGGGGGTATAGCCCATTACCGGTATATGGTCAATTTCTATCGCCTTTTTAATGGCCTGGATATGGCCGCGCAGATACTCAAGCCGGTAGTCATCTTCAATGCTTCCGTCTGGGAGAACGGTATCTTGCGCGCCTATCCCATTTTCTACAATAAACAATGGCTTTTGATAGCGATCGTACAGTTCATTGAGCACAAAGCGCAGTCCAGCCGGATCAATCGGCCAACCCCAGGCCGTTGTTTTCAGATAAGGATTGGGAGCGCCTTGCTGTCCGCCGGTGGTCGTTATATTCGGAGAAAAGCGATCAAAGACCGTGGTCCGATAATATGAAAACGCCAAGAAATCGGAAGGATACTGTTTCAGTATCTCCATATCTCCCCGCACCGTTTGCAGGGTAAATTCATATTCCTTAAAAATCGATGGCGCATAGTTAGGGTACTCGCCGCGAAATAGTACGTCAGAAAACAACAGCGCCTTCCGGCGAAATGCATATGCCCCGAACACATCGTCCGGATGACAAGTCTCAGGATAAATACCGGACAACGCCAGCATCGCCCCCATTTGAAAATCCGAGTTGATTTCCCGCGCCGCCTTATTGGCAAGCGCTGAGGCAATCATCAGATGATGCAGGGCTTGGAACTTGAGAGCAGCGTCTTTTTTAGGCGTTTCTCCCTGATTGAAAGATTTTTCATCCCAGCGATTATTTGACGCCAGGCCCAAGGTCCAATATCCGCCCAAGACATTGACTTCATTGACCGTGACCCAGTATTTTACTTTGTCTTTGTACCGAGTAAAGACGGTCCGCGCATATCGCAAATAAAAATCAATCAGCCGGCGGTTCGTCCAACCGCCATATTGGGTCGCCAGGTGTACCGGCAGATCAAAATGAAGGATGGTAACTAACGGTTCAATACCATGTGCGCGAAGCTCATCAAAAACTTGATCATAAAATGCAAGTCCCGCTTCATTTGGCTGTTCATCATCGCCATTGGGAAAAATACGTGTCCAAGAAATAGAAAGGCGAAGAACCTTAAAGCCCATCTCCGCAAAAAGCGCAATGTCCTCTTTATAGTGATGATAAAAATCCGTTGCAACATGGCTGGGATAGTAATACCCTTCCTTTATAATTCCTTCTGCCCCTACCGGAATGCATTCGCCCAGGCCGATGCTGCCTTCACGTCCATCTAAAAGACGATAGAAAATCTTACGCGGGTCGTCCTGACTGCCGTCTGTAATCAAATCGGCAACCGCCAAACCTTTTCCGTCTTCTGCGTATCCGCCTTCGTATTGATTTGCGGCTGTAGCGCCGCCCCAAAGGAAATTTTGAGGAAAGCTCATATTTTTTCTCCTTATTCACTTATTTTTTGATCTTCTTTTTTAACCATCCGATTCGACAGTAGAACAAACGGGATATAGGTCAGTGTGCCAATGATTAAAATCAAAAGCTGAACGATTGCTCCATGCCAGCCGTAGGAAATTGTCGCGTTGATAAACAGTGGCAAACCAAACGGCGCGTCCACAATGCTGCATGGGATAAAGCCGATTTTAATCGCCAATAAGCCAATCGTTGCCGCAATGCCGGAATTTAAGATAAAAGGAATGGCAAATACAGGATTAAGAACCAGCGGAAGACCAAATACCATTGGTTCGCCGATGCCGCAAACGCCGGGAAGCAGGGAAAGCTTGGCGATTGTGCGATAATCTTCACGTTTGGAAAACATCAGAATCGCAAAGATTAAACTTAAAGTCAGGCCGGCGCCGCCAACCACAACAAAAACCGTCCAGAAGCCGCGCGTTAGAGGCTGCGTCGCCTGCAAGCCCGCCTGGACAGCAGCGATATTTTCAGCCAGTCCCGCCGCGGAAATCGGACTGCGAATCGGCTCGACTACCAAACCGCCATGAATCCCCAAAAACCAGAATAACTGACAAGCTATCGCCATAATAATGACACCCGCTGTACTTTGCACGGCGGCGGAAATCGGAGCTTGAACGATGGCGTAGATAAATTCGTTAATATAAGAACCGGTCGCCAAGTGAAAAAGCGTACCAAATACCGAACTAAACACAATAATCAAAAATACCGGAATCAAAATGTTAAAGGAATTGGTGATACCGGCCGGCACGGAATCGGGCATTTTAAGCTTAATTTTTTCAATACTGGTCAGCCAGTGAAACAAATTGGTGATCAGCACCGCCACCAGCATGCCAACGAACAATCCCTGCGCTCCTAAAACGCCGCTGCTTAGGCCGTTAGTCTTACCGGTTGCTTCCTGAATCGTCACCATGATAGTATTGGGAACCATCGCAAAATAGCAGATCACCGCCAACACCCCTGTAATAAACGGCGATATTTGCTTGGCCTTAGCCAGATTCATGGCAATCAGCAAAATAATGGGGATAGTCATGCAGGATACCGCCGCAAAATTCATTGCCGTAAATGCCGGCATCAGATTGTTTAGTGCCGGCATCCATTTGGCCAGGCCGGTAGTCGGACTCGCGATCAGCGCGTTTAAAAGCGAAGCGAATGAGCCCGCGATAATGAATGGAACATAATCCGTGAACGCGTCTTTGATACTGCGCAGATAAACGTTGCTGTCTACAAAATCAGCAATGTTCATCAGCGTATCCTCAAATTTATTAGTTTTTACCATAATTCCCTCACTTTCTCCCGAACAGATCCTCGGCCTGCTTCAACACGGCGGCCCCATCGCAGCGGCCATAAGATGGTCCGTCAATAATATCCACCACCGCTTGATCGCCCACCAATTTTGTTACACGGCGCAGGATGTGACGAACCTGAGGCCCTAACAGCAAAACATCAAAATTACCCTGTTCATTTTGAATTTCGCCCTGCTCCACCGCCCAAATTTTATAATCTTTCCCCTGTTCCTTTGCCGCATCCTGCATTTTAGCAACCACCAGACTGGTAGACATACCAGCGTTACACGCCAACATAATTCTCATTTCCCATTTCCTCCTTTCAGTTCGTTTACCGTCTCTTGCAATTCCTTCACTAAACGGTAAAGATTAATAAATTCCTGCGCGTTGTCTTGCGCCATTGTCGCCATCGTTAAATGATCCTGGGCATGAACCAAAATGATATTCAGCTCAACGGACTGCCCTTTTGCTTCGCCTTGAATCATATCTGATTGAGCCTGATGCGCTTGATGAAATTCTTTTGCAGCTTCCTTGAGATTTTTTTCCGCCTCTTCAAAGTCAAATTCTCGCGCGGCCTCTACCGCCATCAGGGCTAAAGATTTGGCGTTGCCGGCGTTTATAATCAAGTTAAACGCTTTTTCATATTTTGTTTCGTCCATACTATTCCATCCTTTCCTTTTCCACAGTTTCAAGACATTCTACCAGAGCTTGGTACGTTCGTTTTTGAATTAATCGGCTAATCCGCTGCTCATCCAGCAATAACCGGGCCGTAGTCGAGTAGAATTCCTGTAGTTGCTTATTTTTTTGCCGTGATACCGATACCAGAAAAATCGCCTGTACCTCACGCGCTTCATCCCACTGAATAGGCTCTTTTAAAATCGCCACGCTTACAAAGGTATCATCCGTCATTACCTGATAGGGATGCGGCATGGCCACACGATTTCCCATGCAAGTATGCGCCATTTTCTCACGCTTTAATATGGCTTCATAAAAATCTTGCGGCAAGGAATAAAACTGTCCTATTCGCTGGACTAATTTAGACAAAGCTTCTTCTTTTGTCGCCGCGCTCAACTCTGAGAAAAATAGTTGTTCCGGATAATACCTTAAGACTTCCTCCAGGTTTCCTTTTAGAAAACCACGGATTACACCATTTCTTTTCCCGTCCAGAAATTGCCTGACCTCACAAATTGGGACAGGAACGTGTTCCTGAATGGGTACAGTGGTAAACACATAATCTATTTTTGAAAAATCCTGGCGCTTGATATTTCGTTGGTCGCACACCGTGATTTTATCGATCCAGTTTCCAAATTGTTCCTGTATCTTATAGGCCATTAACCGGGCTGTGCCCGCTCCTGAGGCACAGACCAGCAATATATTTTTTTTCTTAACATCCGAGCGTTTTCGTTCCAGCGAAAGTTGAATCGGTAAGGCAAGATAGGCGATTTCGTCGGAGTCCAAAACACAGCCGTAACGTCTTTCCAATACGGCGCTTGCCTGTACCGCGATTATATAAGCGAGACTATAACGATGTTGGATTTCCTTTAACAGCGGGTTTTTAAGCTTCATACCATATTTTATCCGAATCGTCAGCGGCACCAGATGAGTGCTGAGAAACAAAATTAATTCCAGATCATCCCGGAAATCTATCTGAAAAATCTGATCAATCTCCTCCAGCATTTCAATCACTGTTTCCTGGATGTCGCTGCCAATTACAAAATTTTTATTTGTTTGCTTACTGGCCAGATGGATGGCTAAATAGCGAATTTCTGATTCCGGGTAGGGTACATTTGTTAATTGAGTGATACATTGCGCGCATTTTCGCGCCAAAACATAGTTTTCTCCGGCAGACCATTTTTCATTTTCAGCCGGCGGCAGCTGAATATACTGCCCCGCGCGGATGCGCTGGATGGCAACTGCAATATGAGTTACTAAGCTGTTTAAACCTACATCTGTAATATGATAATTTTCTTGTTCCAGAAGTTCTACGAGAGCTTGCGCAACGCGGTACTCTTGCGATTTTTTATCCTGTGCGGCGCCAAGCGCGCCTTGACTTTGCTGCTGCCGGCAGTATGACAAGCATTGCCGCTTCCGAAACTCATCTCCCATTAATCGTATTCCATAATGAGGTTTGCGTTCCAGTACAAGGTTAAAACGCTGAAAGACATCTTCCGCTTGCTTCAGATCTAAAGTTAAAGTTTTCCGGCTGATATAGAGTTTTTCGCATAATACGTCGGCTTTGGTGTAACGCTCATCTTTTAAAAAATACTCAATTAAAAACCGGACACGGCTATCGGCGTCCTCAAAAGTATTTTTGGCCGGCTCCAGAAACAGCGTCTGAAATTGGTTGATATCCTTGACCAATAAAAGATATCCCTTCCCTCGTTCCAGAGAAATCTTGGCGCCATGCATTTCAAGCTGCTCATTTAACTCGCGCAGCAGGCCGCGCAATGTTTTCGTACTCAAATTCAGCTTCTGCGAAAGTACATGGATCGTTTGGTATTCGTCTTGCGACAGCAGACTCAAAAGCCTTGTCAGCCACTTACTCAGCATTTGACCTTCTCCTTTCAAGGCACAAAGTTTTGCGGTTTCTTTATGGTTTTACTGTACCACGGCTTCAGCCAAAATTCCAGAACCACTATTTCCGAATCACGAGAGAAAACCAGTTCCCTAAACCGGCTTTTTTAAACTTTTATGCAGTAATAACCGAAAAGCTCCGTACCATATAATTCTGCTTCCCGGCAAAAGGCTTGGCTGTACCCGGTGCGCCGCTTGCCAAGCAGCGTACTTATCGCATTTTCAGGCACACGAATAAGGCATTTTGCGAGCAGAGCGAGCAGAAAATGCCAAAAGCTTCGTGTTTTCGCCTGAAAAAGGCAGTTTTATCAAATAGGGAAAAGTGGAATAGAAAACCAAGCAAATACAAAAAAATTGATCGCCTTAGCATGAAATCAAAAGAAATAGCAAGGATTAGAGATGACAATACCGCGCTCCCTTTACCGCCCTTTCAGCGCCGGCAAACCAATCTGCCGCCAGTTCCAGCGCTTCCATCATTCCGGCTGCCCGCTTTCATTGCTTTCAAACTGCGCCTGATACATTTCCCGGTAATAGCCGCCCCTATCCATCAATTCCTGATGCGTGCCGCTTTCTGCCACCTCTCCATGATGCAGCACAATGATTCGGTCGGCATTTTTAATCGTTGACAGCCGATGAGCAATGACAATACAGGTGCGGGAGCGCATCAGATTCAGCATCGCTTCCTGAATCTGCCTTTCCGTCTGTGTATCGACATTAGAAGTTGCTTCATCCAATATCAGCATCGGGGCGTCCAAAAGCATCGCCCGGGCAATGGTCAAAAGCTGCTTCTGTCCCTTGGAAATGCTGCTGCCTCCGTCTTTTAAAACCGTATCATAGCCCTGCGGCAGGGATTCAATAAAATTGTCAATCTTCGCCGCTCTGGCCGCGGCCTTGACTTCTTCCAAGCTGGCGTCTGCCCGCCCGTAAGCGAGGTTTTCGTAAACCGTCCCGGAAAACAGCCAAGTGTCCTGCAAGACCATAGAAAACGCCTGACGCAGGCTGCGCCGGGAAATCCGGCACAGTTCCTTGCCGTCAATCGTAATACTGCCTGAATTCACATCATAAAAGCGCATCAATAAATTGATAATCGTTGTTTTCCCGGAACCGGTCTGGCCGACAATGGCAATCGTCTGCCCCGCTCCGGCAGTTAAGTCAACCTGCTTCAGCACCGGCTGACTGTCGTATCCAAAATCCACTTTTTGCAGCTGGATCTCGCCGGCCGTTACCACCAGCTCCTCGGCATCTGCACTGTCCGGCGTTTCCGTTGGCTCATCCAACAGACGGAACAGGCGCTCGGCCGCCGCCAAAGCCGACTGTAAATCAGCAATGATATTAGCCAACTCGTTAATCGGCCCGGAAAACTTACGGGAATACAGAACAAAGGACGACACGCTGCCCAGAGAAATACCGCCGCTCATATACAGCATTGCTCCAAACATACTAATCAGCGCCAGTGAAATATTATTGATAAAGCTGACTGACGGCCCGGTTGAGCTGGAGTAGCTTTCTGCTTCATAATTGGCGGCGCAGGCCTGTTGATTTAATTTCTCAAACTCCGAAATAAAATACTCCTCCCGGTGATAGGCTTTAATCGTCTTGGTGCCGGTTACGATTTCTTCGACAAAACCATTCATATCACCTAATTTTTGCGAACGCCGCCGGTATTTGGGGCGAACTCGGCGCGACCGGTAATTCGTATAAATAAAGGACATCGGAATCGTTACCGTAAACACCAGCACCAGCCGCGGCGAAATCGTCAGCATCATCACCAGTGAACCGGCCACCGTTACCATACTGGCCACAATCTGCACAAAATCACCGGACAGCGACGTATTAATCACATCAATATCATAGGACATCGTACTTAAAATATCGCCCGCCAAATGCCGGTCATAAAAACTAACCGGCAGCTGCAGCAAATGTTCAAACACATCCTTGCGCATTTGATACACGATGTTCCGGCTGATATGAACCATCAGTGCCGCTAAAATATAGTTCAGTACCGCTGCCGTCAAATAAAACAGCAGCATCCAGCCGGCATAATAAAATACCCGTGGGAAATTAACCCGACCGCTGACCGTACCAATCGCGTCAATCGCCTGTCCGGACAACTTTGGCCCCAGCAGGGCCAAAAGGTTGCTGGCAATCGTCAAGCCGATGGCCAGCGCCAGAAGCCACCTATACTGCGCCAAGTAGTGCCACAGCCGTTTTAAAATCATACTTTTTGCTTGGCTGGGTTTTTCAAAAGAAGTCGCCTCTCTCTTCATTTACTCTTCCCCCATTTGAATCGCCGCCGCTTCCCGATAATAGGCACAGCTTTTCATCAACTGACTGTGACTGCCTTGGCCGATCACCCGGCCATCCTGCAAAACTAAAATTTGGTCAGCATGTTTAATCGAACTGATCCGCTGCGCCACAATAATCTTGGTCGCTGCCGCAAAATGCTCCGCCAGAGCCGAGCGCAGGCAGGCATCGGTCTTAAAATCAAGTGCTGAGGAACTATCATCCAGCAGCAAAATCGGCGGTTTCGCCGCCAGTGCCCGCGCCAGCAGCAGTCTTTGTTTTTGCCCGCCGCTGATATCATGGCCTCTGGCCGCGATTTCATAGGCCAGCCCGCCTTCTTTTTCCCGGATAAAATCCGCCTGTGCCGTCTGCAGCGCCAGCTGCAAATCTTCTTCCTTCAGCCGGCGGCCTAAACTGATATTATCTTTCATCGCCGCAGCATACAAAAAATCATTTTGCAGCACCGTTCCGAACCGGGCATATAATTCCTGCGCCGGCATTGCCTGAATATCCCGGCCGTCCAGCCGAATACAACCACTATCCGGCACATAAAAACGCAAAAGAAGCCGGAGCAATGTACTTTTTCCGCTCCCGGTCGGCCCGATAATCCCCAGCGTCTGTCCCGGCTCTATGACAAAGCTAATCTCCGTTAAATTATTCCGAACCTTATCATACGAAAAGCTAACCGCTTCAAACACAATCTGCCCACTTTCCCCCGGCCGGTCATCGGCCGCCGGCATCGGAATTTCCTCGGCCGCTAACACCTCGGCAATCCGCCGGGCGCTGGCCGCTCCCTTAGAATACATGGTAAACAACCGAGAGACTGCCATCAGTGCAATTAAAATCAAAGTAAAATAACTTAAAAAAGCAATTATCGTTCCGGTTTGGGTCAAGCCCCGGTTCACCCGAAAGGCGCCGACCACGACCACTAAAGTAAGCCCTGCATTCAGCAAAAAGTTCATGACCGGGCCGGTAATATTCATCAGCAGCGTTGCCTGTTTTTCGGTTTGGACAACTTCCTTATTGATTTTATCAAAACAGCTTTTCTCATATTCATCCTTAGACAGCGCCTTAATTACCCGAATTCCGGCCATACTCTCCTGTGCCCGCCGAATCAGGCCGTCCAGCGCCTCCTGTGTTTTTTCATAGCGCCTGGTTCCCCGCCGGGAAACCTGCCAAACCACAGTCGCTAAAATCGGCAAAATAGCCAAAAGTATCAGGGTCAAAACCGGCTCAATCACCATCGTAATCGCCACGCCGCCAAACAACATAATCGGCGCTCGGACACCCATGCGCTGCATTCGGTCAAGCATCCGGTAAACATTATAAGTATCACTGGTTATGCGGGAAATCAAAGACGGCTCGGTCAGTTCATCCGCCTGCCGGCAGGACAGCTTTAATACCTTGCTGAACAGATCCTGCCGCAGCCGGTAAATAATATCTCTGGCAGTTTTTGTCGCCAGCCGGTTAGCGGTCACATTGGCTGCCAGCGCAAGCCCCGAACAAAGCAGCATCAAAAGCCCCAGCCGCCGGGTCATATCCCAGTCCCCGGCCGGTGCGTACCTATTTAAAATGATCGCCAAAATCCACGGCAGTAAAAGCTCAATCACTGTGCCGATAAACTTAATGCCAAAGCCAAGGCCTATCATTTTTATTTTTGGTTTGATATAAGTCCAAAGCGTTTTCACCGCATTTTCCTTTCCTGCTGCGACTTAGCAATCTGCCGCTATTTTAAAACTTTTAATTTCACTATACTCTTTTTCCCAAAAGCTGTCAATCCTGTCGACATTTCTCCGCTGCTGCCAGTTTTCCTTCCCATCGGATGAAAACCGCAGTTCTTTATGCCATCTCTGCAGCCTTTTTTCACTTTAGCCTTTCTTTGCGGAAATAACCTTTCCACTTTACCCCTCCACTTTTGGCGGGACAAAATTTACTTGCTTTTTTCCCCGATTTACAGTAAAATAAAATTGGGAGCGGATGTCGACACATCCGTTCTGTTATGCTTCATAGAAATAATGCAAAAGAGGAGGAAAGTATGAAGAAATTTTTAAACTTTGAAACTTTAATCACTCCGGCTATTATTAAGATTTTATATCCGGTACTGGTGATTTTATTCGCCATTCGCTACTTTTGGCAAATGATTGCCGGACTACTGGCCTTTGCTTTCGGCGGTCTCAGTACTTCTTTTACCGCGCTGGCCAGCTTTATTGCTATGCCCTTTGTACTTCGGATTGCATTTGAACTGGTTCTGGTCCTGTTCCGTATTTATGAGTACACCTTTAAACTAGCCAATCCCGACCAGGAACTGACCGGCGTATTAAACAGTACAGACGAACTGAAAAAAGAAGTGAACGCTGGCCGCCCGCAGCAGCCGAACTTCCAGCAGCAGCCCGGCTATAATTACGGGCAAAATCCGTATCCGCCGCAGCAACCCGGATATCCGCAGCCCGGCCCGAATCAACCGGGTTACCCCAATCAGGGAAATCAGGGACAGCCAAATCCTTATCCTAATCAGGGCTTTGCTCCGCAACAGCAGGCTCCGCAGCAACAAGCGCCGCAAGCACAGCCGCAGCAGCCACAACCCGCTGCTCCAAATGCTCCGGCAAATCCCAATAATCCGCAGTAATAAGTTTATTTTACCCATTGGTCGGGTTTTGAAAAACCGGTTTATTGATTTTCTGAACCAAACTAAAAGTCAGGAGCTGTGAAGAAACGAGATTCCATTTCTTCACAGCTCCTTTTAGCTTGCAGTTCAAATTTCCCTTAATCGAAAGCTTCGTTTTCTGCCCGGGCGGGCGGCCTACCCTGATCGAAGCGCTTCGGCTTCTGCCCGGGCGGGCGTTCTGCCTAAAAAAGGATGTTATAGTTTGGCAGAACATGGGAAAATTGAGCTTATACCTGTTTACTTATACGGATTGGTCCCGAACTTATCGGCAACAATCGCAATCTGTTCATCCGTCAAAAGGTTGGGTTTGCCCATACTTTTGGTAATGCAGACGAGCTTGGCGACAAACTCTAAATGCTCGGCAATGGCAAACGCCCGCTCTAAGCTTGGACCGGCGGTCAGCACGCCATGATTCCCCAACAGGCAGGCGCCGTTATCACCCATCGCTTCCAGCGCATACTGTGCCAGCTCCGGCGTACCATAAGTTGCGTACTTTGAGCATTTTGCCCCTCTTCCGGCAATGGCCAGCATATAATGTACCGGCTCAAGATCCCAGCCCATGCAGGCAATCGCCGTGCAGTAAATCGAATGGGTATGGACGATCGCGTTCACATCCGGCCGATTCCGATAAACCAACAAATGCATATTGATCTCGGTAGACGGACGGCGAATCCCATCTTTAATATTGCCGTCCAAATCCATGATAACCACATCCTCCGGCCGGATATCGGCATAGTCCATACTGCTTGGCGTCAGCGCCACCAGCCCCTGCTCGCGGTCATAAATACTGATATTACCGCCGCTGCCGGTAGTCAGCCCCCGCTCAATCATCCGTTTACCGTATTCAACAATATCTTTTCTTTCTCTTTCCAATAACATAATTCTACTCCTTATCCATAGAAAATCATTTATTCTCTTATTGCTTCACTGTTCTCTTTTGTCTTTTCCGGCTGAAAACAATCAAAGCCAGAATCGTGGAAATATACGGAACCGATTGGGTCAGCTGGGCCGGAATTCGGTTTTGCATAATGGAAGCAAAGGTATCGCAAAAACCAAAAAACATACTGGCAATCACGATTAGAACCGGATTATTCTGCCCCAGGTTACAAGCCGCCATGCCGATAAAACCGCGGCCGGCCGTCATATTTTCCGTAAACAGCGTAACCTGCCCCATACTGAGCGCCACGCCGCCGAAGCCGCATAAGCAGCCAGAAACAATGACTGAAATAATCCGCAGCCGCAGCGCCGAAATACCCATCGACTCGGCTGCTTCCCGCTTCACGCCGACCGACAGCATATGATAACCACTGACGGTTTTAAACAAATAAATGAACATCACGACGGCAATTCCATACGCCAAATAATCCAGCAAAGACAAATTGCCAAACAGCGTGGACAAATACGGAATCTGGCTGATAACCGGCAATTTTACCTTGTGAAGCGGAATCAGTGCCGGATTTTTAAAACTGCCCTTGACCCCAAATATCACAAACAGCAAAATAGAAGTCAGCGCTCCCACTAAGAGATTGACCGACGTCCCGATAACGATATCGGCCGCATTAAAGCGCACCTGTAAGACTGCCACCAGCACACCGACCAATCCGCCGGCCACTACCGCCGCCAGCACCGCCAGCACTGTACTGTGGGTAAGCCAGTTGACTGCTATTCCTACAAAGGAACCAATCAGCATCTGACCTTCCAGCGCGACATTAAATACGCCCGCCCGAGTGCAGATGGCGCTGGCCAAAGCCGCCATCATAATCGGCGTGGTCGAACGCAGCGCGGAATTGACCACCGTTAAAATAAAGTTTAAGTCCATGAACCATCACCTGCCTTTTTGGAAGCAGCCAGCGCTTTGCGCTTGCGTTTTTTTCGAAAATCTGCAAATAAATGCACCGATACAAAGAGCATAATCGTTGACTGAATCAGCGTTGCCACCTGTACCGGGATTCCGGTCGACAACTGAATGTTTTGGCCGCCAACCTGCATGCCCGCTAAAAAAATGGAAGTAAAGAAAGCACCCACCGGATGAAGGGCAGAAATAAGTCCCGCCATCAGCCCCGTCCAGGCATAGCTGGTCGACGTAAACATGCTTTCGGCAAAGCGGAACTTAATGCCAAAAATCTCCAACATTCCAGCCATCGCCGCAATCGCCCCGCTCAATGCCATGGTCGCATACATCACACGTCCCTTATTCACACCGCCATACTGCGCAAAGACCGGATTCAGGCCGGTCATTTTCGACTCATAGCCAAACTTTGTTTTGGAAATAACAAACATCAGTGCTATGACCAAACCAATGACCAAAAAAAAGCCTAAATTGAAGGGCTTATCCGGTAAAATCCGAGGCAGATGCATGGCTGCCGGTATTTCCTTCGTTTGAATGGCATAGCTGTTAGCCGTATCCCGCAGCGGAAAATTAATAAAGTATGAAGTAATATAAGTGGCAATATAGTTCATCATCAAAGTGGAAATGACAATTGACACATTAAACTTATCGTAAATAAAGGCAGCAAACATGGCATAGAGCGCACCAGCCGCCATACCGCAGGCGGCAGCAACAATCACTACCAAAAAGGTAGGGCCCGGCATATAGACCGCTACCAAAGTTCCGGCAAAAGCGCCGAATGTCATTTGCCCCTCTACGCCGAGATTGATATAACCGGCCCGCCAAGCCGCCACAATCGCCAGCGAACAGGCAATGATCGGCACACTCCTGGTCAGCGACTGCAAAAGATAATGCAGCGTAAAAAAAGATTTTTGAAACATGGTAATATAAATGGACACCGGATTATATCCGACAACCACAATCACGCCCGCACCGACCAAAAGCCCTAAAACAATGGCCAACAACGGCTGCCACAGGACGTTTTTTAAGTAGACAATCATTTTTTTTATTTCAGCCATCCAGGGTTCCTCCCATCATTAAAATTCCGACCTTATCCGGCGCCGCTTCCGCTCTGGTCAGTTCGCCGTTGATCCGGCCGTCATACATCACATACACGCGGTCGGAGAGCTTTAAAAGTTCCGACAAATCAGAAGAAACCAACAGAATTGCCTCGCCCGCCGCCCGCTGTGCCAGTACCTGATTATGGATGAACTCCATAGCGCCGATATCAACGCCCCGGGTTGGCTCGGAAATAATCAAAAGATTGGCATTATGACTGATTTCCCGTGCCACGATCAGCTTCTGCAAATTACCGCCTGACAGCTCGCCCGCCGCCTGCTGCTGGGAAGAATATTTAACATCATATTGCTTCAGCAAATCACCGAAGCATTCCGCCATGGTTTTGTGCTGCAAAATGCCGCCGCGGTTAAAACAGGCTTCGTTTTGATGTGCCATCAACATGGTTTCGCTTAAAGAAGCTTTTAAAGCGCAGCCCATGGTATTGCGATCCTCCGGCACATACGCACAGCCAGCCTCGCGAATAGTGCGAACGTCAAGTCCCTGAATTTCCCGGCCGGATAAGCGAATCCGTCCGCTGTCGGCGCAAGTCAATCCGACAATGGCATGCAAAAGTTCCGTCTGCCCGTTACCGGACACCCCGGCAATGCCGACAATCTCGCCCGCGCTGACATGCAGGCTGCAATCTTTCAAAATCGGCTTGCCCGCTTCGCCGTTCATGACCAGGTGTTCTACTTCCAGCACCCTTTCTCCGATTTCGGCCGGTGAAATCTGCGTTTCTGCAATCTCCCGGCCAACCATCATGGCCGACAGCTCTTTGACACTGGTTTCAGCCGTTTTGACCGTAGCAATGTGCCGTCCGCCGCGCATCACCACGCAGCGGTCACTGACCGCCATGACTTCATTTAATTTATGCGTAATCAAAATAATGCTTTTGCCCATTTTAGCCAAATGTCGGAGTGTATCCAAAAGCCCTTCCACTTCCTGCGGCGTCAGCACCGCCGAAGGCTCGTCAAAAATAATAATATCGGCACTTTGATAGAGCACCTTCAGAATTTCGCAGCGCTGCTGCAGACCAACCGGACAGTCGTGCACCAGTAAATCCGGATCAATCGCCAGACCATAGCGCTTACTCAGCGTCGCCACCTCTTCCCGAGCCTTTTTTCGGTCAAAAAACAAACGTGACCGCCGGGGTTCATTGCCAAAAACAACATTTTCCGCCACAGTAAAGGGCGGCAGCAGCATAAAGTTTTGCTGTACCATGCCGATTCCGTTTTTCATAGCATCCTGCGGCGTTTTAAAAACCTTTTTTTCACCGCGCAGGATAATTTCCCCGGCCGTCGGCTGCTCCAGGCCGTATAAGATTTTCATAATAGTTGATTTGCCGGCACCGTTCTCGCCGACAACCGCCAAAATCTCCGATTCAGCCAATTCCAGTCCCATATCGTCATTGGCCAGTACGCCATTACCGTATATCTTAGTGATATGCTTCATTTCCAGTAACAGTTCCAATCACCTCAATCCCTTGTCATGCCGTTACAGGCAGCAAACGGCAGAAGAATACTGTTAAAACCTTATTCTTCTGCCGCGTCTGCCGTTTTGCTTACCTATCGTTTCCTATTTACCGTACTCTTCTTCGGTCGGGAAATTCCTCATGTCCAGCTTGCCGGTCCGGATGTCTTCCGCTGCCGCTTTGATGGCCTTCAGGGATTCCTCGCTGATTTTATCGCTCATCGGATTCTTGCTGTCGTGCGTGATGTAAACCGCGCCAATCGTACCCTCGGCAATACCCCATTCCTCGTTATCAGCCGACCACTTATCTTCCATGTATAACTGGCAGACATATTCCAGCGTTGCTTTCGTATCTTTAATCTGACAGCTGACAACATAGGGATTATCCGGTGTGGTCAAATCCACGTCCTGACCGGAAGTACAAAAGCCTTTTTCCAAAGCCGCTTCAAATACACCGCTGTCGCCGCCGGCTGCTGCCGCATTAATGAACCGGGCACCGGCCGCGTATTGCTGCAAAGCGTATTCCTTGGCCTTGGCCGGATCATTGTAGTTACCAGTATAGTTAAAGGTAAAGGTCGCCTCCGGATCAATAGCTTTTACGCCTTCTTGATAGCCGTAGCGCCATTTCCAAGAACCCGGACCCTGATTGACGTGAACTGCACCATACATATGCTCACCCTTATCCATAACCGAAGCCGCAATCATGCCGATCAAATATGCGCCTTCCTGCTCACGGTAAGAAATACATTTAACATTGGCCGCATCAACAGTTGAGTCAACCAAAGCATAGTCGCATTTGTCTGGGAACTCCTGCGCAATCTTATTCAGCGCTTCGCCGCCCTGCCATCCGCCAACGATAATCAGGTCATAGTTTTCTTCAACCAGCGACCGGATCGCGTCTTCGTAAGCAGCGCTGTCGGCACATTCGGCTACCGTCTTTTCAAAACCGTACTTTTCGGCCGCCGCGTTTAAGCCGTCAATCATGCTCAGCACAAAAACCTGTGTACCGGCCACGTCACAAACCAGCGCGATTTTCTTTTTGGCCGCATCGGTCTGTGTTTCTTTGCCGGAAGCCTCCTTGGATGTGTCCTTGGCTGTGTCCTTGGCTGAATTATCAGCCGGAGCCTTTGCCGCCTCGCCGCAGCCTACTAACAGCAGCAGTGCTAATACCAGTGCAATTAACTTTTTCATAAAAATTTCCTCCTTTTATTTGGTTACAGTTCAGACAAGCAGGTATTTCGGAACGATAGGACAGAAGAGCTTGCTCCTTATTGTCCTATCGTTCCGAAATACCTATTTGCTTAACGCTTTCACATGTCATTCGCTTTCTGTGAATGACAAGTGGCTTGTCTGAACTATAGATTTACCTTATTTACTCAACTTTCCCCTGATCGAAGTGCTTCGCACTTCTGCCCGGGTGGGCGGTCTGCCTAAAAAAGACTGTTCTGACTAACATGGGAAAGTTGAATTATTTATTTTCACAGATTGTGCACAATAGAAAGCATCAATTTTTGAAACTTTCCGGCCGAAAGCTGCGCTGTTTCATCCACTTCCTCGGTGGTCAAGGGAACTCCCAGCACACCGGCTGCCATGTTGCTGATCAGCGACAGCCCCAGCACCTTCATACCGCAGTGAGCCGCTGTCAAAGCTTCCGTCACCGTTGACATACCCACCGCATCGGCACCCAAAATCCGATATGCCTTAATCTCCGCCGGCGTTTCAAACTGCGGGCCGGGTGCGTAAACATAAACACCCTCGCGCAAAGCAACCCCACATTCCTTCGCCGCCTGCCGGGCTACCTCCTGCAAGGCCTTGGTATACATATCACTGACATCAAAGAAGCGCGGCCCCAACTCTTTCACATTCGGTCCGCGCAAGGGGCTCGCACCCATCAGCTTGATATGATCGCGAATCAGCATAATATCGCCGGCACAAAAATCTTCATTAATTCCGCCGGCGGCATTGGTCAAAATAATTGTTTCCACACCCAGCAGCTTAAAGACCCGCACCGGAATAACCAATTGCTCAAAATCATAGCCCTCATAATAGTGGAAACGGCCGGACATACAAACCACTTCCCGCCCAGCTAATTTGCCGAATATCAATTTTCCGGCATGGGACTCAACCGTAGACAACAGGAAGTTCGGGATATCCTGATAGTCAATCACCACCTGCTCCTCAATTAAATCGGATAAGTCGCCCAGGCAGCTTCCCAATACAATCGCAACTTTAGGGCGAATCGTCACCTTCGAGCGTAAAAAATCAGCACTCTTCTGAAAAAACTCGACCGTATAAGTTTGTTTCACGCCTTACTCCTTTCTTTTCCTCATTTATCAGACTGCGGACAGCGCCGATCACCGTCCGGATGGAAGCTGCCATATCACGGCTGACTTCCACCGGCAATCCCGCCTTTTCCCTCTCTTTATTCCAAATAACATTCAGCACCGCACCACTGCGCATACCCAATACCTGAGCGGTCACAAACACCGCCGCGCACTCCATTTCGCTGGCAAGCGCCCCGGAGCGGAGCCATGACTCATATTTGGCATTCAGTTCGATATGCACCGGCATTCGGTCGGGGCTATGCTGGCCGTACAAAGAATCCTTGCTTTGCACAACTCCCAGCCAAGTACTGCCTGACTCCCCAAGCGAGGCCTGACGAAGTGCCGCCGTCACCTCAAAATCCGGGACTGCCGGAAATTCCGGGTATACATATTGACCGGTCGTTCCTTCCTGCCGAATCGCTCCGGTCGGAATGATTCGGTCGCCGCTTTTAACCGACAGCTGCATTCCGCCGCAGGTACCAATCCGGATAACCGTATGCACCCCGATCATATTTAATTCCTCAACACAAATCGCCGTTGACGGGCCGCCCATACCGGTAGAAATAACCAATATTTTCTCACCGTCAATCTCACCGGTGTAACTGGTATATTCCCGTTTCGCCGCCAGCGGTTTGGGATTTTGCAAATAACCGGCAATCAACTCAACCCGATCCGGATCGCCCGGCAAGATGGCATAGCGGGCGCCGATGTCCTCGCCGATACCAATACTGGAACTGCCGGCAAATGATATTTTTCCGTTTGTTTCCAATTCCTTTTTCATGGCTCAATTTTCCTCTGTCAAGCTCCGCTTTTCGCACGGAGGCGCACCCGTTCTCCTCTTTTTCAAGAATCCCGCCGCGCCGCTTCATACTTTTTGCCAAGCCACTGGCAAGTACCGATTGCTCCCCTTTTCCGGGATATCAATCTTATTTTACGGCGTAGTGTCAATCGCTTTTTCCTTAAAATAAGATGCCAAATCATAAGGTGAAAAGATTCCTTTTTGCGTTACCACACCGTTGCACAGCTTCGGCGGGACAATATCAAAAGCCGGATAATAAGCTTTTACTCCCTGTTCAACTACGCGCACACCCATCCAGTCTGTCACCTGCGAGTGATCGCGTTCTTCAATCGTTACGGTGTCAATCGTCGGATGGCTCTGATTGGGCGAGCCGGTTACAAAATACGGTACGCCCCAGTATTGTGCGGCTAACGCTACCTGAAAGGTTCCGACCTTATTGACGACATAGCCGTCCATCGTAATCACATCCGCAGCCGATGTAAAGATATCAACCTTTTCCCGGTTAATAATATAACCCGGCATATTGTCGGTAATGACATGGACGTCAAATCCCATATCGGCAATAACACTAGCCGTCAGGCGTGCTCCCTGCAAATACGGCCGGGTTTCCGGGCAAATAAAGCGCGGCGTTTTGCCGACTCGCCGGCACTCATTCAACATTGTACCAATAATCGTTTCGGCAAAGCACATCGTCATAACTGTTCCGTTTTGCGGAATTTGCGTTACCAAATGGCGGGCAACGTCAACATAGACGGAATAACGCTTTTGCAGTTCATTATAGGCAAAGTCAAACATAGCCTTTTCAGCGCTTTTGCCTTCTTCTAACGCCTGCTTGGCCAGTTCCAGACTGGCGCTGGTGATCGCCGCCATTTTGGCCGCCGTCGTCGGTCTGGCATGCGAAAGGACATAGGCCGCTTTTTCTAAATATTCAATCTGTGCCGCTTCCGGCAAATCTTTACATTCATAGCCGGCCAGCGCCATGCCCATTGCCGCCGCCGTGTACGGCCCGCCGCTTTGCGTCACCATATCGGCAATCGCCTGTGCGACTTCGGTGTAGGTTTTGCAGGTTACAAACTTTTTTTGATAGGGATACACCCGACGGTCTAAGATTTTAACCGCGCCGTCTTCATACCAGGCGACATTTTCATAGCGCAGCAGCGTACCCATGCCTTTGTCTTGTCTGTCCATTTTTTCACACCTTTCCTTTGTTATTCCTCATATTCAAGCGGTTCCACCGGATTCTCCGGATATACGACATTCTCCGGATAGTAGACCTTAATATTTTTTTCGTTTAAAAACTCCATCCATCTGGCCGATAAAGGCTGATCGGTGATCACCGCATTAAAATTAGCAAAATCTGTGATTTTATACAATGCAGTATTGCCGAACTTCGTATGATCCGCTATCAAATAACGTTTGTAACAATTTTGCACCGCCGCCGCCCGCACCTCAGCAATCTGCTCATTGGAATCCATAATCCCATAGCGCATCGAAATACTGCGGCAGGAAATAAAACCTTTGCGGGCATAAAAACCGTTCATGTTTTCAATCGCGGTCTTACCGCCGAAACACATATTAACGGTATCTAAAGTCCCGCCCAATGAAATAATGCGGATATTGCGATAATTAGAAAGAAAGCTGATAATCAGAAGCGACGGTGTAATCACCGTCACCGGCAGCCGGGTGATTCGTCTGGCAATCTCCAGGGATGTGGTTGAGCCGTCCAAAAAGATGGTGTCGTCCGGCTGGATAAAGCCGGCGCTGAGAATCGCAATCTGCTCCTTATTCGGCAGCAAAATTGCCTTGCGCACCTGTACGCTGACATCGCTTTCGGTCGATCCCTCCAGATAAGCCCCGCCATAGGTCCGCTTCAAAATACCGTTTTCCTCCAAAATTTTAAAATCACGCCGAATCGTTTCACCGCTGACTTTCAGCTTTTGGCTCAATTCATCGACCGATACAAACTTTTTCAGTGTCAGCTGATGCGTAATATAATCAAGACGATTGATCGGTGCCATAGAGTCCCCCGGTAAATGTTGAATCTTGTTGAATGCAAATCATTACATTCAATATATCTCAAATTTTTATTGATTTCAATTGACGGAAATGACAAGTTTTTCTCTGTATTTTCGTCATTTTTATAAAACTATCCAAAAATCGTGTTTTTGTTCTAAACAATTGTGGCTCTTGCCACAAGAAATGTTGACAAAAACAAGAGCCGATACTATACTATAAATAATCTGCGACTGCGTTTTTGCCGGTACAAGGCGATACTCAGCTTTGCTTACAAATCTGTCAACCGCCCAAAATATAAGGAGGTATTTTATGGCTGAAGAAAAAATGTTATATCCATGCATCCATGTCGGTGACGGCGAGATTGCTCCGCGCGTTCTGGTCTGCGGCGACCCGGCACGTGCCGAATGGATTGGTTCCTTACTGGAAAACAGCCGGTGCCTGGCTAAAAACCGCGAGTATTGGACCTATTCGGGAACACATAAAGGCGTTCCGGTAACCGTTACTTCCCATGGCGTGGGCGAAGGCGGCGCAGTTATTGCCTTTGAAAGCCTATGGCGGGCCGGCGCCAAAGCCATTATCCGTGTCGGAACCTGCGGCGGAATGCAGCCAAACATCGGAACAGCCAGTTTAGTGGTTGCCACTGCCGCCTGTCGCGAGGACGGCGTCACCGATAAGATGATTCCGCCTTCTTATCCCGCCGTGGCTGACGGTGAAGTTGTTGCCGCTTTGCTGACCGCCGCCGCTGAACATCAAACCCCCGTCCACAAGGGCATTGTCTTAACCGGTGCCCTGTTTTATCCGGGGCTTTTGGAATCGACGGTTAAGCTTTATGCCAAAGCCGGCGTGAGCGCATTTGAAAATGAAGTCGCCGGTCTGCTGGTCGTCGCTTCTCTGCACGGAGTGAAGGCCGGCGCCATCCTAACCGTTGACGCTCCAGCCTTTGAGCTGGTCGGTGTAGAAGGCTATCAGCCGGATGAAGCTGCTTTAAAACAGGCACAGACCAAACAGATTGAAATTGCGCTGGATGCTATTATTAACATAGAGATTTAAATTTAAAGATTTTCTCAGAAAGGAGCAGGATATGCTATTTAAAAATATTACCGTCATTGACAAAAATTATCAGGCGGTGGCGCATCAAAATATTTTAGTTGAAGGCAATAAAATTGTTTCGATCGGCAGCGAAATGCCGCAGGGTGAGGTCGGTGAGGTTTACGATGGCACCGGCAAAATTGCCGCTCCCAGTCTATTTAATCTGCACTGCCATGTGCCGATGACTCTGCTGCGCGGTTATGGCGAAGGTCTGCCTCTGCAAAACTGGCTGTTTGACAAAATGTTCCCCTTTGAGGCACTTTTATCGGAAGAAGATATTTATTGGGGCTCGCTCCTTGGAATTGCCGAAATGCTGCGCAGCGGCATCTGCTCGTTCAGTGATATGTATTTCCACATGCCGTCAGTCGCCCGGGCCGTACATGAAAGCGGAATTAAGGCCAATCTGGCACATGGCAGCGCCAGCGGCGGCAAAGCGGATTGCTCTTTTAAAGAAGCGTCCAGCTATAACGGCACCTTAAAGTTACTGGATTATGTAAAGCCGCTGGGGCATGACCGGATCATCGTTGACGCTTCCATCCACGCCGAATACACCTCCGGTCCGATTCTTTGCCGGGAAGTAGCGGATTTTGCCAAAGAACATCAGCTCCGAATGCAGGTACATGTCTCCGAAACAAAAAAAGAACATGAGGACTGTAAGCGGAACCGCGGCATGACGCCGACGGCCTGGTTTTCCGAACTGGGAGTTTTTGATGTTCCGGCTGTCGCCGCTCACTGCGTCTGGGTCGATGAGAATGATATTGCGCTTTTGGCTAAGCATAATGTCACCGTATCGTACAATCCCTCCAGCAATTTAAAACTGGGCAGCGGAATCGCACCGCTGCGGGCACTGCGTCAGGCCGGCATCCGGACAGTATTCGGGACTGACGGCGCTGCCAGCAATAATAATCTGAATATGCTGGAAGAGATTCATTTGGGGGCGATGGTGCAAAAAGGCGCGCAGCAAGATCCCTTATTTTTAAGCACCGCCGATGTTCTGACCATGGCCTGCCGCAACGGCGCTCTGGCGCAGGGGCGGGAAGATTGCGGTGCCCTGAAACCGGGCAATCGGGCAGATATTCTCATCTTTGACACCAACCGGGCCCATATGCAGCCGGTGATTGAACCGCTTTCCAACCTTCTCTACTCCGCCCAAAGCGATGATATCGTGCTGAATATGGTAGATGGTAAGGTACTGTACCGGGACGGCGCTTATCTGACGATTGATATCGAAAAGGTGCTGGCTAATACCAAGCGGATTGTCAATGAGAAATTGACGCAGCTGGAAGGGAAAAAAGTTTTTGAATAAAATATCGAAATAGAATATTAAAAAATCCATCATTCCCGCTTTCCCAAAGACTTTCGGAAGGCGGGAATTTTTTGCAAAAAAATTACTTGACCTGATAGAGTAATTATGTTATACTTCATTTACTCTAACAGATATAGTAGTCAAAGGAGGTGAAGCGATGATTTCAAGCGATATCATGCGTGGATACCATGATATTATTATTTGCTTATTGCTTTCGGCCGGCGATAATTACGGCTATATGATTTCAGATTTAATCAAAAAAAAATCAAAAGAGAAATACCAAATCAAAGAAGCCACTTTATACGCCGCTTTAAACCGGCTGGAAAAAAACGGCTATATCCTCTCTTACGAGGGAACGGAAACCTTTGGCCGGCCCCGGACGTATTACCGTTTATCGACTCTCGGCAAACAGTTTTTAACAGAAAAATCATCCGAATGGAAAGACACGAAAGATATTATCAATGAGTTTTTTAAGGAGACAGACTATGAATAAGATTGTAAATTACGTCAATAACTTATTTTTCGGGCTACCGAAAACCGAAGAGAACGCCCGGTTAAAGGATCAGCTGCTGGACAGCATGCAAAGTAAATATCAGGAATATCTCAATCAGGGACTGGCCGAAGATGTGGCCTTTGGCAAGGTAGCCGCTGAGTTCGGCCAAATGGAAGAACTGATGCCGGATTATGTACCGGCTGAGACTGCTGCCGGGCAGCCTGCCAAAGAACCCTCGCCGCGCTTACAGGCTTATATGAACGAATTTCAAGCCTATCAGAAAAAGTTCAGCCTAATGATTGGCCTCGGTATTTTCTTTTGCGCCTTGGGAATATTTGGTACCAGCTTTTTTGCGGATATCGCCCATAATCCGGAGCTCGCCTCTTTCTTCTTCTTTATACCGGTTTGTATCGGCGTTGCCCTGTTTATTGTCAGCGGCGTGAAATACAGTAATTTAAAACAAATGATTTTGTCTCTCAGCCGGCAGGAAAATTATCAGGCCTACTTTGACTACTTTAAAGATTCCACTCGCCTGTTACACGAAAAACGCCAATCTTACACCGAAGTCGGCGGTTTTTCAGCCATGCACTCGGAGCGTTCTTCCGGCGATGACATGATTGGACGGATTGCCATCTCAATTATGCTGCTGGCCTTAATCGCTTTTCTGATTTTGGGCTTTCTATTTAATCTCTGGCATCCGGGCTGGCTCGTCTTTCCGGTCGGCGGCATTTTCTGCGCAATTCTTTTTATCTTGTTTAATAAATAACTCAACGGCGGGAATCTATTTGCGGATTCCCGCTTCGTCATTCATGACCGAAACAACTTTTTTCCACATCTGCTTTTCTTCTTCCGTCCACGGCTCATGCTGATTTTGATAGTCGTTTTTCCGCTTGATTTCCGCTAACACCTCTACCATGTGTCGGTATTTCTTTTGATTGATCCGGATCAACTTCTCCGCCAGCGCCGGTTTCCATCGGCACTTGACCAGCAATAGCGCCGTATGAGCGGCACACAGCAGCCCGCCCTGCTCGTATTTGGCGGCAAAAGCTTCATCCGCCAGACCCTCGGCCATGACCGCAACATAGCTTGTTTCACCGGTTCGGGCATTGTCACAAAAAAGGCAGTCCGTCCGTCCGGAATAGGCCTGTAGTTTTTTGGGCTTACCGGCTGCAATTTCAGCAGAAAGCTGCTCCAAAAAATCAGTATACAGAATGGCATGCGCCAGCGGGTCGCCCATTTCCCGCAGCTGATGGGCATGAAAATTGCAAAAGCCATGCGCTGCGGCCATCTTTTGACGCAAGCCCCGATCATTGACACTGTCAAACAAAAAGCGATCCATTGCCTGCTGCGTCCGCTTTTCAATCAACGCGCAAACCGGACACCGGTCCTCTTCCATCAAGTCATATAATTCATGCCAAATAAAATCCTTAGCCAATGGTTTTACCGCCTTTCCTACATATATTCAAATAAGCTCTCTGCGAATAAATTCAGATTTACCTTAAAAGCATAATGTATTCCTTTATTTTTTCTGACAGCTTTTCTTTATTATTTTCCAAATTTAGATAAAAGCCTGTAACTCCATAGCCGATCATACTGTAAAGTGCGGTTAAGCGATAATGATTCTCTGCTTTCTTATCATTTACAGCGGATGCTTGTTCTATATTTGCTGTATTACATATGGATTCAAAAGTTTTTCTGTTCATAATCTTCTGACAAAATCTCCAGGCTTCCTCTTCCGTTTCATCGTTCCGCTTCGGTGTAGACCAAACCTTTTTCATTTGAGCTACTCTGAAATTTTTATCATCTTTTCTTCCGGTTTCATTATAAATATATGCTTCCAATCCCCAGATCCAAATAATAAAATCCCACACATTGTAATTAATTTTCTCCGGAATCTCAATATTTACATGTTCGCAAACTTTCAATGCTTCTTCCTTGCAGTCATAAATATATAGCCAATACGCAAGTTCACACAAAGAAGACATATCTGCATTTTTTGTAAAAGAACAACTTTTACCTAATTTTTTACAAAGCCCGACAATTTCTGGTTCTTCATGATTCATCATAATATCTGCAAACAACATATGTATTACTCCTCAACTTCAAATTTTGTTGATCCTGTTATAAACCGGAAGTTATCAATTCAATTCCAATCTCATTGAAACCAGTTCCTGCCAACCTTTGCACCGTGAAATAAAGCCTCTGGGATTGCGTCCAAATTCAACAAATCCTATGCTTTTGTATAAAGCAATCGCATTACTGTTATCACTTACAACCTCTAATTCCAGTTGAGAAAAGCCTGCATTTTTTGCACACGCTATACAAGACATAGTCAAAGCCCGACCTATTCCAATCCCCCAGAAATCTTTTTCAATTGCTATTCCAAAATTTGCACGGTGTCTAATTTTGTTCTGACCTTTCTGATTCACACCAGCAGTTCCAACAATACGTTCATCAACAATAGCACACAGATACACTTCTTTATCTGAGTTTGCTCTTTCCGTCAAAAATTGTTTCTCAAATACTACGTCAAATGTTGTTTCATCTTGATAGGATGATAAAAAATCTGTTTGCTCGTGAGTTAGAAGAAAAATATTTAAAACTTCCTGTGCATCATCTCCGACAGCGCTCCGAATCAAACACTTTTTTCCATTCTTTAAAATAATATTTCTTGTATACTCCATCTTTCATTCCCTCGCAGCTTCCAATCTATTTCTATAAAACAATAGGAAAAATAATCCCTAAAGCCATCGCCATAAAGCCTAATATAATACCTAAAATACATAATACCAAAACCATCACCGGAATATGCTCACGAATCTGAATAGAAAACTGACTGTAATTAACCGGATGTTTATTTATGGCATTTATTACAAACGCCCCCGTTTTATCTCCAGTACTTCCTTCCCCATCCAAAGAAATAACATAGATTCCTTCTTCTGCCCAAAATGAGTACAATTCGATTCTTCCTGTTTCAAATCCATTTACACTAGTTCGCAACAGTTTTGCTGACAGTGGGATGTTTTTTCCTGTCTGCTGATTTATAAGTTTTATCCCCAATTCCCCTATCGGCGATTTTATAAACTGTTTTCCGCTAAGCCATATGCCATATTTCCCCTGGGTAATAAGTGTAAATATACCCTCCCTGCTTGTGCATGACATTTCATACAGCATTTTAGCATTAGCAAAACGAACTATATGTTTAATGCTAATAATCAACACGCTTAATCCTATCGGTATTAATATGCAAAATAAGTATTTCATTTTTCTCCATAAAAACAAATTGATTAACAAAAACTTCACTAAATACTAAAACTTGTTTCAAATCCAGAGTAATTTCATGGCTGCTAAATCATCTGTAAAAAAAGACTTTAAATCTGTAATTTAGCTCTTTGTATAAAATATCATATATCGATTTCTTACCCTAATCTCCTTGCTATAACTTTTTGGGTCGCAATATTTCCTTTTCTCTTTCGAAGTATTTCCAGACGCCTTTTTCCAATTCGCTTATCCGCCGCTTTTAATATATTAATCAGTCCCCAATAATCATTATGAAAATGTTTATCCAGCAACTCCTCTTTTGGCGTATTTAAGTATTCCTTAAACAAATCAGATATATCAGATATGTCATTATTATATGGATATGTCATAGCAATTGAATCTCGTGATAAATTTTTCAGTTCCTTTTTTTCATTAATAAACTGTTTAGGGTAGTCAAAAATAATCTCATTATCTAAAGTTATAAAATATCTTGGCAAATCGCTACTTCCCCACCTACTACCCATACGATAAACACTGCAATGAATTTGAAAATTTATTGTAGGATCAATCACTTTATACAGTTCACTTTGTAGTTTACTCCAGCGTTTCATTTATTCTAACTCCAGACTATCTAACTATATCTTTTTACACAACTTGGAAGTTATCAATCTAAATCTATTTCCTTGATTTATAAAACTTCTTATACTTTGGATCATCGTATTCGAAATATCTATACCCAACTCCCTTTTGTTTTACAAGATTTTTCCATAGCTGAAGCGCTTCATCTAAGTTTCCAAGTTCAAATTCATATTTCGCTTTCATATGTTCAATTTCAAAATCATACAAATGTAGTGTGTTATTATTCTCTATCATTCTATCTAACCAACGTTTTGCAATGGACATATTGTTATTTTGAAGCGCCCGACCAAAAAATGTTTTTGCATAATTATAGCCTTGATTCCACTTTGCTCCTGAATCAGGGAATGCCTTCCATCCTTGTTCTGCAATAGAAACCCCCTCCTCTAATCTGTTCTCTTCAAGTTTATTCATAGCATCCTTACCATAACCAATAACCGTGTCATATCTTTCACTATCTAATAACATGCTTATTATGCCTCCTAAAATCCAATAGATTTTTCATTTATAGTTATAGAACAAACCATTTTTAAATTCCCATTAAAATAGAAATATAAACCCTAAAACGTTCGATACTATATTACAACTTCTGATTTAACTCACTAATCAGGTATATAATCTTTCCATTTCCCATTTTCAAGAATTTCCAATTTCCCCCACTGTGGTTTGCCGGTATCACGCCCTTTTACTCTTATCGGTAAAAAAGCATCATGCTGACAATGAGGTAGCGGATCATCAAAATCTATCCAACCGTTTTCATCAATAAACTCATTCCAATCCTCGTAAACATCTTCAATATTTTCATACCAATCGTCAAACGAACACTGAACCGCGTCTTTTTGGCAATACATAAACAGAGAAACTCCGTCTTTTTTCGTCTGATACAGCATAATTTTATATATATAATCTTTCTTGTTTGTTTTTACTGGTTCTTTTAAATATGCATATCTTCTCATTTCTGTTTCTTCTTCTGTTTTACTGATGAATTTTGTAAGCTTCAACAGCAGCTAAAAGTATCGAATCCGTTTCCGGTAAATAATTTGGATTATGATATAAATCAGCTTCCGCATAGCCGGACCTTGACAGAATACTTATTACCAGACTATCTAATATATCCATTTCATCATATTTTTCAGTATCCATATCAATTCGGAAGTAGAAATAGCCGAGGAATTCATATGGCTTTGAAATGGACAACTTACTTCACCAAAATGCGCTTCAAGCACAGGGTATGCAGACCGCACAGCATCTGTGCCGGATTTTACGATTTGAATCTCCTTTTCGGAATAGGAGTCTACTTCCTCGGTTTTTCCCTTTAGTCTGTCAACATGGCTCATGGCTATATTTTTTGTCAAGAGTTCATCATTGATATATTTCTTAAATTCAAATGAATTATTTTCACCGAAAGCTTCCCACATAAGGCTATTATCTGAAATGCTTTCAAGAATAGTGACATCAACGGCATTTCTCACTTCCTCATCTCCGCTTTTCCAGAGATGCTGAATAAGTCTACAATATTTATTAAAAATTTCGCTTTGAGCATTAACCTCAAATTCGGCTTTCATAGGGCCATTTATGGCCTCACTTGCAAAAACATGAGGCAAAACACTCCCAAAATCCGCCAGATGCTCTTTATAATATGTTTCACAATTTTGAAATATAGCGACTATATACTCCGCCATCCCCTGTTTGTTCATACTTCTCCCTCCCAACTTCCAATTTGAAGCGCGCAAGCACAAATGAATGTGACCGCGCAGCGAGCATATCCCTTTTACGGCGCTTCACCGGCAGACGGTCGGTTTTGCGCAGGAAAATCCGATGTCCTAAAAGGACCGCGGCGAATGCTTTCAAACAAAGAATTTGGTCTGGCGGTGAGTAACTGGATGATAAACTGGGAGTTGTTTAATGAATTCAGTTTTCCCATGGTTTCTTTCCGTCCAGCCACCCCTGCTCTTTCCAGTACTTAGTATCGATTGGATTAAGTCCCTTTTTCTGGAAGAGTCTCATCACAGAGAATAGTACTCTTACCTTTATTCCGGGACGAACCTTGTTTCGTCTGCTTAGTATTTTCTTTGCTATCGAAGAGACTTTCTTTTCAATGTGTCTCCGTTTCTTATCGCTTACCCGTTCCCAACTTGTAGCTGCAACGCCTGTTCCAAACCGGTATATCTTTCCAACGCCCCAAAAGAGGAGACTGTCCGCCATATCCTTATTAGTTGACTTAACTCCTGCACCGGCAGCTGTAGAAATACAGACTCCCTGCTTTCTAAACATTGAGTCCTTTGGTCTATGAGACATCCAGCGGTAACCGTAATGATCTAAGAAGCTCTTCATGGCACCTGTTGTGTGGAAAACATAAACTGGACTTGCAAGTATTATCACATCGGCATTGTCAATTGCCTCTGTTATAGGGGAGAGCTTTTTAAAATGTGGACATTTATCCTCTCCATTTATAAAGCAATTTGTACATCCACAACAAAATTCGTCGAAATCTTTCGGAAGGAAAATCTCAGTTAATTCACCATCCAGTTTTTCAGCAAGCAAGTGAGCTATATGGAATGTCGAACCCTTATGGCTCTGACCATGAATTATTGTAATTTTCATTTCCCACCTCAACTTCCAATTTATATACCTCTCTTTATTCTAAGCTCTCCCGGCATGGCAACCATGAATATCTGCTCAATAGCAGTTCAGGCAAGCCATTCGCAATTCGTTGCAAGAAAAAGCAATTCCACTTTATCGACGAATTGCTCATGTGGCGCTCATGCAAATAGGTGCTTATAGTTGCTATGCCTTTGGAGAGCAAGCTCTCCCGGCACATCAACTATAAGCCCCTGCTTGCCTGAACTGGAAACAAAAACCGGCCTCTTTGTTTGCACAAAGACTGCCGGCCTACTGTTAAAGAATCTCGACTACGACTCTTTTATCCGATTTAATCGCCGCGGCTTTTACTACCGTGCGGATTGCCTTGGCAATCCGGCCCTGCTTGCCGATGACCTTGCCCATATCTTCCTGAGCAACTTTCAGTTCAATAATGGTCGACTTTTCGCCTTCCACTTCATTGACTTCCACGGCGTTCGGATCGTCTACCAATGATTTTGCAATCAACTCAACTAGTTCTTTCATTTTTTCCTCCTGCGTTGACTCGTTTTCTAGTCAACAATCCCTGCAATCTTCAGTAATTTACGAACGGTGTCGGAAGGCTGCGCGCCGGTTGACAACCACTTCTTCGCAACTTCTTCGTCAATCTTAAATTCTGAAGGATTCTTGGTCGGATCATAGTAACCCACCTGTTCGATAAACTTACCATCGCGAGGAGATCTAGAATCTGCAACTACAATTCTATAAAAAGGAGCTTTTTTTGCACCCATTCTCTTTAATCTCATCTTTACTGCCATTATTTTCACCTCCTATTCTTATTGATTTTTATCTATCCAAACCCGAAAAACTCCGGGGCTTGAAGCACACATTTACATTCCGGGGCAGATCCGCCATTATTTGAAAAACGGCATATTAAACATTCCCTTTTTCTTTTTGCCGCCCTTCATCATACCGGACATCTGCTTCATCATTTTCTTACTTTCTTCAAATTGCTTGATAAAGCGGTTGACCTCCTGAATCTGATTACCGGAGCCTTTCGCAATCCGGTGCTTTCGGGACGGATTAAGGAGCGACGGGTCGCGCCGTTCTTCTGGTGTCATTGATAAAATAATCGCTTCCATCCGGCTAATCCCGGATTCATCTATTTCAATATCCTTCAGCTGTCCCGCTACGCCCGGCAGCATCGCCAAAAGATCGGTTAACGGCCCCATATTGCGCATTTGCTTCATTTGATCCAGAAAATCTTCAAAATTAAACTCGGCTTTGCGAAGCTTGCGCTCCATTTCCTTGGCTTTTTCTTCATCAACATGGGCACTGGCCTTTTCAATTAAAGTCAGAATATCGCCCATTCCTAAAATCCGCGAGGCCATGCGGTCGGCATGAAAAACTTCCAAATCCGACAACTTTTCGCCAACGCCGACAAACTTAATCGGCCTTTGCGTAACTGCTTTGACCGACAGAGCCGCGCCGCCTCTGGTGTCGCCGTCCATTTTGGTCAAAATCACGCCGGTGATATCTAACAGCTGATGAAAACGCTCCGCCACATTGACCGCGTCCTGACCTGCCATCGCATCAATCGTCAGCAGAATTTCCTGGGGATTTAGCTTCTCCTTAATCCGCACCAGCTCCTGCATCATTTCCTCGTCAATATGTAAACGCCCGGCCGTATCGACAATCATCAAATCATATCTATTCTTTTTGGCATGCTCTAAAGCTGCTGCCGCAATCTCAACCGGATCGACCTCCGTTCCCATCTCAAAAACGTCGACCTTTTGCTGCGCACCGACGACCTGCAACTGCTTTACCGCCGCCGGCCGGTAAACATCGCAGGCAACCAGCAGCGGTTTTTTACCCTGCTTTTTTAAAAGCCCTGCTAACTTCGCGGTCGAAGTCGTTTTACCGTTACCCTGCAAACCGACCATCATAAAAATCGTCGGTGCTTCTTTGGCAAAGGTTAAGCCTGAGTTTTCAGACTGCATCAGCTTGGTCATTTCCTCATTGACAATCTTAATCACCTGCTGACCGGGAGAAAGACTGCTCATAACTTCTTCGCCGACCGCCCGTTCTTTTACCGCCGCAACAAAGTCCTTTACCACCTTGAAGTTAACATCCGCTTCCAGCAGTGCCATTTTGACTTCGCGCATAGCGGCATTGACGTCGGCTTCGGTCAGCCGGCCCTTGCCTCTTAAGTTTTTAAATATGGATTGAAACTTTTCCGATAAGGATTCAAATGCCATAACTGCTCCTTGTATTTTGGAAAACTGGGTTTTCTTATTCGGCTCTAAACGCCGCGTTCTTTCTGTTCTATAATTCCGCTAAGATTTCACCGGTCAGCTTGGCAATTTGCCGCATCGCGTCCGTTTCTTCCTGCCCCGCAATCGCCTGAATCCGCAAAATCTTTTCCTTTTGCCCGGCAAAGCGCTGAAGAAGCTGTAATCTTGCTTCGTAGCCCTCTAATTGCTTATCGCAGCGCTTGAGCAGATCATGCACCGCCTGCCTGCTAACTTCATATTCTTCAGCAATCTCCCCCAAGGACAAATCCTCGGCATGGTATTTGCGATAAACTTCTTTTTGCCGCTCGGTTAAAAGTTCTCCGTAAAAGTCAAATAACAATGATTTTCTGACAAACTCTTCCATGCTTCCTGCCTACTGCCATTCTATACTTTTCCGCGGCCGCTGAAACCGCTCTGCCTCTGCATTTAAAAGCAACTGCCGCATAAAAAAGATGCCGCCAGACACTGCCTGATAAAACAGCCGACCGTAAACCGCATCCCTTTTTACCGACAACTGATTATACTATAAAGGAGAACTCCTTGTCAAGGGGGCTTTTTAAAAAAGTATTTTGTTCCTTCTCCCCCGAATTTACATGCTCTATAAAATCTCTATCCCTTTTCCTTCTATTTCTTTAATCAGCTCTTCATCAATCATCGAAATATAATTTACCGACTTTAAATTAGGAAGATACTCTATGCCCTTTATCGAGCGGATGTCAAACCGGTCATCTTCTCCATCCCAGTCCGGCACTATCATTTGATAAACTTCCAGACCGCCGTCAAAGGTAAGGCTTTCGACTTTTAATAAGTCTTTTTTGGTAAGTTCAATATTTTTAAAATACTCCATCGCGTTGCTGATAAATAATTCGTATTTTTCATCATCGTAATTCTCTTCATTCGCGTAAAACTCATTTTTCCGTCTTATATGAGCGTTGATTTGGCCTTCAAAACTGGGAGTTTTATGGAGCAATTCGTCAATCACAACTAACTTAAAATTAAAATCAAACTCTCGTTGGGCAAGTGCGGCTTCTATTTCATCCTCCACCAAGGAGTACTGTTTGGGATCACATTCCAGAAATTCAAAACCCTGAGCATAAATATTATAATTTAGAGCATAAAAATGCCCGGCCAAAACTTCAACTTCCAGATCAACCGACTCTTTCAGACTTACATCTTTTTTATATTCATTTGACCAGACCGCATTTACCGTAAGTATATGCCGGCCGGGCGACACATAATATGCCGGCATACCAAGCCTGTATAATTTATGCCTTTCTTTTACACCGTCTATCTTTTCAATAACATTTAAATAGGCATAGCCGGAGCGATGCCTGTTTTTCACAAAAATTGCCGCTTTTCGCTCTTCTTCCCCTGTTTTTCTTTTAAAAAATCCCATAATACCTCACTCTAAATACTCAGCTGCAATGACGTTACTCGAGAACTCCTCTTTTGATACGGCGTTCTCAATCATTTCAACTTTTTCATTCCTTCCCATCAACCGATAATATTCACCCCATAGCAAGGGAGATTGCAAGGGAATAAGTTCTGTTCCAAGAAGCATCTTTTCCACAATCTGCTCTTCCTGCAGAGAACAATCAAAAAGTTTGCCATCCCTGACAATAGAAAACCCAGCCATGACATCGACATCCATCGAGTCGATAGTGAACTCCATAAATGCTTTTGTTTGATACTTGGGATTGGGCTTGAACGGCTGAATCTCTCCCATTTCAGATAAAATTTTTCGGACACATCCAACATCCGTATCGGAAACCATCAAATCAATGTCATGAAACTCGGATGTAATTCCTTTGAAGTATAGCAGCATAGATGCTCCCAAAGCCCACACAACATGCGCTTCGTTAAATCGATGGGCAATCTTCTTTAATAATTCGATTTTTTCTTGTATTCCTGCCATCGTGTACCTCCGCAGCTTCTAAGTTGCCAATCTCTGGCGGAATTTATCCTATTCAAGCCACTGTATAAATGCTGTTTTATCCTCACTATTGTACCCGGCCTTTTTATAGAACTCTAATGTGCTTTCCTTTTTTGCGCCTGTCAAAAGCATCATTTTATAACAATTATTCTTAATTGCTATCTCCTTAGCATAATTGAGACACTCGGCTGCATATCCTTTTCCACGATAATTTTTATTCGTAACTACATTTTCAATAAACGCATAGGGCCGTACATTTCTCGTTAAGTTCGGAATAATAACGCAAACGCAAGACGAAAGAATTTTACCTTCTATCTCATTGACAATAATATGATGGTTCTCATCTTTCATAATCGTTTGCCATGTATTCTCTAACTGTTTTGAACTTTCCGGAATACTTTCCTCATGTAGAAACAGGTATAAGTTCAATAATGCATCTAAATCCTCTTTAACCGCTTCTCTTACCATAATTCCGACTCCCCAAGTTTTAAATTGTTCTATTTTCCGCCTTCCTTTTTTCTTTATTTTACCACACCCGCTGAAAAAAAGAAAAAGATTAAAGTAATCAAAGACCTCCAAATGCCAACAGCATCAGAGGTCTTTGATCAATAAACTATTAACCCAGACAAAAAACTTTAAATCCGGCTCTTTTTCGCAACGATTACCGGCGCATTCAGTTCACCCTTGAGCGAGTGATGAGCGGTAATCACAATCTCTTTGTCAAAAATGACATGCTCCAGGCTGACATCATTTTCAATGGTCGAGCCCTGCATGATAATGCTGTTGACAACTCGCGAATTTTTACCGACCCTTACGCCGCGGAACAAAATACTGTTTTCCACATACCCTTCTATGATACAGCCGTCGGCAATCACGGAGTTTTTCACCTCCGCCTCCGAGTTGTATTTGGCCGGTGTTTCATCCTTCACCTTGGTAAATACCGTCTTGCCCTGACCGAATAAATCCTGGCGGACTTCCGGCTTTAAAAAATCCATATTGACCTTATAGTACCAATTCACGGTATTAACTACCCGCCAATAGCCCTTATATTCATAGCCGTAAATCTTCAGGTCATTTAGCTTGCGGATTAAAATATCCTTGACAAAATCATAATGGCCATGGGCAGATGCTTCCTCTAAAAGCTCAATCAGCAGCTCACGCTTTAAGACATAAACCGCCATCGAAACCAAACTGCCTTTCGGCGATAACGGTTTTTCCTGAAGGTCAATCACCCGTCCCTCTTCATTTAAGCGAAGCAAACCAAATTCCTTTAATTCTGCCGCCGGTACGTCCGCCATATCATAGTACATCATAGTAATATCGGCGCCGGACTCGATATGCTTCTCCAGAAGATCATTATACGTTGTGGAATAAATGCAGTTGCCGGTTGTAATCAGCACGTATTCCTCATGCGAACGCTTAAGGAAAGACATATTTTGATACATACCGTCAGCCGTACCCTGATACCAGCCCTTATGCTCCATCGACAAATACGGCGGGAAGAGGTAAAGCCCCTCATTACGCCGATCCAGATCCCATTCCTTACCGGCACCCAGGTGATCCGTCAAAGAGCGAAAGCTGTACTGTGTCACCACGCCGACCTTATCAATGCCGGAGTTAACCATATTGGACAAAACAAAGTCAATTGCCCGGTACTTGCCGGCAATCGGCAATGCCGAGATGGACCGTTTCATCGCCAGTTCTCCCAGCAGCGGTTTTTGATTACCCGTTGTAATGATGCCAAAAATATTATTCATGAGCTATGCCTCCCTTAAAAATCGTTTCGCCGGAAGCTATTTCATCCGTCGGAAAATCTGTCCCCTCTGCTCCGTGGTGAATGGCCACGTTTTTGCCTATTTTCTTACCGGACGGAACCGCTGCGCTTTCCCCGACCACCGTAATCCCGGTATAATACAAGTTAGGCTTCAGCTTATTGGGAACATCTTCGCCCACGCCGATTTCCGTTCCTTCACCAACCGTTACGCCCGCCGCTAAAATTGATTTCCACACCTTGACATTTCTTTCAATCACACAATCCTGCATAATGATTGAGTTTTCAATATAGGCGCCTTCACCGATCGTTACATTCGGGAAGATGATGGAATTGCGCACCACCCCGAAGATTTGACATCCCTCGCCGACAATCGAAGTCTTAACACTGCCCGAGCCGCCGATATAATGCGCCGGCATTCCCGGGTTATTGGTGTAAATCTTCCAGGACCGGTCATACAGGTCAAACTCCGGTACCAGCTTAATCAAATCCATATTCGATTCCCAGTAGGCATCGATGGTTCCGACATCCTTCCAGTAACCGGCAAAAGGATAGGCGTACATCGCCCGCCCCTCTTCCAACATCATGGGAATGACATTTTTCCCGAAATCATAATCCGAATCCGGATTTTGATTGTCCCGAATCAAATATTCGCGCAGAACGCTCCAGGTAAAAATATATACGCCCATGGAAGCCAGATTATTTTTCGGCTCTTGCGGTTTTTCCTCAAACTCAACAATTTTTCTTTTTTCGTCTGTGTTCATGATACCAAAGCGGTGTGCATCTTCCCACGGCACCTCAAATACGGAAATGGTTCCGTCCGCTTTGTTTTTCTTGTGATCATCCAGCATTTTGGCGTAATCCATCTTATAAATATGGTCACCCGACAAAATCACGACATACTGCGGATTGATTTTATCAATATAATGAATGTTCTGAAAAACCGCATTGGCAGTTCCTTTGAACCAGTCGTTGTTTTCTTCGCTGGTAAAAGGCGAAAGAATCGTTACCCCACCGTTGATTCGGTCCAAATCCCACGGTTTGCCGATGCCGATATGCGCGTTCAGCTCCAGCGGCTGATACTGGGTAAAAACCCCGACTGTATCAATCCCCGAATTGACACAGTTACTCAGCGGAAAATCAATGATTCGATATTTTCCTCCGTACGGCACTGCCGGCTTGGCGGTCGATGATGTTAAAATTCCCAGTCTGCTTCCCTGTCCTCCGGCCAATAGCAAGCCGATCATTTCCTTTGCCACCATTTTATCACTCCCTCTTTAAGCAGTTTAACTAAAGCAACCTTGTCAGCTTTGTATATTTCTATTATGTTTTTCCGAAATTAATCCATTTCTTAATACTATTTTAACTTATATTAAAAAAAATTGCAATCTTTTTCTTGCGGAATTGTTATTTTTTGCAGCAATATGATATTTATGCCTGATATGCAAAAAACTTGCTTTCAAAAAATATCCGGTATCACCGTCATCTGCAGCGCTAATCTTAGCATTAATCCTATTTCCGAATCCCATACCCGCCGTAAATCGGCTTGCTTTCCGAAACCGTAATCATGGCATTTTTTTGATTGGTCTTGGCAATTTCAACATATTGTTTGACCTGCTTGCGCTTGACAATACTAATCAAGATTTTGCGGGCATAATCTTTCCCGCAGCCCTCCATTACCGTGACCGCAAAACCGGCTGCCCGCAGCGCTGCCGTCAGCTCCGCCTCATGCTCCTGCAAAACAATAATTTCAATCCGGCTGGTTCCCAGTGCCAGCTTTTCTTCCAGAAGCGAGCCCAAAAAATTGCCGACGCCGAAGCCGACTCCGTACAACACCGCCTTGATTGGATCTTGTGTTACGTTATCCAGCACGGTCGACACCAAAGCCAGCCAGATAAAGGCTTCCACTACGCCTAAAATTGCGCCTTTCACCTTTTCACCCTTAGTAATCAGCACCATCCGCACTGTACCCAAGGTCACTTCCAGGACCTTAACCAAAAATATGGCCAAATAATACCAAAGCATTTTTTCACCCCCGCCTGCTGCTTAAAGTTCAAATCTTTGCCGCAGCACCTGAATCACACCGCCTTCTTTATTGGCCGGAGCAATATATTTGGCCGCTGCCTGTACCTCCGGCTGAGCATTGGCCATGGCATAGCTTTCTCCCACATTTTGCAGCATTTCCATATCATTAAAATAGTCGCCAAAGGCCATACATTCCTCCGGCTGCAAGCCGTATCTTTCCTGCAAGCGCTTTACAGCATTGCCCTTACCGGCACTTTTATTTAAAATATCAATCCAGTTGGAGCCGGACACATAAATCTGATAGTCCTTTTTCAGCCATTCCAACTGCGGCGCGGTTATGGCTGCGCCGTGTTCACAAAAAACCGAAATCTCCATAATTTGCTCATTTTGGGTTCTGACGCAGATATCCTCGGCTAATTCCACATTTTCATAAAAATTATGAGCAATCGCCGCAATCATCTCTCGTTTTTCTTCCTGACATTCAATATAACTCATTTTCTTGCCGCACAGCACAATCCAAGTGTCGGGAATCTTGCGAAGCTCCTTAACAATTCTTTCCACCTCATCATTATCCAGCAAGTCAAGATAGATTTCCTCTGTTTTATCATAAATCAAAGTACCGTTATCGGCCACTATGATCATCTCATCAGCCAGTTTCGGAAAAAATTTTCTCAAATCGTTATATTCCCGGCCGCTGGCTATGCCAAAGCGAATTTGCCGATCCATCAGCCGGCGAATCGTGTCCATTGTTTTTTCCGGAAGCTGATGATCTCCGTCTAAAAGCGTTCCGTCCATATCTGCTAAAATCAGTTTAATCATTTTATTTGCCCCTATCGATATATCGGTTTGCGTTTTTGCTTAAAGGCCGCGTAGCCTTCAATCTGATCCTTGGTGCCAAAGGCGGCAGCCATATATCCCATTTCCACTTCTTTGGCGACGTCAAATCCGGCATCCATACCAGATGTTACCGCCATTTTAATCAATTCCACCGATGTGGCCGAATTATCGGCGATTTGATCCGCCATTGCCATGACTGCCGGCCAAAATCCCTCCATATCTGTCACCTGGTTCAGCACGCCCAGCTCCAGCGCTTCCTCCGCTTTTATCCGCCGTCCGGTAAACAGCAGTTCCTTGGCTTTGGCCAAACCGATCTCCCGAGGCAGCCGCTTGGTGCCGTTAAAGCCCGGCGTAATTCCAAAGGTTACTTCCGGCATGGCTAAGCTAGCTTTTTCACAGGCAATCCGAATATCACAGCACAATAAAAACTCAAAACCGCCGCCGAAAGCATAACCGTTGACCGCTGCAATCGTCGCTTTGGGCAGTAATTCTATCTTCCGAAAAAGATCCCGCCCCCGCCGGGAATATTCCATGACCTCAAAGCCGCGGGCATTGCCCAACTCGTCCAAATCCGCCCCGGCAATAAAGCTTTTGCCTTCGCCGGTAAAGACAATTACCCGCACTGCCGGATCGGCCGCCAAAGCATCCACTACCTGGTCAAGCTCCTCCAAAACACCGGAGTTTAAAGCATTCAAGGCCTCCGGCCGATGAAATGTAACTACGGCAACATTGTTTTCCACATTAACAAGCAGATATTTCTGTTCCATCAGAATCCCTTCCCGGCAAATCGCCGTTCTTTTTATACTCACCCGGCAGCCCAAAAACTCCGCGCACCGCTGAAAATACTATTTTTATCTTAGCACAGCCCGGCTTAAAAGTAAATCAGATTCCGCCTTTTCCCCAAATTTTAAAAAGAAACCGCTGCCTTCACCCAAACGGCCTGTAATTCGTCAACATATTACCCAAGTGCCGTATTTTCGAAAAATTATCTTTCTACGCAAAAAATCCCCTTTCGAGGATTTTCGATGTTTGAACAAGCGGTTTTTCTGCCGTCTTAATCTGCCAGCATGAGTTTTTCCAGCTGCAGCGGCTCGATGTACTCTCCGTTCCGGTAGGCTCTCATATTGCCGCCGGAAATCTCATCAATCAAAGCAATCTGCTTATCTTCACCCACCCGGCCAAACTCAAACTTAATATCATATAATTCCAAACCTTTTTTCGCCAACTCCGCCTTAACGATCGCCGCAATCTGCCGGGTCATCTCCGCCAGCGTCCGGTACTCCTGCCGGGTCATAATCCCCAGCATATCCAGCGCTTCCTCGGTAATCAGCGGATCATTCCGGTCATCATCTTTTAATGTCACCTCAACATAAGCATCCAGCTTTTGTCCATCCGCCGCATATTTGCCGTAGCGACGCAAAAAGCTGCCGACTGCCCGGTAGCGGCAAATTACCTCAACCCCTTCTCCAAAAACACTGGCCGGCAGCACCGTCATGGTCCGATTGGCAATATCGGCACTGACATAATGAGTAACAATCCCGGCCGCGTTGATTTTTTCAAAAAAGAACTTCGTCAGTTTCAGTCCGGCTTCCCCGGCACCTTCCATTGTCAGTCCAACCGTATTGGCACCCGGATCGAAAACACCGTCCGTGCCGGTCACATCATCTTTAAACTTCAGCAAATACTGGCCATTTTCCAAATCAAATACGTCTTTCGTCTTTCCCCGATAAATTTCTTTCATGATAACCTCCGTTTTTTCGATTGATTCCGCTGTCTTTCGCCAGTCGACTCCGCTAAGCTCCATCCGCAGAAAACTTACTCTGCATCGGGCAGATTACACCCTTATACCCTGCTAGCGGCTACGGCAAACTTTATTTTTGACATAAGTGCCGGATCCGTATCTCCTCTTTGCGGTATGCCTTTTATCATAATCGAAAACCGAAAAAAATTCAAGAGATTTTCCGAACAAAAAATATTTTTTTATAAAATTTGTTCGGTTTTTATATCTGCTCCGGTCAACCTCTAAAAAGCGGCAATTCAAAACTCCCGTTCCGGCCACTGCAATCGAACGGGAGTTTTTTCTCTTTGATGCTTTTTGTTCAACTATGAATCCAGCCGGTGTGTGCTCCGCTCCTTTTGCTCCCACCTTTATTCTGTTTTTCAGCCAGTCAGACCGTTAACTGCGGGAACAATTCTTTCAGTGCCGGATAAATTTGCCGCCAGCTGCGGTAACGCTCCTCATAGCGGGCCGTCAGCTCCGCTTCCGGCCAAATGACTGCTTTGACTCCGGTTAAAGCCGCTGCGCAGTCCGCCACGCTATCGTACCGGCCACAGCTGACCATGGCCAGCATCGCACCGCCATAGCCCGGCCCCTCCTCCGTCTGCGGCAGCTCTAACGGAATGCCTAAAACATTCGCCAAAATCTTTTGCCACAGAGCCGACTTTGCTCCGCCGCCGCAGAGCTTGCTGCTTTGAATGACAATCCCTTGTGCCTTAGCCGCTTCAAAACTGTCACGCACGGCAAACGCCACTCCCTCCAGCACCGCCTGAACCATATCCGCCCGGCTGCTGTCCATGGTCAGCCCGATAAAACAGCCGCGCGCGCTGACATCATTAATGGAACTGCGCTCTCCCATCAAATACGGCAAAAAGAAGACATGGCTGCATCCCAGCCGGTCATCGGCAATGGCAGCCTGTTCGCCGGCATAATCAGCCGTCTTTAAAATATCTTCGCAAAACCACTTATAGCAGCTGGCAGCCGACAACATGCAGCCCAGCCAATGATAGCCGCCGTCCGCGTGGACAAAGCTATGCAGCGCATTGTTCGGGTCAGCGGCAAAGCGTTCCATCGAAATAAAAATCGTGCCTGATGTGCCCAGCGAAATCGTGCAGCCGCCCGCACCGACCGTGCCGGTACCTACTGCCGCCGCGGCGTTATCGCCGGCGCCAGCCGCTACCGTCACCGATTCCGGCAATCCCAGTTCGACGGCAACCGCCGGTAAGATCCGGCCAACCGCCGCACTGCTGACAAACAGCCGCGGAAGCTGGTGCTCACTGATGCCGCAAACCGCCAGCATCTCCGACGACCACGAGCGCCCCTTGACGTCCAACAGGAGCATGCCGGCAGCATCCGAATAATCGGTGCAATGCACACCGGTCAAGCGATAATTGATATAGTCTTTGGGCAGCATAATCTTATCAATCCGGGCAAAGTTTTCCGGCTCATTTTCCTTCAACCACAGGAGTTTAGGCGCGGTAAATCCGGCAAAAGCGATATTCGCCGTCCACTCCGACAGCTTTTCCCGGCCAATTACCTGATTTAAATAATCAGTTTGCTTCGCTGTCCGGCCATCATTCCATAAAATAGCCGGACGAATGACTTCATCCTTTTCATCCAGAATTACCAAGCCGTGCATCTGCCCGCCGCAGCCAATACCGGCCACCTGCGTCCGGTCAATCCCGATAAGGAGCTCAGCCAGTCCGGTCTGCACTGCCGCCCACCAATCCTCCGGCCGCTGCTCACTCCAGCCCGGCTGCGGGAAAAGCAAAGGATATTCCTTACTGACTGCTCTTTTTATCTGTCCGTTTTCCTCCACTAACAGCAGCTTAACCGCTGAAGTTCCCAAGTCAATTCCAATATAGTACATAGCCCCTCCTCCGATTTATCCGCTAAACTGACAGCCCTTTTTCAAGTTTATCAACCCTGCTGCAAAAGCTGTTTAAGATTAGCCATTTCTTTTTATTTCCCGTTAAACAGCACCTGATTCACGATACTCTCCAGCCGCTCCTGCCGGCCGCTCTCGGGCAACGCTGGCGCGCCCATCTGCTCGGCATAAGCCGCCAATTCTGCCAGTGTTGTTTCGCCGTTCATGATTTTAGCGCCGATGCCGCTCCGGTAACTGGCATAACGATCCGCCACAAAAGCATCGAGCCGCCCGTCCTCAATCAGCGCTGCCGCCTTTAATAAGCCAAGCGCAAAGGTATCCATCCCCAAAATATAGCTTTCAAACATATCCTCCGGCAAATAGCTGGAACGTCTGCTCTTGGCATCAAAGTTCAGCCCGCCGGTCAGACCGCCCGACTTTAAGACCTCATACATACACCATACCGCCTCGTAAACATCAAACGGGAATTCATCGGTATCCCAGCCCAGCAGCGAATCCCCCTGATTGGCGTCAATACTGCCCAGCATACCATTAATTGCCGACACCCTCAGGTCATGCCGGAAAGTATGTCCGGCCAGAGTAGCATGATTGGCTTCAATGTTTAATTTGAAATCTTGATCCAAGCCATACTGCCGCAAAAAGCCAATGGCCGTAGCCGCGTCAAAGTCATACTGATGCTTCATCGGCTCTTTGGGCTTAGGCTCAATATAAAAGTCACCGCTAAAGCCAATGCTGCGCCCGTAGTCGACCGCCAGCCGCATCAGCCGGGCGATATTGTCCTGCTCTAACTTCATATCAGTATTTAACAGCGTTTCATAGCCCTCACGGCCGCCCCAGAAGACATAGCCCCGGCCGCCCAGCTTAACCGTCAACTCCAGTGCTTTTTTAATCTGGGCCGCCGCAAAGCAGAAAACATCAGCCGAATTGCTTGAGCCCGCTCCGTTCATAAAGCGGGGATTGGAAAACATATTGGCCGTGCCCCACAGACATTTAATATCCGTTCCCTTCATTTTTTCCAAAATATAATCGGAAATCTCATCCAGGCGCCGGTTTGTTTCCTTAATGTCCTCCGCCTCCGGCACCAAGTCCACATCATGGAAGCAAAAATAACGAATCCCTAATTTTTGCATAAACTCAAAACCGGCATCCACCTTGGCTTTCGCATGCGCCATCGTCCCCTTTTCGGCGCCAAAAGATTTATCGGCCGTGTCCCGACCGAACATATCGGTTCCGGCGGCGCCTAAGTTGTGCCACCACGCCATGGCAAACGGCAAATGCTCTTTCATGGGCTTACCCAGCACCACCCGCTCGGCGTCATAAAACTTAAATGCCAGCGGATTGCGGCTGGATGCTCCCTCATAAGGGATAACCGGTATGGTTTTAAAAATTTCATTCATTTCTTTTTCTCCTTATCTATTTTCATTATTTTTTTTAAAAGCTTTCATCATTGCATTCGTCAGACTGTACTCGGACGGCTGCAGCACAATATCCTGCCGGGTAACCCATTCAGCGTACTTTAATTCCGAGCAATCCATGCGAATGGTATCATCACCGTCAACTTCGCAGTAAAAGCCGGCCAACAGGTCAGCACTGACACCCCAGGGCTGCGACTTATAATACCTGATATTTCTAACCCGCAGTCCCACCTCTTCCATCACTTCCCGCTCCACCGCCTGCTCCAGCGTTTCGCCGAACTCAATAAAACCGGCCACCAACGCGTTATGCCGGTAGCCTTTCCGGTAACGGGTAATCAGGATTCGGTCACCGTTAATCACACCGATAATAACCGCCGGATTCAGCCGCGGATAAATCCGGTGACCGCACTCCGGGCAAACCAGTGCCCGCTCCGCCGGGGCATGCGTCATTTTCGCCCCACAGCTGCCGCAGTATTTTGACACCGCATACCACTTTTGCAAATGATAGGCGGAAAAGACAGCAAAGATTTCCGTGTTTGCACCTAATGCCAGATTTCTTATTTCCTCCATGGTATAAAAATGATATCCGGCCGGAAGAAACTCCGTCTGCTCCGACAGAAAAAACTTTTCACCGTCTATGGCAAAAAGATAAACAAAACCGGTATTTTCCGGGAACAAGCGTCTTTCCGGAAAACGCAGGCTTTTTTTGTTTTCATCATAAAAAGCCAATAATTTTTCTTCGGCAAATAGCATGACCCTGCTGCTTGCCTCCGGTTCTGCCGCGATATAATTATTTTGAAACTTTGACGGCGCGATATCCTGTATCATTATTTTCTCCTTTAGCCCGTGAGTTACCGAAATTAACCGTCTTGCCACAGGCGTTGATATTTTAACTCATCCCCTGCCCGCAGCACTATGTACTCCTGCCGGGCGGGCAATCCTCCCCTGGTCGAAATGCTATGCGTTTCTGCCCGGATGGGCGACCTACCTGTTCGAAAGTTTCGCACTTTCGCCGGGCGAACAATCCGCCTAAAAAGAGGGCTCAGCCGCACATAGGAAAATTGAGATTTAAACTAATTTAAAAAACTAAAAATTTACTGCATTTTCTCTCTAAATGCGGTATAATAAGACTCCAACCATCCCGCATAGCAGCGGCACTTGAAATCTTCGCCGGCTGTGCAGCCTTTCGCCCAAAAAGGGCGAAACAATCTATAAAAGGAGTATCTTATGGAACGTGCAAACGCCGTTCGGCGTATTTCCGTTTTGGGTTTTTTGGGAAATGTTTTTTTACTGATTATTAAGCTGGCCATCGGCCTTGCCACCGGCAGCCAGGCTATGATCGCCGACGGCCTGAACAGCTCCGGCGATGTCTTTTCCTCAATCATGACTTATATCGGCAACCAGATTTCTGCTAAACCCGATGACAGCGACCACCCCTACGGTCACGGCAAAGCGGAGTATATTTTTTCCTTCATTATCAGCTTTTCCTTTTTGTTTGTCGCTTACATTGTTTTTAAAAACGGCGTCGAGGGGCTAATTGCCCTTCAGCCGGTACAATATTCCATTTGGCTGATTGTCGTAGCCGTCACGACCTTGGTTATTAAAACTTTTCTTTATGTCTGCGCCAGCCAAACCGGTAAAAAATATCACAGCCTGCTGGCTGCGGCTAATGCAGCTGACCACCGGAACGACCTTTTTATCACCGGTCTGACCCTGATCAGTATTATTTGCTCCTATTTTAAAATTTATTATGTTGATGCCGCGGTCGGTATCTTAATCTCCTTTTGGATTGGTTATACCGGCTTTAAAGTGCTGATCGCTTCCTATCATGTACTGATGGACCGCACTTTGGATGACGAAATCATTCACCAAATGCGGGAGCAAATCCTGGCAGCGGAGGGAGTCGATCATCTTGACTCCATTGTCGCCCGACCGATCGGCGAAAAGTTTCTGATGCTGATTAAGATTTCCGTTGACGGCAATCTGACCGTTCAGGCCGGACATGATATTTCTGATACCGTCAAAGCAGCCATTATGAAGTTTGACCAGGTGGCTGATGTGTTAATCCATCTAAACCCGGCACAAACCCATCCGCAAAGAGATTATTTAAAATAAACGATGATAAATCTTCCTGTATGCGAGCCTGCGCCGGATTTATCATGGCATGACTCTTATTTCAAATAATCATCTTCCAAAATATACGAATCTAAGATTTCAGCATAATACACGATATGATAATCGTCATGCGGATAGTACATTTCTTTGATGGCAGTATCAAGCTTTTCCGGGGTAAACTCCTGCTTGGTAATAACCCGGCATTCATAAAAAAGCTGACAGTTTTCAATTACCGGCAAGTCCAGCGTTTGCCCCTTGCCCTTAATCAGGCTGGGCTCGGCAAACTTGTCTTTTTCCCGGCCGCTGTAGCTGCCGCAGAAATTAAGCGTGTCTTTTTGACTTTGATTAAACGGAATACTCAAGGTAAATACTCCTGTCTTGTCAATCAATTCCCGGCTGTATCTGGACGGCCGAACAGCAATCATCGCCAGCGGACGTCCCCACATGGAGCCAAACGCCCCCCAGCCAACGGCCATCACGTTTTCTTTATCTCCGTCCTTGGTACATAAAAACGCGCCTTTCGGGAGTTGCTCGACGGCGTCTTTTAAATAACGGTTAAACTCTACCTTTTTTAAACTCATTTGCTCTCTCCTTATTTTATTCGCCTTTTATTTCATCAATTACTCACTGCAAGCAATTTTTTTGTTATTTTTTTAACCTCATAGAGGGCAACACCCTCCTCCGCCTCTTTACAGCCTGCCGGCGTTAATCAGCCAAAGGCAGAATCCATGCAGCTATCTACCTAGGCAAAATGCATAGCATTTCGATCAAGACAAGCTGCGCTACTTACTTTAAAAAGCGGAGCACCGCCGCCTTCATTTCTTCCCGGTCAATGACTTCCGTAAACCGCAGCGGCTTGTTTTTAAGTCCGGCAATCCCATCCGGAACCGGTGCGCCGGTTCTTTCGTGAAGCTCCTCCGGCAAAGCAAAGCTTTCGGCCCGCTGGCCGCCGCCCAAAGCCTCCAGCACCGCTGCCGAAAACTTATACGGACTGGCCGTCGATACTATCAGCGTCTTATCCTTTAATTTTTTCGTTTTGGCCGCAACGGCGGCTGCCACCGCAGTATGGGTATCCATCAGATAGCCCTCTTTTTCATAAAAATCACGGATTGTCCGGCTGCACTCCGTTTCTCCGGCAAACTCTCCGTATAGTTCTCCCATCGCCGCTCTTTGTTCGGCACTGATTTGATAGCGCCCCTCCGCCTGCAATTCCCGCATGCAGCGGCTGGTTTCGGTTTCTCCGGCAATATCATACAGCAGACGCTCCAAATTGGAAGAAATCAGGATATCCATTGACGGTGACTTGGTTAAAATCATTTTCCGGTTTTTATCATAAATATTGCCGGTCAGAAAATCGGCAATCACCTTGTTTTCATTAGAAGCAGCCAGCAGCACGCCCAGCGGCAGTCCCATTTTCCGGGCATAATAAGCCGCCAAGAGATTCCCGAAGTTACCGCTCGGCACTACCACGTCCAGTTTTTCGCCGGGCTGCAGCTCCCCGCTCCGGATAAGCTGAGCATAGGCATAAATATAATAAACGATTTGCGGTACTAACCGCCCGATATTGATGGAATTGGCACTGCTGGCCAAATATCCCTGCTCTGACAACAGCCGCAGAAAATCCGAATCCTGAAATAAGTTTTTGACGCCGGTCTGGGCATCGTCAAAATTGCCCCGGATTCCGACCGCCTCTACATTCGCACCTTCCTGTGAGCACATCTGATATTCCTGAATAAAGGAAACGCCGTCTTTGGGATAAAAAACCATAATCTTGGTTCCGTCTACTCCGGCAAATCCCTGCATGGCCGCTTTACCAGTGTCACCGGATGTGGCCGTCAAAATCAAAATCTGCTTGCCGATTTTCTGTTTTTCAGCTGCCGTTTTCATCAGCTCCGGCAAAATCTGCAAGGCCATATCTTTAAAAGCATACGTTGGCCCGTGAAACAATTCCAAAAAATAATAACCGCCTTTTTTAACTACCGGCGCAACTTCCGGCGTATCAAACTGCTGACCGTAAGCCCGCCGAACACAGCCGGCAATCTCTTCGCCGGTAAAATCCGGCAGATACAACGCCAAAATCTCTGTCGCCAGCTCTTGATAACTGTATCCGGCATATTCTTCAGCTGCTTTGGGTAAGTAGGGAAAAAACGCAGGCACAAATAAACCCCTGTCAGCAGCGATCCCTCTAACAATGGCTTCTGCCGCCGAAATTCCTTTCTCTCCGCCTCTGGTACTTTGATAGGTTAACATTTTGACCTCTACTTTCTGTTATTTATCCATTTCCTTGCGCTGCCGGCGCTTTTTCATCACTTCATGCCGCTGATTTCCCGGCAATAAAATCCAATTTGCATCCGTTCAGAGCCAAGCGCTTCATTGCTTTATTTTAACATCATAAGCAGTATATCACAATTATAAATCAGGGGCAATCTTTGTTTTGGTTTTTTGGCTTTGTCGAATTTTCCCGCTTCCTACTCCGAAAGCAGCCAATCCATCAGCCGAATCGACTTAATTCCCTCATATTCTGCGTCCAAACCACGGTCAAGGGATATCACTATTTTTTCATAATTATTTCGAATCTTTTGCAGTGGCTTTAGTTCCCGGCTTCTAATTTCTTCACTCCGCATCGTTTCAGCCACCTGAATGTATATCTTTTCTTCTCCATTATCTGCCACGAAGTCCACTTCCAAATCGTCTACTTTTCCAACCGCAACATCATAGCCTCGCCCGCGCAATTCAAAATATACTATATTTTCCAAGATATGTCCCCTGTCTCTATCCCTAAATCCCAGCAAATAATTGCGCAGCCCGATATCGGCAATATAATACTTCCCCAATGTCTTTAAGTACTCTCTCCCCTTAATATCAAAGCGTTTGACATCATAAAACAAATACGACTCCTTAAGTGCTGCGATATATGCGGCAATCGTCTGTATAGCAGGCTTTCCCTGCTTGCTCCGGTCTATCACCAAATTTTCCGATATCAACGTATTACTGACAGAATTTAGGGATGTATTATTTCCGATATTATCCGCTAAAAATAATACAATTTTGCGCAAAAGTTCCACATCTGTAATTTGTCTTTGTCCTCGCCGCTTCTCTCGCTCTAAAATATCCCGAATCACCACAGTCGAATAAATACCATCCAGCAAAATCATGGCCGCATCCTGCGTCAACCCGATGTCCGCTATGCCCGGCATCCCACCGTAACGCAGATACGCCGCAAATAAATCAGAAAGTTCTACTCTTTCGCCGGCTGCATTATATGCTCTTTTTTTCATTTCCCCACCCGGCGCAGAATATTTTTTTAGCTGATAACCATGAAATAAAATGAATTCCCGAAAAGATAAAGGATACATTTTTATTTCCAAATATCTGCCCGCTAAATAAGTCGAATACTCTGAGGACAAAAGATACGCATTAGAACCGGTAATATAAATGTCGCAGTCAAAATCAACCCGCAAGGAATTAACCACGTCTTCCCATTGATTCAGTCTTTGCAATTCATCAAAAAACAAATACATTTTTTTATCTGCCAATATTTTTCCTTTAATAAATTGATAAAAAGCCTTATAATCCATGTCGTGGTATTCGATTGATTCAAAATTAACCGCCACAATTTGCTCCGGCTGAATTCCAGACGTCAGCAAATGCTGCTGCATTAGCTTAAGCAAGCTGGATTTACCGCAACGCCGAATTCCGGTAACAACCTTTACCGGTTCTTTATCCTGAAAAGCAATCAATTGATTTAAATATCTGTCACGCGGCCTTAATTGTCGCTCCTGTTTCAACATTTCAACCACCCCCTGGTGGTTTAAATGATAACTTAAACTTTTTATTTTGTCAAGTTCTGGTTATGGATAACTTAAATTTTCTATTTTATAAAGTTTAAGTTATTTATAATCAAAACTTTTCATTATGTTGAATTTTTGTCGAACAAAGCAATCCGGTCTCATGGATGCTAAGGCTAAGTATTTTTAACGTTTCATCCTGTTAATAAGTTTTTTGCAAGCCAACAGTGAAAGCAAACCATTAAAAGCGCCGCCGACAACAGATACCCGTTATTCGGCGGCGCTTGGCTATAAAGTTTTTACTGCTGCCGCTTCTTATCGGCTATGTGAAGTCTTACCTGGCTGCAGTTTCTCATCCAACGGTATATGAGGCCTTGGTTTTTTACAACTTTTGATACAGGCATCTACATCCTTCCTTACAACGCTTTCACGTGCCCATATCCCGTCTTTTACAGCTTTTGATACAGTCGATAGAGCATTTCCGCTGCCTGTCGGCGGGTGATGGCCTGGCCGCCGTCATACAGTCCGCTGCCGGTCCTTAGCAGGAAGCCCTCGCGCTCGGCCATGGCAACATAGGCCTTGGCCCAGTCAGGCACCTTGCTGCCCGGCGCTAATCTGGCCAAATAAGTTGGTGCCTCTTTGGGGAAATGATAGCCTTTTTTGTACACCAGCATCATGCAGTTCATCTTGGCGAGCTCGGCCGCGCCCACCGAGTTTGCCGGCTTAAAGGTGTTGTCCGGGTAACCACTGACCGCGCCCAGCTTGACGCCGGAGGAAACATAGGGATAATACCAGGCATCTCTCGCCACATCGGAAAACGCGCTGACGGCGCTGCTGTCATAGGCGTATGACATCCTGACCAAAATTGTTAAAATCTCGCTCCTCTGAATGGTAGCGTCGGGGCTGAACTGACCGGCAGAGCTCCCCTGCAAAATTCCCTTGGCCGCCAATATTTTGATGAATTCCTTTTCCTTTTGCGGCAAACCCTCAATATCGGCAAAGTTCTTTTCATTGCGGCGGACATAATATTCGCCGTCATCTCTGATCTTGGCATTTAACTTCTTCGTCTTGCCGTCATAGCGGCCGCCGATGATTTCTTCTTTTCCGCTGGCGTCCTTGCGGAAAATGACATTGTAAGGATCTTGATCGGCCTTTAAGGCCAACGTGATTTGGGAAGAGGCCTTGACCTTTTTCAGTTTGATTTGATAGCTGCGGCCATCTGCCCCTTCACCGCCAAAGGCATCACTGCCCACCGGCCGGCTGCCGGCGCTTACTTTCCCTTCGGTCACTTCAATTTCCAGATCGGCCGCCGCTAAGCCTTGTAAGTCCCCGGCGGTCAGCTCCAGTGTCACCTCCGGCTGCACCTCAATCACCAAGCGGTCGATGGCAGATACTGTCTGAATATCCTTACTTACCCGCACCGCCGTCATGACCTGCTCCTTTTCCGGGGTCAGGCTGATCTTAACAATTGTTTCCAGACTACGGTTTAACTCTTTGTTGTCCAGAACAGCCTTGGCGTTTAGCTGCTCCTTGACCGTTTCCGCCTTTTGCGCGGCGCTTTCCGCCAGCTGCTTGGTGATAACAAAGCAGCCGTCCGTGGCGGTCAGCTCCTGCCGGCCGGCGGCGGCAATCATGCTTTCGGCCGAAGCCACTAATTCGTCGCCGCTTTCGGCGGTATTCCAGTCTTTGACATTGGGATCGGTGATGCTGACCGTCAAAACGCGGAACTCGGTCTGCGTCAGTTTTTCCTTCAAGACTTTTAACTGCTCGGCCGGGACATGGCTGTTTTTTAAGATCACCGTCCGCAAACCGGGCAGCTGCGCCAGCGCCGTGATATCGTCTACCCGGGCAAAGCTGAGATCAATTTCCCTGAGGTTTTTCGCCTGATCTAAGCTGCTGAGGGCGCTTAAATGCCGCCCGCTTAAATCCAGCGCCGTCAATCTTTGCCAGTCGCTTTCCGTCAGTTCGCCCGATAATTTGCCAACTGCCAGCCGAACAGCCGCTTCCAGCTCAGGGGATAAGGGATTAACCACTACAGGCGCGGCCGGGGCGGCAGTTTGCGTCAGCGGATTTTTTAAAATTCCAAGCCTGCCGTCTTTTTTAACAAGGGCAACGCCTTCGCTAAAGAGATTAGCCTCGTCATACTCAAGCGGTACCACCACTTGACCGGTTCTGTCAATATAACCAGACTTTCCATTTTTGGTCACATACGCTAAGCCTTCTCGAAAAGATCCGCCCCAGTCATACTCAAACGCGGTCACTGCTTTCCCATTTTTATCTATATAACCCCATTTTCCGTCTTTTCCTACCATGGCCAGACCTTCACTAAAGCCGCCGGCCAAATAGTGTTCATTATATTCAAACGGTATTACTGTCCTGCCATTCTTATCAATATAGCCCCATCCTCTGTCTTTTCTGACAAGCGCTAAGCCTTCGCTAAAGACAGTGGCCGAGTCATATTCAAATGGGACTACCACTTGACCGCTCTGATCAATATAGCCCCCTTTCCCATCTTTTACTACAGCCGCTAAGCCTTCATTAAAGGGTCTGGCCCAATCATACTCAAATGGTATCACTACTTGACCGCTCTTATTGATATAGCCATATTTTCCATTTTTTCTGACACTGGCTAAGCCTTCGCTAAAGCATCTTTCCCAGACATCGCGATCGTCATAGTCATAATGAAACTGCACTACCTGGCTATTTTTATCAATATAGCCGTTGCCTGTCGCAGATAAGCCTTCTTTAAAGAGTTGAGGTCCGGCATATTGAAACGGTATTATTATTTTCCCAGTCTTATCAATGCAACCCCATCTTTCCTCTTTTTTTACGCTGGCTAGGCCTTCGCTGAAATAAAATGCATCGTTATATTCAAACGGTATCACCACTTGACCGCTCTTGTCGATATATCCTGTTTTTCTATCTTTTTTTACTGCCGCTAAACCTTCTTTAAAACATCCCACCACAGAAGGCTGCCAAAATCCATCGTAACCTTCCGGCAGCCAAATAATATCTGGCCCATCCTCAGCCTTGACCGGACCGCTGAACCCGCCGCCCAGCAAAATGCTGAAACTTAGCACCAACACCAGCAACTTTCTATACCATTTGCGCGACCTCATAAATTCTCCTCCCCATCCAAAAACAAGACATATATGCTATAAACAGTGCTATTGTACTCCTTTCTCCTGATTTCTGCCCATGCCTTTCCGTTCAGGCAAGCTAACTGAATCGGCTGAATTCCGTCATAATTACAGCTTTTGATACAGGCGTCTATCATCCTTCCCTGCAGCACTTTGACGCACCCATATACTGTCTTTTACAACTTCTCATACAGCCGATAAAGCATTTCGGCTGCCTGTCGGCGGGTAATGGCCTGACCGCCGTCATAAATGCCGCTTTCGGTCTTGAGCAGGAGACCCTCACGCTCCGCCATGGCAATATAAGCCTTCGCCCATTCCGGCACCCTGCTGCCCTGCCCCAGCTTCGCCAAATAGTTCTGCGCCTCTTTCGGAAAATGATAGCCCCTTTTATAAACCAGCATCATACAATTCATCTTCGCCAGTTCCGCCGCTCCTACTGAATTTCCGGGTTTAAAGACATTGTTCGGGTAGCCGTTGACTGTTCCCAGCTTGACGCCGGAGGAAACATAGGAATAATACCAGGCATCTCTCGCTACATCGGAAAACCCGCTGCTGGCGCTGCCGTCATACGCATACGACATTCTGACCAAAATCGTTAAAATCTCGCTTCTTTGAATAGGAGCATTGGGATTGAACCGGTCGGAAGCATTGCCCTGCAAAATACCCTTGGATGCCAATATTTTGATGAATTCCTTTTCTTTTTTCGGCAAACCCTCAATATCGGCAAAGTTCTTTTCATTGCGGCGAACATAATATTCGCCGTCATCTCTGATCTTGGCATTTAACTTCTTCGTCTTGCCGTCATAGCGGCCGCCGATGATTTCTTCTTTTCCGCTGGTGTCCTTGCGGAAAATGGCATTGTAAGGATCTTGATCAGCCCGCAATGCCAGCGTTATTTGTGAGGCTGCCTTTGCCTTTTTCAGGTTAATTTGATAACTTGGGCCTTTTTGTTCCTCACCGGAAGTTTTATCGGCAGGCAAACTGTCTTTGTCGGTTTTCAGCTCGGTAACCTCAATTTCCATGTCCGCCGCCGCTAAACTCTGTAAATCCCCGCCTGTCAGTTCTATACTGACTTCCGGTTGAACTTCAATCACCAAACGGTCAATCTCCGCTACTTTTTGAATATCCTTGCTCAGCCGGACGAAGGTAACGGCCTGCTCCTTTTCCGGAATCAGGTTGACCTTAACAATCGTTTCCAGACTGCGGTTTAGTTCTTTGTTTTCTAAGTTTGCCCTGGCATTTAGCTGCTCTTTAACCGTTTCAGCTTTTTGGGCACCGGTTTCGGCTAACTGTTTACTGATAAAAAATGTTCCGCCATCTGCCGCCAGTTCCTGCTGACCGGCAGCCTCAATAATGCTTTCCGCCGAAGCCACCAGTTCATCGCCGGTTTGAGCAGTGTTCCAATTTCTGACATTCCATTCGGTAGCGGTAAGTGTCAAAACACGGAAATCATCCTTTTTTAGTTTTGGAGGGTTCTCCTTTGGTGTCAATTGATTGTCCAATATACTTCCATCATTCAAATCCAAAACACCATGCGACGGAAGCTGCATCCCTGACTGTTCAAAGAATTCCCGCGTAACTTGATCTGTCTGAACGCCGGCGGCAGCCCAATCTTTTTCCGGGAAAAAGTGATTCAACCCGCTATCAGCATTTACCGGCGTGTTTAATCCGCCGCTCAACAAAATACCAAAACTCAATCCCCATATTATTAACTTCCTATACCATTTTTGCAGCGCCATATATTTTCCTTTCACTTTTGTATCCAGAAATAAATATTGCAGTTCAAGCTGTGCTCATAATTCAAAATGCCAACGAATTATGAATATCGGTGTCCACACAAATAGATATTTATGATTGATTGGAAACAAGCTCTCCGTCATAGCAACCATAAATATCCGCTGCTCTAAACTGTGACAAATAAATTTTATACTTTATAATACTATTGTACCCATGCTTTGATTTTTGTCAATGCTTTTTAACTATACTGCAAACTAACTATACTGCAAACGCCAAAAGAATGAAATTCGAATGCGAATCTGCCAAATGCCAAACCAAAGGATTTATCAGCTATTGACATCCGCTTCAAACTTTTTCAACAAAAACCGTCCGTGGCCGCAATTTTATCCCAGTCACGAACGGTTATAGATATTATTGTCTTTTACGCTCCGCCTTCCGTCTTATCCCCCCACGGATAATAGCGGTGCACTCGGATTCCGGCACTGCCCGCCAAACAAAGCTGGCCAAGACCGGTTACTTCTTCTTTCAAGCCGTCTTTTTTCGGGTCAGCATAGGTTTCATACCACTGATCCAACTGCCGGTGCAGTTCCAGCACTTTTTCCTCATATTCGGGCTGACCGTACAAATTATGCTCCTCACCCGGATCGGCTGCTAAATGATAAAGCTCATGCTGTCCGTAAGCGTAATGATGGACATACTTCCACTCCTTTTGCCGAATCATCCGAACCGGACCGTATTCGTCAAAAATAACCACCGACTCCCGGCCGTCCGCCTCTTCACCCTTCAGCAGCGGCAGAAAGCTTTTGCCCGGCAAACCTGCCGGCAATTCTGATGAAAGCCCCAGCAAGTCCAGCAGAGTCGGGAAAAAGTCATAGGCGCTGACCATTTCCTCACACACGCTGCCTGCCTGAATCAATGGCGGATACGCAATCAAAAACGGCACCTTAACTGAAGTATCATACATATTGAGCGGGAATGTCCCGTTGCCCTTGCCCCAAATGCCGTGATGCCCCATATTCATGCCGTTATCGGCGGCAAAAATCAGGACGGTATTCTCCGCCAGCCCTTTTTCCTCCAATTTCGCCAAAATCCGGCCAATTTGCTCGTCCATTGCGCTGACCGCGGCAAAGTAGCCTCTTAGGTTTTCATGGCGCTTCGCTCGGCCGTTTTGCTTGCCGACCGCCATATCGGGGTGATCCGGCACGTCCGGGATACTGGCAAAATCACAGCTGTCATAATAATCAATCCATTTCTTGGGATGGTGTTCGGCTCCCCACGGCGAATGCGGCGCGGTATAATGAACGCTTAAATAAAACGGCGTTTCTGCATCGGCCGACAGCTGATCCAACATCAAGAGTGCTTTATCTGTAATCAGTTCGGTTACATACTCGCCCTCTTTGACTGTAATTTTACCATTTTCGACAATATCCGGCCGGTAATAATGACAGCCCCCCTTGCCAATGGTATACCACTCCCGAAAACCGTGCTGCGGCGTAATGCTGTCGCCCAAATGCCATTTACCGGACAGTGCGCAGTGATAGCCATGCTCCGCTAAGATATCGGTGTACGCTGTCTGACCGGCCAAGTACTGAATTGGCTTGCGTTCATCGGCATAACCGCCATAAGGATTTTGCTCGCCCTGCTGCTTAAAAATATCAGCATCGACATTGCCGGAGCGAATCCAGTCATGCACCCCATGCTGCGACGGAATCCGGCCGGTCAGAAGCGAGGCTCTGGCCGGTGAACAGACCGGTGAAGCGCAGAAAAAGCTGTTCATCTGCATGCCCTGTTCGGCGATTTTATCCAAATTGGGCGTATGCAGTTCCGGCGTGCCGCCCCGGCCAAACGCCCATGCACCCTGATCATCGGATAATATAAATAAAATATTCGGTTTTTTCATGTTTTTCCTCCACAACTAAACTCACCATAAGCCAGCTCTCGCTAAAAGGGAAAGCCGGCTTATGATTTCACAATTTTTTTCTATTTTTTGCTGCTTTTATAAATCTCGTTGATTTCCTTCAGCAATTCCTCGCCGCCCTGCTTGCGCCATTCTTCGGACAGCTTTTTGACGCCCTCCTCAATGCCGATTTTGCCTTGAAGCATATCAGAAAAATACTGAACCTCAATATCGGCTAACATACCGCCGTTTTTCACTTCCAGCGGTGTCTTGGTGGAAATTAAGTTCTTCACCTGACAGGCGGTTGCCAGTTCCACCGACTCCAGTGCCCGGTCTCTGGCCGGTTCTGTTTCCGGCAAATAACTGCTTTCCAGCGGCCAGAAGAATACTCCCCAAGCCAGTGCGTGTGCCCAGCCGTTCGGCGAAAAAGCATCCTTGGCTCTTTCTTCTTCATTTAAAACAATCTTATCGCCGTCCTTGGTGTAATGCACACCCTCAATGCCAAGACGCACCAGATTGATACCTTCTTCCGACAGAAGCAGGTCAAGCAAAGCAACTGCCTTTTCCGGTGCCTTGCAGTCCGCAGTAACGCAGGTATACATTCCATTTTTGCCCTGTTTACTCAAGCCGAACTTTCCGTCCGGGCCTTTCGGAGCCATGCCATAGGCAATGCTGGCATCCGGATAAAGCTGCTTTAAGCTGCTTTCAATCCGATTGACATGCCGGAACAGTGGTGCCAGCATAGCGCCGGTCTTACCCTGATAAAACTTTTCTTCTTTTTTCGGATTGGTGTTAAGCATCAGTTCCGGATCAATTGCTCCGGCATCCCACAATTCCTTGATGTATTTCATGGCTTCTACATAGGCCGGGTCTTCAAAGAAAGGAATCACATTGCCGTCTTTGTCCAGCGAGTAATCGGCATAAGGTATGCCGTAGCCAAAGAACACCCACTCAAAGGGACTGCCGTTGCTGCCCGGCTTGGTCGCCGTATAACCATAAGTATCGTCCTTGCCGTTGCCGTCCGGGTCATTTTTGGTAAACGCCAGCAGAACTGCTTTCATTTCCTCTAAAGTAGTCGGATATTTCAGGTTCAGCTTATCCAGCCAGTCCTGACGCATGACGACTAAAGTATTGGCGCTCTTAAACTGAGTGATAAAAGGCACGCCGTAGTGCTTGCCATCAGTCAAATCCCAGGCATAATCCTCATCCAGTCTTTTTTTCAAAGCCGGCGCGGCCGCTAAATAATCGTCCAAAGCAATGACCATGCCGTCTTTCACCCATTGCTGGGTGGCGCTGGTGCCAAAAGCACCGGTGACAATATCCGGCAGCGAGCCGGAGGCCATAGCCACATTGACTTTCTCAACCGAGCCTTCCGGTACTACTTCTACTACCAAGTCAATCCCCAGCTTGTCTTCAATTGCCTGAATGACCCGGTCATTTTCTTCAATCGGCTTAGCCGCTGCGTCACCCGTGGTCAACCAGCGCAGCGTTGGCCGCTCTTCGGCTTTCTTCTTCTCTTCTTGCGGCGCAGCCGTGCCGCAGGCCGAAAGCAGCAGCACCAAGGCCAGCAGCAAACCGATCATTTGGCTTCCGTGTTTTTTACCCCTTACTTTCATTTTACACCTCTTTCTTGGTTACAGTTCCGCTTGCCTGAATGCAACCTTTTTTGTTTATTGATTTATCACCCATTTCCCCATTAAAGTGCTTTTCGTTTTGCCCGAAGCATACCGCAAAGCTACGTGTGTCGGCCGGTCAGTCCGCTAAGCAAGCAACCTGTTAAGCGCAGGCATCTGTTTCGTTTTTCGGCCGAACCGGTCTGCACGATTTTCCCCCAAAGAGAAGATGAGTAATTAAAGTAACCTACGTCTGTTTATCCCTTCACTGCACCCAAAAGCGCCCCCTTGGTAAAGTATTTCTGGAAAAACGGATACATACACATAATCGGGATAATCGCCATCATCACCGCCGCCATTTTCATCGGCTGACCGAGCAAAAACAGGTTCTCGCCGCCGGACGAATACGCCGCATCATTTTCAAACAGCATCGAGCGCAGGAAAAGCTGAAGCGGCCACTTTTTCTTTTCATTGATGTACATAACCGCCGCAAAAAACTCATTCCAGTTAGCCACGGCGTAAAAGAGTGAAATCGTAGCCAGCGCCGGTTTGGAAATTGGCAGCATGATGCGGAACAGCACACCGATATCGGTGCAGCCGTCTAAGAAAGCCGATTCTTCCAACTCGCGCGGCAGGGAATGAAAAAAGTTTCTTAAAATAATCAAATTATAGGTATTGATCGCCGACGGCAAAATCATTGCCCACAGCGAGTTCATTAATTTCAGCTTTTGAATCACAATATACAGCGGAATAATACCACCGGAAAACATCATGGTAAAGACCGCAAAAAACATCAGTACCCGCCGCCCCTTTAAATAGGTTCGGGACAGGACATACGCTGCCATCGTGGTAATCAGCATATTGATGGATGTTCCCACTAAGGTGATGAAAATACTGTTGGCATAGGACTGCCATAGCTCCTTTTTGCCCAGCATATACAAATATCCGTCAAAAGCCCATTCGCCCGGCCACAAATGAATCCCGGAGCTTAAATAACTTTTAACCGAAGAAACCGATACAATCAGGCAGTCCCAAAATGGATACAGCGTCAAAAACGCCAATAACAACAAAAAAGCAATATTTACAGTATCAAAAATATGACTGCCAACCGAGCGCCGAATTTTATTCTTATTTCTCATTAGAAAATGCCCTCCTCGCCAAAGTGCCGGGCGGCGCGGTTAGCCATCACCAGCAGCAGGAAATTGACAATCGACTTAAACAGACCGACCGCCGCCGCCAGTTCAAACTTGCCCTCAAAAATACCCACCCGATAGACATAGGTGTCAATAATATCGGCCACCCCATAAACGCCGGGATGATACAGCACAAAAATTTGTTCAAAACCGGCCTGCATCAGGCTGCCGATTCGGGTAATCAGCACAACGATAATGGTCGAGCGGATTGCCGGCAGGGTAATGTACCACAGCTTATGCCAGCGATTGGCGCCGTCAACGGTTGCCGCCTCATAATACTGCGGATCAACCCCGGCCAAGGCCGCCAAATAAATGATGGTGCTCCAGCCAAAAGTTTTCCAGATCATGGACGCGACAATAGTTGGAATAAAAAACTTTTCACTGGTCAAAAACGGAATCGGATCAAAGCCCAGCGCCGTAATAACGGCATTGACCGCTCCGCCGTCCGAAGACAAAAGATTGGTCAGGATACCGCCTAAAATGACCCACGAAATGAAATTGGGAATATAAATACTGGTTTGCACTACTTTTTTTAACTTATGCGAACGCAACTCATTTAGGAGAAGCGCAATAATAATCGGAAAAGGAAATCCGAAAATCAGCCGGGTGAAGCTGATGGAAATGGTATTCCAAAAAACGGAATAAAACTTTTCCATCCCGAAAAGCTCCCGAAAAACTTCAAAGCCAACCCAGGGGCTGCCTAAAATCCCCAGTCTCGGGTTAAAGTCTTTCAGCGCGATGGTGGCGCCGTACATGGGAATATAGCAAAAAATGATATAATATACCGCCGCCGGCAAAAGCATGGCATAGAGCCATTTATGCCTTTTTATATATTTCCATAACTCTTTTCTGTTTTGCCGTTTCAGTCCGCTTTGCTTTTTCGGCTCAATTGCTGCTGTTACCATTTTAACCCCCTTTATCGCCTTTTTCAATGATGTTTTTTTGTTCAACCCTAAGGAAACAAGATAAATTTGCTCCCAACTTGCACCGGTCTGCGTGAGTGCAAGAGAAAATCCTGCGGATTTTCTCTCCGCTCCGGCGCTCATATAAGTTGCTCGCAAAATCCGCCTGTGCACGCCAGTGTGCCCCGCTCCTTTTGCTCCCAACTTGCACTCACGCCTTGTTACACAACATTGTATCAAAAAATTAAGGGGTAAAAAATAGCAAAATATCAATTCACTTGTTAAAATTTTCGCTTTTTGTTCTCATTCCTTATATTAAAGGCTTTTTCCGTTGTCAATATCAAATTTTCAACTGCTTTTGGGGAGAAAAATTTTTATTTTTTGCTAAAAATACATAAAAAAATAATAGGATTTTCTCGCGCTCATGTCAAATTTATGGTATACTGATTACAATTCAGGCAAGCATAACCATCTATTTGCTTAATGTCGCCGTTTGTCGATATTCCAAGGAGTCTGAATAACTTGCCTAAGCTGTAATGTGTATTACTCAACTTTCCCATGTTCGACAGAACAGTCTTTTTTAGGCTCGTTGCATGGGCAGGAACGGAATGCGATTTGCGAAGAAAATCGCGAGAGTGGGTCCATGCACCCGCTCTCTGAGCGGGACAGAGCCAAAAAAGACTATGGTAGGTCGCCCACCCGGGCAGAAGTGCGAAGCACTTCGATCAGGGGAAAGTTGAGTATATTGAAAATATATTTGCTTTCATCAGCTGCAGATTTAACTTATTAGGGGGCATCATGCGTTTATCTGTTTCTTCTATTAAAAAATTAATGCATTCGCATCATTTTAAAACTGCTTTGGGAATGCTGCTTTTGATTTCGCATATTTTTTTGCTGCTTACCGCCGGGATTTGGCAGCGACAATACCAAGCTGCCGTCAGAGAAAAAGCCGGCTTTCACTTGCAGCAGCTTTTGAATTATGCGGAAGAAACCATGTCAACCGCCAAAGACAGTGCTTTGTTCGCCGGTACGCTGCCATCGGTGCAAAATGCTTTGCTCTCGCCCGCACCTTCCCTTGACCAGCTGATTGCGCTTGACCGCGACCTGTCACCCTTTGTCACGATGACGGCGTATGAGTCCTTTATCCTTTGGTTTCGCCAATCCGACCTGATTTATGACTCCAAAGGCAGTCTTTATCACTACTCTGATTTTTATAATCCGGGGCTGCCGGAGCGTTTCAGCCAGCGGCAAAGCGAAGAATATTGGGAATTGGGATACCCCTATCACCGTTACTATGAAGGCGACAGCCCTTATCAGGTTTTGACTTATCTGCATTCGCTGCCGCTTTATGGTTTGGAAAAATACGGCTTTATTGCCGTCAACATTCCCTTAACCGAATTGACCCGTTATTTTGAAGAGACCGCTGCCGGTTTATCCGAAAAAATCATGCTTTCTTTTGAAAATAAAGCGCTGTGGTCAAATGCCTTGCCGGCGGACAGCGATTCCTATGAGGAGCAGCCGGGCGTTGCCTTAACCTCGGCTTCTTATCTCACTTTGCAGGGTCAGGTTTATTTGCCGCGCCATTTTGTCTGGAAAAAGCTTTTTTCCCTTCTGCCGCTGCTGCTCCCCTGCTATCTATGCCTGCTCCTCATCAATTTGGCCGGAGCAGTTGCTTACAGCTTCTATCACTTAAACCGGTTTGACCTTTTTCTGGCCAAAATCGGCATGGACGGCACGCAAACTTTAAGCGGTGAAAGCGCTGGCGGTGCGGCTTCAATTTTTTCCGCCGTTTCACCACGAAAAGCAACTTCAGCTGCCGCTTATGATGAGTTTCAACTGCTGCAGCAGGCTGCCGAACATTTTCAAACGGAAATCAACAATATCCGGCAGTCGGCCGCAGCCAATAAACCGCTGCTGCAAGAACGGCTGCTGACCGATATTCTCTATCATCATGTCGAAGTAACTGCCATGCCCCCGGAATATGAGAAATATGACATTTCCTTTCCGCATCCTTATTTCTGCGTTATTTTAATCGCCGTTCAGGAAATTGAGTCGGTGGCCAACATTACGATTAAAGAGGAGCTAAAGCTGATTGTCAAGCAAAACGCAACGGAACTTTTTTCGGCTTTAGGTAAGGTTTACTCCCTTTATTCGGAAAAAGAAAATCTTCTCTTCCTATTAAATACATCGGAGGCGGCCGAACTGCGCGATAAAATTTATGCGATTGCCTTGGCTTTAAAAAAAGGAATGAAAGACTCACTCGGCTTTCATCTGCTTTTTTCGGTGGCCTTTTGCGATGCCGAAGCACCGGCCCCTTATTATGCCTGGACAAAAGCCCGTAAAAATCTGATTTTTGCTTCCGGCGCTGCCGACAGCTTTATTTTATTCAGCGATCAGGAACCTGCCGCTGCCGCTCTGATGCCAAGTGTCATCTTCCAGATTACTCAATCGGTCATTGATAAAAACAGTCCGCGGCTGGCGCAAATCGTTGAGCATTTTTATGAGCAAAATTTCCCGAACGGCACCCCGATCACTGCTGCCCGCAAAACGATCCTGCTGGCGGCCACGGCCATTTTTTCTTCACTCCTGGAAATGGATCTTTTTTTTCCGATTGAGGATATGAACCGAATGCTCCACCAGATTGAGCAAAGCGAGGAAGTCGGCCAAATCAAAGAACTGTTCCGCGCCTATCTGGGCGGATTGATTGATACGGAAAGTAAAGTTTCGCGCGATGCCCATGAATATATTGAAAAAACTCTGACCTATTTGCAGGCGCATTTTTCTGAACCGGTGACCATTCCGCAAATTGCCGAAAACACCGGAATCAGTCCAATTTACTTAAATAAAATCTTTAAACTGGCCACCGGCAAAACCTTATCGGAATACCTGAACTTTTACCGCACGGAAAAATCCAAGGAAATGCTGAAAAACACCGATATGACTGTTAATGATATCAGCAAAGCCCTCGGTTATAACGACGTCCGCAGTTATATCCGTTTTTTCAAAAAGTTTTACGATATCACGCCCAATCATTACCGCAAAACGCAGGCTTAAAAGCCGTGGTTTTTTCTTGTTTTATCCCGATTTTATATCTACAATTGGCCTTATTTTATGTTTCCGCTCTTTTTTTCGGCTGGACCGTGCCAACTATCTTTTCTGATTAACTAATCCTGTTGTAATATACTTAATATTTGAGAATGAGAATCATTCTTTTTTATTGTCTTTGTTTTTAGATAAATTGTCCTGTATTTTTTGTTATTTTTTTACCTTTTTAAAGATAATCACGACTATTTCCTGCCATTCCTTTACATTTTTTCGTTTTTTTGTTATAATTGTCAGGAGGTTATCAATATTCTTTGTTGAATATAGGAGGTTATCGATGGCTAACTGTGTTAATTGCGATCAATTTAAAGAACTCGATGAGTTTATTGACGCTTTGCCCAGCAAAAAAGGCGAATTGATTCGGGTTCTACACCACGCGCAAAAAACCTACGGCTACCTGCCGCAGGAGCTTCAAATTCACATTGCCCGAAAAATGGGCGTTCCCACATCCAAAGTATTTGGCGTCGTTAGTTTTTATTCTTTTTTTACCATGGAGCCAAAGGGCGAGTTTGATATCTCCATTTGTTTGGGGACGGCCTGCTATGTCCGCGGTGCCGACAAGGTTTTGGAAGAGTTTAAGCAGGAACTGGGGATTGACGTGGGCGGAACTACGCCCGACGGCAAGTTTTCCTTATCTGTTCTGCGCTGTGTCGGCGCCTGCGGATTAGCTCCGGTTGTACTGGTCAATGGTAAGGTTTACGGCCGGGTGGCTGCGGCCGAAGTCAAAGGAATTCTCGACGAATATCGAGAAGTTTAAAGTTCGGCAAGGTTAAAAAGGAGGGTATCATGCCAAAAATTAATTCAGTTAGCGATCTCAAGCAGCACAAAGAAGCAGCTCAGCAAAAAATCGCTGCCCGGCTGCTGGGCGAAAATATTGATCATTTAGTGCAAATTCAGGTGGGAATGGAAAACTCCGGGATTTTGGCCGGAGCCAAAGAAATTTATCACATCTTATGGGAACTGGCTTTAAATAAAAACATCGTCGTTTTTCAGACAGATCGAATTGAAACCTTTAAGGAACCTGCCATCAGGATTATTTCTCCGGACAGCAAGGAAGCGGTTATTTTTGAAGGAGTAAGCCCCGAAAAAGCAAAAGAAATCTTTTTTGAATATGTGGAAAAAGGCAATTCACTGGACGGCATGATCCGGACAGAATACGAATAAGGTTGGGAGGCAAAGACATGTCAAACTATAAGATGCAGATTTTGGTTTGCGGCGGAACGGGTTGTCTGTCATCCGAATCCGCTTTGATCGTCAAAAACTTAAAAGAGGAAGTGAAAAAGCACGGTTTGACCGAAGACGTCCGGGTGGTACTGGGCGGCTGCTTTGGCTTTTGCGAAAAAGGGCCGATTGTTAAGGTTTTGCCAGATAACACCTTTTATACGCAGGTCAAACCGGCAGATGCCGCTGAAATCATTGAAAGCCATATCCTCTGCGGCCATAAAGTGAATCGTTTATTGTTTATCGAACCCAAAACCGGTGAAGCCATTTCCGATTCCAAGCACATGAACTTTTACAAAAAACAGGAGCGGATTGCCTTGCGTAACTGCGGCTTTATTGATCCGCACGACATTGAAGAATATATTGCCCGCGATGGCTACGCCGCTCTGGCCAAAGCTTTAACTGAAATGACCCGGGATCAGGTCATTGCCGAAGTTAAGGACTCAGGATTACGCGGTCGCGGCGGCGGCGGTTTTTTAACCGGTCTGAAATGGGAGTTTGCTAAAAAATCCGTGTCCATTGAAAAATATGTGATTTGTAATGCTGACGAAGGCGATCCGGGTGCTTTTATGGATCGGTCAATCTTAGAAGGCGATCCCCATTCAATTGTGGAAGCCATGGCCATCTGCGGTTATGCTATCGGGGCGGCGGAAGGCCGGGTCTATATCCGGGCCGAATATCCGCTAGCCATCACCCGGCTGCAAGATGCCATTGATTCAGCCAGAGAATATGGGCTATTGGGCAACAACATTCTCGGTACCGACTTTAATTTTGATATTCACCTGTCCTTCGGCGCCGGCGCTTTTGTCTGCGGCGAGGAAACTGCGTTGATTCACTCGATGGAGGGCGAACGGGGTGAACCGACAACCAAGCCCCCCTTCCCGGCCGAATCCGGCTACTGGGGAAAACCGACCAATGTCAATAACGTTGAAACTTTGGCCAATATTCCTGTTATTTTGCTGCGCGGCAGCCAGTGGTTTAAAAGTATCGGCACGGAAAAATCCAGCGGCACCAAGGTCTTTGCCCTGGCCGGCAAAATCAATAATGTCGGCCTGATTGAAGTCCCGATGGGCACAACCTTGCGCGAAGTTATTTATGAAATCGGCGGCGGCATCAAGGGCGGCCACAGTTTTAAGGCGGTTCAGACCGGCGGCCCGTCCGGCGGCTGTCTGACCGAAAAAGATTTGGATACGCCGATTGATTTTGACAATCTGATTGCCAAAGGCTCAATGATGGGCTCCGGCGGTATGATTGTCATGGATGAAACTGACTGTATGCCGGCAGTTGCTAAGTTTTATCTGGAATTTACACAGGAAGAATCCTGCGGCAAATGTACTCCTTGCCGGATTGGCACAAGGCGGCTCTTAGAGCTTCTGGAGATGATTACCGACGGCAGAGCGGAAATGCGTCACTTAGATGAACTTCGGCGCCTGAGCCGGGTTATCTGCGACACGGCTTTATGCGGCTTGGGACAGACTGCGCCCAATCCGGTGCTGTCAACCTTAAACTCTTTTTGGGATGAATATGTTGCCCATGTCAAAGAGCACCGCTGCCCGGCCGGCCGCTGCCAAAAACTGATTCGCTATGTCATCAATATCAATTGTATCGGCTGTACCGCCTGCGCTCGGAAATGTCCGGTCGGCTGTATCAGCGGCGAGAGAAAGCAGAGGCATGTCATCGATCCGGAAAAATGTATCAAATGCGGTGCTTGTTATGCAGCTTGTAAGTTCCATGCGATTGACAAAAAGTAAAGGAGTACGCAAATGATTGATTTAAAAATTGACGGAAAACCCGTTTCCGTTCCCGAAAGCAGTACCATTTTGGAAGCTGCCAAAGCGTTGAATATCGTGATTCCAACTTTGTGTCATTTAGACCTGCATGACACCAAGATGATCAATAAAGCGGCCTCCTGCCGCGTCTGCGTGGTTGAAATCAAAGGTCGTCGTAATTTAGCGCCGGCCTGTGCTACTCCGGTATCGGAAGGCATGGAGATTATCACCAACAATATGCGGGTGATGGAAGCCCGGCGGATGGTTTTGGAACTCCTGATTTCCGACCATCCCAAGGATTGTCTGGCCTGCCGCAAGGCCGGCAACTGCGAGCTTCAGGACTTGGCTGAAAAATTAGCACTCCGAGGACACTCCATTTCCGGTACCTCAATGAGCACCTACCACGTCGATATCTCTCCGTCTCTGATTCGGGATATGGATAAATGCGTGATGTGCCGCCGCTGCGAAACCATGTGCAATGATGTCCAGACCGTCGGTGCTTTGTCCGGCATTAACCGCGGCTTTAACGCCGTCGTTTCCAGTGCTTTTGAACTGCCGATGGTCGATACCGTCTGCACCCACTGCGGCCAATGTGTGGCCGTCTGCCCGACCGGCGCTCTGACCGAAAATGACCATACTTATAAAGTATTTGAGGCTCTGGCTGACCCAACTAAAACCGTGATCGTGCAAACAGCTCCGGCTGTTCGGGTAGCACTGGGTGAGGCCTTCGGCGAAGCTCCCGGCAGTGTTATGACCGGAAAAATGGTCGCCGCCCTAAAGCATATGGGCTTTGATTATGTTTTTGATACAAACTTCTCGGCTGATTTGACCATTATGGAAGAGGGCGCTGAACTTTTAGACCGGCTGGATCGCTTCCTGAAAAGCGGCGATGAACGCTCTTTACCGATTCTGACCTCCTGCTGTCCGGCTTGGGTCAATTTCATTGAAAGCCAGTTCCCGGAACTGATTCATATTCCGTCTTCGGCCAAATCGCCGCAGCAAATGTTCGGCGCAATCGCCAAGAGCTACTTTGCCGAAAAGCTGGGCATTGACCGGGAAAACCTGATTGTCGTTTCCTTAATGCCTTGTCTTGCCAAAAAGCAGGAAGCACATGAAGAAGAGTTTTGCCCGGACGGCAATCCGGATGTTGATATCGTCATCACTACCCGGGAGTTTGCTCATATGATTCAGCAAATGAACATTAATGTCCATGATCTGGAAGATGCGGAATACGACGATCCGCTTGGTATTTCGACCGGTGCCGGCATGATTTTCGGCTCAACCGGCGGTGTCATTGAAGCTGCCGTCCGGACAGCTTACGAACTACAGACCAAGCATCCGCTGGAAAAAATCGAATTTGAGCAGCTGCGCGGCTTTGACGGCATCCGAATCGGCCATGTTGATGTGGACGGCTTCATGCTCAACATCGGCATCGCGCATGGACTGGGCAATGCCAGAGCTTTGCTGGAAGAAGTCCGCGACGGCAACCGCCGCAATCTTCATGCGATTGAAGTCATGGCTTGCCCGGGCGGCTGCATCGGCGGCGCCGGTCAGCCCTACCATCACGGCAATTCCGATATTTTAAAAGCCCGGCAAAAAGCCATCTATGAGATTGACAGAAACTCTAAACTGCGTAAATCGCACGAAAATCCGGCGGTTATTGAGTTATACCGTGCTTTTCTCGGTGAACCGCTGGGCGAGCGGGCGCACCAGCTGCTGCATACTCATTACAGTGTTAAGGAAAAGGTATAGTTCGGCTATGCGGCTAACAACAAGTTACAGCTGCGGCCGATAGTACATCAAAATAGTACATCAAAGCTGCTGAATAATTTCTGAAAATAAAAACTCCGGCCAAGGCGGCTGATCGCCCTTCCTAACCGGAGTTTTTCATGCAAGTTTCTGATAATTCCCAGAAAAATCATTGACTTTCGCCTGAAAAAATATTAGAATATCAGGAAGTGCAGAAAAGGAAACTGGACACTACTCAAAAAAGGAGAATCTGATGAAAATGATGAAAACGCTTTTAAAGCATGTAACTATAACGCTGGGGATTAGTCTTTTGCTGCTGCTGACATCGGCACCGGTTCATGCCAGCCAGCCTACCCAGATTTCGCTGCCGGAAGTACAAAGCGATGCCCGCTATTCCAGTGAAAGCGGCCACTTCAGCGAAGGTATGGCAGTAGTCAAAAAAGGCAGCCAATATGGCTATGTGGATAAGACCGGCAAACAAGTCATTGACTTTTTGTATGACGAAGCTTTTGACTTCCACGAGGGTATGGCTGTCGTCCGCAAAGGCGAAAAATGGATGTATATTAACCCATCCGGTCATGAATTATTCTCGCTTCAACGTGCTGAATATGAATATGTACTTAGCTTCAGCGAAGGTTTCGCAGCGGTCAGAAAAGGAACCAAATGGGGCTTCATCAATGATAAGGGCAAAGAAACCATTCCGTTTGCCTACTCGGATGTCAAAAGCTTCAGTAACGGAATTGCGGCGGTAAAGAACCCGGTTAAATGGGGCTTTATTGATAAAACCGGTCGAAATTTGATCGACGCACAGTATGATGATGCCAAAAGTTTTCAGGAGGGTCTGGCTGCTGTCAAGCGCGGCGATAAATGGGGATACATTGATACCGCCGGCCGGACAGTAATTAACTTCCTATACGATGAAGTCAAGGATTTCAGCGAGGGCGCGGCCGCTGTTCAAAAAGCCGGCAAATGGGGCTTTATTGATCGTAACGGTCAGGAATTTATCGGGCTGCAATACGAAGCCGCCAAAGATTTCAGCGACGGCTTGGCTCCGGTTAAAAAAGTCAGCAAATGGGGCTTTATTGATAAGGCCGGTCGGGAGTTTATCGCGTTTACCTATGATTGGGCTAAAAGCTTTGGTGAAGGTATGGCCTTGGTTGTTCAAAACAATATGGTCGGTTATGTCAACCGCAGCGGTCAGGAAGTCATTCGGGTTCAGTATGAGCAGGCCGGCGAGTTTCATGGCGATGTCGCTCTGGTCAGCAAGGACGGCAAGTGGAGTATTTTGAAAAAGCCTTTAGGCATTACCGCTCCGGCTTATGCTTCGGCCGTTTACAGTCATTTGGCAGTGACCTTAAACGGGGAACCGGTTAAGGGCTTAGAAGTGTATACAATTAACGGCAGTTCTTACTTTAAGCTGCGCGATATCGCTAAATTGGCAGCCGGTACGGGCAAAAAGTTTTCGGTTGACTGGAATGGCGGAAAGAAACTGATTTCCTTGGTTTCCGGCCGGGACTATATTGATAACGGTACGGAACTGACCGGCGGCGATGGTAAGAACAAGCAGGCGGTACTTTCCAATGCCGGGCTGGAAGTCAATGGCCATGATGTTTATTTAACGGCCTATACTATCGGCGGCAGCAACTACTTCAAACTGCGCGAACTGGGCGATGCCCTTGGTTTCAGCGTATCCTGGGACGAGACCACCAAAACCATCGTTTTGAAAATGAGATAAGTGTAAAGGCTGTTTTAGCGAATAAGAGTACTTGATTGTATTTTTCTTATGCTGTAAAGAAAAGGACAAAAGAAAGATTTCAAAAATCGTTCTTTTGTCCTTTTTCTATTGTTCTGTTTCCATAATCTAAAAATGATTGGTTGGCAGCGTTTCCGTGGATTTGGGTCGGTTGGGATTAGGCGGCGGCAGCAAATCCTTGGCTGCCGGATCATCGCCGCTGATGACCTCAGTGACCACATCCGAAGCCGGTTTGGCCGGAGTAGTCTTGGGCTTCGCCGGCTGCTTCGGCGGAGCAATCTCCTGCGGCTTGGTCAAAGGCGCCGGCTTCTCCGCTGCCGAGTCGCTCTCGGCCTGCGTATCCGGCTGCTCCTCGACATCTTCTTTCTTCCCTTCCGTTGCCGGCTCCTGCTCGGCTGCCGCTTTTTCTTCTTCCGATTTAGCCGCTGAGTTTGCCTCTGCCGGCTTCACCTCCGGCTCCTTTGTTCCTGGCTCCTGAGGCTGTATAACCGGATCCGGTGCCTTAACCGAGCCATCTGTCGGCTGTCTCTCCGTCAAAAAGACCATCCCCAAGCTTCTTGCCCGTTCCACAATCTCTCGCTCCGCTAAAATTTCCTTCTCCCGACCGCCAAACTTTAAAAACAACCCCGCCGCAATCAAAAAACCCAACCCAATCCCCAACACAACATACTTTATACTTTCCCGCTTCATCGCTTCTCCTTTTTTCCTGATAAATCCCACTCTCTGCTGCCAACCTGTAATAATCTATATCTCTCGCCGAAACATATCTTTTCTGCCCCAGACAAATAACCGTATCACTCGCCGAAACACACCTTTTTTCTCAGCAATATCTATATCACATGCCGGAGCATATAACTGCTGCACGCAGGTTTTGAACAAGTGCGGAAACGATAGGCAACCGGCTATCAATAAACCTATCCGGGCTATTGCCTTCATAGCAAAAATGAGCCTGATAAGGCTCATCTTCCGGTTATATTTTTCTTTGGTCACTGAAAGCCGGCCTAAGAGCAAAACAGACGAATAACCAACTCCACCTGCCCCTTGCCGATTTGCAGACGCTCGGCAATCTCTCCCGCCGGCAGCCCCTGACCGTAAAGCGCCTTAATCTCCTCATTATGATTAATCAGCTCTTCCTCCTGCCTCGGCTCTTCCTCAGCCGCCGAAACCCCTGCTGATAAATCATTGCCCTTAAAAGACCCGCCCCGACCAGCTTGCTCTGCCGGCGATTTGCTGCCTCCTGCTGCCGTCTTAACCGGCTGTCCATTCTCTGCCGCCGCTTTCCGGGTGCGTTCCGGGGAGGAACTCTTAAAATAATTCGAACTCTCGGAAAAAGCCTGCGCCTTTTCTGACGCCGCCGGCTGAACCGATCCCGCCGAAGTCCTCAGTAACGCCGCCTCTCCGGCCAGCTTTTTTTCCTTTTCCAGCAGCATTTCATACATCAGCATTGCTTCATTTTGCTTATCCGCCAGCTCTTTATTCAAAAACTCGCCGTAATCATGCATCTGCAATATCTTCTGCTTGATCTCCTCAGCATCAGCCGCCTGATCCTCCGCCTTCTCCCGCTCTGCTTTCTTATACTTATCGACGACAATCGCCAAAATACCGGCAAAGCTAATCAGCATGCCAATCAAGACCAAAAAAAGAATCACCTTATCATTGCCTGACATTGCTTTTCCCTCACCTCTTATATTTTAATATCCAACCGATGGCCGCCGGCAAAAGAAGCTTCCTCTTCCTTTTGCATCTTACCCGGATTCTTCTTCGACGGATGGTAAGTATAAGTATTCTTCCCTTTATCCTTGGCATCCGCGTCATTTTTCATCTGACTGTGCTCCGGCGTCTTGCGGACAATCTGCATATTCTTGTCCGTTTCCTTATTTTGCTGCCCGGTAATATGAAGCTGCTCAACTAGGGGTCTTTCCTTTTCCGCCTGATTAAGCATCGACAAATCCGCCATTCTGGGCGTCATAATCTGCATATCAATCGGCCTGATTGCCATTGCTCTCTCCTTTCTGAAAAAGTCCAGTCCCGCCGTCAAGCCAATATCCATCAGCCAAATAAAAACGGCAAATCCCTTTTCCCTAACTCAGCCGTCATTTTCCGGCTGCTTTCAAACCTGAAATCCCGCCGAAAAAACGGAAACATTCTCTCAGATGGAAATCATTTTCAGATCAGCGCCCTCTCGAATAAACTTAACCGAGCGAACATCATCACTAATCGTCCGATTGACATTACTGATCGTCAAACGCGTGCCCGAATACAAAATACCATTTATTCTGATCTCACCGGCAGTGCCGATGTTCATTTCTTCCTCTAACTTTTGGAAGTCCCTTTCCATTTTCTGACAGCGGGTACTTAAAACAATTTTATTTTTAATTGCCGTTGCATACATTTCCTGCTTGTCTTCATCCAGATTTCCTTCCAGTTCCCGTCTTTTATTCAGCAAAACAATTACCTTTTCAATCTGCTCCAATTCGTTCCTGACCTTCGGCAATGCTTTCTTCAGCTCTTCATATTCTTCGGAAATAACGGGATTTACTCCTACTTCAATCTCAGTCACGGTGCCCATATGCGAACCCAGGATATTGGTTTCTACATAGCTGCCGGATACAATCTTGCCGCCGGAAATCAAAGCCTTCTTGCCTTCTACGACTACACTGCCGCCGCAGCGAACCGTGCTGTGCAAAATAGCGCTGGAATGAATATTCCCTCTGACCTTAACCGTTGACTGCTCAATATACTTGGTCATCAAATTACCGCCCGCTTCCAGCACTGCCCGACCCTTACCGGAAATACCGCTGTGCAGGACAATATTGCCGCCGGCCTTTAAAATCGAGCCTTCGACCACGCCAAAAACCTCAATATCGCCATCGGCCGTGACCGTAAAATCATCCAGCACATTGCCGCTGACAATAACATTGCCGGCAAAGTTGATATTACCGGTCGAAGGACCGACATGGTTTGGTACCTGATAAACATCATTGACCATCACCGCGCCGTCCTGAAGCATAACCATTCCGTTTTTGGTGGCAAACAGTTCCGTTTTAGTCTCGTTAAAAACAGTATTCTTCCCGGCCTTAATCGTCACCGGCTTAACCTGCGGCGGCGGCAGCGGCACACCCAAAATATTAATCCCCGGCTCGCCCTGAACAGCCGGCTCCAATTTAGCCAAAAGCTGCCCTTGCTTAACATTGGAAATCAAAGATAAGTTCTTGTAATCAACATTACCGTCCTTATCCACGCTCGGTTTCATATCCTTAGTGGTTTGAAAGAAATATTCCACCTTGCCCGGAAACGGTTTGGTCGGCTCCAAACCTTCGGCGATGACATAATCGGTATATAAATGTTTGTTTTGTATAATTTCGCCCAACTTATCCTTTAAAATTCCGTTCCGAACTCCTAATTTTTGCAGTTCTCCCAAAATTTGTTCGGCGGTAACGGATTCATCTGCCGCTTCAAAACTAAGCACAGCCGTCATTTTGTCTTTCGCGATTCTAATTTCGTACGTTGATTTATTTTCCATCTTTACCCCAATCCTACATTTTTTAAATGTATGCCAATAGTTCTACATCGTCTCCCAAAAAACGCCTCATTTTGCGGAGAGATTTGGTATGCAGCTGCGATACCCTTGATTCGGATACCCCCAGCACCAAACTAATCTCTTTTAAGGTCAGCTCGTCATAATAATATAAAGAAATTACCTTTTTCTCCTTATCCGTTAAAGTCCCCAGCGCTTCAATCAACTGCAGCTTAGTTTCTTCCCGGCTCATCCGGTCAAAAGGCTGATCAAACTTTTTATATTCCAAGCTCTGCACGGCCAATTCGCCGTTTTGCTCAATATGCTCATCCAAAGAAGATAAATGCAGCGCCTTGGTTTGATTTTCCCAGCGGTAATATTCTTCCACCGAAATATTCAACTCCTGCGCCATGATCTCGTCGTAATTCTCGCTGGCTTCATCCACTTCCAGCTTTTGCATAGCGGCGTCCAGCAATCTTTTTTTCTTGCGTAATGATCGCGGAACCCAGTCCATCCGACGGATATTATCCAAAATCTCTCCACGAATCCGCAAAGAAGCATAGGTTTCAAACTTATTGCCTTTGGAGTAATCAAACTTATCAATGGCATCGATCAATCCAAAAACACCGTATCCCACCAAATCGTCAAAATCAACATTATTTCCCAAATACATATTCAGACGACCCGCAATATATTTTACCAGCTGCGAATATTCCACAATCAGCTTTTCCTTCAGCTTCTCATTCCGCGTCCGGCTGTATTCCTCCCATAAGGCATTTTGTTCCGCTAATTCCATATTGCTCTCACTTTCCGTCCTGCCGCTGAGCGATTAATTACTCCTGTTCCGATTCTTCTGCTTTGGCCGCTTCTTCTTCCTCTGCCTTTGCCTTTTCCGCTTTCCGCCGCTCTTCCTCTTCTTCCCGTTCTCTTTGCTCCCGAGCCTCGACCTCGGCAAACAGACGATTACTCATCATTTGTAAAAGACTCCCGATCACAAAAAATAAGGCAAACACAACCGCCATCGTAACGGCCAGACGAAACAGGCTGTAATGGTACACATAGCCATAGATTGCCACTAAAATTTCTGCAATTAAGACAATTATTAAATTAAAATTTTTAATTCTCATCTCAAATAACCTTTAATTCTTTGCCAATCGTTTTGACATGCAGGTCTCCGTTTTCACTCATAAACTCAATCGTTCTTCCGTAATTATTACCAGTGTCCTCCGCAATCAGCCGGATACCCAATGCTTTCAATTTTTCCTTGGCGGCAATTGCATTACGCTCACCGATTCGCATCAAATCATTTTTTTCGCCAAAAGAAAACATTTGCGCTCCGCCGGCGATCTTGGCCACCAGCCTGGCCTTAGAAGCCCTCAGACTGATCATTTGCTTCAGCAGCTCATCAATCGCCGTATCGCCAAACTTGGCCTTATTTTCATTATTCTTGATCTGAGTGCTGTCCGGCAGCATGAAATGAGCCATCCCGCTGATTTTACTCGAAGTATCGTATAATGTCACCCCGATACAACTCCCCAAGCCTAAGGTAGTTAAATTATCGGGATGCTTCACCGCTTTTAGGTCCGCCATTCCAACTTTAATCAATGCCATAGTTATATCCCCAAACTCTTAAATATCTTTTCATAGGATTTTGCTTCCGGTATCAAAATAAAATAGCCAAAAACCTCTTCTCCGATTCCGCCAAAGCCGGTCTGAATCAGCAAGGCATAATCGCCCACCTTTCCAAACTCAATGGCCGGCACGCTTAAAATCGCTCCCGCCATATCAACCGCCATATGCGGAACAGTCGGTATAATCTTCAGTCCCGTCAGCGAGGAAAGAGAATTTAAATACGCTCCGGTGATAATGTTGCCGATCTCCTGTAAAGCCGATAAGTCCATGTCTGTAAAAGCAGAAAAATCCTCCAAATCCCGTCCCATCAAAAGGTTAACCAAATGATGCGCGGATTCCTGCTCTTGGACAAACATCATCATCCCCTCTACATCCCCCTCAATCCCTAAGAGGATGCCGACTACCAGATTTTCTTCGCCGCCTAAAATTTGTGAAATTTTTTCAATTTGGATTAATTCGGCTTTGGGCACTCCCATATCCACTCTTTTGTTAATCATCTGTGACAGAGCGGTTGTTGCATTGCCGGCGCCGATATTTCCCAACTCACGCAATACATCCAGCCGTGAAGAATCCAAATTGCCATATGCTTCGCTCATAGTCGCCTCCTTACTCCGCAATGATCTGCTCAACATTAAACAAGGAGATCAGCCGGTCCTTCAATTTACCGACACCGTAAATATATTTTGACTTTTTATCAGTGCCTTCTTTCATCTGTTTATCAATCTGATTATCTTCCAACACCAGTACTTCCATGACCTCATCCACAAATAATCCAATCAGATTATCATCGACGCTGACAATAATAATTCTGGTTTGGCCGGTAATCTGATCCGGCTCTAAGCCCAGCTTAATCCGCAGGCTCATAATCGGAATAATCTCACCGCGCAAATTGATAACGCCCTTAATATATTCAGGTACATTCGGCACCCGGGTAATCGACGTCATCCGCACAATATTTTGAATATAATTAATGCTGATGCCAAACTGCTCTTTGTTGAAACGAATTACAATATATTGCTTTAACGCCTGATCAGCCGTTTCCACTTCTTTTTTATTGTCTCCCATGCTTTCCTCCTTTAAAACAGCGAGTTGACGTCCAGAATCAAAGCAACTTCGCCGTTGCCTAAGATCGTCGCGCCGGCAATATTCTTAACTTCCTTCAAATATTGACCCAAGTTCTTGATTACGACCTCCTGCTGGCCAATTAGATTGTCAACTGCCAGCGCCAGCAGTTTTTCGCCTCGATTGACGATAACAACCGTCAGCTTCTGCCGCGGATGCTCCTCCGTCCGGACAATGCCCAGCGCTTTTTCCAAATGATAAACCGGAATTACATTGTTGCGCAGATGAATTACTTCCTCATTATGCACATATTTAATCTCGGAAATATCAACATCCTCAATTGTCTGAATCGTACTGAGGGGAATTGCATATTTTTCATGGGCAATTTCGACCATCAGCCCCTGAATAATCGCCAATGTCAACGGCAGCCGAATAATAAACTTACTGCCCTTGGTCAGCTCCGTCTTCACCTCAATATCGCCGCCCAGACTTTCAATCTTGGTCTTAACCACGTCCAACCCGACGCCCCGACCGGAAACATCGGAAATCTTTTCCGCCGTAGAAAAGCTGGGACGGAACAGCAATCCGATCACATCATTGTCCTGCATCACCGCTGCTTCTTCCTCGGTAATGGCTCCTTTTTCGACCGCTTTGCGCCGCACCTTCTCCACATCAATGCCGTTGCCGTCGTCCGATACTTCAATCACTACATTATTGCCGTCCTGATAAGCGTCCAAATAAACATGACCGACTTCATCCTTACCCCGGGCCAACCGTACTTCCGTTGACTCCAGGCCATGATCGGCCGAGTTCCGGATAAGGTGAACCAAAGGATCCCCAATCTCATCAATTACCGTCCGGTCGATTTCCGTTTCCTCACCCGACATATCCAGTTCCATCTTCTTGTTTAAGTTTCTGGACAAATCACGAATCAAGCGGGGAAAGCGGTTAAATACTCTTTCGACCGGCACCATCCGCACCTTCATAACCGATTCATGCAGGTTCGTGGTAATCCGTTCCAAATATTCAATCTGCTCGTTCGCACTCTGGCCCATGCCTTTGCTGACCGTTTCCAAGCCATTCTTAGCGATAATCAACTCACTGACCAGATTCATCAAACTATCCAAGCGCTCTACATCAACCCGGACAGTCGTGTTGGTCTTGGGCTTGGCCGCATTTCCTTCCGCCTTAGCAGCCGGTGCAGCCGGCGCAGCCGCCGGTTTTCCCGCTGCCGGTTTTCCCGCTGCCGGTTTTTCCGCCGCCTTTTCTTCCTTGGCCGGTGCCGGCGCAGCTGCCGGAGCTGCCGCTTCTTCCTTGGCCGGTTCTGCCTGCGCCGAGGTTTCAATCAAATTAGCTTCTACCTCCGCTACTTCACTGATCCCGGAAATTTCCTTCACCAACGCTTCTTTATCGTGCTCGGTAACAATATAAACAAAAAACTCATGATCGAACTTTTCTTCCTCAATATCCTGAACCGACGGCTCGGTTTTGATGATTTCACCCATATCTTCCAGTGTTTTATAAACAATATAGGCTCTGGCTGCTTTCAGCATGCTCTTTTCATCGATCTTAACCCGAATGGCAAATGCCAGCATTCCGCTTTCATTCGCTTTCTGCACAATGTTTTGCTCATATTCGTTCAGGCTGGCAGCGGCTTTCGGCTTTTCTTCCGCCTTCGGTGCGGCAGCTGCCGGAGCCGCTGCTGCCGCCGGAGCCGCCTTACCGGCTGTTCCGCCGTTTTTCAGAATTTCATTCAGCTGCTCAATAATTCCCTCATACGCTTCTTCGCCTTCGGCACCGGTATTGGTAATCTCCTCCACATACTGCTCCAGTGCATCCAGGCATTGAAACAAAATGTCTAAGAGTTCCGGTGTAATATGAATATTGCCGGTTCGGATTTCCGACAACACATTCTCCATATTGTGGGTCAGACTGTTCATCCGCTTAAAACCCATTGTCCCGGCCATTCCCTTTAAAGTATGAGCCACCCGGAAAACGCTGTTGATCATGTCCACGTCATCCGGAGAGTTTTCCAGTACCAGCAAAGTTTCATTTAAACTTTGCAGATGCTCTTTCGATTCCTCGATAAAAATTTCTAAATATTGGGATGTATCCATACTAAAGTACCTCCAGCTTCGTTTTGATCGCCTGTGCAATATGATTTAACGGCACGACCTCATTTGCCAAATTTTTCTGAACCACTGCCCGGGGCATTCCGTATACCACGCAGGAAGCCTCATCCTGCGCAATAATATAAGTATTGTTTGCCTTTTTTAACTCTTCCATACCATCGCATCCATCGCTTCCCATGCCGGTCATAATCACACCAATTACCTTCTTCGGCGGGAGTTTGGCCAAAGAACTCATTAATACATCGACGGCCGGTTTATGCGGCCCCTTTTTCGGTCCGTCATCGAGTTCCACATAATATTTTCCCATCTTTTCCACTACTTTCAGGTGCCGGTCACCCGGAGCGATATAAGCCGTCGCTTCCTTGATCATTTCCCCGTCTTCGGCTTCCTTGACACTAATCACCGAAAGCTGATCGAGCCTGGCGGCCAAAGACTTGGTAAATCCGGGCGGCATATGCTGAACAATTACGATTCCGGCCGGAAAATCTGCCGGCAGCCTGGTAAGCACATCCGGCAGCGCTTTCGGTCCGCCGGTTGAAGTGCCGATTGCTACTATCTTGTTTGCCGCCTTTTGCACCCGGTTTTTGGTCACCGTTTTCAGCGGTATTTCAAACCGGGGAGCAGTCCTTACATCTATCTTTTTCCCATCGGCCTGCTGCTTACTCATTGCCGCCGCGTAAACTTTTTCCGTATACTCGGCAAAAACTTCCTCATTCTTTAACCCAAAAATACTGCTGGGCTTCGCCACAAAATCAAATGCGCCGTACTCCAGTGCCTGAATGGTCTCTTTGGCGCCTTCCTTGGTCAGGGAACTGACAACCACAATCGGAATACTCTTCTTACTCATCAGCTCTTTAATCATGGTTAAGCCATTCATAACCGGCATTTCCACATCAACGGAAACAACGTCCGGATTTAAGGCCAGTGCCATCTCCAGTCCTTCTTTTCCGTCCTTGGCGGTGCCGACAATCTCCAGCCGACCGTCTTCTTCTATTATAGAGGAAAGTACTTTCCTTGTAAATGCCGAATCATCAATTATAAGGATTTTCCTTTTGGCCATCTTCTGCTTACCTGCCTTCTTTTTTCAACCTTTTTCTCTGTTCGTCATAGATGTATTTAATGATAATATCTTGTTTCGGCATCGGAATATCAATAAAAGCCAGCCGGGTTTCAAACCGCCGCTCAACCGGATCAGCCGCTCCCGTATCAATCACCTCAGCTAAATTGGTCACGGTATAAACCTTCTTTTCAATCTCTAATTTTAACTCGCATGTTACCCGTGTTCCTTTGGACAACTCTTCATGAGTAATACATTTAATCCCGTTGCCGCTGATATTTTGTGTGGTTGCTTCCTGCCATTGATTGGTCAAGTTATTGTAATAGCGAAAATCAGCAATCGCATCCATTCGGAAAAAGCCTCTTCTCTGGTGTTTGGCAATCGCTGTCAGCACCTTAAACCTTAAGAAATGCAAATCACCTTCGACATAACGGCTTTCCAGCCGTACCTTACAACGAAACAGGCCGTAAATCGTAATAAAAAAGCATTCATACTCCCGACCGATTTCCAGCGCTACGACAATGCCTTTTTCCAGCGGCGCCTGCGCGTCAAAAGTAGATTCGTCCAAAATATATGTCATCACGCTGTAATAGGTATGTTTATTCCCATTGGCACGATGATCGATAATTTCCATTTTACTGCCTTCTTGCAGGGTTTTTTCTTCCATTTTAGCCTGTGGCCTCCTTATTTACGATGAAATATCTTACTGAAGATCGAACTCAGTCCCTTGGACTGGGGTTCCTGCCGGATATCAGCCTGCTCCCCGGCCAAAACTCTTTTGGCAATTTCCTCAATCGCCCTGGTAACCGCCGCCTTGGGGTAAATGATGGAAAACGGTTTTCTTTCAATCACCGCATCAACCAATGCCCGGTCATCCGGTAAGTGACCTAATTTCTCCAAAGAAATCTCCAAAAAGCGCATAGTCACCTTATTTAACTTTTCAAATACCTCATCGCCTTCCCGAGCACTTCGGCTTTTATTGACGATCAGCTTCATTTTAGGCCGCTGCGCGGTAAACTGCGGACTGCTGCAAATCGATTTAATCAGCGCGTAAGCGTCTGTAATTGCTGTCGGCTCCGGTGTCGTCACGATCAGGATTTCATTGGAAACGAAAGCAAACGCCAAAACCGCTTCATTAATACCGGCGCCGGTATCTATTATAATTATATCGGCATGTTGATCCAAAATTTCCAGTTGTTTGACTAAATATTCTATTTGTTCGGCCGTCAGGTTCATCAGTTGACCGATCCCCGACCCGCCGGATAAAAAGCGAATCCCCATCGGACCCTCTGTCAAAACGTCAAAAACCGACATTTTCTGGGTTATCAAATCCAAAATATTATACTTGGGCAAAATTCCGAAAATGACTTCCACATTGGCCAGACCAAAATCGGCATCAAAGATAACCACTCTTTTCCCCTGCTTTTGGAACTGGACCGCCAAATTGACACTGATATTACTTTTGCCGACTCCGCCCTTGCCGCTGGTGACGGTAATCACCCTGGCTTTTTCTTTCGGCGGCCGGGTGTTAAACTCTCCCGCCTGTGCCTGCCGGATAATATCTCTTAGCTTCGCTGCCTGATCCATTAAGAACTCACCCCTCCTAATATCTGATTGGCGGTTTCATACGGATCGAGCTCCGCAATATCCTCCGGCACATTCTGGCCGGTGGTGACATAGGCTAAGGGCCTGCCGGTTGCCTGTTTCAGATTCAAAATACTGCCGTAAGCCAGCGTTTCATCCAGTTTGGTAAAAATCAGCGAAAAATCCGTAAAATCGTATGCGGTCACCGTTTTTTTCAAATCGCTGTTTTTGGTCGACAGACTTAAGACCAAATAAACCTGTTTATCTTCGACCCTCTCCAGCAGCTCTTTCAACTCCTGCAAATGTTTCGTATCCTGATAGGAGCGCCCGGCCGTATCAATCAAAATCAGATCATAATCGGCAAATTCCTCAATGCAGCCGGCAATCTCCTCTTCCTTGTAGATAACCTTAATCGGAATATTCAAAATATTGGCATACGTCCTGAGCTGTTCGACTGCCGCAATCCGGTAAGTATCGGCGGTAATCAGCGCCACCTTGCATTTTTTCTCCAAAGTAAAGAGCGAAGCTAATTTAGCAATGGTCGTCGTCTTACCGACCCCGGTCGAGCCGATGAAAAACACGGGTCTGGGCCGTCCGTTTTCCAGCCGAATCGGCCGGATATCGGATAATTCTTTAACTAATCTGCGATAGACCTGATTTAAGCCTTCTTCCAAACTAAAGTCCCGACCGCTCTCTAAAAGCTCGGCCACCAGTTGATTCGCCAGCCGCTCGTCAACTTCATTTTCCGTCAACTGCTCATATATGACCTGACCAATCAGCACCTGCGGCTCAGCCGCTTCGGTTGCTTCCGTCAGTTCCGGTTTTTTAACTGCTCCGGCCTGCCCCAAAGCTTTCTCCGGCTCCGCTTTAACCGGTCGAACGGCCACCGGCAAACTCCCGGCTGTGTTCAGCGGTTTTTCCGCCTTTGCGCTTTCTTCCGTTTTTTCAGCTTTTTCGGCAGCATCCAGTTCTCTTTGCTTTTGCGATAACCCGCTTAAAAAGCTTTTAAACTCCGCCAGTTCCTTATCTTCCGGTAAAACCGGCCGCTGCTCTTTATTCTCATCCAGCGCAGCCGTCACTTCCACATAGGGTCGGCGAAACCAGCGCCAAAATCCCTTGGGCTTGACTGATTTAATCGACAAGATCAGGGCATCACTCCCCATCTCATCCTTAGCCAGAAGCATTGCCTGCCGCTCCGTTGCCGCCCGGTATTTCATTATCTTCATGATAAGCTCACCATCCCTACCGACTGTAATTCTGTAGACGCATCAATTTCATTGTAGGAAATCACCACTACCTCCGGGAGCTGCTCCTGGATGATCCTCTTATAATAAATCCGCAGGATCGGCGAAGTGATGATAATCGGCATCCGGCCGATATCGGTTAACTTCCGCACCGCTTTATCCGTTACCGCCACAATCTCGGAAATTACCTCCGGGTCAAGGGTCAGATACGTTCCTTGCTCGGAATGCTTAACCGACTCCATAATCATGCTTTCCACCGCCGGATCAAGCGTCAGCACCTGCTGATTCTGCTCTTCCAAAAACTTATTGCTGATGCTCCGCTTTTGCGATTGTCTGGCATATTCCGTCAGGACATCCACATCCTTGGTCACCAGCGCCTGATCGGCCAAAGTTTCAAATATAGTCACCAAATCCCGGATGGAAACACCTTCGGCCAGCAAATTGGTCAATACCTTTTGAATTTCGCCGACGGTCAGGAGTTTGGGGACGAGTTCATCAATTAGTGTCTGATTATCCTCAGCCACTTTATTGATAAGGTTCTTGACTTCCTGACGGGTAATCAGCTCATCTAAGTGGCTCTTGATTACTTCCGTCAAATGAGTGGCAATAATAGATGGCGGGTCAACCACCGTGTAGCCGACCGCTTCCGCCCGCTCCCGCTGGTTTTCAGTGATCCACAGCGCCGGCAGATGAAAGGCCGGCTCGACTGTTTCAATCCCGTCAATCTGTTCCTCGACATACCCCGGATCCATGGCCAGATAATGATCAAACAAAATCTCGCCCTCAGCAATGACATTGCCTTTAATCTTAATCACATATTGATTGGGGCTAAGCTGAATATTATCACGCAGCCGGATAATCGGCACAATTGCCCCCAACTCCAGCGCAATCTGCCGCCGAATCATAACGACCCGGTCAAGCAAATCACCGCCCTGCGAAGAATCGGCCAGCGGAATGATACCATAGCCGAACTCCAATTCAATCGGATCAACCTGCAAAAGATTGATAACATTTTCGGGCTTGCGAATTTCTTCGGCCGCTTCTTCTTCCATGCTAATCTCATCCTGCGTTTCAAAGACCTTCAGGTTATCAGCCATTTTCTTACCGGCAAAGACCGTCAGAACACCGATTCCGCTGACGATAACCGCACTCAGCGGTGTAACAATACCCAGAAAGACCAGCACACCGCCGGCCATATACATGACCTTAGGCAGAGTAAAGAGCTGCCTGCCGACCGTATCACTGATCTCGGTTTCTTTGGATACTTTGGTGACCAAAATACCGGTCGCCAGCGAAATCAACAACGCCGGAATCTGGCTGACCAGACCGTCACCAATCGTCACAATCGTATACTGCTGCATTGCTTCCTGCGTTGTCATCCCCAGCTGGACAACACCAATAACAATACCGCCTAAAATGTTAACAAAGGTAATAATCAAACCGGCAATGGCATCCCCCTTGACAAACTTGGCAGCACCATCCATTGAACCGAAGAAGCTGGCTTCATCCTGAATTTTCTCCCGACGTTTACGGGCCTGCGTTTCATCAATCATGCCGGAGTTTAAGTCAGCGTCAATCGCCATCTGCTTACCGGGCATGGCATCCAAAGTAAAACGGGCGGATACTTCCGCTACCCGCTCCGAACCCTTGGTAATAACCAAAAAGTTAATTAATACCAAAATAAAAAAGACAATAATACCCACCACCAGATTATTACCGCCGACAAACCGGCCGAATGTCAAGATGACATTACCGGCCGCTTCCGGCCCACTAGTTAAAATCGCTCTGGTTGAGGACACGTTCAGGGACAGCCGAAACATGGTAGTAAACAGCAAAATAGTCGGAAAAGCCGACATATCAAGTGCTTCCCTGGCAAAAAGCGAATTAAACAAAATGATTAAAGACAGCAGCAAATTGACCGTAATCAAAATACTGATCGCTACCCCGCTGAGCGGCAGGATCATCAGGATTACCGTCATCACAATAAAAAGACCTAAAATCAAATCTCCGGCTTTCATTTAAATAGCTACTCCCTCATTCTTCAGCGAATATACAAAGGCTAATATTTCCGCCACTGCCTGATACAATTCCGGCGGAATCTCGTCGCCAATCTCCACCGTATAAAACAGGGTCCGGGCTAACGATTTGTTTTCCAAAATTTTGATACCGTATTCCTTGCCCTTTTCCCGGATATTTTTAGCCACCAGATCGGCCCCCTTGGCAATCACAATCGGTGCGGCATCCGCCGTATCATCATATTTTAAAGCAACCGCAAAATGCGTCGGATTGGTGATGATGACATCCGCCTTCGGCAAATCCTGCATCATCCGGCGCATAGCCGCTTCCCGCATTTTTTGCCGAATTTTACCTTTAATCTCAGGATTTCCCTCGGACTGCTTATATTCGTCCTTGACCTCCTGCTTGGTCATTTTAATATCTTTCTCAAATTTAAAGCGGGTATAGGCATAGTCGACAGCTGCCACGATGATGAAGAACCAACCAATCCGAATGCACAGATCCAATATGATGTTAAAAACGACCCGATAGGCAAGCAGCGGCTCCATTTGATAAAGATTGACCGCCAGATTATCATAATCCTTGATTGTATTATACACAAGAATTGAAATTAATGCAATCTTAAAGATTGCTTTGAGCAGTTCAATCACCGTCCGCATCGAAAAAATCCGTTTCAGACCCTTAAGCGGGTCAATATTACTTAATTTGGGCTGCAAAGGCTTAGTACTTACCACCCAGCCGACCTGAACGATATTAGACACCAGCCCGACCGCCACCGCCGTCAACAAAAAAGGCCAACTCATCAGCAGCATATCCTTGGCAATTTCCCACATCAGGGCATTGGCCACCTGGCCGCTGATCTCTTTCAAATAAAACAAACGAACACATTTGGCAAAAACCTCTAAAAACCTGGCTTTGGCCTCCGGGGCAAACAGTCGAATCATTAAAAACATTAAAATTAAAAGAAAAGCTGTGGTAACTTCATTGCTTCTGGCCACCTGCCCGTCTTTTCTGACTTTTTCCCTTTTTTTCGAAGTCGGCTGCTCGGTTTTTTCTTCCGAAGCAAACAGCTGTAAATCAAGCCGCAAAAAATATTTTATTTCCTTTTCCGGCATCACTGTCCGCTCATCCCCCTAATAAAGTCATACATGGTTTCGGTCCCCCGGTCAATCACCATTGCGCTTAAGCCTTCAAATACAAAAAAAGTGACATACAGCGTCGCTAAGCCGAGCAGCAGCTTAATCGGAAAGCCCACCACAAACATATTCAACTGCGGTGCCGTTCGGGCCAAAATCCCCAAAACCGCATTGCTGATCATCATCACAAAAAATACCAGCAGCGCAATCTGTAAGGCCATCAGAAAGTAATCCCTGAGAAAGTAAAACATCGAGTCATACAAATCATAACTCAGATTCGCTCCGCCTAAAGGAATCAGCCGAAAGCTGCGCTTTAAGCCTTCTAAAAAGTAATAATATGTCCGGGTCATTAAAATGATGAAAATCATAATAAAATAATATAAGTTTCCAGTCACCGTAAACTGCATCTGGCTGGACGGGTCAATCATGCTGACCATCGACAGACCGATCTGAGCATCAATAAACTGTCCGGCCATAGTCAGCACCGAATACACTAAATATACGGCAAAGCCCATCAGCCAGCCGGTAAAAAACTCTCTGGCTGCCGCCAAAGCATAAGCAACCGGAAGATCGGCGCTGACCGGACTTTGCAGCGGCATGATTTGAATCATAATTACCGTCAGAGCAAAAGCCAGCAAAGCCTTCAGCCGCCTGGGTGTATTTTGGCTGCCGAAGAAAGGAAGCATGATAAACATGCTCACAATTCTGGTAAAAATAAGCAGAAAAGTTTCAATATAACCGTGCGCCAGCAATGACGTCATTTTCCTTTTCCTCCCGTGCTGCTTTTGATTTCACCTTTGCACAGTGCATAACCCGCAGCCAGCCTGAAAAGGCTGATCTGCATGGGAAAGCCGGCTCTTACTTGACAATAAATTGGCCGAAACTCATTACCGCTTTTTTAAAAAATGTCAGCAGCTGCGTTCCGATAAACGGCCCGAAAATCAGAACCCCTGCAAAAATTGCCAGAATCTTCGGAACAAATGCCAGCGTCTGTTCCTGAATTGAAGTAATCGTTTGAAAAACACTGACCGCCAGTCCCACCACCAGTGCCACCAAAAGCAGCGGGCCGGATGCCATGATGACCGTATAGATTGCCTCACGGGCAAAATCCAAGACCAAATCCGTATTCATCTACCCACTCCTTTTCAGCGATAAAAAGTCTGCACCAACTGCCCAATGATCAGATTCCAGCCATCGGCCACAATAAACAGCAGCAGCTTAAACGGCATGGAAATCATAACCGGCGGCAGCATCATCATTCCCATTGACATCAGGGTACTGGACACCACCATATCAATCACAATAAACGGGATATAAATCAAAAATCCCATAATAAACGCCGCCCGCAGCTCAGAAATAATAAATGCCGGAATAATCGCCGTAATCGGAACCTCTTCGACCGATTGAACCGTACCGACCTCAGCAATTTCCATAAACAGCTTTAAATCCTTATCATTTGTCTGCTTGAGCATAAACTCCCACAAAGGAGCAACCCCCTTTTCAATCGCCGCCTGTTGGCTGATTTCCCCTCTGGCATACGGCTGCAGGGCCTGGTCATTAATTCTGACACCGACCGGCGCCATAATAAACAGCGTAATAAATAAAGCCAAGCCAATTAAAACCTGATTCGGCGGCGCCTGCTGCGTGCCCAGCGCCGTCCGGGTGAAATGCAGTACCACCAGCACCCGGGTGAAAGAAGTCAGCATCAAAAAGAGCGACGGCGCCATTGCAATCAAGGTTAAAATAAAAAGTATCTGCAGGCTATTTACAACATCGGCGCCGTTTTCCGCTGCTTTTATGCCAAAGTCAAAGGAAAACGGAATTGGAACGGCATCACCGGCTGCCCATATGATTTGCGATCCGCCTAAACTAAAAATAGCTACAAATACTCCTAAAAAACTCAAGATTTTTCGCCTATGAAATTGTACATCCTGCTTTTGAATTTTATTCCTCATCCTTGTGGCCTGCCTTTTCTTTTAATTTACTCAAATAATCAGCAAAAGGGCTTTTTCCGGCAGGTAAAGGTATCTCCTCTTTGGGGGCAGCATCTTCCGTGTTTAATTCTGTCAGAAAAGTAATTCCCTCCTTATACACCGCAATCAAAAAAAACCTCTCTCCCACTTGAATGATTTGCAGCATTTTCCCGGGCGAAACGTACATTGCTTCGATGAGCTGCATGGACTTTCCCTTTTGTTTGCCTAATTGGATTCCGGCAATTTTTTTGCTGGCAAACTGCGCTGCCCAAATGATCGCAATGAATACCGCTAATAGTAATACGATCTCAAAAACTTGCCTGGGCATGGCAGCTTTATCCTATTACCTTGCTGACCGCTTCAATAACCCGATCCCGGTCAAACGGCTTTACGATGAAATCCTTAGCTCCCGCCTGAATCGACTCAATAACCATTGCCTGCTGGCCCATGGCCGAACACATAATAATATTTGCTTTCGGATCGGCAGCTTTAATTGCCTTGACCGCTTCAATCCCATCCATCTCCGGCATGGTAATATCCATTACCACCAAAGCCGGCTTTAATTCATTGTATTTTTCAACTGCTTTGGCACCGTTCTCGGCCTCTCCGACTACCTCATACCCGTTTTTGGTCAGGATATCCTTAATCATCATTCTCATAAATGCAGCATCATCCACAATTAAAATTCTTTTGTCCGCCATTTTTATCTCCTTTTAGATTTCTTATTTCTGTTACGTCTTCCGTCGGTGCTTCCGGCTCCGGTTTTCCGCCTGCCCGCTGCTTCGCTTGCACCCTTAAGCCCTCACCGGCCCGCAGACCTTTTATTTTAAAATCTCTGTTACTCTGATACTGAAGTTCTCTTCAATAACTACCACTTCCCCTTTGGCGACGGTCTTACCGTTAACCAAAATATCAATCGGCTCACCCGAAAGTTTATTTAATTCAATAATGCTGCCCGGAGCCAGCTCCAAAATCTCTTTAATGCTTCTCTTGGTTCGGCCCAGTTCAACCGTTACCTCCAACTGAACGTCCATGATCAGTTCAATATTTTCTTTCTGCTGCATAAAAGAAGCCATTTCAAAGTTTTGGAATTGTGCCGGCTGAACCTCAACCGGATTCGCATAAATAGCTGCTGACGGCTGATGCGCCGGAGCCGCGCTGTAATTCATCTGCGGCGCTGCCGGAGTCGGTGTTGGAGCCGGTGCCGGCTGCGGAGCTGCCGGTTTAGGCGCAGGTGCCGGTGCGGCCGGAGCCGATTTTGCTTCCAACTGCTTTTTACTTTCCTTAAAGATGCCGATTACTTCTTTGGCAAACTCCAACGGATAGATTTGCGACAGCGTATTATCCACCAAATCGCCAATCTTAATCCGAAAATCAACTTCAATAAAGCGATCCTCGCCGCCGGCATTTTCCAGTTTGGCCTCAATTAAATCAATTTTAGAGGCAACCGGCGGTAAAATATCCACTTTTTTCTTGAGCATCGAGGAAAGCGCCGTGGCAGAACCGCCGATCATTTGATTCATCGCCTCACTGATGGCACTTAAATGCAGCTCGGACAACTCCTCTGATTTATTAGTCCCGTCACCGCCCATCATCAAATCAGTGATAACCTTGGCATCTTCTTCTAAAAGCACCAAAATATTGTTGCCTTCCAGACCTTCTTTATATTTGAGCTGAACCGTAACATAGGGAGCCGTATGTTTTTTTACAAAACTGTCCCAGTCAACAATCATTACTTCCGGTGTGGTAATGGTCACCTTTTGATTAACCAAAGTTGACAGGGAAGTTGCAGCCGCGCCCATGCTGATATTGGAAACCTCACCAATCGCATCTTTCTCATCCGGCCCCAGTTCTATCTCGTCCCCTGCCGTTTCAGCTCCCGCCGAAACTGCCCCGAAATCCGCTTCCTCTTCTTTGCCTTGAAGCAAAGCATTGATTTCTTCTTGTGACAATAAATCGCTCATTATTCATCCTCCCTATTCATGACACTGGTAATCATAACTGCATTTTTCCCAGACGATAGTCCGGCCTTCGCATAGAACTTCGGCAAGTTTCCGACCAACACTTCCACTTCTTCCGTGATCTTGCGATCCAGGCGAATAATATCGCCGGGCTGCAGATGAATAAAGTCGTCAATCAAAATACTTGTCTTGCCCAGTATGACTTTCATCGGGATCTCTGACAATTCGATCTGCTTTTCAATATACTGGCCGTAAAGTTCCACATTCGTTTCTTTGGCGGCGCTAAACCAGTATCTTGTATTCAATTTATCAATAATCGGCTCAATCGTGATATAGGGCACACATATATTCATCAGTCCCTCTACTCCGCCTATTTTCAAGTTTAATGTAATCAGCGCCACGATTTCCGTAGGCGAGATAAACTGCGCAAATTGAGGATTGGTTTCGATCTGCGTCAGCCGCGGCATAATATTAACCACATTTTTCCAGGCCTCGACCATTTCATCAATCATAATCGACATAACCTTTTGGATTACCGTCTGCTCAATCTCGGTAAAGTCCCGGCCGGATACAACTCCCGTGCCGTTCCCCCCCAGCAGGCGGTCAACAATGGCAAAGCCGATACTGGACGACATCTCAATTACAAAATTACCCTTCAGCGGCCGGACCTCTAAAATACCCAGCAATACAGGGTTGGATAAAGAGTTGGCAAACTCAGAATAAGAAATTGCTTCCGAACTGATTACTTCCAGTTGACAGGGTGTTCTCATTCTCCCCGAAAGCAGTGTGGCCAACAGTCTGGCATAATGCTCATGAATAATCTCCAGTGTCCTCAAATGGTCCTTAGCAAACTTAGCGGGTCTGGCAAAATCATATTCCTTGATTTGTTTTTCGGCCTTATCCGCCTGATATTCATCAACGTCCAGTTCACCGGCGCTTAAAGCATTCAGCAACTGATCTATTTCGCTTTGGCTTAGAATATCGCTCACGACCTCACCTCCTTACAGCACAGCATGAATGTTTCATCCCTATTTTTGACTTGATAAAACATCGGTAAATACCACATCAATAATCGAATTCGTTTCAAACAATTTCCGAACCAGTGTCAGTATTTCCCCTTTTAATTCACGCTGTAATTCAACGCTGGCAAATGGATTATCCGACCTTTCCTTGACCATCGTTTGAATCCGGTCCCTGACAAGTCCCTGCTTTTCAGCAAACTGAGCCAGCACATCAGCCGCGTCCTTTTCTTCATTATTCAAAATAAAGCCGATATTGACAACAACGCTGGTTGTCTTTTTTTCTCCTTCCCGCGGCGGATAAGTAAAAATAAATTGTTTTTCCATATTATATAAAGTCTGCTGTGTCAAAGGGATGTCGCCGGAAACCTGACTGTCGCCCTGCGATGCGGTCGCCAGATTGGCCAATTCCCCTTTGATTCCGTTGACCGACAGCAAAGTTATGACGCACACCACGATTGCCACCACTGTTAAAACCAGATTGATAATGGGTAATAATTTTTCCACAAATAAATCCTCCTTGATCCTTAAATCATTTACTTAATGCCTTGCGGCATCCTTATTCGTTTGGTGTACTCTCATGCTGCGTCTGCCCTTCCGGCTCCGAGGTCAAATCCTTCTCCTCCAATACCTTTTCTTCTGTCTTTAAGAGCAGTTTAATCTCCACCCGGCGGTTATGCGCCTGACCTTCCGGTGTCGCATTGGTATCAATCGGATGAAACTCGCCGTATCCGGTACTGGATACTTTCTGCGGGTCAAAACCGTGAATATTGACCAATTCCTCTTCAACGGCAATTGCTCTGGCCGCCGAAAGATACCGGTTGCTTTTGTAAAAGCCGGTGTTAATCGGACGATTGTCCGTATGACCTTCGACCTGAATATCATAATTGTTATATTTGGATTCCTTCAACACTTTGGAAATTGTCTTAATCGCCTCAATCGCATCAGGCTTAAGCTCCGCCCGGCCGCTGTCAAACAAATACTCGCCGCGCAAAGTCAACTTAACATAGTTGGGCGTATAGGAAACTTCAATCTCTGAGTTCAATGCATCCCGACCGACTTCCGACTGAATCTTAGTGGCAATTTTTTTGGCCGTTTCCAGCCTTTGCTTTTCTTCTCTCTCCTGCTCATTCATTTCTTCTTCATTTTCTTCATCCTCGTCTGAATCTGCTCGAGAGTTTAAATACTGACTGCCACCGCTGACGACCACATCAATATTTTCCAGCTGTACCGTACCGTTGATTAACAGCTCACCGCCGACCAGCGCTTCACCGCCCGGCATAAAATCAGCCATATAGTCACCAGAACCGGTAAAATATTCCATTACCTTCTGAAACTTTTCCTGATTAATGCTTGACATGGAAAACAGCAGAACAAAAAAGCACAAGAGCAGGGTTACCATATCGCCGTAGGTATTCATCCAAGCCGGAGCACCACCGCCCCCGCCGTCACCGCCTGACTTTTTTTTCGCCATACTTATTCACCCGCTTCCGTAGCTTCTGTCATCTGGGACTGCATCTTCGGCGACAGGAACGCTTTCAGCTTTTCTTCAATAACTCTCGGGTTTTCACCGGCTTGAATCGAAAGCAGACCTTCGACCATGACTTCCTTGACCATCATTTCTTCGGTCGAACGAATCTTCAGCTTGGAAGAAAAAGGAATTGCAATAAAGTTAGCCAGCAAAGAACCATATAAGGTGGTAATCAGCGCTACGGCCATAGCCGGGCCGATTGCCGAAGAGTCACCGCCGACGGCCTTTAACATGTTAATCAAACCGATCAGCGTACCAATCATACCCCAGGCCGGGCCGAGCTCGCCGACCTTTGCCCAGAAAGCCTGGACCGAACCGTGCCGTTCTTCGATATAAATAATTTCCGTTTCCAGAATATTCCGAACCAGCTCCGGATCAGTACCATCCACGATTAATAAGATACCCTTCTTTAAAAATGCGTCATTCACATTATTCGCCGCTTCTTCCAACGCCAAAAGTCCCTCTTTCCGGGCGATATTGGAAAGCTGAATAATGTCTTGGATCATTTTTCCTTCATTGTTTTTGATATCTTTAAATACCAGTCCCGCTCCCTTTAAACCGTTGATAAACTTCGTCATCGGAAAGGTAATCATGACCGAAGCCAAAGTACCGCCGAGAACGATCATAATGGATGCCGGGTCAAAGAAGTTTCCCAAAGAACCTACGCCGGCATTTATAATAATGGAAGCTAAAAAAAAGAATATTCCCAATATCAACCCAATAATTGATGCTAAATCCACAATTCCACCTCATCTATTCCAATTCTTACTTAATGATAAATTGCATTTTTATATTCATATACCTTTTGATACAGTTCTTCTTTGGTTTCCTTAACAATCAGCTTTTTGCCTGTCGTCAGGGTAACAATCGTATCCGGTGTTTCTTCGACTACTTCAATCAAGTCTTCATTGAGCAAAATCTCCACATTGTTTAACTTGGTAACATATATCATCTGCTCTCCTCTTTTCCTGCCTTCAGCTGTATCCGGCCGCATGAGGCGGCCGGTCATCCCGCGATTTGCCTGACAAGCGCAAACAAGCTGAATTTTGAATTTATTATAACAATATTATTACAAAAAGTAAAGCCTTTGCAAAGTATTTATTCAGCAAAAGGAAAGCTTGACAAAGATTCGAATTCTCTTTCAGGCTTTCCTTTTACTTAAACTGTTATCTCTTTAGATTGACTAATTCCTGCAAGATTTCATCCGAGGTTGTAATTACTCTTGAATTAGCTTGAAAGCCTCTTTGGGTTGTAATCATTTCCGTAAACTCAAGCGAAAGGTCGACATTACTCATTTCCAGTACGCCGGAGTTGATCTTGGAACCAATGGACGTTACATCCTTACCGATACCGTTGAACTCGCCCGAGTTCATTGTCGTGCCGAACAGGTTCTCACCTTCCTTCTGCAAACCGGCCGGGTTGTCAAAATCCGCTACCGCAATCTGACCCAACAGCTTAGAATCGCCGTTGGAGTACTTTGCCATAATCCGGCCATCGCCGCCGATCTGATAACTGGTCATCTTACCGGCCGCATTGCCGGCTCCGACCTTATCCTTATCGCCGCGCACACCTTCAATGGTGGTATTGCCGGAAAACTGAGTAATTTGAGAAAAATCAATCTCAATATCCGAAATCTTGGATTTAAAATCCGTTTCCGCAGCAGCAATCTTAAACTTGGCTGCCGTCGGATTGGCGATATTACCGGCCGCATCAAAGGTCAGTGCTACCGGATTCGGATCAATTGCCATATTCGGGTTCGTCGTAGTCGTAATATCTTTGCCGTTTTGATCCGTTACCTTTTCCAGTGTCAACTGGTAGGATGCCGGGTTGCCCGGGTCTTTCTTCACCCGGAACTGCGCCGTATAGGGATAGCCCTGACTGTCATAAAAGTTCATGGTCACCGGTGCGCCCAAAGCCGTGCTTTGTACCTGTGAATCATTTTGGTTGATATTACCGCTGATCATACCCTTGGTCGTGCCGACCGGCGAACTGTACATATTTTCCGCGCTCATAATCTTAAGCGGTGTTACCTCTGCCTTTTGAATCTCATTCGGCCTGTCCGGATCCGGTTTCCAGCCCATCACATACATACCGGCCGGATTGACCAGATTACCGGCTACATCGACCCGAAATGCACCCGCTCTGGTAAACTTGGTGCCCTCCGCATTTCTAACGATAAAAAAGCCGTTGCCTTCAATCTTTAAGTCCGTGACAATATCCGTCCGCTGCGACGCGCCTTCGTTCATATTGATGTCAATCGTATTGACATTGGCACCCAGACCAATCTGCATCGGGTTGCGGCCGCCCAGATTCGGCGTCGGGCCGGAAGCTCCCTGCAGGTTCTGACTGAACACTTCGTTAAACAGTGTCCGGCTGGCTTTAAAACCAGTTGTATTTACGTTAGAAATATTATTGCCGATAACGTCCATCTTGGTCTGATGGACTCTGAGTCCGGATACACCGGAATACATTGAACGCATCATAATGCGTAACCTCCTTTAATTTCTGGCTGTGGAACTTTCTTCATTCTGTCCGAAAAGTTTTGCCCCCTTACCAAGGTCCGGCTACAAAACCACAGCCCCGTCAATATTAGTAAAAACATGATTCTTTGTTTCCTCCGCTTCTAATGCGGTAATCACTGTCGCGTTTTTAATGCTGACCACATACGCTACGTTATCCATCAGCATCAGGGATTCGCGAATCCCTTTTTCCCGGGCACTATGCACACCCTCATTCAGTTTTTTGATCCCGGCTTCATCCAGCCTGATTTCCCGGTGTCGAATCTGCTCCAAAGCGTGCTTGGAAAAAGTCAGCTCCGGAGAGGACAGCTTATTTTGCAGTGTCTGCTGGAAGCTGCTTCCTTCTGCTTTTTTTTCTATCTTAGAGCCTTGCAGCCTGACTTCGTTTTGCACCTGCGTAATGCTTTTAAATTGATTGATATTCATCCTACCCTCCACCGTCGAAACGCTTTACCGGCCGCTGATCGGATGGAGATTTCTCCATTCTTACGGTCTTTTCAGCGTTTGAACCAACTGTTCCAGTTCAGCAACTTTTTTCGTCAATTCCGTGATTTTATTGGCTAAAAATTCCGCGTCTTTGGTCGTGCCGTCATTTACCAGCTTAATCTTCGCAAGTTCGACTTCCTTCTCTTTGCCGTCCTGCGTCCGAACAATTGCATTTTGCTTGCCGCGTTCAAAGTTAAAGCCGATCACCTTACCCGCAATCTGCGTAGTCTTGGTTTCCTTGCCTGCTTTCTCGGTAATTTCGGCCGTTACTTGCTTATTAAGCAGCATATTCATCTGCATAACCTGCAGTCTTTCCAGTTGCTTGGATAAAACTTCCGCATCCAGCGTCGTGCCGTCGTTAATGGTCTTAACGCTTCCCAGCTCCACTTCCTTCTGACTGCCGTCTAAGGTCTGAACAATCAGGTACGGTTTGTTTTCCTTAACATTAACGGCAATGACCTTGCCCTCTACTTTGGTAATCTCGCCGCTTTCCTCGTTTTTAATCTCAGCTTCCACGTTCTTATTGATCATGGCACTGGCCTGATTGAGCTGAAAAGCGGAATTCAGATTGTTCATTTGCTCCAAAGCTGTAAACTGAGCCATTTGCGCTAAAAACTCTTTATCGTTGGTCGGCTCCAACGGGTTCTGATAACGAAGCTGCGTTGTTAAGAGCCGCAAAAACGCGTCCTTGCTTAAATCACTGCCGCCGGTCCGCTTCTTGGGAAACGTGTTCGTTCCGACCTTATTCAGGATTTCTTTTTGGGTTGCTTCTATCACACTGTTACTTGCCATACTTTCCTCCTATGCCGTAAAATCAACCGTTCCGGTGACAAGATCAATCTCGCTGGCAGCCGGTGCTTCTTCCGGTTCCGCCGGAGCGACTGCTTCCGAAAATCTTCTGTTTTTCTTCTTAGCGGCTTCCTGATTTTGCTCCTTCGGCTTATCCCCGGCAAAATAATTAACCGTATCGCCGACGACAACCTTAACATCCGCTACCCGAATGCCTTGTTCCGCCAAATGGGTCTTCAGCTGGCTGACCTGTGCTTCCAGTGCTGCCTTAACCGCCTCGGATTCAGCTACGAACTGACCGGTCAACTGTCCTTGACGGCTAATCACCTGAAATGCCAGCTTGCCCAAATGTTCGGGATTCAGCTGAACCGTCAGCTTAGCCGCGTCGCCCATATTCTCAGCCGTAAACTTGGTCACTACCTGCTGAAAAACATCCTTGGCCGACACCGTTGTCGTTACCCGTTCTAGGCCCTCGGCCGTAACAATCACCCGTTCTTCGGTCATAACTACCTTGGAAAAGACTTCCGGCAGTGCCTGCCTTGGCTCGGCATTTTCTTCTTTCAAAAAGCTCTTATTTTCCTGCTTCGGCGCTTCACTCGCCTGCTTTGGTCCGATGGTTTCTTCCGGTCCAACCGCCTGATTGCTTTCGGCATTCGTTTCACCCGCCGGTTTGGCTTGTTCTTGTTCCTCAACCGGTAAAACTCCCTGCAAAAACCGGGCAAACTCTTCCTTCTGGGTTTCGTTTTCGGCTAATTTTGCCATTTCCGGCTGCAGCTTACCTGCCTCCGCCAGCAGTCCCTTCAGCCCGGCCGCCGCCTCCGGCTCCGTCAACAGCTGACTGACATCAATTCCCTTCACCTGCATAAAAAAGTTCTGCAAAACTGCGGGATTGAGTAAGTCCATAATCCCCAGCCCTAAAGTATTCAACCAGTGCTGCAGATCCTCCTCCGACAAGCCCAAAGTTTCCCGGACTTCCTCGGTAAATGCCTTTAGCTTTTGACCCGCTGCCTCCGCCTTATCGGCCGGCACTTGCCCTTCCTTGGCTGCTCCCTTACCGGCTGCCGGTTTTTCTTCGGTTTTTCCTTCCGATTTCACTTCCGTTTTTTTCGGTTGAGCCTGCACATTTCCCTCTTTATTAGAGACTTCCACCTGCTGGCTCTTACCGTTTTTGACGGCTGCCGGTTTTTCGGCCTGGGCTGACTTCTGCAAAAAGCCCTGAAAGGCACTTGCCCCGTCATAACCGGAAGGTTTAGCCGCCGGATACACCGCCGCCAATAAACCGCCGGTTGCAGAGCTGCGCGCCGCATTAATTGTCGGTGTTGCCATTGTTACCTCCTTTCCTGTTGTTCCGGATACAGATAAGCCGTAATTCTGGCGGCCACCTTCGGCTCAAGCTCATTCATAATCTTTCCCGCCTGAGCTGTATCCAAGTTCTTTATAATCATTGCTACCATTTCCAACCTGGTCGTACTCATGCTCTCCAGTACCTTAGCCGCAGGCTTGGGCTTCATCTCCGAATAAACCTTGGTCAGTTTATCCAGTTCTTCCTTAACCGCCAGATCAGTCATCGTCTGCTGATAAAGCCGGGCCGCGTTGTCCGGATTCATTTTCTGATACCAGTCGGCAAACGCCGCTTGATCACCGGAGTGAACAATCAGGTCATCCAACTCCCGCTTGTCCTGTTCATACGCCAGCTGATTTTTCTCGAACACAGCCAGCCTTTCATTTTCCGCTTTCAAGCTTTGCACTTGCTTCAATAAAATATCGACTTCTTCTGTCTTTTTCTTCAGTTCAGATTCATTTAATTTTATAATTTCTTTTAGTTCTTCCATCGTTTCCTCCGGCTCAACCACAATCGGCTCACCGGTTTCCGGATCGATTTCCGTTTCAAATACCTCCGGCGGCAAATAAACATGTGCCAGCGGCCAGTTCTTCAGCGATTGCCCGAGTGCCGTACCAAGCCCAAAAACATTCAGCCGGAGCAGCAGCAAAAATACCAGCAATAAAAACAGGAGCGATAACACCGCAATTAAAATAATTTTAAGCGGCGATCCCTTTGCCCCTTTTTCTTTCTGATCCTCTGCGGTTTGTAAATCCGTTGCCTTTTCTTTTTCTTTTGCCATGGTTTGACCTCTTTATTCCCTGCTATATTTAAAGCTTACCTGTTCATCTATCAACTTCATCGCTTCCTGCTTTTCTTCCTCATAATAAGCTTCCAGCGCCTTTTCTCTCAGGATTTCATACGTTTTCCGCTCCTGCATTGCCTTAGACAGCCGGTCTCTTTTGCGCACCACCTGATCTTCCAATTCATAGAGTCTGGCGGCCGCTTCTTTTTCCTTTGCTTTTAAATAAGCAATTTTATTTTGTACTGCTGTCAAATCCCGAATCCGAAAAGCAACCGATTGTTTCTCAAAAAAAACCTGATTTTCCTCCCGAATCAGGCCGCCGATCCGGTTAAGCTCCTGCTGCTGCCGGTCTCTTTGCTGTACTGCCACGCCGTATTCCATTTGATATTGAGTTTCCAGCTTTTCTTTAATATGCAATAAACTTTGCAGCGGAAATTGAAACTTTGCCAAAATAAAACCCCTTCCGCCGGCCGGAAAGCTGCCCGTTTCCGCCCTTATTCTTCATCGTAAACAATGTCCTTGAGCATTTGAATCTCCTCATCGAAGGAATAATAATCCCCGACCTCCTGCTGTAAATATTGATTGATGGCGTCAATCTTACGAATCGCCTTATCAATCCTCTCATTAGAACCTTCGACATAGGCTCCGATGTTGATTAAATCTTCCGCTCCTTGGTAAGTAGCCAGCAGCGCCCGCATTTCCGAAGCCGCTTTTTTATGCTCGGTATCGGCCACTTCCGACATAACACGCGAAACGGACTGCAAGACATCAATCGCCGGATAATGATTCTTATTGGCAATTTTCCGGTTCAACACAATATGACCATCCAAAATACCTCTGGCTGCGTCGGTAATCGGCTCGTTCATATCATCGCCGTCTACCAGCACGGTATAAAGCGCTGTAATCGAACCCTTATCGGAATTTCCCGCTCTTTCCAAAAGCAGCGGCATCGCCGCCAAAACGGAGGGCGTATAGCCCCGGCTAACCGGCGGCTCCCCGATCGCCAATCCGATTTCCCTCTGTGCCATGGAAAAACGGGTCAGACTGTCCATCATCAGCATGACATTTTTGCCTTTATCTCTAAAGTACTCGGCAATGGCCGTCGCCGTCTTCGCCGCTTTTTGCCGCTCCATAGCCGGCCGGTCGGAGGTAGCTACCACCACTACGCTTTTTCTCAGCCCTTCTTCTCCTAAATCCTTTTCCACAAACTCCCGGACTTCCCTGCCCCGCTCACCGATCAGCGCAATCACATTGACGTCCGCCAAGGCGTTGCGGGCAATCATGCCCAGCAAGGTACTTTTGCCCACGCCGCTGCCGGCAAAAATACCGACCCGCTGCCCCCTGCCGATGGTTAAGAGTCCGTCCAGAGCTTTGATTCCCATGGGTAAATAATCTTTAATCCGCGCCCGCTGCAGTGGATCCGGCGCATTATTTTCAATATTATAGAGTTCGCTGGTATAAAAAGGTGCTTTGTCATCAATCGGCTTGCCCAGCCCGTCCAACACCCGGCCCAAGAGGCCGTCCGTGACCGAAACCTGAAGCGGATGACCGATTGATTTCACATGACTGCCCGGGCCGATTCCTTCCATATCGTCCAGCGGCATCAGTAAAATGCTGTTCTCCCGAAAACCGACCACCTCGGCCAGCACCGTCCGGCTTAAATCCTGTGAAGTAATCAGGCAGGCATCGCCGACATTCACATTCGGTCCCAAGGACTCAATCGTCAGGCCAATAACCTTATTGACCCGGCCCAAATGCTCAATATAGCTTTTATGAAGCATTTTTTCATATTTTTCAAACTCAATCATGCTCCTGCCCCTTACTTTTCCGATTCTGATTTTTTGAGCTAACTTTTCTCTTTTGGCACTACCGCATCCAAGAGCCGATAACAGCAAAGTTGGCCTTAACTTTAGGGATAAAATATTTTGAGATAAACTTAGATGTAAGATAGAAATAATCGGCAGCTTCCACCGCCAAACCGGTATTATGTATCCGCCTCCGGCCATACCGGCTGCGGCTAATTTCTGTTTTCGTTTTTCATAATGCTTTCATAGATAAGCCGAAGTTCGTCAACAATCCCCTTAAGCTGAACATCTAAACTGCATTCAATATTACCCATAACCGTTTCGATAATGCATTGATTTTTTTTCAAAGCTTTATCCTTGAGGACTTCAATTGTCAACTTTTCGCTTAATTCTTCCGTCAACTCAGCCTTATGCTCCAAAACATAATTCAAGTCCTCACCCGATACCCGGATAATCAAATCGCCCTGCAGAGAAATCTCCTGCAAACCCATCCGCACCAGATGAATCAAGGTTTCCTCTTTTTGGCTGGCCTCTCCGACTAACTTTTCCAGCATCCCTTTCAGCCACAGAATCATATCGCCTTCCAACCGGCGCAGCTGCTCTGCATATTTGGACTGATACTGCCGACGCAATTCCTTTTCTACGCTGTCTTTCTTATCCGCGTATTCCTGCTCTAAAATCGCCCGCCGCCGCTCCAGTTCCTCTTTGGCCTTGGCCATGCCAGTGTTGTAAGCATCCTCGTAAATCTTAGCCTTCGCTGCATTGGCATCTTCTAAAATCCGCTCTGCTTCGGCCTGCCGGGCCTCTATTTCCGCCGTCCATTCTGCCTCCGAACGAATCGCCGCTTCTTCCATGTCCTGATTCCGGTTTTCTGCCGCATCCAGCGCCACCCTGATCAGGGCATTATCCTCTTTCGGTTGTTTCGGTACCGCCGGCCGCAATTCCCCGATATTTTGAATCACTTTTTTTTCCGGAGAAAGTGTCGCGTAGTTTTGCTTAATTATCCTAGACAACGATCTCGTCACCTCCACCTCTGGAAATAACGATCTCCTGCGCGTCCTCAAGTTTTCTGATTACTCCGACAATCGTCTGCTGCGATTCTTCAATATCCTTGAGCCGGACCGGTCCCATGAATTCCATTTCTTCCTTAATCATAGCTGCCAGACGTTTGGACAGGTTCTTAAAGATCAGGCTTTGAATTTCTTCACTTTGTCCCTTCAGAGCAATGGCCAGAACATTGTTGTCAACATCACGCAGCACTCTCTGCACCGAACGGTCGTCCAGAGTCAGAATATCCTCGAACACAAACATCTTCTTGTGGATTTCCTCAGCCAGTTCCGCATCCTCGAGTTCCAAAGTTTCCATGATATGTTTTTCCGTTGCCCGGTCGGCCGAGTTTAAGATATCGACCACCGCTTCGATGCCGCCGACAATAGTAAAATCCTGCGTCACCAAAGAGGACAGCTTTCTTTCTAAAATGTCTTCCACATCCTTGATCACATCGGGACTGGTTCTATCCATTTTAGCAATTCGGCGGGCCACATCCGCCTGCTTCTCCAGCGGCAGAGCCGCTAAGACCATCGATGCCTGTCCGGCATTTAAATAGGATAAAATCAAGGCAATTGTTTGATTATGCTCATCCTGAATAAAGTTAAGCAACTGTGCCGGTTCGGTCTTGCGAACGAATTCAAACGGTCTGACCTGCAAAGAAGAGGTCAGACGGCCAATGACTTCCAGCGCTTTATCTGTACCCAGCGCCTTTTCCAAAACATCCTTGGCATAATTGATGCCGCCCTCGCTGATATATTGCTGCGCCAGACAAATCTCATAAAACTCATTCAGCAGCGCTTCTTTTTGATCGCCGCTGATTGCCCGGGTATTAGCAATCTCCAGGGTCAATTGTTCAATCTCGTCCTCTTTTAAATACTTAAAGATTTCCGAAGAACGCTCCGGCCCCAAAGCAATCAACAAAGCTGCTGCTTTTTGAATTCCTCTTAATTCCATTTTATCAGCCTCCCCATTGATCATTCAACCAGTTACGCAACAAAGTCGCCGCCGCTTCCGGATTTTCATCCACAAACTTCTCAACCTGTTTTCTGACTTCCGATTTAAACTCGGTAATCGGCTCCTTCGGCTCCTCGGTTCTGGTACTGGTCAAAAGCTGTTCAACCGAAAGCTCCGGCTCGGTCTTAACCACTTCAACCGGCTTGGTGCCTAAGAAAATGGCAACCGCCAGCAAGATGACCATTAACAGAATAATACCCAGTAAAATATAATCCTGAATCACATTATGCGAACTCGGCTTGTCAATGAACTTCGGCACCTCATAAGCCAGCACGGCGGGATTGGGAATATTATTGGTCGCCCGGCTGATCAGATTAATGATATCCGGATCGACTTCCAATTTACGGCGGACATTGTTTTGCTCCTTAAAATCTTCCCAGCTCAGGTCGCCCAGGGCTTTTTGGCTTTCCAGCAGAACCTGGTCATACACTTTAAACTTATTTAAAACCACCGCCACGCTCGATCCCTGATAATCAATCGCACCGTTTGGCCGATAAGTCGTTGATTTTTCGGTATCCACTTTATAGGCGATCTTGCTCTCCTCGGTGGTTGAATTGGAATTGCCGGCCTGCGTCAAATAGGTTGACGTCGTTTCCTGATTGGCATCCGTTCCCACCGGATTGGCATTTTCAGTGTTGCTGGTTTCGACATTGCGCCGTTCTTCCTCAGAGGTCACACCTTTGGTGGTGCCGTCCAGCGGCCGGTACTTTTCGGAAACAACCGTCGACTCGCTGAAATCAATTTTTAAATCCACCGTTACAAACGCATCATCATACTCTCCGCGCGAAAGCAAAATAGAACGCACTTTCTGCTGAATCAAAAGCTCCTGCTGTACTTTATAATCCATATTGCCGCTTATACCATTCAGGCTTCCGGCTGCGTCACCGTCATACAGAAGCCGGCCGGTCGTATCCAAAATCGAAATATGGTTTTTATCCAGATTCTTAACATATTTGGAAACCAAGGAAACAATACCCAGTACCTGCTTCTCGGTAATCTCATCTCTCAGCTTGAGTGTAATTGCCGCCGAGGCGGGAGTTTGATCATCCAGCACCGTCCGTTCCTGATCGGCCATCACAATGGCCACATCGGCATCGGCTACCACATCCAAAAGCTCAATGCTTTTTTCCAATTCACTCTGCAAAAATAATTTTTGTTTTAATCTTTTTTCCTCTTGGGTCATAGTTAAACTGTTCTCAAACAGTTTATCATAATCGATTTGATCTGCCGTTAAAATGCCCGCCCGTTGTAATGCCAGTGTTGCGTTTTGTCGTTGGCTTCGCTCGATGTAAATGGCAGTCGCATTGTTTTCGATCGTGTATTTAATTTTCTCGGCATCGAAAACTTCTTTCATCGAATTTACTCGCGCCGGATCCATATTGCGTTCAAACAAAACATACTGCGGCTGATTCAGGTAAATAACCAAAATAGTAATCGCCACGACCGCAATCGCTAAAATCGCGATAAACTGTATCTTTTGCTTGCGCTCAAACTGATTCCAGGTCTTTGTTATTTGTTCCGATATACGGGTTATAAAAGCTGGCATTTTCACACCTCAAAAATACTAACAATAGTTGCCGGTAACCTTAAAAATAAAAAGTTCTTCTATACCTGCAAACGCATAATTTCATTATACGCCTCCAAAAAAGAATTGCGCAGCTGCACCGTAAACTGAAGTGAAGCACTGGCTATTTCCTGCGCCGCCATCACTTCGGCGATATCATCAGTCTTGCCCAGCGCAAAGTCTATTCCTTTTTGATCAGCTCCCCGAATCAATTCATTCGTAGCAGACAATTGATCTGCGACCGCTTTTTGAAAAATCTCACCAAACGATGCGGCACCGGAAGCTTTCTTTACTCCCAGAGTTTCCAGCATCTTGGCTTCCAGTCCTGCCGGACCAATTCGATATATCATCCTCTATCCCCCTATCTGCCGATCTCCAGCGCCTTACTGATCATCGCCTTAGTCGCATTAAAGGCAGTCACATTTGCTTCGTAGGAACGATGCGCCGAAATCAAATCCGTCATTTCCTGAACCACATTGACATTCGGATAACTGACATAACCGTTTTCATCGGCATCCGGGTGATTCGGCTCATAAACCGTTGTCAGCGGAGAACGATCCTGCACAATCCGAGCCGCCTTGACACCGCCGTTCGTCTGCTTACCCATAAAATTGGTCAAAATATCTTTAAATTCCTGTCGGCGCTGCAAAGTTTCAAACAGCACCGTCTGCCGCCGGTAAGGCTTGCCGTCGGCCGCCCGGGTTGTTTTGACGTTCGCCAGATTCTGGGCGATGATATCGGCCCGCAGCCTTTGAGCAGTCATACCCGAAGCACTGATTTTCATGGAATCAAAATAAGCCATCTTTTCTCCTTTCCCCGCTATTTAGTCATTACCATTTTCAAACGGGCAAAATTATAATTCATTTGCGTGATCAGTGCCTGATAGCGCTGCGTATTTTCCGCCAGGTATGCCGCTTCCGTATCCATATCCACATTATTGCCGTCCCAGCGATAACTCAAATTCGATTTGTCGGTAAAAACCTCCGGCCTGACTTTTTGCAGCTTCGCCAAATCGATCCGGCGACGGCTGTCCACCGCATTCCTTAACTGATCCTCAAACTTAACATCCAGACGCTTATACCCCGCCACGTCATTATTCGCCATATTATGCGAAATTACTCGGTTTCTTTCCCAAGCCGCGCTTATTGCTTTGCGGTACAGGGCCACTTCCGAACCGGCAATCAATCCGTTTGTCATTTTCTCCCCCTTTCCGAGAGCTTTCCATTTTTGCAACATCCTAAACTCATGCCTGTTCTAAGCCATTTAATTCCTTTAATAAATTATCATTGACCACACTGATATAGGTCCCCTTCATCCCCAGCGAACGGGTCTCAATCACACCGGCCGATTCCAGCTTGCGCAGACCGTTGACAATTACCGACCGGGTAATTCCGGCCCGATCAGCCACCTTGGATGCAATCAGTACGCCTTCGTTGCCTTCCAGTTCGCGGAAAATATGGCGAACCGCCTCCTGCTCGGAAAAAGACAAGGTAGAGATAGCCGAGCGCACCATGTTTTGCTTTCTGGTTTCTTCCGATTCTTCCTGGTTAATCGAACGGGTAATCTCCAGCCCCACCACCGTAGCCGAATATTCCGCCAAAATCAAATCATCAATCATATACTCCTGACGCAGGCGGTATAAAAAGATGGTGCCCAGCCGCTCGCCGGCAATATCCACCGGAATCGCCAGTCCCAAATATCCCTGCTCGGTGATATCATCACTAAAACCAAGGGTAACTAAATTAATGTTCTCCTTGGTTGATAAAATATTCAGCAGTCGCTCATTCAATTTTTCGTTAATATATTCGCCGGACTTGGTTGTTAAAAATTGTTCAATAATCGGAATATTATGTCTTTCATAAGAAGCCAGCAGTTTGCCCTTGCGGCTGATAATCAGCACGGTCGAGTCCATAACTTCGCCCATTACCTCGGAAATATCGGAAAAATCAATTCTCTCATCCCCTGTTCTTTGGAGCAAACGATTGATTTTTCTGGTTTTATCCAATAACTGTACGCTCATCTTCATCCTCCTGATCCATAAATAATCTTTATGCCGTACCGTTGCTTTTGGCTCACGCCAACTAAAAAAATGAAAAACGCCAATTAAAACCGGCACAGGAAAGCCGATTTCATTTTTATTTATATTTTATTATAACTTATTTTTAATCATAATCATCATTTTTTGTAACACAATCTTAATCATCGCATCACTCATTATAACTCAATTTTCATTTCTTTTCAACCTAATCTGTCAAATAATTTTAAGAATTTTGTCTACAGTTCAGGCAAGCAGACCATTAGAGTTGATATTCCGGCAAGCTTGCTTGCAAGGAATATCAATTCTAATGGGCTATTTGCGGAACGCATACACTGATAATTCGCTGAAAGCGAATTATCAGTGGGCTTGCCTGAACTGTATTATAATAGCAGACTGTTATGCTTGATATGACAATGGAGAGCTTGCTCTCCAGGGGCATATCAAGTATGACGGGCTATTTGCGGAACGCACACATGAGTAATTCGGCGAAACTCATTTCCCATCAAAATACAGTTATTCCCCTTTTCGCCGAATTACGAATGGCTTGCCTGAACTGTATTATAATAGCAGACCGTTGAGGTTGATATTCCGGCAAGCTTGCTTGCAAGGAATATCAATTCTAATGGGCTATTTGCGGAACGCATGCACTGATAATTCGCTGAAAGCGAATTATCAGTGGGCTTGCCTGAACTTTATTATAATAGCAGACCGTTGATAGTTGATATTCCGGCAAGCTTGCGCACACCGCCTTTACTCGTCGGCATCCTCAATATGTTTGCATGCTTCATTGGAGCAAAGAATTTTCTTACCCTTGCGCAGCATCATTGAACCGCAGCGTTCACATTTCTTGGCCACCGGTTCATTCCACACCATAAAATCGCACTCCGGATTATTTTCGCAGCCAAAATAGCGCCGGCCTTTTTTGGTCTTCTTAATCTGCACCGCACCGCCGCATTTCGGACAAAGCACCCCGGGAAGCACCTCAAAATAAGGCTTGGTATGGCTGCACTCGGGAAAGCCCGGACAAGCCAAGAATTTACCGTAGCGCCCCAGCTTAATTACCATATTGCGGCCGCATTTTTCACAGAGGATATCGGTTTCTTCGTCCTTGATTTCTACTTTTTCCAATTCCTGCTCCGCCCGCTCCACATCGGCCGCCAGTTCCGGGTAAAACTCCCGCAGCGGTGTCCGCCAGTCGCAGTTGCCGTCCTCGATCCGATCCAGCTTTTCTTCCATTTCGGCTGTAAAATCAATATTGACAATATCGTCAAAATATTTGGTAATAATCGCATCCACAATTTCCCCGAGCTCTGTCGGGAAAAAGGATTTTTGCTCCTTGGCCACATAACCCCTGGCCAGAATCGTACTGATTGTCGGCGCGTAGGTGCTGGGCCGGCCGACTCCGTTTTCCTCCAAAAGTTTAACCAAAGAGGCTTCGGTGTAGCGAGCCGGCGGCTGGGTAAAATGCTGCTGCTTCTGGCTGTCCTTTATTTTCAAAGCTGCGCCCTGCTTTAGACCCGCAAAATCACTGATGGACGCTTCCGTTCCGCTTTCTTCTTCCTCAAACTCCTGATACAATTTTAAATAACCATCAAACTCCAGGCTTTGACCGGAAGCGCGCAGTTCATACTCTCCGGCCCGAATGGTCAGTCTTTCGCTTTTATATTCGGCCGCTGCCATCCGGCTGGCCATAAACCGCCGCCAAATCAGCTGATACAGACGGAACAAATCCCGCCCGAGGGCTTCCTTGACCTCGGCCGGAGAAAGCTCCGGCACAGATGGCCGGATGGCTTCATGCGCGTCCTGGCTTCGGCCCTTTTTTGTCTCCTTCGGCGCGTCTGTCCGCAAATATTTTTCACCGTATGCACTGCGGATTTGCTCGTCGGCTGCTGCCGCCGCTTCTTCGGCAACCCGAACCGAATCGGTTCTTAAATAGGTGATCAGACCCAAAGTCCCCCGCCCCGGAATGTCCACGCCTTCATACAGCTGCTGAGCCAGCCGCATGGTCTTGGCAGTGGTAAAGTTCAGCGCCTTAGCCGCTTCCTGCTGCAAGGTGCTGGTCTTAAACGGCAGCGGTGCGCTCCGCCGACGGGTGCTTTCTTTCTTCTCAGTCAGCACCGGCTTTTCCCGGGACAACTCCACCAAAACCTTTTCCGTTTCCGCTTCACTGCCTAATTCTATTTTTTTGCCGTCTGCGCCGTAAAAGTCCGCCCGAAACTTATTTTTCCCTTTGGCATCCGTCAAATCCAGCTGTAAAGTCCAATATTCCTGCGGCAAAAAAGCCTCAATCTCCTTTTCCCTTTCGCAGATTAAATGCAGCGCCACCGACTGTACCCGACCGGCCGACAGCCCTTTCTTGACCTTGGCCCACAACAGCGGACTGATTTTATAGCCGACAATCCGATCCAGCACCCGTCTGGCCTGCTGAGCGTCCACCAAATCCATATCAATCGGCCTGGCTTTTTTGATCGAAGAGGATACTGCCTGTTTGGTAATCTCATTAAAAGTAATCCGGTAAATCGGCGCTTTAATACTTTCCAAAATCGTCTGCAAATGCCAGGATATTGCTTCGCCCTCCCGGTCAGGGTCAGTGGCCAGATAAATCTTATCCGCTTTTTTAGCCTCTTTCTTCAGGTTTGCAATCAGCGGCCCTTTCCCGCGAATCGTAATATATTTCGGCTCAAAATCATTTTCCGGAGAAACCCCCAAACTGCTTTTCGGCAAATCCCGAACATGTCCCATCGACGCTTCCACCGTATAATTTTTGCCCAAAAACTTTTTGATTGTTTTGGCCTTGGCCGGAGATTCTACAATTACCAAATTTTTTGCCATGTTTCCTCCTAGTAATTCTGATAATTTCCGAAAGAAAAAGAGCTTTGCCTAAATAAAGCTCCCGTCTTATCCCATTGCTGCAATTATCTTTTAATTCTTTTACAGGTAAACCCCGCTCAGATTTCTATTTTTTGGATTCTGATATCATCAAATCAACTGGTATAAGGATATACTATTTCGATGTTTTATACAAGAGTTTTTTTAAAATTTTATGATTTTTTATAAACTCGACTTTCCCATATTCGTTAGAACAGTCTTTTTTAGGCAGGACGCCCGCCCGGGCAGAAGTGCGCAGCACTTCGATCAGGGGAAAGTTGAGTTATAAAATGACGGCTCTTGTCAAAAAAGGATGGCACCTCTTGCCGAGGAGTCACGCCTAAATTTTCATACTTCCGACACGTTATCATAAAATAAAATTGGCCAAGCCGTAATAACCGGCTGAAATCTGCTGAATATAGCCCTTCCACTCCAGCTGCAGCAAGCAAAGCTGCAATTCGCCCGGCTCTAAACCGCTTTTTTCCTGCAAACGCCCGATGTAAACCGGATCTGCACCGATATTTTGATAAACCAGCTTTTCATTTTCCGCCAAATCCTTTTTCCACTCCGGCACTGCCGGCGGCTGAATATCGGATTTTATCCGGCCGGCAAACTCCGCCATAAAGCGTTCCACATTTTCCAGAAGATAGGCGCCCTGGGCAATCAACCGGTTGCAGCCGCTGCTGGCCGGATCATTTAAGCGCCCTGGCACGGCGTAAACATCCCTGCCCTGCTCCAAAGCATAGTCGGCCGTAATCAAAGAGCCGCTTTTTTCTGCTGCCTCCACTACTACCACCGCTTCGGCTAAACCACTGATAATCCGATTCCGCTTGGGAAAAAGCGCAGCCTGCGGCGGTGTTTGATACCATTCTTCGCTGATTAATGCGCCTCTTTGTTCCATTTCCAAATACAAATCCCGGTTGCCGGCCGGAAACTGATAACCTAAACCGGAACCGAGCACACCGATGCTGTATCCGCCATGCTTCAGGCATTCTCTTTGGGCAATACCATCAATCCCGGCCGCCATCCCGCTGACCAAAATCACTCCATATTCGGCACAGGCTCTGCCCAAAGCTACTGCTGCCTCCCGGCCGTAAAGACTGGCTCGTCTGGTGCCGACTACCGCCAGTACCGGTGTATTCCCGCCTTGCTCCAATCGCCAATCCCCTTTGACAAAAAGCAGCGGCGGCGCACCCGGAATCATTTTCAGCCGCTCCGGGTAGTCCGGCTGATCAACAGAAATAACCCGCACCCCTTCCCGGTTCAACCTGTCCCACTCCCGGCGGCAGCGCTCGATCTGTCTTTTGGCGGCGCAAAGCTCCAAAAAATCCTCCTCCCGAAAGCGCTCCTGCTTTTTCATAAACTCTAAAATCCGTTCTTCCCCTTCATAATAAATCGCTTCGGCATCCGGCCACTCCCGAAGCAGCCGGCTTAGCTTAACCGCTCCCATGCCGCGAATGGACGACAGCCACAGCCAATAAATTTCTCTTTCCATTTTTTTACTTCATAATCCCGATAAAGGTTATGATTTTCTCCTTTCTAAGTTCGGCTGATCATTCCGCGCTTTCATCCCCGCGTTTGAGCGAACCATCTTCCTAAATTGCCGTTAGCTGCCGCCGCAAAAATGTAAAGCGTTTCCCTTATTTGCAAAAAAGTCTATGCCAAAGAAAACTGTATTTTTCATCATTTTGTGAGCCTTTCGGAATTTATGATGAAAAATATTTATGATATGCCACCCGGTAACTGAACGCTTCCGCCATATGCTTGGCCTCAATCTTTTCTTTCCCCTCCATATCGGCAATCGTCCGGCTGAGCCGAATCAGCCGGTGATAACTGCGGAGTGAAAGTTTTTGACGCCGATATGCTCCCTCTAAAATCTCGGTCGCCGCCTGATCCATCGGGCAGTAAGCTTCAATCCGGGCCGGGCTAATCTGCGAGTTATATAAAATATTGTCCTTTCTTAGTCTCTCTCTTTGCAGCTGCTGTGCCGCCTTAATCTGTTCGCCGTACTGGCTGCTGCTTTTACCCGAAACCGCAGGCGAAAGCGCTGCCAACATCGGCCGGTCAACCTCGGCAAAGATATCCAATCGGTCTAAAATCGGCCCCGATATTTTCTTGTGATAGCGCTTGATGTCATATTCGCTGCAGCGACAGCGCTCCATATCAGGATAATAGCCGCAAGGGCAGGGATTCATGGAGGCGATCAAGAGAAAATCGGTGGGAAAATCCGCCTGCTCGTTCATCCTGGACAGCATAATATGCTTATCCTCCAAAGGTTGGCGCAGCGTATCTAAGAGCGGTTTCGGGAACTCGGCAAACTCATCCAGAAACAAAACGCCTTTATGTGCCAGCGATACCTCGCCCGGCAGCAGCGGGCGGCCGCCGCCCAAGAGCCCGGCTTCGGTAATCGTGTGGTGCGGCGCCCGGTACATCCGGCGGCTGATAACCGGCGTTTTGCCGAGGAGCTTTCCGGCCGCACTGTAAACCCGGGTCACTTCAATCATTTCTTCCCGGCTAAGAGCCGGCAGCAGTCCCGGCACTGCTTTGGCCAGCATTGATTTCCCGGTACCGGGCGGGCCGACCAGCAGCAGATGATGCATACCGGCAACCGCAATGCTGACTGCCCGTTTGGCCACATTTTGCCCGCAAATATCGTTAAAGTCAATCTGATGTGAAACTTCCTCCGCTTCTGTCGGCAGTTCCTCAATCCTCTCCCCCATTCGGGCAATCGCCAGCGCTTGCCCCTGATTTTCAGCCGCTCCGGCAGCAGAAAGCGCTGCCAGTTCCGTCATTCTGCGGCTGATTTCGGCCGGCAGTTTATTTTCACGCAAATACACAATTACCTCTTGTAAGCTCCCCAGCGGCACAATCCGAATATCCTGATAAAAGCAAACCTCCGGCCAATTTTTAAGCGGCAGCAGCACTTCCTGAACCCCCTGCCGCCGGGCGGCCTCAACCATAGCCAGCGCTCCCCTTACTCCAATCAGCTCGCCGTTTAATGATAATTCACCCAGCATCAGTTTATCGTTTAATTCTCCCAGCTCCATCTGCCCCGAAGCTGAGAGAATCCCCAGTGCAATCGGCAAATCATAATGCGAACCGTATTTTTTGATCTGAGCCGGCGCCAAGTTAATCGTAACCCGCTTATAGGGAAAAAGATAACCGGTGTTTTTTAGCGCTGTCCGTACCCGTTCAATGCTTTCCCTGACTGAATTATGCGCCAGACCAACCAGTTCCAGCTTGGGAAAACCCTCAGCCACGTCAATCTCGGCATTGACAATATACCCCTGAACCCCGCACAAACCCGCTGTTTTAATCGAATGATACATATCCTCCTCCTTGCTGAATCCTGTCTTTCCGCTCTTATTTCTATTATATTCATTTCAGCTATAAAAGTCGTCCGCAATTTGTGGAATTTAGAGATTTTTTCAAAATAAAAAATCACGGCCGGGCAAAGCATTTGTCCGCTTCACCCGTCCGTGATTTTTAGAATATGACTTACTCCCGCTCCGCCATATACTTTTCGATTTCGGCCGCCGTTAGCCGCCGCACCTGCGTGCCAGGATATTCCCGGTATGCTTCGGCCTGAAACAGCGGCGCCATGCTGTCGCAGCGCTTATCCTTGTTCTTGGCCAGATAAGCTCTCAGCTCCGCCTGACCGGCAAAAATCTTATAGGACAGCCGGCCGTTCTCACCTTTGATTTCATAAATACCGCAGGGCTTTTTCATGGTATAGTCCGCTGTCCTTAAATACAATTTAGCAATTTCGGCTGTTTTATAAGGGAAGTTCCAGCGCTGCAAACCGCGCTGCGGATCATGCTCAATACAAATACAGCGGCCGCATCTCCCGCAGATATACTGGGTGTGCTTTTCCAGACAATCTCTTGGCTTTAGCAGCGGCGTAATCCGGCTCTTATCGCTATAACATTCTTCACACATCTTATTCTCCCGCCTTTCTCTTTCATAATGTTTTAAAGGATTAAACTTTTTACGCCCTTATCACCATTATACCAGTAGTTGAGAGAACATCAAGCCCGAACGGCAGCAACTGTTTTGTGGCGGTTTCTATTTCAATCCTCTTGCTCTTCCTCCATTTGCTCGGCCATATCTTTAATATAGCGGTTATCGCCAAAGTTGGTTTTTTTATTCCTCAAACAGCGCTTCAATAAAGCTGTCCGCATCAAAGGGCCGCAAATCTTCAATTCCCTCGCCAACACCGATATATTTGACCGGCAGAGCCAAATCCGCCGCAATTGCTACCGCAATGCCGCCCTTAGATGTGCCGTCCAATTTCGTCAGAACAATCCCGGTAATATCCGCCATCTCCTTAAATTCCTTGGCCTGCGCCAATGCATTTTGCCCGGTTGTACTGTCCAGCACCAAAAACACCTCCAAATGTGCCTCTGGATATTCCCGGCCGATAATCCGGTAAATCTTGCCCAGTTCAGCCATCAGATTTTTCTTATTATGAAGCCGGCCGGCCGTATCGCAAATCAGGATATCAACCCCCTTGCTTTTTGCCGAAGCAATTGCGTCAAAAATGACCGCCCCCGGATCGGAGTTTTCCGCCTGCGCCACAATCGGCACGGCCGAGCGATTCGCCCATTCCTTTAACTGGTCGATTGCTGCCGCCCGAAAGGTATCGGCCGCCGCCAGCATAACCTGCTTGCCGTCCTTTTTATATTGTGCGGCCAGCTTGCCAATGGTTGTAGTTTTGCCCACGCCGTTGACCCCGATGACTAAAATGACCGATTTTTGGTTAATAAAATCATAGGCCGACTCCGCCGTCCGCATCTGCTCTTTTAATTCTTCCTTGAGCAGGCTTTTCACCTGCTGCGGGTCTTTGATTTTTCTTTCTTTGACCTTGGTTTTCAGCCCGGCAACGATTTTAATGGCGGTATTTACGCCTAAATCCCCCATAATCAGTGCTTCTTCCAATTCCTCATAAAACTCTTCATCAATCGAGGTAAAGCTGCTCAATACATCATTGACCCCCTGCATCACATGTTGCCGGGTCTTGGACAATCCCTCGACCAGCTTCCGGAAAAAGCCCTTTTTCTGCGGTACTTCTTCTACCGGCTCTGATTCTGAAACGGCCGACTCCTGCGCCGCTTCCGCCGCCGGTTCAATCAATGATTCATCGGCTTCCTTGCTTTCAGCCGCCACATCTTCTGCTGTAGCCATCTCACTTGATAGTTTAGCGGCCTCCTCATTTTCAGCCACCGCAAAGCATTCTTCCGCCTCCCGCTTTACCGCTGCCTCTCCGCTCCCAGCCGCTGCGTCCATCTCAGCACTTTGACGGTCTGCCGAATTTACTAACCTTTCTCCGGCTTCTGCTTCCACCCAATTTGCCTGATCACCGGCTTGAGCACCAGACCTGTCCGCCGTTTCTTCTCCGGCAGTCGCCGCTGCTTGAGTCTGACTTGGCTCGGCTGGCGCTTGATCCGACACAACCACTTCGCCAACGGTCATTTCCGCTTCAACCGCATCCCTTTTCTCCTCGGCCATATTCTCCGACTCGGCAGGGATTTGCGCTTCACCTGTTTTCTTTTTAAAAAAATCAAAAATTCCCATTATTCCTCTTTTTCCTCCAAATCGTTTTCAATCATCTTCACTGACACCTGCGTCGATACGCCTTTTTCCTGCATGGTAATGCCGTAAAGGGCATCGGCCGATTCCATCGTTCCTTTCCGATGGGTAATGACAATAAACTGCGTGTCTTTTGTCAATTTATGCAAATAAGTAGCAAACTTATAGACATTGGCATCATCAAGCGCCGCTTCAATCTCGTCCAAAATACAAAATGGCGACGGGCGCAGGCTTTGAATGGCAAAAAGCAGTGCAATCGCGGTAAAAGCCCGCTCCCCGCCGGACAGAAGCATCATATTTTTCAGTTTCTTGCCCGGTGGCTGAACATGAATGGAAATGCCGCTTTCAAGGATATTTTCCTTTTCCGTCAGCGCCAAATAACCCTGCCCGCCGCCAAACAACTCCTGAAAGACCCGGGAAAATCTCTGATTGATTTCCTCAAACTCTCTGGCAAAGCGGTCCTGCATTTGCTGCTCCAAATCGGCAATCATCGCTTTCAGCTTGCCCTCAGCTTCCAAAATATCCGCTCGCTGACCGACATTAAAATCAAGCCGCTCCCTAACCTCCTGATATTCGGTAATAGCGGCAACATTAACATCTCCCAGCGCTTTCATCTCTTCCTTCAGCCGCTTCATATTGGATCTCAGCGCCGCATCGCTCCCCAAATCTGGTTGCTCCCACGGCTTGGCGGTCGAGTAAGTCAGCTCGTATTCCGTCCACATATAGTCAGCCTGCGCTTCTTTCTGCTCCTCGTATTTATCAATCTGCATGCCCAGCCGGATCTGCTCTTTTTCCAAAAGGCTGACCTCTTTGTAGTAATTCTCCTTATTGGCCTGCAGATTTTCTTTTTTGGCCTGAATCAGTGCCTTTTCATTTTTGAGCAGAACCCGCTTTTCCTCCGCATCTTTCTGGCCGCTTAAAAACTCAGCCAGCAAAAGCTTCTGCTCCTCTAAGGTCTGTTCTTTTTTCAACTTTTCCAAATCAATCGCCGTCAGTTCCGCCGCCAGCTCCGCCCGCTTGATATCCGCTTCGCTGATGGTCTGCCGGATTGCCTGAACCCGTTCTTCACTGTGCGACAAACGCTCTTCCATCGCCGTGATTTGCAGCTTCACTTCCATGATATCTTCATTGACACAGTCTAAATCACTTTGCAGCATTTGCAGCGTTTCTTCCAGTTTTTCCTCGGCGGCAGTTTGCTCCTCGGCAGAAAGCACCTCCCCATTCTCGGCCTGCGCCCGCTTTGCTTCCGATAACTTTTGCAGCCGGGCTTTCAACTCGTCCGCTTCCTGCTGTAAACTATTCCGTTCCTCTGTTTGCTGATCCCGTTCCTTCTTTTTTTGCTCCAGCACCAAAATCAGCCGGTTCATTTCCAGATTAGCCGCCTGTTCTCGGGCGGTGATCGCCTCGCTCTCCTGCCGGCCGGCCTGCACTTTTTGCCGGCATCCTGCCAAAGCTGCCGCTGCCTGCGCCAGCTCCGTGTTTAGCTCGGCCAATTCCGCCTCCAACTTTAAAATATCATTTTTTCTGGAAAAAATCATACTTTTGGCATTTTTAAACTCACCGCCGCTGATACTGCCGCCCGGGCTTAAAATATCGCCCTCCAGAGTAATGATGCGCAGCCTTTGCTGATGTCTGGCCGCTAATTTTCTGGCATTTGGCAGTGTATCGGTCACAAATAGATTGCCCAGCAAGGACAATACAATGTTTTCATACCGCCGGTCGTATTTAACCAAATCGGCGGCAATGCCCAAATAGCCCGGCGCCGCTTCAATATCTTTCGCTCTGGCTCCGGTTACGGTGTTTAACGGCAGGAAGGTCGCCCGGCCAAACTTATTTTGCTTTAAAAATGCAATCGCATCTTCGGCATCCTGATCGGTTTGGGTGATAATATTCTGCAAGCGATTTCCCAGAGCGGTTTCAATCGCCTTTTGGTATTTTTCTTCAACTTCAAGAATATCGGCAACCACCCCGATGGTTCCCGCTTCCTTGCGGTCAAGCACCTTTTTAACCGCCAGAAAATATCCCTCGTAATTGCTTTCCAAATCCATCAAAGCATTTTTACGCGATTCTTTTTCCCGGTAAGCCGTTTGCAGCTGCCGCTCTTTCTTCTCCAGTTCAGCCAGTTCCAGCTCCTGCTTCGCCGTCGTCTTGGCGGCAACGGTCTTAGCCTGCAAAAGTTCGTCCTGACGGCGGAGCAATTCTTCTTCCTGCTGCCGGCAGGCGGCAATCTCCCGCTCCAGCACGGCCGCTGTTCGATCTATCATCGTCTGCCGGGCCGCGACCGCCTCCTGCTGCTTACGGCTGCTCTCGCTTTCCGCTTCCAGCTGACGCAAGGCCGCTTCCCGCTCGGCTGTCTGCCGCACCCGGTTTAACTTCTGCTCCTGATAAGCCAGCTTTTTCTGATTTTCCTGTTCCAGCTGCTCCTCTAATTCATTTTTAGTGACAGCAAAAGCAGCCGCTTCCTGCTGCCTTTCCTGTAAGGCCTGCCGCTCTTTTTCGTCCTGCCGCGCCAGCAGCACCAATTCTTTCTCCTGCTGGAGTTGGCGCTCGTAAAGCTCCTCCGTCCGGCTCTTTAAAGCGGTGTGATTGCTGGTCAAATAAGTCAGCCGCTCCTGATCAAGCCGAATCGCCGCACTCGCTCTTTCTGCATTCAGCTTTTGGTCATGCGCCAGTTCGCTGACTTCCTCATAGGCTCTTTCTTTCTCCCGAAGCTGCTCTGCAATTTCCTCATATTCCTTTTCCCGGCGCTCATAAACAGTTTTTCGTTCCTGTAAATCGGCCGAAACAATTGCGTTTTTCTCGGTTAAAGCCTTTAAATTATCGGCAAAGCTGTCCATCAGCCGCAAAAAGCTGTTAATTTCATATTTTTTTAAATCATCGCGCAGGCGCAAATACTCCTTAGCTGTTACTGCCTGCTCACCCAAAGTTTTCTCCTGCTTTTCCAATTCCTCGATTAAATCGGACAGCCTGGCTAGGTCAAGCGTTTCTTCCTCTAATTTTTGCAGCGCCGCCGCTTTTCTTTCCTTAAACTTAACAATTCCGGCCGCTTCATCAAACAGCAGCCGCCGGTCTTCCGGTCTGGCCGATAAAATCCGTTCAATCTGCCCCTGCCCAATGATGGAATATCCTTCTTTGCCCACGCCGGTATCCAAAAAAAGGGCGTGAATATCCTTCAGCCGGCAGGAACTGCCGTTAATCATATAATCGCTGTCACCGGAACGATAGACCCGGCGGCTGACCTTAACCTCGCTGTAATCCACCGGTAAAACCTTGTCGCTGTTGTCAATCGTCAAATCCACCTGACAATAGCCCAGCGGTTTGCGTGTTTCCGTCCCGGCAAAGATGACATCCTGCATACTGCTGCCCCGCAGCTGCTTGGCGGACTGCTCGCCCAGCACCCAGCGCACGGCATCGGCAATATTGCTTTTGCCGCTGCCGTTTGGCCCGACAATCGCGGTAATGCCATGTTCAAATTGAAAATGAATCTTATTGGGAAACGACTTAAAGCCGTACAATTCCACTGATTTTAAATACATCCGAGTTCCTCCATTGCTGCTTTGGCCGCCTGCTGCTGAGCGGCTTTCTTACTGCCTCCCGCTCCCCGGCCGAGCCGCTGACCATCATGCCAGACTTCCATCACAAACTCTTTCTTATGATCCGGCCCCTGCTCGCCGATAAGTTGATAGCTTAACGGAATATCACTGGTCTTTTGAATTTTTTCCTGAAGCAGCGTTTTAAAATCAATAAAACTTTGTTCTCTTTTGCCTAAAAAATGCTTCTGCAAAAACTCCCTGGCAATTTCCAGTCCGCCGTCCAGATAAATCGCCCCCAGCAGCGCCTCCACCGCATCTGCCAGTACCGAGTTCCGCTCCCGGCCGCCGGTTGCTTCTTCGCCTTTGCCCAAGACCAAAAAATCTCCCAGCGCAATCGTCCGGGCAAAGTCAGCCAGCGAACTTTCACACACCATCGCAGCCCGCATCCGGGTCAGCTCCCCCTCGGGCAGGGCAGCGTACCTGTGGTACAAATAATCCGAAACAATAATCTCCAGCACCGCATCACCCAAAAACTCCAGCCGTTCATTGCTTTCCGTCTTTAAGAGCCGGCTTTCGTTGATATGTGAGCTGTGTGTTAAAGCTTGAATTAATAATTCCGGATAATGAAACTTATACGCAATTATTAATTCAAGCTTTTCTTTTGACTCAAACATATGCTCTCCTTTCTGCCTCCTGCGCCGGTCAAAATATCCGGCGCCGCAACCGCTTCTCTGCCGTAAAGTTCCCCGAAAGAGAAGGAAGGCAAGGGATCCTCTCATCTCTTGCCTTTTCGCTTATTCCTGTTCTTCTAATTTTGCTTTTAAAAGCTCAATTGCATCGCCGACCGTTTCAATCCCGTCTGCCACTTCTTCTTCCAGTTCAACATCGAACTCCGATTCGGCACTGAGAATGATTTGCGCCAAGTCCAGCGAATCAATCCCCAAATCATCCACAAAGTGCATATCCGGTTCCAGCTGGTCAGCATCATAATTGGTAAACTCAGCAATAATCTCCAGTAACTTCCGTTCGTCCATCTTGTCCTCCTTTAACGTCCTTTTCTTCCTGCAATAATCTTTTAATCCGGCCGGTAATATCCGCTTCCCAGAAACGGCTGCACTGGTCAATCGCGCTTTTAAACGCAACCGCGTCCGAACTGCCGTGTGCCTTGACAACCAAAGCTTCTAAACCTAAGAGCGGCGCTCCGCCGTATTTTTTATAATCAAAATCCGCCGCCATTTTTTTTAACGGCTTCTTAATCAATAAACCGCCCAGCTTACTGAGTACACCACTCATCACTGCCGCTTTCATTCCCGAAAAAATCATACCGGACAGTCCCTCGGCGTATTTTAAAATCATATTTCCGACAAAACCGTCGCAAACCGCCACGTCATAATCGCCGGAATGAATCTCCCTCGCTTCAATATTGCCGACAAAGCCCAATGTTTTATCGGCCGCCAGAAGCTGATAAGCTTCTTTGGTCAGCTGCGAACCTTTATGCTCCTCCGCGCCGTTATTGATCAGACCCACCCGCACATTGGCTTTGGAAAAAGTCCCCTGATAATAAGCCTTGCCCAAGATAGCAAACTGATGCAGATATTCCGGCTTGGAATCCACATTGGCACCGATATCCAAAAGCAAAATCGGGTCTTTTTTGGTAGGAAAAAAGATAGCCAGTGCTGGTCTTTTAATCCCTTTGATTCGACCGATAATCAGCGTGCCGCCGGTTAGAACCGCGCCGGTACTGCCCGCCGAAATCAAGGCATCGGCTTTGCCCTCTTTGACAAAATAAAGCGCCTTAACCAGCGAGGATTCCTTTTTGCTGCGAATGGCTGCCGTCGGTGATTCATTATTGGAGATAACTTCAGCCGCCGCCACGATATGCAGTCGCCCGGCATCATAACTTTTACCGGCCAGAGCCGCCTGAATCTCGTTCTCCCGGCCAAAGACCGTCAGTTCCAAATCCGCCCTTTCCTGCAGCGCTGCTGTCGCCGCTGCCATTACCGCCTGCGGCCCTAAGTCGCCGCCCATGGCATCAATCGCAATCCTTATTTTACTCATTTTCACCCCCTGCAAACGCTGCTTTTGGGATACGGCAATCCAGCGCCGTTTTCCTGATATCATCGGTCATCTTTCTCTCTCAAAGCACTCTCTGCTCCTGCCACGCACGTGGTTTTTCTGCGCACTGCCAATCAAATATATTACAGTTCAAGCAAATCACCCGTTCTTCCCAGCGTAGGAAAGTTGACCCATTTACTATACAATCTTTTTTTCAAAAAAGCAATACTTTTTTTGTTTTTATTGATAGACTATAAATGGTAAAATGTGGAATTTTATTTTCAAAAAGTGCGAAAAAATGTGTAAAATGCCTCTCGAAAATGCGGAAAAATGTGTAAATTCAATTTTGTTTTTTAGGAAAAACGTGAAAACAACCTTGTAATAAGGATTGAATTGTGATATGATAAAATCGTTCTTTACCACTCCACCGCTAGCTAAAGGAGGTTAATTTTGGAACGAAATATTTTTCAGGATTTAATCCGCTGGAAACAAGACCCACACCGCAAACCACTCATTCTTAAAGGCGCACGCCAAACCGGAAAAACATGGCTGATGTTGGAATTTGGAAAACGGTATTACCGGGATTTTGCCTATTTCAATTTTGACGAAGGCCCCGGTCTTTTTTCTATTTTTGAAACAAACAAAGACCCCTTTCGTTTGATTGAACTGCTCGGCCTTTTGACCGGAAAAAAAGTTCGGCCGCAGGAAACTTTGATTATTTTTGATGAAATTCAAGAATGTTCTTCTGCCTTAAACGCTCTGAAATATTTCAAAGAAAGAGCACCGGAATACCATATTATTTCCGCCGGAAGTTTGCTTGGCGCCCTGTTGGCACAGCCAAAGTCTTATCCTGTCGGCATGGTCAACTTATTGGAACTGTACCCTATGTATTTTGATGAATTTTTAGCAGCTGCCAATCCTGTGCTTTTTCAATACTACGCCGGAATCGAAAAAGACACCGTCATTGAGCAGGTTTTTCATCAAAAATTATTGGAAGCATATCAATATTATTTAATTATTGGCGGTATGCCGGAAGCTATCAATACTTGGCTGACCACTAAAGATTATCAAAAAGTCAGTCAGGTTCAAAAAGATTTGCTGGCTGTTTATGAAAACGATTTTGCCAAACATAACGGTAAAATTAACAGCGGACGCTTGCTGCTTGTTTTCCGGAGTATTGTTTCGCAATTAGCCAAGCCAAACGAAAAATTTATTTATGGCAGTCTGCGCCCAGGTGCCAGAGCCAGAGAATTTGAAGAAGCTATCGAATGGCTGGTTTCTGCCGGTATGGTCAATCGAATTTGCAATGTTTCCAAACCGGAACATCCTCTGGCCGCCTTTGAACAGCTTGAGCATTTTAAGCTTTTTCTGTTTGATACCGCTTTGCTCAAGCAAATGGCCGGACTAAACAATTCTTTTCTTTTGCTGAACTCTGCTTATCAGTTTAAAGGACAATTAACCGAAAACTATGTGCTGCAGCAATTAACCGGACAATTCCCAGTCCGCCCTCGTTATTTTCACACCAAACAAGGAGAGATTGATTTTCTCTTGCAGCATAATGAGCTTATTATTCCGCTCGAAGTAAAAGCCGGCGAGCAAAAATCTGCCGCCAGCTTTAAAAACTATGTCAAACACCGCCAACCGCCGGTTGCCGTCCGCTTATCGCAAATGGGCTATCAACGCAGCGGCCAAATTTGGAATATTCCCCTTTATCTGGTGCCGAAGCTGCACCGGCTTTTACCGGCTGCCGACTCCTAAAACCGCAATGCCGTAGGCCGGCAGCATCAGCTTTTGCTCCTGCCAAACTGGCATTTCCTCCGCTTTCACCGTTAAAAAGCCAAGCAGCGTTTTGTCCTGCCAATTTTCCGCTGAAAAATCAATGGTTTTGGCTTCGGCCGAAAGATTATACACCAGTATCAGCGTCTGCTCCTGCCATGTTTTTTCCACGCAGGCAACGTCCTGATCCGAATAGGCCGCCAGCACTTTGACTTTGCCGCGGGCAATCGCCGGCAGTTCTTGCCTTAAATGCAGGGCTTTTTGATAATAGCGAAGAAGCGACTCGCCATCCTGCTCCTGTACGCTAACCGGTGCTGCCGTCTGCTCAAAGCTGTCGGCGTCCGCCGGATTTCGCGTCAGGCCGCGGCCGGTTTCATCCCAGAGCATGGCCGTCCGCTTATTTTCATCCTTGGTTCCTTGGCTAATCAGTCCAATCTCCTCGCCATAGTAGGTAAAACTGACGCCGGTCATGGTCAGGTACATTCCAGCCGCCGCTTTCATTTTGGCGACATCACCCTTAAAATAATTGGCCGCCCGAACATTATCATGATTGGCAATAAATAAAGCATCCCGATAGTTCGGATTTTTCGGAGCAAAACTCTGTTCCAGCTTTGCCATCGCCTCCGCAAAAGATTTGGCAGTATGCCGATCGGCCTTAGCCTTGCGGTTTAGCACCTGCGCAATTTTCCCCTCACCGGTCGCCAGAGCAAAGTTGAAAAACGACGGCAAACCGCTGGCGTAGTATTCAGCAATCTCCGACAAATCCGACCAAGCCTCACCAACCAGATACACATCCGCCTTTTTGCTCTGCGCGGTTTGTTCCAGCCAGGTTAAAAACTCAATATTTTTTTGCGTCCGGCCGCTGAAATATTCTTTCACCGCATCCAGTCGAAATCCGGAAACACCTTTTTCCAGCCAAAAATCCATGATTTTTTCAATCTCGGCCCTGACTTCCGGCTGATCCAGCGCTAAATCCGGCATTTCTCCCCAAAACACCCCCTCGTAATACCAGTCCGAGCCGGAAAGAGGGTGATAGGATTTTCCCCTGGCAGCATCTTTCGTAAAAGTATAATAATTCACATAGGGACAATCCGCCGGATTCGGCTCCGCCTCAGGCGAGAGCCCTCGCAAATATTCCGCTGCCGCCGTAAACCAAGGGTGATCATCCGCCGTGTGATTGACAACCAGATCCAGAATCAAGGCAATATTCCGTTCCTGACAGGCAGCGAGCAGAGCTTCCATATCAGCCATACTGCCGTAAGCCGGATCAATCCCGTAATAATCCTTGACGTCATATTTATGATAAGTATCCGACGGATGCACCGGCATCAGCCAAATTCCGGTAAATCCCATATCGGCGATATAGTCGAGTTTTTCCCGCACACCGTTTAAATCACCGCTTCCGTCGCCGTCACTGTCATAAAAAGAAGCAACAAAAACTTCATAATAATTCCGATAGTCGTCCTCCACTTCTTGAATCGACATGGTTTTTTCCGCACCAATCACGGGGAGTTTAGTTTTGGCCTCTTTCCCTGACGGTACTTCCGTTTTCGCAGTTTCCGTTTTCTCTAAATTTTCCGCATTTTCTGTGCCGCTCTTTTCCCCGTTTACAGCATCAGCCTGCGGATTCGCAGGCTGACAGGCAGTAAGCAGTATTAAGAGCAAGCCAATTATCACTTGCTTTTTCATCATCCCTTAACCGCCCCCGACATGCCTTCGGCATAAAAGCTTTGCAGATAAAGGAACAAGGCGGCAATCGGAATGGAGATACAAACCGCACCAGCCGCAAAGGGCGCATACCAGTTGATGATATTTTCCTTGGTCAGCATGGTATAAAGTCCAACCGCTACCGTGTAGTAGTCCTGACTCGGCCCGATAATGACCTTGGCAAAAACGAAATCCAGCCACGGCGCCATAAAAGCACTGAGCAGTGTATACACCACAATCGGTTTAGACAGCGGAATCGTCACTTTGGTAAAGATTTGCCATTTGGTGGCACCGTCAATCATCGCCGCTTCATCCAGCGCTTTGGGAATCGTATCAAAAAATCCCTTGGAAATGTAAAAGCCCAAGCCGGCCGTTCCGGAATATGCCATCACCAAGGCCAAGTAAATCCGCGGCCCTTCCGTCAGTCCAAGCGCTTTTAAAATATAGTAAACCGCTATCATCGAGAAAAATCCCGGGAACATTCCCAGTACCAGTGCGATGTTCAAAAACGGCCGCCGCAGCTTAAAGCGCAGGCGCGACATACCGTAGGACACCGCCAGCACAAAAAAGGTTGATACCAGACAGGAAAACACCGACACAATCAGCGTGTTGACAAACCATCTGGGAAAATTGAAAACATCGGTTTCAAAAAACAGCTTTTGGTAATTGGCCAAGGTATAGGCGCTTGGCCAAAACGAGTCGATATACTGTCCCTTTTGCACCCGGAAGGACAAAAGCACAATCCAGAACACCGGAAAAAGCCAAACAATCGACAATAATGTTAAAAAGATATGCACCACCGCATCGGTAATTCTCTGTTTGGTTTTGGCAGAGCCTTGCTTTTCTCTCATAGAAATTCCTCCTCATTCTTATACGAACCGGTACTGCGATATGCCAGTAACGACGTGCTGGCCATGATGATAAAGACCAAGATACCGATGACCGAACCGATATTGTAATCCTTGTTGTCAATTGTCAGCTTATATAACCAGGTAATCAACAGATCCGTCTTGCCGGCCGTCCCCTTATAGTAGGTTGCCGCCGCCGGTAATCCGCCGGTCAGGAGGAAAATAACGTTAAAGTTATTGATATTGCCGATAAAGGTTTGAATCAAATAGGGCGTTGTCACAAACAGCATGTAGGGCAGCGTAATCTGAAAGAAAGTAACCGCCGGACCTGCTCCGTCAATTTTTGCGGCTTCATAAAGCTCAGCCGGAATATTTTGTAAAATACCGGTAATCTGAATAATGGTAAAGGGAATTCCGACCCACAGATTGATGACAATAACTGTAATCCGGGCAATTGTCACATTGGTTAAAAACGGCACCGGCCCCGCCCCGAACAGTTCTCTCAGCATCAGGTTAAAGACACCGTGTTCCTGAATCATGGTATTGACCACCAGAAGCGAAACAAACTGGGGAATCGCAATCGTCAGCGCAAAGATAAAACGCCACATTTTTTTCAGCTTGGTGCCTTTGCGGTTGATAATCAGCGCCAGCATCATTCCGAGCAAATAATTTAAGAAAGTGGCAAAAACCGCCCAGACTACCGTCCAGCCCAGAATCGGCCAAAAGGTACTGGCCAAATCACCGCCGGCATTTAAAATCCGGCCGAAATTAACAAAGCCGACCCAGGTAAACAAATTCCCCGGCGGCAAATGATCCCGGTCATAGTTAGTAAAGGCCATCAGAATCATAAACACCAAGGGCAGCAGCATAAAAACAACAATGCCCATAATTGGGAAAAAGAGCAGCCCTTTATGCAAATTCTGATCAAACAGTCCCCGCACCGTCGCTTCAAAAGCAGCCGGCTGCTTGCCGTCCTGGACTCTTTCCTGCCCCATATAAGCCGAACGCAGCGCCGCTTTCCAGACGATGACAAAACCCGCAATCACAAAGAAGGTAGCCACTCCATAGAGCAGAAAGAGCAGGGAGTTATCACCGGCCTGATACTCAAATAATTGTGTTGCTTCATTAAATACCTTGGTCTGCGTCTGTGTTCCCAAAGTAGTAAAATTAACCAGCGACTGCACACCAAACGTCGCCATATAGCCGATAAAAGCAATCTCCGCCGCCAGAAACAAAAGTCCCTGCAGCCATTGCTTTCTGGCAAAATTGCCCAAGCCCATGATCAGAGCGGTCAATTTTGTAAAAATATCCCCCTCTGTCAGCGCGAGCCGGATCGGTACCACTCCCCATGTCAGTTTGTAATCCTTTTTGCCCTGCATGCAAATACCTCCTCATAATGCAAACCGCGTTTACGCCCTCAACTTTTTTATCCTATGATGCAGCCGGGCAAAAGCTGATACATCCTTTGACCAAAAAGCTCTGCATCGGAATTTCACGCTTTCCACACTGCTGTCATCATACATGCTGTTAAGAAAAACTTCACCAGCTTACACCAGTGAAGTTTTTCCATTTATACTCCTTATTCAATTACAATTCAGGCCAGCAAAGCATACCACCTTATTCCGGCTGCTTCCCTGAATTATAATTTGGGGTCTAATCCCTTTGGACTTTTAAGGATTATAAACCTGAGCCACTGTTCACATTGTTAATAAAGCTGTTCAATCTTTCCTTGGCGTTGTCTTTATTGACTTCACCGGAAACAATCGCTGTGCCGAAACTCTCTGCCGGTGTCCACCAGTTGCTCATTTCCGTTACCAGCGGCTGGGCAACGGAAGTATTGTTGACGGTATCGGTAATTGCTTTCAGCATTACATCGTCAATACCGGTCGAATCCAACGGTACCACGCCGCGGGTTTGATAGCGAAGCGCCTGAGCTTCCTGACTGCCCAAATAAATAGCCAATGCTACGGCTACATCCATATTTTTGCTGGTCGAATTAACACCCACTACCTTAGAACCGGCAAAGGATTTCATCGTTCCCTTGTGGTCGCCGGCTTTAAAATCCGGGCACTGCGCCGCAGCAAAGTTTTCACCCAAGGCCTTTTCAATGTTTTCTCTATCCCACGAACCGGTAAAGAAAGCGCCGAGTTTACCGGCTTCAAAAGCAGAAATAGCTTTGCCCTGCTCCTGGTTGCTCTGATTAGCAAACTTCGGATTATTAACTAAATCAATCAGATAATTGGTAACTGCCAAACCTTTTTCATCATTAAAGTCACAGCCTGCCGTTCCGTCGGTTCCGTTGGGGCCGAACATGGTTCCGCCTACGCCATAGTAAAAGGCCGGCAGATACCAGCTGTTGCCCAGCTGGAATATAACATTGGTCGTACCCTCGCCCAAATCCTTGGCTAACATCACATCCAAATCTTTCACTTCGTCTTCGGTGAACTTGCTCTTGTCGTAGAACATGAACCAGCCGTTGTAAGAATACGGTACGCCGTAAACCCCGTCCTTATAGGTAACGCTGTTTATCATCGACTCGGAGTTCATGGATTTCACTTTTTCTAAATTGGCGCCGCCCAGTTCTGCCAGCGCACCGCTGTCTACCAGGAAAGGAAGCTGGTCGTTGGCATACATAAATACATCTGCTGCCTTCTCCAAGTCCTTGGTTACTTCGTCCTTGGCCACATCCTCGCCGCAAACACCGTACTCAAAGGTAATGTTCCATTCCGGATGCTCCTCATTAAACTTCTCGCACAGATATACCAGCAGTCCTTTGTCATAGCCTTCTCTCTTGGCCTGATCTTCCTGCGGAGCCCAGACCTTTAAGGCTACGTCCTTCGTTCCGGAACCGGTATTCTCTTTTCCGGCCTCGGTATTTTGATTGGTTTCGTTCTTAGTGTTGTCGGCCTTCTTCTCCTCTTGTGCCGTTTGGCCGCCGCAGGCTGCCAGTGACACCACCATCAGCAATGCCAGTACAAACGAAAGTACTTTCTTCATGTTTTTTATTATCTCCTTTTCTTTTGATATGCTTTTCTCTTGAAAAAGCCGGACTCTTTTACCAGAGTCTGTTTCTATAGTACCTCCTTAGTATACACTTTTGCCAAAAGAATGTCAATATCTTATGCCAATTTTGTCACATAATTTTTATGGTTTTTTATACTTTTCTTAGGAAAATTTATATTTATATCTGCTATATGCATAAAATTACATCGCTGCAGTAGTGCATTTATGATATTTTTGCCCGGCCTCCATTTTTCATAAAAAAGCTACTCTTTCACCATTCGGCAAAGCCAAGAGGGAATCGCACTTGAGCCGAAGCACTCCTGCGGACGTTAAGCAAACAAAAAAATACCCTAAAGTTTAAAACTCAGGGTATTTCCTTCTCTTGATTTTGGTGATTTTTTCACCTTATTTCACTTCAACTACCGCTTTATTTTTGTAAGTGCCGCAGTTTTTGCAGGCTCTGTGCGCCAGAACTGGCTCGCCGCATTTACTGCAAACCGACAAATTCGGCACTGCCAGCTTCCAGTTTGCCCGTCTTTTATCTCTTCTTGCACTCGATACTTTTCCCTTTGGTACTGCCATGACTACACCTCCTTAAAATTATTCTCAAATAGTTCTTTCAGTCCGGCGAAACGAATATCGGCCGCCTCCGTGCGTTGACATTCGCAGGCATTCTCATTTTTATTTTTCCCGCAAATCTCACAGATGCCGAGACAATCCTCCCGACACAGTACCTTCTGCGGAAAGTTCAAAATTGCTTCTTCCCGAATCAATTCATCCAAATCCAAGCTATGACCGTCGGCCAATAAAATCTCCCGGTCAAAGCTCAAATCCATCCGTTTATCCACGTCCGCCATACAGCGGTCGCAAATCAGTTTCCACCCGAACCCGAGCTTTCCCTGTAAAAATATTTCCTGCTCGTTTACCTTGTGAAAATCAAGCTCTGCCCGCACCGGCTCCGGCGTCATCTGATAAAAAGTTCCGGCCACTTCAATGCTTCTGGGGGCAAACTCTTCCTCCAAACGGACATCATCCTGCTCGCAAAACAATTCATTCAAATCAATCTTCATTGAATCGTCTCCTTAGCTGACTGAATACATCACAAGCTATTATACTCACTCCGGCTTTCTTTGTCAAGCAAAACTTCATGCGGGAATTTCGGGGCTAAACCATCCGGCAATAAAGCGCATAAGAAACCGTATCGGTCTTGTCTATGATCATCCCATCCACTGCAACCTCGGTTAAATACTCGGTCATTTGCTGTTTTTGGCTGTCCGTCAAGCTGCCCTCGCTATTTTCAATAAACAGAGAATAGTATTTTATTGCTTCGGCCAAGGTTCGCTCATTTTCCCAGTTATCCTTTTCACATCTCATTTGCGGGTTTTTCCCCATTTGCCACAAAAAGTCAAATGCCAGCTTGATTTGCCGGTCGGAATTGACAAAACTGTTTTTCAAATTCAGGCGTTTTAACAATTCGTCCTGTATGGAATTGGTGCGGCGGCAGGGCTTGGTAATCATAAGCCATCCCTTACAGGCGGCGATTGCTTTCTGAAGACTGTCTTCATCTCGAATGGCCGGCGTCATATTGCACAGCACCAAATCAAATTGATTTTCCCAGCCTTTCTCCCGAATATCCACGTGCAGCCAATCATCGCAGGAAAAAGTAATGTTTTTTGTCTGATGGGCGGCTGCACAGTTTTTCGCCGCTGCCATCATCTCCTCGGAAAAATCGGTTGCTGTTACCTGCATGCCCAGCTTATCCAGTGCAATCGCATACCGGCCGGCGCCGCAGCCTACGTCCAGCACCCGCTGTCCCGGCCTGCACATCTCATTTTCGGTAATTATTTTCATAGTAAAATCATCAGCCGCCGTCGGAATCTCCATTTCAGAAAATCTGGCTGCCATTGACTGCCATAATTTTTTTGCTGCTTCTGTGTTCATATGCTCATTTCCTTTCTGCTGCCCTATCTATCTCGGCCTAATCATTTGCTAATTTTCCGGTTCATCCGCTGACAGCGCCGATACAAAGCCGCAAAAAAAGACCATAAAATACAAAATTCGTTCTGAACTTTGTTTTTATGATCTTCTTGACCTTTTTTACCTGACTCTTATTTTCAGCGTTTCTTTGTCATTCCTTCATGAAATGAATTATATGGTTATAGTAACACCTCTTAAAAGTTTTGTCTAGACCTAATTGCACAATGTTTCCCCTGCTTATCTCATGGGGTGGGAAAAAGAAAGCCAAAGCAAAGATGACGACCGTTATTACATCAATCCAGAAACCCGACACTTGGCGCAGGAACTACATCAAAATCCGGACTTAAAAGTTTTACTTGATACATGCCGAAACCTTGAGCCGGACGACATTCAGGCTATAGTTAACATAATAAAGCGTTTCAAGGGGAAGTGAGAGCTAAAAACGGAAGAAGTATTTATGTTTCAAACTCGAAGCGAGTAAAAAGCGATATCACAAAAGGATACAAGCCGTCAAAGGGAAGAATAACTTTAAGTTATCCTTCCCTTTTTACTTTGGAAGTTCGATTAGCGACTAAAAAAGAAATCAGAAGTAGTCCGCTGGTTGTGCAATCCGCTTAGAAATAAATTAAAAGTCATCCCCATACTTAATATCGTAGCAGCTTCTCTTCCATTTTTCTTTGCTTCGCTTCTCCCTTCTTCAACAAAACAATCAACACAATTGTCAAAATAATAAATGCCAAACAAATCGGTCTCCGGATAAAAATGAACCAGCTTCCTCCGGACATAACCAAGGCATTTCGGAGATTTGACTCTGCAATCGGCCCCAATACCATGCCCAGCACAATCGGTACCGGCGGGAAATCAACTTTCTGCATCAAGTAGGCAATTCCTCCAAATAACAACATAATGTAAACATCCATTTCCGATCCACTAATGGCAAATGCTCCGGCACAACAAATTACTACCAAAACAGCCGTTAAAAGATCTTGTGGAACATGCGTTATTTTTACAAACAGCTTCAGCAAATATTTCCCCTGCAAAAACATAATCACTTGGGAAATTACACAGCCAATCAAAACCGCATATACTACCGGCCCCGAATCCACAAACAGCTTTGGACCCACGACCAACCCATGCATAGTAAACGCTCCCAGTAACGTAGCTGCCACTACATCTCCCGGGATCCCCAAAGTCAGCAACGGGATTAAAGTCGCCGCGGTTGCTCCGTTATTTGCTGATTCTGGTGCCGCTATGCCCTTAATCTCTCCTTGACCAAACCGATCCCCCGCTTTTTTACACCGAGCTGCCTCATTATAGGCAATAAAAGAAGCAATTGCTCCGCCGGTTCCCGGCACCGCACCAATGAAAGCACCAATCAAAGAAGATTTAAGCATTGTCGGCAATGTTTTTTTCACATCTTCCACTGTAATTCGATCTTCTTTATTTTTTTCTTGCATCGTAGAGGCAACTGCCACTTCTGTTTGATTAATCCGGCCAATCATTTGGGCAATCGCATATACACCAAGCAATACCGACAACATTTTTACTCCATTGTACAGCCGCAAGTTACCAAAGCTAAAGCGAACCAGACCACTAACACTATCAAGTCCGATCGTTGATAAAAGAATTCCCATACCGCCACTGATCAAACCTTTAATAATGCTTTTCCCACTAACCGAAGCGATAACTGATAATCCGAAGATTGCCAACGCAAAATACTCAGGCGAACCAAACCGAATCGCCACTTTACTAATCTGCGGAGAAAAAAACAACAAGCACAAAGCACTGATTAAACCACCAACAGTAGACGCTATCAGCGCCATGTCTAACGCCTTTTGCGGTTGCCCGTTCCGGCACATCGGATATCCGTCAATTAAAGTTGCCGCCGCCGCATTTGTTCCCGGCGTATTAATCAGAATAGAACTAATTGAACCGCCAAAGTTTGCTCCAAAAAATATGGCTGTCAACAGCAGCAGCGCCGGTATTGTATCCATTTGAAAAGTAAAGGGAAGTAGTACTGTAATCGCTAAATTCCCATTCAAGCCGGGTATTGAGCCAAAAATAATACCGATAAAAATTCCAATATTTGCAAATATTAAATTTTGTATCGTAAAAAGCTGCCCTAACGCGCTTATGATCGTATCTGACATCATTTTTCTCCCTTTTTCTTATCTTTAATTTCTGACAGTTTTACACCTGCTCCGAAAAAATATCTATCCACTGCTCTTCTCATATCAGGTTTTCTGGCAAAAGATTACACCTTTCCGGTCAAGCTAGCGAGAAAGCCTGATCGTGTAAACATATTGTCGTCCCAGCGAAAACATCAAAAATCAATTTTGCCTTCAAGGCATAGAAATATGCAGCACATATTTAAACAACAAATATATGACTATTGACACAAGTATAAGAATCACATAATACAGCTTTTTTCTGCTTCCGGTAAAAACCAAGGTAATAGTTCCTAAAAAAATGGAAGAAAGCAAAAAATTGATTCGAAACAAAAAGGCATAAAAAACTAAAACCGCAATATAGGCTCCTGCCTTTAATTCTTTTTTTATTTGCAGCGTTTTTATTTCCTCTCGTTTAAAAATCAAACTTTGAATTAACAATATCACACCGCATATAATCCATAAAATCGAAACTGCGTACGGTATTGTCCTGGAAGTAATCCCATAAGTCAACGCATAATCTTCGCCTATTTGGTAAGGAATTATAAGCCAACACACTACTCCTAAGCCTATACTGACTATGCCGGCCGTTAAGTTCGATCGGTATTTTATTTCCATTTCCTGCCCCCATTCTCAGCGCAGTGCCTTGTTGCTTTATTTTGCATAATATTTTTCATAAGCCTGTTTACACATATCTGCCGCTCCCTGAATTAATTTTTTAACCTTTTCCCCGTTATCAATTACCGGCACATAATTAGCATTCTTGGCTAATTCTTTAAATTCCTCTGTCGAACTGTAATCCAATATTGCCTGATAAATTGCTTGGGCATCGGTAGTGTTTACATCCGCTTTGGTCATAATAAAATTGCAGGTTTTAAAGACAATATCATAACCCAGTGACTTAGCTGTTGGCACTGTAATCCCATCATATCCAGTATAAGGCTCTTCCGAAAAAACAACAATCGGCACAAGTCCTCCTTCTCCGATATATTGTGCACCTAAAGACGAAGTAGCCAAAGCGCAGACAACATTACCACCGGCCAATGCCAAAAGATCTTTCGCGCTGCCGTCAGAAGTAACTGCTTCTGCCTGAATTCCCGCTTCTCCAAACAGCATTGTGCCTAAAAGATGTGTTGTACCTCCTGGAGCGTTAGAGCCAAAAACAATCCTCTCCTTTTCTGCATATTTTTTTAGTTCTTCCCAATCCTTAATCCCCGTTTTTTGCGGATTAACAAAAAGCATAATATCTTCCGATACTAAGGACGCAATAAATTGAAAATCTTCAATCTTAAGCTGCACTTCTTTATTAAACAGCGGCGCTAATGTAAACATACCAATTCCGCCCACCATCAACTCCGTCGCATCCGTCTTGGCATTTAATAAATCCGTCGCCGCAATCGCGCCATTAGCGCCAGTAAGATTATTTACGACTGCTGATTTTTCAAAAGTTTTTTGCAGCCCTTGGGCAAAGATTCTGGCGATCGTGTCAGCCGCTCCGCCTGCCGCAAAAGGAACTCTAATATTAAAGTTCTGGCTTGGTTTAAAAACTGCCGCACTTTCCTTATCCGGAGTCTTGCTTTCATTTGTTGGTTGTTTACCGCTTGTACACGCCGTCACCATCACTAACAAAATAACTGCCATCATAAGTGCTGTAAATCGTTTCATTTTTTGCCTCCTTAAAAACGTTTTCAGTGATTGTTTCCCATCTATTTTCAAATTTTAGCAAGTCTTTTAAGAATTGTCAATGTTTTTTCGTCTTTTTGTCGGTTTTCTATGACTTTTTTCCTTTTTATTATCTATTTTAAATAAAAAAAGTTTCTGTCATTGTGATAACGTTTTCATCTTTAGTAACACTTTCCCTTCTTTATCTTTAATGCAGATGACAAAAATATTCAATGCCCATAATACGGCTTTCCATATTTTTGACACTTATACCTTAAAATTGATAATTGACTTTTATTTCATATTTTTTAAAAGTTGCCGCCTTATCCTCGATAATCTTATGATACAGCAATTCAGAAGCGGTAATCGCTACCTCCTCTGGGTTTTTTATTACCAATGAACAAGGAATCCCTAATTTCTCCGCTGTTCCAGCTTGAGCGAAGCCAGCGATATCCACATTCTTCATCCACTCTTGATATTTTCCATGTAATACCATGACAACATATTCTAAAATATCCGTACCAAAAGCAACAATTAAAGCTCTTTCCCCCGGCCTGCTATCCGCTTTCAGCCGATCAATAGCCACTGCTACCGCCTCGGCCTCGCGTGCAGTCTGTACTTTACGAACCCGCTCCTCTGTCACGCTATTTTCTTTTAATGCCTGATCTGAACCAGCCATGCACATCTTGGTATTAAAGCTATCCTGCCAGCCAAACAAAAGCAAAATTTGACTTGCCATTTTATTTTTCAGCAGCCAGTCTATTAGCCGATAAGAATTAAGCCAATGATTTTCCGAAACAATATCACAACCGATTTCCTCTATCCGGTCAATCGCCACAATACTTTTATAATCTGCCGTAATACTTTGCAAATAAGAAGTATTTTGTCCGCTGGGAGCAATAATGATCCCAGCGGCTTTTTGACTAAGCAATTCCCGTATATAAGCCTTTTCTTTTTCTCCATCATTATTACTTTCGCAAATGAAAGTAATAAACTTCCTTTCAAAAAAGTAATCACTTGTCACCCGGCAAACTCTAGCAAAAAAATACTCCATATGCGGAACAACCATACCAATGATTTTTGTTTTTCCTCTCCTCAAATTTTGTGCAAATATATTTGGCTCGTATCGCAGTTCTTTAATTGCATTTTTTATATTGTATGCCGCCAATGGCTGTACACTTTTAGAATCCGCCAGATAACGCGATACCGAACTAATTGATACACCAGCCAAAGCAGCTACCTCTCGAATCGTAACTTTTTTCTGTTGCATTTTCCCACCAGCCTTTCATTTTACTATACCCACCATGAAAATTGCTAAACCTCTTCGCCGGTTCTCCCGTTTAAATACCCCTTATGGCCAAACAACCTCGCAACTCCCGATGCTCCAATGGCAAAACGGATTATCAATTGCTATTTTCATGGTTTCCGGCCATTTTTGAAACTTTTCATCACTTCATCTTTTTTCCTCTTCTCCGTATCTACAGTTCAGACCAGTATAGTTATCTTAATGCCCACATAAGTAATTTGTTGAATTACATTTTTCCCAGCGCGACTTTCCCCTGATCGAAATGCTGCGCATTTCTGCCTAGGTGGAATAGTTAATCGAATGCGAAAGCTCCGGCAAAAGCCGGAGCCTTAACGAATCTTTTTAGATCAATTATTTGTGTGCACTCCCGCTACCAATACGCCGATATGGATCGGTTAAGTGAAAGCCTAAACTACAACTCGGCAATCTGCCCGGCAGTCAGGCCGGTATATTTCATAATGTCAGAAACCGGCATACCGTCCGCCTTCATATTGCGGGCGGTTTGAAGCATACGCTGCTCTCCACGTTGTTCGCCGATTTTTTCTCCTTCTTCCCGCATCCACGCCATCATGGAATAATAATCCCGCTCATACTTTAATGCTGCCTTGTAGTTGATCCGCTCTTGTCCATCCATATAAAATTCTTCCATAACTCTATTCGCCTTTTCCAAAGTTGCCGATCCCTTCGCCATTGCTGCCCGCACCTCCTTGTTACTCGTCTGAATAAAAATCAACCAGCGCTCCAATAATCCCAGTTCTTCTGCTCTTACCTCCGTCATTGCTTTTAACCCGGACGGAAAAATCTTGGTCAAATCCAGAAAGTGAATTTCCAACAGTTCATCTAATTCCGTATATTCTTCTATTTCCAGCAATTTATAAACGGAATGACATTTATCCGTAAACGGAAAGCTTTCATTAAGTAAGTTAATTGTGATGCATTTTTCCAGTCGGTCGTATTTGTCCCCTTTTTCCAAATCGCCCGCATACATATCCGCCCAATAGTATAGACTGCGTCGAGGGAAAAAATCCGTCCAGTAGTTTTGGATCTCAACATTGATTTTTCTGCCGTCTGCTAAACGCAGCTTTAAGTCCAAAATACCGGCTTTTTTATCCAGCACCTGCGGCAAGAGCAAAGGGTCTTCTATTCGGATTTCCTCAAAATCTTTCTGCGCCATACCAGTTACCAGCGATAAAAACTCCGCTAAAATATCCCTATTCTCCGACCGCCCGAACAGTTTCTTAAACGCATAATCATTGCGGACGGTAAAGCCCATATTGTCAATGTTTTTCCGTCTTTCAATCTCTTTCCAAGTTTCAAACTTTCGGGCAGCTGTTTTGGTGCCATATTTTTTATTCTTATGTCCCACCACACTCCCTCCTTTCATTATACTAAAATATTCTGTTCGATACAACTATCTTAGCAAAAAAGAAAGTAGAAGTCGTCCGCAAATTGTGGAATTTAAAAGAAAATTTTTCAAAAAACTATCCGTAGCATGTGCTCAATTCAGCATATATTTAGATATTCCAAAAACATGTGCGGAGTTCGCTTCAGTGAACAACCAGTCTGTATCAAGAAGTCGAACTCACACACAATCCCCATTTCTTGCCAATAAAGTAGCAGTGTGTGCGGGACTCGGTCTCAGCGAGCAATCCGTCTATACCGAAGGACAATAAATTTCGTCCAACATTTCTTGTCGACAGCAACATTAGTAGTCCAAAACTGTCGATAACTTTCCGATGACCGAGCAGTACGAATACGAAGCATTTACATTCACCAGCAATGCGAAAGAGCAATATATAGAGAAAGAAAACCCTCGGGATTCACTGACAGCAAATCCCGAGGACGAGTAGTTTAGAACTTTTCACTGCTCAGCAGCTACAAAATCCGGTTATTTAAATTAAACACGCTTTCCAGCGGCAGCATAGCCGCCCCCAAGAGCGAAGCCTCCTGTTTCAGACCGGATATCCGCAAAATATGACGCAGCGGGTGAATCGGCCGCAGCGATTCCTGCAAGACCGACGACAGCTTGTCCTGAAACAAATGCGCATATAAACTCATTTCGCCGCCGATAATAATATAATCCGGGTCTAAAATCAGCATGATATTGCGAATCCCCAGCCCCAAAAAGTGAATATACTCATCCACATGACGCACAGCCGCCGCTTCTCCGCGCTCATAACTCTCAAAAATCTCCGCCGCCGGCCGCCGGCCGCCCGGATAACTTTCTTCCAAAGCCGGCACCGAAACATATGCCTCCCAACAGCCGAGCATCCCGCACCGACAGCGCCGCCCCTGATTTTGAACCACCGTATGCCCAAACTCACCGGCACCGCTGCTTCGCCCCTTATATAAATGATCACTGATGACCACGCCGGCACCGACTCCCTGATTGATTGATAAAAACACAATGTCATGCGCTTCTCTGGCAGCAAGCCCAATCTCCAGTTCCGCCTTGGCTCCCAGATTGGCTTCATTTTCCAGAAAAACCGGCCATTTTAAGCGGTTTTTATATCGGGAAAAATCAAACCAGCGGTCGGCAAAGGGAAACTTGATGCACAGACTTTCTTCATCGACAATGCCATGCAGCGAAAAGCCAACTCCCAAAATCTTCTCCGCCGGCAGCTGCAAAGCGGCAATGCTCCGCTCCAGCCAGTCTTCCATCGCCTGAATTACACTGCCCATCCCCGCCTTTAAGCCAACCGCCAATTCCTGACGGGCAACGCAGCAGTAATTCAAATCCGTAATGATAATGTCTGTACTTTCCCATTTGATTTCCGTCCCCACCGAATAATACGAATCGCCCAAAAACTCAATTACCGCCGGTGGCCGGCCGCCGGTGGAGTCCGCTCCCTCCGACTGCCTTAAAAATCCCGCTTCTTCCAGCAGTGTAATATTGCTCGTCACCGTCGGAATACTCAGCTTCAGGCATTTGGCAATCTCGGCCTTAGTGGTTTTCTTTGCCTGCCGGACGAGGCTGAGAATACGGCGCTGATTGCTGTTTTTAATCAGCTTTTGGCTTAAATCCTGTAATACTATCATGGTCTGTTTCTTCCTTTAAGATAGACTCTTTTATCTCAATGCCAAATCCCGGTTTTTCGCTGTACGCAATCGGAAAGCACCGGCTATCGGTCGCCAGATCCCCCGCTGCCCGGTAATAAAAATCGGAATCTCTCTCTTTTTCCACCGCTTCCACCCAAACCGCTCCCAGTCCCATCGCCAACTGCTGCCAAACCGTGGCGGCAGGGCCAACTAAACTGTCATCGCCAATCATCACCTTAGCGCCGATGTCTTGGATTCTTTCGGCTAACAGCACCGCATCCAGAAGCGAGCCCATGACCGCCGGATGAATATTATAAATTCCGCCCATCCCCGGCAGCAGCGTATGCACTGCTTCTCTGGCCGGCCGCAGCGGATAATCCGGAATCAGGCATAGCCCGGCGCAGAGCTCTTGCAGGCGTACCCAGTCCTGATTGCTGATATAGGCCGGGTCTTCGCAGGCGTCCAAACCGGCCGCGTACAGCCGGTTCAGAGAGGCGGCAATTTCCTCAAGGCTTACTTCCTGCTCCGGCTCCCGGTAGCCGCCGTTGACATCGCCGATTAAGTAGCATTCCTCCCGCGGACAAACCTGACGTGCCGTCCGAATCAGCTCCAAATCCAAATCTTCTTCACCAAATAGTTTCAGCTTCAAAAAGCGTGTCCGGCCGTTGGCCTTGGCAGCCTGCGCTTTTTGCCGGACTTCCTCCGGCTGCCGGCTTAAAATCACCGAAACACCGTAAACCGGCTGCCGATGAGGCAGAGCCAACAATTTAACCGTTGCTGTCCGCGCGCATTTTCCCGCCAAATCAAGCAAAGCCATTTCCAGCAGTTCCGTCAGCTTCTCCGGCCACCGGCCTCTTTGCGCCCGCACCGCCTCAATGGCTGCAAACACACCGCAGCCTATTAGCTCCGCCAACTGACTGTGATAAATATGCACATCTATCTCCGGCTGATTGGTAGCGATAATGCTTTCCCCAAAACCGGTTTCCGTCCCGGCTTCTATCGCCAGAATCATATGCTGGCGGCTGTTCCATGTACCAAAGCTGAACTGACTGACGGTTTGAATATTTTTTAAATAAGGCGTTATCCTTGTTATTTTGTTATCAATATGCTGAAAAGGCTCCAGCAGCTGCTTTTCTGTTCTCATTTTAATTTTTCTCCTACGATTTGACTGAACCGATCATCACACCCTTGACGAAATGCTTTTGCACCAGCGGATAAAGCATCAGCACCGGCAGCGAAGATACGATGATGACACCGTATTTGATGGTTCGGGAAATTTGTTCCAGACGCTTAATCATTTCCAAATCGGTAATGGAAGTATCAATGGTTTGACCGGAAATCAAAATATCGCGCAAAATCAGTTGTAAAGGATAAAGCTTAACATTATTGATATAAATCAAGCCGTTAAAAAAGGAATTCCAGTGATTAACCGCGTAATATAGGCCAATGACCGCAATAATCGACTTGGACAGCGGCAGGACAACATAGAAAAAATACTGAAAAATATTGCAGCCGTCGACCTCAGCCGCTTCCTGCAATTCCCGCGGCATGGTATTTAAGTAGAAGGAGCGGGTAATGATCAGATTAAACACCGAAAACGAGCCTAAAACAATCAGCACCGCCCGCGTATCAATCAGCCCCAATTGCTTGACCACCAAATACATCGGAATCAAACCGCCGCCGAAATACATGGTAAAGACAAAAAACAGCATAATCAATTTAGAGCCTTTCAAATCCTTCCGCGACAGCGCATATCCGGCCGGAATCGTCAGCACCAGCGCCAGCAGCGTACCGCCGCCGGTATATATAATCGTATTTAAATAACCGCGCAGAATCCGAACGTCTTTTAAAATAAACTCATACCCCTCAAAACTAAGTCCTTTCGGCCAAAACCAGACTTTTCCCGCCGACACTAAGTCAGGATTACTGATGGAAGCAATCACCACAAAGTACAGCGGATAAAAAATAGAAATTAGAATCAGCACCACCAAAATAGTAACCAGACGGTCAAACGTCTTGTCATTATGTAGCCAGCCTCTTTTCATTTTGTTTCTTCCTTTCTTTTCATAAACCGTACTTTTACATAACCCCTACTTTGGTCATTTTCTTGGAAAACTGATTGACCACTAACAGCAGGATAAAGTTAATGATATTATTAAACAGGCCGATTGCCGCCGACAGGCTTAGCTGACTGCTCAAAATACCGATTTTGTAAACATAGGTAGCAATGATTTCCGAATAGTCCAAGTTTAAGTTATTCTGCAATAAAAACGCCTTTTCAAAGCCCAAAGTCATAATCCGGCCGGCACTTAAAATCAAAAGCATAACTGCGGTCGGCATAATCGACGGCCAGTCAATATGAATAATCCGGTCCAGCTTACTGGCGCCGTCAACAATCGCCGCCTCATGAATTTCCGGACTGACCGAGGTCAGCGCCGCAATATAAATAATGGAATTCCAGCCCATTTGCTGAATGATGCCTGACCAGACATAGACATGGCGGAAGTTTTCGGCCTTGGTCATAAAACCAATCGGCTTGATGCCGAACACGCCCAAAATCTGATTATAAATTCCGTCCGTTCCCAGCAAAACAAAAAGCATACCGCAAAAAACCACCGTTGAAATAAAGTGCGGCGCATAGGTCACCATTTGCGTCAATTTTTTCAGCTTCAGGTTTTTAATATAGTTTAATAAAAACGCCAGAATAATCGGAATGGGAAATCCGGCCACCAGTGCATAAAGGCTTAATATCAAGGTGTTTTTAATCAGGCTCTCAAACTGATAGGATTCAAAAAACATCTTAAAGTATTTAAATCCCGCCCATGCACTGGCCTGAATCCCCAAATCCGGCTTAAAATCCTTAAACGCAATTTGAATGCCATACATCGGCATATAGTCAAATAGAATCGTATAAATAACTGCCGGCAGTAAAAAAAGATAAAGCATATAACTCTTTTTAATATAACGAATTATTCTGTTTCCGGCGCTTTCTTTCCGCTTTTGCTTTTCCATAACTGTCCTTTCCCGATTTTGTGCTCTCAAGTCCATGTCCTTCTGTCATCGTTTCCGCTTCTTACGCCCACCGGCCGCCGCTCTTTCACTTGCTGAAAAGCCGACGCTGGCGGGCTCAGCCGAAGTATAAATATTTCCTTTTCCGAAAAAACAAGGCCGCCCACAGCAGGCGGCCTGATCATAGAAAAGCTTATTTCTTACGACTATCAACAAATTCCTGACAAAGCTTAACATATTCGTCCACCTTCAACTTTTCCAAAGTTTTCAGGTGTGCTTCCCAGCCTTTTTCATCAATTCCGTCAACGATGGAGGTGGCAACAAACTTATTCAGATAATTGTCAATATCCGTCAGCAAAAGTCCCCGCCGCTCCGAGTTTTCCTTGGAAGAAAAGCCGGCCGGTAAAGATTTTACGCCATAGCCTTTTTCAATTACCATTTGATTTAACTGCGGCTTTAATTTTTTCGGCTGATTGGAGTAAATGATATCCTGATAAGACAAGTCCATATAGGACGGCGATTTACCCGAGAAAGACTGCATTCTCCGCAGTTCTTCGCGGTTGTTGGCGCCTTTGGCTTTTTGAATTTCCGGATCATTTAACAACTCAATCATACCTTCATGTCCTTCGGCATCTTTCCACATTTCGCCTTTGACACCGCGGTTCCAGTTCAAGACCGTTTCCACATCCTTGTTGCAGTAGTCATACCATCTGACCAGTGCACCCGGATTTTTACAGGTCTTACAGATACTGAAGCCGTCCACATGCTCGATATTATTCAGGCCAACGGTGATATTGCCAGTTTTATCGGCCAACAGCAGCGGCAGCCAGTTTCTGGTCTTATCCTGCTTATCATAAGTAATAACAACACCGTATTTATCTACTTCCTCAGCCAGTTTGGCTTTGTACTGATCCGAGCTTTGGGTAAAGCATTCGGAATCAATCAAGCCCTCTTCGTACAGCTCATGGAAAAACTTCAGTGCTTCAAAATATTCATCCTGTTTAGCGGCAAACTTAACTTCGCCGTCTTTGGTCATAACATGCGAACCGCTTTCAAATACGCCAAAGGCTGCCAAAGCGTTCTCCATACCGTCGCCCCAACCCCAGATTCCGCGGAAAGTCATCGGCACTTCATCCGTCGTATCGCCGTTGCCGTTCGGGTCGCCGTTTTTAAACGCTTCCAATACTTCCTTTAATTCGGCTGCGTTTTTCGGCGCTTCCTTACCAACGGCTTTCAGCCAGTTCTCATTGATAAACATCTGCGAGTCAATCGCATTCCAATAGGTTTCGTCACCGGTCGGCAAGCTGTAGATATGTCCGTCCGGAGCCTTTAAGATTTCCCAGTATTCCGGCCGGGAATTAAAGAACTTGACAATATTCGGAGCAATTTCTTCGGTTAAAAACTCATCCAACGGATACAGTTGGGTATATTTTTCCTCAACGGAAATATCGCCCAAAATCGCATCCGGCAGCGCATTCGTGCTGAACAGGATATTGATTTTTTCTTTCCAGCTGGAACCGGCTACTTCAATAAAGTTGGTATTAACATTGGTGTCTTCAATTCCTTTTTTAACCACTTCTTTATCATTGGCTGCTACCACCGGCGACAGCTGCTCAACATAAATATCAAAGGTTTCCTTTTCATTTAAAATCGGATAACCGCTGTGATTAAACTTGGCCATCACATCGTCACCGGCCGGCGTTTCCGCTTTTTCCTCGGTTTTACCTTCCGGCTTTGTTTCTTCCTGTTTGTTTGTCTGCTCTTGCGATTTTTCTTCTTTACCGGTCGGTTTTTGCTCTCCGCATCCGGTCAAAGCGCTGCCTGCTAAAATCAAGGCAATCAGTACACTGAGTATCTTTTTCATGTTTATCCTCCCATTATGATTAGTTGCTGTTTTTTTATACTAAATTCTGCATTTCTACCAAACATCACCCCTCTTTTTTGATGATTTTGACTATAAACTTTTTAAAGTCATTTTAATAACTTGGCCTTATTATACATTCAAATTTTACAGTTGTCAATATCTGAAATATCAACCTCACAGAAAATCCGTTTTAAAGGGAACAGCCATTATACCTCATTTTCTTTGTCAATCCTTTTTCCTGTTTTCGGATATCCGCAAAAATTATAGCCCCTTGACAATTTGGGAAACCACTGTATAATAAAAATTGCAAGAATGAAATATGAGGACGGAACGGGCAGCCGTCGCCCTTGCTGGAGATGTAGGAGTGCCACCTACCATATTTTATTCACCTACAAACTGTTAAGGGGAAGATAGCTTTAAGTTATTCTTCTCTTTTTCGTTTTTTGCTGCAATAGGATACCATTGCTGCCAGCAAGTGGCTCTATATAAATAAGGCAAAAAAAGCCTGCAAAAGAAACCCGGAAAGGAATTATCATGGCATTAGACGGAATTGTACTTAACTATCTGACTCACGAATTAAAAGAAACATTGACCGGCAGTCAAATTTTAAAAATAAATCAACCGGAAAAAGATGAACTGAACCTGATTTTACGGCAAGACCGCCGGCAGTACCGGCTGCTGCTCAGTGCCGATGCCGGTATGCCCAGACTTTATCTGACGGCGGAAGCCAAGGAAAATCCGACTGCGCCCTCGGCCTTTGTCATGCTGCTGCGCAAATATCTGCAAAACGGCAAAATCATCGACATCAGCCAAGCCGGCAGCGAGCGTATCCTGACCTTTCATATCAGCCATTACAACGAAATGGGCGATTTGTCGGAAAAGCGTCTGCTGATTGAAATTATGGGCCGGCACAGCAATATCATTTTAATTGATGAAAATGACAAGGTGCTGGACAGTATCAAGCGTATCGGCGCTCATATCAGCTCGGTGCGGGAAGTTTATCCCGGCAGGCTTTATGTTCTGCCGCCGGCTCAAAATAAAGTCAGCCCCCAAAGCGTCGGCTCACTTTCTGATTTTACTGCACTTTTACAGGCAGCGAATGGCCACGCCCTGCAAGATAAAATCATGCACAGCTTCACCGGTTTCAGCCCGCTGCTGGCTGATTGGCTTTGCCGCGCCGGCGAGTGCGAGGGCAGCGCACTGTTTGACAGTCTGACGTCGGCTGATTTATCCAAACTTTATCAAAACTTTCAGGTTTTAAATGAAGAAATGGCTGCTCACAGCGGTCAGCCCTATGTCATCTTAAATGCCGATGGTCAATATCAGGATTTTCACACCAGTTTAGTGCTGCGGCCAAACGGCCGCTTCCTGCCCTTTGACACTCTGTCGGAACTGCTGGATATTTTTTTCGTAACCAAGGCCAAACAAAGCCGGATGCACCAGCGCAGCGCCGATCTGCGCAAACTCCTGCAAAATCTGCTGGAGCGCTGTGCCAAAAAACTGGATTTACAGGAGCAGCAGCTAAAAGACACCAAAAATATGGAAAAGTTTCAGCTCAAAGGCGAGCTGCTGATGGCTTATCAATACCAGCTGCCGGAAAAAGCCGAGAAAGTTACGGTTTTTAATTATCATACCAATCAGGAACAGGAACTGACCCTTGATCCGGCCAAAACCGTTCAGGAGAACGCCAAAGCCAGCTTTGAGAAATATAACAAAAAGAAGCGAACACAGGCTGCCGTCAGTGAGCAGCTGACGAAGACCCGACAGGAGTTGGCTCATTTAGAATCGATTGCCTACAGTGTGGAAAGTGCCGAAAACTTTGAGGATTTACAGGCCATCCGGCAGGAACTGCAAAACGCCGGCTATGTCAAAAAAAACAGCGGCAAAACCGCCGGCAAAAAAACGCCGAAAAAAGCTAAAATTATCGGCCTTGCACCCCATCACTACCTGTCTGACGAGGGCTTTCATTTTTATGTCGGCCGCAATAACGAGCAAAACGAGGAGTTGTCGCTCCGTTTCGCCGGCAATAATGACTGGTGGTTCCATGCCAAAGGCATCCCCGGCTCGCATGTGGTTGTCAAAACCGCCGGCCGGGAATTATCCGACCAGGCCTTTGAGCAGGCAGCCGCTCTGGCCGCCTATTACAGCAAGGGGCGGGAAAGCAGCAAGGTCGAGGTGGATTACACCAAAGCCAAAGAATTAAATAAACCCAACGGCTCGCCGCTGGGCTATGTTATTTATCATCAAAATTATTCGATGGTGATTGCGCCGGGAACAGCCGGACTGACTAAAGTCGAAAGCTAATCCCTGCCTGCCGGTCGTATCCGGTATAAACGCTTGCTTGCCTGTTATCGCTTTGTTACCTCTTAAGCCAAGCCACTGATAATTCGCTTTTAGCGAATTATCAGTGTGGCGCTCGCGCAAATAGGCAGTTATACTTGATACTTCCCTCGAGAGCAAGCTCTCCGGTCGTATCAAGTATAACTGCCTGCTTGCCTTAAGCGGTAAGCAACTTGTCAATGCGTGGATTACTCAGTTAAGCCCAGCATCTCCCGGGCGGTATCTTCCACTGCCTTGGAGATGTTTTTTCCGCCCAGCAGCCGCGCCAGTTCCTTGACTCTGGCCTCGCTGTCCAGCTCAATAATCTCGGTACGGGTATGATTTTGCACTTCTTCCTTATAAATCAAATAATGGGCATCCCCCAGCGCCACAATCTGCGGCAGGTGGCTGATGGCAAAAATTTGCTTGCCTGCGGCCAGCCGCTTCATCTGCTCACCGACCATGCCGGCGGTAATGCCGCTGATGCCGGTGTCAATCTCATCAAAAATCAAGCTGGGAATCTCGTCCACCGCTGCAAAAATCCCTTTCATCGCCAGCATAATCCGAGAAAGCTCACCCCCCGAAGCAATTTCCACCAAAGGCTTGAGTGCCTCGCCCTTGTTGGTGGAGATATAAAACGCGGCTTCGTCCCAGCCATCGGCCTGTACCTGCTTTTTCCGCTCTATTTTCACTTCAAACTGATTGTTATTAAAATTAAGCGCGCCCAGCCGCTCCTCCATCTCCCGTTTGAGCTGAGCCGCTGCCTTTTGCCGAACAGCCGTCAACTCGCCGGCTTTGGCCTGCATTTTTTGATCAATCTCCGCCATTTGCCGCTGCCGCCGCTGGCGGTTCTTAACAATATCCTCTAAAAAGGCCAGCCGCTCTGCTTTCTGCGGCAGTGCCGCCAAAATCTCCTCAATCGTATTGCCATGCTTGGCCTTCAGCGAATTGATTACATCCATTCGTTCTTCGGCTTCAAACAGCCTTTCCTCATAGCCGTCCATCGTATCCAAATACCGTTCGGCTTCTCGGGCTACATCATGCAAAATATCCTCAGCGCTTAACAGCTGCTCCCACAGGGACATCAGCCGCTCGTCATAATCCTTGACCCGCTGCAAACCGTAGGCGGCCTGTCCGACCTGATTGCGGCTGCCGTATTCCCCGGCGACCGCTTCCATCGCCGCCTGCAAAGCTTCCTGAATCTGCCGGCTGTTTTGCAGCACTTCCAGTTCCTGCTCCAGACTCTGATCCTCGCCCGGCTTTAAGTCCGCTTCTTCAATTTCTTTGATTTCAAACTGCAAAAAATCCACTTCCCTAAGCCTGGCTGATTCTTCCATATTCAGTTCCGCCAGCGCCTTTTCCGCTTCCCGTCTCTGTTTATCCAGCAGTCTTAATTCCTCTAACAGCGGTGTAATTTCCTTAGCAAAATACCGGTCAAGCATTAAAATATGATTTTTCACCTGCAAAAGCGACTGATGCTCTCGCTGCGAATGAATGTCCAATAGTCTGGCGCGCAGCTCTAAAGCCGCCGCTTTGGTTATCATCTGGCCATTGCAGCGAAAAACCGACCGGCCGCCGCTGACCTTGCGGCTGATAATCAGCTCCTGCTCTCCGGACAGCCCCAATTCCTCCAGACAGTCAAAAATGGCCGGACTCATCCCCTCCAGCGCAAAAACGCCCTCAATAAAAGAATCTTCCTCCCGTTTCAGGCTCTTGGCCATTTCACCGCCCAGCAAAGCATCAAGCGAACCAATAATCATGGACTTTCCGGCGCCCGTCTCACCCGATAACACATTCAGCCCCCGGCGAAACGGAATCTCGATATTATCAATCAAACCGATATTTTGAATATGTAAACTCACCAGCATTTCATTTCCTACCCTATATCAAATTCTTAATATCCTTTAGTACCTCTTCCGCCGTCTGCGGCGAATGGGTCGCACAAAAAATAGTATCGTCCCCGGCAATACAGCCGATGACATGGCGCAGTCCCAGCGCGTCAATCGCCGCCGCCACCGCCATCGCCATACCGCTTAAGGTCCGGATCACCACCAACTGACCGGCCGCTTCTCCAGTTTTATAGCCATGCTTTAAAATATTCCGGTATTTTTCATTACTGGCTTCCGGCACCGTTTCCGCCTGCGGCAGGCTGTATTTAACCCGGCCGCTGCCGTCCGCTGATTTAACCAGCTTCAACTCCCGTATATCGCGGGAAATCGTCGCCTGCGTAACCTGATACCCTTCTTTCAGCAAAAGCTGCACAATCTCATCCTGAGTTTCCACTTCCGCGTTCTTTATAATCTCCAACAGCCTTGATTGCCTTTGAAATTTCATTTGTACCTCCTTCCGGCGTTTTCGGCGCCGTCCCTATCTGCCAAACAAAGGCTCCGCCCTTGCTGTCTGACTGAAATATCTTGCTTTTTTACGAAAGGCAATTTGTCGTTACAGTTTAGGCAAGCAGATACCTCTGTATGATACTGCTCGAAAAAGCCTGCTTTCACAGGCCGTACCATGCATAACTATCCATTTGCTTAACGCACCGTACTCGTAATTTGCGGAAAGCGAATTACGAGCGGCTTGCCTGAACTGTCAAATTTATGCTGTTTCTGTTTTGCTTTCCGCTTGTTAAATGCTTTCATTTCTCCGACCTTCCTTTCGGATGATCTTACCCTCTTCATACTTTCTGGAAAAAATAAGATCGGGAAAGGAAACGCGAAAACTATAACTTGTCATTTAAAACCGAGAAAAAGTTGGTATTTTCCCGCCGAATCAAATTGGTTGTCCGCTCGGAACGAATAACCTGCACCCTCGTTCCCGGCGAAATCGGAATCATCTCGCTCCCGTCCAGCGTTACAAAAAAATCGTCCAAACCGTGCAGCCGGTCAAATTCCAGTTCAATCACATCCGTCGCCGACAAGACCAGCGGCCGGGCCGACAAGGAATGCGGACAAATCGGCGTGACCGCAATGTTTTCGCAATGCGGCAGGATAATCGGCCCGCCGGCCGATAAATTATAGGCCGTAGAACCGGTCGGTGTCGATAAAATAACTCCGTCCGCCCGATAATGTCCGGCCAGATTGCCGTTAATCCGCAGGGTATACGCCATCATCCGGGAAATATCATGTCTTTTGAGTACCACCTCATTTAAGACCGAACCGTAAAAGCGCTTCTCTCCGGCTTCAAGCCCATAGGCGCTCAACATCATCCGCTTTTCTATTGTATAGCGGCCGTTAAATATTTCCGTCAAAGCAGAAAACGCACAACTTTCCTCCGTTTCCGCCAAAAAACCCAGATGCCCCAAATTGATGCCCAGCACCGGCAAAGCTCTGGCTGCCGCTTCTTTCGCCACATTAATAATCGTTCCGTCGCCACCCAGTGTAATAATCAGTTCCTGCCCGGCAATGTTTTCGGCACTGACCCGATGCACACTGCTGACATTTTTGCCTTGCCCTGTCAACCATTCCTTTAAGATCCCGGTAAACCTTTCCTCCGGGTCTTTCTGCACATTGGTTACAATTAAAATATTCTGATATGCCATTATTCTACCATTTCATGGGATTTTTCCACCACATTTTCAATATTGATCTCCGGTTCGTCTCTCTCCTGTGCTGACGGTTCCGCCGCTTCCTCGACTGCCGGCCGCCCGGCCTGGCCATCTATTTCCTCCACCCCTCCTTCCGATTTTTGATTTTTAATATGCAGCAGATATTCTATATTCCCGGCCGGTCCCTTAATCGGGGAAAAATCCAAACCAAGTACCGCAAATTGTCTTGCCCGCATTTCCCGAACAATCCATTCAATTACTTCCTGATGCACCTTTTTATCCCGCACCACACCGTTTTTGCCGACTTTTTCCCGCCCGGCCTCAAACTGCGGCTTAATCAGGCAAACCATTTCTCCGCCGTATTTTAGACGGGTCTGGGCGGCATCAATAATCTTGGTCAAAGAAATAAACGATACGTCTACGCTGGCAAAATCTACCGGCTCCGGTACCTGCTCCGCCGTCAGATAGCGGACATTGGTCTTTTCCAGAACAATCACCCGCTCATCCTGCCGCAAACTCCAAGCCAGCTGTCCATAACCGACGTCAATGCTATATACCCGCTTTGCTCCATGCTGCAGCATGCAATCGGTAAAGCCGCCGGTTGATGCGCCGATATCCATGCAGGTTTTACCCGTCAAATCAATGCCAAACTCGGTCAATGCCTTCAGCAGCTTGTAACCGCCCCGGCTGACAAACGGCTCCGGCTCGCCCCTCAGCCGAATCTCCTGATCCGCCGGCACCATCGCACCGGCTTTTTCTTCTCTTTCTCCGGCCACCAAAACTTTACCCGCCATAATCAGCGCCTTGGCCTTTTCCCGGGAAGCCGCCAGCCCTCTCTCCACCAGCAGGATATCTAATCTTTCTTTTTTCATTGCTTTTGTTTCCTATCTATTTTACAGTTCTGCTTTCCCATCGCCAAAACTTGCTTTCGCCGCCGTCCCCAAAATATATTTGTTTCCGGCCGGCCGCGCCAAAAGCTATCGTTTTGCGGCGGCAAGCAGCAAAAACTCCTCTTTCGCTGTCAAGCCCGTTTTCAATTTCAAAAACAGCTGTTCCCATTCCATCCGTTCCTTTGCAATCCGCCCAAACAAGAAGTAAATAAGACAACTTCTCAACTTCTTTGAAAAAAGTTTAAAAACCGACCGATTTGAAAGACAATAAAATTGGCATGCCGCATGGCAATCTCCTTGGCCACCGCCTTGCCGCCGACCGTCACCGCCGCAATCACCGCCGACAGCAAAATCTCCGATGTCCGTAGCCAAAAGCGGTCTTCCATCGCCAGCTTAACAATAATCGCCGCCGCCGCACTACCGGAAATAATCCCGGCAATATCGCCAACCACATCATTACAGAAATTAGCTACGCTGCCGGCATTGCGAATAATTTGAATACTTTCTTTGGAGCCCCTGACATGCGAAGCCGCCATCGAATGAAACGGAATCTCATCGGCCGCCGTGACCGCAATGCCCAGCAGGTCAAAAAAGATACCGATCGATATAATCAGCAACAAAATCAAGAGCGCCGCCGTCACCGATACGCTTTCCATAAAAGCAGTCGAAAAATATGCCATCGCTGCCGCAATTCCAAATGTCGCCGCCGTAATAAAAGCAATCCACTTATAATTTACTTTTCGCTTTACTTTATTTCTAAACTTTACTCTGTTTTTTCTGCCCAAATCAAACCCTTTTTCTTATGCTCTTTGCTGTCGCTGCGCCGGCTTCGCCGCTGGCGTACTTATCCGATGCCCGCCTCCCGTGCCGCGGCCGAAAGGTTTCAGCACTTATCCGCGGCTTGCTTTTCCCTTAAAACACTTGTCCGACAGACTTAGTTATGAGCATCTTCCTGATTAATGGTATCCGCTTTTTTTAATGGAAAGTAAGACAGCCCGGATGATAAATTTTACGACATATGGTCCTGCAGGTTTTCCCAAAATCTTACTTTTTTGTCGCCAAAAAAGCGGTTTCCCATTAAAAGACCTCCGGAGCAGTTGCCACGCTCCGCGCAAGATCGCCAAATAAGTCGTACCGTAATCCCATCCGCGCCTCAAGTGAACAGTCTAGGGGCTTTCCCCGGCAATTCCTCTACTTCCTAGTCTTTTTTGCAAACGATCGTTTCAAGGGACAATCCTTTCGCCTATTTGGCCAAATATTTGAAAGATGCAATCCCTATCCCCGAAAGCTCACGCAAGACAGGCTACGCTGCCCACAGCTTTCGCCGCAAGACAGGTTCCACGCGATTTTGCAGGCAAGTCCTGTTAAAAAAAGTCAAGTCCCCCGCAAATATCAGTCTCCACGAGAAGCGGGTCAACGCCTGCATGCCATTGCAGATCGCCCGAATCTCTTAACTCCCGCCATCAGCCCGCAACTGGGCGTCACCAGCCAATAGCAGGAACTTCATCGATATGCCCTTTACGGATTTTTAGCCCCGTCTTCGGAAATAAAGCAATCGACTAGAATACTGCGTCTTACTCCAAAATAATTATACTACGCATGGGAAAATAATACAACTAAAACCTCACTTTTCCTCCGGTTCAGACAAGAAAACAGTTATACCTGACAGGCCCCATCGGCATGTCAAGTATAACTGTCCGTTTACTTAATGCATACACTAGTAATTCGTTGAGATGGGAGTTTGACACTTCTTTTTTTAGCGGCTTAATGTAGCTTCTTTATTTAAGCCATTTGGGGCTTATTTTTCGTCAAATTTTATGATTTTTATAGTGCTATTTTGTACGCTTTGTGGTATAATAAAGAAAACCAATTTTTTACAGGAGAAAAGCATTATGTATGTATCTATTACTGGAAATAAAGGCAATCAGGACGTCTACATCAAGCAGTCTTACCATCAAGCTGAATATTCATTCTTGTAACCATATTTTATTTAACCCACTACAAAACGGTGGTAATCGTTTTAAGGCTCTTTTTCTTTCCTCAGCTTATCCTTTACCTAAATCATATTTAGAAGCAAAATAGAGTGCTTACACCGTCTTTTAAGCATATCTTAAAGATGATCTCTTATCATATATTCTTCAATCGTCGGAGCTTTGCTTCTATCATTTGTTTTCTTTCGCAATTCTTCCTCATCTTTCTCATACCAGTGAAGCAAGGTTGCATAATGGTCTTGATAGGTCTTTCCACTGCTTTGCATATACCTTGATAGCTTTTCAACCATTGTGTTTGTATGGCTTTTTAACTTTTCCTTTAGCCTTTGATATTTGACATAAAGGTAATATTCCTTTTTATCCATTGTGTAATCCTCCTTTTTCTGATCTCTGATTTCGTTTTTTGAGCATAAAAAAGGAGGACTTCTACACTTTGGCGTAAATAGTCCTCTTTCAAAAATTATGATTTTTGGTTTTTCAGCAAAAAATCAGTGAAAAATCACTCGTTATTTCATTCCATATAGCTTCTTTATTTTTTATTGGTGATATATTACCTCCCGTCGTTTGTGTTACTACCTAAAGTAAGATTCCTTTCAGAAAAGATTTTTTTTGCAACGAATGTAGCATTTAAGACTTTTGGAAAACCCACATACGGAATGCACTGAATAAATGTCTCAATAATTTTTTCCGGAGATATTCCCACATTTAAAGATCCATTAATATGAACTTCTAATTGTGGTTCGCACCCTCCTAATGTCAATAAACTTGTGATAGTTATTATTTCTCTTTCTTGCAAAGAAAGTCCTTGTCTACTATAAATATCTCCAAATGCAAATTCGATAATATATTCTCCTAAATCTGGAGCAATATCTTTTAATGTTTGTATAACTTTTTCGCCACTCACACCATCAATTTCTTGTAATTGTTCTAAACCTATTTCAAATCGTTTACTTTTCACTTGAATTCACCTCCTTTTTTCTTTTATAATATAACTATACTACTTAAACTTTGGTTTAAGTCAAGTTCTTTTACTTATGAATTTTAAAAATTAGGAAAGGAGTCATCTGCAATGAAAATAGGCGAAATTGCAAATAAAACAAATCTTCCAGCAAGTACCCTTCGTTACTACGAAAAAAAAGGATTACTCAAAGTAGATAGAGACAAAAATGGTAGGAGATATTATAAAGAAAGCGATATAGAGTGGATAAAATTTATAAGACGGCTGAAAGAAACAGGAATGCTTATCAAAGATATTCGACATTATTCCGAGTTACGATATGTTGGCTTGATTACAATGCCTGAACGATTACAAATTCTCCAATTACACAGGAATTATGTTTTAGAACAGCAACTAAAATGGACTGAGTATCTTCAAAATTTAGATGATAAAATTGAGTTCTATCAGCAATCTATTAAAAATATGACAAAACATAACTTGTAATTCGATAAGATCTGTTACATTGAGTGCGTGAAAAAAGAAGTCTATAATTAGGCTTCTTTTTTCATTAGCTCTTTATATTCACTTAATCCTGTATGTTTTCCGCTCTCTCCTTTCGCTTTGAATGTGGACTTGATTTTCCTTGAAGTATCCCTTGCATGCCACTCATTCATAATTCCGCTGATTCCGTCATCGGTAAAATGAACGATGTTCTCCAAATGATTTTTCTTTGCGTATTCTTCCAAGATTTTCTTCTGATTGACAATCGAATTGCTCTCGCCTTGCAGTTCGTCATCTCGGCTTAACCTCTCATACAAGGCGGTTATTTTCTCATAACTTCTCACGATTACCTCCTTTCGCGGGGATTCTTCAATAAAAAAAGAATTAAGCAAAACATCTTTTACTCAAATAGTGATGAAGTGTTCTTCTTAATTCTATAACTCCGCAAAGAAAACGGAAAGACTTCTTCCCGCATCCACAAAAAGTTGGGCAAGTACAAGGATCTTCTGGCACGGTTCTCCGGAAACGAAGAGGAAATGATGAACTGGGCGAAAAAAGAAGCCGAAAAAGAAACTCTGCTCTATAACCAGCGTCGGGAAAAGGTCACTCTTTCTTTTGACCTGTATCCCGGGAACCAGAATGAACAGCTTACTTTAAAGCCTCTGGAGACCAAAGTAATCCGGGATTTTAACTGCAGTGAATTTATCTTCTGCTCGGATGCCGGGCTTGGCAGTAAAGGGAACCGTTTTTTTAACAGCTTTGGAAACCGGTCTTATGTGATCACGTATTCTTTAAAAAAGATGAAAAAAGAGGAACGGGAACGGGCTCTCCTGCCAACACAGTTCAAAATTCCGGGATCGGATAAATTCATCGATATCTCCGCTCTGGATGAGACGGATCCTACCGCCTATAACACCGTTTATTACAAAGAATACCCCCTCGTCACGGGAGATATGGACGAAACCGTTATCATCACATACTCAGCAAAAACGAAAACAGCCTAACCCCTCATAAACACTGGGGTTATGGCTGTTTTTTGCTCTACAAAGTGTCAAAGACGGGATTATACTACGCATAGGCAAATAATACAACTAAAACCTCACTTTTCCTCCGGTTCAGACAAGAAAACAGTTATACTTGACAGGCCCCATCGGCCTATCCAGTATAACTGTCCGTTTACTTAATGCATACACTCGTAATTCGTTGAGATGTCAACAAATTACGAGCGGCTTGTCTAAACTGAATCCGACACCCCATGCTGAAGGGCTGCCGCTCTCTTCCTCCTTTCTGCTGACTATTCTGCTGTTACCGTCATCACCGCCGTACCGTTTTTAATTGTACCGCCGGTTACTGCTCCGCTGCCCGTTTCAGAAAGCGTGCCGCCGGTATATACGGTATAACTGGTTCCGGTCTTTAACCGACCGGTGCTGATCAAAACCACTTGATAATTTTTCACACCCGGGAAGGATGCTATCACGTTGCCGGCGCTGTCTGCTAAAGTCAACTGTTCGCCGGCGCTGCCGTTATGGTAAAATGCCACGCTGGACTGACTGCTGTTTTGACTGAAACCTTGGTACATGCCACTGCTGCCGGCTGCAATAAAAGTACCGCCGCTGATATCGGCCGTGCCATTGTAGTCAAGGCTGCCGTTGCCGTTGTTGGTCGGCCCGTAAATAACGGTCGTCCCACCGCTGACGGTAACATTGCCGTTGGAATCAAGCCCGTCGCCCTGAGCGTTGACAGTAATCACTCCGCCGGAAATATTAACCGCTACGCCTTCCTGAACCTGATCCATTCCGCCGCCGAATCCGCCGTCAGAAGAGGTTCCACCGGTCGCGTTAATGCCGTCATCGGAAGCATTGACATTGACTGTGCCGCCGCTGATATTGACAACCTTGGCTTCCAAGCCTTCCACGCTATTCGTAATGTCAATCACGGCACTGCCGGTAATATTCAAATCGGTTTCGGCATGAATCCCGTCGTCACCGCTGGTTAGGGTCAAACTGCCCGCCTGAATGGTAATACTGCCATTGCTGTGCAGGGTATCGTCAGCGGTATTTACCGTCATTGTTCCGCCGTTAATCAGTAAGTCCGTACCGGCTTTCACCCCTTTGCTGCTGGTGCTTTGCGTATTACTTTCACCTGCCGCTGTGTTGGTATCGGACTGCTGCCACTGGCCATTAAAACCTTGCTGACCCTGTGGTCCTTGCCCGTGCGGCGGCCTATGACCGTTTTGCTGCCCTTGATTCGGTCTATTGGGTGGAGTCATTTGACCCGGCTGCGAAGCGGCGGCGCTGGTGCTGCCGCCGCCCGAAACAATCTCAAAAGTTCCGTCATTGATTTCAACTATGGTTTCCGCTTGAATCCCATCACCGCCGGCTGTAATCTTAAAGCTGCCGCCGTCAATCGAAACCCAGCCCTTTGTCGTGTCGCTTGTGTTGCTGGATTTGATTCCATCGCCGCCGGCTGTAATCACAAAGCTGCCGTCTAAGATCGCAACCGAATCCTTACCGGTCAGTGCATCGTCCTGAGCTGATACCGTCAGCTGCCCGCCGGTAATGGTCAGTTCATCCTTCGATTTAATGCCGTCCTTGTACCGGCCATTAACCGTCAACGCACCGCCGCCGTTAATCGTCAAGTCGGTTTTGCTGTAAATCGCCGCATCGGCCGCTGTTTCCGAAGTATCGGCATAGCTTTCGGCATCTGTCATCTGATTGACTGTTCCGTCAGCCAGTGTCAAAAATACCTTGTCAGCAGTTTTAATCTGCAAAACGCTGCCGGTTTGACTGGTAATATCCGCGCCATTTAAAACAATCTGCACTTTAGCCGTATCGGCCGCCTCAACAATGATTTGGCCATCGCTCCAGTTGCTACTTGTCAAGGACTTTTTAATCAAAATCATCTTTTTTTTCGTTCGATTTTCTCCGAAATTCCCTCAGCATTATCCTTTTTAGTTTATCCTGCATAGTTTCACTGCTTTTATCATTAAAATGGACAATCACCTCATAACTGGTCTTTCCAATCTTCTTTGTTGTCTTTGCTCCTGTATTTTGTTCATTTCTTTTTTCTTGCATATGCTCTCCTTTCATTGCAATAAAAAATGACGATTCGTGATTTTCTCCAATCGTCATTAGCTAATATCTATTCATTTCATTTCTTTTCTATTTTTAATTATCCGTATCTATTTCCTTAATCTTTTTCTCTATTTCTTCGATACTCGGCAAACTGCTCTTATATTCTGATTCAAGTAATTTAGTGATCTCATATTTGCTGATACCTATACACTGTATTTTGGCGGAATCCTTACTAGCATATGTATGTGATCTACACAACACTCTGCTTCTACTATTTCTACTCCTTTCCTCTCACATAATTCTCTCAATATTTTTCCTACATCTCTTTTTATCTTTCCATAGATAATTTGTCTCCTATATTTCGGTGCAAATACTATATGATATTTGCATTCCCACCTCGTATGTGTTAAACTATTTTTATCCATTTGGATACCTCCTTTTTGATATCTTCATGCGGTTTGCAGACCTGCATTTATTATATCACAGGAGGTTTTTTCTTGTAGCTAAAGCTTTTGTCTCCCCCAGCACAGCTGGGGGTTTTTTGTTGCTAAAGCATACAATGAAAAAGGCCGGATCAGCGGCCTTCATCTCCTCTTTTTCAAACGGCAGTGGCAGCCCGATACGATTCGGATTGCGTTCGGTGACTATCAGCATAGCCTGTCGTCACTCTATGCTTTAATTCAAACTTTTTTGCTGGTCGGCGGTCTGGTACTGCTTGCCTTTTGGCGAATCAGTATCTTTTTGGCCAACATGGCACTGGCTCCGGTCGAAGCCGCCTGGAACAAGCAACGCCAGTTTTTGGCTGATGCTTCGCATGAACTGAAAACGCCGCTGACGGTTATTCTGACCAATTTAGGAATTTTGGCCGCCAATCCCCAAAAAACCATAGCCGAGCAAAACCGATGGATTGAAAACAGCAGCGCCGAAGCACTGCGGATGAAAGAGCTGGTCGAGCAAATGCTGTTTCTGGCCAAATCCGATACCAGCCAGCTGTCGGTAGTTAAAGAAAGTGTTGATTTCAGCGATTTGGTCATGGGCAGCATCCTGACTATGGAATCGCTGGCTTTTGAGCGCGATCTCCGCTTTCAGGATGAGATTGCCGCCGATATCCGGTTGACCGGCAATGCCGCTCAGCTGACGCAGTTGCTTCACATTTTACTGGATAATGCCTGCAAATATTCTTTTCCCGGCAGCACCATTGGGGTCAAGCTATGGACAGAAAAAAAGTCGGCTCGGCTGTCCGTTGTCAGCCACGGCACTGTCATTGCCGCATCCGATTTGCCCAAATTATTTGACCGCTTTTACCGGGCGGACAGCTCCCGCGTCCGCGAAACCGGCGGCTACGGGCTGGGGCTGGCCATCGCTGCCAGTATCGCTGCCGCTCATCACGGCCAAATCAGTGCTGCCAGCAGTGCCGAAACCGGCACGATGTTTACGGTTATTCTGCCGATGGAGTGATATAGCCCAGTGGTGCTAACTGATAGGTATTTCTTAGATTTTGATTAACATTTTTATCCTTAAAGTGGCTGTTTTCTCCTAAAAAGTCATTTAGCTGCAAAAACAGGTTCATATACAGCAGCGCTTCCTCTTTTCGCCCTAAGCAGTACAGACTGCGCCCCTTAATATTGCTCAGCCCCGCCACTTGATAAAGGATATTGTTTTCCTGACAAAGCCGCAGTCCCTGGTCGGCTACCTGCAAAGCTTTTTTATATTCCTGCCGGTAAAAATAAAGCCGGCTTAAATTATAGAAAAAGTTTAAGTACGCATTATCTTTGACTTCAAAATAGCAGCGGTCAAGTATCGTAATTGCTTTAAGCAGCCATTCCTCAGCAATGTCATAGCGTTCGGCCTGCAAATGAACAAAAATTGCCGCATTTAAGATGCGCAGCTCAAACGGCTTTAAATTAGCCTGCCAAATATCGCTGACCTTGGTAAAGGGATGTGTCAGAGCAATCAGGTTCAAAAAATCCTCCGCCGAAAAAGCCTCCGCTGGCTGGCAATAACCAGCTGCTATGCCAAAATACCAATTGATTCTTTGGCGCAAAAAAACAAAAGACCGGACAAGCTCATCATCTTTTAAGATTTTGCTTTGCCGGTACATTTCCTGATATCGTTCTTCGCTGTAATACTGTTCTAATTCATCAACTCTCTTTTTCCAAAGAAACGGCTCCTCTAACTCAGCATAAGGAAAGTAATCCAACAGGTTCTCGCCTAAGCGAAAGGACAACTCATAAATCAAATAAGTACTGGCTTCCGAAGTGTTATTTTCAATTCTGGACAACTGTTTCAGCGAACAAATCCCCTCAGCCAGTTCTTTTTGGCTAAGTCCTTTTTTCTTCCGCAATTCCCTGATGATTGTGCCCAACGAAACACTCATTTGGCTCCTTTCCGCTCTATGGCTTTCTAAATACTTAATTATTTATTGGTTTTTTATTGTCTGTATCATACTTTTCCGGTTTTGTCAAGGGACAGATGTGTCCGTTGAAAAAGAAAAGAAAGGCTGGTATATTAACGTCAAGAAACAAAACGTTAAACAAAGGAGTATTAAAAATTGAAACAAAAACTAATTACCTTCTTGCTTTGCTTGATGACACTTACGCAGATATTTGCTTTTTCTGTTAAAAATGCACTCTTATTAAAAAATTTATGGTATTAAAGAATTAACCTTACAGAAACAATTCATTCAGCACACCACCGCCTTCAGAAAGGAATCCGATGATGAACGCTAATGCTAAAAAACTATTATTCGGCCGCTCTATCTCTACCTTTGGCGATAATTTATACCAATTGGCTGTAGTTTGGTATGTTTACGCCGCCACACAAAATGCTTTTTATACCGGTCTGGTAACCGCTATGACCATGCTGCCCAAAGCTCTGTCCTTTTTGGTCGGACCGTTGGTCGATCACGGCAATAAAAAGAAAATCCTCGTATCGGCGCAGCTGATTCAAGCCCTCTTGATTCTGCTTGTGCCACTGGCCTTTTATTTTAACCGGGCAATTCTGCCGACAATTTTTGTAACTATCCTTTTGGTTTCTTTCATTGAAAACTATGAAAGAACGGCAGAATTTGCCGTTATTCCGCATATTGTGCCGGAAAAAGGCTTAATTAAATACAATTCCCTGTCCGCGTCCATCAGCCGAATTGTGGAAGTGGCCGTCAGCGCTGCCTTTTCCCTGATTATTGCTCATATCAGCGTCAGCCAGATTTACTTAATCAACGGCCTGACCTATCTCTTGGCCTTTGTCTGCTTTTTGGGCATTCAGTCGGCGGAAACCGTCAAGGCCGAAAAACTGAACTTCAGCCAATACAAAATCAGCTTTAAAGAAGGAATTGCCGCCTTTTTTTCCTCAGAGGCCGTTTCCATCTGTCTGCCGATCATGCTGTTAAACTTCACCATGGGCATTGTTTCCGCTATTTTGCCGGCTTACGCGGCAGCGCTGGGCAGCATTGATTATTTCGGTTATATCCGGCTGGCCATGAGTATCGGCCTTATTCTTGGCACTACCCTGGCCATGAAGTTGACAAACCTGTCCTATCTATTTAAACTGCGGGTTTTTCCGCTGATTACCTGCGTCTTATGGATAGCGGCGGTATTAATCAATCAGCTTTATTTTTCTCTGCCGCTTCTTAGTTTGGCCTTTATTCCTTACGGCGTGTTAACCATTACCTTGATTACGCAAATTCAAAGCTCTCTGCCGGCTGCCCTGTTAGGCCGGATTGTTACGATTATCGACAGTGTTTTAGTGGCCACCATGCCAGTCGGCGCTATCTTGGGCGGCCTGTTAGCCGAATCCGTTCCGCCAGCTTACGCCATGATTGCCTGGGGCATTAGTATTTTAACGCTGTCAGTCATGACTTTAAAACGACCCAAAAAAGCCTAAACATCTGGCGCCAGCGACACCGTGTCAAAAGCGGACAACTCCGCGTCCGCGAAACCGGCGGCTACGGGCTGGAGCTGGCCATCGCTGCCAGTATTGCTGCCGCTCATCACGGCCAAATCAGCGCTGCTAGCAGTGCCGAAACCGGCGCGGTTTTTACGGTCGCGCTGCCGATGGAATAAAGTCTAATACCACAGCCCAATCAAAATCCCCAGCAGCATGCCGACAAAAACTTCTAAGTAAGTATGGCCGAGCAGCTCCTTTAGTTCTTTTTCAATTTGAAAATTGGAACGCCCCAGCTGCTCGACAATCTGCTTAATCACCTTGGCCTGCTGCCCGGCTGCCATCCGGACATTGGCGGCATCGTACATGGTAATAAAAGAAATCACCATACCCAGTCCAAAGACCGGATCGCTGAAGCCCGACAGCTTACCGAGCTGAACCGTGGCCGCCACAATCGAAGCCGTATGCGAGCTGGGCATTCCGCCCGACCCCATGATCCGCTCCGGATCAAACTTTTTGTAACGGATGCCGGTTGTCAAAATCTTAAAACCCTGCGCCACGAACCAGCCAATCAGCGCCACCACAAAAGGGCGATTGTTAAATATTTCTACTATATATTTCATATCTCATCTACTTCCAACACAATCAGTTCTTTTTCCGCCTTCTCCAGCCGGCCGCTGCATTCCTTTAAAAGCTCAGTCCCTCTTTGGTAAGCCGCCAAGTTTTCCTCAAAACTCAACTCTCCCGTCTGCAAGTCCTTGATAATCTGATCAACCTGCCGGAGCATTTCTTCCATGCTAATTTCTTTTTTCTTTGCCGCCACTTTCCTTTTCCTCCACTCTTGCCGTCAGCCGACCGTCCCGCAGATATATCTGCAAAAGGTCACCGGCTTGAACCTGCTCTGCGGTTGTAATCCCCCGGCCATCCGCCGCTGTTAAATAAGCGTAACCGGCCGTCAGCTTGGCCTGCGGAGCGGCTGCGGTCAGTTCCTTTTGTTTCAGTTCAAGTTCCCAACGAACTTGCCGCAAATAATGTCTGAACTCGCGGTTTAATTCCTTCTCCCGGCCGGCCAGCCCGGCTGTCAGTTCTTCCCATTTGCGGCGCGGATGATAGTGCGTCAGCCGCAGCCGGGCCTGTTCGATTTCATTTCCAAGCATCCCGCCATACTGCCGAAAGGCGCTGTCTAAGCGGTGCCGGCTTTCGTTCAGCTTTTGTCTTTGCACGGCTTGCTCAGGAATCGCCAGTTCAGCTGCCGCCGATGGTGTCGGTGCCCGCAAATCCGCCGCCAAATCCGACAGCGTCACATCGGTTTCATGGCCGACAGCGGAAATGACAGGAATCCCGGAATGAAAAATTGCCCGTACAACCGCTTCTTCATTAAACGCCCATAAATCCTCTAATGAACCGCCTCCCCGGCCGATAATGAGCACATCAACCGGTTCCTTTTGGCGGTTAAAATATTCAATCCCGGCCGCAATATTAGCCGCCGCCCGCTCACCCTGAACCAGACTGGGATATAAGATTAACTGCACTCCGGGATTGCGCCGGCCGGCAATCTGCAAAATATCCTGAAGCGCCGCGCCGGTTGCACTGGTCACCAGACCAATTCTTTCCGGCAGCAGCGGCAGTCTCTTTTTCGGCTTTCCAAAAATACCGTCCGCCGCTAATTTTTGCTTGAGTGCTTCCAATTTTTGCGCTAAATCGCCCCGGCCGCCGGCTCTGATTTCCCGGACATAAACCTGATAGCTGCCGGTTTTTTCATAAACGCCGACACCGCCGGTTACGACCACTTTTTCGCCATTTTGGGGCAACAGCTCGACACCACCCGCATAGCCGGCAAACAGCACGCAGGCAATCGCTCCTGCTTCATCCTTTAAGGTAAAATAAATATGGCCGGAAGTATGGCGTTTGGCATTGCTGACTTCGCCCTCAATTTGCAGATGATTCAGCAAAAAATCATCCCGAAACAGATTTTTAATATATAAATTGACTTCCGAAACCTGAAATATTTTGCCTGCCATGGCTTCCTTCCTTTTATCCGGCGCACTTTTCGCGCCTTTCTCCTTTTATTCCGCTTCCCCTTCTCCGTTTCCGCCGGTACTTTCCGCCGGCAGCTCCTCTAAGAGTCTGCTGACTGCCCCGTTGACAAAACGATAAGCGGCATCCTGCCCATAACCGGCAGCCAGACTGACGGCGTCCTTGGCCAAAATACCGACCGGCGCTTCTTTTTTATAAAACAGCTCGTATACCGTCAAACGTAAAATCGCCAGTTCCACCTTGGCCATAGTTGCAGTATTCCAGCGCTCCACCCGGCGATTAATCCGCTCGTCAATCTCCGGCAGCAGTTTTCTGATTTCTTCCAGTTCCTGCCGCACTACGGCCTGATCCTCTTCCGACACCGGTTTTTCATTGCGGTTAAATACTTCCAGCGCCTCCGCATCCAAATCCTGTTCCTGATGAAAGCTTTGTCCGAACAATACCCGAAACAGCAGCTCCCTTTTTTCTTTTAATTTCATTTCTGATCTCCATTCTGCCAGAAAAAAGTAAGCGCTGCAATCGCTTGCCGCGCCTACCTACATCATCTTATGCGCCGGAGCCGGTTTTCTTGGGTTTTCTCTCTCTGGCTTTCGGCTCTACGCCGCTGACTTTAACATTGACCGCAGCCACCGTCAGGCCGGTCATATTCTCCACTGTCGACTTTACTTTCTTTTGAACCTTGGCCGTCACATCCTGAACACTGACATCGAATTCAATGATAACCGCCAAGTCCAAAGTGATTTCTTCCTGCTCATTGACCCGGACTTTAATCCCTTTGCCCAGATTTTTCATACCCAGCAGCTCAACCAACTCGCCCCGAAGCTTGCCGACCATGCCGGCTACACCTTCTACCTCGACTGCCGCCATGCCGGCAATCACAGCAATCACTTCATCGGCAATATTGACTGTGCCGCCGCCTTGCTGATCATCAATCTTTAATATTCTTCGTTCCATCTTGTCCTCCTTAGTCTTTTCCTGTGCTGCCCGGTCAAGCGACTATTCAAAAGTCATCCGGCCAACCTTTATACTCGGGAAACATATTCGCCGGTACGGGTATCAATCTTGAGCTTATCTCCGTTATTGATAAATAAAGGTACCATTACCACTGCGCCGGTTTCCAGTTCGGCCGGTTTGGTTGCGCCGGTAGCCGTATCGCCTTTAATACCCGGCTCGGTATGGGTAACTGTCAGCTCCACGCTGATCGGCGGCTCAACACCAAAGATTACGCCATTATGCGACAACATCATGACCACATCATTTTCCTTAACAAACTTTAAGGCATCGCCCAAATCCTGCGCGTTTAAGGCAATCTGCTCAAAGGATTCCTGATCCATAAAGTGAAATAATTCTCCGTCTGAATACAGATACTGCATATCTTTTCTTTCAATTACCGCCTGTTCAAAGCGATCCTGCGGCCGAAAGGTCTTATCAATGATGCTGCCGGACTTCATATTTCTCAATTTCGTTCTGACAAATGCCGGTCCTTTACCGGGTTTGACATGCTGAAATTCCAAAACCTGATAAATATTGCCCTCGAATTCAATGGAAATTCCGTTTTTTAAGTTACCTGCTTGTACTACTACTGCCATGTTAATTGTTCCTCCTAAATTTTTTATTCACAATGATTTGGGGCAAACGCCTTCTGCCCTTTCCTCTATCGGATTGCTCCGTGCTTTGCAGCATTCTTTTGACTCTACTATCTTACAATACAATCAATTTTTTTTCTGATGTAACCAGACTCTCTGCTCCGTTTTCGGTCAGCAGCGCCAGATCCTCAATCCTAACGCCGCCGATGCCGGGCAGATAAATCCCCGGTTCAATCGTTTCCAGCATATTTGCTTTCAGCGTTCGGGTTTCCCGCTGGCCTAAATACGGTACCTCATGCACCTCCAGGCCGACGCTGTGCCCCAGACCATGGCCGAAATACTGGCCATAGCCGGCTTCGGTAATGATATCTCTGGCAATGGTGTCAACCGCCGCGCCGGTTAAGCCCGGTTTCAAAGCCGCCAAAGATTCCAAATGCGCTTTCAAAGTAATGTCATAAATTTCTTTCAACTGATCGCTGACCTCACCAATTGCCACCGTTCTGGTCATATCCGAGCAGTAGCCCTGATAAATACAGCCAAAATCCATGGTCAAAAGCTCCCCTTGCCGAATCGGTTTATCCGTCGGCCGGGCGTGTGGCCGGGCGCCGTTTACGCCGGAAGCAATGATCGACTCAAAACTCAATCCCTCCGCTCCCAACTTTCTCATCGTAAACTCCAATTCGATACCGATTTCTTTTTCTGTCAGACCCGGCTTAATAAAATCCAGCATATGGCTGAACGCCTGATCGCCGATTTGCGAGGCTTTGCGCAGCAAAACCAATTCTTCCGGCGTTTTCAGCATCCGCAACTGTTCAACGGCATCGCCCATGCTTTTCCATTCCACCGCCGGCAGCTTATCGACTAACAGCCGATATTCGGCAAAAGTCATTTGATTGCCTTCAAAACCGCAGATTTTAACGTTATCTGCCTGCAAATATTTTTCCAGTGTTTCGGTTAATCCGGCGTTGCGGTATTCTACAATTTGAAAATCCGGACACTGCGCTGCCGCCTGTTCCAGATAGCGAAAATCAGTCAGCAAAATCTGCTGATTCGGGCTGATATACAAATAGGCATTGGAACCGGTAAAGCCCGATAGATAACGACGGTTATATAAGCTTGAAACCAAAACCGCATCCAGTCCCAAATCCTTCAATTTTTCCGTTAATTTCTGAACTCTTAAATTCATTTTTCCTCCCATAGACGACGCACTTCTTCATCCGTCTTTTCCACTTTGCATATTGCCAATCTGTTCCAGCCTCAAAACTGGACACGCGCAACATTCCCGCTCGGCTTACAACAGCAGCAGGATTTCGTCAACAATTGCTTCCGGTGTTTTGCCGGCCGTTTGAATGATGATACCGGCGCTTTGAAAAAACAAAGATTCCTGCCTGTCAATACGCGCAGAAAGAACCTCCTCGTCAAGCTTAACGTCCGGCTCCGGAGCAGTCCCCTGCCCTTCGCCCAGCCGACGCTCGATTTCTTCCCGGTCGGTTTGCAAAAAAACCACCGTTCCGATTTTGGGCAGAACGCCCGCGATTTCTTCATCCTCAATCAGCTCGCTGCTGACGGCAATAATCTTATTTTTCCGACCAATCAGCTTTTCCAGAGCATTTTTCCCAATCGCTTTAAACTCCTCCGGCGTCATTCCCGCTTTCAAATCGCGCATTTCCTGATGATATTCATTTTCTATCTCGGTTTCTAATTCCACAAAGGATTGCTGCGTTTTTTCAGCTAAGAGCTTTCCGATTGTTGTTTTTCCGCATTGAGAAAAACCGATCAATACTATATTATTCATCTTCTCTCCATTTATCTTCTGAGTTTGTGATATGAGCATATTCCAGCAGTTTCTTTTCCAGCTTCCTTTTTATCTTCGTGTAAAATGCCTCTTGTTCCTGAATCGGCTGCACCAATATTGTACACAGCCCCAAAAGGTTGCCGGCAATCACATCAGTAAAAAGCTGGTCGCCGATAATAACCGTTTCCTCCGGCTTCGTGCCCAGTATGGTCAGCCCTTTCTTCAAACCAAAGGGCAGGGGCTTAATCGCCGAAAAAACGCTGCGCAGACGAATCCCTTTGGCAAAGGGACGAACCCGACGCTTGGTATTATTGGAAACCAAAACAATGGAAAAGCCTTTGCGCCGCAGCAGAGCAACCAACTCCGCCACTTCGGCAGTCGGCATTTTCCGGTCGTAGGCCACCAGAGTGTTGTCAATGTCAAAAACAATCCCGCGGAAACCCTGATCATAGAGCTGGCGGTACGGGATATGATAGATACTTGGATAATAATATCGGGGATATATTTTCATAAAAACCTCAACTTTTCTCTCCTTATAATATATTATTTTCCCCCCCAAGTCAATCCCCTGTTTTTAGTTCAGGTATTTTAAAAGCACTCCGCCGAGTGCTTTCTATTTTACTTTGATTTTTACTCCCCGGCCGGCCGGCGGATAATGGTTTCCGATGCCACCGGCCCAGGCAGACGGAGCCACAGTTTTTCCTTGGCTAAAGTCGCACTGGTCTTTCCCTCGCCGCTCTCGGTTTGAATCGACTCCACCGAAAAAGAAAGATTATCTCCCCGCTGGGTCAAAATCTCCAAGGTATCGCCCACCGAAAACTTATTGCGCTGCTCAATCAAATGCAGCCCGCTGGCCGAATCATAGCCCAGCACCTTGGCCGTAAAAACATAATCTTTAATATACGCTGAGTTTTCATAGATTTGTCCATTCTGCGGCCGGCCGTAAAAAAAGCCGGTGTCAAAGTGCCGGTGTGAACATTTCCCCACTTCCGCCAAAAAACAGGCTTTCTTGGCCTGATAAGCAGCCGGATCGCTAAGACACAAATCAATCGCCTGTCGGTACGCCTTGACCACCGTTGCCACATACAGCGGTGTTTTCATTCGCCCCTCAATTTTCAGGCTATCCAGCCCCGCGGCCATGATGTCCTCCAAATGATCAATCATGCATAAATCTTTGGAATTAAAAAAATAGGTGCCGTTTTCGTCCTCCGATACCGGCAGATATTCGCCCGGTCTGGTTTCCTCAACCAAATGATATTTCCAGCGGCAGCTTTGGGTGCAGGCGCCGTGATTGGCATCCTGCCCGGTCAAATAATTACTGATCAGACAGCGCCCCGAATAAGACATACACATCGCCCCGTGAACAAAGCCTTCCATCTCCATATCCGCCGGAATATTGGCTCTGATTTCACTGATTTCCGCCAGCGACAATTCTCTGGCCAGCACCGCTCGCTTAACACCCTGTCCGTACCAAAAACGGTATGTCAGGTAATTGGTGTTATTGGCCTGTGTGCTGAGATGAATTTCCATCTCCGGCAAAGTTTCCCGAACCAGCATCAAAAGTCCCGGATCAGCCACAATCAACGCATCCGGTTTTATTTCCTCGCCCAGCTCCCGCAAATAAGTCTTAGCCGCTTTTATGTCCTGATTATGGGCAAAAACATTCACCGTCACATAAACCTTTACTCCGTTTTCGCGGGCATAGGCCACGCCGGCCACCATTTCTTCCGGACTGAAGTTTTTCGCTTTCGCCCGCAGTCCCAAGACCGAACCGCCCAAATAAACCGCGTCGGCCCCGTATTTAACGGCAGTCACCAAGTTTTCATACGAACCGGCCGGCGCCAGCAGCTCCGGCTTTTTTATCCATTCCTTCATATTCTTTCCTTTAATCCTTTTTTATACTGACCGTTGCTCCGTCTGCCAGTCCAAAGTAATGCGTTGTCAGCTGCGGGTGAATCCCGACCGCCCGCAAATATTCGCGCATTCGCTTATGGGTCGTCCTTTCCCGGCGCGGCAGCAAATGACGGGAAACCATAATCTCACCGTTTTGCAGCACATTATCCGTTACCAAAAGTCCGCCGGCGGTTAAGAGCCGCACCAATTCCGGCAAAAAATGAATATATTGCGCCTTGGCGGAATCCAAAAAAATAAAATCAAACGGTTCCTTTAATTCCGGCAGAAGCCGGGCGGCATCGCCACATAATAATTCTATTTTATCGGGCTGAACTCTCTCCGGCTGACCGGCACTCGGCTCGTCTCCCCGCGCTTGATCCGCCAGCCACGTCTTGGCCGCAGTCAGGTTTTCTTCGGCTTCCCGCTGCATGATCGGGTTCCGCTCGATCGTCAGAAGTTTCCCGTCTGCCGGCAAGAAGCGACTCATCAAAAGCGCCGAATAAGCCACTGCTGTCCCAACCTCCAAAATTCGCCGCGGTCTTTGCAGCCGCAGCAAAAGCTGCAAAAGCTGCGCCATTTCCGGCCGAATAACCGGCACCTCACGTCGGCGGGCAGATTTGCCCAAATCGGACAAAAAGCCTTCCTCCTCGTAAAACAAAGAGAAAAAGGCTTCTTTGTCACTGATGCCGCCGGTAAACAGAGTATTTACGTTTTCCATTTCCGTCCTCATCTTATGATATCGTACTGTACTATAACCGGTTTGCTGCGGCTGACACCGCCACAAACCCTTTATTGCAAATGATCCTTGTATTTGACCTTGGCCGCATTGTGCTCATCCAGCGTCCGGCTGAATACATGCTCGCCGCTTTCGGCATCTTTGAGCACAAAGTAGATATAATCCGTTTCTTCGGGATAAAGCACCGCCTCTATCGCCGCCTTACCCGGATTGGCAATCGGCCCGGCCGGCAGTCCCCGGTTAATATAGGTATTATACGGTGAATCAATTTTGGTATCGGCAATCGTCAACTGCGGATAGGATTTATTTAAAACATACATAACCGTTGAGCACATTTGCAGCGGCATATCAATTTTCATCCGGTTATTGATGACACTGGCCACTAATTTGCGCTCCTCCGGCACCCGCACTTCTTTTTCAATGATTGATGCCATATTGACCACCTGGTCGATGCTATACCCCAGCGCCGTCGTTCTGGCCCGGAAATCGGCATCATAAATCGCATCAAAGCGCTTCAGCATTTTTTCAATGACTTCCGTCACCTTGGCATCGGCGTAAATCTCATAGGTATCGGGGAAAAGATAACCCTGCAGCCGCAGATTCCGCTCCGGGATTTCCTGAACAAAATCATAATTATACTTGGAAATATCATTGCAGGCCTGAACAAATTCATCGCTGCTTTTGCAGATACCCAGTTCGACCATCTTATTGGCAATTTGCAGGATAGTGTAGCCCTCCGGAATGGTAAACTTAACGGTCTTCCTCTTTTCGCCGTCCTTCATCAGGATTTCCATGATCCGGTACTCATCCATCGCCGTATCCAGCTTGAACTTGCCGGTTTGAAACTTAGCATCATACCCGTTCAGCTTGGCCAGCGCCCGGAAAAAAAGCTCATTTTCAATCAGCCCGTTCTTTTTTAAAATCGCGGCAATCTTTTCCGTACCCACACCTTTGGGAATTTCGATGGTTACTTCCTTGCCTTCTCCGGTTTGGCCGGGTCTCTGGATCAGGGCGTATGCGTTTTGATAAGCCCAGCTCGTACCTCTGACCACGGCAAATATAACCGCTCCGATAAAAGCGATCCGCACAATCACCTGTAAAATTTCTCCGACTACATTCCTGATCATAAATTCCTCTTTTCCCGGGAATCAAGCAAGGAACCCCGTTCCCCGCCTATTCCAAAAACTTGGTGTCGTAATCCAGCTCCGCCTCCATCGTTTGAAAAACATCCCGGAGCGAGCGACAAAGCTGATAATCCGCATCTAAAAAAGCATTGACCAAGGGATCCTGTAATTCCTGCTCATAGTCGCTTTTTAATCGGAGCAGCCTTTCACCGGCTTCAAACTGCCCATAGTTTTGATCGACTTGAATCTCAAATACCTTGCGCCGGAACGTGTTGACTTTGTCCCACAATTCAGGCTTGTTTGACAGCAATGATTTATAATTCAAGTATTGAATATATTCTTCTGTCGATTTAAAGGCGCGAATCATTTCCCTTGCCTTTTCTTCTACACTTTCTTTCACAACAGCCTCCTGTATTTTCCTATACCTCCACTTGTGTCAGGACGGGCAGTACCATCGGATTCCGTTTCAAATACTGCCACAGATATTCTCTAATGTCATCTCGAATCATTGTCTTAATCTTCGTCCAGTCATGGATATTTTTCATAGTTGCTCTTTCCAGCGATCGGCTGACAATATCTTTAATGTCATCCATCAAACTGGCGTTTTCCTTGACATAAATAAACCCGCGCGATACGATTTCGGGGCTGGCCAGGATCTCACTGGTATAGCGGTCAACCACAATCGAAACTACAATCAATCCATCCTGCGACAGCTTTTGCCGGTCACGCAGCACAACATCACCGACATCGCCGACGCCCAAACCGTCAACCAATACGGTTTCAATCGGAATCTTATCAATTACTTCGCCCCCGTCCTGCGACAAAGCAAAGACATTCCCGTTTTCCAAAATATAAACATCTTTTTTCTGCATACCCAGCTCCACCGCCAGTTCCTGATGCGATTTCAAGTGCCGGTACTCACCGTGCACCGGGATAAAATACCGCGGGCGCACCAAAGTGTGCAGAAGTTTCAATTCTTCGCGGCAAGCATGCCCCGATACATGGGTGTCCTCATAAATAACGTCCGCACCCTTTTTATACAAGCCGTTAATTACTCTGGCTATGTATTTTTCATTGCCGGGAATCGGTTTGGAGCTTAAAATAACCAAATCGCCTTCTTTGATACTAATTTTGCGGTGCGTATTATTGGCTATTCTCGACAGCGCCGACAGCGGCTCGCCTTGGCTGCCGGTAGTAATAATGACCACCTGACTGTCCTTATAATTATCCAGTTCATCACTGCTGATCAGCATATTTTTCGGCATTTTGATATAGCCCAGTTCCTGCGCGGTCGTAACCACATTAACCATCGACCGGCCCTCGACTGCCACCTTGCGCCGGTGCGCCTTGGCCGAGTTGATAATCTGCTGGACCCGGTCAACATTGGACGCAAAAGTAGCAACAATCAGCCGCCGCCCTTTATTTTCATTAAAAATCGCATCGAAGGACTTACCAACCGTACTTTCCGACATGGTATAGCCCTCACGCAGCACATTGGTTGAATCGGCCAGCAGCGCCAGCACGCCCTCCCGGCCAAGCTCGGCCAAACGATGAACGTCAATCGCCTTGCCGTAAATCGGCGTATAATCCACCTTGAAATCGCCGCTGTGAATAATCACACCCAGCGGAGTATGAATCGCAATAGCCGCCGCATCCGGAATCGAATGATTGGTGCGGATAAACTCCGCCCGAAACTTGCCCAGCCGCACACTTTGTCCCATGCCGACGCTTTTGAGCTTGCACTTTTCTAAAATTTTATGTTCCTTCAGCTTGTTTTCCACTAAACCTAAAGTCAAGCGGCTCCCGTAAACCGGAATATTTAATTCCTTTAATAAATATGGAATCGCGCCGATGTGATCCTCATGCCCGTGCGTTACCACTAAGCCCCGCACTTTGTCGGCATTTTGCTTTAAATAGGAAAAATCCGGAATGACAAGATCAATTCCCAGCATTTCTTCATCCGGAAACGCTAATCCGCAGTCAATGATAATAATATCATTCTTATATTCAAATAAGGTAATATTCATTCCGATTTGGTCTAACCCCCCGAGCGGAATAATCTTTATCTTATCTTCATGTTTTTCTTGTTGTTTGTTTTTCAAAAAATACCTCCACATGACGGAAAAGCCCTCAAAGGAGCCTTCCGCTTCATTTCTTAATTTCTCAATTCTTAATCTAATTCTTGTTCCTGTTTGCTCTGGTCTGCACATTCCCGGCAAAGCCCATAAATCTTAATCTGCGCTTCCAACGCCTCAAAATTCTTTTCCGTTTTCAAAAAGTCCTTATAATGAGCTAAAAAATCCAGTTCCAGTTCATCAACCTTGCCGCACTGCTCGCAGATCAAATGATAATGATGCAGCGGGCTGTCCTCATAAAATATTTCATAGCGAATGTCTTTGTCGTCAAAGGATATTTTTTCAATGATCCCGAGCCGGTTCAAAATTTGAATATTACGGTACACCGTTGCCAGTCCAACTTCGGGATTGGTTTCTCTGACATATTGATATACTTCATCCACCGTCAGATGGTCTTTTCTGTGAGCATACAGGGTTTCCAGCACAACCTTCCGCTGATTGGTAATTTTGTAACCGCCTTGCTTTAAAATTTCACAATATTTTGATAAGTCGCTCATATCTCTCCTCGAGGACTCAGGCGAAAAAAAGTCCGTTTTTTATACAATTGGTTTGCCGTGCTTTTACTCGTAATCGTCGTCGTCTTCCTCTTCAGGGATATTATCTTCCAAAATATCCAACAGGGCGTTGACAAACTCCTCGCCCTCCTCTTCCGGATCGACAATGCTGTAAAAAGCATCCTCGCCCCGAACATCGTCCTCTCTCATGATGAAAACATTGATCTCTTCTTTATCCTCAGCCTGCTCATCCGTCACCAAAATATAGGTTTGGCCTTCATACTGCGCCATGCTCAGAATTTCCAACTCCACCTCATTGCCATTTTCATCCGTAAACGTAATCCTGTCCAATTCATTCCTCCTAATTGCCGCCGGCATCCAAATATCCCTGCAGGAAATATGCCGCCGCCATTTTGTCAATTACTTTTTTCCTTTTTGCTCTGCTTAAATCCGCTTCCAATAACACTCTTTCCGCTCCGACCGTGCTTAGTCGTTCATCCCACGTCACCACCGGCAAAGAGATTTTTTTCTTCAGTTTTTCAATAAATTCCAGCGTCTTTTCCACGCGCTCGCCCGACGTATTGTTCATATTTTTGGGCAAACCGACCACAATCTTCTCGACTCCGTATTCGGCAATCAGTTCTTTGATGCGTTCTATTGAGGCAGCCAGCGCTTCTTCTTCCTGGCGGCGGATAATCTCCACCCCCTGCGCCGTCCAGCCAAACGGATCGCTGACGGCAATACCGATGGTTTTGCTGCCGTAATCACAGGCCATCACTCGCATTTATTATCCTCTTTTCTGCTTCCGCGGCGAAAATCGACCACATCAGTCCTGTTTTTTGGAAAAATAAAAATTAACCATTTCTTCCAGTAATTCATCCCGCTCTAAACGGCCAATCAGCTTGCGGGCATTATTATGTCCGGTCACATAGGTCGGATCTCCGGAAATAAGGTAGCCGACCAATTGGTAAGTTGGATTATAGCCCTTTTCTTCCAAGGCTTCATATACCTGTTCCAAGACCAGACGCGCTTCGTTGACTTCTTTCACCGGCTTTTTAAAAAATTGAGTATGTCCCTTATTTTCCATGATTTCACTTCCTTCTGAGGGTCTGAACATTTAAATCACTGCCGCAGTCAAAATATTCTTTATCCTGATAAACTATCATACCATATTTTGCGCTGCTTTGCCATAGCTTTTTCACGTTAAATTCTTAGCAAATGTACCGCCGTTTCTATCGCCGAGGGCTGTTCTATCCGTTGCCGCCTGCTTTATCTGTGCCTTTCCGAACAACTTTGCGAATCGCCGTCTGCCGGGCATAAAGCGGCGCCAGCCGGCCATAAATTTCCATAAAAACTTCCTGATAAATCCGGCGGTATATTTTATGCCGCTCCATATCCGGCATAAAAATATCCTTGGGACGAACCATTGCCTTAACCGCTTCCTCAAAGCTGGGAAAAACACCCAGCCCGATAAAAGCCGCCATCGCACTGCCGATACCGCTGACTTCATTGGTCTGCGTCCGAATCGCCGGCAGACCGAACATATCCGCCGTAATCTGGCAAATCTCATCACTTCGCGACCCGCCGCCGCCCAAATAGATTTCCCGCACCGGCACACCCGATTTCTTTTCCAGTTTATGCAGGCCGTTCATCAAGGCAAAATTGATGCCCTCAATAATCGCCCGGTAAATATGTACCCGGGTATGCAGGTCAGAAAAGCCGATCACCGCTCCCCGCGCCACCGGCATTGTCAGATTCGGCGTAAAATAGGGCTGAAAAACCAAGCCCTCGCAGCCCGGCGGAATTTCCTGCAACCGCCGGTTTAAAAGAACTTCCGGCGAAATCCCCAGCGCCTTGGCCTGCTCGACTTCTTTGGCGGCAAACTCTTTTTTAAACCATGAAATCAGCCAATAGCCGCGGTAAATTTGAATTTCCGGGTTATACGCTCCCGGCAGCATTGACACATAGGCCGGCATAAACCGATCCGGCTCCATGTATTCGGTCGTCGTAATGCTGACGGTCGAAGCCGTACCGAAGCTGATCGCTGCCTTATCCGGCGTAATACAGCCCATGCCGATGGTTTCGCATACCTTATCCGAGCCGGAAGCATAAAGCGCCAGCCCGGCCGGGATACCGGTTGCCGCCGCCGCTTCTTCGGTGATGCAGCCCAAAACCTCACCCGCTTCTTTAAACGGGCATAGTTTTTCCGGTTCAATATCAAAGACAAAACGCTTAAAGGAATGCTTGGTCATCCAGTTCCGCTTTTTATGATGAAACGGCACATGCCCGACCAAAGCCGAAACCGAATCAACCAGCTGACCGGTCAAACGGTAAATTAAATAACCACTTAAAAACGCAAAATGCGCTGTCCGCTTCCAGGTTTCCGGCTCCATTTCCCGCAGCCAGTTACAGGCCGAAATCCGCCACTGCGACACGGCAGTCTGCTCCATGCCAATCAGCTTAACCGCTGCCGCCATTGCCGGTGACAGCCGGGGATACCCCTCGGCCTTTCTTTTATCCAACCATAAAAAAGCCGGACGCAGCGGCCGCATTTCCCGATCAAGACAAACATAAGTCGCCCGAATCGTGGTAATGGTCACGCCTTCCACCCGCGCCCAAAGCTCCGGCTGACGACCCTTTAGTTCCGACACTGCGGTAATGATATGCTCCCAGTAAAAATCAGCCCGCTGCTCCGCCCAATCGGCTTCCAGTGAAAAATAAGCCGGAATATGATTGCTCTTGGCCGCAGCCAATACATCGCCCCGGTCATTAATTAAGAGCGCTCTGGTGCTTTGCGTGCCCACATCCAGCGCCAGTACCACTCTTCCCTTTTTATCTCTTTCCTTTTCCGCCTGCTCTTGCCGCCCGGTTTCTATTTCCATGTCACTCCTCTTATCGGTTTGCCCGAACTGTATTCTTTATTTGTCTGCCCGGTCAATTCTTGTGCCATTTCCTGTCTCGGCACAAAACAGCACAAAATTGTTTATTTTCTGACCTGGTCACAGCTGCCGAACATAATAATCCGTTCATTCTTGTTATCGGCTTTTACCAATAAAAAATTAACTCAACTTTAGCGCGGGCTTCTGAACATGGGAAAGTTGAGTCAATAACTGAAATAAACATACGGTGTTTCCAGCGGCTCAATTTTTTCAATCTCTTTGACCTGCAAAATCAGTTTGGATTCTTCCTCCCCGTTCATCGGATTTTTAGCCAGCCCCTTTTGAGTTACACCCTTGACCCGAATCCAATCATTATCGGCAAAGTCCTGCGCCATCGGCGTGGACGCCACTATCCCCATCAAAGTCGCGTCGGCTGCACAGCAGGTAACCAGCATCCGGGAAACCAAAAGTTCGTTTTTACCGAAAAATTCACTTTTATACACAAAGCCTTCCAGCACAATTTCCTGTCCGCCTTTTTCATCCAGAGAAAATAAAGTTTTCAGGAACGGATCTTCATCTTCTGCCGCTGCCACGCTATCCGCATTCGGATCGGTCGGATCGGTTGCCCCCGGATCGGGTGCATTCATCTCTCCCGGCGGCAGAGCATCATAAGCGGAACTGACTGCCGTCTCCGCCGTCGGTTCTGCTTTTTTCTCAACCACTTCTTTATTTTTCTGTTCCGTCAGCAAAGCCGTCTGATCCTGTGCCAAGCTATTTAAATTGACCGTCCGGTTGGTAAAAATAACAGCGCTGGCATCGCCCGCCAAAATCAGCATAAACATCGGCAGTAAAAATAAGAAATAACCGATTTTAATCTTAAATGCATTTTCCGTCCGTTTAAATAACTTGGTTTGCTGGTAAACAAATAAGATCAGCAAAATAATCTCGGCTGCAATTACAAACTTCGTCATTTTCGGATGCAGGTAAAACCGCAGCTCATCAAAAATCAAAAGTTTGCCGATCACAAGGCTGAGCGCCCCAATCAGCAGCCACCAGCAAAGTTCACCAATATTTATTTTCTTCATTATATCCTCAACTTTCCTTTGCCCGAAACACTATGCCCTTCTGCGTTTCCCCTCTATTCTTGCCTGTCAAAAAACACCTTGCTTTTTAAAACAGAAACGCACTTAAACTGCTGAAAATAAAGACTACCACTGCAATCGTCAAAATCAGCCGGATAATAAACTTCATCCGAAAGCCCTGCGTCAGCATCAGCATATTTTTAATATCCATCATCGGGCCAAAAAGCAAAAAGGCCAAAATAGCCGAATTCGGAAGCCCACCCTGAAAGCTGGCAGCTACAAAAGCATCCGCTTCCGAGCAAAGCGACAGAACAAAGGCCAACAGCATCATAGCTGTAATCGACAATGCCGGATTTTGCGACAGCGCCAAAAAATACTGCTTCGGTACAAAGGTCTGCATAGCAGCCGAAATCAAAACACCCAAAATCAAAAAACGGCCAACCTCATAAAGTTCATGCGAAGTATGGTCCAAAATCGACTTAACTATTTGCAGCGGTTTATCCCGCTTCGTCGCATGCACATGACCGCAGCTGCAAGCCGCGCCATGCTCATGGTCATGCTCATCGCCGATTTCCGTAACAGCGGCGGAATCCTCATTATGCTGATGTTTTCTATGGCCATGACTATGCCCGCAGGCGCAAGATTCTTCATGTTCTGTTTCATCGTCATAGTCATATCCGTCATGCTGATGTTTCCCATGGCCATGACTATGCGCGCAGGCGCAAGATTCCTCATGCTCCGTTTCCTCTGCGTCATGGTCATGCTTTCCTGCTTCGCCCTGCCAAACTGCCCCAGCGGTTTTGAGCTCCTCCTTATCCGATAAAAAGGTAATCAAAAGACCAACTGCAATCGCTGTCAAATAGCCGAATACACCGCGCAGCAGCGGAAAATAAAAATTATTCAAAAAAGCAAAGCGAGTGGATAACAGCACCACCGGATTAATCGTCGGGGTGGCCAGCATAAAAGTAACCGCCACTCCGACCGGCATTCCTTTTTTTACTAAGCGGCGCATAACCGGAACAATCGCACATTCACAAATTGGAAAAATAATCCCGGCCAGACCGGCCACTAAAAAAGCAAACCAGCTTCTTTTCGGTAAATGCTCGGTCAGCCATTCCCGGGAAACAAAAATCTCAATCAGCGACGAAACAATCGTGCCGATCAGCACAAAAGGCAAAGCCTCCAATAAAATACTTAAAAAAATAATCGCAAACTGCTGCATACCATCTTCCTGCTTTTCTCTGTTTTGTCCTTTTACCGCCGGCTCACCGCTCCGTACTATTACTTGGTTGTTTTAATAATCTGACGCCGACTTTTCGCCTTTAATAATCGCAATTCCGGCACTTGCCCCAATCCGGTCAGCGCCTGCTTCAATCACCGCTTTGGCATCCTCATAACTGCGCACGCCGCCGGATGCCTTAACCAGTGCCTTGCCGGCCACTGTCTGCTTCATCAGCGCCACATCTTCCGGTGTGGAGCCGCCCTTGCTAAAACCGGTGCTGGTCTTGACAAAATCCGCTCCGGCCTTGACTGCCAACTGGCAGGCCCGAACTTTTTCCTCTTCGGTCAAAAGGCAAGTTTCAATGATGACCTTTAAAATCCTATCTCCGACCGCCGCCTTGACCTGCCGGATATCTTCAGTCACATAATCATCGTTCTTGTCCTTTAATGCGCCGATATTGATGACCATATCAATTTCCTGCGCGCCGGCGCTGACTGCTGCGGTCGTTTCCGCTACCTTAACTGCGGTGGTTGATGCTCCCAGCGGAAAACCGACCACCGTGCAGACCTTCACTCCGCTGCCGGCCAATTCCTTAGCCACCAACGCCGTATAATACTCATTGACACAAACCGAGGCAAAGCCGTATTCTTTCGCTTCCTGACAAACCTTAATGATTTCCGCCCTGGTTGCGTCCGGTCTTAATAAAGTATGATCAATATATTTTTCCAGTTTCATAAAAGTTCCTCCTTTTTTATGGTTTATAGTTTTGCACCATTTTCCTATGTCAAATTATTTTCTCCGCGGCTGCAAGTACAGAAAACAGCTTATGCTGCGGCAGCACCGCGCAGAGCGAATATTTTAAACAAACAGACAAAAGAAAGCCTTAAAAGAAAGAATTTTTAGTTTTGCATATCATTTGCATTTTACGCTCTTTCCCTTCAGCTTTCATAAAAAACAGATTAGATTTTGATGAAATATCACAAATAATAATTCCCCGCATAAAACCAAATGCTCCGGCAAAAACTTAAGTTACCGCTGCAATGTCAGCCGTCTATCCGACAATTACTTCACCGCCAAAAGCGTCGCTTTCCCGAATAACCTCCCCGACCGCCGGCACAAAAATACGTCCGGCCAATGGGTTTTTAATACTGACTACCGGCGTGGTGATCGTTGCTTCAACCTCTGATCGTTCAAAACACAAATCCGCATCCTCCATTTGGCAATGAAGTAAAGTCAACGCCTGACAATAGCAAAACGGCTGCGTCCCGATAATCCGGCAGTTTTCAAAGGTAACATTTTCGCAGTACCAGGCCAAATATTCCCCTTTAACGACGCTATTGCGTATGGTTACATTTTTGGCATGCCAGAAAGCGTCCTTGGTATCCAGCTCACAGTCCTCAAACAGCGCATTTTGAATATACTGAAACGAATATTTCCCCTGTAGGCGTACCCGGCGAAAAGTCAGGTCCTCGGCCCGCATCATAAAATATTCGCTTTCGGCGGCTGTATCCTCCATTTTTAAGTTCCGCGTCGACCAGCCAAACTCCGGCGAAATGATCCGGCAGTCCTTCATCGCAACCTGTTCACATTCACGCAAAGCCTTAATGCCGTGCAGCTTTGAACCGGTGATTTCAATATCACTCGAATACCAGAGTGCCGCCCGACACAACGGTGTCATTTCCGAATTGCTGATTTTCAGGTTTTGAGCATGCCAAAAGGGATAGCGCAGATTAAAAAAACAGTTTTGCGCCTGAATATCACGGCTTTCCTTTAAGGCGCTTTCCCCGTCAGCCGGGCCATCAAAAGCACAATCCCGCAAGACAATCCCTTCCCGGCCGTACAGCGCCCGCTCTTCATCAAATGCTTGCTTTTCAATTATCATCTTTTCCGCGCCTTTCTTTTATAAGTTCCGACTCCCCGGCCGGCAGTCCGGTTAAGCCTTTCATTTGATAAACTATTCCGCTTAGCCCGGTCAGGCCAAAGCTGATTTTCTCCGTCTGCGGATAAAAACGGGTACTAAGCACCGCTTCGCCGTCATTTAAATAAATTTCCAAGCTGGAGGTATCCGCCAAAATTCGTATCTTTCGGCAGCTCTCCAATTTCAGCCGACGTGTTCCCCGGCCGCCGCCCAAAGTCCGGTCATCAAAGCGCAACTGAAAAATACCAGCCGCATATTCCAAGGTCAGCTGCCGCTCCAGCGTCAGACTAAAATCGCCGGTCACCTCCGCTTCAAAATCAAAGGGCAGCGCCATCTCCGTTTCCGCTCCGTCTGCCAGCGTTTTCGCTTCTTGCCTCAGCCTCTCTAACTCTTTAACCGGATACTGCGCCAGCCGTCCATCCGCCAAAACCGTCAACACCCGCGGCACGGTCAGACAATGCTGCCAGCCCAGCTCTGTTGTCGGGTTTTGATAATCAATATCGGGCAGACCCATCCAGCCAATTAAAATCTTTCGACCGCCCGGCGCATCAAAGGTTTGCGGCGCATAAAAATCAAAGCCGTAATCCCATTCATAAAACTCATTTTGATACAAATAACCGGCCTGATAAACATTTTGCCGGCAAAATTCCTGCGATTCCAGCCCCTGCGGCGAAATGCCCAAATATTCCCGGCCATCTAAGTCAAATCGGTCAGGACATTCCCACATATAGCCAAAGTTTGGCAGGGAAAATTGGCCGTCATACTGCCATGCCTTTAAATCCGCTGACACATAGGTCAGGACGCAGCCCTTGTCATCTCTGGTTCTGGCCCCCAGCACCATATAATATTTGCCGTCCGCCTGCCACAGCTTGGGGTCGCGCACATGGCAGCTGCAAAAGGCGGGATAGTCCTGATTGCGCAGCACCACTGTCTTTTCACTCATTGTCCGGCCGTCCGCCGTACTGACCCGAATGACATTGGCTCCCCGGCCGGTCAGAATATAATCATGGTCCCCCGGCTCTTTGACATTGCCGGTATAGAAAAGATACAGTACACCGTCTTTTTCAAATGCGCTGCCGGAATAAACTCCGTCCCGGTCCTCGGCAATATCCGGCCGCAGCACCGTACCGGTAAACTCCCAGTCAAGCAAATCGGGGCTTTGATAATGCCCCCAGCATTTTTTCCCTTTGCCCTCGGCCGAGTCCGGCGCGTATTGAAAATAAACATGATAATTCCCTTGATAAAAGCACAAGCCGTTCGGGTCGTTCAGCCACCCCTGCGGCGGTTCTAAATGCAGCTTCTGCCGCCAGTTTTTACCCATGCCAGCCTCCGTTTCCATTCTTCTTATTTTTCCAAAATCAAGAGCTGATCCAGCGCCGCTATTTGCCCTTCCGCCGCCGGCCGAACTGCCTGATAGCTGTCGGAGTTGGCTATTACTACCGGTGTGATGGTTGAATAGCCCTTGCTTTCAATAAATGCCTGGTCAAAAGTAATCAGCAAATCGCCCTTTTTCACCCGGTCGCCCTCTTTCACATGCGCTTCAAAACCTTCCCCCTCAAGTGCCACCGTATTCATACCGATATGCACCAGAAGTTCGGCGCCGTTATCCAGCTTCATACCGACCAAATGTTTGGTATTAAAGACTGTCGAAATCACTCCGTCAGCCGGAGCAAGCACTTTGCCTTCGCTTGGCTGAATTGCTGCTCCCAGTCCTAAAATACCATTAGCAAAAGTTGCATCCGGCACATCCTCCAAAGCCACCACCTGACCGCTGAGCGGTGATAAAATAGACTCGGCTGTTACTGCCGGCTGTTCTTTGACCGCAGCTTTATTTTCCGCTTCAGCCGCAGTCGTCTTACCGCCGGTACTGCCAGCAGCCGCATCTTTCCCCTGAGCGCCAGTATTATCTGCGCTTGCTGCTCCTGCCGCAGCGGATTTTTCCGGCTCGCCCGTTTTTTCCGTTCCCGCTTCCGCCGCTGTTTGATCCCGATAAATCAGCCAGGTGCAGGCAAAAGCGACCGCAAACGCGACCAGCATGACAATAAAATATTGCCATAAATTATGAGTGGTAATCAAAATGCCAAACAGGCCGGTAATGCCGTAAGCCGTAGCACTGACCTGAAGCAGGCCGGCAACTAACGCTCCGGCAGCTCCGCCGACACAGCCGGCTAAAAACGGCCTGAAAAATCTCAAATTCACACCGAAAATGGCCGGCTCGGTGATACCCAAAAAGGCCGACAGCGAAGCCGGTAACGCCAGTGATTTTTGCTTGCGGTCTTTGGTTTTCAGAGCAAAGGCCAATGCCGCTGCTCCCTGCGCGACATTAGCCGCTGTTGCAATCGGCATCCAGATATTAGCGCCGTCCGCGCTTAAAAGTCCGGCTTCTAAGGCATTATACATGTGATGAATACCGCCGACCACCGTCGGGGCATAAATTGCTCCGCACAAAGCCGCGCCGATTCCGCCCGGTATGGCAATCAACAGCTTAACCGTCGAAAAAATACCATTTTCCAAAAAGCTGAACACCGGCCCGAACACGGTCAGGGTCAAATATCCCGTCACCATTACCGTCACCAGCGGCGTAACAAACAAATCAATCATTTCCGGAACCAGCTTATGAAGCTTCTTTTCGATCATGCTCATGAACCAAACCGCAATCACCACCGGAATGACATGTCCCTGATAACCAACTAAATTAATCTTAAACATCCCGAACCAAACCGAGGCCGTCGGCACGCTTTCGGCCGCCGCTACATTCCAGGCATTCATCAGCGCCGGATGAATCATAATCATACCAATGACCGTTCCCAAGAATTGGTTGCCGCCAAAGACCTTAGCCGCGCTGATGGCAATTAAAATCGGCAGAAAAACAAAAGCGGCGTTGGCAAACAAACTGAAAATCACATAGGTATCACTCTTCGCCAGTTCCGGCGCCAGCTTGGAAAAGCCTTCCAAAAGACCCATTAAAAGACCGCTGGCCACAATGGCCGGAATAATCGGCACAAAGATGTCGCCCAAAGTCTTAATCGCTCTAGCGTACCACGGTGCCTTGGCCGTTGCCGCCTGTTTGATTTCTTCTTTGGTGGCGGCACTGATACCCGCTTCTTTGATCAACTCATCATACACCTTATTGACCGTGCCGGTTCCAATGATGACCTGTAACTGGCCGGATGACTCAAACACACCCTTCACGCCATCAATATTTTCCAAAACGTTTTTTTGGATCTTGTCATTGTCGGCAATCACCAGCCGCAGTCTGGTCGCACAATGTGCCGCACTGACAATATTACTCCCGCCACCGATTGCTTTTAAAATTTCCGATGCCGATTTTTTATAATCCATAGAATACCCTCGCTTTCTTAGCTTCTACTATACTGCATTTCACCCGCTTTGTCTATTGGTAAATTTTGACTTCCCCGTCTTTTTTGCCAATAAAAAATGCAAAAACACCTCATCTCTGTTACAATTAAAACGTAACATAAAACCAAAACGAAAAGAGTGTTTTTGCATGATTAATTATATCGGAGTAGGATACTAAGTAAACCTGGATTTAACTCTATTGGAAAGTCAAATCTACAGACTTTTTGCTTTTTCACAAAATGCTTTTGCTTTCTTGTAGTCAATCGGATTTCTCATATTACCATTTTTTATCCATGTTCCCACACTAACTCCATCAAAGACTGTTAGAATTTCTGATATATTCTCTAATGTGGCGCCCGAACTCAATAAAATCGGGAAATTATTGCCGACCACATGCCTTACCTTTTCCGCCATATCTACACTCTCTTTTGTGTCTTTACCCCCCACAAATATCCCATCAGCAAATGCATTTTGAACTAAATCTCTTGCCGCCTCTGTAAGTGATTTCTTACCAATTTGCTCATAATGAACTTCGTGAATATCAGCATATACCGGAACATCTGTGTTAATCTTTTTTCTAAACTCGCAAATATCTACACATTGCGCTTCCAGCAAACCGGCATAACCAACTTCCACTCCAGTGAAAGTATGCTCAATTCGAACGAAATCAGACCCTACGGCATCGGCTACAGCCAACGATGCAACTCCATCCCAATTCACAAGAATTCCTTGAATCATTTTGGGATATTCTCTTTTCAGACTACAAGCTAATACTGTCATATATGCAATATTTTGGGGCTGTGCATGCTGCTTAACAGGCGCATCATTTCTGTTTTGAATAATGTATCCATCATAACCACAATCATATAATATTTTTATCTCCTCAAGTGATCTTTCTATAATTTCTTCAATTTTCATCCCATTATTTAAATAGCTGCCCGGACACGGCTCCGGTTGAATCATTGCTAAAATAACCGGACAATTTTTTTTAGTCAACATATTTTTTCCTCCAACCTTTCGTTATATGATATCGCTTCTTGATAAAAGGCATGACTGGGTATAATGCCTTTCTCTGTTATAATCGCCGACAAGTACTTACTCTCAATTTTAACTAATTTAATGCCCGAAAAATCAATGCCTTCTTTCTCTTTATCATTCCAATCTTTTGCCAGCCTGATAGAGTAGTCAAATTCCATAGGTGCAAGTTTTGTGTATCCATACACATTACGAACGTCTATTTTAATCATTGGCGAAATGGCATAGAGTGGAATATTGCATTCTTTACAAAGAATTGCAAGTATATCCGTCCCAACAGTGTTAAATACAGAGCCATCAGGATATATTGTTTCTGCCCCAATAAATGCCGCTTGGGCTTTTCTTAATTGCACAAACATAGTTGTGTCCGGAATGAAATGGACATCATGATGTCCTCTGACAGCAGTTTTTAAGAAAGGCTTACCACCATCAAGCGCTCTGCTTTCAGGGATATAAATCCTTTTCTTTTCCGCCAATTTTTCAACAAACATATCTACCGTACTTGAATAATCAAATATCATAATCGTATCCATCTGCTTACAAAGAGCGGCCGCATATTCTGCTGATTTTTTAACATTTGTAATTAAAGTAGTCTCATAGCTATTAATCATATCAACAATCGCACGTCTATCAAGAAATTCTTTATGTGCCAATTTGGGCGAAATACTTATTAATAATTCACTGATTGCATTATAGATTGCTCTACTATTTTGCCCCCTTGTTTCCTTAAAATAATTCGCTACAATCTCCACCTTTTGTTTCGCAACTTGAATATCATTCGTTTCATCCTGCACAATTGATGCCAATATTTTACATATTAAATTTGTTTGCTTACTCGCGCCTAATATTCTGCTGTTGACAATATCATCAAATAATTCAACTGCACCATTTGACAACTGATTACGTGCTTCATCTTTATTTATCATAATAATCCGCCTTTACAAACTTAAGAATTCTTCAACATTTTTATGGAATAGTCTTTCTCTAAACGTCTCTGGTAGATTCAACATATCAAATGTATCAATTGAACATTTAGTGAATTTGTGCGGATAATGACTTCCGAAAAGAAAATATTTCTCAGGTATAGCAGCAAAAGCTCTTCTTAAAATCGGAAATTCATACATTCCCGATGTCTCATCCCACAAATTCGGAGTTTCTTGCACTAATTTAACGCAACTATAGCCGAAATCAGTTGTTCCCATGTGAAGCAATACCATACGCATATCAGGGTGTTTTTTTGCATAATATGCCCATTGAGCCGGTGCTGTTCTATGTCCCCATCCCGTAAAAACATTAACCGGCATATTGGCTTCTGTCGCAATATCAATTATTTCATCAATATTAGGACAAACTTCCGGGAAATAACAATGCTCCATGGAATCCAATTCAATCGTTCTGAAATAACCTGATTCCACAACTCTGTTCATTTCCTCTATACAATTTCGTTCTTTGGGATTAATCACAGCACTGCCAATAATCCGATCCGGATGTTCTTTTACCAATTTCATCACTGCATCATTTTGTTCTTTAATCGAATACCCATACAGGGCAGAAACAACTCTCATACTAATTCCGTTTTCATCCATATCTTTGAGAAGTTCTTCACCAAGATATGAATCCGTTTTTTGATCCCAACCCAGATGAGCATGATAATCAATAATTTTCATACGATTCCCTCACTTGATTTTTTCCCATAACAATTCCGCATTTTTATAATATATATCTGCATATTCAGATTCAGTTAGATGTAAAAGTTCGAGTTTTTCCAATTCAATATTTGTTGGTTTATATGGCCAATCTGTTCCCATCAAAATCTTTTTTGACCCTAATACTTCGACAGCTTTCTTTAAAATGTCAGCTTCTTCATTTGCCGAAGTTTCAACCCAAATATTCGGAATATCTTTTATTGCTTCTATGCAACTATAACCAAACTCTCTTCCGCAAATATGTGTGAATACAAAACGCATATCCGGTCTGCGTTTTGCATGATCAATCCAAATAAAAGGTGTACACAGCGGACTTGCTCCACCATGAATTTGAATATGCACTCCATATTTACCTATTTCATCTATTACTCCGGTCAGCTGAGGGCAATTATCTACAGCATAACCATGTTTCCACGCAAAAAACTTTACTCCGTTCATCCCCATTGTTCCAAGGGTGCGTTCAATTTCTTCATATGCTTTTGGATCCTTTGGATTTATATCCGCATATCCTTCTATAAAATCCGGATACTTACACATTGCATCATATACAATATTATTTTGTTCTATCATGCTGTTTCCCGAGGTACAGCAAATACCAACCTTAGATATACCAAACGAACTCAACTGTTGAACTAATTGTTCAACACTATTGGGGTCTCCGGCAGTTGTTTGTCCCAAATGAGAATGAAAGTCATATTTTTTCATTATATTTCCCCTTTATTTTCTTTCTCTAACATTCACGATATGAATAAAGTATTTGTATATTTCTCCATTATATGTATTTTGAGAAAATTCCACTGCGTTTCCATCAACATCATATGTAACTCTTTCTTTATATATAACCGGTTGATTATCGTTAAGAAATAAATCTCTCTTTATTACGGAATCTGCTATTCTCGCTTCCATCGTTTCATCTGCACTTCCCAGTTTTATTCCTTTACTTTCTAACAAATCATACAAAGAAGTTTCCGAATTAAAATTGCTTTCCGATAATTTAATGCCTAATTGCGTCGAAATATATGTGTCATTTATTCCGACAATTCTTCCATTTTGAAGTCGTATTCTTTTTAAGTAATACACTTTTGTTCCCACATCGATTCGAAGCATTTGAGCAACATGTATTTTTGCATCCACAACTTCAAACTTCAATATTATTGAACCAGGATTATCTCCTCTTACTCTGGCTGATCCCCCAAAACTAGTGAAATTCATTAGATTCCTCTCTGTTTTGGGAAAAGCCACAATGGTAGCCGCTCCTCTTCGTTTCTTCAAGTATCCATCATTTTTCAAATCCATTAAAGCCCTTCTTACAGTAATTTGAGAAACATGATAGAATTCAATCATTTCTTTTTCAGACGGAATCTCTTCACCTGTTTTCAGTATTCCGTTTTCAATTTGCTCTTTTATATGTGAGTAAATTTGTTGGTATGCTGGCACACCTATGTTCTTAACAATTCTAAATTCTTCTTCCATTACCTTTTACCTTTCCGATCCAACATTTGGGAAAATATAATTAATGGCAGTAGGAAAGGCATATTCGCCTTTCCTACTTTCATCTTTTTAAATGATAATCCCCAGAGCATATAAAATAACACCAACCACCATAACCCCAAGAATTAACCATACTGGTGAAACTTTCTTTTTTTTCAACAGCCAATAACAAATTAAAGTTGTGACTAACGGTAATAAATTGGGCATTAGCCCATCCAATATTCCTTGCAAAGCAATTGTTGTTTCACCTGATGTAAAACTCAATGGAGTTGATACCCAAACAAACGCCGAAACCCATCCGCCAATGACTATACTTGCAACAATACCCGCATACCTGGTAATTTTTTGTAATAATCCGCTGTTTTGAATCATATCAACTAAGGCAAATCCTTTTTCGTAGCCTTTATGAATTCCCAAGTATCGAATTGTTTGCCCAATACCAGCCATAATTAAAACAAAGAGTATAGAACCTAATGGACTCGTATAATTTGAAGCTGCAATCATTGAAACCGCCAAACCAGCAGCTAAGGGTCTCAGTGTTCCATGATACAATGAATCGCCAATACCTGCCAACGGTCCCATTAATGCAGATTTTACTGCATTAATACTATTTTCATCAAATTCATCTTTTTTTAAAGCATTCTGTTCTTCCATTGCCGCAGTAATACCAAGCACCAAATGTGATACTCTTGCCTCTGTCAAGAACAATTCTGTATGTCTTTGATATGCCTTTTTCTTATCTTCTTCATTACTATACACTTTTTCAATAACAGGCATCATACTAAATACAAAACCCGGCGCTTCTTCTTTTGTATAATTAAACCCGCTCACAAATCCCTGTGATTGCCAGAAAAATCTATTTAAATCCTTTTTCGTCAATAATCTTTTTGTTTCGTTTATTTCTGACATTAGTTTTCTCCTTTCACTAAATCAATTTTCTTATCCAGCATATATGTAATAACAACCACAATACCTGCCACAACTGTACATCCAATTTGGTTGATTCCTAAATAACTTGCTGCAAAGAATCCTAACGCGAAAAATACCCACAAATTTTTGAAATTTAATGACACCAATAATAAAGCTAAACCAACTGCACCAATCATTCCTCCAGCTGCACTAATTCCATTTATTATTGTAGAAGGAATAAAATCTATAATTGCCTGAACAGCATCAGATCCAAAATAAACAGCTAAAAATACCGGAACAGCAAACAGAATCAAATTAAAAATGTTTGGTAAAATCAACGAATTTAGAACAATACCTTTACGATCCATTCTTTCTACTGCCTTTTCAAGTTGTGTGCCTGTCCAACCACACAAAACAATATTTCTTAAATACATGCCTGTTTGTCCAAGAATTGCTATTGGAATTGCAGTGGCTAAGGCAATTTCCGTACTTCCTAACAAACAAGCAAATGCAGCAGCTAATATTGTACTGAATGTTTCTTCCGGTGGTAATGCCGTTCCTACGAATACTTGCCCTAAGAACATTAACTCAACAATACAGCCAACCTGTAATCCAATTGAAAAGTTTCCCATAATCAATCCGACAATACAACCTGCGACTACCGGACGATAAGTATATAATTGCATACAATATTTATCAATGAATGTAAACCATGTGAATAAAGCTAAAATAATGCACCTAAACAACAAACTCATAATTTTCCCCTTTCTTTTAATTATTATTTGCTAAAGTCCATTTTTAGTCAATAAATCCATGCCATCGATACTTTTATCATTAGGAATCGCTCTTACATCAAGCTTTATTCCCATATCATATATTTTTTTTAAATATTCAACGTCTTCCGGTTCAACAAATATAAACTGTAGTAATTTTTTTCTTCCCTTTTCCGACTTGCTATTACTAATATTTCCGACATTAACCGACTGAACACTTACTCCTTTTAATAATAATTCATACGCACATTTTGGATTTCTTACAATTAACAATACCGCCTCCTTGATTAATGGATCATTTAATGTTTTTGCAGCGTCTTCAATACTGTTAATTATTAGTTTTATGCCTGAAGGAACAGCAAACTTCAGCATTGTTTGTTGTAATGAATCTTTTGCAGCTTTATCATCTGCAACCATAATTGTGTTTGCTTTTGAGTCACTAATCCATGCTGTAACAATCTGACCATGGATTAAACGATCATCAATCCTCATATGATTGATTTGCATATCTTATTGTCCCTCCTTCCTTAAAAAATAAACTCTCAGAATCCCTGTACTTATAACACGCGTACAACTTGTTATACTTTGTTATGCTTTATTATAACTTATTATACTATGTTTGTCAATGATGTTATAAATTTTTTTGTAATTTTTTATAAACATTACTCAAATTCCCATACAACACTTTTGTATATAAAAAGTGGCGAAAGCTTTTAATATAAAGCTTACCGCCACTTTATCTTTATTTAAATGTCTTAGATAGGATTTTCACCCGCTTTGTCTATTGGTAAATGAGGCTAAGTTTTTCTTTTTCGGTTGCGGTTCGGGCAAGCATACATACACAGCAAAAATGTACCGGCTATTCCAAAAATCCAGCCATTTCCTCTTTGCTCAGTCCTGACACCACGATATAACCGCCGTCTAAGAAGGAATACTTTTCCGGGTCTAATTTTTGGATAAAGCTGTCATAATCCATTTCGCCCAAGGCATAATAACTTTCCGGGTCATCTTCATCTTCATAGCAGACCAGCGTCAGCAGCCACTGGCTGACTTCCCGCTCACCCAGCATTTCCTGATTGTCGTATTCGACATAAGGCTGATAGGGCAAAATCGTCGGCAACTCCTGCGTCAGCGTGTAATTGCCGATAATGCTGTCATCCTCTCTGTTAATATAAAACTGCTGATTGGCAGAATATGCGTCCGTATACTGGGTTCTGTGCACCAATTCCTCAAAACGGGTCAGCCGGTCGGACGAATTCAGCAACTCCTGTGCCAAATTTCGGTCAATATAAACCGGACGGAATACACCAAAAATAATAGAGCTGCCGCTTTCCAACGCCTGCTTGCAAAAAACCTCAATCCCATAAGTAATATCATGCTCATAATCAAATGCGGTGATATTTTCCGCCGTAAAAGAAACGCCGTCCTCTTTTATAATCGGGCTCCCCAGTTTTCGCGCCAAAGCCTGCATAAAGGTAATCGCGAGCCGCCAGTCCGCCGCTGCCGCCGGCGTATTGACTCTGACATTGTAGGCTTTTTCCTCCTCCTCATAGCCAATCTCAAAGCCCCGGCCGCTTTGCCCGTCAATCCCGACCACCAGACATTCAAACCGGGATAAGGGCGAAGCGTAAAACTCTTCAAGGGCAAAATCCTCATCCGTTTCATCAAAACCGAACTGTATCAAGCCCTCTACCAAATCCAGACATTCTGCCACCGTCAGCACCGGTGCCTGACCGGCTCCTTTTTTCTGATTGTTAATATGAAACACTACACTCATTGCATTTTCCTCCCTATATCTATTGCCCGGCCGCCTGCCGGGATGTAACACTTTTTTGCCGATCGGCGCGTTACTCGATCGGAATCAAGATCGAAACAGAAAAACCGGTTTCAGCCGGATTGAGTACCAGACCATAACCGCTGCCAAAGTACAGGCGAAGGCGTTCATGCACACTGCGCAGGCCAAACTTAGCGCTTTCCCCCATCAATTCTTCTAAGTCCTTACCGCCACAGCCCGCTCCGTCATCCTCCACCCGAATCTCCGCGCGACCGTCCAAGCGGCGGGTACTGATTCGAATTCGGCCAAAGCACTTGGCCGGCTTAATGCCGTGATAAATGGCGTTCTCAACTAAAGGCTGAATACTCAGCTTTGGGATCGGCGTGGCCAGCAATTCTTCTTCAATCTCAATGGAAAAATCAAAAATATCGGAATAGCGGTTTTTTTGAATCAGCAAATAATTCCTAACGCCGTTGATCTCCTCGGCCAGCGCAATAATTTCCTGGCCGCCGCTCAGTGCCACCCGATAAAAATCAGCCAGCGCCTTGGTCATATCGCCGGCTTCTTCGCTTCGGCCCATACTGCACAGCACATAGATCAAATCCAAACTGTTATATAAAAAATGAGGCTTTATCTGCGCCTGAATTAACGAAAACTCATACTCCCTTTTCTGTCTTTGCTCCGCCTGAACATCCTGCAATAAAGCTTTAATCCGGCCAACCATTTCATTAAACGCCAGTGCCAGCCGACCGATTTCATCCCGTGAACGGTAAGTGCAAGCCACCTCCAAATCCCCGCTCTTAACTCCGGCCATATCCCGCTCCAGCCGTCTGACCGGATCGACAATAATCTTCGCTAGAATTTCTGCGCAGATAATTGACAGGGCGCAGCACAGCAGCGCCGTCAGCATAATATATTTCATCAAACGGAAATGATCGGCCAACAGCTCGTTCATATCCGATTCCGTCATCAACACCCAATCAAAAATACCAATCGCATATTCGGAAAATAATTTCCGGCGCCCCTCTTTTTCTCTTTCATAAAAAACAATCTCTTCCTGACCACCGATTACCGGCCGCCCACTTTCCCGAAACAGCATCTGCTCATCTCCCGAAGAAACCACCTTGCCCGCCTGCGTGACCGATATAGCCATATCATTGGCATACTTGCTATGATAAATGGCCGAGATTGTTTTTTCTTTAACATATAACAACAGAATCCCCATCCGGTCATGGGTGTCGATCTGAATAACTTTTCTGGCCAAGACCAGCGCCGGTTCCATTTTTTTCCGAGTCAAAATATCAATATCACTCATTGGATACCATTGGGTCAAAGTCGGGCCGGTCAAATCTGCCCTAATCTGCTCAATATGGATTTCTTCTAATCCCCGGTTACCGGTTTGAATCACATTGCTGTTCTCATCAATAAAAACAATTCGGTCTATCCCCGGAAACATTTGCCGGGCAATATCCAAATTATTGTCCACGCCGTGATAAAACTTGAGCTGCCGAATACCGGCCGGTTCATAGCGCAGCAGCGCCAAAACGCTGTTAATGCTTAAGTTCAGCATTTCCGAACAACTTTCGGCGTTTTCGATGACCGAATTTATTTGATTGCCGATCAGCCGGGAGTTTTCAGCGATATTATTTTTGGCCGCCGAAACAGCCGCGCCGGTATAAATCGAATTCGCCAGCCAAAGCAGTGCTCCGATCGGAAAAAGCAGCAGCAAAATATAAGCGGTTACAATCTTCTGCCGAATCGCCAGATTTTTAAAGATTTGCTTTAATCTTTTCACTGCTCTCCCCCTCGCCGTTCTAAGGCCATATTTCATTATTATCAGCAGTTCCGGTGCTTTGGCTTGCCGCTCAGACCGGCACATATTTATGCCAGGCCAATCTTTTTATATCTCGCTGAATCACCGGCGGCTTGCCTAGCTGCATCTTTTGAACTTATCCGATTCCGGCCTAAAATTCGAATAGGGAACGCCGATCGAGGGTGTTCCCTATCGATAATTTAAATATTCCGTTCCGCCATAATTGGTTTAATTATCCCGGACAATGACAAGTCACGCTGCGTTCAGTAATTCCGTGATTACCGAGATCAGTCCTTCTTTGATCAGTTCATGGATATTAATGGATTTAACATTCGGGGTTCTGCCGTCCTGCGAACGCGGAATCTTAATCTTGCCTTCCCGAATCAAATCATAAATTTCTTCCTTCCGGCTGTCATTCAATCCCGGCGCACCGATAATTTTCCAGTTATTATCTACCTTCGGCCCGATCTTTCCTTTGCCAACTTCCTGAATATACTGCGCGATCAATGTCCGAATGCGGCCATTGTCCTGATAAATATCATAGGAATCATAGTAAACATCTTCTTTGGTTGCCAGTTTCAAGTTCACCAAAGTACCGAACCGATAGTTGTTGACCGCCAGTTTATAGATTTGATCATCTTTAATCGGTTGGCCATTTAACTTCAAGTTAGTAATTCTGCTGCCCGGTTCTTTCGAAATATCAATGTCATAAGTCACTCCGGCAAACATATCATAGTTATAGCCCCTGATATTCTCATTGAAGCTGACGGTCACATCGCCATCTTTATAAGTGTTATAGTATCCGGCTGACCATTCCATATATTTCTTCAGTTTTTCACCGGTAATATTGAGCCCCATTAAAGTATTGGTATATTTATAAATATCCGCAACATTTTTCTTCTTAAATTCACCTTTTTTCAGGTTCATATCATTTTTAAATGCCGCTGCCGCACTGACATCCGCTTTGGTGTAATATAATTGTACTTCATTGATCAAGTCAATTAAAGCGGTATCTTCTACTTGAGAAGTAGGCATTGTCGTGACTTTATCTTTGCCGGTAATATAGTCAACTTTGCTCAGGAAATCGTCCGTAATTTCACCAATTACGGTATTGGCGTCTGCAATGGATTGCTTGTGAACAAACTCGTATTTTTCCAGAACGGCCTTATCTTCTTCGACTGTTTCTGTCTTAATGTTTTCAGTCACAACCGATAAGACTTCTACGCCTTTTTCTCCTTTTTTCACTTTAATATCCGCTTTTGCCAATGCCCAGCCGTAAGCACCCGGTTCAATTAACTGCACTCCGTTTACTTCCTTTTGGTATCTGGAATGAGCATGGCCGCCAAAGATAACAGCAAATTGAGGGAACTTTTCGGCAATCTTTTCAATTCCGTCAAAACCATGTTCGCCTTCCGGTCCGATATGATAAGCTCCAACCAGAATATCATATTGGCCTTCCAGTTCTTTGATGGCCTTTTCGGTTTCTTCCGTGATATTCTGGAAAGTAAGGCCGGCAAAGTGTTCGGGAGAGCTTGCTTCCCACAGCGGTATATGCGGCGGAATCATACCAATTACCGCTACTCTTATGCCATTGATATTAAACACCTTATGTCCGTCAACAAAACGGTCCTTTGTTCCTTCTTTATAAATATTGGCGGATAAGACCGTTCCTTTAAAAGCTGCAATATTTCTTTCCAGGAAAGATTTTTCAAAGTTGAACTCATGATTTCCCAGCGCCCAAACATCTACTTTCAGGTCATTCATGACTTCCACCATCGGATGTACCGGCAAATCATTAAATAACTCGGCGCTGTTGTCCTGAACGGTATCACCGACATCCATCAGCAATAAGTTCGGATTCTTTTCTCTCTCCGCTTTTATCAAAGTAGTAATTTTGGCAAAACCGGCATCTTTATCCTCTTCATCAATAGCATATTCGTAAGCATAAATACGACCATGCATGTCAGCGGTTCCCAAAATAGTAATCGTTTCCTCTCCCTTAGGCATTTCCGGCGCCGGCTCTTTTTCTTCCTCTTGTGCCTCGGGAATCTCCAAAACTTGTCCTGTATAGATTAAATGCGGATTCTTCAAATTATTATGTTTGGCTAAAGTTTGATAGTCCATGCCATATGCTTTAGCAATTTTCCATAACACATCTCCGCTTTGGACGGTATAAGTTTTTGCAGATACGTTTACGGAAGTAAAAAGTAACAACATCGCCAAAATAATTGCAAGTTTTCGCTTCATATAATGCCTCCTTTTACTTTACATTAATAAACCCCATTGCCTTTCGCTTACTTTTTCTGTAAACCTTCCTCCTCTCCTTTCCCTTTCATTTAGAAAAAGTAAAACCTCAACTCTGCACGCAGAGCAAAAAACTTATAAACTCTTCCTTCTTTTTTTCAAATATAACATACATGCCATAAATGCTGTAAACGGCACCGTCAGGACAATACCGATACTGCCGGCAATTCCCTGGACGACTTCGACTGCTATAAAAGGTAAATTGCCGATTTGGCGCAGGCTCATATTATACCCCCACAGCAGCATCACCAGACTGAACGAACCTCCCATAAAAGCCAATATCAAAGTATTAGCCATTGTTCCCATGATATCTTTGCCGATATTCATTCCTCTTTTAAATAATTCCTGAAAAGCGATAGCCGGGTTTAATTCATAAATCTCCTGCATGGAAGAAGAAATTGACATTGCCACATCCATAATTGCCCCCAGAGAGGCAATTAAAATCGAAGCATACATTATCCCTTTGACTTTAATTTGGTAATCCAGAGCCATATACACAATCTGGCTGCCTTTTTCCAAATTGACCACCGAAACCCTCGTCAAATGACTAAAAATAAACGATACCAAACCGGCCGCCAAAATACCGCAAATTGTACCTAAGATAGCAACCAATGTCTTTTTTTCAAAACCGCCTATCACCAAAAATGAAACGACCAATGCGATAATTGCACAAATACTGGAAACCGGCACCGTGGAATAACCATGAAAAATCAAAGGAATCAAGACAAATATCAAAATCGCCGTGGTAAAAAGCAGGGCAATAATTGCATGGACACCTTTTTTGCGGCCAAACAAAATCAAAAGCAGAAAAAACACTGCAACCAGTAAATACAGGTAAGTCTGCCTTTTATGATTATAAACCCAAACTCTGGGGCCATCTTCCGCTTCCCGAACACCGACGATTACATGCATCCCCTCGGCCGCATAGACCGTATGGCTCAGGTCGATAACATTCACGGTTTCCTGAACTAAGCCTTGATATTTACCGGTCAGCACCTCCACCTCTACTGTTTGCTTGCCCGTAAAAAAACCTTCAATTACCGCATCTTCCTGAATCTCTTCTGCTTTTATTTTCAAAATCTTGGCTTCTTCAAAGTCCTGATTATAATAATCCGGCTTGGGCAAACCCTCTTTTAAAAGCGGCGAAACTGCCGCCATGACCACAATGGCAGCCATCGTAATCAAAACGAAGATAAAATGATAAATCTCCTTTGCATTGACCTTCTGCCCCTTCACAAAATCCTCCCCTAATGAAAACCGAAGTTTTCACAACTCTTTTTGTTAATCGCTTAACTTTTTATTTTATTATAACTCTTTCCGGTCTTATTTTCAATGAATTTCTATTCTTTTCTGATTTTCCTGAAATCGGGGAGCCGCCCCAAAGGACAGCTCCCCGCTTATGTCATCTTGCTTAATCCTGATAAACCTCAATCAGCCGAACCGCGTGTCCGGCCTTTTCGCCGCCGCCGACGGTTTCCGCTACGTTCAGCCGGACAAAACGCGCCGGCGTTCGGTCAAATAAATAAACCTTGGGCAAGCCGTCATTTCTTCTTTCCCAAGCCACCGGCTGCCAATTTTGATTGTCCACCGACACTTCAACCGTAAAGACTTTAGCGTACTTTTCCCGGTCGGTCGTCACATGAATCCGATTAATCCAAGTCGGCCGGCCCAAATCAAGGCAGGGCGCCCAAAGAATATCCCGGTCAGCCTGCGTATAGCCGTTTAAACTGCCGTTGGTACAATTACTGAAAGTGCCGTCGACACTGGGTACTATCGCCGCCCGCACGCCTTTGCGGTAAGCCAGATTTTTCCGGACATTCATGTTTTTCAGTTCAATCCGCACAGACCTGACTTGGCCGTCCGCCAGCACAATGCCGCTGTCCGCATCCAGATACCCGCCGCTGACAGCAGCCACATTTGCCCGCAGCACCGGCAGGTCAATCCTCCATTTGCCCTTAGGACTGTCGCCGGAAAAGGAGATTTGAATATACTTTTGAGCCTGCCCTTCCAGCCGAACGCCGATCCGGCGGTTATCGGCAATCGGATAATGGTCCAGTTCAATCACTTTGCCGTCATAAAGCCATTCCTCCGGAATGCCCCGGCCGACAATGACATCACCATCGGCTTTTTCCGCTAAAACTGACTCCAACAGGGCTTTTGACGCACAAGCCTGCCCCCACATATGCGGGCAGGAACCGTCTCCGCTGACCGGATGCCAGCCGTACCATTTACCGACTTCCGCCTCCCCAGCGCTTTCCCACCAGCTGTACGGCCCGGTCATGCCAAAAGAAATCATCGCCTGATAGCAGTAAATCGCTTCAGAACGGTATCTTTGCGCCCGCAGTCCGGCTGCCGCCAAACCGGCGTTGTAAGAACCAATCGCATTGCTGTAAGTCCCGCCGCCAAAGGAATGAGGGAACAGGCCGGCTTCCCGTCCCCGGGCAAAACCATAATCATAAGTTGCGTCAATCAGGGCAATCATGGTGCTGTCCTGCTCCGCACCAAACAAATAACCGTCCCAGGCCCAGCGGCCGAATAAAAACATTGACGCCCAATTGGTATTGCGCGGGTTGCGGCACACATTTTCACTGTTGGGCTCCAGCATCGAACAGGGCAGATAGTTAAGCCCGCAGCGGGAAACTGTTTCCTTAATTGTCTGGTCGCAGGCAGTCAGCAGCTTTTGATAGGCCGCCAGCGCCCACGCCGCTTCCTCCTTACGGCCCAGCGCCGCCGAAATATAACGGAACGCCGTCAGCCCCAGCAGCACCGACCAATTATCGACCGTCCAGTGCCCGATATTATCAATGTCCCAGGTTTGCTTAACAATACCCTTGGGTCCGGTCAAATCGACTTCGATTTGATAAGCAAACTTTTTAATAATCTCATATTTTTGCTCGACAAACTCCCGGTCGCCCGTTTTCAGGAGATACAGGGCAAACGGCCAGGCATATTTCCACTTGGCGTCATCATACTGAATCTGCGATTCCATATTTTCCAGAAAAACTCTGGCATCCCGAAAATCACCCATCATCAAAAGACTGATTAAAATACCGATTGCATCATGGTCAAAAACCTCATCATAGCCATTTTCCCCGACATTTAAACGATATCCGTCCTTAATGATGTGGGTATAAATAAAACCGGCTTTATACGCCTCAATCAATCGACTGTCCGGCAGCTCACGAAACATGGCAATTTCTTCCAGCCGGCCGTCCCAATAGTTTTTCATATGCTGATAATGCTGCTCCCAGCCGCCCAGCGCCGCAATTTCCTCATCTGCCGGCCAATCCTGACCGCCGCCGAAACGGTCGGCGGCAACTGCGTAATCATAGCAAACCGCTGCACCGGCTTTGATTCTTTCCTCCGGTGCGTTCAGCCGAATCACCGGCCCGACCGGCTCCGGTACCAGAACAACGTCCTGTTTGCTTTTGTTTTCAATCCTGACCCGGCTGTAAACAACTACAAAATCCTGTTCCTTGAGCCTGACTTTATCCCCAAAGTTAGAAATCGTAACCCGACAGCCCCGTTTTTCAAACTCAGTCACCAGGCAAGGCAGATAGCCTTCACTGTTGTACCAGTCTAAATGCTCAACTCCCTGGCTGATTGCAAAATCAATGGTTACATTTTTTCCGTCCCGGATAAAATATCCGCCCTCCATATAGGCAATAACCCCGTCCTGATCGCCGTCCCAGCCGATGACGGAAGCTTTGCTTGTATCCACCTCTATCCTGCTCATATTTTCTCCATTCTGTATAAAATTCGGCTTTTAAGCCTATCTCCTAATCGGCTAACCTTTGATCGACGAACCGGCAGCCACGGCTTTTTCAATCTGCTGACTGAAAATCAAATACAGCAGCAGAGTCGGAATACTGGAAATGACCAGTGACGCCGCCATCGCTCCCCAGTCGGTTGAAAACTGCCCTTGAAACTTAACTAGGCCAATCGGCAAAGTATTCAGCTCCTTTTTGCCGATGACTACCAGCGCAATCATGAACTCATTCCAGGAAAAGAGCATGGTAAAGAGCGCGCAGCTGACAATTGCCGGTTTGACCAGCGGCAAAATAATCCTTAAAAATATAGTATAAATACTGGCTCCGTCAATCGCCGCCGCTTCCTCCAGTTCGACCGGCAGCTGACGCAAATAGCCGTAAAAAATCGTAATGATAAATGGAGTCTGAAACGCTACATAGGGCAGGATAACTGCCAGCAGCGTATCATTGGCCCGCAAATCCCTGACCAAAATTACCAGTGGAATCAAGATAATCTGCGCCGGAATAAACATGCCCAAACTGACATAGGTTCTGGCCACACCCGACAGCTTCCAGTTCATCCGGGCGGTGGCGTAAGCGAACATCAGTGCCAGACACACCGTAAAAAAGACCGTCGCAATCGCCACCAGCACGCTGTTTCTGAAATACCGAACCACATCGTATTCAAACCAGGCCTTGATATAATTTTCAAACCGAAGCTGCACCGGCAAGCCAAAGGGATTGACCGAAAAAATTTCCTCATTATTTTTAAAAGAATTAAACGTCATCCACAACAGCGGATAAACGGATAAAACGGTATACAGCGTCAGAGCCCCGTACAGCAGCAAGAGTTGAAGTTTTTCCGATGTTTTTTTCATCTCCTGATCTGATTCAATCGTTTTAACTCAATTTTCCCTGTCCAGCCATGCCGCCCTTTTGTCCGGCACTCCGCCGGCCTAAAGACTGCGCTTATGAACATGGAAAAAGCTAAGTTATGGATCGAACTTTTCCTTTCTTCCAGCTTTACTGAATAATTTGGGTCATACTGTTAAAAGTTCACTTCCCGCGGGTACCAAGTCCTTCGCCAAAGTCTCCGCCAAATCCAAGGGCTGTTCATCCCGGAAAACTTAAACTAAAAGTTCACTTCCCGCGGCGCCAAAACCTTCGCCAAAGCCAAGGGTTATTCATCCCGGAAAAGTTAAACTAATATGTCAGCCGCTCCCGGGCCACAAACCGGTTAATCAGCAGGGTAAAGAGCAGACATTCCAGCATCAGCGCGATGGCAGCGGCGCAGGCATAACCAAAATTGCCGGTAATATAGGCGCTTTTATACATCATATAGCTTAACGTCGAGGTTTGATTGCCCGGCCCGCCGCCGGTCATGATAAAAATATGCTCAAACGCCCGCAGACCGCCGGATAGGATTAAAATCAAAAGTAATTTATAGGTTTCCGCCAGCATCGGGATTGTCACCTTAATATGGGCCTGAATCGGCCGGGCGCCGTCGGTAATGGCCGCTTCATAATATTGCTCGGGAATCGCCTTGATCGCCGTATAAATCAGCAGAATTGTATTGCCGATGCCCTGCCAGGCCGCCACGAAGGCCATGGTCAAAATAGCCGTACCGCCCTGAGCCAGCCAATTTTGGCGGTAGGATACGCCCAATAGTTCAAACAGCTTGTTGAGCAGCCCCATATTGCTGGCATCGCTGGCTAAAATCGACAGCCACAGCTTACAGACAATGACAATCGATAAAGTGCTGGGAATAAAAAAGGCGGAGCGAAAAAACTTCCTGCCTCTGATTTTCTTTGACGCTAAAATAAAGGCAATCACCGTCCCCAGTCCGATTTGATAAACAACCGTCACCAGCGGAAAAAGCAGGCCGTTCAGGATTGATATCCGAAATGTTCTGTCCCCGGTAAACAACCTGATATAATGCTTTAAACCAACAAATTTTCCCAGGTTGATGCCATCCCATTCATACAGGCTTTTCATCGCCGTCTGCATGATCGGATAAAAAACCACCACCGTATAAAGCAGCAGCGTCGGCAAAACGAAAAGCGCGATCGCCGCCTTATTGCCTGTCACCTTTTTCACCGTATCCCTCTTTTCCCCGTGATTTACTTATAGTTTAGGTCCGCGAATATTTAGACTTACAGACGTATTTCGCATCCCGGCAAATTGCGGGCTGCTTGTCCGCACTGTAACCATAGTTTTTGCCTATGTTATATAAGCGGGCCGCCATAAATACAGCAGCCCGCTTTCTGCACCGCTAATTTTGCGGCTCAATCTCTCCTCTGTTTATTACTTGAAACTTTTAATAACCTCATCAATATCCTTTGCAAAATCTTCGACCGACAAAGACCCGGTTAAAAGTTCCTGCGCCTTATCTTCCATCACCGTTCTCAATTCCTGATTGGTCAGATTCCAGTCAAAGGCCGACATGCTCTTAAAGTTTTTATTATCCGATACATATTGCTGCATAATTGCTCCCAGCTGTGCCTTGGTATCCGGCACGCCCTTAAAGATCGAAGCGCCGCCCTCCAAAACCACAAAGGCTTCGTTCAGCTTTTGGCTTAACTGAATAGCAAACTCGGCCGCTATTTCCTTGTGCTTGCTGTAAGCCGGAACAGAGAATCCACCCTGGCTGTAACCGCCGCTCATATTCCAGCGGCATTCCTCTTCCTTACCGGCGTCAGCCAAGGGATAGTAAATCAGCGCCAATTTATCGCCCATTTTTTCTTCCAGGCCATTCAGCGCCCAGGTACCGGTCATAAACATCGCCGCTTTGCCGGATGTAAACAAAGCTTCCGCCTGATCGTAGGTGGTATTAAACACATCCTGCGACAGCATGCCGGCTTTGACCAGCTCGACTAATTTATTGGCCGCTTTAACATAAGGCTCATCGGAAGCCAGTGCCTCGCCTTTATCGAGCGCAGCAATGCCGGCCGTCGTTTCTCTGGTTGCCAAAATATCATATAAGTGCAGGCACCAAGCCTTTTCTTTGCCGAATAAAGCATAGGGCAAAATATCCTTTTCCCGGAAGGCTTTAACTGCTGCCATAAATTCATCATAATTCTCCGGTATTTTCACGCCATTAACTTCAAATACTTCCTTATTGGCGTAAAACGAATTAATCCACGGCGACTGCCACGGCACGGCGTAAATATGGCCGTCCGGCATATACAGGGCCGATTTATAGGACTCAACCATATTGTCCTCAATCCCGGCCGCCTTGACATAATCATCCAGCGGCAGCAGCGCGCCCGATTTATTAAACAGCTCAATACCGACGCCGTCGGACTTAAAGACATCCGGCAGATTACCGGAGGCGGCGTAAGTCATCAGCTTCTGACCGTCGTCCTGCGGTGCCGGCTCAATCTCGACTGCCACATTGGGCATGATTTCTTTCATCTTCTCCAAAGCATAGTCCAAAGTTTGAATTTCCTGATCAGCGGAATAATTGGCAAACAGCGTTAAAGTGACCTTTTCTTCCTTGGGCTGCTCGGCCGTCTTATCTTCGGGTTTGGTCGTTTCCTCTTTTTTTTCGGTTTGCGTGGGTGTTTCATTTTTTGGAGTTTCCGTCGGTTTGGCCGTTGTTCCGCATGAAGCCAGCAGCAGTACCAGAGCGCATAACCACGCTCCCATTCTGAATGATCGTTTCATAGTTTTCCCTCCTTGCTGTGAATCATCTTTTTTCATGGTATCCTCCCTTTCCATGCCTGCCGAACCACTCTTTCAGGTCTGTTCACCGGCCGCGGACTGCAAAGCGCTGCCGCAACTGCCGATGGCACTTTCTTATCCGGCCACCGCGCATTTCACATGGAGGGGCATCTTTATTATAATAAAAAGTTTGATCAGAGGGAATGTAGATTTCGTGACGACTCTGAAAAAAACGCGACAAAAAGGTTCTCAGGGAACTTCGTGATATTCGCTGGGTGATTTACCAAAATATTTTTTGAAAACCTTGCTTAAATAACCGCTGTCATTAAAACCGACCATTTCTGCAATATCACTCAATTTATACCGGTTCTCGGCCAGCAGTTCCCTGGTTTTTTCCATTCGGACCTGGGTCAGGAAATCGGTAATTTTCATATTGAACTCTTTCTTGAACGCGCGGCGCAGGTAGCTGGAATCCACATAGAAATCAGCCGCCATCTGCTCAACCGTCAAACCGGAGCGCATATAATGCTCCTCTATATATTTTTTTACGCCGTAGGCCATCTTGCGGGAGCGGGAATATTTATGCTGATCAAAAAACGCAATCGTCCGGCGGTAAACTTCGCGGATATCCTGAAAAGCATCATCAATCGAAGTTTTTCTCCGAATATCAATATAGCCGCCGATATCCTCACCCAAAACCTGCCGGATGTCTTTGCCGTTCTCGGTAATATGGGCAAAACAAATCGACAACAGCCCGACAAATATCACATAAACATAGTCGATTTGCAACCGCTCCTCAAGGATAAAAGCATACACCTGCTCCAAAATTTGGTTGATTCCATCCATATCATAAACCCGTAAATCGGCTTCAATCTTTTTATTCCATTCTCCGGCGTAAAAGCCGATATTTTGATATTCCTGCGATAATTCGTGATAGCGTATGACCTTCCCGCTGCCGTATAAGAGTTTACTTTGCAGGACCGCCACGGCCTGCCGGTAAGAGCCTTTAATCTGAGCCAAACCGCTTCCCGCCTCACCGATACCGACCGATACCGAAAAGCCCAGATATTTCTTTACATTTTGCGAAAAACACGTATAAGCTGCCAAAACCGGCGCCGGATCCATATCCTGCCGTTCCAGTTCCAAAATCGAAACAATCCTGTCGTCGGCTCCTAAAAAGGCAAAATGATTTATCCCCACCCCAATTGACTCCTCCAGGATATTGAGGACCGCGTTTTTCCACAGCCGGATCTCTTTATTTTCTTTGAACTTATCATACAGACCGTCAATCTCAACGCTGCTGACCTGAAAAATTTCGGTTTTAATTGTCAGACCGAAGCGGGACAGCGCCTGCCGGACTTCATTTTCATTTAAAGGATATTCGGCGTTGACCAGCGACCGGAAGAAGAACTCACGCAGCAATTTCTTCTCTCTTTGCTGAACACTTTTTTCTTCTTTGAGAAACTGCAGGCGGCTCTTTTGCTTGAGCAGCGTTCGAATCAGTTCGTCGCGACTGAAGGGCTTTAAGATAAAATCGCTTACACCGATGCCAACTGCCCGGCGGGCATACTCAAACTCACTATACCCGGTAACCAGCACAATAATCACGTCCTCGCATTTTTGCCGAATCACTTCCGCCGCCAGCAGCCCATCCATGCCCGGCATATTGATATCGGCAAAGATAATATCCGGCGCTTTTGCCTCGGCCAAAGCAACCAGCTCCTGTCCGTCTCTGGCTTCGCCGGCCAGCCGGAAGCCATAGTCCTCCCAGCGGATCACCGTCTTTAAATATTCCCGGAAGATGCTTTCATCATCCGCGATGTATACATTAAACATTTCCGCCCCCCCCCGCCTATCAGTCTGATTTATCTCAACTTGCCGTTATTGAATCCTGACGCTGCTTGATTGGCGCCAATCCATTTTATGCCTGTTTCCGCTTTTCAGCGACTTAACTGCCCGTATCTTATGTGCCCTGATTATTACTTTTCCCTTAGCGATGTTTTCTCATATATTCCATCGTCCTGGCAAATATTTCGCCCGTAAAAATCCGATCCAGGTTTCCGGCAAAATCAAGCCCATACCGCTGCCGCAAAGATATAAGAGCGTCATTTATAATGTCCTGACCGGATTTTTCATCGGCAAATAAGTCTTCGAGCCGCAGCTGCCGGTTCTGCTCCCTCGTCAAACGATGAATGCCCACACCAATCAGCCTGACCGGGCCAGGTTTGATTTGCTCCAGCAGTTCCGACGAGCACTTATATATTTCCCCGGCCGAACGAGTCGCATCAATGGCTTTGGACCGGGTGATGGTTTTCATATCGGCATAAGTAATCTTCAGCGTGGCACTTTCCCCATAAAGTCCTACCTTCTCCGCCCGGCGCTCGACACTGATGGCCAAAAGCAATAAGGCATCGCGCAGGAATGCAAAATCATTGACATCGGCCTGAAAGGTAAACTCCCGGCTGATGGATTTGGCATCTTCCGGTTTATACGGCACCACCCTGCGCTCATCAATCCCCATCGCCAGCTTGGTCAACAGCCGCCCCTGCTTGCCGAGCAGGCGGATGGTTTCGTCCGGCTTCTGCCGGATATGGCGAATCGTATAAATACCTGCTTTATTTAACTTTTCCGCCGTTTTGGCACCAACCGTATAGAGAACACGCACATCCCGATCCATCACCAGGTTCACAAAATCTTCCGCGCTGGGAATTTCAAAGTAACCGTTCGGTTTCTTCTCCTCACTGGCCGTTTTAGCCGCCGCCTTGGAATATGCCACTCCGATGGAACAGGTCAGTCCCAACTCAGTAAGAATACGGCTTTTTATTGTTTTGGCAAATGCACAGGCCTGTTCCCAATTTCCTGCGGTTTTGGTAACATCCAAATATGCTTCATCCAAGGCAATGTACTCCGCCGCCTCGGCATATTCATTCCAAATCGAATGCAGCCGCGCCGAAACCGCTCTGTATTTTTCAAAGTTTGGATGCAGATAAATGCCCTCGGGACAAAGCCGGTGCGCTTCTTTAATGTTCATGGCCGAACGGACTCCATATTTGCGCGCTTCATAGCTGCATGTCGCCACTACGCCGCGTTCATGGGGCAGCGCTCCTATGATCAGCGCTTTTCCCCGGAGTGCGGGATTGTCGCGGATTTCAACAGCGGCATAAAAAGCATCCATATCGACATGTATGATAATCTGATTCGTGTTCTCCGCCTCCCCCGTAATTCCATTCTTATGTTCCGGTACTTAAATCCATTATAGTTAAAATCGCAAAGGCTGTCAATTAACAGAAACAGCGCGCTGCGTGAAAAAGGCTATGAAAAACCCGTCGATTTCTCATAGCCTTAAAACATGTCCTTTATATGTTTTTTACTCAACTTTCCCCTAATCGAAACACTTTACGTTTCTGCCCGGGAGAGCAAGCCGCTTTAAAAAGGCTGCTCTTTCAAACATGGGAAAGTTTAGTATTATTTTTTAGCGCTTACTGCGCCTGATTTTCTCCCGCTTCCGGCTTTCCGCCTGCGGCTGATGCTTTGCCGCCCAAAAATCCGGAAATCAGGGCTTTGATGTCAATGCCCATACCCGAGGCAATGCCATCGGTAACCTGGGTTGTTCCCTCGACGATGTCTTTCAGCAGCTTGGTATTATTACCGTCGCCGTACATCGTAATCTTATCGACCTTGCTCAGCGGCGCTGCCACATTCTGGGCAATTTCCGGCAGAGCCTTAACAATCATCTCAATAATTGCCGCTTCGCCGTACTGTTTCATCGCCTCCGCCTTTTCGGCAATACCCTTGGCCTCGGCCAGCAGCTTGGCTTCAATCGCTTCGGCTTCGGCTAAACCAACCGCTCTGACACCGGCTGCTTCCTGCTCTCTCTGGAAACGGAAAGCATCCGCCTTGGCCTTTTCCGCTTCGGCATGTCTCTGCTCATCATACAGTCTGGCTTCCGCGTCTTTCTTCCGCTTAAACAGAAGCGCCTCGGCCTGCTGCTCTTCACGGTAACGCTCGGCGTCAGCCTGTGCCCGAATCTCAGCGTCCAGCTTTTGCTTTTTAACCTCAACCTCCTGCCGGCGCAGCTCCGATTCCCGCTCGGTTCTGGCAATCTGGGCATCAACGGTAACGGTTTCAATAATCTTTTGCTGTTCCTGTTCCTGCACTTTATAGGCGGCGTCTGCTTCCGCCTTCTTGATATCAGCTAAAATCTTCAGCTCCGATTTTTTAATATCCAACTCATTATTGCGCTTGGCAATCTCGGCTTCAGCCGATACCTTAGCTTCGTTTGACTTGCTGTTGGCCTCGGCCTGCGCAATCTGAACGTCTCTTTCCGCCTGCGCCTTGGCAATCGCGGCGTTTCTCTTAATCAAAGCCGTATTGTCCGCACCCAAATCCTTAATCAAACCGTTTTCATCGGTGACATTTTGAATATTACAGGACAAAATCTCAATGCCCAGCTTTTCCATATCCCTGGAAGCCTTGAGCATAACCTGATCAGAAAAGCTGTCCCGATCGGTGTTAATGCCCTTAAGCGACAAAGTACCGATAATTTCTCTCATATTACCCTGCAAGCTGTCCTGCAAATCGCTGGCAATATCCTTGGGGTTTTTATTTAAGAAGTTTTTGGCCGCCAGCTGCAATCCTTCCGGATTATTATAAATCCTGACCTTGGCCACCGCATCCACATTGACATTAATAAAATCATTGGTCGGCACACTCTGCTCAGTCTTGATATCGACCGTAATCTGCCCCAGATACAGGCGATCCAGCCTTTCAAAAAACGGCACCTTAATTCCGGCTCGGCCAATTAAAATCCGCCCCTTTTTTCCCAGACCGGAAATAATAAACGCTCTGTCCGGCGGCGCTTTGACATATCCCAGCACCAAAACAAGGATCCCCAGCACCAGCAAAACAATAATCGGCATACCTTTTAAAACCATGTCCTGAAACAATACTGGTACACTTTTTAAAACTGCATTCATTTTTCCGCTCCTTTCCTTAAACCGCTTAGTTGCAGTTCCGGCAAACAGATATTTATACTTTGTATGACGGAGCACTTGCTCTCCACGGACATATAAAGTATAAGTATTTATTTGCTTAATACCTACACTCGCAATTCGGCGAAAATTATTTCAGCGAATTGCAAATGGCTTGCCTGAACTGTAAGTTTTTTGCCAACCTTCCTGCATAAAACATTTGGCGAAATAGCTCGTCAAGTTTTTAACTCTCTTAGATTATACACCTAAATACTGACCTATGTCCAGAATTATCGGATTTTCTCATGCTTTTGTAATTCATTTTTAATCTCCGCTGCTTTCATAAGCCAGCCTTGGCGTGCCGTCCGCTACATAAATAATGCCGCAGTACGTAAAGCCATGCTTTTCCAGTAAATGCTGCATGAGCAGATTGTCCCGGTGCGTATCCGCCCGCAAATGCCTGCACTTTTCCCGGCAAAACGCCAGGCAGTCGGCAAAAACACCGGAACTGCCTGTCTTGCCCGCCAGCCGGTGAATCGTCCCGTAAGCCGAAGAATCCCGCCAGCTTCCGTCAATTCGGCGATAGGTCGGATCTTCCCCTAAAATAAAAGCAAACACGCCATAAAGCCCGTTTTCGTTTACCAGCACATACAGCTGCTTTCGCCCGATATCTTCCTTTAAGAGCGTTTCCGGCGGATAAAACCCGCCCCACTGCGTAGGATTGCCGGCTGCGGCCATAGAGGCTCTGGCCTGCGCATAAATATTCATGATCGCCGGCAAATCACCCGGCTCCGCTAACCGGATTTTCCCCTTCCTCTGCTCCTCCGGCCAAGATGCTGCCGGGGTTAAACAATACTCGGACATATTCTCCTCTTTTCTGTTTTCCTTGTAAGACCGGCGCAGGAATTCCATGATTCCTTTCGCCGGCACCAAATCATCCCGCTTCTCCGGCAGATAAACGGTCAAACTTCCTGTAAATATCTGGCTAAGTTGCCCTTGGACATTATATAATTTCGAGCCGACATATTTTCAAAAAAAGAAAAGGCTAAGCAAAAGCAAATCCGGACGAGGAATCCTCTTTCCTGATTTGCCCTGCCGCCCCTTTTTTTCAGTACCGCCAAAGCCAAGTCTTCCGGCTCAGCGCCGCCTGCCGAACTTCCCTTATTCTTCCACTACTCGGATATAGGAAGAATCCGGCTGGCAAATATAAACCTGGCCGTCAACATAGTTAATTCCGGTTTTCTCCGAATACGAATAACTGACTTCGTAAGCCGCGCCAGTGAGTTTCTCCTCATCCTCCTGGTCGGCTTGTCCCGACAGACTGACGGTATCGGTAATCGTTCCGTCCGCTATCGTGATTTTGCGCAGCATATGATAGTCCCAGACATACAGGTTTTTGCCATCGGTAGCCAATGCCAGCGGCTGGTAAAACTTCGGCATCGGCCCATCCACAAAGTCCTTTTCAAACTTAGCCCCGGCAAAATATTCCAGCTTCTCGGCTACCTGTTCATTGTACCGGTAAATCATATTGTTCTTGGGCTGTGCCAAATAAATGGTTCCATCCTCGGTTTGGGCAATGGCTGTCATTTCATCCTGACCGGCCAGCAAAACGCTGACTTCTTCGGTTTGATAATCATAGAAACCAAGATCCGTTTTGCCTTCAATATAATCGGTCAGCAGGAAATAAATCCCCTTATCTGCCGGCAGAAAATCACTAATCTCCTGAAAAGCTGTCGATACGGTAAAGACTTCCGCCAACTCCTGTGCTTTCGGATCTAACCGAAAGATACCCAGACAAATCTCATCGCCGTCCTGCCACGGTTTAACCGACAGATATAAGCCGTCCTGCCCGGCTTTGAGCACATCCGGCGTCAGCACACCCAAATCATAGGTCGTAACCTGACCTTTTTTAATCTCCCGCAAATCACCGTCGGCAACATAGCGGACACTCTGCCAATCAGCCAGACTGCGCGGTTCAAAAAAGGCTGCCTCTGCTAATTTCCCGTCAACACTGTCTCTCTCACCGGTTCCGGCGTAGACATCCGTTTTGGCCGTCTTACTGTATTTCAGCGAGATATCAACGCCCAAAACTCCGGCTTCGACCGTAATCGGAATCGTAAGCTTTTTATTATAATAACTTCCTTCCAAAATGGTTTGGCCGGCATTTTTCGCTAAAATCACACCATTTTCCAAAACCGCTATATTCGGATCCTGTGACTGCCAGTGCAGCCATTTATCCGGCAGAATTCTTTCCTGCCCATCGGCATAGCGCTGCAAAACCGAAATTGGCATTTCCTTTTGCTCGGATAAAATATAATCCATTTGCGGTAAAATCAATTCCGAATTGCTTTCCCGATACTGCATATAGCCGTACCAGCCAAGGCTGGCAATGCCGACCAGCACCAGCGGAATAGACAGCCGCCGCATCAGACGGTTACGCGCCCGGCGCTGCAAGGCTTCAATCTTTTGCTTTTGCAGCTGGATCAAACGCTGATTCAGCACCTTGACATCGCTGAAACGCATTTCTTTGTTTTCCGCCATACATTGATTCAAAATGGCAGCAAAATCCTTACTGATTGTACTTTCTTTAAAAATATAAGCAATCGTTGCGCCTAAGCTGAAAATATCGGTTCGTTCGTCAATATCGTTGCGAAAAGCCTTTTGCTCGGGTGAAGCAAAGCTGGGCGTATACCCTCTGATTTCATAGGTCTTGGCTTTTTCGCCGTCTTTTAAAGAAGCAATTCCGAAGTCAATTAAAATCGCTTTGAAGTCTTCGGTAATAATGATATTCTGCGGCTTAATATCCATGTGAATAATTGATTGCCGGTGAATATAATTCAAAGCCTCCGTCAGCTGAATCATAAAGCTGATGGCCAAATCTTCGTTTAAGTCCTGCTTATGTGCCTCGGCAAACTTATGGAGCGGTGAGCCCTCGACAAAGCTTTCAACAATATAACGGTCGTCGCCGTCGGTAAAAACATCGGCAATTTTGGGCAGGGAAATATGATTCAGCTTGACCAAAATGTCTTTTTCATTCAGGCCTCCCTGAAAGTGCTTCATTGCCCACATATTGCCAAGCTCAAGATTGGTACAGACATAAACGCTGCCCTGTGCTCCTTCGCCCAACACCTTTTCCACCCGGTAGCGCTGGTTGACCACCGCGCCGGCCTGCAGCGCCTGATAAGTTTTCCTTCCGGAAGCGGTCTTGCTGCCGCCCAACGCAGACGGCTCTCCGCTCTGAACGACTGTCTGCGTCCGCTCCGGATCCATCGCTACCGTTTCGGCCAGCGGCTCCGCCGGCTGCTCCGGCCCTGTGTAAACCGTTTGTGTCTCATCCAGACTTGGTTTCGGCCTGTCCGGCAGCTTGGCAGTTTCGGCCGGCTTATCCTTTTTTCGGCCGGAAAACAGCCCGATCAGCGCTAAAATAAGCGCCACGCCCACAAAGCTGATACCGATAATTAAATATTCCCTATACATTTTTCTCTCCCTTCCCCTGAGGCGATGCCTCGTTTTTCTGTTTTGTGTGTAATAACTCTCCTATTTCTATATATCCTTACACCCCGATTATACCATAAAAGGCACACCTGTAAAAGTCTGTTTTTCTTTTTCGGTTAAATTTTCGTCCGGACTTTCGTCTAATTCTTTCGACAATAAACCTTCATTGCCAAATCCGGGAAAGCGGTCTAAAAAACGAGCAGCATAGATAACGATTTTACACCATCCTCTGCTGCTCGTTTTATTTTTTGTTCGGTTCCGCCTAAGTTCTTAGCCCGCTTTTTGAGCAGACATATCCGCCCGGAAAGACAAAAGCTTTTGAGCAGATAATTTACAGTTTCTCATACAGCCGGTACAGCATTTCTGCGGCTTGCTTACGGGTCATGGCCTGCCCGCCGTCATAAAAGCCATTGGCGGCTTTGAGCAGGAAGCCCTCGCGCTCGGCCATAGCAATATAAGTCTTGGCCCATGTCGGTACATTGCTGTTCTGCGCCAGCTTTGCCAGATACTTCTGTAATTCCTTGGGGAAATGATAGCCTTTTTTATAAACCAGCATCATACTGTTCATTTTAGCCAGTTCAGCCGCCCCCACCGAATTGCCGGGTTTAAAGGAATTATCCGGATAACCATTGACCACTCCCAGCTTAACCCCGGAAGAAACATAAGGATAATACCATGCGTTCTTGGCTACATCGAAAAACTTACTGGATGAGCCTCCGTCATAGCTATATGACATTCTGACTAAGATGGTCAGGATCTCACTTCTTTTAACGGTTTCATTCGGCATAAACTGACCGTTGCTGCTGCCCTGCAGGATTCCTTTGGAGGCTAGGATCTTAATGATCTCTTTTTCCTTAGCGGGCAAACCCTCGATATCGGCAAAGTTCTTTTCATTTTTCCGAACATAGTACTCACCGTCATCGCTGATTTTAGCACTTAACTTTTTCGTCCGGCTGTCATACTTGCCGCCGATCACTTCTTCCTTGCCCTCGGCATCTTTGCGGCAAAGAGCATTGTACGGATCGGCATCGGTTTTTAAGCCTACGCCTACTTTGGAACTTTTCTTATTCTTCTTCATTTTAATTTGATAGGTCTTGCTCTTCTTCGTATCGCCGCCAAAAGCATACACCTGATCAGCCGGCAAGGAAATCTTCGCACCGGCTTTTACTTCCGTGATTTCAATCTCCATATCGCCGGTCATCGCATCCTGCAAATCCTCTGCGCTCAGTTCGATGGAAATATCGGGCTGCACCTCAATAATCAGGCGATCCATCTCCGTTACTTCCTTAACGTTCTCCGCCAGCCGAATAACAGCCGAAGTCTGATCCTTGGGCATAGTCAATGTCACTCTCACGATTGTTTCCAGATTTCGGGGCAATTCCCTTCTTTCCAGAGCCGCTTTGGCATTTAATTGTTCCTTAATCGCTTCTGCCTTTTGCGCACCACTCTTAGCCAGCGGCTTATTGATGATAAACGGACCGGTCATCGTACCTAAATGCTGTCTGCCGGCCTCGGCAATTATCTCCTCCGCCGAAGCAACCAGTTCATCTCCGATTTGATTGGTATTCCACAGTTTTACCTTAGAATCGCTAATCGATACCGTCAAGATACGGAACTTGGTCTGCGGCTGCTTTCTCTGCACCTGCTTAATCTGATTTTCAGCTACATTACTATTTTTTAAGGTAACTGTCCGCTGCCCCGACATCAGGCTCAAAACCAAAATATCATCCACCTGTGCAAAGCTGAGATCAAGCTGCTCTAAGTTTTTGGCCTTTTCCAGGCCGCCCAAGGAAATAAGATGCTGTCCGCTCAAGTCAAGTTTCGTCAGGCTCAGCCAGTCGCTATCCGTCAGCTCACCGGAAAACTTCCCCAACTCCCGCCGTACAGCCGCTTCCAAGGCATCCGACAGTTTATCCACATTGACCGGTAAATCCGGCTGGTTGTTCGAGTCATTTCCCGAAGAATCCGGCGAATACGGTGTCAATGCCTGTGAAACAATGGAATTGCCCGGTTGAGCCATATTATTTGCTATAATCTGAACAGGAGCATAGCTATCGTTAGTAGAATTATTGCCTAACTGCCCGAATACATTCTGGCCCCAGCCCCATAAACTGCCGTCCGTTCCCAGTGCATATGCATTTGTTCTATCAGCGATGATATCCCTGACGCCGTCCAATGCCTTTTGCGGGCTATTCTGCTGACCGGCCGAGCCACTTCCCACCTGACCTTCGTTGTTTCTGCCCCAACTCCAAACGCTGTTATCCGCTAAAATGGCAAATACATTATTATCGACAGCCATAATCCGCTGAACATTATCAATCCCATTGATCGTCTGCGGTGAGTACTCATTACTCGTTGAACCAATTCCCAACTGGCCATAAAAGTTTTCTCCCCAAGCTCGAACGCTGCCGTCGTTCTTGATGGCATAGTAACTGCCATTTTGATGAAGCATTTGCCGAACTCCTGTCAATAATTGAGCCGGAGCTACGCTATTCATATCCCATAAGCTGTCATCGTCTTTAATAATATAAAACCCGCCCTGATCACCGACCATAATACTTTTTACATCCGTCATCGGATCAAGCATCGGATTCTGTCCATAACTCCAAGCCCAAAACCGACGGCTTCCTGTCAGGGCATACACCACACTATACCCAATGGCAATCTCCGTAACATCCGTAACCGTCGGGATCCGTGCCGGTGTCGGGCGAACCGGATCCGTGCTGCCCGGAGCCACCAGACGACGGTCATTATTTCCCCAGCCCCATACATCACCGTTGCTGTCAATGACAAAAACACTGCCATCTTTAAAAAATAACTGCTCAACATTACTTACATTTAAGACCTGAACCGGATCTCCGCTACCACTCGTCGTTCCGTTCCCCAACTGACCAAAAGCGTTCGCTCCCCAAGCCCATAAATCACCGTTTTCCAACAGCGCATAAACGCTTTCACCATTGACAACCACACTTTTTACATCTTGTAAATTCGGCACCCGCTCCGGATGCCGCGCAAAATTTTGACCCCAGCGCCACAAACTGCCATCATCCCTGATTGCATAAGCATTGCTCTCGTCGGCGGCCACGCTGACTACGTCTTCCAGAACTTTCTGCGGCGTCAGTACCCTGGCATCCGTCGAGTCATTCCCTACCTGGCCTTCGGCATTTCTTCCCCAGCTCCACAAACTGCCGTCCTCCTGAATGGCATATATGGTATTACCGTCATAGTTGCCGGTGGCAGCAATGGTTTGACTGAATATCCTGGTTGCCGCTTTCACCGGCACCGACCACAGGCTTAAAATCATGATCAGGCTTAACACCAGCGCCGTGAGTTTTCCACCGATATCATACTTTCTTCCTGCTTTCATTGTGTTTCCTCCCTTTGTTTCACCCATGATGTTTATTTAAGGCAAACGGATATTGGCATATCATTCCTGAATATCCATTTGCTTAACGTTTACACTAAGTCATTCCGGCAAATGCGAGCAGCCTGCCCGATTGCCACTCAGCTTTTCCGCCCGACCGAAAATCTGACCACAGATATTCTTTTCATCGCTGACCGGCATTACCTCCTTAAGCCGGCCGCCCATTAATATGTGAAAAATACTACTGCTTTTTTAACGGAAAAAAATATAAAAACCCATATATTCCGCTGCCAGATTGATCAGACAGCCGGCCGCAATCGCAATCGAAAACGGAAAATGCGCGGATTTATCGTAAGCGCCGGAAGCCTCATACGGCGCCAGCCGCAGAGTTTGAAAGAATAACAAAAAATACCGCCCTAAGTTTCCCAGCCGCTCTTTGGCATTCCGATAAAGAATCATTTTAAAAATCGATACCAACAGACCAACAGCAAAGATAAAGAATATCGCGTTGCCGATAAAACGATAGCCCATGATTGCTCCAATCGCCATCATGGCCTTAATATCGCCGGCCCGAAACATACGCAGATAAAAAAACGGAAAAAAGACGGCAAAGGGCAAAACCATCCCCCACAAACTATTCGCCCAACCGGCCCCGGGCAACACCAAATTAGTGAGAAATCCCAGCAGCGCCAAAGGAACACTGAACTTGTTTTTGATTTTTTGCTCACGCAGGTCGGTATAAAGACATACCGCCAGCAAAAGAATCAATTCCGCAATCTGTACACTCATTCTTCCGCTCCCTGATTCCAGCTTTCGATTTCATTTAGTAAAGATTCGAGCATATCCGCATCAACCTCAACCTTTTCTTTATTCTGATAATATGCCAACTCCGGCTCCTCGCCCCTTTGCGGCCTTGCTTTCAGCCTCAATTCGCCCGAAGTCTGATCTTTCAGGCTGACGGTCACCTCCAGCTCCATCAGTTTCAGATCCGGAGTTAAATAGCATTCCGCCACCAGCATCAGATTGTCCTGAATCAAAGCCTGAAGTTCCTGCCGGCGTTCCGGCGATAAATCCTGATCCGACACCTTCGACAGCCATTCAATAAAATGGGCAGGCAATATATTGACACTGCTGACCAAATGCAGACAGGAAATACTGCCGCCGTATTCCCGCTCTAAGGACTGATAGCCCGCCTTTTGAAACTGCAATTCCTTAAGCCACTCAATCACCTTTTCCTGGGTCAGCTTGTTCTGCCCGTCACTCAAATGCCATAACTGCCCTTCCAGCAACGCCGGCAATTCAACCAGCCAGCCGGTTTGATCATGTGCCAGGTTCAGCAGATTGACCCGACCGAAGGTCTCATTCTCCAATTGCCAGCGGCTGTCTAATTTGCCGCCGCCGTAATCCAAATCTCCGGAGAAATTAAAAATAATCGGACTGTCCAACTGTTTCAAAATCAAGGAAAAGTCACCGCTGATCATCCATTTTTGGTTTTCCGGCAGACCCGATAAAGCCAGAAGTACATTTTGCTCGGCACTCAGCGCCCAGCCGAAGCCATACACAGCCGCCAGCGTAATCACGCTTAAAATCAGCGCAATTCCAATCCGAATTTTATTTTTTTGCTGCAATATTTTCATGCCTGTTCCTATCCTATTTTTTTAATATAAATATAACTCAAGTTATCTCCGGCTCCGTTTCGGTAAATTTCTTCCTTTATTCTCTGCCGATAATAATTTTCCGTATCCAAATCCATCGGCCGCAAAAAATCAAGCAACTGCTCCGGCGCGATATATTGATACACACCGTCACTGCACAGCAGGATATCATAATTCAGCCAAAACACCTGACTGTCAGCCGTCACATTCCTGGCTCCGCCCAGACATTTAGTCAAAATATTCTGGGCAATCCCGCTCTCACGCAAGGCTTGATCCGAATATCCCTGGTCCCGGAACTGCTGCTGATAGCTGTCGTCCCTGGTAAACTGAATCAAACCGTATTCCCGGGCAAAATATCCGCGCGAATCACCGATATTTTTAATCAGCACCCGCCGATCCATTAAAAAAGCCAATGTCATGGTTGTACCGACCGCTGCCCCTCTTTGCTCACTATAGTCGCAAATCTGTTCATTAATCTGCCAAATCCAGCGGTCAATGCTCTCGGACATATCCCGCCAAGCCGTGGGGCTTGATAGGTAATTCGGCATTTCCTGATACCACCAGTATTCAAAGCCCGCTGTCACCATTTGACTGGCTTTTTCTCCATCCGATAAGCCGCCCATCCCGTCGGCCACTACCGCCAAGCCAAGCTGCCGATTTGACTCCTGACCGGAAAGAAATAAAATCGAATCCTGATTATTTTTTCGTTTCGCGCCAATATCGCTGTCTCCGAAAAACCAAAAATGTACGCCCATACTCTACCCTCTATGTGTGCTCAGCTTTTCTTTGTTCAAGTGCTGCGTGTCTGCCGTCAATAGGGGAATGCTTCCCGCAAGCCTGCCGCCACGGTTTTCCGTTCGGCTCTGCGTAATGGGGCAGAGCCGAACAGTATTTCACATCAGAATTAAAAGATTTCAAATACCAGTACGGTATTGCCGATTCGGATTTCGTCACCGTGATTAAGCGGATAATACTGATTGACATCTAAACGCTTGCTGTTTAACAAGGTACCGTTCTTTGATCCGATATCGACTAAATAATAACCGCCGTTTTGCATTTCCACCTGGCAATGCATGCCGGAAACGCCGGGATCGGATATTTTCCAGTCCGCGTTCCGTCCGAGGCGATAAGGACTGTTCATAATTTTCCGCTTGTCGCCGCCGTTCTTGATACTTAAAAAAGCTCCGCTTTCCTGTTGAAACAACACAGTTCCGCCACCCTGAGCCGATTGATTGGCACCACCCATAATCATCGTCCCCTCTGCTTCCGGCATTCCTATTTCTTCATAAACCGGCGGTGTCATCGGCGGTGCCGACTGCTGCATCGGTTGAACCGGTTGTACCGGCTGGTTCATTGGCATCGGCACTTGCCCCATCGGCGGCATCGGCGGATTCACCGGTGTCGGCGCTTGATTCATCGGCGGTACCGGTGAATTCATCGGTCTGCCGCCCATCCCCGGGGCACCTCCGCCCGACATTCCCGGTGCGCCCGGTTTCGGAGTAACCATGCCCGGCACTTTGCCTCCGCTTTTGGGAGTTTTCCCGGGTTTTGGTGCGACCGGCCCAGAATTTTTATCCGGCTGCCCGCCGGCCGGCTGCTTGGCCACTCCCAGTTTCAGCCAGATCAGGAGCAAACCGCCAATCACAATTGCCGCCAATAAAATAACGTTTAAAATATCCAAATTACCCTGGTCATTTTTCAAAACTCCGGCTACAAGCATCAAGACAACTACAACCACGATTACGACATGCCCGATAATCAATACCGGCACATTCCATTTGCCGCCCGCTTTTGGTGCCGGAGCCCCTTTCGGCGCGGCTCCCGGATATTTACTCTGATTTGCCATCGGCGGAACGGGCGCAAAGCCGGAATTTTTAGGCTGATTCGGCATCGGCGGAGCCGGTGCAAACCCGGGATTTTGAGGTTGCTTCGGCATCGGCGGAACCGGTGCGGCCGGCGTCGGTGCCGGAGAATAACCGGATTGGTTCGGCCCCTGCATCATTTGAATATTGGATCGCGGCGGATAATCAGCCGGGGCTGACATATTCTGCGGCGAGTTCATCTGGTTCTGCGGCATTGCTGCCGGCTGCGGCTCGCTGACAGCCGGCGTGACCGGCTGAGCCGGATACGGATCAGCCGCCCGTTGCGGCTGGGCTCCGCCCCAATTACTATTTTGTCCGCCCATGCCCTGCGCCTCTGCCTGAATCTGTCTCTGCAAATCCGCAGCAGAAAAGACCGACTGCTGTTCGGCTAAACGCATCTGCTTGGTCAAAAACAGCAGACAGGCATCGCTTCCCGCCTGAGTCAAGAGTTCCTGAATCAGTTTTTTCCAGGCCAGCGCCAAACTCTGATAATCCTGCATCAACGGCAGATAAACACCGTAAATCTCGCCCTTGGGATCAACCCAGATATACTCCGGATCCAGCACTAAATTAGCCGGTGCCAGCAAAGGATATTTTTCAACATCCTGAATCAATTTTAACAGCCTTTGCAGCACTCGAAGCAGCTCGTCTTTCTCCGTCGCACTGCCCCGAAAATTACTGATATATTGACCAAGCGGCTGCATCCCGCCAACCGTATAAACCAGTTCGGCTGTGCCGTCAATCATGGTCTTTTCCATTTGCGCCAAGCCCGGAATTTGCAGCTGCCGAGCTGCCGTTAATTGTTCATTATCCAGTTGGCTGATATCCTCTAAAGGATAGTACAGCCTCTTGCTGCCGTCCACTTTTACATAAAACGCCATAATACTCCTCCTCGTGCTAAAAACATAAATATATCAAGTATGCCGCTGCTAAAAAGGGAATAAACGGTACTTCCGTTTTGCGGGTAGCTTTGCGGCTGACCAGCAAAACCAATCCGACGGTGCCGACCAGTACCAGCGCCATCAGGACTATGACTCCGGCAGTTTGATATCCGCCCAAAAGACAAAGCAGCGGAATCGCAACCGCATCCCCATAGCCGATTGCCTGTTTACTGTACTTGGCCAGCAGGTAAAAAATACCAAATAAAACAACAGCCACCAAGGGATTAATCCAATCACCCTGCGCCAGATGCAGGATGATAACCGGCACCAAAAATACCGGATAAAGCTCCAGCGGCACTTCTTTTTTACGGATATCTTCGGTCACGCTGGCCAAAAACAGCGTCAGCATCCATAAATTACGGAGCCAAAAGGCATTAAAGCCAAACCGAAAATACAAATACAGTGCGGCTGCCAGATAAATGGCGACCGGAATCAGCCGCCATGCTATATGCGGCTTTTCTTCCGGATACAGCCATTTATCTACACCGGCTGCCAAAAGCAGGAGCAAGACCACTATTACCGCAATTACCACTCCATTCATACGTCTAATCTCCAATCCAGGCTCGCGCCGTCTTGCGAACAGTTCTTTCCATCTCAATTTCCGGCGCGATAAACAGCGGAATTGCTATTTTATATTTAACATTAACAGTCAACAGCCGGTCTAAGCCCGTACTCTTATCGGTATAGAGGATGCCGTTGTCGCCCATATCCACGGTCATTCGGCGAATTCGGTAACGGTCGGCGTTCGGTCCCATCCGGTGGCGAATCTCTTTGAGCATATAGCTGCTGATAAAATACTGCAGCCCCTTGGAAATTCCTTTGCTGACCAGACTCAGCCCCAGACCCTTCGGGTCGCTGGCCAGGTCTTTGACATTGCCGAAAATTTCGGTAATGTTCTGCTTGCTGTCTTTCAGCTTGCCCAAGGTGCCTTTAAACTGTCCCGTCAGCTCTTTCTTAAAGGGCAGCAGGCTTTTGATAATCGGTATGACCTTGCCATTTTTCCAGGCGCTGACCAAAGCTTTGCCGGCGTCGCCCAGGGAAAAAGATAAAATATCATCCTTGACCGCCGCCGCGTCCTCCGCCACCTGCTTACTTTTTTCAATCGTCGCCTCCAGCTTTTCACTGCTCTTTTTGGTGCGCTCGGCAATGACGTCGCCGATTTCAATCACGCCCATCTGATCCAGATAAAAGAACTTATTGCCAACGTCCTGAATGGCGGCGGCCGCCGCCGCGTCAATCAAGTCCTGAACATAATAGGACTGAATCATATAGGATAGGGTCAAAACCGCGAAAATATACACCGGCAGCACAACCGCCGCCTCCAGCGTCAAAGCGCCTCGATATTTCTTTTTCATATCCGCTCCTTTCCGCCTAATAACCGGCAACCGTGCGCAGTCGGAAATCCACTCTTTCATAATCGGATTCCTTGACCGTGATGGCCGACGATTGCTTTTTGGCGATTTGAATCAGCCTGGGCAGGAACAAATACGGCACATTAAACCCGATTTCAATCCTGACGCCGGCCATATATTCACTCAGCTGCTTGCCTTCCCGGAGCTGAACCAGATCCAGAATTCGGAACATTTTGTCATCTTCCTCGATGAAAATCAGGTACATCCGCAGATAATCCTCATAGCCCAGCTTAAAACCGGAAGAAGCCTTTTCGGTGGTAGAAACTTTTCCGTCTCCGCTTCCGATCGCCTCCGACAAAACGCTTTGAACATTATCATTGTAATACTTCTGTACCCCTTCCGCGCCCTGCTCTATCTTGGTGTTGAGGTAGCCGGTCACATCTTCCTTGACCTTTTCCTTTTGTTCGTTGATTTCCTGATTAATCGGGTCAAAGACGAGTTCATCCAATTTCTCTTCCATCTTTTTCCGAAGCTCCGCCTTTTTCTCATCCAGCAGCGATTTGATACCGCCGTCCTGCTTGATCGCTTTGAGAATCTGCGCCGCGCTTGGCATATCCTGCTCATTCAATGCATTCGCCAGTTTTTCGTTCACAATATCCATCAGCTTTGAGCCTAAATTGCCTTCCGCCGCGGTCTTAATCCCCAGCGCCACCTCGGTGTTCATCAGCTTACTAATGAAACCCTTATCAACCTTCTGAACCCATTTTGAGTTGCCCAGCTTTTCGGCTTGCGCCCGGGCTTTTTCAACATACACCAGATATTTGCCGACTACTGCTTCAACATAATTATCGAGTGACTTTTCCAAATCGCTGACCGCCGACTCAACCGCATGATACTTACTGGTTACAAATTCCTCAACTTCCTTGACCTTGAGCTTATCGCCGATCGCGTCCGTCATTTTATTCACTTGTTTGTCAATGTACTCTTTCGCGTGTTCTTCCAATCCCTTCACTTTTTCGGTGATATAGTCATCAACTGCGTTCGCGCCATTTTGAACCGCTTTTTGGGCCGCATTCGCCGCCGAACTGATGGCGGCCTCGGCAACGGTCTTGAGCAGTGTGGCAACCCCGGACGGAGCCAGCATAAATTCGCCGCTGCACTTTAAGAACGCTACTTTTTGCCCCAGCCGCAGAATAAAGACGTCAACCACCGATTCGGCAATGGCCCACAGGACACAAATAACAACATAAACCAGCGGATAAATCGGCGGGAAAATAGCGGTGATCGCCGTTGCCAGCGCACTGGCCAAACCGGTCGTCTCCGGATCGGTAAAAACATACAGCAGGTTTGGCAGCACCCGAAGCCCCATAATCTTCAGGGCAATGTCCTTATTGTTGTCCTTATCCGTTCTTTCGCCGGCAATAATATATTCGATTTCCGACTCTAACTTCAAATCCTCGGCCTTGGGATTCTCATTTTTATCCTGAAAGCGGAGATTAATCTGAGAACTGTATTCCCCCTTGCCGGTCACGCTCGAACGGAAAGCGGTCATGATATACTCATTGACATAAATCGTGCCCAGCGGATCATCGGTCAGCCGCTTAAAGCTCTCAACTATGTTTTTAATGGCGCTCAGCCAGCTTTTGGACGACTTGGCCGCCTTCTTGTTGCCCTTCGAGCTGCCGGTATTGGAATCAAGCGCTTCCTCATCAGGAGCCTCCGTGTCGTCTGCCTTGGAAAAACGCGCCTGCGAGGGCAGCGCCTTAAACTCCTTTTTGCTCAACTCTTTGTCGCTGCCGAAGGAAAACAGGTCTGAAAAAAACTGTTTGGCAATACCTAAGATTTTACCAAACGAACCGGAAGCCTTCTCGGAGCCTTTTTTCGCGTTTTCAACCGACTCGCCGACCCGAGTAAAGAGCTGCTCTTTAGTAAAATCAATATGCATGCTTTGGCAGTTTGCCAAATATTTTTGACGCGCATCCTGAAAATCTTTTTGAACATCCTCATCAAAAACCTCCGGCGGGAACCAAGTCTCCGGCCGCTTCCCACGAATTTTCTTAATCAGATCATCTCTCTGGACAAGCAGCGGGCTCATCGACTTCTTCTTACCGAGGTAATTGGGCATATTCTGGAGCGTCACCTGCTCAAGATCCCCGGCCGTCAGCTCATAATAATCAATCCCGCCGTACTCCGGACAGGCCGGCACACACAGAAGCGCGATCATATCGTCCAGCACTTCGATGTTGTAATCAAACTTAGCTTCGGCTTGTACCTTTTGCAGCTTCTCCCGCATCAGGGCAATCATTTCCAGCTTATCTTCCAGCATCGGCTCGGTCCTGGCGACATAATTGGCATCCTTTTCCTGGGAGCCGGCCAAATTGTCCTTTTCCTTCCGCACCTGCGCCTCGTAATCATTCAAGTATTTAGCCACATTCACCAGCTCATCTCTGGCTTTTATATTGGAGGCCTTCAGCCCCTGCAAAATCTTGTAATTTCTTTCGGTCAGGCGATAGCAGGTCTCCAGCCAGCGGGCGTCTTTATTCAGCCCAACGTTAAGATAATTAAGGGTCGTCATCAACTCCGTATCAATCGGCGTCGTCGGCTGCGCTTTTTCTTCCTCGGTCTGCGCCTCATAATACTCTGCATAATATTTGAGTAACTTCATTAAAGACAGTATCTCATCGGTACCGCCATATTCTTCATAATCAAACCTCGACAGCGACAGCATGTTCGCCAGTACCGGATAAGCCTCGTGAATACCAAGTTCTTTCAAAATATCCAGCTTGTCGTCCAGGCCTTCTTCCCCGGCCTTCTTTTTGTCTTCCAAGACTTCATAAAACCCCGCCAGCTCCCAGTCATGGGCACACACTAAGGCGGGCATGTCAAATATCTCGGTCATCTCATCCAGCCCGGCGTTCCAAACATGTATTTTGTCTGCTTTAAGCCAGTTTTTTTGAAAATGGGCGGCATAATTGTCAAGATCAAGATCGGCTAACGCGTCATGAAAAAGATTCCGATCCTTCATGTTAATATTGGGGGCATAAGGATTTTCGGCCGCGAAGTCAATCAGCGACCGAACAAAATAGCCGTTGGCGTCTTTGGGATTTTGGGCAATATACTTATAATCCGGCGCGTCATCCAAAAACGTCCAACCATGCACATAATAGCGGTATTCGTTGAGCGCGTCCAAAAAATCCGAGCCGCTCAGCTCCGTATCAACCCGATCGGTGAACTTATCGCCGCTGGAGGTGATGCTTTTGAACGAGCTGAACATGGAATAAATCTTGCTGACCGCAATCAGCGGCCCGCGGAACTTCATATATTCGAGGATTTGCTCCTTGATTTCGGACGCGTTCATATCAACGGCCGAAATCTTCTTATCGGCGCTGCCCAGGCTGCCCGCCTGAAAGTTTTCCTTGAGCAGAAAATTGGCTCTTTCCTGCAGCTTTTCGCTCGGCGCCATAAACAGGCCGTAATTGTCCTGAAACGATTTATCATACTTGGTAATCAGGGAATTGGCGGTGATTTCCATCGCCCGCTGCGCCTGTACCTTATACACATTCATTCTGGCAAAATCCAGAACCGACAGTCCGATCAATAAAACGGACATGAAGATTACTCCAAAGTAGAGAGTAAACGCTCCCTTCCTCTTTCTTCCCATGGCTGCACCTCATCTCTTTTTTTATCTCTATCTATAAAATCTGTAAATAATTTTGGGATTTGTGTTGCAAAGAGTTTTTCCTTCGACTGATTCGAAGGATTTCCTCAACCCTTTTATTTAAGCGAATTCTCTCCGATTAATTCAGCAGTTCCTTCAGCGACTCTTTTAAAGTATTTTTGACGCCGTCAATAATTTTGCCGCCGCCGACCAGCCGGACGGCATCTTTAATCAAACCAATGTTGCGGATCATCTCAGGCTGATCGGACACCGCCACTTTGGCTCTGGCCGTAATCAACACACCGTCCTGATTAATCCCCAGCACCCTTAAAATGGGAACGATCTCCCGCACCCGTTTCCGCCCGGTCACAATAATATAGGATGATAAAAACTCCGTTTCTTTGTTTACGCTCAGCTTGGAGCCATGCTTAAATATCATTCTGTTTTCTAATTTTTGGGTCGCATTTTCTTCGCCCGGCATATAATCGGCATAAAAGCGCCAATACATCGGGTATTTAAACTTTTTCTCAGCTAAATCCGTTTGCCAAGACTGCTTGTCCTGATAAAAATATTTATCGGTCTGATTGGCTTCTTTTGCCTTTTTGATATACTTGGCATTGGAATACTTGGCGACCGCTTCGGCGTAATTATGACAAAACGCCGACAAGGTTGTTTTTTCATAATGAATCAGCAGGAAATAAATCATCACCATGCTGACCGCCAGGACAATCGGCATCACGATTGCCGCTTCAATTGTAATACTCCCGCGTTTTTTCACTTTCGGCCTCCTCTATATCATAAGCAGCTTGTCTTTCTCTCTGCCGCTTTTATTTGACGAAACTTATGGCGCTATGCACTTATTGCGGCTGGGTAAACCACTCACTCCAGCTGACATAAAAGCCTGCGCCTGCTTCTGCCGGGCAAAATCAAATCCCATGCCCAGCCGCGCACAAAACCTGGATCTGCGCACAATGCCTGCGCTCCGCGCAAATGCCTACGCTCCGCGCACAAGGCCTACGCTCTGCGCACAAGGCCTACGCTCTGCGCACAATACCTACGCTCCGCGCACAAGGCCTACGCTCCGCGCACAAGGCCTGCGCTCCGCGCCGGCATAGGAACAATCTGCCGCAAAGCGGTAGATTGTTCCTATGCCTTACCTGACTGTTGTTTATGGATTTTGGCAAGCAAGCTTGCCGCATCCATAAACAACAGTCAGGGCTTTTGTGCCTTGGTTTTTATGCCTTGGCTTTTACCAACGTTATGCCAAGACGAAAGGCGATTTTTGAGCGCATTTTCGTTGTTTGCAATCCGCTTATTCTAATCGCTTCCTGCCGGCTTCGGAACGTCTGCTGCTTTTTCGCCTTGTTCAGTTAATCCTTTAATCAAATTATTGAACAATTTAATAATCGTATTTCTGAATGCGATTGCCATGGCCAGTAATACCACGATGATGATGATGATTTCGATGGTACCCAAACCTTCTTCTTCCTGCCAAAATCTCTTTAAACTCTCCATTTTTGCCACCTCCTTCCTTTATTTTTATCTCTCTATGACGCGGGTATCACACCCTTGATACGGGACGGCCCAGGCCTTCCCGCATGCCCTGCCAAAAGACGGATATCTTGCAAATTTCCTATCTTTTGACAATGATATCATTATATTAAAGCTCCTTCGGATGAAGTTGCTGTTAATATCAGTTTTCGAGCTTTACGCCCATCTGCTAAAAAGCCATCTGGAATATGGCCGGAGCCATAATCATAACAACAATGGCAATCAGCATAATCGCCAGCGGGAACATCATCTTGGTCGATGCCTGCGCCCCTTTTTCTTTGGCTAACTGCTTTTTCTTCTCCCAGGCTTCTTTGACCAGGCCGCTTAATGAACGGCTGATTTCTTTATCACCCTTGCGGATGGCCTGACCGATCAGCGAAGAAAACTTCATAATATTGGATAACCGAACCCGGCGACCGAAGTTTTCAAAAGCATCGACATCCGAGATACCTTGTTGAATCTCCTGACGCAGAGTAACCAATTCTTGATACAAAGGATGACTTTGCTTTTCCGGATCATTGATCAGCGCCGACTGAATCGCCTGATCCAAAGCGCCGTAAACCGAACTGCCGCAGTTTAAAAGCAGCACGAACTTATCAATAAAAATCGGGAATTCCATTTCAATCTCGGCTTTGCGTTCTTTTATCTGCCGGGTTAACTCCTGATCGTAGGCAAAATAAACGACAATCGCAATCCCGAAGAATAAAGCAAAATACTGAATGGCTTTGCTCCCATTGTCTTCAGGCGCATCACCGGTATCTTCAAACCATTGCATCTTAACATCCTTTTCAGCGTCCTCACCCGGGAAAACGACCTTATCCTTTTCCACATAACGGGTCTTGGCATTAATATCGCCGCTGGCTTCACTGATTGCTCTGGCTCTTAATTCGGCGTCGGTGTACTCCATCGGCAAAATATAGATTTCCTTTTCCATTTCGCCTAATTTTTCGTCACCGTAATAAAACTCCACTTTCACTTTTTCCGTCTTGCCGTCCTTGGGGCGCTCTGACGAACGCATTTCACCGTCAATATAAAATACGCTGCCGTCCTCCGTATCCCAGTCCAGCCGCAAACCGGCCTGTTTATCATACTCGTAAAAGTCCATTGAGGTCGTGACCGCTCCCCAGTCCTTATTTTTTCCCAGCGGCTTGGTTTCAGCGTTTTGCTTGGCAATCGCCAGTGCTTCTTTCAGTTCTTCGCGAGTCGGTTCCTGCCGCGGGATAGCAATCTTGACTTTGGCATCGGTTTGGTTGTTTTCCGCCTTTTTGTCTTTTGCCGCTGCTTCCGGTTTTTCGTTCTCCGCTACGACCTGATAGGTAAGTTCTTTATCGCCCTCCAAAAACTTGGGCCTTTCCATTTCCGTAACTACAACCGGATCCGGTGCTTCCCCCGCCGTCAACCCCTGTACCGCTGCCATCAATCCGATCAGAGAAGCCGCGCCAATCAGCAACGCCAACAATGTCAGCTTATGAATATAAAAGAGCCGAACCTTGTTTTCCACTTCCCGCGGACCGCTCATCTGTCCATAAATCTGCCGGGCTTTCTCGACCTGCCGGGGCGCCAGTTCCAAATGCTTTTCCTTTAAAATATTGTAGCCCCAGTAAGCCCCCATATACATCATATCCCGAAGTGGGAACTCTTTTTTGTTTAAAACGGCGTAACCGGTACCATACTGCTTTTTCCCCGCCAATAATAAAATCAGAACAAACAGCAAACAAGGCAACGAAATCGCAATCGTAATCAAGTTCATCAGCATACCCTACACCTCGATTCTCATAATTTTCTGCGAAACCAGATAAGCGATTCCCAGCAGAATCAAAACTACCGTAATTACTACCCGGCCCATAATATTGGTGAATAAGGGATCCATATAATCGCCGGCGCTCAGGGAAAGTCCGCCCATAATCAAAAACGGCATGACGTTCATAACCTTGGCCTCAAACTTTTTCTCGGCTACCATGACTTCAATTTCCCGTTTAATCTCAATTTTTTCCACAATCGTATTGATTGTACTTTTGATGATCTCCGCCTGTTTACCGCCGGTGTTCATACTCATTACAAAAACATCGGTAAAATTGGCAACATCCTCTAAACCGCTGCGGTCGGAAAAATTGCGGAGAACATCTTCCACTTTTTCGTTAAATTGAATTTTCTGCCGCATCCGGTCAAACTCTTTGATAATGTCATGATCACCTTCAAAATAAAGGCGTTCCAGTTCGTCCTTGGCACCAATCACAGCATTGGTCGGAGAGGTACCGGCCGAAATCGAAGTATAAATGACCGCCAGCGCGTCTTTGAACTCTAACTGCAGCTTGCTTTTCCGTTTTTCCATCAGTTGTTTCCGCTTCACCGTCGGATAGGCCAGACCCAGGAGCGAGACCGCTAAAGCCAAAATAATGCTGCGGTAAAAAAGATACCCGACCAGGAACAAAAACAATCCCGCCATCAGCGAGTAGCGGATTCTTTCGATGACAGTCATATGATACTCATTATAGTTAACATCTATTTCCGCCGCTCTTTCTTTCGCCTTTTGCTTGCTCTCAATCAGCCCTAAGAAGAACAAAGCCACTATTATAATTCCGACCACAATAATAACTATGATGTTCATATAATACCCTCCCTTATATATCCAGCTCATAGCCTGCCATTTGCAGTTTCAGCCGGCTTTGCAGTTTATTACCTGTCCGCTGCAGTCTCCCCTTGACTTTCTTTTTATCCTCTGACGGCTCTTCTTCAAACCGGAACAATGGGTTTAACTCAATCTGCTTGGTTTGGACATTATAACCAAGCACTTCACAGATTTCCAAGGTTTTACGGCTTTTATCCCGCAGCCGCCCCAAATGAATCACAATGTCCAGCGCCGATGCAATTTGCTGACGAATTGCTTCCAAAGGCAACTCCACACCCATCAAAACCATTGTTTCCAAACGGCTCATCATATCGTGGACAGAGTTGGCGTGACCGGTTGACAACGAACCATCATGACCGGTATTCATGGCTTGCAGCATATCCAGCGCCTCTTCACCACGAACTTCACCGACAACAACCCGATCCGGCCGCATCCGCAGAGAGGCTTTAATCAGTTCCCGAATCGGAATATCCAGACCGGCTTCTCTGTTGGCGCTTTTTCTGGCTTCCAGTCGTACCAGGTTGGTGATCCCGTTAATTCTAAGCTCGGCGGCATCCTCAATCGTAATAATTCTTTCATCTTTGGGAATGAAGTTGGACAACATATTTAAAAAGGTAGTTTTACCCGAACCGGTACCGCCGGATACGAAAATATTATAGCGCGCCGCCACCAGTACTTTTAAAATCTCCGCCACTTCTTCGGTAATCGAACCCCAGCGGATTAAGTCTTCTACCATCAGCGGCTTATCCGGGAATTTCCGAATTGTTAAAATCGGTCCGTTTAAAGCAACCGGCGGAAATACCGCATTAACCCGCGAACCGTCAGCCAGTCTGGCATCCACAATCGGTGAGGACTGGTTGATTTCCCGGTTGACACTTTCAACAATCTTACGAATAATTCTTTCCAGCTCTTTGCTGTTGTCAAAACGTATGTCCAGTTCCACAATCCGGCCGGCACGTTCCACTAAAATCGGGGCGGTACCGTTGACCATGACTTCGGTTACGGTTTTATCTTCCAGAATCGGCTGCAAAATACCAAGGCCTCTGGTGATATTAATCAGTTCTTCGATTATATTCTTTTTCTGCTGTAAGCTGTAATCCAGTCCCCGATACTGCAAATACCGATACACAATGTCCTGCACCTGCCGCCGGTATTTTTCGTCTTTTTTCTTCTCAATATATTCCGGATTGTTCAGCCAGTGCTCCGGCAGTCCTTTTTCCCTGTCAACAGCAATCTCGGCAGAAACATCAATCTCTAATCCGGCCAAAGTTTCAACAATCTGACGTTTTAAGTTTTCGCGTAATTCACTATATTCTTTTTCTGCCTGTCTTTCCGCCTGTTTTGCCGCTTGCTCGTCCATTTACCGCCCTACCTTTCCATAACCGAATAGATAAAGTTCCTCATCCGACCGGCAATCCCCGAATCCATCGGGAAAACAACTTCTTCCCCGGCCACCGCTTTCATCTGCGGATCATAACCCAATTCACAAAAAGCCTTGAAACTGCTTGGGTCAATCCCGGACTGGGATGCGCTGTGCTTGGCGGAATTAACCACTCCGTAAAGTTCAAGCTGCTCCGGGTAACGACGGCAAAAATACTTCATCCCTTTTTCAAACATCAGCCCTTCCATATAGCCTTTGGCACCGATGCAAAAGACATAATCGCTTTGCTCAATCCAATGCCGCCGGAAAAAAACCTCCGCAATCGATAAATCCAAAACTACATATTCATAGTCCGTTTCTTTTTGCAGCAGTTCCAAAAACTTTTGCCAATCCTCGGTTTCAACCGCCGCTTTATCTTCCGGTGATTCCAAACCAATCAAATAGTGAAGATTGGTCTGTGGGTTTTTCGCGGTTAATTGATTCAGTTCATAGCGGATTGCCGCCGTCATATCCGCCCCGGTAAAGAGTTGCTCCAAAGAACCGGTCGCCTCCGCCGCGCCGTAGAGCAGCCGCCGGTCATTAAAGTCCTCCAGCGGAATAAACAGTACCCGCTTGCCCATTTCCGCCAAAATATTGGCCGTCAAAAGTGCAATACTGGTCTTGCCGCTCCCGCCGGTCGGCGAGAAAAAGCTGACTACTTTCGTCTTTTTCTGATCGCGGGAAACGGAAATTAAGTTTTGAGTTTTGGCATAAAGACTTATCACCTCACGGTAAATTTCATCCAAAGCCACTAATTTACTTACTTTATAAAAATCTTGATATTCAGCGGGAATTACGCCGGCATACAATAATACCACCACATGCGCCGCCAGTTGTTCTTTTAATACCGCATAATTCTCCGGCGTGGTCAGCACCATCTTGTAATTGGCTAATTGCTGTTTGGACATAGCCTGACAACCTGCCGCACCCGTCACCACATCAACATTCGTCAAAGCGTCCTGCGCCTGAAAATATTGCTGCAAGTTTTGAGCAAACCGCAAGTTTTCGTCTATTAATAAAATGCTTTTATTCATAGCAACAACTCCTCTCCCTCTTTAATTGTTATCAGATATGATTTATGATTTGATCTTCTTTTTTTCTCTCTCTATTTTCTGCATGGGCATTCTTTCACCCATCCATGTTTAGATGAATTTTAACATTTTTTGACAGAAAAGTCAATAAAAAGTGAAATTTTATTTGAATTATACTGTAGGATTACAATATCAGTATCCCGAACAAGAAATCACTTTCCTCCGCAGCATGAGAAAAAGAAATCCTGATGCCGGAAAAGTAAGACAGATTATATTATGAAATTGTATGCTGTTAGCATACCACATTAAAAAAACAGATGTTACTATATCTTGGAGAATCGTTTTATATTTTTTATAATATTAAAGTTTTTTCCTGTTTTACTGAACTTTCAATGGAGGTGTTGCAAATGAAAAAGCGAGTATTATCAAGCGTTCTCCTATTTTCTGCGGTTCTGTTCTTCTTATCTGTCCGCATTCAGGCACAGCCGCTTTTTAGCGATGTGAAAGGGCATCCCTGTCAAGCCGTAATTCAAAAATGGCAAGCCAGCGGAATCATTCAAGGCTATAATGGCCGCTTTCGGCCCGATGACCGGATAACCCGTGCTGAATTTGCGGTTTTACTCAATCGCCTTGTTGGTTACTCTCCGCAAGCGGGTATCCGTTTTCGTGATATCACTTCGGAGCACTGGTATACCCATGATATGCTCAGTCTTGCTTCTGCAAAAATATTAAGCGGTATGGACGGCAAGGCGGAGCCGGATAAGCCTATCCTCCAAAGTCAAGCCCGGCAAATGCTGGACAAGGCCCTGTCCATAGAAACAAAAACCACAACCGAGGATAACTCTCACTATATAACCAGAGCCGAAACGATTCAATTGCTGGATCAAATGATTTCCCAGGTTTACCACAAAAAAGGCGAATATACGGGGATCATCCATGGCAATGTCATTGTCCGAACCAAGGATATCTCTCTTAAAAACATGGAAATCAACGGAAATCTCTATATCATGGAAGGGGTCAATGAGGGGGATGTTGATTTGGATCATGTCAAAATCAACGGCAAGCTCTTTGTTCGCGGCGGCGGAAAAAACTCCATTCATATCAGCAATTGTGAAATCAATGAGCTGGTCAGCACCAAAGACAAGGTTCGCATTGTTTTGGCAAACGGTACGACCATCACTTTTTTACGTTCCCAGTTAAAAGACGGCATTCTTGAGCTTGGGGATTCCAAAGTTAAGAATCTGACGATTCTTGGTGATGGCATGCAAATAAAATTAAGCGGACATTCGACCATTACTGCTTTAAATATCGAAGCCAATCAAGTGAACATTGAGGGGGCAAAAACCGCCTTGATTCACCAGGCCAATTTAAAGGGGCAAGCCAATATCACCGGTCAGCTCACTATCAACCAGGCTCTGATTACCAAAAACGGATCGCATCTTGAAAATCCGCCGCTGGAATATCAACTGGGATATGGCGTCAGCGTTCAAATCGGCGACACTGTAACGACGGTATCCAAAATAAATGAGCCTGACTCTGCCGATAGCTCTTATACTCCGCTTCCTTCCTCGGAAGAAGAGGTGCTGCTGACTCATTCCATTGCGGATAAGTCAAATATTCCTTATAAGACCGGTTTTGAGGATTTAAATTTGCCGGCCGAAGCTTTGTTCACTTCCAATAAGAGCAATCGCCTGACTGTCAATTTAGCTTGGCAAAAAAATGATTATGATCCTCTGACCATCGGCAGACAAAGTATTAAAGCCAAAGTCAGTGCTGCGAGCGGAATCCTGCCGCACTGGGTACCGGCTGAAATTCAAATCGCAGTGACCGTCATTGCACCGCCGCTTCCGCAAGCCCTTAAAGTAAGGGATTATGCCGCCGGTGTAATTGAGGCGCTCAATCTATATCGTGGAATTGGTGCTAATTATATTCTGCAAATATATAATCAAAATAACACGAAAATGAGTTATGCCACTTTAAAAGAAATGAATGCCCAACTGAAAGTCGAAGAAATTGAAGGGGTTACTGCTAACATTAAAGTTCCGGCAAATGAGCAGGATGATATTCTTTTACTGATACAGGTGCCTGCCGATTATGTTCCATCCGAATTTCAGCTTAATATCACCTGTAACTATGATTTTTTGGGCGGCGGTACGCTTACAAAATCAATTCCTGTCCATGTTGCTAATGCTCCGCTAACTCTTTATCCGCCAACAAATTTCGTAGTTCACACCGATATTGCTGCCGAAGAAGTTGCCAAAGGAAGATTATATATCAGCTATACCGAACCTGAGGATCTTACCGGTTTAAAATATTATCGCTGCGGTTTTAAAGAGATGGAGACAGAAAAGGAGTTCCCCTTGAGTTTTGTCTTTCTTCCGCTCGTAGCCGGTGAAACATCCTATCAAGACTTTGATCCCGATGTTCAATCTTTTTCAGGTGAGCTTGACCCGACAAAAGATTATCTCCTGACTCTCACGTCCATCGGTAAAAAGCCTGATGCCACCGCCGGTGTCACTGACACCAGCAAACAATTCCGATTCCAGGAAGATACCGATTTTCAAAATATTATTTTTGAAAAATCAACTTGGTCACTGAATATTGAAAGCAATCATGTTTATTTATGGCTGGAATCATTAGACTATCACTATGAAGGGCAAGCGCAGCTGCCGGAAAAAGAATGTTTTTTCATAGACGTTCGCTACAAGGATTCCCATTTCCATGGTGATTGTGCTTTCTTTGAAAACGGGAGATTAAAAGAATCGCAGCCCTTAATCCTGAAAGGCTCCGAAGAAATGGATTTCTCCGATCCTGCTGCCTTTGAAATCAGTTTCCGGCGAGTTCACCCCTTGCAAAAGATTGATGACGACCCGGATATCTATTTGTATCGGTACAGCCATGAGCGCCTCATCCCTTCGGCAAACTGCGAAATTCAACTTCCTTAGCTTTTATATTCCATCCTGTCAAAGCTTTTTGCATAAAATCCGCTGACAGAGAGGAATTTACAACTCGGCTTTTGAATTCTCTGCCAAATTTTAAAGGGGCTGCTGCAAAACAACCCCTTGGTTCACCTGAACCGTAATAAAAAAGGATACCTTCCGGCTTTGCGCTTTAACGCAAAATAACGGAACAGGTATCCTTTTTCTACTGTATCGTTTCGCCTTTGTATCAGAAAAAACTCTACTTCTCCCCTTTCGGGTAAATCGCAATAACCTCTGCTTCGGCAATCGCCTTGTCAATCTTTTCGGCCATGCCGTCCAAGTTTTTCTCCGATCGTTCAATCCGCTCCAGCACGGGCTTGGTCACCGGATGCTTGGCCACAAAAATGGTGCAGCAGTCCTCATACGGCAGAATCGAGGTTTCAAATGTACCGATTTGCTCGGCAATCTTAATGATATCGGTTTTATCAAAGGCAATCAAAGGCCGAAAAACCGGAAGCTTCGTAGCAGCGTTGGTCACACTCAAACTTTGAATGGTTTGGCTCGCCACCTGACCGACGCTTTCACCGGTGACAATGGCAATGCTGCCGGTTTGTTCGGCAATTTTTTCAGTAATCACCATCATAATCCGGCGCATAATAATGGTCAGTTCCTCATGCGGACATTTTTCATAAATATCCAGCTGAATATCGGTAAACGGCACCACATAAAGCTTGAGCCTCCCGGTATACTCCGAAAAAATCCGGGCCAGCTCCACCACCTTATCCTTCGCCCTTTCACTGGTATACGGCGGCGAGTGAAAATAAACGGCGTTCAGCTCAACGCCGCGCTTGGCAATCATATAGGCCGCTACCGGACTGTCAATCCCGCCGGACAGCATCAAAGTCGCTTTACCGCTACATCCAATCGGCAGTCCGCCCAAGCCCTCCGCCATTTTGGAATAAATATAGGTATGCCCCCGCAGCTCAACATAAATCCGTTCCTGGGGCCGGTGAACGTCCACTTTCAAATCCGGGAACTCCGCTAAAAGCTCCGACCCTAATTTAGCGGCCACTTCCATGGAATTATAAGGAAAGGACTTATCTGCTCTCTTGGCTTCCACTTTAAACGTAAAGTTTTTCTGCGGAAAAGTTGTCCGCACATATTCCTTGATATTTTCCGCCAAGGCCGCATAATCGCCCCGGTCATAAACCTTAACCTCACCGACCTGCAAAATACCAAATACCTTTTGGATCGCTGCAATAATCCGGTCAGCCGGAACGTCCTGCGACTGACTTTCGACAAACAGCCGCCCCTGATCCTTTGACACCGTAAACTCGCCCAACTTATCCAGCTTCCACTGAATCCGGTCGCGCAGCTGATTGATAAATAAATACCGGTTTTTCCCTTTAATGGCAATCTCGCCATATTTCACTAAAAATGCCGTGCGCATAGTTTCTCCTTTATATCCTCTTACTTGCGAACAAAACGCCGCAGCTGCCGAACTTTTTGGCTGATTAGCCCGGCTGCCTGCAAAACATCCGCTTCCTCCGTCTGGTAGCCTAAACTGATACGAATACTGCCTTCCGGATAAGGCGCACCAAGCGCGGCAATCACATGGGATACCCGATTTTTGCGGGACTGACAGGCCGAACCGGTACTGACATAAACGCCCTCTTCCTCCAGCGCATGCAGCAGCACTTCCGCCCGGATATCAGGAAAACCCAGGTTAAAGATATACGGACTGGACTGCGCCAGCGGCGTATTCAGCACAAAATCCGTTTCCGCCGCGGTGAGCGCCTGCAAAAAGCTCTGCCGCAGCGCCGCCGTCCGCCGATAATTTTCGTCCAGCCGCTCGGCTGCCAGTGTCGCCGCTACCTCAAACGCCCGCACTGCCGGATAATTTTCCGTACCCGGCCGCAAACCGGCTTGATGCCTGCCGCCGAAAAAGAGTGGCTCTAACTTTGTTCCCTTTTTAACATATAAAACGCCAATCCCCTTGGGAGCGCCGATTTTATGCCCGCCTAGGGAAATCAAATCCATTTGCTCCGGCTGCGGCAGCTTAATCTTGCCGAATGCCTGCACCCAATCGGAATGAAACAGCGTTTTGGGATTCCTATCTTTAACAGCCGCGGCCGCAGCCGCTATATCCTGACAGACACCGGTTTCATTATTGACCGCCATCACGCTGACTAAAATTGTTTCCGGCCTGACCTTAGCAGCCAGCTCCGCCAAATCAATCCTTCCCTCGCGGCTAACCGGCAGAAATTCGACGGCAAAGCCTTCTTTTTCTAACTGCCGCACCGCTTCCAAAACCGAAGGATGCTCAATCGCCGTCGTCAAAATATGCCCGCCGCTGCGGCGGTTTGCTCTGGCCGCACCTAACACCGCTAAATTATTGGATTCGGTTCCACCAGAGGTAAAAAAAATCTCGGAAGCAGATACTCCCAAGATTGCCGCCAGGCGTTCCCGGCTGCCGGTGATTTTTTTCTCGACCGCATAACCTTTGTTATGGAGCGAGGACGGATTGGCATAATCCTGCCGGTATGCCTGATCCGCTTCCGCCAGCGCCTCAGCCAAAACCGGCATGGTCGCGGCATTGTCTAAATAAACCTCTCTCATGGCTGCGCCTTATTTGCCGAGAGCGTTTTCAATCGCTTCAATAACTCTCGGTTTTTGGAACGGCTTAACCACAAAATCCTTGGCTCCGGCTTTGATGGCGTCAACGACCATCGCCTGCTGCCCCATGGCTGAGCACATAATTACCTTCACCTGTGGGCAAACCTCCATAATTTTTGGCAGCGCTTCCACGCCGTCCATAACCGGCATGGTAATATCCAGCGTAATCACATCCGGCTGCAGTTCCTTAGCCTTTTGAATTGCTTCTTCTCCGTTGCCGGCTTCACCGACTACTTCCATTCCTTCTTCTTCCAGCATTTTTCTTAATACCGTTCTCATAAAAACGGCGTCATCTACAATCACTACCTTTGTTGCCATTACGTATCCTCCTCAATCATAATTGAAAGCATGGCCAAAAATACCATGCCGGCAGTTTCCGTTCTCAGTATCCTTTTGCCCAGAGTAACCATCCGATGATTTGTTAACTGCGTCAGGCTTTGTGTTTCTTCCGGTGAAAAGCCGCCCTCCGGGCCAATCATACAGCCCACCCGCGTCGCCCTTTTCACCGCTCCGAGTGCCTTTCTGGTCGCGGCGATTCCCTCAGCCGCTTCATGCGGCACAAAAAAATCCTGATATTGCGCCGCTGCCGTCAGCGCCTGCCGAAAAGAAATCGGCTGATGTACCACCGGTACGATATCCCGACCGGACTGCTTCGCCGCGCTTTCGGCAATCTTATTCCAGCGTTCTGTTTTTTTGGCGGCCGTTTTCGCATCCAGCTTCGAAACACTGCGTTTCATGGCAACCGGATAAATATCGGAAACGCCTAACTCGACGCATTTCTGAATAATCCATTCCATTTTTTCCTGCTTGGGCAAACCTTGAAACAAGCTGACCGAAACCGGCAATTCCACAAAGCTCCGCTGAATATCCTTAATCCGGCAAATAATTTCAGCGTCACTGCTTTCTTCTATTATACAATAATAGTCCGTCCCTTGTCCATCTTTTATCAAAATTTCCTGCCCGTTTTTTAAGCGCAGCACATGCCGCACATGATGGCAGTTTTCACCTGTCAGGCAAATGGTTTCCTCGCCGATTTGTTCCGGCTCCGCAAAAAACTTATGCATGCGCCGCCACCATCCGCCACTCGCCCTTTTCGGTTGTTTCTATGACCGTCAGCCCCGCCTCCGTCAAAGCACGCTGAACCATATCTGTTTTATCGGCAATAATCCCGGAAGTAATGAAGATTCCCTGCGGATTTAAAAATTTTTTTACATCTTTGGCCAAAAGACAAATCACATCCGCTAAAATATTGGCAACAACAATATCGTATGTTCCGCTCACGCCATCTGTCAGATTACCGGCTCTGACCTGGACCCGGCGGCTGACATCGTTATAATCTACATTTTCCCTAGCGACCTTAACGGCATTTTCATCTAAATCTATCGCTAACACTTCAGCCGCGCCTAATTTGGCCGCAGCAATCGCCAAAATCCCCGAACCCGTACCGACATCCAGCACATGATTGCCGGTTTTGCCGTATTTTTCCAGCGCCTGCAGGCAAAGCTCCGTCGTTTCATGCGTACCGGAGCCGAAAGCCATGCCCGGATCCAGCCCGATATTAATGGCATAGCCTTCATCCGGCTGCTCCCAAATCGGATAAATATAAATACGCTCGCCGGCCGCAAAGCCATGATAATACTGCTTCCAGTTATTGGCCCAATCCTCGTCCCGAACCGTCTCCTGCGCAAACACTATTTTTTCACCCAAAAAAGCATGGAGAAATGCTTTGATTTCCTCCGCTTTGGCTGCACTGTCCTCCGGCAGATAAAAATCAACCGGAATCTCCTCCTGCTTTTGATTCCATTCTTCCGGCAAAATATCAACAAACATCGCCTGGCAGTCCGCCTCGGTCAGGGAATATTCGCCGACCTCTATTCCCTGCAAATAAGGAATATCCGTCAGTACCGCCGTTACAATATCCAGTTTTTCCGCCGGAACAGCTACCGTATACTTAATCCAGTTCATATTTATTCTCTTTCTGTCAATTCTCAGCTAATGCGCAGGCAAATGAAACAAACAAATAATCAAACTTGATATGCCCTTGAAGAACATACTCCCCAATCATATCAAGTCTGATTATATCCTTGCCTGAGCTGTAAATCAAGCATCATCCTCGGAAAACATATTGTCCAGTCCGTCTTTCATTTTATCAAAAAAACCTTTTTTCTTAGCTTCCGGCTTTTTTGTATCCGCTTTTTGGCTTTCCGCTTTGGAAGCTTCTTTTTTGCCGCCTAAGCTTTCTTCTAACCTGCGCAGCAAATCTTTTTGCTCGGCGTTTAAACCCTTCGGCGTTTGAACTACTACCGTAATATACTGGTCACCCCGCAGCCGGGAATTGTTCAAATACGGCACACCCTTGCCCCGCAGCCGGAAACGGGTACCGGTTTGCGTTCCGGCGCTCATCGGATAGGATACTTCACCCTCCAGCGTCGGCACAACCAGTTCGTCGCCCAGCGCCGCCTGGGTAAAGCTGATCGGCATGGTGTAATAAATATCATTGCCAACCCGCTCAAACTGGGGTGACGGCTTGACATAAAGAGTCAGCAGAATATCGCCGCGCGGCCCGCCGTTCAGCCCCGGCTCGCCCTTGCCCCGCAGGCGGATGGTCTGTCCGTCTTCAATTCCGGCCGGAATGGTAACGCTGATCCGTTTTTTGGTCTTGACATAACCACCGCCGCCGCAGGTAGGACACTTTTCTTTGATAATCTTGCCGCTGCCGCTGCAGGCTGAACATGGCCGGACGCTGGATACCGCTCCGAACATCGTTTGCTGATTATAGCGAACCTGACCCGAACCGCCGCAGGTCGAACAGGTTTCCGGCTTGGTGCCGGGTTTGGCGCCCGATCCGCCGCAATGCGTACATTCTTCCGATACGGTCACATTCAAATCTTTTTCCACGCCAAAAACAGCTTCTTTAAACTCCAACTCCAAGCTGGCCCGTAAAGAAGCTCCCTGCCGGGGGGCATTGGGATTGGAACGCCGGCCGCCGCCAAAAAAATCGCCGAAGATATCACCGAAAATATCACCCATATCCATACCGCCAAAGCCGCCGTATCCTCCGGCTCCGCCTGTCTGCGAAAATGCAGCGTGACCGAATTGATCGTATTGCTTGCGCTTTTCCGGGTCATTCAGCACTTCGTATGCTTCGGTCGCTTCCCGGAACTTTTCTTCCGCCACCTTATCATTTTGATTGGTATCGGGATGATATTGCTTAGCCAGTTTCCGGTATGCCTTTTTTAATTCTTTTTCATCTGCTGTTTTACTTACACCCAGCACTTCATAATAATCTCTTTTATCTGCCATGATATCCTCTATTTCTACGAACACGAAGAGGGCTGCCGGTTTACTTTCCTGTTTCTGCTCCGCCTGTTATGCCAAGCCCGTTTAACCCAACAGTCCTTTTGTGTTTTTCGCTTATCTGTACTTCTTCCTCCGGCGTCTGCCTTTCTGCTGCCGAAGCCTTTTTCCTGCCGCGCCACACGGTTTTTAATCCCTGTTTTGCCTTGTGCGTCCGCCTGGCTTTCACCTGCGGACGCACATTCATACGATAAGTCTTATTCTTTATTTTTCTTTAAAATCTACGTCAACCACATTATCGTCATCGGAACCGCCTGCCTGCTGACCGGCGTCATTTCCCTCCGGCGCTGCTCCGGCTGCCTGTGCCTGCGAATAAAGCTTGGTCGCCGCCTGCTGCATGGTAGCCGCCAGCTTATCCTTAGCCGCTTTCATGCGCGATACTTCTTCTTCCGTCATGCTTTCTGCTTTGGTCTTATCCAGAATTTCCTTCAGCTCCTTCAATTCCGCCTCCAGCTGTGCTTTATCCGAAGCTTCCAGCTTATCGCCCAGCTCGCCGAGCTGCTTTTCGATCTGGAAGGCAATCGAGTCCGCCTCATTGCGGGCATCAATATTTTCCTTCCGCTTCTTATCCTGCGCTTCAAAAGCCTTGGCTTCTTCTACTGCCTTTTCAATCTCGGCGTCGGATAAATTACTGCTGGCCGTAATAGTGATATTCTGTTCCTTGCCGGTGCCTAAATCCTTGGCACTGACTTTAACAATACCGTTAGCATCAATATCAAAGGTGACTTCGATTTGCGGGATGCCTCTCGGTGCCGCCGGAATTCCATCTAAACGGAACCGGCCGAGCGTCTTGTTATCCGCGGCAAACTCTCTTTCGCCCTGAACAATATGAATATCAACAGCCGACTGGTTATTTTCCGCGGTGGAGAAAACCTGACTCTTCTTGGTCGGAATCGTTGTATTTCTCTCAATCAGCTTGGTGGCTACGCCGCCCAAAGTTTCCAGTCCCAGAGACAACGGCGTAACATCTAACAGCAGGATATCGCCCGCACCGGCGTCGCCTGCCAGCTTACCGCCCTGAATAGCCGCGCCGATCGCCACACATTCATCCGGATTGATGCCCTTAAACGGTTCCTTGCCGATCAGCTTATAAACCGCGTCCTGCACGGCCGGGATCCGGGTCGAACCGCCGACTAAAAGCACCTTATCAATGTCACCGGCCTTTAAATCAGCGTCCTTTAAGGCCTGATTAACCGGGCCCATCGTCTTTTCGACCAAATCGCTGGTTAATTTATCAAACTCCGCCCGGGTCAGGGTCACGTCCAAATGCTTCGGGCCTTCCTGAGTAGCGGTGATAAACGGCAGATTGATATTGGTCGTAGTCGAGGAGGACAGCTCCTTCTTGGCTTTCTCGGCCGCTTCCTTTAATCTCTGCATAGCCATCTTATCGCTTGACAGGTCAATCCCTTCCTTGCCCTTAAAGTCCTGAACCAAATGATCAATGATTCTCTGGTCAAAGTCATCGCCGCCCAGATGGTTGTTGCCGTTGGTGGCCAATACTTCCAGCACGCCGTCGCCGATCTCGATCAGCGAAACGTCAAAGGTACCGCCGCCTAAGTCATAGACCATAATGGTCTGCTCTTTTTCGTTATCCAAGCCATAGGCCAACGCTGCCGCCGTCGGTTCGTTGATGATCCGTTTCACTTCCAGACCGGCAATCTTGCCGGCGTCCTTGGTTGCCTGCCTTTGGCTGTCAGAGAAGTAAGCCGGTACCGTGATAACCGCTTCGGTTACACTCTCGCCCAAATAGCTTTCGGCGTCCGCCTTCATCTTTTGCAGAATCATCGCCGAAATTTCCTGCGGCGAGTAATTTTTGCCGTCGATATTTACTTTTCTGTCCGTACCCATATCTCTTTTAATCGATGCAATCGTTTTATCCGGATTGGTCACGGCCTGTCTTTTGGCCGGTTCGCCGACGATCCGCTCGCCGTCCTTTTTAAAAGCAACCACCGACGGAGTGGTTCTGGCTCCCTCGGAATTGGCGATAACCACCGGTTTTCCGCCTTCCATCACTGCTACGCACGAATTTGTCGTTCCCAAGTCAATTCCAATAATTTTTCCCATTTTTATTTCCTCCTAAGTTTTAAAATCATTTTCATTCTGCTCCTGCGGAGCAATCTATCGGATCCGTCCGGCCCTTTTGGGAGTCGGAGAGTCTGACTGCAAATATATCAGATTTTTCAAAGATAATCCTTACCCATACCGCCGCCGAAAAAAATCGTTCAGCGGTCTAATTGGCTACTTTGACCACACTGTGACGGACTACCTTGTCCTTATACAAATAACCCTTTTGATAAACCTCGGAAATAATATTTTCTCCGAACTCCGGGTTTTCCTCATGACTGATGGCACTGTGCAGGTCGTGGTTAAACTCCTGACCCAGGGCTTCAATTTCTTTAACCCCAAGATTTGCCAGCACATCCAGCAATTTTTTATACACCATTTCCATGCCGGTGATAACACCGTCCTTTTGCTCCGGTAAATGAGCAAACGCCCGGTCAAAGTCATCCAGAATCGGCAAAAGCGCTTCAATAACCGCTGCTTCGCCCTTTTCCTGCATCATCGCTTTTTCTTTCAGCGAACGTTTGCGGTAATTATCAAACTCCGCCAGCATTCGGCGATAGGCGTCTTCCTTTTCGCTGTTCTCCTGCATCAGTCTGGCAATTTCAGCCTTGGCCAGTTCTTCGGCTGTCGGTTCTGACTGCTCTGCCGCCGCCGTGCTTTCTGCGGCTTCCGCTTCTGTCGCTTCCGCCGCTGTTTTTTCCTCTGTTTCCGCCGCTTTTATTTCTTCGTTAAGTTCCTGAAATTCCTGCTTTTCCATTCTTACCCGCTCTCGCTTTCCTTTCTTGCCGCTTTCTCACACCCGGATTTTTGAGTTCGCCCCGCCTCGTTTTCCTTCAAGGCACGACCTTTTCCCCGGTCAAAACCCTGCCGCCAAACCATCCTCCACTGCTACCGCCGGGAAAGATGCGTCAGCAACTCGTCAATGTCTTTAATCAGCACCCGCAGATTGGAAATCGTGTTTTCATAATCCATCCGCTTCGGCCCGATAATCGCTATTGCTCCCGCTTTTTCCCCGTTGATATGGTAGCTGGTAGTGATCAAACTCAGGTCTTTTAAGTCCTGAATATTATTTTCTTCGCCGATGACAATCTTAACATTGCCGTCGTCGCTTTCAAAGGTCGTATTGATGATATCCTCTAAAATTTCCTCCTGTTCCAGCGCCCGCATGATCGATGATGCCTTACTGACATCCTGAAACTCCGGCAGCTTCATCATATTCGATGCCCCGTAGGTAAAAATATCCGCTTCGTCCATCTGCTGAATAGCCCGGAAGATAACATCAAGTACTTCCGACATAATTCTTTGCTCCTGACTGTCATTGCCTTTAATCCGATGGATACAGTTTAAATCAATATCCTCCAGACTCATGCCTCGCAGTTCCTGATTAATGCAAACTGACAACCGGGTCAAAAGTTCTTGGTTAACCGGCTGCTCCAAATGAATCAAGTGATCCTTGACCTGATTTCTTTCCGCCACCACAATGACCAGCAAATCCTGACTGCTGACCTCGACCAGCTGAATGTTGCGGATTCGGGTTTTCTTATATTGCGGTGTACTGACCAGAGTAGCGTAATTGGTTTCCTCAGCCAGCCTTTTGGCAATGGATTTGAGCAAATCTTCAATCCGACCGGCACTGGCCTTTAATTCTTCCAGATACACCAATTTCCGATACTCGGATTTTTGCAGCTGCATCACCATGTCAACATACAACCGGTAGCCCTTATCCGAGGGAATCCGCCCGGCCGAAGCATGCGGCTGAATAATAAAACCAAGCTCTTCCAAATCGCTCATTTCATTGCGAATCGTCGCCGGCGAAACACCTAAATTATACTGTTTTGAAATCGTCCTCGAGCCGACCGGCAAAGCAGTTTCAAAGTAATTATTAATAATGGCTTTCAGTATTTCCTGCTTACGCTCATCCAGCTTCATTTTCGATTCCCCCTTTCCGGTTTTGTTAGCACTCGATTAACCAGAGTGCTAACATAGTCATATAATATATAAAAAAAAGAGCTTTGTCAAGCCCTTTTCCAAGATTTTATACTTTGTTAACAGTTCAGGCAAGCGGATAGTTATATATGATACTGCCGGGGAAAGCTTGCTTTCACAAGCAGTATCATATATAACTATCCATTTGCGGAACGCACACACCGATAATTCGCTGCAAGCGAATTATCGGTGGCTTGCCTGAACAAACTTTGCCTATAGCAGAAAGTTATGCTTGATATACCGAGGAGAGCTCACTCTCCAGAGGTATATCAAGTGTAACTTTCTATTTGCGGAACATGCTGATAATTTGCTTACTGCGAATTATCAGCGGCTTGCCCGAACTACTCCGACAAGCCATTAAACTTACCGAATACCGGCTAAAAACTGCGCCCAATAATAACCGCTTCCGTCTTCCGCTTTCGTATAACCGATGCCGAGACTGTTTGCCTCCGGCGCTAAAATATTTTTCCGGTGCCCGTCTGAATTGAGCCAGGCTTCAAGCACTGCCTGCGGTGTAGCATAGCCGGAGGCAATATTCTCACCAACCCAAAAATAGCTGATACCGGCTTCTTTGACTGCACTGAATGATTTCTGACCGTTAGGCCGGGTATGCGAAAATTGCTGGACCAGTTCCTGACTCCTCAGTTGGGCCGCCCCTGTCAGTCCACTGTGAAGGGCAACCGGCGCCAATCCATATTTGGCCCGCTCGGCATTAACCAAACGCAGCATTTCCTCTTTAAAAGCCGCCTCATTCGGGTCGGCAAAAGCACCCTGCGGGATCAGGTCATCCCATATCTCCGGCATTTCTTCCCCGGCTTGCAGCTGCAGCAGCTTTTTCAGCTTATGATAAATAATCGTCGCTTCTGCTCGGGTTGCGTGCTTTTTACCGGCAAAGGTACCGCGGCTATCTATTCCGCTCAAAACTTTTAAGCCAAACAATACTTCCACGTTCTTTCTGAATTCGGCCGGTATCTGCTCATAGTCGGCAATTTTTGACCGCTGCCCGGCCAGTGTTGCCGCCGCCGGCCATTCAACCGGCAGACGCTTCAGCAAATTGCCGAGAATCATCGCCATCTCGTACCGGTTGAGAACTTGATCTGCCGCCTGTCCCGTTCCAAGCCCGGACAGTAACTGATACTTCGCGGTCAGGCGTTCCGCCGGCTCCTGCCAACGGACGGCTGTTTTTGTCCAGGCATCCATTTCATCCTTAAAAAAAGCCCGCCCCAAAATCGTTACAAACTGCTCCTGTGTCAGCACCAAATCCGGCGAAAAATATCTGGCACCGGATACCGGATCGGCGAACGAACCGCTGATCACACCATCCCGATATGCCCGGTCAATGGAGCGGTACGCCCAGTGGTTTGCCGGCACATCAATAAACAGAGGTACTGCCGCATTGCTGCTGACCGCACCCAAAATAATAAATACAAGCAAACAAAAAATAAATGTCCGTCTCATGATGTCCTTCCTTATTATCTTCCAAAAGTTTTTCTTACCGTCAGCTCTTCTTATCCCGCGCCATGCTTAAACCCGGCAGCCGCCGGTTTCGGTTTGCCGCCATTTCGGCTTTTCACTCCGTCCGGATCAATTCGGCAAATACCCGGTTACTGACATCGATTCCCCGCTTTGTCAGCCGCAGGAAGCCATTTTCAATGCAGAGCAAGCCTTGCTCCGTCCAGCTTTTCATTTCCTGGGCATAAAGCCTCTCCAGCGGCCGGTCAAAGCGCCGGTTTAATTCAGCCAGTTCAATCCCCGCCCGCTTGCGCAGACCTAAAAATAAATACTCTTCCAAATGCCTCTGCTCATTTCGTTCTTCGGTAATCTGCCGAATCTGCTGCGGACAGCTGTCCTTTAGATATGCCCCGATATCTTCGGTATTTTGGTAGCGCACGCCCTCCCAATACGAGGCCGCGCCTATCCCTAAGCCGATATAATCCTCATCTGACCAGTAAATCAGATTATGGCGGCATTCTCTGCCCGGCACAGCGTAATTGGAAATCTCATAAGCCCGATAACCATTTGCGGCCAAATACCTGTCCGCCAGCCAATACATTTCCCGCTCGGTTTCTTCATCCGGCAAATTTAGCGTGTCCTGTCGCTCATAAAAAGGCGTGCCTTCTTCCAGGATTAAACTGTAAACCGAAAGATGTTCCGGCCGCAGCGCAGTAACCCGCTCCAAGCTCCGGCACAGGCTCGCCTTGGTCTGACCGGGAATCGCCAACATCAAATCCACATTGATGTTGGCAAATCCGGCCTGTCTGGCTAAGCGGTAATTTTCCGCAAACTGCTCATAGCTGTGAATCCGCCCCAAAGCGCGAAGCTCCACGTTATCCGCTGACTGTAAGCCGATACTGAGCCGGTTGATGCCAGCCTGGCGGTAAGCGGTCAGCGTTTCCGGGCGCAAAACCCCGGGATTGACCTCCATCGAAATCTCGGCTTGCGGCTGAACAGTAAAGTTCGTCCGCAGCGCTTCCAGCAGCGTCCGCATTTGCTCCGCTGTAAGCACGGACGGTGTTCCGCCGCCGAAAAAAATGGTTTTCACCGTTCCTTTCGTTCTTTCCTCGGTCAAACAAATCTCTTTGGTCAGCGCCTGCACATAGCGCTCCCGCACCGCGGCCGGAGCCGGACCGGACAGGAAGTCGCAGTAATTGCACTTTCGCGCGCAAAACGGAATATGAACATAAACACCAAACTCTTTTTCTTTCATTTATTGCGGCTGCTTGCCGATATAAGCCAAGATACCGCCGTCAACATATAAAATATGACCGTTGACAAAATCCGAGGCATTCGATGCCAAAAAGACTGCCGGTCCCATCAAATCTTCCGGATTACCCCAGCGTCCAGCCGGTGTCTTGGACAAAATGAAATTGTCAAACGGATGCCGGGAACCATCCGGCTGCACTTCTCTGAGCGGCGCAGTCTGCGGTGTAGCAATATAGCCGGGTCCAATGCCGTTGCACTGAATGTTGTATGCACCGTATTCCGAGCAGATGTTGCGGGTCAGCATCTTCAAGCCGCCCTTAGCCGCCGCATAAGCCGACACCGTTTCCCGGCCAAGTTCGCTCATCATCGAACAAATATTAATGATTTTGCCGCTGCCTTTTTTAATCATGGCCGGCAAAACCGCCTTGGCCATAATGAACGGCCCGGTCAAATCAATGTCAATCACCTGCCGCCAATCAGCCGCACTCATTTCAGTCATCGGAATCCGCTTAATGATACCGGCATTATTCACCAAAATATCAATGACGCCAACTTCCTGCTCCACGGTTTGGATGAAACGGCCAACCGCTTCTTCGTCAGTAACGTTGCAGACATAGCCATGCGCTTTGATGCCCAGCTCCTGATAAGCCTTCAAACCTTTATCAACCAATTCCTGATTGATATCATTAAAAACAATAGTCGCCCCCGCTTCGGCATAAGCAGTGGCAATCGAAAAACCAATGCCGTAGGATGCGCCGGTAATCAGCGCAATTTTTCCTTCCAATGAAAAACTCTTTAAAATATCCATTTTTTCCTCCTAATCAGTAACTCAACTTTTCTATATTCATCAAAACCATCGTCGTCTGTTTTTTTAAGCCAGCACCGATTTTAAGAAAGCGACAATCTCCGCATCAGGGCAATTGGCAAAGAAAAATTCGGTAAAGGACGGACGATTAACTGCTCCTGTCAGCAATTCCCGGTCAATTCCCTTCAGCACTTCAATCAACGGCCGGTGGCTGACTTTTTTAACTTCATTTAAAATCCGAGCATTACGCTGTTCCGGAATCGCCCGCTCCTTCGGATAACCGCCGCCAAACTCTTCGGCAAACAACTTTTCAAAGGTATAGCGCAAGTTCAGCTCCGCTCCCCAGCCAAAGTTCTGAGCAAACGGCATAGCAATGGCATTGCCGCCGTTGACCTGACCAAATAAGTAAGCATCCAGCGCATCGGTCACATGACCGCAGACTACGCCGGGCATGGCATTACAGGCCAGCATCGCACCTTCGCCGGTGCCGCATCCGGTCACTACAAAGTCAACCGTTTTAGTATCTAAAAGCAGGCTGGCTAAGATTCCGTTCTGGACATAGGTAAGCTGAGCATCCTCGGCATTGAACATACCGATGTTAATGACTTCATGCCCAAGGGGCAAAGCCACCGCTTTTAATTCCTTCTCAATCAGCTCATTTTTTGCCGCCTGCGAGTTTTCATTAATTAATGCAATTTTCATAACGACCTCCTTTTGCCGCGTCTTTATTGGTGTTACTGTTCCGGCATCCCTGATACCGCCGGAAAGCTTGCTCTCACGGGAAGTATCAGGCTGATATCCGCTTAACGTCCGCATAAGCAACTCATCAAAACTCATGCCGGCGAATAGCCTGCCTGAACCGTACTTGTTAATATGGCGGATCGTCACCGGTCCGCCTCAATATCTTCATTATATCAGAGAAAGTCTTTTTGTCAAACAAAATTAAAGTCGGTTTTTCGTCAAACTCGGATTTTAAGCGGGTCTGCCGGTCTTAAATTCTCTGGTCAAAATTAACCGCCGTTCCCGTCTTGTCATACAAAACCTTTTCGTTCAGCACAATCTGAAAATCCCTGGCCAGTGCGCGGAAACCTTCTACCGGAATGGTTTGCCTTTTGCCGGGAAAACCGCTGTGTACTTTAATCCATATTTCGGCGCTCTTTTCAATCGTATGCATCAGGCCAAAGGTCGAATCAAAGTCCTGACCGCTGACAAACAATCCGTGATGCGCCCAGATAACCGCGTTGTAGGTTTCCATTTTCCGGCTGGTCGCAACCGCAATCTCACGTCCACCCGGCACCATCCACTCAACTACCCCTAAGCCCTCCGGGAAAATAACCGGACATTCCGTCATCATCTCCCACAACTCCCGGCTGAAAATCTCATCTTCTAAGGGCAGCAGAAAAGTCAGCGCAATCAAATTGGTGCAGTGAGCGTGATAAATCACTCGGTTCTGACCGCCGGTCCGGCGGCTTCTGACTTCCATATTCATCAAATGGGTCGGCAGCTCGCTGGTCGGCCGGCCGCCGCCGGCAAAGCCCCACACAATCCGATAATTTTCACCCTTATCATCCAGCCGGATAATACCGGTGCAGCCCTCGGGATCCTTGGCTAGATTATGCAGATATTTACCGGTTCCGGTCACTAAGAAATATTCACCCGCCAGATCCGGCACGGCTGTGCCAACAGGCCGCCACTCGCCAGCTTCGTTCCGTTCTGCGCTGACCTCGGCAGCCTCGGCGGCCGTCAGCCAATATGTCATATTGCCGCCGTTCCGTTCATGCCAGCCCATGGCATCGCCATGCAGCCCCATGGCAATATATTCCTGAAAAAATTGAGCATCTACTACTTTCATGGCTTCTCCTTTTTAGAAAATTCAGCTATTGCCGCTTTTGCAGCACTTCTGCTTCATATTGCTTAATTTGCTCATACCAATCAGCCTGCGCAACACCGTGCGTCTGGAGGAAATAATTCCAAACCAAACCAAACGGCATGGTCTTTTGCTCTTCCTGACAAGCCATTAATTCACCCATCCGTCCTTCGTCCTGAAGGGCTTTTAAGCGGCTGTGCGGAACCAGCAGCGCATAAAGCAGCGCCTTTTGGACATTGCGCAGACCCGTTACCCAAGCGCCGACCCGGTTAATGCTGGCATCAAAGAAATCGGTGGCCAGAAACACTCTGCCCAGCGCGTCATTGGCCACGATTTCCTTCAAAATCTCTCTGGTTTCATCATCAAACAGCACCACATGATCGCTGTCCCAGCGAACCGGCCGGGTAATATGCAGTGCCAGATTCTGATGAAACAGCAGCATGCTGCTGACCTTATCCGATACCCATTCGGTCGGATGATAATGACCGTTATCCATCAGCGGCGTAATCCCCGCGGCATTGACATAATTCAGGCAAAACTCAGCCGAACCGGCAGTATAAGACTCCAGCCCGATCCCAAAGACCTTGGACTCCAGCGTGACAAAAACCTTGGACTTATCATAGGGAATCGCCAAAATCTGATCCAGCGATTCTTTATAGCGCCGGCGCGGCCCCAGCCGGTCAGCCGGAACATCCTTTAAGCCGTCCGGAATCCAAATATTCATAACACAGGGCTGGCCGATCTCATTGGCAAAATATTCCGAAATCCGGATACAGGCCTGACAATGCCGAATCCAGAACTGACGGATCTCCTCATCGACCGAGGTTAAAGTGCCGTTGGCCTGTGCTTTGGGGTGTGAAAACAAAGTCGGGTTAAAATCCAGCCCCAGCCCTCTGGCTTTGGCAAACTCAACCCATTTGGCAAAATGCTTCGGTTCCAGCCGATCCCGGTCAACCCATTCGCCCTCGTTAAAAATCGCATAATTGGCATGCAGATTAAGCTTATGCTTACCCGGAATCAATGACAGAGCCTGATCCATATCCTGCATCAGTTCTTCCGGCGTCCGGGGTTTGCCGGGATAATTGCCGGTTGTTTGAATACCGCCGCTGAGCGCTCCCTTCCGATCAAAGCCGGCGACATCATCTCCCTGCCAGCAGTGCATACTGATCTTAACTTCCGCCAGCCGGCGCAATGCCTCGTCGGTATCTACTCCTATCTTCGCGTATTCTTCTTTGGCTCCTTGATAAAATTCCTTTATTCTGTCCATGTTTGCTCCTTTCCGGTTTTGATAGTTTCATTTGTTTCATTCCTGACCGCCGTTTTTCATACCACACTAACAAAAACTCTACGAAATAACCGCCTCTTTTTGTCTGCCAATAAAACTTCTACCGGCATCAGACCGGTTCCGCTTTTCCGCCCGCCTGCCGCCGCCAAACTCGTTCTCAGTTCTCCTCCTGCGCTTTGATCTGCAAAAGGATATTCCCGGCCACGGTCGCTTCGTCCGGCCCGGTAACAATCTCCTTACCGGTACACTGTGCCGTCAGCCGGTTCAGATATTCGTTGCGGCAGCCGCCGCCGACGATATTGATCGCCGCATATGTTTCGCCGGTAATGCTCTCTAACTCCCCGACTGCTTTTTTATAGGAAAAAGCGAGCGAGTGATAAACCGTGTTCGCTATCTCGGCTGCCGTCTCCGGTACTGTCTGCCCGCTTTCCCGGCAATACTGACGGATTGCTTCAATCATACTGTCCGGATGCAGAAAACGGTCATCATTGACATCCACCAGCGGCGGCTTTTGTTTGCATTGACCGGCCATTTCTGCCAGCTGTGCAAAGCTGTACCGGTTTTCATAGCCGCGCCGCACCTCCTGAATCATCCATAAGCCCATAATATTTTTCAAAAGGCGATAGCGGCCGCCGGGATAACCTTCGTTGGTAAAGTTGTATTTTTGCGCCATCTCGGTCACGACCGGCGTGTTGACAATTTTTCCCAAAAGGCTCCAGGTACCGCTTGATAAGATTAAACCCTCTTTCTTCCTCGCCCCGGCAAAAGCACTGGCCGTGTCATGCGTTGCTCCCTCAAGCACCAAAATATCCTGCCCCGGCTCCAGTCCGGCTGCTTTTTTCACTTCTTCGGTCAAACCGCCAATGACTTCGCCCACCGGCGTAAAGCCTTTAAAAATCCGGCGCGGCAGACCAAAGGCAGCCAGAATATCCTCGTCCCAGACCTGCCCGGCGGCATTGACCATTTGCGTTGTGGACGCATTGGTATATTCATTGGTAATCCGTCCGGTCAAGCGATAATGCAGATAATCCGGAATCATCAAAAAATGCGCGGCCGCTGCCAACTCCTCCGGCTGCATAGCCTGCAAGGCCAGCAGCTGGTACAGGGTATTAAACTTTTGAAATTGAATGCCGGTTTTTTGATAAACTTTTTCTTTGGCTAAAATTTGAAATGCTTTTTCCGGCATCCCGTCCACCCGGCTGTCCCGGTAACTGACACAGTCGCCCACGCGCCTCTCCTGTTCATCCAACAGCACAAAGTCACAGCCCCAGGTATCAATCGACAGGGAACACGGCAGCTTTTGCTGCCCGGCGCAGCGCCTGATACCCTCAACCACATGCGCAAACAGTGCTTCTATATCCCAGCAGTCCCGGCCGCCACGGTTTTGGATTTGATTGGGAAAACGGTAAACTTCCTCCATGACCAGTTCTCCATTTTCCTTATACCCCAAAACATGCCGGCCGCTGCTGGCCCCGATATCAATCCCCAAATAATATTTAACCGCCATCCCTTCCTCCTTTTTATCCGTTTTTGCAAGTTCTGACTCTTTCTCCGGTTCTGCCGTTTCTCCGCCAGCTGCTCCACCTAGCAGCTCTGTTTAATAATTCAGATTATATTTTTCCCCAATTTCATTATAACAAACTTTTGGGGGGCTTTAAATAACAGATTTCAATTTATTTTTTATCCTTTTTTGCATATTTCGGCCCAAAATATGCCGGATACTCCATCGGAGAAGTGTCTCTCCCAAGGCGTATCCGGCATTCATCCTTTATTTAATCAATCGCAAGCATCTATGTATTGCAGAAATATTGCGTATCCTTCGCATTTCCCAACTTAGCCAAGCAGACCTGCCTACTTTATCCGATTCTGGCGATAGGCTCTTGGCGTTTGCTGATATTTTTCCTTAAACAGCTTGTAAAAAAAAGTGATATTTTCATAGCCGACCTGCTGCATAATTTCGGCGATTGTTAAATCGGTATGGCGCAAAAGCTCCGCCGCCTGATTCAGCCGGCTTTGCTGCACTAACTGCAAAAAGGTATGCCCCGTATATTTTTTAACAATTCGGCTGATCCGGTAATCCGGCTGGTTCAACTGTCGGCTGACCGCCGCCAAACTTCCGTCCTTATAATGGGCAGCAATGTATTTGAGCACTTCGACGCTTAATTTTTTTTCATAATTATCAGCCGAATAAACCTCAATGTTCTCGGAATGCCGAATCAGCTTAATCAGCAGGAGTCCGACCAAAAACTGAAGGGATATGCCACTGGCGATATCCGGTTGATAAAGCTCGGTAATGATTTTATCCATATCCGTTTTCACCGCGCCCTGACCGGAAACTTTGTAGTACAGATATTCTCCCCTGGCTCCGCCGGTATACATGGCATTCATGATAAAGCGAAAGATGGCGTTGTCTTCCATTTCCGCCAAAGAGAAAAGATAGCGGAAAAACTCCGGCCGGATAATAAAATTGATAACGATATCCTCTTCACCCGCCGCCTTGATTTCATGGGAAATGGCCTGATCCAGTACCATCAGTTCGCCTTCCTTCATGGTAATTTCCCGGCCGGCAATCACCTGTGTCATGCTGCCGTGGTAAACATAAAGGAGCTCAACATAATTATGAGTATGCAGCGGAAAATCAATAAAGCGGGTGTGCTTGCGGACACTGATCAGCTGCCCGGGCAGCAAAAACTTATCCAGGTCAATCACAAAAGCCGCATCATCGGTATAAAGCCGCCGGTCAATGACTGTCCGCCCCTGCAGGATTTCGGTTTCTTCTTCGGTGTGAGCATATATTTTTTTTAAGATTTCTTTTTTCATAAAAAACTCCTACTCTGATAGAAAGAGTATAACATCTTTGAGCAGTGAGGGCAATTGGGATTTGCACAAGGAAATTTGACAATCAAAAAGCGCCGCCGAAAACCGATTCCCGGTCTCCGGCGGCGCTTTTGCGCACGTTTTATTTCCTATTTAATACAATCATTTCTTGCTTTGCGCATCAAACTTGTCCGGGTTTACCCTGACGCCGGGGCCCATCGTCGAAGCGACGGTGACGGACCGCAGGTATTTTCCTTTGGCTGCCGCCGGTTTTGCCTTAATAATGGCCTGCACTAAAGCGCGGAAGTTGTCTTCCAGTTTTTCCGGGCCAAACGAAGCTTTGCCCATCGGAACATGAATAATATTGGTTTTATCCAAGCGATATTCAATCTTACCAGCTTTGATTTCTTCAATTGCTCTAACAACATCATTGGTAACCGTACCGGCCTTCGGATTCGGCATGAGACCCTTCGGGCCAAGCACCCGGCCAAGACGGCCAACTACCGCCATCATATCGGGAGTAGCCACGACGATATCAAAATCCAACCAGCCCTCTTTTTCAATCTTCGGCACTAATTCCTCTGCGCCGACATGATCGGCTCCGGCCTCCTCTGCCTTTTTGGCATTATCGCCCTTGGCAAAGACCAGAACACGAACCGTTTTACCGGTTCCGTGCGGCAGAACAACCGCACCGCGCACCTGCTGATCGGCGTGACGACCGTCAACACCCAGTTTAATATGGGCTTCGACTGTTTCATCGAACTTTGCGCTGGCTGTTTCGGTTACTAACTTTACAGCTTCAAATGGATCATACAGATTGGCTCTATCAACTTTTTTCAACGCCTCTGCATATCTTTTTCCTTGTTTCATTTAATTCCTCCTTGTGGTCAATGGGATTTCTCCCGGTCGGAGCAAGCTCCTCCCACATGTGTAAGCGATTAGTCTTCTACAACAATTCCCATACTGCGAGCGGTTCCGGCAATCATGCTGGCTGCCGATTCAACCGTTGCCGCATTCAGGTCAGGCATCTTGAGTTCGGCAATCTTTTGCACTTCCGCTCTCTTGATCTTAGCGACCTTGTCTTTCTGCGGAACTGCCGAACCGGATTCGATCTTACATGCTTTCTTCAATAATACTGCAGCCGGCGGGGTTTTGGTGATAAAGCTGAAGCTTCTGTCGCCATAGACCGTGATGACAACCGGAATAATCATTCCGGCCTGGTCTGCCGTTTTCGCATTAAATTCTTTTGTGAATTGCATAATGTTTACACCATGTTGACCAAGTGCCGGGCCAACTGGCGGTGCCGGGGTTGCTTTACCGGCTGGGATCTGCAATTTAATCATACCCGTAACTTTTTTTGCCATTTTCTGTTTCCTCCATTTAAATCTCTGCACTCTTCCTGTTTCTGCGTAACAGCTCCCGCTGTTTCTCAGTTTTTCTTCCCGAATTAATTCTGCGCAGAAAAAGGATTGTTAGATAATATTGATTTTTTCGTATTCCAATTCAACCGGTGTTTCTCTACCAAAAATGGATAAATTGACAATAACCGTATGCTTATGCTCGTTAATCTCGCTAACTACGCCGACATAACCCTCAAACGGCCCGGCTGCCACGGAAATCGTGTCACCGGCTTTGACATTCCATTCCACCACGGTCAAATCAATGCCCATCGCGTGAATTTCTTTTTCCGTCAGCGGAACCGGCTTGCTGCCCGGCCCGACAAAGCCCGTTACTCCACGGGTATTGCGGATAATATACCAGGTTTCATCGTTCATGAACATTTTAACAAGGACATATCCCGGAAAAAGTTTTTTTTCAACATCTTTCTTAATTCCGTTCTTTGACTCCAAAACATGATGCATCGGCACGATTACTTCCTGAATTTGATCATTCAGCTTACGATTTTCGATCATCTTTTCAATATTGGCCTTGACCTTGTTTTCATATCCCGAATACGTATGAATAACATACCACTTTGCCTCTTCAACCATTGATACCACCTATTTTCCTAAAAGTAAATTTAAAATCAGATATTGGAATCCTGCGTCCAGCCCCGCCAAAATAGCGCCCAAAATGGCCGTCACGCCCAAAACCGTCAATACGCTTTTAACCGTGGTTTGCCGGCTTGGCCAAACTATCTTGCCGAACTCGCCTTTCATCTCTTTGAAAAAACCGATTTTTGGTGTTTCTGACATCTCTTGTCCTCCTGCCCATCCCATACCAATTATTTTGTTTCTTTGTGCATGGTGTGCTTCCGGCAAAATCTGCAATACTTCTTCGTTTCCATCCGCTCAGGATGTTCTTTTTTGTCCTTGGTCATGTTGTAATTGCGATTTTTGCATTCCGTACATTCCAATGTTATCTTTGTCCGCACAACTTTTACCTCCGTTAAAATTTCCGTGTTGACCGCCCAAACGGCATTTTCACCTATTGAACCGTCAGGTTTTTGACCATAAAAAAAAGGCCCTAAAACGTGCTCAATTATATTAGCATGAATAGAGCTTTTTGTCAATTATGTTTTTACGAATTTTCGCGATTTTTCCGGATGTAAATCCTCAGCGCAATCACCAGCAAAACCAAGGCATAAATCAAACCGCACTTCAATATAATATCCAGTACCGGCAGCACATAACCAAACATAAAATCAATATTCGACTCCCGCCTGACATAAGTTTCCACCACGCCGCTCAAAAGAAATAAACTATCGCCCAGCATAAATCACCCATTCTTTCGTCGAATCCTGTTTGCCTGAACTTCTTTATCGTCTGCTTCCTTCGTCCTGAAAATCATCCCTGCCCAGTCCTCAGTTTTCCCTTTTTATTATAACTCTTTTTTGAAAATTATCAATATTTTTCTTCTTTTCTTGAGTTTCCGCAGATTTATCCACAGGTCATCATTTTTAAGGTTCCTTCATCAACAAATTTCAAAAAATCTCTCTAAGCCCGAAAGAAAGTTTATCGCTGACATTACTTATGGCATGTTAGCTTCTGGAAGTTGTCTGCTCACCGACGTTTGCGACCAGCTTCATGAGCCATCTAAAAAGATAAATGTGGTTGACCGTTTATCCCGACATCTGGAAAAAGGAACTCCGATCCCTTCTCTTTCTGCCTATCTACAGCAGATTAAAAAATGGGTACCGGCTCATCCTGTCATTCCCATCGATGACACTGATGTGGTTAAGCCTGACGGCTACAAATTCGAGGCTCTCAATTGTCCGCGATGGCTCGGAAAGCACTTCCGCAAAAAATGTGTATAAAAAAGGCTATCATGTTACAGAAGCCTGCGTTCTCACTTCTTCGAATCATCCGGTCAGCCTTTTTTCTCAAATACATTCTTCTCACGAAAAAGATTATAAATCTGCCAATACCATTACTTTTCAAGCCATAGAACGGGGAGCTGCCCTCTTTGGAAACGCAACCTTTGCCATGGACAGAGGCTACGATGATAATAAGATGTTTTTAAAACTGGATGACCTTAACCAGCACTACGTAATCCGTTTGAAATCCAATCGCAAACTTTTCTACCATCGCAAATGGACAACCGCTACGCAACTTTGTAACCGCAGAAAAGGCAAAGTCAAAACAAGTGTGTTTTACAAAGGCAAAAACCAACAAGCTTACCTTTCTCATGTCAAAGTACAGATTACGGCATCCAAAAACGATATCTATCTAGTGCTTATTTATGGCATTACCGAACATCCGATGATGCTTGCCACTAATCTTCTTCTATTACCGATTAGCAAAAGGCATCTTGGGCATACTTTCTTATGCCAAAGAGGGCGTCAGGCTCTGGTTCCGGACAAAGCGTCCGGCATACCGTCAACTCTGCCTTCCGCTGGTCGCTTAAATAGATAATGGAATCTTCTCCCAAAGTCCGGTTCCGGCGGGGCTTATTTAAGTGCCTCTATTTTCAGCACTGCCATTCTTAAACTCTCAAAAAAACGGCAGATTGGCACTTCGGAACAGTATATTCTTTTTGAAATTACATTTTGCGGAAACTCAAGAAAACATTAAACTGCTCTCATTCTATCTTCCCTTAGATCCCACGGCTTTACCGCTCTGTATAAGCCCGTTTTACCACGGCGCGTCTTTTTTGCAAGTTCCCGGCCGACCGCGCACCCAACTGCCGGCCTTCCGGCGGCCGGCGCAGGGCATTTCCCCATATTTTTGGACAGAAAAAAAGACGGTTTAATAAATAAACCGCCCATATAATCATGTTATCTGTTACTATTTTGTATTTGTTGATAATGCCGCCGTCCGATCAGCAGGGCTTTTTTCCTCGAATCCGTCAGGTTTTTTCCTTATAAGGCCTAATGCCATCTGCGCTTAACCGATCAGACTTTTTAGCAATCTGTCAGCTCTAACCGGCACATGCGCTAACTCTCTTAAGTCAGGTGCGGATAATATTTTTCTCAAAAAATCCCCTGATTTCATCTTCATTGCCGCCGACACTGATTTTTCTATGACCGCTTTCGGTCATCAGATATGCTGTATTGCAAACCTTAAACAGCAGCTCCAAATCATGAGTGATCAGTATAACCGGCGCTTCTTTCGTCTTTTCCTCGATCACCGCTGAAACCATGGCCATCCTTTTATAATCCAGTCCGGCCGTCGGTTCGTCCAGAACAACCAGCTTTGAGTCCTTTAAAATCGTAACGATCAGCGCCAGTCTTTGCTTTTCGCCCCCGGACAGATCATGGGGATTTCTCATCCTTTTATCCCACAATTCCAGCTTCATCAAATATTCCTTTACCTTGTCCAGATACGCTTCATCGGACTCCTTTTTCGGCGGAATCAGTTCTCTTTCGACCGTTTCATAAAAAAACATACTTCTGCAGTTTTGCAAACTGGCGGCGGTATTTTTCAGTCGTTCCCGCTGATATCTGCCAAAAGATACTTCACCTGACTTTATCGGCAAAAGTCCAATCAGCTCCTTGGCCATGGTGGTTTTTCCGATTCCGTTTACGCCGATGACCGCCATGCATTCTCCCCGGCTCAGGGAGAAATTAACCGCGGCTTTAAGCCGGTATTCTTTATTCTTAATCAGCACATCGTCTGCCTTAATCCGCACATCCCCGCCGATTCCCGGCGCTTCGCTTTTCAGATTCGCATAGTCAAAGCAGCGGAGCTTATTTTCTGTTCTGACCTTTTCATTTAATTCGTCAGGCCTCAATATTTTTTCCAGGCGCCCGGCCTTAAGAATGAGCAAGCGATCCATGATCTCCTTCAGATAAGACAGTCTGTGCTCGGCGATCACAATTGTTTTTCCCTGCTCTTTCAGTTTTTTCAGGGCGGTTTTCATTTCTTGAATTGAGGAAAAATCCAGATTGGCGGTCGGCTCATCTAAAATAATGATATCGCTGTCATAAACCAGGGTGGAGGCGATGGCTACCTTTTGTTTCTGACCGCCGGAAAGCGTTCTGATCTTTCTGCCTTTAAGGGCTGAAAGTCCAAGCTCAGCCATGGCATACTCTACCCGCTTGATCAGGCAGGATCGCTCCATCCCCGTGTTTTCCCCCACTAGGGCAATTTCATTTTCCACTTCATTGGCAAAAAACTGGTCATCCGGATTTTGAAATACATTGCCTACATATTTGGCCAGCTCTCCGGTTTGGTAGTCGCTGACTGATTTTCCCAATATTTTTATATCGCCTGTCAAAGTACCTTCATAAATTTGCGGGATCAGACCGTTGATCAGCCGGATTAAGGTTGTCTTACCCGAGCCGGACAGTCCGGTTATAACGATCGTCTCCCCTTTATCAACCGTAAAATTAACATCCTGAAGAATGGCCTGATCGGTGTAAGAAAATTGGTTGATATTTATTTCCAAAGCTTTTCCCATATTGTTATCCCTATAAATCCCACGCCGGCCGCGATAGCCGCATAATCTCTCCATGTTAATGTCAGATCCACATAGGACGACTTTTCGCAGTCAAACTCGATCCCCTTGGTTATCAGGGCGCAGCTTAAAATATTGCCTGTTTCAAACGCCTTATAGATCATCGGTACTAAATACATTTCAAAACTGCTTACCGGCTTGAGGATATTAAAAGAAATATTTCTGACCTTTAAGCCTTCTTTGATTTCCTTTAAATAATTTCTGTATTCCGGTATGAAGCGAATGAAAATGGAAGCCCCGACACAAATATTATTTGGCAATTTAAGCTTTCGGAGCGAAGCAATAATTTCCGACGTATTAAAATCCATGGCTATTCCCGCCAATATCCAAAGCGGAAACAGCTTAATTACTATCAGCGCCATCGTATAAAAGGAACCTACCCATCCATTTATGGCAAAAAACCTTGACAGAACTTGGATAAAGGCATAAGAAAAAATATATACCGGTACAAAGATATACGCTTTCTTTTTGTTGCTGAAAAAAAGCAGGCAAAAACTAAAAAATATCATGCACCAATATACAAGCATTTCACTAAAAAGTAAAATGCTTGTATAAATTATCATCAGTATTCCAATTGTAATCGGCTTCAATATGAGCCGGTCGGCGGCGCTCATTAGGATAAAACGCTCCTTTTTTTATCGGTTTTATCAAAAAATTTTTTATAAACATATTTCCCGAACAGGGTTCCGAGAACAGCCGCCGCAATTTCTATCGCCAGTATAATCACCATATTTCTCCCGTTAAAGAAGGTATTTTCTACCATCTGCGCGGCTTCTTTGGTGAATAAATTAGGAAAAGTTTTTACCAGACCGTCTACGCCCAGGAACAAAATAAAGAAAAATCCATGCAGCGAGTAAATTACCTGCGATACGACATACGCTATACTTATTTTCATGGAATTGCCATAATTTTCCGCTTTCCCCACGCACAACTCGCCGGCAAGACCTGCCGCCGCCATAACCGCAAGCATCGGAATAAATCCCATAACAGAGTAAATGATTCCCGACAATAGGTAGTAAATAAAAATTGCCCCTCTTTTCGGTATTTTATGGCACATCACAAAATAGACCGGCGCGCATAATAAGCTGCCGATCGAAACATGAACAAAGACTCCATACGTGCCGAACAGCTGCGTGGCCATTCCAGATACCATACTGATAACAAAAGCCACTACTCCAAGTAAGCTGACAATAATTACATCCTTTAGCTTTAAGCTCATTTCTTTTTCCTCCTAACATATCATTTGCATAAAAATATGTTAGTCCTAACTAACTATATTGTCAAGCAAAAATTTTCTTGACTTTATTAATTTTTTTGTTTAAAGTTAAGCTTGTAAAATCGTTAGCCTAAAAAAACGCCCTCAAAGATGGCAGAAGCCCTGCCAAAAGGAAATATTATGGCACAGTTAAAACAGCTAGCGCTTGGTAATTTTATTTATGAAAATGAAAGCGTAGACCATAGGATGATTCAAAGCTTTCTGGGAATCCCTTATGCCAAAGCCGAACGTTTTGGTCTGCCCGAAATGATAGACACTTATCAAAACTCGCCGGCTAATTCCGCTGTAGGTCTTCGTTTTCCGCAAAATGACGTTCCGCCGCTGCTAAATTTTTTTCTTAAAAATCCAATGATGCGTAAGGAAATCTTAACCGCCAAAGACAAAACGGCTGAAAACGCTTTTGTCTTAAATATATGGACAAGCGGAACCGATCGGAAAAAACCTGTTCTGGTCTTTATCCATGGCGGCGGTTTTACCTACGGCTCCGGAACAACGCCTCTTTACAACGGCAAATACCTGGCCGCCAAAGATATCGTTGTGGTTACCATCAACTACCGCCTGTCCGAGCCGGGCTTTATTTGCGTCAAAACAAACGGAGAGCTCTCGGTTAACCGCGGCTTTTTCGATCAGCAATGCGCTCTCAAATGGGTGCGTAAGAATATTGAATTTTTTGGCGGCGACAGTTCCAATATCACACTCATGGGGCAATCCGCCGGCGGTCTTTCCGTATCTACCCATATGATGAGCGAGGAGAGTTCCCGCTACTTTGATAAGCTGATCGTCTGCTCCGCCGGCGCCAACGACTGCATGACCTTGGAACAGGCGGAAAAGACCGCTGATCATTTTCTGAAGCAGAATCGCCTTTCTTCATCCGCCGATCTGCTCTCCCTGCCGTGGAAAAAGCTGATTCGCTTGAAAATGCCGCTGGCCGTATTATCAACCCCAGTAATAGACGGCGTGCTGCTTAAAGATGACGCCAAGCACATCATGAAAGAAGGCAATTTCTCGCCGAAGCCTGTTTTACTGGGGACTACCGGGGATGAGTTGAAAATGGTTGACAACAAGTCCTGGTATAAAGGTCTTGGCATTGCCGCCAAGGATACGGACTTTAGGGAAAAATGCCGTCAGGACTACGGCGAGGAAGGGATCCAACTTTCCGCAAAGCTTAGTAAGCAGTACCCATCTCTTACGGAAATGCAGTTTAAAATGATGGAAATGCCTTTCCATGTTACCGCTCTCAGGGAGTTAAAGCTATATTCCGCGAAAGCTTCCTGCTACGGCTACCGCATGAACTTTGTACCGAATGCCTGGAACGGACTGCGCGGGGCATATCACTGTGCCGAGCTTCCGTATATTTTCGGCACCATTCAGGATATGGATTATCCGGTGACGCCCGAAAATATTAAACAAATGGAAATTATACAGCAGGATTGGGCAGCCTTTATCAAAGACGGCGTAATCCCGGGCCGTGAAGTATTCGCTGACGGCGGGAAAATTACTCTGTACGAAAATACAGAAGCGACCGCCATTCGCTTTCCGCAGCGAGAAATAATAGAAGCCCTGCAGGATACAGGGCTGTTTACCAAAATATCAAAAAACTTTATGCGGGGAAGAGATGATAATTTTATCGCTTAGGCATTTGGGGACTATTTCGGCAATCTGCATTGAACTTTTCTCCTTTCGTTCCTATTGATCACCGCAGCCTTAAGCTCTTTGCATTTTCTTACGGTTATTTATTTGTTCCTTATTGATTCTATACACCACAATAACCGCTAAAACAAAGGACAGCGCATCCGCCGCCGGCTGGAGCAAATATATGCCAAACTGCCCAAGCAGATTGGATAAAAGATATAACAACGGGATATAAAACAGCCCTTGCCGGGAAACGGAAAGAACGGACGCCCAAAAATACTGCCCGATATTCTGCAAAAGCATACTGCTGACCGCAAAGTAGCCTAAAAGCGGCATGGTAATGCACTGCATCCGCAATATCCGAACGCTGATCAAAATAACCTCCTTGTCCTTGGCCATTGTCTTAATCAGCGGCTCAGAAAAAATATACAGCATAACCGCCGATAGCATTAAAAATACGGTTCCCACTGCCACGGTCAGCTGAAACGCCTTTTTTACCCGGTCATGCTGCCTGGCACCGTAATTCATGGCACAGATCGGCTGAAAGCCCTGTCCCCAGCCGATCATTATCATATACGCGAGCGCGGCTATTCTTGAACTTATCGTTAGGGCTGCGATCAGGCCCTCTCCGTATTTGGCCGCGGCCGCATTAAGCAAAATCAAAGCAATGCTCGTAATAGACTGCCTTGAGAAATTAGGCATTCCACCGGCCAGAATATGATATACCCGCTCCTTATTCCACTTTGCCTTTTTTAAATCAACCGCGATATTGCCATTTCTCCTTGATAAGCTTGTCAAGATGATACAGCCGGCAATTTGCCCCAGCAGCGTTACATATCCGGCTCCGATAAATCCCATTTTAAAGCCAAACATCAATACCGGATCCAGCACCATATTAACAACCATACCCGCCAGCAATCCTATCATCCCGTCTTTTACATTGCCGCAAAGCCTTAGTTGATTATAAAGCGTAATCGAATATAGACCAAACGGAATGCTGATAATAATGACCTGTAAGTATTCCATGGTAAAAGTCAACAAATTATCCGAAGCACTTCCGCCTATAAACCTTGATAACGGCACGAGAAAAATCCATGATAAAACAGCTGCCAAAATACCAATCACAATGGCCAAGAGTATGCCGACAGACGATAGGATTTCCGCTTCCTGCTCCTCGTCTTCCCCAATCTTTTTTGACATTCTGTTGCCGCTGCCATAGCCAAACCAAAAGCCAATCGCCTGCATAAAGCTCATAAAGCTAAAAACGACGCCAATGGCCGCTGTCATGGATTTATTATTTAACATTCCGACAAAAAAGGTATCTGTCAAATTGTAAATTACCATGGCCATCATTCCTATAATGGTCGGGACAGATGTTTTTACTAACAGCGGCAGAATAGGCTCATTTAAAATAGCCGTTCTTCTCGATCCTTTTTTATCATTCTTTGCGTTCATGCTGCAAACCTCTAACGATACCTTTATCGCCATCTACTTGGATCGTATCGCCATCTTTAAACTTGGCCGTGGCAAATCCCACTCCCAGCACTGCCGGGATGTTAAACTCTCTGGCTACAATGGCTGCATGGCTTAATGCCGCTCCCGTATCGGCCACAACCGCACCGGCTAATTTAAATAACGGCGTCCATTCCGGATCGGTAAAATGGCAAACCAAGATATCGCCTTTTTGCATTTTATAAAATTCCTGCGGACTGCGAATAATACGAGCTTTCCCAACGGCAATCCCCGTGCTTCCACTCACGCCGGTAAGCACATCGCCTGTGGCCTCAAAACAAGCGCTTTCAACGCTTCCCATACTTTTATTGCCAACGGAAATTTTTCATTTCTTGTCCTGATCTTTTCCTGATCCAAATCGTTTAAATAACCTCTTTTCAGCGCTTCCATCAGCTCCCGGTAAAAAAGATTCGCTATCCCGTTTTGATAATTATCATTACCCAGAAAAATTTTGTTTATTCTGGCCACACATTTTCTGACATAATAAAATAAGCTTTCCCATAAATATTGACTTTCTTCCCGAACCATGTGAAAATACCGAAAATGCTTTATATTTTTCGCAAAAGACTTATACTTATTTCCATAAATAGCTTTCAGCTCTTGCATTAACTTGTTAAAGTCTTTCGCCTCTCCCTTTAATTCCTCTTTCCCATCCAGATTTAACATCGGCTTTATGATATTGACGATTCTGTCCGGATCTTCAAGAAAGGTTTTTGCTTCTAAGCAATAGCAATTATAATCAGATTTAAATCCATTGTTTTTCAGAAATTCAGCTGTCATATTTTTAAACTCAGCGAATTGCTCACACAATGACTCAAAAGTTGCGCCGGACAAAACCGCTGCTTTCAATTCTTGATCCGCTGCTATTTTCGCCGCCATTTGAGATATATCGTCGCTCACCACTGTCGTTTTGTTATTTAATCCCCAGTAAAAGTCAAAGGCGGTATAATCCGCATTGATTTTTTGGATGATTCTGCTGTACTTATTAAATACAAGCATGGTCGGGAATAAGGCATATTTAAATCGGTCGTAAGCCAAATTCTCCGTCAGCTTATAACTGGATTCCATAAATTCCCTGCACTCACCCAAACTCATATCCTCAAAGTTTCTGCTTTTCATGGCTTCTAAGGCCTGTTCATATTGGTTCATGAATTCTTTACACTGATCCGCGCAATAGTCAAAATCTTTCATTTGTTTTAAGATTTTAAAGATATGAAAAATATTTTTATTGATACGCTTCTGATCCTTCGGCAGGGCCTGAATCCCATCTTCATCCATTTGCGGATTTGAATTGACGATAAGGCCGCCTTCGGCAAATATTTTGGCTTTTTGCCCATTGATGGCGATCATAAAGTCAAAATCCAGCGCTCTGTATGCAAACGGCATTTTTTCAAGCTGAAAGGCCATATTCTGACGCATCGTTCGATTTAGCTTTCTGCCTTTTAGATAGCTTTTAATAATCTCTTCTTCTTGTTCCCCGTTTTTCAGGGTGGTAACCGCTCTTGCCTGTAAAATATAGACAGCCTCATCCTTAATCGCCCACTCAATGTCCATCGGCCTTTCGTAATGTTCTTCAATCTGTAATCCGGCTCTTACAAGTTCGGATATTTCCCGGTCGTTTAATGCTCTTTTCTTTCTTTCATCATCGCCGACCGGCACTTCAACCGTGCTTTTCTCTCCATATATAATTTGTGTTTCCTTGCTGCCAATGGTTACACTGAGAATCGTTCCGTTTTTATCCGCCACATAACTATCGGCTGTTACCCTTCCACTGACAACGCTCTCCCCCAGACCATAGCTTGCATTTATTTGCATTTCATTTTCTTTTTGGCTTACCGGATTGACCGTAAACAAAACGCCGGCTTTTTCACTTTCCACCATTTCCTGAATAACGACGGCAATGGCCACGCAGCTTTGATCATAGCCCTGATGAAATCGGTAGCTTACCGCTCGATTCCCCCATAAGGAAGCATAACAATTACGCACTTGAGCCAATACTTCATCTATCCCCCGGACATTTAAATAGCTTTCCTGTTGTCCGGCAAAACTTGCGTCCGGCAAGTCCTCCGCCGTTGCCGATGAGCGCACGGCCACCCTGACACTTTCTCCCAGATTTTTATATTTATCTGCTATCTGTTTTTCCGTTTCTTTGGAAAATTTTCCTTGTTTTATTATTTCCCGAAAATAATCGGCAGCCTCTAACAGCCTATTTTCATCTTTTCCCGCTTCCAGGAGTTTTTTTTCTATAATTTCTGCTATTCCGTTTTCTTGCAAAAATTCCAGGTAGGCATCGGCAATAATGACAAAGCCTCTCGGCACATTTATTTTGGCCGCTGTCATCTCTCCCAGATTGGCGCCTTTCCCGCCGGCGACTGATACATCCTCTTTTTTTATATCCGTAAAATCAAGTACCATTTTCTCACTCCTTAACAAAACGATTTAAAGTTCTATATACTTGGCTGCCGTTCCTGATACATATGTTTTCAGGATGTCTTCAAAATATTCTTCATCAAAGCGGTAATACTCCGAACACAGCAAAAGACAGCCGATCAAAGCATTATCCAAGCCTTTTTTATCTACATTTTTTACCGCCGAATTCTCCTGCCAATAATTTATTAACTTGGTTAAAAACTCCCGGTAAGGCTTTTCGATTCCATTTACTTCATCCCGCTTTTTGGCCTTAAATATCTTAAATGCATCTTCATAAATCGGTTTTCGCCTGACTTTAATCACCAGATCTAAGTAATATCGGCATACCATCTCCGCCAGAAAGCCGATCGGATCGGTCAGCGAGTTTGAAAATTCTTTTTCCATCCCCTTTAATTTCTGGGCGGATCGGTATGCAATTAAATCAATAATGAGTGAGTCCTTATCGCTCCAAAAATTGTAAAAGCTCCCCTGAGCAATCCCTACTCTCCTTGTTAACTCGGCAATATTTAAGGATTTTGTTCCCTTATCATGAAATAAGTCAAGCGCGGTCTCCATAATATCCGCTTTAATTTTTACCTTCTCTTCTTCTGTAAATGCTCTGCCCATGATCTTCCTCCCAATTGCAATCGCAAGACCTATGAATATATTCTTTATTATTCATAGGTAGTGTAGTGCATGTTTTCGGCAAAGTCAATGAATATTTTTCAATATATTCATAGCTTGCAAATTTTAAGCCCTCAAAAAAGGGGTTGTTGTATTTTAAGATTTTTACACAAGATTTAGGAAAAATCTTTGCGCTTTATCGCAATATTTTGTGTAAAATCTGTATTTTGCAACAGCCCCTGGGCATTGGTTATAAAGTTTTCCTCTTGCCGGCAGAAATCTCTAATCCGCATAACGTCTGTTTTCTTCCGTTGCCTCGGCGTGCAGCATCGAGTCGCTCTCCATAAATGCTTTCTGATTATCCGACATATTTCCCGAATCAAGTCGAATCCACTCATCACCATGCTTAAAGCGGATGATGAAATCTCCGCCGCACAGCGGAAAGCCGCGTTGAGCCTTCCATGACGCCAGATCATGTTCTTGGATATAGTTCATAACTCTGGCCGCCAGTTCCGGCGCAGCTGCGTAGGAGGCGTGGGTCTTCTCCTAACTTCTTTACCGTATTTCAAATTCTGCTTCGCAACCAAACTCTCTAGGCGGTATTTACTGGGAAGAAGCCTCTCGTTAAGCGTCACGGTATCTTCGTTGTGGCTGTGCGCATAAAGCGTTACGTCATACTTGGAGCTTTCTTCGAGAATAGGAACGCTTTCCCCATCTTTGTACAGGCAGATAGCGCTGTCAGGCTTCTTGTTTTCATCCGTGCCGTTTACTATGCGATAGCAGAGACTCTTCTGATAATACGAGTAAACCGATAGTTCCAGCTTCCCGCTGTTTCTATCATACGATAGCGTATAATCACCTTTATTTGCTGCCTCCTCCCTAACCAGACCGGGCAAAGGCTCTGCATCCTTAAGGTACTGAGCCACTATCTCGCTGAGATTTTCAAGTTTGACGGAATACTTCTCGGGATAAATCTGGGACGAAAATGACACGCTGTCTGTTTCAAAGTCGAAGCTGTAGCTATGGCTTGCACCGTCGGCAATAAACATGTTCGTAAACTTCTTATTGTCCCAGTTTTTCATGTGGTATTTGACAAACACCGCCTTTAATTCATTCAGAATTTCCCCATTAACAAGATACTCTTTTACGGCGCCGTCATCGCCGTGCCATTCGCTGCTCCGGATAGTGATTAGAGCGCTGTCACTGCTGTATTCCTGCACGGATTCTGAATATGAGTCGCCCAGCATACCACCACCGCAACTGTATTTATACTTTTTAAGTCCTTCTTTGTCTATTCCGAAAAACCGACCAAACAAATTGCTAAACATAAACACTCCCCCTATTAGAACCAGTACAGCAAGTATAACTACACATACGATTTTTACATTTCTTTTCATCTTCTGTGCCTCCTCTGCATTATTAAGCCCATCAACCGCCTGCAGGCCAATATGCACAACATCTGCCAGCAGCCGTAACGCTCGCCTTCAAGGCGAACGATTCTTTTGTTGGCGGAACAGGAAGATGCCACATACCTAAAAGTTTTGGAGCAGATGGCTTTTTGATTGAAGTCGTTTGAAAATTATGATAAAATGTATTTGTGAGATTCTACCTAGAAAGAGAGTGTGCAAATTATGCAAAAAAATCGTCTCGTTGCGCCTGTTGTAAAATGGGTTGGCGGTAAACGACAACTTTTAGATGATTTAATACCATTATTTCCAAAACGTGTTATCTCCTATTGTGAACCATTTTTAGGCGGGGGTGCCGTTTTATTTAAGTCACAGCCTAATATTGCATATGTTAATGATATTAATTCTGAACTCATTCAAATGTATGAGGTTATCCGAGATAATGTTGATGAACTAATTATCGCTTTAGGTGAACATCCAAATGAGGAAAATCATTTTTATAGTGTTCGAGATTGGGATAGAAATAAGGAACAGTATGGACAATTGACCAAAGTGCAGAAAGCTGCACGTATTATTTACTTGAACAAAACGTGCTATAATGGCCTTTTCAGAGTAAATAATGCTGGAGAGTTTAACGCTCCCTTTGGGCACTATAAAAATCCCAATATTGTAAATGCTCCTACGTTAAAAGCCGTTAGTTCCTACTTTCAGAAAGCACAATTGACTTTTAGCAGTGTTGATTATGCCGAAGTACTCGCCAATGTAGCAAAAGGAACTTTTGTCTATTTGGATCCGCCATATGATCCGGTTTCTGATACAGCTAATTTTACGGGCTATGCAAAGGGCGGCTTTGACCGCTCAGAACAAATCCGTCTGAGACAATGTTGTGACGAACTTGATCGGCGTGGAATCAAATTTATGCTTTCAAATTCTGCAACGGATTTTATTAGAGAACAATATGCTGCTTATAATGTTACCATAGTAAAAGCGAAACGTGCTATTAACTCAAATGCTGCAAAGCGGAGTCAAGTGGATGAAGTGGTGGTAAGAAATTATGAGTGAACAAACAAAAAGCCAAAATGACAAAGCATGGGAATCTTTGTTTGAAAAGTATGATATTCTGTCGCATATTGAATCAGAGGGAAAATTTATTATCTCTGCGTCCCAAATAAAAAAGTATCGTGAACCTCGGTTGATGGCAAAGTTTGATCACAATATCAATCTGCCGCAAATTTTTGCTAAGAATAACCTTGCTATCTTGCCAATTTCCCGTGGAGATTACATTATTTCTCATTTTGAGGCTTATCAACCATTTGAAGTATTGGATAAATCTATTACTCAGGCTTCTTTACCGACTAATCTTCAAAGCCTTGATGCAAATAACATTCCAAGTGAAACTATCGCCATAAATTGTGCTTTGGCTTCAGGTATGCTCTCGGATTTTTTAGAGGAAGATATCCTTTATTCTACTGTATCAGGCCGTATGGGATCAGGACGATTTGATTTTAGTATTCAGAACTCTTGTACAAAAGCTCCGACATCAGTTTCAGTGAACAATTCTCAAATTGAAATAGATGCCGCTTTTGAAGGTGTTCATAGTCTTTCGTTGCTCGAAGCCAAACGAGATTTATCGGAAGATTTTCTTGTGCGGCAGTTATATTATCCGTATCGAGTATGGAGCAATCGTGTGACAAAGAAAGTTAAACCAATTTTTCTTGTTTATTCAAACGGAATATTTAGCTTGTATGAGTACGAATTTCAAAATCCTGATTCCTATAATTCACTGGTGCTTGTAAAACACAAAAATTATTCTATTGAAGATACAGCAATAGAGCTTTCGGAGATACAAGATGTTGCTTTACGTACAAAAATTGTTTCTGAACCTAATATCTCTTTTCCTCAAGCAAATAGTTTTGAGCGAGTTATCAATATATGCGAATTACTAAATGCTCAGGAATTGAGTCGTGAACAAGTTACAGAAGAATATGCTTTTGATATTCGACAAACAAATTATTATACAGATGCTGCAAGATATTTAGGATTACTTGAAAAACATTATGAAGATGGTCGCAAATCAATATATTCCTTAAGCACATCGGGCAAGCGTATAATGAATTTAAATTATAAACAACGGCAATTGGCACTTTGCGAAGTCATTTTGCAGCATCGTGCTTTTAAAGAAACATTCAATCATTGTATGGAAATAGGCTCAATGCCCGATACGTCAGCAATTGTTTCTATTATGCAGGAATCTAATCTTTATAAGGTTGGAAGCATGAGCACATATGTACGACGTTCCTCTACAATCAGTGGTTGGATAAATTGGATGCTCGGATTAATAGAGGGGTAAGATTGCAGAATATTAAATTGGAACCTGATAACTTTGAGTTACAAACAACAAGTGTTTGGGATTTTCCGGATAGAGGAAAATGGGCAACTCATGATGCGTCATATCGTGGGAATTGGTCACCGTACATCCCTAGAAATATTATCCTTCGTTATTCAAGTGAACAAGAGTTAATTTTAGACCAATTTACTGGCAGTGGAACAACATTGGTGGAAGCCAAACTCTTGAATAGAAATGCTATTGGCGTGGATATCAATTCAAGCGCTTTGGCTATTGCGACTAAGAAGTGTGATTTTACTCTCAGAAAAGGAGGAAACGTATATTTTAAGGCTGGCGATGCAAGAGATTTATCATTTATTCCGGATAAAAGTATCGATCTAATCTGTACGCATCCTCCTTATGCAAACATAATTAAATACAGTGCCAATATAAATGAAGATATTTCGAGAATTCCAGTTGGACAGTTTTTGTCAGAAATGAGGTGGATTTATGCTATGTAAGCATTGTGGATTACCATTAGAAAATGCCCAAGAACGTGGAGGTTATAAATCATGCCCCCATTGTTCCCAGAATTGCGAGGAACATATTTTCTATTCCAAAGCCATGTTTGGATGGACAGAAAAACGGGTAACTTCCAATAATCCAACCGGCATTCAAAGTTGGTGCACTCGTTGTCGTGGGAATGATAATGGTGGACCATATGCTGACGGTATAAAATGTAGTGACATGCAAACAATCGAGTAGGAGGGGGTGATTAGCCCCCGTCCTCTCACACCACCGTACATACCGTCCATTTGGCTCTAAAGGATAATCCAAGACTATTTAAAACCCGCCAAGAAGCAGTAAAGAATGGAAACAGCAATACAATGCAAGAACATCCGTGGAGCGTTCAAACAAACGTCAGAAATTAGACTTTGAGAAACTGGCATCATCTCTCCATTTCAAATAATCTAACGGCACCATTTTATTTTTTCCATTTTGAATCACGCATTGCCTTAATTATCTTAGCTGCAATCATATTCTGCGATTCCTTCATCTTAAAAGAAGCAATCCTGCTTAATGTTCTGCCATATAATTTACTATGTCTTTCAAAAAGTTTATCAACTTCCTCCGTCATTTTACTTTGGAAAGCCTTTTCCATTTCGTCAATGTTCCTTTGAAAATCAGTTAAGTGAGAAACGGTAAGTGTAAAATCCGAAGAATGTAATGCCACCAAAATAACGCAAAGAACAGCGATAATAATATCCGGTATCATGACTAAAGTTTGTTCATAAAATGGCAGCAAACACTTCATAATGATAATTGCCCCTATGCCAAAGCCTATAGAAGTAATCACGCTTGTCCTTCCGTTTATATTAAGCGGCAAATTACTATAATCCCACCATCTTGCATGAAATTTCTTTTCAAGTATATATGATGTCGGATATTCCAATATCATACTAAAGAAAAAACCTATAATTAATATCATCCACCATGAAAGCTGATGGATCATACCAAGCGAAATAAGATCATAAACCGACAGCGCGGCAATTGAGCCAAAACCATATATAGGACACAAGGGACCGTATAAAAAGCCACGATTTTTCCATTTCCTTTCTTTAACGGTACAATATATACTTTCCCATATCCAGCCTAAAACGCTAAAAGCAAAGTATGCCACTAAGTATCTGTTTAACTCCATTAACTATCCTTTCCCAAATTCAAGCAAACTATAACAAATGTCTCTGATATAAAATCCAATTCATTATGCCATAAATGTTTGATGAAAAAGTCTTATCTTTTATTGAAATTTTAATGAAAAAGCACCTGTCTCGGGTATATATGTGTAAACAAAAAACATATATTTCTTATCAGAAAGGTGCTTATGCATATGATATCAAATATTTTCGATTTTGAAAAGACTAAATTCCTTGAGTTTCCGCAGATTTATCCACATATCCTCATTTTCAAGGTTCTCTTATCAACAAATTTCAAAAAATGACCAAAATATAAGGAATCTCATTCCTTTTTGATGTAAAATTAAGCTGTCAACCAAAAATCTCACTAAACAAAAAGAAAGGGGATTCCTTATGTCTCATTTTACATCAAATACCTACACTTTGAAAAGAAAAATTTTAGCCTTTACAAATAAAATTTCAAAAGACCTCTTAAGGCCCGAAAAAAAGTTTACCGCTGACATTACCTATGGGATGTTAGCTTCCGGAAGTTGCCTGCTTACCGACGTTTGCGACCAGCTTCATGAGCCTTCTAAAAAGATAAATGTTGTAGATCGCTTATCCCGGCATCTGGATAAAGGAACTCCGCTACCTTCTGTTTCCGCCTATCTGCAGCAGGTTAAAAAATGGGTGCCGGATCACCCCGTAATTCACATCGATGACAGTGATGTTGTTAAGCCGGCCGGCTATAAATTTGAAGCTCTCGTAATTGTCCGGGATGGCTCGGAAAGTACTTCCACGAAAAATGTTTATAAAAAAGGCTATCATGTAACGGAAGCCTGTGTTCTTACTCGCGTCAATCATCCTGTTAGCATTTTTTCTCAAATCCATTCTTCTCAGAAAAAAGATTATAAATCTGCCAATACGATTACTTTTCAAGCCATAGAACGGGGAGCCGACCTCTTTGGAAAAGCAACGTTTGCCATGGATAGAGGCTATGATGATAATAAGATGTTTCTGAAACTGGATGACCTTAACCAGGATTACGTGATCCGCTTGAAATCCAATCGTAAGCTTTTCTACCACAACCAATGGACAACCACCACAGAACTTTGCAACCGCAGAAAAGGCAAAATTAAAACAAATGTCTTTTACAAAGGCAAAGATCATCATGCTTATCTTTCCCATATCAAAGTACAGATCACGGCATCCAGAAAAGATATTTATCTGGTGCTTGTTTATGGCATTACCGAACATCCAATGATGCTTGCCACTAATAAAGAAATCAAATCCAAAGACGATGTCATCCGGGTGGCCAGAACTTACTTCTCCCGTTGGAAAATCGAAGAATATTTCCGCTGCAAAAAACAGATGTTCCAGTTTGAGAACTTTCGTGTGCGCAAGCTCAAAGCAATCAATGCTCTTAACTTTTATATCACCTTATGCATGGCCTTTCTGGCAATGATTTCCATGCAATCCGAGACTAGTGCTCTTAAGGTTTCTATCATAAAAGCTGCAAATCCTGTAAAGAAAAAGGTTTTCTTCTTCTATTACCGATTAGCAAAAGGCATCTTGGGCATACTTTCTTATGCCAAAGAGGGCGTCAGGCTCTGGTTCCGGACAAATCGTCCGGTATACCGTCAACTCTGCCTTAAGTTGGTCGCTTAAATAGATAACTGAATCGTTTTCCCAAAGTCCGGTTCCGGCGGGGCTTATTCAAGTGTCTCTATTTTCAGCACTGCCATTCTTAAACTCTCAAAAAAACGGCAGATTGGCACTTCGGAACAGTATATTCTTTTTGAAATTACATTTTGCGGAAACTCAAGTTTTCTTCTTTTTGATGTTTTGGTAAAGTGAAAAAGAAGTGTTAAAAGAAATAACACAATAAAAAACGATAGGCATTGTACTTCGTGCTGATAAGAGTGATTCTATTGTTAAATATACTCTTCCAAAAGATGAAAAACAAATAGCTGCACAAAATGTAAACTGTATTTACCAAGTGCAGAGAAACGGGTTAGACCTATACAGCTAAGCGAAAAAATGGTACAATACTATAAATGTTGAGCGAAAAAATCGAAGTTGTGGAGGAAGCTTTCCGCTGTAACTGCTGTTATTTGATGTTGGATTTTGACCCGGATGCAGCCGGGAAGAAAGGGCAGATAATTTGCTATATCCATGATCCTGACAGAATATTTTATGTAACATCGAGCATATCAGATTTGATTTCTAAAGTTATCAGGGATTTATATTCGATAGACTAGCATAGGGAATATTGAAAAATTTGATGAGGATTTTATGTTCCGATTAACGGACGAGGAAGTATCTGAACTTTCAAGGTTACAAATAAAGTTTTAGGAGATCTGTCTTATGAACGAATTTAATAAGTACAAACTACTAAGTGCGGGAAAGGCATTTGGACATAGGGCTAAAATTGCCTTATTATTGCTCGATAGCAGCACAGCTTATGAAGAACTTAAAGAGGAAGCGACACAAACTTCCGTTGCCGGAAGTTATGATTGTGTCGGTGGTTTTCCGGCCGAAATACTTGAAAGAATAATAATGGAATTGATATGCCGTGATACATGGTATTTGCCTGACAATGTAAAATTTTGGGACAGGCGTTTTGGCAGTCTGTTTGAGACAAAGTTTTTTTGTTATGATGATGATGTAGAAACTTGGCGTAAGATACTGGATAAATTCTTTGTCAAGCTGCAGTGGATGCCGAAAAGAGAAGATTATAGTTCAACAAAAAGCTTCAATAATGCCTGGGGATATTTTGCAGAACTTTTAGCAGTTGTAAAAGAAAATAATCATCCTGAATTCAATGATTATTATGAGATTGCAATTAAAAATGGCATGAATGAAGCGGTATTTGAAAAAAAGCTAAAAAAGTTGTTCGAAATAAAACAGTCATTTACTTAACTTCCATGTTCTGCCAAACTAGAACCGTCTTTTTTAGGCAGACCACCCACTCGGGCAGAAGTGCGCAGCGCTTCGATCAGGGGAAAGTTGAATAAATTATTTGGCCGTATAGAATGAATCGCTTGTTTTAGAATGAAACGATGAAAATTGAAAAAAGTACTTGACATAAGTGTGAAATCTAAATGGAAAGGAGGATTTTATGTTTACAGAAAGACTAAACCTTATCATGAATGCTATTGAGGTAAAATCGCCGGATCTGGCCCGGGTCATCGGCTGCGACCGTTCCAATACAGACCGGATCTGTAAAGGCGGCCGGATTCCCCAAAAAGCAGGAAAAAGTGCTTTAAGAATTGTTAATGCCATTTATACTCTAGCCGATGACCATGGCAAAATGAATGAGCTGGTTCTGCGTCTTAACTGCGAACAGGCAGAAAGTGCCGAGCAAATAAAGACAGCCCTGATAAACTGGCTGTATGAAGGCGAAAACAATACTGCCATTAAACCCAAGCCAATGAAGGAACTTCACCCCTACCGCTCATTCGGGCAAAAGCTCAATGCCATTATGCAGCTGGCCGAATTGTCCAATATTCGTTTAGGGAAATTACTGAATGTCGATGCTTCCTATATCAGCCGCTTCCGCAATGGTTTTTGTTCTCCGGCCGCCAATCCGGAGCTGATGAAAAACATCTGTCAAACTTTACTGAAAAGACTGCATGAGCAAAAGAAATTGTCACAGCTGGCAGCACTTATCCATGTGTCAAAAGCCGAGCTGACAAACGGAGAACAAAGCTTGGCTCTGTTTGGCAACTGGCTGTTTGATTTAGAAGGTGAAGATAGTTCCCCTTTTGTCGTTGAAATGATCGATCAATTCGGTTCTGTTTCCGCCGGCATCATAAAGCCGCCTCTTGCCTTTGAAGCCGCCGCCGGTAAAGAAATATTAAGTGACATGGCATCAATCTATTATGGCACGGAAGGGCTTAAACGTGCGGTTATCCGTTTTCTGGGAAATGTAGTGGCGCATAAGGAAAAGGAACTGTTTTTATATTCTGACCAGAATATGGACTGGATGCTATCAGATCCTGTATTTCTGGCTAAATGGACGACACTGATGATCCTATGCGTCAGCGGTGAAACAAAAATCAACATCATTCACAACATTAATCGTGACCTTTCAGAAATGGCAAATGCCATCAAAAGCTGGATGCCCCTGTATCCATCGGGAATGATCCGCTCCTATTACTGTAAAACCACCAACAAATCACGATTTTCAACAACTCTATTCTTTTGTCCCGGCTATGCCTGTATTTCCGGAGTCAATGTGATCGGGACAGAAAGTGAAAATGGGATATACCGCTATGATACAGAACCGGTTCAGCTTGATAAGCATATGGCCGCCTATCAGGCACTATTGGCACAATCCGGAGAATTGATCCATATTTATAAATCCTTTGATCTCAGCCGACTCGGTATCACCGGTTCAGCGCCCTTTTCTTTTCTGGGCAATACCCTGTCACTGGCAACAATGCCGCCAGCCACACTCTCATCTGTCCTTACGAGAGCAGGCGTGGACAAAAAAACAAAGCAGCATCTGCTGGCTGTCCGGCAGGAACAGGCTAAACTGCTGGAGCTGGTTGCCGAAAAAGGCTTTTGGCATGAATACTTGCCGCTTCCCAGCGATGAAGCTTTGTTTGCCGGCCAAGTATTGATGGATCTGCCGGGACTGAGCCTGGCCTACACCCCCGGGGAATATGCCGAACATATCCGCAATATCATTGCCCTGTCCGACAAGCTCACCAACTATCGGCTTTTTCCTCTGACGGAAGCAGTTTTTGAGAATATCAAACTGCTGATTTCTGAAAATGCGGTTGCCGCTACCCGACTAAAATCACCCTATATTACCTTTTTACTTGAATATCCGATTTTCTGCCGTATCTTTGTTGCCTATGCCGAACGCATCAAAGGACAATATAAGCAGGATCGGCTGACGATCCGGCAGATGCTGGAGAAATACTTATAAAAAAGACCGCCATATCTTTCTTCACTCAAAGATATGACGGTTTTTGACTATAGTTCTCAATCCGGGGTTATGTTTTGTTAATCCATTTTGATTGGCGATTCTTCTTCCTCGGTTTCGCTCTCCTTACCCTTAGCAAACGGCAAATACTCCAGGCCAAACACCAGCAGGAAAACGGCGAAAACCATAACCTTATAGCCGAGGCTGCCGTCAAAACCACCCATGTTTAAAGTCGGCGGTGCCGCTTCTAAATAATTATAATTTCCCTTTAAAAAGAAGTTGGCCAGCGCCGCCGCGCCGAAATACACGACCAGCGCCTGCACCGCTTTGCGTAAATCATTCCGCCCCGGATAATACTGATAAACCGCCAAAAAATAAATATTAACCAGCAAAATTATACCGTGCCCGACGAAAAACGAAAAATACATGGCATGGGGAAAGGTATAACCGGAGGTATCAACCACGATCAGCGGCAGTACGCCGAAAATAATGCCAAAGTAATAAAAAAAGAAAACCCACCTCCGGCGGCCGGTAAATAAAGTATATAAAATCGCTAAAATCACCAATCGGCAGGCATAGAGCGGCAAAACCTCTTTGACCCCGATTCCGTAGGTAAAGTAATACAGATACATCCCGCTTCTGGCTAAAAGAAGCAAAACTCCCGTCCCGATTTCCAGCCGCCGCCTTGTCCGCTCCGGCAGGGCTTGCAGCCGCTCCCGAAAAACAATCACCAGCACCGCCAATACCGCAATCAGACACAGCGCCGTGATATGCTCCGGTGAAAACAAGCGAAACTCAGCCGCATTTGGATTATAGTACAAATATCTCATTTTTCCCCTCTCATTTGTCCTCTGATCATTCTTTGCAGAATCGCTGCTGCCTGCTCCAATTCTTTTTCCCGACCGGCAAAAAAGCCCTTGACTGCCGGACAATAGTAGAGCTTAGCCGCTCCTTCGCCGGTCATCACCCGCTCCCGTTTACAGCCGTTGCGGCAAAGCTGGACATAGCGGCAGGTCCGGCACTCCTCCGGCAGAGGAATCGACTCGGCAATAAAGCGCTTGGCCTTGTCTGAGCCCTGCATTTCCGCCAGAGAAACTTCACCGATTTTACCCAGCAGCCATTCATCCAGCACATAAAAATCGCAGGGGTAAACCTCGCCATTGCCCTCAACCACAAACTGCACGCTGCACCGGCCCTGCATACTGCAAGCCTCCGGCGGCCGTCCCAAAAAGATACCCAGCCAGTTATCCAAATGCCGAATACTGATGTATTCGCCTTTTTTTAAATCCATGAACCACAAATCAAATATCTTGGTTAAAAAATGCTCATAATCACTGTTGGTCAGAGCATAGCCGGCCATGCCCTTTTCCTCGGCAAACGGCTCCAGACAAGGGATAAACTGCAAATACCGAAAACCCTGTTTACGGAAAAAGCGATAGCTGCTTTCAATATGCTTGGCATTTTGACCGGTCACCACCGACAGAATGTTATATTCTACTTTTTCCCGGTCAAACAGCCGCGCGGCCGCCATCACCCGCTGAAAGGTACCGCCGCCGCTTTTATCGTGGCGGTTGCGGTCATGCAGCTCTCTGGTTCCGTCCAAGGACAGCCCAACCAAAAAATGATGGCGATGCAAAAACTCCGCCCATTCCTGATTGATCGCAAAGCCGTTCGTCTGGATGGCGTTGTTAATCCGCAGCTTTTTATGATTGTACTTTTGCTGAAACTCAATCAGCTTTCGGTAAAAATCCAATCCCACCAAAGTCGGCTCACCGCCCTGAAAAGCAAAGCCGCACATACCGTCGGCATACTCCAGTGCCTCTTTCACCAGCTGCTCCAGCATCTCTACCTGCATAAAGCCCTTAAAGCCGCAGAGGCGGCTGGCTGCCACGTCATTGTAAAAACAGTATTCGCAGACCATATTGCAGGCGGCCGAAGCAGGCTTAATCAATAAATTAATCGGCGGCATAGCCCAGTTCCTCCGCTTTCCGGCCGTCAATGATACATTCTGTCAGCTGATCGCCCTGATATACCATTTTCATGGAAAAGAAATCCTGCCGGCTTTCCAGCAAACGGTGAAAAATCCGATCACCCTGCCATAGCTCCAGTGCTTCCAGCTCGGCCTTGGGAATCCACTGCAAATCACCCTCATTGCACTCAATCTGCTCGCCGCTGAACCGATCGGCCGTAAAAAGAAACAAATACATAGCCGGTTCCTCATTATAGCAAAAAGTTAAAATCGCCCGGTAACGGTAGTTTTCCAAGGTATAGCCGGTTTCTTCCCTAACCTCTCTAATCACGCATTCTTCCGGTGACTCGCCGGCTTCGACATGACCACCGACACCGATCCATTTGCCGTGATTGACATCATTTTCTTTCTTGGTACGATGCAGCATCAAGATTTTATCATCTTTTTCCAGATAGCAAACTACCGTTACATTTCTCGGATCTTCCATTTCCGCCTCCCAAACACAAAACCGATTCCGGCTTTACAGCCGGGTCGAATCCGCCGGCAACCCTTTTTTTAAGCCCAGACCAATTCCGCAGGTAATGACCGCCGCTAAAAGCGCCTCCATTACACCGTTACTGGCAACTACACCCAAAAGCAAATAAATCAGCGCCTGCCGGTTCGACAGCTGCAAAGCCTGAAAGGCCGGCGAGTTTAAAAGCTCATTTCCATATAAAAAATAAAGCATTGACAGCACCAGGACGGTATTGGTTAAACTCCCGGCAATTCCGCCGATAATCAACGCCGGTGTCTGTTTGTGAAATAATTTTTTAATCAGCTGATACGCCCAAAACGACACTACACCGATAAAGGTACGCGGCAGCACCGACAGCAGCGGGTTGACAAATAAAGGGTCTAAAATCGTTACCGGCCGCATCAGGGCATGCAGCAAACTGACCACACCCATCGCTGTCCCCAAAGCCGCCCCGTAAACCGGCCCCAGCAGAATACCGCCTAAAATGACGGGCAGCATCGTAATCGTGGCGGACACACCGCCGATTGGTATGGCCCCCAGCGGGGTGACATCCAAAATAATGCCGATTGCCAACAGCACGCCTAAAATAACAAGATTTCTGGTTTTTTGATTTACTCTTACGTCCATTTTTTCCTCCGTTCTCGTTCCCTATGGATACAAGACTGTGCTACCGTTCAAACACGCGAGTAATTCACTTTCACCGAATTACGAGTGCCTTGTCTGAACGGTAACGTTTCTGTTTACCACTCATCAGTATATCATAAAATATTTCAACTGCCCAGAAAAATATTTTATAAGCCACTTATATTTTTCTTATATTTTCCTGAGAAAGTCTTTTCCGCCCCTGCCTGCCAAAGGCAAATTCTCCCGTCAAAAACACAATTTTGCGGCGTATGGGACAAACCGGCAAGCAGTCGCCTATCCTCTTTATTTTTCCTATCTGCCGCCGTTTGCTCCCTCTCCGTAAAGCGCAGCAAAATAAAGCTTCAACTTGGCAAAAAGTTCTTCCTTTTCTCTTTGATATTCTTTAATTAAAAGCTCCGCTCCGATTTCATCAAACAGGACATCATCCTCGGCGGTATGCACCTTTAGCTGCAAGCTGCCCTCAGGGGAAAAGCCCATCTCCAAAATACCGCCGGCTTCTTCGGCAAAGCGGACACACATCAAGCGCAGCTCACTTTTGATATCAGCCGGTAGGTTTTGATAGCGCGGATTAAAATAGTATTTTTGCTGATAGGAATTGGCCGCCGCTAAAATTAGATTTTCTGCATTTTTTTTCATAACTTCTCTTTCCTTTATTAATTTCTTTTTTTCGATGCTGCTCGCATACCATTCATATAAACTGCTAAAAAGCAAAATCATCAACTCTTGATAAAAGCCGATGCCGGCAAATTGCTGATATCGACAGACAAAAAACAAGCCTTTTTACCGCAAAAAGGCTTAAAAGCGTTTTGAATTAATAATTCGTAGTAAAGGCTTTCAGACAAACATTGGCTTCTAAGTACTCCTCTGCCCGCTTCCAGCTTTTCCCGTCATAGCTGATATAGCCCTCACCGTCGGTCAAATCAACTCCGTCAGCCCATTTGGCCGCTCCCTTGGCTTCCGTCGCAATCGGATGCTTGGTTGCCGGCGAATTAATCCGAACAACCACCGCAAACTTTTTATCGACCGGAATTCCCTGCCCCAGCTTGACCGTATAATAGCCGGCATAACTGAAGTTTCCTTTGGTCAGGCTCTCCATTCGCTGAAAATCCTGAACCCCGCTAAAATCGGTGACCACATAAATCTCATAACTGGTATTCGGCTCCAAAGCATAAAAAGAAACCGCTTTCAGCATTTCCGATCCGCCCGGCTCATAGCAATTGGCAAAATAAGCCGTTCCCTCACCGTAACCGGCCCGCAGCAAATACCCCAGCTTATCGCTTTGATAAATATGCTGATAATTATTAACCGCTTCTATTTTGGTATAGGCAATCACATTCTGGCCGATATATTTATCCTCATAGGAAACATAAAAATAGCCGTCCTGACCGAACGCACTGCCAAAACTGTTTTTGCAGAGAAATGCGCCGTCCCGCTTGGGTTTTTTCTTAAAATTATCACGGGCATAATGATCGTCCCAACCGATAATCACCACATCATGATTAATCGGTCGGCTGCCGTCATAATAATACGACGCTGTTTGTTCATTATAATACTCACTGTTACCCCACTGCTGAACCTGATCCAGATACAGAGAGGACTGTACACCGCCATACAGCAAAATTGCCCGCTTGATTCCCAACTCGCCTTCCTTCGGTAAAAAAATCGCCTCCTGCAAATGCTTGATTACTTTGGCATTGGGATTGACGGTATTATCCCCGAAAGGATCCTCCTGCTCCAGCACCGGCCCGGCCCAGCGGGTCAGATAGCTGAGAGCAATCATATAATCGCCGCCCTGCGCCTGCGAGAGATTATAGCCATGTCCCAGACTCATGTTATCTTCACTGAAATCATAATCCTCCCATGGCATCAGCGCGCTTTCCATCGCCCCCAAAGAAGCAAATGCCCAGCACGCGCCGGACTGCTGCTGATCCTTAACCGGCGTGACCCGGTTATATTCCCGCAGGTCAAAAGCCTTGGGAATCCGCTTGACCGAAGTATCCTGCTTTTGATAGGTAATCCGGACGCTATCACCTGTCCAAACGCCCTTAGCCCCGATAGCTTCTATAATCGCCCGTACCGGAATATAGGTTTTGTTGTTAATCAGCCGTGCCGCCGAATCGTGATTCAAGACCTGTCCATTGCGGATAAAATAATATTTTTCCAACGGAATTTCAATCGTATTGCCGTCAAACTTAATCCGCACTGTCCGCGTTGCTCCCTCCCAGATCACCTTTGCTCCCATCGCCGTCATCGTCTGCCGCAAAGGAGCCAGAATCTGACTGTCCTCCAAAAAAGGCTCACCGGTTTCCGGTGAGTATTGAACTTTTTTATCATTAAAATAAATCGTCGCCTTGGGCAGCAATTCTTCCGCCGCCGGAGCAGTCGCCTGCACCGGCAGGCTGCTCAGCCAAATCCCCGCTGCCATCAGCAGATAAATCAAATAGTATTTCTTTCCGTTCCGCTTCATCTTTTTCATCCTTATCTATCCCGATCCCACGTCGGGAAGTCTTTGCCTGATTGAATTCATTTTTATTATAGACCAAAAGACCGGCAAACTCAAGAATGGAGTTGTTACAGTTCCGTTACAAATCAGGCAGGCTTTTTCGGCTTGGCCGGCACTTACTTTAAGAAATCTTAATTGACAAATCCGGGGAAAGCACTTAGAATGGGGATAAATATTAAAAGAAAGGAACGGCTAAACAATATGCAGACTAACTCAGCTTTTCGCAATAATTTTTTTCAGCGTTTCTTTGCCAGTTTTTCATCGCCGGATTTCTACATTCAGGCTATCCGCGAGCCGCTGAGCAAAGCCATCCGCTATACTCTGATGCTGGCCGCGATTCTCAGTATTTTGGGCGGAATTTATTTGTCCCTGCAAGTCAAACAGACTTTTTCCTATATGAATGCTTTTATCAGCGATTCACACTTTCCGGATTTAGCCATTGCTGACGGCAGGCTGCAGCTGACCGCCGAAAATGACATGGAACTGACCATCGGCAAAGACCGTGACTTTATTGCTATTATTGACTCCGGCGAGCAGAAAAATTACACTCACCTGAGCGGTTATGCTTACGGGGTTTTTATGAACTCGGACTATATCGCTTTGAAAAGGCTAAACGCCGCGCCCATGGTTATTAAGTTTGAGCAGGTCGGGAACTTTCGCCTGCCCAAAGCCTCGCTTCAGGATATTTTAAAAACCTCGGAAATCGTCAGCTATGTTTTTACTTTTTTGTTTTACTATATCCGGATGCTGTCGCAGTACTTTTTTAAGGCCATGATTGTTTACGCCATTTTGGCACTGACCTTTCCCCTGCTTCGGGTCAATGAATTAAAACTCAAGGGCAGTCAGGTTTTTTCCATTATTTTGTACTCTATGTCCTTTGCCACCATTGCCTCGGAAGCGTTTAACTTTATCAATCCCAATCAGTGGATTGTATCCCTATTGATTATCTTGTTTTACATGATTACCCTGAAAATCGCCCGCACCGGCATTGTTGCCATTCTCCTGGACAAGGTCGGCGATAAGTTTCACAACCAAGACAGATATTTGTAAACTCAAGCCGACTTTCGTCCAAGCAACGTACATCAGTTATAAAAAATGCTTTGTAATATTCTGATATAGGATATTACAAAGCATTTTGAGTTATGGCGCAATCTTTTCCCTCTTCATCCCACCAACATTTTTAGGTAGGTCGCCCACCCGGGCAGACCGCAAAACTCCGAACAAAGAAAAGTTAAATCACTATTCTATTTTTCATACTGCCGGTACAACTCGGCTGCCCCGACAATCCCGGCATCATTGCCCAGCTCAGCAATTCGAACCTCGGTTTGCAGCGCTTCCCCGCCGCCGAATATCTCGTTTTTCATTTTCTCAATCAAAGGCTTCAGCAGATGATCTCCCTGCGCACTGACACCACCGCCGATTACAATAATCTCCGGCTGTAGAACATTAATAATATTGCCAATTCCGACCGCTAAATAATAAATATAGCTGTCAATCACCGCCTGCGCAATCAAATCCCCCTGCTCGGCAGCGTCAAACGGAACTTTGGCGTTCATTTTATCCAGGTCATGATCGACCAGCACATTCAGCAGCGAATTGGGATTTTCCTCCGCCGCCGCTCTGGCCTGCTGAATCAAAGCATTGGCCGCCGAATAGCGTTCCCAGCAGCCTTTGCGGCCGCAGTTGCACTGCTCGCCGCCCACCACTATCACCATATGCCCCAGCTCAGCGCCGCCGTTAAAAGAGCCGCAAATCAGCTTACCACCCAAGACAACCCCGCCGCCCAGGCCCGTCCCCAGGGTAATTGCCACCAAATCCTGATACCGGCCGTGACCCGCACCGTAAACATACTCGCCATAAGCCGCTACATTGGCATCATTACCGATATACACCGGCAAACCCAAATGCTTGATAAACTCTTCCCGAATCGGAGCATGATTGAAATTTAAATTGTAGGCATGAACAATTTCGCCTTTTTCCTGATCAATCGTTCCGGGGCTGCCGATACCGACCGAATGGATATCGCCCGGAGTCAGACCCGCTTCTTTGATTAAATCTCTGGACAGCTCGGCCATTGCCTTCACAATCGCCTGAAAGCCCCGTTCCACTCTGGTTGGCGTGCTGCCCTTGCACACAATCCGGCCGCTGCCGTCAACAACAGCCGCCGCAATATTTGTTCCGCCCAAATCAATTCCGATGTTATACATGCTTTTTCTCCTTTTCGTCTCTTGTTTATGGATGCAGCGGCCGCGCCGCCAGTTTTTTTAAACCGCTTATTTTTCTTCCCTTTTCTTATTCTTTTCCAGATTGCCCATTACCCGCTTATTGATTTCTTCGGCCGCGTTATAACCCATTTTCTTCTGCCGGTAATTGATAGCCGCCGATTCGACAATAATCGCCAGATTCCGGCCCGGCCGAATCGGCAGGGTATGGCTGGGCACTTCGATGTCCAAAATATTGGTATACTCCTCGATCAGCCCCAAACGGTCAAACTCGGTGTCCGCCTCCCATTCCTGGAGTTGAATCACCATATCAATCTCGTTTTCATCCTTAACTGACTGCACACCGAACAGCATCTTGCAGTCAATAATGCCGATCCCCCGCAGTTCAATAAAATGCCGGATAATATCAGGCGAAGAACCGATCAACGTATCATCGGAAACTTTTTTAATTTCCACCACATCATCCGCCACCAGCCGGTGCCCCCGCCGGATTAACTCCAGCGCTGTTTCGCTTTTACCGATTCCGCTTTCCCCGGTAATCAGCACGCCTTCGCCGTAAACATCCACCAGCACTCCGTGAATGGAAGTCCGCGGCGCCAGCTCTGATTTTAAGAAGCGGTTCAAATCCGAATTAAAGGCCGATGTCGTCATATTGGTTTGAAAAACCGGCACCTGATATTCATACGCACATTCTAAGACCATCGGCGAAACTTCCAGCCCCCGGGTAAAAATCACGCAGGGGATGCCGGCCGAAAAAAGCTTTCTCAAAATTTCTTTTAATTCCGACGGAAACATATTTTGCATATAAGTATACTCAATCTTACCGATAATCTGTACCCGCTCGGCATCAAAATAGTCGAAAAAGCCGGCCAGCTGCAGTGCCGGACGATTTACGTCCGACTGATAAATCTTAATATGACCGGACGGAATATCCGGAGTCATATTTTTTAATTTCATGCGCCTGATAATTGCCCATAATTCCACATAATAATCATGCTGATGACTATCCATTTCTGCCCTCTTTCTTTCTAAAACCATAACTGTTTACCTGCGCCAAAAACTCCGCTTGTCGTGCGGCACCGGTATAAATCCCATTTTTTGCCGTCAGGGTTTTCTTCCCGCTCGCTTAAAAAGTTATTCCTCCGGGCAATTTCCCCGGCCGCCAGTTCCGCCAACCGCCTGCACATGGGTATTTATTTGAAGCCGCTTCCTGTCAGACTTTTTGCACTACCGCAGAATCCCCCGCCGGCTGCCCGGCATGAAAAAAATCATAGACTGTCTGCGCCAGTTTCCGATTCATTGCCGGAACCGCTGCAATTTCCTCGGCCGAAGCTGCTCCGACCTGCTCGGCTGAACCGAAATGCCGAAGCAGTGCTTTGCGTCTGGCCTCACCGATTCCCGGAATATCGTCCAGTACCGACCGCACCTGATCCTTTTGCCGGAGCTTGCGGTGATAGCTGATGGCAAACCGATGTGCCTCGTCCTGAATCCGGGTCACCAGTCGAAAGGCCTCCGGATTTTTTTCAAATTGATACTCTTTTTCCTCAAAAAACAGTCCTCTGGTGCTGTGGGTATCATCCTTGACCATGCCGCAGACCGGAATATTCAGCCCAAACTCCGCCAGCACCTTTTCGGCAGCATGAACCTGACCCTTGCCACCGTCCATTAAGATCAAATCCGGCAGATTGATAAACTTTCCTTCCGGCCGCTCTTCCTGCAAAAAGAACTGCTTTTGTTCTTCCAGCGCCCGGTGAAAGCGGCGACGCAAAATTTCCTCCAGCTGTGCATAATCATCCACCCCTCTGACCTGTTTGATTCGAAACTTGCGATAATCCGAGTTTTTGGCCCGGCCATCCACAAACACCACCATTGAACCGACACTGTATGCGCCGGAAATATGACTGATATCATAGGCCTCAATCCGGTGAATTTCGCTTTTGCTTAAACCAATCGTCTGCAGCAGAGCGTTCATTGCCCCTCTGGCCGCTTCCTCCTGTTTACGGATGGTTGCTCCCATTTGCAGCAAAGCAATCTTCGCATTCTCCTTGGCCAGCTCCGCCAGCTTCTTTTTTTCACCCTTCTGCGGCAGAATTAACTGCACCTTCTGCCCCTTTTTCAGACTAAGCCATTCTTCCAATACCTCTTGGTCAGCCGTTTCTTCAGCCACCACAATCTCTTTGGCAATAAAGGCCGCACCCAAATAAAACTGCTTGATAAAGACCGCGTACAGCTCCGGCAGCGGCAGGTTTTCCGGATTGCCGATATGAAAATGCTCCCGGCCGGTCAGCCTGCCCTCCCGGACAAAGAAAATCTGAGCCAGTGCCCGGTCGGACGTTTCTTCCAGCGCAATCACATCCCTGTCCTGCTTACCTTCCCGGGTAATAATCTGCTCCTCAAACGTCCGCTTCATCAACGCCAGCCGGTCGCGGATTTGGGCAGCCTTCTCAAACTCCATTCGGGCGGCTGCCTCTCTCATTTCCCGCTCCATTTCTTTAAACAGCTCCGCCCGGTCGCCATTTAAAAAAGCAATAATTTCATTAATCTTCTGACGGTGCTGAGCCGCATCAATCTTATCAATACACAAACCGTCACATAGCTTCAAATGATAGGAAAAGCAGGCCCGGTTCCCGTGCTTATGCAGATTTTTATTCAAGCGGCACAGTTTCCAATGCTTTTGAATGAACGCAATCAGCTCCTGCGCTCCGTAAGCGGCTGTATAAGGACCGAAATACTTAGACTTATCCCGCCGCAGCTCCCGGGTGTAAATCACCCGCGGATATTCCTCTTCCACCGTAATCTTAATATAGGGATAGGACTTATCATCCTTGAGCATGGTATTGTATTTCGGCCGATGCTTTTTAATCAGATTCATTTCCAGAATCAGCGCCTCGACCTCGGTATCGGTAACAATCCACTCAAACGCCGCCACCAGCTCCACCATTTTCCGAATTTTGGGCATTAAACCCTCCGGACTGCGAAAATACTGACGAACCCGATTTTTTAAAACCTTGGCCTTACCGACGTAAAGGATTTGCTCCTGCGCATCCTTCATCAGGTAGACGCCCGGTTTATCCGGCAGTTTTTTCAGATTTTCTTCCAAATCAAATGCGGAATCTTTAAGCATTTTTATCCAAATCCATCACGGCCGTGACCGCGTCAGCGCAGGCCGCCATAATCTGCCGGACCGAACCGCTGCGCAAATCGCCCGCCGCGTAAATCCCCGGAACGCTGGTTCGGCAATACCGGTCGGTTATAACCGCCCCCTGGGCATCCTTTTCCACCAAATCGCCCAAAAATTCCGTGTTGGGCTTGGTGCCGACGGCTATAAACACGCCGTCAATCGCTAATTCCCGCGTTTCTCCGGTTTGATTGTGCACCAATGTAACGGCATTCACAAAATCGCCGCCCTTAATCTCCTGAACTTCGGTAAACCACAGAACTTCGACATTGGGCAGAGCCATCAGTCTGGTTTGCAGGGTTTTAGCCGCCCGGAATTGATCCCGGCGATGCACGATATAAACTTTCCGGCACATCCTTGCCAGATAAATCGCATCCTCGACTGCCACATCGCCGCCGCCGGCCACCAGTACGGTTTTATCCCGGTAAAAAGCACCATCGCAGGTCGCGCAGTAAGATACCCCCCGGCCGGCAAACTCCTCTTCCCCCGGCTTGCCTAAAAGCCTCGGCGCCGCGCCGGTCGCCACGATAATATTTCGGGTCAGCAAAACACCGCTGTCCGTAACCACTTCTTTGCAGTCGTCCGCTGTCAGACGAATTTCCCTGACTTCGCCGGTTGTAATCTGTCCGCCCAAATACTGCAAATGTTCCTGCATTTTCTGAGCCAGGTCAAAACCGGAAATACTGCTGTAACCGGTATAATTTTCCACTTCATAGGTATTGATAATCTGTCCGCCGGGAAACGCTTTTTCCAGCAAAACATAATCAAGCTGCGCCCGGGTCGCATAAATCCCGGCCGTAATCCCGGCCGGCCCTGCGCCGATAATAACCGCATCATATATTTTTTCCATCTGTCTATCCTTTTTCGTCGGTTTTCCTTGATTTTTAACTCAACTTTCCCCTGATCGAAGTGCTTCGCACTTCTGCCCGGGTGGGCGACCTACCATAGTCTTTTTTGACTCTATCCCGCTCGGAGAGCGGGTGCCCCTGATCGAAGCGCTACGCACTTCTGCCCGGGCGGGCAGTCTGCCTGATCGAAAACTTCGCTTTCTGCCCGGGCGAGCAGTCTGCATGGACTCACTCTCGCGATTTGCTTTGCAAATCGCATTCCGTTCCTGTCCATGCAACGAGTCTAAAAAAGACTGTTCTGGCGAACATGGGAAAGTTGAGTTTTTAAGTTACAGTTCAGACTCGCCCTCTTTATTCGCTTTTCGTTTTTCCTCTGTCCGGCCAAAGGGCGGCAGGCCCTTCTTGACCAGAAACGGTTCCAGCAAAATTACGATAAAAAGAACCACAAATACATTGTAATAGCTTTCCAAAAGCTGTACCGCGCTCCGCATCAGACCGAACAAAAACATATCCTTATTCTTGTCCTTAAAGAAAATTTCCATCAGGATATAGGTATTAACCCAATTAAAAACCAGCCCCGGAATGGTAACCGCCAAAAACATTTGAAAGAAATATTCGCCAAAGCGCTTCATCTTCTGGCGCCGAACAATCGCGCTGTTAATAAAGTAAAGAATCACTCCCACCAGCCCGGAAACAATAATCACAATACTGCCGCCAACCTGCTTCGCTGCTTCCGGCCGGCCATAGGTCAGACCAAAGCTGACTATACCATATACCAGTAAAACCGCCATCGCTCCCAAATATTGAAGCTGAACCGTGCGCATGGTTTTAGTCTTAAAATACCGCCACAAAAGCCCTACGCCGATTCCGCTTAAAATCGCCGTAATCGTCAGCTGATACAAATAAAAATTACCGGATTTATCCATCAGCACATATCCCAAAAAGTCCGACAGCCCCGCCGCCAGTCCCCCGTAAAGCGGGCCGAACAACACGCCGACTATCTTCAGCGGCGGTCCGTTAAAGCCAATCCGCAAAATCGGAATCCCGACCGGCATAAACATATTAAAGGCTTTGAGCATCAGACTGAGCGCCAGACACAAAGCTGAAAAGACCAGCATAAAAATGGAATTGCTGTTTTTATTATTTAAGTTGCTTTCATCCTTTATTTTGTTTTCATGATTCATTCTTTTCCTATTTGTTCCTTTTTCTTGTCAATACTCTAACTTATAGATTTCCCGTCTGAGCAAAAATACGCAGCACTTCAATCAGACAGACCGCCCGGGCAGAAGTGCGTAACGCTTCGATCAGGGAAAAATTGAGTTAATTTAAAAACTCGGCCTTACTTTCCCATTTCCGGCTATATCCCGCCGGTTTCAGCGCCTTCGCTTCGGCCGTGAAAATACCGGTATAATTCGCGTTTAGCCGTTCCCCTGTCTTTGGCCATTTGCTTAAGCGCCTGTTTCGGCTCGATCCCCTGCCGGACATAAAAATCCAAATGTTCCTCTAAACTCATTTCCGTCCATTGCTGCTTCTCCCGCGCCTGCAGCTCCCGGCGGTCTTTGCCGGCTACGATCAAAACATACTCGCCCTTAGGCGGAGTGCCTTGATAATAAGCCGCCGCTTCATCCAGAGAAAAATGCCGAACTTCTTCATATTTTTTAGTCAGCTCTCTGGCCAGACTGATCCGGCGCTCCCCGCCAAAGGCCGCTGCCATTGCCGTCAGGGTCTTAACCAGACGATGCGGCGCTTCGTAAAAAATGAGGGAATAGGGCAGTTCCGCCACTTCCTTCAGCTTTTCTTCCCTTTCCTTTTTCTCGGCCGGTAAGAAGCCAAAAAATGCAAACTCCTGTAAAGCGTGTTCCGACAGAACCAGCGCGCTGACAAAGGCCGTCGGCCCGGGCACAGTCGTCACCGGAATTCCTCTTTCAATACAGGCCTTAACCAAATCTCCGCCGGGATCGGATATACCCGGCATACCGGCATCGGTGACCAGCGCAATCTTCTTGCCCTCAGCCAAAAGCCGCAAAAAATATTCCTGTTTTTCCCGCTTATTATGTTCATGATAACTGCTCAGCTTATTTTTAATCTGATAGTGCTGCAACAGCTTCTGCGTCTGCCGGGTATCCTCCGCCGCAATCAAATCGGCTTCCGTCAATATCCGAACACAGCGGTAACTGATATCTTCCAAATTGCCGATCGGCGTTCCGGTCAAATACAAACCTCCGTCCATCTGCTCACTCCTTCAACTTTCCGGCCGCCAAAATCAATCCTGCTGTCGCCAGCAGCACCGTTCACCGCCGCTAAGCGCAGGAAACATCTGCGCCGCCATTCCCCATATCCGGCCCGGCTTTTAATACCGGTAAATTTCGAACACTTCCGGCATATAGCTGCCGTCCGGTCGGTAAATCACCAGTGTCGGCTCAATCCGCAGGTAGGGTTTGGCCCCCCGCACCGCTTCCAGCAAAAACAAGTTCGGCTCCTCCTCCGCCTTGGGCTGCACCAGCCGCAGGCGTTTCGGCTCCAGGCCGTATTTTTTCAACAAACAAATAACCTCCGGCAGACGGTTTGGCCGATGCACCATGCAAAGACTTCCCCGCGACTTTAAATGCTGAGCGGCCTTTTGGATAATCGTTTCCAAATCACAGCAAATTTCATGCCGGGCAATCGCCTTATCTTCCTGAGCCGGAACCAGTCCGGCGTTCATATACGGCGGATTGACCGTAATCCGGTCAAAAAAGGACAACGGAAAGATTTTTTCCATTTCCCGCAAATCGCCCTGCCGAACCTCAATCCGCTCCTGCAAATGATTATAGCGGACGGAACGTCCGGCCATGTCAGCATATTTCGCCTGCAACTCAATCGCCCGGTAAGTCGTGTCCGGATAATAGGCCGCCATCAGAATCGGAATAATCCCCGTGCCCGTACCGATATCCAAAATCATTTCCTCGGGCCTGGCCTTGGCAAAATGCACCAGCAAAACCGCGTCCAATCCGAAACAAAAACCGGCCGGATCCTGTATCAAATAATAGCCTTTCACATTTAAGTCGTCCAGCCGCTCCCCGGCTCTGATTAAATCTTTCATCCTTTTTTATTCGGCTGCCTTTTAAAGCCTTTAGCCCTGTCACGTTCCGACTTATCCGCTTCTTTGGCTGCGGACGGATCCGCTTTTTCCGGTTTGGCCTGCTTGTCCGCTGCCTTATGGTTTTTGGGCAAACGTTCCAGCTCTGCCACCGCATATTGAACAATTTCCACATCTTCGCCCTGTTTGATTACGACTTTGACCTGCTGGCGCAAAAGATTAATATACTGAACTTCACCAATTACTCCGGTCGGCGTTTTCACCAGATCGCCAACCTTCGGCGAAATTTTATTCAGCTCCTCATAAGTTTCCTGTTCATATTGCAGACAGCACAAGAGCCGGCCGCAAATGCCGGAAATCTTGCTGGGACTAAGCGATAGACTCTGATCCTTGGCCATCTTAATCGAAACCGGATGAAAATTACTTAAAAAACTGCCGCAGCAGAGCGGCCGGCCGCAGCCGCCGATACTGGGAATCATTTTAGATTCGTCACGCACACCGATTTGGCGCAACTCAATCCGAGTGCGGAAGATAGTCGCCAAATCCTTGACTAACTCCCGAAAATCGACCCGGTCATCCGACGTAAAATAAAACAACAGCTTATTGCGGTCAAAAGTATATTCCGCATCAACCAGCTTCATATCCAGTTCGCGCTCGACAATCTTGGCTTTGCAAACCTGAAAGGCCTCCTTGCTTTTCTCTAAATTTTCCTGATAGATGGCCTCATCTTCCGGCGTCGCACAGCGAATTACCGGCTTCAGATCCTGAACAATTTCTTCCTCGGGTACTTCCTTATCGGCATAAACAACATGGCCGTATTCAATTCCCCTGGCCGTTTCCACGATCACATGGCGGCAGCCTTCATAATTTAGACCATTATCCGCAAAATAATAAATCTTTCCCGCTTTCCGGAAGCGGACACCGACGACCTTTATCATATGTTCTCCTTTAACAAGAATAAACTCCAAATAATTAAACTTTTATTAACATTAGCCTTTAACTGCCTTTTCGCCGCCAGCAGATTATGCGCCAAAAAATAGTATCGGTTCAGGCTCTGAGCAGAAGCTGCTCCCGCCGGCCGCCGGCAAATTCCCCGCAGCCGCTCTGTTAAAGCAATTTGCAGCGTGGTCAAGGCTTCTTCCAAGTTTTCGGCATATTTTTCCAAAACAGAAGTCAATTCTATTATATCATGTTCCGGCGTTTTTATAAACCTGTCCAGCAAATTTTCTATATCCCTTTTCATATCCCGGAACGCTTCCGAATCGGTCAACTGCAAAAGCCGGCCGGGGCTGCCCTCGGCAAAGGCAATCAAATCTTCCCGTTCCGCTCGTCCGTGCCGCTTCAGGAACTCGCGCATTTCAGCCGGCGATAAAGGCTGCAGCTGCAGCCGGATGCAGCGGGAAAGCACTGTTTCCAGGAGCCGGTCTTTATTTTCTGTCAATAAAAAAAAGAGAGCATAGGCCGGCGGCTCCTCGATTGTTTTGAGCAGCACATTTTGGGCCGGTACCGTCATCGACTCGGCCGCTTCGATAATATATATTTTATACCGGCTTTGATAAGGCCGGATTTCCAACTCCCGCAAAACCATCTCCCGGATATCATCCACACCGTATCCGGTTTTCTTTGACGGCTGTACATAAATGACATCCGGATGATTGCCGGAAGCAAACTGAAGGCAGTCCCGGCACCGGCCGCAGCTTTCTCCGCCGGTCGCTTCCCGGCACAGCAAAAAATTAGCCGCCGCTTCCGCCAGCATCCGCTTACCGCTCCCCCGGCTGCCCTCTACAATATAGGCATGAGCCAGTCTTTCGCCGGCATCCGCCCTGCGAAAATATTCTTTTAATTCCTGCTGTCCGATAATTTCCGCAAACTTCATTAGCTGCTCCTTTATCTCATCTTGCGCTCTTTCACGCCTCAAGCCGTCAGTATCGACGGGCACGCCCCAAACCCGAACCGGCAAAACTCTCCCGCCGGCCAGAGCCTAAGCCGCTTTATTTTATCTGACCGTGAAAAAAGCGATCCCTCTTAACAGGCACCGCCTTCTCTCTTCAAACAATCATATCTAACAGCAAGCCTTTAATTTCATCGACCTTCGCCAAAATATTCAGCCCGCTTTTTTCTTCCTTCATCAACTCCTGCGCCAAATCATCCAGCTTTTTATCGACCAGTTTAACCAAGCCGTAAACCCGATGCCGACCGCGCCGATCCAAAAAGTTTTCCCGGGAAAATTGATGCGAATTGGTGACCACCTCATTGACAAAATCCTTAATCAATTCGCGGTAACGCTTCATGTCCTTGATATCGACATGCTTGGCCAGTCTGTCTCCCTGCGCGGCGATATCCTCCATCATTTGCTTCAGTCTGTCATACAACTCCGCATTTTCCAGTTTGGAGGAAAGCACAAACTTAAAATCCGCTTCCGGTGCCTGTGTTTTTACCTGAACCGTCCCCAATGCCGATGTCTGCTCTGTTCTTTCTACTTTCATTGTCTTTCCTTCCCAAACTCCTGCTCCAGCCGCTGCCGGATTTCAGCATGCACCTGTGCCGGAGCCGCGTCTGCATCTATAATCATCCGGGGATAGGGATAGCTTTCCGCCAACTGCCGGAAACCCTGATTAACCTTAGCATGAAACGCCATGGATTCGGCCTCCAGCCGATCCAACTCTTTCTGTGCTTTTTTCCGGCGCAGTGCCTGTTCCTGACTGACAAACAAGAAAATAGTCAAATCCGGCACCCTGCCGTTTATCGCAAACTGATTGATCCGCTCGACCGCTTCCAGTCCCAGCCCCCGGGCAATTCCCTGATAGACATAGGATGACACCACATAGCGGTCGGAAATCACAATCTTACCGGCTGCCAAAGCCGGTTCAATCAACTCAGCCACATGCTGCGCCCGGCTGGCCGCATATAGCAAAGCCTCTGTCCGGGCTGCCATCGCCTGGTTTTCCGGCCGCAGTAAAATTTCTCTGATTTGCTCGCCGATGTCCGTTCCGCCCGGCTCCCGGGTAATGACCGCTTCCTGATGCCGCTGTTCAAAATATTGGCGCAGCAATTCAATCTGCGTCGACTTGCCGGAACCGTCCATCCCTTCAATCGCAATAAACATTTTTCACCTCATCTGCGCAGTTAGCTGAGAATAATCATCTTCTCCGACCATTCGACTGCCTGGAAATAAATTTCTGGCAAATCGTACTCGGCCAATTCATGAACTTCCTTCTTGTCAAAATCGCCTTTTTCATAGGCTAAAAGCGCTTTGTAATCCTCCAGATACGGGCTCTCTTTTTCCATGAGCAGGGTGCTGATGATATTGCTGCTTAGCGGCAGCTCCTTCACAACCTCTTCCATCGGCTTGCCCAAAATTACATCCATCGTTGACAGTACGCCAACCAGCATCATCTCATTTTTATCCTTGAGTGGGTAAGCCTGTTTATCATGGCTCTTTTCCCGAAGAAACTCATTTTTCTCACCCAACAGTTCAAAGAACTTGGCTCTTTGCATACTGACCTTAATCAATTCCTTAGGCTGATCCTTGGCCAGCTTATGCACCATGATTAATGTAAACCACTTACGCAGGGTATCAACGCCCAAAAGCGCCAGCGCCTGCAAAATAGAAGAAATCTGATAGGATTTGGTAAAGTTGGCATTGACCAGCTTGAGCAGCTTATAGGCCGTAATCGGCTCTCTTTCAATAATCAGTGCAATCTTCTTAAAGTCCGGATCTTTGGCTGACATTTCCTTTAAGATGGCAATGTCCTGCGGGCTGATATACTTAACTGCATGAGATTTCATCAGACTGGGCCGGCTGAAGAAATAACCCTGAAAATAATCAAAGCCCATATCCCTGGCCCATTCATAAACTTCCTGACTTTCGATTTTTTCGGCCAGCAGCACTTTTCCCGACTGGCGCATGGTATTATAAATATCCCGAATTTCCTGCTTGGTATTTTGCATAAAATCTACTTTAATAATATCGACCATGTGAACCAGCCGCGGATATTTATAATCAACACAAAAATCATCCAACGCCAGGGTATAGTGATGCTGCTTCAGCTTTATCAGTACCTCGTACAACGCTTCATCCGGCTCGATTGTCTCCAAAAGTTCGACCACTACTTTTCTGGGATCCAGCAACAATGGCATCTCCTGTGTCAGCAGCGACTTATTAAAATTAATAAAAGCTCTGCCTTTGCCAATCAGCTTTTCCATGCCAAAAGAAAAATAACTGTTGATCAATAATTCCGATGTCGCCTGTTCATCCGAAACACTGGGATCAAATGCATTCGTTTCGGAATTTCGATATAACAGCTCATATCCATAAACCTTGCTCTCCCGATCGAATATCGGCTGCCTTGCAACATAAATTTCCATAATCTCCTCTTATTCTTCCAACTATCCATTTGCGTACATACTTGAATTCAACTTATCGCTTCCTTAATATTATCGGAAATTAACCAAAAAATCAATAGTCAAATTTATTTATTATTTCTTTTCGTCCAGATAATCAGATATTTATGTTTGCTGCGACCGGAAGGTTTGATTCCCGCTCAAACTTATAATTCGTCAAATATCAGCAAATTACGGGCGGTTTACCTGACTGTTGCGTTTTTTAAACGATTCGGTGAAAAGCGCTTGACAGACGGGCTGTTCTTTAGTAGTATGAAAAAATATCAAAGCTTTCACTCGCTTTTCTCAGAAAGGATGTCTCTATGGACGCAATACTGCACAGTTTTTTTGAAAGTCAATCTCTTTTTATTCTGCTTCTGATTATCGCTGCCTCCTTTTTTATATTAAGCAAAGGTGCCGATATTTTAGTTGATCAGGCAGTCAGTTTGTCGATTCGCTGGGGCATCCCCAAAATGGTCATCGGCGCAACCATCGTCAGCTTAGGCACAACCCTGCCGGAAGCGACGGTATCGGTTCTGGCCGCCATTAACGGCAATCCCGATATGGCACTGGGCAACGCCATCGGCTCCATTATCTGCGATACCGGTCTGATCATCGGTATCGCCGCCTTAATCGGTACTTTACCGGTTGATAAAAAAACCATTGACCGTCAAGGCTGGATTCAAATCGCCGCCGCCATGCTGCTGTCTGTCATCGCCCTGCCCTTTTACCGCTCCGGCATCGGCGGGCATCTCCCGCAGTGGGTCGGCTTTCTGTTTCTCCTTTTGCTGGCCATTTATCTGTACACCATGATGAAATGGTCAATGACCTCGGGTGTTGATGAGGGCGCTTTGCTGGATGAAAAAAAATCACCGGTTATCCTCCAGCTTCTGAAATTGGTATTGGGCATTGCCATGGTCATTTTTTCTTCCAAAATCCTGATTGGCAGCGTGGAAGTAACCGCTTTGCGGCTGGGCGTTCCGCAGTCAATCATTGCCGCTACTTTGGTTGCTTTCGGCACCAGCCTGCCGGAACTGATGACGGCCATTACGTCCGTGCGCAAAGGTCACGGTGAGCTCGCCATCGGCAATATCATCGGCGCCGATATTTTAAATGTGCTGTTTGTAGTCGGTGCGTCCGCTGCCGCTACCAAAGGGGGACTGCTTGTCCCCAGTCATTTTTACTATGTACAGATTCCGACCATGCTGATTATCCTCATTTTGTTCCGCATTTTTTCCAAAAACGCCAAGTATGTGATTACCAAAAAAGAAGGGCTTGCCCTGCTGCTGTTTTACGGCATTTATTTAATTTTAAACTTCACAGTTAAGCTGTCTTGACTTTGATTTTTCCTGACGGTCAAGCTTAAGGCAAACAGAGCAGATTATCTTAATGGTGATCTGTATTTGCCTATATGAAAGTTTACTTTCGATATAGGCAAATAATTAGCTAACTATCTTGGATACCTGTTTTAAATCGCGCGCCGCCGGCAGTTCCACGGTAAATACCGTGCCGGCCGGCGTGCTTTTTTCAATCCACACCCGGCCGCCGTGAAGCTTGACCGTTTCCCAAACCAGTGCTAAGCCAAGTCCCACGCCGCCCAGCGCCCGGCTGACCGACTTATCCACCCGGAAAAAAGGCTGAAAAATGCTTTTTTGATACTCCGGCGGAATGCCGCCGCCGGTATCAGCTACCCGAATCAGCACCTTGCTGCCGCTGCGCCCGGTTGATACCGTAACCCGGCCGCCGGGGCGATTGTACTTAATGGCGTTTTCCACCAGATTAAAAATCACCCGGTATATCAAAATATCGCTGCCAGTCAGCTCAACCTCCTCGCCGGCTTGCTCGAGCGTGATATTTTGCTTTTCCGCCACCGGCGATAGATCAGCCAGTATTTCCTCAATCATCGGCACCAGCTCAATTCTGTCGGTCCGGCGCACGGTTTCCAATTCACTCATATCCAGCAAAGTCGTTACCATCAGCGACAGTCTTTCCGTTTGTTCCTGAAGCGTGGTAATGATTTCCGTCATATCGGTCATCTTTCCCTGCTCCTTGGTATATAGATCCATTTGTGCCTGCATCAGCGCCAAAGGCGTACGCAGTTCATGAGCGGCGTTGCCGGTAAACTGCCGCTGCGCCTCAAACGCCGTTGAAATTCGGCCTAACATCTGATTAAAGGATTGACTAAGCATCCGAAACTCCGGAATCTCATTTTCATTAACCGCCGACTCAGTCAAGTTTTCCATTTGAATACGCTCTACCTGATTAGAAAACTCGCGCAGCGGCTTTAATGACCGGCCACTGACAAAATAAGCGATCACTCCGCTCAGAAGTGTAACCAGCGCTGTAATCAGCCAGCCGTTGATACTGAAACTGGTTTTGGTATCGTCAACCTGATCAGAAAAAGCCCCGAAAAACTCATCCATCTGTCCTTCCGGAATACTGATATAAAGCTGTTCCGGGTCTTTAAACGTATCGATCTGATAGTCCAGTACCAAACCGCCCAGCGCATCAATATAGAAAGAACCGGAACTATACAGCAGCAGATTCATGGAAATACAGGCTGCCGCAATCAGCAGTGAGGTCATCAGCGTAATCCGCCATTGCAGGGATAATTTTCTCATTTCTCCGGCCCTCCGATCTGATAGCCCACGCCCACCCGATTTTGAATCGGATCATAACCCAGCGCCGCTTTCAGCTTTTTACGGAGCGAAGAAATATGCACCCGAATGGAGTTGCTGAACAAATCAACGCTGCTGTCCCAGACATGATCAATCAGTTCCTCCTGACTGACCGGCCGCCCCTGATGCAGCAGGAGGTACTCCAATATCCCGCCTTCTTTTCGGGTCAGGGCAATGGTTTGCCCCTCCGCCGCCGCTTCCCGGCTTTTGGTGTCAAACGACAGCCGGCCGCACAAAAGGCAAGTATCGCTTTGAATAAACTTGCGCCGGGTCAGACTGCGCACCCGGGCTTCCAGTTCATCCAAATGAAACGGCTTGGCCAAATAGTCATTGGCTCCCGCATCCAGACCCTCAACCTTATCGGCAATTTGACTGCGGGCCGATAAAATCAACACTCCCGTCTCTTCATCCGCCGCCCGCAAAGAGCGCAGTACCTCCATACCGTCCATTTCCGGTAAGTTCAGGTCAAGCACCACCAAATCGTAATGTTCTACCTCCAAAATCTCCTTCGCCTCCCGGCCGTTATAGCAGGTATCCACCTCGTAGCCCGACTGGCGCAGGCTTTTCGCAATCGTATCACACAGCATTTTTTCATCTTCTACTATTAAAAGCCGCATTTGCTCCTCCTTCTTCATCCATTCTTACCGCCGCAGAAACATTTGAGTTGCTTCCATTATAATATGTTTCCTCCCCGCCGGCAACATAGTTACTATACCAGATTAAAATAAAGTTTTTGTTAAATTACAGGGCTTAACAAAAATTTTACACCGCGTGGTGTATGATGGGTTCATCAAGCAGTTGAAGCGCGCAAGCACAAATGAATGCGACCGCAAAGCGGGCATATTCATTTTGCGGCGCTTCTCCAAGGACCGCGGCGAAAGCTTTCAAACGCAGCATTTGGTCTGCCGGGGAACAACCGGAAGCGCGCAAGCATAAATGAATGCGACCGCGAAGCGGGCATATTCATTTTGCGGCGCTTCTCCAGGGACCGCGGTGAAAGCTTTCAAACGCAGCATTTGGTCTGCCGGAGATAGTTAGACTTGCCTGAACGGTACGAACAAATAAGGAAGGTGATTGATAATGAAATGGAAAACAAAAACCAATGCACAGCTGTTTACGCTGGCATTCGGTGCCGCCATGCTTGGGTTAGGCATCTGGCGAAACGAAGTAAATGTAGTATTAACCAAAGCTGTCAAAATATGTTTGGAGTGTGTGGGCATTGGATAAGAAAAAGATGAAGTTTAAAACTATTTCGCATTATCTGGCTCGATTTCGACTGGGGCTTCAGGGTGTAGCGACACTGCTGACCAATATCCACCTGCCGAACTTTTTAAAAGGAACCATTTACACCGGCAGGGGCAAAATCGCCTGCGTGCCGGGACTGAATTGTTATTCCTGTCCGGGGGCAGCCGGTGCCTGTCCGATCGGAGCGTTTCAGGCGGTGGTCGGGTCCTCAAAGTTTAGTTTTACCTATTATATTACCGGCTTCATGATTTTGCTGGGTGTACTGCTGGGACGGTTTATCTGCGGCTTTCTTTGCCCCTTCGGTTGGTTTCAGGATTTGCTGCATAAGATTCCAAGCAAAAAGTTTTCAACCAAAAAGTTAAAGCTCTTGCGCGGTCTCAAGTATGTTATCCTGTTGGTTATGGTGGTGCTCTTACCGGCACTGGTGACCAACGCAGTTGGTATGGGCAATCCTTTCTTCTGTAAATATGTTTGTCCGCAGGGCGTTCTAAGCGGAGCAATTCCTCTGGCAATTGCCAACCCCTCCGTTCGAGCGGCTTTGGGCAAGCTCTTTACCTGGAAAGCATCCATCCTGCTGATCATAACGATATTAAGTGTTTTTGTCTACCGCCCGTTCTGTAAATGGATTTGCCCACTGGGTGCCATGTACGCCCTGTTTAATCGGGTATCGCTGTTTCAGATGAAGGTCAATGAACATAAATGCATTTCCTGCGGCCGCTGCGCCAAAGCCTGCAAAATGGACGTTGATGTAACGAAAACACCGAATCATACCGAATGTATCCGCTGCGGCATGTGTATCAGTGCCTGCCCGACCGGCGCCATCAGTTATCGTTATGGGTTTGGCTCCGGCAACAGTTGTGGCAGCAACTGCGGCGGCTGCAGCAGCAAAAAAGCCAAGCAGCCAGTTGAAGTAGCCAGCGAGCGTTTGTCCGCGGTCAAAGCGATAAAACCGGAAACCGTAAAACCAACGATCGTTTAAAAAACAATGAAAACCATCGGCAAAGAAAAGATGTATGTATTCGGCGCCGCTTTTAGCACAAACGGAAAAGGCTTACTGCTTTTCCACAAACAACACCTTAATTAAAAAGACAAATAAAAGGAGAAAAACAAATGAAAAACTTACAAAAATTATCGGCATTATTATTCGCTTTGGTACTTACTTTCAGTCTGGCTGCCTGCGGCCAGGCCCAAAACGGCAACGGCAATAAGCCTGCCGCTCCCTCTAAAAACGAAAGTTCGGAAAAACCTGCTGACTCCGCAAAAACCGGAGAAAGCATCGAAGATTTAAAAGCCCAGATTGAAAAGCTGACCCAAGAAGAAAATGCAATTTTTGACAGCCATAAGGAACTTTGGGACAAGGTTTTCCTGAAGATGGACAAGCAAGTCACACCGTTAATTGACAAGGAAAACTTCAGCTATGTTGACGATGTTTTGCTGAAAACAATCAATGATAATATTAAAGACTTTACCGAAGAAGAAGTAAAAATCTTAAAGGCTGACGCCGAAAAAATTCGGGAACTGGAAAACAAAATCAATGAATTAACGAAGAAAATCAGCGAACTGGAAGCTGCCGGTGATTCTGAAAACACCGCTGATTCTGCATCCGACAAGACATTCCCGGCTTTTGAAGGCAAGGATTTAGACGGCAACAGCGTTGACAGCAGCATCTTCTCCAAGAACGCCGTGACCGTTGTCAACTACTGGTTCAGCGGCTGCGCTCCGTGCGTCGGCGAGTTGCCGGAATTAAATGCCTTGAACGAAGAATTAAAAGCCAAAGGCGGCGCCGTCATCGGCATCAATACCGAAACTTTAAACGGAGATGCCAGCGCAATTGCCGAAGCACAGGAAATCTTAAAGAAGCAGGGTGCATCCTATCAAAACATTTATTTTGATCCGGCCAGCGAAGCCGGAAAGATGGCTATGGACATCGTCAGCTTCCCGACGACGATCGTAGTTGACAGAAACGGCAACATCGTTGGCGAACCGCTGCTGGGTGCGATCAGCAATGAGCAGGTTTTAAAAGAACTGCAAGCCCGTATTGACAGTGTTTTAGCAAAAGACAAGAAATAGAAGTGCGCAAGCATAAATGAATGCGGCCGCGAAGCGGGCATATTCATTTTGCGGCGCTTCCCCAATGACCGCGGCGAAAGCTTTCAAACGCAGCATTTGGTCTGCCGGGAAAACTGACCGATAAACTGTAATTCGCTGAAATATCAACGAATTACGGGTGACTTACCTAAACTTTTGTTTACTATGTGAAGATCTGATCGGACTTCAGTAAATATATATTCAGCTCCCGCCGGCCGTCCTTTGGCGGCTGTGCGGCAAGGCTGAGCGCATTAAAATACCTGAAAAGGAGGACATCACTATGAACAACAAAAAAATTTTAGGATTGACTTTAGCCTTTATGATGACTGCTTCTGTTATCGAAGCACCGGCTTCCGCTATGGCGGCTAATGCCGGCAGCGCACCGTCAACTCGAATCCTGACGGAATCCAAATTAAGCGAAGCCGAGATTTTTGATAAAATCGACGCTTTGGAAAGAAAAAGCAGCGCGCTGTACAAATCCCGTCAAAGTTTGTGGGAGAAGGTTGATGCCGCTTACAATGCACTGCCGGGAAACTATGATTATGAAAAACACGATGAAGCGGCTTTTATTCGCAGTCTCAAATCTTTGACCCAGTCAGAGAAAGAAGCCTTAATCGCTGATGGGGAAGCACTGGATAAGATTGACGCAGAGCTCGACAGTCTGTATGCGCTGCTGCCGCAGGACAAAGGCGGTGAAATGCCGAATCTTCCTGAACTGCCTCTGCCTCTGAATGTTGACCCCAAGCTGGCTCAGGAAATGATTGACCTCGAAGACAAATACGAGCAGCTTGCTCATAAGCATGATGAGCTCTGGGCCAAGGTCGACGAAGCCTACGCTAATCTGCCGGACAACTACAATTTTGATAATTTCGTTGAGGCTGATTTTATTCGCGGCCTGACTACCTTAACCGCCGGCGAAAAGAAAACATTGCTGGATAATATCGCTGCCGTTGATGAGCTTCATGCCAAATTGGATGCGATTTATCAAACCATTTGGGGCGACGACCGCAATGATATGATGCCCCTGTAAAAAAAGGACCCATTTTTCCTCTGCGTAACTTCCACGTATCACATCCCATCTTTCCGCAAATAAAGCAGGAAAGATACACGCAGAGGAAAATTGAGTTATATTCCCTTCCTGAAAAAATCACTAAGAGAACGCACTGTGCCCTTTACACCGTGCGTTTTCTATTTCACTATATCCCGATCAGCCCCTGCGCCTGACAATAATGGTATACCCCATCTTCCGCCACATGGCCGCAAATATCGGCGGCAACAGCCTTTAACCGGTCAGAGGCATTCGTCATTGCAATCCCCGCTCCTACCGCCTGAAACATTTCAATATCATTGTCCCAATCACCAAAGGCCAGCGCCTGCGACCGGCTTAAATGATAATATTCCAGCACTTTTTTGACACCCGTTCCTTTTCCGCTGTCCGCGGGGACAACATCAATCACCCGCTCCCACCAGGCAGTGATCTTGGCGGAATGAACGTTCCTCATCAGCGCCGCGTATTCGGTTTCCGCGCAGCCCAGCATGATTTGATAAACCTGATCGTGACTCAGCACTTCCGCAAAATCATCCGCCACCCTGACACTCAGCTTGGCGGCAGCGTAATACCCCGCCAAATCCTGATCCTTTCCATTGGCAATGATCTTCTCCTTGGTAGCGATCGCCGCCGGGCGACCGAGCGCCGTGGCGTTTTTAATGATTGTTTTGACATCGCCTGATGAAATGGAGCGGCTGAAAATATCCCGCTCCTTGCGATAACAGTACGAGCCGTTAAAAGTCAAAAACACATCCGCCTCGACCCCCTCAAAGTGCGGCAGGTTCCAAGGCGCTCTGCCCGTGGCCAGACAAATCAGAATCTTTCTTTCCTTTAATTTGGCCAGTGTTTCAAGGATCGCTGCAGAGGGATGTTTTCGGTTCCCGTCAAGCAGCGTGCCGTCAATATCAAAAAAAATAATCTTTACATCACTTAAGTCCATGCTTATCTGCTCCTTCCTCCCCCGCGGCTGACTACATGTCCCCGGTCACATAATATCCCCCTGTAAGTCTTCTGGCACAGACAACAACCTTTCCAAAAACAGCAAGCCTAAAAACGACTGCTTTATTGAGCATGGGAGAGTTTCGTGATCAGCGGCAGCTGCCCGGCGTTTAAGGCATAATACGCCTGACTTGCCAATTCCGGCTGATGAAGCGGTACGGCTGTATAGGGAAAACTTTGCAGCAACTCTTTATCCTGCGGATTATCCGTCATAATCAAGATATCCTCTTTTGACCAGCCGCTTCCTGCCATAATCCTCTCAATCCCGCCGCACTTGGAAGCCGGCATCGCCTGAAAATAAGTACGGCTGCCATACTCCCGCCGCCGCAGCGGTGTTTCTCCCAGCTGCCGGGCGACTACCGTCGGCATTTGCAGCCGCAGCAGTTCGCCTTTAAAAAACTGCGGCTTTATTCTTCCGGCCATACTGATCCAGTTTTCTTCCGACATCGGCATTTGCTCTGTCCGGCTGACAATCGGCCATGTCATTTCCAGTCCGCTGTCCCGGTCAATGACGTATGCTCCGTCAAAAAACACGCCGCCACTGAAAAAGCGGTAAGTCCTGCCCAGTGCCCGCCGAACCGAAGAAACACTTCGCGCCGTTGCCAAATACAGACGGCAGCCGGCACTTAAAGCCGCAAGCAGTTCCGGCAATCCCGCCAGCAGGCGGCCGTTTTCCGTCAGCACCCCGTCAAAGTCCAAAAAAATCGCCTGCCATTGCCGCTTCTGCGGAATCCGAAACACTCTGTTTGCTCCGAAAAAGTGGGCCAGCGGATTACCGGCAAAATTAGAATAACCCAAATAGCAATCGCATAGCCGATGATTATGACAGAGCTGCCCCTTCCTTTTTTCACCTTTTTGAAAAAAACAACCGGGCCTGACCATGCCCCTATCCAGATATTGATTTTCTGCCGCCAGACAGCGGCGAAAGCCCGCCCCGCCGGAGGCTTTTTGCCGGCACAAGGCAAACTCATAGCCAAACATTGGGTCAATCGCCCGCAAACGCTCGATTACTTCCCGGGAAAATGCTGCTTTGCGTCGATCCATAGCATTTAGCCATAAATAAATCGACGGCGGCAGCTCAGCTCGAAGCGCTCGAATTTCGTCCTCATTCTCAAGCGTTGCCACCATCCCGGCCGCAATTTCCACTTCCGCCGCCAACTGCTTAAGCCTATCCAAAAAGCCCGCCCGGCTGGTCATCTCCGGGTGATAGCTTGCCCATAACCGAATTTTACCGGTATCGCCCCGCTGCCGCAGCAGCCGCAAAAAGTCCTCCGGCTCCCAGCTCAAATTGGTTTGAATCCCAACCGCCCGCACCTGCGGCAGCGCCGATAAATCCGCCAAAACCGCCTGATACATAGGATAAATCATCCCCTCGCCATAGGGCAAAAAGAAAATCTGAACCGCTTCTGTCTGCCGGCGAATTTGCTCATAAAACCGGCGCAGGCCGTCCTCCTCCCGCCGCATTTCCTCTCTGCTGCCGCTCCCTTTTGCAAACGCACAGTAAGAACAGCGGTAATTACAGGACTTGATAAAACCTCGATAATAAATGGTCTTTATTTTTTCCACGACATTACTCTCAACTTTCTCAATCTATCTGCTGTCCTTGCTGCAATACCACTTGCCCATCCATCTGCCGCCCTTGCTGCAATACCACTTACCCATCCATCTGCCGCCCTGCTGCAATGCCACTTGCCCATCCTGCCGCCCTTGCTGCAATGCCACTTACCCATCCATCTGCCGCCCTTACCGCAATGCCAACGGAATTGGTTTTCTCTGCCTACGGTTTTAATGAACTTTTGGCTCTGATATCATTGAAACATCGGTCCGATGTAATCAGACAGCGACATTCCCTGCTCGGTCAGGTAAAAACGGCCATTTTCCCGGCTGACCCATGCCCTCTCCTCTAAATCCCGAAGCAGCGGAAAATCGGCAGTCAGCTCCGCCGCAAACCGTCGCCGGTAGTCAGCCTCCGACAGGCCGGTATAATACAAAATATTTTTAATCACATAACGCCGCTTCTGTTGTATTTCCGACAGATGCGCCATTGATAAGCCCCTTAAAAAATCAGTTTTCTGTAAATATCGCTGATATTCGGCCGAACAAGCCGCCTGCCCGGCGACATAGGGTTCACAAAAATGCAGTTCCTGAAAATAACTGCGGCCGCCGCAGCCCAGCGCCAGCGTGTTTTCAAAGCCGCAGTCGGCATGGTCATCCGTTTCCGCCAGCCGGCTGAAACAACGCATTGACTTTTGGCGGTAGCCGTTTGCCTTTAAAAACCGGCTGCCAATCCGGTACAACTCATATTTTTGGCGGCTGTGTGCCTCATCGATCGGAAACTTATGATAAAGGCCGGCATTTGGCTGATTATATAGGGGATAAAGAAAAATTTCCTGCGGTTGATACGCTTCCGCCCGCTCCAACGAATCGCGCCAGCTCGCCTCGGTCTGACCGGGAATGCCATAAATCAAATCCAGATTTAAAACCGGAAAATCCGCCTGCTTCGCCAGTCGAATCGCATGATGCGCCAACTCCGGCTCCGCCCGCCGCTCAATCATTTTTAATTCTCCGGCCTGAAAGGACTGAATGCCAATGCTCAGCCGCTTTAGGTTTTTCGCCTTTAAAAAATCCAGCTTTTCCGGTGTAATCTCCGCCGGCGAACTTTCTATCACCGAAAAAACCTCCGTCGGCTCCACCTGATATTCCTCTTCGGCCAAAGCAAATAAAAGCGCCAGTTCCTTAACATCCAGCAGCAGCGGCGTACCGCCGCCGAAAACCAAGGAAGAAAAGCGCGTCCGGCTAAAATCAATCTCTGCTTTCATTTGGGCGCTGTGCCGCCGAATGGCCTGAATATATTCCAGATAGCTTTCCGCCCGCACTCCGGTCAGCGAAAATAAGTTACAGTAGCCGCATTTGACCCGGCAAAAGGGAATATGAAAATACAGCCCCATATCCGTACCGGCAAAGGCATCGCGATAGGCCGCCAAATCCAGCCGCTCCACCGGCTGATATGTCGATTTATGCGGATAGCTGTACATATATTGCTGATAAATTTCCGTGTAATTCATATTCAAACTCAACTCTCCAAGCGAAAAGGCGCAGCCTTTTTCGCGAACCTACCAAGCTTTCACGCGGCGCGCGACCGCTTAAAAGACTTGTTCTGTTCTTATCGTTACAAACTGCCAAAACATCCCCCTCGCACTAAAGCTCCGTTTGCAGTTGCTTGCCATCAGGTAGTGATGCCGCATATCCATTGGGCGCAGCCCCACGGTCAGGCTGCCAGCTTCCCGCTTTGATCGTGCAATGCTTATACGGTACGGTATAAACAATCTCATGCGACAGGCAATGGAAATGATAGCCATCCTCGCCGTAGCAAGTGCCATGATCCGAACAAATAATATAAAAGGTATCGCCCCGGCGGCCAAACACATCAAACAGCCGCGGCAGGCGGGCATCCACATAGCGAAGCGCCGCCGCATGGGTTTTGACATTATCTTCTTTGGCGCCCGGCAGATAAAAAGAATTGGGATAATGAATACTGTCAACATTGATATACAAAAATACTTTTTTATCCGGCTCTTGCCTCTCCAGCCGCTGTTCCAGCCAGTCCAGCTGATGGTCAAAACTTTCCTTGATATGACAGGAAAACGCCGTCCGCCAGACCGATTCCATAAAAAAACCGGGCAAAATCCGGTTAATTTCCGTGCGCTTATTAAAAAAGCCGACCCCGCCCAAACAAATCGTCTGATAGCCGACTTTTTCCAGGCCCCGGATAAAGCTGTCGCCTTCAAACACAAAGGAATAGGGGTGAATTTTACCCAAACTTTTATTTTCTCTGGCCACAAATAAACGCTCTCTTTCGTAGAGCGGAACCGGCTCGGCCGGTGAGGGGAGATTCCCGATAAACATCGCCATGTGCGAGGGAAAGGTATAATTACCGGGGGCGTGGCGCTTCTGCCAGCCGCCGCACCGGTTCAAATTGGGCGTACCGCCGTTTTCCTGCTCCTGCATCGCCACATCATAGCGAAGCGTATCCAAACATAAAAAAACAATGTCATGGCTGCCCACAATCCGATTCATATCAACGCTCATCTGCGCTTTCTGCGGATCACCAATCACAAACTTCGGCACCTCGGTTACTGTTCTATTCATTGATTTTTCCCGCTGTCTTTCTTGTTTTCATCTGTTTTGCCTGTCTTTCAGCCCTTCCATGCTTCCAGTTCCTGTACCTGCCGGCGGTAAATCCGGTTTTCTGCATAAATATCCTGATACAGTAAATCGCCCTGCGCGTTGATTTCAATAATCATTGGCTTGCCGGCTTTGGTTAATAAAATGTCGAATCCGGCCGAGTGCAGCCCCGGAAAAAGAGCACAGGCCCGGCCGCACAAATTGGCAATTTCTTCTTTGAGCCCAGCTGTCAAAGCCACATCCGCCAAAGACAGCGGCAAGTTATTTAAATGCAGATTCGTAATCGCTCCGCCTCTTGCCCCGCGCGGCTGGATAAAATCCACCCGGCCGAACTGATACATCACCCGCAGGTCATAAACCACGCCGTTTTGAGCTGCTTTGGGCACCCACTGCTCCACCAGCGCGCCGCCGGCCAGCAAAAAATCCGCTGTTTTTTGAATGACTGCTGCATCCGTTATCGTTCGGAGCTTTTTGGTATTAAAATATTCGCCGTTTTCTTCCAGCATAGCGGTTTGCGCCGTATAGCCCGCCCGCTGCGGATGCAGCTTTAAAGCCAGCACGCCGGCCGCACCCGAGCCGAAATTGGATTTAATAAAAACCTGAAAAATGCGCCTTTCTCTTAAATAAGAAATAAGCGCAGCAAATCCGCCGCCGGAAAACTCCAGCAGCGGAGTCGCGGCGATTCCCGCCGATAGGAGCCCCCGCTTACAAAGCCGCTTATCCAGCGTATCACCAATCGCCGCCGGAGTATTCAGAAAGGAAAGCCCTTGCTCTTTGCCCCGACGGCTAAGTTCCTCTAATTTTTGATAATAATTTTTTATCAGCGGAGTCAGCGCCGCAATTCGGCTATCCGTCCACCTCGGCGGGTCAATCTTCAGCCGGTCGCCCGACTGCAGTGCCGCCAAGCCCTGCTCCCACTCGGCCTCAATATCAAAAAACCGAAGTGGAATCCCCGCCGCCTGACAGGCCTTGGCAAAATAAATCTGCCTTTTGCTACCGCTTTGGCCAAAAAGTATCAGCGCCATTACTCGGTCAGCATCGGAAAACGATAAATATAGCCATCATCCTCATCAATATCGGTTTCCTGCGGATCATCCAGCACAAACGGCAGACCGGTAGCTTTTAGGCGCTCCATCATTTCATCACTTAAAAAATGATAGGTCAAGTCAATTTTTTTGAGGTTCTTCAGCTTATCCTTCGCATCCAGCAAAAGCTGACCACCCTGATCCGTCAGCGTGCCGTTGGAAAAATCCAAAACCTCCAAGCGCAGCAGCGGCAGCACTTCCAGTACTGCTTCGACCACCTCGTCCTGCCATTCGCTGTCGCCCAGCCCCAAATAAGTCAACTGCCGCATCAACGGACTATGCAGCAAGGTCTTAACATCTTCAATGCCGCCGTCAAAGCCGTATTCCTCGACTCCCAAATAAAGATTCAGCTTGGTCAGTGCCGGCAATTCTGCCGCAGCCAGTTCATGCAGCACATTTTTGGGCAGTCCCCCGCAAATAATCTCAATTTCCTGCAAAGCCGCATGGCGAACCTTACCCAGGCTCAAGCCCACGCTGCCCTTAATCGTCAGCTTCTCCAAACCCGGCAGCGCCGCCAGCAGTTCTTCATAATTCCCCTGCTCAATCCAGGAAACCTCACATTCCTCATAATCCATATCGCCGATAAACAGGCTTTTTAAATGCCGCAGCTTATCTGCGTTGGCCGTGAACTCATCCAGCAGGCTTTGAACCGAATTATCATAGGATTCGCCCCAGCAGCCAATCACCAACTCATCCAAATCCGGCAGATCTGAATCAGCCAGCACCTCCTGTGCCAAAGTCAGCGCATCCTTTTCTCCGCTCTCATAATCGTCATAATCATAAAAAAACTTTTCGCTTCTCATCATTTTCCTTTCCGGCGAATCTGCCTGTCTGTCTTTGACTTAGCTTTCCCTTGCCCGAAAACCGTGCTTTCAGCCAGGGCGGGTATGTATGGTCTATGCTTTCGGCCGGCGGCATCGTAATTTCCCGTTGTCTCCCCGCCGACCTAATCATCCGCCATGTTTTATTTTCCCTACGAAAAAATATACCCTGCCGGACAGGCTTTGTCAATGAGTTCCTTACTCAATTTTTATTTTTTCTTTTTACCGAAAAGCTCAAAGCCCGTTTTGCTTTGAGCTGAAAGGTTTGTTAAAAATCATCGTTCATCGCCGGACCTTCTGTTAACAATCTACCGAATTTTGGCATTGGGACAATGCGCCAGAATATATTGCCAGACAAAGGAGTAATCCTCGGCCTCCACATAAATTTGATTTTTTTCAAGCAAAGAATTCACTTTAATGACATGACGGTGCGGTAAACCAATCACTGATTTGACCGTTGACCACTGCGAGTAGGAAGATGCCTTGGTTCCGGCTAATATGCCCGCTCCCGCCACACCGGCTTTCCCGGTCAGAGCACCGACAAATATTGTCAAATTAGCAATTACCTGAGCCTTTTGATATTGACTGGGGAGCTGGGCATGCAAAATGCCCCGATCATCCATGATAAAGAGCACACAATATTTGCCGCCTAAAAAAGCAGCATACAAATAGTACCCAAGTCCGGTAAAGATCATCATTCCTACCAGAAACAAAGCAAAGACCTTGCTTGTTTCCAAGAATTTATACCAGCCAAAGCCAATATCGTTAATTGAGAGCAGACTGATAAACATCCAGATCCCCAAACAGATCACGCCGAATATTTTCCACAGAACAAACAAAATGACTGGATTGGTAAATAAATTCAATTCATAAACCCATTGATAAACCCCATCCCGCTGCTCAATATTTGATTTCATCAACCATACCTCCATCCCCGAAGTCAGTCAGGTCTCTATCTGTCTAAGTATTATTCTCCAAAGCAACATCCGCTCATGCCGCCGAGCGACTTGAGCCGCTCTTATTTGACTGAGCAGATAGCCGAATAAACTTACTGCCCGGGATAATATCCTGCTGCTCACTCAAAACTCCTATCCTATATGTTATAGTATATCATACCCAAATACCGTCTTTCAATACTGACAAAAATATTGTCAGTGAAAAATTTATGTCAATTGTGTTTTGTATCTTTTCATGAGATCCCGTGCCCGCCGTCGAAAGACACAGCAAAGGGAAAACATGATAAAAAATAATTATAAAAACAATAAAGTCCTCTTTACTTTCGCTAAATAATTGTTTATAATGTATTTGATAATAAAAAATTATTACAGAGAGGAGAAAAAATTATGCTTTACCGTCCCTATGTCAAAGCTGCCCCCGGCCTTCTGGCTTTTACGTCCGGCCAACTGCCTGTTGTGCCGGGACAGGAAGAACTTCCGGCCAGCTTTGCCGAACAAGCTGCTGCTGCTTTGGAAAATGTTCTGAAGATAGTAGAAAGTGAAAACGGCTCAAAAAATAACTTTGTTAAACTCACGATTTTTATGACGGATTTGTCTTATTTTGACGAATTCAATCAAATATACACCAAGTTCTTTGAAGGCTTCACTCCGCCGGCCCGAACCTGCATTGAGGTCAGCCGTCTGCCTCGAAACGCTATGCTCGAGATTGAAGCGATTTTTAGTCTTTAACTTTCCCCTGTCAACCAAGAAAAACGGAAAGATTTTGCCGAAAAAGGAGAATTCTTATGAAATATGATTTTACTTCCATCTTAGACCGCCAAGGCAGAGATGCCATTGCTGTTGACGGCGTCGGCTCAATATCCGGCTTTGCGCCGGAGGGACCGAAAGATGGCTATGATCTCATCCCCATGTGGGTGGCCGATATGAACTTTGCAACTGTGCCTACCATACCGGAGGCCATCATTGAGCGGGCCAAACATCCGGTTTATGGTTATTTCCGGCCTACCGATGAATACTTCAATGCCATCATCAAATGGCATGAAACCCGCAACGGTGTCACCGGTCTGACCCGTGAATGTATCGGCTACGAAAACGGGGTTCTGGGCGGCGTAGTTTCTGCTCTCACCAGTTATGCCGCACCCGGCGATGCCGTGCTGCTGCATAGCCCTACCTACATTGGCTTTACCATGTCCATCGGCAACAACGGCTATAAGATCATTCACAGTCCGCTGAAAAAAGACGAAAACGGGGTCTGGCGCATGGACTATGAGGACATGGATGCCAAAATTAAGGAAAATCGCATTCATGTCGCTGTTTTCTGCAGTCCTCACAATCCCTGCGGCCGCGTGTGGGAGCGTTGGGAAATCGAAAAAGCGATGGAAGTTTACAAGGCCAATGACTGCCTGGTAATTTCGGATGAAATCTGGTCCGATATTATTTTGGAAGGATACAAACATATCCCCACCCAGTCTGTCAGCGAAGATGCCCGGATGCGGACAGTGGCCCTTTACGCCCCCAGCAAAACTTTTAATCTGGCCGGTCTGGTTGGCAGCTATCACATTATTTATAATCCTACCATCCGGGATCGCGTCACCGCCAAAAGCACAAAACCTCATTACAATGATATGAATGTGCTGTCCATGCACGCACTGATCGGTGCTTACAAGCCCGAAGGCTATGAATGGGTGGATGAACTGCGCCAGGTTATTACCGGCAATGTAAACTTTGCCTGTGACTATATTGCCAAACATTTCGAAGGTGTGGAGGTTTTTAAGCCTGAGGGTACTTATATGCTGTTCCTTGACTGCAGCAAATGGTGCGAAGCTCACGGCAAAACCATTGACCAGCTGGAAAAGGCCGGCTGGAACGTAGGTGTGGCATGGCAAGACGGACGGATGTTCCATGGCCCCTGCGCAATTCGGATAAATTTAGCTCTGCCTCTGTCCCGGGTACAGGAAGCTTTTGACCGGCTGAATAAATATGTGTTTAATGGAAAGTGGGTGTAATTATGAGTCAGCAATCTTCAAATAAGCGCCTGGCAGTCGGCGATATCATGCCGGACTTCTCCTTTCATACGCCCTTTACCGCTAACCTGACTTTGGCTGACACCGTCCGGAAAGCCGCAAAGACCGTTTTGCTGTTCCTCCGCTACTATGGCTGCCCCGTGTGCCAGTACGATATCCACCGGTTAGCCGAAAACTATCAGCAGATCACCGCTGCCGGCGGTCAGGCGCTGGTGGTTTTACAGTCCGACCCTGCCGGTCTTGCCGCACAGCTGCAGCCGGACAGCCTGCCCTTTGAGATTATCTGCGACCCAGACGCTCGGCTCTACAAAAGTTTTGACATCCGGCCGGCCGCTTCTAAGGCTCAAATGATTGATGCCGACACAATGGTCAAAATCGCCAAAGCGAAAGCCGCCGGCTGCAAGCATGGCGCCTATGAAGGCGAAGAATTGCAGCTCCCCGCCGCTTTTATCCTCGATCAAGATCGTCATGTGCTCTACGCACACTACGGCAAAAGTGTCAGTGATACCCCGGATGCTCACTCTCTGGCTGAACTGCTGAAATAGTTTATAGCCGCGAAAAAGAACGCCGGTTTGTCACTCAATCATTTCAAATTGCTGTTCATTCACAGGTTTTGATGATTGTACAAACAAGCTTTATTTCATTGAGAAAGGCTTAAACCATGAAATTCAAAAAATCGGAACAGGAAAGCGCCAAAGAATATTTGCTGGAAAAGTATTTGCCTTTGCTTGACTTTTTGGCTGAGGTTCTGGGAAAAGATACTGAGATTGTGCTGCATAACGCCAAAGAGCTGGATCAGTCCATCATTGCTATCCGCAATGGCCATGTGACCGGCCGGCAGGTTGGCCACCCCGCCACCAATCTGGTTCTAAAGCTGATTAAACAAGGGCATAATCAAAAGACTCCCTATATCTGTAACTATACTTCCCGGAGCAAGCTGACCAGCGGCGGCAATCAGATCCGCTCCTCCAGCTATTTTATCAAAAAAGACGGCGATATCATCGGCATCCTCTGTATCAACCGGGATATTACCAAGTACCAGTTGTTATTTGACAATATTGCCGAAATCCAAAAAGATTTTGCAATCGATGATTTTGCTTTCAGTGATGAAGTCAAAGAAACCTTTACTTCCAATATTCAGGATGTCATCGCCAATGAACTGGCCGTCTTTCATAAAGACGTAACCACTGCTGCCCTGACTCAAGCCGAGAAAATGACGATTGTCAAAGAACTGCAAAAACAAGGGATTTTCCTGCTAAAAGGTGCGGTTAAAGAAGTCGCCAAGACGCTGCAGACATCCGAACCCACTATTTACCGGTATTTGCAAAACCTCTCGCATAAATGAATTTATTTTTTCCATTTATGCTTTAGCCATGTAAATATCTAAACTTTCCCTTAATTGAAGTGCTACGCACTTTTGCCCGGGCGGGCTGCCTAAAAAAGGCTGTTCTAGTTTTGCAGAACATGGGAAAGCCACGGAAATAACTAACCAGTTTTCAGAAAGGAGCAAAGCGACTGGATTAAACCGCAGCCGCTCACTAAAGTTATGTATATCGGAGGAATTGAAGCCGGCGGCACCAAAGTGAACTGCGCAGTCGGCACCACAGACGGCCGGATTATTGACCAAACTCAGTTTCCAACCACTACACCACAGGAAACGATTGCCCAAATGCTGAATTATTTTGCCGATAAGGAAATCGGTTCGCTGGGGGTGGCCAGCTTTGGCCCGATTGACCCCAATCCCGCTTCTCCCACTTACGGCTATATCTTAGATACGCCCAAGCCCCATTGGTCGCACTATAATTTGCTGGCTGATATTAAGCGGGCGCTGCCGGTTCCGGTCTTTTTTGACACGGACGTCAACGGCGCCGCTTTGGCCGAGCATTACTGGGGGGCCGCTAAGGGGCTGTCCGCCTGCGTTTATCTGACTGTCGGCACCGGTATCGGCGGCGGTGCTTATGTTGACGGCAAACTGATACATGGCTTGCTCCACCCGGAAATGGGGCATATTTATGTCCGCCGTCATCAGCATGACAGCTTTGCCGGGGCTTGTCCTTTTCATGGTGACTGTTTAGAGGGCATGGCAGCCGGACCATCACTGCAAAAACGGTTGGGCGTGGCCGGGAAAGACCTGCCAGAGGATCATGAGGTTTGGGATTTTATCAGCTATTATTTGGCACAGGCACTGATTAACTATACCATGATTCTGTCGCCGGAAGTCATTCTCTTAGGCGGCGGCGTAATGAAACAGCAGCAGCTTTTCCCCAAAATCCGAGCACAGTTTGCTAATCTTTTAGGCGGCTATATCAAGCGGGCGCCGCTGCCGGACAATTTGGACAAATATATCCGCTTCCCGGAACTGGGTGATTTTGCAGGGCTCTACGGCGCTTTGGCGCTGGCTGTGCCGGCGGAGGGGAAATCACAGCTTTGACTCAAAAGGCCTATGACTTCTTTCTGCAAGTCATAGGCCTTTTGGAAATTGCCCATCTAAAATCTGATCCGAACGCTCCCTTTCCCTTTTGCTCCGCTCTGATTCGTACATCGGCTTCTCCTTCACATTATCTCTCTGATTTCATTCAGATCATAGCTATCCGTGATTTGACCGTCGATAATCTCATAACCCATACCATTGGCAAAATCCTCAATAATGGCTGAATAGCCTTGATCGCTTCTGGTCAGGATGATCCGGTAGTCTTTGGTGAAAACATCTTCCATCAACGTTCTGACCCCATCCGCTTCCCAAACATCCTCTTCCCGGTGCAACACACCGTCAGTATCGCCCTGCTGGATTCTCTCCACTTCCGCCATCATCAGCCGCTCTTTTTCAGGCGAAACTGCATAATCCACTTTCGCCGTAGCAGATGTCATCACTACTACCAGCAGCGCCAGCGCCAAAACGCCATGCGCTATCTTAAATATTCGGTTCTTCATACCCTTGCCTCCGTCCTTCCTTTTTATCGCAGCCGCCGGCCAAAGTTCAATAACGCTCTCCCGGGATAAGCCAAGGAGTTTGATACCCGGCGAAGCTTTCCGCTTTTTTCCCCTTTTGAAAGCAAAGCAATAGGATTTCAAACAATTAAATGTTTTTACGTTTAAAATATATCTTTTCTCTTTTATTATATTTCTTTCCTTTTGTTTTGTCAATATTTCGGTTAAAATGTTTAATTTTGCGAAATAAAAGACGTCGATATTAGCTAAAGAGAAACGACTCTTTGGAAATATAAACAAAGAGCCGACGCAAGCTAAAGGCCGCGCCGGCCATAATCTCATTTGTCTTTTTTTCCTTGTAACCTATCCCTCCGCCACGATTGCCTCGGCATAAATCACTAATCCTTCTTCACCCGCGAAAGCACAGGCCACCGTGCGAGTTTTTCCCCGAACCTGAGAACACTGCTGTTATTCCCGGTTTCAGCGCCTTTCTACCGCAAACAGCACCGTTTCTCCATTGATATCCCATTCTTTCTGATATGCCGCCGGCGTGCCCGCGCCGGCTTTTAATTCATCGGCCAGCACTTCTTCCTGAATCAGCTCTGCATATTTTTGAACAATGGCTGTCAGCTTGGCATTTTCCCCATAATAGAAAGTAATGTGATCGGTTACCTCAAAATCCGCTTCTTTCCGCATCGTTTGCACCTTGCTGATAATTTCGCGGACATAACCCTCTTCCACCAGTTCCGGCGTCAGCTTGGTATCGAGCACAACCGTCATCTCCTGATTTCCGGCCGACTCATAGCCCTCCTGCTTGACTGACTCAATTAAGAGATCTTCCTCGGCCAGCTTTACTTCCTCGCCATCAAAGTCAAAACGCAAGCTGCCATTGGCTTTCAGCTCATCCATCGCGGCATTGCCGTCTACTTCTTTCAGCGCGTTTTGAATCTTACCAAGGAGCTTGCCGTATTTCGGGCCGACCGTCCGCAGCTGCGGCTTAAACTGATACGTTGTAAAATCCCGCACTTCACTGGTAATGCAAATCTCCTTGACATTCAGCTCATCCTTAATGATGTCCAAAAACTCCGGCGCTAAGTTTTCTTTCAGCTTCAGATACATCTTGGCTAACGGCTGCCGGTTCTTAATATTGGCATTATTGCGGCAGGCGCGGCTTAATACAACCGCGTTCAGCACAATCTCCATTTGCTGCTCAATATCCGGATGCAGCAGTCTTTGATCAACTGCCGGGAAATCGCACAAATGCACGCTGACCGGCGCGTTCGGGTCAAGACCTGCTACCAGATTGCAATAAATATCCTCAGCAATAAAAGGCACAAATGGTGCGGAGAGCTTCGCTAAGGTCACCAGCGTGGTGTATAAGGTCATATAGGCATCAATCTTATCCTGCGGCATATCCTTCTGCCAGAAGCGCTCACGGCTGCGGCGGACATACCAGTTGCTCAGTTCATCCACAAAATCCGTCATCGCCCGGGTGCATTCGGTGATCCGGTACTGCTCCATCTGCTGATCGACATAGCTGACCAAGGTATTCAGCTTGGAGAGGAGCCACTTGTCCATGCAGCCGAGCGCCGTCTTATCCCAATTCGGATAATTCATCGGGTTGAACTGGTCAATTTCCGCATACAGTACATAAAAAGCATAGGTATTCCACAGCGTGCCCATAAACTTGCGCTGCCCTTCCGTCACTGCTTCGCCGCTGAACTTGTTGGGCAGCCAGGGCATGCTGTTATTGTAAAAATACCAGCGGATTGCGTCCGCGCCATAGGTGGCCAGCGCTTCAAACGGATCAACCGCGTTGCCCTTGGACTTGGACATCTTTTGCCCGTTTTCATCCTGAACATGGCCTAAAACAATTACGTTTTTATACGGCGCCTGATTAAAGACCAGCGTGGAAATCGCCAGCAGTGAATAAAACCAGCCTCTGGTCTGGTCGACCGCCTCGCTGATAAAATCCGCCGGGAAACTTTGCTTAAACTTTTCCTGATTTTCAAACGGATAATGCCACTGGGCAAACGGCATAGCACCCGAATCATACCAACAGTCAATGACCGGCAGTACCCGAGTCATATCCTTTCCGCACTTTTCACAGGTAATATGCACTTCGTCAATAAAAGGACGATGCAGTTCAATGTTGTCCGGGCAGTCCTTGCTCATACTCTTTAGCTCGGCAATACTGCCAATCGCGTGCCGATGGCCGCATTCACATTCCCAAACCGGCAGCGGCGTACCCCAGAAGCGGTCACGGCTTAAGCCCCAGTCAACCACATTTTCCAGCCAGTCACCAAAGCGGCGCTTGCCGATATTTTCCGGAATCCAATTAATCGTATTGTTGTTGCGAATCAAATCTTCCCGCACCTTAGTCATGGCAATAAACCATGTGTCCTTGGCATAATACAGCAGCGGCGTATCGCAGCGCCAGCAGTGCGGATAGCTGTGCGTATGCTCCTGAGCCGACAGGAGCTTGCCCTCATCTTTCAGCTGCTGGATGATTAAGGGATCGGCTTTTTTAACAAACATTCCCGTCCACGGCGTGCCCGCCGGAAACTCTCCTTTTTCCGTGACTAATTGGACAAAGGGCAAGCCATAGGCTCTGCCGACCTTGGAGTCATCCTCACCGAACGCCGGTGCAATATGAACGATACCGGTACCGTCGGTCAGCGTAACAAAATCGGCACAGGTAACATAAAAGGCTTTTTCTTTAACCGCCGCATAGGTAAAAAGCGGTTCATACTGCCGATATTCCAGTTCCTTGCCGGTATACCGTTCCACCACCTTGGCGCTTTCACCCAGTACCGTCTCCAGCAGCGCTTCCGCCAAAATATAATAACTGCTGTCTTTTTCCGCTTTGACATAGCTTTCCGCCGGGTTGACCGCCAGCGCCACGTTGCTCGGCAGCGTCCACGGCGTAGTCGTCCACGCCAGAAAATAAGTATTTTCCTCGTCCTTGACCTTAAACTTGACGATTACCGTTTCTTCCGTTACATCCTTGTAACCAAGTGCCACCTCATGCGAAGACAGCGCCGTACCGCAACGCGGGCAGTAGGGCACAATCTTATGTCCTTTGTACAGCAAATCTTTTTCCCAGATCTGCTTGAGCGACCACCACACGGATTCAATATATTCATTATGATAGGTAACATAGGGGTCTTCCATATCCGCCCAAAATCCAACGGTGCCACTGAAATCCTCCCACATGCCCTTATACTTCCACACGCTTTCCTTACATTTTTGAATAAACGGCTCCAGGCCATAGTCTAAAATCTGCTCTTTGCCGTCAATTCCCAGTTCTCTTTCTACTTCCAGTTCCACCGGCAAACCATGCGTATCCCAGCCGGCTTTGCGCGGAACGCACTGCCCTTTCATCGTCCGGTAACGGGGGATCAGGTCTTTGATTACTCTGGTCAGCACATGGCCGATATGGGGCTTGCCGTTGGCAGTCGGCGGGCCATCATAAAAAGTATAAATAGGATGCCCCTCTTTTTCTGCAATGCTCTTTTCAAAAATATGATTTTTCTGCCAAAAATCAAGAATCGCTTTTTCTCTGTCAACAAAGTTCAGCTTTGTTGAAACCTTTTGATACATTTCTTCCTCCTAAATTTGTCGTTTTCTAATTCTGTTTTCCATTTGTCTCAATCAAAATTCAAAAATCTTCTCCCGCTCCTAAGATAAGCCTTTCTAACCATGCCAAACGGCAAGCAGAAAGACTTTGACCTGCGGCTAACTGTTTCGCGGCAGCCGCCGGTTTCGCCTCGTTAGTACGGCCATAAAAAAAGCGCCCCTCATATTGCTATGAAAAGGACGATTGCTCGCGGTACCACCTTTTTTTCCGACCCTGTCGGCTCTGTCCCCACCCAATAGGCAAGGAATCCCGCTAACGGGGGATTAACCCGGAAACCCTTACTCCGCAGTATATTCTCCGGCCGCACCTGACTGGCGCCGCAGCAAATAACTGCTTTCAAGGCTTCTCCTAAAAGAGGATATCCCTTAAGTTCCCTGCACGGCTTCTCAGCAGCGCCGCTCTCTGTAACAGTTTCCTTAGTTCATTTCTTTATCATCGGAGTTCTTTTATCCGCCGCTTGAGCGGCTCGAATCTTTATTATATTAATATACTTTCGCTGAATTGTCAATGGTGGAGGGAAAAATTTAACGTTAAGCTATCCAAAATTTTCCCTGAAATTCCACAATTTGCGGACGACTTCTTTTCCCTTTTTTGCTAAAATATTTATAACAGCTGTATTGCCGAAAATAAAATAGTTTAGTATAATAAAAGGAGAAGAAAATGGCCAAGCATAAAAAAACGCAGCCGCAAAAGCCTGTTGAAATTATGGAAAACAAAAAAAGCATTGATAATATGCGGTTCACCGTCCGCAATGATTATGCCTTTAAAAAACTGTTCGGGCGGCAGGAAAATATCATTATTTTACAGGAATTCCTATCGGTGGTATTGGAACTGGATAAAAGCGAATTTCAAGATATCATAATTGAAAATCCGACAGTGGGCAATTATTATGCCGATGAAAAGCAAGGAATTTTGGACATTAAGGTAACTTTGCAGAGCGGCCAAAAAATCAGTATTGAAATGCAGAACCTGTGGGAACCGCACTACGAAAAGCGAACCTATTTTTACTGGGCCAGCCGATATTTAGAATATTTTAAGCAGGGAGAACCCTATGAATATTTAAGCAAATGTATTCATATCAGTATCTTAAATACCGTTTTTCCGCTGACATCGGAAATTCATTCGATTTATAAAGTGATAAATATTAAAGATTTTAGCAATTTCGGCGATGATTTAGAATTTCATTTTTTGGATTTAACCAAGCTAAAAGCAGAAGATGCAACGGATTTAGAAAAATGGCTAAGGTTTATTCAAACCGATAACTTTAAAATCCGAGAACAATTAGGAAAGGAGAATGCCGTTATGGAATATGCCAATGGAATTATGAATCAATTTTTCAGCAGCAAGGAGGAACGCCTAAAATATGAAGCCGCCTTTCGCTATGACTGCGATCGGGCTTCGCTGTTTGCCGCTGGGCAGGAAACAGGCAAACTCCAAACCGCCCGCAATATGAAAGCTAAAAACTTCGACTTAGAAACCATTCAGGAAATTACCGGCCTGACGGCTAAGCAGATTGAGGCATTATAAGTGTTTTTGCAAGAATTCGCAGCAGCAATCGAAGCAATGAAATAATCCTATATCGTGGGTGTCAAATATTTTGACACCCACATTTTATATTCTATGCTTTTCTCCCCTTTGCGCTTTAACCAGCCATTCCTGTTTATGCTCAACGCCCACACTCGTAATTTGTCGGCACTTCAACGAATTACGAGCGCTTACCTGAACCGATCCATCGTTTCACCGCCAAATCCAAAACTCCCACTAAAGCCACACAAATAATGGCCCAGGCAAACACGCCGGCCGTGTTTAAATTGGCCTTTTCAATCTGAAAAGCGCTGCCGATGCCATACTGCGGCTGACACAGCACCTCCGCACCAATGCAAACCTTAAAGCCCAGCCCCAATGCCGAGGATATGCCCGCCCAAACATAGGGCCGGGCCGTCGGCAAATAAATCTCAAATAACTGACGAAAAAAACCGACCCGAAAAACCTTGGCCATTTGCAGGAGCTTCCTATCAGTTTCTTCCATTCCCGTTTTCCAGCTCCAATACAGCACCGGAAAGGAAATCAAAAACACAACCAGTACCGGCGCGGCATTGGATTTCAGCCAAATAATCGCCAGTAAAATAATCGCCATAGTCGGAATTGCCTTAATCAACGCGATAAACGGCGAAAAAAGTGCCGCTATGCTCTGATGTAAGCCGGCCGCCGCCCCCAGCAGCATTGCCAGCAGCGCCGTCAGCCCAAAGCCCAGCAAAAAACGCCAGACCGTAGCTGCAATCGTCCGTCCAAACGATGCTCCGCTGACAATCCGAACCAGCTCGCGGTAAGTTGCCGCCGGGCCCGGCACTAAAATCGGCTGGTTTAAGCAACAGGCAATCAGGCTCCAGCTAAAAAGCAAGAGCCCGATTCCAAGCAGGAAAAAAACTTTATCTTTGCCGCCTGCTCCCGGCTTTTCAGCAAAACCCTCCGGCTGGTTCCGGGAAAAATTTTGCCTATTTTTGATAGTAAAAGGCTTCATCCGGCATCTTTCCTCCGATGTTTTCAGCGCCGAAGTTCATCAGTTCCGTATAGTATTTTTCCAGCGCCACTTTAGCCTCAGCTGCATCCTTATACATCAAATTACAATTCGGGATCGCCTTAGCCACCACCGGCGCTTTCAGGTTATCGCTTAACTCTTCCATGTAAGCGCCCACTGCCTGCGGATCCGTATTCGCAAATTCTATGCTTTCGGCAAGTTTGGCTAAAAATTCCTTGACTAATTCCGGGTAGTTCTCAGCCACCTCTTTTTTGACCAACACCGCTGTCTGCGGATAGCTGTCCTCGCTTCCGGTCGCTTTTTTCCATTCGGCCTGAATATCAAAGACCACCTTGGTTTCCGGCTTCTTGGTCAATACCTGCGTCAGCATCGGCTCCGGTAAGAGGGCAATCCCAGCCTTGCCCGATAAGAATAGCGGCGCCAGCTCCGTCGCGCCGGCCACATATTCAAAGGTAACGTCCGTATCCGGGGTTAAGCCGTTTTTCGTCAGCAAATAACGCAGGGTTAAATCCGGCGTCAAGCCCCGGCCGATTAGCGTTATCGTCTTGCCTTTCAAATCCGCCCAGTCCTTGACCGAGTCATCGGCCGCCGCCAAATAAAGCACGCCCCAAACCGTCGAGCCGGCATACTGATAGGCTGCGCCCTTATTATAGACTTTAATTGCCAAATTAGACGGCACCACCGCAAAATCCGCCTCGCCCGAAATTAACTTGGGCGCTAAGGTATCGGTTGCCACAACGCTATCATACGCCATCTTCGCTCCGTTTACTTCCGGACTTTCCTTGATCATCTTAGCTAAACCAATGGTCGGTACACCAGCCGGCATCACTACCTGAAACGTCCGGTCGCCGTAATTCTCAGCTGTATTTTCCGCCGGTTTTGTTTCGTCCGTCTTCGTGTCTTTTTGTTCCTCTACCGGCTTCGTTTCGTCCTTCTTTTCTTCGGGCTTTGTTTCGTCCTTCTTCTCCGCAGCCGGTGTCTGCTGATTGGCATATGCCGAATCAGTTGGCGTAGTTTTAGACGTACCGCAGGCAGTCATTAAAACCATTAAAACCAAACCTAAACTCATCATTTTTAAAAACTTTGTTTTCATAGAATCCCCTTCTTTCGTTGCGTAAACTTTGCCTCGGCCGCGGATGCAAGCCTTATCAGCCGTTTTTTCCCCCGCGGCGCGGACAAAACTCTTATTCCAGTATAAACTCCGCTTCTATCTCCTTTTTTAGCCCCTTATATTCCTCTAATAAGCGTTCCGACGGATCTTGCGAAACCGTAAACTCCTTTTTAACCCTGGCCGGTGCAGCTGATAAAACCAGTATCCGATGCCCCAGCAGAATCGCTTCCTCTAAATTGTGGGTCACAAAAAAAATGGTATTCCTTCTCACCTCCCATAATCCAATCAATTCCTTAATCAGACGCAATCTAAGTTCCATATCCAGCGACTGAAACGGCTCGTCCATCAGCAGCAAATCGCCCCCGGCATAAAATGCCCGGGCAATCGCCGCCCGCTGACGCATACCGCCACTTAACTGCGCCGGATAATAGTTCACAAAATCAATTAAGCCCAGTTTTTCAAGAATCGCCTTGGCTTTCTGGGCGTCCGGTTTGCCGCCCGGAAACATCACATTTTCCAAGACATTTTTCCAGGGCAAAAGCCGATCTTCCTGAAAAACATAGGACAACTTGCCGAAAACCCGACAACTTCCCGCCGATGGCGCACTTAAACCCGCCATAATATTGAGCAGTGTTGTCTTTCCCGCTCCCGACGGACCGAGCAAACAGACAATCTCGCCCTTTTTCAGGGTAAAATCAAGACCGGCTAAGACTTTTAAACCCTGATATTCTTTTTCCAGTTTATTTATTTCCACAATTATACCGCTCATTGTTCGACCTTCTTACTAAAATAAATCACTATGAGAGCCTGTCCGAGTTAAATATAAAAGCAACTCATCTTCATTTATTTCATAAATCAACAGCCAATCTGGAGTTATATGACATTCCCGGCAACCTGTATACCTACCCGATAAACCATGGTCACGATATTTCTCAGGCAAAGGCTTCTGATTAGCTAAAAGCCTAATTACTATTTCCAATAAATTGACATCATATCCTCGTTTTACGATCCGCTTATAATCTTTCTTAAAACTAGCTTGATACTTAATCTTCAGCATTTAAATCTTCCATCAATTCTTCTACCGTAGAAAAAGCCTGACTCATACCAATTCCGGCTCTTGCGTTTTTGATTGCTTCTCTCGTTTCTAGATTCGGTATTTCCCCCCCGATTTCAAAGGGTATCCTGTATTCACGCACAACTTTTCTAGCATAGATATTAAAAGCGGTTGACATCGTCATCCCCATATCTTCACAAAATAGCTCAAACTGCTGTTTTAAATCGCTGTCCATGCTAATATTGATATTCGTATTTGCCATAATATACATCCTTTCCTTCCTTTATTGCACCAGCAACAAATAATACACCAAAAAATTATATTGATACAAATATTTCGCCGCCACCGACTGCCGGATCAGTATCAAAATCTCCAAATGCTGGCCGGTGCTGAACCAGTAATTCAAAAACAGCATCCCCAGCCACATCAGCAGTACGCTGAAAATCCCCCCTAATACCGCTCCGACCGCCTTATTCAGCTGCCGGATAATCGGGAGTCTGGCCACGCCGGAAAGCAGCCGGCTAATCAGAGCAAATAAAATCAAAATCAGCACAAAGCCGATAAAAAACGATAAAATCTGCATAGCAATTCCTGCCAGGTTCTGTCCGATCTGCATTCGGGCATTCTCCAGTACCCCGGTCCTGCCTAATTTCTTGCCCAAAAGTGCCAATATCTGCGGACTGATTTCCGGGCCGGCCGGTGCCGCCGACGGATCGGTCAGTTTTTCCGCCACCGCTGCCAAATCAACATTGCGTAAAATCAGCTTCAGCAAAGTGTCATACAGGGAGGTATATCGATTCAGTAAGGGCAGCAATATAGGCTGAACAAAGAAGGCCGCTACTACCGCCGCAAAAGAAGATAAAAGCGAAAGCACCATCCGAATCGCTCCCAGCGCCGCTCCCAATCCAATCCCCAAAAGCAGCACCGCTATTACCACCAAATCTGCCATATTTATCATTATTTATTCCCTCTCTTACATAAAAATTAAACTGCCGTCGGAATGATACCGCAGCTGTTTTCAACATCCGCCGTTCCGCCGGCTTTAGTCCAACTCCGTTTTTTCCCAAACGGTATAACTCATTGGCTGAATCAGCAAATAGCGGTCAGACGCGACTTCATAAAAAGCATCCAGCCGCTCATGAAAGGGATACTGCCAAATCATCCGGCTGCCCCGATACTTGGTAATTTTTTCCTGATCGGCCACAAAATACTCATCCGCCTGAGCGCTGATTAAATTGGGCTCCTGGGCAAAGAACAGTTCCTGAATCAGCTCACCGCCCATGCGATACACCTTTAGCCGGTAACGGCGCTCACCGATTTCCTTGGTATCAGTATAGAGCAATGTTTCGTTTTTGGTATAATACACCGCCAAGAGGTCGCCGTCCACATCAAGCTTTAAAGGCGCAGAGTAAAGCTCTTTGCTGCCCGACATCGGATACAGATAAGCCGAACGATTGCCGATCACCCACAGCATTTTCTGACCGAAATAATGCAGCTCCGGCATCAATTCCCCCTCATAGGCATCCGCCCGAAGGATAAATTCATCCAAATCCTCATGATAATCAGCAAAGCCAAACATGGTGATTTGAGAGTGAATACCGCCATTTAAAGCGTCCACATAGGAAGTCGTCAGATTGAGGCCATCGCCGGATAATGCCGCCGCAACCGGATAACCGTCCTGCCTTAAAACCGAACCCCGCTCAATCAGCGGCACGCCTTCCCGGCTGTAAACCTTAATCTTGTTTTCCAAATCCGCTTCCAGAACCAAAACCAACTGTCCGCCTTCACTCAGCCAGGCACTGACAATCGGAAAGTTTTCCCGGATACCGGCCAAAAAACCATTCTTATCAAACAACAAAGCATCATGCCCCAAAATATCGGCTACCACCAGATAATCGCCCGCCTGCTTCAGCAGAGGAGCCAGCATTTGAAAAGGCTTCGTCCACTGGCTGCTGCCGTCCAAGTTTCTTTTTTCCAAGCCCTCCCGACTGCAGAAATACAGCGCGTCCTCATAGGGCAAAATTTGCAAATACTGTCCCTGAATCAATTCCTGCCGAAGCTCCGGTGCAAACTCAATCTTTCCGCCGTTAAACAAATAATAATGCGGCCGGATATAAAAAATATAAGCGGCCAAAAGCAACAGCGCAATTCCCGCCGCTGCTGCCGTCAATACTCTCTTCACTGTTTTCTCCGTTCTTAGTGTTCATCTTCCTTTAAGATACTCTGGTACAAGGCCAAATATTCTTTGGCACTGCCATCCCAGGAAAATCGGGTTGCCATGCCCCGCTGCATAATCTCATTCCATACTTTCGGCTCCTTAAAGCAGCCAATCGCCCGCCGGATCGCCTCAATAAAATCATTGGAAAAATAATTGGAAAAACGAAAGCCGGTGGCTCGTTCCGGATCATCCTCATAGCCGATAATGGTATCGCTGAGGCCGCCGGTATTACGGACAATCGGCACCGCACCGTAGCGCAGGCTATACATCTGCGACAGACCGCAGGGCTCAAACAGCGACGGCATTAAAAACATATCAACCGAACCATAAATCTGCCGGGCAACCGCCGGATTAAACTCGGTAATCACTACAATCTGGCCGGGATATTGATTGGCCATGTCCTTTAAAGCCGCTTCATAATAGGTTTCGCCCGAACCCAAAATCACAAACTGAACGCCTTCTCTGGCCAGTTTCTTCATGGCCGCCAAAATCAGGTCGATTCCCTTTTGCTCGGCGAGCCTTGTGACCACGCCCAGCATCGGCTCAGCCGACGGCGCCAGACCAATCTGCTCGCGAAAAGCTTTCTGCTGTTTACTTCTTTCTTTTTTATAATTCTTGGCATCAAACTGAAATGCCAGCGCTTCATCATTGGCCGGGTCATACTTATCATAATAAATCCCGTTGATGATACCGTAAATCTTATGCGAATATTTACGCAGCAGCCCATCCAGTCCATAGCCGAACTCCGGTGTCTGAATTTCCTTGGCATAGGTTTGACTGACCGTCGTAATGGCATTGGAATAAACGATTCCCGCTTTCATAAAGCAAACCTTGCCGTAATACTCAACCGCTTCACTGTTAAAATATTTTGGCGACAGATTCAGTTTCTCCAGCACATCCCGCTCAAATACACCCTGATACTGCAAATTGTGAATGGTAAACACCATTTTAATATCCCGATAAAAATCCAGCGTCGCGTAGTCCTGCTTCAAAAAAATGCCAATCAGTGCCGTCTGCCAGTCATTGGCATGAATAACGTCCGGCTTTAACCCGATTGAAATCAGCATTTCCACTACCGCCTTGCTGAAAAAGCCAAAGCGAACGCTGTCATCCTCATAGCCGTACAGCTTTTCCCTTTCAAAAAAAGGGGCATTGCCGATAAAATACGTTTTGATTCCATCCAACTCATGCTGGTACACCGCAGCTACCATCGGCCGGTTGGTAATCTCAACGATAAACTCATGGAGCTTTGTCAGCTGATATTTTTCCTCAATTCCCCGGTATTTGGGCATGACCCTGACCATATTGACATTTTGCTTTCGAAATGCCACCGGCAGAGCCTCAGCGACATCAGCCAACCCACCCGAAGCTTTATACGGTCCGCTTTCTGAGGTAACAAACAAAATAGTTTTCTCTGCTTTTTGCGCCATGATATTCTCCTTCCTGATAGTTTGTTACAGTCCGGCAAGCTGTATTTCTGTTTGATACCGCTCGGAAAAACTCGCTTTCACAGACAGTATCATGTATAAATACCTATTTGCTTAACATCATATTCGGCGAAATTCATTTCAAGGAATTACAAATGTCTTGCCTGAACTGTAATCATATTATAGTATCATTTACTCAACTTTCCATCCGCTTTTCCGCTGCCAGCATCAGCAGCCGCTCCCTGGTATTTGCCGCCGGGTCACGCAGCACAATCTGTAAAAGCCGGTCTAAACACTCGCCCACCTGCCTGCCCTCACCGATGCCCAAAGCCATAATATCCCGGCCGTCCACTGCCAAATCCGCAATCCGCACCGGCTGACGCTGCGCCCTGGCCAAATATGCCTCCGTTTCGGCCGGAGAAAACCGGCCCTCAACTGCGGCCAATTGCAGCAGAATCGTAAAAACCTCTTCTCCCAGCCGAGAAAGCTGACAACGAAAAAAATAATCCTCTAAGTAAATTTCCAAATCCCGATTGGCAGCCACAGCTGTCACGATGTCCGTTGTCCGGTTATCAAAGGTCAAACGGCGTAAAATCCGTTTTACGTCCTGAGCCGGCAGTTTTTTTTCACCGCCGCAGAATAAATAAGCCAGCCGGGCCATTCCCTCCGGCATCAGTGCTTTCAGCCGATTATAGAAAACAGCGTTTTCCTCGGCCGGTAGTTCCGGCTCGGGGATAAAATAAGCCGCCAAGCCGTAGCGGACAAAATAAGACAAATATTCAGGATGATTGCTGGCTAAGGTTTTAACAAACTCCACCCGAATCCTTTCCTGACTGACTGCCCGAAGCAGTTCCTTTTTCTGCCGAATCGCCTCCGCTGTAGCCGCTTCAATCTTAAAGTTCAGTGCCGCCGCAAAACGAACCGCCCGGAGCATCCGGAGCGCATCTTCCTCAAATCGCTCTTCCGCCCGACCGACACAGCGAATCAGACCCTTTTTTAAATCATCCTGACCACCAAAATAGTCAATCACTCCCCGCTGCGGTGAATAGGCCATGGCGTTAACCGTAAAATCCCGCCGGGCCACATCCTCTTTTAACGATTCGCTAAAACTAACCGCTTTGGGGTGGCGATGGTCTTCGTATTGACCGTCAACCCGAAAAGTTGTAACCTCAACGGCCTCCCGCCGGTGCAGCACCGTAACAGTGCCATGCTTAATGCCGGTATCAACCGTTCGCGGAAAAAGCTGCTTAACCCGCAGCGGCCGTGCTGAGGTGGTAATATCCCAATCTTTCGGCACCTGCCCCATGATGCTGTCCCGGACGCAGCCGCCGACAATATAAGCCTGCTCACCGCTGGCCTGCAAAATCTCCAGCACCTCGGCTACCACAGGCGGTATCTCAATCCTATTCAAAACTTTCGCCTTTCTGTTCTATTAATTCTCTGGCCACAAACAGTCCGCTGGCCGCCGCCTGGGAAAGCGAATGTGTCACGCCCGAGGTATCACCCAAAACATAAAGCCCCTTGACGCTGGTTTCCAAATGCTCATCCACCGCCACCCGGCAGTTGTAAAACTTGACTTCCACTCCGTAAAGCAAGGTGTCCTCATTGGCCGTACCGGGAGCAATCTTATCCAGCGCATAAATCATGTCAATAATTCCGTCCAGCTGCCTTTTGGGAATAACTAAGCTCAAATCGCCGGGCGTAGCATCCAAAGTCGGCCGGGTAAAACATTGGCGCATCCGGTGCTCATTGCTCCGCCGACCCCGCTCTAAATCGCCAAACCGCTGAACCAGCACCCCGCCGCCCAGCATATTACTGAGCCGAGCAATGGACGCGCCGTATTCATTACTGTCTTTAAAGGGCTTGGTAAAATGATTTGACACCAGCAGCGCAAAATTGGTATTTTCCGTATGTCTGGCCGAATCGGCATAGCTATGACCGTTGACCGTCAAAATATCGCCGTAATTTTCCGTTACTACTTCTCCATACGGATTCATACAAAAAGTTCTGACCTGATCATTATATTTAGAGGTTTTATAAACAATTTTGCTTTCATAAACCTCGTCGGTAATATCCTTAAAAATCAAGGCCGGCAGTTCTACCCGCACACCGATGTCAACCCGATTGTTTTCCGTCTGAATACCAAAGCTTTCACACAAGCGATTGACCCAGCGGGAACCGACCCGGCCGGTAGCCACAATCACTTTGGCCGCTGTAAAACTTTCCCGTTCCGTCACCACTTCAAAAAAACCGTCTTTTTTCTTTACATCCAGCGCCGGCGTTTCAAAACGAATCTCAATCCGGTCCCGAATTGCCCGGTACATATTACCGGCAATGACCAGATTACGGTCCGTCCCCAAATGCCGCACCTGTGCATCCAGCAAATGCAAATCATGCCGCAGGGCTCTGGCCTTTAAATCGCCGGTCGAAGTAGAATAGAGCTTGGCATCTGCTCCACCCATCCGCATATTGATCGCGTCAACCTCCCACATCAGCTCCATTGCTTTGCCGACGCCGATATAGCTGTGCAGATCACCGCCAAAACTGGTAGTGATGTTATATTTGCCGTCGGAAAAACCGCCCGCGCCAAAAAAGCCTTCCATTACATTATAGCGGCTGCCCAAGGTTTTATCTCCCTTGGCTCTGCTTTCTCCGGCAGCAATCCGGTCAGCCAAAGAAAGCCCTTTTTCAATCATTAAAACCTTAAGCGGCTTTTCTGCCCGGGCCAATTCGTAAGCCGCAAACACTCCTGCCGCCCCCGCACCGATAATAATAACATCATACATTCCCATCCTCCCATTTGGCCGATCGTCATAAGGGTATCAAGTACTGGCTGCCTCGCTCAGGCTGATGGTTCCTTCTCTATGCAGTATAACTAAAAATCCGGGCCTTGTCAACTTACTCGGTAATCACCAGCGCCTGCCGGCCAAACGCTGCATATCCGGCTTCAAAGCTTGCCCTTGGGCTTTTTTCCACCCGACCGGTCAAAGGATCGGCATAATAAATAAAAGCGCCGTCAAAGCCAACCACCACCACGCTGTGTTCCCGGTAGGTAATTTCCATATAGCCGTTTTCCGTCTGCCATGAAATTTTAAGCGCATCCGGCACCGCCGCCATATTCGAACTGATGATCTGCACCGGCTGACCGTGACTGACAAAGGTCAAAATCTGCGTCAGCGAAGCACCGGTAATATTTTGGGCCCGGCTGCCCAAATAGCGGCGGGCCAGTACCGAAATCGGTTCAATATAAACCCCCAGTCCAGCCGCCTTAGCGTCATGGATCGAACCGGCAAACGCCTCCTTCATATCCACCTGATAGGCCGACGCCGGCTGAAAAGAACGACCGTACTCCAGGAGTTCATCCGCCAGCGCAAAGCGGTCCGGCAGTGCCGGGTCATAATAGCCCAGCAGCATAGACAGCGCCGTGACTTCACAGCCCCGGGGAAGCTCCGGCAGCTGACAAACCGTTGAAAAACCGCTAATCCGCGCACTTTCGGTCAGCCAGTCGCTGTCATATAATTTTTTCGATTTTTTTGCCTCGTTTTGATAATAAATCTGATAAGCCGGCATCGTCTGCGCTTGGAGCAATGCCGCCCGTAAATCTTCGGCAAAAATCCTGTCCGCACCAGCCTGAGCAAAGTATCCGCTGCCCGCAAAAACATCGCGCCAATCCAGCACCGCAATCTTGCCCTTGCCCGTTTCCGCTTTTTGAACCGTACCGCTGACCAGACGCAGCGGCCAGCCGTAAAAATCATCAGCCTTGCCCGGCAGCTGCTCGGTCGCCGGCGGCACTGCCTTGTCCTTTGTTTTGGATGCCAAAGCACTGAAATCAAAGCTTTGGCCGGCAGTTTGCAGATAGTCCACCCGCACCTCGCCCGGCCGCGCCGCACTGCTCGTTCTTTTTTGCAGCACCGGCAAAACACCGCTGTCGGCACCGGTAAACTCAGGCACACCGAAGTAGCTCCCCGCCGGCGCCTGCAAACCGGCCAACTCCTGCCCCTCCGGCGAATAGAGTATCACCCGGCGGAGCGGATAAACGACCCGGCGGTCAAGATATTCCAAACTGTCCGTCACATTGTATTCGCCGATATAAATTCCTTTTTGCCCGACTGCCAACAGTTTCAGGTTTTTATCTTCCTGATAAATCGTATAAATTTCCGGCTGCCGCAAGCTCGTCCACAGTACCGCCTGATTTTTTTTGTCCTCCTGCGCCTGCCAGCAGACCAAAGCCTGCTCCCGGTCAAAACGGCTGTGCAGCGGAATTTGCCGTTTACTGAATGTATGCTCCGGCAGGTTCAAAATAAAATATCCGCCCGGCCGCAGCCAATAAGCCTCCGCTCCGGCCTCATCCGTAAAAATCTGACTATCGGCATAGACTGCCAGCTCCGCATCCGGTATTTCGGCAAAGGCAATGGTTTGCAGCGTCCGGCCGTTCCATTCAAAAAACGCAATTCCTCTGCGGTTGCCTAAAGCCGGCACATCTCCGGCAAAGGTGCCATAACCCAAAAAATAATATTTTTGATCCTGCCAGCCGATATGCCTGAACCGGAGCGGACTGAACTCATCCGTCAAATAATCATCGTTAATGGCGTCCCGCCGGTACAGGGTATAAAGTGCCTGCCCATCGCCGGCATATACCTCACCGTCCTCAATCTGAACAAAGCGGCCGCCGGACGTGTGCCATTCTCCGCCGGCCGAAAGCACCAGGCTTTTTCTGACTTTATCATAAAAGCCTCGCTTGCGGCTATGCAGTTTTTCTTCCAGCCAAGTATTGCCATCGCTGTCGGCAGTAAAGCTGTAAAAATGATCCAAATACTCAAGCCCTTCCTGCCCGCGAATGGCTGCCGTTACCTTAGCCTGACCCCGAATCCAGCCGTCAACCGCCGCTTCTTCTACTTTCAGCGCCACTTCTCCCATCAAAGTTTCCGGCTCCGGCCGCTGCCTGACCTGGGCGGCAATATCGGCTGCTATCCGGCCATACTCCGTCTTTTCCTGATAAAAAAACGGCAAATCATAAAAAAAGTCCGTCATTTCCTTGGTCAAAATCAAGCGCAGAACATACAATTCACCGGGCTTTAACGCTTCCGGCTGAAAATGCAGAGCAAAATCATTCCGCTGCCAAATAAGGCTCCCGTCACCGGCCCGATACAGTTCCATCCGCCACAAATGCTCCTGCCAGTCACCCCTTGCCCAAAAACGAAAGCCGGCCGCATCGCACAGCGCTTCCGCCTTTTGATAAGTCGCCGGCTCAATGCGTGTAGAGGTTCCGGCTATGGGCTGAAACGCAAACTCATTTTCCAGCAGCCCCACATAGGGCAGCTGAACCGATTTCGTCTCTAAATATCCGGTACTGACGGTTTCATCCTTGGCCAAGCGCTTCTCCGCTTTGTTCTCCCGGCTGCAGCCGGTCACAAAAAAAAGACAAAAAAAGCAAAAAAGACCCCATAACACCCGAATCCTTTTGCTTTTTCTCATTTTTTTCCTCCCATTAACCCCGCCTGCTTTATGCTCTCTGCGCCATATACAAATGATAATAATCGCCCTTTTTGTCTAACAGCTCTTGATGTGAGCCCATTTCCGCAATCCGCCGATTCTTAATAAAAAAGATTCGGCTGGCCTGCTTGATGGTTGACAGCCGATGCGCCACAATAAAGGATGTCCGGTCTTTTAAAAGACTGGCAATGCCCTGCTGAATCAAGCGCTCGGTATGCGTATCAATGCTGGCCGTAGCCTCGTCCAAAATCAGCACGGCGGGCCTTGCAATCATCGTGCGGGCAAAAGCAATCAGCTGCTTTTGTCCAGCCGAGAGCTTGGAACCCTTATCGTTAATCATGGTTTCATAGCCCTTTTCCAGACTCATCACAAAGTCATGGAGTTGAACGGCTTTGGCTGCTTCTTCAATTTCCGCCTGACTGGCATCTAATTTCCCGTAACGGATATTATCGGCAATCGTGCCGGTAAACAGCACCGTATCCTGCGTCATAATGCCCATCTGCGAGCGCAGACTGGAGAGCGACACCGGCCGGATATCCTGACCGTCAATTCGAATACAGCCGCTCTTAATTTCATAAAACCGGGCCAGAGCATTGATAATTGTGGTCTTGCCCTCGCCGGTCGGCCCGACCAGCGCAATCGTTTCGCCTTTTTCAACCGTAAAGGATACATCGTCCAGCACCACTTTTTCACCATCATACGAAAAAGTAACATGCTCAAAGGCAATGTCGCCCTTTATTTTCGGCATTGGTATCGTGTCTTCCTCTTTTTCCTCCGGCTCGGTATCCAAGATTTCAAAGACCCGCTCGGCCGCCGCCAAATTGGAGGTCAGCTGATTATAAAACTGACTCAGATTGATAATCGGCAGCCAAAACATTTGGATATAGCTGATAAAGGCAATCATCAGACCAACCGATACCTCGCCGCTTCGAACCAGCGGAATCCCCCAGTAAAAAATTAAAAAAGTACCAATCCCGGATGAAAGCAGGACAATCGGCCAAAATAAATCCGTTAAAATCGCTGCCTGAAAAAAGCTATCCTTGACTTCATTCAGCAGCCGGCCAAAGTTCTTAGAGGTTTTTCCCTCAGCCGTAAAGCTCTGCACCACGCTTATACCGGAAAAATCCTCATGGGTAAAGGCATTCATATTGGAGTTTTTCTGCCGGTGCAGCTGCCAACGCTGATGAGCAAAAATCTCCACCACATACATACCCGCAGCTAATATCGGCAGCATGGCTACTCCCGCTAAAGCCAGCCTGATATTGAGCGCCAGCATGATAACCAGCACCGCTAAGATATTTACCACTTCCGGCACCAAAGTAACGACCGCGTTATTTAAAACTTCCTTCAATGAATTGACATCACCGATGACCCGGGCTAAAATCTTGCCGGTCGGGCGTTTGTCAAAGAAAGAAAAACCCAAACTTTGAATATGGGTATACAGTTCCTGCCGGATTTCCAGCAGCACATAATTGGACACCTTGCCCATAATCAAAATCCGAGCTCGCAGGCAAACCGCCAGAATCAAGTTCAGTCCCACCGCCAGAGCCAGCAGCCGAAGCAGCCCCGCCACATCAGCCCGGCTAATATAATCATCCACCGCCGCTTTGACCAGCAGCGGATTAATCATCGTAACCGCCGTCGTCACCGCCATCAGCAAGAGCACCAGCGCCACTTCTTTTTTATATTTTTTCATGTACGCAAACAAGCGCCGAACAGTAACCGCCTTGGCTACCTTCGACACTGCTTCGTCCTGTTTGTAACCGCTTATTTCTTCCATTTGCTCACCCCCTTACTCGGTCAGAAATTCCATTTGTTCCTCATAAATCTCATGATAACGGCCTTTTAAGGCAAGGAGTTCCTCATGCCGCCCCCGTTCCAGAACCCGGCCGTTCTCCATAACCAAGATTTCATCGGCTTCCCTGACCGCCGAAATCCGGTGCGCCACGATGATTTTTGTCATCTGACTGTATTCGGCGATATTATGCTGAATATTTTTTTCTGTTTCCATATCCAGTGCCGAGGTTGAATCATCCAGCACCAGCACCGGACTTGTGCGGGCAAATGCCCGGGCAATGCTGATTCTTTGTTTCTGCCCGCCGGATAAACCAATCCCTTTTTCACCGATTACCGTTGCATAAGCCTTTTCCATGCCGCTGATAAAGTCATCGGCCATCGCCGCCTTGGCATAGCGCTCCAGCTCTCTCTGCTCCATCACTTTATCCTGCCCTAAGCTGATATTTTCGGCAATGCTCTCCGAAAACAAGAAAACATTTTGCAGGACAAAAGAAAACTGCCGCCGCAAAAAGAATAGGTCATAGTCCGCCAGCGGTACACCGTCCAGCAAAATCCTGCCGCCGCTGGCATCATAAAACCTGGCCAAAAGCTTGGTAATCAGACTTTTACCCGATCCGGTACTGCCCATAATCGCCAGCGTCTTACCGGGCTTGACTTCAAAGCTGATATCTTCCAGCAGCGTCATCCCGTCCAGCTCCAAACTGACATGGTCAAATCGCAGCTCGCCCTTAACCTCGCCGCTTTTGATTCCATCCGGCCGGTTTTTAATTTTTGACTGATAGGCAAAAATCTGTTCAATCTTACCGGCTGACGAGCCCGCCTGTGCCATCACTGTGGCAATCCAGCCGGTCACCCGCATCGGCCACATCGCCAACGAAGCATACATGGAAAACTCCACCAGCACGCCGATCGTGAGCCGGCCGCCGATGACATAAGTCCCGCCGACGACAATCAACAAAACCGGCAGCGTATTCATAATAAACTCAATCGGCGGATAAAACTTTGACAACACCTGCGCCTGCTTATAATTCAGACGGTAATATTCCTGATTGTTCTTTAAAAACTTTTCTACTTCATGCTTTTCCCGGGCAAAGGATTTAACCATCCGGATACCGGCAATGTCTTCGCCGGCAGTGGTATTCATCGCTGCCGTCTGCTCGCTGATATCCTCATACACCTTAACATTCGTCCGGTTCAGGCCGATCGTTAAATAGGCCAGCAGCGGCAGCACCGGCACGATCATCAACGTCAGGCCGACATGAATCCGCAGCATCAGCACTACCGCCAGCCCCATGGTCAAAATCATTTCTATCGTTAAAAACAACCCAAAGGACGCACCCATCCAAACATTGTCTACGTCCTCCTTGACCCGGGACATCAGTTCCCCGGTATTTTTTTCATCAAAAAAATCATAGGACAGGCTCTGAATATGGTCAAACATTTGCTGCCGGAAAGCGACCGCCAGCTTCAGCCCGCCCAGATCAAACAATAATTCCTTAAAATATCCGCTGACCGCCCGACCCAATGTTACCAGCAAAATCATCAGCCCCAGGCTTTGAAAGCGCTCGGTCTGACCGCCGGCAATGACCTGATCCAAAATCTGCTGCAGCAGCATCGGATTATAAAAATTAAGTGCCGTCGATATCAGCAGACAAAGCCCGCCCAGTGTGTATACAGGCCAAAGCTTTCTCATCTCCCTGATTACTCTTTTCATACTTCCTCCCTATACGGAAATCTGCCGAAAAGTCCCGCTTCTTTCCTGCGGCTATATCCGTTTTCGGATTTCCGCCGCCAACTCTTCCAGTTCTTTTTCGGTATATTCCTTGGTTTTCCACGGCAAGGTAAATCCATCTTCCCGATATCTGGGAATCAGATGCAAATGAAAATGCCGGATAGTCTGTCCGGCCACTTCGCCGTTATTCTGCAAAATATTCATCCCCTCGCAGCCGGTTGCCTGCTTCAGCGCCTTGGCCATAACCGAAGCCAAAGCAAACAGCTTGCCGGCCGTTTCTCCGTCCATTTGATACAAATCGTCAAAATGCTCTTTCGTTAAAATCAAGGCATGTCCGCGTCCACTGGGATAGCGATCCAAAATCACTTTAAAATCATTGTTTTCAAATATCGTTGCGGAACCTATCTCCCCTGTGGCAATCTTACAAAATAAACAATTCGACATTTTATTTTATCCTCCCTTGTTGGTTGCCGTTCAGACAAGCGGATTTTATGCTTGCTATGCCTCTGGAGAGCACGCTCTCCGAGGGCATAGCAAGCATAAAATCCATTTGCGTGGCGTCCGCACTCACTATTCGCTGAAAGCAAATTACGAGTACCTTGCCTGAACTGTATTTAAGTTTATACTAACATATTTTCAAAGCCTTGGCAAGGCGCCGGTTCGCTGGTTTTTCTCCGGGAAAATGCTCCCGCTTCTGCGCGGTGCATGCCCGGCCAAACCGAAAGCGCAGCATCCGGCGAGCCCCAAGTAAAAAAACAGTTCTAACGAACATCAGAAAACCAAATTAATGCGTTTCCCGAAAAAAGTCCTCTAATTTATACAGCAGCGTTAATTCGCCCTTGGCACTGAGCTGACCGGTCATAAAAGCCTTTTGAAAGGACAGCTCGCCCACCAGGCAGCGGCGCAGGATTTCATCCTCGGCAAAAATTGTCAAAACCGCTTCTTCCTCACCGGCATAGGCGTAAACCCCTGTTTTTTTAATTAAAACAAAGGTGTTTTCCGCCGGTTTGTCTTTGACCATCAGCTGCAAACGATACTCCTGCTCGCTCCCGCCCACATAATTTTGCAAAATCAATTCCGCCAGACTTTGCTTCGTCTGTCTGGTCTTTTGCTCTAACTTAGCCTGTAGCTTGTGCGACAAAGCTTTGACATTGGCCTTTTCCCTTTGCACGCTCTCCGCCTCCGGCGTTTCCGCCGCCATACCCGCCGCTGCCTGAGGCGGCTGCCCGATTTGCCCGGCCGCTGCTGACTGCGGCAGCTGATAGCTTTGGTTTAAACCGTAGCGGAAAAACTGTTCCGCTTTTTTTTCAATTACTTCCAGCGCGGATCTGTTTTCGCTGAAATCGGAAACTTCAGCAAAGACGCCGGTAATCTCCTGCTCCGGCCAGCCGCCCAGCAAACGCCAAGCCTGCGTCAGATAAGCCACCGCCTCCCGCTCATAGCCGTCTCGGCTGAAAACAATCGCCAGCAGCGGCATTTCTGCTAAAATATCTTTTGGCTTGGCCGCATGACAGCTTTCCAAAAAACGTTGCAGCCGGCTGCCAATCCCGTACCATTCCACTGTCAGCGCAATCACCGCTCCGGCTGCCTGCGTCAGTGCCGCCAGCACTTCCTCATCGGCTGTTTCCGCCAGCTTCCAGGTTTCGACCGTCAAGCCCAGTTCGGTAAAGACCTCGGCCGCCCGGCCGCAGGCATACCTGGCCGCGGTATCTTCCCGGTCAGCGTCAATAATAACCAGCTTCTTGCCGGCTTTGCGGGCCTGCCGGTCAATCGGCAGCTCCGGCAACACCGGTGTTTTATCGGTTGCTCTGTCCGCCGCCGCATTTTTCGGCTCCGACATCCGCTTATTGCCGCTCTTATCTCCGGTTTTACTCAGTTCCGGCAAAACGCCGCGTTTTTCTTTCTTTTCCCTGCTTTCCGAAACGCCGGCCGTCTCGCCGGCTCTGGCGGCTACAAACTCATTTAAAATCTTGCGCAGCCGCAAAAAATCAATCCGTTCCAGCTTATCCAGCGCCTGCTCCCAATCCGGCCGGAAAACTTCCGGCATGGGGTAGAGGCAATAACTATGCCCCGCCAAATCAATCATATACAGCTGATCCTCGGCCAAATCAATTTGGAAATCCAAGCGCTTGGTCAAGGTTTTTAACAGAAAATCGCCAAAACTGATAATCAGTTTGGGCCGAACCCGGCTAATTTCCCGGTGCAGTGCCACGGTTAATTCCCCCCGTGCTTTTTCCGATAAATCATCCGCCGATGGCAGCGCCGCATCGGTGCGCCAGGCCCCGAAAAAAACAGCATCTGCTTTCTGTTGTAAGGTAAGCAGCAACTCTTTCATCCGGCCGTCGGTTTTTAAACCTTCTATTTCTTCCACGTTTTCCGTAATCAGCATAACCGCCGCCGGGACTGCCTGCCATTTTTCGTCAAATGTACTGATGCCGGTCAATTCCTGCTGCCATTCTCCATAAGCCTGTATCTCCCTTTTATTCATACCTCTCTCCATTTTCGTCGTTTTCGTCGTTCAGTTGTACTTTCCGCCTTTGGGTAAACGGCACCGCCAACAAAAATCCCAGTACAAAACCGCCCAAATGAGCCGCTAAATCAATCTGCATATTGGCCGCCCCGGCCGCCAAGCCAATGATAAAATAAAGAAAAATCGCATAAGCATCCAGTCCGCCGGCTCTTTTTTTGGTTAAATAAGTAACCGTCAGGAGCGCCCCCATCAGTGCGTAAATCCCGCCGCTGGCACCCGCGCCGATGACCTGATAATCCTGCCCCAGCCAGTGATACAAAAGGCTGGCCAAATTGCCGATGATTCCGCCACCCAGATAAATAAGCGCCATTTCTCCGGCCGATATCTTCCTTTCCAGCCGGCTACCGAAAATAAAGAGCCCCGCCAGATTCATCAGCAAATGCAGCCAGCCGATATGCAAAAATACCGCCGTCAGCAGCCGGTACCACTCGCCGCTTAAAATCAGCAGCGGATTCATTGCCCCCATCCGCAGCAGCACCTCTGTCTGCTCCGAGCCGCCGGACGCCTCCTGCCACAGCCAAATCAAAATATTAAGCGCAATCAAAGCATAGGTCAGATAAGGGTACCGTCTGGGACGTTGCATCACATAATCTTCTACCGTCTGCGATACCAATGCTTCCGGCAAAGTCCTTTCCAGTTCCAAAAAGGAAGTCATTTGCCCGCCGGGAATCATCAGCTTTTCCTTATCCGCATCCAGATACCAGTAAATTTCAATGATGTCGCTTTCCAAATTCGGCAAAGGCAGTTCGCCGCCGGGCTTGTCCAAAATAAGATACAACAGGAAAACCCGGTCAGCGGCAATCATTCCCTTTTTCATAACTTCCAGCAAGGTTTCCCGCCTGTCGGCGGCTTCCTCCGCCGTCCGCATCTTCGGGCTGATATCCACCAGATACAGGCTGCTTTTGCGCAAATCCACAAAAACCAAGTCAGTTTCGGCTTTGGTCTCCAAGTTCAAGCGGGTCTTTTTCAGCCCCTGTGCCTGAAGTAATTTTATTACTAAATCAATTGCTTTTTGTTTTTCCATTTTACTGCTTCCTAATGTAATAGTTTCGTCAACACATCAACTGCCATCTGCCGAAATATTTCGGCATTTCTCCTGGAAAATCCAAGCTTTCATCACGCTTGCCGTAACCATACGTCCAAAAGCGGATGCCTGCGCCAATGCAAGGCAAATCCGGTTTAAAGCAAATTGAAGCAAAAAGCCAAGCGTTCGCACCGCTTGGCCCTTAGCTGTTAAAACATATTCAACAACGATACTCTGATTCTCTTTGATTCACACTATACCATTTTTTTCAGTCTTTTGTCAAGTGTTAAATCTGATGTTTTCCCCGCGTTGGTAGCCGCTTTTGATAGACCGGGCCTGCCCAAACACTGCTTTTTCTTATAACTTTACTTTCTTTGCTACCATATTGCCCAAAATACCGCCGGCTACAAGGAAGATAAAGAAAACCCAGCCGGATAACGAAAAGTTGGCAATCGGGGTATATAAAGCACCAACATTACAGCCATTGGACATTCTGGTACCAAAGCCCATCAAAAATCCACCAATTGCATAGAATACTCCCTGCTTGACATTGATGTTCCAGGCAGAGCGAAAAGTTTTGCCAAGGACGCTTGCCGACAATAAGTACAGCACGGTACCCATCATGATGCCGAAGTTTTGCACATTAATCGGATGACTAAAGAACGGCATAATAAACGGTTTCTCAGGTTTCAATGTAAATGCCGCCAAAGTTTCCGGACTGACGCCAAAAAGCATCAGGAACTTACCGAACCAGAATCCATAAGGTGTACTTGCACCCCAGCCGGCTTTGGTAACGCCCATCAAAATCACGAAGATACCGGTTATCACCAGTGCCGCTGTCATCAATGACCACGGGTTTGCAAACAAACGATTATATGTTTCTTCCGACCAGAACTTGTAATCCTTGGTATCTGCTTCCGGTTTTTGTCTGTCCTTTTCCTGAATATTTTCCATGAAATGACCGGAATATGTATTTTGTTTCTTCCGGTGTTGTTCATATTTATATGCTAAAAAGATAACAATTCCGCACAGCAATGCCGTTAACAGAACCGAACCCAGATAGCCCTGCAGACCGTCGCCTTTAAATAAATCCGGGAAGTACACGCCGCCGCCCAATTCTTTTCCTGTCTCCGTGCTAATCCAGGATTCTTTAATCCATGACGCACTTTCCTGTAAAGGAAATCCTACAAATACACCGGCCCCAAAGAACAGTAAAGTAATCAGTCCTCTCGGCATGGCTGTCACCACATCCGTCAATACACCGGAGGCACAGCAGGACGAAAAGACCATACCAAAGCCGAAAAACAGTCCGCCCAAAATCAAGCCAAGGTTAATCGGATTAACCCATAAATCAAAAGTCTTTGCATCTGCATTGAATAAAACCGCTACCGAAAACAAAGCTGTCAAAAAGAACATAAAAGTCATGGTTCGCATCAATCTGGTTGAACCGGTTTGATATGCTCTGTTGACACTGCCGGCAAAACCGGTATAGCCTCTGCTCAAAGCATAGCCCAAGCCAACACCCGCCAATAAGCGGAAGAACAGCATGTCACTCTCCAGATAAAATCTGCCAAACAAGATGTTGCTTGACGCGCAAATCAAAAAAATCTGACACGCAAAATAAAAAAGAGCATAGAAGAAATTTCAGTCATTTTTCTATGCTCTTTCTGTTGCCGTGCTGCTCAATAATCCTATGCTCACCAGTCCTTTTTTGCTGATTTGGAATATACTCAAGAATGTCGCTTACACTGCAATTTAACGCTTCACATATCAAATCCAGCTGCTCAAATTTTCCCGTCAACTCATGATAATATTCCGAAATTGTATTTGGCCTTATTCCGGTTAGCTGCGCAAGTTCTTTTTGGCTCATCTTCCTTTCTCCAAGCAGCTTTGATAGATGTATCTTTATCATCACTTAGTACCTCCTACCAAATGATGATATCATTTTGTGATATTTAAAATGTGTTTTTGTTATAATATAACTTTATTGGTTATTTATATCATAAAAAAAATACACTTTAATAATTCTTGATAAGCAACTCCTTATATTCCCTATTTTTGTTAGACAGGTTATTGAACCTGTTTATTTCTACGATTTGAAACTCCCGGTATATTTCTTTAATCCTATCATGATTATTATAGGAAAGAATCCATTTCCCTTTTATCTTTTTAAGCGTTTCAAACAATCTTATATGGTCGTGTTCCCCGAATTCCTCATCATAATATTTTTCACTTTTGTAATAGGGTGGATCAAGATAAAACAACGCATTTTTTCTGTCATAAACTTCAATTAAATTTTGAAAATCCTTATTTTCAATCACTACAGATTCCAATCTTTGGCTAATTTCTGATAGATACTCAATTTTATCGGATAGTCTTCTGGAACTCGTATTAAAACTTCTTCTATCTGAGCCAAAGCTTGTCCTTATTAGTCTAAAATAGGCCGCAGCCCTTTGAATATCTGTTGTTCCTTTTACCCTTATTCGTTCCTTATCCGTATAAAAGATTTCTCTTGATGATAAAGAATATGCCAATTCTTCCTGCAACGCCTTACAATGATACTTTACACAGCGATATAGATTGATCAACTCTCCATCAATATCATTAAACACTTCTAATTCACGGCCTTTTGCCTTTCCAAATAAAACCCAGCCCGCTCCTCCAAATACCTCTATGTACCTATCCATTTCCTTGGGAAACTGACTTATTATCTGCTTTCTTAATAACTTCTTCCCGCCAATCCAACTAATAAAACTATTCATATTCCAGTCCTCCTATGCTGTCTAACTATTATTTTAATACCATTTAAACGCTTTTAAAAGGGATATTTCGCAATACCCCTTTTCGTTTTTCTACCCTTGAATTATTCTTCTGGTTCAATCGGTCTGCTGTCTGCCAGCCCCTCACCAAGGGTATATCCTACCACTGTTGCCCCTGCCATAATAATTGCAGCAATTTGTTCCGCTTGGCTTTTGTCTTGACCTAATGCGATCATAACTAAAGTTACAAATCCCGCAACCGATAGCCAAAACTTTCTGCTTGTTAATTTTCTTTTCCAATCAATTTTCATAATTTTTACCTCCTCATTTGCTGATTAATACTTTTTTATTTACATTGTCCCATTCCACGGCGGCCCCTAAGCTTTCGGCAATTTCCCGAATGGATACAAAGTTCCTGTTATCCTTTACAATAAAATCCATTTCTTTTTCAATGCCGTTAATATTAACTGTTAGGGTGTTCTTTTTTTTCTCATTCCTACTCAGTTTGAAATATTCAATGATTGCATTTACAAGATTGTCTGCCAAAACCTCAATCCATTCCGGTTTTGTAAATTTTATCAATTCGGCATAGTTAGTGTAAAAGAAATGTTCTAACAAAACTGCTGTACAAGGGCTTTTTCTGATGATATACCAAGCATTTTTTAAATTGCTTGATACTTTAATCCCTCGGTCAACCATTCCAGTGTTTTTCATGCATCTGTGCCACAACCCGCAAAATTTTTCCCCCGCTTCGTCACCTTGCCAGTAATACGACTCATACCCTTTCGCGGAACTTCCTGGATAATGAGCGTTGGCATGAATTGAAACCAGCAGATTAATTGCTTGTTCTTTATGCCATTTGTTCGCCATATTAATTCTTGCATTAAGTGGTACATCATCTGCACTCGGCTGTTGCGTAAACAAAACTTCAATGTCATATTCTTTTAATTTTTCTCTTGCTAGTATAGCAACTTTTGAATTAAAGTCGTATTCTTCAAACCATTTGCTTGTCGGTCTTCCTGTCAAAGACTCCCCGTCAAAATAAACGCCTTTTGAAGGCGGAAAAGTATTTTGCCCATGGCCGATATCAAGTACAATTCTTTTCAATATTGCCTCCTATAAGTCAATCTTGATATTTTCCTGTTTCTTGTACGCGTCAAAGTACAATTCCTTTTTGTCCTCATTATGAGTGACCTCATAATACATACCGTCCGAAAGTGTTGTACTTAGCAGCGCTTTATTGTTTTGCAATACCTTGCATAACCACACCACATACACATTTCCTTTTGAAATTTTCGTTTCAAAACGCTCGTTATGGTATGCTGCAACTTGTTCTTTGCAAAGTTCTTGAAACTCATTATTTCCCATTGCTAATCCTCTCTATTTTTTGTAGCCTAACGCCCGGCTTACCAGCGCCATTGTTTCACCTCTGGTAATACAGTCGTCAAAGCGCTTTTCATGGATTGTTATTCCTCTTTTTTGCAGTGCTTCAAAATACGCTTCCGCCCAATGTCCGCCCTTTTTCGGCAGCACGTCAGTCGCGTCATTTTTGTTAAGCATTCGGTAAAGCAAAGTCATAAACTCGCCGCGTGTAACTTTATTGTCGTAATTCTTTTCAAATACCTTGCAGCCGTGGCTGTTAAGATATTTGAAATACTTGTCAGCCCAATGTTCAGCGTTTATCACAGGGAACACATTCTTATCTCCGCCCGCCAGCACTCTGGCCAAAATAGCCATTGTTTCACCCCGGCTAATGTTCCGGTCAAAGTTCCGTTCATGCAGCGTCACACCCTTCTTCCAAAGGAAGTAAAAATATTTGTCCGCCCAATGAAGTAAGCTGTCATCGGCAATCGCGACATATTCCTTGATCGGGTAATCTTTCCGAATGGTGAAAAAGCCGTTCTTTCCCCAACCTCGGCCGTAAGAATTATGGCCGTACCAAACGGCCTTACTATCGTCCCAGCCATAAATTAGCATGGTATGAAAGCCCTTTAAGCTTTCACCGTCTTGCGGGTTGGGAATAATCCCATTGCTCTGGACAAAGCTAAACGATGGATACAAGGGAATGCAGATACAGACACACCCAAGCTTTTTAATCGCCTGCTTAATTTCTAACTCCGTTTCTGGAAAAAGGTATTTATCTGCCTTGTACCCAGCAGCCGAATTTAACAGCGCTGGCCGTACTTCCCTATAGAACTTATCTTTATTGTCCTTGTAGGAAATGCGCTCACTTGTCTGCTTAGGGTTTAAGTCATATTGCGCCAGAAAACAAACACCATCCTCGACCAGCTTTTCGGCCTGATCTTTTAGTGATGTTCCTTCCGTGTCCAGCAAGTAGCTAATATTCTTTGGCCGGTTCATCCATAAAAACCAGCCGCTGAACAAAAATATATTGTCCGGGTTCTGAATATACTCCAGCAAAGATTTTGCCTTGGCCAGCGCCTGCCCGACACAGCTACCGGAAAGCAGCTGATTATACATAACCATATTCAATATGGTTTCAATGTTCTCCGGCTTATAAGCCACTTCTAAGGTGATTCCGCTTTCCGCCAAAACCGGAAAATCTTTTGGACTTCTATTAGACGGAAGCGCACCAAAAATTTGCTCGCTCACTCTGATTGTTTCTTCCATGTATCAATCCTCCCTCTTTTTTGACTATGGGGCAGCTGCCGCCGCCCCATGCCATTATGCCTTATTCTTCCGCCAGTTCCGGCAGCGGATTGCCGTAACCATCAAAACCAAGTTCTTTCAAATCCTCTAAAACTAACTGCTTCAGAGCCGGATCCTTGATTTTGTCGATGGTTCTCCGCTTCGCGATAATTAATTTCACATAAATATCACGCCACACCATTTCTTCACCCCCTTCCCTCAATAGTATTTTTATGAGAAATAGAAGTAATCTATCTTTCATCTTACGCACCGCCTTCCTTCATTTCTGCCAATGCTTCCATCATGTCAAGCTGCTCTTTTTTGATTTCTTGGATTTCTTCTTTCAGTTTTTCCGCTTCCGTTTTTTCCCGCTGTTCATAACGAACCATGATTTCTCCTTGTTCGTTAATGTCATATTTCCCAACTTCACCGGGCCGGTCTTCTATCACTGGTGGGTTATCTATCACTTTCCATTTCACCGCCCCGCTCTCTATCAGTAAGCGGGATTCTATCATTTTCGGTTTCTCATTTTGTAATTCTTCAATGCATATTAACAGTTTTTTCATTCTCTTTTCCTTCCTCAGCATGACAAGAAGACACGTCTTCAACGTGTCTTCTCACATATTAAAAATGCTTTATGCTATCCTGTTATACTCGTTTTTTATCTTTTCCATATCTTCTTTAGCATATATCTGCGTTGTTGTTATACTTGCATGGCCAAGCAAGATTTGAATAGTTTCCAAACTCATTCCATGCTTCCGGCTATTTGTTGCGAAAGTATGCCGCAACAAGTGCGGATATAGCTTAATATTGGTTCTTTCGCCAATTTCTTTGATAATAGATTGGATTGCCGATGGCTTTAGCCGCCCATGCGGCTTTTTATTACTTCGTAACAGCGCTCCATCCGTAATTGCTTCTTTTTTCATATACTCTTCTATTAATAACTTGCATTTTTCACTGCAAAATACAGTTCTTTTCTTATTCCCTTTCCCAATTACCTCAATGCTGCGCTCTTTTTGATTTATATCCTTAACGTCTATCTCTGCAATTTCCGATAACCGACAACCAGTAGAAACATATAATTCAATAATCAGCTTTTCCCGCAAATCCTCGCAAGCATATTTGACCGCTTCCAGCTTCTCACCATCTAATCCTACCCTGTTTCTTTTTGGTTTAAAATTATTGATTTTTATTCTGGCAATGGGATTTTGGCTAAGATAGCCTTCTACGATGCACCACTTAAAAAAGCTTTGCAAAATATGCAGGTAATTATTAATTGTACCATCTGCGTTCTTTCTGGTATTGACCAAATAGCTGATGTATTCCCGGATGTCGTCTGTACTTATCCGGCGAATATCCTTATTTACTCTTTCGCTGAACTTCGTAATCTGCAATCGATAACCATCAATCGTTTTTTCTGACTTCTTTTCCGTCCGTAAAGAGAACAGAAATTTTTCCAGCAAAACCAACAACTGATATTCCTTTTGTTCTTTTTTGGGGATTATCTCATATTTTTCCATCACCTCTCTCGTTAGCTGCTTAAACTCCCCCCTGCTTAGATTGGTAAACTTCTTAATTGCCCTGTAAATCTCATCTGATAGCTTAATCATTGCCTCTTTATCTCCTTTTTGCAATGATTATAGCATGCCATCTTTCGCCTGCTTTAGAATAATAAAGCGGATAAAAATGCTAATACATTCATTTATCACGGATGGACAAAAAACTTTGATGAATGCCTGAAAACAGGCTGGTACACATTCGGATTAGAAACCGGTTTTGGCTATGGAGTTTTAACAGTACAAAACTCATCCAATCAGGAACATAATAATATTGACAACTGGATTTGGCAGGAACGCCGGAATACAAATGGCCAATATCAACGGCGGCACAAAATCAATAATGGTCCTTGGACGGAATGGGTAAATTTTTAAAAAATCAAGTAAAATCGTTGATCCGTCTTGCTATACATCAACGCATGCATACCAACAGACACTTGAACTGTTTGCCCATTTTGCCCATAAATTGGAATACCATCAATGTTTTGCATAACTTTTTCGGTTCTGCCAAAAATCACTTGTGTTTCAATCATTCCTGCATTTGTAATCCATGCTTGAGTTACACTGGGTAAATGAATGGCTGTAATCATATTTTTATCCGCTTTATTATTCAATTGCTGGGTAAGATTCTGGATGTCCGCCCGCAGCTGCTCAATCTGTGTTTCCAGACTGTCCGCTTTTTGCGATGTTGCAAAATAAGTGCAGTCTTGTCCATCCAGCTTATCGCTGTCGGCGGCCTTTTCTGTTATCCCCAGCTTATTTTCATTCAGCCGCTTCCCTTGCGCGGCTGACAGCGGTCTATCCTTGTCAGACGAATCCAGATCATTCACAGTTTCGTTCTTCTTTAAATACTTTGATAGCTCCTGATTCAAGTTTTGTTTGGTTACAATAACCACATTGGGGTCTACTGTCATAGCAATCGTTTCCGGGTTATCCACCTCAAGCTGAACCTTGATATAAAGATCCTTTAATCCGCCGAATGAATCAACCGGTTTTTCCGTTTGCGGATATTTCCCAACTAAAACCAAACTTCCTTGCTTATCAAAAATGCCAATTTCCCGAATCGTAAATCCGCCGATATGCGCCGGTATCAGGCATTCAATGGTAATTCTGTTTTCTTCGATCGTGGTTGCATTTGTGTTCGCGCGATACTTTTCATTAACCAACGCATACTGAGAAACCATTGGCTCATAATATCTCCCATTTCCATCGCCAACCGCAAACTGGTAAAATTCTAATTTTTGCCCGGTTGTTGCACTGACCAATTTCTCCTGCCCAATCTTAGTAATTATGGTATAAAATTCCTGCGCCACTTTTTACCCCTTTCTGGTTTCTAATTTTGTCTCTTCCCCGCTTAAACAGATACTTTTTGTCTTCCCCTTCGCTGGATATAGAGTATGCTGCGTTTTAAAGTCAACTCCTACTCCGGCAGCCGCCAAAGTTTTGATTTTTCTCTTTTCTTCTGCCGTTAAAAAACGGCCGGCCACAACGATTATCTTGGCGTCGCCTTCTATGATTTCAACAAAATCCGCTTGCAAATAAAAATCAAGCGCTGAATTAAGAGAATGGATATCCTCTCCTCTGTCCTTGGAAGCAATTTGAAACCGAATGACTTGCTTAAACTCCTCGTCGCTTTTTCCATTTCGATCCGTTCCTTCTTCTTCCCCCAAAAGATCTAAAGTCTGACCGCTTACTTTTTCAAGGGAAGGCAAACTTGATAAACTGCGCAGCATTGAGGCGGCAAAATAAAACTGCTCGCTAATCACCCTTAATAGTTTTTCCATATTACCGCTTACTTTTCTGTAATTTTGAGGAAGTCGCTGCCATATTTCTTTAAAGGTCATCGCTCACCTTCACTTTCCCCTTGTCCGTGATAACGGTCTCGCCCTCGGCTAATACAATATTTTTTGCTTCCAAACTTTGCTCTGTTTTGCCGATTTTGACCGCCGCGTCCTTAATTTCCTTATTTCCCATAACAAGGGATACTAACCGGCTAACTACAATATCTTCCCCTGCATAAAGCCCCAACAAATAATTTAAAACATCCGTTTGTACTTTTTCTTTTAGCTGCTCTTTATTTTCTACGCCCAAATAAAAAGACAGTCTAATCACCGCATAAACCATGATTGCTGTCGTTCTTTGAAACCGCACTACCCGGCTTTTTCCTTTGTTATCCTGTATCGTTACCGCCACAGCGCCCGCCGTGCTAATACCGGCCGCTTTCGACTCCAAAATCGCTCTGGCAATTTCCTCATCGCTTCCGCCCTGCACGATCACCCGGATTCCATGCGCTGGTATACCGTAATTCGCCGTTTCCGTGTCGTTTTCTTCAATGATTACACTCTTTACGGAAGGATTTTCTAAAATCCGCTTTTCAATGCCAGCAATCGTTGATTTTCCTTTGTTTTTTAAACCCGCCTTATATCGGCGTCTTAATTCTTCATCCGTTTCTTCTTCTCTTGCACCCACGAATGCTTCTTCATTTGTTACTGAAGTAATCCCCGTCTCTGGATAACTGACTATCGTTATTTCTCCAACCTCTGCATTTTGCTCTGAGCCACATAGCAGGCTTTCTGCCGGAAGAACAACCGTTCCGTTTTCCCGAAATAACACCCGGCCTTGTTACCTGATATTCCTTTCCGCTTTCTGTTCGTACTTGAAATCCACGATAAACTTCTTTCCCTGTATTCCCACGAATGATCAGCTTACCTTTAGACTTTGCTTTTGGGAATCTTTTTATCCCACCTCTTTCCGCAATATAGTCCAGTTGAATTCCTTCAGCATATCGAAGAAAGGATTGAAAATAAATAGATTCCCCTAATTGCCAGATTTTGGCAATGCTCCACGCAAAAATCCGCAGCAATATCCCCAGTGCGCTTTTTTCCGATAAATTGATTTCTTCTCCCCATTTTTCTTTTGCGGAAAGGAACATTTCTTTTTCAATATCCGCATATCGTTTTCTCTCAAAGCCAAACTTCGTAATGCCCGCCATACAAATCACCTTTCCCTTTTAAAACCAGATTAAAACTTAGTTTTAACGCTCTTTTAGCCCTGTCCCATTCGATTATTAAATCCAAAACCTCCTGCACTCTTTCTTCCTGCAATACCGCTTCTATAACAGAAAGCCGCAGCAGTTCCTGGTCGACTTCTTTCTTTTCTAATTCCGAATAATCAAGGCCTATCTCTTCATTTAAAAACCATTCGCCCTTTCTCGTTGTCAATATCCTTTCTAAGGACTGCAAAATCTCATCCTCTCCTGATATTATTTTAAAATCCCCATTTTCCAGCACAAGGTCATTCCCTTTACCTGTAAATCTTTCATAAATTAAATACCTTCCCTAAGACTACTGCATCTGATAAATCAAATCTTCGCGTTATGCCACCCTCCGCATACTCTTGCAAAACACCTAAAAGCACAATGTCTCCAACTTCATAAACCGCACTTCCCAATAGCATCGGCTTTTCCACTTGTGTTTTGTTCCCGAAAAGCGGTAAGATAATCAGCGGATTTACTGCCACCACTTTGCCTAAGAAAAGGGTATGAATTGCTCCTAATTTTTCTTCTATTTTTTTATTGACAAATTTTGCTAAGCCTGCCATGGCAGCACCTCCATTTCTGTTATATATTCCCTGCTGTTATGGCTTCCCTTTACTACTCTAAAACTACCTTCTGCCATTTGGGACTGAATTACAACAATTCTGTCCGTTGTGATCTGGTGATTCAAAAGGCATTGAATTTTATACCCTTCTTTCCTTGTCTCCCCTTCGGAAACTTCGCACCTTTCCGGGCTTCCCAAAAGACCAGTTGCTCCCGATAAATAAAAGTCCTTGTTGTCCCCTTTTTCCGTTGGCCGAACAAAAACTCTTTCTTGATTGATATAAATTTTTGTTTCCGTTTCCTTAGCAATTTTTTGAATAATATTTTTTTAACTTGCCGCTAAGCGTTCTGGCCTTTCTGTGCTTGACGTTATGCTTTAATGTAATATCAGCAACAGTAAGGTTATAATTCTTTAGTAAATCCTGTAAAATCTGCTGTGAAGTTATCCCGGCCGCATAAGTCTTATTAATCTCCATCTCCGCCCACGCTGCCGCGCCGCTTCCAACCTTTAACGTTGTTTTTCTATCAACATTCTCATTTTTTGTGCTGTAATTTAAGACCTCTCCCAAACACAAAAGGCCCATATCTTCCCCATACCCGGCAAAAAGTTCCACGGGCATTCCTTTTTTTTATTTCCGCAATGGTTTGCGGAGATAGATTATACAGGGATATTTCTGATATATCCGGCTCCATTTCTGTAGAAAAAGGAACAAAAAAATCAAAGTCCAGCGTTTCGCTTTCATATTCCAAGCGTCCCAGCCGTATTTGCGCTCTGCGGTTAAAAATCATTCTATCACCACCAGTTCTACTCCATTTCCCATGCTTTCCCAATTGGCCGCCTTTCTCTCTTCAAAAAACGCCGCCGGCACAATTACCGGCAAACTCCGGTCTAATTCGGTTTCTATCTCAAACAGCCTTTGATTTAACACGATCTTTTCCCCTAACTTAACCGGCTTTTTTTCCATATTTTCCAGTCGATATAAGTCGGCAGTAAAAAATCATACGCTTCGTTATAAAAAAAGACCAAAAGAAAACTCTGTCCCTGATAATCGAACTCCGCCTCGCATGGGATTTTTCCCTTGGGAAAAGGAAGATATGATATTTCTTCCCTTTGTTTTTCTTCCAGTTCTATTTCCTTCATTCTTCTTGCCTTGCTCCTTTTTGCATGATGCTTTCTTTCTTCTTTTTTGTTACCGGCTTTTGCATGACCGTAATCTTCCCTTGCTTAGTAACTTCCTTTACTTGCGCGTTAATGGCTTGGTTTCTTATGATTTCCTTTTTTACGGCCTGTTGCACGATTTTACAGGACATATGAAAGGAAAAACCATTCCGGGTTTCCTTATTATGTCCGGTTTCAAGTGTTTCGATGAGCACATTATAAAAGACATTTCGCCCATAATACTGAAGTGTCTCTTTCCCTTTGCTGTACTCTCTTAACTTCATCAAACGAGAAAACGCCTCTTCCCCTACCAAAACTCCCGATACGTTAAACTTAATGGGCTTTTGCCTGACATGATCGGAAATATAGCCCAAATCTTCTACCGGCCTTTCTGTAATTTCATTTTCATAACTAACCGTTTCTTCTGTCGTTGCCGTAAAAATGACCTCGCCTATTTTTGAAGCATTCATTCTCCCTCCCCTAACCCGCTAAGTCCTCATCATCAATGAATTCTTCCAGAGCTTGCGCAGTTCTTCTTTTGCCATTTGCGCCATCTCCCGCCCTTCACCGGCTCCGTATATGTTTACTACCGGTGCAAACTTTATGCTGCGGTTATTTCTATTGGTTGTATAGGTGCCGCCCACTTTTCCAGTGCATCATTCGAGTATCGACTTTTTTCCAACAGCATTTTTTCAAAAGATACCATGTTGCTCCCAAGTATTTGCTCTGTATTTCGGTTAGGAAATACATTCGCGCCTCTTGGCAGGGTAACTAACTCCGGGCCTTCTCACCTACAATCGCCATACCGCCGCTAAAATTAGTAACGCCCTGCGCAAAAGTAGGAATTAAAGGAATATTCACTCCTTTTCCGCCCGCTCCCGGTATCCAGTCTGGAAGTTTTATTTTATTTAACCCGGACAGAAAAGCATTGATTCCACCGATGATAAAATTAATGCTACCCCTAAGTGCGCCGGAGATCATCTCCCAAGTACCGATAAATATACTCTTAACGCCCTCCCATGCTTTACTCCAATCGCCGGTAAAGACCCCCACTAAAAAGTCTGTAAATCCGGACAAGAGCTTAATTGCACCACCAATAACATCCGTAAAATCAAGTGCCAACTTCCCTAGCATTTGTAAAACCCCACCAAAAAAACCTTCTACAACCGGCAGTACCACACCTAAAATAACTTGAAACATTGGAAAACAAATTTTGAATATGCGGCCCAAACTCAGAAGAATTTTGCTTTGATTGCTTCAATAAACTCCATTCCCTTTGCCTTTACCGTTTCCCAGTTCTTATACAGTAAAATAGCCGGCTGCGGCCACTCCTGCAATAATTCCAATCAACGGCCCTAACCCAATGCCCAATGCTGCTGCCGCCCCGCCAAGCCCGCCGGACCCGGCCGCGCCTGCAATTTTACCAAAAAGAGGAGCCAGAAAAAGAACCGACTTTAAATACTACTGACAGTCCTTTTACAACTGGGCCAATCGCCGCCGCTAAGGCAATCATTTTCCCAATATTTTTTTTGGTTTGACTGTCCAATTTAGAAAAAGGCGGTCATTCCTTCTTTCAGTTTTTTTGTCACTGAATCCAAGGCGTTTTTTTAAGTCCTTGCCAAAAGTGTCGAAAAAATTGGCAGTCCAAGTTCAACCCGCTCGATTTTTTAACTCCTTAAGCTGACCCTGCACGGTATCTCCCATGATATCAGCCATTTCCTGCGCCGCGCCGCCGGAGTCTCGATAGCGCTCCCCACTTTATATTAAAATCCGCTTCCGAACTGTTAATAATGGCAAGCATTCCCGACATGGCTTCCCGGCCAAAAAACAGAAGAGGCATACTGAGCTTTTTGCGCTTCGCTTAAATTGGAAAAGCCTTTCCTTAAGTCTAACCATTAACGCCGACAACGGTTTCATATTTCCTGCGTCATCTACTAAGGATATTCCGAGTTCCTCCATTGCCTTTACCGTTTCCTCGGACGGATCAGCTAACTGAGCCAGAGCGGCTCTAAGCGCTGTACC